>NZ_LMQL01000015.1 GCF_001424545.1 Ramlibacter sp. Leaf400 | reverse complement strand
CCGATCTGCTCGTCGGGCAGCAGGATCATCACCACGTCGGCCATCTTCACGGCTTCGTTGACGGCGGCGACCTTCAGGCCRGCCTTCTCCACCTTGGGCCAGGACGCGCCGCCCGGGCGCAGGCCGACCACGACCTTCACGCCGCTGTCGTTCAGGTTCTGCGCGTGCGCATGGCCCTGCGAGCCGTAGCCGATGATGGCGACGGTCTTGCCCTTGATCAGGCTCAGGTCGCAGTCCTTGTCGTAGAAAACCTTCATGCTCTCTCCAGTAGAAATCGGGATGGGTAGAAAAAGGGTCAGACGCGCAGCACGCGCTCGCCGCGGCCGATGCCGCTGGCGCCGGTGCGCACCGTCTCCAGGATGGCGCTGCGGTCGATCGCTTCCAGGAACGCGTCGTTCTTGGACTGGTCGCCCGTCAGCTCGATGGTGTAGCTCTTCTCGGTGACGTCGATAATGCGGCCGCGGAAGATGTCGGCCATGCGCTTCATCTCCTCGCGCTCCTTGCCGACGGCGCGCACCTTCACCATCATGAGCTCGCGCTCGGTGTAGGCGCCCTCGGTGAGGTCGACCACCTTGACCACCTCGATCAGGCGGTTCAGGTGCTTGGTGATCTGCTCGATCACGTCGTCAGAACCGGTGGTCTGGATCGTCATGCGCGACAGCGAGGGGTCTTCCGTCGGCGCCACGGTGAGCGACTCGATGTTGTAGCCGCGGGCCGAGAACAGGCCCACCACGCGGGACAGTGCGCCGGGTTCGTTTTCCAGCAGCACGGCGATGATGTGTTTCATGTCTTTCTCGATTCCTCTTTTCGGTGCCCTCCCCCGTCGCCGGTAAGCGGCGGGCTTGGCAAGCCAATAGATTCGTCTTCTTGTTCCGTCATGCCCGCGCAGGCGGGATGACGACGATCGGGGCTCTAGAGGTCCTCGGACCCCAGCAGCATCTCCGTGATGCCCGCGCCCGCCTTGACCATGGGCCAGACGTTCTCGGTGGGGTCGGTGCGGAAGTCCATGAAGACCGTGCGGTCCTTGAGCTTGCGCGCCTCGCGCAGCGCCGGCTCCACGTCCTGCGGCCGCTCGATCAGCATGCCCACGTGGCCATAGGCCTCGGCCAGCTTCACGAAGTCGGGCAGCGCGTCCATGTAGCTGTGGCTGTAGCGGCCCTCGTAGTCGAGCTGCTGCCACTGCCGCACCATGCCCAGGTAGCGGTTGTTCAGCGAGATGACCTTGATCGGGGTCTTGTACTGCAGGCAGGTCGACAGCTCCTGGATGCACATCTGCACCGAGCCTTCGCCGGTGATGCAGTACACCTCGCTCTGCGGCTTGGCCAGCTTGATGCCCATGGCGTAGGGGATGCCCACGCCCATGGTGCCCAGGCCGCCGGAGTTGATCCAGCGCCGCGGCTCCTGGAACTTGTAGAACTGCGCGGCCCACATCTGGTGCTGGCCGACGTCCGACGTGATGTAGGTGTCGACGTCCTTCGTCATGTTCCACAGCGTCTCGATGACGTGCTGCGGCTTGATCACGTCCCGGTTGTCGCGGTCGTAGCGCAGGCAGTCGCGCTTGCGCCAGCCCTCGATAGTCTCCCACCAGCCGGCCAGCGCCTGCGGGTCGGGCTTGGCGCCCGTCTCGCGGATGTTGGCGATCAGGTCGGCCAGGACGTCCTTGACGTCGCCCACGATGGGCACGTCCACCTTGACCCGCTTGGAGATGCTCGAGGGGTCGATGTCGATGTGGATGATCTTGCGGTCGCTGGAGGCGAAGTGCTTGGGGTTGCCGATCACGCGGTCGTCGAAGCGCGCGCCCACGGCCAGCAGCACGTCGCAGTTCTGCATCGCGTTGTTGGCTTCGATGGTGCCGTGCATGCCCAGCATGCCGAGGAACTTGGGGTCGGTGCCGGAGATGGACCCCAGGCCCATCAGCGTGTTGGTGCAGGGGTAGCCCAGCAGGTTGGCCAGCGTGCGCAGTTCCTCGGTGGCATTGCCCAGGACGACGCCGCCGCCGGTGTAGATGTAGGGGCGCTTGGCCGAGGCCAGCAGCTGCACCGCCTTGCGCACCTGGCCGCCGTGCCCCTTGCGCACCGGGTTGTACGAGCGCATCTCGACCTTGTCGGGATAGCCCTCGTAAGGCGTCTTGTTGAAGGAGACGTCCTTGGGGATGTCCACCACCACCGGGCCCGGGCGGCCGCTGCGGGCGATGTGGAAGGCCTTCTTCATCACCTCGGCCACGTTGCGCACGTCCTTCACCAGGAAGTTATGCTTGACGACGGGCCGGGTGATGCCGACGGTGTCGCACTCCTGGAAGGCGTCCAGGCCGATCGCGGCCGTGGGCACCTGCCCGGTGATGATCACCATCGGGATCGAATCCATGTAGGCGGTGGCGATGCCGGTCACCGCGTTGGTGACGCCGGGGCCCGACGTCACCAGGGCCACGCCGACGTCGCCGGTGGCGCGGGCGTAGCCGTCGGCCGCATGCACCGCCGCCTGCTCGTGGCGCACCAGCACGTGCTGGATGGTGTCCTGCTTGTAGAACGCGTCGTAGATGTGCAGCACCGCGCCGCCGGGATAGCCCCAGACGTACTTGACGCCTTCGGCCTGCAGCGCCTTGACGAGGATCTCGGCGCCGCGCAGTTCGGGGGGACGGGAATTGGGAACGCCGGCGGTGGCCGCGGCCGCGGAGCTGAGCTCCGCCTTCGAGATTTCCATGATCAACCTTTCGGGCTTCGGGAACGAATAACCTTGGGGTGCCCCTCACGCGCCCTTGTGGGGCCGTTTCGGGACTTAGAACCCAAGACCATGGACGGGCCGATTGCGCCGCCGGATCCGGGCTCGTTTGCCTTTTGACTTGCAGCGCGCATTATGGCACCTCAACCGGGAGGGCCCGAGCGGCTGCGCCCGGGTGCCATAATCGCGCCCGCTCAAGCACCGGACCCGAAGCGTCGCGAAGGTCCCCTCCACTTGGCCACCGAACGAGAACTCTCCGACTTCCTCAAGAGCGTCGAAAAACGGGCCTTCAAGCGCTCCGTCTACCACGTCCGCGACGAGGAAGCGGCGCTGGACATCGTGCAGGAAAGCATGATGAAGCTGGCGCAGCACTACGGCGACAAGCCGCCGGCGGAACTCCCGATGCTCTTCCAGCGCATCCTGTCCAACTGCACGCTGGACTGGTTCCGCCGCCAGAAGACGCGCAACGCGCTGTTTTCCAACATGAGCGACTTCGAGTCCGCCTCGGACGACGGAGATTTCGATCTGCTGGAAACTTACACGGCGCTGGAGAACTCACAGCAGGCGGAGAGCGCCGAGGACTCCACGCGCCGGGCCCAGGTCTTGCGAGAGATCGAAGTCGAGATCCAGGGACTTCCCCCGCGTCAACGTGAGGCATTCCTGATGCGTTACTGGGAGGATATGGACGTGGCCGAAACGGCGGCGGCCATGGGTTGCTCGGAGGGCAGTGTCAAGACCCACTGCTCCCGGGCGGTCCAGGCCCTCAGCAAAGCACTGAAGGCAAAGGGATTACAACCATGAACACGATCAGCCCCGCCGTGGCGCTCGCCCGCCAGGACCAGTTCGGACGCCGCATCGCGGCCCGCCTGGACGCGGGTGCCGCCGGGCTCCCCCACGACATCTCCGAGCGCCTGCGCGCCGCGCGGATGCAGGCCCTGGCCCACCGCCAGGCCGCCCTGCAGTCCGTCCATTCGGTCTCCGCGTCCGGCGGCCAGGCCACGCTGGGCGGCGACGAGCAGGTCAGCTTTTGGCAGCGCCTGGCTTCGGCGCTGCCGCTCATCGTGCTGGCGGCCGGCCTGGTGACGATCCACGTCGTCCAGAACGAGCGTCGCGCCAGCGAGGTCGCGGAAGTCGACGCCGCCCTCCTCACCGACGACCTGCCGCCGGCGGCTTACGCCGATCCGGGCTTCGTCCAGTTCCTCAAGTCCGGCCGCTGAGTCGGGGGCGCGCATGCAAGGCCCCCGTTTCGGCGCGCGGTTCCCCGCCCGGCTGTCCCTCGCCGGTGGCGCATGGCTGCTGGCCGGCGCCGTCCTGATCACGCCCGCACTGGCCAACCAGCCCGCCGCCACGCTCACCCAGCCCGGCGCTGCGGCCAGTCCCGCGGCGGTGCACCCCGCCCCGTCCAAGGGCCAGGCCACCCGGGTGGCGCAGGCCCCCGCCCAGACACGCCCGGCCTGGTCGGAGCTGGGCGCCGAGCAGCGCGCCGCCCTGCAGCCGCTGGCCGGCACCTGGGCCACGCTGAGCGAGGCGCAGAAACGCAAGTGGCTCGCGCTGTCGCGCAACTACGGCCGCATGGCCCCGCAGGAGCAGGCCAAGCTGCACAGCCGCATGAACGAATGGGTGGCGCTCAGCCCGCAGCAGCGCGCGCAGGCCCGCCTGAACTTCGGTGAAACCCAGGGCGTCTCGGCCGACGACAAGAAGGCCAAGTGGGAGGCCTACCAGGCCCTGTCACCGGAAGAAAAGCGCAGGCTGGCGGCCGGCGCCACGTCTCGCACGCCGCCCGCCGCCGCCGCCGCCGTCAAGCCGGTGCCCGCCCAGAAGCTGGCCAACGTCCCCCGCAGCGAGCGCGGGCCCAAGCCGCCGCGCATCGCGTCCGGGCTCAACGGCGAGCCTCAGCCCCTGCCCGTGCCCGCCCCGCCGGCCACGGCCAACTGAACCCATGTCCCGACCGCCGAGCCTCTCCGGCGGCGAGGCGGCTCCCGGCCCGGCCTCGCCCGCTCCATTGATCGCCCCGCCCCTTCGCCGGCGCATGGCCGCCTGGCTCTACGAAAGCCTGCTGCTGTTCGGCGTCGTCATGGCGGCGGCCCTGGTGTTCAGCATCGCCACGCAGATGCGCCACGGCCTGATGCACCGGCAGGGGCTCATCGCTTTCCTGTTCGCCGTCCTCGCCATCTACTTCGTCTGGTTCTGGTGCAAGGGCCAGACGCTGGCCATGAAGACATGGCACATCCGGGTGGTCGATCGCTTTGGCCGGCCGCTGGGGCCGCTGCGCGCCTTCATCCGCTACGTATTCAGCTACGTCTGGGTGCTGCCGCCGCTGGCCGCCTTCGAATCCCACCGCGTCGCCACGGGGCCGGTGCTGGTCCTCTTCACCGGGTGGCTCGCCTTCTGGGCGCTGCTCAGCCGCTTCCACCCCGAGCGGCAGTTCTGGCACGACGTCCTGGCCGGAACGAGGCTGGTGTCGGCGCCCGCGCAGCCGTCACGCGCGTCATAGACAATCGGCGCCCATGTCCCGGCCGCCCGAAGCCATCACCCCCGTCCACCCGCACAAGCTGCGCACCGGCCTGCGCCGCCTGTGGCACGCCACCGGCTATTCGCTGCAGGGCCTGCGCGCCGGCTGGGGCGAAGTCGCCTTCCGGCAGGAAGCCATCGCCGCCGTCGTGCTGCTGCCCCTGGCCTTCTGGCTGGGCCGCGGCTGGGTGCAGGTGGCGCTGCTGGCCGGCTCGGTGCTGCTGGTGATGATCGTGGAGCTGCTCAACACCGCCGTCGAGACGGTCGTCGACCGCATCGGCCCGGAATGGCACGACCTGTCCAAGCGCGCCAAGGACATGGGCAGCGCCGCCGTCCTCCTCAGCCTGGTCTTGGCGCTGGGCATCTGGACCGCCGCCCTCGCGCAGAGGCTAGGCTCATGACGGCGGCGCCCTTTTCCATCTGCGTCTACTGCGGCTCGCGCAACGGCGTGGCCGAGCCCTTCGTGCAGGCCGCGCGCGACGTGGGCCACTGGATCGGCAGTCGCGGCGGCCAGCTGGTCTACGGCGGCGGCAACAACGGCCTGATGGGCACGGTGGCCGATGCCACGCTCGAAGCCGGCGGCACCGTCATCGGCGTCATCCCGCAGGCGCTGGTCGAGAAGGAGTGGGCCAAGCGCGATTGCACCGAGCTGCACATCGTCGACAGCATGCACGACCGCAAGCGCATGATGGCCGAGCGGGCCGGCGCCTTCCTCGCGCTGGCCGGCGGCATCGGGACGTTCGAAGAGCTGTTCGAGGTCTGGACCTGGCGGCAGCTCGGCTACCACGACAAGCCGGTGGGCATCCTGGACACGGACGGCTACTACGGCCCGCTGCTGGGGTTCCTGCAGCAGAGCGTGCGCCAGGGCTTCATGAACGACTGGCAGATGGACCTCGTGCAGGTGGGCAGCGAGCCCGGGCCGCTGCTGGCGTCCCTCGTGGCCGGCGCCACGGCGCCTTCAGCGCAGGACCTGTCGCAGATCTAGGCGCGGCCGGGCGGCCGCGCGGGCGGCCTCAGACCGCCGATTCGTCCGTCTCGCCGGTGCGGATGCGCACCACGCGCTCGACGCTGGTGACGAAGATCTTGCCGTCGCCGATCTTGCCGGTGCGGGCGGCCTTGACGATGGCGTCGACGCAGCGCTCGACGTCGTCGTCCTTCACCACCACTTCCACCTTCACCTTGGGCAGGAAGTCCACCACGTACTCGGCGCCGCGGTACAGCTCGGTGTGGCCCTTCTGGCGGCCGAAGCCCTTGACCTCGGTGACCGTCAGGCCGGTGACGCCGCATTCGGCCAGGCCTTCGCGCACTTCCTCCAGCTTGAACGGTTTGACGATGGCGGTGATCTGTTTCATGTGTTCTTCCTCTGGGCCCTAGGCGCGGAACTTGCCGGTAATAGGATAGCGCCAATCCTTGCCGAAGCTGCGGTGGGTCACGCGGATGCCCACCGGCGCTTGCCGCCGCTTGTATTCGTTGATGCGAATGAGCCGGGCCACCCGCTCCACCACGGCGCGATCGAACCCCTCGGCCACGATCGCCTCGACCCCCTCGTCGTTCTCCATGTAGCGCGCCAGGATGGCGTCCAGCACCTCGTAGGGCGGCAGGCTGTCCTGGTCGGTCTGGTCGGGCCGCAGCTCCGCGCTCGGTGGCCGGGTGATGATGCGTTCGGGGATCGGGTTGGCGCCGGTGCCGTGCGGATCGTTCGCGTTGCGCCAGCGCGCGAGCCGGAACACCATGGTCTTGAGCACGTCCTTGATCACCGCGAAGCCGCCGGCCATGTCGCCGTAGAGCGTGCAGTAGCCGGTGGCCATCTCGCTCTTGTTGCCGGTGGTCAGCACGATGCTGCCGAACTTGTTGGACAGCGCCATCAGCAGCACGCCGCGGATGCGGGCCTGGATGTTCTCCTCGGTCGTGTCCTCCGGCAGGCCGGCGAACTCCTTGGCCAGCGCCAGCTTGAAGGCCTCGAACTGGGGCGTGATCGAGATCTCGTCGTAGCGCACGCCCAGCCGCTGGGCCATCTCTCGCGCGTCGACCAGGGAGATGTTGGCGGTGTAGGGCGAGGGCATCATCACCGCCCGCACCTTGTCCTTGCCCAGCGCATCCACCGCGATGGCCAGCACCAGCGCGGAGTCGATCCCGCCCGACAGGCCGAGCAGCACGCCGGGGAAGCCGTTCTTGACGATGTAGTCGCGCACGCCCAGCACCAGGGCGTCCCAGAGGTCGGCCTCCGGCTCGCGCTCGGGCGCCATCGAGGCCTTCAGCGCCAGGGCGCCGGCGCCCTGCTCCACGCTCACCGTGAACAGGTCCTCGCGAAAGCCCGGCGCCCGGCCCGCCAGGGTGCCGGCCGCGTCGACCGCGAACGAGCCGCCGTCGAACACCACCTCGTCCTGGCCGCCGACCAGGTGCGCGTAGATCACGGGCAGATCGACCGCGCGCGCCCGGTCGGCCATGCGGGCGACGCGCTCGCCGCCCTTGCCGACGTGGAAGGGCGAGGCATTGGTGACCACCAGCAGCTCGGCCCCGGTCTCCTTGGCCAGCAGCGCGGGCTCCTCGAACCAGGCGTCCTCGCAGACCAGCAGGCCGACGTTGAGGCCCTCGACCTGGAACACGCAGGTGCCCTTGCCCGGCGTGAAGTAGCGCCGCTCGTCGAACACCTGGTAGTTGGGCAGCTCGCGCTTGGCGTAGGTCTCCAGCACGCGGCCTTCGCTGACCACGCTGGCCGCGTTCAGCCGCCGCTGCACCTGCACCGACTTGCTGCGCACGTCGCCGCCCACCGGGTGGCCGACGATCACGTGCAGGCCCTTCAACCCCGCGAGCTCGCGGGCCACCGTTTTGACGGCATCATCGCAAGCCGCGATGAACGCCGGGCGCAGGAGCAGGTCCTCGGCCGGATAGCCGCACAGGGACAGTTCCGGCGTGACGACCAGCCGCGCCCCCTTGTCGTAGGCGGTGCGGGCGGCGTCGATGATCTTCTGAGCGTTGCCCGGCATGTCGCCCACAACGTAGTTGAGCTGGGCGATGCAGATGTGAAGGGCCATGGCAGCAGTGAAAAAAGCGCCGGACGATTATGTCATCCGCCTCTGTGCGAAGCCGGATGAAGTGCCCGCGCCGGCGTGGAACGGGCTGCTCGCTTCGCAGGACCTGCCCACGCCCTTCCTGCGCCACGAGTACCTGGCCGCGCTGCACGACAGCGGCAGCGCGACGGCGGGCACCGGCTGGCAGCCGAGCTTCGTGACGCTCTGGCGCGGCGACGAACTGCACGCCGCCTGCGCCCTGTACCTGAAAAGCCATTCGTACGGCGAGTACGTGTTCGACTGGGCCTGGGCCAACGCGTACGAGGAGCACGGGCTGTCGTACTACCCCAAGGGCCTGGTGGCCGTGCCATTCACCCCGGTGCCCGGCTCGCGCCTGCTGGCGCGCGACGCCGCCTCGCGGCGGGCGCTGGTCGACATCCTCGTGGCGCTGTCCCGCCAGAACGAGCTGTCGTCCCTGCACCTGCTCTTCCTCTCCGACGATGACGTCGCCGCCTGCGCGCAGGCCGGTCTGATGCCGCGGCACACGGTGCAGTTCCACTGGCTGCAGCAGGGTTGGGCGGGCTTCGACGACTTCCTGGCCAGCCTGGCGCAGGACAAGCGCAAGAAGATCCGCCAGGAGCGCCGCAAGGTCGCCGAGGCCGGCGTGGACTTCCGGGCGCTGCGGGGAAGCGAGATCCGCGAAGCCGACTGGGACTTCTTCTACCGCTGCTACGAGCGCACCTACCGCGAGCACGGCAACCCGCCCTACCTGCGGCGCGATTTCTTCCGGCGCATGGCGCGCGAGATGCCCGGGCACTGGCTGCTGTTCGTCGCCCGGCGCGACGGCCGCGACATCGCTTGCAGCCTGATTGCGCTGTCGGACGAAGGCGAGGCGCCGCAGGCCGCCTACGGCCGCTACTGGGGGGCGCTGGAGCGCGTGGACTGCCTGCACTTCGAGGCGTGCTACTACCAGCCGCTGCAGTGGTGCATCGAACACGGCGTGGGCCGGTTCGAGGGCGGCGCGCAGGGCGAGCACAAGATGGCGCGCGCGCTGATGCCGGTCAGGACGCACAGCGCCCACTGGCTGGCGCACCCGTCGTTCGCCGATGCGGTGGAGCGTTTCCTCGCCCGGGAGGGCCAGGGCATCGAGCACTACCTCGAGCACCTGGAAGCGCGCTCGCCGTTCCGGCAGCCCGGCGGCTGAGCGCGCGCGATGGCCGTCAGGCCTTCTGCTCGCCCCGGCGGTAGTTGTCCATGCCGTCCTGGATTTCCTTGCGGGCCGCGTCCGGGCCGTCCCAGCCCAGCACCTTGACCCACTTGTTCGGCTCCAGGTCCTTGTAGTGCTCGAAGAAGTGGGAAATGGTCTTGAGCCGCAGCGGATTGAGGTCCTCGGGCTTCTGCCAGTGGGTGTAGATGGCCAGCACCTTGTCGACCGGCACGGCCAGCACCTTGGCGTCGTCGCCGGCCTCGTCCTGCATCTTCAGGATGCCGATCGGGCGGCAGCTCACCACCACGCCGGGGATCAGCGGCACCGGGGTGATCACCAGCACGTCGACCGGGTCGCCGTCGCCGCTGATGGTCTTGGGCACGTACCCGTAGTTGGTCGGGTAGTGCATGGACGTGCTCATGAAGCGGTCCACGAAGATCGCGCCGGTTTCCTTGTCGACCTCGTACTTCACGGGGTCGGCGTTCATCGGGATTTCGATGATCACGTTGAACGCTTCGGGGGCCTGCTTGCCGGGCGTGACGTTGTCGAGGGACATGGATCGGGGTCCGTAAGAAAAAGAGTGCTCGGGATTAACCCTGATTCTACTTTCGCCGGCCTTGCAACCCGGCAACACGTTTGCCGGATTGTCATCAGTTCCCGATATAGTCCGCGCGTTGGCCAATCGTCTCCCGCCCGTTGGGGAGCCACGAGGAAGCAACGCAGCGGAAGCACCGACTGCGGTGCTTCCTCCAAGCAGACAACGGACTGGAGATGAAGAAATGACTGGCAACTCGGCGCTGATATTGGCGCTCGTGTGCGGCTTCGCCGCCGTGGCTTACGGGTTCTGGGCCCGCGGGTGGATCCTTTCGCAGGACGCCGGCAATCCCCGGATGCAGGAGATCGCCGCGGCGATCCAGACCGGCGCAGCCGCCTACCTGGCGCGACAGTACAAGACCATCGCCATCGTCGGCGTGGTGCTCGCCATCCTCATCGGCATCTTCCTGGACGCGCAGACCGCCGTCGGCTTCGTCGTCGGCGCGGTGCTCTCGGGCGCCTGCGGCTTCATCGGCATGAACGTCTCGGTGCGCGCCAACGTGCGCACCGCGCAGGCGGCCACGCGCGGCATCGGACCGGCGCTGGACGTCGCCTTCCGCGGCGGCGCCATCACCGGCATGCTGGTGGTGGGCCTGGGCCTGCTGGGCGTGACGGCGTTCTACTGGTTCCTGGTGGGCAACGGCCGGCTGACGCCCGACGTGCGCCTGGCCAACCTGCTCAACCCGCTGATCGGCTTCGCCTTCGGCTCCTCGCTGATCTCGATCTTCGCGCGTCTGGGCGGCGGCATCTTCACCAAGGGCGCCGACGTCGGCGCCGACCTGGTGGGCAAGGTGGAAGCGGGCATCCCCGAGGACGATCCGCGCAACCCGGCGGTGATCGCCGACAACGTGGGCGACAACGTGGGCGACTGCGCCGGCATGGCGGCCGACCTGTTCGAGACCTACGCCGTCACGCTGATCGCCACCATGGTGCTGGGCGCCCTGCTGATCGGCGCCGCCGCCACGCAGGCCGTGCTGTACCCGCTGGCGCTGGGCGCCGTGTCGATCATCGCCTCGATCATCGGCTGCTTCTTCGTCAAGGCCCGCCCCGGCATGACGAACGTGATGCCGGCGCTCTACAGGGGCCTGGCCGTGGCCGGCATCCTGTCGCTGATCGCCTTCTACTTCGTCACCATCTGGCTGATGCCGGACAACGCCATCACCGCCACCGGCTCGCAGATCCGCCTGTTCGGCGCCTGCGCCGTCGGCCTCGTCCTCACCGGCGCGCTGGTCTGGATCACCGAGTTCTACACCGGCACGCAGTACTCGCCGGTGCGCCACATCGCGCAAGCCTCCACGACCGGCCACGGGACCAACATCATCGCGGGCCTGGGCGTGTCCATGCGCTCCACCGCCTGGCCGGTGCTGTTCGTCTGCATGGCCATCATCGCGTCGTACCAGCTGGCCGGCCTGTACGGCATCGCCGTCGCGGCCACCGCCATGCTGAGCATGGCCGGCATCGTGGTGGCGCTGGACGCCTACGGCCCGATCACCGACAACGCCGGCGGCATCGCCGAGATGAGCGAGATGCCCTCCTCGGTGCGCGACATCACCGACCCGCTGGACGCGGTGGGCAACACCACCAAGGCCGTCACCAAGGGCTATGCGATCGGCTCGGCCGGCCTGGCCGCGCTGGTGCTGTTCGCCGACTACACCCACAAGCTGGAGTCGTACGGCCGCGCGATCAGTTTCGACCTGTCCGACCCGATGGTGATCGTGGGCCTGTTCATCGGCGGCCTGATCCCCTACCTGTTCGGCGCCATGGCGATGGAAGCCGTCGGCCGCGCCGCCGGTGCGGTGGTGGTGGAAGTGCGCCGCCAGTTCAGCACCATCAAGGGCATCATGGAAGGCACGGCCAAGCCCGAGTACGGCCGTGCGGTGGACATGCTCACCACGGCGGCGATCAAGGAAATGATCATCCCGTCGCTGCTGCCGGTGGTGGTGCCGATCCTGGTCGGCCTCATCCTCGGTCCCAAGGCGCTGGGCGGCCTGCTGATGGGCACCATCGTCACCGGCCTGTTCGTCGCCATCTCCATGTGCACGGGCGGCGGCGCCTGGGACAACGCCAAGAAGTACATCGAGGACGGCAACCACGGCGGCAAGGGCTCCGAAGCCCACAAGGCCGCGGTGACGGGCGACACGGTGGGCGACCCCTACAAGGACACCGCCGGCCCTGCCGTCAACCCGCTGATCAAGATCATCAACATCGTGGCGCTGCTCATCGTGCCGCTGGTGGTGAAGTTCCACGGCGGTGAAGCGGTGGCCGCCCCGACGCCGCAGACGGCGCCGACCGCCGTCACCACCCAGGTCCCGGCGCCGACCAACACTGCACCGGCGAGCGCGGCGAAGTAAGTCCCGCCCGCCAAGAACGAAGGCCCGCTCCGGCGGGCCTTTTTCTTTCGGCTTCCTTCTACTTGCCGGTGACGGCCCGCACCAGCTGGGCGGCGGGTTTCACCAGTTCGACCAGGCGCTCCTCGTCGTCCCGCTCGATGTACTCGAGCACCAGCTCGTTGATGCCGCCCACCACCGCCGTCGCCATCTGCGGCGACAGCGGCCCGCCCCCGGGCGCCCCGTTCACCACCTCCAGCATGAAGCGGGCGATCTCCCCGTTCACCCGCCGGCGCGCGGCCAGCCCCTCGGGTCCGAGGCCGAGGATCTCGATGTAGAGCGTGCGCATCAGCAGCGGATTGGCCGCCAGCGCGGCGAAGTAGGCGGCGAGGGCCTGCTCCACCTGGGCCTCCCAGGGGTGTGCGGGCGCGATGCCCGCGCGCAGCACCTTCAGCGCGTTGTGGCTGGCCGCCTCGTACAGCGCGATCAGGCATTCGGACTTGGCCTGGAAGTGCTCGTAGAAGGTGCGGCGCGAGACGCTGGCCTCGCGCACGATGTCGGCGATGGTGGTGCCGGCGTAGCCCTTGGCGGCCACAGCCCGCGCCATCCCCTCCAGCAGCCGGCTGCGATGCTCGGGTACGGGAAATACAGGCTCGTCCATGGTTCCGATTGTGTGTTTCCTTCAGGCCGGGTACTTGACAGTACCGGGCCCGGCGACCATTATCGCCCTCTCGGTACGCGCCAGTACCACAGCCTTTTCACACATGACCGACCTCGTCGTCCGCCGCCTCCTCGTCGACATGGAAGCGCCCATCCAGCGCCACTGGTGCGCGGGCGACGCCTTCCGCACCGCGCTCTTCAACGCGCTCTCGATGAGCTTTCCCGTCGGGGAGCAGTTCTTCATCGACTCCGTGCGCAACGGCTTCAAGGCGCTGCCGCCGGAAAAGCAGGAGAGCTTCCGCGCCGAGGTGCAGGGCTTCGTGGGCCAGGAGGCCACGCACCGCCGCCTGCACAGCCTCTACAACGGCCACCTGGAAAAGCTCGGCCTGGTCAACCACTGGGAGCCGCGCGCCCGCGAGCGGCTGCAGCTGATGGAAGGCGCGGACGTGCGCCACTGGCTGGCCATCACCGCCGCCAACGAGCACTTCACCGCCATCCTGGCCGACTGGATGCTGCGCAACGCCGACCTGCTGGGCGACCGCGACCCGCGCCTGGCCACGCTCTGGCTGTGGCACAGCGCCGAGGAGTCCGAGCACAAGAACACCGCCTTCGACCTCTACCAGGCGCTGGGCGGCGACCACGAATGGCGCATCCGCTGGTTCCGCCGCATCACGCTGATCTTCCTGGGCGACACGGTCCGGCAGACCGTGAGCAACCTGCGCCAGGACGGCACGCTGTGGAAGTGGAGCACCTGGAAGAGCGCTGCCTCCTACCTGTTCGGCCGGCGCGGCCTGGTGCGCCAGACCTTCCGCCCCTGGAAGGACTACCTGCGGCGCGACTTCCATCCCGACCAGCACGACAGCTCGGCCTCCGAGCGCTGGCTGGTCGACAACCGCGAGCGTTTCGCCCTCGTCGGACAGTGAGGGCGGATGCCGCAAAATCGCGGCATGCAGCTCCACTACATCGGCAATGAAGGCGTGCGGTCGTCCGCCAACCGCACCATCCCCGTGATCGACCCGTCGGACGGCCAGCCGTTCGACGAACTGCAGCGCGGCACGCCCGAGGACCTCCACGCCGCCGTGCAGGCCGCGCGCCAGTGCTACGACAGCGTCTGGAGCCGCCTGAGCGCCGCCGAACGCGGCCGGCTGCTGATGCGCCTGTCGAACAAGGTCGCCGAACACGCGGACGAACTCGCGGCGCTGGAGCAGCGCGACTGCGGCAAGCCCACCAAGCAGGCCCGCGCCGACGCGCTGGCGCTGGTGCGCTATTTCGAGTTCTACGCCGGCGCCTGCGACAAGCTCCACGGCGAGACCCTGCCCTACCAGGACGGGTACACGGTGTTCACCTGGCGCGAGCCGCACGGTGTCACCGGCCACGTGATCCCCTGGAACTACCCGATGCAGATCTTCGGCCGCAGCGTCGGCGGCGCGCTGGCCGCGGGCAACGTCTGCGTGGTCAAGCCTTCCGAGGACGCCTGCCTGTCGCTGATCCGCGTGGCGCAGCTCGCGGCCGAATGCGGCTTCCCGGCCGGCGCCCTCAACATCGTCACCGGCTACGGCCACGAGGTCGGCGATGCGCTGGCGCGCCACCCGGGCATCGACCACATCAGCTTCACCGGCAGCCCGCGCGTGGGCACGCTGATCCAGCAGGCCGCGGCCGAGCGCCACTGCCCGGTGACGCTGGAGCTGGGCGGCAAGAGCCCGCAGATCATCTTCGAGGACGCCGACCTCGACGCCGCGCTGCCCACGGTGATCAACGCCATCGTGCAGAACGCCGGCCAGACCTGCTCGGCCGGCTCGCGCCTGCTGGTGCAGGAGTCGATCTACGAGCCCCTGCTCGACCGACTGGGCGGCGCCTTCGCCAACCTGCGCGTCGGTCCCGCGAGGATGGACCTGGACGTGGGCCCGCTGATCCGCGCCACGCAGCAGCAGCGCGTGTGGGACTTTTTGTCCGATGCGCAGCACGCCAACATCCCCATGGTGGCACAGGGCCAGATCGTGGACGAGGCGCCCGACACCGGCTACTACCAGGCGCCCACCCTGCTGCGCGACGTGCCCGTCACGCACCGCCTGGCGCAGGAGGAGGTGTTCGGCCCGGTGCTGGCGTCGATGTCGTTCAAGGACGAGGACCACGCCGTGCAGCTGGCCAACGCCACCCACTTCGGCCTGGTGGCCGGCATCTGGACCCGCGACGGCGGGCGGCAACTGCGCATGGCCAAGCGCGTCAAGAGCGGGCAGGTGTTCATCAACAACTACGGCGCCGGCGGCGGTGTCGAACTGCCCTTCGGCGGCGTGAAGTCCTCGGGCTACGGGCGCGAGAAGGGCTTCGAGGCCCTGTACGGCTTCACCACGCTCAAGACGGTGGCGATCCGCCACGGCTGACGCCGGACAAACAAAAACCCAAGGAAAACGACATGCGAGTGAAGGACAAATCGATCATCGTGACCGGCTCCGGCCAGGGCATCGGCGAAGGCATCGCCAAGCGCCTGGCGCAGGAAGGCGCGCAGGTCCTCGTCAACGACATCAACACTGCGCTGGGCGAGAAGGTGGTCGCCGCGATCAAGGCCGAGGGCGGGCGCGCGTCCTTCTTCGCCGCCGACGTCACGAAGTCGGCCGACATGAAGGCGCTGGTGCAGGCGGCCGTCGACCGCCACGGCAAGCTCGACGTGATGGTCAACAACGCCGGCTGGACGCACCGCAACCGCCCCGCGCTGGAGGTCAGCGAGGAAGAGTTCGACCGCGTCTACGCCATCAACGTCAAGAGCATCTACCTGGCCACGATGCACGCCGTGCCGGCGTTCCGCGCCAACAAGGGCGGCGTGTTCATCAACATCGCTTCCACCGCCGGCCTGCGGCCGCGCCCGGGCCTGACCTGGTACAACGGCTCCAAGGGGGCGGTCATCACCACCAGCAAGTCGCTGGCCGCCGAGTTCGGCCCGGACAACATCCGCGTGAACTGCATCAACCCCGTCTTCAACCCCGACACCGGCCTGTCGGCCGAGTTCGCCGGCGGACCGGTGGACGAGGCGCGCCGGGCCAAGTTCCTGTCCACCATCCCGCTCGGCCGCTTCTCCACCGCCCTGGACGTGGCCAACGCCGCGCTGTACCTGTCGAGTGATGAGGCGGCCTTCATCTCGGGCGTCTGCATCGAGGTCGACGGCGCGCGCTGCGTGTAAACCCGCGCCGTCGGGGTGGACGAACCCTGCGGCACAATCGAGGCGTGGCCGAACGCGTCATTCCCCTCATCGACCAGCGCACCGCCGCCCTGCAGGCGCGCGTGCCGGCCGCGCCCGTGCCCGCCACCGGGCAACTGCGCGACCGGCTCGATCGCCCGCTGCGCGACCTGCGCATCAGCGTCACCGACCGCTGCAACTTCCGCTGCAGCTACTGCATGCCCAAGGAAGTCTTCAACAAGGACTATCCGTACCTGCCGCATTCGGAGCTGCTGACTTTCGAGGAGATCACCCGCCTGGCCCGCCAGTTCGTCGCGCACGGCGTGCACAAGATCCGGCTCACCGGCGGCGAGCCGCTGCTGCGCAAGAACATCGAGGTGCTGATCGAGCAGCTCGCCCAGCTTCGCACGGTGGAAGGCCAGCCGGTGGAACTGGCGCTGACCACCAACGGCTCGCTGCTGGCGCGCAAGGCCGCCGCCCTCAAGCAGGCCGGCCTGCACCGCGTGACGGTCAGCCTCGACGGGCTGGACGACGCGGTGTTCCGCAGCATGAACGACGTCGACTTCCCGGTCGCCGAAGTGCTGCGCGGCATCGATGCGGCGCAGGCCGCCGGCCTGGGCCCGATCAAGGTGAACATGGTGGTCAAGCGCGGCACCAACGAGCACGAGATCGTGCCGATGGCGCGGCACTTCCGCGGCACCGGCGTGGTGCTGCGCTACATCGAGTACATGGACGTGGGCGCCACCAACGGCTGGCGCATGGACGAGGTGCTGCCTTCGGCGCAAGTCGTGCAGCGCCTGCATCCGATCTTCCCGCTTCGCGCGCTCGAACCCAGCGCGCCGGGCGAGACCGCCGAGCGCTGGGCCTACGAGGACGGCGCCGGCGAGGTCGGCGTCATCAGCAGCGTCACCCAGGCCTTCTGCGGCAGCTGCAACCGCGCCCGCCTCTCCACCGAGGGACGGCTGTACCTGTGCCTGTTCGCCGAGCAGGGCCACGACCTGCGCGCCCTGCTGCGCGGCGACGCCAGCGACGAAGAGCTGGCTTCGGCCATCGGCCACATCTGGCACGGCCGCGCCGACCGCTACTCGCAGCTGCGCAGCCAGCTCCCGCCGGACGCGGGCACCGGCCGCAAGCGCGTCGAGATGAGCTACATCGGCGGCTAGGCATGCAGCGGGACGAAGTCACCGGGATCGTGCTGGCGGGCGGACGCGGCTCGCGCATGGGCGGGGCCGACAAGGGCCTGCAGAACTTCAACGGCGTGCCGCTGGCGCTGCACACGCTGCTGCGCCTGCAGCCGCAGGTGGGCGACACGCTGATCAACGCCAACCGCAACCTGTCGGCCTACGAATCGTTCGGCGTGCCGGTCTGGCCGGACGCCCTGCCCGACTTCCCCGGGCCGCTGGCGGGCTTCCTCACCGGCCTGGAGCAGTCCGACACGCCCTGGGTCGTCACGGTGCCGTGCGACACGCCCCTGTTCCCCGCCGACCTGGTCGCGCGCCTGGGCGCAGCGGCCGAACGCGACGACGCCGAGATCGCCATGGCCAGCGCGGCCGAAGCCGACGGCCAGCTGCGCACCCAGCCGGTGTTCTGCCTGCTGCGGCGCGACCTGCTGGACAGCCTGGTGCGCTTCACGCACGGCGGCGGCCGCAAGATCGACGCCTGGACCGCGCAGCACAAGACCGTGGTCGTGCCGTTCGACCGGCCGGGCGACGAGCCGCGCGCCTTCTTCAACGCCAACACCCTGGCCGAGCTGCGCGAGCTGGAGCGGCGGTGAAGACGCTGGCGCAGATCGCCGCGCAGCTGCAGGGCTACGACCCGCTGGCGCTGCCGGCCCCGGCCGTGGTCGAGTTCCTCGACCGCCTCGTCGAGCCGGTCACCGGATCCGAAGACATCGCCACCGCGCAAGCCCTGGGCCGCGTGCTGGCGCGCGACGTGGTCTCGCCCCTGAGCGTGCCCCCCCACGACAACTCGGCGATGGATGGGTTCGCGTTCGATGGCGCCCAGCTCGGGCCCGATGCGCCGCTGGAACTCACCGTCGTCGGCACCGCGCTGGCCGGCAAGGCCTGGCAGGGCCAGGTGCGTCCGGGCGAGTGCGTGAAGATCATGACCGGCGCGATCATGCCGCCCGGGCTCGACACGGTCGTGCCGCAGGAGTTCACGAAGCCCGCCGGCGAAGGCCGAATCGCCATCCCGGCCGGCGTTCTCCAGCGCGGCGACAACCGCCGCCACGCGGGCGAGGACCTGATGGCCGGCCGCCCGGCGCTGCTGCAGGGCGAGCGGCTCGGCCCCGCCGCCTGCGGCCTGCTGGCCAGCCTGGGGCTGCCCACCGTGCCGGTGCTGCGGCGCGTGCGGGTCGCCTACTTCTCCACCGGCGACGAGATCCTCAGTCTGGGCGAGCCGCCGCGCGAAGGCGCCGTCTACGACAGCAACCGCTACACGGTGCGCGGGATGCTGGCCCGGCTGGGCTGCGAAGTGATCGACCTGGGCGTGGTGCGCGACGAGCCGGCGCTCCTGGAGCAGGCCTTCCGCCAGGCCGCGGCACAGGCCGACGCCATCATCACCAGCGGCGGGGTGAGCGTGGGCGAAGCCGACTTCACCAAGGCCATGATGAAGCAGCTGGGCGACGTCGCGTTCTGGAAGATCGCCATGCGGCCCGGGCGGCCGATGGCGGTGGGCCGCATCGGCTCTTCGGTGCTGTTCGGCCTGCCGGGCAACCCGGTGGCGGTGATGGTGACGTTCCTGGCGTTCGTGCGGCCGGCGCTGCTGCGCCTGATGGGCTGCCGCGACTGCGCGCCGCCACCGCTGCTGCGGGCCCGCAGTGCGGAGCCCATGCGCAAGAAACCCGGAAGGACCGAATACCAGCGGGGCATCGTGTCCGCCGGCGCCGACGGCCGGCTGGAGGTGCGCACCACCGGCAACCAGGGCTCCGGCGTGCTCAGCTCGATGGTGCAGGCCAACGGCCTGATCGTCCTGCACCACGGCCAGGGCAGCGTGGCTGCCGGGGACGAAGTCGACGTGATGATGTTCGAGGGCCTGCTCTAGGCCCCGCACCGTCGCCGGCGCGAAGCCCCGAAGCCTGCCCTCAGGCGAACATCTGCCGAGCCTGGTCCGCCAGTTCCTGCCGCCGCATCACGAGCTTGGGCAGGTCCGGGTGCATAGGATCGATCTCGCGGAGGGCCCAACCATAGAACGCTTGGGCGAACGACAGGTGGATAAAGCGAATGATCTTCATGGGCTGCATGTTGCGGCCCCATGGCAGAGCCACTCGTCAGCATCGCCCGGAACGCCACGTCGGCGCGCCACTGCACAGCTTGTCGGACAGCGGCGACCCAACCGTCGAGGCACGCGCCTGTAGCGGTGCCTGTAAGGATCGGTTACTTCGCTATCAGGTCGCCGTGGATGGGCTCGGCGTGCTCATCCTGGGTCACGGCCTTGTTGGCGCCCGGCACCTTGCCGCGGGCGAACAGCATGTACATCGTCGGCACCACGAACACGGTGAGCAGCGTGCCCAGCGACATCCCGCCCACGATCACCCAGCCGATCTGGATGCGGCTCTCGGCGCCGGCACCGGTGGAGAAGGCCAGCGGCAGCGCGCCCAGCACCATGGCACCTGTCGTCATCAGGATCGGGCGCAGGCGCAGCGAAGCGGCTTCCACCACCGCGTCGAGCAGGCCCTTGCCCTGCTCGCGCAGCTGGTTGGAGAACTCCACGATCAGGATGCCGTGCTTGGTGATCAGCCCCACCAGCGTGATCAGGCCGATCTGCGAATAGACGTTGAGCGAGCCGCCCGACCACTTGAGCGCCAGCAGCGCGCCGATCATCGACAGCGGCACCGACAGCAGGATCACCAGCGGATCCACGAAGCTCTCGAACTGCGCCGCCAGCACCAGGAAGATGAACACCAGCGCCAGAACGAACACGATGGCCAGCGCGCCCTGCGAGCTGCGGAACTCGCGCGAGGTGCCGTTCAGGTCGGTGGTGTAGCCGGACTTCAGCACCTTGGCCGAGGTCTGCTCCATGAACTGCAGCGCCTGCCCGAGCGAGTAGTCCGGCGACAGGTTGGCCGTGATGGTGGCCGAGCGGCGCTGCCCGAAGTGATTGAGCTCGCGCGGGCTGACGCTCTCCTGGACCTGCACCAGGGCCGACAGCGGGATCATGGTGTCGTTGCGGCCGCGCACGTAGATGCTGTCGATGTCTTCCGGCGTGGTGCGGCCGCTGGCGCGGTTCTGGATGATCACGTCGTACTGCTCGGCGTCGCGCTTGTAGCGGGTGACCTGGCGGCCGCCCAGCTGCGTCTCCAACGCCTTGGCCACGACGTCGACGCTCACGCCCATGTCGGCCGCCTTGTCGCGGTCGACCTGGATGCGCAGCTCGGGCTTGTTCAGGCGCAGGTCGACGTCGACGCCGACGATGCCGGGGTTCTTGGCGATCTCGTCCTGCAGCTGGCGCACCGTGCGGGCGAGGTTTTCGTAGCTGTCCGAGGTCTGGATGACGAAGTTGAGCGGCCGGTCGCGGAAGCCCTGGCCCAGCGAGGGCGGCGTGACGATGAAGGCGTTGATGCCCGGCAGCCCGGCCACCCGCGGCTGAAGCTCGCGGGCGATGTCCAGCGTCGTGCGCCCGCGGTTCTCCCAGTCCACCGCCCGGTACACCACGCTGCCCTGCGACACCGTGGGGTTGCCGATGTTGGCGAAGATGCGGTCGAACTCCTTGTGCTGCTGCCCCATGCGCTCCAGCGCCTGGGCATAGCGGTTGGTGTAGTCCAGCGTGGCGCCGTCGGGTGCGTTGATGGTGGCCAGGATGGTGCCCCGGTCCTCCAGCGGCGACAGCTCGGACTTCATCGTCGGCCACACGAGCGCGATGCCCAGCGCGCTGGCCAGCATGACGCCGATGACGATCCAGCGCGCCTGCAGCAGCCGGCCCGCGGTGCCGCCCGCGCCTGCGGTGAGCACCCAGCGCAGCGTGCGGCCGTAGCCGGACTGCAGGCCGACCAGCAGCCGCTCCATGCCCCGGTCGAAGAAGTTCGGCTTGGGGTTGTGGCGCAAGAGCTTGGAGCACATCATCGGCGTGAGCGTCAGCGCCACGAAGCCCGACACCAGTACCGAGCCGGCCAGGGCCAGCGCGAATTCGACGAACAAGCGGCCGGTGCGGCCCGGCGTGAAGGCCAGCGGCGCATACACCGCCACCAGCGTCAGCGTCATGGTGATGACCGCGAACCCGATCTCGCGGGCGCCCTTGATCGCGGCCGAGAACGGGTCGAGCCCTTCCTCGATGTGCCGGAAGATGTTCTCCAGCATCACGATGGCGTCGTCCACCACCAGGCCGATGGCCAGCACCAGGGCCAGCAACGTGAGCGTGTTGATGGTGAACCCGGCCAGCGCCATCATCGCGAAGGTGCCGATCAGGCTCACCGGGATGGTGACGATGGGGATCACCGACGCGCGCAGCGTGCGCAGGAACACGAAGATCACCAGCGCCACCAGCAGCACCGCCTCGGCGATGGTGCGGTAGACGTTCTTGACCGACCGGTCGATGAACAGCGAGTTGTCGTTCGCGATGTCGATGTTGACCTCGGCCGGCAGGTCCTGCTTGAGCCGCGGGATCATCTCGCGCACGCCCTGCGACAGGGTCAGCGGGTTGGCGGTGGCCTGGCGGATCACGCCGGCCGAGATCGCCTGGCGCCCGTTGAGCCGCACGTTGCTGCGCTCGTCGGCCGCGGCCTCCTCGACCCGGGCGATGTCGCGGATCTTCACCGGGAAGCCGTTGACGTTCTTGACCACGATCTCGGCAAACTGCGCCGGCCGCACCAGGTCGGTCTGGGACGTCACGCTGAACTCGCGCTGCTGCGACTCGATGCGCCCGGCCGGCACCTCCAGGTTGCTGCGGCGCACGGCGTCTTCCACGTCCTGGGTGGTCAGGCGGTAGCCGGCCAGCTTGTCGGGGTCGAGCCAGACCCGCATGGCGTACTTGCGCTCGCCGAAGATGCGCACGTCGGCCACGCCGGTGACGGTCTGCAGGCGCGGCTTGACGATGCGGTTGACCAGGTCGTTGATCTGCAGCGGGTTGAGCGTGTCGCTGGTGAAGGCCAGCCAGATCACCGGGAAGGCGTCGGCCTCGACCTTGGCGATCACCGGTTCGTCGATGGCCTGCGGCAGGCGGTTGCGCACCCGCGAGGTGCGGTCGCGCACCTCGGCGGCCGCAGCGTCGGCGTCCTTCTCCAGGCGGAAGCGCACCGAGATCTGGCTCTGCTCGGCGCGGCTGATGGAGGTGATGACGTCCACCGCGTCGATGCCCGCGATGGAGTCCTCCAGCGGCTTGGTCACCTGCGACTCGATGACCTCGGCCGAGGCGCCCGGGTAGCGCACGCTGACGGTGACCACGGGCTCGTCGATCTTCGGGTACTCGCGCACCGAAAGCCGGTTGAAGCTGACGGCGCCGATCAGCACCACCAGCAGCGACAGCACGGTGGCGAACACCGGCCGGCGGATCGCGATCTCGGGCAGTTGCATGGATCAGCTCCTGGCGGCGACGCAGGGGTTCGGCCCCGAGACACGCGCGGTGGGCTCGGGCGCCGGCGCTGCGGGCGCGGCGGCAGCCGGGGTCACGGCGACCGGCGGGCGGTTGGTGGGCACCGCGTCCGGCGCCGACGCGGGCGGCGCGCCGTTGGCGGCCGGCTGGCCGTTGGCCCCCGGCTGGCCGTTGCCGGCCGGACGGCCCGCGGCGGCAGCGCCGCGGCTGCCGGCGGACAGGTCGACCACGCGCACCGGCATGCCGTCGCGCTGGATGCGCTGCTGGCCGGCCACCACGACCACGTCGCCCGGCTGCAGGCCTTCGACGATCTCGACGCGGCCCGGCTGGCGGATGCCGGTCTTGACCTCCACGCGCTGGGCGGTCTTGCTGTCCTGGTCGGGCCCGTCGACCAGGCGCACCACCGTCTGGCGGTTGCCCTGCGGCACGATGGCCTCTTCCGGCACCACCATGGCGTTGTCGCGCCCGCCGAACACGGCGGTGATGCGCGCGAACATGCCGGGGCGCAGCTGCATCTGGCGGTTGTCGATGCAGCCGCGGATGCCGACCGAGCGGCCGTTGGCGTCCACCAGCGGGTCGATGGCCTGGATCACGGCGTTCCACTTGCGGCCGGGCAGCGCGTCGGTCTGCACCACCGCCACCTGGCCGGGCTTCAGCTTGGTCTGGAAGCGCTCGGGCAGGCGGAAGTCCACGAACACCGCGTCCAGGTCTTCGATGTTGACGATGTCGGCGCCGTCCTTGAGGTAGTCGCCCAGGTTCACGGTGCGGATGCCGGCGATGCCGTCGAACGGGGCCACGATGCGCAGGCGCGCGGCGGTGGCTTCGGCCAGCGACAGCTTGGCCTGGGCCACCTGCAGGTTGGCGGCGCTCTCCTCCACCTGGCGCTGGCTGATGAAGCTCTGCGCCACCAGGTCCTGGTTGCGCTTGTGGTTGGCGTTGGCGATCGACAGCTCGGCGCGGGCCTGCTGCACCTGGGCGCGCGGCAGCTGGTCGTCCAGCTGCACCAGCAGCTGGCCCTTGCGCACGCGCTGGCCGTCACGGAAATTGAGCTGCGTCACGCGGCCGCTCACCTCGGGCCGCAGCACGACGCTCTGGCGCGAACGCAGGCTGCCCACCGCCTGGGCGTCGTCGGTCAGGCGCATCACCTCGACCCGGGCGATCTCGACGGCGGGCGGGCGGGCCGCGCCGCTGGCGGCCCCTGCCGGGGCGGGTGCGACCACCGCCGATTCCTGGGTCGCGGGCGCGGGCCGCTGCTTGTTCTGGAACCACCAGGCAGCGCCAGAGGCTGCCGCGATGCCGGCTACGGCGATCACCATGTAGAGGGGCTTGGATGCCATGAACTTCTTCGAGGGGGAGAGGGAACGCCGTTTGCAGGCAAACATGTCAATGTAGCAGCCGTTACAAGGCCGATCATTCGCACATGCCCGCAGTTCCGGGGCCGGCGCCCCTGGAGCGGAAGGATTTACCGCAGGTTTACACGGCCGGCTTGCGCTGGCCCAACGCCAGCTCCACGCCCATGTTGGCCAGGGCGTCGGCGCGCTCGTTGCCGGGGTCGCCGTTGTGGCCGCGCACCCAGCGCCAGTCGATGGTGTGGCCGCCGTTGAGCACCAGGTCGTCCAGCCGCTGCCACAGCTCGACATTCTTGACCGGCGTCTTGCCGGCGGTGCGCCACCCCTTGGCCTTCCAGCCCGGCAGCCACTCGGTGATGCCCTTGAGCACGTACTGGCTGTCGAGGTAGAGCGTCACCGCGCAGGGGCGCTTGAGCGCCGTCAGCGCCTGGATCACCGCCATCAGCTCCATGCGGTTGTTGGTGGTGCCCAGCTCGCCGCCGAACAGCTCCTTGCGGGTGCTGCCCGACTGCAGCAGCACGCCCCAGCCGCCCGGGCCGGGGTTGCCCTTGCAGGCGCCGTCGGTGTGGATCACGACCTGGTTCATGGCTGGCCCGCCCCGCGGTCGGCCGTGGCCGTGGTCTCCAGCTGCGGGCGCCGGTTGGCCAGCGGCACCGGCGCGGTGGCGATCGCCTTGGCCGGCTTCCACAGCTTGCCCAGCAGCTTCATGCCGCGCACCCGCTTGGTCGCCACCACGAAGTACACGGCGCCGAAGATCGGCCACCAGCGCTCGCCCACCCCGTCCATCCAGTCGAAGCGATCCAGCCAGTGGTCGGTGGCCAGCGCGGGCCGGTAGCAGCCGAAGTTGCCGGTCTCCACCTCGAAATTGAGCAGCCGCAGCCAATCGCGCAGGCGCCGGTAGCCGATGAACTCGCCCGCGTCGGGCAGGTACAGCTGGCCGAAGCCCAGGCGCCGATAGAGGTGCGCGCGGCGCTGCCTCAGCCCCCAGAGGCTGGCCGGATTGAGGCAGCAGATCACCACCTTGCCCTCGGGCACCAGCACGCGTTCGACTTCACGCAGGGTGGCATGCGGATCGGTGTTCAGTTCCAGCGAATGCGGCAGCACGACCAGGTCCAGGCTGTTGGCCTCGAACGGCAGCGCCGAGTAATCCGTCATCAATGCGGGCCGGCGGTCGCCTTCCAGCGCATGGCGCTGGCGCAGTCCCAGCCACTTGTGCGAGATGCGATTGGCTTCCAGCGTGTCGAGTTCGGGCAGGCCCAGTTGCAGCGCGTGGTAACCGAAGATGTCGCTTACGGCGCGGTCGAATTCGGCCTTCTCCCAGGCGAGCAGGTAACGCCCGGGCGGGGTCTCGAACCACTCGTGCATTCCTATAATCGCATCGCTCATGAAGTTAGTTCCTCTGCCCGCGTTCCAGGACAACTACCTTTGGGTGTTGCATGACGGGCAACGGGCTCTGGTGGTCGACCCGGGCGACGCGCAGCCGGTGCTCGCGTTCCTTCGCGAGTCCGGCTTGCAACTGGAGGCGATTCTAGTCACGCACCACCACCAGGACCACATCGGCGGCCTGGCCGCGGTGCGCGACGCCACCGGCGCGCAGGTGTTCGGCCCGGCGCGCGAAGCCATCCCCGGCCCCCTGCGCTCCCTCGCGCAAGGCGACCGGATCGAGGCGCTCGGCCTGCCCTTCGAGGTGCTGGACGTCCCCGGCCACACGGCCGGGCACATCGCCTACTTCACGCCCGAAGTGGACGGCGCCCCGCTCCTGTTCTGCGGCGACACGCTGTTTTCCGGCGGCTGCGGGCGCCTCTTCGAAGGCACGCCGGCGCAGATGCTGGCCTCGCTCGACGCGCTGGCCGCCCTGCCCGCCCGCACACGGGTGTGCTGTACGCACGAATACACGCTGGCCAACCTGCGCTTCGCACGCGCGGTCGAGCCGGACAACGAGGAACTGGCACGCTACCAGCAGCACTGCGAAGAGCTGCGGCGCCGCGACCAGCCGACACTGCCCGCCACCATCGGCCAGGAGAGGCGGATCAATCCCTTCCTGCGCACGCGCCAGCCCTCGGTGGTGCGCGCCGCGCAGGCCTTCAACGGCGCCGACGCCGGGGATGAAGTGGCGGTCTTCGCCGCCATCCGCCAATGGAAGAACGAATACAGATGAAGAAACTGCTGCAGGCCGCCGGTCTGTCCCTTTCGCTGTGGCTGGCCGGTTGCGCCACGGCGCCGTCCCCTTCCTCCCCCACGTCCTCCCTTCCCCCGCCGCCTCCGGAATCGGCGGCCACCGCTTCGCCGGCGCCCGGGCTGCCGGCGATGGTGCCCAGCGGCCCGCTCAGCCCGATCACGCCGGCCGACGCGCCGTCGCGCAACGTGGCCTCGATGCAGCCGCCGGCCGACCTGTGGGAGCGCATCCGCGGCGGCTACGCCATGCCCGACCTGCAGTCCGACCTGGTGCGCCGCCAGGAGCAGTGGTACGCCACCCGGCCCGACTACATGCAGCGCATGACGGACCGCTCGCGCAAGTACCTGTTCCACATCGTCGAGGAACTGGAGCGCCGCCGCATGCCCAGCGAACTGGCCCTCCTGCCCTTCATCGAAAGCGCGTTCAACCCGCAGGCGGTGTCCAGCGCGCGCGCCGCGGGCATGTGGCAGTTCATGCCCGGCACCGGCCGCGACTACGACCTGAAGCAGAACTTCTTCCGCGACGACCGCCGCAACGTGCTGGCCTCCACCCGCGCCGCGCTGGACTACCTGCAGCGCCTGCACGGCATGTTCGGCGACTGGCACCTGGCGCTGGCCGCCTACAACTGGGGCGAAGGCAGCGTCGGGCGCGCCATCGCGGCCAACAAGCGCCGCGGCCTGGGCACCGGCTACCTCGACCTGAACATGCCGGACGAGACGCGCAACTACGTCCCCAAGCTGCAGGCGGTCAAGAACATCATCGGCAACCCCGAGCAGTTCCGCGCCGACCTGCCGGTGATCGAGAACCACCCGTACTTCGACGTGGTGACGGTCGACCGCGACATCGACACCGCCCTGGCCGCCAAGCTGGCCGACGTGGCGCTGGACGACTTCAAGGCGCTCAACCCGCAGCTCAATCGCCCCGTGATCCTGGCGGCCGGCACGCCGCAGATCCTGCTGCCCTGGGACAACGCCAAGGTGTTCCAGCGCAACCTCGCCGAGTACAGCCAGGGCCGCTTCGCCACCTGGACCGCCTGGACCGTGCCGGGCACGATGAGCGTGGCCGAGGTCGCTCGCCGGGTCGGCATGAACGAGGCCGAGCTGCGCAGCGTCAACACCATCCCGCCGCGCATGCTGATCAAGGCCGGCTCGGTGCTGGTGGTGCCGCGCCCGTCCAACCGGCAGGAGGACGTGGCCAGCCACCTGGCCGACAACGGCCAGCTCGCGCTGGCGCCCGAGCAGACCCTGCGCCGCACGACCGTCAAGGCCGGCCGCAAGGACACCGTCGCCACCATCGCCCGCCGCTACCGCGTCACGCCGGCCCAGCTGGCGGACTGGAACGACGTGGGCACCTCGGCCGCCTTCAAGGCCGGCCAGCAGGTGATCGTCTACGTGCCGGTGCGGGCCAAGGCCGCACCTCGCGCCACGGCCAAGGGCCGCGTGGCGCCCGCCGCGCGCGCCAAGCCGGTCGTCAAGAGCCGGCGTCGCTGACCGGGCGGCCGGCGGCGGGCCCGTCGGCGCGGGCGCGCTGGACCAGGTCCATCCGCGGCGCCCGCGCCGCGGCGAAGGCCCCTGCCGCGGCGTAGACCGCCAGGGCGGCGAACACCAGGTGGAAGGCCTGCGTGACCCGCTCGGGCGACAACCCTTCCAGCCGCAGGCCGGCCCCTGCCCCGCCGCCGGCTTGCACGTTCAGCAGCGCGAAGGCCAGGCCGCCGAAGGCCGCCGTGCCCAAGGCCGCGCCGGTCGAGCGCGTCAGCGACATCAGCGCCGCCGCCGCGCCCAGCCGCTCGCGGCCGGCCAGCATCTGGGTGGCGATCTGCGCGCTCGGCATCACGGTGCCGAAGCCGATCCCGCACGCCGCCGACGCGATGCCGATCGACAGCGGTGAAGGCGGCAGCAGCGCCAGCGCGCCCAGGGCCAGCGACGCCATCCCCAGCCCCCACGGCGGCAGCACGCCGCTGCGCTGAGTCTTCGCGCTGAAGCGCGCATTGAAGGTGGAGCCGACCACCATCCCGATCGTCAGCGGCAGCAGCTGCAGGCCGGCGCCGGCCGCGCTGGCGTTCTGCGCCACCTGCAGGTAGATCGGCAGCAGGAAGACCAGCGCGAACATCGTCCCCGAGAAGCCGATGATGGACAGGCACACCCACCCCACGCCCGGGATGCGAAGCACGTCCAGCGGCAGGAAGGGAAAGGGATGCCGGCGCTGCTGGGCGGCCAGCAGCACGCCCGCCAGCACCGCGGTGACGGCCAGTGCCGCGCTGGTCGGCGAGAACAGCGGGAAGCGGTGCCCGGCCAGGCTGAGCCACAGCATCGCGCAGACGGCGCACAGCGCGAACATCACCACGCCGGCCGGGTCGTAGGGCGCGTCGCGCATCGCCGAGCGTCCTGGTCGCGGCAGGCTCGCCACGCGCCAGGCCGCCAGCGCCGCGAGCGGCAGGTTGGCCAGGAAGAGCCAGCGCCAGTCGCCGTGGTTGACGACGAAGCCGCCGACCACCGGCCCGCCCACGCTGGAGACGGTGAACACCGCCGCGAAGTAGCCCTGGTAGCGCGGCCGCTCCGACGGCGCGACCAGCTCGCCGATCAGCGACTGCGACAGCACCATCAGCCCGCCGCCGCCCAGGCCCTGCAGCACGCGCGCGCCGATCAGCCCGTACATCGTCGAGGCGAGCCCGCAGGCCAGCGAGCCGGCGGCGAACACCGCCAGCGCCACCAACAGCACGTTGCGCCGGCCGTAGCGGTCGCCCATGCGGCCGTAGAGCGGCGCCGCGATGGTCGCGGACAGCAGGTAGCCCACCGCGATCCAGGAGGTGTCGGACAGGCCGCCCAGGTCGCTGGCGATGCGCGGCGTGGCCGAGGCCAGCAGCGTCTGGTCGACGGCGGCCATGAACATCGGGAGCATCACGGCGCTGAACAGCGCGCCGAAACCGGCGGTCCTGGCGCCGCTGTCGGGCTGCGGGGAAGAAGGCATGGCCGCGGAGCCTACCGCCACGGCGCGCCGGCCCGCGCAGGACCGCGCCGCAAGAAGAACGAAGCCCCGCATCGGCGGGGCTTGTCGTGGGCGCTTGGGACCGCGGCTCAGGTCTTGAACTTCTCCTTCGCGCGGCGGGCGAAGTCGTTGGTGTAGGTGCGCGCCAGGTCGATCTTCTCGGGCCGGATGCCGCTCTCGAAGCTGGCCATCGCCCGCAGCGCGGTGCGCGGCCCTTCGTCGGGCAGCATGCCGTCCAGCGAGATGGCTTCGCGCACCTTGCTGAAGGACGCCAGGTACAACGCGCGATCGCCCAGCAGGTAGGCGTCGGGCACGGTCTTGATGATGTCGCTGGGGCCGGCGGTCTGCAGCCACTTGAGGGCGTGCACCACCGCGTTGGCCATCGCCTGGCAGGTGTTGGGGTTCTTCTGCACGAACTCGTTGGCCGCGTAGAAGCAGGCCGCCGGCATCGGGCCGCCGAAGACGTCCTGGGTGCCCTTGAGCGTGCGGGTGTCGCTGATGATCTTCACCTCGCCGCGCTGCTCCAGCATGGTCATCACCGGGTCGGTGTTGCTCATCGCGTCGATCTGGCCGGAGCGCAGCGCCGACAGCGCGCCCATCGAGGTGCCCACGCCCACGTAGCTCACTTCGTTGGCGCGGACGCCCGCGCGCGTGAGCACCATGTTGGCCACCATGTTGGTGGACGAGCCCGGCGCCGAGACGCCGATCTTGCGGCCGCGCAGGTCGTCGGGCGCCTTGTAGTGCGGCACCGCCTTGGTGGACACGCCCACCGCGATCTGCGGCGCGCGGCCCATGAGCACGAACGACTGGATGAACTGGTTGCGGCTCTGCAGCTGGATGGTGTGCTCGTACGCGCCGTTGACCACGTCGGCGCCGCCCGTGGTAAGCGCCTGCAGGGCGCGAGGACCGCCGACGTGGTCGGTGATCTCGACGTCCACGCCTTCCGCCTTGAAGTAGCCCAGCTGCTCGGCAATGGTGAGCGGCAGGTAGTAGAACGCTCCCTTGCCCCCCACCGCGATGGTCACCCTCGTCCTCTCCGGACGGGCTTGCGCGCGCAGGGCCGGCGCGCCCAGCAAGGCAGCGCAGGCACCCGCGAGCGCGAACCCGCGGCGGGTGATCGGTGCGTTTCTCATTCTTCGGGATTTCCTCTCTGGCACGCGCTTGCGAGGTTAGCCAGAGCTCTTGTGCACCGCATCAGGACCATCCCGTGCGGGTTTCCACGTAAACAGGAAAACGCGCTAGCGCAGCCCTGAAAGCAGGATGGCGATGTTGACCAGCAGCGCGGCCGCCCACACCGCCGAACGCACCGTCGGCAGGCCCGCCACGTACATCGCGATGTAGATGCCGCGCAGCGTGACGAAGAGCAGCGCCAGGATGTCCAGCCTGGTCTGCGGCGCGCCCAGCTGGTGGGCAATGATCACCGCGCCGATGAAGAGCGGCAGCGCCTCGAAGCTGTTGGCCTGCGCCGCGTTGGCGCGCGCGTGCCAGTCGGTCTGCCGGGCCAGCCAGGCGCGCGGATCGTGGTTGTCGTAGCCGCCCTGGCTGCGCGGCTTGCGCAAGCCGCCCGACTTCGCCAGGTAGGCGCAAACGTAGGGCAGCAGCGCGGCGGCCAGCACGCACCAGTAGGCGACGGTGAAACGTGTCGGTCCCATTCCTTGTTGTTCTCCTCAACGGCGGTCGACCAGCGCGTGCGCGATGGTCCCCAGGTCCACGTATTCGAGTTCGCTGCCGGCCGGCACGCCGCGCGCCAGCCGCGTGACCCGCAGGCCGCGCTGCTTGAGCGCCTCTCCGATCACGTGCGCGGTGGCCTCCCCCTCGGCGGTGAAGTTGGTCGCCAGAATCACCTCCTGCACCACGCCGTCGGTGGCGCGCTCGAACAGCTTGGCCAGCCCGATGTCGCGCGGGCCGATACCGTCCAGCGGGCTGAGCTTGCCCATCAGCACGAAGTAGCGGCCGCGGAAGGCCCCGGTGCGCTCCACCGCGGCCTGGTCGGCCGGCGTCTCCACCACGCACAGCTTGGTGGCGTCGCGCTGCGGGTCCTGGCAGGTGGCGCAGACCTCGCCTTCGGTGAAGGTGTGGCACAGGCTGCAGTGGCGCACGCGGGTGGTCGCCTGCTGCAAGGCCTGCGCGAGCAGCTGCGCGCCCTCGCGGTCGTGCTGCAGCAGGTGGAAGGCCATGCGCGAGGCCGACTTCACGCCCACGCCGGGCAGGCGCCGCAGCGCTTCGACGAGGGCGTTGAGGGTGTTGGACAAGGGGCTAGGGGCTAGGGGCTAGGGGCTAGGGGCTAGGGGCTAGGGGAAAACAGGGCCCGGACCGGCTGTTCCCCTAGTCCCTAGTCCCTAGCCCCCAGCCCCTGGCCCCTGGCCCCTGGTTTTCTCAGAACGGAAACTTCATCCCGCCCGGCAAACCAGGCATGCCGGCGGTGAGCTTGCCCATCTTCTCCTGCGAGGTCTCCTCGGCCTTGCGCACGGCGGCATTGAAGGCCGCGGCCACCAGGTCCTCCAGCATGTCCTTGTCGTCGGCCAGCAGGCTGGGATCGATCTCCACGCGCTTGACGTCGTGTTTGCAGGTCATGGTGACCTTGACGAGGCCGGCGCCGGACTCCCCCGACACCTCGATCGTGGCGAGTTCGTCCTGCGCCTTCTTCAGGTTCTCCTGCATGGCCTGGGCCTGCTTCATGAGGCCGGCCAGCTGTCCCTTGTTGAACATGTCGATTCCTTAGATGGGCTTGATGCTTCCAGGCACGATTTTCGCGCCAAAGTCCCGCATCATCTGCTGCACGAACGGGTCGTTCTGGATGATGTCCTCGGCCTCTTTCTGGCGCTGCGCGGCCGCGGCCGCATTGCGGCGCGCCGGGCTGTCGTTCACCGGGCCGAGTTCGATGGTGATGGCCACCTCGTGGCCCGCGGCCTTGAGGGCGGCCTGCAGGCGCTCGCGCGAGGCCGGCTGGTTGAGCGTTTCGCGCTCGACCCGCAGCAGCCAGTGGCCTTCGTCGCGCGCCACCAGCTGCGACTGCAGCGCCAGCTCGCGCACCAGCGCCGTGATCGCCTCGGCGGCCACCAGGGCCTGCACGGTGGCGTACCAGAAGTCGCCCTCTTCGCTGGGCACGAAGCTGGTGGGCATGGCGGAGGCGTCGCGCCGCGACTCGGGCTGCTGGCGCACCGGCACGCCCACCACGGCGCCGTCGCCAGCGGGTTGCGGCCGAGGCGACTGCGCGGTCGCACCCGCGCGCGCGGGCGGATCGACCACCGGCAGCACCTGGCCTGGAGGGCGCGCGGGTGCGGGCGGGGCAACGGGAGCGACTGCTGCGGACACGACGGAGGAAGCCACGACGGCGGGCCGCGAAACCGCCGGCGGCGTCACCGGTGCGGCGGTCGCCTGCGGGGCACGGACCGGCTGCGCGGCGGGCTCAGGCGAAGGCCTGGCTGCGTTCAGAGTTTTTTTTTCCGCCTCTGCCGTCGCGGCAGCGGGCCGGAACGCCAGCAGGCGCAAGAGCACCATGGTCAGCGCCGCGTATTCGTCGGGCGCCAGGCCCAGCTCGGCGCGGCCGTGCAGGCACATGGTGTAGAGCAGCTGGGTCTCGTCGGCCGGCAGCAGCGCCGCCAGCCGCGCGACCTCGGCATGGTCCGGATCGCCAGCGTCGCCGTGGCCGGGCACGGCCTGGGCCACCGCCATGCGTTGCAGCACGGCCGTCATCTCCTCCAGCGCGCCGGCGGCCGACAGCCCGTTCAGGCGCAGGGTCTCGGAGATCTCGACCACCGCGCGGCCTTCGCCCGCGGCCAGCGCCTCGATCAGGCGGAAGACGTGCGTGCGGTCCACGCTGCCCAGCATCTGGCGCACCGCGGCTTCCTGCAGCGCGCCGCCGCCGAAGGCGATGGCCTGGTCGGTGAGGGAGAGCGCGTCTCGCATCGAGCCGCGCGCGGCGCGGGCCAGCAGGCGCAGCGCCTGCGGCTCGGCCTCCACGGCCTCGGACTGCAGCACGCCGGCCAGGTGCTCCTGCACCGTCTGCGGCGCCATCGGCCGCAGGTTGAACTGCAGGCAGCGCGACAGCACCGTGACCGGCACCTTCTGCGGGTCGGTCGTGGCCAGCACGAACTTGAGGTACTCGGGCGGCTCCTCCAGCGTCTTGAGCATCGCATTGAACGCGTGCCCGGTCAGCATGTGGACCTCGTCGATCATGAAGACCTTGAAGCGCCCCTGCACCGGCTTGTAGACCGCCTGCTCGAGCAGCGACTGCACCTCGTCCACGCCGCGGTTGGAGGCGGCGTCCAGCTCGGTGTAGTCGACGAAGCGGCCGGCGTCGATGTCGGTGCAGGCCTGGCACACGCCGCAGGGCGTGGCGGTGATGCCGCCCTGCCCGTCCGGGCCCTGGCAGTTGAGCGACTTGGCCAGGATGCGCGACACCGTGGTCTTGCCCACGCCGCGCGTGCCGGTGAACAGGTAGGCGTGGTGGAGCCTTTGCTGTTCGAGCGCGTTGGAGAGTGCCTGCACCACGTGCTCCTGGCCGACCATCTGACCGAAGGTCTTCGGCCGGTACTTGCGGGCGAGCACGAGATAGGACATCGGCTCGATTCTAAAGGTCGGTGTCCTGCGAGCTCTTCCGGCCACTGCGCCTACAATCGGTGGTGACGGGCCTCCCCGCATGGTGAAGCGGCCAACCGGGTCAGGTGGGGAACCAAGCAGCCCTAACTGTGGAGCCAGTGCCGGGGGTAAGGCTCGTCAACTTCCCCTTTTCCCTACTCGCGCGTGCGCAACGAGCGCCGGGCTGTCGCCATGGCGGCGGCATGCTGCTTAGGCGCGGGCCAACCGACATCCACGTTTGCGTGGCTGGCCTGCAACTGCCGAGCGTGCACCTATCACGAGTTTTTCCGAACGCAACGACCTCATGCGCATCTGTCGGCCCCGTCCTACACCGCCTGTCGGACGCCCTCCAGACACTACGGGGCAATGGCTCAGCTGCTGAGCTGGAGACAGGCGTACCGGCAAGGGCCGGACATCGAGCATCAGACTCCTCGTCAAAGAGGAGCATTCGCAGTAAGCATCCATGGACCAAGCCCTGAACAGCACCAAGAAGAAACCTGCCAAGGTCGCCGCCCCGTCCACCAAAACCCCCGCCTCCCCTGCCCGCATCCGGACGCGTGATCCGGAAGCGGTCGCGCAGGCGCAGTCGCGCCAGATCCTGGCCGCGCTGATGGCGTTCTCGCAGGGCGACTTCCAGACGCGGCTGCCGGCCACCTGGACCGGCACCGACGGCCGCATCGCGGAAGCGTTCAACCAGAGCATCGCCAACGCCCAGCGGATCACGCAGGAAGCGGCGCGCCTGTCCACCACGGTGGGCAAGGAAGGCCGGCTGACGCAGCGGATCGCCACGCCCGGCGCGGTGGGCGGCTGGGCGGCGCAGGTCGACTCGCTCAACACCCTGATCGACGACCTGGTGCGGCCGACGACGGACATCGCCCGCACCATCGGCGCCGTGGCCAAGGGCGACCTGGGCCAGCAGATGGAGTTGCAGGTGGACGGCCGCGCGCTCAAGGGCGAGTTCCTCCGATCGGCCAAGCTGGTCAACACCATGATCGAGCAGCTCTCGGTGTTCACCAGCGAGGTGACCCGGGTGGCGCGCGAGGTGGGCACCGAGGGCAAGCTGGGCGGCCAGGCCCAGGTCAAGGGCGTGTCGGGTGTGTGGAAGGACCTCACCGACTCGGTGAACCAGATGGCCGGCAACCTGACGGCTCAGGTGCGCAACATCGCCGAGGTGACCATCGCGGTGGCCAACGGCGACCTGTCCAAGAAGATCACGGTGGACGTGCGCGGCGAGATCCTCCAGCTCAAGGAAGCCACCAACACCATGGTGGACCAGCTGCGCTCGTTCGCTTCGGAAGTGACGCGCGTGGCCCGCGAGGTGGGCACCGACGGCCGCCTGGGCGGCCAGGCGGTGGTGCCCGGCGTGGCCGGCACCTGGAAGGACCTGACCGACTCGGTCAACTCGATGGCGAACAACCTGACCTCCCAGGTGCGCAACATCGCCAACGTGACGACGGCCGTGGCCCGCGGGGACCTCTCGCGCAAGATCACGGTGGACGTGAAGGGCGAGATCCTGGAGCTGAAGGAAACCATCAACACCATGGTGGACCAGCTCAACGGCTTCTCCTCCGAGGTGACGCGCGTGGCGCGCGAGGTGGGGACCGAAGGCAAGCTGGGCGGACAGGCCGTGGTGCCGGGCATCGCCGGCACCTGGAAGGACCTGACCGACTCGGTGAACTCGATGGCGTCCAACCTTACCGGCCAGGTGCGAAACATCGCCGACGTGGCCACCGCCATCGCGCGGGGCGACCTCTCCCGCAAGATCACGGTGGAGGTCAAGGGCGAGATCCTGCAACTCAAGCAGACCATCAACACCATGGTGGACCAGCTCAACGCGTTCGCCGGCGAGGTGTCGCGGGTGGCGCGCGAGGTGGGCACCGAAGGCAAGCTGGGCGGACAGGCGGCCGTGGAAGGCGTGGCCGGCACCTGGAAGGATCTGACGGACAACGTGAACTTCATGGCGTCCAACCTCACCGGCCAGGTGCGCAACATCGCGGAGGTGACGACCGCCGTGGCCAACGGCGACCTCTCCAAGAAGATCACGGTGGACGTGCGCGGCGAGGTGCTGGAACTGAAGAACACTATCAACACGATGGTCGACCAGCTGAACGGCTTCGCGTCCGAAGTGACGCGCGTGGCGCGCGAGGTGGGCACCGAAGGCAAGCTGGGCGGCCAGGCCCAGGTGCCCGGCGTGGCCGGCACGTGGAAGGACCTGACCGACTCGGTCAACTTCATGGCCTCCAACCTCACGGGCCAGGTCCGCAACATCGCGGAAGTGACGACCGCCGTGGCGCGGGGCGACCTCTCAAAGAAGATCACCGTGGACGTGCGCGGCGAGATCCTGGAGCTGAAGAACACCATCAACACCATGGTCGACCAGCTCAACGGCTTCGCCGGCGAGGTGTCGCGGGTGGCGCGGGAGGTGGGCACCGAGGGCAAGCTGGGCGGCCAGGCCCAGGTGCTGGGCGTGGCGGGCACCTGGAAGGATTTGACGGACAACGTCAACTCGATGGCGTCCAACCTCACGGCCCAGGTGCGCAACATCGCCGACGTGGCCACCGCGGTGGCCAACGGCGACCTCTCCAAGAAGATCACGGTGGACGTGAAGGGCGAGATCCTGGAGCTGAAGAACACCCTGAACACCATGGTGGACCAGCTCAACGGCTTCGCTTCGGAAGTGACGCGCGTGGCGCGCGAGGTGGGCTCGGAAGGCAAGCTGGGCGGCCAGGCCCAGGTGCGGGGCGTGGCCGGCACCTGGAAGGACCTGACCGACAACGTCAACTCCATGGCCAACAACCTGACCGGCCAGGTGCGCAACATCGCCGAAGTGACGACCGCCGTGGCCAAGGGCGACCTCTCGCGCAAGATCACCGTGGAGGTCAAGGGCGAGATCCTGGAGCTGAAGAACACCATCAACACGATGGTCGACCAGCTGAACGGCTTCGCTTCCGAAGTGACGCGCGTGGCCCGCGAGGTGGGCACCGAAGGCAAGCTGGGCGGACAGGCGCAGGTGCCCGGCGTGGCCGGCACCTGGAAGGACCTGACCGACAACGTCAACTTCATGGCGTCCAACCTGACGGGCCAGGTGCGCAACATCGCCGACGTGGCCACGGCCATCGCGCGCGGCGACCTCTCGCGCAAGATCACGGTGGAGGTCAAGGGCGAGATCCTGGCCCTGAAGGAAACCATCAACACGATGGTGGACCAGCTCAACGGCTTCGCGTCCGAAGTGACGCGCGTGGCGCGCGAGGTGGGCACCGAAGGCAAGCTGGGCGGACAGGCGCAGGTGCCCGGCGTGGCCGGCACCTGGAAGGACCTGACCGACAACGTCAACTCGATGGCGTCCAACCTCACCGGCCAGGTTCGCAACATCGCCGAAGTGACGATCGCGGTGGCCAACGGCGACCTGTCCAAGAAGATCACCGTGGACGTGCGCGGCGAGATCCTGGAGCTGAAGGAAACCATCAACACCATGGTGGACCAGCTGCGCTCGTTCGCGGCCGAAGTATCCCGGGTGGCGCGCGAGGTGGGCACCGAGGGCAAGCTGGGCGGCCAGGCCGTGGTGCCGGGCGTCGCCGGCACGTGGAAGGACCTGACGGACAACGTCAACTCCATGGCCAACAACCTCACCGGCCAGGTGCGAAACATCGCGGACGTGGCCACGGCCATCGCCCGCGGCGACCTGGGCCGCAAGATCACGGTGGACGTGAAGGGCGAGATCCTTCAGCTGAAGGAAACCATCAACACCATGGTGGACCAGCTCTCGGCCTTCGCCTCGGAAGTGACGCGGGTGGCGCGCGAGGTGGGCTCCGAAGGCAAGCTGGGCGGCCAGGCCGCGGTGCCCGGCGTGGCCGGCACCTGGAAGGACCTGACCGATAACGTCAACTCGATGGCGTCCAACCTGACCAACCAGGTGCGCAACATCGCGGAAGTGACGATCGCGGTGGCCAACGGCGACCTGTCCAAGAAGATCACCGTGGACGTGCGCGGCGAGATCCTGCAGCTGAAGGAAACCATCAACACCATGGTGGAGCAGCTGCGCTCCTTCGCCTCGGAAGTGACGCGAGTGGCGCGCGAGGTGGGCACCGAAGGCCGCCTGGGCGTGCAGGCCGTGGTGCCCGGCGTGGCCGGCACCTGGAAGGACCTGACCGACTCGGTCAACACCATGGGCGCCAACCTCACCTCGCAGGTGCGCAACATCGCCGAGGTGACCACCGCGGTGGCCCGCGGCGACCTCAACCGCAAGATCACGGTGGACGTGAAGGGCGAGATCCTGGAGCTGAAGAACACCATCAACACCATGGTGGACCAGCTCAACTCCTTCGCCGGCGAGGTGACGCGCGTGGCGCGCGAGGTGGGCACCGAAGGCAAGCTGGGCGGACAGGCGCAGGTGGCCGGCGTGGGCGGCACCTGGAAGGACCTGACCGACAACGTGAACTTCATGGCCTCCAACCTGACCGAACAGGTGCGAGGCATCGTGAAGGTGGTGACGGCCGTGGCCAACGGCAACCTGACGCAGCGCCTGACGGTGCAGGCCAAGGGCGAGGTGGCGGCGCTGGCCGACACCATCAACGGCATGACCGACACGCTGGCCACGTTCGCCGACCAGGTGACCAACGTGGCGCGCGAGGTGGGCGTGGAAGGCCGGCTGGGCGGCCAGGCCCACGTGCCCGGCGCGGCCGGCACCTGGAAGGACCTGACCGGCAACGTGAACCTGCTGGCGGCCAACCTGACCACGCAGGTGCGGGCCATCGCCGAAGTGGCCACCGCGGTGACCAAGGGCGACCTGACCCGGTCGATCCAGGTGGATGCGCGCGGCGAGGTGTCCGAGCTGAAGGACAACATCAACACGATGATCTCGAACCTGCGCGAGACCACCGAATCCAACCGCGAGCAGGACTGGCTCAAGACCAACCTGGCCCGCTTCACCGGCATGCTGCAGGGGCAGCGCGAGCTGTCCACCGTGGGCAAGATGCTGCTGTCCGAGCTGGCGCCGCTGATCAACGCCCACCAGGGCAGCATCTACCACAACAGCCAGGTCGACGACGGCATGGACCGGCAGCTGGTGCTGCTGTCCAGCTACGCGCAGGCCGGCAGCGTGGAGCTGGCCCCGACGCTGGCCCTGGGCGAAGGCCTGGTCGGCCAGTGCGCGCTGGAGAACCGCCGCATCCTGATGACGGACGTGCCGTCCGACTTCGTCACCATCAGCTCCAGCCTGGGCCAGGCCCGGCAGCTCAGCGTGGTGGTGCTGCCGGTGCTGTTCGAGAACCAGACCAAGGCGGTGATCGAGCTGGCCTCGCTGCACCCCTTCACCGCGGTCAACCTCAACTTCCTGGACCAGCTGGCGCTGGGCATCGGCGCGGTGTTCAACACCATCGAGGCCACCATGCGCACCGAGGGCCTGCTGACGCAGTCGCAGCAGCTCACCGCGGAACTGCAGGCCCGCCAGATCGAGCTGCAGCAGACCAACGAGGAGCTGGGCACCAAGGCCCGCCTGCTGGCGCAGCAGAACGAGGAGGTCGAGCGCAAGAACGCCGAGGTGGAACAGGCCCGCCGCGCGCTGGAGGAGAAGGCCTCCGAGCTGGCCCTCACCTCCAAGTACAAGTCGGAGTTCCTGGCCAACATGTCGCACGAGCTGCGCACGCCGCTCAACTCCATCCTGATCCTGTCGCAGCAGCTGGCCGAGAACGCCGCGGGCAACCTGAACAACAAGCAGATCGAGTTCTCGCGCAACATCAACTCCTCGGGCAGCGACCTGCTCAACCTGATCAACGACATCCTGGACCTGTCCAAGATCGAGTCGGGCACGGTCACGGTGGACGTGGAGGAGATCGCCTTCTTCTGGCTGCGCGACAGCATCGACCGCAACTTCCGCCACGTGGCCGAGGCCAAGAGCCTGCCGCTGCACGTGCGCTTCGCCGAGGACCTGCCGCGCTCGATGGACAGCGATCCCAAGCGCCTGCAGCAGATCCTGAAGAACCTGCTGTCCAACGCGGTCAAGTTCACCTCGCACGGCCACGTGGAAGTGCGGGTCGGCCTGGCCACCGGCGGCTGGTCGGCCGACCACCCGGTGCTCAGCCAGGCCCAGTACGTCGTCGCCTTCGCGGTGGAGGACACGGGCATCGGCGTGCCGCCGGACAAGCAGCGCCTGATCTTCGAAGCCTTCCAGCAGGCCGACGCGGGGACCTCGCGCAAGTACGGCGGCACCGGCCTGGGCCTGGCGATCAGCCGGGAGCTGGCGGTGCTGCTGGGCGGCGAGATCAGGCTGCAGAGCGTGCACGGCAAGGGCAGCACCTTCACGCTCTACCTGCCGCTGCACTACGCCGGCCCGGACCCCAAGACGGTGATGCGCAACGTCAAGGCGCCGCCGGAGTCGACGATGCCGATGCTGGCGCTGCCGGTGGCGCGCGAGGAGCACATCGCCGACGACCGCGACCACATCGACCCGGGCGACGCGGTGGTGCTGATCGTCGAGGACGACCCGCACTACGCGCGCATCCTGCTCGGCCTGGCGCGCGACAAGGGCTTCAAGGGCCTGGTGGCCACCAAGGGCACGATGGGCCTGTCGCTGGCGCGCCAGTACCAGCCGGCGGCGATCTCGCTGGACATCTTCCTGCCCGACATGCTGGGCTGGACGGTGCTCAACCAGCTCAAGCTCGACCCGCAGCTGCGCCACATCCCGGTGCAGATCATCACCCTGGAAGAAGAGCGCCAGCACGGCCTGTCGCACGGCGCCTTCGCCTATCTCCTGAAGGAGCCGACCACGGCCAACCTGGAGGTGGCGTTCGACCGGCTCAAGGAGTTCACCCTGCCGCGCACCAAGCGCCTGCTGGTGGTGGAGGACAACGCCATCGAGCGCGATGCCGTCATCGAGCTGCTGGGCTACGACGACATCGACATCGTCTCGGCCGGCAGTGGCGAGGGCGCCCTGGAGTTGCTGCGCAGCCAGCGCTTCGACTGCGTGGTGCTGGACCTGCGCCTGCCCGACATGACCGGCTTCGAGCTGCTCGAGCAGGTGCAGCGCGAGCCCGCCCTGGCCACCGTGCCGGTGGTCGTGTTCACCGGCAAGGACCTCAATGCCGACGAGCAGTCGCGGCTCAACGTGATGGCCAAGAGCATCGTCCTCAAGGACGTTCGCTCGCCCGAGCGGCTGCTGGACGAGACCGCCCTCTTCCTGCACCGCGTGGTGACCCAGTTGCCGCGCGAGAAGCAGGCGATGCTGGAGCGGCTGCACAACTCCTCGGAGGTGCTGCACGGCCGCAAGGTGCTGGTGGTGGACGACGACGCGCGCAACATCTTCGCGCTGACCTCGGTGCTGGAGAACCACGACGTCGAGGTGGTCAGTGCCACCAACGGGCGGCAGGCGATCGACATCATCAAGGGCTCGCCGGACCTGGCCATGGTCCTGATGGACATCATGATGCCGGAGATGGACGGCTACGAGACCATGCGCGAGATCCGCAAGGACCCGGCGCTGCGCACGCTGCCGATCCTGGCGCTGACCGCCAAGGCGATGAAGGGCGACCGGGAGAAATGCCTGGACGCCGGTGCCAGCGACTACATCTCCAAGCCGGTCAACACCAACCAGCTGCTCTCGCTCATGCGCGTGTGGCTGTTCCGTTGAAGAGGCATCCGAAGTGAACACCCCCAGCGACTCCCAGTTTCCCGCCTCCCAGTTTTCCGCCTCGCAGTTCTTCGACGGGGCCGAGTCGCCTTCGCCCACCGTCAACATCCTGATCGTCGACGACGAGCCGCGCAACCTGGCGGTGCTCGAGACGGTGCTGGACGACCCCGGCTACCGCCTGGTGCGGGCCACCTCCGGCGAGGAGGCCCTGCTCGCCCTGATGGCGGAGGAATTCGCCGTCCTCGTGCTGGACGTGCGCATGCCGGGCATGAACGGCTTCGAGGTCGCCCAGCTGGTGAAGGAGCGCAGGAAGACTGCGCGCATCCCCATCATCTTCCTGACCGCGTACTACAACGAGGACCAGCACATCCTGGAGGGCTACGGCACCGGCGCGGTCGACTACCTGCACAAGCCGGTCAATCCTTCCGTGCTGCGCTCCAAGGTGGCGGTGTTCGCCGAGCTGCACCGGCGCGGCCGCGCGCTGGAAGCCGCCAACCGCCTGCTGCTGGGCGAGGTGGCCGAGCGCCGGCGCGCCGAGACGCGGCTTTCGGAGCTGAACGAATCGCTCGACCGCCGGGTGATGGAGCGCACCCGCGACCTGGAGCAGAGCGAGGCGCGCCTGCTGGACGCGCACCGCCGCAAGGACGAATTCCTGGCCACCCTGGCGCACGAGCTGCGCAACCCGCTGGCGCCCGTGCGCAACGCGGTGGAGCTGCTCAAGCGCGCGCCGGGCGACGCCAAGCGCGTGGGCTGGGCGTCCGAGCTGATCGACCGCCAGGTGCGCTCGCTCAGCCGCCTGATCGACGACCTGATGGACGTCAGCCGCATCAGCCGCGGCCGCATCGAGCTGCGGCGCGAGGTGATCGCGCTGAACGACGTGCTGGCCGACGCGCTGGAGGCGATCCGCCCGCTGGCGCAGGAAAGCGGCCACGAGCTGGCCGTGCTGCTGCCCGATCGCAAGCTGCTGGTCGACGCCGACCGCACCCGCCTCGCGCAGGCCTTCACCAACCTGCTGAACAACGCGATCAAGTACACCGACACCGGCGGCCGCATCGAGCTGGGCGTGCTGGTGGAGAAGGACCAGGCGGTGGTGACCGTGCGCGACACCGGCATCGGCATCCCGCCCGAGCGGCTGGAGGACGTGTTCGAGATGTTCTCGCAGGTGGAATCTGCGATCTCGCGCTCGCGCGGCGGGCTGGGCATCGGCCTGTCGCTCACCCAGCGCCTGGTGCAGATGCACGGCGGCCACATCAAGGCGCAGAGCGAAGGCACCGGCCGCGGCAGCCGCTTCCTGGTGCACCTGCCGCTGTCCAAGGCCGACCTGCCGGTCGCGGCGCCGGTCGCCACGGCAGCGCCCGCGTCCGCCACCGCGGCGCTGCGCATCGTGGTGGCCGACGACAACGTCGATGCCGCCGAGACGCTGGCCGCGCTGCTGTCCGAGATGGGCCACGAGGTCCGCGAGGTGAACGACGGCGAGGCGGCGGTGCAGGCGGCCGCGGCGTTCGATCCGCACCTGGTGCTGCTGGACATCGGCATGCCCAAGCTGACCGGCTACGAGGCCTGCGCCCAGATCCGGCGCCAGCCGGGCGGCGACCGCCGCCTGATGGTGGCGGTGACCGGCTGGGGCCAGCCGCAGGACCTGCAGCGCTCGCAGGACGCCGGTTTCGACCGCCACCTGGTCAAGCCGATCGACCCGCAGGTGCTGGGCCCGCTGGTGGAGGAGGTGGCGGCGCGAGTGCGGCCGCCGAGGGCGCAGCGTTCCTGACGCGGCCATTGGTGCCCGGCGCTCACGGGGCGGTGGCTGAGGCTGACAGCGTCTGACCGACGCGTCCCACAAGGCTCGGCCGTGGCCATCTCGACACTTCCTGGCAGATCAGGGAGGTCGAAAGCGATGCGCCGAATGGACTGCTCGCACCGTGGAAGGCTGTCGCCCGTTCGCTGGGGGGCGATGGTCCTGGGCTTTGTCGCCGGCGGCTGCCTGGCGCAGTCGCCGGGCGATCCGCCGCTTCCGCAGCTGTCCCTGACCCTGGTGGCTCCCATCGCTTCGCAACGGCCCGCACCCGCCGGGCAGGACGTCGCCCTGCAGTGGCGCCAGCCGCTGGGCGGTGACCGCACCATCGACATCTCGGCCTGGAAGCGTGTCGCGCCGCCGGAGCCCGACGCCCTGAGGATGATCCAGGACCGCGAGCCGCTGTTCGGCGCCCGCCTGGAGATGCGCATCGCCAACCGCAAGAGCTTCGCCACCGAGCTGCGGGCCATCGGCCTGCAACTGGACAACGGGGCCCGCATCATGCTGCGCCGCAAGGACGGCAACCCGACCCTCTACTACCGCCAGCAGTTCTGAAGGCGGCGCCCTTAGGAAAAAACCCCCACCGCCGCACCCGTGCGAACGGCCGGCGGTGACGGCCCGGGATGCTAGAGTGCCGTCCACTTTTCGCGCGACAGCAGCCATGGCCGACGACAAACCGATCCCCCGCCTGCCCGTGCTTGTCGTCGAGGACGACGAGCACGTGGCCCACCTGTTGCAGTTCATGCTGGCGCGCAACGGCTTCGAGGTCCACCTCGCCACCGACGGCCGCCAGGGCAAGGAGCTGATCGAGACCATGCCGCCGCCGGCGTGCGCACTGCTGGACGTGATGCTGCCCTTCCACGACGGCTTCCAGCTGGTGCGCCTGCTGCGCGCCCAGCCGGGCTGGGAAAGGGTGCCGGTCATCATGCTGACGGCCAAGACGCAGGAGAAGGACGTGGTCCGCGGCCTGGAGGCCGGCGCCGACGACTACGTGGTCAAGCCCTTCCAGCCCAACGAACTGCTGGCCCGCCTGCGGCGCCTGGTGCGGTCGCCGGCGTGATCCGCGCCGCGCTGCCCCTGGGCCTGCTGGTCCTGGCGTCCGCCGCGGGCGCCCAGGCGCCCTCCCAGCCACCGCAGGACCGCATCCTGCTGCTGGCCGACCACCACCGGCTGGACCGGGGCCTGGCCGACTGGAACGAGGCGGGCGTGCAGCTCAGCCGCCACTGGAGCGTGCGCGAGGTCGCCGAAATCGGCTTGCTGCGCACCCGCCGCTTCGGCCAGGACGACACCCAGCTGCAGGCCGGCTACAGCGCGGCGCTCGGCCCGCGCCTCACCGGCGCCGTGCAGGGCAATGCCAGCCCCAGCCACCACGTGCTGGCGCGCTACGCCCTGGGCGGCAACCTGCAGTACGAATTCGCCGACCGCTGGCTGGCGCACGCAGGCGCGCGCCACACGCGCTATGACAACGCCCGGGTGAACCAGCTGCGGCTGGCCCTGGAGCACTACACCGGCCCTTTCAGCGTGCTGGCGGCCTGGAGCCCCGCGCGTGCGCTGGGCCAGGGCGCCGACACGGTCGAACTGCGCGGGCACTGGTACTACGGCGAGGACAGCTCGGTCGGCGTGATCGCCTCGCGCGGGGACGAAGCCACGCAGCTGGGCGCGGGCCGGGTGGTGCTGGCCGACGTGCGGTCGCTGGCGCTCACCGGGCGCCACGGGCTGGCGCCCGGCCGCTGGCTGGTGTGGGGCGTCAACCGGACCCGGCAGGGCGACTTCTACACCCGCTCGGGCGCGACGCTTGGACTTCAACTGGCTTTCTGATCCCCACCTGATCCTGGCGGCCTGGGCCGGCGTCATCTCCGGCGTCATGGTGGCCGTGCTGGCCGCCCTGATCCTGTCGCTGCGCACCGCCACCCGGCGGGGCGAAGCCCGGTGGCGCGCCTTCGTGCAGCAGTGGCGCCCCGCCCTGCTGGCCGCCGTCACGGCCGAAGACGCCGCCGATGCGCCGGCCCTGCCGCGGCTGCGCCGGCGCGACCGCCAGTCGTTCCTTCGCCTGTGGCTGTACCTGCACGAATCGCTGCGGGGAGACGCCTCGAAGCGGCTGAACGACGCCGCCCTCGCGGTGCAAGCCCCGCGCTGGGCCGGGCGGCTGCTGGAGCGCGGCTCGGGCACCGAGCGGGTGATGGCGGCTCTCGCGCTCGGCCGGCTGCAGTGGCAACCCGCCTGGGTGCCGCTGCTGCGGGCCTCGCGCAGCCGCGACGCTCTCCTGTCCGTGACGGCGGCCCGCGCGCTGGTGCAGCTCGATCCGCTGGAGGCGGCGCGGCAGCTGCTGCCGCTGCTGCTCGGGCGCGCCGACTGGGACGTGAGCCGGGTCGGCGACTTCCTCTCGGGCGCTCGGCAGGCGTTCTGGCTGCTGCTGGTGCGGGCCCTGCCCGGCGCGCCGCCCTTCCAGGCGATGCGCGGCCTGCAGCTCGCGCGGGCGCTGCGCCTGGTGCTGCCCGACACCGCGCTGCTGCCGATGCTGCGCCCGGACCAGGCGCCGGCCGTGATCTGCGCCGCCCTGCCGCTGGCCACCAGCAGGACCATGACGACCCGGGTGGCCGAACTCCTGGACCATCCCGCCTGGCCGGTGCGCGAGGCGGCCATTCGCGCGATGGAGGGGCTGGCCCTGCCCGGCGACCAGCCGGCGCTGGAGCGGCGGCTGGAGGACCCGCGCTTCGAAGTGCGCCTGGCGGCAGCGCGCACCCTGTCCGCGCTGCCTTTCGTCGAAACCGACCACCTCGTCGAACTCGAAGAGGCCGGCGGCACCGGCGCCCCGGTGCTGGCGCAGGTGATCGCCGAGCGGAGCGAAGCATGAGCGGGCATCTGCTGGTCGACTTCGTCACCTGGTTCGTGCTGGGCTACTTCGTCCTGCTCAACCTGGGCTACCTGTCGCTCAACCTGCTGGCCCTGGCCAGCCTGCGGCGCAACCTGCAGCAGAAGGTGCTGGACGAGCTGCCGCAGCCCTTCACCGGGCTGGAGCCGGCCATCAGCCTGCTGGTGCCGGCCTACAACGAGGAGGCCACCATCGCGGCGTCGCTGCGCTCGATGCTGCAGCTGTCCTACCCGGAGTTCGAGATCGTCGTCATCAACGACGGCTCGCGCGATGCCACGCTGGACGTGCTGCGCGCGGAGTTCGACCTCTACCTGTTCCCCGAGGCGGTCAACCCGCGCCTGCCCACCAGGCCGGTGCGCGGCGTGTGGCGCTCGCGCTCGCACCCCAACCTGCGCGTGATCGACAAGGAGAACGGCGGCAAGGCCGATTCGCTCAACGCCGGCATCAACCTGGCGCGGCACCCGCTGTTCTGCGGCGTCGATGCCGATTCGCTGCTGGCGCGCGACAGCCTGCGGCGGGTGGTGCGCCCCTTCCTGCGCGACCCGCGCATGGTGGCCAGCGGCGGCACGGTGCGCGTGGCCAACGGCTGCGAGGTTCAGGCCGGGCTGCTGACGAAGGTGGAACTGCCCCGCAACGGCTGGGCGCTGCTGCAGGTGGTGGAGTACCTGCGCGCCTTCCTGTTCGGGCGCCTGGGCTGGTCGGAGATCGGCGGCATGCTGATCATCTCCGGCGCCTTCGGCGTGTTCCGCACCAGCACCGTGGTCGACGTGGGCGGCTACCGGCCCCAGACCATCGGCGAGGACATGGAGCTGGTGGTGCGCCTGCACCGCCTGCTGCGCGAGCGCCGCGTGGACTACCGCATCGAGTTCGTGCCCGACCCGGTGTGCTGGACCGAGGTGCCGGAGGACCGCCGCACCCTGGCCAACCAGCGCATCCGCTGGCAGCGCGGCCTGGCCGAGAGCCTGGTCGCGCACTGGCGGCTGATGGCCAGCCCGCGGGGCGGCACGCCCGGCTGGCTGGCCTTTCCGTTCATGGTCCTCTTCGAGTGGCTGGGCCCGCTGGTGGAACTGGGCGGCTACGTCTTCATGGCCTTCGCGTTCGCCTCGGGCCTGGTCTCCTGGCAGGCCTTCGCCGTCTTCCTGTTCCTGGCCATCGGGCTGGGCATCCTGCTGTCGGCCTCCGGCCTGCTGCTGGAGGAGATCGCGTTCCACGTCTATCCGCGCACGCGCCACCTGGTGGTGCTGGCGCTGGTGGTCGTGCTGGAGAACTTCGGCTACCGCCAGCTCAACAGCTGGTGGCGCCTGGTCGGCCTGTACCGCTGGGCCGCGCAGCGCGAGTCGCAATGGGGCGCCATGAAGCGCCGCGGCCTGGGCGGCTGATCGATCAGGCCGGCGACGACGCCGCGATCTCGAAGAAGAACTCGGTTCGCACGCCCGGCTCGCTGGTGAAGTCGATGCGGCCGTGGTGGGCCTCGACGATGGCGCGGCAGATGCTCAGGCCCAGGCCGGTGCCGCCGCGCTGGCGGCGGTCGGAGGCGTCGGCCTGCGCGAAGCGCTCGAACACGCGCGAGCGGAAGCTCTCGGGCACGCCGGAGCCCTGGTCGACCACGCTGAACCGGGCGGTCCCGTCGACCAGGGCGACGCCCACGTGCACCGTGCCGCCGCGCGTCGAGAACTTGACCGCGTTGGCCACCAGGTTGATCGCCACCTGCAGCAGCCGGTCGGGATCGCCCAGCACCGTGGCCTCGGGGCCCTCCTCCAGCACCAGCTGGACGCCGGCCGCATCGGCCACCGGCTGCACGTCGCGCAGCGCCTGCCGCGCGATCAGCCGCAGCTCGCACGGCTCCATCATGTACTGCATGCGCCCCGAGGCGATCTTCTCCTGGTCCAGCATGTCGTTGACCAGCCGCACCAGGCGGTCGCAGCTCTGGACCGACAGCGTCACCAGTTCCTTGGCGTCGTCGGGCAGCTCGCCCGCCATGCCCAGCTGCAGCAGGTGCAGCGAGCCGTGGATCGCCGTCAGCGGCGTGCGCAGCTCGTGCGAGACGGTGGAGACGAATTCGCTCTTGAGCCGCTCCACCTCCTTGCGCTGCGAGATGTCGTGCACGAAGGCGGCGAAGAAGCGGTCGGGCCCGGTGTCCACCAGGCCGACCTTGGTCTCCACCGAGATCTCGCGCCCGTAGCGGTCGACCATGATGCGTTCGAAGGCCTCGTGCACCAGCGCCGACCGGTCGCCCTGGTGGAACTGCTGCAGCGCCTTGTGCACCGTCCCGGCGTAGCGCGGCGGCACCAGCGTGTCGGCCAGCTGCCTGCCGACGATCTCCTCGCGGGTCCAGCCGAACAGGCTTTCGGCCCGGCTGTTCCACTCGATGACCCGGCCCTGCAGGTCGACCGCGAAGAACGGGTCCTGCGCCGACTCCAGGATCACCTGCACCCGCCTCTCGTTGGCGCGCACGCGCTCGAAGGCCAGGCGCAGCTTGGCGGTGCGCTCCTCCACGCGCCGCTCCAGGCCCGCGTTCAGCTCGCGCAGCTCGGCCTCGTTGTGCCGCAGCTTCTGCATGAGGGACTGCAGGGCGCCGCCCAGCACGTGCACCTCGCGGTAGGCCGAAGGCGGCACGACCAGCGAGGGCGCGCCGCCCTCCTCGATGGCCCGCGCGCCGCGGGCCAGCTGCAGCAATGGCCGGGTGATGTTGCGGGCGGCCAGCCAGCCCACCAGGCTGAAGAGCAGCGCGATCACCACGCCCCAGACGATCAGGTGCAGCCGCAGCTGCTGCACCGGTTCGTGGGCCTGCCGCAATTCCTGCCGCACCAGGATCGACCAGCCCATGCCGGGCGACTGCTCGAAGCCGCGCGTGCGGGCGTAGCCGACCAGGTAGTCGTTGCCGTCGGGCCAGCGTTCCACGTCGTGGCCGTTGTCGCCGCTGGCGGCGCGCGCGAGGGTGGAAAGCTCCAGGCGCCGGTCCTGCAGCGCCTCCGGCCCGAGCAGCACCGTGCCGCCGCTGGAGACGATCAGCGGCTCCACCGTGCTGTGCCGGTCGACGGGCGTGAAGATGGTCGCGCGCGCATCGCGCGCCCAGTTCCAGGACACGTGGGCGGCCAGCACGCCCACCAGCGCGCCGCTGGCGTCGTGCACGGGGAAGGCCACGTCGAAGAAACGCGGCGGCTCGCCGCCGCCCTCGGGGGCCAGCAGCCTGGCCAGCAACACGGCCTCGTGCACGTCGCCCAGGTGCCGGCCGGCCAACGCCTCCTTGAACCAGGGCCGCCCGGAGACGTCCACGCCTTCCAGCATGCCCTGGGTGGCGACGCGCACCACGCCCGAGACATCGGTCAGGCCCAGCCAGGCGTAGTGCCGGTAGCTCGCCCGCAGGGCCTCGATCTCGCGCGCGACCTGGGCCCGGTCGTCCATGCGCCCGATGCGCCCGGCCATCAGCTGGACCTCGCGATAGCGTTCGTAGATCGCGCGGTCGAGGCGGCTGGCGGTCTGGTGCGCCAGGTCCGACAGGCGGTTGCCGATGTCGATGCGCACCTGCCGGCTGCCGGTGTTCGCGCCGACGGCGCTCAGGACGACTGCCAGCAGCACCGACATCAGGGAGAAGGAAATCGCCAGGTAGGCGCCCAGGCTGCGGGGCGGGCGCGGCTGCGCCGCTTTCATGAGGGCTGGAACGCTGTCATCGGAGCCGGGATTGTGCCGGCTCGCCGCACGCGGGTCTTCGCTATCTCGTCCATAGCCTGCGCCCCGGCCCCGCCGCCGGTGCGGGCCCTTGGATTCTGTGAAAATGCATCGAACTGGAGCGAGCCAGACGTCCGCCCACAAGAAAGGAACCTTCCCATGGCCAGCGATCTCATCAAGCACATCTCCGACGCGAGCTTCGAAGCCGACGTCCTCAAAGCCGACAAGCCGGTGCTGGTGGACTACTGGGCCGAGTGGTGCGGCCCCTGCAAGATGATCGCGCCCATCCTCGACGAGGTGTCCGCCACCTACAAGGACAAGCTGCAGATCGCCAAGATGAACGTGGACGAGAACCGCGACATCCCGGCCAAGTTCGGCATCCGCGGCATCCCCACGCTCATGCTGTTCAAGGGCGGCCAGCTGGCGGCCACCAAGGTGGGCGCCCTGAGCAAGGCGCAGCTGACGGCGTTCCTCGATCAGCAACTCGCGTAGCGAGTTGCTGATCAGAGGGGCTAGGGACTAGGGGCTGGGGGCTAGGGAACAGCCAAGCCCCCCGAAAACCCTAGCCCCTAGCCCCTAGCCCCTAGCCCCTAGCCCCTAGCCCCTAGCCCCTAGCCCCTAGCCCCTAGCCCCTTCCCCTATAATCCCCCCCAACGCTGACCTGCCGCGCGCGGCGCGTCAGCTCAAGCTTCCGGTCTGCAGGGCGCCTCTAGCCTCGCGAGAGACCTTCCCCCCAAGAACTCCCACAACAAGCCCCGCCGGGGTGCACCCACCGCAGCCGCAGCCATGCATCTGAACGAACTCAAGGCGCTCCACGTCTCCGAAGTCCTCAAGCAAGCCGAGGAACTGGAAATCGAGAACACCGGCCGCATGCGCAAGCAGGAGCTGATGTTCGCGATCATCAAGAAGCGCGCGCGGGCCGGCGAGCAGGTGTTCGCCGACGGCGTGCTGGAGATCCTGCCGGACGGGTTCGGCTTCCTGCGCAGCCCGGACACCAGCTTCACCGCCAGCACCGACGACATCTACATCTCGCCCTCGCAGGTGCGCCGCTTCAACCTGCACACCGGCGACATGATCGAAGGCGAGGTGCGCACGCCCAAGGACGGCGAGCGCTACTTCGCGCTGACCAAGCTGGACAAGGTCAACGACGGCCCGCCGGAGCAGAACAAGCACAAGGTGATGTTCGAGAACCTCACGCCCCTGTTCCCCAAGCTGCAGATGAAACTGGAGCGGGACAACTTCAAGGGCGAGGAGAACGTCACCGGCCGCATCATCGACATCATCGCGCCCATCGGCAAAGGCCAGCGCGCCCTGCTGGTGGCCCCGCCCAAGAGCGGCAAGACGGTGATGATGCAGCACATGGCCCACGCCATCGCGGCCAACTACCCGGACAGCCACATGATGGTGCTGCTGGTGGACGAGCGGCCCGAGGAAGTGACCGAGATGCAGCGCTCGGTGAAGGGCGAGGTCATCGCCTCCACCTTCGACGAGCCGGCCGCCCGCCATGTGCACGTGGCCGAGATGGTCATCGAGCGCGCCAAGCGCCTGGTGGAGCTGAAGAAGGACGTGGTGATCCTGCTGGACTCCATCACCCGCCTGGCCCGCGCCTACAACAACGTCGTGCCCTCCTCGGGCAAGGTGCTCACCGGCGGCGTGGACGCCAACGCCCTGCAGCGGCCCAAGCGCTTCCTGGGCGCGGCGCGCAACGTGGAGGAAGGCGGCTCGCTGACCATCATCGCCACCGCGCTGATCGACACCGGCTCGCGCATGGACGAAGTGATCTTCGAGGAGTTCAAGGGCACCGGCAACAGCGAGATCCACCTGGACCGCCGCCTGTACGAAAAGCGCGTGTTCCCCTCCATCCAGCTCAATCGCTCGGGCACGCGCCGCGAAGAGCTGCTGCTGGCCCCCGAGATCCTGCAGAAGACCCGCATCCTGCGCCAGTTCATGTACAACATGGACGAGATCGAGGCGATGGAGATGGTCCTCAAGTCCATGAAGGCCACCAAGACCAACGTCGAGTTCTTCGACATGATGCGCCGCGGCGGCTGAGCCTGCGGCCGGCTATAATCGTGGGCTTTTGCGGCAAGTAGCCCAGACTTTTTCTGGACCGGCTCCCGCACCGACCTGGAAGGATCATCAAATGGCCAAAGAAGGCATTCACCCGAACTACCGCGACGTGCTGTTCGTGGACCTGTCCAACGGCTTCAAGTTCGTCACCCGCTCCTGCGTGAGCACCAAGGAGATGGGCAAGACCGAAGACGGCCGCGAGCTGCCGCTCTTCAAGCTGGACACCTCCAGCGAGTCGCACCCCTTCTACACCGGCACCCAGAAGTCGGTGGACAACATGGGCGGCCGGGTCGAGAAGTTCCGCAACCGCTTCGGCAAGACGGCGGTCAAGTAAGCCGGCTACGCCAAGCGCGAGAGGGGCAGCACGGGTGACCGCGCTGCCCTTTTTCTTGGTGCCCCAAGAGCGGCACCCCGGCCCATGAACCCCCCGCCCGCGTGAACCAGCCGACCCCCGCGATCGTCGCCCAGAGCGCCGTGCGGCGGCTGCCGCGCCTGGCCCTGCTGCTGTTCTGCGCGGCCTACGTCATCCCCGGCTTCGTCGGCCGCGACCCCTGGAAGAACGCCGACGTCACCGCGTTCGGCTACATGTACGAGCTGGCCGTGGGCCGCGCCGGCTGGCTGGCCCCCACGCTGCTGGGCCAGCCGCCCGAGTTCGACGCGCTGCTGCCCTACTGGCTGGGCGCCTGGGCGATGAAGCTGGCGCCGGGCTGGCTGGCGCCGGACTTCGCCGCCCGCCTGCCCTTCGCCGGCCTGCTGGCCCTGACGCTGCTGGCCACCTGGTACGCGATCTACTACCTGGCCCGCACGCCGCGCGCCCAGCCCGTGCCCTTCGCCTTCGGCGGCGAGGCCCATCCCACCGACTACGCCCGCGCCATCGCCGACGGCGGCGTGCTGGCGCTGATCGCCTGCCTGGGGCTGGCGCAGCTCTCGCACGAGACCACGCCCGCGCTGGCGCAGCTGGGGTTCTCGGCCCTGGCCTTCTTCGGCGCGGCGGCACTGCCGTACCGCATCGCGGCCCCGCTGGCGGCCTCGGTGGTCGGCCTGGTCGGGCTGGCGCTCTCCGGGGCGCCTTCCACCGCCGTCCTGCTGGGGCTGGGCAGCGCCGCCGCCACCCTGCTGGACGAACCGCCCGAGGGGCGCTCGCGCCGCAGCCAGTGGCTGTGGGTGGCGCTGCTGGTGGCCGCGTCGATCGCCGCGGCCGCCCTGGCCAGCGCCCTGGACCTCTGGCGCTGGCGCATCGACTCGCCGGCCGAGCGCGAGCTGAAGGCGCCGCTGCGCCTGCTGCTGTGGTTCACCTGGCCGGCCGGTCCGCTGGCCGCCTGGACCGTGTGGCGCTGGCGCCGCCAGCTCGGCGCGCGCCACGTCGCGCTGCCGCTGTGGTTCACGATGGTGGCCATCGTCTCCACGCTGCTGACGCACTCGTCCGACCGCTCCCTGCTGCTGGGCCTGCCGGCGCTGGCCACGCTGGCCGTGTTCGCACTGCCCACCCTGAGGCGCAGCGTGTCGTCGCTGATCGACTGGTTCACCCTGCTGTTCTTCAGCGGCTGCGCGGTGGTGATCTGGGTCGTGTGGGTCTCGCTGCAGACCGGCGTGCCGGCCAAGCCGGCGGCCAACGTCGCGCGGCTGGCGGCCGGCTTCGAGCCGACCTTCTCGCTGATCGCCTTCGCGGCGGCGCTGGGCGGCACGGTCGCCTGGGGCTGGCTGGTGCGCTGGCGCGCCGGGCGCCACCAGGCCGCGCTGTGGAAGAGCTTCGTGCTGCCCGCCGCCGGCGCCGCCCTGTGCTGGCTGCTGATGATGACGCTGTGGCTGCCAGTGCTCGACTACGCCCGCAGCCACCGCCCCGTGGTGCAGGGCATCCGCCAGTCCATGGACCAGCCCGGCTGCGCCGAGGTGTTCGGCCTCAGCCGCGGCCAGATCGCGGCCCTGAGCTTCCACGGCGGCCTGGAGCTGCGCTCGGCCGGGCCGCGCAGCCAGTGCCCCTGGCTGATCGTCGGCTCCGAGTACCAGGCGTCCGCCTCGATGGCGATGGACATGAAGCAGTGGCGGCTGCAGGCCACCGTGCGCCGCCCTACCGACGCGCGCGACAACGTCCTGCTCTACCGCCACCAGAAGCGCGGCGGCTGATGTCGGAGCTGCGCGTGATCGCCCGCCATGCGGGCACCGTGCTCGTGGGCCAGCTGGCCACCATGGCCTTCGGCGTGGCCGACACGGCCATCGCCGGCCGCTACGCACCGCAGGCGCTGGCCACGCTGTCGGTCGGCTCGGCGGTCTTCATCAGCATCTTCGTCGGCCTGCAGGCCCTGGTGCAGGCGCAGCTGCCGGTGTGGGCGGAGCTGCGCGGCGCCGGCCGCCACGCGGAGGTCGGGCGCTCGGTGCGCCAGGCCGGCTACCTGTGCGCGATCGCCATGGTGGCGGGCCTGGCCGCCCTGCTCCATCCCGACCCGCTCCTGCGCTGGGCCGACGTGCCGCCCGAGCTGCAGCAGCAGGTCAAGGCCTACCTGGGCGTGCTGGCGCTCGCGCTGCCGCCCGCCCTGCTGTTCCGGGCCTGGTCGACGCTGAACCAGGCGCTCGGCCGGCCCACGCTGGTGACCTGGCTGCAGATCGGCTCGCTCGCGCTCAAGGTGCCGCTGTCGATCTGGCTCACGTTCGGCGGCCTGGGCGTCCCCGCCCTCGGACTGGCCGGCTGCGCCTGGGCCACGGTCATCGTCTACTGGCTGCTGGTGGTGCTCGCGGCGGGGCTGCTGCGCACCCACCCGCTCTACACCCCCTACGCCATCTGGCGGCGCATCGAGCCGCCGCACGGGCCGACCCTGCGCGCCTTCGCCCGGCTGGGCATCCCGACGGCGCTGGCGGTGATCGTGGAAGTCACATCGTTCACGCTGATGGCCCTCTTCATCGCGCGCCAGGGCACGGTGGCCGCCGCCAGCCACCAGATCGCGAGCAACCTCGCGGCGGTGCTCTACATGATGCCGCTGTCGCTGGGCCTGGCCACCAGCGCGCGGGTGAGCTGGTGGCTGGGCGCGCGCGACGAGCGCGGCGCCCGCGCGGCGCTGCGCACCGGGCTCAAGCTCGCGGTGCTGCTGGCCGGCGGCTCCGCGCTGCTGATCGCGCTGTCGCACCAGGGGATCGCGCGCCTGTACGCCGGCGACAACCCGCAGGTGGTGGCACTGGCCGGCACGCTGCTGCTGTGGGTGGCGCTGTACCACCTGGCCGACGCCACCCAGGGCATGTGCTTCTTCCTGCTGCGCAGCTACGGCGTGGCCGCGCGGCCGCTCCTCGTCTACTGCGTGCTGCTGTGGGGCGTGGGCCTGGGCGGCGGCTACCTGCTGGCCTACCGGGGCCTGGGGCCATGGCCGGCGCTGCAGGCGCCGGGGGCTTTCTGGAGCGCGGCGGCGCTGGCCCTGGCGCTCACCGCGGCGGTCTTCATGGCGTTGCTGTCGCGGGTCGTGCGTCTGCGGCGCCCGGCGACCGCCTGAGCGTCCTCACCCGGCTGGCCGGAAACACCAGCGAGAAGGTCGACCCGGCGCCCGGCGCGCTGTCGATGCGCAGCTCGCCGCCATGGCGCTGCACCACGTGCTTGACGATCGCCAGGCCCAGGCCGGTGCCGCCGGTCTCGCGCGAGCGGCTGCGGTCCACGCGGTAGAAGCGCTCGGTCAGGCGCGGCAGGTGCTCGGGGGCGATGCCCGGGCCGGTGTCGCGCACCGAGAACTCGGCCCGCCCCTCGGACAGCGGGCGCCACTGCACCTGGATGCGCCCGCCCACCGGCGTGTAGCGCACCGCGTTGCTCACCAGGTTGGACATGGCGCTGAGCAGTTCGGGCCCGGCGCCGGCCACCTCCATCGCCTGCGGCGCGTCGAAGGCGAATTCGTGCGAGGACTTGCCCAGCACCGCCGACAGCGCGCGGGCGTCCTGTTCGCACTGCGCCAGCAGCGCCGCCACCGGCGTCCACTCGCCGGCGCCCGGCGGCGGGCTGCCCTCCAGCCGCGACAGCGTGAGCAGGTCGCTCACCAGCGTCTGCATGCGGCCGGCCTGCTGCGCCATCAGCGCCAGATAGCGCGTCTGCTCGGCCGGCGACAAGGGCAGGTTCTGCAGCGTCTCGATGAAGCCGCCCAGCACGGTCAGCGGCGTGCGGATCTCGTGCGAAACGTTGGCCACGAAGTCCCGCCGCATGGTCTCGGCCTGCTCCACGCCGGTCACGTCGCGCGAGAGCAGCAGCTTGCGGCCCTGGCCGTAGGGGTGCAGCTGCACCGACAGGCGCAGCGGCCGCCCCGGCGCGGTGTCGCGGCCCGGGATCACCACGTCGTGCGAGTAGTCGTTCTGGGCGTTGTAGGCGCTGAAGGCGGGCTCGCGCAGCAGGTTGCCGATGGCCTGCATCAGGTCGCGCTGCGGATCGATGCCCAGGTGGTGGGCGGCCGTCTGGTTGGACCACTCGATGCGGCCGTCCGGGTCGAGCAGCACCACGCCGTTGGGCGAGGCCTGGATGGCGGCCAGGAAGGCCTGCAACCTGTCGGTGGCCTCCTCGGCGCTGCGCTCGCGCGCCCGCAGCGCCCGCCGCACGCGGTCGGCCGCCTCGCCCCACAGGCCCACGCCCACCGGCGGGTCCGACTCGGCGCCCTGGCGCAGCCAGCGCACGAAGCGCCCGCCGCGCGCCAGGTCCAGCAGCAGCCACACCAGGCCGCCGGCCACCAGGCCGGCGATGGCGCCGCGCTCGCGCGCCAGGAGCCAGCCGCCCAGCCCGCCCGCGACCTGGCAGAGCAGGAAGCTGGAGATTCGCCAGAGCATCGTGCAGGGACCGGCGGCGTCAGCCGGCCCGCGCCACGGCCTGCGGCTGCGCCGTCAGGCGGTAGCCGGCGCCGCGCACCGTCTCCACCATCGCGCCGGCCGTGCCCAGCGCCTCGCGCAGGCGCTTGACGTGCACGTCCACCGTGCGCTCCTCGATGAAGACGTGGTCGCCCCACACCTTGTCCAGCAGCTGCGAGCGGCTGTGCACCCGCTCCGGATGCTTCATCAGGTAGTTGAGCAGCTTGAACTCGGTCGGGCCCACCTTGAGCGGGTGGCCGCGCCAGCTGACCCGGTGCGTGGCCGCGTCCAGCGCCAGCTCGCCGATGGCCACCGCCTCCGCGTCCTGCTCGGGGGCACGGCGGCGCAGCACCGCGCGGATGCGCGCCAGCAGCTCCTGGGTGGAGAACGGCTTGGTGATGTAGTCGTCGGCGCCGGCGTCCAGGCCCGCCACCTTGTCCGGCTCGTCGCCACGCGCGGTCAGCATCAGGATGGGAATGGCCTTGGTGCGGGCCGAGGAGCGCCACTTGCGCGCCAGCGCCAGGCCGCTCTGGCCGGGCAGCATCCAGTCGAGCAGGATCACGTCGGGCAGCACGGCGTCGAGCTCGCGCTGCGCGGCATCGCCGTCCTCGGCCCAGATCGGCTGGAAGCCGTTGTGGCGCAGGTTCACGGCCACCAGTTCGGCGATGGCGGGCTCGTCCTCGACCAGCAGCACGCGGGGGATGTTCTTCATCGGCCTTCTACTTCAGGGCGGACTCGATCTGCTCCAGCGAGGTGTGGCGCACGTCGGCGCCCTTGACCACGTAGATGATGAATTCCGCGATGTTCTTGGCGTGGTCGCCGATGCGCTCGATCGCCTTGGCCAGGAACAGCAGGTCCAGGCTGGCCGAGATGGTGCGCGGGTCTTCCATCATGTAGGTGATCAGCTTGCGCACGAAGCCGTCGAACTCCTTGTCGATCAGGTCGTCCTCCTTGAGGATGGCCACCGCGGTCGCGGTGTCCAGCCGGGCGAAGGCGTCGAGCGCCTTTCGCAGGAGGCCCGAGGCCAGGTCGGCGGCGACGCGCAGCTCGGAGGCGGGCAGCGCGCGGGCCGAGCCGCTGTCGATGATGGAGCGCACCATGCGCGCGATCTTGGCGGCCTCGTCGCCCACCCGCTCCAGGTTGGCGGTGGTCTTGGAGATCGCCATCAAAAGGCGCAGGTCGCGCGCGGTGGGCTGGCGCCGCGCGATGATGGACGACAGCTCGCGGTCGATGTCCACCTCCATCGCGTTGACGCGGTTCTCGGTCTTCAGCACCTGCGAGGCGGCCTCGGCGTTGAACTGCGCCAGCGCGTAGATCGCCTGGCGGATCTGCGCCTCGACCAGCCCGCCGAGCTCCATCACGCGGGAGGAGACGCCGTTGAGCTCGCTGTCGAACTGGGTGGAAAGGTGCTTGTCGGGCATGTGGCTCTCCGTCAGCCGAAACGGCCGGTGATGTAGTCCTCGGTCTCCTTGCGCTTGGGCTTGAAGAAGATCTGTTCGGTCTCGCCCACCTCCACCAGGTCGCCCAGGTACATGTAGGCGGTGTAGTCGCTGCAGCGGGCCGCCTGCTGCATGTTGTGCGTGACGATGACCACGGTGTAGTCGTCCTTCAGCTCCGCGATCAGCTCCTCGATCTTGGCGGTGGAGATCGGGTCCAGCGCCGAGCAGGGCTCGTCCAGCAGCAGCACCTCCGGCCGGATGGCGATGCCGCGGGCGATGCACAGGCGCTGTTGCTGGCCGCCCGAGAGGCCGGCGCCGCTCTGCTCCAGCTTGTCCCGCACCTCGTTCCACAGCGCCGCCTTGCGCAGCGCCCATTCGACCCGCTCGTCCATGTCGGTCGCGCTCAGGCTCTCGAACAGGCGCACGCCGAAGGCGATGTTCTCGTAGATCGACATCGGGAACGGCGTGGGCTTCTGGAAGACCATGCCGATCTTGGCCCGGATCAGGGCCACGTCCTTGCGCGAGGTCAGCAGGTTCTCGCCGTCCAGCACGATCTCGCCCTCGGCGCGCTGCTCGGGGTAGAGCTCGTACATGCGGTTGAAGGTGCGCAGCAGCGTGGACTTGCCGCAGCCCGAGGGGCCGATGAAGGCCGTCACCTTCTTCTCCGGGATCTCCAGGTTGATGCCCTTGAGCGCGTGGAAGCGGCCGTAGAAGAAGTTCAGGTTCCGCACCGAGATCTTGGCGGGCGCGGGGACGATGGGATTCATGTCTTTGCTTGCCTCTTGGAGAAGGTCAGAGCTTGTTGCGGGTCAGCACGCGGGCCAGGATGTTCAGGCCGAGCACCGCCGCGGTGATGAGGAACACGCCGGCCCAGGCCAGCTGCTGCCAGTTCTCGTAGGGGCTCATCGCGAACTTGAAGATGGTCACCGGCAGGCTGGCCATGGGCTCGGACAGGTCCGAGGTCCAGAACTGGTTGTTGAGCGCCGTGAACAGCAGCGGCGCGGTCTCGCCGGAGATGCGGGCCACCGCCAGCAGGATGCCGGTGACCACGCCGGCGCGGGCGGCGCGCAGCGTGATGCTGGTGATGACCTTCCACTTGGGCGCGCCCAGCGCGTAGGCCGCCTCGCGCAGCCCGGACGGCACCAGCGTCAGCATGTTCTCGGTGGTGCGGATCACCACCGGGATCACGATCAGCGCCAGCGCCATCGCGCCGGCCCAGCCGGAGAACTGCTTGAAGCGCGCCACCACCACCGCGTAGATGAACAGGCCGATCACGATGGACGGCGCCGACAGCAGGATGTCGTTGACGAAGCGCGTGGTCGAGCCCAGCCAGCCCCTGGGGTCGTACTCGGCCAGGTAGATGCCGGCCAGGATGCCGATGGGCGTGGCCACGAAGGTCGCGATCATCACCATCAGGAAGGAGCCGTAGATGGCGTTGGCGATGCCGCCCGCCTCGTTGGGCGGCGGCGTCATCTGGGTCAGCGTCGCCCAGGCCAGGCCGCCGATGCCCAGCCGCACGGTCTCCCAGAGGATCCACAGCAGCCAGAACACGCCGAAGGCCATCGCCGCCAGCGACAGCGCCAGCGCCACGCGGTTCAGGCGCTTGCGCGACGCGTACCGGCGCTCGCGCGCGGTGGCCGCATCGTGCGCGGCGATCAGGCGCTCGCCCGTTCCCGTGCCGCCGCTCATGACTTGGTCCCCTCGCCCTTGCGCAGCCGCGACAGCAGCAGCTTGGACAGGGCCAGCACCACGAAGGTGATGAAGAACAGCACCAGTCCCAGGTAGATCAGGGCCGACTGGTGCAGGCCGCTGGCCGCCTCGGCGAACTCGTTGGCCAGCGCCGAGGTGATGCTGTTGGCCGGCTCGAACAGCGACAGCGAGTTGAGCTGGTTGAAGTTGCCGATGACGAAGGTGACCGCCATGGTCTCGCCCAGCGCGCGGCCCAGGCCCAGCATGATGCCGCCCACCACGCCTGCCTTGGTGTAGGGCAGCACGACGCGCGACACCACCTCCCAGGTGGTCGAGCCCAGCGCATAGGCCGATTCCTTGAGCATCGGCGGCGTGACCTCGAAGACGTCGCGCATCACGGCGGCGATGAACGGGATGATCATGATGGCCAGGATGATCCCGGCCGACAGGATGCCGATGCCCACCGGCGGCCCCGACACCAGCGCGCCCAGCCAGGGCACGCCCGCCAGCAGCGACTGCAGCGGCTGCTGCACGAACTGCGCGAGGATGGGGCCGAACACCAGCAGGCCCCACATGCCGTAGACGATGGAGGGCACGGCCGCCAGCAGCTCGATGGCGGTGCCCAGCGGGCGCTTGAGCCAGGCCGGCGACAGCTCGGTGAGGAACACCGCGATGCCGAAGCTGACCGGCACCGCGATCACCAGCGCGATCAGCGAGGTGGCCACCGTGCCGTAGATCATGACCAGGCCGCCGTACTCGTTGGCGACCGGGTCCCAGGTGGTGCTGAACAGGAAGCCGAGCCCGTAGGCCTCGATCGCCGGCCAGGCGCCGATGAAGAGCGAGACCATGATGCCGCCGAGCAGGGCCAGCGTGACGAGGGCCGCGCCCCGCGCGGCCCAGCCGAACAGCGTGTCGACCCACGCGCCGCCGAAGGCCGGCCGCCGGGGGGGAGGCGAACTCATCGTGCGCTCCCCGCGGGAGCCATCGCGCGGAATCTCGAGGACGGCCTCATGGGCCGGCAGTGTAGAGGACACGTCGGTCCTTCCCTTTGTCGAAAACGGGCGGCGCGGGGCCGCCCTGGTGGGTTCAGCGGGTGGCGACGGCCTTGCCCGAACCGTCCTTCAGCTCGGTGGCCCACAGCTTCTCGATCTGGGCCTTCACGTTGGCCGGCATCGGCACGTAGTCCAGGTCCTGGGCTGTCTTGTCGCCGCTCTTGTAGGCCCACTCGAAGAACTTCAGCGTGGCGGCGGCCTGCGCCGGCTTGTCCTGCACCTTGTGCATCATGATGTAGGTGGCCGTGGTGATCGGCCATGCCTGGGCACCCGGCTTGTTGTTCAGGATCTGGTGGAAGGTCTTGCTCCAGTCCGCGTTCGCGGCCGCCGCGGCAAAGGCGCTGTCGTCGGGGGCGACGAACTGGCCGGCCGCGTTCTGCATCAGCGCGTACGTCATCTTGTTCTGCTTGACGTACGCGTACTCCACGTAGCCGATCGCGTTGGGCAGGCGGCCCACGAAGGCGGCCACGCCTTCGTTGCCCTTGCCACCCGCGCCGGTCGGCCAGTTGACCGCCGTGCCCTCGCCCACCTTGGACTTCCACTCGGGGTTCACCTGGCTCAGGTAGTTGGTGAAGGCGAAACTGGTGCCCGAGCCATCGGCGCGGCGCACCACGGCGATCGCCGCGTCGGGCAGGTTCAGCGACGGGTTCAGCGCCTTGATGGCGGCGTCGTTCCACTTGGTGACCTTGCCCAGGTAGATGTCGCCCAGCACCTGGCCGTTCAGGCGCAGCTGGCCGGGGCCGACGCCCTTGATGTTCACCACCGGGATCACGCCGCCGACGACCGTCGGGAACTGGATCAGGCCCTTCTTGGCCAGTTCCTCGTCCTTCAGGGGCGCGTCCGAGGCGCCGAAGTCGACCGTCTTGGCCTCGATCTGCCGCATGCCGGCGCCGGAGCCGACCGACTGGTAGTTGATCTTCACGCCGGTGGCCTTGTTGTAGTCGGCCGCCCACTTGGCGTACAGCGGCGCCGGGAAGCTGGCGCCGGCGCCGGTGACGTCCTGGGCCGAGGCCAGGCCGGCGAACGACAGGGAGACCAGGCCAAGGCCGGCGACGCGGTAGAAGTTCATCATGGTTGAGTTCCTGATCCGGTTGGGGATGACGGGAACTGTAGGAAGGCTTCGTGACAGGCGCGTGACAGATCCCCGCCCGGCCGCCAGCCCGGCCTTGGCGTCATCGATGCGTCATGGACCCGTCACTGTCCCGTCACGGCCCCTGCCTACGCTCGCGGCCGTTTCCAACAACACTTTCCGGAGGAGTTTCATGTCCACCCGTCGCCTCATCCTCGCGCTCTCCAGCGCCGCCTTGCTCTCCGCCTGCGCCAGCCTGTCCGGCCCCGCCACCGTGGCCGACACCATCGCCCGCGATCCCGAGCTGTCCACGCTCAACGGCCTGGTCCAAAAGGCGGGCCTGAAGGAGACGCTCGACGCCGCCGGCCCCTACACCGTGTTCGCGCCGACCAACGAGGCCTTCGCCAAGATGCCGGCCAGGACGCTGGAGGAGCTGGGCCAGAACCCCGCCCGCCTGAAGGAAGTGCTGAGCTACCACGTGCTCCCCGCCCGCGTGACGGCCGCCGATGCCAAGGTCGGCAACGCCAGGACCGCCCAGGGCGCCAGCGTGGCCCTGTCGAAGGCCGGCACCTTCCTGATCGTGGAGGAAGCCATGGTGCAGACGTCGGACATCGCCGCCACCAACGGCGTGGTGCACACGGTCGACCGCGTGCTGACGCCGCCGGCGCCCGCCCGCCGCTGACCCCCGGCGGGGCCTGCCCCGCGCCTGCGAACAACAACAACAACAAAGGACCCTACCCATGAACTCGCGCGCTCCGATCGCGCCGCGGCGCCGCGCGCTGCTGCTGTCCACCGCCGCCACCCTGGCGGCGCCCGCCGCCTTCGCCCAGCCGGGCCGCGCCGCCGGCAAGCCCGTCACGGTGGCGCAGATCATCGACACTTCGGCGGCCCAGCAGGACGTCTCCAAGGACTTCCTGGTCGGCTCGCGCGCGGCCTGGCAGGACATCAACGCCCGCGGCGGCCTGCGCGGCCGGCCGGTCACGCACCTCGCGCTGGAGGTGGACGGCAGCACGGCCGGCGTGCGCGCCGCCCTGGCGGCGGTGCGCGACAACCCTGCCGGCGTGGTGCTCTCCGGCAGCGCGGGCGACCCCGTGGCCAGCGAAGTGGCGCGGCTGCTGCGCGAGGACAACCTCGCCATCGCCCACGCCGCGCCCTGGCTGCAGAACTCCAGCCTCGCGGTGGACGACCGCACCTTCCCCATCTTCGCCGCCCGCCAGGAGCAGATCGGCCATGCGCTGCGCTCGCTGACGGCGGTGGGTGTGCAGGACATCGGCGCGGTCTACGCCACGCCGGCCGATTTCCGCCAGTACCGCGAGGACGTGGAGCGGGTCGCCGCCGAGCTGAAGCTGCGCCTGCAGACCTTCCGGGCCGACGGCGACCTCGACCGCATGGGCCAGCGCCTGACGCCCGGCACGCCGGCCATCCTGCTGTTCGTCGGCGGAACGCCGGAGCTGGTGCAGTTCACCCAGGGCCTGGACCGGCAGCAGCGCCAGCGCTACCTGGTCGCGCTGGCCGACGTGAACCTGCAGACCCTCACGCAGGTGGGCGGCACCCGCAGCACGCCCGTCATCGCCACGCAGGCCGTGCCGATGGTGACGGCCGCCCTGCCGGTGGTGCGCGCCTACCGCGAGACGCTCGCGAGGCTGTTCGACGAGCCACCGGCCCCGCTGTCGCTGGCCGGCTTCATCGCGGCCCGCTACACGCACGAGGTGCTGTCCGAGATCGAGGGCCCGCTTACCCGCCAGGTCGCGCTGGCCGCCTTCCAGCGCCGCACGACGCTGGACGTGGGGGGCTTTCGCGTGAGCTTCGACGCGCGCCGGCGCAGCGGCGGCTTCGTCACCCAGACCCTGCTCACTCAGGACGGCCGCGTCGTCGGCTGAAAAGCACCCCATCGAAGAGCAACCCGTTTGCTATGCTGGATTTCGCATGCAGAACGGAACACTCCTGGCCGCGGTGGACCTCGGCTCCAACAGTTTCCGGCTGGAGATCGGCCGCCACGACCATGGGCAGATCCAGCGGGTCGAGTACCTGAAGGAGACGGTGCGCCAGGGCGCGGGGCTGGACGAGGCGCGCAACCTGACGCCCGAGGCCATGGCGCGCGGCCTGGACTGCCTGGCCCGCTTCGCCGAGCGGCTGGCGGGCTTCCAGCGCTCCCAGGTGCGCGCGGTCGCCACGCAGACGCTGCGCGAGGCGCGCAACCGCGACGAGTTCCTGGCCCGCGCGCACCGCGTGCTGGGCTTTCCCATCGAGGTCATCTCCGGGCGCGAGGAAGCGCGCCTGATCTACCAGGGCGTGGCCCACCTGCTGCCCCAGTCCGACGAGCGCCGCCTGGTGGTGGACATCGGCGGGCGCTCCACCGAACTCATCCTGGGCCACCAGTACGAGGCCGAGGTGACCGAGAGCTACCGCGTGGGCAGCGTGGCCTGGTCGATGCGCTACTTCCCCGAGGGCGAGTTCAGCGAGGCCGCGTTCGAGCGCGCCGAGGTCGCGGCGCAGGCCATCCTGGACGACGCCGAGGGCCGCTACGCGCGCGGCCACTGGAACCTGGCCTACGGCTCCTCCGGGACCATAGGCGCGATCGGCGACATCCTGGCCGCCGCGGGCCAGGGGCCCGGCATCTCGCGCCGGGGCCTCGCCTGGCTGATGGAGCGGTTGCTGGCCGCCGGCCACGCCGACCGGGTGCGGCTCGAAGGCCTGAAGGACGACCGCCGCCCGGTGATCGGCGGCGGGCTGTCGGTGCTGCTGGCGGTGTTCGACCTGCTGGACATCCAGCACATGCAGCCGGCCGACGGCGCCCTGCGGCACGGCGTGCTGTATGACCTGCTCGACCGCGAGCAGGCCAGCGGCGACGTGCGCTCGACCACCGTGCAGCGCCTGGCCACCCGCTTCGGCGTGGACCTGGCCCAGGCCGGGCGCGTGGGCGACGTCGCCGCGCACTTGCTGCGCCAGCTGCGCGGCGCGGCCGACGACCGCGACCGGCTCGCGCGCCACGAGCGCAAGCTGCGCTGGGCCGCTATGCTGCACGAGATCGGCAGCCTGATCTCCCACAGCGACGCCCACAAGCACGGCGCCTACATCCTGGACAACGCCGATGCGCCGGGCTTCGCGCAGCCCGAGCTGCACCGCCTGGGCATGCTGGTCCTGGGCCACCGCGGCAAGCTGCGCAAGCTGGAGGGCCAGCTGGGCGACGAGCGCTTCGTGCAGCAGCTGCTGTGCCTGCGGCTGGCCGTCATCCTGTGCCACGCCCGCCGCGATCCCGAGCTGGAGGGGCTGGTGCTCGCCGGCAAGGGCGCCGGCTTTCGCCTAACCGTGCCGCCCGACTGGGCGCGCCACTTCCCGCAATCGGCCCACCTGCTGCGCGAAGAACGCATCGCCTGGCAGAAGACGGCCTGGTCGCTCGCGCTGGCCTGAGCGGCATTCGCCCGCCCCCGGGCGGCCCCGGCGAGGACCACAAAAATTCCCATCATTCCCGCGAAGGCGGGAATCCAGGGCCTCCGCTTTCATACCCGGCCCACGTCGGCGCGCCGCGCTGGGTCCCCGCCTTCGCGGGGACGACGACTCGCGTCATTCCCGCGAAGGCGGGAATCCAGGGCTTCCGCTTTCATACCCGGCCTCGTCAGCGCGCTGCGCTGGGTCCCCGCCTTCGCGAGGACGACGGATCGAAGGCGGAAATCAAGCCGAATCCGGCGCCTGCACCGCGACGATCACCGTCTGCCTCGCGCCATCCCGCTCGCGGCAGCGCAGCCACCAGGCGGCGCCCTTGCGCACCGGGCAGTCGCTCGAGATGCCCAGCAGGTGCGCCAGCGCCTCGCCCAGCACCGGCTGGTGGCCCACCAGCAGCACGGGCTGGCGCGCATCGGGCCACTGCGCGGCCTGCAGCAGCTGCTCCACGGTGGCGCCGGGCGCGATCTCCGGCTTGAGCTTGTACTTGCGCCCCAGCGCCAGCACGGTCTGCTCGCAGCGCCGGGCCGGGCTGGCCAGGATGCGCGTGCCTTCCGGCAGCACCCGGTCCAGCCAACCGGCCACGCGGGCCGCCTGCTTCTCGCCGCGCGCGGTGAGCGCCCGGTCCAGGTCGTCCTGGCCCTCGCGGGCCTCCTCGGCTTCGGCATGCCGCCACAGGATCAGGTCCACAGCAGTTCCTCCGATACTCGGTCGCGCGCGCCGTGGCGCGCCATCAGCGCCGCCTGGGCCCCGTGGCCCCGGGGCTCCCCGGCGCCCTTGACGCGGCGGTAGGTCCCGTCTGCCATCAGGTCCCAGGCGTCGCGGTCGTCATGCAAGTAGGCGACCAGGCACTCGTCGATCACCCGCTGGCGCAGCGCCGGATCGAGGACCGGCCAGGCCAGTTCGATGCGCCGGAGCATGTTGCGGTTCATCCAGTCGGCGCTGGACAGGTAGAGCTCCTCCTCGGCGCCGGCGCGGAAATAGAACACGCGCGAATGCTCGAGGAAGCGCCCGATGATGGACCGCACCCGGATGTTCTCGGCGGCCCCCGGCAGGCCGGCCGGCAGCAGGCAGGCGCCGCGTACGATCAGGTCGACCCTGGCGCCGCGCCGCGCCGCCCGCACCAGCGCCAGCATCAGCGGCTCGTCGGTGAGCGAATTCATCTTCAGCACGATGCGCGCCTCCAGGCCGCGCGCCGCCGCCTCGCCCAGCACGTCGATCTTCTCGATCATCCGCCGGTGCAGGTGGAACGGCGCCATCAGCGCCTGGTTCAGCCGCGGCAGCCGGGTCTGGCTGGCCAGGTGCACGAAGATCGCGTCCACGTCGGCGGTCAGCTGTGGGTTGGAGGTGAGCTGGCTCAGGTCGGTGTAGAGCCGCGCCGTGCGCGGGTTGTAGTTGCCGGTGGAGAGGTGGGCATAGCGCACCAGCTGGCGCCCCTCGCGACGTGTCACCAGCAGCATCTTGGCGTGGGTCTTGAGCCCCACCACGCCGTACACCACCTGGGCGCCCACCGACTCCAGCTGCTCGGCCCAGTTGATGTTGGTCTCCTCGTCGAAACGGGCCTTGAGTTCGACGACCGCGGTGACCTCCTTGCCCTGGCGCACCGCCTCGCGCAGCAGGTCCATCAGCACCGGGTCCGAGCCGGTGCGGTAGATGGTCTGCTTGATGGCCAGCACCGCCGGGTCGTGCACCGCCTCGCGCAGGAAGGCCAGCACGCCATCGAAGCTCTCGAAGGGCTGGTGGATTAGCATGTCGCGCTGGCGCAGCTGCTCGAACACCGACTGCCCTGGCACCAGGCCCAGGGGAAAGCTCGGGTGGTACGGAGGGAACAGCAGGTGCGGCGCATCGACCAGGTCGATCAGCTGCTGGAAGCGCACCAGGTTCACCGGCCCCGGCACGCGGTACAGCGCGCCCGCCGGCAGGCCGAACTGCTGCAGCAGGAAGTTCGCCAGGAACTCCGAGCAGCCCGACGACACCTCCAGCCGCACCGCCTGGCCGTAGTGACGGTGCTGCAGCCCCAGGCGCAGGGCGGTGCGCAGGTTGCGCACCTCGTCCTCGTCCACCGCCAGGTCGGAGTGGCGGGTCACGCGGAACTGCGAGAACTGCCCCACCTCGCGGCCGGGGAACAGGTCCTGCAGGTGCGCGCGGATCACGCTGGAAAGCGAGACGAACAGCGCCTTCCTGCCCGCCACCCGGGCCGGCATGCGGATCACGCGCGGCAGCACGCGCGGCACCTTGACGATGGCGATCTCGTTCTCGCGGCCGAAGGCGTCGGCGCCGCCCAGCCGCACGATGAAGTTGAGCGACTTGTTGGCCACCTGCGGGAACGGGTGGGCCGGGTCCAGCCCGACCGGGATCAGCAGCGGCTTGACTTCGCGCTCGAAGTACTCGTCGACCCAGCGCCGCTGCGCCGGGTTGCGGTCGCCGTGCGAGACGATGGCGAGGTTCTCGGCCTCGAACGCGGGCGTGAGCGCGTCGTTGAAGAGCGCGTACTGCTGCGCCACCAGCCGGTGCACCGCGGCGGAGAGCGCCTGGAAGCTCTCGGCCGTGGACGGGCCCTTGGCACCGCCGTTGCCCAGCGCCGTGAGGTGCGGCGCCATCCGCACCTCGAAGAACTCATCCAGGTTGGACGAGACGATGCAAAGGTAGCGCAGCCGCTCCAGCAGCGGCACGTCGGGGCGCCGCGCCCAGTCGAGCACCCGCTCGTTGAAGGAGAGGATGCTGTGGTCGCGGTCGAGGAACGGGATCTCGCTATCGAGCGAGGCCTTGCCTGTCATCGGTGGGCACGTGTGACGGGATCGTGACGAGTGTTCACGGCCTGGATGACATTGTCGTGACAATCGGGCGCGCCGAGGGCGCCGGCCGCGCGGGCACCAGGAAGCCATGGAAGAGCCGCGCGCGCAGCCGGGCCTCGTGGCGCGGCACGGCCAGCGCGGCCAGGCGCTAGACCGGCTCCAGCGGCCGGTGCGCGCCTTCGGGCGGTAGCACCTCGATCGCGTCGCCGGGGCGAACCTCGCCGCCCTGCACGACCACGGCCATCACGCCGGCCTTGCGCACCAGCGTGCCGTCGTCGCGCCGTTCCAGCACCGCCTGCATCAGGCCCGGCTGGAACTTGTCCAGTTGCGAACAGGGATTGCGCAGGCCCGTCACTTCGACCAGCGCCTGCGTGCCGAGCCGCAGCCGCGTGCCGGTGGACAGCCCCAGCAGGTCGAGCCCGCGGGTCGTGACGTTCTCGCCCAGCTCGCCCGGCCAGACGGGAAAGCCCGCGGCCATCAGCTCCTCGAACAGCTCGGCGTGCATCAGGTGCACCTGGCGCAGGTTGGGCTGGGTCGGGTCGCGGCGCACGCGCGAGCGGTGCTTGACCGTGGCGCCGGCGTGCGCATCACCCTCCACGCCGAGGCCGGCCACCAGCGCGATGGCGTCCTCCGCGTGCTTGCTGAAGCCGTGGACGCTGCTGCGGTGGACCGCCTCGACCCGCGCCGGGGCCATCACCCCGCCTGGAGGGCCTGGGCGAGGTCCTGCGCGCCCTGGCGGGCCAGCGTCTCGTCCTGGGCTTCGACCATCACGCGCACCACAGGCTCGGTGCCGCTGGGTCGGATCAGGATGCGGCCGCGGCCGTCCAGGCGCTTTTCCAGCGCTTCCTGCGCCTGGGGCAGCTGGCGGCTTTGCTTCCAGTCCTGGCCGGGGGCCAGGCGCACATTGATGAGGGTCTGCGGATAGAGCTTCACGCCCTCGAGCAGGCGGTCCAGCTTCTTGCCGCTGCGGGCGCAGGCCTTGAGCACCTGCAGGGCGCTGATCAGGCCGTCGCCGGTGGTGTGCTTGTCCAGCGCCAGCAGGTGGCCCGAGCCTTCGCCGCCCAGCAGCCAGCCGCGCTTATCCAGCTCCTCCAGCACGTAGCGGTCGCCGACCTTGGCCCGCACGAACTCCACGTCGCGCGCGCGCAGGGCCACTTCCACGGCCATGTTGGTCATCAGCGTGCCGACCGCGCCGGGCACGCGCTCGCCGTTGGCCAGGCGGTCCATCACCATCAGGTACAGCAGCTCGTCGCCGTTGTACAGGCGCCCGGCGCCGTCCACCACCTGCAGGCGGTCGGCGTCGCCGTCCAGCGCGATGCCGAAGTCGGCGCGGCGCTCGCGCACGGTCTGCACCAGCGCGTCGGGGTGCGTGGCACCGCACTCGCGGTTGATGTTCAGGCCGTCCGGCGAGCAGCCGATGCAGTGCACCTCGGCGCCCAGCTCGTGGAACACCTTGGGAGCGATGTGGTAGGCCGCGCCGTTGGCCGCATCGACCACGATGTTCAGGCCCTTGAGCGTGAGGTCGTTGGAGAACGTGCTCTTGCAGAACTCGATGTAGCGGCCGGCCGCGTCGTCGAGCCGGCGCGCCTTGCCCAGGCTGGCGGAGTCGGCCCAGACCGGCGGCTCCTCCAGCGCGGCCTCGACGTCGCGCTCCCAGGCGTCGGACAGCTTGGTGCCCTGGGCGCTGAAGAACTTGATGCCGTTGTCGGCGAACGGGTTGTGGCTGGCGCTGATCACCACGCCCAGGCTGGCGCGCTGCGCGCGGGTGAGGTAGGCCACGCCCGGCGTGGGCAGCGGGCCGAGCAGCACCACGTCGGCGCCGGCGGAGTTGAAGCCCGACTCCAGCGCGCTCTCCAGCATGTAGCCGGAGATGCGCGTGTCCTTGCCGATCAGCACGGTGGGGCGCTCTTCGGTGCGCTTGAGCACCCGGCCCACGGCGTGCGCCAGGCGCAGCACGAAGTCGGGGGTGATGGGCGCCTGCCCGACCGTGCCCCGGATGCCGTCGGTGCCGAAATGTTTTCTGCTCATGGTGTGGGGCTTCCTTGCCTCGGATTCATCCTGATCGCGGCGGCCCGGACCTTCAGGGCCGCCACCGTTTCCTTGACGTCGTGGACGCGCACGATGGTCGCGCCGCGCTCCACGGCCAGCAACGCGGCCGCCACGCTGGGCACGGCCCGCTCGTCCACGCCCAGGCCCGTGACCTGTCCCAGCGAGGACTTGCGCGACCAGCCCACCAGCAGCGGATGGCCGTCGGCCAGCAACTCCTCCTGGCGGGCCAGGAGCGCGAAGTTCTGCTCGGGCGACTTGCCGAAGCCGATGCCCGGGTCCCAGGCGATGCGGTCGGCCGCGACGCCCAGCGCCAGCAGCGACCGCGTGTGCTCCTGCAGGAACGCGAGCACCTGCGGCACGGCATCGCCGGCCATGGGCGAGCGCTGCATGGTCTGCGGCTCGCCGTGCATGTGCATCAGGCAGACGCCGCAGGTGGGGTGACGTGCCACCACGTCGGCGGCGCCGGGCTGGCGCAGCGCCCAGACGTCGTTGACGATGTCCGCGCCAGCGTCCAGCACCTCGCGCATCACCTGCGGCTTGTAGGTGTCGACGGAGACCGGCACGTCCAGGCGCACCGCCTCGCGCACCACCGGCAGCACGCGGGCGAGCTCTTCCTCCAGCGTCACCGGCGCGATGCCGGGCCGGGTGGATTCGCCCCCGATGTCCAGCAGGTCCGCGCCTTCGGCCAGCAGCTGCTCGCAATGCGCGAGCGCCGCGCCGGTGTTGTCCCAGCGGCCGCCGTCGGAGAACGAATCGGGCGTGACGTTGACGATGCCCATCACCCGCGGCTGCGCGAGGTCGATGCGGTACCGGGCGGTCTGCCAGTGCATTGGGGGATTTTGGCTCAGGGGCTAGGGGCTGGGGGCTGGGGGCTGGGGGCTGGGGATGGACAGAAAGACAAAGGGCCAGGTTTCCCTAGCCCCTAGCCCCCAGCCCCTAGTCCCTGCGCGAAGCCGTGCGAGCGCCCTCAGGCCGCCGTCGGAGCGGGGTTGTCGGCGCCCACGGCGCTGCCGCCGGAGCCGCCGCCGGAGGACGGCGAGCGGGGCGTGAAGTCCTTGGGCGGACGCGGATCCTTGCCGGCCATGATGTCGTCCAGCTGCTCGGAGTCGATGGTTTCCCACTCCAGCAGGGCCTTGGCCATGGCGTGCATCTTGTCCCGGTTGTCCTCGATGAGCTTGCGCGCCAGGGCGTACTGCTCGTCGATGATGCGGCGCACCTCGCCGTCGACCTTCTGCATGGTCTGCTCGGAGATGTTGGTGGTCTTGGTGACCGAGCGGCCCAGGAACACCTCGCCCTCGTTCTCGGCGTAGACCATCGGGCCCAGCGCGTCTGACATGCCGTAGCGCATCACCATGTCGCGCGCCAGGTGCGTGGCCCGCTCGAAGTCGTTGGAAGCCCCGGTGGTCATCTGGTTCATGAACACCTCTTCCGCGATGCGGCCGCCGAACAGCATGCTGATCTGGTGCAGCATGTACTCGCGGTCGTAGCTGTAGCGGTCCTGCGAGGGCAGGCTCATCGTCACGCCCAGCGCGCGGCCGCGCGGGATGATGGTGACCTTGTGGACCGGGTCGCACTTGGGCAGCAGCTTGCCGATGAGCGCGTGGCCGGACTCGTGGTAGGCCGTGTTGCGGCGCTCTTCCTCGGGCATGACCATGCTCTTGCGCTCCGGGCCCATCAGGATCTTGTCCTTGGCCTTCTCGAAGTCCTGCATCTCGACCACGCGGGCGTTGCGGCGCGCGGCCATCAGGGCGGCCTCGTTGCACAGGTTGGCCAGGTCGGCGCCCGACATGCCCGGGGTGCCGCGCGCGATGATCTCGGCCCGGACGTCCTGGCCGATCGGGATCTTGCGCATGTGCACGTTGAGGATCTGCTCGCGGCCCCGGATGTCGGGCAGCTGCACGTACACCTGGCGGTCGAAGCGGCCCGGGCGCAGCAGGGCGGCGTCCAGGATGTCGGGGCGGTTGGTGGCCGCGATGACGATCACGCCCAGGTTGGTCTCGAAGCCGTCCATCTCGACCAGCATCTGGTTCAAGGTCTGCTCGCGCTCGTCGTTGCCGCCGCCCAGGCCGGCGCCGCGCTGGCGGCCGACCGCGTCGATCTCGTCGATGAAGATGATGCAGGGGGCGTTCTTCTTGGCGTTCTCGAACATGTCGCGCACGCGGGCCGCGCCCACGCCGACGAACATCTCGACGAAGTCGGAGCCGGAGATGGAGAAGAACGGCACCTTGGCCTCGCCGGCGATGCCCTTGGCCAGCAGCGTCTTGCCGGTGCCGGGGGGCCCGACCAGCAGCAGGCCGCGCGGGATGCGCCCGCCCAGCTTCTGGAACTTCTGCGGGTCCTTCAGGAAGTCGACGACTTCCTTGACCTCTTCTTTCGCTTCGTCACAGCCGGCAACGTCCGCGAACGTGACCTGGTTGTTGTTCTCGTCCAGCATGCGAGCCTTGCTCTTGCCGAAGGAGAATGCGCCGCCCTTGCCGCCGCCCTGCATCTGGCGCATGAAGTAGATCCACACGCCGATGAGCAGGAGCATGGGGCCCCAGCTGACCAGCAGCGTCATCAGCAGCGAGCTTTCCTCGCGCGGCTTGACGTCGAACTTGACGCCGTTGTTGATGAGGTCGCCGACCAGGCCGCGGTCGAGGTAGGTGGCCGTGGAGCGGATCTTGCGGTCATCGGTGGTGATGGCGACGATCTCGGTGCCGCCCTGGCCTTCCTGGATGACGGCGTTCTTGATGCGCTTGGCCCGCACTTCCTCCAGGAAGTCCGAATAGCCCATCACGCTGGCGCCGGCGGCGCCACGGGTGTCGAATTGCTTGAACACCGTGAAAAGCACGAGCGCGATGACGAGCCAGACGGCAATTTTCGAGAACCACTGATTGTTCAAATCGAACTCCGGGGAAGCGAGCCTGGGCGGCACGCCAGGCAGATGCGGCCCATTCTAGAGGTTTCAACAAGCGCGACGATGCAAAGTGCCAAAGGACACCATAGGCAAAACGGTGACAGCCGGTAGCCGGCCGAAGTGCCGTCCGCAGGCGGGAGAAGGCCTCGTTCAGGCCGGTTTCTTGAGGCCGATCCCGACCAGGAAGGTCTCGGACGACTTGTCGCGGGAGGCCTTGGGCTTGAGCGGCTTGACTACCCGGAAGTTCTCCTTGAAGAGCTTGACCAGCTGGCTGTAGCCGCTGCCGTGGAACACCTTGGCCACCAGCGCCCCCTCGGGCTTGAGGTGGGCCTGGGCGAAGTCCACGGCCAGCTCGACCAGGTGGCTGATGCGGGCCGCGTCGGCCGACTCGATGCCCGACAGGTTGGGCGCCATGTCCGAGACCACGGTATCGACCTTGCGGCCGCCCACGGCCTCCTCCAGCCGGGCCACGACCTCGGGCTCCCGGAAGTCGCCCTGCAGGAAAGTGACGCCCTCGACCGGGTCCATCGGCAGGAGGTCCAGCGCCACGATGACGCCGTCCAGCTGGCCCACGGCCGCACCGCCGGGCGACAGCTTGCGGCGCACGTACTGGCTCCAGGCGCCGGGCGTGGATCCCAGGTCGACCACCAGCGAACCGGGGCGGATCAGGCCGAGCTGCTCGTCGATCTCCTTGAGCTTGTACGCCGCGCGGGCGCGGTAGCCCTCCCGGGCCGCCAGCTTCACGTAGGGGTCGTTGACGTGGTCGTTCAGCCAGGCCTTGTTGACCTTGCGGCTCTTTGTTTTCACCTTCATTGGGGTCCATTGTCGCCGCGGGGATAATCGCCCCATGCCCGCTCTCCAATTGACCATCGCCGAACGCAAGGCGCACCGCGCCGAAGCCCACCACCTCGACCCCGTGGTGATGATCGGCAACGACGGGCTGACGCCGGCCATCGTGCGGGAAACCGAAGCCGCCCTGGACGCCCACGGCCTGATCAAGGTCCGCGTGCTCGGCGACGACCGCGCCCAGCGCGAGGAGATCTACCAGCAGCTGGCCGACCGGCTGAACGCCGCGCCCATCCAGCACATCGGCAAATTGCTGGTGCTGTGGCGGCCCAAGGCCGAGAAGGAAAAGGCGGTCGACGAAGACCGCAAGCCCGGTCCGCGCGACTTCAAGGTGCTCAAGTACAGCAAGCGCGGCGGGCAACGGCCCGAGGTGAAGACGCTGCGCGTGCTGGGCAACCAGCGGCTGACGCCCGGCGGCAAGGTGAAGCGCGCCAAGCCCAAGCAGAAGTCGGTGAAGAAGGGGCGGCTGGACTGACTTGCTCCCTCCCCCTCCGGGGGAGGGCTGGGGTGGGGGCGCGCCGGGCACTGGTGAGCTGCCGGTGCGCCCCCATCCCGACCTTCCCCCAGAGGGGGAAGGAGCAAGAACTTACGTGCGGCGAGTGGCTTTCAGCAGCACCACCAGCGCACACCCCCACTGCAGCAGGCACATCCCGCTGCCGACCGAGTGCCACAGGCGCAGGTTCTCGCGCGCCATGATCCGCGGCGCCACCGCGAACTCTCCCAGCAGCGCCAACAGCATCCCGGCCAGGACGAAGGCGAGCGCCCCACCCGAGCCGCCCATCCGGGCCGATTCGCCCCTGCGGTGCGACGCCAGCAGGAGCAGCACGCCACAGCCCAGCCCCACCCAGCTCTGGGCGGTGAACAGCCGGGCGGCGGTCTGGCCGGCCAGCGCGGGCGTGGGCAGGTTCGCGAAAAGCAGCGGCACGGCCAGGAAGCCGATGGCGCTCAGGCTGCCCCACCACAGGGCGGCCGCCAGCACCGCCACCCGCTCGCGCCAGGCCATCGGCTCGCTCAGACGTAGTCGACCGCGACGATCTCGTAGCGCTTGATGCCGGCGGGCGCCTGCACTTCGGCGGTGTCGCCCTCCTCCTTGCCGATCAGCGCGCGGGCGATCGGGCTGGAGATGTTGACCAGGCCTTCCTTCAGGTCGGCCTCGTCCTCGCCGACGATCTGGTACTTGACCTTGTCGCCGGACTCCTCTTCCTCCAGCTCGACCGTGGCGCCGAACACCACCTTGCCGCCCGCGTCCAGCGCGGTGGGGTCGATGATCTGCGCGGCCGCGAGCTTGCTCTCGAGCTCGCGGATGCGGCCCTCGATGAAGCCCTGGCGGTCCTTGGCGGCGTCGTACTCGGCGTTCTCCGACAGGTCGCCCTGGGCCCGGGCCTCGGCGATGGCGTTGATCACCCAGGGCCGCTGCTTGGTCTTGAGTTCGTGCAGCTCGGCCTTGAGTTTCTCCGCGCCGCGTTTGGTGATGGGGATGGTCGCCATGTCTCGTCTACCTGTATTTGGTCTGTCAAATGAAAACCGCCGGACGTTGCCGGCCGGCGGTGTTTCGTGGGCGTGATGATACCGAATCAGGGCCGGCGCCAAGGCCGGCCCGGCGCCTAGGCCAGCCGTGCGTGCAGTTCCTGCAGCGAGTACACGTCCAGGTCGTCCACGTACTTCATGCCCTCCACCGCGGCTTCGGCGCCGGCGATGGTGGTGAAGGTGGTGACGCGGGCCAGCAGCGACGAGGTGCGGATGGCGCGCGAGTCGGCGATCGCGTTGCGGCGCTCCTCGACCGTGTTGATCACCATGCAGATCTCGTTGTTCTTGAGCATGTCCACCACGTGCGGGCGGCCCTCGGTGACCTTGTTGACGGTCTCGCAGGCGATGCCGGCGGCCGAGATGGCCGCGGCCGTGCCCTTGGTGGCGATCAGCTCGAAGCCCTGGCCCGCCAGCTGGCGCGCGACGTCGACCGCGCGCGGCTTGTCGCTGTTCTTCACTGTCAGGAACACTTTCTTCACCGCATCGGTGGGGCGCGGCAGCTTGGTGCCGGCGCCCAGCTGGCTCTTGACGAAGGCCTCGCCGAAGGTCTTGCCCACGCCCATCACCTCGCCCGTGGACTTCATCTCCGGGCCCAGGATGGTGTCCACGCCCGGGAACTTGACGAAGGGGAACACGGCTTCCTTGACGCTGAAGTAAGGCGGCGTCACCTCGTCGCGGATGCCCTGCTCTTCCAGTGACTGGCCGACCATGCAGCGTGCCGCCACCTTGGCCAGCTGGATGCCGGTGGCCTTGCTGACGTAGGGCACGGTGCGCGAGGCGCGCGGGTTGACCTCCAGCACGAAGATCACGTCCTGGCCGTCCTTCTCCTGGATGGCGAACTGCACGTTCATCAGGCCGACCACGTTCAGCGCCTTGGCCATGGCGGCGGTCTGGCGCTTGAGCTCGTCGATCGTCGCCTTGGACAGCGAGTACGGCGGCAGCGAGCAGGCCGAGTCGCCCGAGTGCACGCCGGCCTGCTCGATGTGCTCCATCACGCCGCCGATGAAGACGCCGCCGGCGCTGTCGGCGATGCAGTCGACGTCGCATTCGACGGCGTCGTTCAGGAAGCGGTCCAGCAGCACCGGCGAGTCGTTGGAGACCTTCACCGCCTCGCGCATGTAGCGCTCCAGGTCGCGCTGCTCGTGCACGATCTCCATCGCGCGGCCGCCCAGCACGTAGCTGGGGCGAACGACCAGCGGGTAGCCCAGGGCGGCGGCCTTTTCCAGCGCCTCGGGCTCGGTGCGGGCGGTGGCGTTGGGCGGCTGGCGCAGGCCGAGTTCGTGCAGCAGCTTCTGGAAGCGCTCGCGGTCCTCGGCGGCATCGATCATGTCCGGGCTGGTGCCGATGATCGGCACGCCTTCCGCCTCCAGGCCCAGGGCGAGCTTGAGCGGCGTCTGCCCGCCGTACTGCACGATCACGCCGGTGGGCTTTTCCTTGTCGACGATCTCCAGCACGTCCTCGAGCGTGAGCGGCTCGAAGTACAGGCGGTCGGAGGTGTCGTAGTCGGTCGACACGGTCTCCGGGTTGCAGTTGACCATGATGGTCTCGTAGCCGTCCTCGCGCAGGGCGAGCGCGGCGTGCACGCAGCAGTAGTCGAACTCGATGCCCTGGCCGATGCGGTTGGGCCCGCCGCCCAGCACCATGATCTTCTTCTTGTCGGTGGGCTGCGCCTCGCACTCGTCCTCGTAGGTCGAGTACATGTAGGCGGTGTTGGTGGCGAACTCGGCCGCGCAGGTGTCCACCCGCTTGTAGACCGGGCGCACGTTCAGCGCCTTGCGGCGCTCGCGCACCGCCTTGTCGGTGGTCTTGAGCAGCTTGGCCAGGCGCCGGTCGGAAAAGCCCTTGCGCTTGAGCAGGCGCAGCTGGCGCTCGTCCAGCGAGGCCAGGGCCTGGTCGGCCTTCTGGGCCGCGATGCGGTCCAGCTCGAGCTCGATCTTCACGATCTCCTCGATCTGCACCAGGAACCACTTGTCGATCTTGGTCAGGGCATAGACCTCGTCCACGCTCCAGCCGGAGGCGAAGGCGTCGCCCACGTACCAGATGCGCTCGGGGCCGGGCTCGCCCAGCTCACGCTCCAGCACCTCGCGGTCCTGGGTCTTCTCGTTCATGCCGTCGACGCCGACCTCCAGGCCACGCAGGGCCTTCTGGAACGATTCCTGGAAGGTGCGGCCCATGGCCATCACTTCGCCCACCGACTTCATCTGGGTGGTCAGGCGCGAATCGGCCTGCGGGAACTTCTCGAACGCGAAGCGCGGGATCTTGGTGACGACGTAGTCGATCGAGGGCTCGAAGCTGGCCGGGGTGGCGCCGCCGGTGATCTCGTTGCGCAGCTCGTCCAGCGTGTAGCCCACCGCCAGCTTGGCCGCCACCTTGGCGATCGGGAAGCCCGTGGCCTTGGACGCGAGCGCCGAGGAGCGCGACACGCGCGGGTTCATCTCGATCACGATCATCCGCCCGTCCTCGGGGTTGATCGAGAACTGCACGTTGGAGCCGCCCGTGTCCACGCCGATCTCGCGCAGCACCGCCAGCGAGGCGTTGCGCATGATCTGGTATTCCTTGTCGGTCAGCGTCTGGGCCGGAGCGACCGTGATCGAGTCGCCGGTGTGCACGCCCATCGGGTCCAGGTTCTCGATGGAGCAGACGATGATGCAGTTGTCCGCCTTGTCGCGGACCACTTCCATCTCGTACTCCTTCCACCCGACCAGCGATTCCTCGATCAGCAGTTCGTTGGTGGGCGAGGCCTCCAGGCCGCGCTTGCAGATGACCTCGAATTCCTCGGGGTTGTAGGCGATGCCGCCGCCGGTGCCGCCCAGCGTGAAGCTGGGGCGGATGACGGTGGGGAAGCCCACGCGCTTTTGCACCTCCCAGGCCTCGTCCATCGAGTGGGCGATGCCCGAGCGCGCCGAACCGAGGCCGATCTTGGTCATCGCCTCCTTGAACTTCTGGCGGTCTTCCGCCTTGTCGATGGCGTGCGGCGTGGCGCCGATCAGCTCGACGCCGTGCTTGTCCAGCACGCCGTTGTGCCAGAGGTCCAGCGCGCAGTTGAGCGCGGTCTGGCCGCCCATGGTGGGCAGGATGGCGTCGGGCTTTTCCTTGGCGATGATCTTCTCGACCGTCTGCCAGGTGATCGGCTCGATGTAGGTGACGTCGGCCGTGGCCGGGTCGGTCATGATCGTCGCGGGGTTGCTGTTGATCAGGATGACCTTGTAGCCCTCCTCCCGCAACGCCTTGCAGGCCTGCACGCCGGAGTAGTCGAACTCGCAGGCCTGGCCGATGATGATGGGGCCGGCCCCGATGATCAGGATGCTCTTGATGTCTGTGCGCTTGGGCATTTGTTTTGAGGGACTAGGGGCTGGGGGCTAGGGGCTAGGGAGCTTTGCTTCCAGGCGCTGCTGGAGCGACCGGAGCATCTTTCCCACCTCATCGGCCTCCCGAGCCAGTTCGTCGACCTGGGCAGATTGATGTTGGTACAAGCGGCCCGCCAACTCGATCAGAGTTTCGAGTTCGGCGAGTGAGCCCGCTGCAATCGACAAAAAACGCAAAAAATCCTTGGTTGTGGTCCGCTGGCGGCCTTCGGCAATGTTCGCAGGCACGGATACCGCTGCCCGGCGCAACTGAGAGGTCAGTCCGAATCGCTCATCGGCAGGAAGCAGGGAGGAGAACCGGTAAAGGCGATACGTGAGATCCATCGCCCGCTGCCAGACGATCAGGTCCTTGTAGCTTCGAATCTCCATCCCTAGTCCCTAGCCCCCAGCCCCTAGTCCCTCTTCTTCTCGTCCATCAACCCCGTGAACTTGTCGAACAGGTAGCCGATGTCGTGGGGGCCGGGCGAGGCTTCCGGGTGGCCCTGGAAGCAGAACGCGGGCTTGTCGGTGCGGGCCAGGCCCTGGAGCGTGCCGTCGAACAGCGACACGTGGGTGGGCCGCAGGTTGGCGGGCAGCGTCTTCTCGTCCACCGCGAAGCCGTGGTTCTGGCTGGTGATGGAGACGCGGCCGTTGTCCAGGTCCTTGACCGGGTGGTTGGCGCCGTGGTGGCCGAACTTCATCTTGAAGGTCTTGGCCCCCGAGGCCAGCGCCAGGATCTGGTGGCCCAGGCAGATGCCGAAGGTGGGATAGCCGTCCTCGACCAGCTCGCGCGTGGCGGCGATGGCGTAGTCGCAGGGCTCCGGGTCGCCGGGGCCGTTGGAGAGGAAAACGCCATCGGGCTTGAGCTTCCTCACTTCGGCCGCCGGCGTCTTGGCCGGGACCACGGTGACCTTGCAGCCGCGCTCGGCCAGCATGCGAAGGATGTTCTTCTTCACGCCGTAGTCGAAGGCGACCACGTGGTACTTCGGCTGGTCGAGGCGGCCGTAGCCGCTGCCCAGCTGCCACTCGGTCTGGTCCCAGGGGTAGGACTTGTCGGAGGAGACTTCCTTGGCCAGGTCCAGGCCGTTCATGGCCGGCGCCTTGCGGGCCTCGGCCACGGCGCGATCCACCAGCTCGGGGGTGATCTCCTCGCCGGGCTTGAGCGCCAGGATGCAGCCGTTCTGCGCGCCCTTGGTCCGCAGGATGCGAGTGAGCTTGCGCGTGTCGATGTCGGCGATGCCGACCGTGTTCTCGCGCTTGAGGTAATCCGCCAGCGTGAGGCTGGTGCGGAAGTTGGACGCGATCAGCGGCAGGTCGCGGATGATCAGGCCGGCGGCATGGACCTTCGACGCTTCGACGTCTTCTTCGTTGACGCCGTAGTTGCCGATGTGCGGGTACGTCAGGGTGACGATCTGGCGCGCGTAGCTGGGGTCGGTGAGGATTTCCTGGTACCCGGTGATGGCCGTGTTGAAGACGACTTCGCCGGTGGTGGCGCCGGAAGCGCCGATCGAGGTGCCAGGAAAGACCGTGCCGTCTGCGAGCGCCAGGAGGGCGGGGGGAAGGGCTCGCTGCTGGGACAAAAGCACTGGGGTCTCCGTGAGGTGCGGTACGCCCAAAACACAGCCGGAAGCGGCACTTCCGGTGTTGCTTTTGTTCAGGGGAGGAGCTTCGGCGGCGCTAGGCGTACGGGTTTGCGGGAAAGCCCTTGATTATAGCCCGCCGGCAGCGCCCGGCTCTTGCGTGAGGCTGTCAGTCCGGGCGTGCGGCCGCGCTGGCGTGCAGGCAGATCGCCGCCGCCGCCGCGACGTTGAGCGACTCCTCGCCGCCGGGCTGCTCGATGCGCACTTTCAGGTCGGCCCGCGCCTCCATTTCAGGCGAGACGCCCTGCCCTTCGTGGCCCAGGACCCAGGCACACGGCCAGGGCAGGCGCGCCCGTCCCAGGGCCTCGCCGCCATGCGAGCTGGTAACGAGCAGCGGCACGGCCAGCTGGTCCAGCACGTCGGCTTCGGCGGCATCGAACAGCGTCAAACCGAAGTGCGCCCCCATGCCAGCGCGCAGCACCTTGGGCGACCACAGCGCGGCCGTGCCCTTGAGCGCCACCACCTGGCGAAAGCCGAAGGCCGCGGCGCTGCGCAGGACGGAGCCCACGTTGCCGGCGTCCTGCAGGCGGTCCAGCACCACGGTGGACGCCTGCGGATCGAGCGCCGGAGCGGCCGGCAAGGCGATGACGAACGCCATGCGGGCGGGCGACTCCAGTGCGCTGACCGCCGCGAACAGCGGATCGGCGAGCACCAGGGACCTGGGCGCGGGCAGGCGCTGGTCGGCCGGGCAGCACTCGGCGTACACGGCGGATTCGGGCTGGACGCCGCGCGCGAGCGCCGCGCGGCAGAGGTGGTCGCCTTCGAGCCATATGCGGCCCTGCTTGCGCCAGGCCGTGCTGTCGTGGGCCAGCAGGCGCAAGGCCTTGAACTGCGCGTTGGACGCCGAGCGGATGACCGCGGGTTCGGCCTCGCTCACTGCACCGCGGCGGCGACGCCGCCGCCCTCGGTGACCGTGAACGTGGCGGCCACCGGGCTGAAGAAGCGGCGGTGGTGGGGGCAGGCGCCGTGCACGCGCAGGGCCTGCAGGTGCTCGGGCGTGCTGTAGCCCTTGTGCGAGGCGAAGCCGTACTGCGGGAATTCCTCGTGCAGCGTGGTGAGCAGGCGGTCGCGGTGCACCTTGGCCAGGATGGAGGCCGCGGAGATCGACCTGATCTTGGCGTCGCCACCGACGATGGCCTCGGCCAGCACGTCGATGCGCGGCAGCGCGTTGCCGTCGACCAGCACCCGGGCCGGCTTCAGGCGCAGGCCCTCGACCGCGCGCTTCATCGCCAGCATCGTCGCGTGGTAGATGTTGAGCGTGTCGATCTCCCCGACGCTGGCCTGCGCCACCGAGCAGCACAGCGCCCGGTCCATGATCTGGTCGTAGAGGCGGTCGCGCTGCAGGGGCGTGAGCTCCTTGGAGTCGGCCAGGCCCCGGATGCGCTTGGCGTCGTCGAGGATGACGGCGGCGGCGACCACCGGGCCGGCCAGCGGCCCGCGGCCCGCCTCGTCGACGCCGGCCTGCAGGCCCACCGGGTCCCACGCCAGTCGGGCTTGTTCACCCTTGGATAACTTTTTCAATCGCATCGGTGGCCAACGTTGCCGTATCGCGCCGCAGCTGGTGGTGCAGCACGGTGAACTTTTCCTGAACGGCCGCCATTCTGGCAGGAGCCTCGAGCCATTCCAAGACGGCGCGCGCGAGGGCGCGGGGGTTCGCGTCGTGCTGCAGCAACTCGGGCACTACAAAGTCCTCGGCGAGGATGTTGGGCAGGCCGACCCAGGGCTGCAGCTGCTTCCTGCGCATGATCTGCCAGCTGATCGCGTTCATCCGGTAGGCGATCACCATCGGCCGCTTGAAGAGGGCCGCCTCGAGCGTGGCCGTGCCGCTGGCGATCAGCGTCAGGTCGCAGGCCGCGAGCACTTCGTGCGACTGGCCATCGACGATGTGCAGACCGTCGCGCAGGCCGGCGCGGTGCGCGGCGGTTTCGATCGCGCGGCGCAGGCTGGGCAGCGCCGGCACCACGAAGCGCAGGCCCGGCCGGGACCGCTGCAGCAGCACCGCGGCATCGAAGAACGGCCGCGCCAGGTACTGGACCTCGGACGCGCGGCTGCCCGGCAGGATCGCCAGCACCTCGCCCTGCTCGGGCAGGCCCAGCGCCTGGCGCGCGGCCGCGCGGTCGGGCTGCAGCGGGATCACGCCCGCGAGCGGATGCCCGACGTAGGTGGCGCGCACGCCGTTGCGGGCCAGCAGCTGCGGCTCGAACGGGAAGATGCACAGCACGTGGTCGCAGGCGGAGCGGATCCTGGCGATGCGCTCGGGGCGCCAGGCCCAGATCGACGGGCAGACGAAGTGGACGGTCTTGAGGCCGGCGGCGCGCAGGTCCGCCTCCAGGTCGAGGTTGAAGTCGGGCGCGTCCACGCCGACGAACAGCCGGGGCGGCTCGCGCAGCAGGCGGTCCTTGAGCTGGCGGCGGATGCCCACGATCTCGCGGTAGTGGCGCAGCACCTCGACATAGCCGCGCACGGCCAGCTTCTCGTGCGGCCACCAGGCCTGGAACCCCTGGGCCTGCATCCGCGGGCCGCCGATGCCCACGGCCTGCAGGGCCGGCCAGCGGCGCCGCAGCCCGCCCAGCAGCAGGCCGGCCAGGAGATCGCCCGAGGCTTCGCCCGCGACCATCGCGATCCTGGGGCTGGCGCCCGGGGGGTGGGTGGGGTCGTCCCGCGCGTGGTCGGGGATCCAGACCGGTTCGGCCCGGCCGGGACCGGTCATCGCACGATGCCGCGCTGCGGCGACACGCCGGCCAGGAAGTCGGACATCAGGCGCACGTCCGGCTGCGCCTGCGGGGTGGCGGCGGCCAGCTGCTCGATGCGCGCGCGCGCCGCCTCGAGCGTGAGTCCGTCGCGGTACAGCGCCTTGTGCATGGCCTTGACGGCCGAGATGCGCTCGGGCGAGAAGCCGCGCCGGCGCAGGCCCTCGAAGTTCATCGACCGTGCCTGCGCGGGCTGGCCCTGGCTCATCACGAAGGGCGGCTGGTCGGCGAACAGCAGCGAGCACATGGCGGTCATGCCATGCGCGCCGATCCGCACGAACTGGTGCACGACCGTGAAGCCGCCCAGGATGACCCAGTCGCCCACCTCGACGTGGCCGGCCAGCTGGGAGTTGTTGGCGAAGATGGTGTGGTTGCCCACCACGCAGTCGTGCGCCAGGTGCACGTAGGCCATCAGCCAGTTGTCGTTGCCCACCCGGGTGACGCCGCCGCCACCGGGCGAGCCGATGTGGAAGCTGCTGAACTCGCGGATGGTGTTGCGGTCGCCGATGACCAGCTCGCAGGGCTCGCCCGCGTACTTCTTGTCCTGCGGGATGCCGCCCAGCGCGGCGAAATGGAAGATCCGGTTGTCCTGGCCGATGGTGGTGCGGCCCTCGATGACCGTGTGCGCCCCGACCGTCGTGCGCGCCCCGATCCTCACGTCCGGCCCGATCACCGAGTACGGCCCGATGCTGGCCGTGCTGTCGATCTCGGCCTTGGGGTCGACGACGGCGGTCGGGTGGATGGCCACCTTCAGCCCACCTTCCTCATGGTGCACATCAGCTCGGCCTCGCAGGCGATCTCTTCGCCGACGCGGGTGATGCCCTTGAACTTGTAGATGCCGGCCTTGGCCCGCTCGAGCGTCACGTCCATCACCAGTTGGTCGCCCGGTTCCACCGGCCGCTTGAAGCGGGCCGCGTCGATGCCGGCGAAGTAGTAGACCGTCTTGTCGTCCGGCGTCACGCCCTGCGTGGCGAACGACAGCAGCGCCGCCGCCTGGGCCATCGCCTCCAGCATCAGCACGCCCGGCATCACCGGGCGGTGCGGGAAGTGGCCGGTGAAGAACGGCTCGTTGATCGTGACGTTCTTGATCGCCCGGATGCTCTTGCCCAGTTCGAGGTCGAGCACCCGGTCCACCAGCAGGATGGGGTAGCGGTGCGGCAGCTGCTTGAGGATCTGGTGGATGTCTAACGTGGTCATTTTTTCTCTAGTGCGCGAACACGGTCGCGCAGCGAATGCAACTGCTTGAGCGAGGCGGCGTTCTTCTCCCAGGCGGCATTTTCGTCGATGGGGAACACGCCCGTGTAATGGCCGGGCTTGAGGAGGGAACGCGTCACCAGCGAGAACGACGAGATGTGAACGTGGTCGGCGATGGTGAGGTGGCCCAGGATGCCGGCGCTGCCGCCGATGGTGCAGTGGGCGCCGATGGTGGCGCTGCCGGCGATGCCCGCGCAGCCCGCGATGGCCGTGTGCCGGCCGATGCGCACGTTGTGGCCGACCTGGATCAGGTTGTCGAGCTTCACGCCGTCCTCGATCACCGTGTCGGCCAGCGCCCCGCGGTCGATGCAGGTGTTGGCGCCGATCTCCACGTCGTTGCCGATGCGCACGGCGCCCAGCTGCTCGATCTTTTCCCACTCGCCCTGGCGCGGCGCGAAGCCGAAGCCGTCGGCGCCGATCACCACGCCCGGATGCACCAGGCAGCGCTCGCCCAGCACGCAGTCCTCGCCCACGCTGACGCGCGAGGTGAGCACGGTGCCGGCGCCGATGCGCGCGCCGCGCTCCACCACGCAAAGCGGTCCGATGCGGGCGGAGGGATCGACCACGGCCTGCGGGTCCACCACCGCGCTCGGATGCACGGCCGGTCCGGCGGCGGGCGCCCTGCGCGCCTTCCACAGCTGGGTGACGCGCGCGAAATAAAGGTAGGGATCGTCGGCGACGATGGCCGCGCCGCGGGCCAGCGCCGCATCGCGCATGGCGGGGCCGACGATGACGCAGCCGGCCCGGGTGGCGGCCAGCTGCGACTGGTACTTGGGGTTGCTCAGGAAGCTGAGCTGTCCGGGGCCGGCGGATTCGAGCGGCGCCAGGCCGTCGATCGCCGCTTCCCGCTCGCCATGCAGTTGCCCGCCGAGCGAGTCCACGATGTCGCCCAGGCGGAGCTGCACGAGGGCCTCACCGGGCGTTGTTGAGCGCCTTGATCACCTTCTCGGTGATGTCGTGCTTGGGGTTGATGTAGACCGCTTCCTGCAGGATCAGGTCGTACTTCTCCTGCTCGGCGACCTGGCGCACGACGCGGTTGGCCCGCTCGAGGACCTGCTGCAGTTCCTCGTTCTTGCGCGACGTCATGTCTTCCTGGATCTCGCGGCGCTTGCGCTGGAATTCGCGGTCCTGGTCGATCAGCGCCTTCTGGCGCTGCTGGCGCTGGCTCTCGGACAGCGTGGGCGCCTCGCGCTCGTAGCGCTCGGACTGCGTCTTGAGCGAGGCACCCAGGTCATTGAGTTCCTTCTCGCGACGCGAGAACTCCTGCTCCAGCTTGGCCTGGGCGGTCTTGGCCGCGCCGGCCTCGCGCAGGATGCGATCGAGGCTGACGAAGCCCACGCGGAATTCCTGCGCCATCGCAGGAGCGGCGGCGAGCGCCAGGGCGCCGACCAGGGCCCACAGCGAGGGAAGGCGAAGGCTCAGATACTTCATCAGAAAGCGGTTCCGATCTGGAATTGGAGTCGCTGGATTCTATCGCCAGCGAACTTGCGCACCGGTTGGGCGATCGCCAGCCGCAGCGGGCCGATGGGGGACAGCCAGGACACGCCGACGCCGGTGGAAGCGCGCAGCTGGCCGAAATCCACCTTCTCGTTCTCGCCGTAGACGTTGCCGACGTCGACGAAACCGAAAAGGCGCAGCGAGCGGTCGTTGCCGGCGCCGGGGAACGGCGTGAACAGCTCGCCATTGAGCGTGATCTTGCGCGTGCCGCCGATGCTGGCGCCGGTGACGTCGCGCGGGCCCAGCGTGCCCTGCTCGAAGCCGCGCACCGAGCCCAGGCCGCCGGAATAGAAGTTCTTGAACACCGGGAACAGGCGCCCGCCCAGCGGCTTGCCCAGGCCCAGCTCGCCGTTGAAGGCGATGGTGAACTGCTTGTTCAGCGGAACGTAGTGCTGGTACTGGTAGTTGGCCCGCACGTAGCGGCCGTCGCCCAGCATGCTCGCCTCGGCGCCCAGGCGCTGCAGCCGGCCGCTGGTGGGTGCGATGGCGCTGTCGCGGTCGTCGCGCGTCCAGCCGATGGTGAAGGGGACGTTGACGCTGGTGAAGCCGGCCTCGTTGGCATACGCGAGGTAGGCGGCCGGGATGTTGGTGCCGGGGCGCACCTCGGTGCGCTCCAGGCCGGCGCCGAAGTAGACGGTGTCGAACTCGCTGAAGGGGATGCCGAAGCGCAGCGAAGCGCCGGTCGTTGCCAGCGAGTAGTTGCCGCCCTGCTCCTCGTACGGACGCGAGTTGCGGTAGTAGACGTCCACCGCGCGGGAGATGCCGTCCTGGGTGAAGTACGGGTCCACCGAGGTCAGCGCCAGGCTGCGGTTGTACTTGCTGGTGTTCAGCTCGGCGCTGAGGTACTGGCCGGTGCCGAAAGCGTTCTCCTGCTTGATGGAGAAGCCCAGGCCCAGGCGCTCGGCGCTGGAGAAGCCGGCCGACAGCTGCAGGCTGCCGGTGGGCTTCTCGACCACGGCGACGTTCAGGTCGACCTGGTCGGGCGCGCCGGGCACGTCGACGGTCTCGATGTTGACGTCGCGGAAGTACCCCAGGCGGTCGATGCGGTCGCGCGAGAGCTTGATCTTGTCGCCGTCGTACCAGCTCGATTCGAACTGGCGGAACTCGCGGCGGACGACTTCGTCGCGGGTGCGGTTGTTGCCCGCGATGTTGACCCGGCGCACGTAGGCGCGGCGCGAAGGCTCGGCCGCGATCGTGAAGGACACCAGGTTGCGGGTGCGGTCGATGTCGGGGCGGGCCTCGACGTTGGCGAAGGCGTAGCCGAAGCTGCCGAAGTAGTCGGTGAAGGCCTTGGTCGTCTCGGCCACCTGGTCGGCGTTGTAGGGCTCGCCGGCGCGGATGCGCACCAGGCTCTTGAACTCTTCTTCCTTGCCGAGGTAATTGCCCTCGAGCTTGACGCCGCTGACGACGAAGCGCTCGCCCTCGGTGACGTTCACCGTGATGCTGATGTCCTGCTTGTTCGGCGAGATCGCGACCTGGGTGGAGTCGATCGTGAACTCCAGGAAGCCGCGGCTGAGGTAGTAGGACCGCAGCGTCTCCAGGTCGGCGTTGAGCTTGGCGCGCGAGTAGCGGTCGGACTTGGTGTACCAGGACAGCCAGCCGCCCGTGTCCAGGTCGAACAGGCCCTTGAGCGTGCCTTCGCTGAAGCTGCGGTTGCCCACGATGCGGATGTCGCGGATGCGGGCCGGCTCGCCTTCGGTGACGGTGAAGGTCAGGTTGACGCGGTTGCGCTCGATCGGCGTGACGGTGGTGACCACCTCGGCGCCGTAGAGGCTGCGGTTGATGTACTGGCGGCGCAGCTCCTGCTCGGCGCGGTCGGCCAGGGCCTGGTCGTAGGGCCGGCCCTCGGTCAGCCCGATCTCGCGCAGCGCCTTGGTCAGGGCTTCCTTGTCGAACTCGCGGGTGCCGGCGAAGTCGACGGCGGCCACGGTGGGCCTTTCCTCGACGATGACCACCAGCACGTCGCCCGCGACCTCCAGGCGCACGTCCTTGAACAGGCCCAGGCCGAACAGCGCGCGGATCGCGGCCGAGCCCTTCTCGTCGTTGTACTGGTCGCCGACGCGGAACGGCAGCGAGGCGAAGACGGTGCCGGGCTCGACACGCTGCAGGCCTTCGACCCGGATGTCGCGGACCGTGAACGGATCGACCGCCCACGCATTGACCGCAAACGCGGCGGCCACCATGCCCGAGACGGTGCGCGCGCGAATGCGCTTGAAATGGTTCTTCATCGAGTCCTGGGTGGCCCCGCCGTCATCGGGGCTGGCCGCTGCGAGCCGTGTTGTTGTATCAACCGAAGAGACGCGTGACGTCGTTGAACAGTGCGATGGTCATCATCACCAGAAGCACCGCCACCCCGCCCCGCTGCAGCCTCTCCAACCACGCGTCCGGGACGCTTCGCCCCGTGACCGCCTCCCAAAGATAATACATCAGGTGACCTCCGTCCAAGACAGGCAGAGGAAGCAGGTTCAGCACGCCCAGGCTCACGCTGATCATCGCCAGGAACACCACGTACTGCAGCAGCCCCATGCTGGCGGACTTGCCGGCGTAGTCGGCGATGGTGAGCGGGCCGCTCAGGTTCTTCAGCGACGCCTCGCCGATGACCATGCGACCGAGCATGCGCACCGTGAGCAGCGACACCTCCCAGGTCTTGACCGCGCCGCGCCACAGGCCATCGATCGGGCCGTAGCGCACCTCCACCATCTGCGGCGGCGCGCCGACGTAGGCGCCTATGCGACCGATGGCGCCGCTGCCGTCCTGCGCCACGTCGGGCCGCACTTCGATTTCGATCACGCGGCCTTCGCGTTCCACGCGCCAGGGGGAAGCCACCGCCTGGCCGTTGCGCACCTGGGCCCGGATCCATTCGCGCAGCTGCTGGCCGTCGACCACGTCGACCCCGCCCACGCGCAGCACGCGGTCGTCCTTGCGCAGGCCCGCGCGCTGGGCGGCGCCGCCCTCGACCACCTCGCCCAGCACCGGCTGGGTGAGCGGGCCCAGGAGGCCGATGCGGCGGAACAGCTGCGCATCGGCGTCGGGCGATTCGATCCGGCTCAGGGGCAGCAGCACCTCGCGCTGCTGGCGGCCGTCGGTGACCGTCAGGCGCAGGTCCATCGCGTCGAGCGCGCCGCGCGTGAGCATCCACCGCACTTCCTCGAACGACCGCACCGGGGCCTGCTCCTGGCCCTCGAAGCCGGCCGTCGTGACGGTTTCGCCGCCGCGCAGCCCGGCCTGCTGGGCGAGCGAGCCCGCGACCGGCGACGCCAGCACCGGGCGCGGCTCCTGCACGCCCCACCAGTTGACGCCGGCGTAGAGAAGCACCGCCAGCAGCAGGTTGGCCGCCGGACCGGCCGCGACGATCAGCGCCCGCGAGCGCAGCGGCTGGGTGTTGAAGGCCAGGTGGCGCTCTTCGGGCGCGACCGGCCCCTCGCGCTCGTCCAGCATCTTCACGTAGCCGCCCAGCGGGAAGGCGGCGATGACGAATTCGGTGTCCTGGCCGGGGCGCTGGCGGCGCGGCTTCCAGCGGTACAGCGTCTTGCCGAAGCCGACCGAGAAGCGCAGCACCTTGACGCCGCAGGCCACGGCCACCCGGTAGTGCCCCCATTCATGCACGGCCACGAGCAGGCCCAGAGCGACGAGGAAGGCGACGAGGGTGGTCAGCATGGTTCTCCCGGCTCAGCCGCTGGCGGCGATGTAGGCGCGCGCAGCCTGCCGGCTGCGCTCGTCCAGCGCCAGCAGGTCCGCCAGCGCCTGGGGTTTGGAGGGCACGACGCGCTCCAAAGTTGCAAGGTTGACCGAATGGATCTGGTCGAAGCGGATGCGGCGGTCCAGGAAGGCGGCCACGGCCTCCTCGTTGGCGGCGTTCAGCACGGCGGTGGTGCCGGCCGGCGCCTGCAGCGACTCCCAGGCCAATGCCAGCCCGGGGAAGCGCTCGCGGTGGCCGTGGCGGTCGAGCGATTCGAACGTCATGTCGGCCAGCGAGGTGAAGTCCAGCGGCTCGGCGCCCGAGGCGATGCGCTCGGGCCAGGCCAGGCCGACGGCGATGGGCACGCGCATGTCGGGCGTGCCCAGCTGGGCGACCACCGAATGGTCCCGGTACTGCACCATGGAGTGGATCACGCTCTGCGGATGGATGACCACCTCCAGCCGCTGCGGCGGCAGGCCGAACAGGTAGCGCGCCTCGATCACCTCCAGCGCCTTGTTCATCATGGTCGCCGAATCCACCGAGATCTTGCGCCCCATCACCCAGTTGGGGTGGGCGCAGGCCTGCTCGGGCGTGACGTCGCGCAGGCTCGCCGGCGCGCGCGTGCGGAACGGCCCGCCCGACGCGGTGAGGATGATCTTGTCGACCCGCTGGTCCCACGACGCCGGGTCCTCGGGCAGGGACTGGAAGATGGCCGAGTGCTCGCTGTCGATCGGCAGCAGGGTCGCCCCACCCTGCCGGACGGCCGCCATGAACAGCTCGCCGCCGACCACCAGGGCTTCCTTGTTGGCCAGTAGCAGCCGCTTGCCCGCGCGCGCCGCCGCCAGGCAGGACGCCAGGCCGGCCGCGCCGACGATGGCGGCCATGACCGTGTCGACGTGCTCGCTCACGACCAGGTCTTCGAGGGCCGCATCGCCGGCCAGAACCTTGACCGGCAGGCGCTCGGCCTCGATGCGCCCGGCCAGTTGGCGCGCGGCGGCCTCGTCGGCCATCACGGCATAGCGGGGCTTCCAGCGCGCGCACTGCGCCAGCAGCGGCTCGACGCGCGAGCCGGCGCAGAGGACCGTCACCTCGTAGCGCCCGGGATGGCGCGCGAGGACGTCCAGGGTGTTGGCGCCCACCGAACCGGTGGAGCCGAGGATGGCGACGCGCTGGCGGATCATCGGGAAGACAGGGTTGCCAGCATCATCGCCAGCGGCAGCGTGGGCAGCAAGGCGTCGACCCGGTCGAGCACGCCACCGTGGCCCGGCAGCAGGCCGCTGGAATCCTTGGCGCCGGCGCTGCGCTTGACCAGCGATTCGGCCAGGTCGCCCACCACGCTCATCGCGGCCAGGAAGATGGCCCCCAGCACGACCAGCCACCAGCCGGTGCCCGCCAGCCGCGTGTAGAGGCTGGGCACCTCGGCGCGCCAGTGGGTGTCGGCCGCGACCCAGGCGAAGGCCAGGACCAGCACGCCCAGCATGCCGCCCCACACGCCTTCCCAGCTCTTGCCGGGGCTGATGGAGGGCGCCAGCTTCTGGCGGGTGAATTTCAGACCGAAGGTGCGGCCCGCGAAATACGCGGCGATGTCCGCCACCCACACCAGCAGCAGCACGGACATCAGGAAGTTGATGCCCGCCACGCGCGCCTGCGCGACGGCGATCCAGGCCAGCCACAAGGCCAGCAGGCCGCCGGCCAGGCGCACGCCGCGCGGGATGCGCGGCCAGCCCGCGACCGAGCCGCGCAGCAGCACGGCGCCGGCCAGCACCCAGGCGCCGCCGGCCGCTATCCACAGCAGCGGCAGCGGGCGCTCCAGCCAGCCGGCGCCCCAGGCCGCGGCGCAGAGGGCCACGCAGAGCACGCCCAGCGACACGGCCGCGGCCTCGCTGCAGCCGTTGAGGCGTCCGAACTCCCAGGCCGCGGCGGCGATCAGCACCAGGGTGATGGCCGCGAAGGGCCAGGGCGAAGGCCAGAAGAGCGCCGGCAGCAGGATGGCCAGCAGGACGACGGCCGTGATGATTCGCTGCTTGAGCATGGGCTCAGGCAGCCTTCTTGGCCACCGGTTCCTGGACCTGCTGGGAGGTTCGGCCGAAGCGGCGCTCGCGGCGCGCGTAGTCGGCGATGGCCGCATCCAGCGCCGCATCGTCGAACTCGGGCCAGAGCTTGTCGCTGAAGTACAGCTCGGAGTAGGCCGCCTGCCAGAGCAGGAAGTTGCTGATGCGCTGCTCGCCGCCGGTGCGGATCAGCAGGTCGGGATCGGGCACGTGGGCCAGCGCCATGGCCTCGTCCAGCGACTGCTCGGTGATGGCCTCGCCGCGGGCGGCCAGGCGGGCGGCGGCCTGGGCGATGTCCCAGCGCCCGCCGTAGTTGAAGCAGACGTTGAAGACCAGCCGGGTGTTGGAAGCGGTGGCGGCCTCGGCCTGGGCCAGGCCGTTGCGCACCTTCTCGGACAGCGCCGAGCGGTCGCCCACGAAGTGGATGCGGACGCCTTCGGCCTTGAGGTGGGGCACCTCGCGCGAGAGCGCCACGGCCAGCAGCTCCATCAGGCCGGAGACTTCCTCGGGCGGGCGGTTCCAGTTCTCGGACGAGAACGCGAAAACGGTGAGGACCTTGACGCCGCGTTCGCCGCAATGGCGCACGCACGCCCGCAGCGCGTCGACGCCCTTCTTGTGGCCGGCGACGCGGGGCAGGTAGCGACGGGTCGCCCAGCGCCCGTTGCCGTCCATGACGATCGCGATATGGTGGGGTACGGTCACTTTGGCCTTGGTGGGAGGACGGACGTCGGGCGCGGGGCGCTCAGACGGCCATGATCTCCTGTTCCTTGGCCTCGACCATCTTGTCGATCTCGGCGATGTGCCGGTCGGTCACCTTCTGGATGTCCGACTCGGCGCGCTTCTGCTCGTCCTCGGAGGCGAGCTTGTCCTTGACCAGCTTCTTGACCGCCTCGTTGCCGTCGCGGCGCATGTTGCGCACGGCGATCTTGGCGCTCTCGCCCTCGTGGCGCACCAGCTTGGTCATCTCCTTGCGGCGCTCCTCGCTCATGGGGGGCATCGGCACGCGGATCAGGTCGCCCATGGAGGCGGGATTGAGGCCCAGGTCGCTCTCGCGGATGGCCTTCTCGATCTTGGGGCCCATGCCCTTTTCCCAGGGCTGCACGCTGATCGTGCGCGAGTCCAGCAGGGACACGTTGGCGACCTGGCTGATCGGCACCGACGAGCCGTAGTAGTCGACATGCACCGTGTCCAGCAGGCCGGGGTTGGCGCGACCCGTGCGAATCTTGGTCAGGTTGTGCTTGAAGGCGGCGATGGACTGGTCCATCCGGCCCTCGGTGGATTTCCTGATCTCGGCGATCGTGGCCATGGGGTCTCCTTCCTCTCCAAATCTCTCAGGCGTACACCAGCGTGCCTTCGTCCTCGCCCATCACCACGCGCTTGAGGGCGCCGTGCTTGACGATGGAGAAGACCTTGATCGGCAGCTTCTGGTCGCGGCACAGCGCGAAGGCCGTGGCATCCATGATGCCCAGGTTCTTCGCCATCGCCTCGTCGAACGTGATCTTGCTGTAGCGGGTGGCCGAGGGGTCCTTCTTGGGGTCGGCCGAATAGACGCCGTCCACCTTGGTGGCCTTGAGCACCATCTCCGCGCCGATCTCGGCGCCGCGCAGGGCGGCCGCAGTGTCCGTGGTGAAGAAGGGGTTGCCGGTGCCGGCGGCGAAGATCACCACCTTGCCTTCCTCGAGGTACTGCAGCGCCTTGGGCCGCACGTAGGGCTCGACCACCTGCTCGATGGCGATGGCCGACATCACCCGGGCCACCAGGCCCTGCTTGTTCATGGTGTCGGCCAGCGCCAGCGCGTTCATCACCGTGGCCAGCATGCCCATGTAGTCGGCCGTCGCCCGGTCCATGCCGACCGAGCCGCCGGCCACGCCGCGGAAGATGTTGCCGCCACCGATGACCACGGCCAGCTGCACGCCGCTGTGCACCACGTCGGCCACCTCTTCCACCATCCGCACGATGGTCGAGCGGTTGATGCCGAACGGGTCGTCCCCCATCAGCGCCTCTCCGGACAGCTTGAGCAGGATGCGCTTGTGCGCGGGGGAAGCAGGCATTGGACGAGGCTCCGGGTTCGGTGGTGGACGAGTTTAGCGGCGCGGGCCGCGCGGCGGGTGCCGCGGGCCCGGCGGGGGTCAGGCGCCCTTGGCGGCGGCGACCTGGGCGGCGACCTCGGCGGCGAAGTCGTCGACCTTCTTCTCGATGCCCTCGCCCACCACGTACAGGGTGAAGCCCTTCACCGTGGTGTTGGCGGCCTTGAGCATCTGCTCCACGGTCTGCTTGTCGTTCTTGACGAACGGCTGGTTGAACAGCGAGACCTCCTTGAGGTACTTCTGCACGCCGCCTTCGATGCGCTTGTTCACGATCTCGTCCGACTGCACCGGCTTGCCGGCGGCCTCGGCGACCTTGCGGTCTTCCGCGGCCTTGGCCGTGGCGACGTTGCGCTCCTTCTCGATGAGCTCGGCCGGCACGTCGCTGCTGGCCAGCGCCACCGGCTTCATGGCGGCGATGTGCATGGCCACGTCCTTGGCGGCCGCGTCGTCGCCCTGGTACTCGACGACCACGCCGATGCGGGTGCCGTGCAGGTACGAGGCCAGCTTGGTGTCGCCGGAGAAGCGCTTGAAGCGGCGGAAGCTCATGTTCTCGCCGATCTTGCCGATCAGGCCCTTGCGCACGTCTTCCAGCGTGGGGCCGAAGCCGTCCTGGCTGTAGGGCAGCGCGCCCAGCGCGGCCACGTCGGCCGGGTTGCCCTTGGCGACCAGGTCGGCCGCCGCCTTGGCCAGGGCCAGGAAGCTCTCGTTCTTGGTGACGAAGTCGGTCTCGCAGTTGACCTCGAGCAGCGCGCCCGTGGTGCCCTGGATGCTCGCGGCCACCACGCCTTCGGCGGTGATGCGGGCGGCGGCCTTGCCGGCCTTGTTGCCCAGCTTGACGCGCAGGATCTCCTCGGCCTTGTCCAGGTTGCCCTCGGCCTCGGTGAGCGCCTTCTTGCACTCCATCATCGGGGCGTCGGTCTTGGCGCGCAGTTCGGCGACCATGCTTGCAGTGATAGCTGCCATTTCGATCCTTTCAGTGATTCGGACGGTAAAAAGGGGCCCTAGAGCCCCTTCCTTGAAGCGGGGGTCGCGCGATCAGGCGCCGGCGCCTTCCTGGACTTCGACGAATTCGTCGCTGCCTTCGGAGACGGCGCGCACCACGTCGGTGGTGGCGCTGTTGCGGCCTTCCAGCACCGCGTCGGCGATGCCGCGGGCGTACAGCGCGACGGCCTTGGCCGAGTCATCGTTGCCGGGGATCACGTAGTCGATGCCCTCGGGCGAGTGGTTGGAGTCGACCACGCCCACCAGCGGGATGCCGAGCTTCTTGGCCTCGGACACGGCGATCTTGTGGAAGCCCACGTCGATCACGAAGATGGCGTCGGGCAGGCCGTTCATGTCCTGGATGCCGCCGATGTCCTTCTCGAGCTTTTCCATCTCGCGCTGGAACATCAGCTGTTCCTTCTTGCTCATCGCCTCCAGGCCGCCTTCCTGCTGGGCCTTCATGTCCTTCAGGCGCTTGATGGAGGTCTTGACCGTCTTGAAGTTGGTCAGCATGCCGCCCAGCCAGCGCTGGTCGACGAAGGGCACGCCGGCGCGGCGGGCCTCGGTGGCGACGATGTCGCGGGCCTGGCGCTTGGTGCCCACCATCAGCACGGTGCCGCGGTTGGCGGTCAGCTGCTTCACGAACTTGGTCGCGTCCTGGAACATCGGAAGCGACTTTTCCAGGTTGATGATGTGGATCTTGTTGCGATGGCCGAAGATGAACGGGGCCATCTTGGGGTTCCAGAAGCGGGTCTGGTGTCCGAAATGGACGCCGGCTTCCAGCATTTCGCGCATGGAGACTGCCATGGGGAATTCTTCCTAGGTTGGGTCTAGAATCCGGCCCGCAATCGCCGGGCCTTGAGTAGCCCTCGCGACACCTGGTTGGGACGGATTCGGGATTTGTTTCGCTGTCCTGCGGTGGCGCACCGTGCGCCGCCACCCAGCAAAACCGCAAGATTCTAACACAGGCCCTCGACGCCATTCCCCTCATGCAGGACCTCATCGCCACCCGGGAGCAGCTCGGGCTCGGCCGCACCGACGCCGCAGAAGAGTTCCGCCGCGCGCTCGCCATCGCCCAGTCTCCCGCCTGCGACAAGGCGTTCCTTCGCACGCTGCCGCACGAGGCCCGCGTGGCCGGCTCGGCGGCCGCCGCGGGCCTGCCGCTGGCCGGCCTGCCGGTCTCGGTCAAGGACCTGTTCGACGTGCAGGGCCAGGTCACCGCCGCGGGTTCCGTGGTGCTGGCCGATGCGCCGCCGGCCGCGGCCGACAGCGCGGCGGTCGCGCGCCTGCGGGCGGCCGGCGCCAGCCTGGTCGGCCGCACCAACATGACCGAGTTCGCCTTCTCGGGCGTGGGCGTGAACCCGCACCACGGCACGCCGGTGAACCCGGCCGACGCGGCCACGCCGCGCATCCCGGGCGGGTCGTCGTCGGGCGCGGCCGTGTCGGTGGCCACCGGCGCCGCCTTCATCGGCCTGGGCTCGGACACCGGCGGCTCCATCCGCATCCCCGCCGCCCTGTGCGGCATCGTCGGCTTCAAGAACACCGCCCGCCTGGCGCCGCTCGACGGCGCGCTGCCGCTGTCCACGACGCTGGACACGGTGTGCGCGATGACGCGATCGGTGCGCGATGCGGTGCTGGCGCACGAGGTGCTGGCCGCCCGCGCCGTGGCGCTGGAGCACCGGCCCCTGTCGGCGCGCCGCTTCGCCGTGGCCCGCACCCAGATGCTCGACGGCCTCGACCTGCCGGTGGCGCAGGCGTTCGAGGCCGCGCTGCGCACGCTGCGCGACGCCGGCGCGCGCATCGAGGAGATCGCGCTGGAAGACATCCGCGACCTCGGCTCCATCCAGTCGACCGGCGGCTTCACCGCCGCCGAGAGCTACTCCTGGCACCGGCCGCTGCTGGATCGCGCCGGCGCCGGCTACGACCCACGCGTGCGCACCCGAATCGAGCGCGGCGCGAACATGAAGGCCTGGGAGTACCTGGACCTGGTGCGCGCGCGGGTCGATTGGGTCGCCCGAGTCGAAGCCGCGCTGGCCGGCTTCGACGCCGTGCTCTCGCCCACCGTGCCGATCGTCGCCCCGCCGGTGGCGGAGGTGGCGCCCGGCGCCGAACGCGACGAGGCCTTCTTCCGGGTCAATGGCCTGCTGCTGCGCAACACCAGCGTGGTGAACATGCTCGACGGCTGCGCCCTGTCCCTGCCCTGCCAGGCGCCGGGCAGCCTGCCCGTCGGGCTGATGCTGTGGCACGGCGCGATGCACGACGACGCGGTGCTCGACGCCGGCCTGGCGGTCGAGGCCGCGCTGGCCGCCGGCCGGCGCTCCTGACGTGCCGAAGGCAGGGAGCGCATCCGCTTGAAAGTCGCCGTCATCGGCGCCGGCATCGTCGGCGTCACCACCGCGTACGAACTGGCCGCCGACGGGCACCAGGTCACCGTCTTCGAACGCCGCGGCGCCGTGGCCGAGGAGACCAGCTTCGCCAACGCCGGCGTAGTGGCGCCGGGCTACGTCACGCCCTGGGCCGCGCCGGGGATGCCGGCCAAGGTGCTGCGCTACCTGTTCAGCCGCCACGCCCCGGTCAAGCTCACCCTGCCGCTGTCGGCCGCCGAGCTCGGCTGGATGGTGCAGTGGTGGCGCGCCTGCAAGCTCGACGCCTACATGGCCAACCGCGCGCGGCTGCAGCGTCTGGCCTTCTACAGCCGCGAACGCCTGCACTGGCTGGTCGACTCGCTGCAGCTGGACTACGACCGCAGCCCCGGCTACCTGGTGCTGCTGCGCTCCGAGAAGGACCAGCGCATGGTGCAGCCGGGCCTGCAGGTGCTGCGCGAAGCCGGGGTGAGCTTCCACGAGATCGACGCCGCGACCACGCGGCAGGTCGAGCCGGCGCTCAATCCCGACACGCCCTTCCTCGGCGCGATCCACCTGCCCGAGGACGAGGCCGGCAACTGCCGCCAGTTCGCCCTGCTGCTCAAGGACGCCGCCAAGACGGCGGGGGCCCGGTTCAACTTCAACACCAACGTGCTGCCGCTGGACCGGGCCTCGCCGGCCCGGCTGACCGTGCAGCAGGGCGAGGACCCGCCGGTCGCGCTGCAGTTCCAGGCCGTGGTCGTGTGCGGCGGCCTGGAGTCGGTGGCGCTGCTGCGGCCGCTCGGCCTGCAGGTGCCGATGGCCCCGGTCTACGGTTACTCGATCAGCGCGCCGCTGCGCGAGGCCCTCAACGCGCCGCGCAGCGCGCTGATGGACGAGCGCTACAAGGTCGCGATCACGCGCCTGGGCCAGCGCGTGCGCGTGGCGGGCAGCGCCGAGATCGGCGGCACCCTCAAGCGCCGCAACCCGGCCGCGCTGCAGACGCTCTACAAGGTGCTGCACGACTGGTTCCCGGGGGCCGCGCAACTCTCCAACAAGGGCGCGGCCGTGCAGGAGTGGAAGGGCGCGCGGCCCATGCTGCCCGACGGCCCGCCGGTGCTGGGCGCCTCCGGCATCCCGGGCGTGTGGCTCAACCTGGGGCACGGCTCCAGCGGCTGGGCCCTGGCCTGCGGCAGCGCCCGCGTGGTGGCCGACCTGATGTCCGGCCACGACCCGCTGCTGGACATCGAAGGCCTGGGCATCGAGCGCCTGGCCGGCTGAGCCGGCGCAGGCGCGGCGCACAATCCGCGCCATGCTCCAGGTCACCGCGGACCGCCCCTGGCCCCTCTTCGACGTCGCGACCACGCGCGCGCTCGAGCGCGAGGCCGCGGCCGCCCTGCCCTTCCACACGCTGATGCAGCGGGCCGGCCTGGCCACGGCGCGGCTCGCGCTGGCCATTGCGCCCCACGCGAAGACGGCCTGGATCGCCTGCGGCCCCGGCAACAACGGCGGCGACGGGCTGGAGGCCGCCGTGCACCTGCACCGATGGGGCAAGCCGGTGGTGCTGACCTTGTCGGGCGACCCGGCCCGGCTTCCGCCCGATGCGGCGGCTTCCTGGGCCAGGTGCCAGGCGGCCGGCTTGGCGCGCGCCGAGCAGCCGCCACGCGACTGGGACCTGTGCATCGACGCGCTGCTCGGCATCGGCAACGCCCGGGCCCTGGAGGGCGAGCTCGCCGCCGTGGTGCATGCGATCAATGCCGGCCCCGGCACCGTCCTCGCGGTCGACGTGCCCAGCGGCCTCTCGGCGGACACCGGCACGGGCGAGTCGGTCCGCGCCACGCACACGCTCAGCCTTCTCACGCTCAAGCCGGGGCTGTTCACGGCGTTCGGGCGCGATCGGTGCGGGCAGGTGTGGTTCGACGACCTGGCGCTGGCCGCGCAGGACGAACGGGCATCGGCCTGGCTCGCGGGACCACCACCTCCTGCGGCGCGGCTCCATGCCAGCCACAAGGGCAGCTATGGCGATGTGGCGGTGGTGGGGGGCGCAGCCGGCATGGTGGGCGCCGCGGTCCTCGCGGCCTCCGCCGCCTTGCAGGCCGGTGCCGGTCGCGTGTACCTGTGCCCGCTCGCGCCTTTGGCCGGCGCGCTGGTGCCGGGCCAGCCCGAACTGATGGTGCGGCAAGCCGCCGGGCTGCCCCTGGAGACGATGGCCGTGGCCTGCGGGTGCGGCGGCGGCGCCGACGTGGCCGGCGTGCTGCCCGACGTGCTGCGCCGCGCGAAGTCGCTGGTGCTGGATGCGGATGCGCTGAACGCGATCGCCGCCGAGCCTGCGCTGCAACACGCACTGTTGCGCAGGACCGAGCGCGGCCAGGCGACGGTGATGACGCCGCATCCGCTGGAGGCCGGGCGACTGCTTGGTTGCACGACGGGCGAGGTGCAGGCCGACCGGATCCGCAGCGCGACGACGCTGGCGGCGCGCTACGGCTGCGCGGTGCTGCTCAAGGGATCCGGGTCGGTGATCGCGGCGCCGGGACTGGATTCCCGCCTCCGCGGGAATGACGGGGATGGGTCGAGCCTGCCCGGAGAAGGGATGCGCCTGCCGCGGATCAATCCGACCGGCAATGCCCGCCTCGCCACCGCCGGCACGGGCGACGTCCTTGCGGGATTCATCGCCGCGCTGATGGCGGCCGGAGCGGCCCCGGCCAATGCCGCCGCAGCGGCCGCCTGGCGCCACGGAGCGGTCGCCGACCGCTGGCCCGCAGGTCCCGCGCTCACCGCCGGCGCACTGGCCCGCGCACTCTGATCAGCCGCGCCCGACGAAAGGCATCTTGGTGGCCATCACCGTGTGGAACAGCACGTTGGCCTCCAGCGGCAGGTTGGCCATGTAGAGCACCGACTGGCCGACCACGGCCACGTCCATCAGCGGCTCGGGCGCGATCTCGCCATTGGCCTGCGGAACGCCGTTGGCCATGCGCGCCGCCATTTCGGTGTGCGCGTTGCCGATGTCGATCTGGCCCACCGCGATGTCGTGCTTGCGGCCGTCGAGCGACGCCGCCTTGGTCAGGCCGGTGACCGCGTGCTTGGTCGCCGTGTAGGCGATGGAGTTGGGCCGCGGCGCATGGGCCGAGATCGAGCCGTTGTTGATGATGCGGCCGCCGCGCGGCGACTGCGCCTTCATCACGCGGAAGGCCTGCTGGATGGTGTAGAACATCCCGTTCAGGTTGGTGTCGACCACCCTCTTCCAGGCGTCCAGCGGCAGTTCGTCCAGCGGCACGCCTTGCGCGCCGACCCCCGCGTTGTTGAACAGCAGGTCCACGCGACCCCAGGCCTTCACGACGCCCTCGAACAGGGCCGCCACCGACGCCGGGTCGGTGACGTCGGTGGGCACCGCGAGCGCTCGCTCGCCGGCCCCCGACTGCTCCCTGACCGCGGCCAGCGCGTCCTGCCGGCGGCCGGCCAGCGCCACGCGCCAGCCGTCGGCCAGCAGGGCGAGTGCGGCGGCCTTGCCGATGCCGCTGCCGGCGCCGGTGACGATGGCCACGCGGCCGGGTTGGGTCTTGCTGTCCATGCGGTCTCCTCAGCGCCGCCCTTTGCGGCCCTTGCTCTTGGCGGAAGCGGCGGCCTTCTTGACGGCCGCCTTCAGGTTCTGGATCGGCGAGTGCTCGCCGGCCTTGGCCGTCTTGCTGCGGGCCGCGGCGCGCTTGCCGGCGGCCTTGCCGGACGGACCGGACGAGGCGCCCTTGTCGCGCATCGCGCGCGACTCGAGTTCCTCGCCTTCGCGCACCAGGCGGAAGTCGATCTTGCGGCCGTCCAGGTCGACCCGGCTGACCTGCACCCGCACGCGCGAGCCGATGGCGTAGCGGATGCCGGTGCGCTCGCCGCGCAGTTCCTGGCGCGCCTCGTCGAACTTGAAGTATTCGCCGCCGAGCTCGGTGATGTGCACCAGGCCCTCGACATAGAGCGCGTCCAGCGTGACGAAGATGCCGAAGGTGGTGGCCGCGCTGACCACGCCGCCGTATTCCTCGCCCAGGTGCTCGCGCATGTACTTGCACTTGAGCCAGGCCTCGACGTCGCGGCTGGCCTCGTCGGCCCGGCGCTCGTTGGCGCTGCAGTGCAGGCCAGCGGCTTCCCAGGCCTGCGTCTCCTTGGTGGGGGGCGCCACCTTCTTCAGCTTGTGGCTGGGCGGCGCGACCCGGCTGGCCAGGCGGCGCGCCAGCTTCTCGTGCGCCTCGCCCGGCGTGGGCAGCGTGGGCAGCGTGTAGTGGCCGCTGGCCAGGATGGCCTTGATCACGCGGTGCACCAGCAGGTCCGGGTAGCGCCGGATCGGGCTGGTGAAGTGCGTGTAGGCGTCGTAGGCCAGGCCGAAGTGGCCGCTGTTGATCGGCGTGTAGATGGCCTGCTGCATGGAGCGCAGCAGCATGGTGTGGATCTGCTGCGCGTCCGGGCGGTCCTTGGTGGCCTCGGCGATCTTCTGGAACTCGCCGGGCATGGGCTCGTCGCTGATCGACAGCCCCACGCCCATGGCCTTGAGGTAGTTGCGCAGGATCTCCTTCTTCTCCGGCGTCGGGCCTTCGTGCACCCGGTACAGGCCCGGGTGCTTGCCGCTCTGGATGAAGTCGGCGGCGCACACGTTGGCGGCCAGCATGGACTCCTCGATCAGGCGGTGCGCCTCGTTGCGCGTGCGCGGCACGATCTTCTCGATGCGGCCGTTCTCGTCGCAGACGATCTGCGTCTCGGTGGTCTCGAAGTCCACCGCGCCGCGCGCCTGGCGCGACTTGAGCAGCGCCCGGTACGCGTCGTGCAGGTTCATCAGGTCGCCCACCCGCTCCTTGCGCCGCTGCGCCTCCGGACCGCGCGTGTTGCCCAGGATGGCCGCCACCTCGGTGTAGGTGAAGCGGGCATGGCTCCACATCACGGCCGGGTAGAACTGGTAGGCCTGGATCTCGCCGGTGGCCGCGATCAGCATGTCGCAGACCATGCACAGGCGATCCACCTCGGGATTGAGCGAGCACAGCCCGTTGGACAGCTTCTCCGGCAGCATGGGGATCACCCGCCGCGGGAAGTACACGCTGGTCGCGCGGTCGTAGGCGTCGACGTCGATCGCCGCGCCGGTCTCCACGTAGTGGCTGACGTCGGCGATGGCGACCAGCAGGCGCCAGCCCTTGCCGCGGCCGACCTTGGCCGGCTCGCAGTAGACGGCATCGTCGAAGTCGCGCGCGTCCTCGCCGTCGATGGTGACCAGCGGGATGTCGGTGAGGTCCACGCGGTGCTTGCGGTCCTTGGGCTGGACCTTGTCCGCCAGCACCCGCGCCTGCGCGATGCAGGGCTCGGAGAACTCGTGCGGCACGCCGTACTTGCGCACCGCGATCTCGATCTCCATGCCGGGGTCGTCGATCTCGCCCAGCACTTCCTTGACCCGGCCGACCGGCTGGCCATAGAGGCTGGGCGGCTCGGTGAGCTCCACCACCACCACCTGGCCCGGCTTGGCCGTGCCGGTGGCGCCCTTGGGGATCAGGACGTCCTGCCCGTAGCGCTTGTCCTCCGGCGCGACCAGCCAGACGCCGCTCTCGTGCAGCAGCCGGCCGATGATCGGCTGGGGCGGGCGCTCCACGATCTCGACCACGCGGCCTTCGGGCCGGCCCTTGCGGTCGTGGCGCACGATGCGTGCGCGCACGCGGTCCTTGTGCAGCACCGCGCGCATCTCGTTGGGGGGAAGGTAGATGTCGGTTTCGCCGTCGTCGCGCACGACGTAGCCGTGACCGTCGCGATGCCCCTGGATCACTCCCTCGACTTCATCGAGGAGGCCGCTCACGTGTTGAGGTCCGATGTTTTTGATATAGAATCCTTTTCTTTCCTGAAATGCCCAGGTGGCGGAATTGGTAGACGCACTAGTTTCAGGTACTAGCGAGTAACATCGTGGGGGTTCGAGTCCCTTCCTGGGCACCAAGACAAATCATAAAGCCGGCGCAAGCCGGCTTTATTCGTTTGGGCATCCGGTTCAGACCGGAAGCCCGACCAGGTCGTGGCCTTCGGTGGCCACGATGCGCGCGCGGGTGAACTCGCCCACCTTCAGCTGCTTGCTCAGCTTCTCGGGGGGCAGCAGCCGAACCGTGCCGTCGATCTCCGGGGCGTCCGCGTAGCTGCGGCCCACGCCGCCCTTGCGTCCGAGCCCGGGCGCGGAATCCACCAGCACCTGCATCGTGGCGCCGACGCGCCGCTGCAGGCGCTGGGCCGAGACCTCCTCGGCCACCGCCATGAAGCGGGCCCGGCGCTCCTCGCGAACCTGCGCCGGCAGCATGCCGGGCAACTCGTTGGCGGCCGCGCCCTCCACCGGGCTGTAGGCGAAGCAGCCGGCCCGGTCGATCTGCGCCTCGCGCACGAAGTCCAGCAGGTGCTGGAACTCCTCTTCCGTCTCGCCCGGGAAGCCCGCGATGAAGGTGCTGCGCACCACCAGCTCGGGGCAGGCCTCGCGCCATTTCTGCAGCCGCTCCAGGTTGCGTTCGCCGCTGGCCGGACGCTTCATCCGGCGCAGCACGTCGGGGTGGCTGTGCTGGAACGGCACGTCCAGGTACGGCAGCACCGCGCCCGTGGCCATCAGCGGGATCACCTCGTCGACCGAGGGATAGGGATAGACGTAGTGCAGCCGCACCCAGGCGCCGTGCGGCTGCGCGAGTTCGCCCAGCGCCTGCACCAGCTCCAGCATGCGGGTCTTGACCGGACGGCCGTCGAAGAAGCCGGTGCGGTACTTCGTGTCCACGCCGTAGGCCGACGTGTCCTGGCTGACCACCAGCAGCTCCTTCACGCCGCTCTCGAACAGCGCCCGCGCCTCCTTGAGCACGTCGCCCACCGGCCGGCTCACCAGGTCGCCGCGCATCGAGGGGATGATGCAGAAGGTGCAGCGGTGGTTGCAGCCCTCGCTGATCTTCAGGTAGGCGTAGTGCCGGGGCGTGAGCTTGATGCCGGCCGCCGGCACCAGGTCCACGAAGGGATCGTGCGGCTTGGGCAGGTGGGTGTGGACCGCGTCCATCACCTCCTGCGTGGCGTGCGGGCCGGTGACGGCGAGCACCGAAGGATGAATCTCGCGCACCATGTTGCCGCCGCCCTCGCCCGAGCGCGCGCCCAGGCAGCCGGTGACGATCACCTTGCCGTTCTCGGCCAGGGCCTCGCCGATGGTGTCCAGGCTTTCCTTGACGGCGTCGTCGATGAAGCCGCAGGTGTTGACGATCACCAGGTCCGCGCCCTCGAAGGTCTTGGACGTGCGATAGCCTTCCGCGGACAGCTGGGTCAGGATCAGCTCGGAATCGGTCAGCGCCTTGGGGCAGCCGAGGCTGACGAAGCCCACCTTCGGGGCGGCCTCGGCGACAGTGGAATCACTCATGGTTCGTATTGTCCCAAAGGGACGATTTGCCGGCCGCGGGGCGGCCCGAAAAAGAGAAAAGGCCGGAAAGCCCGGCCTTGGTGCAAACCGATGGGCCCGCGCTCAGCGCTTGCCCATGAAGGCCCCGAGCATCTGCTCGGTCTGCTTTTGCATCTGCTCCTGCATCTTGTCGAACATGGTCTTGGACTGTTCGACGTAGCTGCCCATCATCCCCTGCATCAGCGGGTTCTGCATGTTCATGAACTGGGCCCACATCTCGGGCGTGAGGTGCTTGGACTGCTCGGCCAGCTTGGCCTGGATGTCGCTGAACGCCTGCACGTTCTTCTCGAGGTAGGTGCCCATGAAGCCCTGCGCCGCGTGTCCGTAGAAACGGATGATGTTGGCCAGCGCGGCCTCGCTGAACATCGGGGCGCCGCCCGCCTCTTCCTCCAGGATGATCTGCAGCAGGATGCTGCGGGTCAGGTCCTCGTTGGTCTTGGCGTCGCGCACCGTGAACGACTCGGTGTCCATCACCAGCTGCTTGACCTCGGCCAGCGTGATGTAGGTCGAGGTGTCGGTGTCGTACAGCCGCCGGTTCGGGTACTTCTTGATCACGCGCTGCACGGGTTGCGCAGGCTGCGTGGAAGAGGCGACTGCTTTCTTGCTTTGCACGAGGGGGAGCTCCTGGGGTTCTTTCGCGGCCGCGTCGGCAGACGCTCATGCGGCGGTGCAAAAGATTCTAGGAAGGCCGCCTGCGCGAAGCGCCGCAGGTTTACCCTACGGTTGGCTACAGCGGACGGAAATTGGTAGGCGCGATTGGACTCGAACCAACGACCCCCACCATGTCAAGGTGGTGCTCTAACCAGCTGAGCTACGCGCCTGAATGTCGTTCGAGAGGCAAGATTGTAGCAGAGCGATCAGGCGCCTCCTTCAGCGCCGGCGCGCGAGCCGCACACCCGACACCTCACGCACCAGGCCGAGTACGCGCCCGAGCCGCGCCGAATCGGCGATCTCCACCGTGAAAGTCATCCAGGCCGTGCCGCGCACCGACTGCGTCTGCACGCCGATCACGTTCATCTTCTCCTTGGCGAACACTTCGGAGATGTCGCGCAGCAGCCCCTGGCGGTCGGCCGCCTCGACGGCGACGTCCACCGGGTAGACCGCCCCGCCGTCGGCCTTGGGCCGGCCCCACTCCACCTCGATCACCCGCTCGCCGTTGCGCGCGGCCATCTCGCGGAAGTTGCTGCAGTCGGTGCGGTGGATGCTCACGCCCTTGCCGCGCGTGACGAATCCGGCGATCTCGTCCGGCGGCGCCGGCTTGCAGCAGCGCGCCAGCTGCGTCATCAGCGAATCGACGCCCACGACCAGCACGCCGCCCTTGGCCGAGCGGCCGGAGGGGCGCGCCTTCTTCAGCAGCAGGTACTCGTCCTGCGGCAGCGGCGCCTCGGGCGGATGCAGCAGCGTCTCGATGTTGCGCAGCGAAAACTCGTCCTTGCCGACCACGAAGAACAGGTCGTCGGGCGTCTTGAACCCCAGCTGCGTGGCCAGGTCGCCGTGGTTCAGCGACGTGCGGCCTTCGCGCTGCAGCAGCTTTTCCACCGACTCGCGACCGCGGGCGATGGTCTCGTGGCGCACCTGCTCGTTGAACCAGGCGCGCACCTTGGCCTTGGCGCGGTGGCTGGCCAGGAAGCCGAGGTCGGCGTTGAGCCAGTCGCGCGAAGGCCCGCCCTCCTTGGTGGCCACGATCTCGACGGTCTGGCCGTTCTGCAGCGGCGTGTTCAACGGCACCATGGCCCCATCGACGCGCGCACCGCGGCAGCGGTGGCCCAGGCTGGTGTGCACCGTGTAGGCGAAGTCCACCGGCGTGGCGCCCTGCGGCAGTTCCACGATGGCGGCATTCGGGGTCAGCACGTAGATGCTGTCCTCGAACAGCCCCTTGCTCGCGCCGGCCAGGTCGCGTTCCCACGCGAGCAGCTGGCGAAGCACGGCGATCTTGGCGTCGTACTCGCCCGCGGCCGACACGCCCGAGTAGCCCTTGCTGCCCGCCTCCTTGTAGGCCCAGTGCGCGGCCACGCCGTGCTCGGCGTGCTCGTGCATCTTCTGCGTGCGGATCTGGATCTCGATCGGCCGGTCGGCCTCGTCCCGCACCACGGTGTGCAGCGACTGGTAGCCGTTCGGCTTGGGCCGGGCGATGTAGTCGTCGAACTCCGAAGCGATCGGCTCGAACTGCTCGTGCACCCACGACAGCGCTTCGTAGCAGTCGCGCACCTCGGGCACGATCACGCGCAGCGCCCGCACGTCGAACACCTTGGCGAAGTCCAGCGCCTTGCCGCGCATCTTCTTGACGATGCTGTAGATGTGCTTGGGGCGGCCCTGCACCTGCGCGCGGATGCCCTGGGCCTTCAGCTCGGCCTGCAGGCGCTGGCGCAACTGCTCGACGAAGGCCTCGCGCTCCACCCGCTTCTCGTCCAGCAGGCGCGCGACCTGCTTGTAGGTCTCGGGCTCCAGGAAGCGGAAGGCCAGGTCCTCCATCTCCCACTTGACCTGCCAGATGCCCAGGCGGTTGGCCAGCGGCGCGAACACGTTGAGCGACTCGCGGGCCACGCTGGGCGGCGCCGGGACCTTGCGGGCGGCGTGCCAGCGCAGCGTCTGCAGGCGCGAGGCCAGCCGCAGCATCACCACGCGAAGGTCGCGCGAGAACGCCAGCAGCATCTTGCGCACGTTCTCGGTCTGGGCCTTGGTGTCGTCCAGCGGCCGCGGGGCCTCGTCGGCCGCCCTCGCCTGGCGCTGCACGCGCACCAGGGCCGTGGTCTCCAGCGCCAGCGCGGCATAGCTTTCGCCGAAGGCCTTGGCGATGACCTCGTGCGGCTTGTTCAGGTGCGTGGACGCATAGACCAGGTAGCTGGCGGCCTGCATCGCCTCGGAGCCGCCCATGGATTTCAGGATGGCGGCCACGGCATCGGCGTGCTCGAGCGTGTTCTCGCCCGTGTCCAGCGTCTCCGACGCGATGAAGGGCTCGGCGAAAGCACGGGCCCGCGCCAGCGCGTCGGTCTGGTACGGCAGGGCCTGCTCGGTCACCGCGATCAGCTCGGGGACCGGGCCGCCCTGCGCGGGTTCGGCCATCTGGCGCTTCATGGCCGCAGGAGGAAGCTGACGGCGGCCTCGACCTGTTCCGGCGCGACGAAGGTCGGCGCGTGGCCGACGCCCTCGAACTCCATCAGCTCGGCGCGCGGGCCGCGCTGCATCATGCGCAGCGCCGTCTCGCGCGACAGCAGGTCGGACTGCGCGCCCCGGGTGATGAGCGTGCGCGCCGTGATCGCGTCGTAGAGGGTCCACAGCGCCGCTTCGCTCTCGGCGGCCTGGGCCTCGGTCATGGCCTTGACCGGCACCGAGATGGCCGGGTCGTAGTGCAGCGTGAGACCGCCGCCGTCCAGCGGCTTGACCATGGCCTCGGACAGCGCCAGCCACTGCTGCGGCGTGTGCGGGCCGAAGGAGGTGGAAATCTTCCACATGGCGTCGGCCGCCTGCTGCAGGTCCTCGAAGCGGCCGGTCTGCCCCAGGTAGCCGCTGATGCGCTGGATCGCCGCCCACTGCACCGCGGGCCCGACGTCGTTGAGCACCAGCCGGCGGATCGGCGTGGGCAGGGGCAGCTTGGGCGAGCCCGCGATGCCCATGCCGATCAGGCCGCCCATGCTGGTGCCGAACCACGAGAGATCGGCGATGGGCGCCTGCGCCTGGAGCTGGGCCAGCAGCGCCAGCATGTCGCCGGCGTAGGTGGGCAGCTGGTAGCCCTGCGGGTTCTTCAGCCACTCGCTGCGCCCGCGGCCCACCACGTCGGGACAGACCACGCGGACGGGATCGCGGCTGCGCTCGATGAGCCGCTGCGACAGCACGTCGAAATCGCGCCCCTGTCGCGACAGCCCGTGCACGCAGATGACCACGCGCGCCGCCTCGTCGTCGCCCCAGCTCCAGTACGCCATGCGGTGGCCGCCGTCAGCGTCGGCACAGGGTACGTAGTTCAGCTTAGGGGTGACCATGGGGCAAATGTCCGATACTTCCGCGCGTCCCCGGACGGGGACCCGGCGCATGCGCCAGATCGTACCAACCGAATACGGAGACAGTTCCATGCTCACCGGCAAGACCGCCCTCGTCACGGGCTCGACCAGCGGCATCGGCCTCGGCATCGCCAAGGCGCTCGCGAAACAGGGCGCCAACATCGTGCTCAACGGTTTCGGCGACGTCGAAGGCCCCAAGGCCGAGGTCGCGAAGCTGGGCGTGAAGGTGGGCTACCACGGCGCCGACATGAGCAAGCCGGCCGAGATCGAGGACATGATGAAGTACGCGGCCGGCCAGTTCGGCCGCGTCGACATCCTGGTCAACAACGCCGGCATCCAGCACGTGGCCAAGGTGGAGGACTTCCCGCCCGAGCGCTGGGACGCGGTGATCGCCATCAACCTGTCCAGCGCATTCCACGCCTCGCGGCTGGCGCTGCCGGCGATGAAGGCGGCCAACTGGGGCCGCATCATCAACATCGCGTCGGTGCACGGCCTGGTGGCCTCGTCCGACAAGGTCGCCTACGTCGCGGCCAAGCACGGCATCGTGGGCATGACCAAGGTGGTCGCGCTGGAGACGGCCACCACCGGCGTCACCTGCAACGCGATCTGCCCGGGCTGGGTGCTCACGCCCCTGGTGCAAAAGCAGGTGGACGCCAAGGCGGCGGCCAACGGCTGGACCAACGAGGAAGCGACCAAGCGCCTGCTGGGCGAGAAGGAGCCCTCGATGCAGTTCACCACGCCGGAAGAGCTGGGTGAACTTGCGGTGTTCCTCTGCTCGCCCGCCGCCAACAACGTTCGCGGCGTGGCGTGGAACATGGATGGCGGCTGGGCCGCGCAGTAGCGCTACCCGAACTTCACTCCGCGAGCTTCAGGTCGTGGTTGTGCGTGAGCTCGAAGCGCTGGTCGGCCAGGTCGTAGTCCCAGCGCTGCGCCGTGCATTCGCGCGGCAGCTCCGCCGCCGGCGCTGACCACCTCAGCACGTTGATCGAGTTCGGCGTGCCGAAGCGCACCCGGTGCGACACCGCCGTGCCCGCCTGCAGGCAGAACATGGTGCGCTGCGTGCCCTTCACGCGGGCGCAAAGGTCGCTCAGGTACGGCAGGTGGATGTGGCCGCCCAGCACCAGATCGGCCCCGGCCTTGGACCAGGCCTGCACGGCCCGGTGGCCGCCATGCAGGCGATCCTTCTCGTCTTCCTCGCGCATCACGCACGCCGGCTGGTGGGTGACCACGATGCGCAGCTGCTCGCGCCGCGCGCCCTCGAGGCGCCGGGCCACCCGCTCGATCTGCGCCTTCGAGACTTCGCCGTCCTTGTGGCGCGAGGGCCGGGTCGTGTTGACGCACAGCACGAGCAGGTCATCGAGGTCCAGCTCGGGTTCGAGTTCGTCGCCGAAGGCCGCGCGGTAGCCGCCGTAGGGATTGAACACCCGCGCCCACAGGTTGTAGAGCGGGATGTCGTGGTTGCCGGGCAGGGTCAGCACATGGGGCACGTGCAGCGAATCGCAGAACTGCCGGGCGACGGCGAACTGCGCCGTGCGGGCGCGCTGCGTGATGTCGCCGCTCAGCACCACCACGTCGGGCCGCAGATCGCGCGCGACCTGTCGCAAGGCCTCGACCACCGGCGGCATCTCGGTGCCGAAATGGGGATCGGAAATGTGCAGCAGCAGGCTCATTCGACCGGCGCCCGATCTTCCGGACGCGGAACCATGAGCAGCAGCGGCCGGTCCGCCACCTTGAACATGAGCGGCGGCGTCATCACGCCCACCTCGCCGTCCGCCGCGACCTTCATGCGCCGACGGCGCAATGCACGCACGGTGACCGTGCGGAAGGCGAAGCTGCGCACCTCGTCCGCGTCGCCCAGCCGGCCGAACGCGCCGCGCAGCATCAGCCACACCATGGTCCAGGTGCTGATCGGCTTGACGATCAGGGCGGCCAGGCAGCCCTCGCCCACCCGCGATGCGACGTGCGGCTCCATGCCCACCCGCTCCAGCTGCAGCCGGTTGTTGCCCACGAACAGCGTGGGCGTCTTGAGCAGCGTGCGCTGGCCATCCATCTCGATCTCCAGCGCCAGCTGCGAGCGCCACTGCAAGATGGTCGTCAGCCCGGCCAGCGCGGCCACCCAGCGGTGGCGGCCCAGCTGCTTCTTGAAGGCCTCGCGGTCCTGCAGCAGCTGCGGGTACAGGCCCAGGCTGGCATTGACCAGGAAGATGCGGTCGTTGATCTGGCCCACCTGCACCGGCTGGGGCTGGGCGTCGAGCAGCACGCGCGCCGCGGTCTCCAGGTCCTGCGCGATGCCCCATTCCCGGCCGAACAGGTTGAAGGTGCCCTGGGGCAGCACGCCCAGCACGCAGCCGCGTTTCCATGCGGCCTGTGCCACGGTGTTGAGGGTGCCGTCGCCGCCCACGGCCACGACGATGCCGCCATCCGGGTGCGCCAGCGAACAGGCGGCCTCGCTGGCCTTGGCCAGGTCCCAGGGCCCTTCGAGTTCGACGAAGCGGAAGCGCCGGCCGGCTTCGCCGAACACGCGAGCGATGACGGCGCGCCGCTCCTGCGCGTCGGTGTCGCCGGAGCCGGGGTTGATCAGGACGAACAGTTCGGGCCCGGCGCTCGACGCGTCGGGGCTCACGGTTGCATCGGTGACCTCGGCCAGCATGGTCGCCGAGTGTCGCGGCCGGCGGCGGCGCCGGCCTGTCGGACGCAGGCTAGCGAAGCTGTACGGAACCCGACACGTTAACCATCACGGCCGCCTTGCCGGCCTCGACCGGCATGGGCGCATCGGCCGAGGCAGCCTTGGCCTCCATCGCCATCATGCGCGGCCGCGGCGGGACGCCCGGCTCCTGCGCGTGCACCGACACCTCGCGCAGGCTGTAGCCGTTGAAGCCGAAGCCCTTGGCGAGTTCGCCGGCGCGGGTGCGAAAGCGCGCCACGGCCTGCGACTGGGCCTCGCGCTCGGCCTGCTCGCGCTTGTCGCGGCTGAGGCGGAACGAGGCGCCGGCCACCGTCATGTTGGGCACGCGGCCGGCCGCCTGGCTCACGCGGGTGAAGTCGGTGCCCTCCAGCAGCAGCTCGGCCGTGCCGACCCAGCCGGTGATGCGCCCTTCCCGGCCGTAGCGCGGGCCGACGCTGAAGTTGCCGGTGCGCACGTCCAGCTCGCCGGGCTTGGCGGCCTTGCGCGCGTCGGCCAGCGCCTGGTCGAGCGCCGCCTTGAGCTGGGTCTGGATGAGGGCGGGGTCGTTGCCCTCGCGCGTGACCGTCATGACGAAGGAAAGCAAGTCCTGGGGCACTTCCACGGTCGCGCTGGCCGTGAGCTGGACCACGTTCTCGGGCACCGGCAGCGTCTGCGCCTGCAGAGGGACGGCGGCGGCAACAATGGTTGCCGCAATGAGCATTCGATACGTCTTGTGGGGGAAAAGAGGGAAGTTCATCTCGACTTCAACGTAGCAGGGGAAGGAAAGTTCACGGCTGGAAAGTGAAGCAGTCCCACTTGCCGCAACTTGTGTAACAGTGTGTCAGTGTCGGCGGCGAACCCCGTTTTTCGCTGGGCGAGGCCCTCAGAATCGGCTCTGTTACAAATACGTTTTGGAGCATCATGACACAAGCCGCTGCCCGGACCGACAAGATCCTGGTCGTCGACGATGACGCCCGGATCCGCGACCTGCTCAGGCGCTATCTCACCCAGGAAGGCTTCGAGGTCATCCTGGCCGAAGACGGCAAGGCGCTCAACCGGTTGATGTTGCGCGAAACGGCCGACCTGATCGTGCTCGACCTGATGATGCCCGGCGAGGACGGCCTGTCCATCTGCCGCCGACTGCGTGCCGCCAATGATCGCACCCCGATCATCATGCTCACCGCCAAGGGCGAGGACGTGGACCGCATCGTGGGCCTGGAAGTCGGCGCCGACGACTACCTGGGCAAGCCCTTCAACCCGCGCGAGCTGCTGGCCCGCGTCCACGCCGTGCTGCGCCGCCGCCCGGCCCAGGAAGCACCCGGCGCGCCCTCCAGCGAGAACGAGGTGGTCACGTTCGGCCCCTTCGCCTTCGACCTGGGCGCCCGCACGCTGCGCAAGAACGGTGACGAGCTGCCGCTGACCACGGGCGAATTCGCCATGCTCAAGGCGCTGGTGCGGCACCCGCGCCAGCCGCTGTCGCGCGAGAAGCTGGCTCAGCTGGCGCGCGGCCGCGAGTTCGAGCCCTTCGACCGCAGCCTGGACGTGCAGGTGTCGCGTCTTCGCAAACTGGTCGAGCTCGATCCTTCGGCCCCACGTTATATTCAGACCGTGTGGGGTGTGGGCTATGTGTTCGTGCCGGACGGCGCGGGCTGATCCAACCCTCTCACCCGCCCCGGCCGAGTCCGGGGCGATGCATTCCTAGAGGGGACAGGTGATTCGAGGCGTTGCGACCAGCATGAATGTCACGGGCCCGGCGCCGCTGGAAACAGCTCCCGCGCCGCTGGAGATGCGCCCCCGGGTCGGGCTGTCGCTCTTCTGGCGCACCTTCTTCCTGCTTTCCCTGCTGCTGATCGGCTCCATCGTCGCCTGGCTGCAGACCTTCCGCGCGCTCGAGTTCGAGCCGCGCGCGGTGCAGACGGCCCAGCAGATCGCCTCGCTGGTCAACCTCAGCCGCGCGGCGCTTCGTTACTCCGACGCCATCGCGCGCGTCTCCCTCATCAAGACGCTGGCCGAGCAGGAAGGTGTGCGAATCCTTCCGAGCAAGCCTACCGACGTTTACGTCGTGTTCGACTCCGCCTCCCTGGATGAGCGTGTGTCGGAAGAGCTGGTCACAAGGCTGGGCCCCGGCACCGTGCTGGCCTCCGCGGTCAACGCAGAAAAAGGCTTCTGGGTCGGCTTCAAGATCGATGCGGATTCATACTGGCTCCTGATGGACCGCAATCGCTTCACCCGGGTGGGCGGCCGCACCTGGCTCATCTGGCTGATCACGGCGGCCGGCCTGTCGCTGGCCGGCGCCGCGCTGATCGCGCGCCTGATCAACCGGCCGCTCAAGCAGCTGTCGTTCGCCGCCAGCCGCGTTCGCGATGGCGACTTCGATGCCAGTCGCCTGGACGAGAAGGCCGTCACCAGCGAGATCCGCGAGGTGAACATCGGCTTCAACCGCATGGCGCAGCAGCTGGCCAAGATCGAGCAGGACCGCGCCGTGATGCTGGCCGGCATCTCGCACGACCTGCGCACGCCCCTGGCGCGCCTGCGGCTGGAAACGGAGATGAGCGTGGCCGATCGCGAGGCCCGCGAACACATGGCCTCGGACATCGACCAGCTCGACGCCATCATCGACAAGTTCCTCGACTACGCACGCCCCGACCACGCCGAGCTGCGGCCGGTCAACCTGCGTGACGTCATCGAGGCCTGCGTCTATGCGGTGCAGGACCACGGCGACATGCGGATCAACACCGACGTGCCCCGGCAGCTCTACGTGCTGGCCGACGAGGTCGAACTGGCGCGCGTGGTCTCCAACCTGCTGGAGAACGCACGCCGCTACGGCAAGACGCCCGAGACGGGCATCGCCGTGGTGGACATCGCCGCCAAGCAGCGCAACGAATGGGTGCTGCTCAAGGTGCGCGACCACGGCATGGGCGTGGCGCCCGAGGCGCTGCCCAACCTGATCAAGCCGTTCTTCCGGGGAGACGCGGCTCGAACCGCCGCCACCGGCGCCGGCCTGGGCCTGGCGATCGTCGACAAGACGGTGCAGCGCATGGGCGGCATCTTCGCGCTGGCCAACACCACCTCGGGCGGCCTGGCCGCGCACATCAAGCTGCAGCGTCCGCGCTCGCCCCTGAGCAGCGGCGAGGCGCCGGCCGCCAGCCCGAAGACCGAAGAAGTCAGCTGACGGCGGGGCGCGTCCTCGCCGTCATCCCCGCGTGAGGAGCTAAGGCGTACGTGGGGATCCAGTTCCGGTCAACAGCACCACCGCCCGGGCCTCGATGCTCTGGCCCTGTCCCACCGGTCCCAGCTTCTCCGCCGTCTTGGCCTTCACGTTCACCTGCGCGGTCGGCACGCCCAGCCCCTTGGCGATGCGCTCGCGCATGGCCTCGATGTGCGGCGACAGCTTGGGGGCCTGCGCCACCACCGTGCTGTCCACGTTGGCGATCGCCCAGCCCGCGGCCGCGGCGCGCTGGGCGGCCTCGGTCAGCAGCAGCATCGAATCGGCGCCCTTGAAGCGAACGTCGGTGTCCGGGAAATGCCGGCCGATGTCGCCCAGCCCCGCCGCCCCTAGGATCGCGTCCGTGATCGCGTGCAGCAGCACGTCGGCGTCCGAGTGCCCCAGCAGCCCGCGGTCGAAAGGCACCACCACGCCGCCGATCACCAGCGGCCGCCCCGGCACCAGCGCATGCACATCCCAACCCTCGCCGATCCGCATTCCCGTCATCTCGTCCTGCTCCTGATCACCGCCTCGGCCAGGGCGAAATCCTCCGGCCAGGTCACCTTGAAGTTCTGCGCGCTGCCCGCCACCAGCAGGGGCTTGAGGCCGATCGCCTCGATGGCCGACGCCTCGTCGGTCACCGCATCGCCCGCTTGCGCCAGCGCGCGTTGCAGCAGCGCCAGGCGGAACATCTGGGGCGTCTGCGCCAGCCACTTGCGCTCGCGCGGCAGCGTCTGCGCCACCCGGCCGCCCTCCTCCTGCTTGAGCGTGTCGGCCAGCGGCTGCGCGAGCAGGCCGCCGACCGCATCGGCTCCGCAGGCGTCGATCAGCCGGTCGATCTGTCCGGGGGTGACGAGGCAGCGGGCCGCGTCGTGCACCAGCACCCAGTCGTCGTCGCCGGCGCCCTGGGCCTTCAGCTCGGCCAGGCCGTTGGCCACCGAGGCGGCGCGGGTGGCCCCGCCGCACGCGCTCACGCGCCAGCCGGGCCCCGTGGGCATGCGCTCGTCGCCGGGCGCCACCACCACCAGCACCGAAGCGATGCGCCCCAACCGGGTGAAGGCCTCCAGCGTGTGCTGGACCAGCAGCCGCCCCGCCAGCTTTTCGTACTGCTTGGGGCCCGCCGTGCCCGCACGCGTGCCGGTGCCCGCCGACGGGATCAGGGCGTGATACCGCACGTGGACATTCGGTGGAGGGGCAACGGCCAAGATGAGGGGCATTCTAGAATCGGCCCGTCACCCCTCACCTGCGCCGTGAGGGGTGTTTGCATTTGCTGCACGAAAAACAAATGGACCTGCCCAAGCTCACACCCGGCAAGCGGTTCGCGCTGCCCCGCCCGCCCGGCTCGGCGGACGCCCTGCTGCTCGCCCGCCTGGCCGAGCGCGGCAAGGCCGCGGGCCATCCGACCGCCATCGTCACGGCCGGCGCGACCGACGCGCAGCGCCTGATCGACGAACTGGCCTTCTTCGCGCCCGACCTGCGCTGCTGCCTCTTCCCCGACTGGGAGACGCTGCCCTACGACACCTTCTCGCCGCACCAGGACCTGATCAGCGAGCGCCTGGCCACGCTGTGGCGCATCTCGCAGGGCGAAGCCGACGTGGTGATCGTGCCGGCCACCACGGCGCTGTACCGCGTGGCGCCGCCCGCCTTCCTGGCCGGCTACACGTTCCACTTCGCGGTCCAGCAGAAGCTGCAGGAATCGAAGCTCAAGGCCCAGCTCACGCTGGCCGGCTACAACCACGTCACCCAGGTCGTGAGCCCCGGCGAGTACGCGGTGCGCGGCGGCCTGATCGACCTCTTCCCCATGGGCTCGCTGGTGCCCTACCGGGTCGACCTGTTCGACGACGAGATCGACTCCATCCGCACGTTCGACCCGGACAGCCAGCGAAGCCTGTACCCCGTGCCCGAGGTGCGCCTGCTGCCCGGGCGTGAGTTCCCGATGGACGACGAGGCCCGGGCCAAGTTCCGCAGCCGCTGGCGCGAGCTGCTGGAGGGCGACCCGACCAAGAGCCGCATCTACAAGGACATGGGCAACGGCGTGGCCACGGCCGGCATCGAGTACTACCTGCCCCTCTTCTTCGACGACACGGCCACGGTGTTCGACTACCTGGGTCCCCAGGCCGCGCTGGTGCTGCATGGCGAGCTGGAGCCGGCCTTCCAGCGCTTCTGGCAGGACACCAGGGACCGCCACCGGCTGCTGCAGGGCGACCCCGAGCGGCCCATCCTGCCGCCCGAGGCGCTGTTCCTCACCATCGAGCAGTTCTATGCGCGCGCCAACGAGCACGCGCAGCTTGCGCTGCGCACGCGCACCGAGGAGTCCGACTGGGCCGAGTTCGAGAAGTTGCCCGAGCTGTCCGTGGTTCGCGGCGCCGAGGAGCCGCTGGCCCGCCTCAAGCAGCACCTGTCCGCCTCCACGGGCCGCGTGCTGCTGCTGGCCGAGAGCGCCGGCCGGCGCGAAAGCCTGCTGGACTTCTTCCGCGCCAGCCACCTGGCGCCACCGGCCTTCGATTCGCTGCAGGAGTTCCAGGCCAGCGACGAGAAGCTGGGCATCGCCACCGCCGCCCTCACCGAGGGCTTCCGCTGGGCCGAAGAGGCGATCGACTTCGTCACCGAGACCGAGCTCTTCGCCACCGGGCCCACCGCGCGCCGGCGCAAGAAGCAGGAGCAGGTCAGCGACGTCGAAGCCCTGATCAAGGACCTGTCGGAGCTGAACGTGGGCGACCCGGTCGTGCACACGCAGCACGGCATCGGCCGCTACAGGGGCCTGGTCAACATGGACCTGGGCCAGGGCAGCACCGAGTTCCTGCACCTGGAATACGCCGACAAGGCCACGCTCTACGTGCCGGTCAGCCAGCTGCACCAGATCAGCCGCTACACCGGTGTGTCGGCCGACGAGGCGCCGCTGCACAAGCTGGGCTCCGGCCAGTGGGAGAAGGCCAAGCGCAAGGCCGCCGAACAGGTGCGCGACACCGCCGCCGAGCTGCTGAACATCTACGCCCGCCGCGCCGCGCGCGAGGGCCACGCCTTCCGCTTCTCGGCGCAGGACTACGAGGTGTTCGCCAACGACTTCGGTTTCCAGGAGACGGCCGACCAGAACGCCGCCATCCACGCGGTGATCCAGGACATGGTCTCGCCCCAGCCGATGGACCGGCTGGTGTGCGGCGACGTGGGCTTCGGCAAGACCGAGGTGGCGCTGCGCGCCGCGTTCATCGCCGTCACCGGCGGCAAGCAGGTGGCCTTCCTCGCGCCCACCACGCTGCTGGCCGAGCAGCACTACCAGACGCTGGTGGACCGCTTCTCCAAGTGGCCGGTGAAGGTGGCGGAGATGAGCCGGTTCCGCTCGGGCAAGGAGATCACGGCCGCCGCCAAGGGCCTGGCGGACGGCAGCGTGGACATCGTGGTGGGCACCCACAAGCTGCTGTCCAACACCATCAAGTTCAAGAACCTGGGCCTGCTCATCATCGACGAGGAGCACCGCTTCGGCGTGCGCCACAAGGAGGCGATGAAGGCGATGCGCGCCGAGGTGGACGTGCTCACGCTCACGGCCACGCCGATCCCGCGCACGCTGGGCATGGCGCTGGAAGGCCTGCGCGACCTGTCCGTCATCGCCACCGCGCCGCAACGCCGGCTGGCGATCAAGACCTTCGTGCGCAACGAAGGCAACGGCGTCATCCGCGAGGCCGTGCTGCGCGAGTTGAAGCGCGGCGGGCAGGTCTACTTCCTGCACAACGAGGTGGACACCATCGAGAACCGCCGCGAGCGGCTGGAGCAGCTGCTGCCCGAGGCGCGCATCGCGGTGGCGCACGGCCAGATGCCCGAGCGCGACCTGGAGCGCGTGATGCGCGACTTCGTGGCCCAGCGCTACAACGTGCTGCTGTGCTCCACCATCATCGAGACCGGCATCGACGTGCCGACGGCCAACACCATCGTCATGAGCCGCGCCGACAAGTTCGGCCTGGCGCAGCTGCACCAGCTGCGCGGGCGCGTGGGCCGCAGCCACCACCAGGCCTATGCGTACCTGATGGTCCCGGACATCGAGAGCCTGACCAAGCAGGCGTCCCAGCGGCTGGACGCGATCCAGCAGATGGAGGAACTGGGCTCGGGCTTCTACCTGGCGATGCACGACCTGGAGATCCGCGGCGCCGGCGAGGTGCTGGGCGAGAACCAGAGCGGCAACATGCTGGAGGTGGGCTTCCAGCTGTACAACGAGATGCTGTCCGAGGCGGTGAAGTCGCTCAAGGCGGGCAAGGAGCCCGACCTGCTGGCGCCCCTGCAGGTCACCACCGAGATCAACCTGCATTCGCCCGCCCTGCTGCCGGACGACTACTGCGGCGACGTGCACCTGCGGCTTTCGTTCTACAAGAAGCTGGCGACCGCCAAAAGCACCGACCAGATCGACTCGCTGCTGGAGGAGCTGGTCGACCGCTTCGGCAGGCTGCCGCCGCAGGGGCAGACGCTGGTGGACGTGCATCGCCTGCGCGTGCTGGCGCGGCCCTACGGCGTGGTCAAGGTCGATGCCGCGCCGGGCGTCACCCACATCACTTTCCGGCCCAACCCGCCGGTGGATTCGCTGCGCATCATCGAGCTGGTGCAGAAGAACCGCCACATCAAGCTGGCCGGCAACGAGAAGCTGCGCATCGAGCGCGAGCTCAAGGAACCCAAGGATCGCGCGCAGATGGTGCGCGACGTGCTGCGTTCGCTGGGGCAACCGAAAGTGGCGGAGCCGGCCTAGGCTTGCAGCTCGGCCGTGCCACGCACGGCCGAGCCAGCGATCGCGTTGACGCGCGCCAGCGCCGACCTAGACTGGTCGCATGAGCCGCGCCCTCCGCCTGCTCTGCCTCCTGGCCCTGTGGCTCGCCGCGCCCTGGGCCCTGGCGGACAGCGCTGCCCCGGCGCCCATCGTGGTGCTGCAGCTCGATGGCGCGATCGGGCCGGCCAGCGCCGACTACCTGCGGCGCGGCCTCGAGCGGGCCACGCGCGAACAGGCCCAGTTGCTGGTGCTGCGGATCGACACGCCCGGCGGCCTGGAAGGCGCGATGCGCGGGATGATCAAGGACATCCTGTCCTCGCCGCTGCCGGTCGCCACCTTCGTCGCGCCGGGCGGCGCCCGCGCCGCCAGCGCCGGCACCTTCCTGCTGTACGCCAGCCACGTCGCGGCGATGACGCCGGCCAGCACCCTGGGCGCCGCCACCCCGGTCGCCATCGGCATGCCCGGCGCGCCACCGCCGGACAACCCCGCGCCTGCGGCCCGGCCGGCGTCGGGCGCCAGCTCGCCGGCAACCGGTGTGGGCGATGTGCTGGCGGCCAAGCGCATCTCGGACGCCGCCGCCTACATCCGCAGCCTGGCGCAGCTGCGCGGGCGCAATGCCGAATGGGGCGAGAAGGCGGTGCGCGAAGCCGTGAGCCTGTCGGCACCGGAGGCGCTCAAGCTCAAGGTGGTGGACCTGGTCGCCACCGACCTGCCCGACCTGCTGCGGCAGCTGGACGGCCGCGAGCTGCAGCTGGCCGCCGGCGTGCGGCGGCTGCAGACCCGCGACGCGCCGCTGGTGGCCTTCGACGAGGACTGGCGCAGCCACCTGCTGTCGGTGATCACCAACCCCAGCCTGGCCCTGCTGCTGCTGATGGTCGGCGTGTACGGGCTGCTGTTCGAGTTCGGCAATCCGGGCATGGTGGCACCCGGGGTGATCGGCGGGATCTGCCTGGTGCTGGCGCTGTTCGCGCTGCAGATGCTGCCGGTCAACTACGCGGGCCTGGCGCTCATCCTGCTGGGCATCGCCTTCCTGGTGGCCGAGGCCTTCCTGCCGAGTTTCGGCGTGCTGGGGTTCGGCGGCATCGCGGCCTTCGCGTTCGGCTGCGTGATGCTGATCGACAGCGACGCGCCGGGCTTGGGCATCCCGCTGCCGCTGATCGGCGGGCTGGCGCTGGTCACCGCCGCCTTCGTCCTGCTGGTGGCCGGCATGGCGGCGCGGTCGCAGCGGCGGCCGGTGGTGACCGGGGCGCAGACCCTGGTGGGCGCCGGCGGCGAGCTGCTGGAATTCTCGGGCGGCCAGGGCTGGGCCCTGGTGCAGGGCGAGCACTGGAAGGTGCACGGCCCGGCGCAGCTGCGCGCGGGGGACCGGGTGCGGGTGAGCAGCCTGCACGACGGCGTGCTGGAAGTGGTTGCGGCCTGAACGGGCCCTCACGTCGAGGAGAACGAGATGGTGGCTGGCATCGGCTTCGGCGTCGTGGTCCTCCTGCTGGCGGTGTTCTTCGCCGCCGCCCTGCGCATCCTGCGCGAGTACGAGCGGGGCGTGGTGTTCCAGCTCGGGCGCTTCTGGAAGGTCAAGGGGCCGGGCCTGGTGATCCTGATCCCGGGCATCCAGCAGCTGGTGCGGGTGGACCTGCGCGTGGTGGTGATGGACATCGCCAGCCAGGACGTGATCACCCGCGACAACGTGTCGGTGAAGGTCAGCGCCGTCCTGTACTTCCGGGTGGTGGACCCGGCCCGCGCGATCATCCAGGTCGAGCACTTCCTGGTGGCCACCAGCCAGCTGGCGCAGACCACGCTGCGGGCGGTGCTGGGCAAGCACGACCTGGACGACCTGTTGTCCGAGCGCGAGCGCCTCAACCTGGACGTACAGAAGATCCTGGACGCGCAGACCGACACCTGGGGCATCAAGGTCACCAACGTGGAGATCAAGCACGTGGACCTGAACGACACCATGGTCCGCGCCATCGCCCGGCAGGCCGAGGCCGAGCGCGAACGCCGCGCCAAGGTGATCCACGCCGAGGGCGAGCTGCAGGCCTCGCACAAGCTGGCCGAGGCCGCCGAGGTGCTGGCGCGCCAGCCGCAGGCGCTGCAACTGCGCTACCTGGAGACGCTGACGGTGATCGCCGCGGACAAGAACTCCACCATCGTCTTCCCGCTGCCGCTGGACATGCTGGGGCCGCTTGTGCGCCGGTTCACGGGGGCGCCGGAGCCGTGAACCGCTCGAGGCCGGTGAGACAATCCTGGCCATGCCGCACCAAGATTTCGCGCCCGGCCTGCAGGTCCAGGGCTTCGCCCCGCCCCTGCGCCTGAAGGACTTCGGGCTGATCGCCTTCGACATGGATTCCACGCTGATCAACATCGAGTGCGTGGACGAGATCGCGGACGCGGTGGGACTGAAGGACGAAGTGGCGGCCATCACCGAGGCCACGATGCGCGGCGAGATCGCCGACTTCAAGGAAAGCCTTCGCCGCCGCGTCGCGCTCCTGCGCGGGGTGACGGTGGCCGACATGGAGCTGGTCTACACCTCGCGCCTGCAGCTCAATCCCGGTGCGCAGGCGCTGGTGGAAGCCTGCCGGGCCGCGGGCCTGAAGACGCTGCTGGTCTCGGGCGGCTTCACCTTCTTCGCCGACCGCGTGCGCGACCGCCTGGGCATCGACTTCACGCGCTCCAACGTGCTGGAGATCGAGTCCGGCCCCAACTGCGGCCAGCTCACGGGCCGCCTGGTCGACCAGCCCTGGGGCGACATCTGCGACGGCGCGGAGAAACGCAAGATGCTGCTGGAGACCTGCGCGCAACTGGGCATCTCGCCGAAGCAGGCCATCGCGGTGGGCGACGGCGCCAATGACCTGCCCATGATGGGCGAGGCCGGCCTCTCGGTGGCCTACCGAGCCAAGCCCAAGGTCCGCGAACAGGCGATGGTCGCCATCAACGAAGGTGGGCTCGACCGTCTGCTGGAAGTGATGAGCCTGTAGGCGCTCGCCCGGGGGTCGCGTCAGCGGCTGCCGATGAGCGCGTCATCGCCTTCCGATGAGCTCGTAGGCCCCCTCCGACGGCCTGAAAAGGCCCCGGATTAGTTTCGGGATGTTTCAATGTTCGTCGGCGAACATCCACGCCGCCGGTTTTTCGCTCGGCCGCAACCGACCATATGCGGTGACATCCTGCTCAACCGTAAACCGCATGCTCGGCCGTGTCACGGCGAACCTCAGCGCTACAGCGAGTTGCAACTGAACGTTCTACTTCGCCCGTTTTCCCTCACAGTCCATCTCTCGGGACGCAAGCACCCGTTTCAGTCTTGACCGATTGCCCTCGCTGGCAACTCTCAATGGTCAGGGAACTGCCATCAATCTGTAGAGGAATTGACGACATGGAAACCGATTTCATTCGGATGGGTATTGTTTACCTCCACCTGATCGCCTGCTGCGTTGCCATCGGCACTGTATTCATGGGTGATCTCGACATGGTCCGCAAACTACTGCGGGCCAGCGACGAGCGGACCGACCCGTCGCACTTCAAGAGCCTGCACACCGTGGTGTCGCGCTCTCTGATCGTTCTCTGGATCACCGGCGTCGCCCTGGTCGCGCTGGACGTCTACCTCAAGGGCGCCGGCACCCTGGCCAACCCGAAGCTGCAGTCCAAGATCGCCATGGTGGTCCTGCTGACCATCAACGGCCTGGCGCTCCAGCAGTTCGTGCTGCCCTGGCTGAAGAAGACCGGTTCGCTGCTGGACCTTTCGTTCCGCCGCCGCCTGGTCGCGCTGTTCACCGGTGCGGTCTCGGGCGTGTCCTGGTTCTACGCCGCCATGCTGGGCATCGCCCGTCCGCTCAACTGGAAGTTCACGCTGACCGAGATCCTGGGCGCCTACCCGGTGATGGTCGCCGGCGGCTTCATCGGCATGCTGGCGCTGACGGCCTGGGCCGAGTACCGCTCCCGGCACGCCGGCATGGACCTGCCGCTCTTCGGCCCGATGGACCTGCGCCCCCTGCACGCCACCGCGCACTGACCGCCTCGGCGGCGGGAACGTCGAGGTGACGTTCCCGGGTGGCGCCTACGCCGCCACCGTCTCCACCTGGAAGGGCAGCCGCACCGTGAAGCGGCTGCCCTTTCCCATTTGGCTGGCCACTTCGATGCGGCCGCCGTGCATCTCCACCGCGTTCTTGACGATCGCCAGGCCCAGCCCGGTGCCCTGGATCTGCCCGACGTTGCTGGCCCGGTGGAACGAGCCGAACAGGTGCGGCACCTCGTCCGGCGGGATCCCGATGCCGTGGTCCACCACCTCGAACACCATCTCGCCCGGCTCGCGGCGCACATGGAACCCCACGTCGCCGCCGCCGGGCGAATACTTCACCGCGTTGGACAGCAGGTTGCCGAAGATGTGGCGCAGCAGCTTCTCGTCGAAGAGGCCCTTGCCCACCCCCGGCCCCCAGCGCGCCACCACCTGGCAGCGTGAACCCGGATGCTGGGCGCGGGCCTCCTCGACCACTTGGCGGCACAGCGCCGGCAGGTCGACCTGGCCCGGCACGAAGTCCAGCATGCCGGCGTCCGCGCGGCCCAGCAGCAGCACCCTGTCCATCATCCGGGACATGCGCTGCACGCCGGCGGCGATGCTGTCCAGCGTCTCCATGCGCTCGGCCTGCGGCAGCCGGTCGCCGTAGTGGCGCAGCACTTCCTCGGCCGAGAGGATGGCGGCCAGCGGCGTGCGGAACTCGTGGCTGGTCATGGCGACGAAGCGGGTGCGCAGCTCGTTGAGCGCGCGCTGCTGGTCCAGCGCCTCGCGGATCTCGGCCTCGGACTTCTTGCGGCCGGTGATGTCCAGGAAGGTCCAGATCACGCCCGAGTCCGGGTCGTGCGGCCGCACGCAGCTGCCGCCCATCTCGACCCAGAACAGCCCGCCGTCGCGGCGCTTGAGCTGCCGCTCGCAGGTGTAGCCGTTGGTGGCGATGAGCGCCGCGCGCGCCTCCTCGCCGAAGCGCAGCCAGCTGGCTTCGTCGGCGTGGATGTACATGGACGACTGGCCGATCAGCACACGCGGCGGGTAGCCCAGCATCTGGGCGAACTTCTCGTTGACCCACTCGTGCCGGCGGTTGATCGACAGCACGATGCCCACCACCGCGTTGTTGAGGATCGCCTCGCGCTCGGACATGGTCGCGCGCAGCCGCGCCTGCGACTGGCTGAGCGCCTCCACCATCGCCTGCTCGGCGGCGATGCGGGCCTGGGCCTGCTCCTTGAAGCGCCGGGCCACGTTGATGCGGTCGCCCAGAGCGAACGACAGCAGCACCATCTCCAGGGCCGAGCCGATCAGCAGCGAATTGGCGGTGAGCGCGTTGGACGGCAGCACGCCCATGTTGTGCAGCGACAGGGTGACTACGCCAAGCAGCAGCAGCGTCCAGGCAGTGAAGAACCAGCGCGCGCCCGGATGGCCGCGGCGGATGCTGGTATATCCGATGGTCGCCAGGGTGACCGCGCTCAACACCGCCAGCCCCGCGATCATGTAGGCGGCGACGTGGTAGTGCACGAGCAGCGCGGCCACCAGGGCCACGCCCCATCCGGCCATCTGCGCCAGCAGCAGCTTGTCCAGCCGCGGCGTGCGGGCCGCGCTGGCCAGGAAGTTGCGCGCGAACATCAGGCCGAAGATCGCCGTCATCGTCAGGCCGGCCGCCACGGACACGGTATTGAAGGCGGTCCACTGCGGCCACAGGAACTGCGGGCCGAAGCCGTTGAGCGCAGCCTGCGCCAGGCCCATGGTGGCGACGAAGGCCGCGTAGAGCAGGTAGCCGATCTCACGCACCGAGGCGAACAGCAGCAGGTTGTAGAACATCAGGCCCAGCATCAGGCCGAAGTACAGGCTGAGCGCGGTGTAGGCGAACTGGTCCTGTTCCCACAACGCGGCCGGCTGCCACAGGTGAACCGGGGCCGACAGGGTGCTGTTCGACTGCAGCCGCAGGTACAGGGTGGTCTTGCCGCCCGGCGCCAGCTCCACGGGAAAGACATGGTTGCGGTGCGAGATCGCCCGGCCGGCGAACGGCAGGGCGTCACCGCCCACCTGCCGCGACCAGCCGGACGGGGCGGCCGGCGCGAACACCTCGACGTGGTCCAGGGGCGGGTACGCGACCTCCAGCAGCCAGCGGGTGGGCACGCCCTGCGGCGCCTCCAGGGTGACCTTGAGCCAGTAAGCAGAACGGGAGAAACCGAAGTTGGCGCCGGGTCCGAACGGCGCCACGCGCCGGAAGCGCTCCTGGTGCCGCGGCTGCAGCACGTCCTCCAGCCCGAGTCGCCCGTCCGGATCCTCCAGGTACTCCAGCGCACGCGCGAGATTGAAGCTGGGCGCCGGCGACAGCCGCACCTCGCCCGCCTGCAGCGGCAGCGCGGCCATGAACAGCAGCCACAGCACGCCCACCTGCCGCAGCAGGGTGCGCATCAGGCCCGTTCCAGCCGCGGGCGGCCGTCCTCGACGGTGAAGCGCGCCTGGGTGGCGACGCTGGCATCGGCCCGCCGCGCGTCGTCCAGCACGCGCAACGTGGTGGTCAGGCGGCCCGGGGTGAACTCGGTGACGCCGTAGCCGCGCTGGCGGCCGTCGGCGAAGACGAAGTGCGGGTTCTCGGCCAGCCGGGCCGGCACCAGCTCCGGCGCCCCCGACTGCGAGGTGATGCTGGTGCCGCAGAACTCCACGCCCAAGGCTTGGCTGTCGGGTTGCGTGTAGTCGGCCTTGATGTGGCCCACCCAGTTCTCGTGCACGTCGCCGCCCAGCATCACCGGGTTGCGCACCGCATGCCGGCGCAGCGACCCGGTCAGGCGCGTGCGAGCGGGGCCGTAGCCGTCCCAGCCGTCGTTCCACAGCAGTTCGCCGGGGCCGGGCTGGTTGTCGCGGCGGCCGAACAGCGTCTGCTGGCCCATCACCGTCCAGCCGCTGCCCGCCTCGGCCAGCATGCCGTCCAGCCACTGCTCCTGCGCCGTGCCCAGCAGGCTGCGGCGCGGGTCCGTCCACGCGGCGCAGGTGGACGGCGCCACCAGGCCGGCCGGCCGCGGCGCGCGCGGCGTGCACACCTGCGGGTCGCGGTACTGCCGCGTATCCAGCAGCAGCACGTCCGCAAGGCGGCCCCAGCGGTAGCGCGAATGCAGGCGCAACCCGGCCGCGGCGCCGCCCTGCGCGATGGCGCGGCCGAACTCGGCCGCGCGCACCGGCATGTGCTCGTAGTAGGCCTGGTAGGCCGCGGCCCGGCGCGCCGCGAAATCGACCGACGCGTTCATGCCCCAGGGGTAGGGATCGCCCTGCACCGTACCGGCGTAGTCGTTCTGGACCTCGTGGTCGTCCCAGGTCAGCAGCCAGGGGCATTGCGCATGCATGGCCTGAAGGTCGGCGTCGCCGCGGTGCAGCGCGTGGCGCTCGCGGTACTCGGACAGCGTCTGCACCCAGCCCAGCGTGGGGAAGCTTCGCACCGCCGCCGTGGCGTTGGGGTACTCGTAGATGTAGTCGCCCAGGAACATGACCAGGTCGAGCTGCTCCTCGCGCATGTGGCGCCAGGCCGCGTAATGGCCGTGCTCCCAGCGCTGGCAGGACGCGTACGACAGGCGAAGGCGCGAAGGCTGCGAATCGGCTGCCGGCAAGGTGCGGGTGCGGCCGATGGGGCTGGTCGCGTCGCCGGCGTGGAAACGGTAGAAGTACCAGCGGTCCGGCTCCAGGCCGGCGGCTTCGACATGCACGCTGTGGGCCAGCTGCGGCAGCGCCAGCGTCTCGCCGCGCTGTGCGATGCGGGCGAAGCCCTGGTCGTGCGCCATTTCCCAGCGCACCGGCACCGCAGCCTGGCCACCTTCGGGCAGCTCGCCCGACCCGGGGAACAGGCGGGTCCAGAGCACCACTGAGTCGGCCGCCGGCGAGCCGCTGGCCACGCCCAGCGTGAAGGGGTCGGAGCGCCAGCGCCCCTGGCTGCCGGCGCAGCCGGGCAGGCCCAGCATGCCGGCCGCGGCGGCAGCGGCTTTCAGCAGCTGGCGGCGGTGCGGATCGAAGGCATCGGACATGGGCGGGGCACTATAGCAACCCATCCTTGCGGGCGGCCCGCTTCCGGTCACCCGCGCCTGCCTACACTGGCCGCACGGGGGAACTGCCCATGATCGTGATCACCTGGAACGTCCAGTGGGGCCGCGGCGTCGACGGCCGAGTGGACCTGGCCCGCATCGTCGACGTTGCCAGGCGCTGGGCGCCTTTTGACGTCCTGTGCCTGCAGGAGATCGCGGACAACTATCCCGGCCTGCAAGGCCTGCCCGCGGGCGTCGACCAGTTCGCCGAGCTGGCCCGGCTGCTGCCGGACTTCCATGCGGTCGACGGCGTGGCCGTGGAGCGCTGGACGCCGGGGCTGGGTCGCCAGCGCTTCGGCAACATGGTCCTTTGCCGGCAGCCGCCGCTGCAGGTGCTGCGGCACCGCCTGCCCGGCCCGCCCGACCCGCAGCACCACAGCATGCCGAGGATGGCGCTGGAGGTCGTGGTCGACGCGCCCGGCGGCCCGCTGCGCCTCATGACGACCCACCTGGAGTACTACTCCGCCCTGCAGCGCGCGGCGCAGGTGGACGCCTTGCGCCACCTGCAGGAGGAGGCGGCGGCGCATCCCCACCCCGGGCGGCCGGGCAAGCAAGACGGTCCCTTCGAGCCGCGACCGCGCGGCCCGCGGGCGGTGCTCACGGGGGACTTCAACTGCGATGCTTCGGACCCGCAGATCGCCAGGCTGCAGGCGCCGCTGGGCGGCGCGCCGCGCTGGGTGGACGCGTGGACCTGCGCCCACCCCAACCAGCCGCACGCCAAGACCGTCGGCCTGTACGACCATGCGCAGTGGCACCACCGGTCGTCCGCCTTCGATTTCTGCTTCGTGTCGGAGGACCTCGCGCCCCGCGTGCGCCGGCTGGAGGTCGACCTGCAGGTGCAGGCCTCGGACCATCAGCCCGTGCTGCTGGAGCTGGACCTCACCCGGTAGAGCAGGTACAGCACGATCGCCAGGTTGAGCGCGTTCCAGGCGATGCCGTTGAGGAAGGCCGCGCGGTAGGACCCCGTGAGGTCGAACACCGCGCCCGACATCCAGCCGCCCAGCGCCATGCCGAACAGCGTGGCCATCAGCACGGTGCCCACGCGCGCACCGGCCTCGGCCGGCGAGAAGTGCTCGCGCACGATGAGCGCGTAGGCCGGGACGATGCCGCCCTGGAACAGGCCGAACATGGCCGACACCAGGTACAGCGACACCAGCCCCTCGGAGGGCAGGAACATCAGCAGCGCCACGCCCTGCAGGATGGACCCGAGCAGCAGCGTGCGCAGCCCGCCGATGCGGTCGGAGATCCAGCCCGAGACCAGCCGGCTCACGATGCCCAGCCCCAGCATCAGCGCCAGCATCTCGGCGCCGCGCGCCGCGCCGAAGCCCAGGTCCGAGCAGTACGCCACGATGTGCACCTGCGGCATCGACATGGCCACGCAGCAGGCCACGCCGGCCACGCACAGCAGGGCCTGGGCGGCCGCGGGGCTCAGGCCCATCGGCCGGCTGGTGTCGCGCGTGATGCCCGTTGCCGCGCCTGCCCCGGGCGTCGCGGCGAGCACGGGGGGCCGGGGCCGCAGGAACCAGGCGAGCGGCAGGATGGTGGCCAGGCAGAACACGCCGATGCCCACGTAGGTCTGGCGCCAGCCCACCGCGTCGATGAAGTGCTGCATCACCGGCGGCCACAGCGCGCCGGCCACGTAGTTGCCGCTCATGCAGATGGCCAGCGCCGTTCCGCGCCGACGGTCGAACCACTGCGAGGTGTCCGACACCAGCGGCGCGAAGGTGGCCGAAGTGCCCAGCAGGCCGATCAGCAGGCCCTGCACCAGGCCGAACGACCAGAGGTCCGGCGCCATCCCCGCGCCGATGAAACCCGCGCCCAGCGCCGCGCCGCCCAGGGCCACCGGCACCATCACGCCGAAGCGGTCGGCCAGCCGCCCCATCAGCACGCCACCCAGACCGAAGCCGATCATGGTGGCCGTGTAGGGCAGCGAGGCCGCGCCGCGGTCGACGGCGAACTCCGACTGGATCGCCGGCAGCACGACGGCCACCGCGTACATGCCGGAGCCGCCGATCGTCATCAGCAGCAGCGACAGCGCCAGGCGCATCCAGGCATAGGGCGATTCGACGGCGTGCGCGGGGGATCGGGGTGCCGACAGGATGGCGGTGCGCGTCATGGGGCCTGATTGGACACCGTTGCGACAAAATCCGCACCAACTTGGTGACCCACGAACTTTCCACGATGTTCAATTGTTGAGCTTTGGTATGGTGGCGTCCGCTGTCACCGATGGAGAGAACGATGAGAACCCTGCCCGCCCTCGCCACGGCCCTTGCCCTGGCCACCCCCCTCGCCCACGCCGCCCAGGTCGTCGTCGGCCAGGTCGGACCGATGTCGGGCATGGAGGCCAGCCAGGGCCGCGCCTACGCCACCGGCATGCAGCTGGTCTTCGACAGCGTCAACAAGGCCGGCGGCGTCAACGGCCACACATTCAGCCTGGTGCGCAAGGACGACGGCGGCCGGCCCGAGGACACGCTCGCGGCCACCCGCCAGCTGCTGGCGGAGAACAAGCCCATGGTGCTGGCCGGCTACTTCGGCAGCCGCAACGTCGGCGACCTGGTGCAGTCGGGCCTGCTGGAGAAGGACCGCATCCCGCTGGTGGGCTACCGCACCGCGGAGATCCGGCCGGACTCGCCCTGGATGTACAACGTGCGCGCTGGTTTGCGCGACGAGCTGAACAAGCTCACCGAACACCTGGCCACCATCGGCATCACCCAGCTGGGCCTGCTGTACGAAGACGGCCCCGGCGCGCCGGCGCTGATCGCGGCCGCCGAGGAAGCCGCCACCAAGGCCAAGGCCAGGATCGCATCCAAGGCCTCGTACGCGGCCGGCACCGCGTCCGTCACGCCGGCGGTCGACGCGTTCCTGAAGAGCAAGCCCCAGGCCATCCTGCTGGTGGCCACCGGCGCGGCGGCGGCCGGCTTCATCGAGCAGTACCGCGGCTCCGGCGGCGGCGCCCAGCTCTTCGCGCACTCCGGCGCCGACATCGAGCAGCTGTCCAAGCGCCTGTCGGAGGAGCAGATGCAGGGCGTGGCCATCGCGCAGGTGACGCCCAGCCCGTACAAGATCTCCAGCCGCATCGCCAAGGAGTTCGTCGACCTGACGACGGCCAAGACGGCCAACCTGGAGGTGCCGGTCAGCTACGCGATGATGGAAGGCTTCATCACCGGCAAGGTGATCGTGGAGGCGGTGCGCCGCCAGGGCGCGCGGCCCACGCGCGAAGGCATCGTCACCGCGCTGGAAGGCATGGAGCGCTTCGACCTGGGCGGCTACATGGTCGGCTTCAAGCCGGGCGTGCGCACCGGTTCGCGCTTCGTCGAGCTGTCCATCATCAGCGGCGCCGGCAAGATCCGCCAGTAAACCGAAGAGCCGCGGCTCGTCGGACACAGCCGACAGCGCGCGGGGCCCGGGGACGACCGGGCTTTCCCATGGCCGGGCCCAAGATGCAGCACATCCTCCGGGCCCCCGCCATGCAACAGACCGCCCCCCGCCATTTCTCGATGCTGCGAGAGTTCCATCTCGCGGACTTCTTCACCCTGGGCAACGCGGCCTGCGGCGTGGGCGCCGTGTTCCTGGCGATGCTGTACCTGGCCTCCGGCGACATGGTGCATTTCATGTACTCCGCCGCCCTCGCCCCGGCGGCCTTCGCCTTCGACGTGCTGGATGGCCGCATCGCCCGCGCGCGGCACCAGCATTCGGCCCTCGGCCGCGAGCTCGATTCGCTTTCCGACGTGATCTCCTTCGGCGTGGCGCCGGCGGCGCTGGGCTTTGCCGCCGGGATGCAGGGCGGCTGGGACGCCGCCGCCTTGATCTATTTCGTCTGCTGCGGCGTGAGCCGGCTGGCGCGCTTCAACGTCACCGCCGAAAACCTGGCGGCCGGCACCGGCAAGGTGGCCTATTTCGAGGGCACGCCGATCCCGACCAGCGTGCTGCTCACCGGCGTGCTGGCCTTCGCCGCCTGGCAGGACCGCATCGGTGATGCGCTGTACGGCGGGGCGGTGGCCCTGGGCCCCTGGACGCTGCACCCGATGGCACTGCTGTTCGTGCTGTCGGGCAGCCTGATGATCAGCAAGACGCTGCGGATTCCCAAGTTCTGAGCGTCAGGAACGCTTGCGGTTCTTCTGGAGGATGGCCACCACGATCAAGCCATAGGCGATCACGCGCACGAGATAGAAGACCGGCTCGAGTTCGCTGGCCACCGTCAGGCCCAGCGCGATGCGGTTGGCCGCCTCGATCCAGAACGACAGCGCGAAGTACAGGAAGAACGTGTCCCGCGTGCTGCGCCAGAAGCGGAAGAAGAACAGCCCCGCGACAAAGGATGCAACGACGATCCCTCCCATGAGCATCTGGTTCATGTGCTATTCCTCCTCCCACACCAGCCCGAAAACGAGCAGCCCCACCGCCACCAACGCCATCGCCAGGCGCCAGGTGCTCAGGTCGACCTCGGTCGGGTACACCACCTTGTCCAGCACCAGCAGCGTGTTGTTGATCGTCATGCCGGCAAAGCACAGCGCGCTCCAGAACAGCAGGCGCACGCGGCTGCTGCGCCAGGCGCGGAACAGCAGCACGAAGCAGGTGAGGCTGGTGAGGGCGCACAGGAAATACACGACGGCGGCCATCTCAGGTGTCCTTTCGGATTCGGAACGCGTCCGCGAACTGCTGCGCTTTCTTGTCGACGCGCGAATGGATGAGGTCACTGACGCCCACGAGGTCGATGGCGTAGTGCGCGGCCAGGCGGTCGAGGATCGCGGCCAGCTCTTCGGTGGGACCGTAGCAGGCGCCCTCCGGCTCCGTGCGGGCGACCCCGGCGCTGACCAGCTCGGCCAGCAGCTCGGCGGTGCGCTGCTCGGGCAGGTACAGGCGCCGGGCCGCGTCGGCCGGACCCCACCTGCGCTGCGGTTCGGCGCGCAGCAGCAGAACCGCCTCGAGGTAAGGCACCGACGGGATGCTGGTGAGGATGAACCGCCGCAGGTCCTGGGGCAGGTCAGGCCGCATCGGGGTTCGGAACGTGCTCGGCTGGCATGAAGGAGCGAACTCTACCAATGGGAGCTCAGCTTGTGGACTCATCCGTGGCGGCCTTTACTTCGGCGAAAAGCCGCAAGCCGCCCAGCGTCCGCCTGTTCCTGGCGCTCTGGCCGCCCGAGCGCGTGCGGCAAGCCCTGCAGGCGATCCAGGCGCGCGTGCTGTGGCCACAGCACGCGGCCCTCGTCGCCGCGGAGCGCCTCCATGTCACGCTGCACTTCCTCGGCCAGGTGCCGCAGGCCCGCGTGGAGCAGTTGCGCGCCGCGCTCACCGTCCCCTGCGAGCCTCACTTCCTCGAACTGGAGACGGCCCGCGCCACCTGCTGGCACGGCGGCCTCGCGGTGCTGGAGCTCCAGGCGCCGCCACCGCTGCAACGCCTGCATGCCGCGCTGGCGCAGGCGCTGCGCGCACTGGAGTGGCCGGTGGAATCGCGTCCGTTCCGGCCGCACATCACGCTGGCTCGCCGCGCGTCCGGTGCGAAGCCCCCTGCCGATCCGCCCTCGCCGTCGCCGCTCTGGCCGGTGGACCGGGGCTATGTGCTCGTGCGCAGCGTGCCTGCGCGCGGCTACGAGGTACTGCATGACTACCCATCCGCCTGAATCCTGGCTCGGCTGTTCCCGGCGGCACGTGGCCCATTCGGACTATTCGATGGCCCGTCGGGGTCACCGGCATGGGAAAAACGCTCACGGCGCCTGCGCATCCCGGAACAATGGTGCAAACGCGAAACGGAACACGATGCAGGACCGATTGACCTGGGCCCAAGCCGCCTGCGCGCGCGTCATGCGCCCGCTGGTGCGGCTCGCCCTCGGGATGGGCCTGAAACACCCGCACCTGGAAAGCATGCTGCGGGACCTCCTGCTGGAGGAAGCGACTCGCCTGTGGCAACGCCAGGGCGTCGCGGCACCGAACATCAGCCAGCTGGCGGTGACGACCGGCCTCAATCGCAAGGACGTGACCGCACGCGTGCGCCGGCCCGCCGATCCGCTGCCGCACACCGAGTTGTCCGCGGCGGCCAAGACGTTCACGCGCTGGCTGCAGCTGGCCAGCCAGGACCCGGCACTCCTGCGGTTGCCGATCGCCGCCGGCGCCGAAGGCACTTCGTTCGAGGACGTGGCGCGCGAGGCCAGCCGCGGCGACGTGCACCATCGCGCGGTGCTCGACGAGCTGACGCGCCTGGGCATGTGCTCCAAGGTCGACCCCACGCACGTGGAACTCACGGCCGAAGGCTTCGTGCCCACGGCGGACCTCCAGAGCACCCTCGCCTTCCTCGGCGACAACCTGCGTGACCACGCGGCGGCGGCAGTCTCCAACGCCCTGGGCGAAGCGCCGCTGCTGCTGGAGCGCGCGGTCTTCGCCGAAGGCCTGAGCGAGGCCGACTGCGAGGCGGTGCACCAGCTGATGCGCCAGCGCTGGTCGACGCTGCACCGCGAGCTGGTGAGCCAGCTGAGCGAGGCCATCACGCGCAGCGGAGCCCAGGGCGCGCGCAGGTTGCGCGTGGGTGTCTATCTCTTCCACGAGGAGAGGGAGGCGCAGCAATGAAGCGCCGCACCCTCATCGCCGCCGTGCCGGCGGCTGTCGTCGTTGCCGGTTGCGGCGGGGGCGGTGGCGGCGGCGGCGATTTCGGCGACGTCGCCAGCATCGGCTCGGGCGGCACCGGGATCTCGGGCGAGGGCGTGGGATCGGGCGGCACCGGCATCACGTCGGCGGCCGTGGGATCGATCACCGGCTTCGGCAGCATCCTGGTCAACGGCGTGCACTTCGACACCGACCGCGCCGCGCTCACGCTGGTCGATGCGGACACCCTCAAGCTGGGCATGACCGTGCAGGTGCGCGGCCTGGTCAGCGACGACCTGCTGACGGGCGTGGCCAACACCGTCTTCTCGTCCGCCGACGTGCGCGGAACGGTCGAATGGGTGGACGCGGGCCTGGGCATCATGAAGGTGTGGAACACACCGATCTACATCGACGCGACCACGGTCTTCGCCGGCGGGCTGATGGCCCTGCACGATCTGCAGCCGGGCGATCCGGTGCAGGTCTACGGCCTGCCGGAATCCGGACCCGGCCTGCGCGCCTCCCGCATCGAACGGCTCGCGGCGGAGGGAACGCCGGTGCTCTCAGGCTCGGTGCAATTCGTGGACATCGGCGAGGCGATCCTGCAGATCGGCGGACGCCGCATCGGCATCATCGCGGCGCTGCTGGAGGCCGCAGGCCTGCGGCTGGACCAGCTCGAAGGCCAGCTGGTGCGCATCCGCGGCAACGCGATCGCCGACCCGCTGTCGCGCGCCGAGGTGGAGCCCTGGTACCCGCTGCGGCCGACCGATGGCGAACGGATCTCGGTGGAAGGCCTGGTCACGCGCTACACCAGCCTGGCGGCCATGCAGGTCGACGGCGTGGCGGTCGATGCGTCGAAGGCGCGGGTGACCGGTCGCCTGTCGACCCTGGGCGTCGGCGCGCGGGTCGAAGTGGCCGGCGCCTGGGCCGGCGGCGTGCTGGCCGCCACCCGGCTGAAGCTGCGCGATGCGCCCGAACCCGAACCCGTCGCGCCCGAGCCCCAACCGGGGAACGGCAACGGGAACAGCAATGGGAACGGCAACGGAAACGGCGGCGGCTCGGGCAGCAATTCCGGCAGCGGCTCCGGCGACAACGACTACAGCGCCCGCGGCAACATCAGCTCGTTCCGCTCGGCGTCGGAGTTCAGGATCCAGGGCCAGGACATCGATGCCGGCGGCACGGGCGTGGTGTTCGAGGACGGCACGGCGGCCGACCTGCGCAACGGGCGGCGGGTGCGGGTGACCGGTTCGCGCGTCGCGAACGACGTGCTGATCGCCGAGCGGGTGGAGTTCCTGTGAGCGGCCGGCGCGTCTAGCGCCCCGCGCCGCCCTGGGAGTTGTTGAACGGCCGGGTCGGCTCGAAGTCCGGCGGCGTGTCGTCCGCTCGCGGCTTCATCGCGGCGTCGCGGATGGCGAACAGGGCCTTGAGGTCCTGCGCGACATCGTCGTCCTCGACCTGCCGCTCCGGCCTGGCGGGCGCCGGCGCCGTGACGGGGCTGGCGGCCTGCCAGGACCCCGCCGCCTCTTCGCCGCCGTTGCTGGCGGTGATGGCGGCGAACTGCCAGGAGATGCTGAACAGCCAATCCCAGGCGCGCGGCTCGAACTTCTCGATCTCGGCCATGAAGCCGCTCTGGAAGGCCGGGATGTAGCCCAGCAGGCTGCCCTGCCCCTGCTTGACCACCAGCTGCACGTGCATGCCGCTCTTGCCCTTGCTGGTGACGACCGGGAGCATGCGCACTTCCATCCAGTCGGACGGTACGGCGTGGCGCCGCATGGTTTCGCGCAGCGTGACCTGGACCAGCTCGCGGCGCACGGCCTGGCGCGCCTCGGCCTTCTCGTCCTCGGTGCCACTGTCGGTGACCTGGAAGCGCGTGGCCGACGGCGGAACCGAAGCGGTGTCGCCACCCTTGGGTTCCGGCCGGAAGATCTTGTTGAGCAGGCCCATGGACGCATTATTCCCGCGCCCGGGCCCGGAGGGAAGCCGAGCTACTCGACGAAGGCGGTGTTCAGGCGGGCGCCGATGGTGAAACCGCCCGCGCAGGGGTCGCAGCGCACCACCGTGGCGCGGCAGCGCAACGGGAAGTTGTGGCCATCCAACAGGTATTCCACGGTGACGTCGATCGCCTCGCCCACCACGTAGGGCTGGCGGGAGGTGAATGACAGGCCGCTGACGCTCAGGTCGCGGGTGACGCCGCCCTCGCCGTTGCCCACCGACAGCGGCATCTCCATCTCGAAGCGCTCCGCGCCGCGTTTTTCCTGGCGCCGCCGCAGCGGCACCACCACCCTGGGTTCCACCATCGCCATCCTCGTTCTCCTCGCGCGCGCGGCGCGTTCCTGCCCTTTTCCCGCGGCGCCGGCGTCAGCCGGTGCCGCCTTCCTGCGGCACCGCGTCCTGGAACAGGGGTTCGGCCAGCCGCACCGCGATGTTGAAGTTCTCGCCGTGGCGTTCCACCCGCACCACCTCGCCGGTGCAGCCGAGGCTGAAATCACGGCCGCCTGCGCGGTACTGCAGCATCAGGGAGACCTGGGCGCCCAGCGGCGGCGCCGCCGGCGACTCCAGCAGCACGCCGGTGGCGCTGATGTCGTGCGTGGAGCACTCCTCGCCCTCCATCGTGATGGGCAGCGCCAGCCCGAAGCGTTCGGCTGATCGCGGCCTGAGCTGAGCGTCCTGCATTCCTCGTCTCCCACGCGCCATCCGGCGCTTTCGTAGCGCGAGAGTAGGCGGCGGCCGCCCATCGGGCGTGTAGGAGGCGGGCGTAACAGGCTGTCGGGAATCGCAACGCCCCGCCCGGTTGCGCTACAGGGTGCGTCCGGGGATCGGGTACTGCGGGTCGGAGTAGCCGGGGGTCGACGGGTGGCCCGGCGCCACCAGGGAGTCGACCAGCGCCTCGTCCTGCGGCGTCACCTTGAACTCGACCGCAGGCGCGTAGGCCTGCCACTGCTCCAGCGTGCGCGGCCCCGCGATCACCGACGACACGGCCCGGTGCGCCAGCACCCACGCCGTGGCGAATTGCGCCAGCGTCACGCCGCGCCCCGCCACGTGCGCCTGCAGCTGCTGGGCGATGCGCAGCGACTCCTCGCGGAACTCGGTCTGGTGGATGCGCTTGTCGCCCCGCCCCGCCCGGCTGTCCGCGGCCGGCGCCTGCCCGGGCGCGTACTTGCCGGACAGGACGCCCCGGGCGATCGGGCTGTAGGGCACGACACCGATGCCGTGGTGCCGGCAGGCCGGCAGCACCTCGACCTCGGGCATGCGGTTGAGCAGGTTGTAGTAGGGCTGGCAGGCGGACGGGCCCGGCATGCCCAGCTCGCGCGCGATGCGAACCGCCTCGGCGATGCGCCAGCCCCGGAAGTTGGACAGGCCCCAGTAGCGCACCTTGCCGTCCCGGATGAGCGTGTCCAGCGCGCGCAGCGGCTCCTCCAGGTCCATGCCTTCGTAATCGCGGTGCAGGTAGAGGATGTCCAGGCGGTCGGTGCGCAGGCGCCGCAGGCTCGCCTCCACCTCGCGCAGCATCCAGGTGCGCGAATAGCGCGACTGGTTCTGGCCGTCGCCCATCGGGTTGCCCAGCTTGCTGGCGATGACCCAGTCGTCGCGGCCCTCGCCAAGCAGGCTGCCCAGCAGGGTTTCCGAGCCGCCCTTGCTGTAGACGTCGGCGGTGTCCAGGAAGTTGATGCCGCGTTCGCGGGCGTCGGCGAGGATGGCGCCGGCCTCGCGCGCATCGGTCTGGTCGCCGAACATCATCGTGCCGAGGCACAGGGCAGAGACCCGCAGCTGGCTGCGGCCGAGGTTGCGATAGAGCATTCGTGGAGCTTAACGCGGCAGGCTTCAGGTGGCGTGGGCGGCCAGCTGCGCTCGCGCCCAGCGGACGATGTCCTCCGGCCGCGTCAGCGCACCGGGTTGCCGGGCGACTTCGGCCCCGTCCATGAACAGCGCCAGCGTGGGGATGCTGCGGATGTTCAGGCGGGCCGCCAGCGCCTGCGCCTCCTCGGTGTTGACCTTGGCGACGCGCACGTGGGGCTCCAGCGTGTGGGCGGCCTGCTCGTAGGCCGGCGCCATCGCGCGGCAGGGCCCGCACCACGGCGCCCAGAAATCGACCAGCACCGGCAGCGCGCTGCGGGCCACCTGCTTGTCGAAGCCGGCCTCGTCCAGCTCGGCCGGCCGGCCCTGGAACAGCGGCTGCCTGCACTGGCCGCAGTGGGGATCGCTCCCCAGCTGCGTGCTCTGCAGCCGGTTGGTGGTGCGGCAGGCCGGACAGACGACGTGCAGGGGTTCGCTCATGGTGCTGTGCATGAAGGATGGAGGTTCGCCGCCGGATCGCAAGCCGAGCCGTTCGACCCGCTAGGGCGCACCCCCGGCCGCGGCGGTGAGCACCGAGCCCGCACGCGCGCGGTCCGCCAGTTCCGCTGCACCGCCGCGGATCTCGAGCCAGGCCGCCTCCTGCGCGCCCAGCTGTGCATTGCGGATGTGTGCGTGCGTGGCCGCGGGAAGCCGCGAGGCGTCGCGGCCATCCCAGAGCGCGCGGCCGCGGCTGGAGAGGTTGTAGTAGACCGAGACGCCCTCGCGCAGCAGCCTGGCGCGTTCCGGCTTGCTCAGCTTCAGCCCGGCGATGCGCGAAGCGCTCCACAGTGCGGCCTCGCGCATGTGCTCGGCGGCCGCGTGCACCGCTTCCACCACGTCGTGCGGATCGCGCACGCCCAGCGCGGTGGCCGTGTCCGGCTCGAACTGCGCGATGCCCAGGTTGGGCGTGCCGTCGCGGCTGCTGCCGTCGCGCGGCAGCCAGGACGATTCGGCGTTGATGATCCCGTAGACGTCGGCGAAGCCGAGGCCCACCTCGTCGAGGTTCGCCTGACGCGCCGCCGACTTGGCCAGCAGCATGCGCGAAGGGATGTCGAGCGTCAGCAGCTCGCTGCCCAGGCGCGCGGGCACGTAGCGCAGCTGGGCCCGCAGCTCGCGGAAGTAGCCTTCGATGGGCCGCTCGGACACCTGGACCGGCGGGGTCTGCGGCTGTGTCGCCGGTTGAGGTGCCGGCATCGGATGAGCCTGCGAAACCTGCTCGACCGGCCGGCGCGGCAGCCAGCCCTGCCAGCCGGCCAGCGCCAGCGCTTCGAGCACCAGCACCAGCAGCGCGCCCGCGGCGTAAAGAAGTAAGTAGGAGTGCCTCATGGGTTCATCGGTCCGCCGACATGAAATCATCAGCGCAACGCGACATGGACGGCTTTTCGAACCTTGTTTCAACTTCGCCGCCGCCCGCGTGAGGTACTGCGCGCGAACGGCCTCAGCAGTGCTTGTCGTTGTTCAATGGCTCAGTCGGGCCATGCAAAAACACAACTTGCAATCGGTAGAGCTGCTCGAACGGCGTTCTCCTACAAGCAGGCGCGCCAAATGGGAAAGCGCCGATCAATGGGAGAACCGACCATCCGTTGCGACGTGTATCGACCGCGTCATCAATCGCAACTTGGAGGCACCGAATGTTCAAAGCAGCAACGACAAAGAGCAGGGTCTGCGTGACGGCTACCGTGGCCGCACTCTGGCTCACGGCGTGCGGAGGAGGTGGTGGTGGCGACGATGTCGCGGCAGCACCGAGCCCGGCACCTGCACCGGTAGGCGCACCCGCACCGGCCCCGGTGCCGGCGCCCCCGGCACAACCGCTGGCCTGGACGGCGACGTCCCTGGCCGCCAACACCTGGCACTGGGTGACCATGAACCCGAGCGGCACCGTCCAGCTCGCCACGTCCATCCCGGGCAACGTCTTCGTGTCCCGCGACAGCGGCGCGACCTTCGTGGACAGCACCCTGCCCGTCGACAACTGGATTTCGGCGGACATGAGCCTCGACGGCACGACGATGGTCGCGGTGGGCTTCGGCGGTGGGATGTACCGGTCGACTGACAGTGGCGCAAGCTGGACCAAGATCGACGGCGCGGTGAACCCGCCGCAGGTCGGCGATGCCGGCGGCAACCTGGCCTACGAATCCGTGACCATGTCCCAGAACGGCCAGCGCATCGTCGCGGTCACCATGGTCGACACGGGCGTCGGGGCGAACCCGGCCAACGGGCTCGTCTACGTCTCGCAGGACGGTGGCGCGACCTTCACGGTCGCCGGTGGCAGCGCCGCCGCACCCGCGCCCTGGCGCGCCGTGGACAGCTCGGCCGATGGTTCGGTCGTGGTCGCCGCCGCGCAGGACGGCAACGTGCACCTGTCGACCGACGGCGGCCTGACCTTCGCGGCCCTGCCCGTCAACATCGGCGCCGGCGCGATCGCCGACGGCTGGTACCGCGTGGCGGTGTCCGAGGACGGCAACACCATCGCCGTCGCCGGGAACACCGACTTCGCAGGCACCAGCACCGGCCTGTACACGTCCCGCGACCGTGGCGCCACCTGGGTGCAGGGCAACGCGACGAGCGGCGCCTACACCAGCATCGACATGACCGCCGACGGCGGCATCATGGTCGCCACGATGTCCGGCGCCGGCACCGTGCTGCTGTCCACCAACGGTGGCACCAGCTTCGCCCCGCTGGCCACGCTGCCCCCGGTCGAGACCAACTGGCGCGCCGTGTCCATCAGCGGCGACGCAGCCCGACTGCTGCTGGCTGCCGGCACCTTCTTCGGCGCCACGGGCCAGCTCTACACGTCCAGCGGGTCCGTCACGGCCCCGTGATCGAGTCGAAATAACGCTGTCGCGCTCCCAGGGAGGGAGACAAGCCGGGCCGAAAGGCCCGGCTTTTTCGTTTGGGCCCCGGCAATAGCTCCAACGGGGTCGGCGCAAGCCCGACACGGACGAGCTTCGGGCGCCTACGCGCAATGGCTCAGTCGGCGCACGCCAGGCTCTGCAGCGGGGCCGAAGAATCGTTCCCAGGCGATGTCGCCCGGGAGAAAACGAGAGATGACCGAAACGAGTACGGACAGCGGCAAGAAGACCCGAGTGGCCGCCCTGTCCGCGATGGCGGCCTTGTGGCTGAGTGCATGCGGTGGCGGTGGCGGTGGTGGAGGCGGCGATACGGCCGCGGCCACCCCCGGCGCCACCCCGGTCTCGGCTTCCGCAAGCGCCGGCGCGCTGACGCCCGCCCCGGAGCCCGAAACGCGGCCCGATGCCCCCGCGCCATCGACCGCACCGTCCCCCGCTCCGGAACCTCAACCGCCTGCCCCGCCTGCGCCTGCGCCGGCCCCCTCCCCGGCGCCCGCGCCCTCACCCGCCACCTGCGCGGCACCCAACAGCGGCAGCGTCGCGGGCGCGGCCCTCCAGGCCGCAGCGAACGGCGAGTACACGGTGACGTCCAGCTCGGCCAGCGTGGCCATCACGCTGCCGGCCAACGAATGCCTCCAAGCCGGTGACCGCATCCGGGTCAGCGGACAGAGCGGCGCCGCCTGGCGCCTGGCGCAGAACCCGTTGCAGTGGGTCGAGACGGTCGGGGTGCCCGGCAACGTCACGCCCGGCACGGTGTGGACGCCGCGCACGGTCGATGCGGCCGCGCCCCTGCAGAACTGGGTCGCCACCGCCTCGTCGGCCAGCGGCAACCGCATCGCCGCGGTGGCCAGCCCGGGCGGGCTCTACCTGTCGCAGGACGGCGGCGCCAGCTGGACGCGCAGCAGCGCCCCCACGGCCAACTGGACCTGGGTGGCGATGAACGAGGAAGGCAGCCGCCTGGCCGCCGTGGCCACGGGCGGCGCCATCCACGTTTCGTCCGACCACGGGCAGACCTGGACCGCCGCCAACAGCACGGCCCAGCCGTGGAGCGGCGTGCACATCTCCGGGGATGGCCAGCGCATCGTGGCCACGGCCGTCGGCGGCGCGATCCACCGGTCGGTCGACGGCGGCGCCAGCTTCAGCGTCGTGCCCGGCACGGCCGGCGGCGACTGGCGCGCCGTGGCGGGCTCGCGCGACGGGCAGCGCCTGGTGGCCGTCGCGTCCTTCTACTCGCAGGCGCCCTCGCTGCAGGGCATCCACGTGTCGACCGACGGCGGCGCCACCTGGACGCGCCGCCAGGGCAACGGCAACTGGGCTTTCGCGGCCGCCAGTGCCGATGGGGGGCGCATGGCGGCCATCGACAACGGCGGCAACCCCTGGATCAGCGACGACGGCGGCGTCACCTGGACGATGCGGTTCGGCTTCAGCAACTGGTCGGGGCTGGCGGTTTCGGGCAACGGCCAGGTGGTCAGCGCGCTCGAGCCTCGCGACGACACCTACGCCTACACCGGCTACACCTTTGTCAGCACCGACGGCGGCACCGACTGGAACTGGCACGGCGAGAACCGCTGGTACCGCGGCGTCAGCCTGTCCTTCGACGGGAACTGGATCGTGGTCGGCGACACCGGCGCCAACGGCTCGGGCGGGCGCCTCTACACCTCGCAGGGCAACCGCACCTCCGGCGGCACCCTGGGCTCGATCGGCGGCGGCCAGGGGCAGGTGCTGCAGCTGACCTACCAGGGCAATGGCCGGTTCACGGTCACGCACCACGAGGGGGGCGCGTTCACGATTCGATAGCTGTCACATCGCCCGTCATCCCCGCGCAGGCGGGGATCCAGGGATGCCCAGGGAAGCACTGGATTCCCGCCTTCGCGGGAATGACGGATGAAGGCGGGAATGACGGATGAAGGTGGGAATGCCGAAGAGATCAGGGAAGCGAAAGGGAGCTTGAGCCGGGCCATGTGCCCGGCTTTTTTTCGCTACTGCAGGATCTTGAACAGCCGGTCGATCACGTCGTTGACCAGCCGCTCCAGCGGATCGCCCTCGGGCTGCTTGGGCTTGGGCCGCGGGCGTGGGATGTCCCATTCGGCCTTGGTGTCCACCCAGCGGTTGCGCACCGACTGCTGGAAGTAGTCGCCCACGATGGGCAGCGCGCTGCGGGCGCCCGGCCCCCAGGCATCGGGCATGGTGATCGAGGGGTCGTTGAAGCCGACCCAGGCGCCCGCCACCATGTGCGGGTGCATCAGGATGAACCAGCCATCGGCGTTGTCCTGGGTGGTGCCGGTCTTGCCGGCCACGTCGGCCTGGATGCCGTAGCGGCTGCGGATCGCCGCGCCCGTGCCCTCGTCCACCACGCCGCGCATGGCGTTGACCAGCATCAGCGCCTTGGCCTTGGGCATGGCCTCGGCCGAGCGCGGCGGCACGAAGGCGTCCAGCACCTTGCCTTCCGAGTCCTCGATGCGCAGCACGAGCAGCGGCTCCACCCAGCGGCCGTTGTTGGCCAGCGTGCCGTAGGCCGAGACCATCTCGCGCAGCGTGACCGGGCTGGTGCCCAGCGCGAGCGAAGGCACGGCATCGAGCCGGCTCTCGCGCACGCCCATGGCCTGCGCCAGCTTGGCGACCTTCTGCGGCCCGACGCGTTCCATGAGCTGGGCCGTGATCGAGTTGCGCGAGAACACCAGTCCCGCGCGCAGCGTCCAGGGGGCGTTGGTGGGCGGCGTCGAGTCGCGCGGGCTCCAGGTCTCCCCGTTCGCACCGCGCAGGACCACCGGCTGGTCGATCAGGGTGTCGTTCGGGCCGAAGCCGTCGAGGAAGGCCGCGCCGTAGACGAAGGGCTTGAAGGTCGAGCCCGGCTGGCGCCGCGCCTGGCTCACGTGGTCGAACTGGTCACGCGCGAAGTCGCTGCTGCCCACCCAGGCCAGCACGTGGCCGTTGCGCGGGTCCAGCGCCAGGAAGCCGGCCTGCAGCAGGGCCGGGTCCTGCCCGGCCTTGCGCCGGCGGTCGGCCAGCGGCTGAAGTTGCGACAGCTGCCGGGTCACCGACTCGTTGGCCGCGCGCTGCAGCCGGGTGTCCAGCGTGCTGCGCACCACCAGGCCGTCGGAGTGGATGTCGTAGCCGTTGCGGTCGGCCCAGGCGATCAGCCACTTGCGCACGTGCTGCGCCACGTGCGGCGCCGGGCCCAGCGGCTCCTGCTGGCGCTCGAAGTCGATCTTCAGCGGCCGCTTCGCCAGCTGCTCGGCGCGCTCGGCCGGCAGCGAGCCGTGCTTGGCCATCTGGTCCAGCACCACGTTGCGCCGCTCGCGCGCGCGCTCGGGATTGAGCACCGGGTTGTAGTAGCTGGTGCCCTTGAGCATGCCGATCAGGGTGGCGCTTTCCAGCACGTCCAGTTCGCTGGCCGGCTTGTCGAAGTAGGTGCGGGCGGCCATCTCGATGCCGAAGGCGTTGTAGAGGAAGGGCACCGTGTTCAGGTACGTCTCCAGGATCTCCTTCTTGCTGTAGACCGCCTCGATCTTCAGCGCGGTGATCGCTTCCTTGACCTTGCGGTGCACGGTCGGCGAGCGGCCGATCTCCTCGGGGTACAGGTTGCGGGCCAGCTGCTGCGTGAGCGTGGAGCCGCCTTGCCGCCGCCCCTTCAGCGTGTGCCAGGCCGACGCCGCGGTGCGGTACCAGTCGATGCCGTGGTGGTCCCAGAACCGGTGGTCCTCGGTGTGGATGAGCGCCTGCACGACCGCGGGCGCGACCTTGTCCAGCGGCACCCATTCGCGGTTCACGCGCTTGTAGCTGGCCAGCACCACGTTGTCGGCCGACACCAGCACGGCCGGCGCTTCCACCTTGGCCTTGCGCAGGTTGCCGATGCCGGGCGTGAAGGGCAGCAGCGCCAGCACGTACAGCAGCACGAGTCCCGGCGGGACCAGCGCGGTGCGCCAGGGGTGGCGGCGCACCGCGCCCCACAGTCGTGTCCATCCGGCCCGGATCGCGTCCAGGAACCGGCCCATGGTTGGGTTCATCCGCATCGAAATAGTGTCCTTCCCTTCGGTCGGCCTGGGGCCGGCTTGTCGACCCCGTCCGACACGCATCTGTGCGTCGCGCCACCAGAATCGCCGCACATCCACAACAATCCCAACACTCCATGGCGCTCCAAGACCCCCGCGCCGGCCAAGGCGCCGGCGAGAACGTCCTGCCGCCCGCCTCCCTCACCTCCGGCCCCCTGCGGGACCGCTTCGAGTTCCTGAGGGGGTTTCTGCGCCACCCGGCCCAGGTCGGCTCCGTGGTGCCCAGTTCGCACCGGCTCGAGCAGCGGCTGGTGCGCAGTGCCGCGATCGCGCAGGCGCGCACCGTGGTCGAGCTGGGCCCCGGCACCGGCGGCACCACCGCGGCCATGCTGCTGGCGATGCCGCCCACGGCCCGGCTGCTCGCCGTCGAGCTCGATCCGGCCTTCCACCAGCACCTGCAGCAGCAGCTGCGCGATCCCCGTCTCCTGCTGGAGCTGGGCAGCGCCGAGAAGCTGGCGGAGTTCCTGGCCGCCCGCCGCCTGCCGGCGCCGGACGCGATCGTCTCGGGCATCCCTTTTTCCACCATGCCGGCGCAGGTGTCGGACCGCATCGCCGCCATCGTCGCGCAGGTGCTGCGGCCGGGCGGGCGCTTCGTCGCCTACCAGGTCCGCGCGCACGTGGCCTCGTATGCGGCGCCCTACCTCGGCACGCCGGACAAGCGCTGGGAGCTGGTGAACATCCCGCCGGTGCGGGTGTTCACCTGGGTCAAGCCTTCGGATCCTTCGCAAGCGGTCGCCTGAGGGGCTGTCCGAAGAACTGCGGGTAGACGCGCTGCACCAGCGGGCCGCTGGGGTCCCAGGCGATGCAGCGGCCCAGGTGGTAAGGCGGCTCGGCGGTCTGCTGCAACGTGAGGCCGGACTGGCGCCTCTGGCCCTCGCGCCACGGAAAGATGGTCTGGTAGGCCGCGGTGGCCATGTTGAACAGCAGCTCGCGCAGGTGCGTGCAGCCGAGCACCCCGCCCAGCGCCTTCTCGATCGCCTGCCGCCAACCCGGGCCCAGCCGCACGCCCACCATCCGCTGCATGGGATCGTTGCCCTGCCCGCATTCGCCGTACGGCGTGGCGTCCATCGAGCTGGCCACGGCGCGGATCACCATGCCCTCGTCCACCGTGAGGCGGATCAGCATGTTGTGGATGGGCGCGCCGGGCGGCATGTCGCGCCCGTCCGAGCGCTGGAAGGCATAGGTCTTGACGTCCGACATCTCGCCTTCGATGTCCCACAGGCCATCGTCGCGCAGGAAGCCGCGGTACGTCACGGCCCGCGTGTGCAGGTGCCGGCGCGCGGCGGGTTCGGGCAGGGGCATGCTCTCAGGCGGCCAGCTTGGCCAGGGCTTCGCGCTTGCCCATCTTGCGCAGCGACGAGATCGCTTCCAGCTGGCGGGCGCGCGGGCGGGTCTTGCCGCTTTCCCACTTGTAGACCGACAGCGCCGACACGCCCAGGATCCTGGCGACCGAGGCCGCCGACAGGCCCAGGCGCTTGCGCTGGGCCGCCAGGCCCTTGGCGGAAAAGCGCAGCTGCGGTCCCTCGTCCTCGTCGTCCACCGCCACCGCCGGGGCCGCCCGGCCGCCGCCGCGCCCCTGCCGGCGCACCTGCTGCTCCAGCGCCTGCAGGCGGCGCTTGAGCTGGGCGATCTGGCTGCGGTACTGCGTGACGGTCTTCTTCAGTTGCTGCAGTTCACCGCGCATCTCCTTGCGCGCGACCCGGGCGATTTCCTGCTTCAGGACGGTGCCGATATTGGGCATGTTGGTTTCTATACCTCGGTTGTCGGCGTCGCCACGGTCGAAGGCCGTGTTTCGCTGCCGGGCTGTTCCGCTCCCAGAGGCCGCATCTTAGCGGGCACGGCCGCGGGAACTTTGCACCTTCCCATCCATGCGCAAGGCACGATGGATACACCGATATGAAGAACCGGCGCGCTCAGTTGGCGCGCGGCGTGGGTTGGGCGAGCGCCCTGGGATCGAAATAGCCCTGGTGCAGGTGCCGCACGAAGCGGTGGGTCCAGCCGTCCAGGGGATAGAAGGCGGCGGCCGCCGGCGAACGCACCGAAATGGAGCCGCTGGGCAGCAGCGCGGCGGAGAAGCCGCCGGGGTCGCGGCCCTGCACGGAGACGAGCTGGCGCAGGAGCTGCGTCTCCTGGGGGGCCGGCTCGCGCACGGCTGTCGTGGGAACACGCTGGGGTGCATTCATCCTGGCCTCCGTCCCGTTGTGCAAGGCCATCTTAGGCCGCGACCGGACAGTTGCACAGCATTATTTCAGCCGTATTGCAGCGCGGCCGTTCAACGGGCCCGCGCGCGCCGGCGCCACCAGACCGCGGCCGCCACCGCGACGGCGGCCGCGGCCAGCGCCGGCAGCAGCCAGCCCTGCCACTGCTGGAGCGAGGCCACGATGTCCTGCCAGCGCCCCCCCACGTACCGCACGCCCCACACCAGCAGCGGCAACTCGATCAGGGCGGCGGCGCCGTCGAAGATGAAGAGGTGCCGGTAGCGGATCTTCATCGAGCCGGCGGCGAAGAGCAGCGCCGTGCGCAGGCCAGGCACGAAGCGCACGACGAAGATGACGCCGGGGCCCCAGCGCTGCATCGCCCTTTCCATGGTGTGCAGCCGCGCCGCCGGCAGCGCCCGCGCCGCGAGGCGGTGCCGCAGCAACTGCGTGCCGAAGCGCCGCCCCCAGTGGAAGATGAGCCCGTCCGCGCACAGCACGCCGCACCAGGCGACGGCCACCAGCGGCACCGGCTCCATCACGCCGCGCAGGGTGAGCGCGGCGGCCACCAGCAGCAGGATGTCCTCGTTGATCGGCAGGCCGAAGCCGCTGCCCACCAGCAGGCCGAACACCAGCAGGTAGGCCGGCCAGCCCTGCAGCGCCTGCAGCATGGCCAGCATGGATTCCATGAAGCTCATGGACCGGCCCCGCCCTGGGCCCGCGCCCGCACGACGCTATCGATCGCCATCCGTCCCAATCCCGAAACAATCGCTGCCGATTCTGCTTCACCCGTGCCGGCGCCGGCAGGCTCCCCTGCAGCTCTACCGCACCCCGGTGCCCCGCGCCGGATGGACGCCCTTCGCCAACCTCAGGTGTCGGGGTTGCCTTACAAGCCCAAAGGCTGGGCTTGCCTATCGTCAGGGGATGGACACCCCTTCACCCTTCCCCGCCGCCCGCGCGGCCGCGGCGCCATGAGCGCGACGTTCTGGATCGGCCTGCTGGCCGGCGCCGTCATCCTGCTCGTGCTGGTGCTGTGGTCGTCGCGCCGCCACCGCAGCCCGCACCTGAAGATGGAATGCGACGCGCCGGTCGAGCAGCTGGTGCGCTCGCTGGCCGGCCTGTCGCTGGGCACGCCCATCGCCGGCAATTCGGTGGAACTGCTGAAGAACGGCCACTATTTCGACGTCGTGATCGACCGCATCGCCCAGGCGCGCGAGACGGTGCACTTCGAGACTTTCCTCTGGAAGGAGGGCGAGCTCGGGCGCCGCATGGCCGCCGCCCTGGCCGAGCGCGCCCGCGCGGGGCTGAAGGTGCGCGTGCTGCTCGACGCCACCGGCTGCCGCGAGATCGGCGACGGCGAGCGCCGCCTGATGGAAGAAGCCGGCGCGCGCGTGCGCTTCTTCCATCCGCACTCGATCTACAACCTGGGCGTGATGACCGACCGCGACCACCGCAAGATCGTGGTGATCGACGGCCGCGAGGCCTTCCTGGGCGGCCACTGCATCACCGACGAGTGGCTGGGCGACGCCGAGGACCACAAGCACTTTGCCGACCTCAGCGTGCACCTGCACGGCCCCATCGTGCACACCATCCAGTCGGCCTTCAGCGAGAACTGGGCGGGCGACACCGGCGAGCTGTTCGTGGGCGACGGCGTCTTCCCGGCGCTGGAGCCCGCCGGCGACGTGCTGGTCCACGCGGCCTTCATCAAGCCGGAGAACTCGGCGCCGGCGGTGAAGATCCTGCACCACGCCGTGCTGTGCATGGCGCGCGAGCGCATCTGGATCCAGAACCCCTACTTCATCCCCGAGCCGGAAGCCATCGACGCCCTGGGTGCGGCGGTCAGGCGCGGCGTCGACGTGCGCGTGCTCATGCCGTCCACCGAAGGCAGCGACAACCCCCTGGTGCAGCACATCGCCCACCGCAACTTCGAAAAGATCCTGCGCTGTGGCGTGCGGCTCTTCGAGTACCCGCACACGCTGCTGCACCAGAAGGCCATGACGGTGGACGGCAAGTGGTGCGCGGTGGGCTCGACCAACTTCGACGACCGTTCCTTCGACACCAACGACGAGATCACGCTGGGCTTCCTGCACCCGCCGCTGGCGAAAGAGCTGGACGCGCATTTCGAGCACTACGCGGCCCGCGCCCAGGAGGTCCAGCTGGAAGCCTGGCGCCGCCGGGGGTGGTGGCCCAAGCTGCGCGACAACGCGCTCTACCTGCTCAACGAAGTGTTCTGAGCTTCAGGCCGGTGCGTCGGTGCGCCGCCGCAGCAGCGGCCGCATCATCCACAGCCCCGCCGCCGGCCCCAGCGCCAGCCAGGGCAGCACCTGCGCCAGCGGCCGCGCCTGCGCGGCGGCGACGAACAGCTCGATGCTCACCACCGAGATCGCGAAGCCGATGCAGTTGGTGAAGGTGAGCACGCTGCCCACCACGGCCGGCGGCGCGTTGCGCCCGGTCAGCGCGGAGAACTGCGGCGAATCGCCCGCGACCGTGGCGCCCCACAGTAGCAGCCACGCGACGAACAGCGGCATCGGCGCCGACAGCATCAGCGGCGCCAGCAGGCAGCAGGCCGCGCTGGTGGACAGCTGGGCCTGCGCCACCCACGCGCTGCCCCAGCGGCGCACGGCCAGGCCGCCGCCGACGCAGCCCACGAAGCCGGCGGCGATCGCCCAGAACGAGAGCGCGCTCACCGCGCCGGTGCCGGCGACGCGGCTCGCGGCCATGGCCGGCACCAGCACGATGAAGGCGTACAGCTCCCACATGTGGCCGAAGTAGCCGAACACCGAGGCGCGCAGGCGCCGGTCGCTCCAGATCGCCCCGAGCGCCCGCGGCGTGATGCGAGCGCCGGGCACCGCCGGGCGGTCCGGCACCCACCAGGCCGTGGCGATGCCGCCCAGCGCCGCCAGCGCCGAGACGGCCAGCACCACCGCCTGCCAGGGCACCTGCCCGTCGGCACCGAGCGTGGCGAGCGCGCGCAGCCCGTGCGGCAGCGCCGTGCCCAGCACCAGCGCGCCGATCAGGACGCCCAGCACGGCCCCCAGCCGCTCGCGGAACCACGCGGCCGCGATCTTCATGCCCACCGGGTAGATGCCCGCCAGCAGGAAGCCGACGGCGAAGCGCAGCGCGACCAGCAGCGGCAGGCTGCCGTCGGCCAGCAGCATGGCCGCATTCACCGCGGCCCCGAGCAGCGAGCACGCAAGGAACACGCGCGTCGGCGGGAACCGGTCGGCCACCATCGCCAGCGCGAACACCAGCGTGCCGGCCACGAAGCCCAGTTGCACGGCCGAGGACAGCGTGCCCACGGCGGCCGGCGGCAGGCCCCAGGCGCCCTGCAGGTCGGGCATGACGGCGTTGACCGCGAACCAGAGCGAGGTGCCGGCGAACTGCGCGCCCACGATCACCGGCAGGATGCGGCGCGGTGGCGCCGCTTCGGCCGCCCGCTGCGCCTCGAGCGCGTCGACCGCGGGCCGGGCGGAGTCCATCAGGGCTGCACGTTGGCGAGGATGCGCAGCGGGCCCTCGGCGGTCGGCTGCACCACCACGCCTTCGGCGGACATCGCGCCATGGCCGGTGAGCGCCGAGATGTTGACCTGGTGCGTCACCACCACCAGCACGCCCGGGCCCTTCCACTCGCGCAGGACGCGGCGGGCGCGCTCGGTCTGCGCGTCGCGCTCCTGCGCGCCCTGGCCGAAGAAGGAGTTGAAGGCCGGCTCGTCGCGAATCTTGTCGCCGAAGGCCAGGCGCGCCGTCTCGCGCGTGCGGCACCACTCGGAGGTCAGCACGGCGCCGACCGCGATGCCGCGCTGGCGGAACTGCTCGCCGAGCCGCCGCGCTTGCGCCCGGCCCTGCTCGCTGAGGTTGCGCTGGGTGGCGCACTCGTTCGGCCGGAAGTTGGGCGGGTCGCCCACGCCGGGCGCGGTCGCATGGCGGAACAGCACGATGGCGCCGGGTTTCGCGAGTTCGCTCCAGGCATCCGCTGCTGCGGCGACCCCGGCGGCCAGCGCGATGCAGGCGGCGGACAACAGGCGGGTGACAGGGCGCATGGCCCCACCATAGCAAGAGCCGGCGTCGCGTGTCGAATGGAGCGGGAGCTCCACAATGGCGACTTTCCAGAAAAAACGTTTGCATGCAACGGACGCCGCCCCGCCTGCAGATGCGCTAGAAACGGCGGCTTTGCCCGACAGTCCATCCATGAACCTGACCGCCTCGCGCTCCGTCCTCTCCGGCGCCGCCCTCGCCTGCCTCTCGTGCACCGCCGCCGCGCAGGCGCAGGACGCGCCGGCCCGCCCCCTGTGGGAGATCGGCGGCGTGGCCGTGGGTGTCTCGCAGCAGGCGTATCCCGGCTCGGACCAGCGAGTGCGGCGCGGCGTGGCCCTGCCCTACTTCATCTACCGCGGGCAGTTCCTGCGCGCCGACAGCGACGGCGTCGGCGTGCGCGCGGTCCGCACCCCCACCTACGAGTTCGACGTCAGCGCGGGCTGGTCCTTCGGCTCCGACGCCGACCAGGACCCGGTGCGCCGCGGCATGCCCAACCTGGGCACGCTGGTGGAGTTCGGGCCGCGGCTCAAGTGGCACCTGGGCGGTTCGGCGCAGACCGGCCGCTGGCGCCTGGACCTGCCCCTTCGCGGCGTGTTCGACCTCAGCGACAGCCTCAACTACCGAGGCATGGTGTTCCAGCCCGGCGTGATCTGGCAGCTGCGCCCGGCGCCGGGCTGGACCGTCTCCAGCAGCGTGAGCGCCGTGATCGCCGACAGCCGCCTGGCCAGCACCTTCTACGAGGTGGCGCCGGTGTTCGCCACGCCGACCCGGCCCGCCTACGAGGCCGATGCCGGCCTGCTGGCGTGGCGCTTGGGCGCCTCGCTGTCGCGCGACCTCACGCGCGACTGGACGGTGTTCGGCTTCGCCCGCATCGACTCGGTGGCGGGCGCCACCAACCGCGACAGCCCGCTGGTGCGCCGGACCAACGGCGGCACGGTGGGCGTGGGCGTGTCGTGGACCTGGATGCGCTCCAGCCGCCCCGCGATCGACTGAACTCGACAGCGTTACGGCTGAGTTACCGCTGTTTCACCGCCGCGATTGAAAACGGTCTCGCCGGCCGTCAAGCTGAGCCATTCCTGGACTGAGCCCGTCAGGCAACCGACGCATGAAGAAGAAACGCCATGTCCCGCAGCCGCCCAAGGAGGAGCCCGCATCGCCGCCCAGCGGCCTGGTGCGCCGGTTGCTGGACGGGCTGCGGCGGCGCCAGCTGAACGAGCTTCCCCCGGCCGGCCAGCGCAGCGGCGAAGGCACCGAGAGCCTCGCGCCCTACCTCGAGCAGGGCCGCAACAGCCGGCCCGCGCCGCTCGAGTGAAGCCGGCCGCGGGCCGGCGAATCCCCTTGTAGCACTCTGTAGCCCCGTGCAGGGCGGCGGCTTGCCAGCATTCGCGCTCCCCAGCGAACAAGGACGCGCACCCCATGCAAGCCAACTTCCCCCGAATCGCCGCGTACGTCGCCGGCGGGCTCTTCCTGTCGCACATGCTGCGCGGCAGGCCGTCGTACCGAGACGAAATCGACTACGAATTCGAAGCGGACACCGGCACCGAACTGCCGCTGGCCACGATCGCGCTGGCCGCGGCGGGCTTCGTCGCCGGCGGCGTGGTCGTCACGAGATACCTGCACGCGCGCCGCGACGGCAGCGGGATGTCGACGGTGGAGGAATCGATCGACCTGAACGTCCCGGTGAGCACCGCCTACAACCAGTGGACCCAGTTCGAGGAGTTCCCGCGCTTCATGGCCAGCGTGGAGCAGGTCCGGCAGGTGGACGACACCCACCTGCACTGGCGCGCCGTGGTGGCGGGCCGGACCAAGGAATGGGACTCGGAGATCACCGAGCAGATCCCCGACCAGCGCATCGCCTGGCGCAGCACCGGCGGCGCGACCAACGCGGGCGTGGTCACCTTCCACCGCATCGACGACCGCCGCAGCCGCGTGATGCTGCAGATGGACTACCGGCCCGAGACGACGGCCGAGGTGGTCGGCGACACGTTGGGCGGCGTGCGGTTCACCACCAAGGGCAACCTCAAGCGCTTCAAGAAGCTGGTGGAGGCCCGCGGGCAGGCGACGGGGGCCTGGCGCGGCACCGTCACCCAGCACTGAACGCGTTTTTTCAGTCCACCGTCGCGAGCAGCTGGCGGCGCGTGAGGTCGACGAAGAGGTCCAGCCCCAGCGGCTTGGTCCAGTGCTCGTCGAAGCCGGCGTCGGCGCCGGAGCGCCGGTCCTGCACCGTGCCCCAGGTGGTGAGCGCGACCACGCGGATGCGGTCGCCGCCGGGCAGCGCGCGGATGCGCCGGCACACCTCGTAGCCGTCCATCACCGGCAGGCCGATGTCGAGCACGGCCACGTCCGGCAGGCGCTCGCTGGCCTGCCGCACGGCTTCGCGGCCATCGAATGCGAGGCGCACGTCGACGTCCAGCGGGTCCAGGCCGGTCATCAGCGTCTTTGCAAGGTCGCGGTTGTCCTCCACGATGAGCACCGATCTCACGGGTGGCTGTCCTTTCTTTCTTTCGTTCGTCGGGGACGGCGATCATCGAAGAAGCCGGGGCCGTGGAAGGCGCGGCCGTGCTAGGCCGATTGCCTAAGCCCGGCGCTGGGTGAGCAGGAGGGGTATTGCCCCATGCGCCATACTCGCTGGCTTTGTGCACGGAGGCCCCGATGAAATTCTGGTCAGAGGAACTGGCGCTGGTGGAAGCCGCCGCCCTGCGGATCGAGGCCCTGGAGCGCGTGGCGGAACAGCGTTTCGACACCGTCCACGACGAGGCCGATGCCCGCGGTGAAGCCGCCCGGACGGTGGAGACGCCCGAGTTCACCGCCTGGATGACCGCCCGCGCCGACACTGACGCGGCCTGGGGCCGCTGGGCCCAGGTGATGGACGCGCGTCCGGACGATCAGCCGCGCAAGCCCTGAAGCCCCCTCGCTGCGGGTGTCTTTACGACAGGCGGGCGCCGCGGGAAGGCGCGCTGCCCCATAATCGCGGGTGCCTCGCTCGAGGCTTTCCCTGCGGTGTTCAGTCTGCCTCGCCTTCCCGAACCGATTCCTTGAGTTTGTGATTGCATCCCGGCTCCATCGTGGATCGTTCACTTCTCCTGGAGTCCTGATGGGCAACAAACTTTACGTGGGCAACCTGCCCTACTCTTTCAGCGACAGCGACATGGAACAGGCTTTCAGCCAGTTCGGCGCCGTCAACAGTGCCAAGATCGTCACCGACCGCGACAGCGGCCGCTCCAAGGGCTTCGGCTTCGTCGAGATGTCCAGCCCGGCCGAAGCCAAGGCGGCCATCGACGGCATGAATGGCCACCAGCTCGGCGGCCGCGGCCTGGTCGTCAACGAAGCCCGCCCGATGGAGCCGCGTGCCCCGCGCACCGGCGGCGGTGGTGGCGGCGGCTACGGCGGCTCGCGCGGCTACTGATCCCCGGCACGTGAGGCGGCGCAACGGCGCCGCCGCCTCCGCTTCGCCTTTGGCGGCCGCAGCCCGCGGCCGCCAACCAGCAAACGCCGAATGCGTGCCCACGGGCATGCCGAAGGAATCCATTGGCGAAAGAAGACCTCATTGAAATGCGCGGCCGCGTGGCCGAGATCCTCCCGGACTCGCGCTGCCGCGTCATCCTGAACAACGGACACGAACTGGTCGCCTACACCGGCGGCAAGATGAAGAAGCACCGCATCCGCATCATCGCGGGTGACGACGTGACGCTAGAGATGTCGCCCTACGACCTGAGCAAGGGCCGAATCATGTTCCGCCACCTGCCGGAGCGCAGGGACGGCGCCCCCCGCCCTCCCCACCGCCGCTGACGGCATCACCAGGCCCGGCCAGCGTCCGCAGGCGCGAGCGTCCCCGGGTCGTGCACAGGCCCGACGTGAGCAGGCCGATGCACTGGCGTGCGATCTCCTCGGGAGGCAATGGCCCCTCGGGGCGGTACCAGCGCCCTATCCAGCTCAGCGCCCCCGCCAGGGTGAAGGCAGCGATCTTGGGATCGCAGGGACGGATCGAGCCCTCCTCGATGCCCCGCCGCACCAGCTCCCGGAAGTGCGCATCCAGCTTGGCCTTGAAGGCGCGCAGCGCGCGCTGGCTGTCCGGCGGCAGCGGGTCCTCCCCCACGCGGATCACGCACATGCCGAAGTCGGCGGTGACGATCTCCACGTAACTGCGCATCGCGGCCACCAGCTGGTCGACGGCGCGTCCGCCGCGGGCCCGTTCGGCCTGGATCGCGTCCTCCAGCATCTGCAACCCGATGCTCACGCAGTCGAACAGGATCTCGTCCTTGTTCTTGACGTAGTAGTACAGCGTCGGCTTGGTGATGTGCAGCCGCTCGGCCAGCTCGTCCAGCGAGGTGGCATGGAAGCCCTTCTCGTTGAACACGCGCGCGGCCGTGCGCAGCACCGCCTGGCGCTTGCTGGCGCGCAGCCGGTCGCGGTCGGCCCCGGGCGTCCAGGGCGACTCCAGCGGCTCGGGCGCCGGCGGCCTGGCCGCCGCGGCGAGCGGCGGTTCAGCGGTAGAGCGCTTCGATCTCGTCGCCATACGTCTTGTAGATGCTGGCGCGGCGCACCTTCATCGTGGCCGTCACCTCGCCGTCGTCATGGTCCAGCTCCTTGGTGAGCAGGTGGAAGCGCCGCACCCGCGCCACCTCGGCCAGGGTGCCGTTGCCGCGCTCGATCTCCTGGTGCACCAGCTCGCGCACCTGCGGCAGCTGCGCCAGCGAGCGGAAATGGGTGAAGGCCAGCCGCTGGTTCTCGGCCCACTTGCCCACCGTCTCGAAATCGATCTGCACCAGCGCCGCGACGAAGCGGCGCGCCTCGGCCACGATCACGCATTCCTTGATGAAGGGACTGGCCTTCATCGTGTTCTCGATCTCCGAGGGCGTGAGGTTCTTGCCGCCGGCGGTGATCATCACGTCCTTGAGCCGGTCGACGATGCGCAGGTGCCCGTCCTGCGCCTGCACCACGTCGCCGGTGTGCAGCCAGCCGTCGACGATGGTCGCGGCCGTGGCCTCGGGGTTCTTGTAGTAGCCCTGGAACACCACGCCGCCGCGCACCTGCAGCTCGCCCTGGGGCGACACCCGCGCCTCGACGCCCACCGTGGGCGCGCCCACCGTGCCCCAGCGGATGTCGTCGCGGCGCTGGCCCAGCACCATGCCGCTGGACTCCGTCATGCCGTACACCTCGACCAGCGGCACGCCCAGCGTGCGGAAGTAGCGCAGGATCAGCGGCGAGATCGGCGCCGCGCCCGTGAGCGCCACCTTCACGCGGCGCAGGCCGATGAAGTTCTGCAGCGCGCGGAACACCAGTGCGTACCAGAGCGCAAAGCGAAGGCGCTCGCCCACGCTGCGCTGCGCGGCCGACTTGTGCGCGAAGGGCTCGCAGGCGGCCATCGCCCTGGCGTACAGCCAGCGGCGCCAGGCGCCGGTCTCCTGCATCTTGATCGAGATCGACGAGTGCAGCTTTTCCCAGATGCGCGGCACGCCCAGGAACATGGTGGGCGCCACCTCGCGCAGGTCGTCCTGCACGGTGCGGATCGACTCGCCGAAATCCACCCGCGAGCCCAGGTACATCGGCACGAAGCAGGTCAGCATCTGCTCGGCCACGTGGCACAGGGGCAGGTACGACAGGTGCGAGGTGTGGGCGTCCAGACCCAGCCGTTCGATCACGCCCGGCGCCATGGCCGCGATGTTGCCGTAGCTGATCATCGCGCCCTTGGGCTTGCCGGTGGAGCCGGAGGTGTAGATCAGCAGGCCCGTGTCCGACAGCTGCTGCGAAGCGAGCACGGCGTCGACGCGGGCGCGGTCGGCCGAAGCGCGGCCGCGTTCTTCGAGTTCCTGGAAGCCGACCACCAGCCCGGGCGCACGCGCCTTCACGTCGCCCAGGCCCTTGGCCTCCATCACGACCACGGCCCGCAGCGCCGGCAGCTGGTCGCGCGCGTCCAGCACCTTGTCGGCCTGTTCCTGGTCCTCGCACACGACCACCTGGGCGTCGGCGTGGCCGAGCACGTAGGCCACCTCGTTGGCGGGGCTGGTCGGGTAGACGCCGACGGTGATGGCGCCCACCATGCCCGCGCCGAGTTGCGCGAGCACCCACTCGATGCGGTTTTCCGACAGCACGCCCACGTGGGCGCCGCGCTCGACCCCGAGCGCGGCCAGGCCCAGGCCCACGTCGATCGCGCGCTCGTTGAACCGTGCCCAGGTGAGCGGCTTCCAGATGCCGAAGCGCTTCTGCCGGATCGCCACCCGGGTGGGCGCGTGCTGCGCCTGGTGGCGCAGGGCCTGCGGCAGGGTGAGCGTGAACGGCGCGCTCATGCAGCCGCCCTCGCCCCGGAGCAGTTCACGACAACCACCGCTTCCTCCTGCGGTAATGCTTCAGCTCCCGGAAGCTCCTGCTCGCCCCCTCGCTGCCCACGCCCAGGTAGAACTCCCGCACGTCCGGGTCGGCGGCCAGTTTCTCGGCGGTGTTGTCGATCACCACCTTGCCCGTCTCCATGATGTAGCCGTAGTGCGCCACCGCCAGCGCGATCGAGGCGTTCTGCTCCACCAGCAGCATGGACACGCCGCGCTCGGCATTGATGCGCGCGATGATCTCGAAGATCTCCTCCACCAGCACCGGCGACAGGCCCAGCGAAGGCTCGTCCAGCAGCATCAGCCGCGGACTGGCCAGCAGCGCACGGCCGATGGCCAGCATCTGCTGCTCGCCGCCGGACAGGTAGCCCGCGAGCCCCCGGCGCCGCTCGGCCAGGCGCGGGAAATACTCGTAGACCAGCTCGAAATCGGCCTGTTTCGCCGCCGCGCCGGTGAGCGCGTAGGTGGCCGCGACCAGGTTCTCCTGCACCGTCAGGTCCTCGAAGACGTGCCGCCCCTCCATCACGTGGAACAGCCCCGCGCGCACCAGCGAGTGCGGCGCCCGGTGCGACACGGGCTCGCCCTCGAAGCGGATCTCGCCGCGCGTGACCTCGCCGTTCTGCAGCTCCAGCAGGCGCGAGATCGCCTTGAGCGTGGTGGACTTGCCCGCCCCGTTGCTGCCCAGCAGGGCCACCACCTGCCCGCGCGGCACGGCCAGCGAGAGGCCGCGCAGCACCTGCACCGCGCGGTTGTAGACCACCTCGATGTTGTTGACGGCCAGGATCGGCGGCAAGTCGCCCGGGGGCTGCTCCATCACTGCAGGCTGATCCAGTCGGACACCGGCAGCATCTTCTGCTGCTTGAAGTCCGCCTTGTAGATGCGTCCGATCGGGATGGAGTTGCCCTTGATCGACAGCGGCACGCCGATGAGGCCGCCGGTGTCGAAGTTGCGGATCGAGCTGAGCGCCGTCTTCAGGTTGCGGCCGTTCAGCTCGTTGCCCGCTTCGAGGCAGCGGCGCGCCGCCTCGGTCAGCAGCATCGCCGCCAGGAAGCCCTGCATGTAGGCCGTGCTCTGGTACTCGGGGCGCATCTTGCGGATGCGGTCGAGCATGGGCGCCTTGCCTTCGGTGTCGTAGTGGTAGCGGTAGGGCATCACGCCCAGGAAGCCGTCGGCGTTGGCGCCCATGCGCATCACGGTGGAGTTGTCCATGGTCCAGAAGGTGCCCATGAACTGCGTCTTGAGGCCCTGCGCGCGCGCCTGGTTGATGAACTCCGGGATCGGCGCCGACACGTAGCCGTGGAAGATGGTGTAGTCGGGGTCGGCGCGGCGCAGCTTGATCACCTCGGTGGACACGTCCACGCTGCCCGGCGGCGTGACGATCTCCTGCACCAGGTTCAGGCCCAGCTTCTTGGTGTCGGCGCGGGCGGCCTCCACCGGGTCCTTGCCGAACTCGGTGTCGGAGTACACCAGCGCCACCTTGGCGCCCGGCTTGGCCTTGGCGATGTACTGCAGCAGGATGCCCACCATCTCGCTGTAGTCGGGGCCCACCATGAACTGCAGCGGGTACTTCTGCGCGTTGCTGATCTCGCGCGCGAACGAGGCGCCCGTCATGAGCATGGAGCCCAGGCGGTCCAGCTCCGGATTGACCGCCTTCACGAAGCCGGTGGAGTCGGCGTAGTACAGGTTGACCTTGTTCTGCCCGGTGATCTTCTTGAACACCGCCATCGACTGGTCGACCTTGTAGCCCGTGTCCTCGGCCACGTAGCGCACCTTGCGGCCCTTCACGCCGCCGCCCTCGTTGAGGATCTGCAGGTAGTCCTTGATGCCCGCGTCGATGCCGATGCCGGCGAAGGCGAACACGCCGGTGAGCGGCACCGACGCGCCGAAGACGATGTCCTCCTGCGCGGCCGGGCGCGCCTGGGCCCGGACGGCCGCCGGCAGGGCGGAAGCCGCGGCGGCCGCGGCGGCGGTGGTGAGGAACTTTCGCTTGGTGGTCATGGCTGTCTCCTGGTTGGACGAAAACGAAAAGGCCGGCTCTCAGGTGCGGAAGGGCCACAGGTGGAAGGTGCGGCGCACGCGGCGCCAGGCTTCGGCCAGGCCCAGCGGCTCGAAGACGAGGAACAGGACGATCAGCGCGCCGAAGACGATGGTGCGCACCGGCGACAGGTACAGCGCCGCGTTGCCCGACAACGGCAGCCAGCCCATCACCATCCGCAGCACCTCGGGCACCAGCGTCATGAACACGGCGCCCAGCACGCTGCCCAGCACCGTGCCCAGCCCGCCCACGATCACGGCGGCGAGGAAGAAGATGGACATCACCAGCGGGAAGGTCTCGGGCGTCACGGCGCGGAAGAACAGCGCGTACAGCCCGCCCGCCACGCCGGCGTAGAACGACGAGATCGCAAAAGCCAGCAGCTTGTAGCGCAGCAGCGGGATGCCCAGCACCTCGGCCGAGATGTCGCGGTCGCGGATGGCGATGAAGGCGCGGCCGATGCGGGTGCGCAGCAGGTTGGCCGCGCCCAGCAGCGCCAGCGCGGTGAGCGGCAGCACCAGCCAGTAGAAGCGGAACGAGTTGTCCAGCGCCAGCCCGAACACGTTGGCCGGCCGCACCGACAGCCCGGCCGAGCCGCCGGTGAGCGAGGTGAAGTGCGAGAAGATGAAGTGCGCCAGCACGCCGGCGGCGATGGTGGCGATGGCCAGGTACAGCCCCTTGACCCGCAGCGACGGCAGGCCCACCACCACCCCGCACAGCAGCGCCACGAAGCCGGCCAGGGGCAGGCTGACCAGTGCCGGCACGCCCCAGCGCGACTGCAGGATGGCCACCGTGTACGCGCCCACGCCCATGAAGGCCGCCTGCCCCAGGCTCACCAGCCCGGTGGAGCCGGTGAGGATGTTCAGGCCCGCGGCGCTGATGATGTGGATGGCCACCAGGCAGGCCAGGTACAGCCAGTATTCGGACGCGACGAAGGGAAGGCCCGCGAGGGCGACCGCCAGCAGGGCCAACCAGAAGCGCTGCGTGGGCGTCTCGAACAGGGCCGCGTCGGCGGCGTAGGTCTGCTTGGCGGCACCGATGCGCATCAGAGTCTCTCGATCTCGTGGGTGCCGAACAGGCCGTAGGGCCGCACCAGCAGCACCAGCACCAGCAGCAGGAAGGTGGCGATCAGCCGGTACTCGCCGCCCAGGTAGAAGCCGGCCATGGCCTCGACCACGCCGACCACCAGGCCGCCCACCAGCGCGCCCAGCACGCTGTCCAGGCCACCGAAGATCACCACGACCAGCACCGACAGGCCGAAGACGCCCATGACCGACGAGATGCCGCCGATGGAGCCCACCACGATGCCGGCCACGCAGGCGATCATGGCCGCGGCCACCCAGGCCAGCGAGAACACGCGCGGCACGTCGATGCCCATGGAGTACGCGGCCTGCTGGTCCGAAGCCGTGGCGCGCAGCGCGACGCCGCCGCGCCAATAGCGGAACGCCAGCAGCACCGCGCCGATCAGCAGCACCGCCACCACGAAGCCCCAGAACACCTTGGCCGAGAGCAGCGCCTCGCCGATCTTCACCGGCGCCGAGGGGAAGAACTCCGGCAGGCGCTGCTGGTCGGCGGTCCAGATCAGCTCCACCGCGCCCACCAGGATGGAGCCCAGGCCGACGGTGACCATGAAGGACGAGATCGGCGACTCGCCCAGCATCGGGCGGATCATCACGCGCTCGACCACCGCGCCGAACACGCCCGAAGCCAGCATCGCCGCGGGGATGGCCAGCCAGATCGGCAGCTTCATGCCCGCGCTGAAGGCGAAGAACAGGTAGGCGCCCACCATCAGCATCTCGCCGATGGCGATGTTGACCACGCGCGTAGCCTTGTAGATGGTGACGAAGGCCAGCCCGGTCAGCGCGTACAGCCCGCCCGCCCCCAGCCCCGAAAGCACGATCTCGAAGAGCAGCCACCAGTCGATGCCGCCGGCCATGTCAGGCCACCTCCTTGCGGCGGTAGCGCTGGAAACGCTCTCGCAACTGCGCCACGTTCCCCGAGCCAAGGTAGGCCTTCACCACCTCCGGGTTGCGCTGCACCTCCTGCGGCAGCCCGCGCGCGATCACCTGGCCGAAGTTGAGCACCACCACGTGGTCGGACAGGTCCATCACCATGCCCATGTCGTGCTCCACCATCAGCACCGTCACGCCCCAGTCGCGCCGCACCTCCAGGATGAAGCGCGCCATGTCCTCGGTCTCCTCGCGGTTCATGCCGGCGACCGGCTCGTCCAGCAGCAGCAGCTTCGGCTTCATCGCCAGCGCGCGCGCCAGCTCCACCCGCTTCTGCAGCCCGTACGACAGCGCGCCCACGGGCGCCTTGCGGATGTGGTCGATCTCCAGGAAATCGATGATGCGTTCCTCGATCTCGGTGCGCAGCGCCTCCTCCTCGCGCCGCACGGCGGGCGAATAGAACAGCGCGCCCAGCGGCCCGGTCTTCAGGTGGCAGTGGCGACCGAGCTTGATGTTGTCCAGCACCGTGAGGCCGCGGAACAGCGCGATGTTCTGGAAGGTGCGCGCCAGGCCCCTGGCGGCGCGCCTGGGTGGCGCCAGCCGCGTGATGTCCTGGCCTTCGAACCGGATGTATCCGGTGGCCGGCTTGTAGAAGCCGGAGATGGTGTTGAACACCGAGGTCTTGCCCGCGCCGTTGGGACCGATCACCGAGGTGATGGAGCCCGGCGCCACCGAGAAGGCGACGTCGTTGAGGGCCTTCACGCCGCCGAAGGCGAGCGTGAGGCCGTGCACCTCGAGCAGGGGGGCCAGGGGGGCCGCGGCAGGCTGCAGGGTCGTCTCCTTGCACCGGCGCCCCGTCCTGGAGGACGTTTTTCGACTCGCCGGTAACCTGCCGAATTACAAGTAGGTACGGCGCGGCGCAGGCCTAGGGATTTCCCGTGCCCGGCTCGTCCTCCCCACCGAACAGGTCGCGCAAGGTCTTGCCCCCCGCCCCCTCGGCCCCCGGCTTGCGCGGCCGCGCCTTCGGGTACTCCTCGGCGATGCGGTCCTCCCAGTAGGTGGCCGCGTTGGGCGCGGTGCACAGCCGCCGGAACACTTCTTCCGGCACGTGCGCATAGGCCAGCACGGTGCCGCCATCGAAATGCAGGTCCAGCTGGCGCGAGGCCGGGTCGTAGTCCGCCTTGCGCAGGCGGCCGGTGGTGAAGGTTCGAACGGTCATGGCGCGGGCAGGTCAGGGGCCGGATGCGTCAGTGTACGGAGCGTAGGCACGCGACTACGCCAATGCGCGAAGCGACCACCTCGCCTGCGCGGCCGCAGCGGCCTACGGTGTCGCCTGACCCGACACCCCCACAGGAGAACCCACCATGGCCCAACAGGACGCCTGCACGCTGCTAGACGAGGACCACAACAAGGTGGCCCGGCTGTTCCAGCAGTTCAAGGCCGCGCCCCAGCCCCACCACAAGCGGCTGCTGGCCCAGCAGATCTGCCAGGAACTGACGGTGCACACCCGCATCGAGGAAGAGATCTTCTACCCGGCCTTCCGCAAGGCGACCGGCGACGAGGACGTCGTGCAGGAATCGGAGCGCGAGCACCAGGAGGCGCGACGCCTGATCGCGCAGCTCGAAGGCGCCGCCACGCCCGACGACCGCACGATGCTGGAGCTGGAGGACGCGATCCTCCACCACGTGAACGACGAGCGCGAGAAGATGTTCCCGCAGGCGCGCAAGGCCAGGAACCTGGACCTTTTCGCGCTGGCCGACCAGCTGGAGCAGCGCAAGGCGGAACTGCTGGCCCCGCACGCGGCCTGACGATCCTCACCGGCCCGGACGTCCGGGCCGGAGCTTGCGGCGCGGCCGGATCCTCAGAGCGCGAAGATCACGATCAGCACCAGCAACAGCACGCCCGCGATGCCCGCGGCGAGGGGCTCGATCTCCATCACGATGGGGGCGATGCGGGGCCAGATCTTGAGCATGGCGGAACTCCTGGTGGCAGTGGAGATGCCACATGGTGTGCCCCCATTCTGGGCGCGCGCGAATGGTCCCGCTTGGCTCTTTCGTGCTATTGAAGCGTCGCGCCGGCGGGGCTCACTCAGCGGTGATCTTGGCCGACTGGATGGTCTTGGCCCAGAACGCCGTCTCCCGGTCCACCAGCGCAGCCAGCTCGGCGGGCGGCAGGTAGCGCAGGTCGATGCCGGCGTTGGTCGCGCGCGTCCGCGTCTCGGGCAGCTCCAGCGACTGCTTGATGGCCGTGGTGAGCTTGTTGACGACGTCCGGGGGCGTTCCGGCCGGCGCGAAGATGGCCACCCACGCCTCCAGCTCGAAGCCCTTCAGCCCCGCCTCGGCGGTGGTGGGCACCTGCGGCAGGGCCGGATGGCGCGCCTTGCTCGTCACGGCCAGCCCCTTGAGCTTGCCGGCCTGGATGTGCCCCATCACCGAAGGCGGCGTGGTCATGAACACCTGCACCTGGCCCGAAAGCACGTCCGAGATGGCGGGACCGGAGCCGCGGTAAGGGATGTGGACCATGCTGGTGCCGGTCTGCATCTTGAACATCTCGGTGCCGACGTGCGACAGCGAGCCGTTGCCCTGCGACGCGTAGCTCTGGCGCCCCGGGTTCTGCTTGAGGTAGGCGATGAACTCCGGCAGCGTGTTGGCCGGCACCGAAGGATGGACCGCGATCACGTTGGTGGCCGCGGTGATCAGCGCCACCGGTGCCAGGTCCTTCTGCGCCCAGGGCAGCTTGGGCCACAGCGACGGGTTGCCCACGTGGTAGGCCGAGTACGAGGCCAGCAGCGTGTAGCCGTCGGGGGCCGCGCGCGCGACGGCACCGTAGGCCACGTTGCCGCTGCCACCGCCGCGGTTGTCGACCACCACCGGCTGGCCCAGCACGCGCGCGAGCGGCTCGCTCAGCAGGCGCGCGGAGCCGTCCACCAGCCCGCCGGGCGGATTGGGCACGACCAGGGTGATGCTCTTCGTGGGAAAGCCCTGGGCGGCCGCCAGGTCGCAGCCGAGGGCCGTGGCCAGCGCGCCGGCCCAGGCCAGCAGCGTGCGGCGTCGTGCGGGATGCGTCATGTCCTTGTCTCCTTCGCTTTTCATTTTTTTCAGAACGTGATCTTGACGGACGGAGCGCTGCGCTCGGCCTCGCCGTGGAAGACGGCCTCGATGTTGTTGCCATCGGGGTCCAGCACGAAGGCGGCGTAGTAGCCGGGGTGGTAGGGGCGCTGGCCCGGCGCGCCGTTGTCACGCCCGCCATGGGCCAGCGCCGCCTTGTGGAAGGCATCGACCATGGCCGCGTCCTTCGCCTGGAAGGCCAGGTGGTGGCGCCCGGTCAGCGCGCCCAGCGCGGCCGGGCTGTCCCGCGTGGAGAGCACCAGCTCATCGGCCCAGAGGAAGCCCTCGCCGGTGCCGCCGATGGGGATGCCCAGGACCTCGAGGACCGCCTCGTAGAACACCCGCGAAGCGGGAAGGTCCCGCACGACCAGCTGGATGTGGTCGATCAGCCGGCCGCGGTACAGCTCCTGCGTCTCCATCGTGTGCTCCTTCCGGGAACGGGGTGGGAGCCACGATTGTCCACGGCGCCGGGCCGTTCAGTAGACCGCCCGCCGCGCGATGAAGTCGAGCACGCCGCGGTTGAACTCTTCCGGTTTCTCGAAGTAGGTGGAGTGGCCGGCGTCGTCGACCACCAGCAGCTCGCTCTCGGGCACCAGCGCCGCGACTTCCTGCATGACCGGCACCGGGACGATCGGGTCCTCGCTGCCCACCAGCAGCAGCGTCGGGCAGCGCACGTCGCGCAGGGCCGCCATCGGCACCAGCCGGCCGGGCTGCAGGATGGCGCCCAGCGCCCTGCCCCAGGCCTCGCCCGGGATCGCGTAGGCGCTGGGGTTGAAGTGGTTGATCTGGGCGTAGAGCGCGGCCTTGTCGGGGTGGTGCTCCAGGAACCACCGCCCCAGCGACCGCTGCTCGATCGTCACCGCCTTGTGGGTGATCTGGCGCTTGCCCAGGATCTCCAGCAGCACCGGATGGTCGATGGCCAGCGAGGTGTCGCAGCCGACGAAGGCGGCCACGCGCTGCGGGTGCCGCAGCGCGAGCTGCAGGCCGATCATGCCGCCCAGCGATTGCCCGACCAGCGTGACGCGGTCGATGCCCTCGCGGTCCAGGATGGCGAGCACGTCGTCGACGAAGCCCTCCAGCGAGAACTCCTCCACCGGCGCCACCGAGCGGCCGAAGCAGCGGATGTCCATCGTCAGGCAGGTGTGTCGCTGGCCGAACACCGGCAGCTGCTGCCACCAGGTGGCCGCGTTCGAGCCGGCGCCGTGGCAGAAGAGGACGGCGGGGCCTTCGCCATGGCGCTCGTAGTAGATGCCGCGGCCGCGGGATTGCACGAAGGGCATGGTGCTGTCCTCAGTTGGCCTTGAGGTTGAGGCTGCGCACCAGCTGGCCCCAGCGCTCGGTGTCGCTGCGCACCATCTGCGCGTACTGCTCCGGCGAGTTGGGCATCGCCGTCAGGCCCTCGGTTTCCAGCTGCTTGAGCAAGGGGCCGTCCTTCAGGGCCGCCTGCAGCGCGCCGTTGACCTTGCGCACGATGGGCGCGGGCGTGGCCTTGGGCGCGGACAGGCCGATCCAGGAACTCACCGTCAGCTGCTTGTGGCCCAGCTCGGCGAAGGTGGGCACCTGCGGCGCCTGCGGGCTGCGCTGCGCGCTGGACACGGCCAGCACCTTGAGCTTGCCGTTCTGCACGTTGGCCAGGGCGGCGCTCGACGGGATCACGGTGACGGGGACGACGCCAGCGAGCACGTCCTGCATCGCGGGCGCTCCGCCCTTGTAAGGGACATGCGTGAACTGCACGCCGGCGGCGCGCTGCAGCAGCTCCATCACCAGGTGGCCGGTGCTGCCCGCGCCCGAGCTGGCGTAGTTGATCCTGCCGGGCTCGCGCCGGGCCTTGTCGACCAGGTCCTGGAAGCTCTGGATGCCCGCATCGCTGCGCACCACCAGCCACTGCGCGCCTTCGCCGATGGCGCCGACGTGCTCGAAGTCCTTCACGATGTCGAACGGCACGTTCTCGTACAGGCCCTGCGCGATGGTGTTGAGCATGCCCGTCATGGTCAGCGTGTAGCCGTCGGGCGCCGCGGTGGCGCCGGCCTGGGTGCCGACGATGTTGCCGGCGCTCGGCCGGTTCTCCACCACCACCGGCTGCTTGAGCGTCTGCGCCATGTGCTGGGCGATCGGTCGGATGGTCCGGTCGAAGGGCCCGCCGGCCGGTGCGGGGACGATGATGCGGACCGGCCGCGCCGGCCAGTCGGCCGGTTGCGCGTGGACCGTGGGCGAGAGGGCGGCAAAGCCGGCGGCCGCGGCCAGCGCCAGGGTGCGGGAAAGGGATTTCAACGTTGTCTCCTGATGGAAGCGGCCTGCCGCCTCGGTGTTCTACGGCCTGATCTTCCGGTGAGCAGCCATCGGTGCCAAATTAAATTTGGCGCCACGCCATTAGACTTTCCGATACCTTGCCGCAGCACTCCGCCTCCGCCCTGCTCAACCGCCTGCTGGCGCGCGGCAAGTTCCGCCACATGCAGGTGCTGCTGCAGCTGGCCGAGCTGGGCAGCGTGCAGCGCACGGCCGATGCCATCGGCATGACGCAGTCGTCCGTCACGCAGACGCTGGCCTACATGGAGCAGCTGCTGGACGTGCGCCTCTTCGAGCGGCATGCGCGCGGCGTGCGCCCCACCTCCGCCTGCGCCGACCTGCTGCCCGTGGCCCGCCAGCTGATGATGGGCGTGGCGGACGGCGCCGAGATCATCGTGGCGCGCCAGAACCAGGGCGAAGGCGTGGTGCGCATGATCGGCTCGGCCTCGGCCGTCAACGGCCTGCTGCTCAACGCCCTGCCGGCCTTCAGCGAACGCCACCCCGGCATCCAGGTCCACCTGCTCGAAGCCGAAGGCGAGGACCAGCTGCTGGCGGTAGCGCGCGGCGAAGTGGACCTGGTCGCGTGCCGCAGACCGCCGGTGGCCCCGGAAGGCTGGGAGTTCCATCCGGTGCTGGAAGACCGCCTCGTCATCGTCTGCCGCGCGGACAACGCCCTGGCCCAGGCGCGGCGACTGCGGTGGGAGGACCTGGCCGGCCAGACCTGGGCGCTGCTGCCGGCGGGCCTGGCGGCTCGCACGCGGTTCGACGAGCTGTGCGCCCAGCTGCCCGAGCCGCCCCGCAGCCACCCGGTGGTCACCCGCGCCCTGCCGATGCTCTGGACCCTGGTGCTCAGCCAGGACCTGCTGGCCCTGGTGCCGCTCAACCTGGCCCGACCGCTCATCGAGCGCGGCGAGCTCAAGGAGCTGCGCCTGGGCACGCCCGTGGCGATGGAGCCGATCGGCGTTCTGCAGCCCAGGGGCGCCCAGGGCGACGCCGCGATGAAGCTTTCGGAGTTCCTGCAGCGCTTCAATGCGAAGGGTCGAGGAACGGCGCGTCCGGTTCGCTGACGTAGAAGATCAGCACCTTCAATGGCTCGGCCGCCTTGCGGTTGTAGCCCACCATCTTCACGTGCGGCGGCTCGACATAGGCCTGGCCCGGGCCCACCACGACCGGCGGCCGGCCGTCCAGCTCGAGCGTGAATTCGCCCTCGAGCACGTAGACCGTCACCGGCGAGCGGTGGGTGTGGAGCACTGTCCGGTCCCCCGGCTGGAAGCTGGCCGTGAGCACCCGCAGCCGCTGGCGCTCCCCCCGCGGCATCTGCTCCACCACCTGGGACAGCACCTCGTGCGGTTTCGCCAGGCCATGGTGCGGGGCCTGGGCCAGGACGGGCACGATGACCGACGGCAGCAGCATCGCTGCAAGGGCACGCAAGACGGCAGAGGGCATGGTGGCGCTCCTGGCAATGGGACCTGGCCAGTCTAGGAGGCGGGGGCCCGCCGCGACAGCCGCGCGTTCGCATAATGGGGCCGCACGATCGCGGGGGCTGCATGTTCGACTGGGACGACCTCAGACCATTCCTGGCCGTGGCGCGGCACGGCAGCACCACCGCCGCCGCGCGCGCCCTGGGCGTCGACCAGTCCACCGTGCAGCGGCGCCTGGGCGAGCTGGAGCGGCGCATCGGCCAGCCCCTGGTGCAGCGCCATCCCAGCGGCTACCGCCTGACCTGGTACGGCGAGTCGCTGCTGCCGATGGCCCAGGCCGTCGAGCGCGAAGTGGCCGCGCTGGAACTGAGGATCCGGCAATCGGCACGCGAGGTGAACGGCCTGCTGCGGCTGACCTGCCCCGAGCCACTGGTGCCGCGCATCACCCGCTCGCCCCTGCTCGACCGCCTGCAGGCCCGCCACCCCGGCCTGCGCGTGGAGTTCGTCACCACCGACCACTACGTCGACCTCACCCAGGGCGAAGCCGACGTGGCGCTGCGCTCCGGCGACACGGTCGACCCGCACCTGGTCGGCCGCAAGGTCGGAGAGTCGCTGTGGGCCGTCTACGCGGGACGCGACTACGTTCGCCGGCATGGCGAGGTCGCTAGCGTGCAGGAGGGCGCCGGCCGCGACTGGATCATGCTGGACGCATCGATGCCGCAGCACCGCGCCACGCAATGGCTGCGGCAGGTCGCGCCCGAAGCCCACGTCGCGGTCACCACCGGCAGCGTGCTGGGCATGGTGCACTCGGCCAAGGCCAACATGGGCCTGGCGGCGCTGCCCACGGCGCTGGGCGACGCCGAGCCGGACCTGGTGCGCCAGTTCGGCCCCGTACCGGAGCTCACGCGCATCTGGCGCATCCTCACCACCCGGCCGCTGCGCCGCACGCCCCGCGTGGCGTCGTTCTTCGAGTTCATGGCGCAGGAGACCGCGACGCTGCGGCCCATCCTCACGGGGTGAGGTCCGCGGCACGCGGACCTCACCCTCACCGTTGCGCGATCGTGGCTTTCGCTTCCAGGCTGCGCTGCAGCAGCTGCGGCGCACCGATCCGCTCGGTCCACGCCGCGAACTTCGGGGTGGGCCCCTTCCAGCGCAGCTCGTCCACGTCGCGGAACAGTTTCGCCGTGGCATCCAGCGTCGCCAGCCGCTTGAACAGCAGCGCCGCCTCGAGCTGGTCGCCCAGCAGGCTCGGCGGAAAGGATTCGATCGGCCCGTGGCGGTTCAGCAGGCGCGCGGCCCCCACGGCCCCGATGCCGGTGATCCCGGGGTAGCCATCGGCGGCATCGCCCACCAGCGCCAGGAAGTCCGGGATCAGGGCCGGCGCCACGCCGAACTTCTTGCGAACAGCCTCCGCGTCGCGGACCGCCTTCGCCTTGCGGTCGACCTGGAGCACGCGGTCGCCGCGCACGCACTGCGCCAGGTCCTTGTCGGGCGTCCAGATGAGCACTTTCTCCACCCGGGCGTCTTCATCGGCCAGCCGGGCCGCCGAGGCCAGCGCGTCGTCCGCCTCCAGCTCGACCATCGGCCAGACCGCCACGCCGATCGCCGCGAGCCCTTGCTCCAGGGGATGGAACTGCGCGCGCAGGGCCGGCTCGATGCCCTCGCCGGTCTTGTAGCCCGGCCACAGCTGGTTGCGGAAGGATTCGATCACGTGGTCGGTCGCCACGCCCACGTGCGTGGTCCGGCTCTCCAGCATCTCCAGCACGCCGTTGAGCACGCCGACCACCGCGCCGAAAGGACGGTCTTCGCCCTTGGTGAAGCGGCGCAGGCCGTAGAAGTGCCGGAACAGCTCGTAGGTGCCGTCGATGAGGTCGATGAGGTCGATGATCATGAGGTCCGCAGCGAAACGTGCGGGGACGTGGACGCCGCAGAATAGCGGCCTCCCCACCCCGGAGGTTCCATGTTCCCACCGCAGGACGCGTTCGCCCGCCGGCGCGCCTTCCGCCAGCTTCACGCCTCGGGCTGCTTCGTGATCCCGAACCCGTGGGATCCCGGCAGCGCGAAATACCTCGAGAAGCTGGGCTACCAGGCCCTGGCCACCACCAGCTCGGGCGTGGCGTGGCGGCATGGCAAGGCGGACGGCCAGATGACGCTGGAGGAGGTGCTGGTCCACCTGCGCGAGATGGTCGCGGCCACGAGCCTGCCGGTGAACGCGGACTTCGAAGCCGGCTACGCGGCCGATGCGGCCGGCGTGGCCCGCAACGTGCGCCTGGCGGTGGAAACGGGCGTGGCCGGCCTCTCGATCGAGGACGCCACCGGCGACCCCGATGCGCCGCTGCGCGACATCGCCACCGCCGTGGAGCGCGTGCGCGCCGCCCGCGCGGCCATCGACGAAACCGGCGGCGAGACCCTGCTGGTCGGCCGCGCCGAGAACTTCATCGTCGGCCGCCCCGACCTCGACGACACCCTCCGCCGCCTGAAGGCCTACGCCGACGCCGGCGCGGACTGCCTCTATGCGCCCGGCATCAAGACGCGCGCGGAGATCGCCGCCGTGGTGGCGGCCGTGGCGCCCAAGCCGGTGAACCTGCTGGTCGGCGGCACCACCGACCTCACCGTGCGCGACATCGAGGCCCTCGGCGTGCGCCGCATCAGCGTCGGCGGCGCCCTGGCCCGCGCGGCCTGGGGCGGCTTCATGCGGGCCGCGCAGGGGATCGCGTCGACGGGGACGTTCGATGGGTTGGCGGGGGCGGCGACGGGGGCGGAGCTGAACGCGATCTTTCGCTCGGAGTAGAAAGCCGGGGCCTCTCCGTGCTGTTGCGCTCTCCAGGGATCATTCCGACGCGGTGCCGAACGGGGAGTTCTGCCTCATGGCCCTGCCCCACCCTTGCGCGTCGGAACACATGCGCTCGACCAGTTCCCCGACCGGCAATGAGAGCCATTCGCTCCATCGGTCGATGTAGTCCTGGCTGCACAGGCCTTGCTCCGCCCAGCGGCGCACCTCGCGCCTGGCCGATTCCAGCAAGTGGTTCCTGCGCTCCTCCCGGCCCAGCAATTCCATCCCGATGCGCCGGTGCGCCGTCAATCGATCCTGTTCGATCTGCTGCTGCAGTTCCCTCGCGTGACTGGCCAGGAGTTTTCCGTGCGGCTCGACGTCCATCCCCGAGATTCTGGACAAATGTTCAGCTTTGTCCAAAGCCCAGAAACCCTTCGGACTCGCTGTCGCCGTGTCGATCCCCGCTCCCTTCGTTCGTCATGCACGCAGAGGGCCGTCCTCTCACAACCTGGAGAACTCCATGTCCACCTCCACCGTCCGCCACCACCGCGTGCTGCGCGCCCCGCCCGAGCGGCTCTACCGCGCCTTCGTCGAACCCGGCGCCTTCGAGCGATGGCTGCCGCCGTTCGGCTTCATCGGCAAGGTGCACGCCATGAACGCCGTGGTCGGCGGCGAATGGCGGATGTCGTTCACCAACTTCGGCACGGGGCACGCCCATTCCTTCGGCGGGCGCTACCTGGAACTGGTGCCCGGCCAGCGCGTGGTCTACGACGCCGCGTTCGACGACCCGAACCTGCCCGGCCGCATGACCACCACCGTCACGCTCGCCCGGGTGTCCTGCGGCACCGACATGAGCGTGGTCCAGGACGGCATCCCTTCCGTGATCCCGGTGGAGATGTGCTACCTGGGCTGGCAGGAGTCGCTGCTGTCGCTGGCGCAGCTGGTCGAGCCGGAAATTCCCGGCTGATTCGCGCGGTCAGTAGGACAGCTTCGGGTACCAGTCCGTGCCCCGCCCCTGCGGCGTGAGGTCCAGCACCGACCACAGCGAAGCGATGTCCGGCGCCTCGCGCGGGTCCTGCCCCGGATCGGCCATCTCGAGCGTCATCTCGCTGGCCCAGAACAGCCGGACCTGGTCGCCGTCGCGCTGGAAGACCGTCAGCGCGGGGTATTCCAGGCCATCGGGCGTCAGCAGCCCGAGGTCGTTGGCGTAGTCGTCGCCGACCGTCTGCACGAAGTCCAGGTCGCGCCAGCCGCGCTCCACGGCGAAGGCGTTCTGCCGCTCCACGGTGGAGCGGCCGAGGATCTTGAGCGCCACCCGCTGCTTGATGTCGGCCGCATTGCCGTTGACGGCGCCCAGCCAGTTGGTGCACATCGGGCAGGGCCGCGCACGCTGCGGTCCGTACATCCAGAAAGGTCACCAGCGTGTCCTTGTCGCCGAAGAGCTCGCGCAGCCCGACCTCGGCGCCCTCGTTGTCGCGGAAGCGGTAGTCCTTGGCGATCACCGGCCCACGCGGGAGCGCGCGGCGCTGCTCGACCAGCCGCGTCATGCGGCGGCGGAACTCGATCTCCTCGGCCAGCAGGACCTGGCGGGCCGCCTCGTACTCGCGCGACGCGCCCGGGAACGGCGTCTTCGCCCTGGCCGCCAGTTCCGCGGCGGACTTCAGCTGATCTGTCATGGGGGCTCCTGCGCGTGCGACCGACGGAACATCGTACGGAAAGCGCACGCCCGAGTCCGCTACCGTGCGTTGCGGCTCGACCGTGGAGCGGGTCGGCGACACTCGGGGGCCTTGCCAGGAGACCGAACGATGGACTTGCCCGCCCACCAGCTCACCATGACCGTGCTGATGACGCCCGACACGGCGAACTTCGCCGGCAACGTGCACGGCGGCCACCTCCTGAAGTGGCTCGACCAGGTGGCCTATGCCTGCGCCAGCCGCTACGCCGGGCGCTACGTGGTGACGGTGTCGGTCGACCAGGTCACCTTCCGCGAACCGATCTTCGTGGGCGAGCTGGTCACCTTCCTGGCCAGCGTCAACCACACCGGCAGCAGCTCTATGGAGATCGGGATCAAGGTGATGGCCCAGGACATCCGCAGCCAGGGCGTGCGGCACGTCAACAGCTGCTTTTTCACCATGGTGGCGGTGGACGACGAGCGCAAGCCGGTGGCGGTGCCGCCCCTGCGCCCCTTCACGCCCGACGAGAAGCGGCGCTGCGAAGCGGCCAAGCTGCGCAAGCAGTTGCGCGAAGAGGTGCGGGCCCGGCTGGCGACGCATTCCGCCCATCCCCCGGGGTGAGCATGCGCAACGCCTGGGCCTCCATACGCCTGCCCCTTGCCCTCGCGGCGCTCGCGGGCGGCTGGCTCGCGGCGGCGCCGGCGGCGGCGCAGGTCACGCCCCCGAGCCTGGCGCTGCCGATCCAGTGCCGGCCCGGCGTCGACTGCGAGATCCAGAACTACGTCGACCGCGATCCCGGCCCGGGCGTCCTCGACTACCAGTGCGGCTCGCGCACCTACCAGGCCCACACCGGCATCGACTTCCGCGTGCCGACCCTGGCGCGGCAAAGGCAGGGCGTCGCCGTGCTCGCGGCCGCCGACGGCCGGGTCCTGCGCCTGCGCGACGGCGTGGCCGACATCTCGGTGCGCATCACCGGGCGCGAGGCGCTGGAGGGGCGCGACTGCGGCAACGGCGTGCTGCTCCTCCACGAAGGCGGTTTCACCACGCAGTACTGCCACTTGGCCAACGGCAGCATCGCCGTGAAGCCGGACGACGAGGTGAAGGCGGGCCACGTGCTGGGGCGGGTCGGGCTCTCCGGGCGCACCGAGTACCCGCACCTGCACTTCACCGTGCGCAGCGGCCAGGCCCTGGTCGACCCCTTCGCCTACGGCGCGCCGGAGGGCAGTTGCCAGGGCGGACGTAGCCTCTGGCGGCCCGAGCTGCAGGAGGCGCTCGCCTACAAGGCGCGCATCGTGCTGAATGCCGGCTTCGCCGCGCAGGCGCCGCTGACCATGGCGGCCATCGAGGAAGGACCGGACGCGCCCACTCCCGACGCTCCGGCCCTGCTCGCCTACGCGAGGGGGATCGGCCTGAAGGCCGGCGACGTGCAGACCGTCACCCTCAAGGGACCGGACGGCGCGTTGCTCGCCGCGAACACCACCCCGCCCCTGCCCCGCGACCAGGCGCAGAACATGGTCTTCACCGGCGCGGCTCGCCCCGCCGGGGGCTGGGTGCGCGGCCGCTACGTCGGCGAGTACGTGGTGCGCCAGGGCGGGCAGGTGGTCCTGAGCCGCAGCTTCGAGACCCGCCTCTGAGGCGGTCCCCCGCCGCTCGGAGGGCCGGGGCGTCCGCCCGTCGACTTCCCCCGGCGCAGCGGCGGACTGCCCGTGCGAGGCCCGTACAGTCCCGCACAGCTGCCCCCGGGCAGTGCCCATCCACGAGGTCCACCGAATGAAGTTCCTGCGCGTCGCCTTCTGCATCTGCCTGTTCTCCACCCTGGGAGGTTGTGCGGTTTACACGCCGGGCGTGGCGGTCGTCGTGGATCCGGCGGGCTCGCACGCACCGGCGGCGCGCGGCGGCTTCTGCCCGCCCGGGCAGGCCAAGAAGGGCAACTGCTGAAGCACGGACCGGGCGGTGCCCCGCGCCGCCTGCCGGCCGCATCCCCGCCCATCGTCCTGCGGCCATACTTCCCTCCTGCGCACCCCCAGCAGGAGACAAGCATGGCCTCCCCACCTCCCGAATTCGAGCTCTACGGCTACTGGCGCACCTCGGCCACCTTCCGCGTGCGCGTCGCGATGGCCCTCAAGCGGCTGCAGGCCCAGGAGCGCTTCGTCGACGTCGACGCGGGCGAGCACCGCGGCGAGGCCTTCCTGCGGCTCAACCCCATGGGCGCCATCCCGGCGCTGGTGCAGGCGGGCCATCCGCCGATGACGCAGTCGCTGGCCATCCTGGAGTTCCTCGAGGAGATGCAGCCGCAACCGCCCCTGCTGCCGCCGGACCTGCATGGCCGCGCGCGCGTGCGGTCGCTGGCCGGCATGCTGGCGGCCGACACGCATCCGCTGATCACGCCGCGCGTGCGCAAGTACCTGCAGGGCGAGGCCGGGTTCAGCGACGCGCAGTGGCGGCAATGGCAGGTGCGCTGGTTCGGCACCGGGCTCGCGGCCCTGGAACAGCGCCTGGCGAACGAGCCGCAGACCGGCACCTTCTGCCACGGCGATTCGGTGACCTTCGCGGACATCTGCCTGGCCAGCATCATCGCGGTGATGCGCGTGTTCAAGATCGACACCGAAGGCACGCCCACCGTCGACCGCATCATGGCGCGCTGCGACGCGATCGAGGCCTTCCGCCTCGCCGCGCCGCACCTGCAGCCGGGCGCGCCCGCGAGCTGAGCCCGGCTCGATTCTTCAGACATCACTCCACGACGACCGACACCCCCATGGACCTCGAACTCGGCGGCCTGCACGTCCTCATCACCGGCGGCAGCCGCGGCATCGGCCTGGCCTGCGCCCACCTGTTCCTGCAGGAAGGCGCCCGCGTCACCCTGGTCGGGCGCACCCAGGCCCACCTGGACGAAGCCCGCGCGCACCTGGAAGCCCGCGCCCCCGGCCGGGTCGCCTGCCTCGCGGCCGACCTGCAGGATGCGAAGGCCGCGCTGCAGGCCGTGGACGCGGCGGAGCTTCAGGGGCCGGTGGACGTGCTGGTGAACTCGGCCGGCGCCGCCCGCCGCACGCCCTTCACGGAACTCACGCCCGACGCCTGGCGCGCCGCGATGGATGCCAAGTTCTTCAGCTACGTCCACGTGATGGACCCGGTGGTGCGGCGCATGGGCGAGCGCGGGCGGGGCGTGATCGTCAACGTGATCGGCATGGGCGGCAAGGTCGCCACCCCCACCCACCTGGCCGGCGGCGCCGCCAACGCCGCGCTGATGCTGGCCACCGCGGGCCTCGCCGCGGCGTGGGGGCCGCGCGGCGTTCGCGTCAACGCGGTGAATCCGGGGCTGACGCTGACCGACCGCATGGCGGAAGGCCTGGCCGCCGACGCCCGGTTGAAGGGCCTGCAAGCGGAGGAAGTCCTGACGCAGGCGATCGCACGGGCGCCGCTCGGCCGGCTGGCCACGCCGGAGGAGATCGCCAACGTGGTGGTCTTCCTGGCCTCGGCACGCGCGGGCTACGTCTCGGGTGCCGTCGTCTCGATGGATGGCGCCGCCACCCCGATGGTCGTGTGAGCGGCCCGGGCCTGTCCTTCCTGCCCGCCGTCACTCGGCCTTGATGTTGGCCTCTTTCACGATCCGCGCGTTGGCGGCGTGTTCCCTCTCGATGACGGCCGCGAACTGCTGGGGCGTGGCGGGGCTCACCACGTTGTCCAGCTTGCGCAGCTGCGCCTGCACTTCCGGCTCGCCCAGCACCTTGTTGATCTCGGCATTGAGGCGCCGCACCGCGTCGGCCGGCATCGATGCGGGGGCGTAGAAGCCGAACAGCGAGGTGAGGTTGGCGTCCGGGTGGCCCAGCTCCGCGAGCGTCGGCACCTGCGGCAGGTTGGGCAGGCGCCGCGGGCCGGTGACGGCCAGCACGCGCAGCCGGCCCTCGTCGATCAGCGCGTTGAGGGGCGCGAACGGGTTGGCGACCAGCAGGTCGAACTGCGCGCCCGCCGCGTCGGTGACGAGCTGGGTGCCGCCCTTGTAGGGAACGTGCGTGAGGTCCGCACCCGACTTGCGGCGGATCTGCTCGATCATGATGTGGCCGAGCGTGCCGTAGCCGGAACTGGCGATGCTCACCTTGCCGGGCTCGGCCTTCGCGCTGGCGACCACGTCCTCGAAGCGCGCGCCCCGGAAGCGCGACGTGGCCAGCACGTACACCGGCGAGTACATCACCGACGCGACCGCCACCAGGTCCTTCAGCGGGTCGTACTGCACCTTCATGATGTGCGGGTTCAGCGTCAGCGGGCTGATGGCGGCGAAGGCCAGCGTGTGCTCGTCGCCGGCCTTGGCGACGGCATCCATGCCGATCGTGCCGCCGGCCCCCGCGCGGTTGTCCACCACCACCGGCTGCCCGAGCAGCGGCCGCAGGCGCTCGCCGAGCAGGCGGGCGACGACGTCGTTCACGCCGCCCGCCGGGTACGGGACGATGATCCGCAGCGGGCGGCTGGGCCATGCGGCCTGTGCGCGCGCGGGCAGCGGCAGCACCGCCGCCGCCAGCGAACCCAGGCCCAGCGCGATGGCGCTCCGGCGAGATGTCATGAACGCACTTCCTTCCCAGGCTGTTCCTGTTGCCCTTGTTCGAACCAGTGGCGTGCCAGCCGGTCCCAGAAGCTCGCGCCCGGGCCCAGCAGGTCGTCGTTGAAGTCGTACGCCGCGTTGTGCAGGTTGATCCCCGGCCGGCCCCCCGGCCCGTTGCCGATGAAGCCGTAGGCGCCGGGCACCTTCTCCAGCATGAAGCCGAAGTCCTCCGCGGTCATCGCGGGCGGCACGTCGGCGTGCACGTTGTCCGGGCCCACCACCGAGCCCATCACCTGCGCCATGAAGCGGGCCTCGCGCGCATGGTTGACCGTGCTCGGGTAGCCGGGCTTGATGATCACTTCCGCGCTCGCGCGGTGGGCCTGCGCGACGTGGCTGCTGATGCGCTTCAGGCCCTCCACCAGCTGGTCCTGCGTCGCGATGCCCAGCGTGCGGCAGGTGCCGTAGATGAAGGCCTCGTCCGGGATGATGTTCTCGACCGTGCCCGACTCGATCCTGCCGATGGTGAGCACCGCGCTGTCGAGCGGATCGACGCCGCGCGAGACCAGTGTCTGCAGCTGCCCGACGATGGCGCAGGCGATCGGGATCGGGTCCACCGTGGTGTGCGGCTGCGCCGCGTGGCCGCCCTGCCCCCGCACGCGGATCTCGAACCGGTTGGTGGCGGCCATGATCGGCCCCACCCGCACGCCCATCTGCCCGGCCGGCAGCGCGGGCCAGTTGTGCAGCGCGAACACCGCCTGCATCGGGAACCGCTCGAACAGGCCGTCCTCCATCATGCGGCGCGCGCCGGCGCCGCCCTCCTCGCCGGGCTGGAAGATGAAGTGGACCGTGCCGTTGAAGTCGGGCCGCTGCGCGAGCAGCGTCGCGCCGCCCAGCAGCATCGTGGTGTGGCCGTCATGGCCGCAGGCGTGCATGCGGCCGGCGTGGACGCTGGCGTGCCCGAAGGCGTTGAGCTCCTGCACCGGCAACGCATCCATGTCCGCGCGAATGCCGATGGCGCGCGCCGGATCGGCGGCGTCCGGTCCCTTGCCGCGCAGCGTCGCCACCAGGCCGGTGCCGCCGAGGCCGCGCTGCACCGGCAGCCCCAGCGCCTGCAGCCAGGCCGCCACCTGGCCGGACGTGCGCGACTCCTCGAACTTGAGCTCGGGATGGGCGTGCAGGTCGCGTCGGAAGCTGACGAGCTTGCCGATGTAGGGCGTGATGTCCGGGGGTGCTTGCATTCGCGGGAACGGCCGCGCGGGGTGGCGCTGCGGGGCGGAACCATCTTAGCCGCTCGGCAGCGCGAGAACGGCCGGAGTACGATCGCCCGAGCTGCACCCCCCTGCCCTCGATGCTGACCTGCCGACACCTGCTTCCGGCGCTCGCGATGGGCCTTGCGGCCTGCTGGGGCGGGGCGAACGCCGCCGAGCAGCTGGCGGTCGGCTCCAAGCGCTTCACCGAGAGCTACATCCTCGGCGAGATCATCGCCCGCACCGCGCAGCAATCGGGCGCGCAGGCCGTCCACCGGCCCGGCCTGGGCAGCACCGCCGTCGTGCTGGAGGCCTTGAAGCTGGGCTCGATCGACGTCTATCCCGAGTACCTGGGCACCATCGAGAAGGAGATCCTCAAGCTCCCCGCGGGCAGCAAGCCGGAGACGCTGCAGCAGGAGCTGCGCAAGGCCGGTCTGGCCTTCGCCGTGCCCCTGGGCTTCTCCAACGGCTACGCGCTGGCGACGACGGCGCAGGTCGCGCGCGAACGGTCGCTGCGCACCGTGGGCGACCTGCGGCGGCATCCCCAGCTCCCGATCGCGGTCTCGCAGGAGTTCCTGGGCCGCGCGGACGGCTGGCCCGGGCTGGCCGCCCGCTACGGCCTGCCGCAGCGGCCGACGGGGATCGACCACGGCATCGCGTACGAAGCGCTGGCCGGCGGCCGCATCGCGGTGACGGACATCTACACCACCGACGCCAAGATCGCCGAGCTGGGCCTCACGGTGCTGGAGGACGACGCGGGCTACTTCCCCCGCTATGACGCCGTGCTGCTGTACCGCATCGACCTGCCCCAGCGCGCGCCGCTGGCCTGGAAGGCGATCCGCGAACTCGAAGGCCGCATCGATGGCAGCCGCATGATCCGCATGAACGGCGACGCGGAACTGCGCGGCCGCACCTTCGCGGCCATCGCCGAGGACTTCATGGCGGGCCGCACGGCGGACTCCACCGCGGGCGCTCCGGCGCGCAAGCCCGGGCTGTGGGGCCGCGTGTTCAGCGACGACCTGGGCCGGCTCACCCGCCAGCACGTGGGCCTGGTGGCGGCCTCGGTCGGGATCGGGGTGCTCCTGGGCGTGCCGCTGGGCGCGGCCGCGGCCGCCAGCCGGCAGCTGAGCCAGCCCATCCTGGCGGCCGTGGGCGTGCTGCAGACGATCCCCTCGCTGGCCCTGCTGGCGGCGCTGATCCCCCTGCTCGGGCGCATCGGCACGGTCCCGGCCATCGTGGCGCTGTCGCTCTACGCGCTGCTGCCCATCGTGCGCAACACGGCGCTCGGCCTGGACCAGGTGCCGGCGGGCCTGAAGCAGGCCGGCCTGGCGCTCGGCATGACGGCGCCGCAGCGATGGCGGTACGTGGACTTCCCGCTGGCGGTCCCCGCGATCCTGGCGGGGATCAAGACGGCCGCCATCCTGACGGTGGGCACCGCGACGATCGCCGCTTTCATCGGCGCCGGCGGGTACGGCGAGCGCATCGCGCAAGGCCTGGCGCTCAACGACGGCACCGCGCTTCTCGCCGGTGCCATCCCGGCCGCGGCGCTGGCGCTGCTGACGCAGCTGGTGTTCGAGCTGCTGGAGCGCTGGGCGCTTCGTCGCGGCAGGTGACGTCGCGGCGGACGACCGGGTTCAGTCGCCCAGGACGGACTCCACCGCCTTCTTCCACGCCTTGGCCAGTTCGCGGTAGCCCTCCCGGCTGGGATGGATCTCGTTGACCCAGTGCAGGCTCTCGCCCTCGTCCGAAGTCTCCGCGCGCTGCAGCGTGCCCAGCGTGTCGATCACGTGGACGTTGGGAAGGCTCAATCCGGTGATGAGGGCCTGCAGCCGCGAGGAGAGCACCTCCATCAGCGGCACCCACCGCATCTCGGGGATGTTGTGGGCCTGGAAGGCCCGGCACAACCAGGGGCCGCGCCCCAGGCCGAAGCCGCTCTCGCGCGGGGTGGCGAAGTCGTAGGTGTGCACGAAGACCGGCGTGCCGGAGTTGGCGCGGCTGCCCTTGGCGCGCTTGCTGATCTCGCGGAAGTTGGCATGGAGGTACGTCTCGAACTTCGCCCACGCCTCTTCGTCGATGCAGTCCTGCGCGCTCATCGGCGGCTCGTTGGGGTTGAACAGGCGCAGCACGCCACCGCCGGGCGATTGCGTGCTGAGCGCGTTGATCAGGTCGTTGCCGCCGCCGCTGATCAGGATCGCGTCGAACGGGGTGGCCACCGCGCCGGCGAGCAGGTTGTTGAAGTTCAGGTCCTTCCACCAGTCGGCCATGCGACTGAGCGTGTCGCCCGGCATCGCCGTCTGGATGATCAGGGTCCTCTGGTCGAACTCCAGCGCGTCCAGCAGGCTGTTGCCGAAGAAGGAGCCGAAGGAGAACCAGGAGTCGCCTTCCGCCAGCATCCGCCACGCGAAGCTGGCGGTGTCGACCTGGTCCTGTTCCCACGGAGCGATGCGGCGGGCCTTGATGCTCATTCTTGCGGCTCCTGCGACACGGAGCGCCGCCGACGTGGAGGACGCCTCACCGATGCCTGCCGCGTTCTACCCTTCGCCGCGCGAAGCCGTCAAGCAGCGCGCATTGATGCGTTCAGGTGGAACCCGAGGGCCCGCAACGCTGTTCAGGCCAGCGTGTCGATCCTCTTGGACAGCTCGCGCATGGAGTTCACGCCGCGGGAGACGACGCCGGCTTTCTCCACGACGTGGGAGTGCGCGTCGCAGATCTGCCGGATCGACTCCGCCGCACTGCCGGTGAAGCCGCTCTTCGGATAGGCGCACAGCAGGGAGAAGCCTTCCTCCGCGCAGAACCGGTGCCACAGGTGTTCGAGCCGCACGGTGGCCGCGCAATGGCCCTGCGCCCAGAGCAGCGCCACCATCTCGCCGAAGGCCCGCACCAGGCGCGTCTGGCTGCCGGCACGCTTGAGCAGGCCGCCGACGGTTTCCCTGAACAGGACATCGTCCGGCCAGCCCCCCACCATGAACCGCCCCAGGGTCTCCACGGCATCGAGTGCGACGAATCGATTCGACTCGCGGGCGGCCGCGAGATCGAATCCATACTCCTGCAGCATGCGTTCGAGCGCCCGGCGGTGCGGCTCCGTGGCGATGACGACCACGGCTTCTTCCGACTCAAGCCCGGCGGCGATGAACCGTCCCAGCGTGTCCAGGAAGACGGCCTCGTCCTCGTAGATCTGGACCAGGTGGTCACACGGTGCGACCTCGCCCCAGAAGGTTCGGGGAGTGCGGCAGCCGTCTTGGATGAGCTTCATGGAAAGCGGTATGAGTTGCGAGGATGTCACCAGGCGCCGCAGCCCGGTGTAGGCCGGCGAGCCGATTGCAAAAGTGCCGAGCCTTCCTCGTTGGTCCTTGCAGGGGGGCGTGGACGAGCCAGGCGTGGCGTCGAGCTGGAAGGGCGATGAGCATCTCCGATTTCATGGAGCACCAGGCGGACCTCCTCGTCGCCCAGGGGGTCGAGTTCGCCCGCACCCGCGCCGACATCAGGATTTCGGTTCTGCGTCCTCCGCCTGCCGCGCACGCCGCCTTCGCCGCGGCACACCGATTGTTTCTTCTGCGCGCCTTGAGCGTCCCCGGGCCGGGCCCACCTGCGGTTCTCGCCGCCCGCTCCGGGCGCGCCCTTTGCCGCGAAAGAACATGAATCCCGACTTCCAGCACCTCCTCCAGGAAGCGACCCACCTCACCCGCCTGGGTGATCTGCAGGCCGCCACCCGTGCCATCCAGCAGGCCCTGCGCCCCACGGGAGGCGCCGATGCCGACGGCGATGGCGATGGCGACGTGATCGACGTGGAGGCCCGTGAGGTGCCCGATGCCGACCGCCCCGCGCTGCCGCCCGCAGGGGATTGGCAGCCTTCCCCCGCCAGCAAGCCGGCATCGAAGTCGACCGAATGGGGCCCTGGCCCGGCCGCGGCGCAGCCTGAAGCGCCGGGCGCTTTCGTGCGGGGGCGCCATGGTGCCGCCGGCCTGGCGGGCCGCGACTACAAGCTGTACGTCCCGCCCGGCGCCGGCAGCCGCCCCATGCCCCTGGTGCTGATGCTGCACGGCTGCACCCAGGACCCGGACGACTTCGCCGCGGGAACCCGCATGAACGAGCTGGCCGCGGCCCAGGGCTTCTTCGTCCTCTACCCCAGCCAGTCGCAGCGCGCCAACCCGCAGCGCTGCTGGAACTGGTTCAAGTCCAACCACCAGGGGCGCGGGCGAGGCGAGCCGGCGCTGTTCGCCGGCATGGTGCGCGAGGTCATGGCCCGCCATTCGATCGACGCGGACCGGGTGTACGTGGCGGGCCTGTCCGCGGGGGGCGCGATGGCGGCCATCGTGGCGGAGGCCTATCCGGAGCTCTTCGCTGCCGCGGGCGTCCATTCCGGCCTGGCGCCGGGCGTCGCGCACGACGTCCCGTCCGCGCTCGAGGCGATGAAGAAGGGGGGCGAGCGCAAGCCGCGCGCGCCCGGCGTGCCGACCATCGTGTTCCACGGCGATGCCGACACCACCGTGCACCCGGTCAACGGCCGGCAGGTCTTCGAATCGGCCGGCCCGGCAGGAGGCCGCGCGCAATCCGATGAAGTGCAGGCGAACGGCCGGCGCAAGGCGACGCGGCAGATCCAGCGAGATGCGACGGGGGCCGTGACGATGGAGCACTGGTCGGTGCACGGCTCGCCCCATGCGTGGTCGGGCGGCAGCGCCCGCGGCAGCTACACGGACCCCACGGGGCCGGATGCCAGTGCCGAGATGCTGCGCTTCTTCCTCGAACACCCGCGAAAGGCGTGATCCCCTGGGTGTCTCCCCCACGGAAAGACCGCCCGGAGGGCGGCCCTGGCGGCAGCTTCAGTTGGGACCGCCGTTGGGGGTCTCGTTGAAGGGTGAGGGCAGCCGCAGCGGCACCGCCTGGACCGGTGCCCGGTTCGCGCTGTCTTCCATCGGCCGGGCCGGGCCCGCGCCCATGATGCTGGTGGCAGGCGGGCCGCCGACCTGCCGCTCCGAAGTCCCCGGTTCGCCCGACGCCGAACTGCGCACGGCCTTGGCCGGTGCCGCGCTCGGCGAGAGGGGCATCGGCTCGGGCTGCGCAGGCGCCTGCGCGAGCGCGGGGCCCCAGGCCAGTGCGGCGATGGCAAGGATGCGGTAGGTCATGACGGACTCCTTCTAGGTGGTCCTCGGTCCGAGTCAGCCCGGTATGAGGCTGCTGCTGGGATGGGAAATGCGCCGGCGGGTGGCGCAAGGGCCTGCGCATTCGCGGCCCCCTTCGTCTTCATGGCGAAGACCTCCCAGACCATGTTGCGCTTGCCGTCAGCGCGTGCCAAAGCCTGTTTGGCAACTCATTGTGCTGTGGTGCGCAGGCACCGAATCAATGCATCAGGGCACCACCCGGGACCACGAACACCTGGTCGGTCCCCGACCGGACGAGCATCAGGGTGGCGGCCTCGTCCAGGGACCGCAGCATCACCTTCCAGCGTCCGCCCAGCATTTGCTCCAGGGCCACCACGCGATAGAGGTGGGGATCGTTCGCGAACTGCAGGATGTCGGTCATGGCCAGCTTGCGGACGGTGCGCAGTGCGTTCGCCTTCACGGGAACTGCCCCCGGCCCTGGGGGGGTCGCGGGGGCTTGTGCGGTGGCTTCATGGAAGACCTCCTGACCCATCATGCGCCCGGCGCCTCCCCGGGGCCGCTACGCGGCACGTAACAGGGCACGACCGTGCCGATGCAAGTAGACTGGCTTTTCGAAGTGGCTCTTCCTGACGCCGCGTTCCAGGAGGTGCAAATGGTGGAAGTGGAACCCCTGCTGCTCACGGCCACGCAGGTCTCGACGTTCTCGGGCAACGTCCTCCTCACCCGTGCGAGCGGCTTCTTCTTCAAGCGCGATGGGCGGCTCTATGTGGTGACCAGCCGGCACGTCCTGTCGGACGAGGCGAGCCGGCATTTTCCCGATCGCGTCGAGCTGCTGATGCACACGGACCGGGAGGACCTGACCCGGTTCTCGGTGCACTCCTGCCTGCTGTTCAACAACGGCACGGCCAACTGGCACCAGGGGCAGGACTCGGCGGGGGCGATCGACGTCGCGGCCCTGGAGATCGACCAGTCGACGCTGCCGGCGGACGTGCACCTCCGGTGGTTCACGCCCGGGCACCTGCTGCAGGAACTGCGTTCGGCCGAAATCGGCGCCCCGCTGGTGCTCCTGGGTTATCCGCTCGGTTTCCACGACACCGTGCACCACCTTCCGGTGGCGCGGCACGCGATCATCGCCTCGGCCTTCGGCGTGCGGTTCCAGCGCCAGGGCTACTTCCTGACCGACGGGCGCGCCCACCGGGGATCGAGTGGCAGCCCGGTGCTGATGAAATGCGCCGCGGACGGCGACATGCCCTGGAAGCTCCTGGGCGTGCACTCCTCGCGCATGGACATGGGCGGGCGCGACTCGGTCCACGACGAATCGCTGGGGCTCAACTGCGCCTGGTACGCCGACATCCTGATGACGCTCACGAGCGGGTGATCCGCTCGCCGGCCGCCCGCTGCGGTCAGGCCTGCCAGGAGAACGGCGCGAAGTGCCCGTTGCGGGTCCCCGTCAGGTCCTCCCAGTCGATGCCGAAAGCGTGGAACTTGCTGCGGGTCGCCCGGGCCAGCGACAGGCGGGAGTTCACGGGATGCGCGACGTTGTCGATGCTGATCGCCTCGCCGGGCTTGACCGCGCTTTCCAGCCCTTCGCAGGCCTGGTCCACCAGCTCGCCCGCCGTGAGCGTGAAGTTCAGCCCCTGCTGAGTGAAGCGGATCGGCCGCTTCTCGATGCCCGCGATCTTGCCCACCAGCGGCGCCAGCGCGGCCATCGGGCCGCCGGCCTCGCCGGTGGCGATGGTGCGGATCGCTTCGACCTGCTGGTCGTTGGCGGCCTCGTCGACGATCAGGCCCACGGTGAGGTTGCCCTGCCCCATGGGCCCGGGCGAATGCAGCATGACCACGAAGGCCAGGCCATCCAGCTTCACGCCGTCCTTCTGCCCTTCGTCGATCCGCATCGCCACCGCCGCATCGCACGCGCCTTCGGTCGGCCGCGCGGTGAGGTTGGACCAGATGCAGGGGCACAGGAGTGTGCAGTTGCAGGTCTCCATGTACTGCCCCTTGATGCTGAAGCCGGCCATGGCTGTGCTCCTTGTGTGGTGAACGCCGCCTCCAAGGTAGGCCCTGCGGCCCCCGGCTGCAAATGCAACTTGTAACCCGCGGCGGATTGACCGCAGGGCTGGGGCGGATCATCTTGGGCACCATGCTGCAGGGCTCTCCCTCGCCGGCCGACCCGGCGCCAGGACCCGGTCCGCTGATGCGGGCCCACCGCGGGACAGCTTTGGCGCTGCTCGGCACCAGCGTGGCTTGCTGGCTGTTCGTCGCCTGGCTCGCCATCGACATGGAGACGCCGCTCGCGCAGCTGGCGATGCCGACGTCGCGCGCCTGGACTTCGGCCAACCTTCTCGCGGTGTGGGCGATGTGGTGCGTGATGATGGTGGCGATGATGCTGCCGTCGGCGCTGCCCATGGTCCTGACGTTCGTGCAGGTCGCCCGGCGCAATGGCGAGCACGGCCGCGCCCGGGCCTTCGTGGCCGCCTACGGCCTCGTGTGGCTCGGCTTCGCAACGGCAGGGACGGTGGCGCAATGGCTGCTGCAGCGGTCGGGCCTGGTCGATCCGATGGCGGTGAGCCGGTCCACGGGGCTCACCGTGCTCCTGCTGCTCCTGGCCGGCGTCTACCAGTTCTCGCCGCTCAAGCGGGCCTGCCTGCGGTCCTGCCGGACGCCACTGGGCTTCCTGCTTGGCCACTGGCGGCCCGGCGTGCGCGGCGCGTTCTCCATGGGGCTGCGGCACGGCATGCTGTGCCTGGGCTGCTGCTGGGCGCTGATGGGGCTGCTCTTCATCGGCGGGATGATGAACTTGTCCTGGGTGGCGGCGCTGGCCATCGCCGTGGCGATCGAGAAGCTCGCGCCTGGCGGCGAGCGCGTCGCGACCGCGCTGGGCGTGGGCCTGATCGTCGCGGCCACGGTCAAGTTGATCGTGGGCGGCATCTGAGCCGCAGCGGAGTCGACGGCGGTCCGGCGCGCGCCTTCAGGGCCGTCGGCGCAAGCCCCATCGCAAAGCGGTGCGCGTTCCCACAGCCGCGGACGGCCTGATCCCACGGGGGGGCCTCCCCCGTCGGTCCAGCATGGTCTCCTCGAAGTCGAAAGGAGCAAGTCATGCAAGCCACGAAACGTTTTATCGCACCGGCCGCCGCCCTGATGCTGCTGGCCGCGTCGGGCCTCGCCTCCGCGCAGACCGGGCCCACCACCCGTGGCGGTACCGGGTCGGCGAGCAGCGACCAGGAAGTGCGCCGCGGCGTGCCGGGCGTGGATGTGGACGTCGGCACGCGTGACCGGGGCGCCCGCGCCGGCGTGCCGGGCGTCGACGTGGATGCCCGCAACACGCGCCGCAACCCCGGCGACAACGACACGCGCCGCTCCGGTGCCGGACCGGCCGCGGACGCCGAAAGACCGGCGCGCGCCGACCGCAACTAGAGCAAAAGCCGCGCGGCCCCGGCCGCGCTTCACTCCAGGCCGGACTGCCTTCGCAACGTCGGCAGTCCGACCCCCGCGGCGTCGAAGCCGCCGTCGACGGCCAGCACCTGCCCCGTGACGTAGCTGGCCTGCGCGGAGCACAGGAACACCACGGCCGCCGCGATCTCCTCCTCCGTGCCATAGCGCGCCAGGGGGACGCTGTCGTGGTAGTCCTTGCGGATGGCCGCGGAGTGCACCTTTTTGGCCATCGCTGTCTCCACCGGTCCGGGCGCCACCGCGTTGGCCCGGATCCCATGCATCGCGAGTTCCACGGCCTGCTGCTTGGTGAAATGCACGATCGCGGCCTTGCTCGTGCCGTAGGCCACGCGCAGCGTGCTGGCGCGCAGGCCGGAGATGGAAGCGATGTTGACGATGCTGCCGCCCCCCACCTTGCGCATGGCGGCAACGCAGGCCTGGCTGCAGAGGAAGACGCCGTCCAGGTTGGTGGCCATCACGTGGCGCCACTCCTCGAAGCTGGTCTCGGTCAGCGGCTTGAAGACCGCCACGCCGGCGTTGTTCACCAGCGCGTCGATGCGCGAGAACTTCTGCTCGGCCTGCGCGACGGCGTTGCGCACCTGCTCGGGGTTGGAGACATCGCAGGGGATCTGCAGCACGCGATCCCCGTGGTCGGCGGCGAGTTCGGCGGCCGCGCTCGCCAGCGCGGGGGCATCGATGTCCAGCAGCGCCACCGCGTCGCCGCGGTCCAGGAACATCCGGGCGATCGCCAGCCCGATGCCACGCGCGGCGCCGGTGACGACGGCGACGCGGATCACTTCCCCAGGCATGGCCGTCCCCTTCTCAGTTGCGGGCCTTGTCGACCAGCTTGTTCGCCTTGATCCAGGGCATCATCGCGCGCAGCTTCTCGCCCACCACCTCGATCTGGTGCTCGGCCATCAGGCGGCGGCGCGACTGCAGCGTCGGCGCGCCGGCGCGGTTTTCCAGGATGAAGTTCTTGGCGTATTCGCCGGTCTGGATGTCCTTGAGGCACTGGCGCATCACGTCCTTGGTGCGCTCGTCCACGATCCTCGGGCCCGTGACGTACTCGCCGTACTCCGCGTTGTTGGAGATCGAGTAGTTCATGTTCG
>NZ_LMQL01000014.1 GCF_001424545.1 Ramlibacter sp. Leaf400 | reverse complement strand
TGGCTCGTGCGCAATCTGCTGGATTACGGGTTCGGGACCCTAGTGCGTATCAGGCTGCACGAGCCTTGCCAAAAAAAGGAAGCCGGACCCGAAAGATACAAGTGCGTCCGCCTTTCCGGCGGACTGCCCGAAGCCCTGGATCCCCGCCTTCGCGGGGATGACGGTGGCAAAAAAAAAGCGATTGGCGGCGGCGAGGCGCCGAGGGCTTCCTGCCCGCCCACACCCTGCTTCCACGCGGCAGGCGGTGCCTGGCCCGGGCGATTTGTGGGCCGAGCCGGGCTTTCCGCGGCCCGGCCGTTGCGAGCCGAAGGCGAGTTCGACATGAACCTCATGCTCGCGGCAGCTGTCTGAACGGAGCGCTGCAAAGCAGCGCGCAGTGAGTTCTGCCGCGCAGGCCGGGCCGCGGAATGCCCTGCGAGTTGCGAGCAAGGCGAGCAACCGGCCCACCATGAGCCCGGGCCAGGCACCGCCTGCCGCGAGGGCGCGCGGCCCGCGAAGCAACTACGACGACGCCCTCAAAGCGGCTGCCACCAGTTCCCCGACGCCACCATCATCGGAATCAACTGCAGCTCCGCGTCGTAGTACAGCGTGCTGAAGTTGTTCGCATTGAAGGACCACAGCGAATTCAGATACGCCTGGTGCGCGGGATCCACCATCGCCCCGCACAGCTGCGGCCCGATCATGCCCTTGGGTGTCCAGTTGGGATAGGGACGGAACAGCGGAGAAGGCAGTCCGCCATTCATCGCATACCCCGTCGCCGTGCGCGCCGGATCGCCGCCCGTGTCGGCCTTGAAGAAGGCCATCATCTTGTCCAGCACGTTCTTCCAGCGCACGTCGCCCGAGAACACGTAGTCGGTGCCCCAGCGCCAGGGATTGCGCTGCGCGTTGGCGTAGTAGTGCATCTCCGTCATCACGAAGTCGCCCATGCCGCCCGGCGAGGGCACGGGGTTCGCGCTGCTGGTCTGCACGATGAAGTCGGGCATCAGGCCGACGCCCGGCGAGTACACCGCCTGCATGCGGTCGATCAGCCACCAGCAGCGGTCGATCACCGTGGTGCTCCACCAGCTGTCGCCGGTCGCGCGGGCGAAGGCGCGGAAGTGGTTGATCATGTAGTCGGACGTGCGGCTGACGTCGGCCGTGGCCAGCCCCTTGGTCGTGCCGTCCGGCTTCATGTTCCAGGACTTCATGGCGTTGATGGTGTGGATCGCCTCCTGCTTGTAGTTCCACGCCCCCGTGTCCGAACCCCACTGGCGATCGGCCATCAGCAGCGCCATCGCGATGTCCAGGTCGCCGTCCATCGCGTTCCAGCCGCCACCCGCCGCGTCGGTGGACGAGCCGTTGATCGTCAGGCGCCAGTCCATCAGGTAGCGGCCGGGCGTGCCGGGGATGCTGTAGGCCGGGCGGGCCCGCACCGTGGTGAGCAGGCCGTCGAAGATCTCGCGCGCCTGCGGGTCGTGGCCCGCCATCACCACCACGATCAGCATGCCGTAGCCCATGCCCTCGGACACGGTGAGGTAGCTGGTGGAGGTGCCGAAACGCACCGCCTTGCCGCCGGGTACGGTGGGCACCTCGGCGATCGAGATGGCCTTCCAGCTGTCGTAGCAGCGGCGGATGGTGGTGTCCATCACGGCGTTGGAGACGTTGTTGGGCAGGATGCCGGCGGCGTACGGCACGAGGCGCGAGCCGAAGGGGTAGCGGTCGGGACCGGCCGGTGCCTGCGGCGCGGGCGCCGGGGCGGGCGCGGGCGCGGGAGCAGGCCCCGGCACCGGGGCCGCGCCTTCGCCGAACAGCGTGTCGCGGCCGGCGACCACGCCGGTGCCGCTGCCCGCGATGTCGGTGGCGGCGCCACCCCCTCCGCCCCCGCCGCAGCCCGCCAGTGCCGTCGCGATCGCGGCCGAGCCGCCCTGGATGAATATGCGCCTCTTCATGTGACTACCAAGCTGTGGGTGGAGGACACCGAGGCGGGACACCCAGCCTCAGCAGGAGGCGGGAATGTAGTAGGACACGTCCGACACGCGTATGGGCCGTATTCCTACAGGCGTAACCAGTCGCGCCAAAATGCTTCAGGAGTGCGCGCGGTCGCCCGGGAGGTCACGGCCGAGCTACCACCTGCAAGCTCGGCCGGAGTGCCTGCATGAGGCAACTGCTCAACTCATGCGTGGGCCGCAAGGCGCACCGGCGTGAACTGTTCACGCAGCGACCGAACGGCCGTGCCTCGCACAGAACTTACGTTTGCTGATGCTGAGCCATGGAACCGCGCATCGCCTCGCGGATGACAAATCGGCTCTTCAGGCGCCAACGAAACTTTCGCCGTCGTCCTACATTCCGCGAACCGTCGACCGCGTTGACTGATAGGCCGGTCATATCGGCCCATCCACCAACAGGAGATACCTCGCATGAACAAGACCCTCATCGCCCTGGCGGCCGCCCTCAGCATGGGCGTGGCCATCGCCCAGACCGCGGGCAGCACCGGCGGCACCAGCGCCTCCGGGGGCGCCGGCAGCTCCGCCACCACCGGGGCTGGCGCGGGCGGCACCAGCAAGTCCTCCGCCGCCGGCGGCACCAGCGCGGGCACGTCGGGCAGCGGCAGCTCGGGCACCACGGCTGCGGGCTCGGGCAGCGGCTCCAGCGGTGCGACCGCCGCCGCGGGCACGGACACCAAGGCCATGAAGAAGCAGGCCGATGCCGACTACAAGGCCGCCCGCGAGAAGTGCAAGCCCATGAAGGGCGACGAGAAGAAGGCCTGTGACAAGGACGCCAAGGCCGCCAAGGCCAAGGCCGACGCCGACATCAAGCGCGCGCAGGCCGACGCCCGCGGCACCAAGAAGGCGTCCTGACGCTAGCGGACCGCGCCGCACTCCGGCGCGAGAGCAGGAAGAGCCGGGCCATGCCCGGCTTTTTCAATGGGCGGTGTCGAAACCGCCTGGCCAGGATCGTCGTGCAGGGAGAGCATCCCTGAACTTCACCCCACCGAAGGAGAACGACATGCGATTCATGGTCCTGGTCAAGGCGACCCGCCAGAGCGAAGCCGCGGAAATGCCCAGCACCGAGCTGATGGCCGAGATGGGCCGCTTCAACGAGGAGCTGGTGAAGGCCGGCGTCATGCAGCAGGGCGAAGGCCTGCATCCCAGTTCGAAGGGGGCGCGCGTGCGCTTCTCGGGCACCCGGCGCGACGTGGTCGACGGCCCGTTCGCGGGCGATCCCGCCGACCTGGTGGCCGGGTTCTGGATCTGGAAGTGCGCCTCGCTGCAGGAGGCGATCGACTGGGTCAGGCGCTGCCCCAACCCGATGCCGGGCGACTCGGACATCGAGATCCGGCCCATCTTCGAGTCCGAGGACCTGGGCGAGACCTTCACGCCCGAGCTGCGCGAGCAGGAGGACCGGCTGCGCGAGCAGATGGCCGCGCAGTCGGCCAAGGGCGGCGGCCGCTAGAGGCCGCAGCCCCGGCACCGCGTCAGCGGCGCAGTTCCGACTTGCTCTGGATGATGCGGCCGACCAGGCCGTACTCGATCGCTTCCTCGGCCGAGAGCCAGCGGTCGCGCTCGATGTCGGCCAGCACGCTGTCCAGCGGCTTGCCGGTTTCGCGCGCGATGGTCTGGGCGATGCGCTCGCGCGCCTTGATGATCTCGCGCGCGTGGATCGCGATGTCGCTGGCCGGGCCGCCGGCGCCGCCGCTGGGCTGGTGGATCAGGAAGCGCGTGTTGGGCAGGCAGAAGCGCCGCTCGCGCGGCACCGCCAGGTAGAGGTGGGTGGCGGCGCTGCCCACCCAGCCGGTGCCGATCATGTTCACCGGCGCACCGATGAAACGGATGATGTCGTGGATGGCGTCGCCCGACTCCAGGTGGCCGCCGGGCGAGCTCACCAGCATGTCGATGGGCTTGTCCGATTCCGAGTCCAGCGCGATCAGGCGGCGGGCGATGTCGGCCGCCGAGCGGTCGCTGACTTCGCCGAACAGCAGCACGGTGCGGGACTTGAAGGCCTTCTCTTCGAGGAAGGCGTTGCGCGGCTCCGCGGTCGAAGGCGCCGCGGAGGGTTCGTCGTGTTCGTGGGGTGTTTCCATGGTTCTGCTGATTTGCGGGATGCCAGGGCCGAATGATGCACCGGCCGTCACGGTCGTGCTCGCGCGCACCGCCGAGCCCCTGCCGGCGGCGGGCTCAGCGCGTGGATTCCCACAACGGGATGCTGCCGGCCTTGCCGTCCGCGCCCAGCACCTCGATCAGGCGGCCGAGGTCGCGGTCCAGCCGGGCCAGGGTGCGCTCATCCAGTTCCATCAGCGCCTGCGGCAGCACGCCGGCGAACGGCCCCGGTGTCTTGCGGAGCACGCGCACGCCTGCGGCGGAGAGCTGCAGGTGGACTGCGCGCTTGTCGGCCGGCGCGCGGTCGGCCACCACCAGGCCCTGCTCCAAGAGGGGCCGCAGCAGGTTGCTGGCGGTGGACTGGTGGATGTCCATGGCCCGGGCCAGCCCGCCCACGCCGATGCCCGGCCGGTCGCGCACCACGCTCAGCGCCCAGGCCTGCGCGCCCGAGATGCCGGCCTTCTTCTCCACCGAGCGGAAGTGCGACTTCACGCTGTTGACGACGATTCGGAAGCGCCGCAGCACGCGCGTGGCGGACTCGGTGAGCTGGGGGGGCGGGGGCGGCGCAGCCTTGGGCGACCGGCGGGAGGAGGGCATGCCGGGATGATATTCAGCGGCAGCCCGTGCGCGAGGCGCCGGCCCCATGAAAAAGGGGCCCCGCGGTGACGGGGCCCCAAGCACATGAAGGGATCAGGAATACGCCAGGGCAGTGTATTTGGACAAATGCTTTGGCGCCACGTCGGGATTTCCCGTGATCAGCTGCGTGCTTGTGGCCGCCGTGTACGGGCGGGGCAAAAAAAACGCCCCCGACAAGCCGGGGGCGCAACAGATGAGTGCTCTCATCTTCCCAAAGGACCTCTCGATCCCAGGTGGAGTCTAGGAACGCGACGCCTGCGGCGTGAGCGGGAATCCCCGCAGTGGCCCCAGGCGCGGCGAGGGGAACTTTCCAGGCCATCTAGGGAATACCCGGGAGCCGAGCCGCCGCCGCACTGCGACGCTGGTCGCTTTTCGAGAACAAGAGGGCCCGCCATGGACAGCACGACCAGCACCGAGACGACCGCCACGCGCGCGATGGAGGCCCTGCCCGGCCCGAGGCCCTGGCCGCTGGTGGGCAATGCGCTGCAGATCCAGCGCGAGCGCTTCCACCTGCAGATGGAGGACTGGGCGCGGCAGTACGGCGCGCCGTACACCTTCCGCATCCGCGACCGGCGCTTCATGGTGGTGACGGCGCCCGACTCCATCGGCCACGTGCTGCGCCAGCGGCCCGACCTGTTCCGGCGCACCGAGCGCATCGAGAAGGTCTCGGCCGAGGTGGGCTTCCTGGGCCTGTTCACCGCCAGCGGCGACACCTGGCGGCGGCAGCGGCCGATGGTGCTGGCCGGGCTGGACCCGGCGCACATCCGGCAGTTCTTCCCGGCGCTGGTGGACGTGACCGAGCGCCTGCGCCGCCGCTGGGAGAAGGCCGCTCGCGGGAACGAGGTGATCGACCTGCAGGCGGACCTGATGCGCTACACGGTGGACGTCACCACCGGGCTGGCCTTCGGCGAGGACCTGAACACGCTGGAGAGCGGCGACGGCGACACGATCCAGCGCCACCTGAACGTGGTCATGCCCTCGCTGTTCAAGCGCCTGCTCTCGCCGGTGGACCCGCCGGCCTGGCTCCGCCGGCTGCGCGACCGCGAGCTGGAGCCGCACCTGGTGGCGCTGCGCAGCGCCGTTCAGGGCTTCATCGCCAAGACCCGCGCGGCGCTGCAGGCGCGGCCCGGGCTGCGCGAGAAGCCCGAGAACCTGATCCAGGCGCTGGTGGCCGCGCGTGACCGCGAGGGCAGCGGCGTGAGCGACGAGGACGTGGCGGGCAACGTGCTCACCATGCTGCTGGCCGGCGAGGACACCACGGCCAACACGCTGGCCTGGATGCTGTGGCACCTGCACCGCCATCCGGCCGCGACGGCGGTGGCGCGGGAGGAGGTCGACCGGGTTCTGGGTGGCGCGGCCGGCGTGCAGTCGCTCGACCAGCTGGGCCGGCTCGACCTGCTGGAGGCCTGTGCCAGCGAGACCATGCGGCTCAAGCCCGTGGCCCCCTTCATCATGAACCAGTCGCTGGCCGACACGACCGTGGAGAACGTGGCGGTGCGCAAGGGCGAGTTCGTGATCTGCCTGATGCGGCCCGCCGGGCTGGAGGAGAAGACCTTCGCGCAGCCGCAGGTGTTCGATCCGCTGCGCTGGCGCGCCGAGGGGGCCTCGGCCCATGCCATGGCTTCGGCGCGGCGGCACACCATGCCTTTCGGGGCAGGGCCTCGCATGTGCCCGGGGCGCTATCTGGCGCTGGCGGAGATCAAGCTGGTGGCGGCGATGCTGTTGGCGAACTTCGAGATCGAGGAGGTCGCGCCGGAAGGCGGGGGCGAGCCGCGCGAGGCGATCTCGATCGTGATGGCGCCGGTGGGTTTGAGGATGCGCTTGAGACTGCGCAAGTGATGCCGTCGTCCCCGCGCAGGCGGGGACCCAGCGCAGCGCGCGGGTGGGGATGAAGGCGGGAGCTCTGGATTCCCGCCTTCGCGGGAATGACGAAATCTACGCCGCCCACCGCTCCCGCAGCTGCCGCTTGAGCACCTTCCCGATGTCACTGCGCGGCAGCTCGTCGATGTAGCGCACTCCCGCCAGCCGCTGGGTCTTGCCCAGCTTCGCGTTGGCCCACTGCCGCAGCAGTTCCGGTTCGGGCGCATCGGGCGCGGGCACCACCCACGCGGCGGGCGACTCGCCCCACTCGGGGGACGGGATGCCGATCACGGCCACGTCGGCCACGGCCGGGTGCTCGCGCAGCACCGCCTCCAGGTCGCTCGGGTAGATGTTGAAGCCGCCGCTGATCACCATGTCCTTGCGCCGGTCCATCAGCACCAGGAAGCCGTCCTCGTCGAAGCGGCCCACGTCGCCCGTGCGGATGAAGCGGTTGCCGGCGGCGTCGTACCACTCGGCCTCGCGCGTCTTGAGCGGCTGGCCGTGGTAGCCGGTCATCATCGCGCCCGAGCGGCCCACGACCTCGCCCATCTCGCCCGGCGCCACCTCGACACCGTCCTCGTCGACGAGGCGGATGTCGTGGCCCTCGGCCGGCTTGCCGACCGTGTGCAGCTTGTCGGGGAACTCGTGCGCCGCCAGCATGCAGGTGCCGCCGCCCTCGGTCATGCCGTAGTACTCGGTCAGCCCGCCGGGCCAGCGCCGGAGGATGTCGGCCTTGAGCGCGGCCGAAAAGGGCGCGCTGGTGCAGAACTTCATGGCGAAGGACGAGAGGTCGAAGCGGTCGAAGTCCGGATGCGCCATCAGCCGCTGGTACTGCACCGGCACCAGCATGGTGTGCGTGGCCCGCTCGCGCTCGGCGATCTCCAGGTAGGCCAGCGGATCGAAGCGGCCTTCGGTCAGCACCACGGTGCCGCCGCGCGACAGCGCCGGGAATCCGCACACCAGCGTGGTGTTGGAGCACAGCGAGGTCGCCAGCAGCGCCACCGACTGCGGGCCGTAGCCGCCCGCTTCCGCCCGTCCCATGTGGGCCCAGCGCATGCCGTGCGGCTGCACGATGCCCTTGGGCGTGCCGGTGGTGCCGGACGAATAGATGATGTTGAACGGCCAGTCCGGCTGCACCGTCACCGGCTGCGGCCGGGCGCCGGCCGGTGCCAGCCAGTCCTGCAGCGGCCGGTGGCCGGGGCTGCCGTCCATCGCGATGCGCGGCGTCGGCAGGTCCAGCGGCGGCACGGTGGCGTCGGCGAACAGAAGCCGGGCGCCGCAGTCGGCCACCATGCCGGCCAGTTGCTCGCGCGTGGCGCCCGTGGGCAGCGGCGCGACGGCGACGCCGGCGCGCAGACCGCCCAGGAACAGGGTTGCGTACTCCAGGCTGTTGGACCCGCTGATGGCGATGCTCTGGCGCGGCAGCACGCCGTCGCGCTGCAGCGCCGCCGCGACGCGGTCGACCAATTCGTCGAGCTCGCCCCAGGTCAGCCGGCGGTCGCCCTGGACGAAGGCGGCATGCCAGGGCCGCGCGGCGGCGTGTTCGCGGACGAGATCGCCCAGGGCGCGGAACGGGGGCAGGGGCGTGGCGGTCGGCGTGCTCATGGGACGGCGGCGTGGATGCAGCGATTCTGCCTCCCGCCGCGTCGCCCGCCGCGTCCCCGCTGTCACAGCCGCTCGAGCATCTCCGGCGTGACCAGCACCACGCCCCGCTCGGTGCGGTGGAAGCGCTGGGCGTCGGCTTCGGCGTCCTCCCCGATCACCATGCCGTCGGGGATGCGGCAGCCGCGGTCGATCACCACCCGCGTCAGCCGTGCGCCGCGGCCGATCTCGCAGGCCGGCATGATCACCGCCTCGCGGATCTTGCAGCACGAGTGCACGCGCACGCTGGAGAACAGGACCGCATGCGTGAGGTCCGAGCCCGAGACGATGCAGCCGCCCGAGGCCATCACGTTGGCGATCTCGCCGTGGCGGCCGTTCTCGTCGGGCACGAACTTGGCCGGCGGCATCTGCTCCTGGTGGGTCCAGATCGGCCAGTCGCGGTCGTAGATGTTCAGCTCCGGCATGTTGGAGGCCAGGTCGAGGTTGGCCTCCCAGAACGCATCCACCGTCCCGACGTCGCGCCAGTACGGGTTCTGCCGCGTGGTGGCCGGCACGCTCGACAGGTTGAGCGGATGGGCCAGCGCATGGCCCCGTGCCACCAGGCGCGGGATCACGTTCTTGCCGAAGTCGCGCTGCGAATCCGGGTCCTGGCCGTCCTCCTCCAGCAGCCGGTAGAGGTACTCGGCGTCGAAGACGTAGATGCCCATGCTGCCCAGCGCGCGGTCGGGCTTGCCGGGCATGGCGGGCGGGTCGGCCGGCTTTTCCAGGAAGGCGGTGATGCGCCGCCGCTCGTCGATGTGCATCACGCCCAGCGCGGTGGCCTCCATGCGCGGCACCTCGATGCAGCCCACGGTGCACTTGCTGCCCGATTCCACGTGGTCCAGCAGCATCAGCGAATAGTCCTGCTTGTAGATGTGGTCGCCGGCCAGCACCAGGATGTATTCGGGGCCGTAGGACTTCAGGATGTCGATGTTCTGGTAGATCGCATCGGCCGTGCCGCGGTACCAGTCGGCCTCGTTGATGCGCTGCTGGGCCGGCAGCAGGTCGATGAACTCGTTGGCGTCGCCGCGCAGGAAGTTCCAGCCGCGCTGCAGGTGGCGCAGCAGCGAGTGCGACTTGTACTGCGTGAGCACGCCGATGCGGCGGATGCCCGAGTTGACGCAGTTGGACAGCGCGAAGTCGACGATGCGGAACTTGCCGCCGAAGTACACCGCCGGCTTGGCTCGGCGGTCGGTCAGCTCTCGCAGGCGCGAGCCGCGGCCGCCGGCCAGCACCAGCGCGACGGTCTGTTTGGGAAGCTGCCGCGCCAGGCTCAGGCGTTCGGCGGTGCGCGCGTCGTGGTTCAGCGCGGTGGGAGGGATGAGGTGTTCGAAGGCGAGGTCTTCTTTGGCCATGGGGGGTGGTCCTTGCTCAGGCGGACTTTCCGCCAGTGCACCCCCGGCGCCTGTAGGACGCCTTCGACTGTCTTAGGCGCAACTGCCCTAACGCGCCACCCGCGTGCCGCCGCTGCGGCGGTCGACCCGCGGCAGGTCGGTCGAGTCGCGCCACAGCTCATCGGCCCGCCGCTGCACGCGCTCGAGCATCTCGTCCAGCTGCGCCACCTCGTGCGGCTGCAGCCCGGCCATCAGTTCGCGGTTGATGCCTTCGACCACCGGCCGGATGCGGTCGTACAGCGCCTGCCCGGCGGGCGTGAGCTCCAGCTGCGCGAAGCGGCGGTCGCCGGCGCGCGAGCTGCGCACCACCAGGTCCTTGCGCAGCAGGCCGGTCACGGCCTTGGAGGTGGCCGACTTGTCCAGGTCGGCGCGGTGGGCCAGCTCGGACGAGGAGATCGGCCCGCCCGCGCTCAGGAGCGCCAGCATCACCCACTCGCGCCGCGTCACGCCGAACTGGCCCTCGCAGTACCTCAGCACCATGCCGCCCCCCACCGCGCGGATGCGGTTGATGCGGTACAGGAGCATGTCGGGCAGGCCCTGCGGACGGGCGAGGCGGGGGGCCATGGTCTAGGGAAATCCCGAGGAGCGTTTGCTTTCAACCATTATGTCCATCGCTCCAACAATGGCCGCGACGCACCCACGCGAGACCGCACCATGAGCCCTCCCGACCACGACCTCCCCACGGAGGCCGATGCGCGCCGCGAACTCGCGGCCTGCTACCGGCTGTTCGACCACCTGGGCTGGACCGAGGCCATCTTCAACCACATCACGCTGCGCGTGCCTTCGCCGGCCGGCACGGCGCACTACCTCATCAACCCCTTCGGCCTGCACTACAGCGAGGTGTCGGCCGCCAACCTGGTGAAGATCGACATCGAGGGCAACGACATCGGCGCCAGCGGCCGGCAGGTCAACCGCGCCGGCTTCGTGATCCATGGCGCCGTCCACCAGGCCCGGCCCGACGCGCACTGCGTCATGCACATCCACAGCACGGCCGGCTGCGCCGTCGCCTGCAAGGAGAGCGGGCTGCGGCACGACAACTTCTATTCGGCCATGCTGTACGGCGACGTCGGCTACCACGAGTACGAGGGCGTCACCACCAGCCTGGACGAGCGGCCGCGGCTGGTGGAGTCGCTCGGAAGCCGCAACCACCTGGTCCTGCGCAACCACGGCCTGCTGGCGGTGGGCGGCAGCGTGGCCCAGTGCTTCCAGCGCCTGTGGACGCTGCAGCGCGCCTGCGAGATCCAGCTGGCCAGCGACGCCGGCGCCGGCCCCAACCGGCAGATCCCGGTGCGGGTACTGGAGAAGGTGCCGGCCAGCCGGCTGAACATGAACGACAGCACCAAGGGCGGCGGCGTCTCGCAGCTGATGTTCGACGCCATGCTGCGCCGCGCGGGCATCTCGCGCGACGCGCTCTGAATCCCGGAAGGAAACGACATGCCCCTGAACGAACACGGTTTCGAAGTCGTCCGCCTCGGCGGCAACATCGGCGCGGAGATCCGCGGCCTGGACCTGCGCAAGCCGCTGGCGCGCGAGCAGTTCGAGGCGCTCAACGCGGCCTTCGTGAAGCACGAGGTGATCGTCCTGCGCGACCAGGACATCACGCTGGAGGAGCAGATGGCTTTCGGCCGCATGTTCGGCGAGCTGTCCATCCACCCCTTCAGCCCCAACCTGGACGACCAGCGCGAGGTGATCGTGCTGGACTACTCGGCCGACAACCCGCCGGCGCTCACCGACCAGTGGCACTCGGACGAGACCTTCCGCGCCGCGCCGCCGGCCGCCACCATCCTGCGCGCCAAGGTCGTGCCCGAGTACGGCGGCGACACGCTGTTCGCCAGCATGACGGCTGCCTACACGGGGCTGTCGGAGCGCATGAAGCAGTACATCCATGGGCTGGAGGCGGTCCACGACTTCAAGCCGTGGCGGCACCTGTTCAGCAGCTCCGAGGCGCACCAGCGCCGCCTGCGCGAGCTGGAGCAGGAGTTCCCGAATCCCTCGCATCCGCTGGTGCGCATCCACCCGGTGACGGGCCGGCGCATCCTCAACTGCAACGCGCAGTTCACCACGAAGATCAAGGGGCTCAAGGACGACGAGAGCCAGATGGTGCTGAACTACCTGTACGGCCGCGCCGCCATCCCCGAGTTCCAGCTGCGCGTGAAGTGGCAGCCGCACACGGTGGTGATGTGGGACAACCGATCGACGCAGCACTACGCGCCGCACGACTACTACCCGCAGCGCCGCACCATGAACCGCGTGACGATCACCGGCGATGCGGTGGTGGGCGTGAGCGGTCCCTACACGCCGGAAGAAGGCGTCGCGCCGCTGCCCGACGGCCACGGCGTGAAGGTGGCGCCCCCCGGCAAGCGGCCGATCCGCGAGTTCGAGCGCAACCTGGCCAAGGAGGGCGCATGAACGGCTCCTTCCTCACCCGCCGACGCCTGCTGGCGCAGGCCGCGGCAGCCGGTGGCGCGCTGGCGCTGCCCCTGTCGTCGCTGGCGCAGGGCGGCTACCCGGACCGCCCGATCAAGCTCTTGGTGCCCTTCCCGCCCGGCGCACTCACCGACACGCTGGGCCGCCTGGTGGCCGAGCGCGTGCGAACCGCGCTGGGTCAGCCGCTGGTGGTGGAGAACCGCCCCGGCGCCGGCACGCTGCTGGGCGCGAGCGTGGTCGCCAAGTCGCCCCCGGACGGCTACCAGCTGATGGTGGCCACCAGCACCACGCTGGCCATCTCACCGGCCATGTACGCCGCGCCACCCGCCACGCCGGCCGACTTCATCGGCGTGGCGATGATCGGCGCCGTCAGCCTGTACCTGGTGACGCGGCCCGATCTCAAGGTGGCCAACCTGGGCGAGCTGGTCACCGAGATCCGCAACACCCCCGGCAAGCTGAACTTCGGCTCGCCGGGCAACGGCACCATGCACCACCTGATCGTGGAGATGATCAAGGCGCAGGAGAAGGTGCAGGCCACGCACGTGGCCTACCAGGGCAGCATGACGGCGCTGCAGGACCTGATGACGGGCCGCATCGACTTCATGTTCCTCGACGCGGTGGCGGCGATGCCGCAGATCCAGGCCGGGAAGATCAACGCGATCGCCGTGGCCGCGGCGCGGCGAACGCAGGCGCTGCCCCAGGTCGCGACGGTCGCCGAGACGTTCCCGCAGATCGACCTGCAGGCCTGGCAGACCGTGGCCGCGCCGCGGGCCACGCCGATGCCGGTGGTGCAGCGGCTGAATGCGGAGATCAACAAGGCGCTGGATTCGGCCGAAGGGCGCGCGGCGCTGCAGAAGGTGGGCGTGGATGCGAACCCGATGAGCGTGCAGGCGCTAAACGAGCTGATCGCGCGGGATGAGAAGCGGTTGGGGGATTTGGTGCGGGCGGCGGGGTTGAAGGCGAGTTGAGGGCGTTGCTTTTCGCCCGATCGGCCTTCGATTCAAGTCGTCGGAGTGACTCTCATCCTGTGACGCTTCTCTGAGCCTCTTTCCAATCCTCCGGGTCATCAACCCGGAGGAATGACATGAGGACTTTGAAACTGAACGCGATCGCGGCACTGATGGCCGCGACATTGGCTGCGTGTGGGGGTGGTGGAGGAGGGGGAGGGGACCCGGGCGCGCCTTCGCCGGCCCCTGCACCCGCACCGGGGCCGGCACCCGCGCCTGCTCCCGGTCCCGCACCCGCTCCCGCTCCCGCTCCCTTGCCGCCAGAAAACACGCTCGCAAGTGTTGAAGCGACTGTGGCGGCGGGCGCCTCGTTGACGTTCAACAGCGCCAACAGCAACCTCGTCTCGGTCACCGACCCTGACAGCGCCACGCTCACCACTGTTCTCACGTTGAGCGCTGGCACGATGATGCTGTCCTCGGGAGGCCGTGCCACGATCGGGGACAACGGCACGGGCGAAGTGACGGTCTCCGGCACCATCGCGGATATCAACGTGGCGCTCGACGGCATGGTGTTCACCGCGCCAGACAGCGCGCAGACCGTCATTCTGCAAATCCGCACAGAGGATGCGAGCACCCCGACGGCGCTGTCCGACACCGATGAGATCACGTTGACCATTACCGCGGTGCAATTGCCGGGGTTCCAGAATTTCGAGCCGGCCGTGAATGTTCTCGGACAACCCAATTTCGCCTCGGGCTCGAGCGGTCCCCCGACTCAGAGGAATCTGCTCGGTCCACGCGGCGCCGTTGCGATTTCAGAGTCGGGGAGGATCTACGTGCCCGACACGGGGCACAACCGCGTGCTCGTTTTTTCGTCTGCTGCGGGGCCGGGTTCTCTGGCGCAACTCCGTCTGGGACAGCCGAGCTTTTCATCCGGGGGCGCCAGGATCGAGCAGGGCTCCCATCCCGAGGCAGCGCACGTTGCCATCGGAGACGGACGGATGGCGGTTGCAGAACCGTTTGCGAATCGTATTTCCCTCTACGCTTCCGTTCCGACGTCGACTACTCAGATGCCGGTCGGGCTTCTGGGGCAACATTCGTTCGATGGGACCCTGCAAGGTTGCAACGGGCGCACGCTAAACCAGCCCAGCAGCGTCGCCATCACCCCTGATGCAGGGAAGGTCCTCGTCGCCGACAGAGGAAACAGTCGTGTGACGATCTACAACTTCTTCCCACTGTCAGTCGGGACATCGCCAGCCTACGACGTATCGCTCGGCCAGACGCACCCTGATTGCGTCCTGGATCCAACGCCAAGTTCGGCGTCCATGAATCAGCCAACAGGTGTCTGGACAAACGGCACCCAGGTGGTCGTTGCTGACACGGGCAACCATCGCGTGTTGATCTGGAACACTTTCCCGAGCGTGGTCGACCCCGTGGCAAGAGAAGGCGAATCGGCGCACCGAGTGCTTGGCCAATCAAACTTCACCGCCTCCCTCCCGAATAGGGGCAATTCAAGCCCGGGAGCGGGGACGCTGAACGCGCCGACACATGTCGCCTCGGATGGAACTCGCCTAGCCGTGGCTGATACGGGCAATCACCGCGTCCTGATCTGGGACTCATTCCCCAACGCCGATGGTGTCCCAGCCAACAGGGTGCTGGGACAGATCGATTTCGACAACATGCTTGCGAACAATCCGGACCAGGATGGCGACTCCGATGGTCCCTCTGAGAGAGTTTTCTTCAGCCCCGGGGGGCTGCTGTTCCACAACGGCAAGCTGTATGTCACTGACAAGGACAACAACCGGATCCTCGTGTTCGACGGGCAGTAAACGTCGCAGCAGTTCTGAAAGGCGTCCTCCGGACGCCTTTTTTCATGGCCTCCCTGGATTCCCGCCTCCGCCGGATTGACGGAACGGAGCCCTTGGCACAATCGCCCCCATGCGAATCGCCAAAGACACCGTCGTTACCCTCACCTACAAAGTCTCCGACCTGCAGGGCCGCCTGCTCGAGCAGAGCAAGGAACCGCTGGCCTACCTGCATGGCGGCTACGACAACACCCTGCCCAAGATCGAGGAGGCCCTGGACGGCCAGGAGGTCGGCCATGCGGTCACCCTGCAGCTGCAGCCGGAAGACGCCTTCGGCGTGCGCGACGAGGCGCTGGTGCGCACCATCCCCAAGAGCGAGTTCCCGCCCGGCGTGAAGGTCGGCGGCCAGCTCGAAGGCATGACCGACTCGGGCCAGCCGCACGTCTTCCACGTGATGAAGATCAAGGGCGACACCGTTCACCTGGACGGCAACCATCCGCTGGCGGGCAAGGCGCTCAAGTTCATGCTCAGGGTCACCGGCGTGCGCGCCGCCTCGGCCGAGGAGATCGAGCACCGCCACGTGCACGGCGAGCACGGCCACCACCATTGATCGGGCGGAGAAGCGCATGAAATTCCGCATGGCGGAGAACTCGCTGTTCGCGGTGCTGCTGCGATCGCCCTGGTGGATCAGCCTGGCGATCGCCTCGGCGTGGGTGTTGGCGGTGCAGGCGCTGCTGCCGCCGGAGTACCGCCTGGTCGGCACCCTGGGCGCCTTTCCCTTCTTCGTGATCGCCGCCATCGCGTTCTGGCGGCAGCTGCGCGCGCCCAGCGCCAGCGAATCCAAGGCGATCCTGGACTCGGCCGCGAAGATGGGCTGGCCCGAGTTCGAGCAGGCGCTGCGCGCCGGCTTCGCGCGGCAGGGCTGGCAGGTGCGCCCGGGCGCGGGCGGCGCGGACCTCGCGCTGGAGCGCAACGGCCAGGTGAACTCGCTGGTGTCCGCCCGGCGCTGGAAGGCGGCCCGGCATGGAGAGGACGCGCTGCAGTCGCTCGACAAGGCGATGCGCGCGCAGGAGGTCTCGCGGGGCGTCTACGTCGCGCTCGGCGAGCTGAGCCCGCAGGCCATGCGGCTGGCCAAGGCGCGGCAGATCGAGGTCATCCAGGGCGACACGCTGGTGCGGCTGCTGCGGGGCTAGAGTGTTCGTCATCCCCGCGGAGGCGGGGAACCAGAGCTTCCGGCTTTCTCGGTGGTTGGGGGCGCGCTGCGCTGGATTCCCGCCTTCGCGGGAATGACGGCAACGGCAACTTGCAATGCGGCAACTTGCGCCCCGCGCCGCCCACCCCTGTTTCCGCCTTAAACTGCGCCGGCCCGCGCGCAACCCGCGCGAGGCAAGCAGGAGGAGGACACCGGCCCACCCGCCGGTCGTGTTCCGCCGTTTGCAAAACCAGTTTGGCGCGCTACCCGCGCGCGGAGCGATTGCATGACCCAGCAACAGCCGTTGCGGCTGCACGTGCCGGAGCCCTCGGGGCGTCCTGGCTGTGCCACCGACTTTTCCTACCTCCACGTCTCGGAGGCCGGCGCCGTCCGCAGGCCGCCGGTGGATACCACCCACTTCGACACCCAGGACCTGGCGTACGGCCTGATCCGCGTGCTCGACCGCGAGGGCCGCGCGGTCGGCCCCTGGGCGCCGGAGATCTCGACCGCGCAGCTTCGCAAGGGCCTGCGCTCGATGATGAAGACGCGCATCTTCGACAGCCGCATGCTGATCGTGCAGCGCCAGCGCAAGATCTCGTTCTACATGCAGAGCCTGGGCGAGGAGGCGATCGCCTGCGCCCACGCGGCCGCCATCGAGCCCGGCGACATGTGCTTTCCCACCTACCGCCAGCAGGGCCTGCTGCTCAGCCGGGACGACATCTCCATGGTGGAGCTCATGTGCCAGCTCATGAGCAACGAGCGCGACCTGATGAAGGGCCGCCAGCTGCCGGTGATGTACTCGTACAAGCGCGCCGGGTTCTTCTCGATCTCGGGCAACCTCGCCACGCAGTTCATCCAGGCGGTGGGCTGGGCCATGGCCTCGGCGATCAAGGGCGACACGCGCATCGCGTCGGCCTGGATCGGGGACGGCGCCACGGCCGAGGCCGACTTCCACACCGCGCTGACCTTCGCCCACGTGTACCGCGCGCCGGTGATCCTCAACGTGGTCAACAACCAGTGGGCCATCTCCACCTTCCAGGCCATCGCCGGGGGTGAGTCGAGCACCTTCGCCGCGCGCGGCGTGGGCTGCGGCATCGCGTCGCTGCGGGTGGACGGCAACGACTTCCTGGCCGTGTACGCGGCCTCGAAATGGGCCGCCGAGCGCGCCCGCGCCAACCTGGGCCCGACGCTGATCGAGTGGGTCACCTACCGCGGCGGCCCGCACTCCACGTCGGACGACCCCTCCAAGTACCGGCCCGTGGACGACTGGGAGCGGTTCCCGCTGGGCGATCCGATCGAGCGGCTCAAGCAGCACCTGATCGCCCTGGGCGCCTGGAGCGAGCAGGAGCACGAGCAGGTGCGGCTCGAACTCGAAGCCGAGGTGGCGGCCGCGCAGAAGGAAGCCGAGACGCACGGCACGCTGCTGGACGGACACATCCCCAGCGCCGCGACCATGTTCGAGGACGTGTACGCCGAGATGCCCGCGCACCTGCGGGCGCAACGCCAGCAACTGGGGGTGTGAGCATGCTGACCAAGACGAGGGACGAACTGCTCACCGCCGACGCCGGCGCGATCAAGCCGATGACGATGATCCAGGCCCTGCGATCGGCCATGGACGTGATGATGGGACGCGACGACAACGTGGTCGTGTTCGGCCAGGACGTGGGCTACTTCGGGGGCGTGTTCCGCGTCACCGAAGGCCTGCAGGCCAAGTACGGCAAGCACCGCTGCTTCGACTCGCCTATCAGCGAAGGCGGCATCGTCGGCACCGCGGTGGGCATGGGCGCCTACGGCCTGCGGCCGGTGGCCGAGATCCAGTTCGCCGACTACTTCTACCCGGCCAGCGACCAGATCGTGTCGGAGGCGGCGCGCCTGCGCTTCCGCTCGGCGGGCGACTTCACCTGCCCGATCACCATCCGCATGCCCTGCGGCGGCGGCATCTACGGCGGCCAGACCCACAGCCAGAGCCCGGAGGCGCTGTTCACCCACGTGTGCGGCCTGCGCACCGTGATGCCCAGCAACCCGTACGACGCCAAGGGCCTGCTGATCTCGGCCATCGAGAACGACGACCCGGTGATCTTCCTGGAGCCCAAGCGCCTGTACAACGGGCCCTTCGACGGCCACCACGACCGGCCGGTCGTGCCCTGGAGCAAGCACGAGATGGGCAACGTGCCCGAGGGCTACTACCGCGTGCCGCTGGACTCGGCCACGGTCTTCCGGCCCGGCTCGCAGCTGACGGTGATCACCTACGGCACCATGGTCTGGGTGTGCGAGGCGGCCGCGCGCGAGAGCGGCGTGGACGCCGAGATCATCGACCTGCGCTCGATCTGGCCGATGGACCTGGAGACGGTGATCGCGTCGGTGAAGAAGACCGGCCGCTGCGTCATCGTGCACGAGGCGACGCGCACCAGCGGCTTCGGCGCCGAGCTGTCGGCCACGGTGCAGGAGCACTGCTTCTACCACCTGGAGGCGCCCATCGAGCGCGTGGCCGGCTGGGACACACCCTATCCGCACGCCCAGGAATGGGCGTACTTCCCGGGCCCGGACCGCGTCGCGGCGGCCTACAAGCGCGTGCTGGAGGGCTGAGCCATGGGGATCTACGCCATCAAGATGCCCGACATCGGCGAAGGCATCGCGGAAGTGGAACTCGTCGAGTGGCGCATCCAGGCCGGCGACGAGGTCAAGGAAGACCAGATCGTCGCCGACGTGATGACCGACAAGGCGACGGTGGAGATCCCGTCGCCCGTGGCGGGGAAGGTGCTGGAGCTGGGCGGGCAGCCGGGTCAGCTGATGGCCGTCGGCTCGGAGCTGGTTCGCATCGAAGTGGCCGGCGAAGGCAACGTGAAGCCGGGCGCGGCGCCTGCGAAGGCCGCGGCGGCGGTTCAAGGCCAGGCCAGCAGCACGGCCGGCGTGCCGCCCGACCTCAAGGACGACATCACGCGCGAGAACGCGTCGCCCTCTGAACCCCTCCCCGCGCGGGGAGCAGGCTCCTCCGACTCCGTCCCCCTCCGGGGGAGGGCAGGGGTGGGGGCGCAGGGCGGTGGACCGGGTGCGGCGGCTGGCTCGACGCCGGGGCGCCTTCACCCCAGCCCTCCCCCAGGAGGGGAGGGAGCGAAGACGGGGGCAAGGCCGCCGGTGGGGACGCCGGCGCCGATGCGAGCCCCCGGCGAGCGCCCCATCGCTTCCCCCGCCGTGCGCCGCCGCGCCTGGGAACTGGGCATCGAGCTGCAGTTCGTCCATGGCAGCGGCCCGGCCGGCCGCATCGAGCATTCGGACCTGGACGTCTACCTGGCCTCGCGCGGCCAGCCGCAGGCGACGGGGGGAACGCGCCTGCGCCAGAAGCACGGCGAGCAGCAGATCCCCATGATCGGCCTGCGCCGCAAGATCGCGCAGAAGATGCAGGAGGCCAAGCGCCGCATCCCGCATTTCAGCTACGTCGAGGAGATCGACGTCACCGAACTGGAGACCCTGCGCACGCGCATCAACGAGCGGCACGGCGCCGCGCGCGGCAAGCTCACGGTGCTGCCCTTCATCGCCCGCGCGGTGGTGCTGGCGCTGGAGGAGTTCCCGCAGATGAACGCCCGCTTCGACGACGACGCGGGCATCGTCACGCGCCACGAGCCGGTGCACCTGGGCATCGCCACGCAGACCGACTCCGGCCTGATGGTGCCGGTGCTGCGCCATGCCGAGGCGATGGACCTGTGGACCTTCGCGAAGGAGATCGCGCGGCTGGCCGAGGCCGCGCGCACCGGCAAGGCCGCGCGCGACGAGCTGCAGGGCTCCACCATCACCATCAGCAGCCTGGGCCCGCTGGGCGGCATCGTCACCACGCCGGTGATCAACCATCCGGAGGTGGCCATCATCGGCGTCAACCGCATGGTGGCGCGCCCGGTGTTCCAGGGCGATGCCATCGTCAAGCGCCAGCTGATGAACCTGTCGTCCTCGTTCGACCACCGCGTGGTCGACGGCATGGACGCCGCGAAGTTCATCCAGGCCATCCGCGCGCTGCTGGAAGCGCCGGCGCTGCTGTTCGTGGAGTGACCCACCGATGAAGACCCTGAACAAGACGCTGCTGGTGATCGGCGGCGGGCCCGGCGGCTACGTCGCGGCCATCCGCGCGGGACAGCTGGGCATCCCCACCGTGCTGGTCGAGGGCGACCGCCTGGGCGGCACCTGCCTGAACGTGGGCTGCATCCCGTCCAAGGCGCTGATCCACCTGGCGGGCGAGTTCGAACGCGCCCACCGGTTCACCGCGGCCAACCCGCTGGGCATCCGCGTGCAGGAGCCGTCGCTGGACCTGGCGCAGGCGCAGCGCTGGAAGGACGGCATCGTCGGCAAGCTCACCGGCGGCGTCGGCGCGCTGCTGCGCAAGGCCGGCGTGCAGGTCGTCAAGGGCTGGGCCACGGTGGTGGACGGCAAGACGGTGGACGTGGCCACGCACGAGGGCGAGCCGGTGCGCATCGCCTGCGAGCACCTCCTGCTGGCCACCGGCTCGGTGGCAGTCGAACTGCCCAGCCTGCCGACCGGCGGGCCGGTGATGACCTCGACCGAGGCGCTGGCCCTCACCGAGATCCCTCGCCACCTGGTGGTGGTCGGTGCCGGCTACATCGGGCTGGAGATGGGCATGGCGTGGCGCAAGCTGGGCGCCGACGTCGCGGTGGTGGAGGCGGCCGGCCGCATCCTGCCCGGCTGGGACGAGGAGCTCACGCAGCCGGTCATGGCATCTCTGCGTCGGCAGGGCATCACGCTGCACCTGAACTGCAAGGCCGAGGGCCTGGCGGAAGCCGGCAACGGCCTGCGCGTGCGCAGCAACCAGGCCGACGAATTCGTGCTGCCGGCCGACAAGGTGCTGGTGGCCGTGGGGCGCCTGCCGCGCACCGCGGGCTTCGGCCTCGAGTCGCTGCAGCTGGACATGGCCGGGCGCGCGGTGAAGGTCGACGACCAGTGCCGCACCTCGATGCGCAACGTCTGGGCGATCGGCGACGTGGCCGGCGAGCCGATGCTGGCGCACCGGGCGATGGCGCAGGGCGAGATGGTGGCGGAGATCATCGCCGGCCACCGGCGCCGCTTCGCGCCCATGGCCATCCCGGCCGTGTGCTTCACCGATCCCGAACTGGTGGTCGCCGGGCTCTCGCCCGACGAGGCCGAAGCGCGCGGCCTGGAGGTGCAGGTGGCCGCGTTCCCCTTCGCTGCCAACGGCCGGGCGCTGAGCGTGGAGGGCAGCGAGGGCTTCGTGCGCGTCGTGGCCCGGCGCGACACGCACCAGGTTCTCGGCTGGCAGGCGGTGGGGCAGGGCGTGTCCGAGCTGTCGGCGGCGTTCTGCTACGCGATCGAGATGGGCGCGCGGCTGGAAGACGTGGCCGGCATCATCCACGCGCACCCGACGCTGGGCGAGGCGGTGCAGGAGACGGCGCTGCGGGCGCTGGGGCACGCGCTGCACATTTGAGGTCGCCCGGTGCGCCTCGGGGTTACATCCGGTCGCACTGTTTGCTCGCCCGCCATCATGTGCTGGCGCCCAAGGAAGAGGATGGCGGCATGAACACCAGACGCATTGCAGGGGTCGCGGCGCTTGCCGGGGCAGCGCTGCTGGGCGGGTGCGCGGTCTATCCCGCCTACCCGACCTATTCCTCCTATCCCAGTGCGCCGGTGGTGTATGCCAGCCCGCAGGTGGTGGCGCCGGCGCCCGTCTACGTGGCGCCGCCGCCCGTGTACTACGGGCCGGCGATCTATCCGTCGATCAGCATCTTCGGGCGCTTCGGTGGCGGCGGCCACCGCCACGGCCATCGCCACGGCCGCTGATCCCCGGGACCGCGCTCCCCGACCTCAGGCCGCGGCGCGCCGCACCCACCGGGGCGCGGCCTTGCGCAGGAAGGCGCGCCGCAGCAGCGGCAGCAGGCCGAAGCCGGCCAGCAGACCCACCCCCAGCGACAGCGCGCTGTGCAGGGCCGTGGCCATGCGGCGCTGCGTCATCGAGGTCGCGGCACCGGCATCCGTCGAAGCGACTGCCGGCGTGGCCGCAGACGCATCGCGGCACGCACCCTCCACCAGCTTGACGCTGCTGCGGCCGTCCGGCTGCACCACCTCCACCCGGCAGCGCACCAGCTCGTCCGCCGAGGGCTTGGCGCCGATGAGCGCCAGCGCATAGGCGGGCGGCTGGCCGCTGGGGGCCCAGGGCGCGAAGCCCACGTAGCAGGCCGCCGCCAGCAGCGGCAGGGCCAGCGCCAGCCAGCATGCGACGAAGAGGCGGAACTGGCGGGGCGTCATCATGGCCGCGCGCGTCTGCCGCTGCGCGTGGCACCTGTGGCAGGCGGTCACGTGCGGGGCCAGCACCGCGTGGCAGAACGGGCAGCGCAGCTCAACCTTGGGCATGCTCATCCGAAGTCCTCCGTCTCATGCCCGCATCATGGCCCAGCTCGGCCGTTCCGGGGTGGATGAGTCGATGGACGTGGTTGCCGCGTCGCCCGGGCTCAGCCGCGCGGCACGGCCGCAAGTTCCCACTGGCGGTCGTCTTCCGACCGCCGCAGGATGTAGGCGCCGTCGTCGGTCGCCACCTTCCACCAGCGCATGCCCGGCCCCCACCAGCGGTCGAGCACGGCGTGCACCGCCAGCCGGCGGTTGCCGAACCACACCACGGCCGGATCGGCCTGGCCGGCGGGATCGAGTTCCACCCGGATTTCCACCTGCGCAGGATAGTGGCGCGCAAGCTCAGCGGGCCCCCTTTGCGCAGATTGCCCACAATGCACTGTTTCCCGATCGTGAGAGTGAATCTTGAACACAGACATCCCCAATGCCGAGCTGATCCGCGCGGTGCTGGACGGCCAGGTGGTCCAGGTCACACCCAATGACGATGGCTGGACCGACATGGATCCGCACGTGGCCGTCGCGACCCTGGTGCGTGCCGCGCCGGGCCTGAAGTTCCGCCTCAAGCCCCGCTCCATCGTTGAGTGGCTGCCCGTGTTCCGCGGCAAGGATGGCGCGGGCCTGGGCAACGTGTACGTCGACCGCAGCCGCATCCCGCGCGAGCTGCCCGCGGGCCCGGTGGTCAAGGTGATCCGCCTCGAGCTGGACGCCGAGACGCTGGAGCCGCTCTCGGTGAGCGCCGAGCCGCTCGATGCGTCGATGCCGCCAGCGCGTCCTGCGCGCGAGCGCGGCGCGCCGCACCTACGCGGCGAACCCGAGCTGCGCGCCGAACCGGGCCTTCGCGTCGAAGCCTGAGTTTCCCTAGCCCGCCGCGGCAGGTGCCGCCGGTACAGTGCCTGCTCGCTGTATCCGGAAGAAGGACCACATGCCGCTGGACTGGCTCGACGACCCGTCACTCATGGCGCCGCCGCGCGCGGTTCGCGTGCCGCTGGAAGACGGCGGCTTCGTGCTGCGCTCACCCGAGGCGCTCGGGCCCTACGCACGTTGCATCGGCGAATGGCTGGAGCACTGGGCCGCGCGGACACCCGACGCACCGGCCTTCGCCGAGCGCCGGCCCGACGGCACCTGGGAGCGCCTGGACTGGCGGACCACGCGCGAGCGGGTTGGCCGCATCGCGCAGGCCCTGCTGGACCTGCAGCTGCCCCCCGGCGCGCCGGTGGTCGTGCTCTCGGACAACTCGCTCGAGCACCTGCTCCTCACGCTGGCGGCGATGCACGTGGGCATCCCCGTGTGCACGGTCTCCAGCGCGTACTGCCGGCTGACCAAGGACTACGGCAAGGTCCACGGCATCCTGGACGCGCTGGCCCCGGCGCTGGTCTATGCCTCCGACGCGGCGGTGTACGGCGCGGCCGTGGCGTCCAGCGGCCTGAAGTGCCCGGTGGTGTTCGGACGCGGCGCCGAGACGCAGCCGGGTGCGTTGCTCTTCAGCGCGCTGCCGGAGAAGAAGGAAGGCCCGGGTGTGCGCCAGGCCTACGAGGCGATCACGCCCGACATGCACGCCAAGTACCTGCTGACGTCCGGCTCCACCGGCCAGCCCAAGGTGGTGGTCAACACGCACCGCATGCTGTGCGCCAACCAGCAGATGATCGCGCAGGCCTGGCGTTTCCTCGACCGGGAGAAGCCGGTGCTGGTCGACTGGCTGCCCTGGAGCCACACCTTCGGCGCCAACCACAATCTGCACATGGTGCTGCGCAACGGCGGCACGCTGGTCATCGACGAGGGACGGCCCGCGCCCGGGCTGATCGAGAAGACGCTGGCCAACCTGGCCGAGGTGCAGCCCACCATCTGGTTCAACGTGCCACGCGGCTTCGACGTGGCGCTGCCGCTGCTGGAGGCCGACCCGGAGCTGGCCCGCAAGGTGTTCGCCCGCCTGCGCGTGATCTTCTATGCGGGCGCCGCGCTGCCGCAGGCCACCTGGGAGCGGCTGCAGGCGCTGGCGCGCAAAGTTCGCGGCGACGGCGTCTGGCTCACCACCTCGTGGGGATCGACCGAGACCTCGCCCGCCATCACCAGCGCGCACTGGCGGCTGGAGCGCGCCGGCGTCATCGGCGGCGTGCTGCCGGGACTGGAGCTGAAGTTCGTCCCCAATGGCGAGAAGCTGGAGCTTCGCGTGCGCGGCGTCAGCATCTTCCCCGGCTACCGGAACGCACCGCACCTCACGGCCCAGGCCTTCGATGCCGAAGGCTATTACTGCATCGGCGACGCCGGCTTCCTGGCGGACGAAGCGCATCCCGAGCAAGGCGTGGTCTTCAACGGCCGCGTGGCCGAGGACTTCAAGCTCACCACCGGCACCTGGGTGTCGGTGGGCACGCTGCGCGTGAAGGTGGTCTCGGCTCTCGCGCCCCTGGCGCAGGACGTGGTGGTCACCGGCCACGACCGGCGCGAGATCGGCGTGCTGGTCTTTCCTTCGCCCGCGGCCGCGGGCCTGCCGCCGCAGGAGCTCGCCTCGCGCATCGCCGCGGCGCTGCGCAAGCTGCGCGACGAGGGCGGCGGCTCGTCGCAGTGCCCCGCGCGGGCGCTGGTCCTGGCGGAGCCGCCCAGCGCCGACGCCGGCGAGATCACCGACAAGGGCTACATCAACCAGCGGGCGGTGCTGCAGCGCCGCGCCGCAGGGGTCGAGCGGCTGTACGCGGGCGGCGAGGGCGTGATCGTCGCGGACTGAAGCCGCGCACCAGGAGAACGGAATGCAGCAGCAGGATGCGCGCGTGCGCGTGGAAGTGGGCGCCGACGGGGTCGCCGAAGTGGTGCTGGCCCGCCCGGACAAGATGAACTCGCTGGACCCGGCGATGTTCCAGGCGATCCGGGACGCCATCGCGCGCCTGCAGGGCGATGCGTCCGTGCGCGCCGTGGTGCTGCACGGCGAAGGCCGCGCCTTCTGCGCCGGGCTGGACAAGGGCAGCTTCGAGGGCATCGCCCGCGGCGAGCGGGGCTTCAACGACCTGATGGCGCGCACCCACGGCGTCGCCAACGCCTGGCAGCAGGTGGCCTGGGGCTGGCGCGAGCTGCCGGTGCCGGTGATCGCGGCCGTGCACGGCGTGGCCTTCGGTGGCGGCCTGCAGATCGCGCTGGGCGCGGACGTTCGCTACGTGCGGGCGGACACGCGCATGTCGGTGATGGAGGTGCGCTGGGGCCTGGTGCCCGACATGGCCGGCTGCGTGTTCATGGCCGAACTGCTGCGCGCCGACGTCGCGCGCGAACTCACCTTCACCGGCCGCATCGTCGAAGGCGCCGAGGCCGTGCAGCTGGGCCTGGCCACGCGGGTGTGCGACGACCCGCTGGCGCAGGCGCGCGCCACCGCCAGGCAGGTCGCGGCCAGCAGCCCCGACGCCCAGCGCGCGGCCAAGCGGCTGCTCAATGCCGCGTCCGTGGTGCGGGCCGAGGCCGTGCTGCTGACCGAATCGCGCGAGCAGCAGGCGCTGATCGGCAGCGCCAACCAGCGGGAGGCGGTGCGCGCCGGGCTGGAAGGGCGCGCGCCGGTGTTCCGCGACCTGGCCCAGCCGTAACCCCCGCCCCCGCATCTTTCGGCTTCGTCCGACACCCCGCCCGCCGCCGGCCGCCAGAATGGTTCGGGCGGCATGCCGTCCGGCTGGGCCGCGAACCGCGAAGGAGTTCCGTGGCCCCCGCCAGCAACAGCGACGAGCAGCCCGCCCCAGCGGCAACCCGCGGCACCGTCGTGACCGTCACCCCCGAAGGCGTCCCGCCGGGGTCGACGCACGACCGCATCACCCTCGAAGGCTTCGCCCGCGCGCTGGCGCGGCTCAAGCGCTGCGACGTCGCCGGCGAGTACCAGCCCGGCCGGCCCTACGCGGGCCCGCTGTACTTCGTGCCCAGCGACACGCTCACCGGCGTACAGGCCGCGCGGCTGGGCATCCGCGGGCCCGGCGACCTGTTCGGCGGCGTCGTGCCGCAGGCCTTCGTCGCCACCAAGGCCATCAGCCATCCGCTGATCGGGGACGAGGCCGCGCACCCGCCCGGCTGGAACCCGGCGTTCGCTCGCCGGCTCGGCGACGCCGTGCTGGACGGCCACTCCGCGTTCAGCCGCGAGGACGCCCACCACGCCGGCCTGCGCCTGCTGCGCAAGGGTCCGGTGCGCATCAAGCCGGTGCGGGCCAAGGGCGGCACCGGCCAGTCGGTCGCGCGCGACGGGGCGGCGCTGCAGGAGACGCTGGACCGCCTGGACGCCGACGAGATCGCCGAGCACGGTCTGGTGCTGGAGGAGCACCTCGAGGAGGTGCGCACCTTCAGCGTGGGACAGGTGCAGGTGGACGACCTGGTCGCGAGCTACTGGGGCGTGCAGCGCCTCACGCGCAGCAACTCCGGCGCCGAGGTCTTCGGTGGGTCCGACCTGACCGTGGTGCGCGGCGGCTTCGATGCACTGCAGGGCCTGCGCCCGGCGCCGGAACTCGATCGCGCGATCGGCCAGGCGCGTCGCTACGACGAGGCGGTCCACGCCTGTTACGCCGGCTTCTTCGCCTCGCGCCGCAACTACGACGTCGCGCTCGGCCGCGACGCGCAGGGCGGCTGGCGCTCGGGCGTGCTCGAGCAGTCCTGGCGCGTAGGCGGCGCCACCGGCCCGGAGCTGGCCGCGCTGGCCCTCCTGCGCGACGAGCCGCAGCGCCAGCGCGTGCGCGCCATCGGCGTCGAGGTCTTCGGCGACAGCCCCGAGCCGCCGGCCGGCGCCATCGTCCATTTCCGCGGCCCCGACCCCGACGTCGGGCCGCTGACCAAGTACACCGTGGTCGAAAGCGATGTCCACCCGAGCTAACGAGATCGACATCGCGGTCGACGGCAAGCACCTGGCCGGCACGCTGGTCGCGCCCGACACCATGGTCCCCGGCGTCATGCTGGTGCATGGCTGGGACGGCAGCCAGGACCAGTACATCGAGCGCGCCCACGAGATCGCCGCGCTGGGCTGCGTGTGCCTCACCTTCGACCTGCGCGGCCACGTGCGCCACCAGGCCGAGCACGGCACGGTGAGCCGCGAGCAGAACCTGCAGGACGTGCTGGCCGCCTACGACGTGCTGGTCGGCCATCCGGTGGTGGACCCGGGCGCGATCGCGATCGTGGGCAGCAGCTATGGCGGCTACCTCGCGGCACTGGTGAGCGCGATGCGGCCGGTGCGCTGGCTGGCACTGCGCGTGCCGGCGCTCTACCGCGACGAGGACTGGCACGTGCCCAAGCGCCAGCTCAATCGCGAGGACCTCGCGGCCTACCGGCGCAGCGTGGTCAAGCCGCAGGAGAACCGCGCGCTGGGCGCCTGCGCGGCCTTCGAGGGCGATGCGCTGGTGGTGGAGTCCGAGCACGATCCGGTGGTGCCGCACCAGACCCTGCAGAACTACACCGCCGCCTTCACGCGCGCCCGCTCGCTCACCTACCGCGTGATCAAGGGCGCCGACCACGCCCTGAGCGGCAAGCAATGCCAGCAGGCCTACACGGCCCTGCTGGTGCACTGGATCGGCGAGATGGTGCTCAGCGCCCGCACCGGCAGCACCGCACCGCCGGCGCAGGAGCCGCTGGCCACGCCGTCGCACCAGGCGCTGGGCGAGGCGGATTGAGCATGGCCACGCCGCGTCCGTTCGTGCGCGAGGCGGGGCAGGGCCCGACGGTGCTGTGCGTGCATTCCAATGCCAGCCACTCCGGGCAGTGGCGCGAGTTGATGGAGCAGCTTTCCGACCGATTCCATGTCGTCGCCGTCGACAGCTGGGGTTCGGGCCGCACCGCCGAGTGGCCTTCCGACCGGGTGATCCGCCTCGACGACGAGGTGGACCTGGTCGAGCCCCTGCTCCTGGAGGGCGCCGCGCCGGTGCACCTGGTCGGCCACTCCTACGGCGGCGCCGTGGCGCTCAAGGCCGCGCTGAGGCACCGGGAGCGCATCGGCCGCGTGGCGCTGTACGAGCCCACCCTTTTCGCGCTGGTCGAGCGCGAAACGCCGGCCGATGTCGAGGGCATCCGCGGGGCGGTGCAGGCTGCCGCGGCGGCCCTGGACCATGGCGATGCCGACGCCGCCGGACAGGCCTTCATCGACTTCTGGATGGGCGAGGGCAGCTGGGCCCGCATCGCGCCGGAGCGGCGCAAGCCCATGGCCGAGTCCTGCCGCAACGTGCGGCGCTGGGCCCACGCCCTGATGACGGACCCGGTGACGCCAGAGGACGTGCGCGGGCTCGACCGGCCGGTGCTGCTGATGACCGGCGAGCGCTCGCCGCTGTCGTCGCTCAGCGTGGCCCGGCGGCTCCAGCAGCTGCTTGCGCGCGCGCAGCACGTGCAACTGCCCAAGCTGGGCCACATGGGGCCGGTGACCCACCCGGCGGTGGTCAACGCCGGGATCGCGAAGTTCCTGGACGGGGGTGAGCGACCCGACTGACTTTCTGCCTCCAGCTCTCGTTCATTGCCCTTCCCAATCGCTCCTCCCGATGACTTGGAGGCGTGATGGAGAAACTGTGCGTCCTTATGGTGCTGGCGGTCCTTGCCGGCGTAGGGTCCGGCAGGGCATCTGCTCAGGTTGCACCAGGCGAGGTTGTCGAGTACCACGACACCAGCCTGACGGCTTGCCCCGAGCCGAATCAGGTGCTCGGCTATTTCTACTACTACTGGGACCTCTATTTCGACCCGGGCCTCCCGCCCGGGGACCGCCCTCCGAAGCGCGCGGGAAGCTGGTGTGGTGCGGCACAAGCAGCGGTGGACGCGGCCAACATCGAGGACCCCGCCAGGGCGCGCATCCCTTACCTCGTGGAGGAGTGCACCGCGGGGCAGAACTGGCGCTACTCCATCAACTGCGGCCCGGGTACAGGCTGCATCGGCCCCGGTCGCTTTCAGAGTCCGCCGCACCGCTTCATCACCATGTTGTGCGTGGTGCCCGAGACGCCGAACAATCCGCCGCTCGGCTGCGTCACAGGTTCAGGCGGCTTCTCCAGGTGCATTGCGGACCGCGGGGTGCTCCCCTCCACCACGCCCCCGGGCACCCCGGTCGGCGGCGGCCTCACCCCCAATGCCGGACCACCCGGCGACGACTCGCACGCCGAAGTGCCACCGCAGATGCTGCCGGACACCATCGGAAGCCAGCGCTCCTGCACCCGCGCTGAAGCTGTCGGGAATCCAGTCTTCGCGGGCACGGGCAACAAGTACCAGGAGGAGCTCGACTACTCGACGCCTTCCGGCCTGCGGCTCGTGCGCTACTACAACTCCGCGCTGCCGGGCTGGACGCACAGCTACGGGATGCGGGTGCTGACTCGGGATGATCGCGCGGTCGCCCTTCGCCCGACTGGCAGGGCCCATGCCTTCACCGGTGCGGGGCCCGGCGAGTGGCGAGGGGATTCCGCTGCCCGCGGACAGTTGATCAGGCTGGCCAGCGACCCTTCGGGTTCGACCTGGCAGTACCTCGTGCCGGATGGAAGCGCGGAGTACTACGACGCCGAAGGCCGGCTCATGCGCATCGTGCGGCGCGGCGGCCAGACCTTCATGGCCCAGCATGAGCAAGGCTTGCTGCGCAGCGTGACGGATCCGTTCGGACGCCGGCTCCTGTTCGACTACGACACGGACAACCGCTTGACCGGCGTGACGACGCCCGAGGGCACATACATCGACTACTTCTACAACTACCTCGGCAAGCTGGCATCGGCCTCCTACCCGGACTCGACCTTTCGCGTCTATCACTATGAGAACGCCAGCTACCCGCTGGCGCTCACCCATGCCGCCGGCGGGGGCAGCGACGCGCGCTGGAGCTACGACGCGCAGGGCCGAGCCGTGCTGTCGGAACATGCTGGCGGCACGAAGCGGCACCAGCTGGAATTCGCCGCCGACGGCTCCGTCCGCATCACCGACCCGCTGGGCACGGCGCGTGTGCAGAGGTACGGTGCGGCCGGAGCCAGGCAGGTGTTCTCCGGCCAGAGCCTGCCGTGTGCCGATTGTGTCGGCGATGCGGCCGACAGGATCGTGGACGGCAGCAGCGGCCTGGTCCTGGAAAGTCGCGACCACCTGGGTGTCGCCACGGTCTTCGCCTACGACACGCGAAAGCTGCTCACCTCCGTCACGCAGGCTCAAGGCAGGCCCGAGCAACGCCAGTTGCAACTCGAGTGGCACCCCACGCTCCGCCTGCCCATTCGCGTGATCGAGCCGGGCCGGACCACCGAGTACAGCTACGATGGCCTCGGAAACACCCTGGCCGAGACGGTCCTCGACGCACAGTCCGGCCAGCAAAGGGCATGGCGGTGGACGTACAACGCGCAGGGTCTCGCCGAGACGATGACCGATCCGCGTGGCGGCCTCTGGCGGTACGGCCACGATGCGCAAGGCAACCGGATCAGCGTGATCGACCCGGCGGGGCAGGAGACCCGCTACAGCTTCGATGCGGCGGGAAACGTCCTGACGCAGAGCAGCCCCGCACGCGCTCTTCGTTCCTATGCGTGGAACGCGCGACACCGCCTCACCAGCGAGAGCGAGGGAGGCGAAACCACTCTCTACGTCTACAACTTTGCGGGCCAAGTGGCCAGCGTCGAACAACCGAGCGGCTATCGAATCCAGTACGACTACGACCTTGCAGGGCGACTGGTCCACGCGTACGACAGCCGCGGCGCCAGCATTCATTACACGCTGGACGCCGCTGGACATCGCGTGCGGGAGGAGGTCCGGGGCGGCAGCGGACAGCTCGCCCTTGTGACAGGGCGCGTGATCAACGCCCTGGGCCGGGTCGCCGAGTTGCAGGGCGCTCTCGGGCAGAGGACTGCCCTGGCCTACGATGGGAACGGCGAGCCGATCAGCATCACCGACCCCCTGAACCACACCACACGCCGGGCGCTCGACGGATTGCGCCGCGTGATGTCCACGACCTTTGCCGACAACGCGGCTACCGGCCACGCCTGGAACGCGCTGGATCAGATGACGCAACTCACCGACCCGAAAGGCGCCGCCACGCGATTCCACTACAACGCCTTTGGCGACGTTATCAGCGAAACCAGTCCGGACATCGGTACGGTCCAGCACCGGCGCAATGCCGTCGGCGACGTGATCGGGACCGAAGATGCCAAGGGCCAGGCCACGACCATCGAACGTGACCAGATGGGGCGTCCGCGGGAGATCCGCCGCGCGGACGGGGAGACCGTCCTCCTGCAGTACAACGCCGCTGGAGACGTTGTGCGTATGGAGGACAGGTCGGGTTCCACGGCGTTCGAGCGCGACGGCCACGGACGTGTCACGTCGAAGGCTCAGTCGGTCAACGACAACCCCGACAGTCCCAGCCGCTTCTCCGTCACCTACAACCACGGTCAGGGAAAACTGACCAGCGTTGGCTATCCGAGCGGGCTGCAGGTGCAGTACCAACGCATCCATGGCCGGATCATCGGGATCGCCGTGCAGGCTCCTGGCCAACAGGCGCAGCCCTTCGTCTGGCAGCTGCTACACACGGCACTGGGCCAGCCGATGTCATGGTCCTGGCACAGCGGCGACGAAGCCTCGCGATTCTTCGACACGGACGGCCGCATGACCCGCAACGAGTTCGCGGAGTACGTTCACGACGCGGCTGGGCGGATGACCGGTATCTCGCAGACGCTGTGGGTGCGCGATGCCAACGCAAGATTCACCCCCACCACGTTGTCATGGCTCGTGGGCTACGACAGCCGCGACCGCGTGATCCGTTTCGAGCGAGCGGGGGCCAGCACCCGCTACACCCACGACCCGAACGGCAACCGGCTGACGGCGGAGAAGAGCGTCACCAGCGTCATCGACCTCGAAGGCGAATTCGACGGGAACGGCTTCACGCGGACGACGCGGCAGGTGCTCTCGGACGATCCAGCCAGCAATCGCTTGCTGGGCCTGACGCAAACGACCGAGCTGACCCGCTACGGCCGGTCGGTTTCCACCGCCGGTGCCACGGTGACCTACGCCCTGGACGCCAATGGCTCGCTTACGGACGACGGCCTGCGGCAGTACGAGTACGACGCGGCGAACCGTCTCTCCAGGGTCCGCAGCGGGCACAACTATGAAGCGGTGACGGTGCGCTACCTGCACAACGGCGCAGGCCAGCGCGTGTTCAGGAGTGAACCCGGCGGCGAGCCCGGCATTCCGAGTGCCGAGACGCTGGGGGACGGGTTCGTGGCCTGGCTGAAGCGGCGGTTCGGATGGCTGTTCACGACGGCGCAGGTCGAAGCGAGCGTAGGGACGGCCTACATATTCGGGGACGGAGAGTTGCCACCCTGGGCTTTGCTTGGCGAGTACGACACCGGCTCGGCCCGGGGAAAAGGTCGGACGGAATACATCTGGCTGCCGCTGGAGGACGGGTCGGCGATCCCGGTAGGCTTCTACCGCAATGGGAAGCTGTATGCGGTTCATACCGATCACTTGGGCACGCCCAGACTGGTGACGGATGAAGAGAGGCGGCCGGTATGGCAGTGGCCTTACAGCGCATTCGGGGACAACAAGACGACGGGGCCGCTGGTGGCGCGCAGCCCGTCGCCAGGTGAGCCGGCGCAGTTGAAGGCGACGGAGCCGATTGATTTCAGCTTGAGGTTCCCTGGGCAGGCGGAGGACGCCGAGGCAGGGCTTTCGAACAACATCTTGCGCTGGTACAACGCTCGCGACGGGCGATTCACGCAAGCCGACCCGACCGGCTTGCAAGACGGCCCAAATCGCTTTGCCTATGTAAACGGCGACCCTCTCAGCTTCATCGATCCATATGGCTTGATGGGCAGTCGAGGAAACGCCGCCGCTCACAACTACGCACCTGGATCAGCCCAAGCCGCCGGAGCAGCGCTAGACTTTTACCGGAACTACAGCGACATGCGCGACGCTTGGTGGAAGGGCGCAGATAAGTACTTCCATTGCAAGGCAAATTGTCAGGCATCGCAGCGTGGCCCTGGCGGAAGCGCGATGGCTTGCACGATCAGCGAGACGCGCGAATGGTGGGACCAGAACGTCAAGCGATACCCAGCTTCAGACAACGCGTCCGATCAGATCGCGAACGAGTACGGGCGCGATCAGGGCACATCGAATCCCAAGGGCTCTTGTGAGCTGATGTGCGCACCTTTTAGACCCTACGGGCTGCCTAGCACTTATTGAAAGATTGACCATGTGGATCAGATGGAAGTGGATCCTGTTCGTTGCTGCGGGGGTGGTGATCGGATGCAGCCGCACGGACATGGTGCAGCGCGAATATGCTGACGGCGCTTCGCTCCGTGCAGATGGAGTTATCACCAAGGGCTGGGTTTCCGAGTCTCTCCCCAATGATGTGAGAGCGATTAAGCTCGAAACGAACTTAGACACAAACGCGGTCTGGATGCAATTCAGAGCTGGCCCGCGTGAAGTGGACGAAATTGCCCGAGTGTGCTCCAAGGCCGAACTTCGCGTGGAAGACGTCCCCGTGGGGCGTGTCAGCACTTGGTGGCCCGGCGATCTGACGAAGGATCGCTTCAACCCAAGTGGCTTCACATCGTATCGCTGCGGCGATGGAGGGCTCTTCGCAATTGGCACGCCCACCAGCCCCATCCACTTTTGGCGCCTCCCCAACTAGGGCGTGTTAACACTAGCGAGCCAAGCATAGCCGTGTGAGACGCTTGGCGCATGGAGATCACGCCCGACCAGTTGCCGCGGACGCTCGGACGGCCGCAACTTTTTGCCTGTCGCCAGGACAGGCTCACGACGCACACGAAGGCAGGCGTTTAATTCAGAGCCCGGGGCCCACCAGCCGTCCCCTCCATCTGATCATGGATCGAGACTACGAAGGTGATGAGACCCGCCAGTTGGCCTTGGGCACAGGACCGATCCCCCCTAAGCAGCAAGGACCGGAATGACAACCGTTCAGATCTGAGCAGCCCGAGAGGCAGAACCTACTGCCCCGGCGGCCGGTACTTGATCTGGTTGGCCTTCTGCATGGCCGCCATCGTCTCCTCGACGGTCATCAGCACCGTGGTCTGAATGGAGTTCATCGCGCCGCCCGCGTTGATCGCAAGCACGGTGGAAGCCATCGACACGTTGTCCGGCGCCTCCCACAGGTTGTAGCCGTCGTGCTCGCCGAAGGCGTACCAGAAGCCGTGCAGCTTGCCGCCGACCGATTCGACGTACTCCCTGGCCGCATTGCGGCGGTCCTCCGGGTTCCGGATGAGCCTGGCCCAGGTGGCGGGCGTGTAGTTGAACCGGGTGAGGTAGAGCGGCATTTACCTTCTCCTTCGAACCGACGACGCGTCGGAAAATCAATCGGCTGGCCGGTTCACTCGCTGGGCCGCTGCTCGAAGCGGTCCAGGCGCGGGGGCGGCGGCCGCACCTCGTCGACGTCGATGCGCTCGACCCGCGCCGCGGGCACGTCGTGCTCCATCCACTGGCACATGCTGGCCAGCTGGATCGGGTTGCCCTGCAGCATCGCCTCGACCGAATCGTCGGCCCTGTTGCGCACCCAGCCCGTGATGCCCAGCGCGCGGGCCTGCTGCACGCAGGCATACCGGTAGCCCACGCCCTGCACCCGGCCGCGCACGCGCACCAACCGGGTCTGGAGAGCCGTTTCGTCGCGTTGGTCCATGGGCTGGTGGGTGATCGACTCGCTCAGCCCAGGCCTGCCGCGTGCGCGCGCTACTTGCCGTTGGGCACGTACATGTAGCCCGCGTTGCGCACGGTGCGGATGCAGCGCGGGTCGCCGTCCGGATCGGGCTCGACCTTGCGGCGCAGGCGGCCGATGCGGATGTCGATGGAGCGGTCGAACGGCTCCCATTCGCGGTTGCGCGTGCGCAGCAGCAGCTGGTCGCGCGTGAGCACGCGGTTGGGATTGGCCAGGAAGGCCGCGAGCAGCTGGTATTCCATCGGCGTGAGGGTCACCTCGGCACCGTCGACGTCGAACATGCGGTGCGCTTCCAGGTCGACCTCGCAGCGGCCGAAGCGCTGCAGGCGAGCGACCTCGGACTGCTGCTGCGACGGCGACTGCGGCTGCTGCTGTTGCTGGCCGTGCACCTCGGCGGTCGCCTTCGGCGGCTGCCGGGCCTGCACGCGCCGCAGCACGCTCTTGAGCCGCGCCAGCAACTCGCGCAGGTCGAACGGCTTGGTCACGTAGTCGTCGGCGCCCAGCTCCAGGCCGACCACGCGGTCCACCACCTCGGCCGAGGCGGTGACCATGATGAGACCGAGGTCGTAGTGTTCGCGCAGGAAGCGGGCCAGCACCAGGCCGTCCTCGCCCGGCAGTGCGACGTCGAGCAGCACCGCATGCGGCACGGCGGCTTGCATGTGCTCGCGCATCTGAGCGCCGTTGCCCGCCTCGGCCACCGCGAAGCCGTGGCCCTCGAGGTACTCGCGCAGCATGGCCCGGATGGACGGATCGTCGTCCACCACGAGCAGCCGCGTGCGCACGTCGTTCATTCGGCCGGATTCTGCACAGGGCGGCCCGCGAACGCTCATGCCTTACACGGTCGTTACACCGTGTGCGGGCGCCAACACTCAGAGGGCTTGTGTTTCAACGACTTGCGCAGCGCCGAGCAGCTCGCCCAGCAGCGGCCGCAGCACGGCCGCGTCGATCGGCTTGCGCAGCAGGCTGGCCACGCCGCAGGCCGAAAGTTCCTCCTCGCTGACATCGGAGGCATTGCCCGTGTACAGCAGCACCGGCAGGCCGGGCCGCTCGCGCGTCGCATGGCGGGCGAGGGCCAGCCCTGTCATGCCGGGCATGGTCTGGTCGGTGAGCAGCAGCGAGAAGGGCTCGCCGTGCGCGATCAGCCGCCGCGCGGCCGCGAGCGGGTCGCACTCGTGCACGACGTCCAGGCCCCAGCCGCCCATCAGCTCGCTCATGAAGGCGCTGACGATGGGCTCGTCCTCGACCAGCAGCACGCGGCCCCGCAAGGGGGCGCTGCTCGCGGGCGACGCCGAAGACGCGGCCTGCTCCGTTTCGCACTGCTGTTCGCCGGCGGGCAGCAGCACCCGGAACGTGGTGCCTCGACCTGGCGCGGACCGGACCTGCAGGTGGCCGCCGTGGTCGTGCACGATGCCGTGCACCATCGCCAGGCCCATGCCGGTGCCGCGGCCCACGTCCTTGGTGGTGAAGAAGGGCTCGAACATGCGCTCGGTCACCTCCCGGCTCATGCCCAGGCCGTCGTCCGCCACCTCGAAGTACACCCAGCGGTCGGTGTCCAGCCGCGCGCTGCAGGAGGCGCAGTGGCCGGCGGCCGGCGCATGGCCGGTGCGCAGGCGGATCGTGCCCTGCTCGCCGATGGCATCGCGCGCGTTCAGGCACAGGTTGAGCAGCGCCTGCTCGAACTGCACCGGGTCGGCCACCACCGGCGGCAATGGCGCCGTGTCGGGCGGAGGCTGCCAGTCGACCGCGATCGACGTGGGCAGGTTGGGTCGCAGCAGTTGCAGCACCTGGGCCGCCAGTTGCGGCGGCGCGAGCAGCTTGCGCTCGCCGCGCCGCGGGCTGGAGAACGACAGCAGCTGCGCCACGTGTTCGCGCGCCCGCTCGGCCGCCAGCCGGGCCTGCTCCAGCTGCCTTGCCAGCGGCGGGTCGGCCGCGATGCTGGGACGCTCCTGCGCCATGCCGATGTAGCCGAGCACCGTGGTCAGGATGTTGTTGAAGTCGTGCGCCAGGCCGCCGGTGAGCTGGCCGATGGCCTCCATCTTCTGGGCCTGGCGCAGCTGGCGTTCGAGTTCGGAGCGGCGCCGCTCGGCCGCGGCGCGCTCGGTGACGTCGCGCCCGATGTACAGCACGTGCGGCTGGCCGCGGTGCGTGATGGGCACGCCGCGCAGTTCCAGGTCGTAGCGGTGGCCGTCGCGCCGCAGCAGCTGCGTCTCCAGCCGCACGGTGGCGCCCACCAGGGCCTGCTCGTGCATCGCGCGGATGGCCGCGCCGGCATGCTCGGGATTGGCCAGCACGCGGTCCAGGCCGATCACCTCGGCCCGCGAATAGCCCGTCATGGCCTCGTAGGTGGCGTTGACGTCGACGACGCGAAAGCGCGCGTCGCGCAGCGCCATCGGGTCGACGGACGCATTGAAGATGGTGCGGTACTGCTCCTCGCTGCGCTGCAGTTCGCGTTCGCGCTGGCGCAGGTCCTCCATGGCCAGCTTCTGCGATTCGCTGGCGCGCAGCCGCTCCACTTCGGCGGCGCAGCGCACGGCGAAGATCTCGAGCGTGGCCCGCAGGCGGCCCACCTGCGTGAGCGGCCGGCGCGAGGCCACCGAGACGATGCCGATGGGCGTGCCGTCCAGGGCCGTGAGCGGATGGCCGGCGTAGCCCTGGCAGCCGAGCTCGCGCAGCTCGCGATCGCCGGGAAAAAGGGCTTGCAGGCCCTTGGGGTAGGCGCGGAAGTGCTGGCCCAGCACCGTGGCGCAGGGCGTGCCGACCAGCGAATAGCTCATGTCGCGCATCACGTGGCCGTCGCAGTACAGGGCCAGGATGCGCATGCCCTCGGGCTCGGAAGGCTCGTGCCGCGCCACCACGGCCACGTCCACGTGCAGGATGGTGGCCAGGAGGCGCACCAGTTCGTCGAACACGGTGTCGCTGCCCGCGGCGGAGACGGCCAGGGCGACCGCGCGCAACGTCTCCTCGGTGCGCTGCCGCTCGATCTCGGCGCAGGCGCGGGTGCCGAACAGCCCGAGCATGGTCTCCACGTGGCTGGCCAGGCAGTGGTCCATCGGGCGGCGGTTCATGGCCAGCAGCAGGCCGAGCGGCTCGCCGCCGCTGTCGGTCAGCGGGAAGGCCGCCAGCGAGTCCATGCGGGCCCGCGCGAAGAGGCTGCCGCGCCCCAGCCGTGGGCGGGCGCCGGTCGGCAGGAACTGGTAGGAAGGGCCGGGCTCGGGCGAGAAGCCCAGGTCCTCCAGGTGGAAGCCGAAGTTCGGTCGGGCCCGGCCATCCAGGCTGACCGCCAGCGTGCGCATCTTGCTGCGCGAATCCTCGGAGTAGACCGCCACCAGCACGAGGGCGACCTCCAGCAGGGCCGCCAGCTCGCGCGCCAGCACGGCGAACAGCTCGGCATGGTTGGGATGGGCGACCGCGACGGCCGCGCGCCGCAACGCCTCGGCCTGGGCCTCGGGGGGGCGTACGGGGCAGGCTTCGAGGTTCGGCACTCGCGTGTTCATGTCGGCCCTCCGGGGCGTCCGCGCAGGCTGCGCCGCGCGGAGGCCGTGGCTAGGGAGGCGCTGCTGCACGCCCCGTCGCACGTCAACGCGCCGGCTGCCCGGCCAGCATCGTGGGCATTGTGGCGCGACCCTTCGCCGAGGCGAAGCGCGACGTATCGCCGATTTCCGAATTGCGGGCCAGCACCTCATCCCTGTCGGCGATGTACTCGGCACGCGCCTGCGCCCGGGTCATGCCGCTGCGCGGCAGCGGCCCGCTCTGCTGGGTCAGCCATTCCGAGCCGGCGCTCGACAGGCGGGCACGGTCGGCCAGGGCTTCGCTGCGCACTTCGGCACGGCTGCGCATGCTGGTGAACTTGGTGGTGTCGATCGTGGGCGTCTCGGCATAGGCGCTGCCGGACATGGCGAAGGCAGCCAGCGCAGCGGCGGCGGCGCTGCTGGCGAAGGCGAGGGCGGATGCGATGCGGTTCATGGTCTTCTCCGGGAGCGGGGTGGACAGTCGGGGCCGGCGGGCTCGCTCCTCGCTTCGCCGGTCCCTGTTTGGGAGCCCGTACTCTGGCCGCCGCCCGTATTCGTTCGACTTCAGCGATCCACCGATTTGTATTTCGAACGTATCGCGCGCCACGCCGAGCTGGCCCAGCCCGGCCGCAGGCCGCGGCGTACATTCGCGGTGGGCTTCCCACCCAGAAGAAGGAGCGAACATGGCCAAGGCATCGGCTCTCGTCCTGCTGCTCGCGCTCGCCGGCTGCACCGGCTTCATGCAGCCGCCGTCCACCGCGTCGCCCTGCGCCACGCAAGGCGAGGCTTCCTACGCCTGCCAGATCGAGCGGTACAACCGGGTGTCGGCCTGAGGCGGGCGGAGCCGGGGCCGCGGGTCGCTACGCGCGGATTTCGCGGCGCACGGCATCCAGGTCGGGCACGATGCCCAGGCCCGGGGCGGTGCCCAGCCGGCAGCGGCCTTCCTGCGGCCGGGTGAACACCGGCGCCAGCAGCGTGCGCAGCGGATTGGGATTGGCGTCGACCTCCAGCATGCCCGCGGGCGCCTGCACCGCCGCCAGCAGGTGGGCCGAGGCCAGCAGGCCGATGCCGCCGCCCAGGTAGTGCGGGCAGTAGCGCAGCCCCGACGCCAGCCCACGCTGCACCACCGGCCAGCAGCCCGAGATGCCGCCCCACTTGGCGATGTCCGGCTGCAGCACGCGCAGCGCGCCGCTGGCTATCGCGGCGTCGAAGGCCTCGTGGCCCGAGACGTTCTCGCCGCCGGCCAGCGGCACCGTGCCCGCGGCCGCGAGCTGCTGCCATTCGCTCCAGGGGCGGTCGGCGCGCAACGGCTCCTCCAGCCAGCCCAGGCCGAAGCCTTCCAGCGCCGGCAGCATGTCCAGCGTCTCGGCCAGGGTCCAGGCCTGGTTGGCATCGGTCATCAGCGGCAGCCCGGGCCACTGGCGGCGCAGCGTGGCCAGGTTGGCCAGGTCTCGCTCGCGGCCGAAGCCGATCTTGAGCTTGAAGGCGCGGTAGCCGTCGTCGTGGCGCTCGGCGACGATGCGCTCGGGGTTCGTCGGGTTGATGCCGCTGGCATAGACCGCGACCTCGTCGCCTTCACCGCCCAGGAGCTGCCAGAGCGGCTGCCCGGCGCGGCGGGCGCACAGGTCCCAGAGCGCGAGGTCCAGGCCCGCGATCGCCTGCGCGATCGGCCCCGGCTCGCCCGACTGGAGGGCCAGCACCGCCGTGGCGCGCGAGAGCGATTCGAAGGCCTCGGCCGGATCCGGCCAGGCGCGCGCCGTCAGCAGCGGTGCGAGCACCGTCTCCACCAGGCGGGCGCGGTGTTCCGCGCCGCAGGAGGGGAAGTTGCACCACACCTCGCCCCAGCCGAAGGCGCCGTCCTCGTCCTCGACGCGCACGAAGAGGGCGGGCCGGTCGTGCATGGTCCCGAAGGAGGTCTGCACCGGCGTGGCGATCGGGGCGCGCAGCACGAAGGCCTGGACCCGCACCGGGCGGACGGGAAGGCTGGGCAGCGGTCGGAGGTTCACGGCTTGAGGTCCATTTCGAGGCGGATGGCGTCGCCGCGGTAGGTGACGTCGGCCAGGTAGATGACCACGCCTTCGCGGTCCTTGAAGATGCGCCGCACCTCGGCCACCGGCGCGTTGACCTGCAGCTCCAGGTGGTGGGCCACCACCAGGTCGGCGGTGGCGATGGTGAGGACCTGGTGCGCGATGTGGATGTCCACGCCGGGCATGGACGTCAGGATGGGGATCACCGTGTTGTTGCGAAAGCGCGAGCGCGCCTGGCGGAAGATGCGCTCGTCCAGGTAGATGTCGATCACGCAGTAGGGCTTGCCGTCGCGCAGGTGCACGCGCCGCATGTAGGCGTAGCGCTCCGCCGGCGTGCCTTCGGCCAGCGACAGCGGCGCCGACGTGACCGACTCGTCGATGTTCACGATGCGCGGCTGCGTGTCCTCGTACACCCGGGCCAGCTCGCTCAGGGAGGTGACCACGTTGATGATGCGCTTGCGCTCCGGCTCGCCGGTGACGAAGGTGCCGCGCCCGCGCTGCGGCGACAGCAGGCCCTGGCGGGCGAGCACGTCGATGGCCTGGCGCACCGTGACCCGGGCGACGCCGAACTCGCGCATCAGCTCCTCGAGGGACGGCAGGCGGTGCTCGCGCGGCCACTGCCCGCGCTCGATGCGCGAGCGCATCAGGTCGGCCAGCTGCTGGTACATCGGCACGGCGCTGTCCAGGAGCGGGGCCAGGGATGTCGGGGTTGTGGCGCGCACGGTGAAATAGTACTATCGATAGGATGTTAGGTAAACAGGCCTTCCCGGGCCCGGATGCTGGGTAGAAATGCTGGGTAGAAACGTCCTCTGGCTGCTGGCGCCGTGGCTGCTGATCCTCGCGGTCTGGTACGCCATCCGCGCCAGCGGCTTCATCAACCCGGCCCTGGTGCCGGCGCCGCACCAGGTGTTCAGCAAGTTCCTCGAGCTGTCGCAGGGCCGCCTGTGGCAGGACGTGCTGATGTCCACGCAGCGCGTGTTCCTGGGCGTGCTGCTGGGGGTTTCGCTGGCGGTGCCGGTGGGCTTCTGCCTGGGCTGGTACCGGGGGCTGCGCCGCTTCATGGACCCGGTGATCAACTTCTTCCGCGCGCTGCCGCCCATCGCGCTGATCCCGCTGGTGATCGTCTACTTCGGCATCGGCGAGGCGGCCAAGACCGCCATCCTGTTCTACGCCTCGTTCTTCGCCGGCGTGATCGTGATGTACGAGGGCATCGCCCAGATCAGCCCGATCTTCATCAAGGTGGCGCGCACGCTCGGGGCCAGCGACACCGAGATCTTCGCCAAGGTCATCGTGCCGCTGACGGTGCCGCACATCCTCACCGCCGTGCGCGTGGCGCTGGGCGTGGCCTGGGCCACGCTGGTCGCCTCGGAGCTGATCGCCGCGCAGCAGGGGCTGGGCGCGCTGATCCAGAACGCGTCCTCGTTCTTCCAGCTGGACATCATCTACGTGGGCATCATCTGCATCGGCTTCGTCGCGCTGGTCATGGACCTGCTGCTGCGCGTGGCCACGCGCCGGCTGCTCGCCTGGCAGGACCGCATCGCATGAGCGCCGCCGTCAACGGGGCCGCGCCCCGCATCCGATTCGAGAACGTGTCGGTGGAGTTCCCCACCGCGCAGGGCCCGATGCGCGTGCTCGACGGCGTGAGCTTCGACATCGCCAACGGCGAGTTCGTCTCGGTCATCGGCCCCTCGGGCTGCGGCAAGACCACCATGATGAACATCCTGGGCGGCTTCGTGCAGCCCAGCGAGGGCCGCGTGCTGCTGGACGGCCAGCCCGTGCCCGGCCCGGGGCCGGACCGCGGCGTGATCTTCCAGGAGTACGGCGTGTTCCCCTGGCTCACGGTGCGTCAGAACATCGAGTTCGGCCTGCGCCTGAAGTCCAATCGCGCCGCCGCCGGCCAGCGCGAGGAGGTGACGCAGCGCTACATGCGGCTTATGGGCCTGTCCGACTTCGCCGACCACTATCCCAAGCACCTCTCGGGCGGCATGCGCCAGCGCCTGGCCATCGCCCGCGCCTACGCGGTGCGGCCGCAGTTCCTGCTGATGGACGAGCCCTTCGGCGCGCTGGACGCACAGACCCGCTCGGCCATGCAGGACCTGCTGCTGGAGGTGCTGCAGACCGAGGGCAAGACCGTGATGCTGATCACCCACTCGGTCGAGGAGGCGATCTACCTGTCCTCGCGCATCGTGGTCGTGACGGCGCGGCCGGCCCGCATCCGCACCATCATCGAGGTGCCGTTCGGCTACCCGCGCGCCGAGGGCGTGCACGAGGATCCCCGCTTCGGCGAGCTGCGCGCGCAGATCCGCGAGCTCGTGATGCAGGAGTACGCCGCGCAGGCGCGGCAGCAACCGGTGCGCCTGTCGGACTGAGGCCGCGCCTTCTTCCATCCCACCACCAGGAGACAACCATGGCCCTTCAACGCAGGCAAGTGATCCGGGCGGCCGCTGCCGCCACCGCGGCGGCCGCCGCCTTCCCCGCCTTCGCGCAGGCCCGCACCAAGGTGAAGGTCGGCTACCTGCACACGCCGGCGGTCGACGGCCACATCTGGATCGGCCAGCAGAACGGCAGCTTCGCCAAGCAGGGGCTCGGGCTGGAACTGGTGCAGTTCACCACCGGGCTGGAGCTGTTCCAGGCCATGATCGGCGGCAGCCTGGACATGCTGGCCACCGGCGCGGTGCTGTCCAACTTCCCGGCGCGCGGCCAGGGCAAGGTGTTCCTGATGAACAACATCGAGTACGCCACCGCCCAGCTGTGGGTGCGCGAGGACATCAAGTCCATCGCCGACCTCAAGGGCAAGCAGATCTCCACCACCACCGGCACCACCGCCCACGTGTTCCTCGACCGGGCGCTGCGCTCGGCCAAGGTCGACCCGGCCAAGGACGTGCAGCTGGTCAACCAGCGCATGACCGAGGCGGTGACGTCGTTCATCTCCGGCGCGGTGCCGGCGGTGGCGTTGTGGGTGCCCTTCGACGTGACGGTCAAGCAGAAGATGCCCAACGCCCGCAAGATCAGCGACGCGTCGGCCTTCTTCCCGGAAGCGGCCATCATGGGCGGCTGGGCGGCGCGCAACGACTGGTACGACAAGAACCGCCCGACCATCAACAAGCTGATCGCCGGCTGGGCCGAAGCCAACGAGTTCATCACCTCCAAGCCCGACGCTGCGGCCGAGCAGCTGCAGAAGTCCAACTACAAGGAAGTGCCGCTGCCCGACTTCAAGGAGCAGTTCAAGGCGTCCAAGTACTACACCAACGCCGAGTGGCGCACCCGCTACCAGGACGGCACGGTCACCAAGTGGCTGCAGCAGGTGACGGACTTCTTCGTGTCCAACGCCAACATCCAGGGCGCGCTGAAGGCCGACCAGTATTTCGACCCGAAGCCCTTCCTGGAATCGATCAAGGCATGAGCGACGTAGCCGCGGCCGGCTACGACTACGTCATCGTCGGGGCCGGCTCGGCCGGCTGCGTGCTGGCCAACCGCCTCTCCGCCGACCCGTCCTGCCGCGTGCTGCTGCTGGAGGCCGGCGGCAAGGGCGGGCACTTCTGGCTGCGGCTGCCGATCGGCTACTTCCGCAGCATCTACGACCCGCGCTTCACCTGGCAATTCCCGCTGGAGCCGCAGGAGGCCACCGGCCGGCGGCAGATCGTCTGGCCGCGGGGCAAGGTGCTGGGCGGCTCCAGCGCGATCAACGGCCTGCTCTACATCCGCGGCCAGCACGCCGACTTCGACGACTGGGCGCGCGCCGGCTGCGAAGGCTGGGGCTACCGCGACGTGCTCCCGTACTTCAGGAAGTCCGAGCGCTACCAGGGCGGCGAGAGCGAGTACCACGGCGGCGGCGGCGAGCTGTGCGTCTCGGACCTGCGCAACGAGCATCCCTACTGCGACGCCTGGATCGATGCGGGCGTGGAGGCGGGCTTCGGGCGCAATCCCGATTTCAACGGCGCAAGAACCGAAGGGCTGGGCGCCTACCAGCTCACGCTGCGCGGGCACTGGCGCTGCGATGCCGCCACCGCTTTCCTGGCGCCGGCGCTGGACCGGCCCAACCTGACGGTGCTGACCGGCGTGCACGTCACGCGGGTGCTGATCGAGCGCGGCGTGGCGCGCGGCGTCGAATGGCTGGCGCAGGGCCGCACCCGCCGCGCCCAGGCCGACGGCGAAGTGCTGCTGGCCGCGGGCGCGCTGCAGTCGCCGCAGGTGCTGCAGCTGTCCGGCGTCGGACCCGCCGGCCTGCTGGCCGCCCACGGCGTCGAGGTGAAGGCCGATTCGCCCGAGGTCGGCGAGAACCTGCAGGACCACTACCAGGCGCGCGTGATCGTCAAGCTCAAGCGGCGCATGTCGCTCAACGACCAGGTGCGCAACCCGATGGCGCTGGCCTCGATGGGCTGGCAGTGGCTGGCCGGCCAGCGCGGGCCGCTCACCGTGGGCGCCGGCCAGGTCGGCGGCATGGTGTGCAGCGAGCACGCCACCGGTGGCCGGCCGGACGTGCTGTTCAACGTGATGCCGCTGTCGGTGGACAAGCCGGGCGATCCGCTGCACCGCTTCTCGGGCTTCTCGGCCTCGGCCGCGCAGTGCCGGCCGCTGTCGCGCGGCACCGTGCAACTGCGCTCAGCCGACCCGCTGCAGGCGCCGCGCATCGTCTCGAACTACCTCACGCACCCGCACGACGCGCGGGTGCTCGTCTCCGGCCTGAAGATGCTGCGCGACATCTACCGCCAGCCGTCGTTCCGCAACCTGGTCACCGATGAGGAGTACCTGCCGGGCAACGGGGTGCAGGGTGATGCGCCGCTGGAGGCGTTCGCGCGCACCAGGGGCGGCACCGTGTTCCATCCCACCAGCACCTGCCGCATGGGGGCCGACGAGCGCTCCGTCGTCGATCCCCAGCTGCGCGTGCGCGGCGTCGAGCGGCTGCGGGTGATCGATGCGTCGGTGATGCCGGCGATGGTGTCGACCAACACGAATGCGGCGGCGGTGATGATCGGGGAGAAGGGGGCGGCGATGGTGCTGGCGGGGGCGAAGGCAACAGCAGAGAGCATTCCAGTCTGATGTTCGGTAAATTTGACTTCTAAAAGAGAAAAATATCAGACATAATTGTGTCGAATAAATTTGACACGTCCGGTCATGGGTGCTAGATTGTCAGGGCCATGGCCATCCTCCACGAACTCTCCAACCTGGTGAAACGCCAGCGGGCGGAGATGGGCTTGACCCAGGAGCGCCTGGCCGAACTCGTTGGCCTGTCCCGCGCCACCATCAACCAGCTTGAGACCGGAAAGATTGCCAACCTCAGCCTAACGAATGCCGAGCAGGTGGCCAACTTGCTGGGCTACGGCTTGGGCGTCACGGGTTCGCGCAACGCTAAGGACGCGGCCAGTGCCCTGGAAACCGCCGCGCGGACGGCCAGCGTGAGCTACGCCGATCCCATCCCCGTCAAGACGCTTCGCTCGGTCCTGCTCAAAGGCGTCGTGCCGCCCGACTACATCCCTCAGCTGCGGACGCTGCTCGAGGAGGCACCGGTGGGCGTGCTCTCGTCCGTTGCGAAGCAACTGGAGAGGGAAGACGAGGTGCCCGCGAAGGTGACCTGGCAGAGGATGCGCCAGCTTGCGAGCGTGCTGGGGTGCACCCGAGGCATCTGGTCATGAAGCGGGCCGATTTCACCCGGCCAGGCGCATGGCAAGAGTTGCTCGCTCAAGCGCTGACGCTGACGGACCACCTGGCCACGATGGTCCGTAAGCCGGTGTGGAGTTTCGGTGGCGGAACGGTCCTCATGCTTCGCCTGAATCACCGGCACAGCAAGGACATCGACCTGTTCGTGCCCGATCCTCAGTACCTGGGGCATTTCTCGCCGCGCCTGACGGACGCGGCCGAAGCCTTGACGACGAACTACCAGGAGGCGGCCGAGTACATCAAGCTCCTCTTGCCCACCGGCGAGATCGACATCGTCGTGGGGACTCCGTTGACGGATGCCCCGTGGGAAGCCGTCCACTACCTCGGGCGCACCCTCCACGTGGAAACTTGCGCCGAGATCATCGCCAAGAAGATGCACCATCGCGGCCACATGGCCAAGGCGCGAGACCTCTTCGACCTGTGCGCGGTTGCGGAACTGGAGCCGGAGGCCATCGAGGTGGCGCGGCCGTTCTTCGCCGAGCACTCGCGCACCTTCCTGGAGCGCCTTCAGGACTACCGCGACCTGGCGCGCGCCGAATTCAACCGGATCGATCGTCTGGCCTACGAGCGCTCGTTCGACGATTGCATGGACCTGGCCGAACAGGTGCTCGGTCGCCGCAACTGAGGCGCGGCCCCGAGCCTCAAGCCGCCGCCGTCACCCGGATCCCCCGGATCTGCCCCGCCGCCGGCTTCTGCTCCGGACGAGGGTAGGTCTGCGGATCGAAGCGGTACAGCAGCTCCGCTTCGCGCAGGCGCGCCGCCGCCACGTTCGCCTGCTTGACCGGCCCGAAGCCGCGCATCGACAGCGGCAGCAGCGCGATCTCGGTGGCAACGCCCAGGCGCTCGGCCGAGAGCGCGGGCAGCAGGGCCTCGACGCGACTCGTGTATTCGCCGATCAGCGAGCGTTCCATGCGCCGCTCGTGCGTGTAGCCGAAGACGTCCAGCGCGGTGCCGCGCAGGCGCCGGCCGTGGGCCAGCACCTTCATCGCCGGCAACATCCAGCCGCCCAGCCGGACCTTGCGCGGGCGCTCGCCCGGCCTGGCGCGGCTGAGGATCGGCGGGGCCATGTAGAACTCCAGCGCCGGGTCGCCCTCGAACTGCTGAAGCAGGGACTTGAGGAACTCGCCGTCGGTGTAGAGGCGCGCGACCTCGTACTCGTCCTTGTAGGCCATCAGCTTGAGCAGCGACTGCGCCACGGCTCGCGTGAAGGGCAGTGACGCGTCGCAGGCCAGCGAGGCTTCGCGCGTGCGCACCCGGGCGACGAACTCGGCATAGCGGCGCGCGTAGGCGGCGCCCTGGTAGCCGGCCAGGTGCTTCATGCCGCGCGCGACGATGGCGTCGAGGGTTTCCTGCGCTGGCAGCGGCTCGGGCTGGGGCTCGCGCAGCAGCGCGGCCACGGCCTGCGGGTCGGCCGCGGCCAGGCGGCCGAGGGAGAAGGCCAGCTTGTTGTTTTCCACGCCCACGCCGTTGAGCTCGATGGCGCGCAGCAGCGCCTGCACGCCCACCGGTACTAGGCCGCGCTGCCACGCGTAGCCCAGGGCCAGGATGTTGGAGACGATGGAGTCGCCCAGGAAGGCTTCGGCCAGCGCCTGCGCGTCCAGCGTTTCCACCCGGTCCTCGCCGGCGGCGAAGCGCAGCTTCTCCAGCAGCGCCGGCACCTTGAGGCTGGCGTCGGGGTTGCGCAGGCTCTCGGCCACCGGCACCTGGTGCGTGTTGGCCAGGATGCGCGTGCGGCCGTGGCGCACGGTGGCCAGCGCTTCGGGCGAGGCGCCCACCACCAGGTCGCAGGCGAGGAGGGCGTCGGCCTGCTGCGTGTCGATGCGCACCTGGTTCAGGCGCGCGGGCTGGTCGGCCAGGCGAACGAAGCTGAGCACCGAGCCGCCCTTCTGCGCGAAGCCCATGAAGTCCAGCACGCTGGCGCTCTTGCCTTCCAGGTGCGCGGCCATGGTGATCAGCGCGCCCACCGTCACCACGCCCGTGCCGCCGACACCGGTGACCAGCAGGTCGTAGGGGGCGGTCCAGGCGTGGGGGGCGGGGTGGGGGAGGGCGTCGACCTGGCGCAGGAAGTCCGCCGATGCTCCCGCCAGCGCCCCGGCCCGCTTCTTCAGGCCGCCGCCCAGCACGCCCACGAAACTCGGGCAGAACCCCTTCGCACACGAGTAGTCCTTGTTGCAGCTGCTCTGGTCGATCTTGCGCTTGCGCCCCAGCGGCGTCTCCAGCGGCTGCACGGCGACGCAGTTGCTCTGCACGCTGCAGTCGCCGCAGCCTTCGCAAACGCGGTCGTTGATGAACACGCGCCGCGCCGGGTCGACCAGCTCGCCTTTCTTGCGGCGGCGGCGCTTCTCGGCGGCGCAGGTCTGTTCGTAGATCAGCACGGTGACGCCCGGCATCTCGCGCAGGCGGCGCTGCACGGCGTCGAGCTCGGCGCGGTCATGGAACTCGGTGCCGGCCGGGAAGCGGCTGCGGATGGCGTCGTACTTGCCGATGTCGTCGGACAGCACCACGACCTGCTTGACGCCCTCGGCCTCCACCTGCCGCGCGATGCCGTCCACGCTGATGATGCCGTCGACCGGCTGGCCGCCCGTCATGGCCACCGCGTCGTTGAACAGGATCTTGTAGGTGAGCGTCGCGCGCGCCGCGACGGCCTGGCGGATGGCGAGGTAGCCCGAGTGGTAGTAGGTGCCGTCGCCCAGGTTCTGGAACACGTGCGGAACCTTGGTGAACATGGCGTGCGAGACCCAGTCCACGCCTTCGCCGCCCATCTGGATCAGGCCCTCGGTGTCGCGGTCCATCCAGCTGGCCATGAAGTGGCAGCCGATGCCGGCCTGCGCATGCGAGCCTTCCGGCACCTTGGTGCTGGTGTTGTGCGGGCAGCCGGCGCAGAAGTAGGGCAGCCGCTTGACGCTGTCGCCCTCGTTGGACAGCAGCTCGGGCAGCGTGAAGTCGCGCACCAGGTGGCGGCGGTCCAGGTCGGGGTAGTGGGCCGCCAGCCAGTGGGCGATGAGCTCGATCAGCCGCGAGGGCCGCAGTTCGCCGAGCGATGACACGAAGGGCCCGCCCTTGGCATCGGTCTTGCCCACGATCACCGGCCGGTCCGCGTCGTTGTAGAACATGGAGCGCAGCTGCTCCTCGACGACCGGGCCCTTCTCCTCGATGACCAGCACCTCCTTGAGGCCGCGCACGAACTCGCGCATGCGCGTCGGCTCGATCGGGTAGGTCAGGCCCAGCTTGTAGATGCGCACGCCGTGCTGCGCCAGCGCCTCGGTCGAGACGTCCAGCCGCCGCAGCACCTCCATGAAGTCGTAGTGCGCCTTGCCGGCGGTGACGATGCCCACGGTGGCGTGCTCGCTCGACACGACGTGGCGGTCGATGCTGTTGATGCGCGCGAAGGCCCGCACCGCGTCCAGCTTGGCATGCAGCCGCTGCTCGATCACCAGCGAGGGCAGGTCGGGCCAGCGGTAGTGCAGCCCGCCCACCGGCGGCTGCCAGCCGGTGAGCTGGCGCACCGTGTCGCCGTCCTGCCAGGCGGCCACGCGGGCGTTGACCAGGTCCAGGTCCACCGTGGACGCGCTCTCCACCACTTCCGACAGCGCCGTGAAGCCTACCCAGTTCCCCGAGAAGCGCGACAGCTGCCAGCCGTACAGGCCGAACTCCAGGTACTCGGCCACCGAGGCCGGCGAGACGACGGGGGCGTGCCAGGACTGGAAGGCCTGGTCGCTCTGGTGCGGCATCGACGACGACACGCAGCCGTGGTCGTCGCCCGCGATCATCAGCACGCCGCCGTGCGGCGAGGCGCCGTACGCGTTGCCGTGCTTGAGCGCGTCGCCCGCGCGGTCCACGCCCGGGCCCTTGCCGTACCAGAGCGCGAACACGCCGTCGCAGGTGCGCTCGGGGTCGGCCTCGACCCGCTGCGTGCCCAGCACCGCCGTCGCGCCCAGTTCCTCGTTGATCGCGGGCAGAAAGCGCAGGCCCGCCTCCTCGAACTTCTTGCCGGCCTTCCACACCGCCTGGTCGACCATGCCCAGCGGCGAGCCGCGGTAGCCGCTGATGAAGCCTTGCGTGTGGAGGCGGGCGGCCGCATCGCGCTGGCGCTGCATCAGCATCAGGCGCACCAGCGCCTGCGTGCCGGTTAGGAAGATGGCGCCGCTGCGCGCCCACAGGCTGTCGCTGAGCTTGTAGTCGGGCCGGGCGAGCGAGTCGGTGCGCGCGGGCGTGTCGTTGCGGGGTGCGGTGGTGGTGGTCATGGCCTGTCTCCTGCCGCTGCCCTGGCTTCGTCATTCCCGCGACGGCGGGAATCCAGGGCTTGCGTCTCCTGCGGCTGCCGGTCGGAAGAGCATAGGTTTGGGAGCGAGGAAAAGGCTTCTCATTTCCTCCCGAATGGCCTTTGTAGGAGAATCCTGTTCTCCATTAAGCCAGGTTTCAGGAATGAGTGACCTCGACCGCCACGACGTGCTGCTGCTGGCCGAACTGCAGCGCGACGCCCGCCAGACCGTCCAGCAACTCGCCTCGGCGGCGGGCCTGTCCAGCACGCCCTGCTGGAAGCGCGTCAAGGAGATGGAGGCGGCCGGGATCATCCGCGGCTACACCGCGCTGGTCGACCGCGAGAAGGTCGGCCTGGCCCTGTGCGTGCTGGCGGAGGTGAACCTCACGCGGCACAACGAGGACGACGTCCGGCGGTTCGAGCAGGCCGTGGCCGCGGAGCCCAGCATCGTGAGCTGCTACGCGACGACCGGGCAGGCCGACTACGTCATCAAGGTGCTGGTGCCGGACATCAAGCGGTACGAGAGCTTCCTGCACGAGACGCTGTTCCGGCTGCCCGGGGTGACGCACGTGCGGTCGAGCGTGGTGCTCAAGGAGGTGAAGTCGGAGACGCGGCTGCCTCTGGAGGCGGCGGCCGGCCTGAAAGAGGCGACAAGGAGGTTGCGGGCCAGGTAGCTGCCGCCCTCGCTTAGCGCGACGTGGGGTTGCGCCCATGGTTGGGCTTGCCTATCGTGTAGCCCATGGGATACAATGCACCGACTCGCGTGGAGATGACGGAGCTCTATCGGGACTGGATCAACGCCCTGAAAGACCGCTCCGGTCGTGCACGCATCCAGGTCCGCGTCGACCGGTTGGCGCATGGCAACCCCGGGCTGTACCGCAGGCTGGCGGGCGGGGTGTCGGAGCTCAAGATCGACGTCGGGCCCGGGTACCGCGTGTACTACACCGAGCGCGCAGGGGTTCTGATCGTTCTTCTGGCTGGCGGAGACAAGTCTTCGCAACAGGAGGACATCGAAACAGCGATCTCGCTGGTGAGGAATCTGCAGGAGCAGTAATGGCCAAAGCCGAATCGAACGCCAAGGACACCGCCGCCGCCCGCACCCGGACGGTCGCGTACGACGTCGCCGAGCAACTTCGCACGCCGCAGGAAATGGCGGCCTACCTGGAAGCCTGGCTGCAGGAAGCGCCCGACGATGCCGCGGGCATCACGCGCGCCCTGGGCGACATCGCGCGCGCCAAGGGCATGAGCCAGGTGGCGCGGGATGCGGGCCTGAGCCGGGAGAGCCTGTACAAGGCGCTGAGCGAAACCGGCAATCCGAGCTTCGCCACCGTCCTGAAGGTGGCGCGCGCCCTGGGTGTGAAGTTCCACGCCGCCGCCGCGTGAGGCGACGCGCCGGGCACAAGCGTCAGCGCGTATACGCCTCCAGCATGTACCGCCGCACCATCCGGTGGCTGTGGAAGAACGAGCCGTTCCGGGTGATCGCCCCCCGCATCACCGCCATCCACCCCTCGGGGTTCTCGTAGTACAGCGGCAGCACGGTCTTCTCCAGCTTGTCGTACAGCGCCTTCGAGTCCAGCGCGTCGTCGTGCGGGCCGTCCTCGCCGATCGCCCAGCCGGTCAGGCCTTCCTCGCAGCCTTCCAGCCACCAGCCGTCCAGGATGCTGAGGTTGGGCACGCCGTTCAGCGCCGCCTTCATCCCGCTGGTGCCTGACGCTTCCAGCGGCCGCTGCGGCGTGTTCAGCCACAGGTCCACGCCCCCCACGAGCAGGCGTCCCGCCTCGATGCCGTAGTCGGGCACGAACACGATCGGGATGCTGTCGCCCAGCTCGCGCGCGAAGGCGTGCAGGCGCGCGATGTGGCGCTTGCCCAGTTCGTCGCGCGGGTGGGCCTTGCCGGCCAGCGCGATCTGGATCGGGTATTTCTTCGCGATCGCCTGCAGCCGCGCCATGTCGCTGAAGAGGAGCGACGGCCGCTTGTAGTCGGTCATGCGGCGGGCGAAGCCGATGGTGAAGCGGTCCGCTTCCAGCCGGCGGCCACCGGAGCGCTGCAGCAGGGCGATGAGCGCCTGCTTCGCCTCGCGGTGCGCCGCGAGAAGTTCGGCCGAGGGGATGCGGTCGGCGTGCAGCAGCAGTTCGGGCTCGTGGCACCAGTGCTGCACGTGCTGGTCGTACAGCCGGCGGTGCGCGTCCGACGCCCAGGTCCAGGGGTGGATGCCGTTGGTGATCGCATGCACCTCGTAGCCGGGGAACATGGTGCGCGAGACCTCGGCGTGGCGCTTGGCCACGCCGTTGACCCAGTTGGACAGGCGCAGCGCCAGGTGCGTCATGTTCAGGCGCTCCTTGCCGGCGAGTTCCTGCACGCCCAGGTCCTTGACCAGGGGCCCCAGGCATTCGGCCGCCAGCGGGTAGTCGAACTGGTCGTGCCCCGCGGGCACCGGCGTGTGGGTGGTGAAGACGCAGTGCGCCTGCACGCCGGCGATGGCTTCCTCGCGCGTCTCGCCCGCGGCCAGTCGCTCGCGCAGCAGCTCCAGCGTCAGCAGCGCGGCGTGGCCTTCGTTCAGGTGGTACTTCTGCACCTGCTGGCCCAGCGCGGCCAGCAGGCGCACGCCGCCGATGCCCAGCACGATCTCCTGGCAGAGGCGGTAGGTCTCGTCGCCGCCATAGAGGAACGCGGTGAGCTTGCGGTCCTCCGGGTGGTTCTCCGGCAGGTCCGTGTCCAGCAGGATCACCGGCACCGCCTTGGAGTCCTCGCAGCGGCTGCCCACCATGTGGCGCCAGCCGCCGACCCAGACCTCGCGGCCGCGGATGGTGACGCGCACCTTGGCCGGCAGGCGCTTGGCATATTTGCTGGGGTCCCAGGTGGCGTCGTGCTCGACCTGGGTGTCGCCCTCGATGCTCTGGCGGAAGTAGCCCTGGCGGCTGAGCATCGTGACGCCGACGAGGGGCAGGGCCAGGTCGGCCGCGCTGCGCATGTGGTCGCCGGCCAGCACGCCCAGGCCCCCGCTGTAGGTGCCCATGCCGGGCTCCAGCGCCATCTCCATCGAGAAGTAGGCGACCCGGGGGAGAAGAAGTTCGTTGTCCATGTGGTGTTCCTGGCGCCGGCCCGCCGCGTCGGTGCGGGCTCAATTCGCGGCGGGGGAAGGTAGCACGCAGGCGGCTCCGCCCGATCCGGCGCCCAGCTCGACAGCAGGATTTGAAGCCGCAGTGCGAGGTTCTTCCCAGCGTTGTTGCTGGGCTTGCCCCCATCGCGCGATTCCCCTATTATCGACCGACCGGTCGGTTAAACCCGGCCTTTCCCTCTCAGGAGACGGCATGTACACGCAGGCGATGGACACCATGGGCAAGGACGAGGCGGCCGGCAAGCCGTTGCGTTCGGCCGACGAGATGCGGTTGCAGGAACGCTTCGACGAGCGCATCGACGCCGGCGAATTCATCGAGCCCAAGGACTGGATGCCGGACCACTACCGCAAGACGCTGGTGCGGCAGATCAGCCAGCACGCGCATTCGGAGATCGTGGGCATGCTGCCCGAGGGCAACTGGATCACCCGCGCGCCCTCGCTCAAGCGCAAGGCCATCCTGCTGGCCAAGGTGCAGGACGAGGGCGGCCACGGCCTGTACCTGTATTCCGCCGCCGAGACCCTGGGCACCAGCCGCGACCAGATGCTGGACGCGCTGCACACCGGCAAGGCCAAGTACAGCTCCATCTTCAACTACCCCACGCTGACCTGGGCCGACGTCGGCGTGGTCGGCTGGCTGGTGGACGGCGCGGCCATCATGAACCAGGTGCCGATCTGCCGCTGCTCCTACGGGCCGTATGCGCGCGCCATGATCCGCATCTGCCGCGAGGAGAGCTTCCACCAGCGCCAGGGCTACGAGTCGCTGCTGACCATGATGGAGAAGGGCACCGACGCGCAGAAGGCCATGGTGCAGGACGCCGTCAACCGCTGGTGGTGGCCGTCCATCATGATGTTCGGCCCGCCGGACGACCAGTCGCCCAACACCGCGCAGTCGATGCGCTGGGGCATCAAGCGCGTCTCCAACGACGAGCTGCGCCAGCGCTTCGTCGACGCCGCGGTGGAGCAGGCCAAGGTGCTGGGCGTCACGCCGCCCGACCCGGACCTGAAGTGGAACGAGGAGCGCCAGCACTACGACTTCGGCGCCATCGACTGGGACGAGTTCTGGAACGTGATCCAGGGCAACGGGCCCTGCAACAAGGAACGGCTCGCGGCACGCGTGAAGGCCTGGGACGAAGGCGCCTGGGTGCGCGAAGCGGCGATGGCCTATGCGGCGAAGCAGGAACCGGTCAAGGAGGCCGCATGAGCGATCAGAACCTGAAGGCCGAGTGGCCGCTGTGGGAAGTCTTCGTCCGGTCCAAGTCGGGCCTGGACCACAAGCACTGCGGCAGCCTGCATGCCGCCGACCCGAAGATGGCCATCCAGATGGCGCGCGACGTCTACACGCGGCGCCAGGAAGGCAACAGCGTGTGGGTGGTGCGCTCCGACCACATCGTGGCCAGCGACCCCGCCGACAAGGACATGTACTTCGACCCGATGGAGGACAAGGTGTACCGGCACCCCACCTTCTACAAGCTCCCGGGCGCCGTGGACCACATGTGAGAGCCGCCATGCCCACCGCTTCCATCTCCGTCAGCCAGTCCCCGGCCGTGCAGTACCTGCTGCGCATCGGCGACACGGCCCTCATCCTCGGCCAGCGCCTGGGCGAGTGGACCGGCCACGCGCCCGTGCTGGAGGAAGACATCGCCCTGGCCAACATGGCGCTGGACCTGGTCGGCCAGTCCCGCGCGCTGCTCACCTACGCCGGCTCGCTGGAAGGCCAGGGCCTGGACGAGGACCAGCTGGCCTACCTGCGCGAGGAGCGCGAGTTCCGCAACGTGACGCTGGTGGAGCTGCCGCGCGGCGACTTCGCCGTCACGGTGCTGCGCAACACCATGCTCGCCACCTTCCTGCGCCTGCTGTGGCTGCGGCTGCGCGACTCCTCGGATCCCGAGGTCGCGGCCATCGCCGGCAAGGCCGTCAAGGAGGCGCGCTACCACCAGCAGCACTCGGCCGACTGGGTGGTGCGGCTGGCGCAGGGCACGGACGAATCGCGCCGGCGCATGGTCGCCGCCGTCGACCAGCTGTGGCGCTACTCGGCCGAGCTGTTCGCCGACGACGCGGTGGACGAGCAGGCCGCGGCCAGCGGCCTGGGCCCGCGCTGGAGCGAACTCAAGCCGCAGTGGGACGCCGACATGGCCACCGTGATGCAGCACGCCGGCCTGGAGATCCCCGCGCCCTCGAAGTTCGTCTCCGCCGGCAAGCGCGGCCAGCACAGCGAGCACATGGGCTACGTGGTGGCCGAGCTGCAGTACCTGCAGCGGGCCTATCCGGGCGGCGTGTGGTGATGGCCGCGCAGGACCGCGTCCGGCGTGCCTGGGACGTGCTGGACACCGTGCCCGACCCCGAGGTGCCGGCCCTGTCGGTGCGCGACCTGGGCATCGTGCGCGACGTCATCGACCACGGCGCCGAGCTGGAGGTGGTCCTCACGCCCACCTATTCCGGTTGCCCGGCCACCGAGGTGATCGAGCAGAGCGTGCTCGGCGCCCTGCAGGCCGAGGGCCTGGGCCCCGCGCGCGCCACGCTGCGCCGCGCACCGGCCTGGACCACCGACTGGATCAGCGACGAGGGCCGGCGCAAGCTGCGCGACTACGGCATCGCGCCGCCCGGGCCCACGCTGCCCGACGAGGGCGTGCCGATCCGCATCTTCCGCCGCGAACCCGGCATCGCCTGCCCGCACTGCGGCAGCGCCCACACCGAGAAGCTCGCGGCCTTCGGCTCCACGGCCTGCAAGGCGCTGTACCGGTGCCTCTCGTGCCGCGAGCCCTTCGAGCACTTCAAGCCGATATGAACCGATACCGTCATGCCCGCGGAGGCGGGAATCCAGTGCTTCCGCTTTCGCCGCGCTCCCCCTGGATCCCCGCCTTCGCGGGGATGACGGAGATACCACGATGAACACCCCCCTGTTCCACCCCCTCAAGGTCCGCTCCATCACCCCCGACACCGCCGAGGCGGTGGTGGTCGCCTTCGAGGTGCCGCAGGCCCTGCAGCCGGTGTTCGGCTTCACCCAGGGCCAGTACCTCACGCTGCGCAAGGAGATCGACGGCCAGGACCTGCGCCGCTCCTATTCGATCTGCGCCGGCGTGGACGACGGCGAGCTGCGCGTGGGCGTGCGCAAGGTGCGCGGCGGCGTGTTCTCCAACTGGATCAACGAGTCGCTCCAGCCCGGGGACACCATCAGCGTGATGGCGCCCCAGGGCCGCTTCTTCGTGCCGATCGAGCCCGGCGTGCAGCGCCACCACGTGGGCATCGCCGGTGGCAGCGGCATCACGCCGATCCTGTCGATCATGAAGACGGTGCTGGCCCGCGAGCCGAAGAGCCGCTTCTCCCTCATTTACGGCAACCGCAGCCTCAAGTCCACGATGTTCAAGGAGGAGATCGAGGACCTGAAGGACCGCTACATGACGCGGCTGGTGCTGCACCACGTCTTCTCCGACGAGCACACCGACGCGCCGATCAACATGGGCGTGATGAACCGCGACAAGATCGGCGAGTTCCTGCGCACCGTGGTGCCGGCCGACCGCATCGACCACGTCTTCGTCTGCGGGCCCTTCCAGATGAACGACGAGGCCGAGGCCGCGCTGCTGGGCGCCGGCGTGCCCGAGGACCGCATCCACATCGAGCGCTTCGGCGTGCCGCTGCCGGCCGCCGGGGCGGTGGGCGCGGTGATGCACCAGGCCAGCCCGGACGATGCCGAGCAGGCCAGGGTGGTCATCATCCGCGACGGACTGCAGCGCGAGATCACCTTCACCCGCGACCAGCCCAGCATCCTGGACTGCGCCTCGGCCGCCGGCATGGAAGTGCCGTTCTCCTGCACCTCCGGCGTGTGCGGCACCTGCCGCGCCAAGCTGGTCGAAGGCCAGGTGCGCATGGAGCGCAACTTCGCGCTGGACAAGAAAGAAGTGGCGGCGGGGTTCATCCTGACCTGCCAGGCGCACCCGACGACGGATCGCGTGGTGCTGTCGTTCGACGAGCGCTAGACGAGCCATGGGCCGCGGCCGCCACGCCGGATACGACGACCAGCGCGGGGCCATCCTGGCCAGCGCGGCGCGGCTGTTCGCGACCCAGGGCTACTCGGCCACCTCGATGAACCAGGTGGCCGAGGCCTGCGGCCTGTCCAAGGCGACGCTCTACCACTACTACCGCGACAAGTACGCGCTGCTGTTCTCGATCGCCGACACGCACGTGGAGCGGCTGCAGCGCATCGCCATGGAAGCCGGCGAGACCCCCGGCACGGCCGAGGACAAGCTGCGCACGCTCATCGCGCGCCTGGTCGAGGAGTACGCCGACGCGCAGGACGAGCACTGGGTGCTGACCAGCGAGGTGCGCTTCCTGGAGGCGGCCGACCGCCGCCGCATCCTCGACCGCGAGCGTGAGGTGGTCGCGGCCTTCGCCAGGAGCGTGTCCGTGCTGCGCCCGGACCTGGACGAGGCCGCGCTGTCCAAGCCGCTGACGATGCTGCTGTTCGGCATGGTCAACTGGATGTTCACCTGGATGAAGCCGGACGGTGCGCTGGACCACGGGGCCATGGCGCCCCTCGTCACCGACCTCTTCCTCGGCGGCCTCCAGGCCGTGCGCGACCCGCGCCACCACCCGACAACGATCAAGGAGACCTCCCCATGACCACCCCCATCCTCCAGAGCTACATCGCCGGCCGCTGGGTCGGCCGCGAGGCCGCGCAGGCGCTGCGCAGCGCCGTCAACGGCAAGCCGGTGGCCAGCACGCATGCCGACAAGCTGGACTTCGCCGAGGCGGTGCAGCACGCCCGCAAGGTCGGCGTGCCCAACCTCCTCAAGCTGGACTTCCAGGCGCGCGCCGAACGCCTGAAGGCCCTGGCCAAGTTCCTGTCCGAGCGCAAGGAGGAGCTGTACGCCGTTTCCGCCCACACCGGCGCGACGCGCACCGACAGCTGGATCGACATCGAGGGCGGCAGCGGCACGCTGTTCGCGTACGCGGGCGTGGGCGCCAACGAGCTGCCTTCGGGCAACCTGGTGCACGAAGGCCCGGCGATCCCGCTGGGCAAGAAGGGCGGCTTCGCGGGCACCCACATCCTGGTGCCGCGCGGCGGCCTGGCGGTGCACATCAACGCCTTCAACTTCCCGGTGTGGGGCCTGCTGGAGAAGTTCGCGCCCAGCTTCCTGGCCGGCGTGCCCTGCATCGGCAAGCCCGCCACCTCCACCAGCTACCTCACCGAGAAGGCGGTGCGGCTGATGGTGGAGTCCGGCCTGCTGCCCGAAGGCAGCCTGCAGCTGGTGATCGGCTCCACCGGCGACCTGCTCGAGCGGCTGGACGGGGCCGACGTGGTCACCTTCACCGGCTCGGCCGACACCGCGGCGAAGCTGCGTGTTCACCCCAACCTGGTGAAGCACTCGGTCCCGTTCAACGCCGAGGCCGATTCGCTGAACATGGCGGTGCTGGCGCCCGACGTCACGCCCGACGACGAGGAGTTCGACCTGTTCGTCAAGGAAGTCGTGCGCGAGATGACGGTCAAGGCCGGACAGAAGTGCACGGCGATCCGCCGCGCCATCGTGCCGCGCCGGCACGTGGACGAGGTCGCCAGGCGGCTGCGCGCCCGGCTGGCCAAGGTGGTGGTCGGCGATCCGTCCCTTGAGGAAGTTCGCATGGGCGCGCTCGCCTCCACGGACCAGCGCGTCGACGTGGCCGAGCGTGTCAAGGCTCTGATGAAGAACGCCGAGCTGGTCTTCGGCGAGAAGGATGGTTTCTCGCCGCGCGGCGACGGCGTGGCTGAGGGCGCCTTCTTCTCGCCCACGCTGCTGCTGGCGAAGAACCCCGCCGGCGACGACAGCGTGCACGACATCGAGGCGTTCGGCCCGGTCAGCACGCTGATGGCGTACGAGGACCTGGACGAGGCGCTGGTGCTGGCCGCCAAGGGCAAGGGCAGCCTGGTCGGCACGCTGGTCACCAAGGACCCGGCGGTGGCGGCGCGCTTCGTGCCGGCGGCGGCCGCCACGCATGGCCGCATCCTGGTGCTGGACCGCGAGGCCGCGGCCGAGTCCACCGGGCACGGCTCGCCGCTGCCGGTGCTCAAGCACGGCGGCCCGGGCCGCGCCGGCGGGGGCGAGGAGCTGGGCGGCGTGCGCGCCGTCAAGCACTATCTGCAGCGCGCCGCCGTGCAGGGCTCGCCCACCATGCTGTCGGCCGTGACTGGCGAGCACGTGCGCGGCGCGAAGGTGCGCGAGAGCGAGGTCCATCCGTTCCGCCGGCACTTCGAGGACCTGCAGATCGGCGATTCGCTGCTGACGCACCGCCGCACCGTCACCGAGGCCGACATCGTGGCCTTCGGCGGCCTGTCGGGCGACTACTTCTACATGCATTTCGACGAGCTGGCGGCCAGGGAAAGCCCGTTCGGCAAGCGCATCGCGCACGGCTACTTCGTGCTGTCGGCGGCGGCCGGGCTGTTCGTCTCGCCCGCGCCGGGGCCGGTGCTGGCCAACTACGGGCTGGACACGCTGCGCTTCGTCAAGCCCGTGGGCATCGGCGACACCATCCAGGCCCGGCTGACGGCCAAGCGCAAGATCGACAAGCGCAAGAAGGACGCCAAGGGAGTGGGGCAGGGCGTGGTGGCCTGGGACGTGGAAGTGACCAACCAGGACGGGGAGCTGGTGGCGAGCTACGACATCCTGACGCTGGTGGCGAAGAAGAACTAGCCGTCGTCCCCGCGCAGGCGGGGACCCAGGGCTTCCTCTTCAGCCTTCACGAAAGGCGCAAGCCCTGGATTCCCGCCTCCGCGGGGATGACGGGCTTCCCTGCAGGTAAGCTCCCCCCCGTGCATTCCCTCGACGACCTCCGCCACCGCCTGCGCGCCGCCGGCGCCGGGCCGGCGCACGAGCGCCGCGTGCTGCGCCTGTGGTCGCACGGCCGGCCGCAGGACGACGGCCCGCGCGCGATCGAGACCTTCCTGCCGCAGTCGCTGCGCGACGAGCTGCCGGCGATCACGGCCGACTTCGACGCCCTGGCCACCCTGGTCTCGCAGCACCCGGGCGAAGACGGCTCGGTGCGCCTGCTGGTGCGCCTGGCCGACGGCCAGACCTGCGAGAGCGTGCTGCTGCCGCGCGGCGGCCTGTGCGTGTCGTCCCAGGTGGGCTGCGCGGTCGGTTGCCGCTTCTGCATGACCGGCCGCGAAGGCCTGCTGCGCCAGATCGGCAGCGCCGAGATCGTGGCCCAGGTGGCGCTGGCCCGACGGCTGCGCGCCGTGCGCAAGGTGGTCTTCATGGGCATGGGCGAGCCGGCCCACAACCTGGCCCACGTCATGGACGCGATCGACTTCCTGGGCACGGTGGGCAACATCGGCCACAAGTCGCTGGTGTTCTCCACCGTGGGCGACGAGCGCGTCTTCGAACGCCTGCCGCGCGGTCCGGTGAAGCCGGCGCTGGCCCTGTCGCTGCACACCACCCGCGACGACCTGCGCGCCGAGCTGCTGCCGCGCGCGCCGCGCATCACGCCGGCCGACCTGGTCGAGGCGGGAGACCGCTACGCGCGCGAGACGGGCTACCCGCTGCAGGTGCAGTGGACGCTGCTGGACGGCGTGAACGACACGGCCGAGGAAGTGGACGGCATCGTGCGGCTGCTGAAAGGTCGCTTCGCCGTCCTGAACATGATCCCGTACAACACCGTCGAAGGCCTGCCCTACCGGCGCCCGGCGTGGGAGAGGGCCGCGGAACTCGCGCGCCAGCTGCACCGCCGCGGCGTGCTGACCAAGCTGCGCCGCTCGGCGGGGCAGGACGTGGACGGCGGGTGCGGCCAGCTGCGGGCCCGCGGCAAGGTCGAAGGCGCCGTGCCGCGCTACGTGCCCATCGTGCCGGCCGCGGTCCCGGCGCCGCCGGCCTAGCACGTCCGGGACCTCGGACGCGAGCCATTGCGTCCTTCGTTCTGCGGGGCAGTGGCCGAACAATGGCCCGATGCACAACGAAGCAGGAACGGATGACCTCCGGTGGCTGGCCAGCGAGGCCCGGTTCCAGCGCCTGCTGGACTCCAACATCATCGGCATCGGCCTGACCCACGCGGGCGGGCAGGTGCTCCAGGCCAACGACGAGTACCTGCGCCTGCTCGGGCACACGCACGGGGAGCTCGAGGCGGGGCAGGTCTGGTGGTCGCGGCTGACGCCCCCCGAGTACCTGCCGCTCGACCGCGACGCCATCGCGCAGGCCGACCGGCGCGGCGCCTGCGCCCCCTACGAGAAGGAATACCGGCGGCACATCGACGCCGTGCGCGTGCCGGTCCAGATCGCCTTCACGACGCTGCTGGACCAGCCCGAGCACTACATCGCCTACGTCATCGACCTCACCGCGCGCAAGCGGGTCGAGGAGGCGCTGCGCCAGTCCAACCAGCGCAAGGACGAATTCCTGGCCACGCTGAGCCACGAGCTGCGCAACCCGCTCGCGCCCATGGCCAATGCGCTCCACATCCTGAGGAAGACCTGCCCCGCGGGCGACGACCCGGTGGTGCAGGGGGCGCTGCAGATCATGGACCGGCAGGTGCGGCACATGAGCCGCCTGGTCGACGACCTGCTGGACATGGCCCGCATCACCAGCGGGAAGGTGGAGCTGCGGCTGGAGGCGCTGGAACTCGGCCCCATCGTGCTGGGCGCCCTCCAGGCCACCCGTCCGCTGATGGACAGGCGCGCCCACCGGGTCGACGTCGACCTGGGGGCGCCGATCCGGCTGAAAGCCGATGGCGTGCGCGTCGAGCAGATGCTCACCAACCTCCTGAGCAACGCCGGCAAGTACACGCAGGAGGGGGGCCTCATCACGGTCCGGGTCCACCGCGCCGGCGGCCAGGCGGTGATCCGCGTCGCCGACAACGGCATCGGCATCGCGCCGGAGATGCTGCCGCTCATCTTCGAGCCGTTCGCCCAGGCCGACAGCGCGCGCGGCTACGCGGAAGGCGGCCTCGGCATCGGGCTGGCGCTGGTGCGGCGGTTCGCGCAGATGCACGGCGGCAGCATCGCCGTGCACAGCGCGGGCCGTGGCGCCGGCAGCCAGTTCACGCTGACGCTCCCGGCCTTGCCCGAAGACGCCGGCTGACGGAGCGTCGGCTCCTAGTCGGGTGCCCGCCCGAACAGCTCGTGCAGCAGCGCCCGCAGCCACTGCTGGGCCGGGTCGCGCGCGGTGCTCGCATGCCACACCAGGCGCACGTCGTAGTGCGGCGCGAAGGGCAGCGTCCACGTCTGCACGTCCGGCAGGCTGGCCGCGTACATGGCGGGCACGATGGCCAGCAGGTCGGACGTGGTCACCAGCTCGGGCAGCGCGCCGAAGTGCCGGGCCCGCAGCACGATGCGGTCGGCCAGCTTCAGCCCCACCAGCATCTCCTCCACGCTGCTGTGGAAGGTGGCGGTCGGCGAGGCCAGCGCCAGCGAAGCGCCCGCCAGCTGGGCCTGGGTCAGCGACTTGCCGGTGCGGCCGGACGGCGGCTTCCAGCCGCGGCAGGTGATGGCCACGTACTGCTCGCGGAACAGCAGCTCCGCATGCACGCCGCGCTGGCGCGGCTGCAGGATGCCCACGGCGCAATCGATCTCTCGCGCCTCCAGGGCGCCGGCCACCGCCGGCGCCGCCACCGAGATGTTGGAGACGCGCGTGTGCGGCGCCCGCTGGCGCAGCGCGGCCGTCAGGCGCGGCAGGAACAGCATCTCGCCCAGGTCGGACAGCGACAGCCGCCAGGTGGTGCTGCTGTGCTCGGGATCGAACTCCTCCACGCCGGTCACCACCGCTTCCAGCGAGAGCAGGTGCGCGACCACGGCCGGCGCCAGCTGCGCGCACAGGCGCGTGTGCTGCAGCCCGGCCGGTGAGCGCACGAAGAGTTCGTCGCCGAAGAACTCGCGCAGCCGCCCCAGCGCGTTGCTGGTGGCCGACTGCGAGAGGGACAGGGCGCGGGCCGCCGCCGTCACCGAGCCGGCGCGGTGGATCGCGGCGAGCACGCGCAGCAGGTTGAGGTCGAGCTGGCGAAAATTCATGCCTTCGTTTTCAGGGTTGCCCCTGATCATCGATGCGGTGAATGTATCCCATCGACACAATCCATTCGCCAAATGCACGGGCGCTGCGTAGATTCGGGCGCGACAGCCCCCCGCCTCCAGTTCCATCCGTTCCTGCCATGGCCGAAAGATCCTTTGCCGCCGAAGTCCGCAAGCTGCGCCTGGGCGCGGGCGAGGAGTTCCATGGCGAAGGCATCCTGGCGGTGACCAAGGCGCTGCTGCAGTCCGGCGTCTCCTACGTCGCCGGCTACCAGGGCGCGCCCATCTCGCACCTGATGGACGTGCTCACCGATGCCAACGACATCCTGCGGGAGCTGGGTGTCCGCTTCGAACACAGCGCGTCGGAGGCCACCGCGGCCGCCACGCTGGCCGCCTCGGTCAACTACCCGCTGCGCGGCGCCGTGACCTTCAAGTCCACGGTGGGCACCAACGTCGCCTCGGACGCCCTGGCCAACCTGGCCTCCGGCGGCGTGACCGGCGGGGCGCTGATCATCGTCGGCGAGGACTACGGCGAGGGCTCCAGCATCATGCAGGAGCGCTCGCACGCCTTCGCGATGAAGTCCCAGGTCTGGCTGCTGGACCCGCGGCCCAACCTGCCCAGCATCGTGCAGGCGGTGGAGCAGGGCTTCGAGCTGTCCGAGGCCAGCCGCACGCCGGTGATGCTGGAGCTGCGCATCCGCGCCTGCCACGTGCACGGCCGCTTCACCTGCAAGGACAACCGGCGCGCCGACTTCACGCTCAAGGACGCGATGGAGCAGCCGCGCCGCGACACCGAGCGCATCGCGCTGCCGCCGGCGACCTACCTGCACGAGCAGGAGAAGATCGCCCAGCGCTGGCCCGCCGCAGTGCGCTTCATCCAGGAACGCGGCCTCAACGAGTTCTTCGCCGAGGATGCGCAGGACTTCGGCATCGTGCTGCAGGGCGGCATGTACAACGGCGTGCTGCGCGCGCTGGAGCTGCTGGGCCTGGCCGACGCCTTCGGCCGCTCGCGCGTGCCGCTCTACGTCCTGAACGTCACCTACCCCCTGGTCGATGCGGAGTTCACGCGCTTTTGCGCGGGCAAGCGCGGGCTGCTGGTGGTCGAGGAAGGCCAGCCGGATTTCATCGAGCAGGCGGTGCACGCCATCCTGCGCCGCGCCGACGTGCAGACGCGCCTGCACGGCAAGGACGTGTTGCCCATGGCCGGCGAGTACACCGGCGGGGTGCTGGTCAAGGGCATCGCCTCCTTCGTGCGCCAGTACGCGCCGGCGCTGCTGGAAGGGCAGGCCCTGCCCGCGGCCGCGCGGCCTGCGCCGGAGCCGGCGCGCATGGAAGGCAACCCCAAGGCCATCGCCATCCGCGACGCGGCGGCCCAGGTGCACGGGCGGCCGCCCTCCTTTTGCACCGGCTGCCCCGAGCGGCCGATCTTCACCGCCATCAAGCTGGTGGAGCGCGAACTCGGCCACCACCACGTGAGCTGCGACATCGGCTGCCACCTGTTCTCCATCCTGCCGCCTTTCAACATCGGCGCCACCACCATGGGCTACGGCCTGGGCTGGGCGGGCGCCTCGGCGTTCAACACGCCGGAGACCGGCAAGCGCACGCTGTCCATCATGGGCGACGGGGGCTTCTGGCACAACGGCCTGACCAGCGGCGTGGGCAACGCGGTGTTCAACCAGAGCGACAACGTGCTGGTCGTCATCGACAACGGCTACTCGGCGGCCACCGGCGGGCAGGACGTGCTGTCGTCCAAGGCCGCCAACCCGATCCGCGACACCAACCACCCGATCGAGAAGGCGGTGCGAGGCGTGGGCGTGGAGTGGGTGCGCACGGTGGACCACACCTACAGCCTGTCGAAGATGCGCGATGCGCTGCGCGAGGCGCTGACCACGCCGGTCAAGGGCCCCAAGGTGATCGTCGCCTCCAGCGAGTGCATGCTGAACAAGCAGCGCCGCGTCAAGCCGCTGGTGCGCAAGGCCATCGGCGAAGGCAAGCGCGTGGTGCGCGAGCGCTTCGGCGTCGACCCCGACACCTGCACCGGCGACCATTCCTGCATCCGGCTCTCGGGCTGCCCCTCGCTCACCGTCCGCCCCAACCCCGATCCGCTGCGCACCGATCCGGTGGCGACGGTGGTGGACAGCTGCGTGGGCTGCGGCCTGTGCGGCGAGGCGGCCCATGCCGCCGTGCTCTGCCCGTCGTTCTACCGGGCCGAGATCGTGAACAACCCGACCCGCTGGGACCGCCTGCGGCAACGCGTGGAAGCGGCCGTGATCGGCTGGTTCCAGGCCCGCATCGACCGGCGCCTGGAGGGCCTGGCGGCATGAGCTCGCAACGCGCCATCACCATCGCGCTGCTCGCCATGGGCGGGGAGGGCGGCGGCGTTCTCTCCGACTGGCTGGTGGACCTGGCCGAGTGCAACGGCTGGCTGGCGCAGGCCACCTCCGTGCCCGGCGTGGCGCAGCGCACCGGCGCCACGGTGTACTACCTGGAGCTCTTCCCGGCCGGCGCGGTGCCCGAGGGCCTTCACCCCGTGCTGGCGCTCGCACCGGTGCCGGGCGAGCTGGACGTGGTGATCGCCTCCGAGCTGATGGAGGCCGGCCGCGCGCTGCAGCGCGGGCTGGTGACGGCGGACCGCACGACCTTCGTGGTATCCACCCACCGCGTGTTCTCCATGACCGAGCGCACCGCCATGGGCGACGGCCGGGTCGACGCCGACAAGCTGGTCGAGGGCGCGCGCGCCGCGGCCGCGCGCCTGGTCGCGGCCGATTTCGCCACCCTGGCCGAGCAGGCCGGCGGCCCGATCGCGCCGGTGCTGTTCGGCGCGCTGGCCGCATCCGGCGCACTGCCCTTCACGCGCGCGCAGTTCGAGGAGTCGATCCGCCGCGGCGGCGTGGGCGTGAACGCCAGCCTCAAGGCCTTCTCGGCGGGCTACGACGCGTCGATGGCCCCCCCGGCGGCGCAGGCGGTTGCCGCCCCCGCGGACGTGCCGCTGGGCCCGCGCCTGGCCGCGCTGGCCGATCGCATCGCACGCGAATTTCCCCCCGCCGCCCACGCCACGCTGCGCCACGGGGTGCTGCGGCTGGCCGACTACCAGGACATCGCCTACGCGGCCGAGTACCTCGACCGCCTGCAGCCGCTGCGCGAGACCGGCGAGGTGCTGGCCGAGACGGCGCGCCACCTCGCGCTGTGGATGAGCTACGAAGATGCGATCCGCGTGGCCGACCTCAAGACCCGCCGCACGCGCTTCGACCGCGTGGCCGGCGAGGTGCGGCTGACTCCCGGCCAGGTGCTGGCGATCAACGAGTTCATGCACCCGCGCGTGGAGGAGATCGCCGACATCCTGCCGGCCGCGATGGGCCGCTGGCTGCTGCGCAGCCGCGCCGCCCGCTCGGCCCTCGGCCCCTTCACGCGCGAGGGCCGGGTGGTGCGCACCAGTTCGCTGGGCGGCTTCCTGCAGCTCTACGCCATCGCCTCGCTGCGCGGCACGCGCCGCCGCTCGCTGCGCTTCGCCGTCGAGCACGGCCGCATCGACGCCTGGCTGGCGCAGGTGCGGCGGCTGGCCGCCACCCAGCCGGCGCTGGCGCTTGAGGTCGCGCGCGCCCAGCGCCTGGTCAAGGGCTATGGCGACACCCACGCGCGCGGCTGGCGCAACTTCGAGCGGATCATGGCCACGCTGCCCCGGCTGGAGTCGCGCACCGATGGCGGCGACCACCTGCGCCAGCTGGCCGGGGCCGCACTGGCCGACGAGAGCGGCCAGGCCCTGGACCGCATGCTCGCGTCGGCCTGATTGACCGCGCGCAGCCCAGCACTTATGTTCGACGCCCAACAAAAGGAGACAACGAAATGAAGCGACGAGTCCTCTGCCAGGCCGCGGCACTGCTGGCGGCCACCGGATTCGCGGCCGGGGCGGCCGCGCAGGAGACCAGCCTGCGGCTGGTGAGCGCCTTCGCCGAGAACGGCATCTACGTGCAGCGCCTCTTGCCCTGGGTGCAGAAGTTCAACGCCGAGGGCAAGGGCGTCCTGCAGATCAACTTCATCGGCGGGCCCAAGGCCATCCCGACCTTCGAGGTGGGCAACGCGGTCAAGACCGGCGTGGTGGACATGGCGCTGGCGACCGGCGCGTTCTACACGAACGTCATGCCCGAGGCCGACTTCCTCAAGCTCACCCAGGTCCCGGTGGCCGAGCAGCGCAAGAACGGCGCTTTCGATGCCATCAACAAGGTGTGGAACGAGAAGGGCAACATGCAGTACCTGGCGCGGATGGTGGAGAACCAGCCGTTCCACATCTACACCAACAAGAAGGTCGACAAGCCCGACCTGTCGGGCCAGAAGATCCGCATCACGCCCGTGTACCGCGAGTTCTTCCAGTCGCTCAACGCCAACGTGGTGACCACCGCGCCCGGCGAGGTCTACACCGCCCTGGAGCGCGGCGTGGTCGACGGCTACGGCTGGCCGATCGGCGGCATCTTCGACCTGAACTGGCAGGAAAAGACCAAGTTCCGCATCGACCCCGGGTTCTACGACGCCGAGGTCTCGCTCATCATGAACCTGCCGGCGTTCAAGAAGCTCACGCAGCCCCAGCGCGACTACCTGCAAAAGCAGCTGCTCGCGCTGGAGTCGCAGAACAGCTTCTGGGCCCGCTACACCACCGAGGAGATGGCCCGCCAGCAGAAGGCCGGCATCGAGACCATCAAGTTCGATCCCGCCACCGCCAAGGCCTTCGTCGACAAGGCCTACCAGGTCGGCTGGGCCAATGCCGAGAAGCAGAGCCCCGAGATCGCCGGGCGCTTCAAGCCGCTGTTCGCACCCAAGTGACCGGGCGCGCCTCCCACGCGTTCGGCCGGCTGCTGGCCGCCCTGGCCCTGGGCGGCTGCGCGGTGATGTTCGCCATGATGCTGGTCATCGTGGCGGACGTCGCGCTGCGCAACATCGCCGTGCCCGGCCTGCCGCGCGGGGTGGAGTGGAGCAACGAGGTCTCGGAGCTGATGCTCTACCTCACCACCATGCTGGTGGCGCCCTGGCTGCTGCGCCAGGGCCAGCACATCCGGGTCGACATCGTCCTCACGGCGCTGCCGCCGCGGCTGGCCTGGTACCTCGAATGGGTGGGCGACGCCATCGGCCTGGCCTGCTGCCTGTTCATGACCTGGTACGGCGCCCGCGCCGCGCTGGCCAGCTGGCGCGAGGGCGCGCTCAACATCAAGACGCTGGTGACGCCGGAGTGGTGGTCGCTGGCGCCGCTGCCCATCACCTTCCTGCTGCTGTCGATCGAGATGCTGTTCCGCATGAAGCGCCTGCACGAAGGCGAGCGCGCCCCGCGGCGCGACGCGGTGAGCGCGGCGTGAGGAAGGTCCCATCATGAGCGACTGGGTCCTCGCCGCCTGGATGATGCTGGGCGGCTCCACGCTGCTTCTGTTCATCGGCATGCCGGTGGCGCTGACGTTCATCACGGTGAACATCGTCGGCGCGTGGCTGTACATGGGCGGCGAGCCCGGGCTGGCGCAGCTGGCCCGCAGCAGCGTGGGCTCGGTCACCGCGTTCTCGCTCACGCCCATACCGCTGTTCGTGCTGATGGGCGAGGTGCTCTTCCACACCGGCCTGGCCCTCAAGGTCATCGAAGGCATCGAGCGGCTGATCCGCCGACTGCCGGGGCGGCTGGCCGTGGTGGCCGTGGTGGCCGGCACCGTGTTCTCCGCCATCTCCGGCTCCACCATCGCCACCACGGCCATGCTGGGCTCGCTGCTGCTGCCGGTGATGCTGGCGCGCGGCTACGCTCCCACGCTGGCCACCGGGCCGATCATGGCCATCGGCGCGGTGGACATGCTGATCCCGCCTTCGGCGCTCACGGTGCTGCTGGGCTCGCTGTCCGGCATCTCGATCTCCAAGCTGCTGATCGGCGGCGTGCTGCCCGGGGTGGTCCTGTCGGCCGCCTTCGTGCTGTGGATCGTGCTGCGCGTGCGGCTCACGCCCTCGCTGGCGCCGGCGACCGAGGACCATCCGGAGTACACCGGCTGGGCCCGCTGGAAGCCCTTCTTCGGCTACGTGCTGCCCACGCTGTCGATCTTCGGCGTGGTGGTGGGCGCGCTGGCCGGCGGCTGGGCGACGCCCACCGAATGCGCGGCCCTGGGCGCCTTCGCGACGCTGGTGCTGGCCCTGGCCTACCGCGCACTCACGTTCGATGCGCTGCTCAAGGCGCTCAAGGGCACGGCGGGCATCTCGGGGATGATCCTGTTCATCATCCTGGGCGCCACCACCTTCGCGCAGATCCTGTCGTTCTCCGGCGCGAGCAACGGGCTGGTCCAGCTGATCACGGGGCAGGGCTGGTCCACGCCGATGATCGTGGCCGGCATGATGCTGATGCTGATCTTCCTGGGCATCTTCGTGGACCAGGTCAGCATGATGATGATCACGCTGCCAATCTTCATGCCCATCGTGCAGCGCCTGGGGATCGATCCGATCTGGTTCGGCGTGATGTTCCTGATCTGCATGCAGCTGGGCCTGCTGCTGCCGCCGCACGGGTTGCTGCTGATGACCATGCGCGGTGTCGCACCGCCCGAGGTCACCATGGTGCACATCTTCAAGGCGGTGGTGCCCTATGTCGTGATGAGCCTGGTGCTGCTCGCGGCGGTGTTCTGGCTGCCGGCCATCGCGACCTGGCTGCCCGCGCGGTTCGGCTAGCGCAAGGACGAGCCAGCGCGCGTCCAGGCGACAACCACCGGGGCCGCGATGCGCCGCCGGCCTACGGGGCGGTCGCGTGCGGAACGGCAAGCTGCGATCCATGCCCGGACATTCCATCGCTCCCCGATGAGCCCGTCGAGCGAGGTGCCGTCCGCTTCGGCCGTGACCGAGAGCCTGGTGGCCATCGGCCGCTGGCTGCAATCGGGCGGCTACGACTTCACCACCGTCAGCCCCGCCACGCACGCGCGCGTGAACGCCCGTCCCGAAGCGCGGCTCGCGCGCGATCTGCGCGACGTGTTCGGCTGGAGCCGCCCGTTCCAGGGCGAGCTGCTGCCCGCCCACGTTCTGGCCACGTTGCGCGGCAGCGGGCTGGTGCAGGAACAGGCCGATGGCCTGCTGCGAAGCCGCGTGCGCTTCTCGACGCTGGACGGGCGCCTCTACGCCCATTCCGCCTATCCGACCACCGATGAAGACGCGGTCTTCTTCGGCCCCGACACCTACCGTTTCGCCGCCTGGATCGCGGACGAACTGGCGCGCGAGCCGGTGGCGGGCGCGGGCGGTGGAAGCCCGCGCCTCCTCGACCTGGGTTGCGGCGGCGGGCCGGGCGGTCTGGTCGCCGCCCAGGCCTGCGCGGACGCCCACCCCGCGCTGGTGCTGGCCGACATCAACCCCCGCGCGCTGCAATTCGCCCGCGCGAACGCGGCCCTGGCCGATGCGCAGGACGTCGTCTTCGCGCAGGGCGACCTCTACGCCGCGGTGGAAGGCGCGTTCGACCTGATCGTCTCGAACCCGCCCTACCTCAACGACGCCGCGCAGCGCACCTACCGCCACGGCGGCGGCGAGTGGGGCGAGGGCCTGTCCGAGCGCATCGTGCGCGAGGGCCTGGAGCGGCTCGCGCCAGGCGGCCGCCTGCTGCTCTACACCGGCGCCGCCATGGTCGATGCCCGTGACCCGCTGCTGGAGTCGCTGCGGCCCGCGCTGGAGAAGAAAGGCTGGCGCTGGCGCTACCGTGAGCTGGACCCCGACGTGTTCGGCGAGGAGCTCTCGGAACCCGCCTATGCGCGGGCCGAGCGCATCGCCGCCGTCGCGCTGTCCGTGCGCCGGCCCTGAGGTTCTCCTGCGCTGGCGTAGGAGCCTGCGCACGGCCCTGCGCGCCCGCTCCCGATACCGGGGGCTCCCTGCGAGCGGCACAGTGGGGACTCCGACAACGAGAACGAATCCCCTCCATGTACATAGGTCGCCAGGAATGGCAGCAGCTGCAGGCCGGCACTTCGGTGCGCCCGGTTCCCGCCGCCCCCACGTCGCTGGCCTCGCTCTATCGAAGGCTGCAAGCGGGCACCCCCGACGCGCCCACGCGGGCCGAGGCCGAGGCCTTCCTGCGCGGGGAGATCGACGCCCTCGCGGCCGCGCCCCACGACCTGCCGGATTCGCCGGACGGCCTGCTGGGCTGGATGGAAGCCAACACGCAGTCGGTGCACGAACGCTACGCCGCCTACCTGCAGGAGCGCCGCGCCGGCGCCCCGCGCCGTTTCTTCACGAACCGCGCGCACGCCCTCTACGTGCTGCGCTCGATCGCGCCCACCAAGCTGGTGGACGGCGCCTGGCTCTATGGCCTGGTGCAGCACTGGCGCAACCCGCGCCTGGCCGACCTTGTGCGCACCTATGTCGAGGAGCTGGGCGAGGGCGCCCTGGACAAGAACCACGTGGTGCTCTATCGCGCCCTGCTGGCGCGCCATGCGCTCGATCCGCTGGACGACCTGGACGACGACCTGTACCGGCAGGGCCTGATCCAGCTGGCGCTGGGCTGGAACGCCGAGAGCTTCCTGCCCGAGGTGGCCGGCTTCAACCTGGCCTACGAGCAGCTGCCCCTGCACCTGCTGATCACGGCCTACGAGCTGAACGAGCTGGGCCTCGATCCCTACTACTTCACGCTGCACGTCACCGTCGACAACCCCGACAGCGGCCATGCGCGGCGCGCCTGTCAGGCCGTGCTGGACCTGGTGCCGCGGCTGGACGACGGCGGCGAGTTCTGGCGTCGCGTGCAGAACGGCGCGCGGCTGGCCGATGCGGGCCTGGGCACGACCGCCGTGATCCAGGGCTTCGACATCGACCAGGAGGTGCTTCGCATCCTGCGGCACAAGGCCCGCGCCGGCAGTGGCGCGCATTCGGACTACTGCCGAGTGGCAGGGCGCAACGTCAACGAATGGCTGTCCGAGCCGCAGCAGCTGCCCGACTTCCTGCAGGCCCTGCAGCAGGCCGGCTGGATCCGGCGCGGCGAGCCGGCCGAGAACAGCCGCTTCTGGAAGCTGCTGCAGGGTGAGCGCGCCGAGATGTTCGGCGTGTTCTCTTCCTACGAGCTGCAGGTGGTCCACGACTGGCTGCGTGGCGACGCGAGCGCCGACGGCCAGCCCTACACCGAGTGCGCGCCGCCCGAAGGCGCGCGCCGGCGCCCGACTTTCCGTGCGGCGTTGCGCAACGGGATGGTGGGGACGGGCGCCGCCGGCGATGCCACGGGCCTGATGGACCCCGACCTGGACGTGTTCACGGCAAAGTACTCGCAGGCGACGGACGACGAACAGCGGCATGCCCTGTGCGTCGAGGCCATGTCCCCCGCCGCGCACTGGACGCCGGCGGGGCTGGAAGCCACCCGCCGGTTCTGGCAGTCGATGACGGGCTAGTCGCCGGCCTTGCGAGGGGCCGGCAGCGGCACCATCACCGGCTGGCCCAGCGTGGTGCAGCCGGTGTCGCAGCAACGCCCCGGCTGCCGGTTCTTCGTGATGGCCCGCCCTTCCTGGGCCAGCACGCCGCGCTCGAGCAGCCGCTCGACCAGGTCCACCTTGCTGCCCACCGGGTAGTGGCGCCAGATCTCCTGCTTCATCGCGGCCGGCGAGCCGCCGCCATGCAGGCTGATGAGCGAATACCAGCCGCCCTGGTAGGACGCGGTGAGGTCCTCGATGAAGCGCGCCACCTCGATGCGCTTGTCGTACGGCACCGAGGGGTTGGCGCGCAGCACCTCGGCCAGCGTGGCGCTGGTGGCCGGGTTGTGGTCCTCGTCCGGGCCGGGCAGGGCGACGATCAGGCCGCCGGACACCTCGTGCGCCAGCCGGTGCATGTCGTAGATCTGGGTGGCCAGCAGCAGCTTGCCGATGTTGCTGAACACCGGCTCGGGCATGAAGTTGCCGCTGAGCGGGTCGGGCGTGCCGTAGACGCTCGCCGCCACGCCGCAGGCGTAGAAGCCCTCGGTGATCTTGATCAGCTCCACCATGGGCTCGCGCAGGTTGGATTTCTCGCCCGGGTCGAACCCGTTGGCCTCGCACATCAGCGCGCCGGCGCCGATCAGGAGGTCGCCGAAGCCGGCGCGCGCCGCGATGCAGCTGTGGCGGTGGTGCGTGGCGTAGCTGTAGGTGAGCACCTGGCTGTGCTCCCACTCGCCTTCGTAGAACACGCGTTCCCAGGGCACGAACACGCGGTCGAACACCACCACCGCGGTGGACTGCCCGTACTTGCGCGAGAACAGGGCGCTGCCGTGCTCCAGCTTCTCGCCGGGCCGGCCCGCGGGCCGCGAGACGATGGTGATGCCCCTGGCATCCACCGGCAGCGCGCAGCAGACGGCGAAATCGCGGTCCGCTTCGACCATGTTGCGGCTGGGCATGACCAGCAACTCGTGCATGTAGGGCGCGCCGGTCACGATGGCCTTGGTGCCGCTGACCACGATGCCCCTGGCGTTGCGCTCGACCACGTGCACGTAGGTGTCGGGGTTGGCCTGCTGGTGGGGCCGCTTGCTGCGGTCGCCCTTGGCGTCCGTCATCGCGATGCCCAGGGTGAGGTCCTCGTCCTGGAAGCGCTCCAGGTAGGCCTGGAAGCGCGAGCGGTGCTCGTTGCCGCCGCGCGCGTCGTCGATGCGGGCGGTCACCTGGGCCAGCGCGTTGAGCGCGTCGTGCGCCAGGTAGCGCTGCGCGCAGCCGGTCTCCTGGCAGAGCAGCCGCACCGCTTCGAGCTTGTTCAGCAGGTCGCCGGCCGAGTCGTTGAGGTGCAGCATGCGGTTGACGACGCGGCTGCGCGAGGCCTGCGTGGCCAGGGCGACCGGCGCGTAGTCCGGGTTGCGGGCGAAGTCGTAGGTGTAGGCCAGGGCGTTCACGCCCGGCTGCAGCGCGGGATCGTCGACCACGCTGTCGACCCGGCGGCCATCGACGTACACGGTGGGCTTGAGGCGCCGCAGCGACTCGCGATAGTCGTCGCCGCTCATCAGCGGCGCGCGGGTCGGGGCGGTGTCGGAGATGTTCATGGGGCGCTCCTGGAGCCAGCGGGGATGATCCGTCATTCCCGCATCCCCGCGTCATTCCCGCGGAGGCGGGAATCCAGGGCTTCCGACTTCAACCCACTACGGCAGGCGCACCGCGCTGGATTCCCGCCTTCGCGGGAATGACGGCTATGACGGCTATGACGGCTATGACGGCTATGACGGTTATGTCGGTTATGTCGGTTATGCCGAGGCCTGGTGCGCCAGCGGCAGCCGGAAGCGGAACGTCGCCCCGCGCCCCGTTCCCTCGCTCTGCGCCCGGATGCTGCCGCCGTGCATGTGCACCAGCGCGCGCGCCAGCGCCAGACCCACCCCCAGGCCGCTGTCGGCCGTCGCGGGCTGGGCGCCTTCCACCTGCGTGAACAGCTCGAAGATGTGCTCCAGCTCCTGCGGCTCGATGCCGCGGCCGCTGTCCTGCACGGCCACTTCCACATCGCGCCCCACGCGCCGGGTGGACACGTGGATCTCGCCGCCTTCGGGGGTGTACTTGGCGGCATTGACCAGCAGGTTCTGCAGCACCTGCGCCAGGCGAGTGGCGTCGCCGTCGACCACCAGCCGCTCGGGCGGGTGCTGCAGCACCAGCTCGTGGCGGCGCGCCTCGATCAGCGGCCGCACCGTCTCGATGCTGCGGGTGACCACGTCACCCATGTCCACCAGCTCGCGCCGCAGCTTGATCTTGCCGGTGGCCAGGCGCGAGACGTCCAGCAGGTCGTCCACCAGCCGCGTGAGCTGCGAGACCTGGCGGTCGACGATGTCGCGCAGCCGGCGCACCTGCGGCGGCACCTGCTCGTCGATCTTCTGCAGGATGGTGACGGCGTTGCGGATGGGCGCGAGCGGATTGCGCAGCTCGTGCGCCAGCATGGCCAGGAACTCGTTGGTGCGCTGGGTCGAGCGCTCCAGGTCCTCCAGCCGGCGCAGCAGCGAGAGGTCCTGCGTGACCTTGGCGAAGCCCAGCAGCTGGCCGTCGCGGCGGTACACGGCCGTGACCACCACCTTGCCCCAGAAGCGGCTGCCGTCCTTGCGCACCCGCCAGCCCTGGTCTTCGAAGCGGCCGTGGGCGCGGGCCTGCGCCAGTTCGCGCTCGGGCTTGCCGGCCAGGCGATCCTCGGGCGAGAAGAAGACGCTGAAGTGCTGGCCGACGATCTCGCTGCCGGTGTAGCCGTTGATGAGTTCGGCCCCGCGGTTCCAGCTCTGGATGAGGCCGTTCTCGTCGAGCATGAAGACGGCGTGGTCGGAGATGCTGTCGACCAGCAGGCGCAGCCTTTCCTCGCCGGCGCTGAGCTCTTCCTCGTGGCGGCGCCGCTCGGTCAGGTCGCGCGTGACCTTGGCGAAGCCGGCCAGCTCACCCGTCGCGGGGTCGCGCAGCGCGGTGATCACCACGTTGGCCCAGAAGCGCGAACCATCCTTGCGGATGCGCCAGCCCTCGTCCTCGAAGCGGCCATCGGCCGTGGCACGGCGCAGCTCTTCGTCGGGCCAGCCGCGCGCCACCGCGTCGGGCGGGTAGAAGACGGAGAAGTGCCGGCCCACGATCTCCTCGCGCGTCCAGCCCTTGAGCTTCTGCGCGCCACTGTTCCAGGACGAGACCCGCCCGTCCGTGTCGAGCACGAAGATGCCGTAGTCGACCACGGCCTCGACCAGGAGCTGCAGCCGCTGCTCGATGGGCATGTCGGACGAGGAAGGGGTGGTTTCGGCCAAGTCGGGTTGGTTTTTGGTGGGACCCAAATTATGAGGCGCGGATGTAAATGGCTGAGCTCTACCGCAGGTGTCGGCCTTGCCTCGTGCCAAGCGCCGCTGCCGTCCTACGACTCATCAGCAACCGGGGCGCGAGCATCCAGGGTCCAGGAGCCCGCCATGAAGGAAGAGCGCACCGATGAGCCCGCCACTGCCGACGATCCGGTCGAGGCGGCGCGCTCGGCCGGGCTGAAGTACGTCACGGACGAGGACCCGGGCCTGCGGCGCGAGCCCGACGGCGAGGGCTTCCGCTACCTGCGCACCAACGGCTTGCCGGTGCGCGACGACAACGAGGTCCAGCGCATCCGCAAGCTGGCGATCCCGCCCGCCTGGACCGACGTCTGGATCTGCCCGTCGGCCGACGGCCACCTGCAGGCGACCGGCCGCGACGCCCGCGGCCGCAAGCAGTACCGCTACCACCCGCGTTTTCGCGAAGTACGGGAAGAGACCAAGTACGGGCACATGCTGGAGTTCGCCAGGGCGCTGCCCGGGCTGCGCGCCCGCGTGGCCGAGCACATGGCGCTTCGCGGCCTGCCGCGCGAGAAGGTGCTGGCCACGGTCGTGCACCTGCTGGAGACCACGCTGATCCGCGTGGGCAACGACGACTACGCGCGCGACAACCGCAGCTACGGGCTGACCACCCTGCGCAACCGGCATGTGGCGATCGACGGCTCGCAGCTGCGCTTCGAATTCAAGGGAAAGAGCGGCAAGACTTGGCGCCTGCAGGTGCAGAACCGCCGCGTCGCCAGGGTGGTGCGCGCGTGCCAGGAGCTGCCGGGCCAGCGGCTCTTCCAGTACCGGGACGAGGACGGCGAGCTGCGCGAGGTGACCTCCTCGGACGTCAACGACTACCTGCGCGAGATAGGCGGCCGGGACATCACCGCCAAGGACTTCCGCACCTGGGCCGGCACCGTCATGGCGGCGCTGGCGCTGCAGGAGGTGGAGCGGGTGGACACCCAGGCGGCGATGAAGAAGAACGTCCGCGCCGCCGTCGAGCGGGTCGCCGCGCGGCTGGGCAACACGCCGGCGATCTGCCGCAAATGCTACGTGCACCCGGAGATCTTCGCGGCCCATGCCGAAGGCGAACTGCTGCTGGAGGTCGGCCGCGAGGCCGAGCGGGAACTGCGCGGGCCGGCGGCGCTCAATCCCGAGGAGTCCGCCGTGCTGTCCCTGCTGCAGGGCCGGCTGGAGCGGACGCTGGAAGGCCAGCTCGGCAAGAGCCTGGTCGCGTTGCAGGAAAGGAAGAAGCCGGCGCGCAGCGCCGCACGACGTGGCCGCCGCAAGGCGACTGCCGAGTCCACCGGATGACCCGTGAACAGATATTTACCAAGCTCGACCGGTAAATCGGCGTGCATTTCTCACGGCTGGCTTGTTGGGGCGTCGCCCGGCCGCAAATAATTTGCCTCGGCCGCAGCGTGCGGCACAGGAGGCATCCCACGATGATCCCGGCACCCGTCCCGAGCGAATCCCGATTCGACTCGCTCACACGGGCGCCCACACACATCGTGTGGATCACGGACGGCGAAGGCCATTTCACCGCGCCGCAGTCGACCTGGTCGGCCTATACCGGCCAGGCCTGGGAAGACCACCGCGCCCTCGGCTGGCAGAAGGCCATCCACCCCGACGACCTGGACGGCCTGTGGAAGGGCTGGCTCATGGCCCGCGCCCAAGGCTCGCTCTTCGTCGCCGAAGGCCGCCTGTGGCATGCGCAGAGCGGCCGCTGGCGCCACATCGAAGTGCGCGCCGTGCCCAACACCGACGCGCAGGGCCACATCAGCGAATGGATCGGCACCTGCATCGACGTGCACGAGCGCCGCACCGCCGAGCAGGCGCTGCGGGTGGCCGACCGCCGCAAGGACGAGTTCATGGCGGTGCTGGCGCACGAGCTTCGCAACCCGCTCGCGCCGATCCGCAACGCCGTGCACGTGCTCAAGGTCTGCCGCGACGACGACAGCCGCTCGGCCTGGGCCCGCAGCATCATCGAGCGCCAGGTCGACCAGATGTCGCGGCTGCTCGACGACCTGCTGGACGTCACCCGCATCGCGCGCGGCAAGCTCGAGGTGCGGCGCGAGCGCGTGGACCTGGCCGACCCGCTGGAGCGCGCCATCGAGACCAGCCGGCCGATCCTGGACGCGCACGGCCACCGCTTCCAGGCGCAGCTGCCCGACCAGCCGCTGCTGGTCGAGGGCGACGCACCACGGCTGGCCCAGGTGTTCGCCAACCTGCTGAACAACGCCGCCAAGTACACCGACCGCGGCGGCGACATCCGGCTGGTCGCGGGCGTGGAGGACGGCCAGGCCGTGGTCCGCGTGAGCGACACCGGCATGGGCATCGAGGCGTCGATGCTGCCCAACCTCTTTCGCATGTACTCGCAGGCCGGGCCGGCGCGCGAGCGGGCCCAGGGCGGGCTGGGCATCGGGCTGTCGCTGGTGCGTGGCCTGGTGGAGATGCACGGCGGCTCGGTCGAGGCGCATTCCGAAGGCGTGGGGCGCGGCAGCGAGTTCGTGGTGCGCATGCCCCTGCTGCACGCCATCGCGCCGGTGCCGCGCCCGCCGGAGCGCGAGCCCACCAGCCTCCACCTGCGCGTGCTGGTGGCCGACGACAACCACGATGCCGCGCAGACGATGTCGGTGCTGCTGGAGGTGCTGGGCCACGAGGTGCGCATGGCGGTCGACGGCCAGGAGGCGGTGGACACCGCGGCCGCGTTCCTGCCCGACGTGGTGCTGCTGGACATCGGCATGCCGCGCATGGACGGCTACACGGCCGCGCGCCGCATCCGCGAGAAGGTGCCGGCGGCGATGCTGATCGCCGTCACCGGCTGGGGCCGGCGCGAGGACATGCGCGAGGCCGCCGCCGCCGGGTTCGACCACCACCTGGTCAAGCCGGTGCATCCGGAGCAGCTCGCCAAGCTGCTGGCCACCGTGCTGCAGAACCCGCCGGCTCCGCAGCCGGCGGCGGGTACGGCCGGTACGGCCGGTACGGCCGGTACGCCGCTCTAGCGCTCCGGCGCCCGGCCCGGCGGGTCGCCGTGGCGCTGGTCGTCATTCACTGGGGCGGGATGTCACGCGCGGCCCCCGCCGCGACGGGCTTGGGGCTCGCGACTCCGCCCGGCAGGTCGGGCTCCTGCCGCGCCGGGATGGCTTCGGTCCACTGCGCCACGTCCTCGGGCGTCATCGTGCTGGCCGGCGTGAGCCGCCCATCGACGTAGCCGAGCTGTTCGACGTCGTGCAGGTACTGCTCGCGCGACAGCAGCGTGCCGGCGCAGATGTGCGGGTCCTGCTCGGGCACCTGCCGGCTCTCGACGGCCAGCCGGGTCAGCAGCTGGTCCATCACCCAGGCGGGGATGCGGTGGCGCTCGCCGGGGTAGATGAAGCCGAACAGCGTCAGGTGGGCCAGCAGCACGCGCCAGTTGGGGCCGAAGCGGTCGATCATGGCCGCCCAGTCCAGCCGCTCGGCGTTGACCTGCAGCAGGTGCGCGATGTCGGCGCCGTCGTAGCGCTCGCGTTCCATGATGAAGGCCTTGGACAGCAGGCTGTCCTCCATGTTGGCCACGCGCACCGGCACGCCCAGCACGTCCGCCTCGGGGTTGTCGTGGAACCAGCGCCCGTCCACCGGCGTGACGCCGTTGCCCGAGTTGAAGATGAGGTCGATGAAGTCCGAGCCCGCGTAGACCTTGGCCAGCCAGTGCGGGTAGGTCAGCTCGGGGCGCCAGCCCTCGGCCTGCATCAGCCCGGCCACGCGCTCGTAGTCCTCCCGCCGGATGAACAGGTCCAGGTCCTTGGTGGATCGGCGGATGCCGGTGTAGCAGGCGTGCGCGAAGGCGCCGCCCACGAGGAAGGGCACGCCGGCGTCCGCCAGCACTGTCAAGGCGCGGCGGTAGAACGCGGCGGTCTCGGGCAGAACCTCTTCCTCCAGGGAAGGTGCGAGCGGGGTGGCGGACATTCGATAACCTCCGTGCTGCGCACTGCGGTACGAGCCGCTTCGGGCGGCCGGCCTCGGCTCATGCGACTCCAGGGTTGCGGCGGGCTCGCCGAAAGAGTCAAGTCAGCGTAATCGCGGCGCCCGGCTGCGCCACTGGCGCGCAGGCTCCAGCAAGCGTCGGCCTGCGCCTACAGATCGCGACGGCGGATGGACATGGCCCCCGCCGGCGTGGCACGGCAGCATGACCGGGTCTTCCCTCCTGCCTCGACCGCCGACCCTTCATGCCCAAGCCCAAATCCGCCAGCTGCATCCGCTTCGCCGCCGTCGGCGACATCCACGTCACCAAGGATTCCGCCGGCAGCCTGCGGGACTTCTTCTCCCAGGCCTCGGACGCGGCCGACGCGCTGCTGCTTTGCGGTGACCTCACCGACTACGGCACCGCCGAGGAGGCGCACGTGCTCGCCGAGGAACTCGGTGGCGTCTCGGTGCCGATCATCGCGGTGCTGGGCAACCACGACTACGAGAGCGGCACGCCGGAGAAGGTGACGGAGGTTCTCACCCACGCCGGCGTGCGCGTCCTCGATGGCGAGGCCTGCGAGATCCTGGGCGTGGGCATCGCCGGCACCAAGGGCTTCGCGGGCGGCTTCGGCCGCGGCTCGCTGGGCGCCTGGGGCGAGCCGGCGATCAAGCTGTTCGTGAAGGAGGCGCTGAACGAGGCGATGAAGCTGGAGGCCGCGCTCGCCAAGCTGCGCACGCAACGGCGCATCGCGCTGCTGCACTACTCGCCGGTGGCCAGCACCATCCAGGGCGAACCGCTGGAGATCTTCCCGTTCCTGGGGAGCAGCCGGCTGGAGGATCCGTTGCTGCGGTATCCGGTGGACGCGGTGTTCCATGGGCACGCGCACCGGGGCACGCCGGAGGGGCGCACGATCAATGGCGTGCCGGTCTACAACGTGGCCAAGCCGTTGCTGATGCGCAAGCGGCCGGACGTGGCGCCGTTCTGGTTGTTTGAGATGCCGCGGGAGGAGGGATCTGTTGCTCCGGCGACGGTGGGGGGTGTGGAGGTGACCGCGGCTTCTTGAGGCGTGTTGCTCGGGCCGTGCCGCCCGCGCGGCAGGGTTCGGGGGCGGGCCGGAAAACCGTCAGCGTCCCGCCTCTCGCCTCGTCACCGCCGTTCGCTGTCTTCGCCACCGTCATCCCCGCGAAGGCGGGGATCCAGTGCTTCCTTGAAGTCCGCTGAAGGTGGACGCTCTGGATTCCCGCCTTCGCGGGAATGACGGAACAGGGCGAGCGGGAACGGCGTGGCGAGCGTCGCGCAGTGGTGCGGGCCCTGCGAGCCCGCGGCAAGCGGGCGCAGCGAAGCAGGCGGAGAGGCACAGCATGAGCCCCCCGCCGGGGGGACCCGGTGCCGCAGGCAACGGACAGCAATGCGCCCCTGCGTACCTCCCGCGCCCTGCCCATACGGCGCCGAGACCGGTGCGCTCAGAGTGACAACAACCGCTGGAAGAACGACCGATACCCCCGCAGTGCCATCCGCAGGTCCTCGGTGTTGGCCTCCTTGTCCTGCCCCAGCCCCGCCTCCAACCGCGCCCGCTGTTCGGCGAAGCTGGAGGCCAGGCTCTTCATCACGTCGGCCACCAGTTCGTCGGCCTGTTGCACCGCGCGCCGCGGGTCGTCCACGAAGCCGATCTGCACCTGGTCCCAGCGGCCGCGGAAGTCCGAAGCCACCTGCGGCGGGAACAGCGCCGCCAACTGCTCGGCTGCGGCGCCGGCGCCCATGCCGCTCGGGGGCATGCGGTCGGCCTGGACGTCGCGTGCCGGCTCGCTGGATTGCCGCTGCTCCTGCCCCTGTATCTGCGCCGGCCGGGTGGGATCCTGCGCCGTGGGCTGGGGCTGCATGCCCCCCAGCGTCTGCTGCCAGTCCTGGCCCTGCGCGTTTTCCTGCACAGGGGCCCGCTCGGCGTCCGCGTGCCTCTCGCGGTGTTCCGCACCGGCGACGAGGTCGGCGGTGCCCAGATGGTCTCGGTCTTCGCGGCTCATGATTGCGTCCTCATGTCGGGGTGGTGGTCGTGGTGCTCGGGCTGGTCGACTTCGAGCAGCTCGGCGAACAGGGCCCGGTAGTGGATGACCGCCTGGCGCATGCCTTCGGTGTCCACCTCGCCGCGGCCCTGGCGTTCGGCGATGGCGTGCCCGGCGCGATAGTGCTCGACCACGCCGGGGTGGTTGACGGAGATGTCCGCCGCGCTGCGCTCGAAGTCGCCCATGGGGTAGCCGCGCGTGCGCATCAGGTCCTGCACCAGCGCGTCGGCCTGGGCGAGAGCGTCCTGCGGGTTGTCTACGAAGCGGGCCTGCAGCGAGCGCCAGGCCTGGGTGAAGCGTTGCGCGTCGGCGGGCGACAGCGGCGCGATGTGCAGCTGGTCCACGCGCTTGCGGCGGGCCAGCAGTTCCGCCTCGGCCTTGTCGCGGCTGCCGGTGGTCTCGACGGCGCGGCCGTACTCGGCGCCGAAGTGATGCTGCAGGTTCTTTGACCGCGTCTTGCGCTGGTAGAGCACGAGGGCGATGGCGATCAGCGCAAGGATCACCAATCCCACGACCAACATCTCAGTGTCCATGGAAGACTCCTGTGTGAGGGAAGTCTCCACCGTAGGCACCCCAGGCGGCCGTTCCTGTCGGAGCGGGCCATCAGCGGCATGGCCGCGGGGTCCCCTGGACGGTAGGACGGGTCCGGCCCGTCCCGGCTCAGCGGATCAGCCGCTCAGCCAGGCCGGCTCAGGCGTCGCGCTGGATCAGTTCGATCTTGTAGCCGTCGGGATCGGTGACGAAGGCGATCACCGTCGTGCCGCCCTGGACCGGCCCGGGTTCGCGCGTGATGGCCCCGCCGGCCGCGCGGATCCTGTCGCAGGCCGCGTACACGTCGGCCATGCCCAGCGCGATGTGGCCGTACGCGCTGCCCAGCTCGTAGCTGGAGACGCCGTGGTTGTAGGTGAGCTCGATCTCCGCGTGGTCCGGGTTGGTGCCGTAGCCCACGAAGGCCAGCGAGTACTTCTGCTCGGGCCGTTCGGTGGTGCGCAGCAGCTTCATGCCGAGCACGCGGGTGTAGAAGTCGATCGACCGCTGCAGGTCGCCGACGCGGAGCATGGTGTGGAGGAGTCGCATGGCCGGATTATCGAGTCGCGCTGCGACGCGCGGCCGGCGACGACGTCAGCCGCGCGCGACCTGCAGCGACAGCAGCAGCAGGCCGATGGCGCCCATCCAGGCGCCGGCGACGCGCACGCCGACCCGCGCCACGGGAGCCTCGCGCCAGCGGGGCGGCACCAACCGCCAGGCCGCGGCCAGCGCGGCCATCAGCAGGGTGGCGACCAGCAGCGCACCCGCCGCCTCGGCGGGCGTGGCGATGGCGAAGTCCGCGCCCAGCGCCAGGGCCACGCCGCCCAGCCCCGCCACCAGGACCGCGGGGGCGCCCCGCAGTCGCAGCGACGCGGCGACGCCGATCCCGGCTGCCGCGACGAAGCCCGCGGCGCCCAGGCGCAGCAGACCCTGCGGCGGCAGCCAGTGGGTCGCCGCGGCGGCGGCCAGCAGCACGGCGGCGGCCGACAGCGCGGTGCGCCCGCTGCAATCGCGCACCAGCAGCAGCACCGCCACCACGGGCAGCCAGGCCAGCGGTTGCTGCAGGAAGAAGAGGGCGCCGGCCGTCACGGCCGCGCCTTCACCGGACATTCACCACGAGGGTGGCGAAGCGGCTGCGCCAGGGCTGGCTGTCCTGGACCGGCGGCTCCAGGTGGGTGGCGCGCAGCAGCCACTGGCCGCCGAACGGCAGGGCTTCGCGGACCGTGCCCTGCGCATCGGTCTGGCGCCACACGCCCTGGGTGTGGCGCTCGCTGACCATCTGCACCCACTGGCCGGCGAGCGTGCGGCCGTCCAGCAGCACCTGGAACGCGGCGGGGCGGCCGGCCTGCAGGATTTCGGTGCCGACCGGCAGGATCTCCATCGCCAGGCCGCGCGGGCGCCGCAGCACCTCGAGCCCCGCGCCGTCCACGGCGGCCGCGGCCGGCACCGTTTCCATGCGCAGGAACTTGCGGTAGCTCTCGCGCCAGGCGACGCCGCGCGCGAGCTGCTGCGCCCAGAGCTGCCTGGCGGCCTCGGGGGGACGGATCTCGGCGAAGTAGCCCTGCACCACCTCGGGCGTCAGCGTCACCTCGTGCGCCCGCAGCTCCGCCCAGCAGGCGACCCCGCGCGCGGCATCGGCCCGCGCGCGCAGTTCGACGTGGCGATCGTGTTCTTCGCGCGGCAGCAGGGCGCGCGGTTCGCGGTCCTGGGGCTCGACGCAGGCGGCGCGCGTGATGCTCGCGGCGGCCACCGCCGGGTCGCGCACCGGGAAGTGCGCGCCCACGGCCAGCTCCACGCGCAGGAGGCCCGGCCCCGCGGGCTCCGCGCCGGGACTGAGCCAGCTGTCATGGGCCAAGGCGGCCGCGCACGCCGCCAGCAGGGCGCTGGCGGCGGCAAGCCGTCGCAGGACGGGGCGGCTCACTGGAGCGCGCGCGAGTCTTCGGTTTCGCTGGTGCCCAGCGTGGCGTTGCCGACCGTGATCGGGTCGGACGTCTCGCTGGTCGTGGCCAGCAGCCCCAGCACGAACTCGAAGGCGCCGCCAGCCGACGCGGTGGCCGAAGCCGGCACGTCGGTGCCGGGCACGAACTGCACCGTGGGCGCAGCGTCGCCACCCCCACCGCTGCCGCCACCGCCACCGCCGCCGCAGGCGGCGAGCAGCAGGGATGCGCCGGCCAGGCCGGCCGCCAGGGTCTTCATCAGGATTCGGTTGGTCATGGCGGGCCTCATTGTGCGCCAGGGTTGGGCGTGTTCAGGTAGGGGAAGCCGGCGAGGAAGGGAACGGCGGCCTGGTCGACCGCGTCGTGCACGTCCAGCGAAGTGGCGCCCGTGGGGACGCTGGCCGGCCGGCAGGCGGAACTCACGCCCGCGACGCCGGGGATGGTGTTCAGGCCCAGCGTGTTGGCATCGCCGTTGGCCACGCACAGGCCCCCGAGCATCGCGACCAGGGCGATGTCCACCACGTCGTCCTTGGGACGGCGGCCGTTCGGGAAGCCGGCGAAGTCGGTGCCCGCCGGCGAGGCCTTGAGGCTGCCCACGATGGCCAGGCGGTTCTGGCTGGCGAAGGGCACCGGCGGCGTCGCGGTGTTCAGCCGCAGCATCTCCGACGGCGTGACGGTGGCCGGCTTGTTCACGCCGGTGATGCCGGTCAGGAACACGGTGGCCAGGTCGGTGCGCGGCAGGTTGGTGGGCGCGAGGTTGGCCTGCAGCACCGTGCCCAGCAGCGCGGGCAGCGTGGGGTTGGTCACGTAGTCCAGGAACTGCGCGTCGTCGCGCGGCCGCGAGGCGCCGAAGCGGTCCTTGTCCTTGACGCCGATCACCACCTCGTTCACCAGCGGCTGGCCCAGGCGCGAAACCTGCGACCAGGCCCCGCCGGCGCGTTCGGTGGCCTGGTGGCCCGCGGCCGGCGTCGGGTTGAGCAGGCGGGCCTGGCGCAGGCTGGCGGTGGTCCAGCCGCCGATCACCGGCTCGCTGCCCTGGGTCAGGCAGCTGCGGTGAACTTCCAGTGCGAGCGAGGTGACGTTCTTGCCCTGGATGGAGTTGGCGGCCGCGGCATTGATCTGGGACGGGTCGGTGATGGTGGACAGCGGCGCGTTCACCAGGTCGAAGATCGGCCCGAGGTTGACCGCGAAACCCTCCTGGCGCTGGCCGACGAAGACGCGGGCGGGCGTGGCGCAGCCGGGGAGGTTGACGGCGTGCACGTGCCGGTTGGCGTAGGCCGCATAGGCCGCGGCGTTGCCCAGCGTCTTGGTGCCGATGTAGTCGACCGGCTTCTCGAAGGTGGCGCCGCCGCCGGCCTTGGTGGCCTGCTGGGCGGTGCCGCGGCGGCGGTCGCCCCGCACCACAGTCAGCGTGTAGGTCTCGCTGAGGTTGAGGTTGGCGTCGCCCACGTTGGCCACCGGCCCGGCCTGGATGAGCGGAATCGCCACGCTCTTGCTGCCGATGGGCAGCGCGACGTCGTTCAGCTTGTTGTTGAAGCGGAACTGGAAGGTGATGTCCTCGGCCGCGTCGCCGTTGTTGTCGATGTGGATCTCGTAGAGCGCGTTCGGGTCCAGCGAGAAGTAGTTGGGGCCGCCGTACGCGTCCTGCAGCGGCAGGTAGTTGGCGATCAGCGTCACGAAGTCGCTGCGTCCGCCGCTGCCGTCGGGGGCCACGCCTTCATAGCTGCGGAAGAGGTAGAAGTCGCTCGAGTCCACCTTGGGCACGGTGGTGATGAACGGGGCTTCGCGGTGGCTGGCGGCCGAGACTATGCCGCTGGCCAGGGCCAGCGCGGCCGCGACGGCCGAGGCCCGGAACGGGAATGAGTTGCGCATGAGGTGCTCCTTCGCTGCCGACGCGGCAGGACCTCAATACGCAGCGGGCGGCGTCCCCGATGTGGGCGGCCGAATCTCCCGGCGTGGCGCTCGGGCTTTCCTTGTTCAGGCCAGCTTGGTCACCAGCATCCAGGAGCCGGCCACCGCCATGGCCGCGCCGATCGCCCGGATCACCGCCGCGCCGCGCGGCAGCCGCCGCAACTCGCCCAGGCCGATGCCGGCCAGGTGCAGCGCGCCGGTGGCCAGCACGAAGCCGGTGGAATAGGCGGCCGGCGAGGCCGAAGCGGGCAACTCGGTGCCGTGCGCATGGCCGTGCAGCACGCCGAACGCGGCGACCAGCGCGACCGCGACGGCCACCGGCGCCCGCCAGGCCGCCAGGATGGCCAGGCCCAGCAGCAGCACCGACAGCGCGATGCCGCCCTCGACGAAGGGCAGCGGCATGCCCGCGATGCCCAGCATGCCGCCGCCCACCATCAGCAGCGGGAACACGATGGGCAGCGCCCACAGCAGCGGGGCGCCCAGCACCGCGCCCCAGATGCCCACGGCCACCATGGCCAGCAGGTGGTCGATGCCGGTCACCGGATGCAGCAGGCCCGAGACGAAGCCGCCGGCGGTGACTTCCTCGGTGTGCGCGTGGGCCGCGGCGCTGGCCGCGAGCAGGCACAGGGTGAAGGCGATGCGGCCGGACTCGCTGCGCAAGCCGAGGCGGCGTGGGACGGACAGCGGCAGGGCGGTCCCGGTGCGGGGCGAATCCAGGTTCATGTCGGTGGGCGCGAGGCTCGGGAGGTTGCAGGGGCCCGCACGGAGGAGCGCGCGCGGCCGGGGCATTGTCGCCGGTGGAGTGCCGCCAACCGGATGGCGCGGTCCCGGCTGTCGTAGCCCACGAGCCGCGAGGGCAGGGTGGGTGCAGTACCGGCGCCCTTCAGGAGCGAGCCTCGGGGCGCGCAGCGTGCACGTCGTCCGCTGCCGCGAAGACAAGTGCCACGCAGGTGGCGAGAGTTCCAAAGATCACATCGAACCTCTTGCCCGAGAGAAGCTCGCTCGTCCACGGCATCGCCACGCTTGCTGGAGCGAGAAGCAAAGCAGTTCGAAGCAGGAGTGAGACTGAGGCAGACAAGGAGCCCAGAGCCCGTGTTTGCAGTTTCAACTGCGGGCCGAACAGCGAGAAGACGGAAAGAACGGAAGCAATCATCATGACGAGCAACACGGCGCAGAGCGTCACAGCGTCTGCTGGCGAAGCATCGACACCATCTCGGTAAGCCCACAAGCCTTCTGTTGCAAGCGCTGCTCCAAACATCTCGAGGGCGAATATGGCGCACAAGAGCCCACGGATGATGCTGGCCAGCACTGATCTGAGCGAACTAAGCATAGATGATCTGCTCGGAAATGTTGGACGGAATCATGTTGCCGAAGGCCCGGCATCTGGTCGGTGTCAATTGCACGTGACGACTCGGAAGCCGGCGAGGTCTTAGAGTTCTGCGCCGTGGATCCCGATCATGACTGGCTCGCCAACTACTGTCGCCCAGTTGTCTGTGCCAGACTTCACGTAGGCAACGGTCAACATTTCGCCTAGGTCGAGCTTTTGGAGTTGGCGCCCGCCTTTGGAGTGATGCCACCGGAACAAGTTATCCGACAAGCCAGCCTCGGCATCCTCCTGCTGTCCAGGAAACCTCAGGCCGAATTCGATCGGCTCCGTAGCTATCAGCTGCGCCGGCTCGTTGCCGCGCGGCAGCGTTCGCACCAACGCCCCTCTCGGCTTGTTATCCCCGAACGCGCTGTACGGCCATTGCCACACCGGTCGCCTCTTGCCGTCTGAGCCGTTGCGAACTCGGCTACGAAGACCGGCGTCGGTGCAGCAGATGCAGCAGTCCAGCTGTCAGAGTTAGTACAAGGCCATATACGACCAAGCTGGCTCTCTTTCCTTCCAAGAGTTCTCCGTGCATCACCGCTCGTGACGTGGTCAGGTCCATAAACAGGAGCGCCGTGAAGATCGTCAAACCGCCGCCGATCAAGCCAATGTTGACCTTCCGGAACAACGTCGGCGTGAAGGCAAGTGAAGAAAGTGCAAGTGCTCCTAGTGACGTAGCAATAAGCATGCAGCCTGATACTGCTGCGGCCATGACCAGCTGAACTGCCACGTACTCTGACGGCCCTGAATTCACCCACAGCGACCGGAGCACGAGCATGCTCTCAAGGACACCTAACCAGAGCAGGCCCGCGAACAGCGAAAAGAGCAGCCGCATCCATCCGGGCAGCGTACGTGCATGGCGTGTGTTGCGAATCATCTAGGCGACCACCTCTTCCTGGAACTTGTTGCCGGTGCCAGCGAAGATCGGGTTGCCTACCGCCTCGGCGCGCGTGCAGGAACCCTGGTTGGCGCCGGCGTCAGGCAGCACCTGGGGCGGGGCTTCGGCGTGCGAGTCGTCGTTGCCAGGGGAACCGGCATTCGGATTGAGGCCGCCGACCGCGGGAGTGCCCGGGGGCGTGCCGGAGGGGAGGACGCCCTCGTCGCGAAGGCATCGGGAGAAACCGCCCGAACCTGTGATGCAGCCGAGGGGTGGATTCCCCGGATCCAGTGGCGGCTCCGGCGGCGGGGCCACACCGATGCACACCATGGTGATGCCGCGCATGGGAGGCCAGTGGTGGTCCCGGCCCGAACCGTCGCAGAAAGTGGTGGTGCTGCAGGCAGTTGAAAACCTCCAGTGATGCCCCGCGGTGCACTCCTCCAGGATGTAGGGCCGCAAGGGACCGGTCTCGCTCCAGTAGTTGGTCACGGCTTGCGCCGCACCGCACCACGTTGCTCCACGGTAGAAAGGGGAATCGACCACGTAGTAGAAGTGGGACAGGACTTCATGCTGGGTCGGGCAGGCCGTGAGGCTGGTATCTGGGTACTCGACGATCTCCCCCGGCGCAGGCTGAGCGGATGCCTCTCCAGGACCGATGCCGGCGAGAACGGCCAGCGCCATCAGGCAGCACAGTTTCTTCATCACTCCTCCGATTTGTCGGGGGGTGATTGGGAAGGATGGTTGCCGGACGGAAGAGGTAGAAGGTCAGGCCGAGCTGCTCGAGTTTGTCGACTTTCGGCGCAGCGTGCGACCGGCGGGGGCGACCCGCCTGGAACAGCTAGCGCGCGGCCGGCAACTCGAACACCAGGCAGGTCGTCGTCGCGTGCGCGTACAGCGTGCCGTCGGGGCCATAAAGCCGGCCTTCGGCGGTGGCTAGCTGCCGCCCCGCGTGCAGCACCTTGCCCTCGGCGCGCACGCGCTGCGCCTTGCTGCCCAGGGCGCGCACGATGTTCACGCTCAGTTCGGCCGTGGTGTAGCCGCGGCCGGGCGGCATCCTGGTGTGCACGGCGCAGCCCAGCGCCGAATCGAGCAGCGTCGCGTACCAGCCGCCGTGGATGCCGCCCATGGGGTTGAGGTGGGCCGGGCCGGGCGTGCCCTGGAACACGGCGCGGCCGTCCTCGGCCTCGACCAGCAGGAAGTCCAGCGTGCGGGCGATGGGCGGGTAGGGCAGCCGGCCGGCCAGCATGGCATGCAGCATCTCCAGCCCGCTCAGGCCGGCCACCTGGTCCGGCCGCGCGACGCCGCAGCCGGCGCCCCCTTCGAAGCGGGCGGTCTGCTCGCGCTCCTGCGCCAGCCATTGTTCGAGCATGTCGTGCTGCGTCATCGGTCGACTCCTGGTCCTTTTCGCATCTGGTACTTGCATATGCAACGGTTGCATCTACAATAATCGCCCATGGACACCGTTGTCAAGCCGCAGGGCTGCACCAACCTGAAGCTGCGCCAGCTGATGCGCCGGGTGGCGCAGCACTACGACGCCGAGGTCGGCAAGACCGGGCTGAGGGGCACGCAGTACTCGCTGCTCTCCTACGTCTGCAAGCTGGGCCCCATCCGCCCGGTCGACCTGGCGCGCGAGATGAAGGTGAACGCCTCCACGCTCAGCCGCAACCTGCAGCCGCTGCTGGCCGCGGGGTTGCTGGCCCTGGAGGCGGGCGACGACGCCCGCAGCCACCGGGTGCTGGCCACCGACGCCGGGCGCGACAAGCGGCACGAGGCCCAGCGGCGCTGGCGCGTGGCGCAGGAGAACCTGAACGCGCAACTGGGGGTCCGCCGCGTGCTGGCGCTGCATGCGCTGCTGGACGAATGCACCGAACTGCTGGCCCCGGCCGGCCCGGGAGACGAAGATGAGTGAACGCCGATTCGCCCTCTGGGCCGTGCTGCTGGCCGCCGCCGGCACCTTCGCCCTCACCATGGGCGTACGCCAGACCATGGGCCTGTTCCTGTCGCCGCTGAACACGGCCACCGGCCTGGGCCTGGCCAGCATCAGCCTGGCATTCGCCTTCGGCCAGCTGTGGTGGGGCCTCACGCAACCTTTCGCCGGGGCCATCGCCGACAAGATCGGCACCGGCCGGGTGTTGTTCACGGGCGCGCTGCTGGTCGCGCTGGGCACCTTCCTCACGCCCTACATGGACACCACGCTCGGGCTGATCCTGGTCATCGGCGTGCTGGCCGCCGGGGGCGCCGGCATGGCCGGGCCGGCCGTGCTGATGTCGGCCACCATGCGGCTGATCCCGCTGGACAAGCGCGGCCTGGCCACCGGCATCGTCAACGCCGGCGGCTCCACCGGCCAGTTCCTGCTGGCGCCGCTGGCCGCCACGCTGATGGTGGGCATCGGCTGGGTGGGCGCCATGCAGGTGCTGGCGGTGCTGGTGCTGCTGGCGCTGCCGGCCGCGTGGATCCTCAAGGGCAATTCGCTGCAGGCCGCGGGCGCCACCGGCCCCAGGCCGCTGGGCACGCGAGAGGCCATCGGCCAGGCGCTGCGCAACCCCAGCTACTTGATGCTGGCCGCCGGCTTCTTCGTCTGCGGCTTCCACGTGGCCTTCCTGGCCACGCACCTGCCGGGCGTGGTGGCGGCCTGCGGCCTGAGCACCGAATGGGCCGGCTGGGCGCTGGCGCTGCTGGGCCTGTTCAACATCGTGGGCAGCATCGCCATGGGCTGGGCCGTGGGCCGCTGGCGCATGAAGTCGCTGCTGTCGCTGGTGTACGCCGTGCGCGGGCTGGCCGTGCTGCTGTTCCTGCTGGCGCCCAAGACCGGCCCGGTGGTGCTGGTGTTCTCGGCCGTGATGGGCGTCACCTTCCTGTCGACCGTGCCGCCCACCGCCGGCCTGGTGGCCAAGTTCTTCGGCCCGGCGAACATGGCCACGCTGTTCGGCATCGTCATGCTGTCGCACCAGGTCGGCGGCTTCCTGGGCGCCTGGATGGGCGGCACCGTGTTCCAGGCCACCGGCAGCTACGACTGGGTCTGGTACGTGGACATCGTGCTGGCCGTCGGCGCGGCGCTGGTGCACCTGCCGATCCGCGAGGCCAGGCTCAAGCCGCGGGTGGCGGCTGCCGCGGCCTGATCACGGCGCGGCCGGCTTCGGTTCCTTGGGGTCGGACTCCAGCTCCTTCTTGCCCTCGCGCGCCAGGCGCGCGGTTTCTTCCAGGACCTCGTCCTCGGAGGCGGGCGGGATCGGCTCCTCGCCGCGTGCGGCCTCGATGTCGTCGGGCGTGGGCTGCCTGCCGGTGTTCGCCATGGTGGGATCTCCTTGTCAAATCGGGCCGGCGGCGCCCTCGGCCAGGCGGATCTCGCCATCGAACTGCGCCTTCAGCTTCAGGCCTGCGATCTCCAGCGTCATGCGGGCCGGGAAGCTCTCGTTACCGGCGATGGTGCGCTCCTCCAGGGCCCGGGCGACGGCGCGCTCGATCTCCCGTTGCGAGCTCACGCCCACGGTCTTGAGGAACTTGCGGATGCTGATGTTCAGGGCTTCGTCGTCCATGGGGTCTCCCGCGCGTCGCTACGGGAAAGCGGGCGTCTCCGCCTCGCGGCCCTCGAAGTGCGCCTCCGGATGCCGCTTCTGCAGGCGCGCCGTGATCTCGTCCACTCGCAGCCGCGGCAGGTCGAGCATCAGCAGCACCTGCCCCTGCTCGATCTGCGGCGCGAAGCGCTTGAGCCGCTTGCTCGGCGTGGACACGCCGATCATGGTCGAGGTCCACACGCCGAACAGCGCGCCGGCGATGGCCAGGCCGACGGCCACGCCCCACTGCGGCTTGTCGCCGACGATGGGGTAGAACACCGCGACCAGGCCGCCGATCAGCGCGCCCAGCGAGGCACCCAGGATCAGGCCCATCTCGGCCGAGCGCACCACGTCCGAGGTCTGCATCACGTTGGCCCGGTTCAGGTCCTTCATGTCCAGGTCCTCGCGGCCGACGAAGTGCATGTGGCGGTACTCCACGTGCGCCAGCAGCAGGTCGTCCATCGTGTCCTGTGCGCTCTCCACGTCGGGCAGGAGCCAGTAGATGCGAGTGGTCATGGTGTCATCTCCCAGTTGAATTCTCGGCCGCGGGCGCGAAGAACGTGCCCCGGGTCAGGAAGGTGTAGTCGGCTTCGAGGGCACCGATGCCCAGCAGCGTGATGAGCAGCAGCGGCGGCACGACGATGGCGTAGAGCAGCGCCAGCCGCTCCCACAGCATGTGCATGAAGACGGCGACGATCAAGCCGGCCTTGAGCAGCATGAAGGCGACGATCAGCGTCCACCTCAGCAGCCCCTGCACCTGGAACCAGTCGACCATGTACGAGGCGATGCTGAGCACGAACAGCAGGGCCCAGATCTTGAAATAGATGCCCAGCGGGTGCTGCTGCCCATGGGCGTGCGAGCCGGTCGTGCCGCCGGCGGGCGGCGCGTGGGGGTGGGGGTGGTCGGTCTGGTCCATGCCGGGGCTCCTGCTACCAGAGGTAGAAGAACGCGAAGATGAAGACCCACACCAGGTCCACGAAGTGCCAGTACAGGCCCATGATCTCCACGATCTCGTAGTTGCCGCTGCGGCCGGTGAGGAAGCCGGCCCGCTCGTGGTCGAGGTCGCCGCGCAGCACCTTCACCGCCACGATGACCAGGAAGATCACGCCGATGGTGACGTGCGTGCCGTGGAAGCCCGTGATCATGAAGAACGACGAGCCGAACTGGGCCGCGCCCCACGGGTTGCCCCAGGGCCGCACGCCCTCGTGGATCAGCTTGGTCCATTCGAAGGCCTGCATGCCCACGAACGTGGCGCCCAGGACCGCCGTCGCCAGCAGCAGCGCGAAGGTGCGCCGGCGGTCGCGCCGGTAGCCGAAGTTCACGGCCAGGGCCATGGTGCCGCTGCTGGTGATCAGCACGAACGTCATGATCGCGATCAGCAGCAGCGGGACGTTCTGGCCGAACATCGTGAGCGAGAACACCTCGCTCGGGTTGGGCCACGGCACGGTGGTGGAGGCCCTCACCGTCATGTACGAGATGAGGAAGCTGCCGAAGATGAAGGTGTCGCTCAGCAGGAAGATCCACATCATCGGCTTGCCCCAGGGCACGTCCTTGAACAGCCGCTGGTCCGAAGCCGCGTCGCGCACCACGCTCTGCCAGCCCGCGCGGCCGGGCGCGACACCCGGCGGCTCCAGGGTGGCAGGCGCGTCGAGGGTGGCGGCGCTTGCGGTGGCTTCGGGGGGGGGCGTCATGGTTCCCTCACGCGTGTCACAAGGGGGCAGACGAGCAGATCGCCAGCCCGACGGCATCGGAGACGATCAGCGCGTACAGCACCACCCACACGGCCAGCAGGTAGTGCCAGTAGGTCGCGCACAGGCCGATCGCCAGCCGCGTGCGCTCGGTGTCCGCGCCGCGCCAGGCCCGCGCCGACGCGCGCGCCCAGGCCACCAGCCCGCCGAGCACGTGCAGGCCGTGCACCGCGGTGAAGAGGTAGAAGAAGGCGGTGGCGGCGCTGGTGGAGACGAAGAAGCCGGCGCCCCGCAGCTGCTGCCACACGACCAGCTGGCCGGCGAGGAATCCCACCGTCAGCACGCCCGAGGCCGCGAGGCCCTTGCGCACGTGGGCTGCTGCCCCGCGTCGCGCGGCCAGCACCGTCCACTGCATCGCCAGGCTGGCGCCCACCAGCAGCGCGGTGTTCAGCATGAGCAGGCGCGGGCGCGGCAACGGCGTCCAGTCGGCCAGGCCCAGCCGCATCGCATAGGCGCTGACGAAGAGCACGAACAGCGAGGTGGCGACGCCCAGGAACACCCACAGGGCCGTGGTGATCGGCGGCCGCCCCGCCTGCAGGGCCGGCAACTCCGGGCCCGCGGCCTGGGCCTGCCAGGGCTGCACGTTGAACGTCTGGCGCAGCAGCCAGCCGACGATGACGGCCATCATCACCGAGAGGAAGACCAGCGCGATCGTCATTCCTCGACTCCCTTGGGCTGCGGCTGCTGGCGCACCCAGGCTTCGGCCGCCACTTCCGAGGGCGGCACGGTCTGCGGGATGTAGTCGGTCTTCAGGCCGGGCACGCCGTAGTCGTAGGCCCAGCGGTAGACGGCCGGCAGCTCCTTGCCGAAGTTGCCGTGCGCCGGCGGCGTCTGCGCCGTCTGCCACTCCAGCGTGGTGGCGTGCCAGGGGTTGCCGCCGGAGGGCTGGCCGCGGTAGTAGCTGAGCACCAGGTTGTAGAGGAAGGTGATCTGCGCCGCGCCCACCACGAAGGCCGCGATCGAGATCCAGGCGTTGAGCAGGTGGGCCGAGTCGGGGATGAATCCGGTGCCGCCGATCGCGAAGTACCGCCGCGGGATGCCCATGAACCCCAGGTAGTGCATGGGGTAGAAGATCGCGTAGGTGCCGACGAAGGTGACCCAGAAGTGCAGCTTGCCCAGCGTGTCGTCCAGCATCCGCCCGGTGATCTTGGGGTACCAGTGGTAGATGGCGCCGAAGACCACCAGCACCGGCGCGATGCCCATCACCATGTGGAAGTGGGCCACCACGAACATGGTGTCCGACAGCGGCAGGTCGACCACCACGTTGCCCAGGAACAGGCCCGACAGGCCGCCGTTGACGAAGGTGAAGACGAAGGCGATGGCGAACAGCATCGGCACCGTCAGGTGGATGTTGCCCCGCCACAGCGTCAGCACCCAGTTGTAGACCTTGATGGCGGTCGGGATCGCGATGATCAGCGTGGTGGTGGCGAAGAAGAAGCCGAAGTACGGGTGCATGCCGCTCACGTACATGTGGTGGGCCCACACCACGAAGCTCAGCCCGCCGATGATCAGGATGGCCCAGACCATCATCCGGTAGCCGAAGATGTTCTTGCGCGCGTGGGTGGAGATGAGGTCCGACACGATGCCGAAGGCCGGCAGCGCCACGATGTAGACCTCGGGGTGGCCGAAGAACCAGAACAGGTGCTGGAACAGCAGCGGGTTGCCGCCCGAGTAGCCCGTCTGCTGCCCCTTGTTGACCAGCGCCGGCATGAAGAAGCTGGTGCCCAGCGTCAGGTCCAGGAACATCATGATCGCGCTGACGAACAGGGCCGGGAAGGCCAGCAGCGCCAGCACGGTGGCCATGAAGATGCCCCACACCGTCAGCGGCAGCCGCATCATGGTCATGCCGCGCGTGCGGGCCTGCAGCACCGTCACCACGTAGTTGAGGCCGCCCATCGTGAAGCCGATCACGAAGACCGCGAGCGACACCAGCATCAGCAGGATGCCGGCATGCGACCCCGGCGTGCCGTCCAGGATGGCCTGCGGGGGATAGAGCGTCCAGCCCGCCCCGGTGGGACCGCCGGGCACGAAGAAGCTCGCCACCAGCAGCAGCACCGCCAGCAGGTAGAGCCAGTAGCTGAGCATGTTGACGTAGGGGAACACCATGTCCCGCGCGCCGACCATCAGCGGGATCAGGTAGTTGCCGAAGCCGCCCAGGAAGAGCGCGGTGAGCAGGTAGATCACCATGATCATCCCGTGCATGCTCACCAGCTGCAGGTAGGTGGTCGGCGTGATGAAGCCGACGCTGTTGGGAAAGCCCAGCTGCAGCCGCATCAGCCAGGAGAACACCAGCGCCACCAGGCCGATGCCGATGGCCGTCACCGCGTACTGGATGGCGATGACCTTGGCGTCCTGGCTCCAGACGTATTTCCCGATGAAGGTCTTGGGGTGGTAGAGGTGGACCTCCGCCACCTCCGCGGGCGGGGCGAAATCGGTTTCGTCGTGCGCAACGTGGGTCGCCATGGGCAAAGCTCCTCGGGTCAGCGCGGGTTCGAGTTGATGTACGCCAGGATGTCGCCGACCGCCGCGTCGTCGGCCAGCATGCCGGCCACCAGCGCCATCTGCGCGCCATGGTGGTCCTGCGCATGCGCGCCGCGCACGCCGTCGCGGAAGTTCTTCAGCTGCCGGGCCATGTACCAGTCGCTCATGCCGGCCAGGCGCGGCGCGTTGGTGGCGGCGATGCCCTTCGCGTCGGCGCCGTGGCAGGCCGCGCAGGTGGCATAGCGCTGTTGGCCCTTCTCCACGTCGCCCTTGAGCGTGGCGGCGGCCGGGGCGTCGGGCAGGGTGGCGATGTAGCCCACCACGCTGGCCAGGGCCGCGTCGTCCGCCATCATGGCGGCCATGGGCGCCATCATCTTGCCGAACACATCCTTCTCGTGCGTGCCGCGCGCGCCGTCCTTGAACAGCCGCAGCTGCCGCTCCAGGTACCAGGCGCCGTGGCCGCTGAGCTTGGGCGCATTGAGCGCGAGGTTGCCCTCGCCGTTGGCGCCGTGGCAGGCGGCGCAGGCGGCGTAGAGCGCCTTGCCCGCGGCCACGTCGCCCTTGGGCCGGTCCTGCCCCTGCGCGAAGGTGCGCTGTTGCCCCAGCCAGGCTTGGTAAGCAGCGGGCTCGTCCACCACGATGCGGCCTCGCATGGCGAAGTGGCCGACGCCGCAGAGCTCCTCGCACAGCAGGTCGAAGCCGCCGGTGCGCGTGGGCGTGAACCAGGAGTAGGTGACCAGGCCGGGCACCAGGTCCATCTTCACCCGCAGCTGCGCCACGGCGAAGTTGTGCAGCACGTCCTTGGAGCGCAGCAGCAGCTTGATCGGCTGGCCCAGCGGCACGTGCAGCTCGGGGCTGGCCAGCAGGATGTCGTCGCGACCGTGCGGGTCGGCCGGGTTCATGCCAAAGGGGTTGGTGTCGCTGACGAAGCGCGAATGCACCGTGCCCAGCTGGCCGTCCTGCCCCGGGAGGCGGTAGGCCCAGTGCCACTGCTGGGCCATCACCTCCACCACCTGCGCGTTCTGCGGCACCTTGATGATGTCGGCCCAGACCACCAGGCCGGGCGCCAGCATGGCGGCCACGCCCATGCCGGTGAGCACCAGCAGCCAGGACTCGAGCCGGCGATTCTCCGGCTGGTAGTCCGCCCGCCGCTCGGGTCGGTGGCGGTAGCGGATCACCGCCCAGGCCATGAAGAGGCTGATGGCGACGAACACCAGGCCCGTCACCCAGAAGGTGATGGTGATGGTCGTGTCGATGGTGCTCCAGTTGGACGCGATCGGCGTGAAGTACCAGGGGCTGAAGAAGTGGAACAGCACCGAGCCGAGGGCGAGGACGATCAACGCGACGGCGATGCCCATGCTAGGGCTCCGCGGGCGTTCTGTTGAACTTCCAGTAGAGCAGGGCGGCCACGATCCCGAACAGGACGTGCGCGGCGAGCGTCTCCCAGCCGCGCAGCGCGGCCAGCCACGGGAAGAAGGCGCGGGCCATCAGTTCGAAGTTGAAGAGGTAGAGCACGAGGCCGAGGACGGCGCCCGCGGCCGCCGCCCGCTCGGGCGACGCGTCCATCCGCAGCTGGGCCATCAGGAAGGCCATCACCACCCCGAAGACGATGCCCAGCACGTAGTGCGTGGCCAGCGCGACCGCGACCACGCCCACGCTGAACTCATAGCCCGTGGGCGCGGCGGGCGGCGGCGTGCCGGTGAAGATCGGCGCGACCATGTGCGATATCCGCCAGGGCCCCTCGGGATGGAAGAGGGCGGACCAGATCAGGTCCAGCACCATCAGCACTGCGCCGGCCGCGAAACCGGAGACCGCAGCCGCGGTCCAGTCCGTGGCCCGCCAGTGCCGGCTGCGTGTTCCGAGGAGTGTGTCCATGCGGGGCCTCCCTTTGTGCTTCGCGGCACGCCGCACTCCAAAAGCAGAGCGCGGCCAGATTGGTTCTACACCTGAAGGCGCGGCGTTTCAAGCGATGTGCGAAGCGATGCATCGCTGATGAGTCCGGCACCCGCGCCAGTGCCCGAATGCACTCAGGGATCGGCGGTCAGGCGCAGGAACTCGTCAAGGACATGGAAGTGGTCGTCATGCAGCTTCGTCTCCAAGGATGCGAGCTGCGCGATCGGAAACCACCGCGCCGCCGCCGCGTCGTCGCCACCGCGCACCGGCGGCGGCGGGTCCTCGCCGAGGTCGAAGAAGTGGGCGTGCGTGACGATGCGACCGCGCTGGCTGCGGGCCGGATGGTCGAACACCTTCACCTCGCGCAGGTGCTCGCGCATCCGGCGCTCGGCGACGGGCAGGCCGGTTTCCTCCAGCAGCTCGCGCAGCGCCGACTGCAGCACCGTGTCGCCGCCTTCGAGGAAGCCGCCGGGCAGCGCCCACAGCCCGCGCCCGGGCGGGCGGCCGCGCTCGACCAGCAGCACCTGGCCGCCGGCGCGCACCACGGCATCGACGGTCACCAGCGTCACGGGATAGGGCACCGCCGACCAGACCTTCTTCTCGCGGTCGACCAGCCGCCACTCCTCGCGCAGCCGCGAGAAGGCCGGCGTGTCCAGCCAGGCGCGCACCGGCTCGCGCGCGCCCGGCGCGAGTTCGCCCTCCATCCCGCGCCAGGCCGCCAGCGGATCGTGGGCCGCGTAGAGCGCATCCAGGCGCGGGCCGCTGCGGGCATCGGTGTCGCCGGCCGGCTCGAAGGCCCAGCCGCGCGGCCTGTCCTCCGGCGCGGGCGCGGGGCCGGACCACAGGCAGGCCACCCGCGCCGCCTGGCCGTGGCGGGCCACGATCGCCTGCACCGCCCGCAGGGTGCGCAGCTCGCTCCAGTGTTCCCGCACCGGCTCGAAGTCGATCCGCGCGCGCTCGGTGGCGTCCAGCGACGCGGCCAGCATGTCGGCGCGCTCGCGCCAGCCGAACGGATGCCGTGCCGAAGGCGCCTGGTACGCGCGGGTGACGAACACCAGCACGCGATCGACCCGGGCCAGCGCCGACCGCAGCAGGCCCAGCTGCACCTCGTCGGGCAGCAGGAAGTGGGCGACGCAGGCCGCGATCCCGGAGCTTTCGGCAGGCACGGCGTTCCTCAGCCGACTTGGCGGCGGGCTCGGTTGTCGCGCATGGTCGGACTTCTTCCTTGATTGGGCAGCGGTCGATGTTTATAGCGGCGCGTTGCTCGGCCTTGGGGTCTGCGCGGGGGCGCGGCTGAGTCTGTTTTTTTTCCATGGGCTGGCGCAGGTGTCGAGTTCCGCACGCAAACGCATGAAGTGGCGGCGGCTGAGGCAGCCCGGCGAAGTCTCTGCCATATAAACGCGCACCATGGCCCTGACCCCCGACTCCATCGCCGGCACCGTGCGCCGCAAGGCGCGCAGCGCCCACGACAACGTCAAGGCGGCCGAGGAGGACCTGGTCGCCGCCAACGCCGCCCTGAAGGCCGCGCTGCCGCGCCGCGACGTCGACGCGATCGCGCAGGCGGCCGAGCGGACGGTGGTGGCCGAGGAAGAGGTGCGCCAGGCGGCACACGACCTCGACGTCGTCAACGAGCTGCTGGTCGATGCGCTGCCGCCGGCGGGCGTTTCAGGCGGCTCGGGCGGGGCCAGCGGCGAGGGCGCGCGCAGCCTGCTGCCCTGGCTGCGCGGCGGCAGCTGACCGCGGCCGCGCCACGCGTCCCCACGCCGCGCGGGGGCGCCGGTCCCGGCGGGCGGGCGGGGATCGCGATTGCCCGACAATCCCCCTTCTTTTTCCTTTCTTGCACCTGAAGCAGCCCATGACCTATCCGAACACCCAGCTCTTCATCGACGGCAACTGGCAGGACTCGGCCGATGGCCGCACCCTGGCGGTCTTCAATCCCGCCACCGGCCGGGAGATCGGCCGCGTGGCCCACGCCGGCAAGGCCGACCTGGACAAGGCCCTGGCCGCGGCGCAGAAGGGCTTCGAGACCTGGCGCGACATGACCGCGGCGGACCGCAGCAAGATCATGCGCAAGGCCGCCGGCCTGATGCGCGAGCGCGCCGAGGCGATCGGCCGCCTGCTCACGCAGGAGCAGGGCAAGCCGCTGGTGGAAGCCAAGGGCGAGGCCCTGGCGGCCGCCGACATCATCGAGTGGTTCGCCGAAGAGGGCTTCCGCATCTACGGCCGCATCGTGCCTTCGCGCTGGAACCTGGCCGTGCGGCAGATGGTGCTCAAGGACCCGGTGGGTCCGGTGGCCGCGTTCACGCCCTGGAACTTCCCGATCAACCAGGTGGTGCGCAAGGTCGGCGCCGCGCTGGCCGCCGGCTGCTCCATGCTGGTCAAGGCCCCGGAAGAGACGCCCGCCGGCCCCGCCGAACTCGTGCGCGCCTTCCAGGACGCGGGCCTGCCGCCCGGCGTGCTGGGCCTGGTGTACGGCAACCCGGCCGAGATCTCCAGCTACCTGATCCCGCATCCGGTGATCCGCAAGATCACCTTCACCGGCTCCACGCCGGTGGGCAAGCAGCTGACCGCGCTGGCGGGCCAGCACATGAAGCGGGTGACGATGGAGCTGGGCGGGCACGCGCCGGTGATCGTGTGCGAGGACGCGGACATCGCGCTGGCCGTCAAGTCGGCCGGCGCCGCCAAGTTCCGCAACGCGGGCCAGGTCTGCATCTCGCCCACGCGCTTCCTGGTGCACGAGAGCATCCGCGGCGAGTTCGCGGCCGCGCTCACCAAGCACGCCCAGGGCCTGAAGGTCGGCGACGGCCTGGCCGAGGGCACGCAGATGGGGCCCCTGGCCAACCCGCGCCGCGTGACCGCGATGGCGGAGTTCACCAAGGACGCCGTGGCCAAGGGCGCCAAGGTGCTGGCCGGCGGCGAGCGCATCGGCGACTCGGGCAACTTCTGGCAGCCCACCATCCTGGACGACGTGTCGCTGGAGGCCAAGGTGTTCAACGACGAGCCGTTCGGCCCGATGGCCGCGATCCGCTCGTTCGGCAAGCTGGAAGACGCGATCGCCGAATCCAACCGCCTGCCGTACGGGCTGGCGGGCTATGCGTTCACCAAGTCCCTGAAGAACGCCGACCTGCTGTCGCGCAAGGTGGAAGTGGGCATGCTGTGGATCAACATGCCGGCCATGCCCTCGGCCGAGATGCCTTTCGGTGGCGTGAAGGATTCGGGCTACGGCTCGGAAGGCGGGCCGGAGGCGATCGAGGCCTACCTGAACGCGCGCGCCGTGTCCGTGATGAACGTCTGAGCGGCTAGGGCAGTCATCCCCGCGAAGGCGGGGATCCAGTGCTTCCCAGCACGTCCTCCCACAAGTCCCGCCAGTCGGGGTTGCGCTCTTCAATCAGACGCAGCTTCCACTGGCGGTTCCATTTCTTCAGCCGCTTCTCGCGCGAGATGGCGCGCTCCATGTCGCCGAATAACTCGTAGTGGACGAGCAAGGCGATCTGGTAGCGGTCGGTGAAGCCGTCGAAGTGGTGCGTCTTGTGCTGCCAGACCCGCTGGATCAAGTCCGAGGTGACGCCGACGTAGAGCGTGCCGTTGCGGGCGCTGGCGAGGATGTAGATGGCCGGGTGCTGGTGGGCATCCCGTCGACTCTAGGAAGGCCTCGCCGCGGTCGTCATCCTGCGAAAGCGGGGAAAGCCCGCCCGTCATGCGCCCGGAAAAAAACCTTCGTCATCCCCGCGAAGGCGGGGATCCAGGGCTTCCGGCAGTCCGCTGAAGGCGGACGCACTGGATTCCCGCCTCCGCGGGAATGACGGGGTAGGGGCGGGAATGACAGCGTGGGGACGGGAATGTCGGGGAGAGGGAGGCGCTGACGGGACGGGCCTGAGGGGCCCGCGCTGCACTACACCGGCACGGTGTAGTTCAACGTCATCCTCCCCCCATCCACCACCACGATCTCCCCGGTGACGTAGCTCGCCGCATCGCTGGCCAGCCACGCGACGACGTCGGCGATCTCGGAAGGTTCGCCCAGGCGCTTCATCGGCGTGCGGCTCATGATGCGCTGCTTGGCCTCCTCGCTGGTCAGCACCGCCTTGGCCGCGAGTTCGGTCGCGATCGTTCCCGGCGCGACGGCGTTGACGCGGATGCCCTTGTCGGCCAACGCAAGGGCCATCACGCGGGTGAGCTGGTTGACGCCGCCCTTGCTCACGTTGTAGCTGGCGATCGTGGGGATGGTCAGCACGGCGTTGACCGAGCTCATGTTGACGATCGCGCCCTTGCCGGCCTTGGCCATCTCGCGCGCGACCGCCTGGCCCACCAGGAAAGAGCCCTTGAGGTTGACGCGCAGCACGGCGTCGAAGTCGGCTTCGCTGACCTCCAGGAAGTCCGAGGCCTTGAAGATGCCGGCGTTGTTCACCAGCACGTTGATGCGGCCGAACTTCAGCATCGTCTGCGCGACCAGCGTGTCGACCTGGGCCTTGTCGCCCACGTCGCAGGCGACGAACAGGCCACCGAGTTCGGCGGCCAGCGCCTGGCCGCGAGCGGCGTCGAGGTCGGCGATGACCGGCACCGCGCCGTCCTGCGCGAAGCGGCGGGCACAGGCTTCGCCGATGCCCTGAGCACCGCCGGTGACGATGCAGATGCGGCCTTGCAGGCCGAAGCGGATATCCGGGGAGGAAGAAGGAGACGAGGGCGCTGTCATGCGCGCATCGTACCCCTCCATGCATCGGCGAAAGCGCGCGCCAGCACCGCCACTTCGTGCGCCGGCCGGCCCGGTTTGTAGAGCGCGGAACCGATGCCCAGCCCGTCCGCGCCGGCGGCGCGCCAGGCCGCGGTGTTGTCCGGCGTGACGCCGCCCACGGGCAGCAACAGGGTGCCGGGCGGCAGCACGGCCCGCAGCGCCTTCACGGCGGCGGGCGGGATCGCCTCGGCGGGGAACAGCTTCAGGCCGGTGGCGCCGGCGTCCAGCGCGGCGAAGGCCTCGGTGGGGGTGGCCACGCCGGGCAGGCACGCCATGCCGAGTTCGCGCGCTTCCTGCACCACGCCGGCATCGAAGTTGGGCGCGACCACCAGCTGACCGCCGGCGGCCTGCACCGACCCGACGTCGGCGCGGCGCAGCACGGTGCCGGCGCCCACGACGGCCTGGGGGAAGGCATGGGCCAGCGCGGAGATGCTGCGCAGCGGCTCGGGTGAATTGAGCGGCACCTCGATGAGGCGAAAGCCCGCGTCCACCAGGGCCTGGCCCACGGGCAGGGCTTCGGCGGGCGTGATGCCGCGCAGGATGGCCACCAGCGGCAGCGCGGTCACGGCCCGGTCGAAAACGGTGTCTTCGTCTTGCTTCATGCGGAGGTTTGCAGGGTGCGGGCGAGCGACCACAGGCCGCGCCAGGTGGCTTCGGCGCCCAGGCACGAAGCATGGACCCCTAGCGCCCCGAGCGCCAGCTGGTAGCGGTGCGTCAAGGCTGGCGCGCCGACCAGCACCAGGTGGTCGCCGCTGTTCTCCAGCTGCTGCGCGCGCAGTTCCTCGCCGATCACCAGTCCGGACAGGTAACTCGGCAGCACCTGCGCCGACAGCTGGCCGAACAGCGACGAGGTGCGCGCCGAGAAGGCGCCGTGCAGCAGGCTGCCGGCGTGCCGGGCGTGCAGGACGCCGCGCAGGAACGCCGGTTCGTCCAGCGGCCCGTCCTCCTCGGCCATGGTGCGCGCCAGGATCGAATGCTTGCGCAGCAGCGCGTACACCTCGCCGGTCATGAAGGTGGAGAACGAGTCGATGCGGCCCTGGCGCACGCGCACCCACTTGCTGTGCGTGCCGGGCAGCACGAAGGTGCCGGCGTCGCGGCCCAGGAGTTCGAGCGCGCCGAAGACCTGCACCTCCTCGCCACGCATCACGTCGTGCACGCCGGCCTGCAGGTCGCACAGGCCGGGCACCAGCCCCAGGCGCACGTGCGAAGGCGCATCGGGCAGCCAGGCGATGCGCGCGGCGAGTTCCTCGGGACCGGCGGGGCAGGGGCAGTAGGGCGCCTCCAGCCAGCCTTGCCGGCTGCCCACCATGCCGCTGGCCAGGACCAGCGTGCTGGCGCCGGGCCGCCAGCCTTTCACGGCGCGCTGGAAGGCGGCGGGAAAGCCATCGGCCGGCACGTTGAGGATGCCGTCGCCGCTGTGCCGTTCCTCGATCACGTTGCCGTCCGCATCGAGCCGCGCGGCGCGCAGCGACGACGTGCCCCAGTCGAGCGCGATGAGCATCTGGGCAGGAGCGCTAGGGAGCCCGCTCAATGGTTGTCCCGCGGCACGAACGCCCCGCGCTTGCCCTGCAGGAAGTCCAGGTCGGCGCCCTCGTCGGCCTGCAGCACGTGGTCCACGTACAGCTTCCAGTAGCCCGAGGACAGCGGCGGCTTCGGCGCCGTCCAGGCCTTCAGGCGCGCCTGCAACTCCTCGTCCGGGATGTGCAGGTGCAGGCGCCGGTTGGGCACGTCCAGCTCGATCATGTCGCCGTTGCGCACCACCGCCAGCGGTCCGCCGGCGGCCGCCTCGGGCGCGGTGTGCAGGACGACGGTGCCGTAGGCCGTGCCGCTCATGCGCGCGTCGCTGATGCGGACCATGTCGGTGATGCCCTTGCGCAGCACCTTGGGCGGCAGCGGCATGTTGCCGACCTCGGCCATGCCGGGGTAGCCCTTGGGACCGCAGTTCTTGAGCACCATCACGCAGGTCTCGTCGATGTCCAGGCTCTCGTCGTCGATGCGCTTGTGGAAGTCCTCGATGTCCTCGAACACCACGGCGCGGCCCTTGTGCACCATCAGCGCGGGCGTGGCCGCGCTGGGCTTGATGACCGCGCCGCGCGGCGCCAGGTTGCCGCGCAGCACCGCGATGCCGGCCTTGTCCTTGAACGGCTTGTCCAGCGGCTGGATCACCTCGGCGTTGTAGTTCTGCGCGCCTTCGATGTTCTGGCCGACCGTGCTGCCGTTGGCGGTGATGGCGTCCAGGTGCAGGTGGCCGCGGATCTCCTTCATCACCGCCGGCAGGCCGCCGGCGTAGCAGAAGTCCTCCATCAGGAACTTGCCCGAGGGCTGAAGGTTCACCAGGCAGGGCATCTCGCTGCCCAGCCGGTCGAAGTCCTCCACCTTCAGCTCTACGCCGATGCGGCGCGCGATGGCGATCAGGTGGATCACCGCGTTGGTGGAGCCGCCGATGGCGGCCAGGGTCTTGATGGCGTTCTCGAAGGCCTGGCGGGTGAGGATCTTCGACAGCTTGAGGTCCTCGTGGACCATGTCCACGATGCGGCGGCCGGCGTTGCGCGCGATCACGTTGCGGCGGCCGTCCACGGCCGGGTAGGCCGCGTTGCCGGGCAGGCCCACGCCCAGCGCTTCCACCATGCTGGCCATGGTGGAGGCCGTCCCCATCGTCATGCAGTGGCCGTGGCTGCGGTGCATGCACGACTCGGCCTCGAAGAAATCCTGCAGCATGAGCGTGCCGGCGCGCACCTGCTCGCTCATGCTCCACACGCCGGTGCCCGAGCCCAGCTCCTGGCCGCGCCACTTGCCCGACAGCATGGGCCCGCCCGAGACGCCGATGGCCGGCAGGTCTACCGACGAAGCGCCCATCAGCAGCGAAGGCGTGGTCTTGTCGCAACCGAAGAGGAGCACGACGCCGTCGATGGGGTTGCCGCGGATCGACTCCTCCACGTCCATGCTGGCGAGATTGCGGTACAGCATGGCGGTGGGGCGCAGCAGCGTCTCGCCCAGCGACATCACGGGGAACTCGAGCGGGAAGCCGCCCGCCTCGTACACGCCGATCTTGACCTGCTCGGCCAGCGTGCGGAAATGCGAGTTGCAGGGCGTGAGCTCGCTGAAGGTGTTGCAGATGCCGATGACGGGCCGGCCGTCGAACTGGTCGTGCGGCACGCCCTTGCCCTTGACCCAGCTGCGGTAGGCGAAGCCGTCGCGGTCCTGGCGGCCGAACCACTGCTGGCTGCGGAGTTCTTCGGGCTTCTTGCGGGGCTTGTTCGGGTCGGTCATAGGGTTCGTCCGGGGTAGAGGCAATCGTATTATGTTCATACCATTGCGGCCCTTTCCCGGTGAAAACCATGAGCGCCGCACCAACCTCGACGAGCAAGCCCGCCGTGCTGGCGGTGATGAAGCTGCCGCCTTTCTACATCGAAAAGCTGCAGCAATCCTTCGAGCTGCTGGACCGTCTGCACCAGACCGATCCGCAGGCCTTCGCGCAGGCCGCGCCGCGCATCCGTGCCGTCACGGGTGGCGGCGAGTCGCTGGTCGACCGTGCGCTGCTGGCGCAGCTGCCGGCGCTGGAGATGGTCTCCATCATGGGCGTGGGCTACGACAAGGTCGACGTGGCGGCCGCGCTGGAGCGCCGCATCCCGGTCACGCACACGCCGGACGTGCTCAACGACGAGGTGGCCGACACGGCCATCGGGCTGATGCTGTCCGTGGCCAAGAAGCTGCCGCAGGCCGACCGCTACGTGCGCGACGGCCGCTGGGAGACGCAGGGCGCGATGCCGCTGTCCCGCAAGATGTCGGGCGCGCGGCTGGGCATCGTCGGGCTGGGCCGCATCGGCCAGGCCATCGCCAAGAGAGCCGAGGCCTTCGGCATGTCGATCGCCTACACCAGCCGCAACCGAAAGGACGTGAAGCACGCGTACTTCCCCTCGGCGGCGGAGCTGGCCGCGCAGGTCGATTTCCTGGTGGTCATCACGCCCGGCGGCGCCGCCACGCGCCACATGATCAACGCCGAGGTGCTGCGCGCGTTGGGGCCGCAGGGCTACCTGGTCAACGTGGCGCGCGGGTCGGTGGTGGACGAGGCCGCCCTGATCGATGCGCTGCAGAAGGGCGTCATCGCCGGTGCGGCGCTCGATGTGTTCGAGAACGAGCCGCGCGTGCCGCAGGCGCTGCGCGAACTCGACAACGTGGTGCTGGCCCCGCACATCGGCAGCGCCACGGTGCAGACCCGGCACGCGATGGCGGCGCTGGCGTTCGACAACCTGGCCGCGCACTTCGCCGGCCAGCCGCTGCTGACGCCGGTGCCCGAATGCCGCTGAAGGAACCCGCCGTGCATTTCACGAAGGTCATCCTCTTCACCGATTCCGACGGCCGCGCACGTTTCCGCGAGGACGTGCTGCCGCTCGACCAGGGCAAGCCGCAGGCCATGCTTTCCGCGCTGCTGCCGGCCGAGGGCCTGCAGCTGCGCCACAGCCCGGTGGGCTTCCGCAGCGAGTTCCACTGTTCGACGAACACGCAGTGGGTGTTCATCCTCGGCGGCGCGATGGAGATCGGCCTGCAGGACGGCACCTCGCGCGTGTTCCGCGCCGGCGAGCACTTCTATTCGGCGGACCTGCTGCCCGAAGGCGCCACGTTCGATCCGGCCGTGCATGGCCACCGCAGCGCGCAGGTCGGCCCCGACCCGCTGGTCACCGTCTTCGTGCGCGGCTGAACGACGGCATGGGGGCCATCAAGAACGTCCATGGCAACACGCTCGACCGCCTGGGCGTGACCATCATGTCCGGCCGCTATGCGCCGGGCGCGTCCATGCCGCCGGAGCCCTTGCTGGGCGAGGAGCTCGGCGTCAGCCGCACCGTGGTGCGCGAAGCGGTCAAGTCGCTGGTGGCCAAGGGCCTGGTGAGCACCGGGCCCAAGGTGGGCACCCGCGTGATGCCGGCCGACCAGTGGAACTGGTTCGACCCGGACGTGGTGGTCTGGCAGTCCCAGGTGGGCCTGACGCGCGAGTTCCTGCGCGACCTGCAGGAGCTGCGCCGCGTGGTGGAACCGGCCGCCGTGCGCATGGCCGCCGAGCGCGCCACGGCCGACGACATCGCCGGCATCGAGGCGGCCTACCAGGGCATGCGGCGGGCGGTGGAGGAGGGCGGCGACTACGTCACGCACGACCTGCTGTTCCACCAGGGCCTGCTGCGCGCCTGCCACAACCGCATGCTGGCGCAGATGAGCAAGGCACTGGCCGCGCTGCTGCGCACAAGCTTCGAGATCTCCACCAGCCGCAAGGACGGACCGCGCCTGTCGCTGCCGCTGCACCGCGCGGTGCTGGACGCGGTGATCGCGCGCCGGCCCGACCAGGCCGAGGAGGCCATCCTGGTGCTGATCGACGGGGCGCGCGAAGACATCGACCAGGTGCTGGCCTCGCGCCGCCGCCTGCCCAAGCTGGACGCGCCCGCGCCGCATCTGCGCGCCACCGTGTGAGGCCGACGACGGAATGAAAAGAGCGATCGACTGGTTCTTCAAGGGACTCGAATTCCTGGTGGTCGCCGCGCTGGTGGCCATGGTGTTCATGGTGTTCGGCAACGTGGTGCTGCGCTACGCCTTCAACTCGGGGATCCAGGTGTCCGAGGAGATGTCGCGCTACTGCTTCATCTGGCTCACCTACATCGGCGCCATGATCGCCATGCGCGAGAAGGGCCACCTGGGCGTGGACACCCTGGTCAAGCACCTGCCGGTGGGCGGCAGGAAGTTCTGCCTGTTCCTGTCCGAGTCGCTGATGCTCTGGTGCAACGCGCTGTTCTTCATCGGCACCTGGAAGATGCACGACCTGCAGGTCACCAACGTCTCGCCGGTGGTGGGCATCTCCATGATCTGGATCTACGGCATCGGCTACGTGGTGGCCGCGGTGATGGCGATGTTCAACATCAACGTGCTGTTCCGGCTGGTGACCGGCCGCATCGCGGAGGACGAGCTGGTGCAGGTGGTCGAATCCGAGGACGTGGTGCACGAGATGCCCGCGCAGCCGGTCGAGGCGGGGAGGGTGCGCCCATGACCGGATATTCGTCATTCCCGCGCAGGCGGGAATCCAGAGCTTCCGTGTTTTGCGAGGTCCGGGGCGCGCTGCGCTGGGTCCCCGCCTCCGCGGGGACGACGGCAATCTCCCGCCCCGAGGAGGACAGGCCATGACCGTCGGCGTCTTCCTCTTCAGCCTGCTGGGCGCGATGGCCATCGGCATGCCGATCGCCTATGCGCTCCTGATCTGCGGGCTGTCGCTGATGGCCTTCATGGCCGCCACCGGCGCGCTGGCGGCCTTCGACAGCCAGATCCTGGCGCAGCGCTTCGTCGACGGCGCCGACAACTTCCCGCTGCTGGCCGTGCCCTTCTTCCTGCTGGCGGGCGAGTTCATGAACGCGGGCGGGCTGTCGCGCCGCATCGTCAACCTGGCCATGGCCTGGGTCGGGCACTTCCGCGGCGGACTGGGCTACGTGGCGGTGCTGGCGGCGGTGATCATGGCCTCGCTGTCGGGGTCGGCGGTGGCCGACACCGCGGCGCTCTCGGCGCTGCTGATCCCGATGATGCGGCAGGCCGGCTACCAGGTGAACCGCTCGGCCGGCCTGATCGCCGCCGGCGGCATCATCGCGCCGGTGATCCCGCCCTCCATCGGGCTGATCATCTTCGGCGTCGCGGGCAACGTCTCGATCACCAAGCTGTTCCTCGCCGGCATCGTGCCCGGCATCCTGATGGGCGTGGCCATCGGCATCGCCTGGTGGATCGTGGCGCGGCGCGAGAACGTGCAGCCGGCGCCGCGGGTGAGCATGGCCGAGCGCCTGCGCCTGACCGGGCAGGGCAGCCTGGCCATCGCGCTGCCGGTGGTGATCCTGGGCGGCATGAAGTTCGGCGTGTTCACGCCCACCGAAGCCGCCGTGGTCGCCGCCGTCTACAGCTTCGTGGTGGGCATGTTCATCTACCGCGAGCTCAAGCCGGCCCACCTGTACGGCCTGATCCTCTCGGCGGGCAAGACCACCGCCGTCGTGATGTTCCTGGTGGCCGCCGCCATGGTGAGCGCCTGGCTGATCACGGTGGCCAACATCCCGACCGAGGTGGCGAACATGCTGTCGCCCTTCATGGGCAACCGCATCCTGCTGATGCTCGTCATCATGGTCATCGTGGTGCTGGTGGGCACCGCGCTGGACTTCACTCCCACGGTGCTGATCCTCACGCCGGTGCTGATGCCGGTGGTGCTGAAGGCCGGCATCGACCCGGTGTACTTCGGCGTGCTCTTCATCATGAACAACGCCATCGGCCTGATCACGCCGCCGGTGGGCACGGTGCTCAACGTGGTGTCGGGCGTGGCCCGCATCACGCTGGACGACGCCTTCAAGGGCGTGATGCCGTTCTTCATCGCCGAGCTGATCGTGCTGTTCACGCTGGTGCTCTTCCCCGACATCGTGATGGTGCCGCTCAAGTGGCTCCTGCGCTGACGACTTTTCCTTTTTTCCACCGTTCCAACCTAGGAGACAAAACCATGATCCAACGGCGCACTCTCGTGACCCTGGCCGCCGGCGCGCTGCTGGCCGCCGCCCCCGCCTTCGCGCAGTTCCAGGACCGCACGATCAAGTTCACCAACGGCGTGAACGAGGACCACCCGGTCGGCGTCGGCGTCAAGAAGATGCAGGAAGTGCTAGCCGCCAAGACCGGCGGCAAGCTGAAGATCCAGGCCTTCTGGGGCGGCGCCGCCGGCGGCGACCTGCAGGCCACGCAGGCGCTGCGCGCGGGCACGCAGGAGATGGTGTGCACCTCCTCGTCGCCGCTGGTGGGCATCGTCAAGGAGCTGGGCGTGTTCGACCTGCCCTTCCTCTTCGCCAACGAGAAGGAAGCCGACGCGGTGCTCGACGGCGCCGCCGGCCAGTACTTCAACAAGAAGCTGGAAGACGCGGGCCTGGTGAACCTGGCCTACTGGGAGAACGGTTTCCGCAACCTCACCAACAGCAAGCGCCCGGTGGCCAAGGTCGAGGACTTCGAGGGCGTGAAGGTGCGGGTGATGCAGAACAACATCTTCCTGGACACCTTCAAGACCCTGGGCACGAACGCGGTGCCGATGGCCTTCGGCGAGGTGTTCACCGCGCTGGAGACCCGCACCATCGACGGCCAGGAGAACCCCTTCGTGACCATCGAAACCTCGAAGTTCAACGAGGTGCAGAAGTACCTGTCGGTCACGCGCCATGCCTACACGCCGTTCCTGGTGCTGTACAGCAAGAAGCTGTGGGACCAGCTGACCCCGCAGGAGCAGTCGGTGCTGCGCGAGGCCGCCGTCGAAGGCCAGAAGGTCCAGCGCGCCGCCAACCGCCAGCTGAACGAGAAGTCGCTGGCCAGCCTCAAGACCAAGGGCATGCAGGTCAACGAGATCAACCCGGCCGAGCAGCGCCGCATGTTTGAGAAGGTCAAGCCGGTGTACGACAAGAACGTGCCGACCATCGGGCCGGACGCGGTGAACGTGGTGCTGGATGGCCTGAAGAAGGCGCGTGGGGGCTGATCGCCACCGTCATTCCCGCGACCACCGTACTTGCGCAACCACCGTCATTCCCGCGGAGGCGGGAATCCAGAGCGTCCGAATCGCCCGCCCGTGGAAGCACTGGATCCCCGCCTTCGCGGGGATGACGGCCTTTCCCGATCCGTTGTCCATCGATGAAGATCACCCAGCTCGAAACCCTCCGCCTCGGCGAGTTCCCCAACATCCTCTGGGTGCGGGTCCACACGGACGAGGGCCTGGTCGGGCTGGGCGAGACCTTCATGGGCGCGGGCGCCGTGGAGGCCTACCTGCACGAGTGGGCCGCGCAGCGCCTCTTGGGCACCGACCCGCTGGCCATCGAGGCGCGCGCGCGCGACCTCACCGGCTACCTGGGCTGGCGCGGCTCGGGCGTGGAGACGCGCGGCAACTCCGCGGTCGACATCGCCCTGTGGGACCTGTTCGGCAAGGCCGCCAACATGCCGGTGCACACCGCGCTGGGCGGCCGCAGCCGCGACGCCATCCGCGTCTACAACACCTGCGCCGGCTACCAGTACATCCGCAGCGACGCCAACCAGACCTCTTCCAACTGGGGCCTCGGCAACGCCAGCGGACCCTATGAAGACCTGCAGGGCTTCCTGCACCACGCCGACGAACTCGCCCAGTCGCTGCTGGACGAGGGCATCACGGCGATGAAGATCTGGCCTTTCGACACCGCCGCCGAGGCCAGCCACGGCCAGTACATCAGTCCGGGAGACCTCGACACCGCGCTGGAGCCTTTCCGCAAGATCCGCAAGGCCGTGGGCGACCGCATGGACATCATGGTGGAGTTCCACAGCCTGTGGCGCCTGCCGATGGCCCGCCGGATCGCCCGCGCGCTCAGGGAGTTCGACACCTTCTGGCACGAGGACGCGATCCGCATGGACTCGCTGGACCTCCTGAAGCAGTACGCGAAGGACTGCGAGGCCCTGGTCTGCGCGAGCGAGACGCTCAGCTACAAGTGGGGCTTCAAGGACTACCTGGAGACCGGCGTGGCCGGCGTGGTGATGCTGGACCTGTCGTGGTGCGGCGGCCTGACCGAGGCGCGCAAGATCGCCGGCATGGCCGACGCCTGGCAGCTGCCGGTGGCGCCGCACGACTGCACCGGGCCCGTCGTCTGGACCGCTTCCACGCACCTGTCGCTGCACGCGCCCAATGCGCTGGTTCAGGAGAGCGTGCGGGCCTTCTACAGCGGCTGGTACCGCGAGCTCGTCACCGAACTGCCCGTCGTCCAGGACGGAATGATCACCCTGGGCGACAAGCCCGGGCTGGGGCTGGAGCTGCTGCCCGACCTGCACAAGCGCGCCGACGCGATCGTGCGGGTGTCCAAGGCCTAGTCCGGAGCCCGCGCCACCACCTGTGCGCCGGCCGGCAGCTGCGCGTTGCGCAGGTTCGCCACCACCACGCCCAGCAGGCGCTGCGCATTCGAGGACAGCGACCGCAGCCGGCGCGTGATGAGGCATATCTCGCGCGACAGCGTGGGAGCCTCGAGCTCACGGAACACCAGCTGTGGAAACTCCGTCGGCCGGAACGCCATCGCCGGCACCACCGAGTAGCGCGGCCCGGCGCACAGCAGCGCGAAGAGGGAGGTCGTGCTCGTCACCTCGTCGTGCGGATCGCGCAGCGCGGGCCAGTGCGGGGCGTGCTGCCGCAGGAAGTGGCCGATGCCGGTGTCGGCGCTGAACGAGACGTAGCCCGTGGCCGGCAGGTCCGGCCAGCGCAGCGGCCCCCGCTCCGCCGCCAGCGGCATGTCCGTCCGGCAGACCACGCCGTATCGGTCGTTCACCAGGGGCACGTACTCCAGGTTCTCCGAGCGCTGGTAGCTGCTCTCGATGCCGAAATCCACCTCGCCCTCCAGCACCAGCCTTTCGATCTCCCGCGCCCCGGCGTCGCGCAGGGTGACGCTGACGTCGGGGTAGCCCTGCCGGAACTCCTCGATCGACCGCGCGAGGAACTGCCGGATCACCGAGGCGGCCGCCGCGATGCGGATCTGGCCGCTGCCGCCGCTGGACAGGGCGATCAGGTCGCCCACCGCGTTGTCGAACGCCCGCAGCACCCGCAGCGCTTCGGGCAGGAAGCGCTGGGCATCCCGGGTGAGCTCCACGCGGCGCGTGGAGCGGTCGAACATCTTCTGGCCGACGGCGTCCTCGAACTGCTGGATCGCGGCCGTCAGCGCCGACTGGGTGACGCACAGGCGGGCCGAGGCCAGGGTGAACGAGCCCGTCTCGGCCACCGCCACGAAGGAGCGCAGGTGCTTGAGGGTGACCCGGTGGTTCACAGAAGTTGGATTTATCTTGATCCCTGAATAATAGGCCGGTTCTTTTTGATTGTTGGTGCCGGGGACGCGCTCCAGAATGCTGCGCACCCGTGGCAGCCGCCCGGCCCCGTACCCCCATCGAAGGACGCACACGTGAAAGCCCTCTTCCGCGCCGCCGCCATCACCGTAGCCGCGCTGGCCAGCCTGTTTCCCGCCGCTGCGTCGGCCCAGGGCGCCGATGCCGACAGCTACCCGAGCAAGCCGGTGCGCATCGTCGTGCCCTTCGCGGCCGGCGGCTCGACCGACCTGGTGGCGCGCCTGCTGGCGGACAAGCTCTCGACGGAGCTCAAGCAGCCCTTCGTGGTGGACAACCGCGGCGGCGCCGGCGGCAACATCGGCGCCGATGCCGTGGCCAAGGCGCCCGCCGACGGCTACACGCTGCTCATGGGCACCACCGGCGTGCTGGCGATCAACCAGCACCTGTACAAGAGCATGAGCTACGACGCGGGCAAGGATTTCACGCCGGTCAGCTACACCTCGCTGATCACCAACATCCTGGTGGTGCCGCAGGCCATGCCCGCACGCAACGTCGAGGAACTGATCGCCATGGCCAGGAGCAAGCCCGGGCACCTGAGCTTCGCTTCCTCCGGCGCCGGCAGTTCCACGCACCTTTCGGCGGAGCTGTTCAAGGCGATGGCGGGCGTGGACATCCTGCACGTGCCCTACAAGGGCAGCTCGCAGGCCCTGACCGACGTGGTGGCCGGGCAGGTCACGATGCTGTTCGACAACGCGCCGTCCTCGCTGGGCTTCGTGCAGCAGGGCAAGCTGCGCGCCCTGGCCGTGACCAGCACCAAGCGGCTGCCGATGCTGCCCGACGTGCCCACCCTGGACGAGGCGGGCGTCAAGGGCTACGAGTCGCTGTCCTGGAGCGGCATCGTCGCGCCGGCCGCCACGCCGCGCCCGGTCGTCACGAAGCTCAACCGCGCCATCGACCGCGTGCTGAAGATGGACGACGTGCGCCAGAAGCTCGCCGCCATGGGCGTGGAGCCGGTGGGCGGCGCGCCCGAAGCCTTCTCGCGGCACATCCGCGTCGAGAACGAGAAGTGGGGCAAGGTCGTGAAGGCGGCCGGCATCTCGCTGAACTGAACCGGACGATCCTTTCCCGAACTTCCGGCGCGTCCCGTTGAGCGGGCGCCGGCAGACAAATGCCTTTCCATTCCTCCGACGCGGCCCGGTCCTCGACCCTGGCCGAGAAGCTGTTGTCGCGCGCGGCGGGGCGGCCGGTGCGGTCCGGCGACCTGGTCGTGTGCGAGCCCGACGCCGCCATGGGCACCGACGGCTCGATCCCGATGGCGCTCGACTACCTGCGCCAGGTCGACGCCGATGGCGCGCTGCGCGCACCCGCGCGGCCGCAGAAGCTGTTCTTCGCCCTGGACCACTACGGGGCCCCCTCCGGCGAGCGCGCGCTGGCCTTGCAGCAGATCGCCCGCGGCTACGCCCGCGACCACGGCATCGCGCTGTTCGAGGCGGGTGAAGGCATCGGGCACCAGCTCATGATGGAGCGCGGCCACGTGCTGCCGGGGCAGCTGGTGGTCGGCGCGGACTCGCATGCGGTGTCGTACGGCGCGCTGAACGCTTTCGGCACCGGCATCGGCTCGTCCGACCTGGCCGGCGTGCTGGCCTGCGGCCAGCTGTGGCTGAAGGTGCCGGCCTCGCTGCACATCGAACTCAAGGGCCGGCTGCGGCCCGGCGTCTCCGCCAAGGACGTCGCGCTCACGCTGGCCGGCCGGCTGGGCGCCGACGGCGCCGGCTACCTGGCGCTGGAGTTCGGCGGGGCGGGTGTGGCGGCGCTCGACATGGACGACCGGATCGTGCTGGCCAACATGTCGGTGGAGATGGGCGCGAAGGCGGGGCTGTTCCCGTTCGACCACTGCACGCGGGACTGGCTCGCGCCGCGCACCGCCGCCGCTTTCGAGGCGGTGTCGGCCGATCCAGGCGCCGACTACGCCGGCCGCGTGCTGCTGGACCTCGGCGACGTCGAGCCCCAGGTCGCGCTGCCGCATCGCGTGGACAACGTGCAGCCCGTGTCCGCCGCACGCGGGACGCCGATCGACCTGGTCTACCTGGGCACTTGCACGGGCGGCCGCGCCAAGGACTACCACGAGGCGCTCGAAGTGCTGCGAGGCGCCGGCCAGCTGGCGCCGGGCGTGAAGCTGGTCGTGACGCCCGCTTCCGAAAGCATCCGCGCCGAGCTGGAAGCGCAGGGCGTGCTGGCGGAGTTCCGCGCGTTCGGCGCCAGCGTGCAGGCGCCGGGCTGCGGTGCGTGCTGCGGCACCTGCGGCAGCGTGCCCGCCGGCGGCGTGCGGGTCGCCTCCACCGCCAACCGCAACTTCAAGGGCCGCATGGGCAGCTCGGACGCTCAGATCTACCTGGCGTCGCCGCGCTCGTGCGCGCAGGCGGCGGTGCGCGGCACGCTGGGCGACGGGGAGCCGGCGTGAGCGCGGCGCCGGCCCACCTGGGCGGCCGCGCCCGCGTGCTGGGCGACGACGTCAACACGGACTACATCATCCCTTCGCGCCGCAAGAAGGACAGCCTCGACCCCCAGGTGCTGAAGCACCACCTTCTGGAAGACCTGGTCCCCGGGTTCGCGGCCAGCGTGCAACCGGGCGACATCCTGGTGGCTGGCAGCAACTTCGGCTGCGGGTCGGCCATGGAGGTCGCGGTGACGGTGGTTCGCGGCGCCGGCATCCAGGCCGTGGTGGCGCGCAGCTTCGCGCGGACCTACTGGCGCAACGCGGTCAACAACGGGCTGCTCGCGCTGGTGGCCGACACGCGCGGCATCGCCGAAGGCGAGCGGCTGGAGATCGAGATCGACGGGCAGGGCGTCCGCATCCGGCTGGAAGACGGCCGGCTCATCGACGCCGAACCGCTGCCCGAATTCGTCCTGGCCCTGCGCGAGGCAGGGGGGCTGCTGCCCTACCTGCGCACGCAGGGCCGCCTCAAGTGACTGGAGAAAGAAAGCACCATGACGCGAATCGCGGCAAGACTGAACCGGATCAAACCTTCGCCCAGCTCGATGGCGGGCCAGCGCGCCCGTGAGCTGAAGGCGCAGGGGCGGGACATCGTCGGCCTGACGGCGGGCGAGCCGGATTTCGACACGCCGGACAACATCTGCGAGGCCGCGGCCCGGGCGATGAAGTCGTCCAAGACCAAGTACACCGACGTCGGCGGCACGCCCGAGCTGAAGGAGGCGATCGCCGGGAAGTTCCGGCGCGACAACGGCCTGGTGTACCGGCCGCAGGAGATCATCGCCGGCACCGGCGGCAAGCAGGTCATCTTCAACGCCTTCATGTGCACGGTGGAGCAGGGCGACGAAGTCATCGTGCCCGCGCCGTACTGGGTGTCCTATCCCGACATCGTGCTGCTGGCCGACGGCAGGCCGGTGTTCGTCGACTGCCCGCCGGAGAACGGCTTCAAGCTGCGCCCGCAGGACCTGGAAGCGGCGATCACGCCGCGCACCAAGTGGCTGGTGCTCAATGCGCCGAACAACCCGAGCGGGGCCACGTACACGATGGAGGAACTGCAGGCGCTGGCGCAGGTGCTGCTGCGGCACCCGCAGGTGTGGGTGTTGACCGACGACATGTACGAGCACGTGCTGTACGACGGCCGGCGGTTCGCGACCATCGCGCAGGCCGAGCCCGCGCTCAAGGACCGCACGCTCACGGTCAACGGCGTGTCCAAGGCCTACGCGATGACGGGCTGGCGGCTCGGCTACGGCGCCGGCCCGGCCGACCTCATCAAGGCCATGGTGAAGCTGCAGTCGCAGAGCACCAGCAACCCTTCGTCCATCACGCAGGCCGCGACGGTGGAGGCGCTCATGGGGCCGCAGGACTTCATCGAGGAGCGCAAGCGCGTGTTCCAGGAGCGGCGCGATTTCATGGTGGACGCACTGAACCGGCTGCCGGGCGTGGAATGCCACCGGCCCGACGGCGCTTTCTACCTGTACCCCTCGTGCCGCAAGCTGGTCGGAAGGGTCACGCCTTCGGGGCACAGGATCCAGAGCGACGAGGACTTCGTGATGTACCTGCTGGACGCGCACAACCTGGCGCTGCTGCAGGGGTCGGCCTATGGGATGTCGCCGTTCTTCCGCATCTCGTTCGCCGCATCGCGCGAGAAACTGGAAGAAGGCCTGGCGCGCCTGGCCGCCGCCTGCACCGCGCTGGCGGACTGAAAGCAGCGGCAAGAAAAATGCGGCCCTCGGGCCGCATTTTTTTGGAAAGGGCGGAGTGGGTCCGCCCAGGGCGTGCCGGCGTCAGCCGTAGCGGCGGTTCTGGCCGCTGCGCTGGCCGCCGTAGCCGCCACCACCACCACCACCACCACCACCACCGCCACGGTTGCGGTTGCCACCGCCACCACCACCACCGCCGCCGCGACGATTGCCGCCGGTGCCGGCGCCCATGCTGTCGATGCTGGTGCGGGTGGGATCGGGCTGGCCGTTCGTGGTGGCACGGCGCACGCCGGTCATGTCACGGCGGCTGGGCAGGTTGGTGCGCAGCGGATCGACGTTGCGCGGCATGCGATCGTCCGAGTCATCGCGGTCGTCGTCGAGCGGGCGCTCGGCGCGCGGCGGACGAGGCTGCTGCGGCGGACGGGGCTGGCCGTTGTGGCCGGCGTTGTGACCGTTGTGGCCATTCGCGGGACGCGGGCCGCCGGCCGGCTTGGCGCGCTGGCCATTGCCGTTGCCGTTGGAGCCGTTGCGGGCGCCGCGGCCTTCGCCTTCGGCGGGCTTGCGCGCGCCGTTGCCGGCCTTGTTCTCGCGCATGCGCTGCATCATCTCCTGGCGCGCGGCCTTGGCCGCGGCGCTCATCACCTCGCGGCTGGGCGGCTTGCCGGCGCCGCCCCACAGGGTCTGGCGGCCCATGGCGATGGGCTCGGCGCGCTCGCCGGGCTCGGGGCCGAAGCCCTCGTACGACTGGGCCTTGATCTCCTGCTTGGTGAAGCGCTCGATCTCCTGCATGAAGCCTTCCTCGTCCAGGCAGACCAGGCTGACGGCCTGGCCTTCGCGGCCCGCGCGGCCGGTGCGGCCGATGCGGTGGACGTAGTCCTCGGGCACGTTGGGCACCTCGAAGTTCACCACGTGCGGCAGGTCGTCGATGTCGATGCCGCGGGCGGCGATGTCGGTGGCCACCAGGGCGCGGATGTCGCCGCTCTTGAAGCCGGCGAGCGCCTGGGTGCGGGCACCCTGGCTCTTGTTGCCGTGCAGAGCCATCGCGGTGATGCCCTGCTTGTTCAGGAATTCGGCCACGTGGTTGGCGCCGAACTTGGTGCGGGTGAAGACCAGCACCTGGCTCCAGTCGTGCTCCTGGATGATGTGGGCCAGCAGCTGCTTCTTCTTCGAGCGGCCGACCGGGTGCACGACCTGGGTGATGCGCTGCACCGTGGTGTTGCGCGGTGTGACCTGGATGCTACGGGGCTCGCGTAACAATGCGTTTGCGAGGTCACGAATCTCATCGCTGAAGGTGGCCGAGAACAGCAGGCTCTGCTTCTCGCGCGGCAGCAGGGCCAGCACCTTCTTCACGTCGTGGATGAACCCCATGTCCAGCATGCGGTCGGCTTCGTCGAGCACCAGCATCTGCACGCTGGACAGGTCCAGGAAGCCCTGCTGCTGCAGGTCGAGCAGGCGGCCCGGGGTGGCCACCACGATGTCGACGCCACGCTTCATGGCTTCGATCTGCGGGTTCATGCCCACGCCGCCGAAGATGACGGCCGAGGTCAGTTGCAGGTACTTGCCGTAGGTGCGGATCGATTCCTCGACCTGGGCCGCCAGCTCCCGCGTGGGGGTGAGCACCAGGGCCCGGACACCGTAGCCGCCGAAGCGGCTCTTGGCGCTGCGGCTCATGGTGAGCTTGTGCAGCATCGGGAGGGTGAAGGCGGCGGTCTTGCCGGTGCCGGTCTGGGCGCCGCCGAGGAGGTCGTGGCCTTCGAGCACGGCCGGGATGGCCTGGGCCTGGATGGGGGTGGGGATCTCGTAACCCTGCTCGCGCACGGCCTTGAGGATGGCGGGTGCCAGATTCAGTTCTTCAAAAGTCATTGAACACATCAGCGCCACACCGTGGCGCAGGTATCGGCCTGTTACGGCGCGGGCGCGCCGAGTAGCAAGTCAAAGGCAGATGGGGTTGAGGTCGGGAGGCGGCGGCAGCGGGGCCGGCGGCATCCCCAGCGAAGCGCTGAGCCCGCGAAAACGACTGCTGTTTTCCGCGGGAGGCCTGCATTGTCTCATGCTTCCCAACGCAGAGGCGCAACCCGCTTCGCAAAGCTGAGCTGCGTCGCCATAATCAGCCGGACCATGGCGAAGATGCTCCCAATGCGGCTCGGTGTAGCGGATGACCCCACCGCGCTGCAGCCGACCCTCAACGACTGCCTGTCGGCCACGCTGCAGCAGGCGGCGCCGCTGATGGGCTCGATCGTGGAAGGGCTGGTGCGCGGGGCCGCGCCGGTCGGGCCGCAGAGCGTGGCCGCCTTCCAGCACGCCGGCATCAAGGAGGTGATCGCGACGCTCGAGGGCGACGGAATCGCCGTGTCGGCCACCTTCGCGGAAGAGCTGTCGCGCCTGGTCTACGAGGGCGGCGGCAAGGAGCAGGTCGCCACCGAGGTGCTGCGCTACGAAGACCTGCAGCTGTTCGGCGACGACGAGCTCGACCAGAGCATCGAGGTGGCGCGCGCCCAGCAGGAGGTTTCGTTCGCCGTCGACGATGTGCTGCCCCACCTGGACTCGGTGGTGAGCACGCTGCTGGGCTGGCGCACCATCCAGCCCGGCCTCAACCCGATCCGGCCCGACGTCTTCGTGCGAGCGCTGCAGAGCACGCTGGCCCGCCACGTGCCCGACACCCACTCGCGCGAAGTGCTGATGGCCCCGGCCGGCGGCCTGCTGGGCGCCAAGCTGCGGCGCCTGTACCGCGAGCTGTCCGACTGGCTGCTGTCCACCGGCGTCGAGCCGGCCGTGCCCATCGGCGGCAAGCTGCAGCAGGGCGGCGGCGCCACCGGCGCCCCGGCGGCCGGCACCATGGCCAAGACGCTGCTGACGCTGGACCGCCTGCGCAAGCTGCTGGCCGGCGATTTCGACGTGCCCGCCGGCAAGCAGGAGTTCCTGCACACCGTGCCGGCCTCCATGTCGCTGCTGCAGGAGCTCAAGCAGGCCGACGCCCTGATCAAGCGGCTGGAGCAGCGGCCCAAGGCCCCGCCCGTCGCCGCGCCGGCCCAGCCGGCCGCCGCGCATGAATCGCCCCAGCTGCCGCGCATCGGCGCCCAGCTGGGCGACGAGGTGCTGCGCCTGATGTTCGAGACGCTGTCGCAGGACGACCGCCTCGTGCCCGCCTACAAGGACGAGCTGCGCAAGCTGCAGCCGGCCGTGCAGCGCCTGGCCCAACAGGACTCGCGCTTCTTCAGCGACCGCACGCATCCGGCGCGCCAGTTCCTCGACCGGGTGACGCAGCGCAGCCTGGCGTTCAAGAGCGACAGGGACGAGGGCTGGCCGCGCTTCCTGGCGACGGTGCAGTACGCATCGCGCTGGCTCACCGAGAGCAAGGTCGTGGAGGCCGACACCTTCGGCGAGATGCTCGACCACATCCAGAAGGGCTGGACCGACCACGACCAGACGTTGCGGCACCGCCGCGAGGAAGCCGCGCGGGCGCTGCAGCATGCCGAGCAGCGCAACCTGCTCGCGCAGAAGCTGGCCGCCGATTTCGAGACCGCCACCGCCGGCCTGGAGGTCGCGCCCTTCGTGCTCGACTTCCTCAAGGGATCCTGGGCCCAGGTGGTGGCCGAGGCGCAGCTCAGCTGCACCGACGGTTCGGACGACCCGTTCGGCTACCGCGCGCTGGTCGACGACCTGGTGTGGAGCGTGCAGAAGGCGACGGCGCAGCGCCGCCGCGCCAACCGCCTGGAGCAGATGGTGCCCACGCTGCTGGCCAAGGTGCGCGAGGGCCTGGACCGCATCGACTACCCGCCGGAGCTGGCCCAGCGCTTCTTCGACAGCCTGATGGCGCTGCACGCGGCCGCCCTGGAGGGCGCCAAGGAAGACGCCCGCCGCCAGGCCCAGGACATCGAGTCGGAGCCGGCGGCGCAAGCCGAGGAGGCCGGCGAGCCCTGGCTGGCCGGAAGCGAGGTGCAGGAGTCCGGCTGGGTCGACCACGAGTCCGTGATGCCGCAGGACTTCATGATCTCCGAGCTGACGGTGGCGCCGGCTTCGGCCCCGGCCGAGCCGACGGCCGCCGGCGCGGGCGAACTGCGCACCGGCACCTGGGCCGAGCTGATGGTGGAAGGCAAGTGGACGCGCGTGCAGCTCACCTGGGCCAGCCCGCACGGCACGCTGTTCATGTTCACTGCGCTGGCCGGCACGGCGCACTCGATGTCGCGCCGCACGCTGGAGCGCCTGCGCTCGACGGGCACCCTACGCGTGATCGCCGACCGCCCGGTGGTGGACGACGCGCTCGACCAGGTTGCGAAGGCGGCGCTGAAGAATAGTTTGAGCAAGTAGGGGCTAGGGGCTAGGGGCTAGGGAGAAAACCGGGGAGTTTGCGGCTGTTCCCCTAGTCCCCAGCCCCTAGCCCCTAGCCCCTAGGGATAATCCCCCCCATGGCCCAATACGTTTACACCATGAACCGCGTCGGCAAGATCGTGCCGCCGAAGCGGCAGATCCTGAAGGACATCTCCCTTTCGTTCTTCCCCGGCGCCAAGATCGGCGTGCTCGGCCTCAACGGCTCGGGCAAGTCCACGCTGCTCAAGATCATGGCCGGCATCGACACCGAGATCGAGGGCGAAGCCACCGCCATGCCCGGGCTGAAGATCGGCTACCTGCCGCAGGAGCCCAAGCTGGAGCCCGAGCAGACCGTGCGCGAGGCGGTCGAGGGCGGCATGGGCGAGGTCAACGCCGCCAAGCAGCGGCTGGACGAGGTCTACGCCGCCTACGCCGAGCCGGACGCCGACTTCGACAAGCTCTCCGAGGAGCAGCACAAGCTGGAGGCCATCATCTCGGCCGCCGGTGCCGAGAGCGACACCGAGCACCTGCTGGAGATCGCGGCCGACGCGCTGCGCCTGCCGCCGTGGGACGCGGTGATCCAGAACCTGTCGGGCGGCGAGAAGCGCCGGGTGGCGCTGTGCCGCCTGCTGCTGTCCAAGCCCGACATGCTGCTGCTGGACGAGCCCACCAACCACCTGGACGCCGAGTCGGTGGAGTGGCTCGAGCAGTACCTGTCGCGCTTTCCCGGCACCGTCGTGGGCATCACCCACGACCGCTACTTCCTGGACAACGCCGCCGAGTGGATCCTGGAGCTGGACCGCGGCCGCGGCATCCCGTGGAAGGGCAACTACAGCACCTGGCTGGAGCAGAAGGAAGCGCGCCTGGAGGCCGAGCAGAAGGGCGAGGAAGCCCATGCCAAAGCGATGAAGAAGGAACTGGAGTGGGTGCGGCAGAACGCCAAGGGCCGCCAGTCCAAGAGCAAGGCGCGCCTGGCCCGCTTTGAGGAACTGAGCGACATCGACTACCAGAAGCGCAACGAGACCAACGAGATCTTCATCCCCGTGGCCGAGCGCCTGGGCAACGAGGTCATCGAGTTCGAAGGCGTCTCCAAGTCCTTCGGTGACCGCCTGCTGATCGACAACCTGAGCTTCAAGGTGCCCGCGGGCGCCATCGTCGGCATCATCGGCCCCAACGGCGCCGGCAAGTCCACGCTGTTCAAGATGATCGCCGGGCGCGAGCAGCCCGATGCGGGCACGGTCAAGATCGGCAAGACCGTCAAGCTGTCCTTCGTCGACCAGAGCCGTGACGCGCTGGCCAACGAGAAGACCGTCTGGGAGGACATCTCGGGCGGCCTGGACATCATCACCGTCGGCAAGTTCCAGATGGCCAGCCGCGCCTACTGCGGCCGCTTCAACTTCAACGGCGGCGACCAGCAGAAGAAGGTGGGCACGCTGTCCGGCGGCGAGCGCGGCCGCCTGCACCTGGCCAAGACGCTGATGCAGGGCGCCAACGTGCTGCTGCTGGACGAGCCGTCCAACGACCTGGACGTGGAAACGTTGCGCGCACTGGAAGACGCGCTGCTGGAGTTCGCCGGCAGCGTGATGGTGATCAGCCACGACCGCTGGTTCCTCGACCGCATCGCCACCCACATCCTGGCCGCCGAGGGCGACAGCCAGTGGGTGTTCTTCGACGGCAACTACCAGGAGTACGAGGCCGACAAGAGGAAGCGCCTGGGCGAGGAAGGCGCCAAGCCCAAGCGGATGCGGTTCAAGGCGCTGAAGTAACCAGCGCGGGCGCGGCTGTCGACGCTGCCGCCCATTCCGTCATTCCCGCCCTTGTTTCGTCATTCCCGCGGAGGCGGGAATCCAGGGCGTCCGTACCTCGTCATTCCCGCGGAGGCGGGAATCCATGGCGTCCCCCCTTCGCGGACGCCATGGAAGCACTGGATCCCCGCCTCCGCGGGGATGACGGGTTCTTTCCAGGCCTGAGGGCCTGCCCTCAGCAATCCGCCTTCGCACTCCCGGTCGTGGTGCCGCTGCCGCTGGCGCCCATGCCCGTCGAGCCGGCCGTGCCGCCGCTGCTGCTGCCGGCGCTGCCCACAGTGCTGCTGTCGCTGGAGCTGCCCGTGCTGCCGCTGGCGCTCGGCGTCGACGACGCACTCGAGCCCGTCGTGCCCGACCCGGCCGTGCTACCACCCGAGCCCGACCCCAGCGTACTGCTGCCCGCCCCCATGGTGCTGGATGGCGAGGCGCTGCTGCTGCTGCTGCCGCTGCCGCCACTGCTGGCCGCGCCAGCGGTCCCGCTGCCCGCCTGCGCCGTGTTCACGCAATCCGGCCGGCTCGCGCTGGTGCTCGGGCTGGTGCTGGGGCTGGTGCTCGGGCTGGCGCCGAGGGTGCCTGTCCCGCTGCTCGCACCGCCGCTGCTCGTGGCCGGGGACGAACTGGTGCTGCTGTCCGAGCTGCTGCTGCTGCTGCTGCCCGACGGGCTGCTGCTCGAACTGCTTGACGTCTGCGCGAGCGCCAGGCCGGCCGCGGTGGCCAGGGTGGCGGCTGCGGCGAACGTGCTGAGTTTCATGCTGGTCTTCATGTGCGTTTCCTTGGAGGTTGGTCATGGAGCGGCCCACGTGGCCGCACGGCGGACGGCTTGCTCACCCCTTGCGATGCAGGGAGATTCGCTGGCCGACTTTCGAGTTGTGCGGTCGGGGCGGCAATCGCCATGCCCGGCCATCGCGCGAACGTTTTTACCGGTCGCGCCCGCCTCGGCCGTCAGAGCGAGCCCAGGGTCTCCAGCAGGGCCGCGCGGTACTGCGGGAACAGGTGCAGGTCGTTGTGGCCCGCGCCGGCGACCACCAGCAGCCGGGCCGAAGGCGCCGCGCGCAGCAGCCTCTGCGAGTGGTGCACGCCGATCAGCGAGTCCTGGCCGCCATGCACGAGCAGCACGCGGCCGCGCAGTTTGGGCAGGTGGCGGCCGGTGTCCAGCGGGTAGCGCAGCAGGCCCCCCGGCACCCACGGATAGGCCTCGGCCGCCAGCTCGCGCAGGCTGGAGTAGGGCGAGGCCAGCACGGTGAGGTCGGGCGGCCGGCCCTCGTTCGTCAGCTGCTCGGCCAAGTCGGCCGCCAGCCCGGTGCCCAGCGATCGGCCGTACAGCACGACGCGCTTGCCCGCGTAGCGCGGCGCCACGCTGTCCCACGCCGCGCGCACGTCCTGGCGCAGCTGTCCGGGTCCGTCGATGCGGCCGGTGCTCTTGCCGTAGCCGCGGTAGTCCGGCATCACCAGGTCGTAGCCGGCCTGCCGGTACAGCGCAGTTTCGGTGAACCAGCCGGCCAGGTTGCCGGCGTTGCCGTGCAGGAAGAACACCACGCCGCGGGGCTCGCGCAGCCGCAGGTGCAGCACCGACAGCGTCGCGCCGGGGACCTGCACCTGCTCCTCGTGGACATCGGGCTCGGTGGCCAGCCGGTAATTCGCCGGTAGCGGCTGCGGATGGAACAGCAGCGCCTCCTGCTTCCACCACAGCAGGGCCAGCAGCGCGGCGTAGAGCGCCAGCGCCGCGAGGGCCAGCACCCCCAGCGTGCCGGCCAGCGACTTCATGCCGGCGCCGCGACGGGCGCGACGATGCGGCCGCGCACCAGGTGGATGTTGGCGCGCAGCGCGTACAGCTCGTCGGCGTACGACAGCGGCACCGCGACCTGCGCGACACGCCGGTCCATCGCCTCCAGTTCCTGCAGCAGCTCGGGCACGGCCTCGGGTTCCTGCGCCGCGCGCTCCTCGATCGCGCGCAGCTGGCCGTACCAGCGGAACACGCGCGAGCGGATGCGGAAAGCGTACAGGGGCGGCACGATGCGCGAGAGCGGCAGCAGCACCGCGATGATGATGCCCAGCGCCAGCCACATGCGCTCGACCAGGTTGGCCAGCCAGAACGGCAGGTAGCGCTGCAGGAAGGGCGATCCGCTCTGGATGGCGCGCTCGGCCTCGCGCGAGATCGGGTACTCGCTGTGCTCGATGGTGGGGAAGGCGCGGGCGCGGTTGAACCAGCCGGCCGGCCCGTGCAGGTTGCGCGCCGCCTGCGCGAACAGCTGCACCAGCGCGGGATGGGTCTGCTCGCGCGCCAGCAGCGCGGTGGTGGTGGCGACCAGCCGCACGTCCTGCGGCGGCAGGTCGCGCGCCAGGTCGACGATGCCGCGCGGCAGCACCACCGGCGACAGGAAGCCGAAGCGGCGCGAATACGCCTCGCTCTGCGCGAAGTCCATCAGCCGAACCCCTGGCGTCTGCAGCAGCATCTGGACCATCAGCGATTCGGGGGCGGAGGCGAAGACGATGGCATCGAGCTGGCCGTCCAGGAAGGCGACCGTGGCCGGCGTCTGCTCCAGCTGCGAGACGGTCATGCTGGCCGGGTCGATGTGGTTGGCCTCGAACAGCTGGCGCGTGATCCGCGGCACGCCGCTCCCACGCGAGCCGGCGTTCACGCGCAGCCCGGCCAGGTCGGTCAGCGCGCGCAGCGTGCCGTCGCGCGTCTTCTTGCGAGCCGCGTCCTCGCGGTAGAAGAGCCAGAGCGGCTCGAGGAACAGGCTTCCCAGCGACACCAGGCCCTCGGTGCGGGCCGCCTGTGCGCCCTCGTCGCCGGGCCGGGAGGCCGTGCCGCCCTGCACGAAGCCCAGGTCGGCCTTGCCCTCGCGCAGCAGGCGCGCGTTGGAGATGGAGCCGCCGCTGGGCACCAGCACGACCTCGATGCCGTTCTTCGCCAGCTCGGCCTGGTAGCGCTTGCCGAATTCCTCGTAGGCGCTCTGCGCCGGGCCGGTGGCCAGCCGCACCCGCTTAGGCGGCGCGGGGTCCAGCCAGAGGTAGGCCAGCACGAGCAGCGCCACGGCCAGCACCGCCAGCGGGCCGGCGGAGATCAGGAGGTCGCGAACCGACAACAGCGTGTAGCGGATCGCCTTGGGCATGACCTTCACGCCAGTTCGGCCACCGCCGGGATGTGCATGTCGCCGATCCGCACGCCGCGCGCCGCCCGCACCGCGCGCACGGTGGCGATCGCCACGGCTTCGGCGGCCAGGGTGGACAGCAGCACCATCTCGGCCGGCCGCCCGCTGGCGCCGGTGCCCAGGGCGAACAGGGTGTCGCCGTCGAGCATGGTGTGGGCCGGCGTGATGCTGCGCGCCAGGCCGTCGTGGGCGGCCGTGGCCAGCCGCGACGCCTGCGCCTTGGTCAGCACCGCGTCGGTGGCGACCACGCCGATGCTGGTGTTGGCTGCCTGCACCAGGCGCTGGTGCGGCTCGCCCGCCAGCAGCGCGCGGCGGGTGTCCAGCAGCGTGCGCCCGTCCTCGCGGCGGGCGCCGGCGACGACCTGGCCGGTGGCGGGATCGATCACGTCGCCCATCGCGTTGCAGGCCACGATGGCGCCGACCGTGAAGCCGCCCGCGCGCAGGCTGGCCGTGCCCACGCCGCCCTTCATCGCGCGCCCGGCGCCGTACAGCTTGCCGACCAGGGCGCCGGTGCCGGCGCCCACGCTGCCTTCTTCAGGCCGCAGCGACGACGCGGCTGCGCAGGCCGCATGGCCGGCGGCGACGTCGGGGCGGATCTTCGGGTCGCCCAGGTACAGGTCGAAGAGGACGGCGGCCGGCACGATGGGGATGCGGGCCGGCCCGACCTCCAGGCCGATGCCTTGCTCCTCCAGCCAGCGCATCGCGCCGCCGGCGGCGTCCAGGCCCCAGGCGCTGCCGCCGGCGAGCATCACCGCATGCACGCGTTCGACCAGGTTGGCCGGGGCGAGCAGGTCGATCTCGCGCGTGCCGGGCGCTGCGCCGCGCACGTCGGCGCCCGCGATGGCCCCCTGGCGCGCCAGCACGACGGTGCAGCCGGTGGGGCGCCGGGTGTCGGTGAAGTGGCCGACTTCGATGCCGGCGACGTCGGTGATGGCGCCCTGCGGCGCGAGGTTCGGAAGGGTGGTCATGGAGCCTGCGGGACTGCGGGGAAAGGCGCGACTCATCATAAGCGCCGGTCCGGCCCGCGCCGCGCGGGCGAGCCGCTGTCGGCGGCGTCCTACCCGGTCCGCCCCTGCCGGACGACAGTTCGCCAACGCTGGGCTTCCTACAGTGGACGCAGACGCTGGCGAGCCGCCGGCGATTTTTTCGACCCAACGGAGTAGCCAATGAACAGCGAGACGTCCTCCTCCACCACCCCCTTTCCCACCAGCGCCACCAGCAGCACCGGCGGCAGCAATGCCGGTTCCATGGCGTCCATGAATTCCATGGACAGCGGCACCGTGCAGAAGCTCGCCCAGCGCGCCCACGAGGCCGTGGACCGGCTCGAGCAGACCGTGAGCACCGGCAGCGAGCGGATGATGGGTTGGCAGCAGGAGTACGGCGACATGGCGCGCGAGCAGGTGCGTACGAACCCGCTGGCCGCCGTGGGCGTGGCCTTCGCCGTGGGGATCATCTTCTCCAAGCTCTTCATGCGCTGAGCGCGCGCTGATCCGCAAAGGATGCAGGGGGCCCGGATCGGTCGATCCGGGCCCCCTGCCATTTCTGCCCCCGGTCCCGTCATTCCCGCGGAGGCGGGAATCCAGTGCTTCCGCTTTCCGAACGACCGCGAGGAAGCCCTGGATCCCCGCCTGCGCGGGGATGACGTCAGCAGTGATGCGGGCCCGTTCGCCCGAAGGTGCGTCAGCGGCGCGCCGTGCGCAGTTCCAACCGCGCCTGCGCCGTCACCGACCAGGCCGAGGTGAGCGCGAGCAGGGCCATGCCGGCGGCCACCGCCAAGTCGGGCCAGGCGGTGCCGCTGCCGAAAACGCCCAGGGCCGCGGCCAGCACCGCGAGGTTGCCCAGGGCGTCGTTGCGCGTGCACAGCCAGACGCTGCGCATGTTGGCGTCGCCCTCGCGCCAGCGGTAGAGCATCACCGCGACCCCCACGTTGGCCGCCAGGGCCAGGGTGCCCACGGCGCCCATGGTGGCCGGCTCCGGCACGATGCCGTGCCAGGCCGACCAGCCGGCGCGCGCCAGCACGGCGACGCCGAACAGGGCCATGCTCACCGCCTTCAGGAGGGCGGACCGGGCGCGCCAGGCCACGTGCAGGGTCAGCACGGCCAGCGAAACGCCGTAGTTGGCGGCGTCACCGAAGAAATCGATGGCGTCGGCCAGCAGGGAGACCGAACCGGACCGAAGGCCGGCGGCGATCTCCAGCAGGAACATGCCCGCGTTCACGGCCAGGGCGATCCACAGCGCCCGGGCATATCCCGCCGGTGCGTGGCCCGGCAGGGGATCGTGGTGATGGTGGTCGTGGTGGGCGGACATCGGGCTCGAAAAGGGGTCGAGCCCGCATTGGACACTGCCGGCGGCAGGTCCGCACGGGGCAGGGGGATCAGCCGAGGCGGATCTTGCCCTCGCGCACGTAGCGCTCGTACTCGTCGCGGGTGATCGCCGCCGAGCCGGCGTCGTGGCCTTCCATCCAGGACAGCGTGACGCTGTCGTCGGCCAGCTCGATGTCGACCGGCCCGTCAGGGATGGGCATGAGCATGCCGTCGCCTACTCGGAAAGACACTTCTCCGCGGATGATGGCTTGCTGGGACATGGCGGTTCTCCTTTCGTCAGTCCTTGGCCTTCATTTCATCCGTGGCGCTGATCCGTGGATGTCAGCGAACGCCTCGTGAACAAACGGCAACACGGCCGCAGCGCCCTCACCGCGTCGCGGCGGGATGGCTGGCGGCGGGGCGTTCCTCCATGTAGCCCTGACCGTCCTTCACGCCCTTGCGGCCCGCCACCTGCCACGCCGTGCGCTGGTTCACCAGCTGCGCGAGGTGCTCCAGCTCCTCGTCGGTGTGGTTGATCGCCTTGGCCGGCGTGAGGAAACGGCCGTTCTTCGCCTGCGCCTCGCCCCAGAAGGCCTGGTGGTAGTCGGAGCGGGAGAGCGTGCGGTCGGGGCCGGCGCCCATGGCGACCTCGCCGTAGCAGTTGCAGAAGTAGCTGCGGAAGCCCTGCTCGGGAAAGACTTCGGTGTAGACGCCGGTGCCCCGGATGCCCGCCGTGAGCGTGGGCGTGACGATCTGCCGGTTGGGGCCCTTGCCCCAGACGCTGACCACGGCGCCCGTCAACATGCGCAGCACGCTCACCGCGTTGAGGCTGGCGCCGCGCTCCACCACCAGGCGGCTGTTCTGCCGCACCTGGAAGGCCGAGTCGCCGATCACGAACACCAGGTTGGCGCCCGGGCCGGTCTCCACCGAGTCGCCGGTCTGGATGAAGCCCTGGGGCGTGGCGCGCTGGCCATTGACCAGGGCGTCGCCGCGCAGTTCGACGATGTTGCCGCGCCGCTGCGCCCAGGCGCCGGCGAAGCCGCCCATGGCCGTCCAGGCGGCGGCGCCCTGCAGGAAGCTGCGGCGCCGGAACCAGAGGACCTCGTCTTCGCGGCGGCCTTGCAGGTGGTGCTGGGTCATGGGCTCTCTCCAGGGGGTGGGGCAGGGGGCGCTTCGTCGGCGCTGAAGCTGTCGCGGAAAGTGAAATAGATGGAGCTGGTGAACATGGCCGCCATCAGCAGCGCCGTGGGCACCATCACGGCCCGGGCGAGGGCGGCGCCGCCGGCCAGCGCGCCGATCAGGCTGAGCACGGTGCCCACGCCCAGGAACACGCCCATCCAGGCCAGCCCGTAGACCACCAGGGCGCCCAGGTTGCGCCAGCAGGCCACCACGCTGAAGAACAGGCTCTTGGCCGGCGTCACGCCGTGCCAGTGCACCAGGGCCGGCGCATGCCAGAACATCAGGAACAGCGGCGTGTGCATCAGCAGCGTGACCAGCATGGTGCTGTCCATCTCGCCGGCGACGGGGGCCGGGCCGGCGCCGGTCAGCAGGGTGGCCAGGCCGGTGGCGATGACCGAGCCGACGGTGTAGACCACGCCCAGCACCAGCATGGAGCGCAGCCGGTCGCGGCCGGCGCGGAAGGCGCTGACCAGCAGCGTCGGCATGGGGAAGCGGCCGCTGGACGCCTCGGCCGTGGCGGCCATCAGGCCCAGCGTGGCCGCCGGCACCAGGATGCCGCCGGCGACGATGCCGACAACGGGAATCTGAGTCACCACCAGTACCACCGCCATGTACATGAAGAAAAGCCCCGCCAGCGCCAGCGGCTGCCGCAGGAAGGTCCGGATGCCCTGGCTCACCCAGAACAGGCCGGTTCGCGGCGGGACGACGTTGAGTTTCATGACAGATACGTGGGGGAGGTCGATCCGGATTCAGCGGCCGGGCGGGCCGCGGTGCGGTTGCGGATGAATTTAACGCAAGGTCCGCGCCGCTTCAGGCGTGGACCGGGTTCGCCACGCGCTGGCGCAGCACCCGCTCGAAGTGGGCGGGATCGTGCGGCTTGAGCAGGGCCGCCTCGCGCGGCAGGTGGAAGTCCCACAGCCGCGAGATCCAGAAGCGCAGCGCGCCGGCGCGCAGCATGGCCGGCAGCAGCTGGCGTTCGGCCGCGGCCAGCGGGCGCACCCGCTGGTAGGCGCCCAGGAAGGCCCGGCAGCGCACCGCGTCGTGCGCGCCGGTCGGCAGGTCCACGCACCAGTCGTTCAGGCACACGCCGATGTCGAACAGCCAGCTGTCCACGCCCGCGAAATAGAAGTCGAAGAAGCCGGTCAGCGCGCCGTCCTGGAACATGACGTTGTCGCGGAACAGGTCGGCATGGATCGGCCCGCGCGGCAGCGCGGCGCAGGCGGACGAGGCCGCCACGTGGTTCTGGAAGGCCAGTTCGCTGCGCAGCAGGTCGGCCTGTTCGGGCCCGACGAAGGGCAGGACCACGGGCACCGTCTCGTTCCACCAGGCCAGGCCGCGCAGGTTGGGCTGGGCCCGGTTGAAGTCGCGCGCCTCCAGGTGCAGGCGGGCCAGCATCTCGCCCACGCTGGCGCAGTGCGCCGCCGTGGGCGCCAGCTCGCTGTGGCCGGCCAGCCTGTTGACCACGGCGGCGGGCTTGCCGCAGACGTGGTGGAGGATGTCGCCGTCGCGGTCGGCCTGCGGGTCGGGCACCGGGATGCCGCGCTGGGCCAGGTGCTTCATCAGGTGCAGGTAGAACGGCAGCTGTTCGGCCGTGAGCCGCTCGAACAGCGTCAGCACCCATTCGACCGCGCGGCCCTCCTGCACGGTGGTCACGAAGTAGTTGGTGTTCTCGATGCCGCCCTGGATGCCGCGCAGCTCGCGCAGCTCGCCCAGGCCCAGCCGTTGCGCGAGCTCGCGCGCCTGCTCCTGCCCCACCTCGGTGAAGACCGCCATCCCGCCCCGCGTCAGAAGTTGAAGACGTTCCAGAAGCGCTGGCCACCGCCGGCGCCGCCATTGCCATTGCGCTCGTCGGCCACGCGGCCGCGCGTGGGCGTGGCGGGCGTGACCTCGTAGGCCGGCACTTCGCCCTTGGGCTGCACCGTGATGCTCTGCACCTGCCCGGCGTAGCGCAGTTCCTCGATGCGGTTGCCCGCGTCCTCGTGGACGATGCGCTCGACCCGCTGGTTGCGCCGGCCGTCGGCGGGCGCCTCGGGCTGCGGCGCGGGGGCCTGGGCCCACGCCGGGGCGCAGGCGAGCAGCAGGGCGGCGGGAACGGCGGGGCGGAACATGCCTGCGATTGTAGGGCGGCGGTCGCTCCCGCCCCGCGGGCACAATCGCCCGCCATGAGCGAATCCGAAGCCCCGTCCCGTAAGACCCTGCTGCTGGTGGACGGCTCCAGCTACCTGTACCGCGCCTTCCACGCCATGCCCGACCTGCGCGCCGTGCCGGGCGATCCCACGAGCCCGGCCACCGGCGCCATCCGCGGGATGATCAACATGATGCAGAAGCTGCGCAAGGATGTGCGGGCCGACTATGCGGCCTGCGTCTTCGACGCGCCGGGCAAGACCTTCCGCGACGACCTCTACCCCGACTACAAGGCCAACCGCTCGCCCATGCCGGACGAGCTGCGCACCCAGATCGAGCCGATCCACGAGGTGGTGCGGCTGCTCGGCTGGAAGGTGCTGAACGTGCCGGGCGTGGAGGCCGACGACGTGATCGGCACGCTGGCCTGCATGGCGCACGAGCGCGGCGTCCGCACCGTCATCTCCTCGGGCGACAAGGACATGAGCCAGCTGGTCAACGACCACGTGACGGTGATCGACACCATGAACGACCGGGTGCGCGACGTGGCAGGCGTGCAGAACGAGTTCGGCGTGCCGCCGCAGCTGATGGTGGACTACCAGGCGCTGGTGGGCGACTCGGTCGACAACGTGCCCGGCGTCGACAAGGTCGGGCCCAAGACCGCGGTCAAGCTGCTGCAGGAGTACGGCTCGCTGGACCAGCTGATCGCGCGCGCCGGGGAGGTCAAGGGTGCCGTCGGCCAGAACCTGCGCAACGCGCTGGAGTGGCTGCCCAAGGGCCGCGAGCTGCTCACCATCCGCAAGGACTGCGACCTCAAGGAGCACATCCCGGGCTTTCCGGAGCTGGAGGACATCGTCATCAACGGCCAGGACACCGAGAAGCTCAAGGCGTTCTACGCCCGCTACGGCTTCAAGGGCCTGGTCAAGCAGCTGGAGCTGCACGACGTGCCGCCGGAGCTGCTGGAGGAGCACAAGAAGAAGGAAGCGGCCTCGCCCAACGGCTCGCTGTTCGAGGAGCCGGACCTCGCCGGCCGCTCGCAGGCGACCAACCTGCAGTACGAGACCGTGCTGGCCTGGGCGCAGCTGGACGCGCTGCTCGCCCAGCTGGAGGCCGCGCCGCTGGTGGCGGTGGACACCGAGACCAATTCGCTGGACGAGATGCAGGCCGAGATCATCGGCCTGTCGTTCTCCACCGCGCCCGGCATCGCGGCCTACCTGCCGCTGGCCCACAGCTACGCGGGCGTGCGCGACCAGCTGCCGCGCGACGAGGCGCTGGCGCGCCTGAAGCCCTGGCTGGAGAACCCCGATCGTCCCAAGCTGGGCCAGCACGTGAAGTACGACCGCCACGTGTTCGCCAACCACGGCATCGAGGTGCGCGGCTACGCGCACGACACCATGCTGGAGAGCTACGTGCTGGAGGTCCACAAGCCACACGGCCTGGCCAGCCTGGCCGAGCGCCACCTGGGGCGCAGCGGCATCGACTACGAGAACATCGCGGGCAAGGGCCAGCACCAGATCCCCTTCCAGCAGGTGCCGATCGACAAGGCGGCCGAATACTCCTGCGAGGACTCGGACCAGACGCTGGACGTGCACCTGGCCCTGTGGCCCAAGCTGGAGCGCGACGCCCGGCTGCGCTTCATCTACGACCTGGAGATCCGCAGCAGCGAGACACTCTTTCGCATCGAGCGCACCGGCGTGCTGATCGACAGCCAAGCGCTGGCGCGCCAGGGCCACGAGCTGGGCCAGCGCATCCTGCGGCTGGAGCAGGAGGCGCACGAGCTGGCCGGCCAGCCCTTCAACCTGGGCAGCCCCAAGCAGATCGGCGAGATCCTGTTCACCAAGCAGGGCCTGCCGGTGGTGCGCAAGACGGCGAGCGGCGCGCCCAGCACCGACGAGGAGGTGCTGGAGAAACTGGCCGAGGACTACCCGCTGCCGGCCAAGATCCTGGAGCACCGGGGCCTGTCCAAGCTCAAGGGCACGTATGTCGACAAGCTGCCGCAGATGGTGCATCCCCGCACCGGGCGCGTGCACACGCATTACGCGCAGGCGGTGGCGGTCACGGGCCGGCTGTCGAGCAACGATCCCAACCTGCAGAACATCCCGATCCGCACGCCCGAGGGACGGCGCATCCGCGAGGCCTTCATCGCGCCGCCGGGGCACGTGATCGCCAGCGCCGACTACAGCCAGATCGAGCTGCGCATCATGGCCCACATCAGCGAGGACGAGGCCCTGCTGCGCGCCTTCCGCGAGAAGATGGACGTGCACCGCGCCACCGCCGCCGAGGTGTTCGGCCTGCCGCCCGAGGAGGTCTCCAGCGAGCAGCGCCGCTACGCCAAGGTGATCAACTTCGGCCTGATCTACGGCATGAGCAGCTTCGGCCTGGCGCGCAACCTGGGCATCGACACCAAGGCGGCGGCCAGCTACATCGACCGCTACTTCCAGCGCTACCCGGGCGTGAAGCTCTACATGGACGAGACCCGCCTGTCGGCCAAGAGCCGCGGCTACGTGGAGACCGTGTTCGGCCGGCGGCTGTACCTGCCGGAGATCAATTCGCCCAACGGGCCGCGGCGCGGCGGCGCCGAGCGGGCCGCCATCAACGCGCCCATGCAGGGGACGGCGGCCGACCTGATCAAGCTGTCGATGGTGAAGATCCAGGACGTGCTGGACGAGCAGCAGCGTGCCACCCGCATGATCATGCAGGTGCACGACGAACTGGTGTTCGAGGTGCCCGAGGCGGAGGTGGAGTGGGTGCGCACCGAGATCCCGCGCCTGATGGCCGGCGTGGCCGAACTGAAGGTGCCGCTGCTGGCGGAGATCGGCGTGGGCCCCAACTGGGACCAGGCGCATTGAAGCTTGGCGCTGCGGGGGGCCGCCCCCGATAATCGGGGCGCCATGTCCACCGATAGCAAGCCACCCAAGCCGGGCGTGTCCCCCGAGCCGTTCTTCCCGGCCAGCCGCGCGACCGCGCCGATGGGGCTGGAGGAGGACAGCGAGTCGGCCTGGCAGCGCTTCGAGGCGCTGCGCAACCCGGTGCAGGAGAAGGTGGAGGCGCCGGCCGCGGACGACCAGCCCCCGCCCGCGCCCGGCTACGAGCCGACCCAGCCGCTGGAGCACGTGCTCAAGGCCCGGGCCATCGAGTCGCGCCGCGCGGTCACGCTGGACGAGGTGATGAACCTGGCGCGGCGCAACAACCGCGCCTGCCCGCTGCCCGCCCCCTGGGCCGCCCTTCACGACCTGCTGCCGGCCCGGGTGGTCGACGGCCGCACGCAGTCACCGCCGCCGCCCGTGGACCGCAAGGGCTGGGCCGCGACGTCGGCCATGCAGAAGCGCCTGCGCCTGCGCGACCAGATCGAGTGGGCCGACCGGGCCGGCGTCCTGCAGGCCGCGCACGACTTCCTGGCCAGGCTCCCCGAAGAGCACTGGCACCACTTCGACTAGGCTGCTGGGGCGGTCAGGAGCGCTCGGACCAGAGCACGCCGCCGGTGGCCCAGTCCCCCTTCCTGATGTCGTAAAGCAGGATGTCGACCGACTCGGGCTTGCTGCCCAGGGTGTCGACCACCGCCTGGGTGAGGGCCTTGACCAGTTCCTTCTTCTGTTCGGGCGTGCGGCCCTCCATCAGTTCGACGCGCAGGGTGGGCATGGGGTCTCCTTCGTGAATGGCGAGTGCAAGCCGGGATTATGGGTTCGCCCCTATAGTCGCTCCCGGTTTGCATGCCACCCCCACGGAGAACGACAACCATGCTGGATGACGACCTGAGGAAAGACTTCGACGCCCTGCTGCCCGGGGCCACCGGCGAGGCCGGCCCGAGCCGGCGCACCGCGCTCAAGGTGCTGGGCGCGGGCTACGCCGCGGCGGCCGGGACCGCGATGGCGCAGACAGCCGTCAGGACCCCGGCCGACGGGCTCACGGTGGGCGAGATCAGCTACGAGGTGAACGGCTTCAAGGTGCCGGCCTACCGCGCCGCGCCGGCCGGCCGCACCGGCCTTCCGGTGGTGCTGGTGATCCAGGAGATCTTCGGCGTGCACGAGTACATCGCCGACACCGCGCGCCGCTTCGCCAGGGCGGGCTACCTGGCCATCGCGCCGGAGCTCTACGCGCGCCAGGGCGATCCGGCCGGCTATGGCGAGATCGCGAAGCTGCAGGCCGAGGTCGTGTCCAGGGTGCCCGACGCGCAGGTGATGGCCGACCTCGACGGCGCGCTCAAGTGGGCGGCGGCCAATGGCGGCGATGCCGGCAAGGCCGCCATCACGGGCTTTTGCTGGGGCGGGCGCATCACGTGGCTGTACGCGGCGCAGGGCCCGGTCAAGGCCGGCGTGGCCTGGTACGGCCGGCTGGTGGGCAGCGCCACGGAGGCGACGCCGAAGCACCCGGTTGATCTCGCGGCGAGCCTGAAGGCGCCGGTGCTCGGTCTCTACGGCGCGGCCGACACCGGCATCCCGCTGGACACGGTTGATAAGATGAAGGCTGTGCTGGCCAACGGCTCGCCCGCGGCCAAGGCCTCGCAGTTCGTGGTCTACCCCGACGCCCCGCACGCCTTCCATGCCGACTACCGCCCCAGCTTCCGGCAGGGGCCGGCCGAGGACGGCTGGAAGCGGGCGCTGGCCTGGTTCAAGGCCAACGGCGTGGCCTGAAGCCCGCCGCCCCGCTGGAGCAAGCCGCCCGCGGGGCGGCTTTCGTTTTGCTTGCCTGAAGGAACCTGGATCGCCGGCCTGTCGCGGGAACGGCGCCCGACACGATGACCCTGATCGCCATCCTCGCCGCCACCCTGGTCGCCGGCATCGGCAGCGTGTGGCTGGCCGCCGCCCTGATGGGCCTGGGCGTGCTGCGCCAGTCGCCCGGCGGCGAGCGGCGCCCCGGCGCCCAGCACCTGCTCAGCCTGGCGGCCGGCGCCCTGCTGGCCACGGCCTTCATGCACCTGCTGCCCGAGGCCTTCGAGAGCGAGGCCGGCGCCAAGGAGCTGTTCGCCACGCTGCTGGTGAGCGTGGTCTTCTTCTTCCTGCTGGACAAGGCGGAGCTGTGGCACCACGGGCACGAGCACCACCACGGCAGCGAACCCGGTCATGGGCACGACCACCCCGCGCACGAAGGCCATGCCCACCACGGCCATGCGCACGGCCACGCGCCGCTGCGCTCGGGCGGCTGGGCCGTGCTCACCGGCGACAGCGTGCACTGCTTCGGCGACGGCGTGCTGATCGCCTCGGCCTTCGTGGCGGACCTGCGCCTGGGCGTGGTGGCCGCGCTGGCCGTGCTGGCCCACGAGATCCCGCACCACGTGGGCGACCTGGCGGTGCTGAGGGAGACCAGCGGGAGCCGCCGCGCGGCCATCGCCAAGGTGTCGCTGGCCGGCGCGGTCACGCCGCTGGGCGGGCTGGTGGGGTGGTGGCTGGTCGGGCGCCTGGATGCGCTCCTGCCGTTCCTGCTGGTGGTGGCCAGCAGCAGCTTCGTCTACGTGGCGCTGGCCGACCTGATCCCGCAGCTGCAAAAGCGCCTGGGCGCGCGCGAGACCATCGCCCAGGTGCTGTGGCTGGCGGGCGGCATCGCGCTGGTCGGCGTGGTCAGCGCGCTGGCGCACGCGCACTGAGCTCTCTTCGTCATTCCCGCGAAGGCGGGAATCCAGAGCGTCCGCCTTCACCAGCGCCGCAGGCGCGCTGCGCTGGATTCCCGCCTCCGCGGGAATGACGGGAATCAACGCAAGTGCGAGTTGCGCGGCGCGCGGTCGCGCCAGTTGAGCACGCCGTCGCCGTCGATGTCGCGGTCGGAGCGGTTGGGCACGCCGTCGCGGTCCTGGTCGCGGCCGCCAGGGCGCCGATGGTGCTGCACGACACCCGGGTGCGAGACGATCCAGTGGCCCTCCACCCACACGTGGCCGTGGTGGTGCTGCTCCCAATGGCCCGGCACCCAGGTGCGCACCGGCCCCGGCTGCACGATCACGACGTTCGGCGGCGGCTGCACCTGGATGTCCGGCCGCACGCCGCGGTAGGCATCCTGCGCCAGGGCCTGGGGCGCGGTGAAGGCCGCGGCCGCCGCCAGCAGCGCGCAGCCCGATCCGATCCACACGGACTTGCCCATGTCGTACTCCTTGGGTCGATGCATGCGCGCATGGTGCGACGCGACCTTGTCCGCAACGCGAACACGTTGCGAAGCGTGTGTGAAGAAACGCAGCGTTGCGTCAATGCCGAGCAGTCCTACAAGCTTGCGGGCTTCTCCGACAGTTTGAGGCCGCGCAGCGCAATAAGGTTTCCCGATGGAGCGGCACAGGGCCCGCCCGCACACACCAAGGACATCCAAGGAGTACCCACATGGCTTCACGTGACTACGAAGATCGCGACCGTCAGCAAGGGCGGTGGAACCAGGACCAGGACCAGGACCGCGAGCGCGCCCAGGGCCGCCACCAGCGGGAGCCCGGCCGAGCCTCCGAAGGCGGCTGGGAAGCCTCGCGCAGCTGGGGCGGCGACATGGGCTCGCAGCAGTCCGGCGGCTACGGCGGCTATGGCGGCGAACAGCACGGCCAGGGCCGCGGCGCCCAGGAGTACGGCGGCGGCCAGGGCTACGGCCGCGGTGGCGAGTTCGGCTCCGGCCCGACCGAGTACGGCAACCAGAGCAACTGGGGCCGCGGCGGCTATGGCGGGCAGGGCCAGGGCGGCTATGGCCAGCAGGGCTACGGCCAGCAGGGCGGCTACGGGGGCGGCCAGGCCGGCACCGGCTGGGGCAGCCAGGGTGGCGGCTGGCAGGGCCACGGCGGGCAGGACACGCAATGGAGCGGCCGCCAGGGCGGCAGCGCGCCCAGCAGCCAGGGCCACGGCCAGCCGGGCAGCCAGTACGGCGGCATGGGCATGAACTACGGCCAGGGCGGCAACATGGCCAGCGGCTACGGCCAGGGCGGCCAGCACCAGGGTGGCGCGGTGCAGGGCGGCGGCTATGGCCAGGGCTATCCCGGCGGCAGCCAGGGCAGCCAGGGCAGCTATGGGCAGGGCGGCTACGGCGGCCAGCCCGGGTACGGCGCCGGCTACGGCGCGCAGCAATTCGGCGGCGGCGGCTCGCAGGAGGGCCACTGGCGCGATCCGCAAAGCTTCAACCAGGGCCGCATCGTCGAGAGCCAGAGCAGCCAGACCCGCTATGGCGGGCAGGGCTACGGGCAGCAGGGGTACGGCCAGCAGGGCGGCCATGGGCAGCAAGGCGGCCGCTCGCTCGAGAACGTGGGCGGCATGCAGCACTCTCAGCCCGGCCAGGGCCAGCACCACGACCCCGACTACCACCAGTGGCGCGAAGAGCAGATCCGCAACCTGGACAGCGACTACCAGACCTGGCGCCAGGACCGCTACAAGAAGTTCTCCGACGAGTTCAACAGCTGGCGCGCCAGCCGCAGCGGCGGGCAGGGCCAGAACACCATGGCCTCGTCATCCGGCAGCAGCTCCACCGGCGGCAACTTCGGCGCCGCGGGCGGCGCCACCGGCTCGCACCAGGGCACCGGCGCCAGTGGCGCGGGCGGCTCGGGCGGCGGCTCGGCTTCCGACCTGCGCGGCTCCAGCGGCATGGGCTCCAGCGGCAGCACGATGAGCGGGGCCGACACCAGCAGCACCGGCAGCGGCGCGTCCGGCACGTCTGGATCGGCCAGCACCCCCACCACCGGGTCCTCCGGCAAGAAATGACGTTGACTGCGGGTGCCGTGCGCGGCGCCCGCCTCTCTTCACAGGAACATCGACGATGAAGGACTTCAAGCTTTCCGCTTTCACGCTGGCCCTGGCGTTCTCGTTCGGCGGCGCGCTGGCGCAATCGACCGCGCCGGCCCAGCCTTCCGGCACCGGCGGTGCCGGCACCTCGGCCACCGGCGGCCGCACGGCCCCGGCGGCACAGCCCGGCACCGGCACCCGCAACGCCGAGTCCAAGAAAGACGACAAGGTGGCGCGCGGCGACCGCAAGTTCATCCAGGAGGCCGCGGGCAGCGGCATGTTCGAGGTGCAGATCGCGCAGCTGGCCGCGACCAAGGCCAGCGATCCCAACGTGAAGAGCTTCGCCGGCACGCTGATCGACCACCACACCAAGGCCAACGACGAACTCACCAAGATCGCCAATGCCAAGGGGGTGGAGCTGCCCGCCGCGCCGCCGCGCGCCATGCGCCGCGACGTCGAACAGCTGGGCCGCAAGCAGGGGCAGGAGTTCGACACCGAGTTCGTCCGCAACGTGGGCATCAAGGCCCACGAGAAGGACATCAAGCTGTTCGAGAAGGCCAGCAAGGACCTCAAGGACCCCGAGCTCAAGGCCTTCGTCGACAAGACGCTGCCGACGCTGAAGGAACACCTGGCGATGGCGCAGAAGCTGCCGCAGGCCGGCAAGGAAGGCGGCGAGAAGATGGGCAAGGGCGCTGGCAGCGACTCGACCCGCATGGGCGCGGGCGGCACTCCGGGGACCACCACGGGCGGCGGCGCGAGCACCGGCACGGGTGGCGCCAGTGGCGCCAACAAGACGGGCAGCTGACGCATTCCACCGCGCTGGCGTCGTCCTACGCGCGCGTGGGACGGCGCCGACAGTGCGCGCCCGCGCGTCGCTGAACAATTCCCTCCGAGGCCGCGCGTGGAGTGCGCGCGGCGAGGAGCAGCAGTGGTTTCGCGACGTTGGATGTGGGCGCTGGCCGGCGCGGCCGCCGCCTTGTGGCTGGCGCGGTCGGCCCGGGCCGAGACCGAGGCGGAGTACTTCCAGGGGCCGTACGCGCCCAGGGCGCAGGCGCAGGCCCCGGGGTCCCCCGCATCGGCTGCTGCGGCGAAGGCCGCGGCCAGACCCGCTGCGAAGGCCTCGGCACCGGCGCGCACTGCGGCGCCCGCAACCCCCAGGTACCCCGGCTACGCCGCCGAATCCGCCCGCACCGCCACGCGCCTGCCGCCCGAGGAGCGCCAGGCGCGCGACTTCCTGCGCACGGCCGCGCTGCATGCCCGCTTCGAGGTCGAGGCCGCGCGGCTGGCGCTCAAGCGCTCCGACAACCCCGGCGTGCGCACCTTCGCGAGCGAGCTGCTGCAGGACCACGAGGCCGCCGATGCGGAGCTGGTGCAGCTGCTGGCCGCACGCGGCATGGCGCCGCCGATGATGGACAACGTCCAGCGCAAGGCGCTCAACCGGCTGGGCCGGCTCAGTGGTTCGAAGTTCGACCGCGAGTTCGTGGAGCGGGTCGGCCGCGACCGGCAGCGCGAGGACGTGCAGCAGTACGAAAAGGCCGCGGCCACCGTGGACGACCCGGTGATCAAGGCCTGGATCGACCGGCAGCTGCCCACCTTGCGGCAGCAGCAGTCGTCGGCGGCCGGGCTGGGTTCGTGGGACGGGCGGCGTGGGGAGGCGCCGCGGCCGAGGCCGGTGGGGACGCGCGAGGCGTCGGAAGGTCGGAAGTCGCCTGCGCGCTGAAATAGAGACCCCGCGTCATCCCCGTGAAGGCGGGGACCCAGAGCTTTCGGCAGTCCGCTGAAGGCGGACGCACTGGATTCCCGCCTTCGCGGGAATGACGGGTTACCGCGTCAGATACCCCATCACCCGCCACCGCCCATCCGCCTCGCGCACAGTCGTCACCATCTCCTCGACCTCGCCGCGCTTCTCGTACTTGCTGACGAACACCACGGTGACGTAGTCGCCCGGCGGCTGGCGGTCGAGACGGTCCTTGTAGCTGACCGCCGCCGGCGTGCGTTCCTGCAGCGGGCCGAAATCGGCGCGGGCCTTGGGCGCGCCTTCCAGCCAGTTGGGCAGCGGCACCGCCTTGCGGAAGGTCGACGCCGACGTCTCCCAGGCCGTGCCCCAGTCGCGGCGGTCCAGCAGGGTGAGCCAGCCGGCGGCGGCGAGCTGGCCGGCTTTCTCCTTTTCGACATGGGCGGAAGACGCTGCCGGGGCCGAGGCGGCGGCCGCGGGGGCGGACGCCGCAGCGGCGCTGCTCGCGGCGGGCCGGGTGCCGGTGGCGGGAGCGCCGGAGGAGGGCAGCTTGAGCTGCGCCAGGGCCGGCAGGCTGAGCGCCAGCGCCAGCAGGGCGCCGGCGGCACGGAGGGGTCGGGTCATCGGGGAGTTCGCGTGGGCGGAAACAGTCATCGGGGCAGTCTAGCCGCAGCGGGTTCCGCAGCTTTCCGCCCGGATCAGGCGCCGAACCCGCCGCCGCCCGGCGTGTGCACCTCGAACACGTCGCCCGGCTGCATCTGCGCCGAGCCGATGTGGTCCAGCGCCTCGACGCGGCCGTCCTGGCGCACCACCCGGTTGATGCCCACCTGGCCCGGCTGGCCGCCCGCCATGCCGAAGGAGGGGTGCCTGCGCCCGTTGGACAGGATGCTGGCCGTCATGGCCTCCAGGAAGCGCACCCGCCGCACGCCGCCGTCGCCGCCCTTCCAGCGGCCCGCGCCGCCCGAGCCCTGGCGGATCTCGTAACTCTCCAGCCGCACCGGGAAGCGGAACTCCAGCACCTCGGGATCGGTCAGGCGCGAGTTGGTCATGTGGGCCTGCACGACGCTGGTGCCGTCGAAGCCGCCCACCAGCAGGCCCTGCGCGTCGTACTCGCCGCCCGCACCCGAGCCGCCCGAGATCGTCTCGTAGTACTGGTGCCGCTCGTTGCCGAAGGTGAAGTTGTTCATCGTGCACTGGCCCGCGGCCATCACGCCGAGCGCGCCGTACAGCGCGTTGGTGATGCAGGTGGAGGTCTCCACGTTGCCCGCCACCACCGAGGCCGGTGGATCCGGGTTGAGCATGGAGCCCGGCGGGATGATCACCTTCAGCGGCTTGAGGCAGCCGGCGTTGAGCGGGATGTCGTCGTCCACCAGCGTGCGGAACACGTAGAGCACGGCCGCCATGCACACCGCGGTGGGCGCGTTGAAGTTGTTGGTCTGCTGCGGGCTGGTGCCGGTGAAGTCGATGGTCGCGCAGCGCTGCTGCGTGTCCACGCTGATGGCCACCGAGATCTGCGCGCCGTTGTCCAGCGGCAGGGTGAAGCGGCCGTCCTTGAGCCGGGTGATCACGCGGCGCACCGACTCCTCGGCGTTGTCCTGCACGTGGCGCATGTAGGCCTGCACCACGTCCAGCCCGAACTGATCGACCATGCGGCGCAGCTCCTGCACGCCCTTTTCGTTGGCGGCGATCTGCGCCTTCAGGTCGGCCAGGTTCTGCTCGGGGTTGCGGCTGGGGTGGGCACCGCTGCGCAGCAGGGCCAGCATCTCGGCCTCGCGCAGCCGGCCCTGGTCGACCAGCTTGAAGTTGTCGATCTGCACGCCTTCCTCCTCGATGCGGGTGGAGAAGGGCGGCATGCTGCCGGGCGTGGTGCCGCCGATGTCGGCGTGGTGGCCGCGGCTGCCGACGTAGAACAGCGGCCGGTCCTGCGACTGCGCGGCCAGGTACACCGGCGTGATGACCGTCACGTCCGGCAGGTGCGTCCCCCCGTGGTACGGGTCGTTCAGCACGTACACGTCGCCCGGCGCCATGCGGCCGGCGTTCTCGCGGATCACCGTCTTGATGCTCTCGCCCATGGAGCCCAGGTGCACCGGCATGTGCGGCGCGTTGGCGATCAGGTTGCCCTTGGCGTCGAAGAGCGCGCAGGAGAAGTCCAGGCGCTCCTTGATGTTCACCGAGTAGGCGGTGTTCTGCAGCTGCAGGCCCATCTGCTCGGCGATGTTCATGAACAGGTTGTTGAACACCTCCAGCAGCACCGGATCGACGTGCGTCCCGGCGGCGTAGCGGGCCTCGCGCGGCACGCGCCGGTCCAGCACGATGTGGTCCAGCGCGGTGAGCTGCGCCTCCCAGCCGGGCTCCACCACGGTGGTGGCGTTGCGCTCGGCGATGATGGCCGGGCCGGCCACGGTGTCGCCGGGCCGCAGGTCCTCGCGCACCACCAGCGCGGCCTCGTGCCAGCCGCCGCCCGAGTACATGCGCACGGTCTCGCGGCGCGGCACCTCGCGCGGGCCGTGCACTTGATGCGACTGCTCCGCCGGGGCGTCGCCGGCCACCACCGCCTCGACCGACACGGCCTCCACCACCAGCGACTTGCCCTGCATCAGGAAGGAAAAGCGCTGGCGGTAGGCCGCCTCGAAGCCGGCCTGGATCGCGGCCAGGTCGCCGAACGGCACCACCAGCGCGGCGTCGCTGCCCTGGTAGCGCACGTGCACCCGACGGGCCACCCGCACCTCGCCCGCGCTGACCTGCTGCTGCGCCAGCTCGGCCTGCGCCGCCTGGGCCAGGGCGTCCAGCTTCTGCGCCACCTGGGGCAGCGACCCGGCCGACAGCGGCAGCTCCACCGCCTGTTCGCGGATCACGTTCTGGTCCGCCAGGCCCATGCCGTAGGCGGAGAGCACGCCGGCCAGCGGGTGCACGAACACGCGCGACATGCCCAGCGCGTCGGCCACCAGGCAGGCGTGCTGGCCGCCCGCGCCGCCGAAGCACTGCAGCGTGTAGCGCGTGACGTCGTAGCCGCGCGCCACCGAGATCTTCTTGATGGCGTTGGCCATCTGCTGCACGGCGATGTCGATGAAGCCTTCGGCAGCCTCCTCGGCGCTGCGGCCGGTGCGCTGCGCGATCTCGGCGAACTTGCCGGCCGCCGCCTCGTAGCTCAGGGGCTCGTCCGCGCCCGGCCCGAACACCTGGGGGAAGTAGCGCGGCTGGATCTTGCCGACCATCACGTTGGCGTCGGTCACCGCCAGCGGCCCGCCGCGGCGGTAGCTGGCCGGGCCCGGGTTGGCGCCGGCGCTCTGCGGGCCGACGCGAAAGCGTGCGCCGTCGAACTCCAGGATGGAGCCGCCGCCGGCCGCGACGGTGTGGATGCTCATCATCGGCGCGCGCATTCGCACGCCCGCCACCTGGGTCTCGAACTCGCGCTCGAACTCGCCCGCGAAGTGGGACACGTCGGTGGAGGTGCCGCCCATGTCGAAGCCGATCACCTTCCTGTGCCCGCCCAGGGCGGCGGTGCGCGCCATGCCGACGATGCCGCCGGCCGGGCCCGAGAGGATGGCGTCCTTGCCCTGGAAGGCGTGGGCATCGGTCAGCCCGCCGGACGACTGCATGAAGAAGAGCCGCACGCCCGGCATCTCGGCCGCCACCTGCTCGACGTAGCGGCGCAGGATGGGCGACAGGTAGGCGTCCACCACGGTGGTGTCGCCGCGGCTGACGAACTTCATCATCGGGCTGGTGCCGTGCGAGGTGCTCACCTGGGTGAAGCCCACCTCGCGGGCGATGCGGGCCGCGGCTTCCTCGTGCGCGGTGAAGCGGTAGCCGTGCATGAACACGACGGCGACGCTGCGCAGGCCGGCGGCGTGCGCGTCCGCCAGCGCTTCGCGCAGGTGGCCCTCGTCCAGCGGCTCCAGCACCTCGCCCTGCGCGGCCACCCGTTCGTGGGCCTCGATCACGCGGCTGTAGAGCAGCTCGGGCAGGACGATGTGGCGGTCGAAGAGGCGCGGCCGGTTCTGGTAGGCGATGCGCAGCGCGTCGCGAAAGCCGCGCGTGGTCACCAGCACCGTCGGCTCGCCCTTGCGCTCGAGCAGGGCGTTGGTGGCCACGGTCGTGCCCATCTTCACGCAGTCGACCACGTCCGGACGGATGGGCTCGCCGGCGCGCAGGCCCAGCAGGTGGCGGATGCCGGCCACGGCGGCGTCGCGGTACTGCTCGGGGTTGTCCGAGAGCAGCTTGTGGGTGACGAGCGTGCCGTCGGGGCGCTTGCCGACGACGTCGGTGAAGGTGCCTCCGCGGTCGATCCAGAACTGCCAGCGGGGTGCGGGGGAGGGGCTTGCTTGCATGGTGGGTGGGCGCCTTGTGCCTCGAATTTACCGCCTGGCGGGCCCCGGCCCCGGCGCCCCGCGTGGGCCGTGCGGCGTTAGAGTCCTGCCATGTCTCCTGATCGTGAAAGCCAAGGCACGGCGGCGGCGACGGTCCGCACCATCCCCGGCCGCACCCCGCTGGTCTTCGATTCGCCGCACAGCGGCACCCGCTACCCCGAGGACTTTGCGTTCTCCTGCGACTTCTCGCTCCTTCGCACGGCGGAGGACACCCACGTGGAGAAGCTCTACGACTTCGCGCCCGAACTGGGCATCGCCTGGATCGAGGCGCTGTTCCCGCGCAGCTACCTGGACGCCAACCGCGGCGAGCACGAGGTCGACGTCGAGATGCTCGACGGCGCCTGGGAAGGCGAGGTCGTCACCGACCCGGTGGCGCTGTCCAAGGTGCGGCTGGGCAAGGGCCTGGTCTGGAAGAACACCGACACCGGCGAGCCCATGTACACGCGCCAGCTCAGGCCGCAGGAGGTGCGCGACCGCATCCAGCGCTGCTGGCGGCCCTACCACGCGGCGGTGCAGCGGGCGATCGAGGAGGCCCATGCGCGCCACGGCTTCAGCATGCACCTGAACTGCCACTCGATGCCCTCGATCGCGGGCAGCCATGCGACGGACTACCCGGGCATCGCCCACGCCGACTTCGTGATCGGCGACCGCGACGGCAGCACCGCCGACCCGCGCCTGACGGCGCAGCTTGCGCAGTTCCTGCGGGACCGCGGGTACGACGTGGAGGTGAACTTCCCCTACAAGGGCGTGGAGCTGGTGCGGCGCTACGGCGACCCGGCCGGGCAGCGGCACAGCATCCAGGTGGAGGTGAACCGCAAGCTGTACATGGACGAAGCCACTTTCGAGCTGCTGCCTTCGGCGCCCGCGCTGCGGGAGAACCTGCGCGCGATGGCGCAGTGGCTGCTGGAGGTGGACCCTCGGCGGTTGTAGATGAGCCGTCATTCCCGCGAAGGCGGGAATCCAGAGCTCCCGCCTTCACCAGCGCCGCAGGCGCGCTGCGCTGGATTCCCGCCTTCGCGGGAATGACGAACTCCGCGCGGGAATGACGGGTTCTCCGGCAGCCGGGGTTACGGCATGCGCCCGGGCGCCTCACTTCGCCTTTGGCACCCGCCCCATCAGGTAGAACTCCGGATTCGGCACCATCCCCGAGAAGCTCGCCATCCGGTTGGACAGCCCGAAGAACGCGGTGATGGCCGCGATGTCCCAGATGTCCTCGTCGGAGAAGCCGTGCGCGTGCAGCGGCGGGAAGTCCGCCTCGTCAATCTCGTCCGAGCGCAGGCAGACCTTCATCGCGAAGTCCAGCATGGCGCGCTGCCGCGGCGGGATGTCGGCCTTGCGCCAGTTCACCGCCACCTGGTCGGCCACCAGCGGCTTCTTCTCGTAGATGCGCAGGATGGCGCCGTGCGCCACCACGCAGTACAGGCAGTGGTTGGCCGCGCTGGTGGCGGTGACGATCATCTCGCGCTCGCCCTTGGTCAGGCCGCTGTCGCGCCCCACCGTCTCGGGCGTCATCAGCGCGTCGTGGTAGGCGAAGAAGGCGCGCCACTCGGCCGGCCGGCGCGCCAGCGCCAGGAACACGTTGGGCACGAAGCCGGCCTTCTCCTGCACTTCCAGGATCCGCTGGCGCAGGTCGTCCGGCAGGTCCTTCAGTTCGGGCATGGGGTAGCGGTTCATGGGGTCTCCAGAGGTCGAAGCGGAGCCGACAAGCATACGGCGCGCAGGTGGCACGGAAACTGCGAGTGAAAAGGGCGGCGCTCCGGTTTCGAGTGCCGCCTGAGGTTTCTTCATGGTTGAACGCGGGACGGAAACACCGCTTGAGAGGTCGCAGCGATGCGGCCTCTTTTTTTTGGTTTTCGTCATTCCCGCGGAGGCGGGAATCCAGAGCTTGCGCCTTCCCCAGCGCTAGGAGGCGCGCTGCGCTGGATTCCCGCCTACGCGGGAATGACGGCCCGTGGCGCCCTCAAGCCCGCTCGTACACCTTGCGCAGCAACCGCAGCAGCGTCTTCTGCTCCCCCGGCGTCAGGCGGTCGGCGACCTCGCGCTCCAGCTCGGCGGCGGTGCGCTCGGCCTGGCGCATCAGCTTCTGGGCGGCGGCGGTCGGGTGCAGGCCGGTGGCGCGCCCGTCGCGCGGGTGCGGCTTGCGCTCGATCAGCTCGCGCTTTTCCAGCGCACCGACCAGGTTCACCAGGTTGGGGGGCAGGATGCCCAGCGCGGTGCACAACTGGCGCGAGGTGATGCCAGGGTTGTGCACGATCAGCGAGAGCACCGAGAAGTCCACCGGCCGCAGCTGGTAGGCCGCCATCCGGCGCAGGAACACCTCGATCACCGCCAGCGCGGCGCGGCGCGCGTTGTAGCCCAGCAGGCTGTCGAGGAAGGCCGTGTCGACCTTCTCGACGACCGGGACCTCGTCGCTGCGGGGCGCGGCGGAGTTGCGGGCTTGCGGCATCGAGGTGTCAGCGGCAGGAGAAGTTGGCGGCGTCGTCCAGGGAGCCGCTGCCCTTGTAGCGCGCCACCGTCGGGTAGGCGCACAGCGGACGCGTGCGCTGGCCCGACCAGTCGGCCGGCAGTTCGGCGTTGGCGCCGCCGGGGTGGCCCGCGCCGCGCACCGAAGCGCTGACGGCCTGCGGCGCGACGCCCTGTTCGACCCAGCGCACCAGGGGCGCCAGCAGGTCGAACTGGTCGGCCGCGGGACCGGCGCTGCAGTGGTTCATGCCGGGCACCGGGAAGTAGCGCGCGAATTCGCCGCCGCGGCCGGCCATCGCGCGGTCCAGCCGCTCGATCCACTGGCGCGTGTCCTCGGCGGAGAACACCGGGTCGCTCACGCCGTGGTAGACAACCATCTTGGCGCCTCGCTGCGCCAGCGGCGCCAGGTTGCGCGGGTCCTGCTGGCCGGGCGGCATCATCAGGTCGGCGCCCGACTCGCGGTAGGGCCCGTCGACCGCGTGCACCTTGCGCAGCAGGAAGTCGAGGTCCGCGCTGCGCGTGTCCACCGGCGCCGGCGGGGCGGTGAACACGCTGCCGATGGCCACCGGATCGAGCACCAGCGAGTTGGCGAACTTCCAGGTGGCCCAGTTGTTGCCGGCCACGCCCGGGTCGTACGGGAAGGGGCTGTAGAGCGTCTGGCCCGTGGGCGTGCGCGCTCCCGCGAAGATCGCGGCCACCACGTCCTTCTGCGCGGGGGTCAGGCACTGGCCGTCGCGGGCGCCGGTGCAGCCGGGCACGTCGCGCTTCACGTCGAAGGCGGCCTGGCAGGCCTGCACGTCCTGCACCATGCCGTCGCGCGCGCCGTCCAGCGCATCGCAGCGCTGCAGGATGGAGCGCGCCACGGCCTGCCGCTCCTGCGCGGTGAACCCGCTGCCCAGGTCGGGGATGGTCGCGTTGGGGTTCATCGGGTGGCGGGTGGTGGCGCCGGCGGTCGCGATGCGGCTCCACTGCTGCGCGCCCCAGAGCTGCGCGAGTGCCGCGTAGGGCAGGCGGTAGCCGGGCGCGCCCACCAGGTAGCCGTCGTACTGCTCGCCGATGCGGGCGGCCGCCACCATCGCGTGCCGGCCGCCGTTGGAGCAGCCGCCGATGTAGGAGCGGTCGGGCGGCCGTCCGTAGGCCGCGGCGACCAGGGCCTTGGCCATGGGCGTGAGCCTGGCCACCGCCTGGTGGCCGTAGTCCAGGCGGGCCTGCGGCTCGATGCCGAAGAAGGGCGTCTGCGCCGCCGTGTGGCCGGCGTTCGAGCTGATCACCGCGAAGCCCTGCATCAGCGCGCCGGTCAGCGGCCCGCCACCGAGGGCGCCGAGCGCCGGCTGGATGTTGCCGTCCAGCCCGCCGTTGCCCTGGTAGTAGAAGCGCCCGTTCCAGGCCTGCGGCAGCCGCATCTCGAAGCCGATGGCGTACTCGCGGTTGTCGCTGCCGGTGCGCCGGTGCATGCTGCCGGTCACCAGGCAGTGCGCCGCGATGGCATCGGCGCCCTGCCTGACCGTGCCGGCCGCGATGGGCGCGGCCGAGTCGATGGCCGTGTTCGCGAAGGCGAAGCGTTCCTTCAGTTCGGCGCAGGCGCGCAGGGGCCCCGGTTGGGCGGCCCGCAAGGGGCCCGGCCCGGCACTGGGCGCGGCGACGGGGGCGGCGGGGGTGACGGCGGGCGGGCTGCCGCAGGCGGCCAGGACGGCGGCTGCCAGCAGGGCGAGGCCGAGGCTTGGAGAGACGGACAAGGCGGTGCTCCGGTGACGGGGACGGACGGCGCCGCGAGGCGCCGCCTTCAGGCGATCAGGAGTCGGCGGTGAAACCGATCTTCTTGACCAGCGGACCCCAGCGGGTGTGCTCGTCCTTCTGGCTCTTCTCCATCTCCGCCGGCGTGGAGCCGCGCGCGACCAGGCCCATGAGCGCCAGCGAGTCGACCACGGACTTCTCCTTGATCGCCTGGTTGATGGCGGCATTGGCGGCCTGCACCACGTTGGCCGGCGTGCGGGCCGGCGCGTAGAAACCGAACCACTCCTCGGTGGTCAGCTCGGGGAAGCCCTGCTCCGCGTAGGTGGGCACGTCCGGCGTGAAGGGCGTGCGCTGGGCACCCGAGGTCGCCAGGATGCGGACCTTGCCGGCGCGGTGGTTGGCCAGCGCGTCGCCGGTGGGCGTGGAGGTGGAGGCCAGCGTGCCGCCCAGCATGTCGGCCACCGCCGGCGCGGAGCCGCGGTAGGGCACGTGCTTGAGGTCCACGTTGTTGTTCAGGCCGAGCAGCGCGCCCAGGAAGTGCGGCGTGGAGCCGGCGGCGGGCGAGCCGTAGTTGGCCTTGTCCGGATTGGCCTTGGACCAGGCCAGGTAGTCCTTCACCGTCTTCACGCTGGCCGGCACCATCGGCCCGACCGAGAGCGCGTGCGTCATGACCGCGCCGATGGAGACCGGCACGAAGTCCTTGAACGGGTCGTAGCTGAGCGTGCGGTAGATGTGCGGGTAGATCGACATCATCGAATAGGGCGTCAGCAGCAGCGTGGTGCCGTCGGGGGCGGCGGCCTTGACCACGTCGCAGGCGATGCGGCCACCCGCGCCGGGCTTGTTCTCCACCACCACGGCGTTCTTGGCGTAGGACGTGCCGGTCATGCGCTCGCCGATGCGGCGGGCCGTGGCATCGGCGGTGCCGCCGGCCGGGAAGCCGTTGACGATCTTCACGACGTCGAAGGACTGCGCGCGCAGCGCCATCGGAAGGGCGGCCAGGGCGCCGAAGGCGGCGCCGGCCTGCAGGATCTGTCGGCGGTCGGTTCTCATGCGGATGTCTCCTGTGGGTGGGAAGAGGAAGGGGAGGCGGTCGCGCGGCCGTTGCTGCGGCCGGCGCCCAGGTAGGTTTCGATCACCCGCGGGTCGCCGGCCAGGTCGCGCGCGGCGCCCTGCAGCCGGATCTCGCCGGTCTCCAGCACGTAGCCGTGGTCGGCCACCTCGAGCGCGGCGCGGGCGTTCTGCTCGACCAGGAGGATGGACACGCCCTGGCCGCGCAGGCGGGTGATGATCTGGAAGATCTCGCGCACCACCAGAGGGGCCAGGCCCAGGCTGGGCTCGTCCAGCATCAGCAGCTTGGGCTGCGACATCAGCGCGCGGCCCACGGCCAGCATCTGCCGCTCGCCGCCCGACAGCGTGCCGGCCAGCTGGGTGCGGCGCTCCTTCAGGCGCGGGAACAGTTCGTAGACGCGGTCCAGGCCGTCGCGCCAGCGCGGCACGCGCAGCTTCATCGCGCGAAAGCCGCCCAGCACCAGGTTGTCTTCCACCGGCATGGTGCCGAACAGCTCGCGCTTTTCCGGCACCAGGGCCAGGCCGAGCATCACCCGTTCCTCGAGCGTGGTGTCGGACACGTCCTGGCCGTCGAAGAGGATGCGGCCGCGCGAGGGCAGCACGCCCATCAGGGCGTTGAGCGTGGTCGACTTGCCGGCGCCGTTGGGGCCGATGACGGTGACCACCTGGCCGGCGCCGAGCTCGAAATGCAGGCCGGTGAGCACCTCGGCGCGGCCGTAGCCGGCGTGCAGGTCGTGGACTTGGAGAAGTGGAGGGCTCATGGTTTCGTCATTCCGCGGAGGCTGTCGTCATTCCCGCGGAGGCGGGAATCCAGAGCTTCCACCTTTTCCAGCGCCGGGGGGCGCGCTGCGCTGGATCCCCGCCTGCGCGGGGATGACGGCCTTCTGCTTCCATCAATGCTCCGTCCCCAGATACGCCGCCCGCACCGCCGGGCTGGCCTGCACCTCGGCTGGCGTGCCTTCCATCAGGCGCGTGCCGAATTCCATGACCACGATGCGGTCGGTCAGGCCCATGACGAACTCCATGTCGTGTTCCACCAGCAGCAGGCTCATGCCTTCCTGCTTGAGCTGGCGCAGCACCTCGGCCAGCGCCTGCTTCTCCTTGTGCCGCAGGCCGGCGGCGGGCTCGTCCAGCAGCAGCAGCGAGGGGTCGCTGCACAGCGCGCGGGCGATCTCCAGCAGGCGCTGCGGCCCCAGCGCCAGGTTGCCGGCCAGCTCGTGCATGCGGTCGGCCATGCCGATGCGGGCCAGCTGGCGCTCGGCTTCGGCGAACAGGCGCCTCTCCTCGGCCCGGTCCAGCCGCAGCATGGCGCGCACCGTGCCGCTGCTGCCGCGCAGGTAGCCGCCCAGGGCCACGTTCTCCAGCACCGTCATGTCCGGGATGATCTTCACGTGCTGGAACGTCCGGGAGATGCCGCGCCGGGCGATCTTTCGCGAGGGCAGTCCGGTGATGTCCTGGCCGCGAAAGCGCACCCCGCCGGCGGTGGTGGCCAGCACGCCGGTGATCAGGTTGAAGGTGGTGGACTTGCCGGCGCCGTTGGGGCCGATCAGGCCCAGGATCTCGCCGGCGCGCACCTGGAAGCTGACGTCGTTGACCGCCACCAGGCCGCCGAATTCCTTGCGGACCCGGTCCACTTCCAGCAGCGCCTCGCCGTGCGTGGGCTTGTCGCGCGCGGGCAGGGGCGGCGCGCCGTCCCAGTCGCGCACCCGGTCGGCGCGCGGCAGGCGGCGCGAGACGAAGGTCCAGAGGCCGTCGGGCGCGTACTTGAGCACCACCACCAGCACGATGCCGAACACGATGGTCTCGAAGTTGCCGCTGGTGCCGATCAGGCGCGGCAGCAGGACCTGCAGCTGGTCCTCGACGATCTTCACCACCCCGGCACCGAGGAACGCGCCCCAGACGTGGCCGACGCCGCCGAGCACCGCCATGAAGAGGTACTCGATGCCCTTGCCGATCGAGAACGGCGACGGGTTGACGGTGCGCTGGAAGAAGGCGAACAGCCAGCCGGAAACCGATGCGAGCACGGCGGCGATCACGAAGACCGTGAGCTTGGCGCGGAAGGTGGAGATGCCCATGGCCTCGGCCATGGTGGCGCCGCCCTTGAGCGAGCGGATCGCACGGCCGGGGCGCGAATCGAGCAGCCGGATCGAGGCCAGGGCCGCGAGCAGGGCGAAGATCCAGATCAGCACGTGCAGGCCGCGGCCCGTGCCCAGGTCGTATCCGAACACCTTGAGCGTGGGGATGCCCAGGATGCCGTCGTATTTGCCCAGCCACTCCATGTTGGCCATGCTGTAGTTCAGCGCCAGGCCCCAGGCGATGGTGGCCAGCGGCAGGTAGTGGCCCGACATGCGCAGCGTGATGGCGCCCAGCGCCACGGCGGCTACCACGGCGATGCCCACGCCGATCAGCAGTGCCAGCCAGGGCGAGCCGGACATCTTGACGGCCAGGAAGGCCGCCGAATACGCGCCCACGCCGACGAAGGCGGCCTGCCCGAACGAGGTGAGGCCGGCCACGCCGGTGAGCAGCACCAGGCCCAGCGCCACCAGCGCGTACATGCCGATGTAGTTGCTCTGCGTGATCCAGAAGTCCGGCACCGGCAGCGCCGGCAGCGCCAGCATCAGCAGGGCGAAAAGCGGAAAGGCGAAGCGGCGAACGTTCGCCATCTCAGTGCTCCTCTCCGTGCGGGTCACGCAGCGAGCGCCACAGCAGCACCGGCAGGATGGAGCCGAACACGATCACCTCCTTGAACGCGCTGGCCCAGAAGGAGCTGAAGCTCTCGAGCAGGCCCACCGCCAGCGCGCCGACCAGGGCCAGCGGATAGCTGGCGAGGCCGGCGAACACGGCCGCCACGAAGCCCTTGAGGCCGATGATGAAGCCGCTGTCGTAGAAGATGGTGGTGGTCGGCCCGATCAGCAGGCCCGACAGCGCGCCGATGAAGGCCGCCATGGTGAAGGCCAGCCGGCCGGCGCCGTTGGAGGAGATGCCCATGAGGCGCGCGCCGACGCGGTTGACCGCGGTGGCGCGCAGTGCCTTGCCGGACAGCGTCTTCTCGAAGTAGAGCCAGAGCATCACGATGAGCGCGAGCGAGGCCGCGAAGATGATGACCGTCTGCCCGCTGAGCGTGAGCGGCCCGGCGGTGAAGCGCTCGCTCCAGAAGCTGGGGTTGCGGAAGCCCTCGGCGCCGAAGAAGTACAGCCCCAGGCCCACCAGCGCGAAGTGCACGCCGACCGAGACGATCAGCAGCACCAGCACGGAGGCGTCGGCGAGTTTTTCGTAGGCCAGCCGGTAGATGAGCGTGCCGAAGGGCGTGACCAGGGCCAGCGTGAGCAGGGCCTGCACGACCAGCGGGAAGCCCCTGGGCGCGGCCCAGAAGGCGATGAGCGAAACGAGCACGGGGATCGCGAGCGTGCGGGCGACCGTCCGGGCGATGCGTCCGGGCGCCTGGTGGTGGCGCACGCCGTGGAAGACGTCGGAAATGGCAGCCGCGGCCGCCAGGACCAGCAGGAACCACACGGTGCCCGGCACCTTGCCGGTCTGCAGCAGCGCGAGGGTGAGCGCCCCGAAGGCGACGAACTCGCCCTGCGGGATGAAGATGACGCGCGTGACCGCGAAGACCAGCACCGTGGCCAGCGCCAGGAGCGCGTACACGGCCCCATTGGTGAGGCCGTCCAGGGCGAGGATGCCGGCGATGGAGAGGTCCATGGGGGGAAGGGACTAGGGGCTAGGGGCTAGGGGCTAGGGGCTAGGGGCTAGGGGCTAGGGGCTAGGGGCTAGGGGCTAGGGGCTAGGGAAGGCATGGCCCGGACCGGCTGTTCCCCTAGTCCCTAGCCCCCAGCCCCTAGCCCCTCGAGAAGCAGTCCGCTTTGCGGACTACTTCTCCACCACGAACTTCCCGTCCGCCACCTTCAGCATCACGCCCGTCTCGTTCGTGTAGCCCCAGTGGTCGTCCTTGGTCCAGTTCATCACGCCGTGCGCGAACACGGTGCGGCCCATGGACTCGAAGGTCTCGCGCAGCGCGGAGCGGAACTCGGGCGTGCCGGGCTTGGCCTTCTTCAGCGCGATCGGCACGGCCTTGTTCAGGGCGATGGCGGCGTCGTAGCTGTGGCCGGCGAACTGGTTGGGCGCGCCGAAATTCTTCTCGTAGGTGGTGAAGAAGTCGATCGCCGCCTTCTTGGAGGGGTGGCTGTCGGGCAGCTGCTGGCCGACCACGGCCGGGCCGGACACCACGTAGGTGCCCTCGACGGCCTTGCCGCCGATGCGCATCAGGTCGCCGGTGGCCGCCGCGTGCGTCTGGTAGACCTTGCCCTTGTAGCCCCGCTCGGCCAGGGCCATCTGCGGCATCGCGGCGCCGGAGCCGGAGGCCACCACCAGGATGGCGTCGGGATTGCCCGAGACCAGCTTGAGCGCCTGCGGCGTGACGCTGGTGTCGGTGCGGGCGAAGCGCTCGGCGGCGACCACCTTCATGCCGGCCTTCTCGGCCAGCGGGGTGAGGGCCTTGAGCCAGAGTTCGCCGTAGGCGTCGGTGTAGCCGAGGAAGCCGATCGTCTTGATGTTCTGCTTCTTCATGTGCTCCACCATCGCGTGGGCCATGACGTCGTTGCCTTGCGGCAGGCGGAACAGCCAGGGGCTGTCGCCGCCCACGGGCGAGGCGGCCAGCTGCACGGTCTTGGCTTCCGTCGCCACCGGCGTCATGGCGCCCGCCACGGGCGTGAGGCACGAGCCGATGATCAGGTCCACCTTGTCCTCGGTGACGAAACGGCGCGCGTTGCTCACGCCTTTGCCGGGATCGGAGGCGTCGTCCAGGATGATCAGGTTGACCTTCTCGCCCCCGATCTCCTTGGGGAACAGCTTGAACTGGTTCTGCATCGGGATGCCCAGGCCGGAGCCGGGACCGGTGAGCGACAGGCTCACGCCGATGTTGATGTCGGCCACCGCCGCGCCGGCGGCCAGCAGGGTCACGGCAGCGGTGACCAGCGTGCGTGCGAATTTCATCTTGGTTTGTCTCCTGGTGAAAAAAAAAGAAGGCCCGGCCGCTCAGCGCGGCGCCATGCGCAAGGCGCCGTCGAGGCGGATCACCTCGCCGTTGAGGTGCGAGTTGGTGACGATATGGCAGGCCAGCTGCGCGAACTCTTCGGGTTTGCCCAGCCTGGAGGGGAAGGGGATGGAGGCGGCCAGCGACTGCTGCACCGGCTCGGGCAGCTGGCGCATCAGCGGCGTGGAGAACAGGCCCGGCGCGATGGTGCACACGCGGATGCCGTGCTGGGCCAGGTCGCGCGCCATCGGCAGCGTCATGCCGGCCAGGCCCGCTTTCGAAGCGCTGTAGGCCTGCTGCCCCACCTGGCCGTCGAAGGCCGCCACCGAAGCGGTGAACAGCATCACGCCGCGCTCGCCGTCGTCCAGCGGCGCAAGCTTCGCGCACGCGGCGGCGAACAGGCGGCTGACGTTGTAGGTGCCGACCAGGTTCACGCTGATCACCCGCGCGAAGTCTTCCAGCGGGGCCGCGTTGCCGTCCTTCTGCACCACGCGCTTGGCGGTGCCGATGCCGGCGATGTTCATGCAGATGCGCGCCGGCCCGTGGGCCTGCGCGGCTTGGGCCAGCGCGTCCTGCACGCTGTCGGTGTCGGTGATGTCGCACTGGCAGGCGACGCCGCCGATGTCGGCGGCGACCTTGCGGGCCAGGTCGAGGTTGACGTCCAGCACGGCGACCCTGGCGCCCAGGCGCGCGAGCTCGCGCGCGGTGGCCTCGCCGAGGCCGGAGGCGCCGCCGGTGACGACGGCGGCATGGCCCTGGATGTTCATCGCTTCGCTCCTTGCGGCTTGAGGGTGAAGGGCAGGCCGTCGTCGTGGAAGGCCTGCACCAGGGCGTCGCGGTGCTTGAGCACGGCGCGCTGGTTGATCGAGCCCTTGTCGGTGACCTCGCCCTTGTCGATGGAAGGCGGCTCGTGCATCAGGTGCAGGCGGGCGACGCGGTTGGCGCTGCCGGTGGCTTGCGCGGCCAGCTCGTCGATCACCTTCTGGAAGTGGGCCTGCACCGCAGGGCTCTCCAGTACGGTCTTCATCGGCGCTCCGTCCGGCAGGCCGGCCAGCTTGCGCACGGCGGCGGTGGGGATCACCAGCGCGCCCACCTCCTGGCGGTTCAGGCCGGTGATCACCGCGTCCTGCACGTAGGGCGCGCCGGCCGCGATGATCTTCGCGCGCAGCGGGCCGACGCTGACGAAGGTGCCGGTGGCCAGCTTGAAGTCCTCGGCGATGCGGCCGTCGAAGCGCAGGCCCAGGTGGGGGTCGGCCTCGTCGATCCACTGCACGGCGTCGCCGGTGCGGAAGAACCCCTCCTCGTCGAAGGCCTCGGCCGTGGCCTCGGGCGAGCGCCAGTAGCCCGGCGTGACGTTGGGGCCCTTGTAGCGGACCTCGACCTTGCCCTCGCTGGGCACCAGCTTGAGCTCCATGCCCGCGCAGGGCAGGCCTAGGTGGCCGGACTTGACCTGCGGGTTGGTGATGAAGACGGCGAAGGGCGACGACTCGGTCATGCCCAGGCCGGTGCCCATCACGATGCGTTCGCCGACCTCGGACTCCTGCACCTCGTGCAGCAGGTCCCAGACGGGCTGGGCCAGCGCCGCGCCGGAGAAGAAGAACATGCGCACGCGCGACAGCAGGTTGCGGCGCAGGACCGGATCGGCCTTCATCGCGTGCGCCAGCGCCTCGAAGCCGGTGGGCACGTTGAAGTAGAGGGTGGGCGCCACCTCGCGCAGGTTGCGCAGCGTCTCGCCCATCAGCGCGGGCGTGGGCTTGCCGTCGTCGATGTAGAGCGAGCCGCCGTTGTAGAGCACCAGGCCGACGTTGTGGTTGCCGCCGAAGGTGTGGTTCCAGGGCAGCCAGTCGACCAGCACCGGCGGCTCCTCGGCCAGCACCGGCATGGACTGGCGCATCTGCTGCTGGTTGGCGCACCACATCGCGTGGGTGTTGATCACCGCCTTGGGCAGCTTGGTCGAGCCCGAGGTGAACAGGAACTTGGTGATGGTCTGCGGCGTGGTGGCCTGCATGGCCGCGTCCACGGCCGGCGTCGGCTGCGTGTCCAGCAGCTGCGACCAGCGCGTGACCGTGCGGCCGGGCACGTCGCCCTGCGCGAGCACGAGCTCGGTGCCTGGCCTGACCGTGGCCGCGATCGCCTTCGCGTAGCGCGAGCCTTCGGTGGCGAACACCAGCCCGGGCGTGAGCGTGTCCAGAACGTGGCGCAGCTTGTCGTAGTCCTGGCTCACGGTGGAGTAGGCCGGCGAGACCGGGCAGAAGGGCACGCCCGCGTAGAGGCAGCCCAGCGCCAGCAGCGCGTGCGCGAGGCTGTTCTCGCTGAGGATGGCCACGGGCCGCTCGGGCGAGAGGCCGCGGTCGAGCAGGGCCTGGCCGATGCTGCGTGCGGCGTCCAGCGCCTGGCCGTAGGTGATCCGCTGCCAGTCGCCGGTGCTGCCGTCGGCGCGGCGTTCTCGCCGGGCCATGAACAGGCGGCCGGGATCGGTGGTGGCCCAGTGCACGAGCTTGTCGGTCATGCGCGCGGCGCAGGGCTGCAGGTCGAGCTCGGCGCGCACGTACTGCACGCCGTCGCCGGTGCGGCGCAGCCGGGCGCGCGTGACGCCGAAAGCCAGGGGGCGGTAGCGGGGCAGGGCGGCCATGTCCATGCGCCCGCTCAGCCCTTGCTCACCTTGCTGGCGCGGCCTTCGAGGAAGGCGCGCACGCGCTCCTTGGCCTCGGGCGCGCTCTGCGCGATGGCGGACATCAGCGCCTCGGTCAGGTAGCCCTGGTCGGCCGGCTGCTCGGCGATGCGCGGCAGCGCGTGCATCAGCGCGTAGTTGGTCAGCGGCGCGTTCTGGGCGATGCGCTCGGCCAGCTCGAGCGCCTTGGTGAAGGCCTGGCCCTGCGGCACCAGGTACTGGGCGAAACCGGCGCGCTCGCCGTCCTGCGCGTTGTAGACGCGGCCGGTGAACATCATGTCGGCCATGCGCGCCGCGCCGATCAGCCGCGGGATGCGCACCGAGCCGCCGCCGCCGACGAAGATGCCGCGCGAGCCCTCGGGCAGGGCGTAGAAGGTGGTGTCGTCGGCCACGCGCACGTGGCAGGCCGCCGCCAGCTCGAGCCCGCCGCCGACCACCGCGCCGTGCAGCGCGGCCACGACGGGCACGGGGCCGAACTGGACTTGCTCCAGCGCGGCGTGCCACATGCGCGAGTGGTGCATGCCGGCGCCGGCGTCGCGCTCCTTGAGCTCGGACAAGTCGAGCCCGGCACAGAAGTGGTCGCCGGTGCCGTCGAGCACGGCGGCGCGGATGCCTTCGGGCAGCGACTCGAAGGCATTGCGGATGGCCAGGATGAGGCCGTCGTTGAGGGCGTTGCGCTTGGCGCCACGGTTGAGGCGCACCACGGCGACTGCGCCGCGGTGCTCGATCTGGAGGTCGGGGGAGGTCATGATGCGTTCCGGAGTGGGCTGATTATTGGTTATGAGCCATAATCAAAACAAGCCCTTCACGACGGGGTAAACCCTGATTCGGAGACCGACATGGACCACGCCAACCTCATCGCCATCGACGTGCACACGCACGCCGAGGTCAGCTGCTGGAACCCCTTCGACAACTACGGCGAGGAGTACGACCGCGCGGCCGACAAGTACTTCCGCAGCAACCGCCGCCCCACCATCCCCGAGACCATCGCCTACTACCGCGAACGCAAGATCGGACTGGTGATGTTCACCGTGGACAGCGAGTCCAAGCTGGGTCGCCGCCGCATCCCGAACGAGGAGATCGCGCAGGCCGCACGCGAGAACAGCGACATGATGGTGTGCTTCGCCAGCATCGATCCGCACAAGGGCAAGATGGGAGCGCGCGAAGCCGAGCGCCTGATCAGGGAAGAAGGCGTCAAGGGCTTCAAGTTCCACCCGACGGTGCAGGGCTACCACCCGTACGACCGCATGGCCTGGCCGATCTACGAGGTGATCAACGCGCACAAGATGCCGACGATCTTCCACACCGGCCACAGCGGCATCGGCTCGGGCATGCGCTGCGGCGGCGGCCTGCGGCTGGAGTACAGCAACCCGATGCACCTGGACGACGTGGCGATCGACTTCCCCGACATGCAGATCGTCATGGCGCATCCCAGCTTCCCCTGGCAGGACGAGGCGCTGTCGGTGGCGACGCACAAGCCGAACGTGTGGATCGACCTCTCGGGCTGGAGCCCCAAGTACTTCCCCAAGCAGCTGGTGCAGTACGCCAACACGCTGCTGAAGGACCGCATCCTGTTCGGCAGCGACTACCCGCTGATCACGCCCGACCGCTGGATGAAGGACTTCGAGGATGCGGGCTTCAAGCCCGAGGTGATGCCGGGGATCCTCAAGGGCAACGCAGTGAGGCTGCTCGGCCTGGGCTGAGGACGCCAGTCGGCCCGTCCGGGCGGCGGACCCGCCGCGGGTAGGATGCAGCCGCCGGGCACGGGTGCGCCGTTCCCGGCCGAACACGATGCCCGGTCCCGTTCCCCCGCTGTACCTCGTCCCCGGCGACCCGCCGGGGGAACCGGGCGATCTCTCCTCCAGCCTCCACCAGGAGCTGGCCGAAGCCATCCAGGAGCGCAAGCGGGCCGAGCAGGCGCTGCGCGAAAGCGAGGAGCGCTTCCGAAGCGTGAGCCGGCTGTCGCTGGACTGGTTCTGGGAACAGGACGCCGACCTGCGCTTCACGGCCATCGCGGCGGAGGAGCGGGTGATCCATTTCGAGGGCCACGACGTCGTGGGCCTGCGCCGCTGGGAGCTGCCGGACGTCACGCCGCTGTCCACCAACTGGGAGGAGCACCGCCGGGCGCTCGACCAGCGCCTGCCGTTCTCCAACTTCACCTACGTGCGCCGGCTGGCCAGCGGCGCCCTGAGCTACGTCGCGGTCAGCGGTGAGCCGGTGTTCGACGAAGGCGGCGGCTTGCGCGGCTACCGCGGCACGGCCCGCGACATCACGCCGGCCGTGCTGGCCGACCAGCGCATCCAGTCGGCCCACACCATGCTGCGGATGGCGGCGCGGCTGGGCCGGCTGGGCGCGTGGACGCTGGACGCGAGGGTGCCGACGCTGACCTGGTCCGACGAGGTCTGTGCCCTCCACCAGGTCGAACCCGGCTTCGCGCCCACGCTGGAGCAGGCGGTCGCCTTCTACCTGCCCCACGAGCGTGACCGGGTGCGTCACGCGTTCGCCCACTGCCTGCACGAAGGCGCGCCCTTCGACATCGAGGCCGAGCTGCGCACGGCCCAGGGCCGCCCCGTGGCGGTGCGCCTGCTGGGCGAGGCGCAGTGGGATGCTCACGGCCGCGTGCGCCGCATCCAGGGCGCGATCCAGGACGTGTCGGCCAGCCGCCAGGCCGCCGAGCAGGTGCGCCTGCTGGCCGGGCAGCTGTCCACGACGCTGGAGAGCATCACGGATGCGTTCTTCACGCTGGACAGCCAGTGGTGCTTCACCTACCTCAACCCGCAGGCCGAGCGCATCCTGCGCCAGCCGCGCGCGCAGCTGCTCGGGCGCAACGTCTGGGAGGCCTTCCCCGACCTGGTGGGCACCCCGGCCCACGGCCACTACCTGCGGGCGATGCAGAACCAGGCCCCGGTGCAGTTCGAGGAGTACTACCCGCCGCTGGACCTGTGGGTGCACGTCAAGGCCTATCCCTCGCGCCAGGGGCTGGCCGTCTATGCCCGCGACATGACCGAGCGGGTGCGCTCGCAGAACGAGATCCTGCGGCTGAACGCGCAGCTGGAGGAGCGCGTGCGCCAGCGCACCGAGGCGTTGCAGGCCGCCAACCGCGACCTGGAATCGTTCTCGTACTCCATCGCGCACGACCTGCGGGCGCCGCTCAGCTCGATCGACGGCTTCAGCCAGGTGCTGGAGCAGAACGCGGGCCAGGCCATCGAGGGCCGCAACCTGCATTTCGTCAAGCGCATCCGCAACGCGGTGCGGCACATGGGCGAGCTCACCGAGGGCCTGCTGGCCCTGGCGCGGCTCTCGCGCACCGCCCTGCACCGCGAGCCGGTGGACCTGGCGGTGCTGGCGCGGGCCTCGCTCGACTTCTGCCGCAACCAGGAGCCCGGGCGCCGCTTCGACGTGGTGATGCCGCCAACCCTGCCGGCCGAGGGCGACCCGAGGCTGCTGTCGCAGGTGGTGGGCAACCTGGTGGCCAATGCCTGGAAGTTCACGGCGCGCACCAGCGCGGCGCGCATCGAGATCGGAACGGAGCGGGTGGACGGGGAAACGGTCTTTTTCGTTCGCGACAACGGTGCCGGCTTCGACATGGCCTACGCCGGAAAACTGTTCGAGGCGTTCCAGCGCCTGCACCCCGTGAGCGAGTTCGAGGGCACGGGCATAGGACTTGCAATCGTGCACCGGATCGTGGACCGGCACGGTGGCCGCATCTGGGCCGAAGCGCAGCCGGGGCAGGGTGCGTGCTTGCGCTTCACGCTGCCCGGGCAGCGCGTGCCGCCGCGCTGAAAACGAGGCGACACGCGGTCTTCAAGGTGCCGCAAAAACCTCGTGCGCGCAAGCGGCTTTACCAATGAAGCAAGCGCTGTTGCTCGCATGCACGACACGGTGCACAGAGCATTCCCCTAGAAACTTTTTCCACTCGATTTTTCTCTACGGTTCACCTACAGTGAAGTTCGTTGTTTGCCTACAGCTCCACGGTGCCTCATCAAGGGTTAGGCGCTAAAGTGGAAGCGGACATCAGCGGACGAACAGAGGCTGGAGCCGAGCGAAACCGAAGGAGTTCCCAATGGATGTGGTTCGCAATTTCCTGGCACGCTACGAGCAGACGCGCGAGGAAGAAATGACCCTCGAGGAGTACCTCGAGGCGTGCAAGAAGGACCCCCTGGTCTATGCCACCGCCGCCGAGCGCATGCTGGCCGCGATCGGCGAGCCGGAGATGATCGACACCCGCCACGATCCGCGCCTGTCGCGCATCTTCGGCAACAAGATGGTGCGCATCTACCCGGCCTTCAAGGACTTCTACGGCCTGGAGGAGCCCATCGAGCAGGTGGTCTCGCACTTCCGCCACGCCGCGCAGGGGCTGGAAGAGAAAAAGCAGATCCTCTACCTGCTGGGCCCGGTGGGCGGCGGCAAGTCCTCCATCGCCGAGCGCCTCAAGCAGCTGATGGAGCAGGTGCCGTTCTTTTCGATCAAGGGCTCGCCGGTGAACGAGTCGCCGCTGGGCCTGTTCAACAACGACGAGGACGCCCCCATCCTCGAGCAGCAGTTCAACATCCCGCGCCGCTACACGCAGCGCGTCATGTCGCCCTGGGCCGTCAAGCGGCTGGAGGAATACGGCGGGGACATCCGCAAGTTCCGCGTCGTCAAGCGCTTCCCCTCCATCCTCAAGCAGATCGGCATCGCCAAGACCGAGCCGGGCGACGAGAACAACCAGGACATCAGCTCCCTGGTCGGCAAGATCGACATCCGCAAGCTGGAAACGTATGCCCAGGACGACCCGGACGCCTACAGCTACTCCGGCGGCCTGTGCCTGGCCAACCAGGGCCTGCTGGAATTCGTGGAGATGTTCAAGGCGCCGATCAAGGTGCTGCACCCGCTGCTGACCGCCACGCAGGAAGGCAACTTCAAGGGCACGGAAGGCTTCGGCGCGATCCCGTTCGACGGCATCGTCATGGCCCACTCCAACGAGAGCGAGTGGAAGGCGTTCAAGAACAACAAGAACAACGAGGCCTTCCTCGACCGCATCTACATCGTCAAGGTGCCGTACTGCCTTCGCGTAACCGAGGAAGTGAAGATCTACGACAAGCTGATCCGCAACTCCTCGCTCAAGGACGCGGTGTGCGCCCCCGGAACGCTCAAGATGATGGCGCAGTTCTCGGTGCTCACGCGCCTGAAGGAGCCGGAGAACAGCAGCATCTTCTCCAAGATGCTGATCTACGACGGCGAGAACCTGAAGGACACCGATCCCAAGGCCAAGAGCTACCAGGAGTACCGCGACTACGCCGGAGTCGACGAGGGCATGACGGGCATCTCCACGCGCTTTGCGTTCAAGATCCTGTCCAAGGTCTTCAACTTCGACTCCACCGAGATCGCCGCCAACCCTGTGCACCTGATGTACGTGCTGGAGCAGCAGATCGAGCGCGAGCAGTTCCCGCCGGAGGTGGAGCAGAAGTACCTTTCGTACATCAAGGAGCACCTGTCGGCCCGCTACGCGGAGTTCATCGGCAAGGAGATCCAGACGGCCTACCTGGAGTCGTATTCCGAGTACGGCCAGAACATCTTCGACCGCTACGTGACGTATGCCGACTTCTGGATCCAGGACCAGGAGTTCCGCGACACCGACACCGGCGAGATCTTCGACCGCGCCGCGCTCAACGCGGAACTGGAGAAGATCGAGAAGCCCGCGGGCCTGTCCAATCCCAAGGACTTCCGCAACGAGATCGTCAACTTCGTGCTTCGCGCCCGCGCCAACAACGCCGGCAAGAACCCGGTGTGGACCAGCTACGAGAAGCTGCGCACGGTCATCGAGAAGAAGATGTTCTCCAACACCGAGGACCTGCTGCCGGTGATCAGCTTCAATGCCAAGGCCAGCGCCGACGAGCAGAAGAAGCACGAGGACTTCGTCAACCGCATGGTCGAGAAGGGCTATACGCACCGGCAGGTGCGGCTGCTGTGCGAGTGGTACCTGCGCGTTCGCAAGAGTTCGTGACCACCATGGTGTAGACCAGGAAAGCCGTAAAGCCCGTGGCCTCCAACACCCGAACGGAGCGCTCGGCGCTCCACCAAGTCATCGACCGGCGGCTGTCGGGCAAGAACAAGTCCATCGGCAACCGGGAGAGGTTCCTGCGGCGCTACCGCGAGCAGATCCGCGACGCGGTGCGCAAGGCGGTGGGCGACCGCAGCATCCACAACATCGAGGACGGCGCCGATATCAGCCTGCCCAAGCGCGACGTCTCCGAGCCGGTCTTCAACCACGGCCCCGGCGGCAGCCGCGAGATGGTGCACCCGGGCAACCAGGAGTACGTGCGCGGCGACCGCATCCAGCGGCCGCGCGGTGGCGCGGGCGGTGGCGGCGGCAGCGGCGCCTCGCAGGACGGCACCAGCGAGGACGACTTCACCTTCCGCATCACGCGGGAGGAGTTCATGAACTACTTCTTCGACGACCTGGCGCTGCCGCGGCTGATCCGCACGCAGCTGCTGGCCGACGCGCCGGAGTGGAAGTCGCGCCGCGCCGGGTTCATCTCGGAGGGCAATCCCACCAGCCTGCACGTGGTTCGCTCCATGCGCGTGGGCCTGGCCCGCCGCATCGCCATGGGCGGCGACGCCCGGCGCCAGCTGCGCCTGGCCGAGGAGCACCTCAAGGTCATCGAAGCCCGCCAGGACACGCCCAAGGCGGAGATCGCCTCGCTCAAGGCCGAGATCGAGGCGCTGCGCCAGCGCCTCAAGCGCGTGCCCTTCCTCGACCCTTTCGACCTGCGCTACCGCAACCGGGTGCGCGAGCCGCTGCCCACCAGCAAGGCCGTGATGTTCTGCCTGATGGATGTGTCCGGCTCCATGGACGAGGCGCGCAAGGACCTGGCCAAGCGCTTCTTCATCCTGCTGTACCTGTTCCTCACGCGGCACTACAAGCAGACCGACGTGATCTTCATCCGCCACCACACCCAGGCCGCCGAGGTGCCGGAGGACGAGTTCTTCCACGCCACCGAGTCCGGCGGCACCGTGGTGTCCAGCGCCCTGACGCTCATGCACGAGATCATCCGCGAGCGCTACATGGGCAGCGAGTGGAACATCTACGGCGCCCAGGCGTCGGACGGCGACAACTGGCAGCAGGACTCGTCCAAGTGCCGCGAGCTGCTGGACGGCAAGCTGCTGCCGCTGTGCCGCTACTTCGCCTACGTGCAGGTGGCCGACGAGGACCAGAACCTGTGGGAGGAGTACACGCGGGTGCGTGACTCCAACGTCAACTTCGCGATGCAGAAGATCGTGACGCCGGCGCAGATCTTCCCGGTGTTCCGCGACCTCTTCAAGAAGAACCCGGTGGGGACCACGACATGAGCGCAGTCATCGGCGAAACCCCCACGCGCGGCGCCAACCGGCTGCCCAACGCGTCGGACTGGACCTTCGAGCTGATCGAGGAGTACTTCGACGCGATCCGCCGCACCGCCGAAGGCTTCAAGCTGGACACCTACCCGGTGCAGCTGGAGCTGATCTCGGCCGAGCAGATGCTCGACGCGTACGCCTCGGTCGGCATGCCGGTCAACTACCGGCACTGGTCCTTCGGCAAGCAGTTCATCTCCAGCGAGAAGAACTACCGCCGCGGCCACATGGGCCTGGCCTACGAGATCGTCATCAACTCCGACCCCTGCATCGCCTACCTCATGGAGGAGAACACCCTCCCGATGCAGGCGCTGGTGATGGCGCACGCCTGCTTCGGCCACAACTCGTTCTTCAAGGGCAATTACCTCTTCCGCATGTGGACGGATGCCTCGTCCATCGTCGACTACCTGGTCTACGCCAAGAGCTACATCGCCGAGTGCGAGGAGCGGCACGGCCTGGAGGCGGTGGAGGAGGTGCTGGACGCCTGCCATGCGCTGATGAATTACGGCGTCGACCGCTACCGCCGGCCGCAGAAGATCAGCATGGTCGAGGAGGAGCAGCGCCGCAAGGAGCGTGAGGCCTACCTGCAGCAGCAGGTCAACGACATGTGGCGCACGCTGCCGCGAGTGCCCGGCAAGCAGCAGAAGAAGGAGCACCGGCGCTTTCCCGAGGAGCCGCAGGAGAACATCCTGTACTTCATCGAGAAGAACGCGCCTCTGCTGGAGCCCTGGCAGCGCGAGGTGGTGCGCATCGTGCGCAAGATCGCGCAGTACTTCTATCCGCAGCGTCAGACCCAGGTGATGAACGAGGGCTGGGCCACGTTCTGGCACTACACGCTGCTCAACACCATGTACGACCGGGGCCAGCTGGCCGACGGTTTCATGATCGAGTGCCTCTCGTCGCACACCAACGTGGTGTTCCAGCCGCCGGTGACCGACCCGCGCTATTCGGGCATCAACCCCTACGCGCTCGGCTTCGCCATGTTCACGGACTTGAAGCGCATCTGCATGGAGGCGACGCCGGAGGACAAGGAGTGGTTCCCCGACATCGCGGGCAACGGCGACTGGCTCAAGACCATCGACTACGCGATGCGGCACTTCAAGGACGAGAGCTTCGTCGGCCAGTACCTGTCGCCGCGCCTGATGCGCGAGTTCCGCCTGTTCTCCATCGTCGACGACGCCTCCCAGCGCGAGCTGGAGGTGTCCGCCATCCACGACGAACTGGGCTACCGCCGCGTGCGCGAGGCGCTGTCCAAGCAGTACGACCTGAACTGGCGCGAGCCCAACATCCAGGTCTGGAACGTCAACCTGCGCGGCGACCGCTCACTGACCCTGCGCCACACCCGCCACAACGACCGGCCGCTGGACAACACGGCCGAGGAAGTGGTCAAGCACGTGGCGCGCCTGTGGGGCTTCCGCGTGAGGCTGGAGAGCGTGGACAACCACGAGCGCGTGCTGCAGCACTGGGAAGTGACGCCCGCGCCGATGCACGGCTGAAAACCGCAGTCCTGATCCCCGCGCAGGCGGGATCCAGGACTAATGCATCCCTTACTTGATCTTGCCGAGCAGCGCCGTCGTCTCGTCCCGGTTGAACGCTTTCAGCGTCTGGAACTTCACGTTGCCCATCGAGGACAGCGCCAGGTTGAAGGCCGTCAGCGATGCATCGTCCTGGGCATCCAGCAGGATGACGATGTCGTATTCGCCCAGGGTCCAGTAGATGTCCTTCATCTGGACGCCGTACTTGGAGGCCATCTCCCTGGCCGCCTCGGCCCGCTTGACGGTGTCCTTCACGCCCTTGAGGCCCTGGTCGGTGAACTTGGCCAATGCGATGTAGGTGGACATGACGGCACTCCTGGAGTTGGGGCGTGCAAGGTAGGCGCTGAGCCCCCCGGCTTCAAGCTCAGGAAGCGCGCCTGTTCTTCAGTCCCTCGAAAGAACACAGCTCGCCCGCCAGCGCGCTGGCCATCACGGTCGGCGGACTCGCCAGCCAGACCTGACCGGGGCCTGAACGGCCTGGGAAATTGCGGTTGACCGCGCTCACCGTCACCTGGCCGGACTCCACCGACGACCCGGGCCCGCAGTTCGCGCAGGCGCCGCAGGAGGGCTGCAGGATGCGCGCGCCGGACGCGTTGAACACCTGGTCGTAGCCGCGCTCGATGCAGTAGTCGCGTACCGCCGTCGTGCCGTACTGCAGGAAGAGCTGCACGCCGGCCGGCACCTTCAGCCCGTGCTGCAGGCCCCAGGCCAGCACCTCGTGGTAGTGGTCGAAGTCCTCGCGCTTGCCGGCCGTGCAGGAGCCGCCGTAGGCGATGTCGACCCGCACGGCTTGCGGCAGCCGGTCGAGCGCGAGTGCGTTGCCCGGATCGCCGGGCGCGGCCACCATGGGCGACAGGCCGCTGCAGTCGACTTCCACGCGGCCCGCATACGACGCGCCGGGATCGCTGCACATCCACGCCTCCAGCGCGAAGTCGACCCCGCGCCGCTCCTTGATGAAGCGCACCGTCTCCTCGTCGGGCTCGACGATGCCCGTCAGCCCGCCCAGCTCCGCCGTCATGTTGGTGAGGGTGGCGCGCTCGTCCGTCGCCATCGCGCACACCGCGTTGCCGCCGAACTCGAACACCTTGCCGACCCCGCCACCGGAGCGGATCTCCGGCAGCGCCAGCAGGTGCAGCACCAGGTCCTTGGCCGTCACGCCCGCCGGCAGCCGGCCATCGAGCTGGACCCGCAGCACCGGGCCCAGCGTCATGCGCACCGCGCCGGTGGCGAAGGCGTTGGCCATGTCGGTGGTGCCCACGCCGAAGGCCACGCAGCCGAGCGCGCCGCTGTGCGGCGTGTGCGAGTCGGTGCCCGCCACCAGCTGGCCGGGCAGGGCGTAGCGCTCGGCCATCATCGCGTGGGAGATGCCGGCGACGTTGCTGCCGTCGTCCGCGGCCGCCTCCTCGTCGGTCAGCGTGCGGTGGCAGCGCAGGCCGTGCCGCTGGACGAAGTCGCGCTGGGCCTGCTGCATCGCCCGCATGTTGGGCACCAGCCCGGCCTTCAGGTGCGCCGGACTTTCCTCGACGTACGAGGTGTGGTCCTCGAACACCACCACCGAGTCGGGGTCGTGCAGCGCGAACTGCGGGCCGAAAACCGTCTGCAGCAGGTGCGCCGCCATGCCCGTGTAGTACTCGTGGATGAAGCGCCAGTCCGCGCGCAGGAAGCAGCCGTCGCCCGGCTCCGGGTCGGCCGGCGTGACCGGCGTGGCCAGCAGGTGGCGGTGCACGATCTTCTCGTACAGCGTCATCGGCCGGCCGGGCCCGGCGCCGGCGGCGCGCGCGCCCTGCAGGTGCCGTTGCCCGAACCGCAGCAGCCCGCCGCTGCGCAGGATGGCGGCGGCCAGCGGCTCGCGGCCGCGCAGCAGGTCGTCCAGCGGGATCGGCTCGCCCCGCTCGATGCGCTCCAGCAGGCCGAAGTCGGTGGAGGTGAAGAGGCCGATGTTGTCCGCGTTCTGCCGGTAGATCCGCTCGAAGCTTTCGGCGATCACCAGGCGGATGCCGGCCAGCCGCTCGGCCGCCGGGCTGTGCTCGCGCGAGGAGCCCTTGCCGTAGCGCCGCCCGGCCACCGTCACCTGGAAGCCGCCGGCGTGCACGGCACCGGGCGCGATCGGCAGCTGGTCGCCGCACTGGAGCCCCACGTACGGGAAGCGGGCGAGCCGGTCGTCGTAGTAGGAGAGCAGGGCCACCGGCGTGATCTCGTCGGTGGAGACGTCATGGCGCAGGGCGCCGGCCTGCGCGAGCCCGAGGCGCCCGCCGGCCAGCTGGCGCGAGACGAGGGCGGGGTCCTGCGAGAGGAACAGCACGCGGGGCTGCCGCCCCAGGTCGAGCGAATCGGTGTTCATGGCGAAGAGGGTTGTGGCGTCGCGAGGTGCTCCACCAGCAGCTGGGCTGCCGGCGAGAGCGATCCCGCGTCGCGGAAACAGATGATGAACCGCCTCTGGGCCCAGGGCTCGGCCAGCGGAATGGTGCGCAGCCCGTAGGCCGCGGTCTGCAGTTCGGTGACTTCGCGCGGCACCAGGCTGATGGCCAGCCCCGCCCGCACCACGCGCAGCGCCGCCTCGAAATTGGAGACGACCACGCGATGCCGCAACGGCCGGCCCAGCCGTGCGGCCTGCCGCTGCAGCATGACCTGCACCGCGCTGTTGACGGGCAGGCTGACGTGCTCGTAGTCCAGCGTCTGCTCGAAGCGCAGCGACTTGCGCCCTTCCAGCGGATGCCCGGGCGGCACCACGATGCACAGGTGGTCGTTGCGGTACGGCTGCGACTGCAGCGCGCCCAGCTCGGCCGCGTCCCAGCACACGCCCAGCGAGGCGAGGCCCTCGCGCACGCCGCGCACGATCTCGGGGCTGACGCGCTCCTCGATGTCCACCTGGATGTCGCGGTGCGCCGGCTGCCGCAGGAAGGCCGCGACGTCGTCGGCCAGCGATTCGGTCATCGCCGACACGGAGGCAAGGATGCGCACCTGGCCGCGCGCGCCGCCCGCGTAGTTCTGCATGTCGTGCTCGATGCGGGCGGCGCTGTCCAGCATGGCGCGGGCGTGCTCCAGCAGCGTGTGGCCGGCCGAGGTGGGCACCACGCCGTGGCGCTTGCGCACCAGGAGCGGCGTGCCCAGCTGGTCCTCCAGCTGGGCCAGCCGCTTGCTGATGGCCGAGCCGACGATGCTGGCCCGCTCGCCGGCACGCGCGATGTTCCCGGTCTCGCAGACGGAGACGAACAGGCGAAGGGTGGTCAGGTCGAGGTCGCGCACGCGGCTTTTCAGGTATTCCTGGATGGAACGTTAGGCTTCTCATTTTGAGATGCCGTGTCGATCCGGAAATTCTAGACTTGCCCCCATGAATGACCAAGCCCTCACCCCCGACGGCCTGCCGCACCAGGTCGTGGTCCGCGAAGTGGGCCTGCGCGACGGCCTGCAGATCGTCGCCCGCACGGTGCCCACCGCGGCCAAGCTCGAATGGATCCGCGACGCCTACGCCGCGGGCCAGCGCGAACTGGAGATCGGCTCCTTCGTGCCGGCCCGCCTGTTGCCGCAGCTGGCCGACACCGCCGAAGTCCTGGCCTTCGCCAAGACCCTGCCCGGCGTCGTCGCCTCCGTGCTGGTGCCCAACCTCAAGGGCGCCGAGCGCGCCATCGCCGAGGAGGCGCACGCCATGCTGCTGCCGCTGTCGGCCAGCCACCAGCACAGCCTGGCCAACCTGCGCAAGACGCCGGACGAGGTGGTGGCGGACATCGGCCGCATCCGCGCGGCGCGCGATGCCGCGGGGTCGCGCACCCTGCTGGAGGTGGGCATCAGCACCGCCTTCGGCTGCACGATCCAGGGCGAGGTCCGCCCGGCCGAGGTGGTGCGGCTGGTGGCCGCGGTGCTCGACGCCGGCGTCGACCGCGTGGGCCTGGCCGACACCGTGGGCTATGCCGACCCGGCGATGGTGAGCCGCCTGTTCGAGCAGGTGCTGCGGGTGGCCGGCGACCGGCTGGCCACCGCGCACTTCCACGACACGCGGGGCCTGGGCCTAGCCAACTGCTACGCCGCGCTGCGGCTGGGCATCCGGCGCTTCGACGCCTGCCTGGGCGGCATCGGCGGCTGCCCGCACGCGCCGGGCGCGAGCGGCAACGTCGCCACCGAGGACCTGGCCTATATGCTCGCCAGCATGGGCATCGAGACGGGGCTGGACTTCGACGCGCTGCTGGCGCTGCGCGGCAAGCTGGCGCGCTGGCTGGAGGGCGAGCCGCTGCACGGGTCGATCTGGCGCGCGGGCCTTCCGAAGACGCTGCGCGAGGAGGTGGCCGCATGAGCGCGCCGTCCCTGGCGCCGCAGCCCCTGGCCGGCCTTCGCGTGGTCGAGTTCACCCACATGGTCATGGGCCCCACCTGCGGGATGGTGCTGGCCGACATGGGCGCCGAGGTCATCAAGGTCGAGCCGATCGACGGCGACCGCACGCGCCACCTGCTGGGCGCGGGCGCGGGCTTCTTCCCCATGTTCAACCGCAACAAGAAGAGCATCGCGATCGACCTGCGCAGCACCGACGGCGCCGAGATCGCACGGCGCCTGTGCGCCACGGCCGACGTGGTGGCGGAGAACTTCAAGCCCCGCACCATGGACAAGTACGGGCTGGACTACGCCAGCCTGTCGAAGGACAACCCGCGCCTCATCTACGTCAGCCACAAGGGCTTCCTGCCCGGGCCGTACGAGCACCGCACGGCGCTGGACGAGGTGGTGCAGATGATGGGCGGCCTGGCCTACATGACCGGGCGCCCGGGCGATCCGCTGCGCGCGGGCACCAGCGTCAACGACATCATGGGCGGCATGTTCGGCGCCATCGGCGCGCTGGGCGCGCTGGTGCAGCGCGGCATCACCGGCCGCGGCCAGGAGGTGCAGAGCGCGCTGTTCGAGAACAACGTGTTCCTGGTCGGCCAGCACATGCTGCAGTACGCCATCACCGGCCAGCCCGCCGCGCCCATGCCCGAACGCATCTCGGCCTGGGCGGTGTACGACGTCTTCACCGTCAAGGATGGCGAACAGATCTTCCTGGCCGCGGTCAGCGACGCGCAGTGGAAGGTGTTCTGCTCGGCGCTGGGCTTCGAGGACCTGCTGGACGAGCCCACCTTCACCACCAACAACGACCGCGTGCGCCAGCGGCCGCGGCTCCTGCCGATGCTGCGCGAGCGGCTGGCCGGCCGCCCGGCCGCCGAGCTGGCGGCGATCTTCGAGAAGCATGGCCTGCCGTTCGCGCCGATCCGCAAGCCCGAGGAACTGTTCGACGACCCGCACCTCCTGGCCACCGGCGGCCTGGCCGACGTGCGCCTGCCCGACGGCCCGCTGGCCGGCAGCACCGCCCGCGCCGCGCTGTGCCCGATCACGATGGAAGGGCAGCGCCTGGGCGTGCGGCTGGATCCGCCCCGCATGGGCGAGCACACCGACGAGCTGCTGCAGGGACTGGGTTACGCTGACGGGGACATCGCCGCGCTGCGCTCGCGGCACGTCGTGGCCTGAGAATCCGGCGAAAGAGATTCAACCAACCAAGGAGACAGAGAACATGAGCTTCAATCCGAGACTTCCGCGCCGCACGGTGCTCGCCGCCACCGCCGCCACCCTGGCCGCCGGCCTGTGGCCGCTGGCCGTGCATGCGCAGTCGGGCACCGTCAAGTTCGTCCTGCCCAATGCCACCGGCTCCGGCGTCGACACCATCACCCGCGCCGCGCAGCCGGCGCTGTCCAAGGCGCTCAACGCCAACGTGGTGGTGGAGAACCAGCCCGGCGCGGGCGGCGTGGTGGGCCTGCAGACGCTGGCGCGTTCGCAGCCGGACGGCAGCACGCTGTCGGTGGTGTCCAACAACGTGGTGATCTTCCCCAGCGTGCTCAAGTCGCTGCCGTTCGACATGCCGAACGACTTCACGCCGATCGCGGTGGTGGGCGCCACGCCCATGGTGCTGGTGGCCAACCCGGCCAAGGTGTCCGCGGCCAACCATCGCGAGTTCGCGGCGGTGCTCAAGGGCCAGCCCGGCTCGCTGAACTTCGGGTCCGGCGGCAACGGCACCATCCTGCACCTGGCCGGCGAGCTCTACCTGGACGCGGCAGGCCTGAAGGCCAAGCACATCCCGTACAAGGGCGTGGGCCCCATGGTGACCGACCTGCTGGGCGGCCAGATCGATTTCGCCGTCGCCGCGCTGCCCAGCGTGCAGCAGCACATCCAGAAGGGGGCGCTCAAGGCGATCGGCACGCTAACGCCGCAGCGCACCCCGGCCGCGCCCGACATCCCGACCTTCGCGGAACAGGGCCTGTCCAACTTCGCGGTCGAAGCCTGGTTCGCCGTGATCGGGCCCAAGGGCATGAGCCCGGCCCTGGTGAAGAAGAACCACGAAGCCGTCGTGGCCGCCTTCAGCGATCCGGCCGTGAAGGAGGCGATGGCCAAGCAGGGCAACACCATCAACATCAGCAGCCCCGAGGAGGCCCAGGCCGCGTTCCGGCGTGAGCTGGCCAAGTACGCGGCGCTGGTGAAGAAGGTGGGGCTGGAGCCGCAGTAAGCGCGCGCCGCAGCAAGCGCGCGCCGCAGCAAGCGCGCGCCGTCATCCCCGCGTAGGCGGGGATCCAGAGCGTCCGCCTTCAGCGGACTTCCGAAAGCACTGGATTCCCGCCTTCGCGGGAATGACGGTCTGGCCCGTCTTCTTCCTCTCCCGGAGGGGGAGGGAGCCTCGATCAATACCGGTACGGGTTGTTCGGCCGCCGGTCGTAGCGGTTGGGCACGCCGTCGCCGTCCCGGTCGCGGTACGCGCGCGGCGGCGGGCTGTTCTGGTAGACCACTTCGGGGCCGGCCGGCACCGGCACGAAGCCGACGCAGCCCGCCAGGGCGAAGACGCCGCACACGGCGGCCAGCAGCAACAGGGTTCTCTTCATCGAAGCCTCCGGATCAGGAAGCCTCGATTGGCGCAGCCGCAGGTGAACAGCTTGTGGCCGGCGTGCTCTCAGGTGTTTCGGCGGGTAAAGCCGGGAGCGGAAGCACTGGATGCCCGCCTCCGCGGGCATGACAGCTTGCGCCGTCAGCCGCCCCACGCATGACGGCTTGCGCCGTCAGTCGCCCCACGCATGACGGCTTGCGCCGTCAGTCGCCCCACGCATGACGGCTTGCGCCGTCAGGCGCCCCACATCTCCTGCGCCGTCTCCACCACCAGGCGCAGCTTGTTGCGCTGGTCTTCCACCGCGATGTTGTTGCCGTGCACGGTGCTGGAGAAGCCGCACTGCGGCGACAGGGCCAGCTGCTCCATCGGCGCGTATTTCGCGGCCTCGTCGATGCGGCGCTTGAGGGCGTCCTTGTCCTCCAGCTGGCCGAACTTGGTGGTCACCAGGCCCAGCACCACGGTCTTGCCCTTGGGCAGGTAGCGCAGCGGGCGGAAGTCGCCGGAGCGCTCGTCGTCGTACTCCATGAAGTACGCGTCGATGTCCATCTCCTTGAGCAGCGCCTCGGCCACCGGCTCGTAGTTGCCGGCCGCCGCGTGCGTGCTCTTGAAGTTGCCGCGGCACAGGTGCATGGCCAGCAGCATCCCCTGCGGCCGCTGGGCCACCACCTTGTTGATGAACTTCGCGTAGCGGTGCGGCAGCTCGTTGGGGTCGTCGCCGCGCTGGCGGGCCGCCTCGCGCATCTTTTCGTCGCACAGGTAGGCCAGGTTGGTGTCGTCCATCTGGACGTAGCGGCAGCCGGCGGCGTGCAGCGAGCGCAGCTCGTCGCCGTAGGCCTGGGCCACGTCGTCGTAGAAGGTCGGGTCCAGCTCCGGGTAGGCCTGCTTGCTGATGCCGGCGCGGCCGCCGCGGAAGTGCAGCATGGTGGGCGAGGGGATGGTCACCTTGGGCGTGTGGCCCGGTCCCACCTGCGACTTCAGGTACTCGAAGTCGGCCTTCTGGATGTCCCTGGCATGGCGCACCTTGTCGATCACGCGGATCACCGGCGGGGCCAGTTCCTCGGTGCCGTCGGGCTTCCTGATCGTGACCGGGATGTCGGTCTTCACGCCGCCCAGCTGCTCGAGGAAGTCGATGTGGAAGTACGTGCGGCGGAACTCGCCGTCGGTGATGCTCTTGAGGCCGATGTCCTGCTGGAACTTCACGATCTCGGCGATCGCCTTGTCCTCGACCTCGCGCAGCTGCCCGGGGGTGATCTCGCCGCGGGCCTTCTTCTCGCGCGCTTCCAGCAGGTACTTGGGCCGCAGGAAGCTGCCGACGTGGTCGTAGCGGGCGGGGAGTTGCATCATGGTTGTTGGTCTCCTTGGAAGAAAGAATTCGTCATCCCCGCGCAGGCGGGGATCCAGGGCTTCCGGCAGTCCGCTGAAGGCGGACGCACTGGATTCCCGCCTCCGCGGGAATGACGGCGGGGGTGGCGGGGTGCCGGGCTGGCCTCACAGGTCCAGCACCAGCACCGAGCTCTTCGCCCGCGAGCAGCACGGCGTGAACTGGTCGTGCCGGGCCTTCTCCTCGTCGGTGAAGTACAGGTCGCGGTGGTCGCATTCGCCGTCCAGCACGCGCGTGATGCAGGTGCCGCACACGCCCTGCTCGCAGGAGGTGAGCACCTCCACGCCGTGGGCGGCGAGCGCCTGCACCACGGTCTGGTCGGCGGCCACCGGGACCAGCTTGCCGCTGCTGGCCAGCTTCACCTCGAACGGGCGGTCGCCCGTGGTGTCCTGCGGCGCCGCGCCGAAGTACTCCAGGTGGATCTGCCCGGCCGTCCAGCCCAGGCCCTGGGCCGTCTGGGTCACGTGCTCGATGAAGCCGGTGGGCCCGCACACGTACAGGTGCGTGCCCGGGTCCTGCTTGCCCAGCGCGTCGAGCAGGTCGAGCTTCTGCTTGCTGTCGCCGTCGTCGAAGTGGAACTTCACCCGGCCGGCGAACGGCGCGGCCAGGATCTCGTCGCGGAAGGCGGTGCGCTCGGCCGAGCGCGTGCAGTAGTGCAGGTCGAAGTCCGAGTCGATTGCATGCAGCCGCTGCGCCATGCACAGCAGCGGCGTGATGCCGATGCCGCCGGCCAGCAGCACGGTGCGCTGCGCATGCACCAGCGCGAAATGGTTGCGCGGCTCGCTGATGGTGATCAGGTCGCCTTCCTTCACGGTGTCGTGCATGCCGGCGGAGCCGCCGCGCGTCTTGGCGTCGCGCAGCACCGCGATGCGGTAGCGGTGCGTCTCGCCGGCGTCGTTGCACAGCGAGTACTGGCGCACCAGCCCGCCGGGCACGTGCACGTCCACGTGAGAACCGGCGCTGAAGGCGGGCAGCGGCCCGCCGTCCTCGCGGCCCAGCTCGAAGCTGGCGATGTCCTGGGCTTCCTGGCGCTTGCTCAGCACCTTGACGGTCAGATCGCTCATACGCCAATCATGCCGCCAGTTGCGCCGGTTGTTCCTGAGCGACCAGCCGGTCGATGATGCGGCGCGCCTGCACGCCGCCCGCGTCGATGTTGAGCATCAGCAGCTTGCGCCCCGGGTACGCGCTCAGGTTGCGCTGCTGGGCCTCCAGCACCGCCGTGTCTTCGGCGAACACCTTGCCCTGGCCTTCCCGGATCTGCGCCGTGAGGTTGCGGTCCTTGGGGTTGAAGTTGCGCGCCATGCCCCAGAAGTACCACATGGTGGTGTCGGTCTCGGGCGTGAGGAAGTCCACCACGATGCTGTAGACCTTGTCCTTGGGATCGGCGTGGTAGCCGCCCTTGCCGGCGTGCGCCACGCCCACCTCGATCATCACGTGGCTGGGCGGCACGAAATGGCAGACCTGCCAGCGGTCCACCGGCACGTCGTCGGCCAGGTGGTTGCCGCGCAGGTTGGCGCGCCAGAAGGGCGGGGCCATCACGTTGTCCATGAAGCGGCTGGTGACGACGCGGTCGCCCTCGGTCTTGGTGGTGACGGGGGATTCGTCGATCTCCTTCTGGCCGATGCTGGTGGCGTGCACGTAGGTCTCGTGCGTCAGGTCCATCAGGTTGTCCACCATCAGGCGGTAGTCGCACTGGATGTGGTACAGGCCGCCGCCGTAGGCCCAGTCCGGGTTGTCGGCCCATTCCAGCGGATGGATCTTGGCGGGATCGGCCTGCGCCGCGTCGCCCGGCCAGACCCAGACGAAGCCGTGGCGCTCGACCACCGGGTAGGCGCGGATCTTCGGAAAGCCCTGCACGCGCTGGCCGGGCATGGAGACGGTCTTGCCGTCGCAGCCCATCACCAGGCCGTGGTAGCCGCAGACCAGGTTGCCTTCGCAGACGCGTCCCAGCGAGAGCTGCGCGCCGCGGTGCGGACAGAAATCCTCGACCGCCGCCACCTGGCCCTCCTGCGGCCGGTAGAACACGATCTTCTCGTTGCAGACGGTGCGGCCCAGGGGCTTGGCATCGATCTCGTCGGGGGTGCAGGCGACGTACCAGGCGTTCTTCGGGAACATGGCGGGGGGCGGTCGAAAAAGGGGCTGGAGGATAAGCGATGTATACAACAAAGGCAAACGGCCGGCCATCGCTGGCGGCGTGTTCTCAGTGAAAACGTGAGATTGCCGGGTCGGCGCGCCTGCGGATAGACTGCCGCTTGTATACAACTGAGCCATGAGCGCGACCTCTGCCCCCCTCGAAGCGGACGCCGGCACTTCCCAGGCGGTCAAGGCGCAGCTGCGCCTGCGCGAGATGATCCTGGCCGGCGAACTGGCCGGTGGCGCCCGCATCGCCGAGCTGGCCATCGTCGAGAAGCTGGGCGTGTCGCGCACGCCGATCCGCGCCGCGCTGATGCGGCTGGAGCAGGAGGGGCTGCTGCAGTCGCTCCCCGGCGGAGGCTATGCGGTGCGGACCTTCTCGGAGCGCGACGCCGCCGATGCGATCGAGCTGCGCGGCACGGTGGAAGGCCTCGCGGCCCGGCTGGCCGCCGAGCGAGGCGTGTCGCCCGAGGTGCTGGCGCAGGCGCGCGACTGCCTGGACGCCATCGACGCGCTGCTGGCGCAGCCCGCCCTGGACGACGAAGCCTTCAGCCGTTACGTCAAGCACAACGAGAGCTTCCACGTGCTGCTCAGCGGCATGTCGGCCAGCCCGGTGCTGGCGCGCGAACTCGAGCGGGTGGTGAGCCTGCCGTTCGCCTCGCCGTCCGCCTTCGCCGTGGTGCAGGCCAACACGCCGCGCGCGCGCGACATGCTGGTGGTGGCGCAGGACCAGCACCGCCAGGTGCTCGAAGCCATCGAGCAGCGCGAGGGCAGCCGGGCCGAAGCCATCATGCGCGAGCACTCGCGGCTGGCGCGCCGCAACCTGCGCGAAGCCGTCAGCAGCCACCAGCACGCCGACCGCATGCCGGGCGTTCGCCTCATCCGCGAGCGAGCCTGATGCGCGCCCTTCGATACCGCCTGCGTCGCTATGCTGAATCTGGATAGCTGATAGACCGGCGCCCGACTTGGCCCCGGGGGGGCCGCGACCGAGAATCGCGGCCTGCCGGCGGGGCCGCGCGGGCCGCGATCCCTTTCGTCCAACCACGGAGACCGTCCATGAAAAAGAGAACCCTGATCCAGGCCGCCGCCTGCACCGCCCTGCTGTCCGCCGGCCCCCTGGCCTGGGCACAGGGCGCGCCGTTCAAGATCGGCCTGATCCTGCCGATGACCGGCCAGCAGGCCACCACCGGCCGCCAGATCGAGGCCGCCGCCCGCCTGTGGGTGGCGCAGAACGGCGACACCGTGGCCGGCCGCAAGGTCGAGTTGATCGTCAAGGACGACACCAGCCTGCCCGACCAGACCCGCCGGCTGGCGCAGGAACTGGTGGTCAACGAGAAGGTGGACGTGCTGGCCGGCATGGGCATCACGCCGTCGGCCATGGCCGTCGCGCCGATCGCCACGCAGTCGAAGACGCCGCTGGTGGTGATGGCCGCGGCCACCTCCAGCATCACCGAGGCCTCGCCCTTCATCGTGCGCACCAGCTTCACGCTGCCGCAGGCTTCGGTGGGCATGGCCGACTGGGCGCCCAAGAACGGCATCAAGACCGTGGTGACGCTGGTGAGCGACTACGGCCCCGGCATCGACGCCGAGAAGTACTTCACCGATCGCTTCGTCTTCAACGGCGGCAAGGTGGCCGACAAGCTGCGCGTGCCGCTGCGCAACCCGGACTTCGCGCCCTTCCTGCAGAAGGTGCGCGACCTCAAGCCCGACGCGCTGTTCGTCTTCGTGCCCTCGGGCGCGGGCGCCGCGGTGATGAAGCAGTTCGGCGAGCGCGGCATGGACAAGGCCGGCATCAAGCTGATCGGCACCGGCGACGTGACGGACGACGACCAGCTCAACGACATGGGCGACGTGGCCCTGAACGTGGTCACCTCGCACCACTACTCGGCGGCCCATCCCTCGCCCGCCAACAAGAAGTTCGTCGAGGCCTTCCAGAAGGCCAACAAGAACCTGCGCCCCAACTTCATGGCCGTGGGCGGCTATGACGGCATGCGCGTGATCTACGAGGCGCTGAAGAAGACCGGCGGCAAGGGCGGCGGCCAGGCGCTGGTCGACGGCATGAAGGGCCAGATCTTCGAAAGCCCGCGCGGCCCGGTGTTCATCGACGCCCAGACCCGCGACGTGGTGCAGACCATCTACCTGCGCAAGGTGGAGAAGAAGGACGGCCAGCTGTGGAACGTGGAGTTCGACGCGATCAAGGATGTGAAGGATCCGGGCAAAGCGCGCTGAAGCGCGCTTTGCAGGGGCTAGGGACTAGGGGCTAGGGGCTAGGGAAACAGCCGTCCGTTGCCTCCGGAACCCTAGCCCCTAGCCCCCAGCCCCTAGCCCCTCCAATGCTCACCATCCTCTTCGACGGCATCGCCTACGGCATGCTGCTCTTCATCCTGGCCCTGGGCCTGGCCGTGACCATGGGCCTGATGAACTTCATCAACCTGGCCCACGGCGCCTTCGCCATGGCGGGTGGCTACATCACGGTGCTGCTGATGCAGCGCGCCGGCGTGCCCTTCCTGCTGTGCCTGCCGCTGGCCTTCCTGGGCGCGGCGCTGATCGGCGGCGTGCTGGAGCGCACGCTGTACCGGCCGCTGTACCGCAAGCCGCACCTGGACCAGGTGCTGTTCTCCATCGGGCTGACCTTCATGGCGGTGGCGAGCGTCGACTACTTCATGGGGTCGACCCAGCAGTTCATCCACCTGCCCGAGTGGCTCAAGGGCCGCACCGAGATCGGCAGCGGCGCCTGGACGCTGGGCATGGGCCACTACCGCCTGTTCATCATCGCGGTGTGCGCCGCGCTCACGCTGGTGCTGCAGTACGTGCTGTCGAAGACGCGCTTCGGCAGCCGCCTGCGCGCCTCGGTGGACGACCAGCGCGTGGCCGCGGGCCTGGGCATCAACGTCAACATCGTCTTCCTCTCCACCTTCGCCTTCGGCTGCGGCCTGGCCGGCCTGGGCGGCGCGCTGGGCGCCGAGGTGCTGGGGCTGGACCCGAGCTTCCCGCTCAAGTTCATGATCTATTTCCTGATCGTGGTGGCGGTGGGCGGCACCTCGTCCATCACCGGCCCGCTGCTGGCGGCCCTGCTGCTGGGCATCGCCGACGTGGCGGGCAAGTACTACATCCCCAAGATGGGCGCCTTCATCGTGTACCTGCTGATGATCGCCATCCTGATCTGGCGGCCGCAGGGCCTCTTCGTGCGGCAGGGAGGCAAGGCATGACGACCGGTGAACGCGCCCGATCTTCGCTGCTGCGCGCCACCCGCTGGCGCCTGTGGGAGCCGCTGCTGTGGGCGGTGGCCTTCGCGTCGCCGCTGGTGCTGGCGCAGTACGCGGCCATCGTCAACGAGATCGCCATCGTGGCGCTGTTCGCGCTGTCGCTCGACCTGGTGCTGGGCTTCACCGGCATCGTGTCGCTGGGGCACGCGGCCTTCTTCGGCTTCGGGGCGTACGCCGCGGCGCTGTTCGCCAAGCACTTCCTGCCGGACCCGCTGGTCGGGCTGGCCGTGGGCATCGCCGCGGCCACCGTGCTGGGCGCCATCGCCAGCTTCACCGTGCAGCGCGGCAGCGACCTCACGCGCCTGATGGTGACGCTGGGCGCCGCGCTGATCCTGCTGGAGCTGGCCAACAAGCTCGACTGGCTGACCGGCGGCGCCGACGGCCTGCAGGGCGTGGTGATGGGGCCGCTGCTGGGCCGGTTCGAGTTCGACCTGGCCGGCCGCACGGCCGCCTGGTACTCGCTCACCGTGCTGCTGGTCTTCTTCCTGCTCGCGCGCCGCCTGGTGAATTCGCCCTTCGGCGGCACGCTGCAGGCGATCCGCGACAACCGGCTGCGGGCCATGGCCATCGGCATCCCGGTGGGCTCGCGCATCGCCGTGGCCTACACCGTGGCCGCGGCGCTGGCGGGCGCGGCCGGCGCGCTGCTGGCGCAGACCACGGGCTTCGCGTCGCTGGACGTTTTCGAGTTCCACCGCTCGGCCGACGTGATGCTGATCCTGGTTGTCGGCGGCACGGGCTGGCTGTATGGCGGCGTGCTGGGGGCCATCGTGTTCAAGCTGATGCAGGACTTCCTGTCGGCGATCACGCCGCAGTACTGGACGTTCTGGCTGGGCCTGTTCCTGGTGGTGCTGGTGCTGGTCGGGCGGGACCGGTTGTTGAAGCCCTGGACCTTGTTCCAGCGCGGGAGGACGGCATGAGAACCACCTTCGTCGTCCCCGCGAAGGCGGGGACCCAGGGCTCCCGGCAGTCCGCGAAAGCGGACGCACTGGATTGCCGCCTCCGCGGGAATGACGGAGTCTGCGAATGAGCGACGTCGTCCTCTCCTGCCAGGGCCTGGTGAAGAAGTTCGGCGGCATCACCGCCACCAGCGACGTCACGCTCGACCTCAAGCGCGGCGCGCGCCACGCCCTCATCGGCCCCAATGGCGCCGGCAAGACCACGCTGGTCAACCTGCTCACCGGCGTGCTGGAGCCCACGGCCGGCCGCATCGTGCTGGAAGGGCAGGACATCACCACGCTGGCGCCGCACCTGCGGGTGCGCCGCGGCATGGTGCGCACCTTCCAGATCAACCAGCTGTTCGCCTCCATGACGCCGCTGCAGACGCTGGCGCTGGTGGTCTCGCAGCAGCGCGGCCTGGGCGGGCGCTTCTGGCAGGCGCTGGGCCGCGACCGCGGCGTGACGCAGCGCAGCGAAGAGCTGCTGGAGCGCTTCCACCTGGCCGAGGTGATGGACGTGCCCACCGAAGTCCTGCCCTACGGCAAGCGGCGCCTGCTGGAGATCGCCATCGCCCTGGCCTGCGAGCCGCGCGTGCTGCTGCTGGACGAGCCGGTGGCCGGCGTGCCCGCGGGCGAGCGCGAGGAGATCCTGCAGACCGTGGCCGCGCTGCCGGCCGACGTGTCGGTGCTGCTGATCGAGCACGACATGGACCTGGTGTTCAGCTTCGCCAGGCGCATGACCGTGCTGGTGAACGGCGCCGTGCTGACCGAAGGCGACCCCGACCAGATCGCCGCCGACCCGCGCGTGCGCGAGGTCTACCTCGGCCACGGGGAGACGGCAGGCGAAGAGGAGGCCGTCCATGCCTGAACTGCTCAAGGTCGAGCGCCTGTCCGCCGGCTATGGCGAGGCCGTGGTGCTGCAGGACGTGTCGTTCTCGCTGGACGAGGGCGCCACGCTGGCGCTGCTGGGCCGCAACGGCACCGGCAAGACCACGCTGATCAACACGCTGGCCGGCGCCACGCGCCAGCACGGCGGCAGCATCACGCTGGGCGGCGCGGCGCTGCACAAGCTGGCCTCGCACCAGCGCGCGGGCGCCGGCATCGGCTGGGTGCCGCAGGAGCGCAACATCTTCAAGTCGCTCACCGTGGACGAGAACCTCACCGCCGTCGCGCGGCCGGGCCGCTGGACGCCGGAGGGCGTGTACGCCATGTTCCCGCGCCTGGCCGAGCGCAAGGGCAACCTGGGCACGCAGCTGTCGGGCGGCGAGCAGCAGATGCTGGCCGTGGGCCGCGCGCTGGTGCTCAACCCACGCCTGCTGCTGCTGGACGAGCCGCTGGAAGGCCTGGCGCCCATCATCGTGGACGAGCTGCTGAGGGCCATCCGCCGCATCACGCGCGAGGAGGGCCTGTCGGCCATCATCGTCGAGCAGCACCCGCAGGCCATCCTGGCCATCTCCGACCGCGCGGTGGTGCTGGACCGCGGCACGGTGGTGCACGGCGGGACCGCACGGGAACTTCGCGCCGACCCGGCGCTGCTGGACCGCCTGCTGGGCGTCGCGCGCTAAGCTCGCGCGGATGCCTTTCTTGCGCCGCCAGTTCCTGCAACGGCTCGCCGCCCTGGCCGCGGCGGCGCCGCTCGCGTCCCGGGCCCAGGCCGCCTTCCCGTCGCGCCCGCTGCGCATCGTGGTGCCCAACGCGCCCGGCGGCGCCGCCGACCTGACGGCGCGCTCGGTCGGCCAAGCGATGTCGGCCGCCCTCGGCCAGCCGGTGGTGATCGAGAACAAGCCCGGCGCCGGCGGCGTCGTGGCCGGCGAGCAGGTCGCCCGGGCCGAGCCGGACGGCCACACCTTGCTGCTGGTCTCCAGCGGCACCGCGGTGAGCGCGGCCCTGTTCAAGGCGCTGCCCTTCGACACGCTGCGCGACTTCGCGCCGGTGTCGCTGATGGCCACCTTCGACCTGGTGCTGGTGGCCGCCGAGGGCGGGCGCTTCCGCACCCTGCAGGACCTGCTGGACTACGCACGGGCCAACCCCGGCAAGCTCAACCTCGGCTCGCCCCAGGTGGGCACGACGCAGAACCTGGCGGCCGAACTGTTCAAGGCGACCGCCGGCATCTCGGCCCAGGTCGTGCCCTTCAACGGAACGCCGCCGGTGATCACCGCGCTGCGCTCCGGCGAGATCGACGCGGGCGTGGACATCCTGGGCCCGCTGGTCGGCCAGATCCGCTCCAGGGCGCTTCGGCCGCTGGCGGTGCTGGGCGCGAAGCGCGCGCCCCAGTTCCCCGACGTACCCACCGCCCGGGAAGTCGGCGGGCCGCTGGCCTCGTTCAACGTGACCTCGTGGAACGGGCTGGCGGCGCCGGCGAAGACGCCCGCAGCGGCCATAGAGCGCTTGAGCCGCGAAGTGAACGCCGCGGTCGCCAAGGCCGACGTGCGCCAGCGCCTGGCGGAACTCAACCTGGTCGCGCAAGGCAGCACGCCGGCGCAGCTGCGCGAGCACCTGGCCGCCGACGTGCGGCGCTGGTCCGACGTGATCGCCCGCGCCGGCATCCCCCGGCAATAAGGAGACGCCATGGAAGTTCGACGCATCGGCCTGATCGGCTACGGCGAGGTGGGCAAGATCTTCAGCCTGGGCCTGAAGTCCAGGCCCGGCGTCGTGGACGTGGGCGCCTGGGACCTGAAGTTCGGACCGCCGGCTCCGGCCGCGGCCGGCACCGCGCAATCGACCGGCAGCGCGCAATCGACCGGCAGCACGCCCCCGGCCGGCCTCACGCGCTCCACCGACACCACGCACCCGATGTTCATCCCCGCGCAGGCAGGGCCCCGGGAGGCCGAACGCGCGCACGCCCGCGCCGCCGGCGTGGTGGCGCACGACTCGATACGGTCGCTGTGCGAAGCCAGCGACCTGGTGATTTCCGCCGTCACCGCGTCCAACACACTGGCCGTGGCGCAGGAAGCCGCGCCGTTCCTTCGGCCCGGCACGGTGTTCCTGGACCTGAACTCCGCATCGCCCGGCACCAAGCAGCAGGCGGCGGCGCTCGTCGATGCCCGCGGTGCGCACTACGTCGAGGCCGGCGTGATGACGTCGGTGCCGCCCTACGGCATCCGCGTGCCCATGCTGCTGGGCGGCGCCCAGGCGGCCGAACTGGCGCAGCTGCTCACGGGCTGGGGCCTGGACGCCAGGGCCGTGTCGGAGCGGCTGGGCGTCGCCAGCGCGATCAAGATGTGCCGCAGCGTGATGATCAAGGGCCTGGAGGCGCTGGTGATCGAGAGCTACGCGACCGCACGCCAGTACGGCGTGGAGGACCACGTGCTCCCCACGCTGGCCGAGACCTTCCCCTCCATCGACTGGCCGAAGCAGGGCGCCTACTTCTTCAGCCGCGTGGTGCAGCACGGCAAGCGCCGCGCCGAGGAGATGCGCGAAGCCGCCAACACCGTGGAGGAAGCGGGCTTCCCGCCCATGCTGACGGCGGCCATCGCCGAGAAGCAGCAGTGGGTGGCCGACCTCGCGGCGCAGGGCGTGTTCAAGGACCTGCCCAAGGACGCGCCCTGGCAGGCCTACGCCGACGCGCTGATCGCCGCCCGCAAGCGCTGATCCGGAACGAGAGCGCGTGCTGCAGGTCCTGTCCATCACCGTCCCGATCTACGTGGTGATGGCCGTGGGGTGGCTGGCCACCCGCGGCGGGCTGTTCGAGCGGACCGACCTGCGGGTCTTCGGCAAGTACGTGATCAACATCGCGCTGCCGGCGCTGCTGTTCAACGCGCTGTCGCAGCGCAGCGTGGCCGAGGTGCTGAACCCGGTCTTTGTCGCCGCCTACGCGGGCGGCTCGCTGCTGGCCATGGGTGCCGGCCTGTTCTGGGCGCGGCGGGTGGCGGGCAAGTCGATGTCGGCCAGCGCCATCATGGCCATGGGCATGTCCTGCCCGAACAGCGGCTTCATCGGCTTCCCGCTGGTGATGCAGGTGTTCGGCTCGTCCACCGCCGGCGTCGGCCTGGCGCTGGCGATGGTGGTGGAGAACTTCCTGCTGCTGCCGCTGGCGCTGGCCCTGGCCGACAGCGACACGGGCGAGGCCGGCGCCACCGGCACGCGCGGGGAGCGCCTGCGCGCGGCGCTCGCGCAATCCGGCCGTGCGGTGCTGCGCAACCCCATGATCCACGGCATCGCGCTGGGCTTCCTGTTCTCGGTGCTCGGCTGGCGCCTGCCGGAGCCGCTGGCCAAGGCGGTGAACCTGTTCGCCATGTCCACGGCTGCGATCTCTCTGATGGTGATCGGCGGCACGCTGGTGGGCATCCGCGCGCGTGGCATGGCCCACGACGTGGGGGTGATCGCGGCCGGCAAGCTGCTGCTGCATCCCCTGGCCGTGCTGCTGATGGTGGTGCTGCTGCCGCCGATGGACCGCGAGCTGCAGACGGCCGTGGTGATGATGGCCGCCGTGCCCATGCTGAGCATCTACCCGATCATGGCGCAGAAGCACGGCCACGACGCCATGGCGGCGGCGGCGCAGCTGGGGACGACGATCCTGTCGTTCTTCACGCTGACCAGCCTGCTGTGGCTGCTGGGGCAGGTGCCGCGCTGAGGCGTCCGGAGCAGGGGGCGGGCAAAAAAAAGCGGCCGGATGGACCGGCCGCAAACTCGCTCTACGAGGACACCAAAAAAGTCGGGCGCTGGGTCGGGGCGCCTTCAATCGAGCGCGCGGAAGACCAGCACGCGGTTGTTGCTGCCGTCCACGACGATCATGTTTTGGCCGTCGAAGCGCACGCCCGAGGGGTTGTTCATGGACGTTGCGCTGGGCGGGCCCGGTGTTCCGGTGACGAAATCGGCGTGACCCACCACCCGGTCGGCGGGCTGCGTGCTGGACGTCGGGATGCTGTTCCAGATCAGGACGCGGTTGTTCTGACGGTCCACCACGGCCATCTCCCCGGTCTCGCTCACATCGACCGAGATCGGATCGAAGAGCGTCGAGGCCGTCGGCGCCGGCCCGCCGGCGTTGGTGAGGGCCTTGTCGAAGTCTGACTGACCAATCACGTGGTTGGCGGCCTGGGCGTCTTCGGTCGGCAGGTTGTCCCAGATCAGGACACGGTGATTGCGCCGGTCCACCACGATCAGCTTCTCGCCGTTCGTCCACACGGAGGTCGGTCCGTTGAGGGTTTCAGCGCTTGGGGCATCGCTTGCGCGGTTTCCGTCACGATCGTTCGCGACGCAGGTGTCTTTCCGCTGCTGCCCGAGGACGACCCTGGCGTTTCCCAGAGCACCGCCACCTGCGGGAATCGGGTCCCAGATCAGGACGCGGTGGTTGCCCGTGTCGGCCACGACCAGCTGGCCCGCGGGCGTCAGGTAGGCCGCACGCGGCCCGTTCAGTGCGCTTGCGGTGCAGGGCGCACCGCCCCCTGCGGTCGCGGCAGGCGCGCCGGGCGGCTCATCCGGCACGGCGTCGAAGATGGCCACCAGGTTGTCTTCGACGACCACCAGCTTCTGCTCATGGATGGAGACACCGGCGGGAACGGAGTTGTCGACGGTGAAAGTGAAGGCGGCGGCGGGTCCGTCGCCATCCATGTACTGGCGGAAAACCCTGACGCCTCCCTGCGAGGGCACGAAGAGCTTTCCGTCGGAGCTCACCGCAGGACTGCCGGCTGGGAAATCCAGACTGATGAGGGGATCGCCCGAGACGCTCCCGCTGTCGAAGTTCTGTTGCCCGATCACCCGGAAGGCGGCCAGCGCTTGCGGAGCGGGTGGCGGTGCCGGCGAAGGCGCCGGAGCCGGCGCTGGTTCGGATGAACCTCCGCCGCCGCCCCCACACGCCGCGGCGAACACCGCCAGGAAAGCTGCTGCGAGAAGCCGTTGCCGCGTGCTTGCATGAACTCCCATGTCACTCCTTGGTGGGATGAAAAAGCCGGCGGATGCTCCGGCCAAAGTCACCGCCCACCAAGGAATGAGGTCACGCCGCAAGGGCGACGCGACCGGAATCGGACCTGCGCGGCTAGAACAGCAGCGCCACCACGTAGATCCCGATCATCACGAACGCCAGCACGAACTTCGCCAGCATCCCCGCCATCAGCCCCAGCCAGGTGGCCACGCCCACGTGCACCGCGCGCCCGTGGTCGCGGCGCGCCATGAATTCGCCGATGGCCGCACCCACCAGCGGCATCACGAACACGCCGACGATCCCCATGAAGATGCCCGCCACCGTGCCGATGGCCGCGCCCCAGATCGCCTGCTTGCTCGCACCCACGCGCTTGGCGCCGAGCACGGCGGAGACGTAGTCCATCACCCAGGCCAGGACGGCCAGCACGGTGACCGCCGCGACCGCGAACCAGCCGACGCGGGTGAACCCGTCGATCCACGCGCCCAGCACGATTCCCGCCAGCACGAACAGCGTGCCGGGCAAAGCCGGCAGCACGATGCCGGCCAGGCCGAGCAGGATCAGGCCCCAGCTCACCAGCCACCAGAGTGTGTCCACCTGAAAGTCCTTTCTTGTTGGAAGCGCCGATCCTGGGGCCCGGCGTGGCGCGCAGCGGTCAACCGGCCCGAAGGAGCCATGCGGTCGTCCAGCCCACGACGAGCGCCAGCACCGGGATCGCCAGCAGCACCCCGCGGTAGCGTTGCGGGAGCGCGAGCAGCAGCCCGACGGTGAACAGCGCCGTCGGGTCCGGCATGGCGCCGGCAATCTCGGCCTGGGCCCAGCCGCGGCCGGCCAGCGGCGCGAGCAGCGGGTAGAGCAGGGCGGCCGAGGCGATGGTCAGCCCGAAGCGACGCAGCCCGTGCGACGGTGCCTGCGGCGCCTTGCCCAGGCCCAGCGTAAGCAGCAGCGCAGCCTGCGCCGCGAAGGCCAGGGCGAACCAGCGGGCGCCGGTGTTGATGTCGGCGAAGCGCTGCCAGTGGAACGCCCACGCGACCCCCGCCCAGGCCGCGGCCAGCGCCACGTTGGCCCAGGGCCTCGCGCGCCGCGGATCGCGTGCGGCCATGACAAGGAGGGCCACGCCCGCAGCCAGGAGGCCCCACTGCAACGGCCACAGCGCTTCGTTCCACGCCTGGAGCAGGCGGCCCCAGCTGCGGGCCGAGAACATCAGGAAGTCCGAGGGCCGGTAGCTCCACCACTCGGACATCGGTCAGAGCTTCCCGATGTGGTCGGCGATGCGGCGGCGCATCGCTTCGTCCGGCATCGGGCCCGAGCCCGCCGCCAGGTTCTCGCGCACATGCGCCACGCTGCTGGTGGCGGGAATGGCGCAGGTCACGGCCGGGTGCGAGACGATGTGCTTGAGCACCAGTTGCGCCCAGCTGGCGCAGCCGATCTCGGCGGCCCAGGGCGGCAACGGGTGGCGCTGCAGCTTGCGGGTCAGCGCGCCCTCCTGGAACGGCCGGTTCGCCAGCACCGCGATGCCGCGCTCGCGCGCCAGGGGCAGCAGCGTCTTCTCGGCGTCGCGGTCCACCGGGTTGTAGGTGAGCTGGATGAAGTCCAGGCGGTGCCCGCGCATGACCTGCTCGAAGTCCCGGTGGCGCCGTCCTTCCGAGGTGGTGATGCCCACGTAGCGCAGCCGGCCGGCCTTCTTCATCTCCTGCAGCAGCGGCAGCTTCTCTTCCCAGTCCAGCAGGTTGTGGACTTGCAGCAGGTCGAAACGCGGCACCTGCCAGAGCCGGCGCGAGGCCTCGATCTGCGCCGCGCCGTCGGAGGAGGTCCAGACCTTCTCGGCCGAGAACAGCGAATCCGGCATGCCCAGTTTCTGCAGACCTTCGCCGACGACGGGTTGCGAGGAGCCGTACATCGGGGAGCTGTCGATGAGACGCCCGCCGCCAGCGAAGAAGGCCCGCATGACGTCGGCGCACTGCTGCCGGCCCTGCGGGTCGCGGCCGACGTTGAAGGTGATCCAGGTGCCCAGGCCGACGAGGGGGATCTGTTCGCCGGAGGAGGGGATGGGCTTGGTGAGCGGGGCGGCGGGCGAGTTGGCGTGCGCGGGCACGAGGGCGCCAAGGCCCAGCAGCTGGAGCACGGTGCGACGGTCCATGGTGGCAGCGTAGCAGCGACCCGGTGTCCCCTCAGGCGTGCGGCACCACCTTCAGCGCCGTCTTCCGGATCAGCTCCACCGTCGCCCCCTGCACCGGCGTCACCGGCCGCTGCGCGCTGGTCGCCAGCGACAGCCGGATGCTCAGCGGCGGCTGCCCGATGGCCTGGGCGGTGAAGGCCGACGGCCGCGGCGAGTGCAGCAGCGCATTGCGCGAGAGGATGGCGCAGCCGGCCCCGTCCCGCACCAGGTCCAGGATGGCCTGCACGCCATCGATCTCCAGCGCCACGTCCGGCTTGCAGCCGATCGCCGCCAGGGCCGATTCCACGTGCATGCGGATCGCGTTCGGCCGCGTCGGGATCACCAGCGGCAGCGCGGCCACTTCGCGCAACCCGATCGGGCCGGGCGGCGGGTCCTCGTGCAGCCCCGGCGGCCGGGCGCGCACGAGCAGCAGTTCCTCGTGCAGCAGCGGCTCGGCGTCGAGCTCGCGTGAGGACTGGGCGTTGTAGAGCACCGCGATGTCGAGCCGGCCGCTGGCCAGGCCCGCCTCCAGTCCGCCGGACAGCCCCTCGCTGATCGACAGCCGCGCCTCGGGCATGGCCTGGCGGAAGGCGCGGGTCAGCGGCACGGTGAGCACGCGGGCCACGCTGCTCGGCAGCCCGACCGCCACGCGCCCCGACAGGCCGCCACGCAGCCGGCCGAGGTCGTCCCGCGCGCGCTGCACCTGGTGCAGGATGCCCCGGCCGTGCTCCATCAGCGTCTTGCCCGCTTCGGTGGGCACCGCGCCGCGGCCGTTGCGCACCAGCAGGGCCTGGCGAAGCTCGAGCTCGAGCAGCCGCACCTGCCGGCTGAGCGCGGGCTGGGCCACGTCGAGCTCGATCGCGGCTCGCGTGAAACTGCCGAGTTCGGCGACGCGAACGAAATACTCCAGCTGCCGCAGATCCATGCCGAAAGTGTAGTAGCGCTGGGGCAGCTATACGGGCTTGTTCTAGCTGATAGGCCCCCGGCCCGCTTTGCCGCGGGCGCCGGCCTTTGCAGAATGCCTGGATGCCGACCGGAGCCGCCCCATGAGTGCCCCCCTGCGCGGGATTTCGTCCATGGCCACCCGCCAGGTGCTGGCCGAACTGGCCTCCGCCTGGGAGCGACGCGGCGGAACGCCGCTGCAGATCGAATCGGTGGGCGGAGTGGATGCCGCAAAACGCGTCGCGGCCGGCGAGGCTTTCGACGTGGTGTTCCTCGCCTCCGACGCGATCGACAAGCTGCTTGCCGCAGGCCATGCGGCGGGCGACCGCGCCGACCTGGTGTTCTCCGGCGTCGCGGTGGCCGTGAGGAAGGGCGCCAGTCGGCCGGACATCGGCAGCGAGGAAGCACTCAAGCAGGCCGTGCGGGCCGCGCCCACCATCGGCTATTCCACCGGCCCGAGCGGCACCGCGCTGATGCGGCTGTTCGAGCGCTGGGGCATCGCCGACGAAGTGAAGCAGCGCACCGTGCAGGCGCCGCCTGGCGTGCCGGTGGGGTCGCTGGTGGCCAAGGGGGAAGTCGCGCTGGGCTTCCAGCAGTACAGCGAGCTGATGCACCTCGAAGGCATCGAGGTGCTGGGGCCGCTGCCGGAGCCTGTCCAGATCAACACCGTCTTTTCCGGCGCCGTGTGCGCCACCGCCGCGCAGCCGCAGGTCGTGCGCGAGCTGCTCGCCTTCATGGCGTCGCCCGAGACCGCGCAAGTCAAGCGGCGCTGCGGCATGGACGCCGCCTGACACCGAATCCGCCAAACAACCAGGAGACCGCCGAATGATCATCGACTGCCACGGCCACTACACCACCGCGCCCAAGGCGCTGGAAGACTGGCGCAACAAACAGGTCGCCGGCATCAAGGACCCGTCCGCGATGCCCAAGGTCTCGCAACTGAAGATCAGCGACGACGACATCCGCGAGACCATCACCGGCAACCAGCTCAGGCTGATGAAGGAGCGCGGCAACGACCTGACGCTGTTCTCGCCGCGCGCGAGCTTCATGGCGCACCACATCGGCGACTTCGACGTGTCCAGCACCTGGGCCGCCATCTGCAACGAGCTGTGCTTCCGCGTCGCGCAGCTCTTTCCGGACAACTTCGTGCCGGTGGCCATGCTGCCGCAGTCGCCGGGCGTGGACCCCAGGACCTGCATCCCCGAGATGGAGAAGTGCATCAGGGAGTACGGCGCGGTCGGCATCAACCTGAACCCCGACCCGTCCGGCGGCCACTGGAAGGAGCCGCCGCTCACCGACAAGTGGTGGTACCCCATCTACGAGAAGATGGTCGAGTACGACGTGCCCGCCATGGTCCACGTCTCGACCTCGTGCAACGCCTGCTTCCACACCACCGGCGCGCACTACCTGAACGCCGACACCACCGCCTTCATGCAGTGCGTGCAGGGCGACCTGTTCAAGGACTTCCCCAGCCTGCGCTTCATCATCCCGCACGGCGGCGGCGCGGTGCCCTACCACTGGGGGCGCTTCCGCGGCCTGGCGCAGGAGATGAAGAAGCCGCTCTTGGACACGCACGTGATGAACAACATCTTCTTCGACACCTGCGTGTACCACCAGCCCGGCATCGACCTGCTCAACACCGTGATCCCGGTCAAGAACGTGCTGTTCGCCAGCGAGATGATCGGCGCGGTGCGCGGCATCGACCCGACCACCGGCAACTACTACGACGACACCAAGCGCTACATCGATGCCTGCGAGCGCCTGTCGCCGCAGGACCGCAAGGCGATCTTCGAAGGCAACGCGCGCCGCGTGTTCCCGCGGCTGGACACGCTGCTGGCGTCGCGCGGGCATTGAGGCGAGAGGAGCAACACATGTACGAACTCGGCGTCGTCTACCGCAACATCCAGCGCACCGACCGCGACACGGCGGACAAGCTGGCGCACCTCGGCTCGGCCACGGTCCACGAGGCCATGGGCCGCGTCGGCCTGATGGCCACCTCCATGCGGCCGATCTACGCGGGCGCCCAGGTGTCCGGCACCGCCGTCACCGTGCTGCTGCATCCGGGGGACAACTGGATGATGCACGTCGTGGCCGAGCAGATCCAGCCGGGCGACATCGTGGTGGCCGCCATCACCTCGCCCTGCACGGACGGCTACTTCGGCGACCTGCTCGCAACGTCCTTCAAGGCCCGCGGCGCCCGCGCGCTGGTCATCGACGCCGGCGTGCGCGACGTCAAGACCCTCACCGAGATGCAGTTCCCGGTATGGAGCAAGGCCGTCAGCTCCAAGGGCACGATCAAGGCCACGATCGGTTCGGTGAACATCCCGGTGGTGTGCGCCGGGATGATCGTGAACCCGGGCGACGTGGTGGTGGCCGACGACGACGGCGTGGTCGTCGTGCCGCGCGCGCTGGCCGCCAAGACCCTGGAAGCGGCCGCCGCCCGAGAGGCCAACGAAGGCGAGAAGCGCGCCAAGCTGGCGTCGGGCGTGCTGGGCCTGGACATGTACAAGATGCGCGAGCCGCTGGCCAAGGCCGGGTTGCGCTACGTCGACTGACCGCCATGACCAAACCCACCACAGGCGGATTCGAGAAGACCCCCGGCTGGCTCGACTGGTACACCGGTCCGAGCAAGCCGGAGTTCAAGGTCCCCCCCGGCAGCGTCGATGCGCACTGCCACGTCTTCGGCCCCGGCGCCGACTTCCCCTTCGCGCCGGAGCGCAAGTACACGCCCTGCGACGCCAGCTGGCAGCAGCTGTTCGCGCTGCGCGACCACCTGGGCTTCGACAAGAACGTGATCGTGCAGGCCACCTGCCACGGCGCCGACAACCGGGCCCTGGTCGATGCGCTGCAACGCGCCGAAGGCCGCGCGCGCGGCGTCGCCACCGTGCGCCGCAGCGTCACCGACCAGGAGCTGCAGGCCATGGACGCCGCCGGCGTGCGCGGCGTGCGCTTCAACTTCGTCAAGCGGCTGGTGGACTTCACGCCCAAGGACGAGCTCATGGAGATCGCCGCCCGCATCGCCCCGCTGGGCTGGCACGTGGTGATCTACTTCGAGGCGCAGGACCTGCCCGAGCTGTGGGACTTCTTCACCGCGCTGCCGACCACGGTGGTGGTGGACCACATGGGCCGGCCCGACGTCCGCAAGGGCGTGGACGGCGACGAGTTCGCGCTGTTCCTCAAGTTCATGCGCGAGCATCCCAACGTCTGGAGCAAGGTGAGCTGCCCCGAGCGCCTGTCGGTCGGCGGCCCGCCGGCGCTGGACGGCGAGCGCAACGCCTACCGCGACGTGGTGCCTTTCGCGCGCAAGGTGGTGGAGAGCTTCCCCGACCGCGTGCTGTGGGGCACCGACTGGCCGCACCCGAACCTGAAGGACCACATGCCCGACGACGGGCTGCTGGTGGACTTCATCCCGCACATCGCCACCACGCCGCAGCTGCAGAAGAAGCTGCTGGTGGACAACCCGACGCGCCTCTACTGGCCCGAACTCAAGCAAGGAGGCTGACCATGCCATTGGACAAGCCGTACAAGGACGTGCCCGGCACGACCATCTTCGACGCCGACCAGAGCCGCAAGGGTTACTGGCTCAACCAGTTCTGCATGTCGCTGATGAAGGCGCCCAACCGCGAGCGCTTCAAGGCCGACGAGCGCGCCTACCTGGACGAGTGGCCCATGAGCGAGGAGCAGAAGCAGGCGGTGCTGGCGCGCGACCTGAACCGCTGCATCTCGCTGGGCGGCAACATCTACTTCCTGGCCAAGATCGGCGCGACCGACGGCAAGAGCTTCCAGCAGATGGCCGGCTCCATGACGGGCATGAGCGAGGACGAGTACCGCAACATGATGATCGGCGGCGGCCGTCCCGCGAGCTGGACGTCGCCCGAGAAGGAGAAGAAGTAAATGGCCCGCATCACCGCCTCCGTCTACACCTCGCACGTCCCCGCCATCGGCGCCGCCATGGACCTGGGCAAGACCGAGGAGCCGTACTGGCAGAAGGTCTTCTCGGGCTACCAGTTCTCGCGCGAGTGGATGAAGCAGAACACCCCCGACGTGGTGTTCCTGGTCTTCAACGACCACGCCACGGCGTTCAGCCTGGACATGATCCCCACCTTCGCCATCGGCACGGCCGCCGAGTACGCCGTGGCCGACGAGGGCTGGGGTCCGCGCCCGGTGCCCAAGGTCGAGGGCCACCCCGAGCTGGCCGCGCACATCGCGCAGTCGGTGATCCAGCAGGACTTCGACCTCACGCTGGTCAACAAGATGGACGTGGACCACGGCCTCACCGTGCCCCTGTCGCTGATGTGCGGCCAGACCGAGGCCTGGCCGGTCAAGGTGATCCCCTTCGCGGTCAACGTGGTGCAGTACCCGGTGCCCAGCGGCATGCGGTGCTTCCGCCTGGGCCAGGCGATCCGCAAGGCGATCGAGAGCTACGACGAGGACCTGAACGTGCAGGTCTGGGGCACGGGCGGCATGAGCCACCAGCTGCAGGGGCCGCGTGCCGGCCTGATCAACAAGGAGTGGGACAACCGCTTCCTCGACCGCCTCCTCGACGACCCCGAGGGCCTGGCCGCGGTGCCGCACATCGACTACGTGCGCGAGGCCGGCAGCGAGGGCATCGAGCTGGTGATGTGGCTGATCGCACGCGGCGCGATGGCCGACGTCGCCGGCGGGAAGAAGCCGACCCTGAAGCACCGCTTCTACCACGTGCCTGCTTCGAACACGGCCGTGGGCCACATGATCCTGGAGAGCTGACATGGCGAACAAGAACACCCTGCGCATCGCGCTTGCCGGCGCCGGCGCCTTCGGCCAGAAGCACCTGGACGGGCTCAAGCTGATCGACGGCGTGCAGGTCACGTCGGTGATCGGCCGCGAGCTGGACAAGACCCGGGAGGTGGCGGCCAAGTACGGCATCGGGCATGCGACCACCGAGCTGGACGAGACCCTGGCCCGCGACGACGTCGACGCGGTGATCCTGTGCACGCCCACGCAGATGCACGCCTCGCAGGCCCTGGCCTGCCTGAAGGCCGGCAAGCACGTGCAGGTGGAGATTCCGCTGTGCGACAACCTGGCCGACGGCAAGGCGGTGCTGGACCTGCAGAAGAAGACCGGCCTGGTGGCGATGGTGGGCCACACCCGCCGCTTCAACCCCAGCCACCAGTACGTGCACAAGAAGATCCAGGCGCGCGAGTTCGCCATCCAGCAGATGGACGTGCAGACCTACTTCTTCCGCCGCACGAACATGAACGCGCTGGGCCAGCCGCGCAGCTGGACCGACCACCTGCTGTGGCACCACGCGGCCCACACGGTCGACCTGTTCCAGTACCAGACCGGCAGCCGCGTGGTGAAGGCCAACGCGGTCCAGGGGCCGATCCATCCCGCGCTGGGCATCGCCATGGACATGAGCATCCAGCTCCAGGCCGAGAACGGCGCCATCTGCACGCTGTCGCTCTCGTTCAACAACGACGGCCCGCTGGGCACGTTCTTCCGCTACATCGGCGACACGGCGACCTACATCGCGCGCTACGACGACCTGTTCAACGGCAAGGACGAGAAGATCGACGTGAGCAAGGTGGACGTGTCCATGAACGGCATCGAGCTGCAGGACCGCGAGTTCGTGGCGGCGATCCGCGAGAAGCGCGAGCCCAATGCGAGCGTGGCGCAGGTGCTGCCTTGCTACGAGGTGCTGGACCGGCTGGAAAAGCAGCTGGGCTGAAGCCAAGACAACCCGTCATTCCCGCGAAGGCGGGAATCCAGTGCGTCCGCCTTCGCGGACTGCGGTGGAAGCCCTGGATCCCCGCCTCCGCGGGGATGACGTCCTCTTCTGGAGACTCCTGATGCAGCAACGCACCCTCGGCCCCTTCACCGTCTCCGCCCTCGGCCTCGGCTGCATGAACCTCAGCCACGCCTACGGGGCACCGCCGCCGCCCGAGGACGGGGAACGCCTGCTGCTCGCGGCGCTGGACGAAGGCGTCACGCTGTTCGACACGGCGGCGCTTTACGGCTTCGGCGCCAACGAGACGCTCGTGGGCCGCGCGCTCAAGCCCCACCGCAGCCGCATCACGCTGGCCAGCAAGGGCGGCATGGCCGGCGTGACGGGCGACGACGGCGCCGTGCGGCGCGTGATCGACGGCCGGCCCGAGGCGCTGCGCCGCAACTGCGAGGACAGCCTGCGACGCCTGCAGACCGACGTGATCGACCTGTACTACCTGCACCGCTGGGACAAGAAGGTGCCGGTGGAAGAGAGCGTGGGCGCGATGAGCCGGCTGGTGGAGCAGGGCAAGGTGCGCACCCTGGGCCTGTCGGAGGTCTCGGCCGCGACGATCCGCAAGGCGCATGTGGTGCATCCGATCACGGCGGTGCAGACCGAGTACTCGCTGTGGACGCGCAACCCCGAGATCGCGGTGCTCGACGCCTGCCGCGAACTGGGCATCGCCTTCGTCGCTTTCAGCCCGGTGGCCCGCGGCTTCCTGTGCGACTCTTTGCACGACGTGGCCACGCTGGACGCCAAGGACATCCGCCGGTCCATGCCGCGGTTCGAACTGGAGCACTACGCCCGCAACCTGCGGCTGCTGCCCGGCTACAAGGCGCTGGCCCGGGAGGCGGGCTGCACGCCGGCCCAGCTGGCGCTGGCCTGGCTGCTGCACAGGCGCGAGGACATCATCCCCATCCCCGGCACGACGAAGGTGGCGCACCTGCGGGAGGACCTGGCGGCGGCGGACGTGAAGCTCGACCCGTCGCTGCTCGCGCGGGTCGAGGCGCACATCAACCAGCAGACGGTCAGCGGCCACCGCTATGGCGCACAGGCGCGCGGCGAGGTGGACACCGAGGACTACCCCCCGGCGTGAGTCAGTCGGCCGCCGGCTCCAGCTCCGGCCGGCCCCGCCGCTCGCCGTGCAGCACCACCACGCCGGCGCCCACCAGCAGCGCGATCCCCGCCCACGCCATCGGATTGGGCACGTCGCCCCAGACGGCGAACCCCAGCACCAGCGCGAACAGCAGCCCCGTGTAGCGGAACGGCGCCACCAGGCTCATCTCGCCCGAGCGCATCGCCACGGTGAGGGAGAAATAGCCCCCGCTCAGGAACACGCTGGCCGCGGCCAGCAGCGCGAGCTGCGTCGCGTTCACCGGCTGCCAGTCGCGCGCCACCAGGCCCCACAGCCCGGCCAGCAGCGTGACGGCCACCGCCGTGCTCAGCGTGATCAGGATGGACGGGATGCGCTTGTCGATGGTGCGCGTGGTCAGGTCCCGCGCCGCGTGCAGCAGCGTGCCGCCCAGGCAGAGCAGGGCGTAGGCGTTGAAGCCCGCAGCCGTGGGCTGCACCACCAGCAGTACGCCGGCGAACCCGGTGGCCAGGGCCAGCCAGCGCCGCGCGCCGACCTTCTCGGCGAAGCCGATCACCGCGAACAGCGTGATGAACAGCGGCGTGGCCATGTTGATCGCGGTCGCGTTGGCCAGCGGCAGGTGGAACAGCGACGTGAGGTAGGTCATCGTCGCGAAGGCGTCGAAGCCGGCCCGCACCATCACCCGCCTTTCCGTGAGCACCGCCATGCTGGACGTTGCGCGCATCGCATGCGCGATGGCCAGCACCAGCACGGTGGCGAACAGGCCGCGGATGAAGATCAGCTCGGAGCCGGGAAGCGACTGGCCGACGTACTTCACCAGCGAATCGTTGGTGACGAAGCTGGCCATGCCGGCCGACAGGGCCAGCACGCCGCGGCGGTTGGCGGCGCGCTGCGCCGCGGCCGTGGCGTCCGCGGTCAATGCTTGGCGTGGCCCTGCGCGGCCGCGATGGCCATCAGCCGGTCGGTGTAGGCGATGGCCATGGCCGACAGCAGGAAGGTGATGTGGATCGCCGTCTGCGCGATCAGCACCCGGTCGGTGTAGTTGTCGGCGTTGATGAAGGTCTTGAGCAGGTGGATCGAGCTGATGCCGATGATGGCGGTGGCCAGCTTGACCTTGAGCACCGATGCGTTGACGTGGCTCAGCCATTCGGGCTGGTCCGGGTGGCCTTCGAGGTTCATGCGGCTGACGAAGGTTTCGTAGCCGCCCACGATCACCATGATCAGCAGGTTGGAGATCATCACCACGTCGATCAGCGCCAGCACCACCAGCATGATCACCGTCTCGTTCAGCGAGGTGATCGGGGCCGTGGTCTTGTAGCCGATGCTGGTGATGAGCTGCTGCAGCGCCGTCTGGCTGCCGAAGGCGGCTTCCAGCAGGTGCACCAGCTCCACCCAGAAGTGGAAGACGTACACCGCCTGCGCCGCAATCAGCCCCAGGTACAGGGGCAGCTGCAGCCAGCGGCTGGCGAAGATCAGGTTGGGAAGGGGACGCAGCGGGGACTCGCGGCGCAGGAGGGGATTGGGTTCGGCCATGTAGGGGTGGGGAAATGTCGGCGCGATTGTAGATTTGCCCCATGGCCAGCCCCGCCGATCCGCTGTAACTTTGTAAGCTGCGGGCCAGTCAGTCGAATGTAAGTGGTCCCGCCGACAGTACGCCGCGATTCCCACCCTAGCCGGAGACAAGCATGAGCGCCATCGAATCGGTCCTGGTCGAAAACCGCGTCTTCCCTCCGCCCGAGGCGGCCGTGCGAGGCGCCCGCATCGCGGGCATGGCGGCCTACGAGGCGCTGTGCCAGGAGGCGGAGCAGGATTTCGAGGGCTTCTGGGCCCGGCTGGCGCGCGAGAACGTGCAGTGGACCAAGCCGTTCACCAGGACGTTGAACGAGTCCAGGGCGCCGTTCTACAGGTGGTTCGAGGATGGCGAGCTCAACGCCTCGGCCAACTGCCTGGACAAGCACATCGGCACGCCGGTGGAGAACAAGACGGCCATCGTGTTCGAGGCCGACGACGGCGCCGTCACCAACGTGACCTACAAGGAGCTGCTGGCGCGGGTGAGCCGCTTCGCCAACGCGCTCAAGGCCCAGGGGATCCGGAAGGGCGACCGCGTCATCATCTACATGCCGATGACCATCGACGGCGTGGTGGCCATGCAGGCCTGCGCGCGCATCGGCGCCACCCACAGCGTGGTGTTCGGCGGCTTCTCGGCCAAGGCGCTGAACGAACGCATCATCGACGCCGGCGCGGTGGCGGTGATCACGGCCAACTTCCAGATGCGCGGCGGCAAGGAGCTGCCGCTCAAGGCCATCGTGGACGAGGCCATCGCCATGGGCAGCTGCGACACGCTCAAGTCGGTGCTGGTCTACATGCGCACGCCGACCGCCTGCACCATGGTGGCGGGGCGCGACAAGACTTTCGAAGAGGCGCTCCAGGGCCAGTCCGACCGGTGCGAGCCCGTGCCCGTGGACGCGGAGCATCCGCTCTTCGTGCTCTACACCTCGGGCTCCACCGGCAAGCCCAAGGGCGTGCAGCACGCCACCGGCGGCTACGTGCTGTGGGCCAACCTCACCATGCAGTGGACCTTCGACATCCGGCCGCAGGACGTGTTCTGGTGCACCGCCGACATCGGCTGGATCACCGGCCACACCTACGTGGCCTACGGCCCGCTGTCGGTGGGCGCCACGCAGGTGATCTTCGAAGGCATCCCCACGTACCCCAACGCCGGCCGCTTCTGGCAGATGATCGAGAAGCACAAGGTGACCGTCTTCTACACGGCGCCCACGGCGATCCGCTCGCTGATCAAGGCGGCCGAGACCGACGAGAAGGTGCACCCGAAGAACTCGGACCTGTCGTCGCTGCGCATCCTGGGCAGCGTGGGCGAGCCGATCAACCCGGAAGCGTGGATGTGGTACCACCGGAACGTGGGCGGCGAGCGCTGCCCGATCGTGGACACCTTCTGGCAGACCGAGACCGGTGGCCACATGATCACGCCGCTGCCGGGCGCCACGCCGCTGGTGCCGGGCTCCTGCACGCTGCCGCTGCCGGGCATCATGGCCGCCATCGTCGACGAGACCGGCAAGGACATCCCCAACGGCGCCGGCGGCATGCTGGTGGTCAAGCGCCCCTGGCCTTCGATGATCCGCACCATCTGGGGCGACCCCGATCGCTTCAAGAAGAGCTACTTCCCCGAGGAGATGGGCGGCAAGCTGTACCTGGCGGGCGACGGCGCGGTGCGCGACGCGCAGCGCGGCTACTTCCGCATCACCGGCCGCATCGACGACGTGCTGAACGTCTCGGGCCACCGGCTGGGCACGATGGAGATCGAATCGGCCCTGGTGTCCAAGACCGACCTGGTGGCCGAGGCCGCCGTGGTGGGGCGGCCGGACGAGCTCACCGGTGAGGCGGTCTGCGCCTTCGTCGTGCTCAAGCGCCCGCGCCCGACCGGCGACGAGGCCAAGCAGATCGCCAACGACCTGCGCAACTGGGTGGCCAAGGAGATCGGCCCCATCGCCAAGCCCAAGGACATCCGCTTCGGCGACAACCTGCCCAAGACACGCAGCGGCAAGATCATGCGGCGCCTGTTGCGCAGCATCGCCAAGGGCGAGGCGATCACGCAGGACACCAGCACGCTGGAGAACCCGGCCATCCTTGAGCAGCTGGCCGAGAAGATCTGACGGACCAGCGTCCAAAACAAAAGGCCCGCATCAGCGGGCCTTTTGTCTGAAGCCTTTCGGCTTATTTCTGGCTCATCACCCAGGCCGCCAGCTTCTTGGCTTCCGCCTCGCTGACCTGCGTGTTGGCCGGCATCGGGACCGGGCCCCAGACGCCGGAGCCGCCCTTCTGGATCTTGGCGGCGAGCTTGTCGACGGCGTCCTTCTGGCCGGCGTACTTGGCCGCCACGTCCTTGTACGACGGGCCGACCAGCTTCTTGTCCGTGGCATGGCAGGCCATGCAGTTCTTGGCCGTGGCCAGCGCCTGGTCCGCCAGGGCGGGACCGGCCACGGCGAACGCGGCGGCAAGGGCGATCAGGGCACGTTTCATGAAGCGATCCTCTATGGTTGGGTTACAGTGCTTGAACGTGATTGTATTGACCTTGGTTGACCGGATGGGTTCCCGCCCGTGAAGGCCAGGTAAACGGCGCCAAGAGCGGAGCGGAGAGTCGTCGATGTTGTTCCTCGGTGTGGGCATGCTGTTGCTGGCCCTGAAGTACCTGGAGATCGACCCGGTGGCGGGCTGGCCCTGGTGGGGCGTGCTGATCCCCTTCGGCCTGGCCGCCGTGTGGTGGACCTGGGCCGACTGGTCGGGCTACACCAAGAAGAAGGCCGTGCAGCGCGAGAACGACAAGCGCAAGGCCCGCATCGACAAGAGCCGCCAGGCCATGGGCCTGCCGACGAAGAAGCGCTGAGCTGCCCGCGCGGTCGCGCTAGCCGATCCCGCGAACCTGCTTGCGCTGCAACGGCGCGATGGCAGGCCCCTCGATCACCGTCCCGTCCGGCCGGAACCGGCTGCCGTGGCAGGGACAGTCCCAGCTGGTCTCCACGCTGTTCCAGTGCACCTTGCAGCCCATGTGCGTGCACACCGATGACACGGCGAAGAGTTCACCCTCCGGCGAGCGCCAGGCCGCCACCGTCTCGCCTTCGCTGTCGACGATGGCGCTGTCGCCGGGCGCCAGGCTGACCAGCTTTTCCTGCTTCCGGTGCGTGACGTAGTCCTTCACCAGCGACTGCGCCATCGTGGAGAACTCCTCGAGCAGGGCCTTGCCGCCCTTGACCGGCGTGAAGCGCCCCGGCGTGCAGCGTTCGATGAAGGTGTCCCTCTGCCCCGCCAGCTGCGCCGCGATGCCGCGCGCCGCCACCGTGCCCCACGTCAATCCGTCGGCGGCGAATCCCGAGGCGACGAAGCAGCCCGAGTGGTCGCGGCCGATGTAGGGCAGGCCGTCGTGCGACCGGTAGTTCTGCGCCGACCACCGATGGACCGCGCGGCCGGGGCTGAGGTAGCTGTTGGCCATGGCCTCGACGGCCATCAGCGCCGCCTTGGCGTTGTGGGTGCCGACCTTCTGCTCGGGGCCGATGGCGACCAGGAAGCGCCGGCCCTCGTGCTCGAGGATGCGCACCGACAGGCCCTCGTCGCCCTCCCACCAGAAGATGCCGGGGCCGGGGTCGACGGCGCCCACCTCGAACGCCACGGCGTATTCGCGGTGCACCGGCATCTCGGCGTGGACCACGTGCACGCCCTTGGGCGAGTGCGTGGCCAGCACCATCTCGCCGGCCCGGACCGTGCCGGTGGCGGTGGTGGCCACCCGCTGCTTGAAGTCGAACTCCACCACGCGCGAATGCTCGTGGATTGAGGCACCGGCCTGCGCGGCACGCTGCGCCAGAGCGGCCACGTAGGCCTGGGGCTGGAACTGAGCCTGGTCCTCGAGCACCAGCACCTGTCCCGACGGCGGCGGCAGGCCGCCCGGCAGGCCGCTGTCCAGCCGCACCCGGCATCCCAGCCGCGCCAGCACCTTGTGCTCCTGCTCGATGGCCGCGTGGTCCGAGGCGAAGCGGGCCGCGCGGTAGAGCGCGCAGCGGGTGAACAGCGCCGAAGGGATGTCGCGGCACTGCGCCTCGACGAAGTCGACCGCGGCCGTGCGCGCGGCCAGCACTTCCCTGGCGACGGGGTCGCCCCAGTGCGAAGCGATGCCCGACAGGCCCCGGCTGGCGGTGGCGTACAGGTTGCCGGTGGAGTGGCCGGTGCTGCCGCTGCCGATCGTCTCCGCCTCCAGCAGCACGACCTTGCGGCCCTGCTGGGCGAGCAGCAGCGCTGTCGTGACGCCGGTGATGCCGCCCCCGACCACCATGACGTCGCACTCCACCGAGCCCTGCAGCGTGCCGAAGCCCGGGGCGCGCGCGATCGCGCGCCACAGCGAACTGGTGTCCATGGCGTTCTCCTGGTGCGGGAGATTCGATGCTAGGAGGGGGGGCGAGCGGGGCGGTGTAGGAGAAATGCGGGAACGGGTTGTGCTGTTGCGTTCGGGTGCGTTCGGGTGCGGTTGGGCAGGGTGGGCTCGGGCAGGGCGCCTGCGCGGCAGGCGGTGCCTGGCCCGGGCTCATGGTGGGCCGGTTGGCTCGCGCTTTGCGCTCGCAACTCGCAGGGCATTCCGCGGCCCGGCCTGCGCGGCAGAACTCACTGCGCTGCTACGCAGCTCCGTTCAGACAGCTGCCGCGAGTCAGAGGTTGA
>NZ_LMQL01000013.1 GCF_001424545.1 Ramlibacter sp. Leaf400 | reverse complement strand
AACGCGATGGTCAAGAGTTCGACGCCCTTCAGAAATCCAGCATCGGCCGCTTGACAACCAAGACAGTTGCTGGATTCCCGCCTCCGCGGGAATGACGGAATCAGGGCGCGACAGCCGGGCTTCGCCGCTGCGCCTGCTCTTCTCCCTGGCGGAGCGCCGCCGCGCACAGCGCGGCCATGCCCCACGCCCAGCGCCCGACCAGCACGGCGGTTTCGTCGACGGCTTGCCCGCGCAGCTGGGCGGCCTGCCGCTCCACGCGCTCGCGCTGGTCGAAGAAGGCCAGGTCCGGCAAAGGCTCTCCGGCAGGAACGACGTGGAAGCCGCCGCGGGCATCGACCTGGACGAACAGGGGGCGGGGCGCTGGGGTCTGGACGGGGGTGCTCATGGCGTTCTCCTTGGGACATGGCACCCATTGAAGGCGCCGCAGCGCGCGCCGTCGCGGGACGCCGGTCCCACGGCCGGCGTCGCGGGACGCCGGTCCCACGGCCGGGCACGAAGACGGTCCCTGGCCCGGGACCCCGGTCCCGGCGCTCAGCCTTTTCCGAACCCCGCTTCGCGCGCCCGCACGATGGCCTGCGCGCGGCTCTCCACCTCGAGCTTCACGAACACGGCCGAGACGTTGTTGCGCACGGTCTTTTCCGCCAGGCCCAGCCGCGCCGCGATCTGGGCGTTGTCCAGGCCCTGGGCCAGCAGCTCGACGATCTCCTGCTCGCGCGAGCTCAGGCCCTTGAAAGGACCAGCGACCGTGCTGCCGGCAGAGGCCGGAAGGAACTGCGCGATGAGTTCCATCATCCGGCCGTAAGCCGGCTCGCCCTGCAGGGGGACATGGTTGGCCGAGTCCAGGATCTCGAAGCGCGCGCCCGCGATGTGGGCAGCCAGGAGCCGGCCCTCCTCGAAGGGCACGCGGGCGTCGCCGCGGCAATGCATCACCAGCGTCGGGCAGCGCACGGCGCCCAGGTGCGGCGAGGCGTCGATCTCCGCCAGGCCACGAACGATGCCGGCCGCCTGCGCGGGGGTGCAGGAGAGCCGCTGCATGTCGTTGAAAGCACGGGCCTGTCCGGGCGTGGCGCCCGGGAAGAACTGTGTCGTGAACAGCTGGCGGAAGGCGGCGTTGTCCTGGCCCCACCCCTCCTCGACCAGGCGCGCCAGCGCATCGATGAGCGCCCTCTGGCCCGGTTGCCGCACCAGCGCGCCGCGCGCGAATGCGTCGCAGAGCACCAGGTGGCTGACGCGCTCCGGATGGCGAGCCGCGTAGGTGATGGCCGCCGCCCCGCCCTGGGACGGGGCCAGCAGGGCGACGCGCTCCTGTCCCGACGCATCGACCACGGCCGCCAGGTCGTCCACCAGGCGGTCCAGCGTCACCGGCGCAGGTTCCGCGGCCGAGAGGCCGCAGCCGCGGTTGTCGTAGCGGAACAGGTGGAAGCGCTCGCTGAGTGCGTGGATCCAGGGCCCCCAGACCGGCATCTGCCAGTCCCACTCCAGGTGGGTCATCCAGTGGCCGGCCCGCACCAGGGGATAGCCGCGGCCGCTGATCGCGTACGCGATGGACGCACCGCTGACGGCGGGCGTGAAATGGATTTCCTGGACGAAGCGGCTCACCTGACCTCCGCAGCACGCCATGGCGGCGGGCCACCTGGGCGGCGGCCCAACTCCGCACGATAGTCCCAAGCCGGGCGCTGATGGCCACTGCGGCGGGCCGGGACCTGGCTCGGGCGGCACCGGTGGCCGCGTTGCAAGCCGGGACTCGTGGGTCAGCTTGAGCGCCGCCGGATGGGATCAGTGGCAAAGGCGGCATCATGTGAAGGTCGAGTGGCAGCTAGCCAGCCCAGCGCCTGTTGGCGTTGTCAGCGGAAGTCCAAGTTACTGCTGGCGCTTGAACACCAGGATGCGGTGGTTGCGGCCGTCTTCAACCAGCAGATCGCCCCCATGGAACAGCACGTTTCCGGGATTCGAGAGGCTCTTGTCGGATGGGACGCTCTCGCTGACGCCGTCCTGGTTGCTGTCGTTCGCTGCTTTCGCGACGAAGCTGGCTTGACCGATCACCACGTTGGCCGGCTGGAAGTTCTGCTGGGGAAACTGCTCCCAGATCAGGACGCGGTTGTTCTGCCCGTCGGCGATGGCCAGCCGATTTCCGTCGACACTGATGCCATAGGGCCCGTCAAAGGTGCGAGCACTCGGGAGCGCATCCGAAGAGCCATCCTGGTTGTCGTCGTTGGGCATGGCTCCTGCAAACGTGCTCTGTCCGAGCACCACGTCGGCGGGCTGGAAGTTCCCCGTGGGGAATCGGTTCCAGATCAGCACACGGTTGTTGTCGTAGTCCGAGACCAGCAGCCGCGTGCCGTCGCTCCAGACCTTGGCAGGGTGATGAAGCGTTCTCGCCGTGGCGTTTCCGGAGGTGCCATCCTGATTGTCGTCATTGGCGGCGCAGCGATCGAATGCATCCTGTCCCAGCACCACGGAAGGAGCCGAGGAGGTCAGGCTGCTCCAGATGAGGACCCGGTTGTTGCCTGTGTCGGCAACGATCAGCTTCCCGTCCGCCGTGATGAATGCGTCCCCCGGGGTGGTGAGCGAATCGATCCGGCAGAGGGGGCCTTCGTTGATGCTGCGGGCCTCGCCGATCAGTCGGTCGGGCTGGGCGCCGGGGCCAGTCGGCGGAGAGTTGAAGATCACTACCCGGCTGACCTGGTGATGCGTGACAGCGAGCTTGCCCGCTGCGAAACGCACGGACGTGGCGGCGGGATGGCTGGTTGGCGCGAGATCGAATTCGCTGCCTTGAAAGGACTCCTGTCCCAGCACGAAGGATGCCGAAGCGCCATTGGTCGTGGGGATCCCGCCAGCGAAGCCCAGAACCCTGTTGTTGTTCCATTCAGGCACATACAGGATTCCTCCATCAGTTACGGCCATGCCGCCCGGGTTGCTGAAGCTGCTGGCGGATGGCACGCCTCGTCCTGCGTCTTCCTGACCGCTGACGAAGTCGGCTTGCCCCAGCACGACGGCAGCCGGCTGGAAGTTCGTGAAGGCCGGCGGGGAGTCGCTCCCTCCCCCACACGCCGCCAGGGCAAGAGTGACGCAAGCAGCCAGGGCGGATGGCTTGTTGGATTTCATGAGTGCTGACTCAGTCGTTGATGAGGTCGGCCAGCTTGCATTCCCCCGTAGTCGCACGCGAATACCGAAGTCCTTGTGGGCCTGCCCGCGGGGCATCGGCCGCCTTAGGCCGACCGCTCTAAATCAGCCCACCGCAGTCCCCGCCTCCGAAAATCCTGCAAAATAGAACGACCGTTCGTTCTTTTGAGCAGAACCATGTCCGTCACCAACCTGCCCCTGAAATCGCGACTGGCCCGTGAGGGCCGTGCCATGCAGAAGGGCCAGCAGACCAAGGCCGCCATCGTGGACGCCGCGCTCGGCCTGGCCACGCAGATCGGGCTGGAAGGCCTGTCGATCGGCGCACTGGCCGAGGTCACGCAGATGAGCAAGTCGGGCGTGTTCGCCCACTTCGGCTCGCGCGAGGAGCTGCAGATCTCGGTGGTGCGCGAGTACCACGCCCGCTTCGAGGAAGAGGTCTTCTACCCGGCGCTGCAGGCGCCGCGCGGCCTGCCGCGGCTGCGCGCGATGTTCGCCAACTGGATGAAGCGCACCTCGGTGGAGATCGACTCGGGATGCATCTACATCAGCGGCGCCGTCGAGTTCGACGACCGCCCCGGCCCGGTGCGCGATGCGCTGGCCAGCTCGGTGCTGGCCTGGCATTCGGCCATGAAGCGCGCCATCACCGGGGCCGTGGAAGAGGGCCACCTGCGCGCCGACGTGGACGAGGACCAGATGCTGTTCGAGGTCCACGGCCTGATCCTGGCGCTGCACTACGAGGCGCGCTTCCTCAAGACCCCCGGCTCCATCGAACGGGCCAACGCCGGTTTCGACAACATCCTGCGCCGCTACGGCGCCGACATGGGCGCGGCGAAAGCCGCGGCCCGCCCCCCCCGCACATCCAAAACCGCCTCCAAGGAGTGACACGGAAATGCCCAGCTACACCCCGCCCATCCGCGACATGCAGTTCGTCATGCACGAAGTGCTCAAGGTCGCCGACGAGTACAAGGCGATGCCGCCGCACGCCGAGGTCGACGTGGACACGATCAACGCCATCCTCGAGGAGGGCGGCAAGTTCGCCAGCGAGGTGACCTTCCCGCTCAACCAGGTCGGCGACCGCGAGGGCTGCACGCTCGATGCGAAGACGCACGAGGTGAAGACGCCCACCGGCTTCAAGGAGGCCTACGCCAAGTACGTGGAAGGCGGCTGGCCCGCGCTGTCGGCCGACCCCGAGTTCGGCGGCCAGGGCCTGCCCATCGTGGTGAACCAGGCCTTCTACGAGATGCTCAACTCGGCCAACCAGGCCTGGACCATGTACCCGGGCCTGACGCACGGCGCCTACGAGGCGCTGCACGCGCACGGCACGCCCGAGCAGAAGAAGACCTACCTGCCCCGGCTCACCAGCGGCGAGTGGACCGGCACCATGTGCCTGACCGAGCCGCACTGCGGCACCGACCTGGGCCTGCTGCGCACCAAGGCCGAACCGCAGGCCGACGGCACCTACAAGCTCACGGGCAACAAGATCTTCATCTCGGCCGGCGAGCACGATTTCGTCTCCAACATCGTGCACCTGGTGCTGGCCCGCCTGCCCGACGCGCCCTCCGGCAGCAAGGGCATCAGCCTGTTCGTCGTGCCCAAGTTCCAGGTCAACGCCGACGGCTCCCTGGGCCAGCGCAACGGCATCTGGTGCGGCGGCCTGGAGCACAAGATGGGCATCCACGGCAACGCCACCGCGCAGATCGTCCTGGATGGCGCCGTCGGCACGCTGGTGGGCGAGCCGCACAAGGGCCTGCAGGCCATGTTCGTGATGATGAACGCCGCACGCATCGGCGTGGGCATGCAGTCGCTGGGACTGACCGAGGTGGCCTACCAGAACGCGCTGGCCTATGCGAAGGACCGCATCCAGATGCGCTCGCTGTCCGGGCCCAAGGCCAAGGACAAGCCGGCCGACCCGATCATCGTGCACCCCGACGTGCGCAAGATGCTGCTGACCGCCAAGGCCTATGCCGAAGGCGGCCGGGCGCTCTCGATGTTCTGCTCCCTGCTGATCGACCGCGAGCTGAGCCACCCCGACGAGAAGGTGCGCAAGGACAGCGCCGAGATGGTGGCGCTGCTCACGCCCATCGTGAAGGCCTTCCTCACCGACAACGGCCACATCGCCACCAATGCCTGCATGCAGGTGTTTGGCGGCCACGGCTTCATCGGCGAGTGGGGCATGGAGCAGTTCGTGCGGGACAACCGCATCAACATGATCTACGAGGGCACGAACACCGTGCAGTCGCTGGACCTCCTGGGCCGCAAGGTGCTGGGCAACCAGGGCGCCACGCTCAAGAAGTTCGGCAAGCTGGTCGCGCAGCTGGTCGAGGAGGAGGGCGTGAACGAGAAGATGGCCGAGTTCATCAACCCGATCGCGATGCTGGGCGACCAGATGACGAAGTTCACGACCGAGCTGGGCTTCAAGGCCTTCCAGAACCCCGACGAGGTGGGCGCGGCCGCCGTGGACTACCTGCGGGTGCTGGGCCACCTGGTGTTCGGCTACTTCTGGGCGCGCATGGCGCAGGTGGCGCTGCGCGAGATCGAGGCCGGCAATGCCGACCCGTTCTACAAGGCCAAGCTGCAGACCGCCCGTTTCTACTTCGCCCGCCTGTTCCCCGAGACGGCGACGCTGATGCGCACGGCCCGCGCCGGCGCGCGCAGCCTGCTCGACACGCAAGAGGCGCTCGCGTGAGGGCAGCGGTCCTGCTGATCGGGCTTCTCGCGGGGGGCGCAGCGCTGGCGCAGGTGTCGCCCGTCGGCACCTGGCGCAACATCGACGACAAGACCGGCGAGGCCAAGGCCGAGATTCGCATCACCGAATCGGCGGGCGAGGTCAACGGCGCGATCGTGCGTCGGCTGGCCAGGGACGCCAGGCCGGATGCCGTGTGCGAGGAATGCCGGGACGAGCGCAAGGGCAAGCCCATGGATGGACTCGAGATCATCCGCGGCGCCCGCAAGGCCGCCGACAAGGACGTCTGGGAGGGCGGCCGCATCCTCGATCCGGAGAACGGCCGCGAGTACACGCTGCGACTGACGCCGATCGAGGGTGGCAAGCGCCTGGAGGTGCGCGGTTCCTTCGGGCCGTTCGGCCGCACGCAGACGTGGGTGCGGGTGCAGTAGATGGTTTTTTCCCCTCCCTCTGGGGGAGGGCAGGGTGGGGGCGCCCCGGGGCCTGTCGAACCGCGGTGCTGCCAGCGGCACCGGCGTGCCCCCACCCCAACCCTCCCCCGGAAGGGGAGGGAGCAAGACAAGGAGAGATCGATGTACAGAGACCAGGACGACCGCTCCGCCGCGGCGGAGCAGCAGAAGTCGGCAAGCCGCTTCCGCGTGAAGAAAGTCGCCGTCCTCGGCGCCGGCGTGATGGGTGCGCAGATCGCCGCCCACCTCGTCAACGTGAAGGTGCCGGTGGTGCTGTTCGACCTTCCGGCCAAGGAAGGCCCGAAGAACGGCATCGTCACCAAGGCCGTCGAGGGCCTGAAGAAGCTCAAGCCCTCGCCGCTGGGCGTGGCGGAGGACGCCGCGCTCATCCAGGCGGCCAACTACGAGGAGCACCTGTCGCTATTGGCGGAATGCGACCTGGTGATCGAGGCCATCGCCGAGCGCATGGACTGGAAGCTGGACCTCTACAAGAAGATCGCGCCGCACATTGCGCCGCATGCGATCGTGGCGTCCAACACCTCGGGCCTGTCGATCACGAAGATGTCCGAGGCGCTGACCGAGGCGATCAAGCCGCGCTTCTGCGGCATCCACTTCTTCAACCCGCCGCGCTACATGTACCTGGTGGAGCTGATCGCCACGCCGGCGACGCGGCCCGAGATCCTGGACGACCTGGAAGCCTTCGTCACCACCGGGCTGGGCAAGGGCGTGGTGCGCGCCAAGGACACGCCCAACTTCATCGCCAACCGCGTGGGCATCGCCGGCATGCTGGCCACGATGCGCGAGGTGGAGAAGTCCGGCCTCACCTGGGACGTGGTGGACGACCTCACCGGCAAGAAGATGGGCCGCGCCTCCAGCGGCACCTTCCGCACCGCCGACGTGGTGGGCCTGGACACCATGGCTCACGTCATCAAGACGCTGCAGGACAACCTGAGCGCCGACACCGATCCCTTCTACGCCAGCTTCGCCACGCCCGAGGTGCTCAAGACGCTGCTGGAGATGGGCCACCTGGGGCAGAAGACCAAGGCCGGCTTCTACAAGAAGGTCGGCCGCGACGTGCTGCGCTTCGATCCCGCGCAGAAGGAGTACGTGCCCGGCGGCGAGAAGGCCGACGAGGTGTACGGCCGCATGTTGAAGAAGCCTGCTGCCGAGCGCCTGAAGCTGCTGCGCCACAGCGAGGGGCCGCAGGGCCGCTTCCTCTGGTCCATCCTGCGCAACGGCTTCCACTACGCCGCGGTGCACCTCGCCTCGATCGCCGACACGGCGCGCGACGTGGACCTCGCGATGCGCTGGGGCTTTGGCATGAAGCAGGGCCCGTTCGAGCTCTGGCAGGAGGCCGGCTGGGCGCAGGTGGCGCGCTGGATCCAGGAGGACATCGATGCCGGCGAGGCGCTGTCGAAGGCGCCGCTGCCCGAGTGGGTGTTCCAGGGACCGGTGGCCGAGGCCGGCGGCGTGCACACGCCCGAAGGGTCGTGGAACCCGACCACCCGGAAGTTCGAGCCGCGCCGGCTGCTGCCGGTGCACGGGCGCCAGCTGTTCCCCGAGGCGGTGCTGGGCAGCGGCGCGCAGGCGTGGGAGACCGCCGGGCGCACGCTGCACGAGGACGCGACCATCCGCCTCTGGACGCTGGACGACGAGGTGCTCATCGCCAGCCTCAAGACCAAGATGCACGCCATCAGCCCCGAGGTGTGCGAGGGCCTGCAGCAGGCGATCGAGACGGCCGAGAAGGAGTTCCAGGGCTTGGTGGTCTGGTCGGGCGACGAGCCGTTCTCGGTGGGCGCCGACCTGCAGGCCATGCTGCCCGCCTTCATGGCCGTGGGCGTGGCCGCCATCGAGGACGCCGAAGGCTTCATGCAGCAGACCATGCTGCGGCTGCGCTACGCGGCGGTGCCGGTGGTGTCGGCCATCCGCGGCATGGCGCTGGGCGGCGGCTGCGAGCTGGCGGTGCATTCCGCGCTGCGCGTGGCGGCGATGGAGAGCTACATCGGCCTGGTGGAAGTCGGCGTGGGCCTGGTGCCCGGCGCCGGCGGCCTCACGTACATCGCGCGGCGCGCCGCCGAGGCGATGGCGCAGAGCACGCACAAGGACCTGCTGCCCTTCCTGACCGAGGGCTTCACCGCGGCCGCCATGGCCAAGGTGGGCACGAGCGCGATCGAGTCGCGCAAGCTCGGCTACCTGCTGGACAGCGACGTGGTCGTGCCCAACAAGGACGAGGTGCTGTACGTCGCCATCGCCCAGGCCAAGGCGCTGGCCGACGCCGGGTGGCGCGCGCCCTCGAAGCGGCTGTTCCCGGTGGCCGGGCGGAGCGGGAAGGCGACCATCCAGGGACAGCTGGTGAACATGCGCGATGGCGGGTTCATCAGCCGGCACGACTTCCACATCGCGTCGCTGATCGCGAACGTGGTGACGGGGGGTGATGTGGATGCGGGGACGCTGGTGAGCGAGGAGTATTTGATGACGCTCGAGCGCCAGGCGTTCTGCGAGCTGGTGCAGCATCCGAAGACGCAGGAGAGGATCCTGGGGATGTTGTCGACGGGGAAGCCGTTGAGGAACTGACTGCCTTCCTCCCTCCCCCTCTGGGGGAGGGCTGGGGTGGGGGCACGCCGCCATGCAACACCAATCCACTTCTTCAGCCCAGCGCAACGCCCGCATCCTGCGGCGCGAGATGACGGACTCCGAGCGCCTGCTCTGGACCCGCCTGCGGGCTGAACAGCTGGGTGTGAAGTTCCGCCGGCAGCATCCGCTCGGGCACTACGTCGCCGACTTTGCTTGCCTCGACCCGAAGCTGGTCGTCGAACTCGACGGATCGCAACATGCCGAGCAAGTGGAGTACGACGCGCGCCGGGATGCGTTCTTCGAACAGCAGGGATTCACGGTGCTGCGCTTTCCCACGAACGCACCGATGGTGAACCTGGAAGGGGTGCTGACGGTGATCGCGGATCAGATCAATGGGCTGGGGCGTGCCCCCACCCCGACCCTCCCCCAGAGGGGGAGGGAGGAAGCCAAAGACAGGAGCCATCCATGAAACAAATCCAAGACGCCTACATCGTCGCCGCCACCCGCACCCCCATCGGGCGGTCCCACCGCGGCTATTTCCGCAACACCCGCCCGGACGACCTCCTGGCCACCGCGCTGCGGTCCGCCCTCGCGCAAGTCCCCGGCCTCGACCCGGCCAGCATCGAGGACGTGGTCTGCGGCTGCGCCATCCCCGAAGCGCAGCAGGGCCTGAATGTCGCCCGCATCGGCGCGGTGCTGGCCGGCCTGCCCAAGAGCGTCGGTGGCATCACCGTCAACCGTTTCTGCGCCTCGGGCCTGTCGGCCGTGCAGATGGCGGCCGACCGCATCCGGGTGGGCGAGGCCGACGTGATGATCGCGGCGGGCACGGAGAGCATGAGCATGGTGCCGATGATGGGCAACTCGCCCTCGCTGTCGCCCACCATCTTCGCCAACCCCGACGACATCGAGAGCTACGGCATCGCCTACGGCATGGGCCTGACCGCCGAGAAGGTCGCGCAGCAGTGGAAGGTCGGCCGCGAAGCGCAGGACCAGTTCGCCTACCAGTCGCACATGAAGGCGATCGCGGCGATGAAGGCCGGCGAGTTCGCCGACGAGATCACGCCGGTGGAAGTGGCCGAGCGTTCGGTGGACCTCGACTCCGCCGAGGTCGCGGTGCAGACCCGCACCGTCAGCCTCGACGAAGGCGCCCGCCCCGACACCACGACCGAGGGCCTCGCCAAGCTCAGGACGGTGTTCGCGGCGCGCGGCAGCGTGACGGCCGGCAACAGCTCGCAGACCTCGGACGGCGCGGGCGCGCTCATCCTGGTGAGCGAGGCCGCGCTCAAGCGCCACAACCTGCAGCCGCTGGCCCGCTTCGTCAGCTACGCCAGCCGCGGCGTGCCGCCGCACATCATGGGCATCGGCCCGGTCGAGGCCATCCCGGCCGCGCTCAAGTCCGCCGGGCTCAAACAGGACCAGCTGGACTGGATCGAACTCAACGAGGCTTTCGCCGCGCAGTCGCTGGCGGTGATGAACACGCTCGGGCTCGACCCCGCCAAGGTCAACCCGATCGGCGGCGCCATCGCGCTGGGCCATCCGCTGGGCGCGACGGGGGCTATCCGCTCCGCGACAGTGGTGCACGCGCTGCGCCGCAAGAATCTGAAGTACGGCATGGTGACCATGTGCGTCGGCATGGGCCAGGGGGCCGCCGGCATCTTCGAGCGCGTCTGACCGCGCGCAGGACCCAAGGCCACCGCAGCGTGGCCTTTTTTCTTCCCGCACGACCCGAGAGGAGGGAGCAGGCATGAAGCAGGAGACCCCGCAAACCGAAAGTGGCATCGGCCTGCATGTGCTGGACCAGGCCATCGCCCTCGAGCCGAAGGGTGAAGACCTCTGGCGCGGCCGCACGCACCCGGAGTACGCCAACTTCATCGGCCCCTACGGCGGCGTGACGGCGGCGCAACTGCTCCAGGCGGTGCTGCTGCACCCGCAGCGGCTCGGCGAGCCGGTGGCCTTCACCATCAACTTCGCGGCGGCCGTCGCGGACGGCGGGTTCGACGTGCGGGCGCGGCCCGCCCGCACCAACCGGTCGACCCAGCACTGGGTCCTGGAAATGCTGCAGGACGGCCAGGCCGTCGCCACGGGCACGGCGATGACCGCCTTGCGGCGCGAGACCTGGGGCGCGACCGAGGCCGAGGTGCCGCGAATTCCCGCGCCGCAGGACCTGCCGCGCGAGGCGGTGCGCGGCGTGGCCTGGGTGCGGCACTACGAGCGCCGCTACGCCGAAGGCAACGTGCCCGCCGAATGGAACGGGCAGGGCGGCCCCTCCAGCCGTACGCGCCTGTGGCTGCGCGACACGCCCGATCGCCCGCTGGACTTCGCGTCGCTGACGGCGATGGCGGACAACTTCTTCCCCCGCCTGTGGCTGCGCCGTGCCACCCAGGTGCCGATCGGCACCGTCAGCATGACGGTCTACTTCCATGCCGATGCCGAGCTGCTGCGGGCGACCGGCACCGACTACGTGCTCGCGCAGGCGCAGGGCCAGGGGTTCCGCAACGGCTACCTCGACCAGACCGGCCAGCTGTGGAACCGGCAGGGCGACCTGCTGGCCACCACCCACCAGCTGATGTACTTCAAGGAGTAGGCCATGCGAAAGGTCGCGCTCGTCGTCGGCGCCGGCGACGCCACCGGCGGCGCCATCGCCCGCCGCTTCGCCCGCGAGGGCTTCGCCACCTGCGCCGTGCGCCGCAGCGCCGACAAGCTGCAGCCGCTGCTGGACGAGATCCGTGCGGCCGGCGGCGTGGCGCACGGCTTCGGCACAGACGCGCGCAAGGAGGAGGAGGTCACCGCGCTGGTCGAGCGGATCGAGGCCGAGATCGGGCCCATCGAGGTGCTGGTGTTCAACATCGGCGCCAACGTGCCCAGCAGCATCCTGGAGGAGACGGCGCGCCGCTACTTCAAGGTCTGGGAGATGGCCTGCTTCGCCGGCTTCCTGAGTGCCCGCGAAGTGGCCGGGCGCATGGTGCCGCGTGGCCGCGGGACGATCCTGTTCACCGGTGCGACGGCCTCGCTGCGCGGCGGCGCCAACTTCGCGGCGTTTGCCGGCGCCAAGCACGCGCTGCGCGCGCTGGCGCAGAGCATGGCGCGCGAACTCGGGCCGCGCGGGCTGCACGTTGCCCACGTGGTGATCGACGGCGCCATCGACACGGCCTTCATCCGCGACAATTTCCCCCAGCGCTACGCGCTCAAGTCCGAGGACGGCATCCTCGATCCCGAGCACATCGCCGACCAGTACTGGATGCTGCACTGCCAGCCGCGCGACGCCTGGACCCATGAGCTCGACCTGCGACCCTGGATGGAGAAATTCTGAGATGGCCAAGGACCTGGACTTCTATTTCGACGTCGGCAGCCCCGCCGCCTACCTGGCCTGGACCCAGGTGCCGCGGCTGGCGCAGGAGACCGGCGCCAGCGTGCACTACAAGCCCATGCTGCTGGGCGGCGTGTTCCAGGCGACGGGCAACCGCTCGCCGATGGAAGTGCCGCCCAAGAGCCGCTGGATGAACGAGGACCTGGCGCGCTTCGCCCGCCGCTACGGCGTGGCGTTCCGCCACAACCCGCACTTCCCGATCAACACGCTCACGCTCATGCGCGGAGCCCTCGGCCTGCAGATGCGCGATCCAGCGCGCCTGCAACCCTACGGCGACGCGATGTTCCGCGCCATCTGGGTCGAAGGGCGCAACATGAACGATCCCGCCGCAGTCGGCGCGGCGCTGCAGCAGGCGGGGTTCGATCCGCGCGAGCTGCTGGCGCTCACCCAGGACGCGCAGGTCAAGGACCACCTCAAGGCCGTCACGCAGGCCGCGGTGGCGCGCGGCGTGTTCGGCGCCCCCACCTTCTTCGTCGGCGACCAGATGTTCTGGGGACAGGACCGGCTCGATTTCGTGAAAGAGGCATTGCAATGACACAGGACATCCTCACCCACGCCGAAGGCGGCGTGCTCACCGTCACGCTCAACCGGCTGGACCGCAAGAACTCCATCACGTCGGCCATGTACGGCGCGATGGCCGACGCGCTGCAGGCCGCCGAGGCCGACACGGCGCTGCGCGCGGTGGTGCTGCAGGGGCACGAGACCATCTTCTCGGCCGGCAACGACATCGGTGACTTCCTCAACCAGCCGCCGGCCGGCCAGGACTCGCCGGTGTTCCGCTTCCTGCGCGGCATCGCGCAGTTCCCCAAGCCGCTGATCGCGGCGGTCTGCGGTCCCGCCGTGGGCGTGGGCACGACGATGCTGTTCCACTGCGACCTGGTGTTCGCGGGCGACAACGCGGCCTTCTCGATGCCCTTCGTCAACCTGGGCCTGTGCCCGGAGGCGGCCTCCAGCCTGCTGGTGCCGCAGATGTTCGGCTACCACCGCGCCGCCGAGGCGCTGCTGCTGGGCGAGCCCTTCATGGCCGAAGCCGCGCTGGAGGCGGGCCTGGTCAACCGTGTGCTGCCGCCCACCGAAGCCAGCAACTACGCCCAGGCGCAGGCCCGCAAGCTCGCCGCCAAGCCGATCACCAGCCTGGTGGAGACCAAGCGCCTGATGAAGAAGCACCTGCAGGGCGCCGTGCTGCAGCAGATGCAGGAAGAGGGCGCCAGCTTCAGCCGCATGCTGCGCGAGCCCGCCGCGCGCGAGGCGTTCACCGCGTTCATGGAAAAGCGCCGGCCGGACTTCAGCAAGGTCTGAACGGGCGGCGGACGGGCGCATGGCCAACACGAAGGCAATGCGGTGGAGGTCTGCTCTCCTGCTCACGGGCGCGCTGGCGCCGGCCCTGGCCCGCGCGCACACGCCCGATGGTCTGTCGCCCGCGGCGTCGCTCTGGCACTGGGACGTCGAGTGGTGGGTGCTGTTCATGCTCGCGGTCTCGGCGCTGCTCTACATGCGCGGCATCTGGCGGCTCTGGGCCAGTGCCGGCTGGGGCCGCGGCATCGGCAAGCCCCCGGTCATCGCCTTCGCCGCCGGCTGGCTCACGCTGGTGCTGGCGCTCGCCACCCCGCTGGACACGCTGGGCGGCCGGCTCTTCTCGGCGCACATGGTGCAGCACGAGCTCCTGGTGGTGGTGGCCGCGCCGCTGCTGGTGCTGGGCCGCCCGCTGGCCGCGTGGACCTGGGCCTTCAACCCGGCGCACCGACGCCGCATCGGCCGCGCGGTGCAGACGCGCTGGCTGGCCAGGACCTGGGCCGCGCTCACCGATCCCATCGTGGCCTGGTGCCTGCACGCCACCCTTCTCTGGGCCTGGCACCTGCCGGTGCTGTTCTCCGCCGCGCTGGTGCACGAGGGCGTGCACGTGCTCCAGCACACCAGTTTCCTGGGCAGTGCGCTGTTCTTCTGGTGGACCGTGCTCGGCCATGACCCGCGCGTGGGCCGCGGCACCGGCATGGCGGTCGCGGCGCTGTTCACCACCATGCTGCACACGGGTGCGCTGGGCGCCCTGCTCAGCCTGGCGCAGACGCCCTGGTACCCACCCTACCTGTCGACCACGGCCGCACTCGGCCTGGACCCGGTGCAGGACCAGCAGCTCGGCGGCCTGGTGATGTGGGTGCCCTCGGGCCTGGCCTACCTGGTGGCCGCGCTGGGCCTGCTCGGCCGGATGCTGACCCGCCAGCGCGCCGGGTGAAGGACAGGGTTCGCGGCCTGCGCTACGATTTCCCGCCATGGCCTACATGCTCCTCATCGTCGAAGAACCGGGTCAGCGCGCCACCCGCACCGAAGCGCAGGGGCGGGAGGTGTTCGACCGCATGGTCCGCTGGGGCAACGGGCTCAAGCAGCGCGGCCTGCTCAAGGGCATGGAATCGCTGAGCTCGCCCGACGCGCAGGCCGCGCGCATCCAGGTGCGCTCCGGCCAGGCCCGCCTGGTGGACGGGCCCTTCGCCGAGGCCAAGGAGATGGTCGGCGGGTTCTTCCTGCTCGACTGCGACTCGCGCGAGCAGGCCGTCGCCCTGGCCCGCGAATGCCCGGCAGCCGAATGGGCCACGGTCGAGGTGCGCAAGCTCGGCCCTTGCTACACCTGAGCGGCAGGCCCTTCGGGTTTGCCCCGAGGCCGGCCGTTGTCGATTTCCCGGCCGCTCTTTCGTCGTGCTTGTGACGGGCGCGTGGGCGCCCCCGCGAGAAAGGACAGCGCCATGAAGAAGACCCTGCACTTCACGACCTCGATCGATGCACCGCGCGAGCGCGTGTGGTCCGTCATGCTCGGGCCGGGCACCTACGACCAGTGGACCGCGCCCTTCTGCGAAGGCTCGCGCTTCGAAGGCGGCTGGAACCCGGGCGACCGCATCCGATTCCTCACGCCCACCGGCGAGGGCATGGTGGCGGAGATCGCCGAGAGCCGACCGGGCGAGTTCGTCTCGATCCGCCACCTGGGCGAGATCAAGGACGGCGTCGAGGACACCACCAGCGAGAACGTTCGCGCCTGGGCGCCGGCCTACGAGAACTACACCTTCACCGCGGCCGGCGGCGAAACGCGGGTGCAGGTGGACGTGGACACCCTGCCCCACTACGAGCAGTTCATGCAGGACACCTTCCCCAAGGCGCTGGCGCGCCTGAAGGAGCTGTGCGAGGCCCGCGGGGCCTGAACATCCGAAGCCACCGACAGGAGCAATCACCATGGACCCCGTCATCCACTTCGAACTTCCCTGCGACGACCGCGAGCGGCTGGCCCGCTTCTTCGAGCGCACCTTCGGCTGGAAGCCGCAGCTGCTCGGCCCCGAGATGGGCAACTACGTGGTGGTCACCACCGCCGAGAAGGATGCGCGCCCCGATGCGATGCGAGGCGCCATCAACGGCGGCTTCTTCACGCGCACCGCGGCGATGCCGGCGCAGTTCCCCGGCATCGTCATCGGCGTGGCCGACATCCGCGCGACCATGCGCAAGGTCAGCGACAACGGCGGCCAGGTGCTGGGCGAGCCCATGGACATCCCCGGCGTGGGCGCCTACGTGGCGTTCCTGGACACCGAGGGCAACCGCTCCAGCATGCTGCAGCCGCTGGCCACGGGCCGCTGAGGAGCCAAGGCCATGCGATTCATGATCATGGTCCGCGCCAACGCGGACACCGAGGCCGGCTCGTTCCCGCCCGACGTCGACCAGCTGATGGCCGACATGGCGACCTTCTACGAGGAACTGGCCCAGGCCGGCGCGCTGCTGGACGCCAACGGCCTGCAGCCTTCCAGCCAGGGCTTTCGCATCCAGTGGGACGGCGGCCGCCAGAAGGTGATCGACGGGCCCTATGCCGAGAGCAAGGAGCTGATCGCCGGCTACACCCTGATCCAGGTGCGCAGCCGCGAGGAGGCGCTGGAGTGGGCGCGGCGCTTCCCCAACCCCATGGGCGAAGGCCGGCGCGGCGAGATCGAGGTGCGCCCGCTGTACGAGATGGAGCACTTCGAGCAGAAAGGCATCCACGGCGCCGAGCGTTTCCGCAAGCTCGGCACGCTGGAATAGAGCGAACAGGAGAAAAGAAAAATGGCCCGCAAGATCTTCGTCAACCTGCCCATCCGCGACATGGAGCGCTCCAAGGCGTTCTTCGGCGCGCTCGGCTTTTCGTTCAACCCGCAGTTCACCAACGAGCAGGGCGCCTGCATGGTGATCAGCGAGGGCATCTTCGCCATGCTGCTGGTGGAGCCGTTCTTCCAGACGTTCACCAAGAAGCCGATCGCCGACGCGCGCAAGAGCACCGAGGTGCTGGTGTGCCTGTCGTGCGAGAGCCGGGCCGAGGTGGACGAGCTGGTGAAGAAGGCCCTGGCCGCCGGCGGCGCCGCGCCCAATGCGCCACAGGACCACGGCTTCATGTACGGCCACGGCTTCGAGGACCCGGACGGCCACGTGTGGGAGCTGGTGTGGATGGACCCCTCGGCCACTCCGGCGCAGCAGGGCTGAGCGCGCGGCACCGCACGCCATGCATTCCCAGGTCCACCAGGCGATCGCCGCCGTCTGGCGAATCGACTCGGCCAAGGTGGTGGCCGTGGTCGCTCGCATGGTGCGCGACGTCGCCGTGGCCGAGGAGCTGGCGCAGGAGGCGCTGGTCTCCGCGCTGGAGCGCTGGCCGTGCGACGGCCTGCCCGACAAGCCCGGCGCCTGGCTCATGGCCGCGGCCAGGAACCGCGCACTGGACCACCTGCGCCACCAGCAGATGCAGCAGCGCAAGCACGAGGAGCTGGGCCGCGACCTCGAGGCGCAGGAGGCGCTGATCGTGCCGGACTTCACCGACGCGCTGGACGAGGCGCGCCAGGACGAGATCGGCGACGACCTGCTGCGCCTGATGTTCACCGCCTGCCACCCGGTGCTGCCCACCGAGGCGCGGGTGGCGCTCACGCTCAAGCTGCTGGGCGGGCTGACCACGCACGAGATCGCGCGCGCCTTCCTGGTGCCCGAGCCCACCGTGGCCCAGCGCATCGTGCGTGCCAAGCAGAAGCTGCGCGACGCGCAGGTGCCCTTCGAGGCGCCGCGCGGCACCGAGCTGCAGCAGCGGCTGGCCTCGGTGCTGGAGGTGGTCTACCTGGTGTTCAACGAGGGCTACACCGCCACCGCCGGCGACGACTGGATGCGTCCGGCGCTGGCCGACGAGGCGCTGCGCCTGGGCCGGATGCTGGCCGGGCTGGCGCCGGCCGAGCCCGAGGCGCAGGGCCTGGCCGCGCTGATGGAGCTGCAGGCCTCGCGCATGAAGTCGCGCACGGACGCGCAGGGCCGGCCCATCCTGCTGGCCGACCAGGACCGCGGCCGCTGGGACCGCCTGCTGATCCGCCGCGGGCTGGCCGCGCTGGCGCGGGCGGAAGCGCTGTCGCCCCAACGGGGGCCGTACACGCTGCAGGCGGCCATCGCGGCCTGCCACGCACGGGCGCCGACGGCGGCGGCCACGGATTGGCAGCGCATCGCGTCGCTCTACGGCGAGCTGGCGCAGGTGGCGCCTTCGCCGGTGGTGGAACTCAACCGCGCGGTGGCGGTGGGCATGGCCGAAGGCCCGGCCAAGGGACTGGCCATCGTCGAGCTGCTGCTGCAGGACAAGTCGCTGCGCCAGTACCACTGGCTGCCGAGCGTGCAGGGCGATTTGCTGGAGAAGCTGGGGCGCACGGGCGAGGCGCGGGAGGCGTTCCTTCGCGCGGCGGAGCTGGCGGGGAATGCGCGGGAGAAGGCCTTGCTGATGGCGCGGGCGGCGGGGGCTCGACAGCCGTGATCCGCGCGCCCGCCGTCGTCCCCGCCCCCACCGTCATCCCCGCGGAGGCGGGGATCCAGTGCTTCCCCGTCCGCAGACGAGGGCGGGAGCCCTGGATTCCCGCCTTCGCGGGAATGACGGCCCGTTAACTCCAGCTCAGCGCTTCACGGGTCCTGCCAACGGCCTCTCCGTATAGCGCGACTTGCGCTTCTTCTTCTTGGCGGGCGCCGGCGCCGGAGGTGCCGGGCTCGCGGCCTTGTCGACCTTCTTGCTGAACCCCAGGTCCTCCTCGGTCAACCCGTAGAACGCAATGGCGTCCTTGATCCTCGCGATGACGACCTCGATCTCCTTGCGGCGCACCTCCTCGGCCTGTTTCTTGAGCATCTCGATCTCGTCCAGCATCTGGCTGTAGGTCTTCTTCACGGGTCGTCCTTTCCACCGGCGCCGCCGGGCCGCTGCGGCAGTATGGCCCGGCCGCGCCGCCGGCCGCGTCGGACGGCTTCCACGGTCGAGTCCATGCGGGACAATCGGGCGATGACACGCAACCCCACGCCCGAGCCGGTGGCGTTCGAGCCCGAGTTCGTGGACGGACTCAAGGCCATCTTCGAGGACCGGATCACCTTCAACCGCGTGCTGGGCCTGACGATCACGCAGCTCCACCCCGAGCGGGTGGAAGGGCGCATCACGATGAAGAAGGACCTGGTCGGCCACTTCCTGCACGAGCGCATGCACGGCGGCGCCATGGCGGCCGGCCTGGATGCGATGGGCGGCCTGGCCTGCATGGCGGCCATCGGCGCGCGCCACATGGACGAGCCGCCGCTGGCGCGCCTGCACCGCTTCTCCAAGCTGGGCACGATCGACCTGCGCATCGACTACCTGCGCCCTGCGGTGGGCGAGCATTTCGAGCTGCGCGCCGAGGTGCTCCGGCTGGGCTCGCGGGTGGCGTCGACCCGGATGGAATTTCTCGGCGCCGATGGCAAGCTGCTGTGCACCGGCGCCGCCGCCTACATCGTCTCCTGATCCCCATGAAGCCGATCACCGTCAAGGGCCAGCCGCTGGCCGAAGGCCGCCTGCCGGCCCTGTGCATCCCGCTGGTGGCGCGCACCGCCGACGCGCTTCGGGCCGAGGCCGCAGCGGCCGCGAGCCTGTCGCCCGACCTCATCGAGTGGCGCGTGGACTTCTTCGAGGGCCTGGCCCGCACGCAGGACGTGGTCGCCCTGGCCGCCGAAATCCGTCGAACCACGGGCGTGCCGCTGCTCTTCACGCGCCGGTCGTCGCGGGAGGGCGGGCAGCCGATCGCACTGACCGAGCCGCAGGTGGTGGACCTCTACAAGGCGGTGTGCGAAGCGCAGGCCGCCGACATCGTCGACTGGGAGATGGCCGCGCAACGCGACCACGTCGAGGCGTTGCGCGACGCGGCCCGGGCGGCCGGCGTGACGCTGCTGCTCTCGTTCCACGACTTCGGCGGCACGCCCGCGTTGCCGCAGCTCCTGGAGCGGTTCCGCCAGGCCCAGGCGCTGGGCGGCGACGTCGGCAAGCTGGCCGTCATGCCGAAGACGCGCGCCGACGTGCTCGCGCTGCTGCAGGCCACGCTGCAGGCGTCCGAGGAGCTGGCGATCCCGGTGGCGGGGATGTCCATGGGGGCGCTCGGCGCCGTCACGCGCCTGTGCGGCGGCGAGTTCGGCTCGGCGCTGACCTTCGCGGTGGGCCAGGCGGCCTCGGCGCCGGGACAGATGCCGGTCGACGACCTGCGGCAGGCGCTGGCGGTGCTGCGGCGCGGGTCAGCCGCCGGATGAGTCCGGTTCTTCGTTGCGCACCTCGGTCAGCAGGTTCCAGCTGACCAGGAACATGGCCGCGATCACCGGCCCGATGACAAAGCCGTTCAGGCCGAACAGGCTGATGCCGCCCACCGTGGCCACCAGGATCAGGTAGTCGGGCATGCGCGTGTCGCGGCCCACCAGGATGGGCCGCAGCACGTTGTCGACCAGCCCGATCACCAGCACGCCCCAGACCGTCAGGCCCACCCCGGACAGCACCTCGCCGGTGAACAGCAGGTACAGGGCCACCGGCCCCCAGACCAGCGCCGCGCCCACGGCCGGCAGCAGCGACAGAAGCGCCATCAGCGCGCCCCACAGCATCGGGCCGGGGATGGCCAGGTACCAGAAGGCGACCGCGCCCAGCGCGCCCTGGATCAGCGCCACCACCACGTTGCCCTTGACCGTGGCCCGCACCACGGCGACGAACTGCGACAGCATCTTGCGCGTCTGCTCCGGGCGCAGCGGCACGGCGCGCTCGATGCGGGCGGTGAGCGTGGTGCCGTCGCGCAGCAGGAAGAACAGCACGTACAGCATGATGAAGAAGGACACGACGAAATCGAGCGTGACCTGGCCCAGCCCCACCAGTCCGCTGGTGATGGCCTGGCCGCTGCGCTGGATGATCTCGCCCGCGCGCTGCAGCAGCGCCGGGATGTCCGACAGGCCGAAGCGCTGCAGGATGCCCTGGGCCCAGACCGGCAGCGCGTCCATCACCCGCTGCAGCGACTGGCCCGGCTGCATCTCGCCGCTCTTGATCTTCTGGTAGACCACCGAGGCCTGCTCCACCACCGAAGCGCTCACCAGCGACAGCGGCAGGATGACGATCACCACAATGGTCAACAGGGTGAGGAAGGCCGCGACCGACGGCCGCCGGCTCGCGCGGCGCCGCACGCGCTGGTGCATGGGCCAGAACACGATGGCCAGGAACAGCGCCCACAGCACCGCGCCGGTGAGCGGCCACAGCACCATCAGGAAGGCGGCGGAGAACCCGACCACCAGCCACAGCAGCGTCTTGTGCTCCAGCGCCGGGGAGCGGAGCGGGTCGGGCGGCTGCTGCGGGTCGATCATGCGGCTGAGATTAGCACCCGATGTGCCGCGGCGTTGTCGGCGGGCCGCCCGACCCCGTGTCTGCGGCCGTCAACCCTGCCGGGGGATGGGCCGCGGCTTGCCGGTGTCGTCGATGGCCACGTAGGTGAGCGAGGCCTCGGTGACCTTGACGAACTGGCCCTGGGCGCCGAAGCGCTCGGCGTAGACCTCGACCTGCACCGAGATCGAGGTGCGGCCGATGCGCGTCACGTTCGCATAGAAGGACAGGATGTCGCCCACGCGCACGGGCTGCTTGAAGATGAACTCGTTGACCGCCACCGTGGCCATGCGGCCCTGCACGTGGCGGGCCGGGATGACGGCGCCGGCCAGGTCGACCTGGGCCATGACCCAGCCGCCGAAGATGTCGCCGTTGCCGTTGGTGTCGGCCGGCATCGGGATGACCTTGAGGACCAGCTCCTTGTCGCTGGGGGGCGTGGCGCGGCCAAGGGAAGGCACCTGGGCGGCGCCGGGATTCGGGGACATGGGCACAATCTCTCCTCGCAAACCGTCTGGATTGTCCCCGATGCGCCGCTCCGGCGAAGCCGCCTCCTCTTCCTACGTCCCCTCCGCCGCGCCGTCGGCCGCCCCGCAGAAGGGCGCCGACTGGGCCACCCTCAAGCGCCTGCTGCCCTACCTGTGGGACTACAAGTGGCGCGTGGTCGCCGCGCTGGCCTTCATGGTGGGGGCCAAGATGGCCAACGTGGGCGTGCCGGTGCTGCTCAAGCACCTGGTGGACGCCATGAGCTTCAGGCCGGGCGATCCGTCCGCGGTGCTGGTCGTGCCCATCGGGCTGCTGGGCGCCTATGGCCTGCTGCGGCTGTCGACCTCGCTCTTCACCGAGCTGCGCGAACTGGTCTTTGCCAAGGCCACGCAGGGCGCGGCGCGCAGCATCGCCCTGCAGACCTTCGAGCACCTGCATTCGCTGTCGTTGCGCTTCCACCTGGAACGCCAGACCGGCGGCATGACGCGCGACATCGAGCGCGGCGTGCGCGGCATCGAGTCGCTGATCTCCTATTCGCTCTACAGCATCGTGCCCACCCTCATCGAGGTGGCGCTGGTGCTGGGCATCCTGGCCGTGCGCTTCGACGCGTGGTTCGCCTGGATCACGCTGGCCGCGCTGGCGGTCTACATCGTCTTCACCGTCAGCGTGACCGAGTGGCGCACCAAGTTCCGGCGCGAGGCCAACGAGTTCGATTCGGCCGCGCACACCAAGGCGATCGACTCGCTGCTCAACTACGAGACGGTCAAGTACTTCAACAACGAGGGCTTCGAGGCCCGCCGCTACGACGACAGCCTGGAGCGCCTGCGCCGGGCGCGCCTGAAGTCGCAGACCACGCTGTCCATGCTCAACACGGGGCAGCAGCTGGTCATCGCCATCGGCCTGGTGGCCATGCTGTGGCGCGCCACGCAGGGCGTGGTGGAAGGCCGCATGACGCTGGGCGACCTGGTGATGATCAACGCCTTCATGATCCAGCTGTACATCCCGCTGAACTTCCTGGGCGTGCTGTACCGCGAGATCAAGCAGAGCCTGACGGACCTGGACAAGATGTTCACGCTGATGGAGCGCGAGCGCGAGGTGGCCGACAAGCCCGGCGCGCTGGCGCTGTCGATGGGCCCGGGCGAGGCGACGGTGCGCTTCGAGAACGTCACCTTCGGCTACGAGCCGGCGCGCGTGATCCTGCACGACGTGAGCTTCGAGATCCCGGCCGGCAAGACGGTGGCGGTGGTGGGGCCTTCGGGCTCGGGCAAGTCCACGCTGGCGCGGCTGCTGTACCGCTTCTACGACGTGCAGCAGGGCCGCATCCGCATCGCGGGCCAGGACATCCGCGAGGTCACCCAGGCCAGCGTGCGCCGCGCCATCGGCATCGTGCCGCAGGACACGGTGCTGTTCAACGACACGGTGGAATACAACATCGCCTACGGCCGGCCGGGCGCCAGCCGGGCCGACGTGGAGGAGGCCGCCCGGGCCGCGCGCATCCACGGCTTCATCGAGAGCACGCCGCGCGGCTACCAGACCATGGTGGGCGAGCGCGGGCTCAAGCTGTCCGGCGGCGAGAAGCAGCGCGTGGCGATCGCGCGCACGTTGCTGAAGGATCCGCCGGTGCTGATCTTCGACGAGGCCACCTCGGCGCTCGACTCCGCCAACGAGCGTGCCATCCAGGCCGAGCTCAAGAGCGCGGCGCAGAACAAGACCACGCTGCTGATCGCGCACCGGCTGTCCACCGTGATCGACGCGCACGAGATCCTGGTGATGGACGCCGGCCACATCATCGAGCGCGGCACGCACCAGCAGCTGCTGGCGCGCGCCGGCCGCTATGCGCAGATGTGGCAGCTGCAGCAGCAGAGCGGGGAAGAGGGCGCGTAGGCGCCCTTCCCTTTCTAGCTGCCGGCGGTGTCCTTGCGCGCGGCCGCGGCGAGGGCGGCGCGCGCCGCCTGTTCGGCCCGCACGGCTGCTTCGAGCGGCGAGCGGCACAGGCCGGCATGCTCGTAGTTCAGGTTCTCGTACAGCTGGGCCAGCTCGGGCGTGTCGGACAGCAGCACCTCGAGCGCCGCGTCGCGCGGGTGCTCCCGCAGGGCCGCGGTGACGTGAGCGATCAGGGACCGGTACTGGTCCGCGTCGAGCGGCACGCTGCTGCGCTCCATCTTGCGGAGCACCTGCACCAGCGTGACCAGGTTGCGGTGGGTGGTCAGCGGGGTGTTCATGCAGGGTAGCTGGGGTCCGGCCGCCGGCTTGCAAGGGCCCGGCTGCGACAATCCCGACCCTATGCAGATTCAGGACAAGCCCCCGCACGAGACGCCTTTCGAGTGGATCGGCGGCGAGGAAAAAGTTCGCGCCCTGGTGGACCGGTTCTACGACCTGATGGACCTGGAGCCCGGGTATGCCGCCCTGCGCGCGGCCCACGGCAACACGCTGGAGAACGCCCGCCAGCGGCTGTTCTGGTTCCTGTGCGGCTGGCTCGGCGGCCCGCAGCACTACACCGACCGCTTCGGCCATCCGCGCCTGCGCATGCGGCACATGCCCTTTTCCATCGGTATCCGCGAGCGCGACCAGTGGCTGGCCTGCATGGACCAGGCCATGGGCGACGTCGGCATCGACGAGAAGCTGCGCGTGCGGCTGCGCGACTCGTTCTTCCAGACCGCGGACTGGATGCGCAACGTCGGCGCCTGAGGCGCGCCCGCCACGGGGCGCGTGCGGAGGGCTTGCGGGGCAGCTCAGCCGCCCGCCGTCAGCTGCCCGGGCCCAGCGGCTTGAGCAGCACCACCAGCGCGCCGGCCCCGCCCTCGTCGCCGCGCGCCTGCACGAAGGCCAGCACTTCCTGCTTCTGCACCAGCCAGCCCTGCACCTTGGCCTTGAGGACCGGTGTGCGCCCGGGCGAGCCCAGGCCCTTGCCGTGGACCACGCGCACGCAGCGCACGCCCTGCCGGTGGGCTTCGCGCAGGAAGGCGGCCAGCGCCTCGCGGGCGTCCTCCCGGCGCAGGCCGTGCAGGTCGATCTCGCGCTGGATGCTCCAGTGGCCCTTGCGCAGCTTGCGCGTCACGTCCAGGCCGACGCCGGGGCGGCGGAAGCTGAGCGCATCGTCCACGTCCAGCAGGGTGGTGGCGTCGAACTCGTCGCTGATCGATTCGAGCAGCACGCGCTGTTCGTCCAGCTGCTGCTGCACCGCGATCGGCGGCGGCGGATCGCCCGCCAGCCGCACGCGCGGCGCGTGCCGCAGCGGCTGCACCTGGCCGGCCGCGCGCGCGAACAGGTTGCGATCCGCGTCTGCCTTCAGCTGCGCCAGCCGGCGCTGCTCCTGCTGCTGCGCGGCGAGCTTCTGCTGCTCGGCCAGCTTGCGCTGGATCTGCTGGAGGTCCTGGAGGGATTTGGCTTTCACGACGCGGGTGCGGGGGGCGAACGGCCCCGGGGGCAGGGCACTCGGAGAGGTCGATTAAACACCAGCAGGAATCACTACGGCCGGCGCTGCCATCGACAGAAGGTCAGGGGCCCAAAGAAAAGTTTTCTGCGAAGCTCCTGCGCTCTCAAGCACGCCGGTCTGAAGAACGGAGGTTCCGATGCAGTATCTCGTCGTCATTGAGCAGGGCCCATCGAGCTTCGGCGCCTACGTGCCGGACCTCCCGGGCTGCGTGGCAACGGCCGAGACCCGCGAGGAAGTGACGAGGCTGATCCACGAAGCCCTCGAATTTCATCTCGAGGACATGAAGGAAGGTGGCCTGCCGATCCCGGAGCCTCATTCCTTCGGTGAGTTCATCGAAGTGCGCGTCTAGCCGGCGACCGGCCACTGGCCGCCGCTCACAGCAGCCCCCGCTGCGCCATCGACAGCGCCTCTCCCGGCGCCACGATGACGTGGTCCAGGACCCGCACGTCCACCAGCCCCAGCGCCGATTTCAGGGTCTGCGTCAGCGCCTCGTCGGCGCGCGAGGGCTGCACCGTTCCGCTGGGGTGGTTGTGCGCCAGGACCACCGAGGCGGCCTCCAGCTTGAGCGCGCGCACCACCACCTCGCGCGGGTAGACCGACGTCTGCGTGAGGGTGCCGCGGAACATCACCTCCATCTGGATCAGCCGGTTCTGCGCGTCCAGGAACATGACGGCGAACAGCTCGTGCGCCTGCCGCGCCAGGTGCAGCTGCACGTAGTGCATGACCGCATCGGGCGAGCTGAACACCTCGCGCGAGCGCAACTGCTGGGCCATGGCACGGCGGGCCAGTTCCAGCACGGCCAGCAGCTCGGCGCGCTTGGCCGGGCCGCCCAGGCCCTTGATGCGCTTGAGCTCTTCGGCACCCGCGTGCAGCAGGCCGGCGAGGCCGCCGAAGCCGTCGACCAGCTCCTGGGCCAGCGCGAACACGCCCTTGCCGGCCATGCCGGTGCGCAGCAGCAGGGCCAGCAGCTCGGTGTCGGACAGGGCGGCGGGGCCGCGGGTGAGCAGCTTTTCACGCGGCCGGGCATCCAGGGGCAGCCCCAGCAGGGTGCCGGCTGAGCCGGCCCTCGGCCCTTGCGGCGGCCGGGGCGGGGCCGCCGCCCTAAAATCCTGCCCCTTGGCTACCGAACTCATGTCTTCCTCTCCGCCCCGCGTTCAGCCGGGCTCCTTCCTGACCTTGCACTACCGCCTGGCCGGGCCCGGCGGCGACATCATCAACACCTTCCAGGACAAGCCCGCGACTTTGACACTGGGCACCGGCGAACTCTCGCCGGCCGTCGAGCAGCGTCTCCTCGGGTTGGAGGAGGGCGCCCGCGCGACCTTCCAGATCCCGGCCGGCGAAGCTTTCGGCGACCGCAACCCGGAGATGGTCCAGTGGGTCGCGCGCAAGTTGCTGCGCGAGCTGGGCGACCCGGACGAGCGGTACCACGTCGGCGACGTGGTGCAGTTCCCCACGCCCGACGGCATGGGCAGCTACGCCGGCGCGGTGCAGCAGGTGGGCCACGACGGCGATGGCGACGGCGTGGCCGACGCAGTGCTGTTCGACTTCAACCACCCCCTGGCGGGCCAGCCCGTGACCTTCGAGGTCCAGTTGATCGGAGTGCTGTGAGCGAATCGACCAAGCAGATCGTCCTGGCCGAGCCGCGCGGCTTTTGCGCCGGCGTGGACCGCGCCATCGAGATCGTCGAGCGGGCGCTGGCCAAGTTCGGCGCGCCCATCTACGTGCGCCACGAGATCGTGCACAACACGTACGTGGTAAACGACCTCAAGGCCAAGGGCGCCATCTTCATCGAGGACCTGGCCGAGGTGCCGCCGGGGTCCACCCTGGTGTTCTCCGCCCACGGCGTGAGCAAGGCGGTGCAGGAGGAGGCGCGGCAGCGCGGCTTCGACGTGTTCGACGCCACCTGCCCGCTGGTGACCAAGGTGCACGTGGAAGTGGCCAAGCTCGCGCGCGAGGGCTTCGAGTTCATCATGATCGGCCACAAGGGCCACCCCGAGGTGGAAGGCACGATGGGCCAGCTGGACCACGGCATCCACCTGGTCGAGGACGTGGCCGACGTGGCGATGGTGCAGCCCGGGCAGACCGACAAGCTGGCCGTCGTGACGCAGACCACGCTGTCGGTGGACGATGCCGCCGAGATCAAGGAAGCGGTGCGCCGGCGCTTCCCCAAGATCCAGGAACCCAAGCAGCAGGACATCTGCTACGCCACCCAGAACCGCCAGGACGCGGTGAAGGTGCTGTCGCGCCAGGTGGACGTGGTGATCGTGGTGGGCAGCCCCACCAGCAGCAACAGCAACCGGCTGGCGGAGCTGGCGCGCAAGCTGGGCGTGCCTGCTTACATGGTCGACAACGCCGACGAACTCCAGCCGCAGTGGCTGGAAGGCGCCACGCGCGTGGGCCTCACGGCCGGCGCTTCGGCCCCCGAGCTGCTGGTCGAGCAGGTCGTCGACCGCGTCAAGTCCCTGGGCGCCGTCGCGGTGCAGAAGATGGACGGCGTGCAGGAGACCATGAAGTTCCCGCTGCCCAAGGGACTGAAGCTTTGAACCGGGGCGACATCGCCCGCGCCGCGGAGGTGTTCCGCGAGCGCTTTCCCCATTTCATCCGCCGCACGCCCCTGTGGAAGCTGCCCGGCAGCGCGCTGGGCGTCGACTGCCGCGAGGTCTGGCTCAAGCTCGAGCACCTGCAGACGGGCGGCAGCTTCAAGGCGCGCGGCATGCTGTACCGGCTGCTGTCCAACCCGATTCCCGAGAGCGGCGTGATCGTGGCCTCGGGCGGCAATGCCGGGATCGCCACCGCGGCCGCGGCGCGCGAACTCGGCGTCCACTGCGAGGTTTTCGTCCCCACCGTCAGCAGCCCGGCCAAGCAGGCCAGGCTGCGCGAACTGGGCGCGCAGGTGGTGGTGACCGGCTCGGTGTACGCCGAAGCCCTGGAGGCCTGCCTGGCGCGCCAGCAGCAGACCGGCGCGCTGCTCACCCATGCCTACGACCAGCCCGAGGTGGTCACCGGCGCCGGCACCCTGGCCTGCGAGATCGAGGAGCAGGGCGGCGCCGTGCCCGACGCGGTGCTGGTGAGCGTCGGCGGTGGCGGGCTGATCGGCGGGGTCGCCGCCTGGTTCGAGCAGCGCAGCCGCGTGGTGGCGCTGGAGCCGGAACTTGCGCCCACCCTTTACCGCGCCCGCGAAGCGGGGGCGCCGGTGGACGTCGCGGTCAGCGGCATCGCTGCGGATTCGCTGGGCGCCAAACGCATCGGTGCGCTGTCCTGGGCGATCACGCAACGCTTCGTGCCGCAGGCCCTGCTGCTGCCCGACGACGCGATCCGCCAGGCCCAGCTGGGGCTGTGGAAGGAAATGAAGCTGGCGGTGGAGCCGGCGGCCGCGCTGCCGCTCGCGGCGCTGCAGTCCGGGCTGTACCGGCCGGCGAAGGACGAGACGGTGGCGCTCATCGTCTGCGGCGCCAACCTCGACCCGGCGACCCTGGGATAGCCGGGTCGGCTGCGCGGCAGCCCTTGTCCGGCCTGACTTCCGCCAGTACACTGGATGCGTGAACAGTAGTAGCGCTCACGCCCCCTGGCCTTTCGTTGCGGGCCCGCCGCTTCCCCTGCCGCTGGTGCCCGGCACCGTGCGCGCCGGCTTTCCATCGCCGGCCGACGACTTCGCCGCCAAGCGGCACGACCTCAACGACCTGCTGATCACCCATCCCACCGCCACCTTCTTCTGGCGGGTGCGCGGCACGTCCATGCTGGGGGCGGGCATCGCCGACGGCGACATCCTGGTGGTCAACCGCGCGCTGGCGCCCCGGCACGGCGACATCGTGGTCGCCGAGGTCGACAACGACTTCACCGTGAAGTACCTGTTCCGGCGCAACGGCCGCGTGAAGCTGCAGGCGGCCGATCCGACCTTCCCGGACATCACCTTCGAAGGCGAGGGCTCGCGCCTGACCGTGGTGGGCGTGGTCACCAGCACCATCAAGCGCTTCCGCTGACCGCCTGGGAACCGCGGATGTACGCGCTGGTCGACGGCCACAACTTCTACGTGAGCTGCGAGCGGGTGTTCCGCCCCAGCCTGCGCGGGCGGCCGGTGATCGTCCTGTCCAACAACGACGGCTGCGCGATCGCGCGCAGCAACGAGGCCAAGGCGCTGGGCATCGCGATGGCCGAGCCCTGGCACCTGATCCGCGCGCGCTTGCCCGACGCGGGCGTGGTGGCCCTGTCGGCCAACTTCACGCTGTACGGCGACATGAGCGACCGCCTGATGGCGATCGCCGCGCGGCTCGGCCCGGGGCAGGAGGTCTATTCCATCGACGAATGCTTCGTGGACCTGGCCGGCGTCGGGGGCGACCGGGTGGCCCGCGCCCACGCGATGCGGCACCGCTGCGAGCAGTGGATCGGCATCCCCTGCGGCATCGGCATCGCGCGCACCAAGACGCTGGCCAAGCTGGCCAACCACATCGCCAAGGAAGCGATGCGCCGGCCGGGCGAGCCCTACCCGCCGGAGCTGGCCGAGGTCTGCGATCTCGCCTTGCTGCCGGCGTCCGACCTCGATGCGCTCCTGGCCGCGACCGCCGTGCGAGAGGTATGGGGCATCGGGCCGCGGCTGTCGGCGCAGCTGCAGGCGGACGGCGTGGACACCGTGCTGGACCTGGTGCGGCTGGACCCGGCCGCGGTGCGCCGCCGCTGGAGCGTGGTGGTCGAGCGCACGGTGCGCGAGTTGCAGGGCCAGCCCTGCATCGGTTTCGAGGACGCCCCGGCGCCCCGCAAGGAGGTGTCCTGCACGCGCGCCTTCGGCGATGCGGTGGGCACGCTGGCGCCACTGGTGGAGGCGGTGAGCGAGTACGCCAGCCGCGCCGCGTACAAGCTGCGCGAGGACGGCAGCCACGCCTCGCAGGTGCTGACCTTCATCCACACCAATCCCTTCCGCAAGGGGGAGCGGCAGTACTCGCGCTCGGCCACCCTGCCGCTGCGGCGCCCGACCGCGGACACCGCGCCCATCGTGCAGGCGGCCCTGCGCGGGCTGAACGAAGTCTTCCGGCCCGGCTACCGCATCCACAAGGCCGGCGTGATCCTGATGGACCTGCAGGACGCGCGCGTGCAGCAGGGCGAACTCTCGCTGGAGGCCGAAGCCGATCCGCGCACCGGCCGGCTGGCCGCGGCGATGGACCGCATCAACGACCGCTACGGCCGCGGCACCCTGCACCCGGCCAGCGCCGGCCTGGGCGGCGACCGCAGGAGCTGGACCATGAAGCAGCAGTGGCGCACGCCCCAGTACACGACCGACTGGGCGCACCTGCCGGTGGCCGCCTGAGGCTTGCGCGCCGCTGCACTGCCGCACAATCGCGGGCGATGAAGCGCGTGGGCCTGATCTCCGATACGCACGGCCTGGTTCGCCAGTCGGTGCTGGACTACCTGCGCGGCAGCGACCTGATCCTGCACGCCGGCGACATCCTCGAAGGCGAGATCCTGCAGCAGCTGGCGCAGATCGCGCCGGTGACCGCGGTGCGCGGCAACAACGACTGGGGCCCGTGGGCCGATCGGCTCGACGAAACCGAGCTGCTCGCCGTGGAAGGCGTCGCCATCTTCCTGGTGCACGACCTCTCGCACCTGCCGCGGCATGCCAGGGCGCGCGCGGCGCGCGTGGTGGTGACGGGCCACTCGCACAAGCCGCTGGTGCAGGAGCGCGACGGCGTGCTGTTCGTCAATCCGGGCAGCGCGGGGCCGCGCCGCTTCAAGCTGCCGATCTCCGCCGGGGAACTTCGCATCGACGGCGGGCAGGTCAGCGCCAGCATCACCGAGTTTGCGGCCTGACGGGCCGCTGCTCTGGACTGCCGCGACAATCGCCCTTCTATGGAAACCAAGTGGCTGGAAGATTTCGTGAGCCTGGCCGAGACGCGCAGCTTCAGCCGCTCCGCGCAGCTGCGCCACGTCACCCAGCCGGCCTTCTCGCGCCGCATCCAGGCGCTGGAGGCCTGGGCCGGCACCGACCTGGTGGACCGCAGCTCCTACCCGACCCGGCTCACGCCGGCCGGCGAGACGCTCTACACCCAGTCGCTGGAGATGCTGCAGGCGCTGCAAAGCACGCGCGCCATGCTGCGCGGCCACTCGGCGGCGGGCCAGGACGTGATCGAGTTCGCCGTGCCGCACACGCTGGCCTTCACCTTCTTCCCGGCCTGGGTGTCCAGCCTGCGCGAGGGCTTCGGGCCCATCAAGAGCCGGCTGATCGCACTGAACGTGCATGACGCGGTGATGCGCCTGGTGGAAGGCGGCTGCGACCTCTTGATCGCCTACCACCACGCCTCGCAGCCGCTGCAGCTGGACCCGGTGCGCTACGAGATGGTGACGCTGGGCCAGGAAGTGCTGGCGCCGTACTGCAAGCCGGATGCGGACGGCGAGCCGATGTTCCGGCTGCCGGGCCGCCCGGTGCAGCCCCTGCCTTACCTCGGCTACGCGCCCGGCGCCTACCTGGGGCGGGTGACCGACCTCATCCTCAAGCAATCGCCCACCGCCATCCATCTCGACCGCGTCTACGAGACCGACATGGCCGAGGGCCTGAAGGTGATGGCGCTGGAAGGGCACGGCGTCGCCTTCCTGCCGCACAGCGCGGTGAAGAAGGAGCTCAAGTCGCGCCGGCTGGTGCCCGCCGCGCCCCCCGGCATGGCCGGGCTGGAGCTGGCGATGGACATCCGCGCCTACCGCGAGAAGCCCTCCGGCCGCGAAGCGCCCAAGCGCAACGCCCAGGCGCTCTGGGCCTTCCTGGCCGGTCACGCCGCGCCCGCCTGATGGGCTCGCGCGCGGCTTCCCGCGCGGGTCATTAACGTTTTGCATAACGCCGCGCCCAAACGGCATTGGCGGCCGCGGTGACGGCTGACTAAAGTTCGCGCCACCTCAAAAACGGACTTGCCTCATGGCCAACGACCACCGGACCGAACGCGACTTCCTGGGCGAAAAGCAGATTCCCGCCGACGCCTACTGGGGCGTGCACACGGCGCGCGCGGTGGAGAACTTCCCCATCTCCGGCACCCAGCTGTCGGCCATGCCGGAGCTGATCCGCGCCTTCGGCTTCGTCAAGAAGGCCACCGCCCGGACCAACCTGCACCTGGGCGTGCTGGACGACACCCGCGCCTTCGCCATCATGGGCGCCTGCGAGAAGCTGATCGACGGCAGGCACCACGACCAGTTCGTGGTGGACGTCATCCAGGGCGGCGCCGGCACCTCCACCAACATGAACGCCAACGAGGTGATCGCCAACCTGGCGCTGGAGCGCATGGGGTTCGAGAAGGGGCGCTATGACGTGCTGCACCCCAATGACCACGTGAACGCCTCGCAGAGCACCAACGACGTCTACCCGACGGCCGTGCGCCTGGCGCTCTGGTTCGGCATCGACCGCCTGCTGGACGCGATGGCCTTCCTTCGCACCGGCTTCGAGCTCAAGGCCGAGGAGTTCAAGGACGTGCTCAAGATCGGCCGCACCCAGCTGCAGGACGCGGTGCCGATGACGCTTGGCCAGGAGTTCTCCACCTACGCGGTGATGATGGGCGAGGACGAGCAGCGGCTGCGGGAGGCCCGCGCGCTGATCCAGGAGATCAACCTGGGCGCCACGGCCATCGGCACCGGCATCAACTCCCCCGCGGGCTACGCCGAGCTGGCCTGCCGCACCCTGGCGGAGGTGAGCGGCGTGCCCGTGATCAAGGCGCCCAACCTGGTCGAGGCCACCCAGGACACGGGTGCCTTCGTCCAGCTGTCGGGGGTGCTCAAGCGGGTGGCCACCAAGCTGTCCAAGACCTGCAACGACCTGCGGCTGCTGTCCAGCGGACCGCAGGCGGGCTTCGGCGACATCAAGCTGCCGCCGCGGCAGGCGGGTTCTTCCATCATGCCGGGCAAGGTCAACCCGGTGATCCCGGAGGTGATGAACCAGGTGGCCTTCGAGGTGATCGGCAACGACATGACGGTGACCATGGCGTCCGAGGCCGGCCAGCTGCAGCTCAATGCCTTCGAGCCGATCATGGGCTGGAGCCTGCACAAGAGCATCCAGCACCTGGCCAACGCCTGCCTCACCCTGCGCACCCACTGCGTGGACGGCATCGAGGCCAACCACGAGCTGCTGGCGCGCCGGGTGCGCGAATCGGTGACGCTGGTGACGGCGCTGAACCCCATCATCGGCTACGAGAAGGCGGCCCTGATCGCCAAGACCGCCATCGCCAGCGGCGCTTCGATCGTCGACGTGGCCGAAACGCTGGGCATCATGACCCGCGAACAGATGGAGGCACTGCTGGTGCCCGAGATGCTGACGCAGCCCTTGCGGCTCGAAGTCGACGGTGGCGGAGCGGCATGAAGCCTGCTTTCCCCACCGATCAGGACCGGCGCTAATGGATATTCAGGGTATTCCCCGAACGCCGAGTCTCTAGAATTTCGTTTTCAGCTCACCCTAACGTTTTCAGGAGATCCCGCATGAAGAAGATTCTGTTGGCCGCCGCCATCGCCGGTGCCGCATCCGGCACCGCCTTCGCCCAGGCGAACGACACCATCGCCAAGGCCAAGTCGTCCGGCGCGGTCACCATGGGCGTGCGCGAGTCCTCCGGTGCGCTGTCCTATACCCTGGGTGACGGCAAGTTCGCCGGCTTCCACGTCGAGGTCTGCCAGCGCATCCTGGCCGAGCTGGAGAAGCAGGCCGGCCGCAAGCTGGAAGTGAAGTACCAGCCGGTGACCTCGCAGAACCGCATCCCGCTGGTGCAGAACGGCACCGTGGACATCGAGTGCGGCTCCACCACCAACAACGCCGCCCGCCAGAAGGACGTTTCCTTCCTGAACACCACCTACGTGGAAGAAGTGCGGATCGCGACCAAGGCCAACTCCGGCATCGACACCATCGCCAAGCTCAATGGCAAGACGATCGCCACCACCACCGGCACCACCTCGGTGCAGCACCTGCGCAAGCACGAGCGCGCCGCCGGCGTCGACTTCAAGGAAGTCTTCGGCAAGGACCACGCCGACAGCTTCCTGCTGCTGGAGTCGGGCCGCGCCGACGCCTTCGTGATGGACGGCTCCATCCTGGCCGGCAACATCGCCAACGCCAAGAACCCGGCCGACTTCCGCATCGTCGGCGAAGTGCTCAACGTCGAGCCCATCGCCATCATGGTCCGCAAGGAAGACGCCGGCCTCAAGAAGCTGGGCAACGACGTCATCGCCTCCCTGGTCAAGAGCGGCGAGATGAACAAGCTGTGGGACAAGTGGTTCCTGCAGCCGATCCCGCCTAAGAACATCAAGGTGGGCCTGGCGCTGTCGGAGAGCACCAAGCAGGCCTGGGCCACGCCCAACGACAAGCCGATGGAAGACTACGCCAAGAAGTAAGCAGCGGCTGATCCTCCGCGGGACCCCTGTCCGGATCTGGGCAGGGGTCTTGCTTTTGGAGGGGGCGCCCGGGAAGATTCGAAGAAGACCAAGACCAAGAGGAGAAGTGCATGGCCTGGAACTGGCAGGTGTTCTGCAGGGAAACCACCACCGGCGAGACCGTGGTGGGCTGCTTCGGCAGGGGCGGTGACGAGTCCTACCTGAACTGGATCGTCACGGCCTGGGGCTGGACCCTGTTCGTCGCGCTGTGCGCGCTGGTGGTGGCGCTCGTCGCCGGGCTGGTCATCGGCACCATACGGACGCTGCCCAACAGTCCCTGGCTGGTGCGGCTGGGCAATGCGTGGGTGGAGCTGTTCCGCAACATCCCGCTGCTGGTGCAGATCTTCCTCTGGTACTTCGTCATCCCGGGCATCTTCCCGGCCATGAAGGACGTGCCTTCGGTGGTGCTGGTGATCCTGGCGCTGGGGCTGTTCACCTCGGCCCGGGTGGCCGAGCAGGTGCGCGCCGGCATCCAGGCGCTGCCGCGCGGCCAGCGCTATGCCGGCCTGGCGCTGGGGCTGAACACCGGGCAGACCTACCGCTACGTGCTGCTGCCGATGGCGCTGCGCATCGTGATCCCGCCGCTCACCAGCGAGTCGATGAACATCGTCAAGAACTCCTCGGTGGCCTTCGCGGTGTCGATCGCCGAACTGACCTTCTTCGCGCGCCAGTCGGGCGAGGAGACGTCGGCGCCGGTGGAGATGTACCTCGCGGCCACCGTGCTGTATGCGATCTCCGCCTTCGCCATCAACCGGGTGATGGGCTTCATCGAGAAGCGCACCCGCGTGCCGGGCTTCGTGGCCGCCGGCGGCATGGGAGGGCACTGACATGCTCGGCACCCTCGACCTCTCGTTCTTCAGCTGGGAACTGCTGGCGCCCTTCGTCATCAAGGGCTTCATCTTCAGCATCTGGCTGACGGTGGTGGCCACCATCGGCGGCATCATCCTGGGCACCCTGCTGGCGCTGATGCGCCTGTCGGGCAAGACGGCGCTGGAGATCCCCGCGGCGGCCTACGTCAACACGATGCGGTCCATCCCGCTGGTGATGGTGCTGCTGTGGTTCTTCCTGCTGATCCCGTTCGCCATCGGCCGGCCGATCGGCGCCGAGATGTCGGCGGTGATCACCTTCATCGCCTTCGAGGCGGCCTACTTCTCGGAGATCGTGCGCGCGGGCATCCAGTCGATCCCGCGCGGCCAGGTGAACGCCGGCTATGCGCTGGGGATGACGTACCAGCAGAACATGAAGCTGATCATCCTGCCCCAGGCCTTCCGCAACATGCTGCCGGTGTTCCTCACGCAGACCATCATCCTGTTCCAGGACACCTCGCTGGTCTACGCCATCGGCGCCTACGACATGCTCAAGGGCTTCGAGACCGCCGGCAAGAACCTGGGCCGCCCGATCGAGGCGTACCTGCTGGCCGCAGTGCTCTATTTCCTGATGTGCCTGGCGCTGTCCAAGCTCGTGCGCGCCATCCAGAACAAAGTGCAGATCATCCGCTGAAGGGTCCAGAACGTGAGCGACAAACCCATGATCGAAATCAACAACATCTCCAAGTGGTACGGCCCCGTGCAGGTGCTGCAGGACTGCTCCGTGCGCATCGACAAGGGCGACGTGGTGGTGGTCTGCGGCCCCTCGGGCTCGGGCAAGTCCACGCTGATCAAGGCCGTCAATGCGCTGGAGCCGGTGCAAAAGGGCAGCATCACGGTGGACGGCGTGCCGGTCACCGATCCCAAGACCGATCTGTCCAAGCTGCGCAGCCGCGTGGGCATGGTGTTCCAGCACTTCGAGCTGTTCCCGCACCTGTCGGTGACCGAGAACCTCACGCTGGCGCAGATCAAGGTGCTCGGCCGCAACACCGACGAGGCGCAGAAACGCGGCCTGAAGATGCTCGACCGCGTCGGCCTGATGGCCCACAAGGACAAGTTCCCCGGGCAGCTGTCCGGCGGCCAGCAGCAGCGCGTGGCCATCGCGCGCGCGCTGTCGATGGACCCCATCGTGATGCTGTTCGACGAACCGACCTCCGCGCTCGACCCCGAGATGGTGGGCGAGGTGCTGGACGTGATGGTCACCCTGGCCAAGGAAGGCATGACCATGATGGTGGTCACGCACGAGATGGGCTTCGCCCGCAAGGTGGCCAACCGCGTGATCTTCATCGACGTCGGCGGCCGCATCCTGGAGGACTGCAGCAAGGAAGACTTCTTCGGCGATCCCGAGGCGCGCCAGCCGCGGACCAAGGATTTCCTGAACAAGATACTGTCGCACTGAGCCACTCACCACCCGTCGTCTCCACGGAGGCGGGGCCAACAAAAAAAGGGCAGCCCTGGCTGCCCTTTTGCATTGGCGCCTGGCGCTAGAGGTGCTTCACCAGAAGCAAGGCGTCGCCGGTGTGGTGGATCAAGGGATGCGGCACGACCGGGTGCCGCCGGGTTTCGCGATAGCCGTGCTGCTCATAGAGGCGAACGGCGGGGACGTTCTGCTCGAACACGACCAGGCTCAGCTTGGACAGGCCGAGGCGTCGGCAGTCGCGCTCGGCCTCTTGCAGCAGCATCGTCGCGATGCCCTTGCGCCGATGCGTTTCCTCCACGGCGATGCCGCAGATGTAGTAGCTCCGGTCTTCCTCCAGGACGCTGTAAGGGACCAGGACGGGGTCCGTCTCCACGGACTCGCCATCAACCTCCATCGGAAAGGCGACCAGCATCCCGACGGCGTCCCCGTCGTGTTCCACCAGCTTGCAGTTCTCGTAGCTGAACGGCGTGCCCTCGCGCTCGTACCGCCGGCGGCCCACGTCCAGGATGTCCTCGCCCGGTCGCGCCATCCGGGTCCAGATGTAGTCGGCGACACCGTCCGACGAGATCCGGTAGAACTGCGCGATCCGGCGGCATTCGGACTTGCGCGCGGGCCGGAGAAAGAGGCTGTTCGATGCAGCGGCCATGTCGGCTCCAGCTTTCAGGCGTGTCCAGCCAGGAGCCGGGCCCCGATATCCCGCTCCGCCAACCTCGAGGGGCTGCGGCCCGCCCGCTCGCTGACGAGTTCCGACGCCAGGCCGCCTTGTCCTGAACGGATCGCGGCTTCGATCAGCGTCTGGTCGGCCAGGTCCAGGTGCACCTGGCTCCAGCCGAAGGGCGGTGCGCAGTCGCGCAACGGGCGCAGCAGGTCCACCGTCTCGGCGTAACGCCCGGCGCCGAAGGCGAGGATCGCCTGGGCGGCCGCCATGCCGGAGGTCTTGGCGACGTAGGCCGCGCGGCCCCACCCGAGGCTGGTCACCTTGAGCGTGATGAGCGTCTGCCGCTGCGAGAGCTCCCGTCGGGCGCCGACGAAGGCCATCATGGCGAGCCAGGCGTCGGCGGCGAAATCGTCCATCGGGCTCGCCGTTTCCCAGCGGTCCGCGACGAAGTCCCACTTGACGCCGACGTCCACCCCCATCAGGTCGAGCCGCCACAGGAAAGCCGAAGCGTCGGCGGCCTCTTCGATGGCACGGAACTGCTGGGACTCGGGCTCGGTCATCCGGCGGCTCTTGGCCCTGCGCAGGTGCTCCCGCGCGGCAGAGGCACCGGCAGCCCGCGCTTCGGGCTTCTGCGCCCATGACATCAGGTCATCTGCCGCGCCACAGGACAGCGCGTCGATCGCAACGGCGGCGACTTGGCCGAAATCAACTCCAGCTTCCATGGTCAACTCCTTGACAAGCGAGTGGCGCCAGTCTGCGGGGGGACCCTCCGTGCGACTAAAGCCATACGGGCAAGAAGCAGGACAAACCTGCCAGCCGGATGACTGTCGAGCTGTTCCTGTCGAGTTGGATGGATCGCGTGCCTAGAACGGGTAGTGCCTCGGCTGCGTCTGCAGGGTGATCCAGCGCAGCTCGGTGAACTCCGCCACGCCGGCACGCCCGCCGAAGCGCCCCATGCCGCTGCCCTTCACGCCGCCGAAAGGCATCTGCGCCTCGTCGTGCACGGTCGGCGCGTTCACGTGGCAGATGCCGGAGTCGATCCGGCGCGCCACGTTGAACGCCCGCGCCAGGTCCCGGCCGAACACCGCGGCGGACAGGCCGTATTCGTTGTCGTTGGCGCAGGCGATCGCTTCCTCCACGCCCCGCACCCGCACGATCGGCTTGACCGGCCCGAAGCTTTCCTCGTGGTAGATGCGCATCTGGGGCGTCACGTGGTCCAGCACCGTGGCCGGCATCAGCGTGCTGTCGGCCTTGCCGCCGCACAGGAGCCGGGCGCCCTTGGCCAGTGCGTCTTCCAGCAGCGCGTTGCAGTGCTCCACGGTGGACATGCCGATCACGCTGCCCAGCACCACGGGCTCGGGCTTGCGTGGATCGCCGACCGGCAGGGCCTTGGCCTTGGCCGCGAACTTGCGCGCGAACTCGTCGGCCACCTTCTCGTCGACGATGATGCGTTCGGTGCTCATGCAGATCTGGCCGCTGTTGGCGAAGCAGCCGAAGGCGGCGGCGTTGACCGCGTCGTCGATGTCGGCGTCGTCCAGGAGCACCAGCGGGGCCTTGCCGCCCAGCTCCAGCACGGCCGGCTTGAGGTACTTGGCGCAGGTCTGCGCGATCAGCCGGCCCACGCGGGTGGAGCCGGTGAAGTTGACGCGCCGAACGGCGGGGTGCGACACCATCGCCTCCACCACCAGGCCGGCCTCGTGCGGTGCGTTGGTGATGTAGTTGACGACGCCCGCCGGGAAGCCCGCGTCCTGGAAAGCTTCGATGATCAGCTGGTGCGTCCGCGGGCAGTTCTCGCTGCCCTTGAGGATGACGGTGTTGCCGCAGGCCAGCGGCGTGGCGATGGCACGCACGCCCAGGATGATGGGCGCGTTCCACGGCGCGATGCCCAGCACCACGCCGGCGGGCTGCCGCACGCCCATCGCCAGCGAGCCGGGCACGTCGGAAGGGATCACCTCGCCCGCGATCTGCGTGGTCAGCGACGCCGCCTCGCGGATCATGCCGGCCGCCAGCATCACGTTGAAGCCGGCCCACATGCCGGTGGCGCCCGTCTCCGCCGCCACAGCTTCGACGAACTGGGGCAGCTTGGCTTCCAGCTTCTCGGCGGCCTTGAGCAGCAGGGTCCGGCGCTCGCTCGGGCCGGTCTCGCTCCAGGTGCGGAAGGCCTCGGCGGCGGCGTCGGCGGCCATCTTCGCGTCGGCGGCCGACGCCGCGGGGGCGCGCGTGGCCACGGTGCCGTCGAGCGGGTTGCGGCGCTCGAAGGTGGCGTTCTTCTCGGCCGTCACCTTGAGGCCGTTGATCAGCATGGAGAGGTCGGACATGGCGGGGACTCCTGGGTCTGGGATTCAGGCGCGCGCCGGCTCGGGGCGCGCGGATCGCGTGTGTTCGGCCGCGCGGGCGGCAGTGGTGGTCTCGCTGCTCTGAGCACCGAGGTAGGTTTCGCGGATGACGGTGGAGCGGGCCAGCAGCCGGGCGGGGCCGCTGGCGACCAGCGTACCGCGCTCGAGCACGTAGCCGCGGTCGGCGACGGCAAGCGCCTTCTTCACGTTCTGCTCGACCATGAGCACGGTGGTGCCGGCGTCCGCGATGCGGCGGGCGATGGCCAGCAGCTCGTCCACCATCCGCGGCGCCAACCCCAGCGAGGGCTCGTCCAGCATCAGCAGGCGCGGGGCGCTCACCATCGCCCGGGCGACGGCCACCATCTGCTGCTCGCCGCCGCTCATGGTGCCGGCCAGCTGGCCCGAGCGTTCGCGCAGTTTGGGGAAGTCGACCAGCACCCGCTCGACCCGTGCGGCGCGCTCGGCCTTGGGCACCAGCCAGCCGCCCAGCTCCAGGTTCTCCAGCACGGTGAGCTGGGGAAAGAGCTGCCGGCCTTCCGGCACCAGGGCCACGCCGCCACGCACGATCTCGTGCGTCTTCTCCGGCAGGTCGTCGCCATCCAGCAGCACCTCGCCGGCGCGGGGGATCAGCCCGTTGAGCGCGCGCAACAGCGTGGTCTTGCCCGCGCCGTTGGGGCCCAGGATCACGGTGAGGCCCGGCCGGGCCTCGAAGGCCAGGTCGCGCAGCACCAGGAAGGGCCCGTAGCCCGCCGAGAGCCCGCGCACCTTGAGATGGGCCCGCCGTGCGCCGGCGCCGTGCTCGAAGGCCGTCTCGCGCCACCACATCATGCGGGCTGCTCCTCGGTCATCTCGTCGCCCAGGTAGGCCTCGACCACATCGGGGTCGCGCACCACTTCCCGCGGCGTGCCGTCGGCGATCTTGCGGCCCTGGTGCAGCACGATCACGCGCTCCACGTGGCGCAGCAGCACCCGCACCGCGTGCTCGATCCAGACCACGGTGAGGTCGAGCTCGTCGCGCAGGCGCCGGATCAGCCGGGCCATGTCCTCGATCTCCACCTCGGTGAGGCCGGCGGCCACTTCGTCCAGCAGCAGCAGCTTGGGCCGGGTCGCCAGCGCCATGCCGATCTCCAGCAGGCGCTGCTGCGAAGGCGTGATCGAGCCGGCCGGCAGGTCGGCCTGCTGCGACAGGCCGATCAGCTGCAGGATGCGGGGCGCGTCGCGCAGCGTCCACGGCACCTGCGCCTCTTCGCCCCACAGCCAGTACCTGCGGGGGCGGCGGCCGGCGAACTTGAGGCCGAAGGCGATGTTGGCGGCCACCGTCATGTCGGCGAACACGCGGGGAGTCTGGAAGGTGCGCGCCAGGCCATGCGCGGCAAAGCGGTGCGGGCCCTTGCCGGTGAGGTCGTCGCCCAGCACCACCATGCGCCCGGCGGTGGGGGCCTGTACGCCCGAGATCGCGTTGAAGAACGTGGTCTTGCCCGCGCCGTTGGGGCCGATGATCCCGACCAGTTCACCGGCGCGGAAGGTGGCGCTCACCGAATCGACCGCCACCAGGCCGCCGAAGCGCACGGTGACGTCACGGGCGTCGAGAACGACTCTGGGTTCAGACAAGGCGGCGCTCCCGGGCGCGCTGTTTCTCGCGCGCCTTGTCGCCGCTCCACTCGTGGCGACGCTCCTTGCCCCACGCCCGGGCATCGCGCCACCAGCCGCGCAGCGTGTTCCAGCGCAGCGAGGCCAGGCCGCCGGGCAGGTAGAGCACCGACAGGATCAGCAGCAGGCCCAGCGTCATCATGTAGACCTGCGGCGCCTGCAGCCGCAGCGTCTCGGCCAGGAGGCTGAACACGATGGCCGCGATCAGCGGGCCCCAGAGCGTGAGCGCGCCGCCGATCAGCGCGATCAGCACGGTCTGGAAGCCGATGAACGGGTTGAACACGGTCACCGGGTCGATGTAGGTCCAGCGCACCGACATGGCCGCACCCACCGCGCCGGCGAAGGCCGCCGTCATGGCGAAGCCGGCCAGTTTGACCCAGCGGGTGTTGACGCCCAGCGTCTGCGCGCGCTGCTCGTCCGCGCCGATGCCGGCCAGGGCGAGGCCGAATCGCGTCCGGCGGACCCCGATGGAGACCGCCACCACCGCCATGGCGAGCGCCAGCACCGTGAGGTAGACGGTGTCGCGCTCGGGCACCACGGTGAGCACCCGGCCCACGGTGCCGGTGACGCTCTTCTCGAAGTAGGTGACGCCATGGCGGATCAGCTCCGTCATGCCGAACGTGAGCACCGCGAAGTAGGTGCCGCGCAGGTGCAGCACCGCGGCGCCCATCGCCACCGCGACCAGCGCCGCCAGTCCGGCGCCCAGCGCGATGGCCTGCCACCAGGGCATCGTCTCCAGCGACAGCGCGCAGGCGTAGGCCCCGATGCCGAAGAAGGCCGAGGTCGCCAGGGACAGGTAGCGGGTGAAGCCGCAGAACAGCGCCCAGCTGGAGGACAGGGCGATGTACATCAGGCAGGTCAGCGCCAGCGAGACGATGAAGTCCGAGCCCCAGTAGGGCAGGGCGAGCGCCCAGCCGGTCAGGCCGAGCAGCACCAGCAGGTCGCGAACGAGCAGTTGGCGTGAGGTCATGCCTTGCGGCTCTTTCGCGTGAACAGGCCTTCGGGCCGCAGCAGCAGCACGGCGATGAACACCGTGTACGACAGCAGCGCCTTGAGCGAGGGATTGGTGAAGTGCATGCCCAGGGCTTCCACCACGCCCAGCAGGAGGCCGCCCGCCAGCGCGCCCGACATGCTGCCGAAGCCGCCCAGCGTGATGACGATCAGCGCGGTCACGGTGTAGGGCTCGCCCATGGAAGGCGAGATCGTGTAGGCCATCGACAGCAGGCAGCCGGCCACGCCCGACAGTCCGAGGCCGATGCCGAACATCAGCGGATGCAGCATCCGCGTGTTGATGCCCACCAGCTGCGCGCCGACCGGCGACTGCATCAGCGCCCGCACGCCCTTGCCCAGCAGCGTCATGCGCAGCAGCACGATCATGGCGCCGGCGAACAGCAGGGCGAGCGCGAACACCAGCAGCTTGTTGGCCGCGAACTGGGCGCCTCCGAAGCGAACGGGATCGGTGAGGAACTCGTAGCCGCGCAGGTCGCCGCCCCAGATCCAGTTGACGAAGTTCTGCACCAGGAACATCAGGCCGAAGGCGACCATCAGCCCGCGCGCCTCGAAGATGTCCAGGTTGGCCGAGGTGGCCGTCAGCCGCCGGAAGCAGAGGAAGTGGATGGCCAGGCCCAGTGCCATCAGCAGCGCGAAGGACACCGGCACCATCACGAGCGGATGGACGCCGAACGAGGTCTGCACCATCCAGGTGAGATAGGCGCCCACCATCAGGAACTCGCCGTGCGCGATGTTCAGGATGCGCATCAGCCCGTACTGCAGGTTCAGCCCGAGCGCGACGAGCGCGTAGATGCCCCCGGTGATCAAGCCGGAGGTCAGGAGTTCGAGCCAGGCGCCGAGGGACATGAGGTGGTCGTCATCCCCGCGGAGGCGGGGATTCCGTGCATTCAACAGGAGAGGAAGGAGGCGGACGCACTGGATTCCCGCCTGCGCGGGAATGACGGGGGATCGGCGCGGGTTCCGTGCCTACTTCCAGGCCGGCTTGTTCGGGTTGAGCTTGGCCGTGGCCACCTTCTGCGGCCACACCACCTCCATCTCGCCGTTCTGCCACTGGCCGACGGTGCCCGGCGTGGCGGTGTTCTCGCTGCCGGTGAACTTCACGTCGCCGATGATGGTCTTGTGCGTGGTGTTGGCGATGTAGTCGCGCAGCGCCTTGCGGTCCAGGCCCACCTGCTTGACACCCTGGGTCAGGATTTCCAGCCCCGCCCAGCAATGCCCGCTGGCCCAGCGGTCCGGCTCCTTGCCGCCGAACTTCTTCGTGTGCGCGTCGAAGTACGCCTTGGCGCCGGGGCTGGTCTTGGCGTTCCACGAACCCATGCCCAGCACGCCTTCGGCGCCGGCGGACGTCATCACGTTGCGATAAAGCTGGAAGGCGGTGCCCACCGAGGCGTAGAAGAACTTCGGGTTGAAGCCGACCTCCTTGGCCTGGCGGCTGGCCAGGATGGTGTCGGGCGGGTAGGTGAAGCCGATGAAGGCGTCCGGGTTCTTGTCCTTGATGGAGCGAAGCGTGGGCGACAGGTCCTTCACGCCGCCCGGGTAGCTGGTGTCCTGCACCAGCTGGATGCCGCTGCCGGCCAGCGCCACCTTGAGCGCCGCGTAGTTCTCCAGCCCGAACAGGTCGTCCACGTAGATGCAGGCGGCCGTCTTCGCGCCGTTGGCCTTGAGCATGTCGACGATCGCGTCGCACATCGGCTTGGGCTGCTGCAGCAGCAGGAAGAAGTAGGGCAGCTTCATCTCCACCAGCCGGCGCGAGAGCGCGGTGGGGGCGAGGAAGGGATAGCCGAAGCGGTTGGCCAGCGGCGCGACGGCGAAGTTGGCGTTGCTGCCCCAGGGCGGCAGCACCAGGTCGACCTTGTCGCTGCCCATCAGCTTCTCGTAGGTGCGCACCACGGTCTCGACCTCGCTGCGGTCGTCGCTGCTGATCAGCTCGATCGGCCGCTTGACGCCCTTGATGTCCAAACCACCGGCGGCGTTCTGCTGCTCGGCCCACAGCAGGTAGTTGGGCTCCTGGCTGACCTGCGCGCCGCCGGTCCAGGGGCCCGTGCGCGCGATCGCGTAGCCCACCCGCACCGGGCCGGACTGGGCGATCAGGTGGGGCGCCACCGACATCGCGCCGACGGTGGCGGCAGCGCCACGGATGAACTGGCGGCGGTTGCTGGGATTCGGGCGCATCGGGTGCGACATCGCGGTCTCCTCGGAAGGTGGTCGGCGGATCGTACGAAGCGGGCAGCGGCGCTGCTTTGCTGCGCGGGCACTATGCGCTGTACTGCGCGTGCACCAGGGGGCGGGTTTTCCCTCAACCGTCGCAAGGCCGACCCGAGAGGCGGCGCGGATAATCCCGCGCATGGCCGAGTCCCTGAGCTTCACCACCGACGTGGTCGCTCCGCGCGAGCGGGCGCCCCAGTGGTGCGAGTGGGTCTGGCGCCATTTCGGCGGGCTCGAATCCGACCTGTACGGCGACACGGCATTCGACGGCCAGCTGGTCGCCTCGCATGCCGGCGACGTCATCCTCACGCGGCTGGAGGCGAACCGCCACCGCGTGCTGCGCACGCCGGGCATGGCGCGCACCAGCGACACCGCCTACCTGAAGATCGTCGCGCCCTGGCAGGGCAGCGCCACCGTGCAGCAGCAGGGGCGCGAGGCCTGTGCTCGCGAGGGCGCCTGGGTCATCTACGACACCACCGCCGCGTACGAGATCGCCAACCCCGAGCGCGTCGACCACCTCATCGTGATGGTGCCCAAGGACGCGGTCACCGAGCGGGCGCTGCGGGTCGAAGGCGTGATGGCGCGGCGCCTGGGCGCCAGCGGCATCTCGCGCGTGGCGCTGGAGACCATGCGCAACACCTACCAGGAGCTGCCGCACATGAGCGAGGCGGCAGCGCGCGGGGCGGGCGAGATGATCAAGCAGCTGGTGCAGCTCTCGCTGATGGAGCTGGCCGGGCTGGAGACGGCCGTCACCCAGCGCGAGGCGCTGCGCGACCGGATCCGCACCTACGTGCAGCAGCACCTGCGCGACCCCGAGCTGTCGGTGGACACCATCGCCCGCGCGCTCAATTGCAGCCGCCGCCACCTGTACAACGCCTTCGCGGGCGAGGGCGAATCCATCGCCGCCCACATGCAGCGCCTGCGGCTGGAGGCCTGCGTGCGGGAACTGCAGCACGCAGGCCCCAACGCCCGGCCGATCACCGACATCGCCCTGTCCTGGGGCTTCGGCAACCCTTCCCATTTCAGCCGGGTGTTCCGCGACCACACCGGGATGACGCCCTCCGCTTTCCGCCACGGCCCTGGCCGCTGAGCCGCGCCGCGCCGCGCTCTGGGACAATCGGGCCTGTATGGCCGACTCCCTCACGATCACCCGACCCGACGACTGGCACCTGCACCTGCGCGACGGCGCCGCCCTGGCGGCCGTGCTGCCGCATTCGGCGGCGCAGTTCGCGCGCGCGATCATCATGCCCAACCTCAAGCCGCCGATCACCACGGCGGCCCTGGCCCAGGCCTACCGCGAGCGGATCCTCGCGGCGCTGCCGGCCGGTGCCGACTTCGAGCCGCTGATGACGCTCTACCTCACCGACAACCTGCCGCCCGACGAGATCCGCCGCGCGCGCGAGGCGGGCGTGGCGGCCGTGAAGCTCTATCCGGCCGGCGCCACCACCAACAGCGACTTCGGCGTGACCGACATCCGCAAGACCGCCCGCACGCTGGAGGCGATGCAGAAGGAAGGCCTGCCGCTGCTGGTTCACGGCGAGGTCACGTCGCCGGAGGTGGACCTGTTCGACCGTGAGGCGGTCTTCATCGACCAGCAGCTGATCCCGCTGCGCCGCGACTTCCCCGGCCTGAAGATCGTGATGGAGCACATCACCACCCGCGAGGCCGCGCAGTACATCCGCGACGCCGATGACTTCACCGCGGCCACGATCACCGCGCACCACCTGCTCTACAACCGCAACGCGATCTTCACCGGCGGCATCCGCCCGCACTTCTACTGCCTGCCGGTGCTCAAGCGCGAAACGCACCGCGTCGCGCTGGTGGAAGCGGCCACCTCCGGCAGCCCCAAGTTCTTCCTGGGCACCGACAGCGCACCGCACGCCGCGCAGCTGAAGGAACACGCCCTGGGCTGCGCCGGCTGCTACACCGGGCATGCCGCGATGGAGCTCTACGCCGAGGCCTTCGACGCCGCCGGCGCGCTCGACCGCCTGGAAGGCTTCGCCAGCTTCTGGGGCGCCGACTTCTACGGCCTGCCGCGCAACCGCGGCCGGCTCACCCTGCAGCGCCGCGACTGGACCGTGCCCGAGGCCTATCCCTTCGGCGAGGCCCAGCTCAAGCCGCTGCGGGCAGGCGAGACGCTGCGATGGCAATCGGTCGCGTCCGCGTGAGCACGATGGCCCGTCCCGCCGCGGCGCTGCTGATCGACGCCGACAACCTGTCGCCCGAAGTCGCGGACAAGGCGATCGCCGACCTCCTCGCTCGCGGCTTCCTGATCACCGTGCTGCGCGCCTACGGCAGCCCCGAGACGCTGTCGGCGGCCCGCGACGTGCTGCAAAAGCATGCGGCGCGGGTGGTGGTGAACCAGGGCAGGGGAACGACCGACGCGGCGCTGGTCATCGATGCGATGGACCTGCTGCATGCCGGGGGCCTGCCGCCCACCGTCGCCATCGGTTCGAGCGACGGCGACTTCGCCCCGCTGGCGGTCCGGTTGCGGGAATCCGGGCGCGAGGTGCTGTGCTACGCGCAGGGGCACAAGGCCGACCTCGACGTGCTTCAGCGCGTGTACGCCGAAGTGGTCTCCTTGTCGCCCCGGGGTTCGGCTCGGGCGGCGGCACCGGTCGCGGCCCCGATCGCTGCGCTGCAGGCGCCCCCGAGCCCCGCCCGCAAGTCGGCCCGCAAGACGACGGCCCGCAAGGCACCGCCGCCGCCGCCGGCGCCCGCGCCCGCTTCCGACCCCGCGTCCATCGTCTGGTCGCTGCTGGAGGACATGCCCGGGTTCCTCGAAGGCGAGTCCCTGGAACTCAACACCGTGGTCAAGATGCTGCGCGACGCCAAGGTGATGACGAAGAGCACCAGCGCCCCCAGCTTCTTCAGGAAGCTGGACCTGCCCATCGAACTGTCGCCGGCACGCGCGCCCAACAAGCTCCGGCGCCTGGACGGCGTTGACTGAGCGCCTGGACTGGGAAGCGCCCTGGTACGCGCCCTGGCGCGAGCCGGGGCAGGCGGTCGAGCAGCTTGTGGCCGCCGCCAGTCCCCTCCACGAAACGCTGAACGCACAGGCCCCGTCGCCCGTGCGCTTCGTCGCGCAGGACGCGCTGCCGGAGGGCATGCCCTACGAGCAGTTCATCTTCGAGCGCCGCGAGTGCCCGACCCGCGACAACCTGCACGACTTCTTCAACGGCCTGGTCTGGCACCGCCTGCCGCGCAGCAAGGCGAGGCTGAACGCGTTGCAGGCCGGCGAGATCGCCGCGCACGGCATCGGCGGCCGGCGCGGGCCGGTGCGCGACGCCATCACCCTGTTCGACGAGAACGGCGCGCTGCTAGACGCGCCGCCGCCGGTGTGGGACGCCTTGCTGGCGCGGAACTGGAAGCGCCTGTTCATCGACCTGCGGCCCCGCTGGCAGGAGGCCCGCGTGGTGGTGTTCGGCCACGCGCTGCTGGAAAAACTGGCGGCGCCGCGCAAGGACCTGACGGCGCACGTCTGGCACGAGACCTGCCCCCTCCCGGAATTCGAGGCCGCGGACACCTGGCTGGCGCAGCGTTGCACGCCGCAGCGGCTGGCCGGCAAGCCGTTCACGCCCTTGCCCTTGGCGGGCATCCCGGGCTGGGACGCGGGGAACCTGAACTTTTCGTTCTACGACGACTCTGTGGTTTTCCGGCCGCGCAGGCGGTGAAGGCAGGGCAGAATTCGGCGCGCGCCAGGGGGCGCGGCCCTTGAAACCCGGTGCCATCACCTCATCTGGGCGCTGGAATCCCCGGACTTCACTTTTCGGAGCCTTATGAAACGCATCTTCCTGTTCCTGGCCACCAACCTCGCGGTCGTGGTGGTGCTGGGAATCGTGGCCAACCTGCTGGGCGTCAACCGGTACCTGACCGCCAACGGCCTGAACCTGGGCGCACTGCTGGGCTTCGCCTTCATCATGGGCTTCGGCGGCGCCATCATCTCGCTGCTGCTGTCCAAGACGATCGCCAAGTGGAGCTCGGGCGTGCAGCTGATCACCGGCGCCGAAGGCCCGGACGAGCGCTGGATCGTCGAGACGGTGCGCGGCTTCGCCGACAAGGCCGGCATCGGCATGCCCGAGGTCGGCATCTTCCCGGGCGAGCCCAACGCCTTCGCCACGGGTGCCTTCAAGAACAGCGCGCTGGTCGCGGTGTCCACCGGCCTGCTGCAGGGCATGACGCGCGAGGAGGTCGAGGCGGTCATCGGCCACGAGGTCGCGCACATCGCCAACGGCGACATGGTCACCATGACGCTGATCCAGGGCGTGATGAACACCTTCGTCGTGTTCCTGTCGCGGGTGATCGGCTACCTGGTGGACGGCTGGCTCAGCCGCGGCGAGCAGCGCTCGGGCCCGGGCATCGGCTACATGATCACCACCATCGTGCTGGACATCCTGCTGGGCTTCCTGGCCGCCATCATCGTGGCCTGGTTCTCGCGCCAGCGCGAGTTCCGCGCCGACAGCGGCTCGGCCCAGCTGATGGGTCGCCGCCAGCCGATGATCAACGCGCTGGCCCGCCTGGGCGGCATGGTCCCGGGCGAGCTGCCCAAGGGCCTGCAGTCGATGGGCATCACCTCGGGCGTGGGCAAGCTGTTCTCCACGCACCCGCCGATCGAGGAGCGCATCGCGGCGCTGCAGTCGGCGCAGGGCTGAGGGCACTCCGCTCGCAAAAGAAAAGCCGCCTTCTGGCGGCTTTTTTCTTGCTATTCACACCCGGGCACCTGTCCTCGTCCCCGTCATTCCCGCGGAGGCGGGAATCCAGCGCAGCGCGCCCCGGATGCCCTTCAAGAAGCCGGAAGCCCTGGATTCCCGCCTTCGCGGGAATGACGGACTGCTGGACTAGGCGGCGGCGCCCAGCGCCTTTACCTCGGCCGTGCTCAGCCCGTACATCTCCGCGAAGTCCTCCACGCTCTTGCCGCTGGCCTGGAATGCCCGCTGCAGCGCCTCCTGCCGGGCCGACTTCTGGCCGATCGCCATCAGCGCCTCGTCCAGCAGCGCGACCGCGAAGTCCGGGCCGGCCCCGAAGCGCTCGCGGTAGCCGTCGCGGCCCAGGCCGGAACGGCCGACCGCTTCGACGAGCTGCTTGACGGCGCGCTCGCGCGCCAGCGGCTCCTGCGGCGTCGCGCTCTTGCGGCGGTAGAGCTCCAGGATGGCGTGGTGCACGTGTTCCGGCGCCACCGGCTCCACCGGCTGCGCCTGCAGGTCGTGCCGCGGCACGCCGGCGGCCACGGCCTCCAGGTAGCGGGTGGACCGCGTGTGCAGGCCCAGCGCCACCTTCAGCTCCTCGGCCTTCAGGCGGTCGGGGTGGGCGGCCACCATCTCCTCGAACACGCCCAGCTTGAGCGGCAGGAAGCGCGCGCCGAACAGGCGCGGGTACAGCTCGAAGAGCGTGTGCAGCACCGGATGCAGCGGCCGCGCCGCCTTTCGCTTCTTCTGCTGCCGTGCAGCGCCGCCCTCGGCGGGGGCCGCGGGGGCGGCGGTGGGGGTTTCGTCGTTCATGTCGTCAGTTCTGCGATCTGGTGGGTGCCGGCGATGCTGCGCGCTACCGCCTCACCGACCTTGATGCCGTCCACGCCGGCGGACAGGATGCCGCCCGCGTAGCCGGCGCCTTCACCGGCGGGGTAGAGGCCCCGCACGTTCAGGCTCTGGAAATCGTCGCCGCGCGTGATGCGCACCGGCGAGGAGGTGCGGGTCTCCACGCCGGTCAGCACCGCATCGGGCCGGTCGAAGCCCTGGATCTTGCGGCCGAACGCCGGCAGCGCCTCGCGCATGGCCTCGATGGCGTAGGGCGGCAGCGAGGGATGCAGGTCGCCCAGCTTCACGCCCGGCTTGTAGGAGGGCTGCACGTCGCCGAACTGGGTGGACGGCCGCCCGGCGATGAAGTCGCCCACCAGCTGCCCGGGCGCCTCGTAGGTACCGCCGCCCAGCACGAAGGCGCGGGACTCCAGCTCGCGCTGCAGCGCCACGCCGGCCAGCGGGCCGCCGGGGTAATCGGCCGGTTCGATGGACACCACCACACCGGCGTTGGCGTTGCGCTCGTTGCGCGAATACTGGCTCATGCCGTTGGTGACCACGCGCTGCGGCTCCGAAGTGGCGGCCACCACCGTGCCGCCCGGGCACATGCAGAAGCTGTAGACCGCGCGGCCGTTGCTCGCGTGGTGGACCAGCTTGTAGTCGGCCGCGCCCAGCAGCGGATGGCCGGCATGCCGGCCCCAGCGGGCGCGGTCGATCATCCCCTGCGGGTGCTCGATGCGAAAGCCGATGGAGAAAGGCTTCGCCTCCAGGTGCACGCCACGCTGGTGCAGTGCCTCGAAGGTGTCGCGCGAGCTGTGGCCCAAAGCCAGCACCACGTGGTCGGCGCGCAGCTCGGAGGTGGCGCCGCTGTCCTGGTGCAGCACCGTGAGGCCGCGCACCTGGCCGTCCTCGATGTGGAAGTCCATCACCCGCTGCTGGAAGCGGATCTCGCCGCCCAGGGCCAGGATCTGCTCGCGCAGGCGCTCCACCACCTTCACCAGCTTGAAGGTGCCGATGTGCGGGTGGGCGACGTACAGGATGTCCTCGGGTGCGCCCGCCTGGACGAATTCGCGCATCACCTTGCGGCCGAGGTACCGCGGGTCCTTGATCTGGCTGTAGAGCTTGCCGTCCGAGAAGGTGCCGGCGCCGCCCTCGCCGAACTGCACGTTGCTCTCCGGGTGCAGCTCACGCTTGCGCCACAGGCCCCAGGTGTCCTTGGTGCGCTCGCGCACCGGCTTGCCGCGCTCCAGCACGATGGGCTTGAGGCCCATCTGGGCCAGCACCAGCGCCGCGAAGATGCCGCAGGGGCCGAAGCCGATCACCACCGGGCGGGGATCCGGCGCCGATGCCGCGGTGACGGGCGGGCGCCAGGCCATGTCCGGCGTGGGCGCCACGTGCGGGTGTTTGGCCAGACGCTGCAGCAATGCCGGTTCGGCTGCCGGGTCGGCCAGCGCGAGGTCCACGATGTACACCGCCAGCAGGTCGGCCTTGCGGGCGTCGAAGCTGCGCTTGAACACCTCCAGGCGGGCGATGGCGGCGTCGGGCACGCCCAGCACGGCCGCGGCGGCGGTGCGCAGGGGCGTTTCGGGCTGCTCCGCCTGCGAGAGGGGAAGCTTGAGTTCGGAGATTCGGATCACGGGCTTGTGTCGATCAAGCAGGCGGCCCGCAGGGTTGCGGGCCGGGTCCGGGATAATACGCAACGTGAAGCACGCCAGACCGCCGCTGGTGCGATCACCGAAAGGTGGCACTGGAGGAAGGTCCGGACTGCACAGGGCAGCGTAGCAGGCAACACCTGTCCACCGCGAGGTGAGGATCAGAGCAACAGAGACGAGTCGGTGGGTTTCCGAAAGGGGGCTTGCCGGGTGAAACGGGCAATCTCTACGCGCAGCAATACCAAATAGGCCGGCATCGATGTGGCTCCGCGGAGCCGGCGGGTAGGTAGCACCGAGCCGGTGGGGCGACCCCCGGCCCAGAGGAATGGCGGTCACGGCGCGGGCAACCGCGCCGCACAGAATCCGGCCTATCGGCGCGCTTCACACTAATTTCGTTCAGCGGACCAGGCCCAGCGCCTGGATGCGCTGCACATGCGCGATCAGCGAGCGCTGCGCCACCGGCCACATCCGCGGCGGCACGTCGTCGTAGGCCAGCGGCACCCAGTCGTCGGGCGTGGCATCGGGCCGGGCGCGCATCGCGGCGATCACCTTGGCTTCGCGCTGCAGCCGGTGCTGCTTCAGGCGCGCGATCGCCTGGGCGGCCGAGCCCAGCACGTGGCCGTGGGCCGGCAGGATGAAATCGATGCCGTGCTCCGCGCAGGCCGCCCGCAGGCGGTCCAGCGAATCGAGGTAGGCCGTCATGTCGCCGTCCGGCGGATCGACCACCGTGGTGCTGCCGTTGAGGATGTGGTCGCCCGAGAACAGCAGGCCGTCCTCCACCAGCACCAGGCACAGGTGGTTGGCCGCGTGGCCCGGGGTGTGGATCACCTTCAGGTGGTGCCCCTGGCCGCCGCCGGACAGGGCCAGCACTTCGCCGTCGTCCAGCGCGCGGTCCGGGGTGAAGACGCTGCCCGGCCGCGCCGTCGGCCGCGAGGGCAGGCCCAGGATCGCGGGCTTGCGCGCGCACATGGCCTGCAGCGGGCGCGCGCCGGGCGAATGGTCGGGATGCGAGTGCGTGCAGACGATGGTGCGGATGTCGCCGCCGGTGGCGTCGTACAGGCGCCGCAGGTGCTGCGGGTCGTTCGGGCCCGGATCGATGACCAGGTAGCCCGTGCCGGCATCGCCCACGATGTAGCTGTTGGTGCCCGGCCCGGTCATCACGCCCGGATTGCCGGCGGTCAGGCGCATCACGTTGCGCAGCAGCGGCACCGCCCGCTCGCACTGCCAGTCGAGGGCATGGACGATCTGCCCGTCGGGCGAGACCAGCTCCAGCTCGCCGAACGGCATCTCGTGCTCCATGTGGCGCGATTCCTGCCCCGAGAGCAGGCCGGCGCGCGGGCAGCTGGTCCACAGGGGCTGCTCGCCGGCGCAGGCGTCCAGCACCTGCTGCACGCTGGCGAAGGCCTGCAGGCGCTCCAGCGTCCGGATGGTCGGGAAGATCATGAAGAACTGGCCCGCCTTATGGCGCGCCAGCGCGTCGGCCGGACGCACCCACACCGGTTCGAACTGCTCGGCTTCGTCGGCCACCGGCTCCTGGCCGTCGGGCATGCGAGCCACGAGGAAGGGCACGTCGAAGCGGCGCGGCAGGTCGCGGTCGGTGATCCAGTGGGCCAGCAGGAAGACGCGGTCGGCGGCGAGCGTGAGGCCGCGTTCCTGGCACTGCGGTGCGAACGGCGCGTGGCGGTCGAGCGCGGCGATGTCGTCACGGTCGGCGAAGCGGCCGTCGGCATGGCGCGCGAGCAGCACGCCCAGTTCCTCGAAGCTCTCGCGGATGGCGGCGATGGCCTGGGTGAGATGGAGGTCGACCTGGCCCGGCCGGCGCGCGGCCACGGCATGGGCGGCGGCGTCGGCGGCGTCGATGCCGCCACCGGGGAAGACGTAGGCGCCGGGGGCGAAGCTGGCCTTGGGCGAACGGCGCGTCATCAGCAGTTCCGGGCCCTGGGGCGAGTCGCGCATCAGGATCACGGTGGCGGCCGGCCGGGTGGGCACCGGCTCGCGCTGGGCATGCAGCAGTTGGGTGGCTCTGACCATCGAAGGATTACAGCACTTCCCGCCGCGCCGGATCGCGTGCAACGGTGCGGCCGGCCCACACCGGCGGGTGACAAGGACCCCGCAGCGCCGATAATCCGTCCATGCGGATCCGGTTCACCAAGATGCAGGGCGCGGGCAACGACTTCGTTGTGCTCGACGAAACCCGCCAGCGCCTGAACCTCGCGCCCGCACAGTACCGCTGGCTGGCCGACCGCCATTTCGGCGTCGGCGCCGACCAGGTGCTGTCGGTGCGGCCTTCGCCCGCTCCCGGCATCGACTTCGAGTACGTGATCCACAACGCCGACGGCGGCGAGGTCGAGCAGTGCGGCAATGGCGCGCGCTGCTTCGCGCGCTACGTGCGCGACAAGGGGCTGATCGCAAGCGACACGGTGCGGGTGAGGACGCTCTCGGGCGTGATCGAGCCCCGGCTCAATCCGGACGGCCGCGTCACGGTGGACATGGGTCCGCCGGTCTTCCAGCTGGCCGACATCCCGTTCGACGCCGCCGGCCTCGATCCGGTGCCCGAAGGCGGCTGGCAGAAGTGGAAGCTGGCCCTGGACACGCGCGCCGACGCGCCCATCGTGCCGGTCGCCGTACTCTCGATGGGCAACCCGCACGCCGTGCAGGAGGTCGACGACGTCGACACCGCGCCGGTGGCGACGCAGGGCCCGAAGATCGAGAACCACCCGCGCTTTCCGCGCCGCGTGAACGCCGGCTTCCTGCAGGTGGTCGACCGCGCCCACGTGCGCCTGCGCGTATGGGAGCGCGGCGCCGGCGAGACGCTGGCGTGCGGCACCGGCGCCTGCGCGGCCGTGGTGGCCGGCATCCGGCTCGGCCGCCTCGATGCACGCGTGGACGTGCAGACCCGCGGCGGCCTGCTGACGATCGAGTGGGCCGGCGGCGATGTTGCCGCCGGGCCGTCCCTAGGCGACATCAGCCCCCTTGGGGGGCAGCGACCTACACGAAGTGAGGAGCGTGGGGGCGTTGTTCCGCCGGTCTTCATGACCGGACCGGCCGTCACCGTGTTCGAAGGCGAGATCGAGATACCCGAAGAATGAACCCCACCAGCATCCCCCCCATCACCGAAGACGACATCGCCGACTACCTGGCGAACACGCCCGAGTTCTTCGAGCGCCATGCGCAGATGCTGGCCACCGTGCAGCTGACCAGCCCGCACGGCCACCGCGCGGTGAGCCTGCAGGAGCGGCAGGCCGAGATGCTGCGCGAGAAGATCAAGGCGCTGGAGCACCGCATCATGGAGATGGTGCGCTACGGCAACGAGAACGTGGTCATCGCAGACCGCCTGCACCGCTGGGCCCGCAACATCATGCTGGTGCGCTCGCAGCAGGCGCTGCCGGCCACCATCGCCGCGGAGATCCAGTCGCAGTTCATGGTGCCGCAGGTCGGCATCAAGGTCTGGGAGGTGGCGCCGCACTTCGCCGACGAGGCATTCGCCACCGGCGTCAGCGAGGATGCGAAGAGCTTCGCCTCGTCGCTCACCCAGCCTTACTGCGGCGTGAACTCCGGTTTCGAGGCGGTCAACTGGCTGGAAGACACGGCGATGGCCATGTCGGTGGCGCTGCTGCCGCTGCGCGCGGGCGCGCTGCAGAACGCCTCCAGGGCGTTCGGCATGCTGGTGCTGGCCTCGCCCGACCCGCAGCGCTTTTCCGCCGGCATGGGCACCGACTTCCTCGAACGCATCGCGGAACTCGCCTCCGCCGCGCTCACCCGCCTTCGCGACGAGTAGCGATGCAGGCCGCCGACCAGGCCCTGGTCGAGAAATACCTGGAGCACGTCCGGGTCGAGAAGCGGCTCGCGCAACGCACCGTCGAGCTCTATTCGCTCGACCTGGCCCGGCTGCAGGAGCATGCGCAGGCCGCCGGCATTCCCCTGCTGCAGGTGCAGAACGCGCATGTGCGCCGCTGGGTCGCGCAGATGCACGGCGCCGGCCGCAGCGGCCGCGGCATCGCCCTCATCCTCTCCGGCTGGCGCGGCTTCTACGCCTGGCTGGGCCGCCATGGGCAGGTGCCCAGCAACCCCGTGCAGGACGTGCGCGCGCCGCGTTCGCCGCGGCCCCTGCCCAAGGCCCTGGGCGTGGACGACGCGGTGCAGCTGGCCGAGCACCAGGATGCCGAGGCCGATCCGGTGCTGGAGACCCGCGACGTGGCGATGGTGGAGCTGCTGTACGGCTGCGGGCTGCGGGTGGGCGAGCTGGTCGGGCTGGACGCGGTGGCCAGCAACGCTGCACGCGGCTGGGTCGACCTGGAATCGGGCGAGGCGCACGTGCTGGGCAAGGGCAGCAAGCGCCGCACGGTGCCGGTGGGGCGCAAGGCCATCGAAGCGCTGCAGCGCTGGATGGCGGTGCGCGGACTGCTGGCCGGCGAAGATACGGCGCTGTTCCTAGGCGCGAGGGGCCGGCGCCTGAGCGCGCAGTCGGTCTGGCTGCGGCTCAAGCAGCGCAGCCTGCGCGCCGGGCTGGCCGTGCCGGTGCACCCGCACATGCTGCGCCACTCGTTCGCCAGCCACGTGCTGCAGTCCAGCGGCGACCTGCGCGCGGTGCAGGAGCTCCTGGGGCACGCGAACATCGCGACCACGCAGGTCTACACGCGCCTGGACTTCCAGCACCTGGCCAAGGCCTACGACGCGGCGCATCCGCGCGCGCAGCGCAAGCGCGGCTGAAGCTGTTCAGCGGACCGTGAACACCGCCCGGCGGCTCTGCGCGGGCACCGCGGCCAGCGCCGCTTCCAGGCGCCCCACCAGGGTCCGCGCATCGCCGCCGCTGGGCACGATCGATTGCGCGACCCGCACCTGGGCCACCCATTCGAGCGGCTTGCCCTTGAACGGCATCAGGCAGCGCGCCACCACCTTGGGGCCGGTGCCGGCCGCTTCCTCCTCGGTGAGCGGCCCCTCCAGCAGCATGCCGAACCGGTGCTCCGACAGGCGGGCCACGCTGTCGATGTCGCGCGCCACCGACAGCAGGCGGCCGGCCACCTGCAGCGGCATCTCCTCGGCCGATCGGCGGTCGAAGTCGCGCCGGATCTGCTCGATGTTGACGATGTCCACCAGCAGCACCACGCCCTGGTGTTTGAGCCGCTGGCTGCGCGCCACCAGCCCGGCGAGCCGGTCGCGGAACACCTGCCCGTTGATCAGCCCGGTGGCGGGGTCGGTGCGCTCCAGCCCGTGGAGGCGCCGCCGGTGTTCGCGCCGGTCCTGGCTGCGCACCACCAGCACGGCCAGCAGCAGCGGCAGCTCGATCGCGATGGCGATCTGCATGGCGTGCGTGGTCCAGAAGCTCACGGGGATCAGGCCGGCCGAGCGTGCCATCGGGAACATCGAGCAGACCGCCACCGGGGCCAGCCCGACCAGCAGCCAGAGCGCGTGCCGGTCGCCGCGCCGCGCCGCCCACAGCAGCACGCTGATCCCGACCGCCATGCCCGGCACGATGGACGCCACCATGACGCGGTAGCGCCAGGAGGGATCGGCCGCCATCAGCGCGGCGGCCGCCAGCACGTTGGTCGCGGCCAGGGCGAGCATCGCGCGGTTCACGCGCGGCGAGCGCTGCGCGATGGAGACCGCGGCCGTGAAGAAGCAGAGCAGGGCGGCCATGCCCACCATGGGCAGCACCATGACCGACACGTCGTTCCACCAGGGCAGCCGGGGCCACAGGTGCAGGCCGGCCACGCCGGTGATCGAGGCCTGCGTCAGGGCGAGCATCACCACCGCGAGCGCGTACAGGCCGAACGCGGCGTCGCGCAGCACCAGCGCCACGGCCCCGCCCAGCACCACCGACAGGCCCGCCAGGCCGAAGTAGAGGCCCAGCACCAGCGCGGTGCGCTGTTCCTGCAGCATCAGCTGCCGCTCGCTGGTGAAGAGCAGCGGCGCACTGAAGCTCTGGGGGTTCTGGACCTGCAGGTAGAACTGCTGCGGCTGGCCCGGCGTGAGCACCAGCGGCAGCAGGGGGTGGCGGTGCGGCAGCGGCCAGTCCGCGACTGGCAGCACGTCACCCGCGGACCGCGACGTCCACTGGCCCAGGCGGTCCCGCGTGAAGAGCGTCACCCGGTTCACGGCGGGGTAGGGGATCTCCAGGTACCAGCGCTCGCTGTCGTCCAGCTCCGCCAGCGTGAAGCGGATCCAGAGCGCCTGGCCGGCGCGCACCGGGTAGATGTTGCCCGGCCGGGTGGCGGCCCACTCGATGGGCGCGTCCCCGGCGACGGCGTCGATCTCGAACTTTCCGCTCCCATCGAGCCAGTACTGGCCGGCCGAGTCGAGCGAAGCCTGGGCGCTGGGCCCCTGCAGGGTCACGACCGTGCCTTCGGCCCGCGCCAGCCCTGGCAGGGCGGCCAGCAGAAGGGCCACGACGAACGCCGCAAGCGCCCACCAGCCGCGCCAGCGGCGGAACCTCATTCCGTACACCAACTCATCCATTCCATGCCGATTGTGCGCGGGGTTGGACAATCGCGGCCATGAAATCCATCCGCTTGCGGCCCGGCAAGGAGCGTTCGTTGCTGCGGCGCCATCCCTGGGTCTTCGAATCGGCCATCGCCAAGGGGGGCGCCGATGCCGGGGAAACGGTGCGCGTCGAGGCGCACGACGGCAGCTTCCTGGCCTGGGCCGCCTTCAGCCCCGCGTCGCGGATCCGGGCGCGCTGCTGGAGCTTCGACGCCGACCAGCGCATCGAGCCGGCGTTCTTCGAGGCGGCGGTCGCGGCCGCCGTGCGGGCGCGCGAACGTTTCGCCATCGACAGCGACGGCGTGCGCCTGGTGCACGGAGAGTCCGATGGCCTGCCGGGCCTGATCGTCGACCGCTACGGCGACACCATGGTGGCGCAGTTCCTCTCGGCCGGCGCCCAGCGCTGGAAGCCGGTGCTGGCCGACGCGCTGCTGCGGGCCACGGGCCTGTCGCGCCTCTACGAGCGCTCGGACACCAGCTCGCGGGCGCTGGAGGGCCTGCCGATGGAGGCGGGCTGGCTGCGGGGCGAGGGGCCGACCGAGCTGGTGCTGCGCGAACACGGCTGGCGACTGGGCCTGGACATCGCCACCGGGCACAAGACCGGCTACTACCTGGACCAGCGGGACAGCCGGCGGCTGTTCTCCGAGCACGTCCGCCGCCTGGGGCTGCAGCGGGTGCTGAACTGCTACTGCTACACCGGCGGCTTTACGGTGGCGGCGCTGGCCGGCGGGGCGGCCGAGGTGGCGTCGATCGATTCGTCCGGTCCGGCGCTGGAGCGCGCCCGCGCCAACCTGGCCCTGAATGGCTTCGACGCGGAACGCGCGCAGTTCCTGGACGCCGATGTCAATGCCAGCCTGCGCCGCTTCGCCGACGAGGGCCGGCGCTTCGATGCCATCGTGCTGGACCCGCCCAAGCTGGCGCCCACGGTGGCGCACGCCGAGCGCGCCGCACGGGCCTACAAGGACATCAACCGCCTGGCCTTCAAGCTGCTGGAGCCGGGGGGAGTGCTTTTCACCTACTCGTGCTCGGGCGGCATCAGCGCCGACCTGTTCCACAAGATCGTGGCGTCGGCAGGCATCGACGCGGGCGTGGACGGCTTCGTCACCCAGCGCCTGGGCGGCGCGCCCGACCACCCGATGACCCTGGTGTTCCCCGAGGGCGAGTACCTGAAGGGGCTGGTGGTCGTCCGCCGATGAGCTGGCTTCCTGCGCAGCCGGCAGGGCCGGCCGATGACCGCTAAACTCCCGCCTCCCGCGAAAGACCCACGCCATGAGCCTCATCCCCGCCACCATCCTCACCGGCTTCCTCGGGTCCGGCAAAACCACGCTGCTCAAGCGCGTGCTCAACGAGGCCCACGGCCACAAGATCGCCATCATCGAGAACGAGTTCGGCGAAGAGAACATCGACGGCGACATCCTGGTCACCGAGACCAAGGAGCAGATCGTCCAGATGAGCAACGGCTGCATCTGCTGCACCATCCGCGAGGACCTGCGCGCCACGCTGCAGCTGCTGGCTGCCAAGAAGCGCAAGGGGCTGCTGGATTTCGACCGCGTGGTGATCGAGACCACCGGCCTGGCCGATCCCGGCCCGGTGGCCCAGACGTTCTTCATGGACGACGAGATCGCCGAGACCTACCTGCTGGACTCCATCCTGACGCTGGTGGATGCCAAGCACGCGGCCCAGCAGCTGAACGACCGCCAGGAGGCGCGCCGGCAGGTGGGCTTCGCCGACCAGATCTTCATCAGCAAGACCGACCTGGTGGCCCAGGACGAGACCGACGCGCTGATGCATCGCCTGAAGCACATGAACCCGCGTGCGCCGCAGAAGGCGGTGCATTTCGGCGACGTGACGATCAAGGAGGTGTTCGACCTGCGCGGCTTCAACCTGAACGCCAAGCTGGACATCGATCCGGACTTCCTCAAGGAGGAAGAGGAGGGTCATGACCACCACGACCATGAGCACGGCGAGCACTGCGACCATCCCTCGCACGCGCACGAAGGCCATGGCCACCACCATCACATCGACGACGACGTCAAGAGCTTCGTCTTCAGGTCCGAGCGGCCTTTCGACCCTGCCAAGCTCGAGGATTTCCTGGGTGCCGTGGTGAACATCTACGGCCCGCGGATGCTGCGCTACAAGGGCGTGCTGAACATGAACGGCACCGAGCGCAAGGTGATCTTCCAGGGCGTGCACCAGCTGATGGGCAGCGACCTGGGGCCCAACTGGGCCGAGGGCGAGCAGCGTATGAGCAAGATGGTGTTCATCGGCATCGACCTGCCGCGCGACATCTTCCTCCAGGGGCTGGAGCAGTGCCTGGCCTGATCGCCTCCGAGCCGCGCGTCGCGGGGCTCCCCCGCGCTTGAGTTAGGCTCGCGCGGTCCAGGGAAGAGGAAACCGGCCACATGATTGTCTCGCTTTTGCAAATGATGGGGTTTCCCCTCGACAGGCCGCTGTCCACGGGCGAAAGCACGCCCCACGCAGGGCGTGCGAACGCGAAATCACGGCGTGTCGAGCCCGACAATCAGGGTATAACTCGCTCCGATGAAGGCCACCCCAGACAAACGACGCTTGCCGGGAGTACGCATCCCCGAGCCGGCGCTGCGAGGAGACAGGACGTGAAACCCCAACCCAAGGCGCCGGCAAAGACCGCGAAGGCGGCTCCCAAGGCCAAGGCCAAGAGCCCGGCCAAGACCGCCAAGCCGGCCGCCAAGGCGCCCGCGAAGAAGGTTTCACCGGCCAAGACCACCAAGGCCCCCGCCAAGGCGGCGGTCCCGAAGAAGGCGGCGACTGCCAAGAAGGCGGCGCCCGCGAAAGCCGCGCCCAAGAAGGCGGCACCCGTCAAAAAGGCGGCCGCGCCAGCCAAGGCGACTGCCAAGAAAAACACGATCGCCGCCCCCAAGGTCGCCGCACCCGTCGCGGCCCCCCGGGCGAACACCCGACCAACCCCCGTAGTTCCGGCGCCGGCGCCCACTTCGGCAATGCCGCCGCGTCCCACCGCGGCGCAGGCCCAGGCCACGCCCGTGCGAGCCACCAAGCCGTCGGCCCGGCTGGCGCAGATCACCGTGCCCTCGATGGCGCAGTCGGTCGCGTCCACCGCGCCCAAGGCGAGCTACATCCAGACCCCCTCTTCAGCCGTGCTCACACCTCCCCCCCTCGTCAACGTCAAGAGAGACCCGAAGCTCGCCAACAACTGGAAAACCAAGCCGGCCGAGGAAATGACCGATGCCGAGGTGCTGGCGATGCCCGATTCGGAATACATGAACGACAAGCAGATGGCGTTCTTCCGAAGCAAGCTGGTGCAGTTGAAGCAGGACATCCTGAACAACGCCGGTGAAACCACCGAGCACCTGCGCGAGGACACCGTCATCGTGCCGGACCCGGCCGACCGCGCCACCATCGAGGAGGAACACGCCCTCGAACTGCGCACGCGCGACCGCGAACGCAAGCTGCTCAAGAAGATCGAGCAGTCCATCGGGCGCATCGACGCGGGCGACTACGGCTACTGCGACGAGACCGGCGAGCCGATCGGCGTGGGCCGCCTGCTGGCGCGCCCGACGGCCACGCTCTCGCTGGAGGCGCAGCAGCGCCGCGAGCTCAAGCAGAAGATGTTCGGCGACTGACGCCGCTTTCCTTTCCGCCGCAGCAGTACCCGCCGAGCCCCCGAGCACATGCCCAAGGACGAGAGCTCCGGTCTTTTCTCCAAGGTCGTCAAGTTCGTCCGCAACCCGGCCTCGAGCTGGTCCGAGGGCGGGCCGGATTCGGAGCAGGAGAGCTCCTACTCCAAGCAGATGCTCAAGGAGATGATCGAACGCAAGCGGCGCAACGACTTCGTCCGCAAGCGCGAGTTCGACATGCTGCGCAAGATGCGCCGCAGCGAGGTGATGGCGGGCCAGGACCCGGCGGCGCGCCCCTCGTTCTTCCAGAGCTCCATGCCGTCCAAGCCCGACGACCGCGCCAGCACGCTCAAGAAGATCGACGAGATCGAGGCGCAGATGTCCATGCAGTGGTGGAAGACCAAGCATGGCACCGACGGCATGCGCACCGGCAGCAGCACCTTCCCCACCTCCAGCGTGCCGCCGGAGTCCATCCGGCCGCCGGTGGGAAGCGAGCAGGGTGCCGTGCGTGCCGCTCCGCCCCTGGCCCCCGCCCGCCCTGCGCAGGCCACGACCTACCTTCGCACGACACCGGCGCCGCTGAACACGCCGGCTTCTCCGCTGCCGGCGGCGACGCCGTCGCCCGCGCCCGAGAAGGCGCCGGACCTCGCGCCATTGGAGTGGGATGCCACCCCGGCGCCCGCCGTGGCCGCGCGCGCGCCGGCTCCTGCGCCTGCAACCCCGGCGCCGGCCACCGCGCGCGTCGGCGCCGTGCCGGACTCCATCACGCCCAGCAGCGGCTTCTCCACCTCCAAATTGATAGCGATCGACGTGGAGGAATTCGCCCATGACCCGGAACTGGAAGAGGCCGCGATCCGCTTCGCCAACGGCGACGATGCCGGTGCCGAAGCCGGCCTGATGGAGGTGCTGCGCCCCGGGGGCTCGCGCATCGACCACGACGAGACCTGGCTGGCCCTGTTCGACCTGTACCGGGCCACCGGCCAGCAGGACCGCTTCGAGAGCGCGGCCATCGACTTCGCGAGCCGCTTCGACCGCTCGGCGCCGCAGTGGATTTCCCTGCCGGAGGCGGTGGGCAAGATGGGCACTGCCGCCCCAGCGGCGGGCGGCGCCTTCGCGGCCGACTGGACCTGCCCCTCCAGCCTGGGCACGCAGACGCTGGCGGCGCTGAATGCCGCCCTGGCTCGCTTCCCGCAGCCCTGGCGGCTCGCCTGGACGCGCCTGGCGAACATCGAGGAGCCGGCGATCGAAGGCCTGGCCCGGCTGTTCAACCAGTGGGCTTCGCAGCCGGTGCAGCTGCGCTTCGTCGGTGCCGAGAGCCTGGAGAACCTGCTGCGCGCCGCCACCCCCTCGGGCGACAAGGGCGTCGATCCGGCGTGGTGGAAGCTGCGCATGGAACTGCTGCGCGTCATGCACCGTCCCGACGAGTTCGAACTCGTTGCGCTGGACTACTGCGTGACCTACGAGGTCTCGCCGCCGTCGTGGGAAAGCAGCCGCTGCGAGTACAAGCCGCTGCAGGCCGACGGCACGGCTATCGCTGGCCACACCATCATCGGCGACGCCTTCCACGATTCGCTGACCTCCAACCTCGGCTACGGCGACACGATGGCCGCCGGGCTGTCCTCGCAGATGGCCCATGTGGCGTCGGTCGAGCTGGCCGGACAGATCCTGGGCGAGGCCAAGGACGCCATCGACCTGCTCGATGGCAAGCTGGCCGGCGCCGACATCATGGTGATCAACTGCGCCCGGCTCATCCGCATCGACTTCACCGCGGCCGGCACCCTGCTCAACTGGGCGAGCGCGCGCGAGGCCGAGGGCCGGCAGCTGCAGTTCGTCGACGTGCACCGCCTGGTGGCGGCGTTCTACAACGTCATCGGCATCAGCGAGCATGCCCGGGTGATCGCCCGGCGGGACTGAAGCCCCGCGCTTGCATTCGGCACCCGCGGCCCCATTTGCCGCCGATGGAATCATTTCACGGCACGACCATCATCAGCGTGCGGCGCCAGGCCGCTGACGGCCGCTGGCAGGTGGCGATCGGGGGCGACGGCCAGGTGACCCTGGGCAACGTCGTCATCAAGGGCTCGGCCCGCAAGGTGCGCAAGCTCTACCACGACAAGGTGCTGGCGGGCTTTGCCGGCGCCACCGCCGACGCCTTCACCCTCTTCGAGCGCTTCGAGGCCAAGCTCGAGAAGCACCAGGGCCACCTCGTGCGCTCGGCCATCGAGCTCACCAAGGACTGGCGCACCGACCGCGTGCTGCGCCGCCTGGAAGCCATGCTGGCCGTGGCCGACCGCGACTCCTCGCTCATCATCACCGGCAACGGCGACGTGCTGGAGCCCGAGCTGGGCGTCGTCGCCATCGGCTCCGGCGGCGCCTACGCCCAGGCCGCAGCCCGCGCGATGCTCGACAACACCGAGCTGGGCGCGCGCGACATCGTCAAGAAATCGCTGGAGATCGCCGGCGAACTCTGCATCTACACCAACATGAACCACACGATCGAGGTGCTGGAGTGAGCAGCATGACCCCCCAGGAGATCGTGTCCGAACTGGACCGCCACATCGTCGGCCAGGCCGATGCCAAGCGGGCCGTGGCCATCGCCCTGCGCAACCGCTGGCGCCGCCAGCAGGTGGACGAGAAGCTGCGTCCCGAGATCACGCCCAAGAACATCCTGATGATCGGGCCCACCGGCGTAGGCAAGACCGAGATCGCGCGCCGGCTGGCTCGCCTGGCGGACGCGCCCTTCATCAAGGTGGAGGCGACCAAGTTCACCGAGGTCGGCTACGTCGGCAAGGACGTGGACTCGATCGTCCGCGACCTGGCCGAGATCGCCGTCAAGCAGACCCGCGTGGCCGAGATGCGCAAGGTGCGCTCCCGCGCCGAGGACGCCGCGGAGGACCGCATCCTCGACGTGCTGGTGCCCGGCGTGGCCGCCGACAGCACGGCCCGGCAGTCGTTCCGCAAGAAGCTGCGCGAGGGCCAGCTCGACGACAAGGAGATCGACATCGACGTCGCCGAGGCGCGCCCGCAGCTGGAGGTGATGGGGCCGGCCGGCATGGAGGAGATGACCGAGCAGCTGCGCGGCCTGTTCTCCCAGTTCGGCGGCCAGCGCCGCAGGACGCGCAAGCTCAAGATCGCTGAAGCGATGAAGCTGCTGGTCGAGGAGGAGGCGGGCCGCCTGGTCAACGAGGACGAGATCAAGGCTCAGGCGATCCAGAGCGCCGAGCAGAACGGCATCGTCTTCATCGACGAGATCGACAAGGTGGCCTCGCGCGCCGAGCACGCCGGGGCCGACGTCTCGCGCCAGGGCGTGCAGCGCGACCTGCTGCCGCTGGTGGAGGGCACCACCGTGTCGACCAAGTACGGGCCGGTGCGCACCGACCACATCCTGTTCATCGCCAGCGGCGCCTTCCACCTGTCCCGGCCCAGTGACCTCATCCCCGAGCTGCAGGGCCGCCTGCCGATCCGCGTGGAACTGCAGTCGCTGTCGGTGCAGGACTTCGAGGCCATCCTCACGAGCACCCACGCCTCGCTGGTCAAGCAATACCAGGCACTGCTTGCCACCGAGAACGTGCAGCTGGCATTCACGCCCGAGGGCATCACACGGCTGGCCCACATCGCCTACGAGGTGAACGAGCGCACCGAGAACATCGGTGCCCGCCGCCTCGCCACCGTGATGGAGCGGCTACTGGACGAGGTGAGTTTCGAGGCCACCCGGCTGGACGGGCAGACCGTCACCATCGATGCCGCGTACGTCGACGCGCGGCTTGGCGCGCTCAGCCGCGACGAAGACTTGTCCCGGTACATCCTCTAGCGCCTGCTGAATATCGGTTCGAAATCGGATATCAGTTCGGATCAGTTCAAAGTAATTCGATCTGATATTTGATATCGGATCGAAACTTGTTAAAATCGGTTCGATACGCGAGCCGATATGCCCCGTCCGCCCCTTCTCACCGAAACCCGTCTGCTCGAGGCCGCTTCCGCCTTGGCCGGACGGGGGCTGCCCGACTTCACGGCGGCTGAGCTCGTGAAGGAGACCGGGGCGAGCGCTTCGGCGATGAAGCGGGTGCTCCCGCGGATCGTTGAAAGCGGAGCGGTCGAGCAGTTCGGGCAGGCGAGGGCCACGAGGTACCGCCTGCGTACGGCACACGCTGCAGAGGTGGCGAGCTTGCCTGCGCCGCACCGGGCGGGGGAGCCCATCCCCGCCGCGGCCCTGACGCCGGTGCGGCAGGAGCGGGTGAGTCCGCCCTGGAGTCAGGCCGCTCTCGCTCTCAGGCAGCGCCTGGTGGTCCCTCTCACCGCACGCGACCCCGTCACCTACCGGCGCGCTTTCGTCGACGACTACAGGCCCAACGAAAGCTTCCTGCTGCCTCGCGATCTCGCGGATGAACTGGCCGACATCGGCCGGCTGCCCGAGCAGATGCCCGCGGGAACCTATGCGCGCAAGGTCCTGGAGCAGTTGCTCATCGACCTGTCCTGGTCGTCCTCGCACCTGGAGGGCAACCGCTACACCCTGCTGGACACCGAGCAGCTGTTCAAGAGCGGCGAGCCCGCCACCGACGCGGATGCCGTCATGCTGCTCAACCACAAGGCGGCCATCGAATTCCTGGTCGATGCGGCACCCACGCAAGGCCTCAGCAGCGGCCTGCTTCGCAACCTGCACGCGGTCCTGATGCAGGACCTGCTGATGGACGCCAATGCACTGGGCGCGATCCGCGAAAAGGTGGTGAACATCAGCGGCACCGCATACGTGCCCACGCAGTCCCCGCAACTGCTGGAGGAAATGTTCGTCCGCATCATCGAGACGGCCAGGCACATCCGGAACCCGGTGGAGGCGGCCTTTTTCCTCTGGGTCAACCTCGCGTACCTGCAGCCTTTCGAGGATGGCAACAAGCGCGTCAGTCGCCTGGCGGCCAACGTCCCGCTGATGCTCCACAACCACGCGCCGCTGTCCTTCCTCGGCGTCGAGCGGGAAGACTACGCGCTGGCCATGATGGGCGTGTACGAGTTCCGCGACGTCTCGATGGCGGTCGACCTGTTCAGCTGGACCTACCGCCGTTCGCAGGCCAGGTACAAGGTCGTGCTCGAGGCGATGGGATCGCCCGATCCATTCAGGATCCGCAATCGCGAAACCCTGAACGAGGCCGTGCAGAAGATCGTGCGGGACCGCGGATCCGTCGCGGACGCCATCGCCGGCCTGGCTCTGCCGGACCCCGACAGGGAGAAGTTTCGCCGCCTCCTGGAAGCCGAACTGAAGGCCCTTGCGGCGTTCAACTGCGCGCGCTACCGGCTGGCGATGCGCGACACCCAGTCCTGGATCGACGCGGGCCGGCCGCAGTGAATCGAGGTCGACTGATTGGGCTACATCCCCTGACAAAAGCTCCGCTGGGCTTCATGCACCACTTTCATAGGCTCAGCTAAGTCGTTGATTTAAGGCGGTTTTGGTTGCCGAAGAGCTCAAAAAACTGCTGTAAGTGATTGATTTCATTGGGAATTTCGCACAGCCGCCAGCTTGCGCTCCAAGCGATTCCTGCTACAGTGCAAAAAAGTGCAATTAAGTGGTGAAAGCTGCCTTCGCAGCCCATGTTTGCACCGGTCCACAACCCAGCAGGTCCAACGGTGTTCCAGGGCGCTTCGTCCGTCAGTCTCGATGCCAAAGGTCGGCTGTCCGTGCCGACCCGGCACCGCGACGTCATCTCGGCGACGGCGAACAACCAGATCACGATCACGCGCCATCCACACGGCTGCCTGATGATCTTCCCGCGACCCGAATGGGAAAAATTTCGCGACCGTATCGCAGCGTTACCGATGGACGCCCAGTGGTGGAAGAGAATCTTCATGGGCAACGCGATGGACGTCGAGCTCGATGGCACCGGCCGCGTTCTCGTCTCTCCTGAACTGCGCGCCGCCGCCGGCATCGAGCGCGAGACCATGCTGCTGGGCATGGGCAACCACTTCGAACTCTGGGACAAGGCCACGTACGAGGCCAAGGAGGCCGAAGCGATGCGCGGACAGATGCCCGACGTCTTCAAGGATTTCTCTTTCTGATCGCAGGCGGTGGAAACCACATGGCAACACACCACCGTCCTGTTGAACGAAGCGATCGAAGCGCTCATCACCAGGCCGGATGCAACCTACGTCGACGCAACGTTCGGCCGGGGCGGGCACTCGCGCCTGCTGCTGTCGAAGCTGGCGGCGCAGGGACGCCTGATCGCGTTCGACAAGGACCCCGAGGCGGTGGCCGAGGCCGCGCGCATCGCCGACCCGCGCTTTTCCATCCGGCACCAGGGCTTTCGCGAAATCGGCGAGCTCGCGCCGGCGAGCGTGGCGGGCGTGCTGCTGGACCTGGGCGTGAGCTCGCCGCAGATCGACAACCCGTCGCGCGGCTTCTCGTTCCGCAACGACGGACCGCTGGACATGCGCATGGACCCCACGCGTGGACAGAGCGTGGCCGACTGGCTTGCAACGGCCGAGCAGGGCCGGATCGCGGAGGTGATTCGTGACTACGGCGAAGAACGGTTTGCTGTTCAGATTGCAAAGGCGGTTGTGGCTCGCCGACAGGAACGGGGCCCTCTTGCAACCACCGCCGAGCTGGCCCAGCTCGTGGCTGGCGCGGTCAAAACCCGCGAGCCGGGCCAGGATCCTGCAACGCGCACATTTCAGGCTCTTCGGATTTTCATCAACGCCGAGCTTGAAGAGCTGCAGGAAGCGCTAGAGGCCGCCTTGGAGATCCTGCAGCCGCAAGGACGACTGGTGGTGATCAGCTTCCATTCGCTGGAAGACCGCATCGTCAAGCAGTTCGTCGTGAAGCATTCGCGCGAGGTCGTCGACCGCCGCGTGCCGTTCGCCGCGCCGCGCGCCATGAAGCTACGCGCCCTGGACCGCATCAAGCCGTCGGCCGCCGAAGTGGCGGCCAACCCCCGTGCTCGCAGCGCCATCCTGCGCGTGGCCGAGAGGACGGACGCATGATGCGCCTGAACCTCGTGCTCCTCCTGGGCGTGATGCTCAGCGCCATGTACCTGGTGCAGGTGCAGTACGACTCGCGCCGCCTCTACGCGGAGATCGAGCGCGCGCAGGGCGAAGCCCGTCGGCTGGAGATCGAGCACGAGCGCCTGCAGGTGGAAAAGCGCGCGCAGGCCACGCCGCTGCGGGTCGAGCGCCTGGCCAAGGACCAGCTGCAGATGCGGCCGGCCACGCCCGCCATCACGCAGTACGTGACGACCGACCGGAGGCCGCAGCCATGAGCCGCTGCCCCGCCCCCAACGTGAATACCGCAGCGCGAAGCGCGCAGGCCTGCTGATGCCGCGCAGCGTCCTCTACACCTCCAGCCCGCTGCTCGCGAGCAAGACGCCGGTCTGGCGCAGCAAGTTCATCGTGGCCGGGCTGGCGCTCGGCTTCGCGGTGCTGGCCGGCCGCGCGGCCTGGGTGCAGGTGTTCGGCAACGATTTCTTCCGCCGCCAGGGCGAGGTGCGGTTCGCCCGCACGCTGGAGCTGCCGGCCAACCGCGGCCGCATCCTCGACCGCAACGGGCTCCTGCTGGCCACCAGCGTCCCCTCGCCCAGCATCTGGGCCATCCCCGAGGACGTGGAGCGCGACAAGGTCAAGCTCGCCCAACTCGCGAAGCTGCTGGAGATGACGCCCGCCGAACTCGGCAAGAAGCTGGAGGACGAGGACAAGACGTTCGTCTGGCTCAAGCGCCAGGTCGACGAGCCGGTGGCCCAGCAGGTGGCCGCGCTGGGCCTCAAGGGCATCTACCAGCGCAAGGAATACAAGCGCCAGTACCCGGAAGGCGAGGCCGCGGCGCATGTGGTGGGCTTCACCAACGTCGAGGACCGCGGCCAGGAAGGCGTGGAGCTCGCGTTCCAGCAGGACCTGGCCGGCCGGCCAGGTTCGCGCCGCGTGATCAAGGACCGCCTGGGCCGCATCGTCGAGGACGTGGGCACGCAGGTGCCGCCGGTGGACGGCCACGACCTGCAACTGTCGATCGACAGCAAGGTGCAGTTCTTCGCCTGGCAGAAGCTGCGCGACGCGGTCGCCGAGCACAAGGCCAAGGCCGGGAGCGTGGTGGTGCTGGACGCGCAGACCGGCGAGGTGCTGGCCCTGGCCAACTACCCGAGCTACTCGCCCGCCCGGCGGCAGAACCTCACGGGCGCGCAGCTTCGCAATCGGGCGCTCACCGACACCTTCGAGCCGGGCTCGACGATGAAGCCCTTCATCGCCGCGCTCGCCCTGCAGAAGGGCCTTGTGCACGCCGACACGCCCATCCAGACCGCCCCCGGCCGCATCGCGATCGGCGGCTCCACCATCACCGATGCCCACCCGCACGGCGTGCTGACGGTCGCCCAGGTGATCCAGAAGTCGAGCAACGTCGGCACGGTGAAGATGGCCATGCAGATGGCGCCGCGCGACATGTGGGATCTGTACACCGAGGTCGGCTTCGGCCACAAGCCGCAGGTGCCCTTCCCCGGCGCGGTGAGCGGCCGGCTGCGTCCGCACAAGACCTGGAAGCCGATCGAGCAGGCGACCATGAGCTATGGCTACGGCCTGTCGGCCAGCCTGTTCCAGCTGGCGCGTGCCTACAGCGTGTTCGCGCGCGACGGCGAGCTGGTGCCGGTCACGATGCTCAAGGCGCAAGCCCCCGCACCCGGCGTCCGGGTGTTCGAGGCCGGCCATGCGCAGGACGTCCGCAAGATGCTGCACATGGCCGCCGGCCCCGGCGGCACCGCGCAGAAGGCCCAGACCATGGGCTACTCGGTGGGCGGCAAGACCGGTACGGCACACAAGCAGGAAGGCCGCGGCTACGCCGACAAGAAGTACCGCGGCTTCTTCGTCGGCATGGCGCCGATCGAGCAGCCGCGCATCGTGGTGGCCGTGATGATCGACGAGCCCAGCGCGGGCAAGTACTTCGGCGGCGACGTCGCCGCGCCGGTGTTCAGCGCCACCGTGCAGCAGACGCTGCGCATGCTGGGCGTGCAGCCGGACATGAACGTCAAGCCGCAGGTCGTGGTCGACGCCGTCGAGGAGTCGTTCTGATGCAGCAGCTGCACACGCCCGAAGAAGCGGCCCGCTGGCTGCGCGGCCGTGTGCGCGGCGCGCTGCACTGCGACAGCCGCCGCGTGCGCGCGGGCGACGGCTTCATCGCCTGGCCGGGCGCCGCCACCGACGGACGCCGGCACGTGCCCTCGGCCCTCGAGCAGGGTGCCACCGCCAGCCTGGTGGAGCAGGAGGGCGTCGAGGCGTTCGCGTTCGAAGGCGAAGCGATCGCCGCCTACCCACAGCTCAAGGCCGCCACCGGCCCGATCGCCGCCGAGTATTACGGGCACCCGAGCCGGCGCCTTCAGGTGCTGGCGGTGACGGGTACCAACGGCAAGACCTCCACCGCGTGGTGGCTCGCCCAGGCTCTCTCCCGCCTCGAAGGCGATCCCTGGCCCTGCGCCGTGATCGGCACGCTGGGCACGGGCCGCCCGCCACAGCTCGAATCCAACGGCCTGACCACGCCCGACCCGGTGCTGCTGCAGTCCGAATTCCGCCGCTTCGCCGACCAGGGCCTGAAGGCCTGCGCGATCGAGGCCTCCTCCATCGGCCTGGTGGAGCGCCGGCTGGACGGCACTCGCATCGCCGCTGCGGTGTTCACCAACTTCACCCAGGACCACCTGGACTACCACGGCTCCATGGACTCGTACTGGGCCGCCAAGGCGGATCTGTTCCGTTGGCCCGGCCTGCGTGCCGCGGTGGTGAACATCGACGACCTCAAGGGCGCCGAGCTGCTCGCCGAGATGCAGGACAGCGGCCTGGACCTGTGGCCGGTCTCCTGCGAGCGGCCGGCCCGCCTGCAGGCCCTGGACGTCGGCTACAGCGCGCAGGGCTTGCGCTTCACGGTCGCTGAAGGCGCAGATCGGCACGACGTGACGACGGCCCTGATCGGCCAGTACAACGTGGCCAACCTGCTGGGTGTCATCGCCGCCATGCGCGCCCTGGGCGTGCCGCTGGCCGACGCGGCGCGCGCCTGCTGCGGCCTGCTGCCGGTCCCCGGCCGCATGGAGTGCCTGCAGCAGCCCCGCCAGCCCCTGGTGGCCGTGGACTACGCGCACACGCCGGATGCGCTGGACAAGGCGCTGCTCGCGCTGCGCCCGCTGGCCGGGCAGCGCGGCGGCCGCCTGTGGTGCGTGTTCGGCTGTGGCGGCGACCGCGATCAGACCAAGCGCCCGTTGATGGCGGCCGTGGCCGAGAAGAACGCCGACCGCGTCGTGGTCACCAGCGACAACCCGCGCAGCGAGAAGCCCGAAGTGATCGTCAGCCAGATCCTGCTCGGCCTGACCCACCGCGAAAGCGTGGAAGTTCAGGCCGACCGCGCACGCGCGATCGCCGAGACCGTCGCGGCCGCCGCCCCGCAGGACGTGATCCTTCTGGCCGGAAAGGGCCACGAGGCCTACCAGGAGATCGCCGGCGTGAAGCACCCGTTCGACGACCGGGTCCATGCGCGGCGCGCGCTGGAGGCGCGGGCATGACGATGACGACGCTCACCCAGGTCGCGCAGTGGTCCGGTGGCAACCTGGTCGGCGACGGCGCCGTGCCGTTCGGGCGCGTGCACTCCGACACTCGCACGCTGCAGGCCGGCGACCTGTTTGTCGCCATCCGCGGCGAACGCTTCGACGCCAACGACTTCCTGGCCGATGCCCGCGCCCGGGGCGCCGTGGCCGCGATCGCGCAGCCGGGCCGGCTGCCGGCCGGCATGCCCGGCGTCGAAGTGGACGACAGCAAGGCGGCACTCGGACAACTCGCGCACGCCTGGCGCCAGCAGTTCCGCCTGCCGCTGGTGGCCGTCACCGGCAGCAACGGCAAGACCACGGTGACGCAGATGGTGGCGTCCATCCTGCGCGCCTGGCAGCCGCAGAACCACCTGGCGACGCAGGGCAACTTCAACAACGACATCGGCCTGCCGCTCACGCTGCTGCGGCTGCGGGCCGAGCATCGGGTGGCGGTGGTGGAGCTGGGCATGAACCATCCCGGCGAGATCGCCTACCTCGCCGACGTCGCCCGGCCCACGGTCGCGCTGGTCAACAACGCCCAGCGCGAGCACCAGGAATTCATGGCCACGGTGGAAGCCGTGGCGCGCGAGAACGGCTCGGTGTTCGGCGCCCTGGACCGCCACGGCACCGCCGTTTTCCCCGCAGGCGACGACTACAGCGCCCTGTGGACCCAGATCGCAGGCGGCCGCGCCTGCCTCACTTTCGGCGACGCGGGCAGCGGCGCCGACCTCGTTCTGGCCGGGTCTGAATGGCTTGAGGGCCGGTGGACGGTACGGGCTTCGACGCCCGCCGGGCCCCTGGACTTCCGACTCCATATCGCCGGCCGCCATAACGTGCGCAACGCGCTGGCCGCGGCCGCCTGCGCTCTCGCCGCGGGCGTTCCGCTGGCCTCGATCCAGGCCGGCCTGGAAGCCTTCGAGCCGGTCAAGGGCCGCTCGCGCGCCCTGGCCGTGCCGCTGGCAGGCCGCATGCTCACGCTGGTCGACGACACCTACAACGCCAACCCGGATTCGGCGCGCGCCGCCGTCGACGTGCTGGCCGAACTGCCCGGCCCGCGCCTGCTGGTGCTGGGCGACATGGGGGAGGTCGGCGACCAGGGGCCGCAGTTCCATGCCGAAGTCGGGCGCTACGCCCGCGACCGCGGCATCGAGCGGCTGTACACCCTGGGCGAGCAGTCGGGCGCCATGGGCGGGCACCACTTCGACGGCATCGAGGCGCTCAACGCCGCCGTGCTCCAGGCGCTGCCGCAGGCCGCCAGCGTGCTGGTCAAGGGCTCGCGCTTCATGAAGATGGAAAGGGTGGTGGAGGCCATCCGCGCGCACTCGCAACAACAACAAGAGGGGAAGGACGGCGATGCTGCTTAGCCTGGCCGTATGGCTGCAGGGACTGGGACCGGAGTTCGGTTTCCTGCGCGTGTTCCAGTACATCACCTTCCGCGCGGTGATGGCGGCGATGACCGCCCTGCTGATCGGCCTGGTGGCCGGCCCGTGGGTGATCCGCCGGCTCACCGAGCTGAAGATCGGCCAGCCGATCCGCGACTACGCGATGCAGACGCACCTGTCCAAGCGGGGCACGCCCACCATGGGCGGCGTGCTGGTGCTGATGTCGATCGCGGTCGCCACGGTGCTGTGGTTCGACCTGTCCAACCGCTTCGTGTGGATCGTGCTGGTGGTCACCCTGGGCTTCGGGATGATCGGCTGGGCCGACGACTGGCGAAAGGTGGTCAACAAGGACCCGGAAGGCATGCGCTCGCGCGAGAAGTACTTCTGGCAGTCGGTGATCGGCCTGATCGCGGCGCTGTACCTGGTGTTCAGCATCTCGGAGAGCAACAACGTCCGGGTGGTCGAGCTGTTCTTTGCCTGGGTGAGCTCGGGGTTCGACGTCAACCTGCCGCCCAAGGCCGGCCTGCTGGTGCCCTTCTTCAAGGAGGTGAGCTACCCGCTGGGCGTGTTCGGCTTCGTGTTCCTCACCTACGTGGTGATCGTGGGCGCGAGCAACGCGGTCAACCTCACCGACGGCCTGGACGGCCTGGCCATCATGCCGGTGGTGATGGTGGGCTCGGCGCTGGGCGTGTTCGCCTACGTCACCGGCAGCGCCATGTACTCGCGCTACCTGTTCTTCCCTCACATCCCGGGCTCGGGCGAACTGCTGATCTTCTGCGCGGCCATGGCCGGCGCGGGCCTGGCCTTCCTGTGGTTCAACACGCATCCGGCCCAGGTGTTCATGGGCGACGTCGGCGCGCTGGCGCTGGGCGGCGCGCTCGGCACCATCGCCGTGATCGTGCGCCAGGAGATCGTGCTGGCCATCATGGGCGGCATCTTCGTGGTGGAAGCGCTGTCGGTGATGGCCCAGGTGATGTACTTCAAGTACACGCGCAGGAAGTACGGCGAGGGCCGGCGCATCCTGAAGATGGCGCCGCTGCACCACCACTTCGAGAAGAGCGGCTGGACCGAGACCCAGGTCGTGGTCCGCTTCTGGATCATCACCATGCTGCTGTGCCTGGTGGGCCTGTCGACGCTGAAGCTGAGGTGACCGTGGCAACCGAACACGACGACCTCATTCCCCCGGACGATCCCTCCGGCTCGCCGCCGGACGATGCGTTCGAGGGACCGCCGCCGGTGCAGGCCACCGGCGAGCAGCAGCCCCCGGCGCCGCAGGCCGAACCGGCCGCGGCGCCGACGCCTTTCCCGCCCGGCCCTCGCTCGGTGCTCGTGCTGGGCCTGGGCGAATCGGGCCTGGCGATGGCGCGCTGGTGCGCACGCGACGGCGCGCAGCTGACCGTGGCCGACACGCGCGATCAGCCCCCTGGCCTGGAGGCGCTGCGCAGGGAAATGCCCGAGGCGCGCTTCGTCGCCGGCCCGTTCGCCGGATCCCTGCTCGACGGTGTCGAGGCGGTGTACCGCAGCCCCGGCCTGTCGCCGGCGCAGGTGGAGCCCGTCGCCGCAGCCGCGGCCGAGCGCGGCCTGCCGCTGGCCGGCGAGCTCGGACTCTTCATGCGCGGCCTCGCGCAGCTGCGCCACGAACAGGGCTACGCGCCCGCGGTCCTGGCCGTCACCGGCACCAACGGCAAGACGACCGTGACGTCCCTGGCCGGCCAGCTGGTCGAGCGCTCGGGCCGCACCGTGGCCGTGGCCGGCAACATCGGCCCCACGCTGCTGGACACGCTGGCCGCGCGCACGCAGGCCCAGTCGCTGCCGCAGGTCTGGGTGCTGGAGCTTTCCAGCTTCCAGCTGGAGGGCCTGGAAGGCTTCGAGCCCACCGCCGCCGCAGTGCTCAACATCACCCAGGACCACCTGGACTGGCACGGCAGCATGGAGGCGTATGCCGCGGCCAAGGCCCGCATCTTCGGTGCCCGCGCGCTCATGGTGCTCAACCGCGAGGACCCGGCCGTGATGCGCATGCTGCCCGCGCCGGTGCGGCTCAAGGGCGGCCGCATGGAGCAGCGGGAGTACCTCACCTTCGGTGGTGACATGCCGCAGCGGCCGGGCGACTTCGGCATCGAGGTCGTCAACGGCATGGCCTGGCTGGTGCGGGCGCTGGAGGCGGACGAGACGCAGAAGCGCCGCCGCGACGCACAAGAGGAGCTGCACATCCAGCGCCTGATGCCCGCCGATGCGCTGCGCATCCGTGGCCGCCACAACGCGGTCAACGCGCTGGCCGCGCTGGCGCTGGCCAGCGCCGCGGGTGCGCAGCTCGGGCCCATGCTGTACGGCCTGCGCGAATACCGCGGCGAGCCGCACCGGGTGGAATCGGTCGGCGTGCTCCACGACGTCGAGTACTTCGACGACAGCAAGGGCACCAACGTGGGCGCCACGGTGGCCGCGCTGGCCGGCCTGGGCGCCGACCGCAAGCTGGTCGTCATCCTCGGCGGCGACGGCAAGGGCCAGGACTTCTCGCCGCTGGCCGACCCGGTGGCCCGCTTCGCGCGCGCCGTGGTGCTGATCGGCCGCGACGCCCCGCGCATCCGCGCGGCGCTGGAGAACACCGGCGTGCCGCTGCACGACGCCCCGACGATGGAGCAGGCGGTGCGCCTGTGCAGCGAGCGCGTCCACGCCGGCGACGCGGTGCTGATGTCGCCGGCCTGCGCCAGCTTCGACATGTTCCGCAACTACCCGCACCGCGCCGAAGTGTTCCGCGCCGCGGTGCAGGCGTTGGCCGACGAGGCCGGCGCGCCCCTGGGAGGCACGGCATGAACGCGCTGGTGACCCGCCTGGGCGGCTGGTTCGGCGGCGGACGCGGCGACTACGCCGGCCGCGCCGCGCCGGCGCGCGTGCAGGGCTTCGACCAGCCGCTGCTCTGGGTCACCGTGGCCCTGCTCGCTTTCGGGCTGGTGATGGTGTATTCGGCCTCGATCGCGCTGCCGGACAACCCCCGCTTCGCGCGCTACGCGCACACGCACTTCCTGGCCCGCCACCTGCTGTCGCTGGGGCTGGGCTTCGTGGTCGCGCTGCTGGCCTTCCAGGTGCCGGTGGCCACCTGGGAGAAGGCGGCGCCCTGGCTGTTCGTGGTGTCCCTGCTGTTGCTGGTGGTGGTGCTGATCCCGCACGTGGGCAAGGGCGTCAACGGCGCGCGCCGCTGGATCGGCCTGGGGGCGATGAGTTTCCAGCCGTCGGAGCTGGCCAAGTTCGCGGTGCTGCTCTACGCGTCCGACTACATGGTCCGCAAGATGGACGTGAAGGAGCGGTTCTTCCGCGCGGTGCTGCCGATGGCGGTGGCGGTCGCGGTGGTCGGCGTGCTGCTGCTGGCCGAACCCGACATGGGCGCCTTCATGGTGATCGCCGTCATCGCCATGGGCATCCTGTTCCTGGGCGGCGTCAACGCCCGCATGTTCTTCCTGATCGCCGCCGTGATGGTGGTGGCCTTCATGCTGATGATCGCCCTGTCCGAGTGGCGGCGCGAGCGCATCTTCGCGTACCTCGATCCGTTCAGCGAAGCGCACGCCCTGGGCAAGGGCTACCAGCTGTCGCACTCGCTGATCGCCATCGGCCGCGGCGAGATCTTCGGCGTCGGCCTGGGCGGCAGCGTGGAGAAGCTGCACTGGCTGCCCGAGGCCCACACCGACTTCCTGCTGGCCGTGATCGGCGAGGAGTTCGGGCTCGTCGGCGTGCTGGTGGTGATCGGCTGCTTCCTCTGGATGACGCGCCGGATCATGCACATCGGCCGCCAGGCCGTGGCGCTGGACCGCGTGTTCGCGGGGCTGGTGGCGCAGGGCGTGGGCCTGTGGATCGGTTTCCAGGCCTTCATCAACATGGGCGTGAACCTTGGCGCGCTGCCCACCAAGGGCCTGACGCTGCCGCTCATGAGCTACGGCGGCTCGGCCATCCTGATGAACCTGGTGGCCCTCGCCGTGGTCCTTCGGATCGACTACGAGAACCGCGTCCTGATGCGGGGAGGCCGCTCGTGAGCAAACGCGCCCTCGTCATGGCCGGCGGCACGGGAGGCCACATCTTCCCGGGCCTTGCCGTGGCCGAGGCGCTGCGCGACCGCTCGTGGCAGGTGCACTGGCTGGGCGCGCCGGGCAGCATGGAAAGCCGGCTGGTGCCGCCGCACGGGTTCGCGCTCGAGACCATCGATTTCGGCGGGGTGCGCGGCAAGGGCCCCCTCACGCTCGCGCTGCTGCCGCTGCGCCTCTTGCGCGCGTTCTGGCAAAGCATCCGCGTGGTCCGCCGGGTGAAGCCCGACGTGGTCATCGGCCTGGGCGGCTACATCACCTTCCCCGGCGGGATGATGGGCGTGCTGCTGGGCAAGCCGCTGGTGCTGCACGAGCAGAACTCGGTGGCGGGCATGGCCAACCGCGTGCTGGCCGAAGTGGCCGACCGGGTCTTCACCGCCTTCCCCGACGTGCTGCGCAAGGCGCGCTGGATCGGCAACCCGCTGCGCGCGGGCTTCCTGCAGCAGCCTTCGCCCGAGCAGCGCTTCGCGGGCCGCAGCGGTCCGCTGCGCGTGCTGGTCGTCGGCGGCAGCCTGGGCGCCAAGGCGCTCAACGAGATCGTGCCCAAGGCGCTGGCGCTCATGCCGGCCGCCGAGCGCCCGCACGTGCTGCACCAGAGCGGCTCGAAACAGATCGACGAACTTCGCGCGAACTACGCCGCCGCTGGCGTGCAAGCGGAGCTCACCCCCTTCATCGAAGAGACGGCGCAGGCCTTTGCCGAAGCCGACCTGGTGGTCTGCCGCGCCGGCGCGAGCACCGTCACCGAGATCGCGGCCGTCGGCGCCGCGGCGGTGTACGTGCCGTTCCCCCACGCGGTGGACGACCACCAGACCACCAACGCCAGGTTCATCGTCGACGCGGGGGGCGGCTGGCTGGTCCAGCAACGCGACCTCACGCCCGAGGGCCTGGCCCGACTGATCCAAGGCACCGACCGGTCCGAGCTGCTGCGCAAGGCGCAGGCGGCGCAGAAGGTGGCGCGCACCAGCGCCACGGCCGACATGGTGCAAGCCTGCGAGGAGCTCGCCAGGGCATGAAACACGCTGTCAAACACATTCATTTCGTGGGCCTGGGCGGCGCCGGCATGTCCGGCATCGCCGAAGTGCTGCGCAACCTGGGCTACACCGTCTCCGGTTCGGACCTCTCGGACAGCGCCACGCTGCGCCGCCTGCAGGGCCTGGGCATCAGGACCTGCATCGGCCACCAGGCCGCCCACATCGCGGGCGCCGACGCGGTGGTCACGTCCACCGCCGTGCAGGCCGACAACCCCGAGGTGGTCGCAGCGCGCGAGAAGAAGATCCCGGTGGTGCCGCGCGCCATGATGCTGGCCGAACTGATGCGCCTGAAGCAGGGCATCGCCATCGCCGGCACCCACGGCAAGACCACCACCACCAGCCTGGTGGCCAGCGTGCTGGCCGAGGGCGGGCTCGATCCCACCTTCGTGATCGGCGGCCGCCTGAACAGCGCGGGCGCCAACGCCAAGCTGGGCGCGGGCGACTACATCGTGGTGGAGGCCGACGAATCCGACGCGTCCTTCCTCAACCTGATGCCGGTGATGGCGGTGGTGACCAACATCGACGCCGACCACATGGAGACCTACGGGCACGACTTCGGCCGGCTGCAGGGCGCCTTCCTCGACTTCCTGCACCGCATGCCGTTCTACGGCACCGCCATCCTGTGCGTGGACGATCCGGCGGTGCGGGCCATCGTGCCCGACGTGCAGTGCCCGGTCACCAGCTACGGCGTGAGCGAGGACGCGCAGGTGCGCGCCGTCGACATCCGCGCGGTCGGTCCGCAGATGCACTTCACGGCGCGCCGCCGCAACGGCGTGACGCTGCCCGACCTGCCGATCAAGCTCAACCTGGCCGGCCACCACAACGTGCTCAACGCCCTGTCGGCGATCGCGGTGGCGGTGGAACTGAACGTGCCCGACGCCGCCGTGCAGAAGGCGCTGGCCGAATTCCACGGCGTGGGCCGCCGCTTCCAGGGCTACGGCGACGTGCAGGTGCCGGCGGCCAATGGCGGCGGGCGCTTCACGGTGATCGAGGACTACGGACACCACCCGGTGGAGATCGCCGCCACGCTGGCGGCCGCGCGCGGCGCCTTTCCCGGCCGGCGCCTGGTGCTGGCCTTCCAGCCGCACCGCTACACCCGCACGCGCGACTGCTTCGAGGACTTCGTCAAGGTGATGGGCCAGGCCGACGCGGTGCTGCTGGCCGAGGTCTATGCCGCCGGCGAGGCCCCCATCGTGGCGGCCGACGGCCGCTCGCTGGCCCGCGCCATGCGCGTGGCCGGCAAGGTGGAGCCGGTGTTCGTCGACGAGATCGGCGCCATGCCGCAGGCGATCCTGGACCTGTCGCGCGACGGCGACGTGGTGATGTGCATGGGCGCCGGCTCGATCGGTGGCGTGCCGGCCAGGCTGGTCGAAACGGGAGGTGCCGCATGACGGGCTGCTTCGTCGGTGAACAGAACACAGAGGCACAGAGGCACAGAGAAATTCAGGGTTTTCTGAATGGTTCACTCCTCTTCCCTCCGTGCCTCTGTGCCTCTGTGTTCTGTTGTGAACCCGTCGCGGGGATGAAGGCGAGGACCGCATGACGGATACCGTGGAACCCAGGTCGCTCGGCAAGGTCGCCGTCCTCATGGGCGGCAAGTCGGCCGAGCGCGAGGTCTCGCTCATGTCCGGCGCCGGCGTGCTCAAGGCGCTGCAGTCCAAGGGCGTGAACGCCCACGCTTTCGATCCGGCGCAGCGCGACATCGTCGAGCTCAAGCGCAAGGGTTTCAAGCGCTGCTTCATCGCGCTGCACGGCCGCTTCGGCGAGGACGGCACGGTGCAGGGCGCGCTGGAGCTGCTCGGCATCCCCTACACCGGCTCGGGCGTGATGGCCTCCAGCGTGGCCATCGACAAGGTGATGACCAAGCGCATCTGGATCGCCGAGGGCCTGCCCACGCCGAAGTACCAGCTGCTGCGTCGCGGCGCCTACACCCGCGAGCAGGTGCGCGCCATCCCGGATGAACTCGGCCTGCCGCTGATCGTCAAGCCGGCCCGGGAGGGCTCCTCCATCGGCGTGGCCAAGGTGCAGGGCTACTCGGAGATGCAGGAGGCGGTGGACGCGGCGGCGGCGCTGGACAGCGACGTTCTGTGCGAGCAGTTCGTGTCGGGCGACGAGGTCACCTGCCCGGTGCTGGGCACCGGCGACGAGGCCCGCGCGCTGCCGGTGATCCGCATCGTGGCGCCCGAGGGCAACTACGACTACCAGAACAAGTACTTCACCGACGACACCAAGTACCTGGTGCCCAGCGGCCTGCCCGAGGGCGAGGAGGCGGCGATCCAGGAGATCGTGCTCAAGGCCTACCGGGTGCTGGGCTGCCGCGGCTGGGGCCGCATCGACGTGATGATCGACGGCAAGACGCGCAAGCCCTCGCTGCTGGAGATCAACACCTCGCCCGGCATGACCGGGCACTCGCTGGTGCCCATGTCCGCCCGCGCGGCCGGCATCAGCTACGAGGACCTGTGCCTGCAGCTGCTGGCGTCGGCCGCGCTGGACCACCAGCGCCTGGAGCGTCGCCGCGGTGCTTCGTCGAACGAGGAGGGCGCCAGCGCATGAAGAAGAAGAAAGCCGGCACGCCGCCGCCCCTGGAAGTGCGCCTGATGAACGGCACCGCGCTGGTGCTGTTCGCGGCGTTCGGGGTGCTGCTGCTCGCCGCGCTGTGCTGGTGGGCGCTGCGGCACCCGGTGTTCGCGCTTGGCGGGATCACGGTGCAGGGCGACGTCACGCACTCCAGCGCCGCCACCCTGCGCGCCAACGTGGCACCGCAGCTGTCCGGCAACTTCTTCACGGTGGACCTGGCGGCCACGCGCCGCGCCTTCGAGGGCGTGCCCTGGGTGCGCCGGGCGATCGTGCGCCGTGAATTCCCCAACCGCCTGCGCGTGGTGCTGCAGGAGCACCAGGCGGTGGCGTACTGGGGCGAGGAGGGCGGCTCGCGCATGGTCAACAGCCACGGCGAACTGTTCGAGGCCAACGACGGCGAAGTGGACGCCGACGGCCTGCCGCGGCTGGCCGGGCCCGATGGCCAGGCGGCCCAGGTGCTGGCGATGTACCGCGCGCTGGCGCCGATGTTCGAGCCGCTGGAGCTGGTGGCCGAGGAGCTGCAGCTGACCGGGCGCGGCAGCTGGCAGCTGGCGCTGGACACCGGCGCCACGGTGGAGCTGGGACGCGGCGACATCGCCGAGGTGCTGCCGCGGGTGCAGCGCTTCGTGCAGACGCTGACGCAGGTGTCCTCGCGCTACGGCCGCCGGCCGGAGGCGCTGGTCTCGGCCGACCTGCGCTACGGGGACGGGTTTGCGATCCGGTTGAGGGGCGTCGGCACGGTGACGGCCGAGCCGAAGAAGGGGTAAGAGGGAAAGACATGGCGAAGGAATACAAGGACCTCGTCGTCGGCCTGGACATCGGCACCGCCAAGGTGATGGCGGTGGTGGCCGAGGTCCTGCCGGGCGGCGAGCTGAAGCTGGCGGGACTGGGCGTGGCCCCGTCCAACGGCCTCAAGCGCGGCGTGGTGGTGAACATCGACGCGACGGTGCAGAGCATCCAGCAGGCGCTCAAGGAAGCCGAGCTGATGGCCGACTGCAAGATCACCCGGGTCTACACCGGCATCACGGGCAGCCACATCCGCGGCATCAACTCCAGCGGCATGGTGGCGGTGAAGGACCGCGAGGTGACCCCGGCCGACGTGGCGCGCGTGGTCGAGACGGCGCGCGCGATCAACATCTCCACCGACCAGCGGCTGCTGCTGGTGGAGCCGCAGGAGTTCGTGATCGACGGCCAGGACGTGCGCGAGCCGATCGGCATGAGCGGCATCCGGCTGGAGGCCAAGGTCCACATCGTGACCGGCGCCCAGAGCGCGGCCGAGAACATCATCAAGTGCGTGCGCCGCTGCGGCCTGGAGGTCGAGCAGCTGCTGCTCAACCCGCTGGCCACCAGCCAGTCGGTGCTGACGCAGGACGAGAAGGAGCTGGGCGTGGCGCTGGTGGACATCGGCGCCGGCACCACCGACGTGGCCATCTTCACCGGCGGGGCGATCCGCCACACCTCGGTGATCCCGATCGCGGGCGACCTGATCACCAGCGACATCGCGATGGCGCTGCGCACGCCCACCAAGGACGCCGAGGACATCAAGGTCGAGAGCGGCTACGCCAAGCAGCTGCTGGCCGACCCCGAGCAGCAGGTCGAGGTGCCCGGGCTGGGCGACCGCGGGCCGCGCATGCTGTCGCGCCAGGCGCTGGCCGGCGTGATCGAGCCGCGGGTCGAGGAGATCTTCTCGCTGGTGCAGCAGGTGGTGCGCGAGTCCGGCTACGAGGAAGTGCTGTCCTCCGGCATCGTGATCACCGGCGGCAGCGCGGTGATGCCCGGCATGGTGGAGCTGGGCGAGGACATCTTCCTCAAGCCGGTGCGCCGCGGCGTGCCGCAGTACACCGGTGCGCTGGCCGACATGGTGGCGCAGCCCCGCGCGGCCACGGTCATGGGCCTGCTCGAGGAAGCGCGCCTGGCGCGCGTGCGCGGACAGAAGGTGGCGCAGAAGAACGGCTCGATGAAGACGGCCTTCTCGCGCTTCAAGGACTTCATCGTGGGGAACTTCTGATGCACCCCATGAAACGCTGGCTCGCCCGGGGCAGTCCCCCTCTGCGAAGAAAGGAGCGATGGCGGTGCACCGATCCGCCTTCGTGAGCGTTCAGCTTCAATCCAAACATATTCGCAAGTGGCAACTGCAGAGAGATAGAAGGAGTTCCAAATGAGCATCGAAATGATCGAAGTGGAAGAGTTCCACCTGGGCACCCAGATCAAGGTGATCGGCGTGGGTGGCGGTGGTGGCAACGCGGTGGAGCACATGATCTTCCGCTCGGTGCAGGGCGTGGAGTTCATCTGCGCCAACACCGATGCGCAGGCCCTCGCGCGCAGCCCGGCGCACAAGACGATCCAGCTGGGCAACAACGGCCTGGGCGCCGGCGGCAAGCCCGATCGCGGGCGTGACGCGGCCGAGGCGGCGACCGAGAGCATCCGCGAGGCGATCGACGGCGCGCACATGCTGTTCATCACCGCCGGCATGGGCGGCGGCACCGGCACCGGCGCGGCGCCGGTCATCGCGCGCATCGCCAAGGAGATGGGCATCCTCACCGTGGGCGTGGTGACCAAGCCGTTCGACTGGGAGGGCGGCCGTCGCATGACCAACGCCGACCAGGGCCTGATGGAGCTGGAGGCCAACGTCGATTCGCTGATCGTGGTGCTCAACGAGAAGCTGCTCGAGGTGCTGGGCGACGACATCACCCAGGACGAGGCGTTCGCGCACGCCAACGACGTGCTCAAGAACGCCGTGGGCGGCATCGCGGAGATCATCAACGTCCCCGGCCACGTCAATGTGGACTTCGAGGACGTGCGCACCGTGATGGGCGAGCCGGGCAAGGCCATGATGGGCACGGCGGTCGCCGAGGGCCCGGACCGCGCGCGCATCGCCGCCGAGCAGGCCGTGGCCTGCCCGCTGCTGGACGGCATCGACCTGTCGGGGGCCAAGGGCGTGCTGGTGCTGATCACCGCGGCCAAGGGCAGCCTGAAGCTGGCCGAGTCCAAGCTGGCGATGAACACCATCCGCGCCTACGCTTCGCCCGATGCCCACGTCATCTACGGCACGGCCTACGACGACAACCTCGGCGACGAGGTGCGCGTCACGGTGGTGGCCACCGGCCTGTCGCGCCAGGGCCAGCAGCGCCGCACGGCGCCCCCGCTGCAGGTGCTGCGCACCGGCACCGACAACGTGCCGTTCAACGTGCCGACGCTCAACCAGGCCGTGGCCAGCTCGGCCGGCATCGTCACCCGCGAGATGCAGGGCGTGTCCGCGCCCCAGCAGCCGGACTACGGCGGCCTGACGGTGCCCAGCGTGTGGCGAACCAACCGCACGCAGGCGGCGGCCAAGGTCGACGCGCTGAGCTCCGGCGGGATGGACGACTTCGAGATCCCGGCCTTCCTGCGCAAGCAGGCGGACTGAGCCCCCTTGGACACGTCGAGCAAGGAAAGGGCCCGCAAGGGCCCTTTCTCATCGGCCTGGCGCCGGACCGCGGCTATCGCGGGAATAGGCGCGCACGGGACGGCCCAACAGGGACGCGGTCTTAAAATCGGTCCCATGCTGGCCCAGCGAACGCTCAAGACCCTCACCCGCGCGGTGGGCGTGGGGCTGCACGGCGGCCAGCGGGTGGAACTCACCCTGCGGCCCGCACGGCCGGACACCGGCATCGTGTTCCGCCGCGTCGACCTGCCCCAGCCGGTGGACATCCCGGTGTCCGCCGAAGCGGTGACCGACACGCGCCTGGCCTCCACGGTCTCCAACGGCGCGGTGAAGGTGCACACGGTCGAACACCTGATGTCGGCCTGCGCCGGCCTCGGCCTGGACAACCTCTACATCGACATCACCGCCGAGGAAGTGCCGATCCTGGACGGCTCGTCGTCCTCGTTCGTGTTCCTGCTGCAGAGCGCGGGCATCGAGGTGCAGAAGGCGCCGCGGCGCTTCATCCGCGTGCTCAAGCCGGTCGAGGTGCGCGAAGGCGAGGGCGAGGCGCTCAAGTGGGCGCGACTGGAGCCCTACCACGGCTACAAGCTCAGCTTCGAGATCGTCTTTTCCCACCGGGTGGTCGATTCCACCGGCCAGCGCGTGGTGTTCGACCTGGGCCAGGACAACTACCAGCGCGACATCGCCCGCGCCCGCACGTTCGGCTTCACCAAGGACGTGGAGATGATGCGGGCCAACGGCCTGGCCCTGGGCGGTGGCATGGACAACGCCATCGTGATGGACGACTACCGCGTCCTCAACACCGAGGGCCTGCGCTACGAGGACGAGTTCGTCAAGCACAAGATCCTCGACGCCATGGGCGACCTGTACCTGCTGGGCAAGCCGATGCTGGCGGCCTACAACGCGTTCCGCTCCGGTCACGCGATGAACAACAAGCTGCTGCGCGCCCTCCTGGCCCAGCGCGACGCCTGGGAAGTGGTGACGTTCGAGGACGAGCGGCAGGCGCCGGCCGGCTTCGGGCAGCTTGCCCGCGCCTGGTAGTCGCCGCCCGATGGCCTTCGTCCGCGTTGCGGTCCTGCTGCTCCTGCTGGCGGCGGCCGTGCAGTTCGCCCTGTACGCCTACACCGGCCAGCCGCGCTACAAGCGCATGGGCCTGGCCACGCTCAAGTGGACGATCATCGCGGCGCTGGGCTTCTTCGCCGTGCTCATCGCCGACCGCCTGATCGACTGAGCGTTTCGCTTCTTCAGTAGGTGCGGCCGGCGCGGTACATGGCGCTGGTGCGGCGCGCCGTCGAGGTGGCGTCCGCCAGCCGCGCCATCGACTGGCCCGCATGGGCATGCGTGATCGCCAGTCCCAGCGCATCGGCGGCATCCTCGCCCGGCAGGCCGGGCAGGTTCAAGAGGCGCTTGACCATCTCCTGCACCTGGGCCTTGGCCGCCTTGCCGTGGCCGGCGATGGCCTGCTTCATCTGCACGGCCGTGTACTCGCCGACCGGCAGGTCGCACGACACGAGCGCCGTCACGCAGGCGCCGCGCGCCTGGCCGAGCAGCAGCGTGGACTGCGGGTTGGCATTGACGAAGACGATTTCCACTGCGGCCGAATCGGGCTTGTAGCGCTCGCGCACCTGCGTGATGCCGTCGAACAGCACCTTCAGCCGCGCGGGCAGGTCGCCGCGGGCCAGGTGCGTGGTGCTGATGGTGCCGCTGGCCACGTACTGCAGCGCATGGCCCGCCACGTCGACCACGCCGAAGCCGGTGGTCTGCAGGCCGGGGTCGATGCCGAGGATGCGCATGGCCTGCCGAGTCTAACCCCCGGGGTCGGCGGTTCGGCCTGCCCATCCACGGCGAAGGTCGAGTTTGCGCGTACAGTGGCGCGGCCGCCAGCCGTGCTGGCGGTGGAGTCCTACAGGACCCATCCACGCCGCGCTGCAAAGTACGGCCTGTTCCAACAAAAGGAGAAACCTCATGAAGAACATCCTCATCGCCTGCATGATCGCCTTCGGCCTGGCCGGTTGCGGCGCCATGGGCTCGGGCAACACGTCCACCGGCACCCGCACCGCGGGCCAGGCGGTCGACGACGCCACCATCGGCACCAAGCTGAAGGCCGCCTACGCCGGCGACCCCGAGCTCAGCGCCCTGAAGATCAACGTCGACACCACCCAGGGCAACGTGCGCCTGCGCGGTGAAGTGAAGAACATGACCCTGTGGCGCAAGGCCGGTGACACCGCCCGCAAGGTCGATGGCGTGAAGTCGGTCGACAACCAGCTGGTGATCACCGGCGGCTGATCGCCGCTTGCGGGGTCTTTCAGACCCCCAAGTACCAGCGGACCGAGTGGAAGAAGAGGGGCGCGCCGAAACACAGCGCGTCCACCCGGTCCAGCAAGCCATTGGCTCCCGTGACCGATGCGCGGTGTCCCCAGGCGGGGACGCCGCGATCGCGCTTGATCGCCTTCATCACCAGGTGACCCAGTGAGCCGGCGGCGCAGGCGATGAAAGCCATCGCCACGGCCTGTCCCGGACGGAACGGCGTGATGAACGACAGCACCCCACCCAGCAGGCTGCCCACCGCCATGCCCAGGGCCCAGCTCACCCAGTTGAAGCTGCGGCTGACCTCCGGGACGCTGGCCGGCCGCGCCAGCCGCCGCGCGAGCAGGTGCTGCACCACCATGCAGGTCTGCACCACGAACACCAGGAAGAAGACCAGGAACGCGCCCTTGCCCTCGGAGTCGCGGAACTCCAGCAGCAACAGCGCGGGCACGTGGCTCATGCCGTAGACGCAGACCAGGATGCCCCACTGCAGCTTGGCGTTGCGCTCCAGGAACCGCTGCGTGTCGCCCGCCAGCGCGCTGGCCAGCGGCAGGGCGAAGAACACGTAGACCGGGATGAACACGGTGAACAGGTCGAAGCGCCTCGTCGCCGCAAGCCAGAACTGCACCGGCAGCACCACGAAGAAGGCCAGCACCAGGCTGCGGTGGTCGCCGCGTCGCGTGGGCGTCAGCGTGATGAACTCGCGCAGCGCGAAGAAGGCGATCAGCGCGAACAGCACCGTGGCCCCGGTGTCGCCGGAGATCCAGCCGACCCAGAACAGCACCACCATCAGCCAGGAGGTGGAGAGCAGCTTGCGGAAGTCGGCCAGCGACTCGTGCCAGGCCTCGTCCTGCCCGTCGCGCGGCGTGCGCAGGCTCAGGAGGAAGGCGGTCACGCTCACCAGCACCAGCAGGCCGAAGACGCCGATGAACAGCGCGCCCACCTGCTGCGGGGGCGGCAGGTCGCGCAGGAAGCGGTAGGCGTCCCTCACGAGTCCCTCAGCCCGATCACGGCTTCGCGGGCGCGGGCCAGGAAGGCATGGCGGTCCTCGCCGGGCTGCAGTGCGACCGGCGCGCCGAAGGTGACCGAGCACAGCACCGGCACCGGCACCACCTCGCCCTTGGGCATCACGCGCTGCACGTTGGCGATCCAGGCCGGCACCAGCACCACGTGCGGGAAGCGCAGCGCCAGGTTGTAGAGGCCGGCCTTGAACGGCTGCGGCTCCTCGGCGTGGCCGCGCGTGCCCTCGGGGAACAGCACGATGGAGTCGCCGTTCTCCAGGGCCTGCGCCAGCGGCTCCAGCGGGTCCTGGTCGCCGGTGCGCGCGCGGTCCACGTAGACGGCGTTGAAGACGGCGGTGGTGATCCACTCGCGCAGGCGGCCGCGGGTCCAGTAGTCGCGCGCGGCCACCGGCCGGGTGATGCTGCGCAGCTCCCGGGGCAGCGCCGCCCAGATCATCACCAGGTCGGCGTGGCTCTGGTGGTTGGCGAAGTAGATGCGCTGCTCGGCCTTGGGCGGGCAGCCCTGCCAGCGGGCCTGGGCCCCGGTGAGCAGCCGCGCCAGGCCCAGCAGGAACAGGCTCACGGCCTTGGCAAGCATGCGGCCGATGATAAGCGGCACGGCTGAGCCACAGTGCCTGCACGCGGATGCGCAGGCGGCCGACACGGGCCGGCAGGACGCTGTCGCTATGCTGGACCGATGATCCTGCGAGCCCTTCTCGCCGGCCTGCCGCTGGGCCTCGTGGCCTGCGCCGCGTGCGCGCAGCAGGCCGACGTGCTGGCCGCCCTGGCGCGTGCCCGGCAGCAATGCGGCGCCAGCGGCGCGCTGCAGCCCGACGCGCGGCTGGACGATGCGGCGCGCCGGCTCTCGCAGGGCGAGACGCTGGAGCGGGCGCTGCAGGGCAGCGGCTACCGGGCGCAGCGCAGTTTCCAGTGGAGCATGCGCGGCTACCGCTCGCCGCAGGCCGTGGGAGAGGCGCTGGTGCCTTCGCAATGCCAGGCGCTCGGCGATCCGGCGTTGCGCGAGGTCGGCGTGCAGCGCTCGGGCAACTCGTACTGGATCATCGCGGCCCTGCCTTTCGATCCGCCAGCGGCCGCGCAGGCCAATGGCGTGGCCGGCAAGGTGCTCGCGCTGGTGAACCAGGCGCGCGGTCAGCCGCGCCGCTGCGGTGGCCAGGACTTCGGACCGGCCCGGCCGCTGGCGCTCGACGCCCAGCTCACGCAGGCGGCCGCGGTGCATGCGCAATCGATGGCGCGCTTCAGCTACCTGGAACACGAGGGCCGCGACGGCAGCTCGCCGGCCGACCGCGCCAGCCGCGCGGGCTACCGCTGGCGCAGCATCGGCGAGAACGTGGCCATGGGCCAGACCACGCCCGAGCGGGTGGTGCAGGAGTGGCTGCGCAGCCCGGAGCATTGCGCCAACATCATGGAGCCGAGGTTTGTGGAAATGGGGGTGGCGTTCGCTGTGAATGCGGCGAGTGAGGGGGGCATTTATTGGGCGCAGACGTTTGGGAGGCGGTGAGGTGTGCGTGTTTGAGCCGGGCGCCCGCGCGGCAGGCGGTGCCTGGCCCGGGCTCATGGTGGGCCGGTTGGCTCGCTTCACTCGCAAACTCGCAGGGCATTCCGCGGCCCGGCCTGCGCGGCAGAACTCGCTGCGCGCTGCTTCGCACCGCTCCGCTCAGACAGCTGCCGCGAGTCAGAGGTTGANAACTCGCAGGGCATTCCGCGGCCCGGCCTGCGCGGCAGAACTCGCTGCGCGCTGCTTCGCACCGCTCCGCTCAGACAGCTGCCGCGAGTCAGAGGTTGATATCAAGCTCGCCTGCGGCTCGCAACGGCCGGGCCGCGGAAAGCCCGGCTCGTCCCACAAATCGCCCGGGCCAGGCACCGCCTGCCGCGTGGGAGCAGGGTGCGAACGGCCGGGCCGCGGAAAGCCCGGCTCGTCCCACAAATCGCCCGGGCCAGGCACCGCCTGCCGCGTGGGAGCAGGGTGCGGGTGATAGCAGGAAATCCTCTTCGCCCCGCCGCCCGCCATCGTCCTTCGGCACCGTCATTCCTCTTCGCCACCGTCATCCCCGCGAAGGCGGGGATCCAGGGCTTCCGGCAGTCCGCTGAAGGCGGACGCACTGGATTCCCGCCTTCGCGGGAATGACGGGGGCCTATGAGGAGCCCTGCCTGGTCAGCCACCACTGTGTCCAGCGGCAGGGGGTCCCCGGCGGGGGGCGATTTCTGTGCCGAGCGTCGCGCAGTGGTGCGGGCCCTGCGAGCCCGCGCAAAGCGGGCGCAGCTCGTNTCCAGCGGCAGGGGGTCCCCGGCGGGGGGCGATTTCTGTGCCGAGCGTCGCGCAGTGGTGCGGGCCCTGCGAGCCCGCGCAAAGCGGGCGCAGCTCGTCGATGAACCACTGACTCGCGGAAACTGTCTGAACGGAGCGCTGCATCGCAGCGCGCAGTGAGTTTTTCCGCGAGGGCCCGCACCACTCAAGAGACGCGCGAAGCACTGCGAGCGTCAGCGAAGCAGGCGGAGAGGCACAGCATGAGCCCCCCGCCGGGGACCCCCTGCCGCCGCCCCGGACCGCACGGCATGACGGCCTTGGGACTTCAAGGCAACTCCGCGTGCCGCATCCGCCCCACGATCGTGTTCGCCCGACCCGCCAAGTACCCCGAGTTCGGCACCTTCTCGAAGAACTTGGGCCGCGGCAGCATCACCGCCAGCCGCGCGGCTTCGTACGGCGTGAGCTGGCTGGCGGGTTTGCGCCAGTAGTGCTGCGCCGCCGCCTCGGCGCCGAAGATGCCTTCACCCCACTCCACGCTGTTCAGGTAGACCTCCAGGATGCGCTGCTTGGACAGCATCGCCTCCAGCGCGAACGTCAGCACGAACTCCTGCCCCTTGCGCAGCAGGGTCCGCTCGCCCGACAGCAAAAGGTTCTTGGCCAACTGCTGCGTGATGGTGGAGCCGCCCACCACCTTGGGCGGCCGCGTCGCCTGGGCCGACGACGCGCGCGAGCGCAGGCGCAAGGCCAGCTTGGCGGCCTGTTCCTCGGCCTTGGCGTTGCGGGCCCAGGCCTTCTCCAGCGCGTCCCAGTCCACCCCCTCGTGGGTGGCGAAGCCGTCGTCCTCGGCGGCGATCACTGCGCGCTTCAGGTGGTCGGAGATGCGCGAGGCCGGCACCCACTGCTGGCGCCAGCGCAGTCGGTCGCGTTCGGTGGCGATGCGCCAGGCTTCCGATCGCTGGAAGGTGGTGGACACCGGGTCCAGCACCACCGCGCCCGCGATGCTCAGCACGAAGAAAAGCTGCAGCAGGAGGCCGGCCAGGACCAGCAGCAGCAGCCAGCGCAGCACCCCCTTCACGCCGTCACTCCGCCGCGAGCAGGGCGCGCAGTTCGGCCAGCACCGACGCTGTATCCGGCCGCACGCCGCGCCAGATGCGGAACGACTCGGCCGCCTGTTCCACCAGCATGCCCAGGCCGTCGCGGCCGACTGCGCCCTGCGCGCGCGCCCAGGCCAGGAAGCCCTGCGCTGCCGGGCCGTACATCATGTCGTAGGCCAGGGCGCCGGTGCGCAGCACCGACGCGGGCACCGGGACGCCGCCGCCCGCCAGGCTGCTGGCGCTGGCGTTGACGACCACGTCGAAGGCGCCGGGCACGGCGTCGAGCCCGCAGGCCGAGAGTTCGGCCGATGCCGACCGCGCGGCCGCGGCGTGCGAGTCCACCAGCGCCTGCGCCTTCGCCAGGGTGCGGTTGGCGATCACCAGCCGGGCCGGCCGCGCCTGCAGCAGCGGGCCGAGGACGCCTGCCGAAGCGCCGCCGGCGCCCACCAGCAGCACCTCGCGCCCGGCCAGCGGGACGCCGGCCGATGCGATGTCCCGCACCAGGCCGGCGCCGTCGGTGTTGTCGCCGAGCACGCCGGCGTCATCGAAGCGCAGCGTGTTGCACGCGCCCGCGAGCCGGGCCCGATCGCTCAGCGTGGTGGCGAAGGCGGCCGCCTGGAACTTGAAGGGCAGGGTGACGTTGCAGCCGCGTCCGCCTTCGTCGCGGAAGCGCCGCACGGTGGCCACGAAACCGTCCAGCGGCGCGGCCAGCCTGCCGTACTGCACAGGCTCGCCCGTGAGCTGGGCAAAACGCGCGTGGATCCACGGCGAGCGGCTGTGCTCGACCGGGTGGCCGACGACGCAGTAGCGGGCGCTCATCGCGACGTGAGTTTGGTTTCGAGCGTCTCGTCGCGCGTGAACTTGAAGCGCGACACCACCACGATCTGGTCGGCGCGCTGGCGCATGGCAGCCGAAAAGCGGCCGAACGGCCCGGAGGCGCGCGCGATGCTCTGTGCGCGGCGGTCGAGCGTGAGGTTGCCCGAGGTCTCGACCACCTCGGTCTCCAGCACGCGGCCGTCGTGGTTGACGGTGACGATCATGGTGAGCTCGCCGTACAGCTTGCGGCCGGCCAGCTCGGGGAAGTTGTGGGTGCCGCGCTCCTCGATCTTGCGGCGCAGCGTGTCGTAGTAGACGGCGTAGACCTCCTCGCGCGTGGAGGGGCTGACGTAGCGCTTCTTGGGCCGCGCGTTCTCCTCGTTGATGCGGCGCTCGATCTCGGCCAGCAGCTTCACGAGCTGGCGGCGCTTTTCCTCGCGCGCCTTCGCATCCGGCGCGCTGGTGGGCTGCTTCGGATCGGGCGGCGGCATCCCGGCCAGCATGCGCTTGACCTGCGCGAGCATCAGCGTCTGCTGCTCCTGCATCTCCTGCACGCGGCGCTGGGCGGCGTCCTCGGCCGAATCGCCGGTCTCGGTGAGCGCCGAAGGCGGCAGCGGCGAGGTGGCCCGGCCGCTGGCGGCCTCACCACCGCCGGCCAGCGCGGCCTGGGCGATCGCCTGGGCCTTCTCGGGCTTCTCGGCGCTGCGCGAGTTGACCAGCACCACCTCCAGCGGCGTGTCCTGGAACACCCGGTTGAAACTCTCCGGGTCCACGATGCGCACGGTCAGCAGGGCGGCGTGGGCCGCCACCGACACGCCCAGTGCGATCTGCAGGGTGCTGAAGGACTTGAGGTTCACGAAGGCGGATTATCCGCCGCATTGTCGAGTTCGCCGCCTTCGGCCACATCGACGGCGATGGCGATCGGACCGGCGGGCTCTTCCTCCTCCCCGCTGTCGTCTTCCCCCGACAGCGCCTGCGGGGCGGTGTCCAGCCGCTCCAGCAGGGTGCCGGACACGTCCAGCGTGATGTCGTCGATGTCGCCCAGCCGCACCCGCACCTTCGCGCCGCGCGGCAGCTGCTCCGTGCCCAGCACCGGCAGCACCAGCGGCAGGTCGTCGGCCCGCACCAGGCCCTCGCGGAACACGGTGCCCACCAGCTCCTTCAGGCCCTGCTGGCGCAGGTACTGCAGGGTCCAGAAGCGCTCCATGCCGGCCTGGTAGCCGTTGTAGGCGCTGTAGGCCGCGTCGAAGCTGGAGATGATGGAGAACAGGTCGGCGTCCTTGGGCTTGAAGGGCGCGGCCAGGGCGGCGGTGCGGCCGTGGCGGGCCGCCGCGACGATCTGCCACTGGTTGACCAGGTCGGTGTAGCGACGCAGCGGCGAGGTGCTCCAGGCGTAGCACTTGACGCCGATGCCGGCGTGCGGCGCCGCCTTGGTCCCCATGCGCACCTTGACGCCGGGCGCCAGGCTGGCCTGGCTGCGGTAGATCGCCGGCACGCCCAGCTCGGCCAGCCACTGGCCCCAGCTGCTGTTGGCCAGGATCATGGCCTCGGCCACGATCAGGTCCAGCGGCGCGCCGCGACGGCGCACGGTGATCTCCACCGGCTCGCTGCCGCGCGGCTCGCCGCCGTCGTGGTCGAGCAGGCGGAAGTTGTAGTCGGGCCGGCTGAAGGTCTCGGGCTTGCCGCGCACCACCTCGCGCAGGCCCTTGAGGTGCTTGGCCAGCCGCCACAGGAAGGACAGCGGCTCGCGCAGGTGGGCCGCCGGCTCGGGCACGGCATGCGCGGTGGCGCCGCCTTCCAGCCAGTCCTCGCTGAGGTGTTCGTCCAGCTGGTCGTGCCGCAGGTTGGCCGCGATCGGCACGCGTTCCAGGCGGGTCTGCGACTCCTTCACGACCAGGCTGGCTTCGTCGAACGTGACGTAGAGCGACACCGCCGGGCAGTCGCGCCCTTCCATCAGCGTGTAGGCCTGCACCACCTCGTCGGGCAGCATGGTGATCTTGTGCCCCGGCATGTAGACCGTGGACAGGCGCTGGCGCGCCACCTGGTCGATCGGCGTGCCGGGCTGCATCGCCAGGCCGGGCGCGGCGATGTGGATGCCCACCGTCACCGTGCCGGTGCCCAGGCCCTGCACCGAGAGCGCGTCGTCGATCTCGGTGGTGCTGGAGTCGTCGATGGAGAAGGCCTGCACCGCCGCGAGCGGCAGCTCCTCGTCGATGGCGGGCGCGGCCAGCGGCGGAAAGCCCGTGCCCTTGGGGAAGTAATCGAACAGGAAGCGCTTCCAGTGGAACTGGTAGGGCGAGTCGATCGCGCCGGCCTTCTGCAGCAGCGCGAGCGGCGCCATCTGCGCGGTGCGTGACGCCTCGACCACGGCCTTGTACTCGGGCGCGTTCTTGTCCGGCTTGAACAGGATGCGAAAGAGCTGCTCGCGCACCGGCGCCGGGCAGCTGCCGGCGGCCAGTTCGGCGGCCCAGGCGGCGATCTGCTGCTGCAGCTGCTTCTTCTTCTCCAGCGCGACCAGCGCCTGCTGCACGATCTCGGCCGGCGCCTTGCGAAAGCGCCCCTTGCCCGCGCGACGGAAGTAGTGCGGCGCCTCGTGCAGCCGCAGCAGCGCGGCGGCCTGCTGTTCCAGCGTGGCCTTCTCGCTGAAGTAGTCGCGCGCCAGGTCGGCGAAGCCGAATTCCTCGTCCGGGGCGAACTCCCAGGCCAGGTCCAGCTCGATGGTTTCGGCAAGGGCCTGCGCCGCGGCCAGCAGTTCGGCCGGCTGGGGCTTCTCGAACGTCAGCAGGATGTGGGCGGACTTGACCTTGACGCGCTTGCCGCTGTCCAGCTCCACCTGGGCCGAGGACTCGGCCTGCGAGAGCACCCGGCCCGCCTGGAACCGGCCGCCCTCTTCGAACAATGCATACATCGCGGCGATTGTCCCATGCAGGGTCAGCGCGACGGCAGGCCCAGGAAGGCCAGCACGTCGTCCAGGTGGCGGTCGAAATCCGACAGCGCATGGTCGCCGCCTTCCAGCAGCCGCACCGGCGAGCCCGGGTAGCGACCCACCATTTCGCGCCAGTCCAAGACCTCGTCGCCCTTGGCGATGACGGCCAGCAGGCGCTCGGGATGGGGCAGGGGCCCGCGTTCGAGCACCCGCAGTTCGTCCACGTAGCGCGGCTCGAAGAAGAAGTGCCGGGCCGGGTCGTGCCAGGCGGTCTGCTCGCCGATGTGGCGGGCCAGGTCGCGGGCGGCGTGCACGGCGGGGTTGACCACCACGGCGCGGCAGCCGGTTTCCACCGCCACGTGGGTGGCATAGAAGCCGCCCAGCGAGGAGCCGATCACGCCCATGCGCTCGCGCGGCCAGGCGGCGATGCCCTGCATCACCAGGTCCATCGCGGCGCGGGGCGAGGGCGGCAGCTGCGGGCACCACCACTGCACCCCGGGGTGGCGCTGCGCGATGCGGGCGGCGACCTGGCGCGCCTTGGCCGATTGCGGCGAGGACCGGAAGCCGTGCAGGTAGAGCAGGTGGGTGAGGGCCATGGCGCGCATCCTAGTGCGCGCGGCCTTGACGTTCATCCAAATGGGCGATAGGTCGGCGCTGCGACTCCTTTACAGTCCAGCGCACCGAAGGAGATTCGCTGATGCGTGTGCTGGTGGTCGACGACCATGCGTTGTTCCGCGAGGGGCTGCGGCTGCTGCTGCTGTCGCTGGGTTCCATGGAGTGCGAGGTCGCGGCCGATGCCGACGAAGGCCTGCGGCTGGCGCGCGAGAAGCCTTTCGACGTGGTGCTGCTGGACTGGCACATGGAGGGCCTCTGCGGCGCGGACGCGGTCCGGGCCTTCCACGAGGCGGCCGAGGACGCGCGCATCGTGGTGGTCTCGGCCGAGAAGAACGCGACCCTGGTGCGCAGCGCCATCGACGCGGGCGCGGTGGGCTTCATCCCCAAGGAGTCGCCGCCCGACGTGCTGCAGCAGGCCCTGAACAAGATCACCGGCGGCGGCATCTCGCTGCCCAGCGCCCTCCTGGCCAGCAGCAGCCCGCCGCCCCAGCGCCACGACGCCCAGCCCAAGGCGATCGTCGAGGTGTTCCCGGCCCTGACCCAGCGCCAGGCCGACGTGCTGGCGGCGATGCTGCGCGGCTTGCCCAACAAGCTCATCGCGCGCCAGCTGGGCATCAGCGACGCCACCGTGAAGACCCACCTGAGCGCGATCTTCCGCGAGCTCAACGTGCAGTCGCGGACCGAGGCCGTCTACGTGGCGGCCCGTCAGGGCGTCAAGATCGCCTGATCGGCGCGCTCGTCCCGGCGCGAGCGGCGTCGGCCCTTGCAGGCGGCGTGCAGCCAGCTGCCCAGCACCGTCGGGATCACCGGCTTTTGCAGGACCACCGTGTTGCCCATCTCCTCGAGCGCCGCGCGGTCGATGGCGGGATCGCCGGTGACGATGGCCACCGGCAGCTGCGGCCAGGTCAGGCGCAGGACGCGCGCCACCTGCAGCCCGGTGCTGTCGCCGTCCAGGCGGTAGTCGGCCACCAGGGCGTCGGGGCGCGGGGCGGGGCCGTCGACCGGCGGCATGTGGGCCCAGGCGTGCACGCTGGCGCCCAGGTCCTCCAGCGCACGCCGGGTGGCCAGCTGCACCAGTTCGTTGTCCTCCACCAGCCAGATGCACAGGCCCTGCAGCGGCGCGGGCTGCGCCATCGGATCGTCCTCGGTCGGCGCCGCGCCGGCGCCGGCGGCGTCGTAGATCGGCGCCTGCTGCAGCAGCAGCCGGAAGGTCGTGCCCTGGCCGGGTTGCGACGCCAGCTCCAGACGCGTGTCCAGCAGGTGGCACAGGCGCTTGACGATGGCCAGGCCCAGGCCCGAGCCCTTGGACAGGTCGCGCGCCCGGTTGCCCACCTGGAAGTACTCCTCGAAGATGCGCGGCTGCAGGTCGGGGGCGATGCCCTCGCCGGTGTCGCGCACCTCCACCAGGGTCTGGCTCGCGCCCTGCTCGATGTGCACCTCCACCCCGCCGGCGCGGGTGTACTTCACCGCGTTGTCGATCAGGTTGCGCAGCACCCGCTCCAGCAGGAAGGGATCGCTCAGCACCCACTGCGGCGAGCCGCTGCACGCGATCGAGATGCCCTTGTTGCGGCAGGCTTCCTCGTACTCGGCGCACAGCTCCTGGGCGATGCCGTTGACGTGCACCGCCTGCAGCTGCGGCACCACGCCGCCGGTCTCCAGCTTGGACAGGTCCAGCAGGCCCGCGAACAGCTTGTCCAGCGAGCCGGCGGCGCTGCGGATGTGCGCCACCAGTTCGGCGGTCTGCGGCGTCTGGGTCTTGTGCAGCAGGGTGGAGAAGACCAGCAGCGCATGCAGCGGCTGGCGCAGGTCGTGGCTGGCCGCGGCCAGGAAGCGCGACTTGGCGGCGTTGGCCTCCTCGGCCACCTTCTTTTCCTGCGCCAGGCGCTTGACCAGGTCCGCGTTCTCGAAGCGCATGCGCAGCGATTCCCCGAAGGCCGCGGCGCTCTGCCGGCAGGAGCGGCTCATGATCAGGCCCATGAAGGCCAGGGCGAAGGCCAGCGGCCAGCCCAGCTCGGTCTGCGTGAGCCAGTACGAGGCGGCCAGCAGCAGGTTGATCCAGGCGCCCGGGATGAAGGTGGGCGGGTGGGTGGAGGCATTCACCAGCGCGCCCCCCAGGTAGATCAGCTGCAACGTGGTGGCGATGGTGGCCAGGGCCCCCGTGTTGGCGTAGCCGATCCACCAGACCGTCAGCCCCATCGCCACCTGGTTGGCGATCGTCATCCACCACAGCACGGTCTGGTGGCGCGCGAGTTCGGCCGGGGTGGCCTGGTCGAGCCCGCGCAGCAGGCGGGCGCACAGGACCGCGTTGAGCTGTGCCAGCAAAACAACAGGCAGCGCCCAGCCCGCCAGGCGCCACGCGGGGACGATGGCGCCGAAGGCGGCCATCGCGATCACCGCCGCCACCATGACGGTGGTGCGCGAATGGATCGATTGCCGCGCGCGCATCCGCAGCGACTCGCGCGCGGTCTCCACGGTCAATGGTTGATCGTCGCCAACGGGGAATGCGGGGAAAAGCAGCACGGATGAGCTCCAATCCCGGCCGACCTTAGCTTTGCGCGTAACAACATGTCAACCGATCCCCGCTGGTCCGAACCGGTCGAATCCCTGCTCGAAGGCCCCGCCCCGCACGCCTGCGACGTCCTGGTGATCGGCTCCGGCTACGGCGGCAGCATCGCCGCCGCCGAACTGGCCGCGCCCGGCCGCAGCGTGTGGGTGATGGAGCGCGGGCGCGAGTACGTGCTGGGCGAGTTCCCGGAGGACATCGGGCAGCTGCCCGGCCACGTGCGCTTCCAGCGCCAGGGCGAGGACAACCCGATCGGAAATGCCGACGCGCTGCTGGATTTCCGACTGTTCGACGAGGTGGGCGTGCTCCTGGCCAACGGGCTGGGCGGCGGCTCGCTGATCAACGCCGGCGTGGCCCTGCGGCCGCCGGCCGATCTGTTCGAGCAGGCCTGCTGGCCCGCCGCCTACCGGCCGGGCGGGGCGGCACACGGCGCTCTGTCCGAGGCGCTGGGGCAGGCGGTGCAGAAGCTGGAAGCCGAGCCCCTGCCCAAGGCACGCGAGCTGCCGAAGGTGGCGGCCTTGAGCCGCCTGGGCGAGGCGATCGGCTGCGGCCCGGCCGAGGCGGTGCCGCTCACCATCGCGCACCAGCCCCGAACCACCGCCCAGGGCATCGCGCAGGAGGCCTGCATCCGCTGCGGCAACTGCTTCACGGGTTGCAACGTCGGCGCCAAGGGCACGCTGTTGACCAACCTGATCCCGGCCGCCGCGGCCCGGGGCGCGCGCTTCTACACCGGCGCCACGGCACTGGAGATCGAGCCGCTGCCCGGGCCCCAGCGGCGCTGGCGGGTCCACTTCGGGCTGACCGCCCGCGCCAAGGCCGAGCCGTCCCAGCGGCATTTTTCGGTCGACACCCACACGCTGGTGCTGAGCGCCGGCACGCTGGGCAGCACCGAACTGCTGCTGCGCTCGCCCCGCGTGGGGTGCTCGTCCTGGCTGGGCCACTCGTTCTCGGGCAACGGCGACACGCTCGCCATGGGCTGGGGCCAGGAGCAGCCGGTCAACGGCGTTTCCGCGCCCCGGCCCACCAGCACCCAGCCGAGCCGCGACGTCGGCCCCACCATCGCCGGCACCCTGCGCACAACAGTCTGGGTGGACGGCCGGCGGCGGCCGGTGCTGGTGCAGGACGGCGCGGTCCCCTCGGCGCTGTCGATGGCGGTGCTGGCACTGGGCAGCACGCTTTCGAGCCTGCACCGCTACACGCAGGAGAACGCGCCTGCCTTCCACGGTGCCGCGGCGCCCGACGTGCTGGCCACGCCCGAGCGCATCGGCGAGCACGCGATGCTGCTGCTGGCCATGGGGCGCGACGACGCCAAAGGCCGGATGCTGCTGCGGCCCGGCAAGGGCTCGCGTCCGGTGCTGGACATCCAGTGGCCGAAAGGGCCGTCGGGTGACGCGGCGGTCGGCGGACGGGCGCCGTACTTCGAGGCGCTGCACGAGATGCTGGGCAAGGCCCACGGGAAAAACGGCTTCGACGGCGGCGACTACCTGCCCAACCCGATGTGGCGGCCGGTGCCCGACAAGTTCACCGGCATCACCGGCGGGAGCCAGCCCGAGCGGCTGGTGACGGTTCACCCGCTGGGCGGCTGCGCGATGGCGGACGATGCCGCCGCCGGCGTGGTCGACCGCTTCGGCGAGGTGTTCAGCGGCAGGACGGGGACGGCCGTGCACGCCGGGCTGCACGTGCTGGACGGCGCCATCGTCCCCTGCGCCGTCGGCGTCAACCCGTTCGTCACCATCAGCGCGCTGTGCCTGCTGGCCGCGCGCGAGATCCGCACCAGGCTGGACACGCGGACCGCAACGCCGGCGCCGCTGCCGATGCTGCTGCGGCTGCCGTCCGGCCAGCCTGCGGCCGACCGGCGACAGCCCTTCGTCGGCGCCGGCCCGGTGGTGCTGGCCTTCGAGGAGCGCCTGCAGTCGGCCGACCCCACCGAGGTACCCGAGTGGATGCGGCCCCTGATCGCCGACCCCCAGGTCTACGCGCCAGACCCGGCCGGGCAACCGCGGGCCTGGGTGGTGCAGGTGAAGGTGCAGCTCGACGTCCACCGCTGGCTGGCCGACCCGTCGATCGCGCTCGACGCGACGCTGAGCCTGTACGCCAACCCCTGGCCCGAGTCGCCGACGGTGCGAGCGGAGGTGATGCGGCCCGATCACCTGGTGCTGCAAGGCCCCGGCAAGGTCACGCTGCTGGCGCCGGACTTCCCAGGCAGGGCCGGCGAGCGCTGGGCCCGCGGCGCGGAGGCGTTCCGGACCTACGTCGCCCGCCGCAGCGCGCGCGACCTGCAGGGCAACTTCGGCGCCGGCCCGAGCTGGTCGGAGGCGAAGGACCTGTTCCAGCGAGCCGGGCTGAACCACGCCGACTACCGCGAGCTGCGCTACGAGTTCGAGCTGGGCTCGAAGAAACTCGCGTACAAGGTGCGCGCCTCCGGGCTCAAGCGCCTGGCCTACCGGCGCCAGGAGCGCAACCTCTGGGACGCCCTGACCCGGCTGGACCTGAAGCTGCAGCCGGGGAATGGCGGCAAGCCCTGGCCGCTGGGGTTCGACGTCGACCTGGTCGACATGGTCCGCAATCGCCGGCTCCAGGTGGTGCAGGCCCCCAACACGCCGGCCGCCATCCTGGCCGTGGGCGGCTTCGTCGCACTCTGGCTGCGCGCCCTGCTGCGCACCCACTTCTGGTCGTTCCGCGGCATGAGCTACGACAAGCTGAAGCCGGTGAAGGTGCCGCCGCCGCCGAAGCTCGTGCCGGGCGGCGCGTGGCCGCCGGTCGAGCCGCGCATCGTGCCGCTGCGCGTGGACCGCGGCCACGGCGAGGGTGGCCCCATCGAGCTGCAGCTGGTGCACTACCCGGCCCTGGACAAGGTGCTGGAGCCGCGGCGCGCGCTGCTCTTCATCCACGGCCTGGCCCATGGCAGCGGGGTGTTCACCACCGACACCATCGGCTCGGACAACCTGGCCACGTACTTCCTGCGCCAGGGCTACGACATCTGGCTGCTGGACCACCGGCTGTCCAACCGCCTGCCTTACGCGGGCGAAGCCCACACCATGGACATCGTGGCGCGCAACGACATCGCGCGGGCCATCGCCGAGGTGCGCAGCCGCGCGGGCGTCGCCCAGGTCGACGTGTTCGCGCACTGCGTCGGCGCCGGCGCCTTTGCGATGGCGGTGCTGGGCGAGCACGTTCCGGCCGGCACCATCGGCCACGTCATCCTGCACGCCGTGCACCCCTGGGTCGTGCCTTCGATGTCCAACCGGTTCTCGGGCGCGCTGGCGGCGCTGTACAAGGACTTCCTGGGCGGCGACGAGAAGATCGTGCCGGTGCCGCCGGCGGGCCGCGGCCGCGCCATGGACGAACTGATCGACCGGTTCGCGGCGAGCCTGCCCTGGCCGCAGGCCGAACGCGAGCCGCACGAGCGCCACAAGTACGATCCGCGGGGCGGCTGGGGGGTGTGCAACCGCATGACGGTCTTCTACGGCCGCGAATGGGAGCACGGCAACCTGGCGCCGCAGACGCACGACCGGCTGGCGGAGCTGGTGGGCGAGGCGGGCATCGAAGTCTTCCGCCAGCTTTTCTTCGTGATCCAGCGCGAGCGGCTGACCGACCGCGAGGGGGTGAACGCCTACCTCACCCGGAATCGGCTCCTGAAGTCCTGGACCTTCCCCACGCTGTTCGCCCACGGCGGGCGCAACAAGGTGTTCGACCCGCGCAGCGCCGTGCGGTCCTGGCAGCGGATGGGGCGGATCTTCGAGAACGCGAGAGAGGGCCAGCGGACGGTCCGCCTGTTCGTGCAGCAAGGCTACGGCCACATGGACTTCCTGTTCGGCCGGCAGGCCTACCGCGACATCTACCCGCGGCTGGCGCAATTCCTGAAGGACGCGCCGGGGTTCCACAGCGCGGTAGGCGGCAAGCCCGCGCGCAAGTACGAAGCGAACCGCGTCGACGGCGAGGACATCGGCGACTACGAGTACCTGGCGCCGGTGCAGCCCTGGTGCGGACCGCTGCTGCAGCTCCATGGGTGGAACGGCCGGCCGCGCGAGCTGGTGCTGTGGTTCGAGCAGCGTGGCGACACGACGGGCGAGCCGGAGCCTCCCGGGTTGCGGATCAACGGCAAGGAGGTGGTCGGCGACGCGCAGGCGGTGCGGCCCCCGAGCCAATTCCCCTTCGGTCCCAAGAGCGGCAATCCGACCGTCAGCCAGGGCCTGGGCTACCACTGGACCGTGACCGTGCCCGATACCGGCTCGCGCCGCTTCGAGGCGATGGACCACCTGGAGGTCGCGATGAACACGGCGGGAGGCGGCGACAAGCGGATCGGCGCGAACCACCTGGGCGGCCCCTGGATCGCCCCGGGCACCAACAGCATCAAGCTGCCGCTCAAGTTCCTGCGCTCCAGCGGCGGCGCCGCACCAGCGCCCTCGGCACCCGCGGAGCCGCGCAAGCGCCCGCCGTTCGAGAGCGAGACCGTGTCGGTGCTCTCCTTCTCGGGCCTGCCCTGGTGGAACCGCTGGCTGGGCCGGCTTGCGGCCGACGTGCCGGTGAGCCTGCTGGCCAGCTCCTGCCGCTGGCCGGGCACGCCGTTCGAGCGGAAGGCGGCCGACGCCCTGGCGACCCGGATGCTGGAACACGTCGAGGACCAGACGCGGCCGGTGGATGCGCTGGTGCTGCTGGGCGACCAGATCTACGCCGACGCCACCGCCAACGTCGCCGAAACCACGGAAAAGGCCGAGCGCGGTCAGGACCGCTACCGGGCCGCCTGGGAGGGCGAGGCGACCGGCCTGCTGATGCGCCACCTGCCGACCTGGCTGGTGGTGGACGACCACGAGTTCGGCGACAACGTCGACGGCGCCGGCGGCCCGGACTTCGCCAACGGCTTCGAGGCCGCCATGGCCTGGCAGTGGCGCTGGCGCAAGGGGCAGCAGGGCCCGGCCCTGCCGGCGCCGGGGCAGGCGGTGCGCGGCTTCTGGTACGAGTTCGCCATCGGCGGGCTGCCGGCCTTCGCGGCCGACACTCGCTCGGAGCGCGAGCCGCGCAGCGGCGTCAACTGGCGCCAGGCGCGGCTCATGGGCCGGGACCAGCTGGAGGCGATCAAGGACTGGCTGCGGCGGCACCGCACCACGCCCAAGTTCCTGTGCAGCGGCAGCGTGCTGGGCCTGCCGGAGCGGCGGGTGCTGGAGTCGCCGTCGCTGGCCCGCCATGCCGACGACTGGACCGGCTACCCGGCCACCTGGCAGGAGCTGGCCCGTTTCATCGCGGCCGAGGGCATCCGCAACCTGGTGTTCCTGTCGGGCGACTACCACCTGAGCGCGGTGGCCGAGCTGGAGATCCGGGCGGTCGGCGCGGCCGCGCCGGTGCGGGCGGTCTCGGTGGTGGCTTCGGGCTGGAATGCCACGCTGCCCTTCGCCAACCCGCGGGTGTTCGACCACGCCTGGGAGCAGAAGGTGCGGCTGCCGGCCTGCTGCGAGTCGGTGGACGTGTGGGCCAGCGCCCGCTGCCTCTCGCGTGCGCACCGGCAGTTCACCAAGCTCTCGGTGGTGCCGGCCGACGCCGGCTGGGCGCTGGAGGTGGCTTCGTACGACGAACACGGCGGCGTGACGAAGGTCGCACCGCTCCGGCTGTAAGCAAATGCGGTGCGGCTGGCGGCCGGAAGGGGCCCGGCCCGCCCCGATAATCGCGCCCATGTCCGCCGTCTTCGAAAAGCCGCCGATCTGGCAGCGCGCCACGCCGATGCTCCAGGGCTTCGACGGGCCCCTCGCCTTCGCGGTCTTCCTGCTCGCCTGCGCCGGACTGCTGGTGATGTATTCGTCCGGTTTCGACCACGGCACGCGCTTTCGCGACCATGGCCGCAACATGCTGATCGCGGCCTCGATCATGTTCGTGGTCGCCCAGATCCCGCCGCAGCGGCTCATGAGTTTCGCGGTGCCGCTCTACACGATAGGCGTGGCGCTGCTGGTGGCGGTCGCCGTGTTCGGCATCGCCAAGAAGGGCGCCCGGCGCTGGGTCAACGTGGGCGTGGTGATCCAGCCCAGCGAGATCATGAAGATCGCCATGCCGCTGATGCTGGCGTGGTGGTTCCAGAAACGCGAAGGGCAGTTGCGGCCGCTCGACTACGGGATGGCCGTCCTGATCCTCATCGCGCCGGTGGGGCTGATCATGAAGCAGCCGGACCTGGGCACGTCGCTGCTGGTGCTGGCGGCCGGCCTGTCGGTGATCTTCTTCGCCGGGCTGTCCTGGAAGCTGATCGTCCCGCCGCTGGTGGTGGGGCTGGTCGCGGTCATCCTGCTGGTGGTGTTCGAGGGCCAGCTGTGCGCGCCGGGCAACCGCTGGCCGATCCTGCACGACTACCAGCAGCAGCGCATCTGCACGCTGCTCGACCCCACCAAGGACCCGCTGGGCAAGGGCTTCCACATCATCCAGGGGATGATCGCCATCGGCTCCGGCGGCGTGCTGGGCAAGGGCTTCATGCAGGGCACGCAGACCCACCTGGAGTTCATCCCGGAGCGCACCACCGACTTCATCTTCGCCGCGTTCTCCGAGGAATTCGGGCTGGTGGGCAACCTCTGCCTGATCGCCGGCTTCATCTTCCTGATCCTGCGCGGGCTGGCCATCGCACTGGAGGCGTCCACGCTGTTCTCGCGGCTGCTGGCCGGCGCGATCACGATGATCTTCTTCACCTACGCCTTCGTGAACATGGGCATGGTCAGCGGCATCCTGCCGGTGGTGGGCGTGCCGCTGCCCTTCATCAGCTACGGCGGCACCGCCATGGTGACGCTGGGGCTGGGGCTGGGCATCCTGATGTCCATCGCCAAGGCCAAGCGGCTGGTGCAGACATGACGGGCGTTGCCGGCCCGGTCGGCATCGTCGGCGTCGGCAACATGGGCGGCGGCATGGCCGGCCGCCTGCTGGAGCAGGGCTGGGCCGTGCGGGCCTGCGACCTGGTGGCCGGGAGGGTGGAAGCCCTGCGCCAGGCGGGGGCCACGCCCGCAGCTTCCCCCGCCGAAGCGGCCGTCGGCGCGACTGCGCTGATCGTCTGCGTGGTCGACGCCTCCCAGTGCGAGGACGTGCTGTTCGGCGCCGACGGTGCCGCCGCAGTGCTCGCGTCCGGCACGCCCGTGCTGCTGTGCCCCACCATCGCGCCGCAGGACGCTGAAGCCCTGGCCTCGAAGCTGGCCGCGCAAGGCCTGCTGCCCATCGACGCCCCGATGTCCGGCGGGCCGGCCCGGGCCCGCGACGGCAGCATGAGCCTGATGGTGGCGTGCTCCGACCCGGCCTTCGCGGCCGCGGCCGACCTGCTGGCCGTGCTCAGTTCGAAGCTTTTTCGCGTCGGCACGCGGCCCGGCGACGGCGCCAGGACCAAGCTGGTGAACAACCTGCTGGCCGGCATCAACCTGGTGGGCGCGGCCGAGGCCCTGGCCATGGCGCAGCGGCTCGGCCTGGACCTGGCGCGCACGCTGGACGTGATCGAGCAGTCCAGCGGCCAGAGCTGGATCGGCTCGGACCGCCTGCGCCGAGCCATCGCCGACGACTACGAGCCGCGCGCGCACGTCACGCTGCTGCGCAAGGACACGGCCCTGGCCGTGGAGGCGGCGCGCCGCGCCGGCTTCGAGGGCCCGCTCGGGGACGCCGCCCGCGACGTCTTCGACCAGGCGGCGCGCGCCGGCCTGGCGGAGCTGGACGACGCGGCCATCTTCCGCTGGCTCTCGCGCCGATGACCACCATCCTGGTGGTGGAGGACGACGACGCGATCCGCGCCAACATCGCGCGGCTGCTCAAGCTCGAAGGGTTCGAGGTCGTCGCGGCGGTCGACGGCGCCGCCGGCCTGGCGCGGGCCCGCGAGGTGCGGCCCGACATCGTGATCTCCGACATCGGCATGCCCGAGATGGACGGCTTCGCGCTGCTCGGGGCGATCCGGGCCGACGACCAACTGGCGTCCACGCCCGTGATGCTGCTCACCGCCCTGGACGACCGCGCCAGCATGCGGCGCGGCATGACGGCCGGCGCCGACGACTACCTGGCCAAGCCCTTCACCCGCGTCGAACTGATGGAGGCGCTGCAGGGCCTGCTGCGCCGCAAGGGCCGGCTTCAGCAGAGCATCGAGCAGGCCGTCGGCGAGGTGCGCGGCACGACCGGCCACGGTGGACGTGGTGGAGATCCGCGGTCGCGGCCGACCGCGCCCAAGGCGCACGACTTGGAGCCGGGCCAGGAGCTGCTTCGGCTGCGTGGCTACCGGATGACGCGCAGGATCGGCGCCGGCGGCATGACGCAGGTGTACCTGGCGGAGCGCGAACACGACGGCCTGGCGGTGGTGCTCAAGGTGCTGGACGCCGGCGGCCAGCGCGCGACCGAGCACCTGTCGCGCTTCATCCAGGAGTACACGCTGCTGTCGCGGATCGAGCATCCGAACGTGGTGCGCATCCACGACCAGGGCTTCACCGACGACCACGCGTACATCGCGATGGAGTACTTCCCGCGCGGCGACCTGCGCTCGGAGCTCAGCGCCGGCATGCCGCAGCAGCGGGTGCTGGACGTGCTGGAGCAGGTGGCGCGGGCGCTGGCCGCGATCCACGCGCTGGGCGTGATCCACCGCGACCTCAAGCCCGAGAACATCATGCGGCGGGCCGACCACACGGTGGCGCTGGCCGATTTCGGCATCGCCAAGTCGCTGCTGCAGGCCGACAACCTGGCCCTGAGCCAGACGCGGCACGGTGACATCGTCGGTACGCCCTACTACCTGAGCCCCGAGCAGGCGGCCGGGCGCGAGATCACGGCGGCGTCGGACCTCTACAGCCTGGGCGTGATGATGTTCGAGATGCTCGCCGGCCAGCGCCCCTTCCGGGCCGACACGCTGGACCAGCTGCTGGCGCAGCACCTGAACGCCCCCACGCCGATCCTGCCGTCCGAGCACGCGGCGCTGCAGCCCATCCTGGACCGGCTGATGGCCAAGGCGCCGCAGGATCGCTTCGACGGCGCGCAGGGCTTCCTGTCGGAACTGCAGTCGCGCCAGCTGCTTCGCACCCTGGCCCAGCAGCGCTGACCCGTGCGGCCGCAGGGGTCCTGCGGGATGCCTAGAATCCCCCGATGATCTCCCGCGAACCCACCCTGGAGCGCCTGGCCACCGCGCAGCGCCTCCTGCTCGAGCCGTTCGGCCTCGACGAAACCCATCTGTCGCGCGCCCTGGCCGAGATCACGGCCCACCAGGTCGACGATGCGGACCTCTATTTCCAGTACACGCGCAGCGAGGGCTGGAGCCTGGAGGAAGGCATCGTCAAGACCGGCAGCTTCAGCATCGACCAGGGCGTCGGCGTGCGCGCCGTGAGCGGCGAGAAGACCGCCTTCGCCTATTCCGACGACATCTCCGAGGCCTCGCTGCTGGATGCGGCGCGCACGGTGCGCTCGATCTCCTCGGCCGCGCGCTCGGGCCGGGCCAAGGCGGCCGACAAGAAGGTCGCGTCCAGCCGCTCGCTCTATCCCGCGGTGGACCCGATCGCCACGCTCGACAGCACCGCCAAGGTGCAGCTGCTGGAGCGGGCGGAGAAGCTCGCCCGCGCCAAGGACCCGCGCATCGTGCAGGTGATGGCCGGCCTGGCCAGCGAATGGGACGTGGTGATGGTGGCCCGTGCCGACGGCACGCTGGCCGCCGACGTGCGGCCGCTGGTGCGGATGTCGATCACGGTGATCGCCGAGCAGAACGGCCGCCGCGAGGTGGGCTCCAGCGGCGGCGGCGGGCGCTTCGGCCTGGCCTACTTCGACGAGCAGCACGTGCAGGAGTACGTGGACGACGCGGTGAAGGCGGCACTGACCAACCTGGAGTCGCGGCCGGCGCCGGCCGGCGAGATGACGGTCGTGCTCGGCCCCGGCTGGCCCGGCATCCTGCTGCACGAGGCCATCGGCCACGGGCTGGAGGGGGACTTCAACCGCAAGGGATCGAGCGCCTTCTCCGGGCGCGTGGGCCAGCGAGTGGCGGCCAGGGGCGTCACCGTGCTGGACGACGGCACCATCTCCGACCGGCGCGGCTCGCTCAACGTCGACGACGAGGGCAACGCGAGCCAGCGCAACGTGCTGATCGAGGACGGCATCCTGCGCGGCTACATCCAGGACTCGCTCAACGCCCGCCTGATGGGCGTAGCGCCCACGGGCAACGGCCGGCGCGAGAGCTACGCCCACATCCCGATGCCGCGCATGACCAACACCTACATGCTGGGCGGCGACAAGGCGCCCGACGAGATCGTGGCCAGCATCAAGAAGGGCCTGTACGCCACCAACTTCGGCGGGGGGCAGGTCGACATCACCTCGGGCAAGTTCGTCTTCTCCGCCAGCGAGGCCTTCTGGGTCGAGAACGGGAAGATCCAGTACCCGGTCAAGGGCGCCACCATCGTGGGCAACGGTCCCGATGCGCTGACCCGCGTGTCCATGATCGGCAACGACATGCGGCTGGACAGCGGCGTGGGCACCTGCGGCAAGGAAGGCCAGAGCGTGCCCGTGGGCGTGGGCCAGCCCACCTTGCGCATCGACGGCCTGACCGTGGGCGGCACGGCCTGAGCTTGCACATCAAAAGCGCTGTGTTAGAGTCCCTCGTCATGCGCAAGCAAAGCGTCTTCTTTTTTGGTTATTTCTGGTTCTCTGACCCCGGCGGTCGAGAGTCCTAGGCGTATCCGCAAGAAGCGCAAGGAACCTCAGAAAACCGCCGGGAACCCCCCGGCGGTTTTTTTTCGTCCACCCTCATCCCGCACAGGAGCCCACGATGAATGTCCACCCCGCCGCCAGCGAGCCCTGGTATGCGCATCCCGTCGACAAAACGAGCGAAACCGACGACGAACGCATCAAGGACATCACCGTGTTGCCTCCTCCCGAACACCTGATCCGCTTCTTCCCGATCCGCGGGACGGCGGTGGAAAGCCTCATCACAGGCACCCGCCGACGCATCCACGACATCATGGCCGGCACCGACGACCGGCTGCTGGTGGTCATCGGGCCGTGTTCGATCCACGACCCGAACGCCGCGCTCGACTACGCGCGGCGCCTGAAGGAAGTGCGCGCCAGGTACGCCGACACGCTGGAGATCGTGATGCGGGTGTACTTCGAGAAGCCGCGCACAACGGTGGGCTGGAAGGGCCTGATCAACGACCCCTACCTCGACGAGAGCTTCCGGATCGACGAAGGCCTGCGCATGGCACGCCAGCTGCTCATCGAGATCAACCGCATGGGGCTGCCCGCGGGCAGCGAATTCCTGGACGTGATCTCGCCGCAGTACATCGGCGACCTGATCGCCTGGGGCGCGATCGGCGCGCGCACCACCGAGAGCCAGGTGCACCGCGAGCTGGCCTCGGGCCTGTCGGCACCGATCGGCTTCAAGAACGGCACCGACGGCAACATCCGCATCGCCACCGACGCCATCCAGGCCGCCGCCCGAGGCCACCACTTCCTGTCGGTGCACAAGAACGGGCAGGTGGCGATCGTGCAGACCAACGGCAACCGCGACTGCCACGTCATCCTGCGCGGCGGCAAGGCGCCCAACTACGACGCCGACAGCGTGGCGATCGCCTGCCGCGACCTGGAGGCGGCCAAGCTGCCGGCGCGCCTGATGGTCGACTGCAGCCATGCCAACAGCAGCAAGCAGCACGAGAAGCAGCTGGACGTGGCGCGCAGCATCGCCGGGCAGATCGCCGGCGGCTCGCGCAGCATCTTCGGCGTGATGGTGGAAAGCCACCTCCAGGCGGGCGCACAGAAGTTCACCCCGGGCAAGGACCTGCCGGGCGACCTGGAATACGGGAAAAGCATTACGGACGCTTGCCTGGGCTGGAACGATTCGGTCGATCTGCTGGGCGTGTTGTCGCAGGCCGTGGACGCGCGGCGGCGCCGTTAACAAAAAACCTGCACTGTTTGCTTTACACCCCGTAACAGTGCCACTACATTGGTTGCTCCTGCCGGCTTCGCGCGAGCGGACCGGCAAAGGCAGTACCCCATGTCATTCGAACTCCCGCTCCTACGCATCGGCATGGCCGGCTTTTCCCTGGAGCAGCAGGAAATGCTGGGTCGTGTCCTGCCGCACGCCTCGCCGGGCGGGCTGACCTGGGAGTTCTCCAAGTTCGGCGAAGCCGACGCGCTCTGGCTCTACGGCGGCCGCACGCAGATCCTGTCGGCCACCACGCTGCGCATCGCCTCCGGCGTGCCGGCGGGCCGCTCGGTCCAGATCAACATGCCCGACGTGGACCGCCCCATGGTCTTCGCCCGGCCGCTGCCGCGCAACCTGCAGCCTGAACTGGCCTTCGACCTGGAAGATCCGGAAAGCGTGGGCGCCGTGCTGGGCCGCCTGGAAACCTGGCTGCGCCCCACCATCGCCCAGTTCTGCCTCGCCTCGCAGGTGCTGGAGCAGGAGAGTGCGCTGGGTTCCGGCGTCTACCACGTCACGGCGCTCAACGGCACGCTGATCGCGGTGGTGGACCTGCGCGGCGATGCGGCCGTGTTGCCCACGGCCTCGCCGATGGACTTCGTGGATGCGATGTGGACCGCGCGGCCGCGCGACGCCAAGCTGCCGGACCAGTTCACCCACACCAGCCTTTCCCAACTGATGTGGCACTACGCGCTGCGCACCGTCCGCGACGTGCTGCCTCGCCGCTACCGCACCGAGATGTTGTACTTCCGGCGGCCGCCGCGGCTGCCGCAGCGCCTGCTGCGCGACTCCCACCTGCTGCTGCTGCGCGAGTTGTCGATGGCGCCCGGTACCTTCGCCGAGCTGCAGCAACGCACCGGCCTGGTGGGCGTGCAGCTTGCGCAGGACTTGGCGGCGCTCTATCTCGTGGGCGCGATCACGTCGAATCCCAAGCGCGCTTCGCAGGCGTCGCTGCGGCGCGCCGAAGGCTCGGATTCCTCGCTCTACAGCCAGCAGCCGAGCCAGTTGCCCGCCTCGGGCGTGCGGGACTCGCGCGGGTCGGCGTCGCGGCTGCAGCCGCACGACTTCACGGCGCCGGCGCCTCTTTCCTTCGACTGACGATCAGCGGCGCGACAGCGCCTCGAGCAGGCGGCCATGGATGCCGCCGAAGCCGCCATTGCTCATGCAGACGAGGTTGTCGCCCGGACGAGCCGCGGCCACCGTCATCTCCACCAGCTGGTCGATGGTGTCGCCCACCTCGGCGCGCGCACCCATGGGCGCAAGCGCCTCGCGGGCGTCCCAGCCGAGCCCGCCGCCGTGGCAGAACGCCAGGTCGGCCTGCTCCAGGCTCCAGGGCAGCTGGGACTTCATGGTGCCCAGCTTCATGGTGTTGCTGCGCGGCTCGAACACCGCCAGGATGCGGCCGCCGTCCGGGCCGAGCTTGCGGCGCAGCCCGTCGACCGTCGTGCGGATGGCCGTCGGGTGGTGCGCGAAGTCGTCGTAGACCTTGATGCCGCGCACCTCGCCGCGCAGTTCCATGCGCCGCTTGACGTTGCGGAACTCGCCGAGCGCACGGGCCGCCGCGGCCGGCGAGACGCCCACGTGCTCGGCCGCCGCGATGGCCGCCAGGGCATTGAGCTGGTTGTGCACGCCGCTCAGGTCCCAGTCGACCCGGCCAACGCGCTCGCCGCGAAGGACCACGTCGAAGGCGCCCGGGTCGCCTTCGGCCGTGTAGTCGCTCACCGCCGCGCCGAAGCTGCGCACCTCGCTCCAGCAGCCCTGGTGCAGCACGCGCGCCAGGCTCTCTTCCAGGCCGTTGACGACCACGCGGCCCGAGGGCGGCACGGTGCGCACCAGGTGGTGGAACTGCCGCTCGATCGCCGCGAGGTCGTCGAAGATGTCCGCGTGGTCGAACTCCAGGTTGTTCAGGATCGCGGTGCGCGGCCGGTAGTGCACGAACTTGCTGCGCTTGTCGAAGAAGGCCGTGTCGTATTCGTCGGCCTCGATGACGAAGCCCCGGCCGGTGCCCAGGCGCGCCGAGACGCCGAAGTTCACCGGCACGCCGCCGACCAGGAAGCCCGGCGCCTGGCCGGCGTGCTCCAGGATCCAGGCCAGCATCGAGGTGGTGGTGGTCTTGCCGTGCGTGCCCGCGACGGCCAGCACGTGGCGGCCGTGCAGCACGTTCTCGGCCAGCCACTGCGGCCCGCTGGTGTAGCGCGCGCCCTGCTCCAGGATCGCCTCCATCAGCGGGTAGCGCGGCGATCCGTCCGGCTGGCGGGCCCGCGAGACCACGTTGCCGACCACCCAGACGTCGGGCTTGAGAGCGAGCTGGTCCGCGCCGAAGCCTTCGATGAGGTCGATGCCCAGGGCCCGCAGCTGGTCGCTCATCGGCGGGTAGACGCCGGCGTCGCAGCCCGTCACCCGGTGCCCGGCTTCGCGGGCGAGGGCCGCGACACCGCCCATGAACGTGCCGCAGATGCCCAGGATATGGATGTGCATCGGCCGATTATCGCGATGGCCTTCGCACGGTCCGTGCATGTGCGGCGCGATCGTCGCGCCGCTGCCACCGAGGGCACAATTCCGTCGTGATGGACACGATGCAATCGGAGATCGCCGCCACGGCCGCGCGCATGGTGGTGGAGGAAGGCCTGGAATACGGCCCGGCCAAGCGCCGCGCGGTCAGGCAGCTGGGGCTGCCCCAGCGCGCTGCACTGCCCGACAACGACACGGTCGAGGAAGCCGTGCGGGAATACATCTCGCTGTTCTGCGGCGAAACACAGCCCGCGGAGCTGGAAGCCCTGCGCCGCCATGCGCTCACCTGGATGGAGCGGCTGGCGGAGTTCCGGCCGCACCTGACCGGCGCGGTGTGGAACGGCACGGCCACGCGCCTGTCCGACATCTACCTGCAACTGTTCTGCGACGACCCGAAATCGGCCGAGATCGCGCTGATCGACAAGGGCGTCGACTACGAGGCCCGCACGGTGACCGGCTTCCAGGGCCTGCCCGTGGAGGCGCTGAGCCTCTCCAGCGTGTGCCCGGGCCTGGGCGAGCCGGTGGGCGTGCACCTGCTGATCCACGACCACGACGACTTGCGCGGCGCGCTCAAGCCGGACGCGCGCCGGCGGGTGCCGCGTGGCGACATGAGCGCGGTGCGCGCCCTGCTGGAGGCGGCGTGATGGCGACGGCTGTTTCGAATGGCGCGCAAGTCCGCCGGCGCCGCCTGTTGATGGTGGGCGTGGGCGCCGCCGCCGCGGTAGCCGGCGGCGGCCTGGCCTGGTGGCGACTGCGGCCGGGCGAGATCGCCGAGGCCGCGCCCGACCAGTTCTGGAAGGCCATCTTCACCACGCCGGCCGGCGCGCCGCTGGCCATGTCGGCTTTCCGCGGCAAGCCGCTGCTGCTCAATTTCTGGGCGACCTGGTGCCCGCCCTGCGTGGAAGAACTCCCGCTGCTGGACGCCTTCGGGCAGCAGCAGGCCGCGCGCGGCTGGCAGGTGGTGGGACTGGCGATCGACCAGCCCAGCTCGGTGCGCCAGTTTCTTACCAAGACGCCGGTTCGATTCCCGATCGGGCTCGCCGGCCTGGAAGGGACGGAACTGGGCAAGGCCTTGGGCAACCTGAGCGGCGGCTTGCCGTTCACCGTGGTCTTCGGTCCGGACGGCTCGATCCGCCAGCGTAGAATGGGCAAAGTGTCCCGTTCCGACCTCGATCGGTGGGCATCCGCGGCCTGACGCGGCATCTTCGGCGCCCTTTCCGACGCCCGGCCGAACAAGAAAATCGGCGAAGAAACGTAAAAATCGCAGCGTTTTGCTGTAAATTCGCCGACTTTCCTCATAACAAGCGGCAAAGCCCATGGACTTGCGAAAACTCAAGACGCTCATCGACCTCGTCTCCGAGTCGAACGTCTCCGAACTCGAGATCACCGAAGCCGAAGGCAAGGTCCGCATCGTCAAGGGCGGCGTGCCCATGGTGCAGCAGTTCGCACCCGCACCCGTCGCCCAGGCCGCGGCCGCACCGGCCCTCGGCGGCCAGGCGGCCGCACAACCCGCTGCCCCCGCGCCCGCTGCCGCGCCGGCCGGCCACACGGTCAAGTCGCCCATGGTGGGCACCTTCTACCGGGCCTCCAGCCCGGGCGCCAAGTCGTTCGTGGAGATGGGCAGCCAGGTCAAGGAAGGCGACACCATCTGCATCATCGAGGCGATGAAGATCCTCAACGAGATCGAGGCCGACAAGAGCGGGACGATCACCCAGATCCTTTGCGAGAACGGGCAGGCGGTCGAATACGGCCAGCCGCTGTTCATCATCGAGTGATCCGGTAAGCACCCCCTCATGTTCAAGAAGATCCTGGTGGCGAACCGGGGCGAGATCGCCCTGAGAGTCCAGAGAGCCTGCCGCGAGCTCGGCATCAAGGCCGTGATGGTCTATTCCGAAGCCGACCGCGACGCCAAGTACGTCAAGCTGGCCGAGGAAGCCGTCTGCATCGGCCCCGCGCCGTCCCCCCTGAGCTACCTCAACATGCCGGCCATCATCTCGGCGGCCGAGGTCACCGATGCCGAGGCGATCCACCCCGGCTACGGCTTCCTGTCGGAGAACGCCGATTTCGCCGAGCGGGTGGAAAAGAGCGGCTTCCAGTTCATCGGCCCGACGCCGGAATCGATCCGGATGATGGGCGACAAGGTGTCGGCCAAGCAGGCCATGATCAAGGCGGGCGTGCCCTGCGTGCCCGGCTCCGAGGGCGAGCTGCCGGACGATCCGGCGCAGATCCGCCGCATCGCCAAGGCGGTGGGCTACCCGGTGATCATCAAGGCCGCCGGCGGTGGCGGCGGGCGCGGCATGCGCGTCGTGCACACCGAGGCCGCCCTGGTCAACGCGGTGCAGATGACCAAGGCCGAGGCCGGCGCCGCTTTCGGCAATCCGGCGGTCTACATGGAGAAGTTCCTCCAGGACCCGCGGCACATCGAGATCCAGATCCTGGCCGACAAGCACCGCAACGCGGTCTACCTGGGCGAGCGCGACTGCTCCATGCAGCGGCGCCACCAGAAGATCATCGAGGAGGCGCCGGCCCCGGGCATCCCGCGCAAGCTGATCGAGCGCATCGGCGAGCGCTGCGCGGCGGCCTGCAAGAAGATCGGCTACCGCGGCGCCGGCACCTTCGAGTTCCTGTACGAGAACGGCGAGTTCTATTTCATCGAGATGAACACGCGGGTGCAGGTGGAGCATCCCGTCACCGAGCTGGTGACCGGCGTGGACATCGTCAAGACGCAGATCATGGTGGCGGCCGGCGAGAAGCTGCCCTTCACCCAGCGCGACATCCAGCTGCGCGGCCACGCCATCGAATGCCGGGTGAATGCGGAAGACCCCTACAAGTTCACGCCGTCGCCGGGCCGCATCACGCTCTGGCACGCCCCCGGCGGTCCCGGCGTGCGCGTCGACTCCCACGTCTACAACAACTACTTCGTGCCGCCCAACTACGACTCGATGATCGGCAAGATCATCGTGCACGGCGACACGCGGGAGCAGGCGCTCGCGCGCATGCGCACCGCGCTGCTGGAGACGGTGGTCGAGGGCATCAACACCAACATCCCGCTGCACCGCGAGCTGATGGTGGACGCCAAGTTCATGGCCGGCGGCACCAACATCCACTACCTCGAGCAGTGGTTGTCGCACCATAAACGCTGATCCGGAGGCCGGGTGTTCGAGCTGCGCCTGCTCTGCGCTGAAGCCCAGGTCGAGGCTCTGGGCGAGGCGCTCGAAGCGCTGGACGCCCTGAGCGTCTCCGTCGAGGACGCCGACGCGCAGACCGACGCCGAACAGGCCCTGTTCGGCGAGCCCGGCCTGCCGCCGCCGCGCGAAGGCTGGCAGCGTTCGCGCGTGCTGGCGCTGTTCCCCCAACGCGGGGCGGCCGACGAGGCGCTGCGGCTGCTGCAGGCGCAGGATTTCTTCGCGGGCTGCACGGTGCTGGGGATCGAGGAGGTCGCCGAACAGGACTGGGTGCGCCTGACGCAATCGCAGTTCGCGCCGGTGGAGATCACGCCCGAGTTCTGGATCGTGCCCAGCTGGCACGAGCCGCCGGCCCAGGCCGCGCAGGTGATCCGGCTCGACCCGGGCCTGGCGTTCGGCACCGGCACCCATCCCACCACCCGCATGTGCCTGCGCTGGATCGCCCGGCATCCGCCGCGAGGGCAGCGCGTGCTCGACTACGGCTGCGGCTCGGGCATCCTGGCCATCGGCGCGGCCAAGTACGGCGCGGGCGAGATCGACGCGGTCGACATCGACGAGGCCGCGGTGCGGGCCACGCTGGACAACGCGGCGGCCAATGACGTGTCGCTGAACGCGGGCCTGCCCGACCGGGCCCAGGGCCGCTACCAGACCGTGCTGGCCAACATCCTGGCCACGCCCCTGAAGGTGCTGGCGCCGCTGCTGTGCGGCCACGTGGCGCCGGGCGGTTCGCTGGTGCTGGCCGGCATCCTGGAGCGCCAGGCCGACGAACTGAAGCAGGCCTACGCGCCGCACGCGCGGCTGGAGGTGGCGGACGCCGAGGAGGGCTGGATCCTCATGACGGCCCGGCTCTGAGCGGCTTCTACAATGCCCGGCTCATGAGCATGATCACCGGGTGCCCGGCGTGCGGGACGATGTTCAGGGTTGTGCCCGACCAGCTGAAGATCTCCGAAGGCTGGGTGCGCTGCGGCCAGTGCGGCGAGGTGTTCGACGCCACCGCGAGCATGCGGCCGGATGCGCCGGCCACCGCCGGGGCGCCTGAACCGCAGGAGGGCCCGGCTCGAATTGCGCCCGATGCTGATTCCGGCGTGACGCCGCTGCGGCTGCTGCGGCAGGACGCGGCGGAGCAGGACCCCGAGCCCAGTCCCGTCGAGCCCCCGAAGCCCGTCGAAGAACTCACGCCGCCGCCGGCCGCGTTGCCGCCCAAGCCGGTCCAGGACTTCGGGCCCTCCGAAGACGCGGACGACGACTTCGTGGATGCGCGCTTCCACCCGCAGGACGCGCGCATCTCGACCTTCGAGGACAGCCTGCCGGCCGGGCGCAACTCGTCCTTTCAACCGAGCACGCCTGCGGCAGGGCTCTCCGGCTTTTCGCACAGCACGTCCGCGAGGCCGTGGCCGATCGAGCCGCCCGACGACGAAGTGGAGGACCTGTCCTTCGTGCGGCAGGCCCGCCGCAAGGCCTTTTGGAGCCGACCATCGACGCGCCTGGGGCTCCTGCTCGGCGCGCTGGGACTCGCGGCGCTCCTTGGCCTGCAGTACACGGTGCAGGAGCGCCATCGCCTGGCCGCCGTGAACCCGAACCTGAAGCCCTGGCTGGAGGCCCTGTGCTTGCCGCTGGCCTGCACGATCGGCCCGCCCCAGCGCATCGAAGCCATCCTGATCGACAACAGCGGCTTCACGCGGCTGCGCCCCGACGCCTATCGCCTGAGCTTCTCGTTGCGCAACCAGTCCGACCAGCCCGTGGCCGTTCCCTCGCTGCAGCTGACGCTGACCGACACGCAGGACCAGGCCGTGCTCCAGCGGGTGCTCACGCCCCAGGAACTCGGCGCTGCTTCGCCCACCATCGCGCCGGCCTCGGAGTTCGCCGCCAGCGTCGCGCTGGCCGTGGACGCCGCCTCCGGCGCGGGCCGCATCGCGGGCTACCGCCTGCTGGCCTTCTATCCCTGATCTCACCACCACAGCAAAAGAGCAACCATGGCAGCCGTCATCTGCGGATCCCTCGCCTTCGACACCATCATGAATTTCGAGGGCCGCTTCGCCCAGCAGATCCTGCCGGACCAGCTGCACATCCTGAACGTCTCGTTCCTGGTGCCGCAGCTGCGCCGCGACTTCGGCGGCTGCGCCGGCAACATCGCCTACAGCCTCAAGCTGCTGGGCGGCACGCCCCTGCCCATGGCCACGCTGGGCATGGACGGCGCGGGCTACCTCGATCGCCTGCGCTCGCTGGGCATCGCCACGGAGTTCGTGCGCCAGATCGATGACGCGTACACCGCGCAGGCGATGATCATGACGGACCTGGACAACAACCAGATCACCGCCTTCCACCCCGGCGCGATGACGCAGGCGCACATCACGCGCATCCAGGCGCGGTCGGACATCAAGCTGGGCATCATCTCGCCCGACGGCCGCGACGCGATGCTGCAGCACGCGCAGCAGTTCCACGACGCCGGCATCCCGTTCGTGTTCGACCCGGGCCAGGGCCTGCCGATGTTCGACGGCAAGGAGCTGGCCGGCTTCATCGAGAAGTCGACCTGGGTCACCGTCAACGACTACGAAGGCAAGATGCTGAGCGAGCGCACCGGCTGGGACTCCGCCGCGATCTCGCGCAAGGTGCAGGGCCTGGTCGTCACACTGGGCGGCGAGGGCTGCGAGGTGTGGATAGCCGGCGAGAAGACCGTGGTGCCCCCGGTCAAGGCACCCGCCATCGTCGACCCCACCGGCTGCGGCGACGCCTGGCGGGGCGCCCTGCTCCACGGCCTGGAGCAAGGCTGGCCGCTGGCGCGCTGCGCCGAACTGGGCAACCAGGTGGGCGCCGCCAAGATCGCCAGCAAGGGCCCGCAGAACTGGTCGCTGGCCTGAAGCGCCGCGGCGTCAGCCGCGTGCGTGCGTGACGCCGCCGTCCACCACGATGGTTTCGCCCACCACGTAGTCGCCGGCGCGCGAGGCCAGGAAGATGGCCGCGCCCGCCATGTCCTCTTGCGTCCCGATGCGGCCGACCGGCACGCGCTGCGCCACGTCGTCCGCATGGTCGCGCGCCTGCTTGTTCATGTCGGAGGCGAAGGGACCGGGGGCGATGCCGCTGACCACGATGTTGTCCTGCGCGAGGCGCAGCGCCATGCGCCGGGTCAGGTGGATCAGGCCGGCCTTGCTGGCGGCGTAGGAGTAGGTCTCCCACGGATTGACCGAGATGCCGTCGATCGAGGCGATGTTGATCACCTTGGCCGGGCGCACGCGCGCGGCCGCCTTCAGCGGCGCGTGCAGGGCCTGGGTGAGGAAGAACGGCGTCTTCAGGTTCAGGTCCACCACCTTGTCCCAGCCGCTCTCGGGGAAGGTCTCGAAGGCCTCGCCCCAGGCGGCGCCGGCGTTGTTGACCAGGATGTCGAGCGCGGGCTCGCGCCGGGCGATCTCCTCGGCCAGCGCTCGGCACCCCTCCAGCGTGGACACGTCGAGCGGGAGCGAGGTGCAGGGGCCGAGGCTGGACATCTCGGCCGCCGCCTGGTCGCAGGCCGCAGCCTTGCGCGCGGTGATGTAGACGCGCGCGCCCTGGCGCAGGAAGCCGGAGGCGATCATGCGGCCGATGCCGCGCGAGCCGCCGGTGACCAGGGCGGCGCGGCCGTGCAGGCTGAAGAGGTCGTTCATGGCGGGGTCCTCGGGAAAGTGGTGGGGGCTGTGAACGCGCAGGCTAAGGCCGCGGCGCGGGCCCGGCAATCGCCTGCATGACAGCACCAGCGCGGACCCAAAGAGAAAGGCCGGCTTGCGCCGGCCTTCCATCACCTGTCTCGCGAACGTCAGCCGTTCGCGCGCGACTTGCGCCTCTCCAGCCAGGCGTGCAGCTCGCCGACCGCGCCCTTGCGGAAGGCCAGCACGCAGACCACGAAGATGGCGCCGATGATCACCGTGACCCAGGCGCCGACCTTGTCGGCCAGCAGGTTCTGCAGCGCGATCACGACGCCGGCGCCGAACACCGGGCCGAAGAAGGTGCCCACGCCGCCCAGCAGCGACATCAGGATCACCTCGCCGGACATGGACCAGTGCACGTCGGTCAGCGACGCGAAGCCCATGACGATGGTCTTGAGCGAGCCCGCCAGGCCGGCCAGGCTGGCCGACAGCACGAAGGCCAGCAGCTTGTACTTGTCGACCGCGTAGCCCAGCGAGATGGCGCGCGGCTCGTTCTCCCGGATCATCTTGAGCACCTGGCCGAAGGGCGAGGTGACCACGCGGATGATGCCCAGGAAGCAGATCGCGAAGATGGCCAGCACCACGTAGTAGAGCGTCAGGTCGGACGTGAGCGGCAGCACGCCGAAGAGCGTTCCTCGCGGCACGCCCTGCAGGCCGTCCTCGCCGCCGGTGAACGGCGCCTGCAGGCAGACGAAGAAGACCATCTGCGCCAGCGCCAGCGTGACCATGGCGAAGTAGATGCCCTGGCGGCGGATGGCGACCAGGCCGAAGACCAGGCCCAGCAGGGCGCCGGTGACGATGCCGGCCAGGAGGCCCAGCTCGGGCGACCAGCCCTGCGCCTTGACCAGCCAGCCGGCGATGTACGCCGCCGAGCCGAAGAAGGCGGCGTGGCCGAACGACAGCAGGCCGGTGAAGCCCAGCAGCAGGTTGAAGGCACAGGCGAACAGGGCGAAGCACAGCAGCTTCATCCCGAACACGGGGTACAGGCCCACCATCGGCGCGACGACGGCCAGCGCCAGCAGCGCGAGGTAGGCGAAGCGCGTGAGCGGGCTGATGCCCGTGGCCGCCAGCGGGACGGAGGGCACCGCGGCGGGGCCGGCCGTGCCGGTGGTCGCGGTGGCGGTTGCGGTTGCGGTTGCAGCTTGCGTCGTGTTCATCCTCAGGCCTCCTTGCCGAACAGGCCGGCGGGTCGCAGCATCAGCACGATCGCCATGATGACGAACACGACGACGTTGGACGCTTCGGGGTAGAACACGCGCGTGAACCCTTCGATCACGCCCAGTCCCAGTCCGGTGACGACCGAGCCCAGTATGGACCCCATGCCGCCGATCACCACCACGGCGAAGACGACGATGATCAGGTTGGACCCCATCAGCGGCGTCACCTGGATCACCGGCGCGGCCAGCACGCCGGCCATGGCGGCCAGCGCGGCGCCGGCGCCGTAGGTCAGCATCACCATCAGCGGCACGTTGACGCCGAAGGCCTGGACCAGCTTGGCGTTCTCGGTGCCGGCCCGCAGGTAGGCGCCCAGCCGGGTGCGTTCGATCAGGAACCAGGTGCCCAGGCAGACCACGAGCGAGGCCAGCACGACCCAGGCGCGGTAGTTGGGCAGCACCATGAAACCGAGGTTGGTGGCGCCGGCCAGCGCGTCGGGCACCGGGTAGGACTGCCCGGAGACGCCGTACTGGTCGCGGAAGATGCCTTCCAGGATCAGTGAAAGGCCGAAGGTGAGCAGCAGGCCGTAGAGCGGATCGAGCCCGTACAAGCGCTTGAGGAACAGCCTCTCGATGACCACGCCGAGCGCGCCCACCACGAGCGGCGCGACGATCAGGGCGACCCAGTAGTTGATGCCCCACTTGTCCAGCATGATCCACGCGGCGAAGGCGCCGACCATGTAGAGCGCGCCGTGCGCGAAGTTGACGATGTCCAGCAGCCCGAAGATCACCGCCAGGCCGAGGCTGAGCATGGCGTAGAACGCGCCGTTGACCAGCCCGAGCATCAACTGCCCGAGGAAGGCCTGGATCGGGATACCGAAGATCTCTGTCATGGGACTCTCTTGGGGAACCGGCCCTCGAGGGGCCGGTTCGTTTCTACTACTTTGCTAGCCGATCACTTCCAGAGCGGGCACTTGCTCTCGGCCTTGGTGGTCCAGGCCTCCTCGCCCTTGAACACCTGGACCACGTTGTAGTAGTCCCAGGGCTCGGTGGACTTCTCCGGCGTCTTGACCTGCATCAGGTACATGTCGTGGATCACGCGGCCGTCGGCGCGGACGTAGCCGTTCTTCATGAAGACGTCGTTGAACTTGGCCTTCTTCATGTGCTCCAGCACCTTCTCGGCGTCGTCGGTGCCCACGGCCTTGACCGCCGTCAGGTACTGCGTGGTGGCCGAGTAGTCGCCAGCCTGGATCGACGAGGGCATGCGCTTGACCTTGTCGAAGAACTTGCGCGCCCAGGCACGGGTTTCCTGGTTCTGGTTCCAGTACCAGCTGTCCGTCAGGTACATGTTCTGGGTGGTCTTCAGGCCCAGCGAGTGGATGTCGTTGATGAACACCAGCAGGCCGGCCAGCTTCATCGTCTTGGTGATGCCGAACTCGTTGGCGGCCTTGATCGAGTTGATCGTGTCGCCGCCGGCGTTGGCCAGGCCCAGGATCTGGGCCTTGCTGCCCTGCGCCTGCAGCAGGAAGGAGGAGAAGTCGCTGGCGTTGAGCGGCGCGCGCACCGAACCCACCACCTTGCCGCCGTTGGCCTCGACCACCTTGGTGGTGTCGCTCTGCAGCTGGTGGCCGAAGGCGTAGTCGGCGGTCAGGAAGTACCAGCTCTTGCCGCCCTGCTTGACCACGGCCGCGCCCGTGCCCTTGGCCAGGGCGGTGGTGTCGTAGGCCCAGTGCAGGGTGTAGGGCGTGCACTGGTCGTTGGTCAGCGCGGAGGTGGCGGCGCCGATGGAGATGAACGGCTTCTTCTTCTCGGCCGCGACTTTGGCCATGGCCAGGTTGGTGCCGGAGTTGGTGCCGCCGATCAGCATGTCCAGGCCCTGCGTGTCGATCCACTCGCGCGCCTTGGAGGCGGCGACGTCGGGCTTGTTCTGGTGGTCGGCCGAGAGCACCTCGATCTTCTTGCCGTTGATGGCCCCGCCCATGTCGGCGATGGCCATGCGGATGGCTTCCACGCCGCCCTGGCCGTCGATGTCGGCGTAGACGCTCGACATGTCCGTGATGATGCCGATGCGGATGACGTCGCCGGAATACTGGGCGATGGCGGGCGTGGCCGCGCCGAAAACGCCCGCCGCGGCGAGGGCGCTAGCGGCAAACAGCTTCTTGAGTTTCATGCGGGTCTCCTTTTGATGAGCCGGTGTGGAAAGTGGAAGGGTCAGACGCCCAGGAATTCCTGCAGCATCGCCGTGTTGGCCTGCAGCTCGTGCTGGGCGAACTCGCGGACGATCTTGCCGTGCTCCATGACGTAGAAGCGGTCGGCCAGCGGCGCGGCGAAGCGGAAGTTCTGCTCGACCAGGACGATGGTGTAGCCCTTGGCCTTGAGCGTGCGGATGGTCTCGGCGAGCTTCTGGACGATGACGGGGGCGAGGCCCTCGGAGATCTCATCGAGCAGCAGCAGGCGCGCGCCGGTTCGAAGGATGCGGGCCACCGCCAGCATCTGCTGTTCACCGCCGGAAAGGCGCGTGCCGGGGCTGCTGGCTCGCTCCTTCAGGTTCGGGAACATGTCGTAGATCTCGCCCAGGCTCATGCCGCCCTGGCCCACGGTGGGCGGCAGCAGCAGGTTCTCCTCCGCGGAGAGGCTGGCGAAGATGCCGCGCTCCTCGGGGCAGTAGCCGATGCCCAGGCGCGCCACCTTGTGCGGGGGCAGGGCGATGGCTTCCTGGCCGCGGATGCGGATGGAGCCGGTGCGGCGGCCGGTCAGGCCGACGATGGCGCGCAGCGTGGTGGTGCGGCCGGCGCCGTTGCGACCGAGCAGCGAGACGACCTCGCCCTCGGCCACGCTCAGGTTGACGCCGTGCAGGACGTGCGACTCGCCGTACCAGGCGTTGAGGTTCTCGATCTGCAGGAGTTCGTTGGCCATCTCAGTGAGCCCCTTGCAGTTCGGTGTCGGCCGAACCCATGTAGGCCTCGATGACCAGCGGGTTGCGCGACACCTCGGCGTAGGGGCCGTCGGCGATGACGCCGCCGCGCTGCAGCACCGTGATGCGGTCGGCGATGGAGGACACCACGTTCATGTTGTGCTCCACCATGAGGATGGTGCGGCCGGCGGAGACCTTCTTGATCAGCTCGGTGACGCGGTGAACGTCCTCGTGCCCCATGCCCTGGGTGGGTTCGTCCAGCAGCATCAGGTCGGGCTCCAGCGCCATGGTGGTGGCCAGCTCCAGCGCGCGCTTGCGGCCGTAGGGCAGGTTGACCGTGAGCTCGCCGACGAAGCTCTGCAGGTCCACCTCGGCCAGCAGCTGCATGGCGCGATCGTGCAGGTGGTACAGCGAACGCTCGGGTTTCCAGAAGTGGAACGAGGTGCCCAGGTTGCGTTGCAGCGCCGCGCGCACGTTCTCCAGCACGGTCATGTGCGGGAACACGGCGGAGATCTGGAAGGACCGCACGATGCCGCGGCGAGCCGTCTGTGCGGGCCGCTCGTGCGTGATGTCGGTGCCGAGGTAGGAGATCGTGCCGCGCGTGGGCGGCAGGAACTTGGTCAGCAGGTTGAAGAAGGTGGTCTTGCCGGCGCCGTTGGGACCGATCAGAGCGTGGATGTCGCCGCGGCGGACCTGGAGATCGACGTTGTTGACGGCGACGAAGCCCTTGAACTCCTTCGTCAGGCCCTTCGTCTCGAGAATGATCTCACCTGGCAAATCGTGGTCCTCCGCGCCATCGGGCAATGGGCCGATGGCAAGAGGACGAATGCTAGGGAGGCGTGCTGCGCCGTGACAGGGGGGAAGCCCTTAAGTAGTTTTGCGTTACAAGGAGCCACACGCGGCGGCTGTCGAAAGGCTGACACGGGCGGCGCGGCCGGCGCTCGAGCGGCCGCCCCCGCATCACATGTTGCGCCGGTACTGGCCGCCGACCTCGAACAGCGCACCGGTGATCTGGCCTAGCGAGCACACCCGCACCGCGTCCATCAGCACCTCGAAGACGTTGCGGTTGTCGATCACCGCCTGCTGCAGGCGCTGGAGCATGGCCGGGGCCTCGCCGGCATTGCCGGACTGGAAGCCCTGCAGGCGCTTGAGCTGGCTCTGCTTCTCGTCGTCGGTGGAACGCGCCAGCTCGAGCTTCTCGGGGGTGGGGTCGCCGTGCGGGTTGCGGAAGGTGTTGACGCCGATGATGGGCAGCTCGCCGGTGTGCTTGAGCATCTCGTAATGCATGCTCTCGTCCTGGATGCGGCCGCGCTGGTAGCCCGTCTCCATGGCGCCGAGCACGCCGCCGCGTTCGGCGATGCGCTCGAACTCGGCCAGCACCGCCTCTTCCACCAGCTCGGTCAGCTCCTCGACGATGAAGCTGCCCTGGTTGGGGTTCTCGTTCTTCGCCAGCCCCCACTCGCGGTTGATGATCAGCTGGATCGCCATGGCCCGGCGCACGCTGTCCTCGGTGGGCGTGGTGATCGCCTCGTCGAAGGCGTTGGTGTGCAGCGAGTTGCAGTTGTCGTAGATCGCGATCAGCGCCTGCAGCGTGGTGCGGATGTCGTTGAAGTTGATCTCCTGGGCGTGCAGGCTGCGACCGGAGGTCTGGATGTGGTACTTCAACTTCTGGCTGCGCTCGTTGGCGCCGTACTTGTCCTTCATCGCCACCGCCCAGATGCGGCGCGCCACCCGGCCCATCACCGTGTATTCGGGGTCCATGCCGTTGGAGAAGAAGAACGACAGGTTGGGCGCGAAGTCGTCGATGTGCATGCCGCGCGCCAGGTACGCCTCCACCAGCGTGAAGCCGTTCGAGAGCGTGAAGGCCAGCTGGCTGATCGGGTTCGCGCCCGCCTCGGCGATGTGGTAGCCCGAGATCGACACCGAATAGAAGTTGCGCACGTTGTGGTGCACGAAGTATTCGGCGATGTCGCCCATCACCTTCAGGCTGAACTCGGTGGAGAAGATGCAGGTGTTCTGGCCCTGGTCCTCCTTGAGGATGTCGGCCTGAACCGTGCCGCGCACGTTGGCCAGCACCCATTCGCGGATCTTGGCCGCCTCGGTGGCCGTGGGTGCGCGGCCGTTGTCGGCCTTGAACTTGTCCAGCTGCTGGTCGATGGCGGTGTTCATGAACATCGCCAGGATCGTGGGCGCCGGGCCGTTGATGGTCATCGACACCGAGGTGCTGGGGCTGCACAGGTCGAAGCCCGAATACAGCACCTTCATGTCCTCCAGCGTCGCGATTGACACGCCGGAGTTGCCCACCTTGCCGTAGATGTCCGGTCGCGGGTCCGGGTCGTTGCCGTACAGCGTGACGGAGTCGAAAGCCGTGGACAGGCGCTTGGCCGGCAGGCCCTCGGACAGCAGCTTGAAGCGCCGGTTGGTGCGGAAGGCGTCGCCTTCGCCCGCGAACATGCGGGTGGGGTCCTCGTTCTCGCGCTTGAAGGCGAAGGTGCCGGCGGTGTAGGGGAAGCTGCCGGGCACGTTGTCCAGCATCAGCCACTGCAGGATCTCGCCGTGGTCCTCGTAGCGGGGCAGGGCGACCTTGCGGATGGAGGTGCCGGACAGCGACTTGGTGGTGAGCGCGGTGCGGATCTCCTTGTCGCGGATCTTCACCACGTACTCCTCGCCCGAGTACGCCTTGACCATGTCGGGCCACTGCTGCAGCAGGTGCGTCGCATCGCGGTCCATCTTCGACTTGCGCTTGCCGGCCAGGTCCAGGGCCGCCTCGGCGGCCGGAGCACGCTCCGGCTTGTCGACCTTGAGCATGCGGGCCGCTTCCTGCAGATGCTGCACTTCGCGAGCCAATCTGGCCTGCTCGCGCGCATGCTTCTTGTAGCCGCGCACGGTGTCGCTGATCTCCGCCAGGTAGCGCGTGCGCGCCGCCGGCACGATGGAGGTCTGGTTGGTGCTGTGGCGCACGCCGACCACCGGCAGCCGGCCTTCCTGCAGCGGCAACCCGAGCTCCTGCAGGCGGGACCTGAGCGCCTGGTACAGGGCGGTGATGCCGTCGTCGTTGAAGCGCGCGGCCATGGTGCCGAACACCGGCATCTCCTCCGGCCGCTTGCCCCAGGCTTCCTTGTTGCGCTGGACCTGCTTGGCCACGTCGCGCAGCGCGTCCTGCGCGCCCTTGCGGTCGAACTTGTTGATCGCCACGAACTCGGCGAAGTCCAGCATGTCGATCTTCTCGAGCTGGCTGGCGGCGCCGAACTCCGGCGTCATCACGTACATGGGCACGTCCACCAGCGGCACGATGGCCGCGTCGCCCTGGCCGATGCCGGAGGTCTCGACGATGATCAGGTCGAAGCCCGCGGCCTTGCAGGCCGCCACCACGTCCGGCAGGGCGGCGGAGATCTCGCTGCCGAAATCGCGCGTCGCCAGCGAGCGCATGAACACGCGCGGGCCCTGGCGCCAGGGGCCGATGGCGTTCATGCGGATGCGGTCGCCCAGCAGCGCGCCGCCGCTCTTGCGGCGGGACGGGTCGATCGAGATGACGGCCACGCGCAGGCGGTCGTCCTGGTCCAGGCGCAGGCGGCGGATGAGCTCGTCGGTCAACGAGGACTTGCCGGCGCCGCCGGTGCCCGTGATGCCCACCACCGGCACCTTGGCCAGGCCGGCCTGCTGGCGGACCGCGGCCAGCAGCGAAGCGTCGGCCGAGCCGTTCTCCAGCGCGGTGATCAGCTGCGCGAGCGCGCGCCAGCTGGCTTCCTGGTGGCCCTGGATGGCCTTGGCGTCCTTGGGCGCGTGCGGCGACAGGTCCTGGTCGCAGCGCATCACCATCTCGCCGATCATCCCCTGCAGGCCCATGCGCTGGCCGTCCTCGGGGCTGTAGATGCGGGTGACGCCGTACTCCTGCAGTTCGCGGATTTCGGCCGGCACGATGACGCCGCCACCGCCGCCGAACACCTGGATGTGGGCGCCGCCGCGCTCGCGCAGCAGGTCCACCATGTACTTGAAGTACTCGACGTGGCCGCCCTGGTAGGAGCTGATCGCGATGCCCTGGACGTCCTCCTGGACGGCGGCGGTCACCACTTCGTCGACGCTGCGGTTGTGGCCGAGGTGGATCACCTCCGCGCCCATGCCCTGCAGGATGCGCCGCATGATGTTGATGGCCGCGTCGTGCCCGTCGAACAGGCTGGCGGCGGTGACGAAGCGGACTTTCTGGGTCGGGCGGTAGCTGGCGAGCGCCTTGAATTCGGCGGACAGGTCGGTCATGGGGGAGGTCTCCAGTCCCGCGAGCTTAATTGACGTTTACGTCAACGTCAAAGCGGACGGCTAGCGGATCGCCGCTCCCGCGAGGGCGGGATCGATCGGCGGATAGCGCAGCTTCATGCTCTTGAGCTGGTGGCGCACCAGCTGGGCGATCATGAGGTTGCGGTGGGTCTTGGAGTCCGCCGGCACGAGGATCCACGGCGCGAACGGCGACGCGGTGGCGGCCAGCACCAGTTCGTACGCCTTGCGGTAGGCCGCCCAGTGCTTGCGCGCCTCGAGGTCGTGGGCCTGGAGCTTCCAGGCCTTGGTGGGGTCGTCCATGCGGGCCTGCAGGCGCCGGGCCTGCTCGGCCTTGCTGATGAGCAGCTTGAACTTGAGGATGACGGTGCCGGTCTCCGCCAGCATGCGCTCGAAGTCCACGATCTGGCGGCAGCGCTCCAGCGCCTGCGCTTGCTTCATCCCGTGCTCGGCCAGGGGGACCAGAACGTCCTCGTAATGGCTGCGGTTGAACAGCATCAGCTCGCCGGCCTTGGGCACGCGCTGGTGGATGCGCCAGAGGAAGTCGTGCGCGCTCTCCTCCTCGCTGGGCGGGCCCCAGCTGCAGGTGAGCACGCCCAGCGGGCTCACCTGGCCGAACACCTTGCGGATGGTGCCGTCCTTGCCCGACGCATCGGGCCCTTGCAGCACGACCAGGAGCTTGAACCGCCGGTCGGCGAACAACACGTCCTGGAGCTGGTCGATCTCGGCGGACAGCTCCTCGACCTCGCGCTTGTCGGTCGCCTTGTCGCCGCTGCCGAAAGGCTGCGAGGCCGGGTCCCACTCATCCAGCGAGAGGCTGGGGCGCGGCCTGTCGAGTTTCCAGGCGCGCGCCCCGCTCGCGCCGGTCAGCGGGCGTAGAGCACTTGCGGCAGCCACAGGCCGATCTGCGGGAACATGTAGAGCAGGAAGATGGCGACGACCTGGATCCCCATGAACGGCAGCATCCCCAGGAAGATCTGGTTGAGCGACACGTGCGGCGGGCTCACGCCCTTCAGGTAGAAGGCCGCCATCGCCACCGGCGGCGACAGGAAGGCCGTCTGCAGGTTCAGGGCGACCAGCAGCCCGAAGAACAGCGGATCGACGCCGAAGTTGTCCAGCAGCGGCACGAAGATCGGCATGAAGATCACGATGATCTCCGTCCACTCCAGCGGCCAGCCCAGGACGAAGATGATCACCTGGGAGAGCAGCAGGAACTGGACGGTGGTCAGGTTCATCGACAGCACCCAGCGTTCCACCAGCTCCTGCCCGCCCAGCAGCGCGAAGGCGGCCGAGAAGATGGCCGAACCGACGAACAGCCAGCACACCATGGCGGACGTCTTGGCGGTGAGGAAGACGCTTTCCTTGACGACCTCCAGGGTGAGCTGCCGGTAGGCGATGGCCAGCAGGAAGCCGCCCAGCGCGCCTACGGCCGCCGCCTCGGTGGGCGTGGCCAGCCCCATCACGATGGAGCCGAGCACGGCCAGGATCAGGATGACCAGCGGGAAGAAGCTGGTCAGCAGCATCTTGAAAACTTCCAAGCGCGCGAAGCTCAGCAGCACGTAGAACAAGGCGATGGCCGCGGCCCCGATCCCCAGGCCGATCCAGTAGCCGGTCGAAGGGGAGGTTCCCTTCTGTTCGTCGGCAGCGGCCGTTGCGGGTTTGGCGTCCCCGGCAGGTGCGGCCGGGGAGGCTTCGGCGCCCGGCGGTGGCTTGACCCCCTCGGCAGCAGGAGGCTCTTGCACGCCTTGCGCAGCCGCTGGCGCTGGCGCGCCCCCTTCGGCGGGTGGCTCCTTGAGTCCACCTTCGGCCGGGGGCTCCTGCAGGCCGCCTTCCGCCGGCGGCTCCCGCAGGCCCCCTTCGTTCGACGGCGGCTCGGCGAGGCCGCCCTGGTTGCTGGACGCCGCCGGTGCGTCGCCCATGCGGGTGAGCCCCGCCGCGCCCGGGTCTTCCGCCGCCGCCGGGGCCGTGGCCACGCCATAGCTCCAGATCGCCACGGCGGCGAACACGATGGCGGGCAGCAGCGCGATGCCCAGCTGGCGCAGCAGGTAGCCCGTCGGCACGTCGCGATTGCGCGATCCCTTCAGCGCTTGCAGCAGGCCGCCCACGGCGTGCGCCTCACCGGTCGCGGTGATGCGCTGCGTCAGCGGCGGCAGCGGCACGACTCTCTCCTCGGCGGAGAGCGGCGGAGCCAGCGAGGGCTTGAGCTTGGCCAGCACGATCACGTAGAGGATGTAGAGGCCCGCCAGCATCAGGCCCGGGAAGAAGGCGCCCGCGTAGAGCTGGACCACCGAGACGCCCGCCGTGGCGCCGTACACGATCAGCAGCACCGAAGGCGGGATCAGGATGCCCAGGCAACCGCCGGCCGTGATGGCGCCCGCGGAAAGCTGCACGCTGTAGCCGGCGCGCAGCATGGCGGGCAATGCGAGCAGGCCCATCAGCGTGACCACCGCACCGACGATGCCGGTGGCCGTGGCGAACACCGCGCAGGTGACCAGCGTGGCGACCGCCAGGGCGCCGGGCACCCGCGCCAGCGACAGGTGGATGCTGCGGAACAGCTTCTCGATCAGGTTGGCGCGCTCGACCAGGTAGCCCATGAAGACGAACAGCGGGATCGAGATCAGCACGTCGTTGGCCATCGTCTTGAAGGCCGCCTGCACCATCAGGTCGAGCGTGTGGGTGGTGTTCCTGTCGTAGGCCAGCCAGGTGAAGATCATTCCCATGCCCATCAGCGTGAAGGCGGTGGGAAAGCCCAGCATGATGGCCACGACCACCAGCGAGAGCATCAGCAGGCCGATGTGGCCGCGCTCGATGCGCTCCACCGTGACCAGCATGAAGAGGGCGGCCATCACGATGATGGCCATCAGCACGAAGCCGAACCAGAGTTCCTTGCGAATTTTCACAGCGGGCCCCCTCCGCGTTCGGCCGGCGTGGCCGCCAGTTCCGGGTGTTCATCGGCGTGCACCATCGCCTTGAGCTTGTCGACGTCCACCTCCTCGACGTCCTGCTCGCGGGACGGCCAGGCGCCCTCGCGGATGCAGACCACGCAGCGGGCGATCTCCACCACTCCCTGCAGCAGCAGGATGGCGCCGGCGAAGGGAATGAAGAACTTGAAGGGATAGACCGGGATCGGGTCGGCGTTGAACGTCTGCTCGCGGATCGCCAGAGACTCGGTGAAGAAGTTCCAGCCGGCCCAGGTGAGCGCCACCACGCCCGGCAGGAAGAAGATGACGTAGAGGGTCAGGTCCAGCGTGGCCTGCGTGCGAGGGCGGAAGAACCCGTAGAGCACGTCACCGCGCACGTGCCCGTTCTTGGACAGCGTGTAGGCGCCGGCCATCATGAACAGGATGCCGTAGAGCATGATCTGCACGTCCAGCATCCAGCTGTGCGGCTTGCCCAGCACGTAGCGTGAGAACACCTCCGCGGAGATGCCGAAGGTGAGCAGGACGATGCCCCAGGCGAAGAGCTGCCCGAGCCAGGTGGAGAGCCTGTCGACTGCCAGCAAGAGTTTCTGCATCTTTTCTTTCAGCTAAGCCGGAGCCGGGCTCCAGACGAACGAAAGGGCGGCTGTGCGGACAGCCGCCCTCCGCACCATCGAGGTGAATCAGGCCTTCTTGCCGGTGTTGTTGGCGCCACCGCCACCACCTGCGCCACCACCGCCGGTGCCGCCCGCGCCGGCCTTGGCGAAATAGCGGTTGTAGGCCATCTTGAAGTCGACCATGTAATCGTTCTGCCACTGGCCGGCGCGCTGCGCGAACTCACGCTGCGAATCCAGCACCTTCTTGAACAGCGGGTTCTCGGAAGCCTTCTTGCCGGTCACCTTGTCCCAGGCCTCGAGCTGCGCGCGCAGGATGGCGTCGGGCGTCTTGTAGAAGTTGACCTTGTCCTTGGTCTTGAGCTCGACGTAGTCCTTGGAATTGCGGTCGATCGCCTTCCAGCTGAAGTCCGACGAGGCGGCCTGCACGGCGTAGTCGATGATGGCCTTGAGGTCCTGCGGCAGGGCGTTGTACTTGGCCTTGTTGAACAGGATCTCGAACTGCTCGCCGCTCTGGTGGAAGCTCTGCAGCATGCAGTTCTTGGCGACGTCGGGGAAGCCCAGCACCCGGTCGGACGAGGAGTTGTTGAACTCGGCCGCGTCGATCAGGCCGCGGTCCAGCGCCGGCACGATCTCGCCGCCGGGCAGCGGGTTGACCGCGGCGCCCAGTTCCGTGAAGAGGTCGACGGCCAGGCCGACGGTGCGGAACTTCAGGCCCTTCATCTGCGCGACGTTGGACACCGGCTTCTTGAACCAGCCCAGCGGCTGCGTGGGCATCGGGCCGTACAGGTAGGAGACGACGTCCATGTTGATGGACTTGTAGATCTCGTCCAGCAGGGCCTTGCCGCCGCCGTAGTAGTGCCAGGACAGCACCATGTTCGGGTCCATGCCGAATGCCGGGCCAGAGCCCCACAGCGCCAGCGCCGAGTTCTTGCCGTAGTGGTAGGCCACCACGCCATGGCCGCCATCGAGCGTGCCCTTGTTCACCGCTTCCAGCAGCTGGAAGGCCGGCACCACGGCGCCCGAGGGCAGCACCTCGATCTTCAGGCGGCCGCCCGCCATGTCGTTCACCTTCTTGGCGAAGTCGAGCGCGAACTCATGGAAGATGTCCTTGGCGGGCCACGTGCTCTGGAACCGGAAGGACGTGGGCGCGGCCTGCGCCATCACCATCGGCGCGCTTAGCGTCGCACCGGCGGCGACCGCGGCGCCCTTGAGAAGGCTGCGGCGGCGAGGGGTCGTGGATGGGTTCATGGCTTCGTCTCCTGTAATGGGAATACGGGGTCGCTGTGGTTAGCACACTATCTTTGGAGTCCCCTCCGTTCAGCGTTAAGAGGGTTTACACCAACGTTCCTGCGACGCCCGAGGGGCCATTCATGCTTCCGGGCTACCCCTCGCTGAGCCACGGCTCGCGGCCATGGAGGGCTGTCAGCCTTTTGCCAGCCTCAAGACCCCTGGCGGGACGCTGGCAAAATCCGGTGATGGTCTCCGAACCCAAGCTGTCCCAGCGACAGGACGCACAGGCGCCCCGCGCGGGCGAAGGCACGCGCCCGGCGCAGGGCTATGCCGGCGACGTGTCGCCGCAGCAGGCCTGCGACTGGTGGCAGTCGGGCGATGCGGTGCTGGTCGACGTGCGCACCGACGCCGAGCGCGAGTGGGTCGGCTTCGTCCCCGGCGCCGTCGGCCTGTCGTGGAAGGAGTGGCCGGGCATGGCCTTCAATCCGTCCTTCGACGAGGCCCTGCGGGCGGCCGTGCCGCCCGGGAAGAAAGCCGTCTTCCTGTGCCGCAGCGGGCACCGGTCGATCTCCGCGGCCAAGCGCGGCACCGAGTTGGGCATCGAGTCCTGGAACATCCTCGAAGGCTTCGAAGGCGATCGAGACGAAGACGGCCATCGCGGCCACAAGGGCGGCTGGCGCATGCGCGGCCTGCCCTGGCGGCAGAACTGACACCCCTTTCGACATCACCATGGCAGTGAACCTTTCCGCCCCGAAAGCGGGCGACCTCAAGCCCGTGCGCGGGCTCTCCATCGGCGTGGCCGAAGCCGGCGTGCGCAAGGCGAACCGCAAGGACCTGGCGGTCTTCCTCCTGGAGCCGGGCGCCAGCGTCGGCGGCGTCTTCACCCGCAACCGCTTCTGCGCGGCGCCGGTGCAGGTCTGCCGCGAGCACCTGGAGGGCGGCGACATCCGCGCCCTGGTGGTGAACACCGGCAATGCGAACGCGGGAACCGGCGAGGACGGTCTCGTGCGCGCCCGCTCCACCTGCATCGCCCTGGCCCGCAAGCTGGAGGTGTCGCCGCAGCAGGTGCTGCCGTTCTCCACCGGCGTGATCATGGAGCCGCTGCCGGTGGACCGCATCGAGGCCGGACTGCCCGCGGCACTGGCGGATGCGAAGCCGGACAACTGGCTGCGCGCCGCCGAAGGCATCATGACGACGGACACGATCGCCAAGGCCTTCAGTGCCACCGTGCGGATCGGGGGCCAGGACGTGGCCGTCACCGGCATCAGCAAGGGCGCCGGCATGATCCGGCCCAACATGGCCACGATGCTCGGCTTCCTGGCGACCGACGCCTGCGTGGCGCAGCCGCTGATGCGGCAACTGGCTTTCGAGCTGGCCGAAGGCTCGTTCAACCGCGTCACCGTCGACGGCGACACGTCGACCAACGACTCGTTCATCGTGATCGCGACCAACAAGGCCGGACACACGCCCATCACTTCGCTGGACAGCGCCGAGGGGCGTGCGCTCCAGCAGGCGATGGCGGAAGTCTCGCGCCAGCTCGCGCAGGCCATCGTGCGCGACGGCGAGGGGGCCACCAAGTTCATCACGGTCCGCGTGGATGGCGGGCGCTCGTCGCAGGAATGCCGGCAGGTGGCCTACGCCATCGCCCATTCGCCGCTGGTGAAGACGGCGTTCTTCGCGAGCGATCCCAACCTCGGCCGCATCCTGGCGGCCGTGGGCTACGCCGGCATCGACGACCTTGACCAGGCCGGCATCGACCTCTGGCTCGACGACGTGCATGTCGCCGCCCGCGGTGGACGCAACCCCGCCTACCGCGAGGAGGACGGCCAGCGCGTGATGAAGCAGGCCGAGATCACCGTGCGTGTCGGCCTGGGGCGAGGACAGGCCGCGGACACCGTTTGGACCTGCGACTTCAGCCACGATTACGTGAGCATCAACGCGGACTACCGGTCATGAGCGCACCTCTGGAAAAGCTCCTCGAACGCGCGATGCAGGTGCTCGACCGGCTGGAGGCGGTGCTGCCGCAGCCGCTGTCGGCGCCCGACTGGAAGGCTTCGATCGCCTGGCGTTACCGCAAGCGCTCCACCGGCCACGGCACCCTCGATCCGGTGCGCCACGTCGCCGGCATCCGCCTGGAGGACCTCAAGGAGATCGAGCCGCAGAAGGAGAAGATCCAGCGCAACACGCAGCAGTTCGTCGACGGCCAGCCGGCCAACAACGTGCTGCTCACCGGCGCGCGCGGCACGGGCAAGTCGTCGCTCATCAAGGCCTGCCTGAACGAGTACGCGCCGCAGGGCCTGCGGCTGATCGAGGTGGACAAGGCCGACCTGGTGGACCTGCCCGACATCGTCGAGGTGGTGGCGGCCCGGCCGGAGAAGTTCATCGTGTTCTGCGACGACCTCAGCTTCGAGGAGGGTGAGCCGGGCTACAAGGCGCTCAAGTCCATCCTCGACGGCTCGGTCGCGGCGGCCACGCCCAACGTGCTGATCTACGCCACCAGCAACCGGCGCCACCTCCTTCCCGAGTACATGAAGGAGAACCTCACCTACACCCACACCGAGGACGGCGAGGTTCATCCGGGCGAAGTGGTGGAGGAGAAGATCTCCCTGTCCGAACGCTTCGGCCTGTGGGTGAGCTTCTACCCGTTCACGCAGGACGAGTACCTGGTCATCGTGGCCCAGTGGCTGTCGTCCTTCGGCGTGCCCCGAGCGGCGATCGAAGCCGCCCGGCCCGAGGCGCTGGTGTGGGCGCTGGAGCGGGGCTCCCGCAGCGGCCGCGTGGCCTACCAGTTCGCCCGCGACTACGCGGGACGGCACGCCGCCTGATGGGCGTGCTGGTGGCCCACGGCGAGCGTCCGCGCGAAGGCGGGCCCGACCGCAAGGAAGTCGCCGTCGCGGTCGGCGTGCTGGTGCGACCGGACGGGCGCTTCCTGCTCACCAGCCGCCCACCGGGCAAGGTCTACGCCGGCTACTGGGAATTCCCGGGCGGCAAGGTCGAGGAGGGCGAGACCGTCGAAGCGGCGCTGCGCCGCGAGCTGGTCGAGGAGATCGGCGTGGTCATCGGGGCCGTGCATCCCTGGCGCGTGGAGGTCGTGGACTATCCGCATGCGCTGGTGCGGCTGAACTTCTGCAAGGTGTTCGACTGGAGCGGCGAACTCCACATGCACGAGGGACAGAGCTGTTCCTGGGAAACCTTGCCCGTGCAAGTGCAGCCGGTTCTGCCGGGCACGGTGCCGGTGCTCGACTGGTTCGCCCAGGAGCGCGGCTTCACCGGGGCCACGCACCACGCGGCCTGACGCTACTGGGCCTTCGGGTCGCCGAAGGGCTGGTCGTCGGGGGGTGTTTCGTCGGGCATGCGGAAGCTCTCGCTGGCCCAGGCGCCCAGGTCCAGGTTCTTGCAGCGCTCGCTGCAGAAGGGTCGAAAGCGGTTCTCCGGCGCGTACAGGCTCTTGCCGCCGCATTGCGGGCAGGTGACCACCCGGGCCTTGCGCTGTCCACCTTCCTGCACGGCCGGGCTCAGGAGCAGAGCGTGAGTTCGAGCTCGGCGCTCTCGTTGCTGGCGTGCAGCCGGTCGCTGCCTTCCTGGCGCATCAGGCGCACGGAGACCATCAGGCGGTTGCCGCTGATCTCGGGCACCAGCTTGCGCGAGGGATCGATGCGCAGGCGCAGCAGCTGGAAGGTCCGACCCTGCGGCAGCGTCTGCTGGAAATGGCCGTCGACGGCCATCACTTTCTGCGGCGCTCCGGCCTCGCGCAGCAGCTTCAGCAGCAGGTGGACCGATTCGGCCAATGTGCCCAGCGGGCGCGTCCAGCGGGCGAAGTCGTCGCGGCGCGTGGAGGCGTCGAGCTGCTGCCAGGCGTAGTAGGCCGGCAGGTCGAATTCACAGGTGCCGCCGGGGATGCCGATGCGGCTGCGGATGCTCATGAGCCACTCGTTGTCCGTGAGCGACTGGCCAGCCTTTCCCGGCTGGTTGTTCAAGGCCGTGAAGCAGCCATCGAGTTCACCCACCACCTGGTCGAGCACGGCTTCGGCGATGGCGGGATTGCCCCGGTAACTGTTGAGGATGCCCTTCTGCTTCTCCAGGTCCTTCATGACGTCGGACTTGAGGTCGGCCCGCGCGGCCACGTCCATCACTTCGAAGATGGTGGCCAGGGCATAGTGGTGATCGAGCGGGTGATCGCGCGGGACCAACTCGCCGAGGCGCCGGAACAGGTGCTCGAGGCGCAGGTAGGTCCGGATGCGTTCGTTGAACGGGTATTCGTAGAGGATCACGCTTGGGGGCTGGGTCGGTGTTGCACGACCGCGCCATCATAGCCCGAAGCCTCTTGCCACCCATTCCACTTGCGCCTGCAGTTGCCCGAGCGAGAGCCCGTCGTTGAAGATCACGATGTCGGCGGCGGCCAGGCGCAGGGCGCGCGGCGCCTGCGCCGCGATGATGGCCTCCACCTGGGCCGGCGCCAGCCCGCTGCGTGCCACGACGCGTTCCACCTGCGTGGCGGCCGGACAGTCGACCACCAGAACCTTGTCGACCTGGCTGCGCCAGCGGCCGGACTCCACCAGCAGCGGGATGTCGAACACGAGGCAGCGTGCGCCCGATTGCAGCGCGGCCTGCACCTGCCGCGTGCTTTCGGCGCCCACCAGCGGATGGATGATCGCCTCCAGGTCGCGCCGGGCCTGCGGATCGGCATAGGCCGCGGCCCGCATGCGCTCGCGGTCGAGCGCGCCTTCGGCGGTGATGAACTCCGGGCCGAAGCGCTGGGCGATCGCGGGGATCGCCGCGCCGCCGGGCGCAGTGGTGGAGCGTGAGATCGCGTCAGCGTCGATCACCGCGGCGCCGAGCTGCGCCAGCATCCGCAGCACCGTGCTCTTGCCGCTGCCGATGCCCCCGGTCAGGCCGATGCGCACGGCGGACACGTCAGAGCCCGATGGCTTGCAGGATCGAGGACGGGCCGAACAGCAGCGCCGTCAGGCCGGCGCCGGCGAGGAAGGGGCCGAAGGGGATGGCACCGCCTTCGCGCAGGTTGTCGGCGAACTTCATGGCGATGCCGATGATGGCACCGATGACGGAGGCCATCAGGATCATCGGCACCAGCGCCTGCCAGCCGAACCAGGCGCCCAGCGCGGCGAACAGCTTGAAGTCGCCGTAGCCCATGCCTTCCTTGCCGGTGATCAGCTTGAAGCCCTGGTAGACCAGCCACAGCGAGACGTAGCCCGCCACGGCGCCCCAGACGGCTTGCTGCAGGGGCAGGCCGGTCCAGCGCAGCGCCGACGCGATGAGCCCGGCCCAGACCAGCGGGAGCGTGATGTCGTCGGGCAGCAGCGTGGTGTCCCAGTCGATCATGGCCAGGGCCACCAGCGCCGCAGCGAAGCCGCACCAGGCCCCGCCCGTCCAGGTGAAGCCCCATTTCCAGCCGCAGAAGGCGAAGAGGCCCGCCGTGGCGAGTTCGACCAGCGGGTAGCGGATGCCGATCGGCGTGCCGCACGACGAGCACTTTCCGCGCAGAGCCAGATAGCTCAGCACGGGGATGTTCTCGTACCAGCGGATGACATGGCCGCACTGGCGGCAGCGCGAGCGGGGGCGGACCAGGTCGAAAGGCTCCGCCTCGTCCGGCTCCTTGCCGGCCAGTTCGGCGCATTCAGTCGACCACTGGCGCTCGAGGATCTTCGGCAGGCGGTAGATGACGACGTTCAGGAAGCTGCCGACCAGCAGTCCCAGGACGCCGAGCAGCGCGGCGTCCAACTCCGGCGAGAACATCAGACGACCGCGCCGAGCTTGAAGATGGGCAGGTACATCGACACGACGATGCCGCCGATGAGGCTGCCCAGGAACACGATGATGATCGGCTCCATCAGGCTGGACAGGCCGGCGACCATGTCATCGACCTCGGCCTCGTAGAAGTCGGCCGCCTTGCCCAGCATGTGGTCGATCGAGCCCGACTCCTCGCCGATCGCGCACATCTGCAGGACCATCACCGGGAAGACGCTGGCGTTGGTCATCGCGGCCGTGAGACTGGTTCCGGTGGAGACTTCCTGCTGGATCCTCTCGGTGGCAATGGCGTACACGGAGTTGCCCGAAGCGCCGCCGACCGAGTCGAGCGCCTCGACCAGCGGCACGCCGGCGGCGAACATGGTGGCCAGCGTGCGCGTCCAGCGGGCGATCACCGACTTGTAGACGAGGTCGCCGAACACGGGCAGTTTGAGCATCAGGCGGTCCATGAACCGCTGGACCTTCTCGTTGCGCTTCCAGGCCTGCATGAAGAAGTAGAGGCCGCCACCCAGGCCGCCGAAGATGATGTACCAGTACTTGATGAAGTACGCGCTGACGGCCATCACGAACAGCGTGGGCGCCGGGAGGTCGGCGCCGAAGGAGGTGAACACCTCCTTGAACGCGGGGATCACGAAGATCATGATCACCGACACCACCACGAAGGCGACCACGACCACGGAGATCGGGTACATCAGGGCCGACTTGATCTTCGACTTGATCCCTTCCGTCTTCTCCATGTAGACGGCCAGGCGGTCCAGCAGCGCTTCCAGGATACCGGCGGCCTCGCCGGCCTCGACCAGGTTGCAGTACAGGTTGTCGAAGTACAGCGGGTACTTGCGGAAGGCCGCCGACAGCGACGTGCCCGTCTCGACATCCGTGCGGATGTCGTTGAGCAGCTTGGCGACGCTGGCGTTGGCGTTGCCGCGGCCCACGATGTCGAACGCCTGCAGCAGCGGCACGCCCGCTTTCATCATGGTGGCCAGTTGCCGGGTGAAGATGGCGATGTCCTTGGGCCTGATCTTCTGCCCGGACCGCATGCGCCGCTTGCGGACCTTCAGCGGCGTGACGCCCTGACGCCGCAGTGCCGCCTGGACCTGGTGCTCACCGGCCGCGCGTGTCTCGCCGCGGACCGACTTGCCGTTGCGGTCGCGCCCCTCCCATTCGAAGACGAATTCGGTGACCTTGCCTGCTGTTGCCGTCGCCATGCGCTACTCCTCTGGTTCCCTGGCTTATTCGTTCGTGCAGCCGAGCACTTCCTCTAGCGAAGTGACGCCCAGTTTCACCTTGTGCAGCCCCGACTGGCGCAGGCTCTTGACGCCCTCGCGCTTCGATTGTTCCGCGATCTCCATCGAGCTTCCGTCGCGCAGGATGATGCGCTGGATCTCGTCGCTGATCGGCATGACCTGGTAGATGCCGACGCGGCCCTTGTAGCCGTTGTTGCACGCGTTGCAGCCCACGGGGCGGTACGGGGTCCACGTGCCGTCGACCTCCTCGTCGGTGAAACCTGCTTCGAGCAGCGTCTCGTGCGGGATGTCGGCAGGCTGCTTGCAGTTGGCGCACAGCCGGCGAGCCAGGCGCTGGGCGGTGATCAGGATCACGCTGGACGCGATGTTGAACGGCGCGATGCCCATGTTGCGCATCCGGGTCAGCGTCGTCGGTGCGTCGTTGGTGTGCAGCGTCGAGAGCACCAGGTGGCCGGTCTGGGCGGCCTTGATGGCGATGTCGGCCGTCTCCAGGTCCCGGATTTCGCCCACCATGATGACGTCCGGGTCCTGGCGCAGGAACGACTTGAGCGCCGCGGCGAAGGTCAGCCCGGCCTTGTCGTTCACGTTCACCTGGTTGACGCCGGGCAGGTTGATTTCGGACGGATCCTCGGCCGTGGAGATGTTCACTCCCGGCTTGTTGAGGATGTTCAGGCAGGTGTAGAGCGACACCGTCTTGCCCGAGCCCGTCGGGCCGGTGACCAGCACCATGCCATAGGGGCGGCTGACCGCATTGAGCAGCCGCTGCTTCTCCTCCGTCTCGTAGCCCAGCGCCTCGATGCCCAGCTTGGCGCTGCTCGGATCCAGGATACGGATCACGATCTTCTCGCCGAACAGGGTGGGCAGCGTGCTGACGCGGAAGTCGATGACGCGGTCCGGGCCCACCTTGAGCTTCATGCGCCCGTCCTGCGGCACCCGCTTCTCGGAGATGTCCATCCGCGAGATGACCTTGATGCGCGACGCCAGCTTGTCCTTGATGGCCACGGGCGGCGCCGCGATCTCGCGCAATTCGCCGTCGATGCGAAAGCGCACGCGGTAGGTGTGCTCGTAGGGCTCGAAATGCAGGTCCGACGCGCGCGCGCTGAACGCATCGAGCAGCATCTTGTGCAGGAACTTGACGACCGGAGCGTCGTCGACTTCGGAGCCGGCAGAGCCCTTGTCGTCCTCGTCGACGACGGAGTCGTCCATCGTCGACTCGTCGAACTCGAAGTCGTCCCCGACGATGTTCTCCATCGCCTGGGCGGTGCTCGCCGCGCCGGCCTCGACCATCTTGGTCAGCTTGTCGTACTCGGCGATCACCCAGTCCACGCCCATTTGGGTGGCGAACTTGATCTTGTCGGCCGTCTGCTGGTCGGACGGATCGGCCGTGGCGACGATCAGGCGGTTGTTCCGCTTGGAAAGCACCACCACCCGGTAGGCCTGGCACAGCTTGGTGTCCAGCAGGTTCTTCGGGAGCCGCTGGACGTCGACGGCATCCAGGTCCAGCAGCGGAGCGCCGAAGGCGGACGACATGGTGTGGGCCAGGTCCGACGCGGAGACGGCGCCCGAGCCGGTGAGCTCGGCGATGAAGCTGCTGCGGTTGGCTGCGGCCTTGCGGCATAGCTCCTCAGCGGACTTCTGACCGAGCTTGCCTGCGGAGACCAGCGCGCGTGCGAGGCCCGGGAGCGCCAGCGCTTGTGCGTCGGACAGTGCGGGATCTGCGGCGGCCATTCGTGATGTGTTCAATCGGCCCTCGCCGGTCAGGCGGACGAGAGCCAGCTGATCATCGCCGAAAGCCCATCCGGTGTAAATCTGACCTGTGGTATGGCGGCGAATGGCCGCCTGCCCACTGGGCAGGATGTCACGGGTCGGAAGGGGAAACTGGTCGGGGTGAGAGGATTCGAACCTCCGGCCTCTACGTCCCGAACGTAGCGCTCTACCAGGCTAAGCTACACCCCGATTGGTGCTTCAGTGCAAGCGTCGGCGGGATGATCCTGCGATCAATTGCGACGCTGAAGCAGTTGAGCCGCCAATTGTACCAAACCCTCGGCGTACTCATTGCGCGGCAGTTGCAACGCGCATTCGATCGCTCGTTGCGCCTCCGTTGCGGCGGCCGCGCGCGTCACGTCCAGCGCCCCGGTATCGCGCACGACGGCCACGATCGTATCGAGTTCTTCGACTGCGCCATGCTCGATCGCGTGCCGGATCAGATCGCGTTGTTCGCTGGTCCCTCGCTGCATGGCGGCGATCAGGGGCAGCGTGGCCTTGCCCTCGCGCAGATCGTCCCCGAGGTTCTTGCCCATTTCGTGCGCGTCGCCGTCGTAGTCGAGGACGTCGTCGATCACCTGGAAGGCGGTGCCCAGCGACCGGCCATAGCCTGCGCAGGCTTCCTCGATGTCGCTCTGTGAGCCGGCCAGCACGGCGCCCAGCCGCGCACTGGCTTCGAACAGCTTGGCGGTCTTGGAGCGGATCACGCGCAGGTAACCCGCTTCGTCGAGCGAGGCGTCGTGCATGTTCATCAGCTGCAGCACCTCGCCTTCGGCGATCACGTTGGTGGCGTCGGCCAGGATGGCCATCACCCGCATGTCGTCGGCCTCCAGCATCATCTGGAAGGCGCGCGAATACAGGAAGTCGCCCACCAGCACGCTGGCCGGATTGCCGAAGCTCTCGTTGGCGGTCGCGCGCCCGCGCCGCAGCGTCGAGTCGTCGACCACGTCGTCGTGCAGCAGCGTGGCCGTGTGGATGAACTCCACCACCGCCGCGAGGTTGAAGCGCTGGTCGCCGCGGAATCCGAGCGCGGCGCTCACCAGCAGCAGCAGCGCCGGCCGCAATCGCTTGCCGCCCGCGGAGATGATGTAGCGGGAGACCTGCCCCACCAGGGGCACGCCGGAATCGAGGCGGCGGGCGATGGCCGCGTCGACCTCGACCATGTCATCGGCGATCAGGGAGAGCACCTGGCCGGTGCTGGCGGAAGGGGAGGTCAAGGGCGGTCCGGCGGTTGAGTCCGGATTATAGGAAGCGCCCCTGGGCGCCTCGGCGGCGCGGGCGGGCTGCTTGGTGAGTAACCGCAAACTATGCTATAGTCGAGGGCTCTCCGGGAAATCCGTCCCGGGGTACTTCCCATTCGAGAGGTCTCACATGTACGCGGTCATAAAAACCGGTGGCAAGCAGTATCGCGTTGCTTCCGGCGAGAAGATCAAAGTAGAACAGATTGCTGCGGACGTAGGCCAGGAAATCGTGCTCGATCAGGTGTTGGCAGTCGGAAACGGCGGCGACCTGAAGATCGGCACCCCCCTGGTGTCCGGCGCCTCCGTCAAGGCCACGATCGTGGCCCACGGCAAGCACGACAAGGTCCGCATCTTCAAGATGCGCCGTCGCAAGCACTACCAGAAGCGCCAGGGGCATCGCCAGCAGTTCACCGAGCTGCAGATCGGCGCCATCGCCCTCTAACCCAGGAGCAGCAGAAATGGCACAGAAAAAAGGCGGCGGCTCTACGCGCAACGGGCGGGATTCCCAGCCCAAGATGCTGGGCGTCAAGGCGTTCGGCGGCGAGCTGATCAGCGCGGGTTCGATCATCGTGCGCCAGCGCGGCACCAAGTTCCACCCTGGCACCAATGTCGGCCTGGGCAAGGACCACACGCTGTTCGCGCTCGTGGACGGCCATGTCCAGTTCGGCATCAAGGGTGCCCTGAGCAAGCACACGGTCAGCATCGTCCCGGCGGCCTGAGTTAACCTCGGGCCTTCCGGCAAGGACAAAGCCCCGACTTGTCGGGGCTTTGTTTTTCCTACCCTGCAATCATGAAATTCGTCGACGAAGCCTTCATCGACGTCGCCGCAGGCGACGGCGGGAACGGCTGCGTGTCGTTCCGCCACGAGAAGTACAAGGAATTCGGCGGCCCCAACGGCGGCGATGGGGGCCGGGGCGGCCACGTGTTCGCCGTGGCCGATCCCAACCTCAATACGCTGGTGGACTACCGGTTCTCGCGCCGCCACGAAGCCAGACGCGGCGAGCACGGCATGGGTTCCGACATGTTCGGCGCCGCCGGCACGGACATCACGCTGAAGATGCCCGTGGGCACCATCATCAGCGACGCCGAAACCGGCGAGGTCCTGTACGAACTGCTCACGCCCGGCGAGACCATCGTGCTGGCCAAGGGCGGCGATGGCGGCTTCGGCAACATGCGCTTCAAGAGTTCGATCAACCGCGCGCCCAGGCAGAAGACGCCCGGCTGGCCCGGCGAGAAGAAGAACCTGAAGCTGGAACTCAAGGTGCTGGCCGACGTCGGCCTCCTGGGCATGCCCAACGCCGGCAAGTCCACGCTGATCTCGGCCATCTCCAACGCGCGGCCCAAGATCGCCGACTATCCGTTCACCACGCTGCATCCCAACCTGGGCGTGGTTCGCGTGGGCCCGGAACAGAGCTTCGTGGTCGCGGACGTGCCCGGTCTCATCGAAGGCGCCGCCGAAGGTGCGGGCCTGGGTCACCAGTTCCTGCGCCACCTGCAGCGCACGCGACTCCTGCTGCACCTCGTGGACCTGGCGCCTTTCGACGAGGGCGTGGACCCGGTCGCGCAGGCCAAGGCCATCGTCGGTGAACTGAAGAAGTACGACGAGGCCCTGTACGACAAACCGCGCTGGCTGGTGCTGAACAAGATCGACATGATCGCGGCCGACGAGCGCGAGGCCCGCGTCAAGGACTTCGTCAAGCGCATGCGCTACAAGGGCCCGGTGTTCCGCATCTCGGCCCTGACGCGCGAAGGCTGCGAGGAACTGGTGAAGTCCGTGTACCAGCACGTGCGGGCGCAGCAGACCATCGAGAACGAACCGGTCGAGGTCGATCCGCGGTTCCTGCCCGTCGACGAAGGGCAGGGGAAGGACAGCGCATGAGCGCCGCCGCGATCGAGGGCGTCGGCCTGGACCACCAGGACCTGCTGCGCGGCGCCCGCCGCATCGTGGTGAAGGTCGGTTCCAGCCTGGTCACCAACGAAGGCCGCGGCCTCGACGAGACGGCCATCGGCGAGTGGTGCCGCCAGCTCGCGGCGCTGGCCCGCGAAGGACGCGAGGTGATCATGGTCTCCAGCGGCGCCATCGCCGAGGGCATGAAGCGCCTGGGCTGGAGCACGCGGCCGCACGAGATCAACGAACTGCAGGCGGCCGCGGCGGTCGGGCAGATGGGCCTGGCCCAGATGTACGAGACCAAGCTTCGCGAGAACGGCCTGGGCTCGGCGCAGGTGCTGCTCACGCACGCCGACCTCGCGGACCGCGAGCGCTACCTCAACGCCCGCTCCACGCTGCTCACGTTGCTGGGCCTGCGCGTGCTGCCGGTGATCAACGAGAACGACACGGTCGTCAACGACGAGATCAAGTTCGGCGACAACGACACGCTCGGCGCGCTCGTGGCCAACCTGGTCGAGGCCGATGTGCTGGTGATCCTGACCGACCAGCGCGGCCTGTACAGCGCCGATCCGCGCAAGGACCCGGCCGCGCGCTTCGTGCACGTGGGCCGGGCCGGCGATCCGGCGCTCGAGGCGATGGCCGGCGGCGCTGGCTCCAGCCTCGGCAAGGGCGGGATGATCACCAAGATCCTGGCGGCCAAGCGCGCGGCCCGGTCGGGCGCCTCGACGGTCATCGCCTGGGGCCGCGAGAGCGACGCGCTGCTGCGGCTGGCCCGGGGCGAGCCGGTGGGCACGCTGCTCGTCGCCCCTACGCAGAAAAGCCAGGCTCGCAAGCGATGGATGGCCGACCACCTTCAGCTGCGCGGTGCGGTGCTGGTGGACGACGGCGCCGTGGCCAAGCTGGTTCGCGAAGGCAAGAGCCTGCTGCCGATCGGCATGACGGCGGTGGAGGGCGAGTTCTCGCGCGGCGACGTGATCGCGGTGCGCGACGCGGCCGGCGGCGAAGTCGCGCGCGGCCTGGCCAACTATGCGAGCGCCGAGGCGCGGCTTCTGTGCAGGAAGCCTTCCGGCGAGATCGAGAAGCTGCTTGGCTACGCGGCCGAGCCCGAAATGATCCACCGCACCAACCTCGTCCTCACTCGCTAGGACCAAGGGCGGGGTCAGCGCACCTCGGGACGGAACCTGTGTTCGCTGGTGTTGCCCAGATCGCGCGCGATCTGGCTGGGCGAGCGGTTGACACCATGGCCCATGCAGGCGCCATTGCGCGCGATGGCCAGGCTGTGCAGCGTGGCGGCGCTGCCGCGCAGCGGCTTCCAGTCGGCGTCACGCACCGCCACCCACTTGTCGCCTGCATGGCGGGCGTACACCTTCACTTCGGCGGTGTTGCAACGCACGCCTTCGTACATCGCATTCACCGCGCCGCCTTCGCCCCGCGCCACCACCACGTAGCGCACCACGCCGTCGCCGGCGATGCTGATGGAGGCTGGGTCCACGCCCCAGCGCAGCACCGAGCTGCCCATGTCGATCGGCACCAGCTTCTCGGTCTTCAGGGCGGGAGGCGCGGGCGCGTCGACTTCCTTCCAGTCGGGGTCGACCGGCGCGAGCTGGGCGTGCGCGGCCCCGCAGCACGCCGCCAGGGCGAGGAGGGCGGCGGCTCGCCGCACGCCTTCAGGGCGCACGATTGCTTTCCTGCGCGTTCTTGATCGCCGACTGCGGGTCGGGCTCGAAGGTGGCGCCGGGCGGCAGCTCGAAACTCGGGCCGGGCATGGGCTCGCCGTGCGGCTCGTGGGGCCCCTGGTCGCGCGAGCGCATGCCGCCGCGCAGATACCGGTTGCGGTGATCGTGCCGCGGCACGAAGCGGGCAAGCTCGGTCAACGCCATCTCGTACACACCGCGCTTGAATTCGACCACCACGTCCAGCGGGACCCAGTAGTCGTTCCAGCGCCAGGCGTCGAACTCGGGATGGTTGGTGGCGCGCAGGTTCAGGTTCCAGTCCTGCCCGGTGAGTTGCAGCAGGTACCAGATCTGCTTCTGGCCCTTGTAGTGGCCGCGTGCATCGCGCCGGATGTAGCGGTCCGGCACTTCGTAGCGCAACCAGTCGCGCGTGCGGGCGATGATCCGAACGTGTTCGGGCATGAGCCCGACTTCTTCGTGCAACTCGCGGAACATCGCCTGTTCGGGCGTTTCTCCGCGATCGATCCCGCCTTGCGGAAACTGCCAGCTGTGGGTGCGGATTCGCTTGCCCCAGAACACCTGGTTTTTCTGGTTGAGCAGGATGATGCCGACGTTGGGCCTGAAGCCGTCCCGGTCAAGCATAATCAAACCCCAAACTTTTGAACTGAGTCCATTATGCACGCCGCCCTGCGCGTGCGCCAAGAGCTCAGCCGTCTCCCGCGCCCTCCCTCGTTTCCGAATGAAAGCCTCCCAGTTCCTCATTTCCACGCTCAAGGAAGCACCCGCCGACGCCGAGGTGGTGAGCCACCAGCTGATGATGCGGGCCGGGATGGTCAAGAAGCTGGGCGCCGGCATCTACACCTGGATGCCCATGGGCCTGCGCGTGGTCCGCAAGATCGAAGGCATCGTGCGCGAGGAGATGAACCGCGCGGGCGCAGTCGAATTGTTGATGCCGGTGGTGCAGCCCGCGGAGTTCTGGCAGGAGACCGGACGCTGGTCCAAGATGGGCCCCGAACTGATGCGGGTGAAGGACCGCCACGAGCGCGACTTCATCATCCAGCCGACCAGCGAGGAAGTGGTGACCGACGTCGCGCGGCAGGAGCTGCGCAGCTACAAGCAGTTGCCCAAAAACCTGTACCACATCCAGACCAAGTTCCGTGACGAGCGTCGGCCGCGCTTCGGTGTCATGCGCAGCCGCGAGTTCATCATGAAGGACGCGTACAGCTTCGACCGCGACGCCACCAGCGCCAAGGCCAGCTACCAGGCCATGGCTCGCGCCTACCGCGCCATCTTCGACCGCTTCGGCCTGCGGTACCGCGCCGTGGCCGCCGACAGCGGCGCCATCGGCGGCGACCTCTCCGAAGAGTTCCAGGTGATCGCCGCCACCGGCGAGGATGCGGTCGTGTACTGCCCGGACAGCGAGTACGCCGCCAACATGGAGAAGGCCGAGGCGCTGGCGCCTTCGGGTCCGCGCCCCGCGCCCGCCCATCGCATGGAGAAGACGCCGACGCCGGGCAAGAGCACCTGCGCCGACGTCGCGCAGTTCCTGAGCATCCCGCTGCAGAACACGGTGAAGTCGCTGGTGCTGGCCACCGACCGCGTCGGCGCGGACGGTGCGCCGGCCGGCTCGCAGCTTTGGCTGCTGCTGCTGCGCGGCGACCACGACATGAACGAGATCAAGGTCGCCAAGGTGCCCGGCCTGGACGCGGGCTTCCGATTCGCCACCGGCGCCGAGATCGTCGAGCACTTCGGCACGCCCCCCGGCTACCTGGGCCCCATCGGCCTGCGGGAGCCGGTGCGCATCGTCGCCGACCGCGAAGTGGCGGTGATGGGCGACTGGGTCTGCGGCGCCAACGCCGAGGGCTACCACCTCACCGGCGTGAACTGGGGTCGCGACCTGCCCGAGCCCGATGCGGTGGCCGACCTGCGCAACGTGGTCGAAGGCGACCTGTCGCCCGACGGCAAGGGCCGCCTGGCCATCGAGCGCGGCATCGAGGTGGGCCACGTCTTCTACCTGGGCACCAAGTACAGCGCGCCGATGGAAGCCAGCTTCCTCGACGAGAACGGCAAGCCGCAGCTGGTGGAGATGGGCTGCTACGGCATCGGCATCACGCGCCTGCCGGCGGCGGCCATCGAACAGAACCACGATGCGCGCGGGATCATCTGGCCGGACGCCATCGCGCCGTTCCGGGTGGTGGTCTGCCCGATCGGCATGGACCGCAGCGCGGAAGTGCGTGTCGCCGCCGAGAAGCTGCACGACGAGCTCGCCGCGGCGGGCGTGGACGTGATGCTCGACGACCGGGGCGAGCGCCCCGGCGCGATGTTCGCCGACTGGGAATTGATCGGCGTCCCGCACCGCGTGGTGATCTCGGACCGCGGCCTCAAGGAAGGCCAGTTGGAGTACCAGCACCGGCGCGACGCGGCCGCCACCAAGGTGCCGGCGGGCGAGGTCATGGCCTTCCTGCGCGGCCGGCTGCAGGCGTGATCGCGCGGCGCGCGGCGCTGGCATTGCTGGCGGCGGGGCCGTTCGCCGCGACACAGGCCCGCGCCGGCGGCCAGATCGAGGAGCCGCTGGCCGACTCGGTCCGCACCGCCCTCAGTTCGGCGGTGGCCAATTCGGCGCCACCCGTCCCCGAGTTTCCCGACACCGAATCGCGCCTGTCCTACCTGCGCTGGCTCGGGGCCATGAGCCCGCGCCTGACCCGCCGCAAGGTGGACTGGCAGGAGCGCAAGGAATTCCTGCAGACGGTCTGGTATGAAGCCAAGCGCGCGGGGCTCGATCCCGGCCTGGTGCTCGGCCTGATCCAGGTGGAAAGCGCCTTCCGCAAGTTCGCGGTCAGCCGGGTCGGCGCGCGCGGCTACATGCAGGTGATGCCTTTCTGGAGCCGGCTGATCGGCGACGGCGACCCCGGCAAGCTGTTCCACATGCAGACCAACCTGCGCTTCGGCTGCGTGATCCTGCGGCACTACATCGACCGCGAGCGCGGCAACCTGTTCATGGCGCTGGGCCGCTACAACGGCAGCCGCGGCAAGCCGCAGTACCCGGACGCCGTGTTCGCCGCCGGCAGGCAGTGGCAGTTCGTGGACTCGACGCCCCCCAAGGGCGCCGATCCCGCGCTGCGCGCGGGCGGCTGACCGCCTACTGCACGAAGCCGATCCTGCCCTTGCTCGAACCCGGCTTGGGCAGGTCCTCCGCCGCGATCTCGCCGCGCGAATCGAGGCGCGCGTTGCCGAACCCCGTCATCAGCGCGCGGCGCATCTCGCGAGGCGCCAGTTCCGACAGCTGATCGAGCAGGGCATCCGAAGGCTCGGGCTCGAAGCGGGCGCCCCACCCGTGTTCGCCGCGGATCGACAGGTACAGGTTGCGCGCGATCTGCCGCGCGGCCTCCGGCGACGGTGCCTCGATCTCGAACACGTTCATGCGGTTGAGGATGGGCTCGGGAATGCAGCGCTCGTCGTTGGCGGTCATGATCCAGATCACCTGGCTGGCGTCGATGGCGATCTCGGCGAACTCGTCGATGAAGCACTGCGCGGTGTCGTGCTCCAGCAGGCCGTAGAGCGCGCCGAGCGGGTCGTACTGCGCATCGGCCGATGCCTTGTCGATCTCGTCGACCACCAGCACCGGATTGGCGTACTGGCCATCGACGAGGGCCTCGAACACCTTGCCCGGCTTGGCGCCCTTCCACTGCGACGAAGCACCCGACAGCAGCCAGCCGGCCGTCATCGAGCTCATGGGCACCAGGTTCATGCCGGTGCCCAGCAGGTCGGCCAGCTTGCGCGCGAAATGGGTCTTGCCGATGCCCGGCGGGCCGAGCAGCAGCATGGGTGTGACCTCCAGGCCATCGCGGCTGTCCTGCGAGAGGGCGACGTGGCGCTTCACGTCGTCCAGCGCATCGGTGAAGTTGGGCAGCTGCTCGTAGAGCGCCGACATGTCGGGAACGCCGCTGGGCTTGACCTGGAAGCGTTCGGGCCCGCGCTCGAGCATGCGCTCGTAAGTGGTGCGCAGGTTCTCGTGCTCCTTGTTGGGCAGCTTGGCGAGCTTGCGCTCGACGTCATGCGGACGGAAGACGTTCCGCACGTGGGCGATGGGTAGCTTGAACGAAGACGGTTGATGGGGCACCAGACTGCGGCTGTCCATGCAAGCACTCCTTCACGACTGCTGGGTTCATTCCAGCATAAGGCGTGCCAGTGCGCAACCGATCGGGACGCGACCGCGCCCTGGTGTCAGCAAATTGCCGCTGTGTCTGGCAGCCGGGCCGTGCGGCTGCTGATGCCGAAGCGCGCGCTCAGCCGCGCGGGGCGGTGGCGCCCAGCACCTGCTGCAGCTCGCCGCTCTGGTACATCTCCATCATGATGTCCGAGCCGCCGATGAACTCGCCGCGCACGTAGAGCTGCGGGATGGTCGGCCAATTGCTGTAGTCCTTGATGGCCTGGCGGATCTCGTCGTCCTCCAGCACGTTCACCGTGGTGAGCGCCTTGGAGTCGACGCCGCAGGCCTTCAGGATCTGGATGGCACGGCCTGAGAAGCCGCACATCGGAAAGCTGGCGTTGCCCTTCATGAAGAGCAGCACGTCGTTGTTCTTGACCAGCTGGTCGATGCGTTGCTGGACGTCGCTCATGGGAAATCTCCTGGATGCAAGGGTGGGCCGGGGCCCGACTCGTTTGTACGGATTATCCCTGTTCGAGCCGGCGGCCGCCGGTGCAGCGCTCGATGCCCGCCAGGTCCCGGCGGGAGCCCACGTCGGCGAAGCCGGCCGCCTGCAGCAGTCCGCGCACCGCCGCCGCCTGGTCCCAGCCGTGTTCCAGCAGCAGCCAGCCGCCGGAGGCCAGCACCGCGGGCGCCTGGTGGACGATCTCGCGCACGTCGTCGAGGCCGTCGGCGCCGGCGACCAGGGCTTCGCGCGGCTCGTGGCGCAACGCCTGCAGGTGCTCGTCGCCGGCGGCCACGTAGGGCGGATTGGAGACGACCAGGTCGTAGGGACCGCGCGCCTGCGCCAGCCAGCGGGCCTGGACGAAGTGCACCGGCAGGTCGAGTCGCCGCGCGTTCTGCGTCGCGACGGCCAAGGCGCCCGCGCTCGCATCGACGGCCTCGACCTCGGCATCGCGCCGCCGGCAGGCGATGGCCAGCGCGATCGCGCCGCTGCCGGTGCCGAGATCGACCACGCGCGGCGCGGCCCGCCCGGTCAGCACCTCCAGCGCCCATTCGACCAGCGTCTCGGTGTCCGGCCGCGGCACCAGCACGCGCGCATCCACCTGCAGGTCCAGGCCGAAGAATTCCTTGTAGCCCACCAGATAGGCCAGCGGCTCGCCCGCGGCGCGGCGCACGAGGAAGCCCTGGAATGCCTGCGCAGCGTCCGCCGCGATCGCCTCGTCGTCATGCGCCACCAACCAGGCACGGTCCGTCGCCGGCCGGCCGAGTGCATGCAGCAGCAGCAACTGCGCATCGAGCCGCGCGACGCCCGCGGCGGCGGCCTGCTGCAACGCCTGCGCCGGCGTCATGTCGTGCCCGCGCCCAGACCGATCTCCAGCTCCTCCAGCTGCTCCGCCTTTCGGGCCAGCAGCAGGCCGTCGACCAGCTCGTCGAGGTCGCCTTCCATGACGAACGCAAGCTTGTAGAGCGTGAGGTTGATGCGGTGGTCCGTCACCCGGCCCTGCGGGAAGTTGTAGGTGCGGATGCGGTCGCTGCGGTCGCCGCTGCCGATCAGGCCCTTGCGGGTGGCGGCTTCCCTGGCGGCACGCTCGCTGCGTTCCTTCTCGCGGATGCGCGCGGCCAGCACCTGCAGCGCCTTGGCCTTGTTGCGGTGCTGAGAGCGGTCGTCCTGGCACTCGGCCACGATGCCGGTGGGGATGTGCGTGATGCGCACCGCCGAGTCGGTCTTGTTGATGTGCTGGCCGCCGGCCCCGCTGGCGCGGTAGGTGTCGATGCGCAGGTCCGCCGGATTGAGCTGCACCGCCTGCGCCTCGTCCGGCTCGGGCAGCGCCGCCACCGTGCAGGCGCTGGTGTGGATGCGCCCCTGCGTCTCGGTCGCGGGGACTCGCTGCACGCGGTGGCCGCCGGACTCGAACTTCAGCTTGCCGTAGACGCCATCGCCGACCATGCGCACCACGACTTCCTTGAAGCCGCCCACTTCGCCTTCGCTTTCGCTCACGATCTCGCAGCGCCAGCCCTGGCGCTCCGCGTACCGGGTGTACATGCGAAGCAGGTCGCCGGCGAAAAGGGCCGATTCGTCGCCGCCCGTGCCGGCCCGGATTTCCAGGAACGTGTTGCGCACGTCGTCCGGGTCCTTGGGCAGCAGCAGCTTCTGCAGTTCGTCTTCCAGCGCCGGCAGCTCGGCTTCGATCTCGGCGATCTCCTCGCGCGCCATCTCCGCCATGTCGGCGTCGTCCAGCATCTCGCGCGCCTGCGCCAGGTCGCCCTCGCGCTGGCGCAAGCGCTGGTAGAGGCCGGCGACTTCGCTGACCTCGGCATGCTCGCGCGAGAGCGAGCGGAAGCGCTCCATGTCGCTGGCGACTTCCGGCTGCTGCAGGAAGAAGTCCAGCTCCTGCAGGCGGACCGGGTAGCGCTCGAGTTGCTGGCGGAGGAAGGGTTTCATGGAGGGAACGGAATGCGGGTGGGAGCGAGCGGCGTGGGGGAGGGGCGCCCGCCAGCGCCGACCTTGCGGCGCTGGAGCGGTCGCACGAAGCGCCGCGGCGCTAACGCTCCTTGCGCAGGAAGAAGTGCTCGATGGCGCTGCCCGCTCTCTCGCGCGCGGCCGCGTCGCCCGAATGCAGCTCGGCCATCGCGCCGTGCAGCATCTTCTGGGTGAGGCCGCGCGACAGGGCTTCGAGCACCGCATCGACGTCCTCGCCCTTGGCCAGCAGCTTGCGGGCCCGCGCGATCTCCAGCGCGCGCCACTCGTCGGCCTGCGCATTGAGCTGGCGGATCAGGGGCACGGCACCGCGCTGGTCCATCCAGTGCAGGAAGCTCTGCACGCCGGCGTCGATGATGGCCTCGGCCTGCGCCACGGCGGCCTGCCGCTGCGCCTGGCCGGTCTGCACCACGTGGGCGAGGTCGTCCACCGTGTACAGGTAGACGTCTTCCAGCGCCTTGACCTCGGGCTCGATGTCGCGCGGCACGGCCAGGTCGACCATGAACATGGGCCGGTGCCGGCGCCGCTTGATGGCGCGCTCGACCGCGCCCAGGCCGATGATGGGCAGCTGGCTGGCGGTGGAGCTGATCACGGCGTCGAACTCGTGCAGCCGCTCGGGCAGGTCGGCCAGCCGCATCACCTCGCCACCGAATCGCACGGCGAGCTTCTCTCCGCGCTCCAGGGTGCGGTTGGCGACGGCGATGGCCGCCGGCTCCTTGGCCGCGAAGTGCGTCGCGGCCAGCTCGATCATCTCGCCGGCGCCGACGAACAGCACGCGGATCTTGCCGAGGTCCTCGAACAGCTGGCCCGCCAGCCGCACCGCGGCGGCCGCCATGCTGATCGAATGCGCGCCGATCTCGGTGGCGCTGCGCACTTCCTTGGCGACGGCGAAGGAGCGCTGGAACAGCTGGTTGAGCGTGGTGCCCAGCGCGCCGGCTTCGTCGGCCGCCCGCACGGCGTCCTTGAGCTGGCCCAGGATCTGCGCTTCGCCCAGCACCATGGAATCGAGCCCGCTGGCGACCCGGAAGGCATGCCGGGCGGCCAGGCCGTCGCGCAGGGTGTAGGCGTGCGAGCGCAGCAGGGCCGGGGAGACGCCGCCCGACCGCGCCAGCCACTCGATCGTCGGCTCCAGGCCGTGTGCTGGGCCGGCGCAGTAGATCTCGGTGCGGTTGCAGGTGGACAGGATGGCCGCTTCGGGCGGCCGCTCGATCCGGCCCTGGAGGCTTTGCCTCAGCGACTGCAGCGTGGGCTGGACCTGGTCCAGGGCGAACGCGAACTTGCCCCGCATGTCGAGCGGGGCCGTCGTGTGGTTGATGCCCAAAGCCCAGACTGCCATGGTCGAAATTATAAAATCCGTCGAGTTCTCAAGCACTTAGCACGCGCCAATCACCTTAGCCGAATGGGCCCCCTCGATTTCCTGCCGCACCTGGCGGCTTTCCTGGCCCCGGCCGTGTTCCTCGCACTGATCCTGCCTGCGGTGTCGCGGCTGCTGTTGCGCACCGGTGCGGGCTACTGGCGCCAGGCGATCCCGGTGTTCCTGGCCTCCGTGGCCACGCTGGCCGGCGGCCTGGTGTGGTTCGGGCGCGACGGAAAGATGGCCACCTACGCGGCCGTGGTCCTCGCCGCCGCCACCGCGCAGTGGCTGGCCGCGCGGGCCTGGAAGTAGCGCCCGATGCTCTTCCTGCTGTCGCCCGCCAAGACGCTGGACTACGAAACGCCCGTCGGCAAGCTGCCGCACACGCTGCCGCAGTTCCTGCCCCAGTCGGCGCGCCTGATCGAGGTGCTGCGCCGCCAGACGCCCCGGCAGGTGGCCGAGCTGATGGACATCAGCCCGGCCCTGGCCGAGCTGAACGTGGGCCGCTTCCGGGCCTGGTCCGACCGCTTCGACGAGAACAACTCCCGCCAGGCGATCCTGGCCTTCGACGGCGACGTCTACGACGGCCTGCAGGCCCGCACGCTCTCGCGCGCCGACCTCGACTGGGCGCAGCGCCACCTGCGCATGCTCAGCGGCCTGTACGGCGTGCTGCGCCCACTCGACCGCATGCAGCCCTACCGCCTGGAGATGGGCACGTCGCTGCCCGTGGGCGAGGCGCGCAACCTGTACCAGTTCTGGGGCGGCCAGATCGCCGAGCACCTCAACAAGGAGCTGGCGGCCGACGCCACGCCGGTGGTGGTGAACCTGGCCTCGCAGGAGTACTTCAGGTCGGTCGACCTTGCAACCCTCAAGGCGCGCGTTGTCGAATGCGTGTTCGAGGACTGGAAGGGCGGCGACTGGAAGGTCATCAGCTTCTTCGCCAAGAAGGCCCGTGGCCTGATGGCCCGCTACGCCATCCAGCAGCGGGTGCGCACGCCGCGAAGGCTGGAGGGCTTCGACCACGAGGGCTATCGCTTCGATGCCCAGGCCTCCCAGCCCGACCGCCTCGTCTTCCGGAGGAAAATGCAGCCATGACGACCAAGACGCAACAGCAGATCACCCCCGAACTGCGCCGCTGGATCGTGGAGCAGGCGCAGGCCGGCCACAGCGCGGATTCGGTGCTGCAGTCCATGCTGGCGTCCGGCTGGCAGGAGGAAGTCGCCATCGAGGCGATGGAGGGCACGCTTCGCGACCACCTGGAGGCCAAGGCCGCGGCCGAGGGCCTGCCCCCGTCGGTGCCGGTGCCCGACCCGAAGCTGGACGAATCGCCGCTCTACGTGGACACGGGCGACCGGCGGGTCCACATCCTGCAGAACATGTACAACCCGCGCGTCGTGGTGTTCGGCAACCTGCTCTCCGACGAGGAGTGCGACGCACTGATCGCGCTGGCCAAGCCGCGCCTGGCGCGTTCGCTCACCGTCGCCACCAAGACCGGTGGCGAGGAAGTGAACGACGACCGCACCAGCAGCGGCATGTTCTTCCAGCGCGGCGAGCACGAGGTGGTGCGCCGCATCGAGTCGCGCATCGCCCGCCTGGTGAACTGGCCCGAGGAGAACGGCGAAGGCCTGCAGATCCTCCACTACCGTCCCGGCGCCGAATACAAGCCGCACTACGACTACTTCGACCCCAAGGAGCCCGGCACGCCCACCATCCTCAAGCGCGGCGGGCAGCGCGTGGCCACGCTGGTGATGTACCTGGGCGAGCCCGAGAAGGGCGGCGGCACCACCTTCCCCGACGTGCACCTGGAGGTCTTCCCCAAGCGCGGGCACGGCGTGTTCTTCAGCTACGAGCGGCCGCACCCGTCCACCCGCACGCTGCACGGCGGCGCGCCGGTGCTGGCGGGCGAGAAGTGGATCGCCACCAAGTGGCTGCGCGAGCGGCGCTTCGAGTGAGCCCGGCCGCCCGAATGCAGGGACAGCCTGCATGAGGGTGCAGGCCAACGGCATCCCCCTGGAGGTCGAGGACACGGGCGAACCCGGCCGCCCGGTCGCGTTGCTCGTCATGGGCCTGGGCATGCAGCTGGTCGCCTGGCCGGCCGCCTTCGTGGCGGGGCTGCAGGCGGCGGGCTTGCGCGTGGTGCGCTTCGACAACCGCGACGCCGGCCTCTCGCAGCACTTTCCCCATCTGGGCGTGCCCAACCTCATGGTGGCCTCGATGCGCCACCGCCTCGGCCTGGGCGTGCAGGCGCCCTACACGCTGCACGACATGGCGGCCGACACCCTCGGCGTGCTGGACGCACTTCGCATCGAGGCCGCGCACCTGGTCGGCGTCAGCATGGGCGGCATGGTGGCGCAGCGCGTGGCCCTGGCGGCGCCCCAGCGGGTGCTGTCGCTGACCAGCATCATGAGTTCCAGCGGCGCGCGCTACCTGCCCGGTCCCCGGCCGCCCGTGCTGCGTGCGCTGATGAGCCGCCCCGCCGCCGGCAGCGAGGAGGCCATCGTCGAACACACGATGAAGCTGCTGCGCATCATCGCGAGCCCCTCCTTCCCGAGCGACGAGGCCGCGATGCGCGAGCGCATCCGCCTGGCCACCCGACGCGCCTTCAACCCCACCGGCACGATCCGCCAGATGACGGCGGTGGCCGCCGACGTCCGCCGGGCCGACGAGCTGCCCCGCATCCAGGCGCCCACCCTGGTGATGCACGGCCACGACGATCCGCTGGTGCCCTTCGCCTGCGGCCACGACACCGCGCGGCGCATCCGCGGTGCGCGGCTGGTGGGCCTTCCCGGCATGGGGCATGACCTGCCGCCCGGCGTGGTCGATCGCCTGCTGCACGCCCTGGTGCCGCACCTGCGGCAGACTGCCGCCTGATGCAAGACCACACGCCGTCCGGCTCCCTGCTGGGCAAGCCCGCCGCGTACCGCGACCAGTACGCCCCCGAACTGCTCTACCCCATCCCCCGGTTGGCCAAGCGCCAGGAGCTGGGCATCACGGGCCAGCCCCCTTTCTTCGGCGCCGACCTGTGGACGGCCTACGAGCTGAGCTGGCTCACGCCGCGCGGCCGGCCGGTGGTGGCGATCGCCCACGTGACCGTGCCGTGCGAGACGCCCAACATCGTGGAGAGCAAGTCCTTCAAGCTCTACCTCGCGAGCTTCTCCAACACGCGCTTCGACTCGGCCAACGATGTGCTGGCGCGGCTGCGGACGGACCTGGCCGAGGCCGTGTGGCGCGGCAGCGGGGCCACCGGCTCGGTGGGCGTGCGCCTGCTGGGCCCGGAGCTGTTCGACCAGGAGCAGGTGCACGAGCTCGACGGCATGAACCTCGACCGGCTGGACATCGAGTGCACCCACTACATGCCGGAGCCTTCGCTGCTCACGGCCGCCTTCGACGAGCAGCCCGTGCAGGAGGTGCTGGTGAGCAACCTGCTCAAGAGCAATTGCCTGGTGACCGGCCAGCCGGATTGGGGTTCGGTGCAGATCCGCTACTCGGGGCCGCAGATCGACCAGGGCGGCCTGCTGCGCTACCTGGTGAGCTTTCGCAACCACAACGAATTCCACGAGCAGTGCGTGGAGCGGATCTTCATGGACATCCGCCAGCGCTGCCGGCCGACCAAGCTCTCGGTGTACGCGCGCTACACGCGGCGCGGCGGGCTGGACATCAACCCCTTGCGCACCAGCCACCCGCTGCCGCTACCGCCGAACGTCCGGACGGCCCGCCAGTGAGCGGGGCGGCTCCAGCCAGTCGCAGCGCAGCCGGTGCTGCCGGTGCAGGCGCGAGCGCCACGCCACGTACAGCCCCGGGGCGGACACCCCGGCCAGGCACAGCGGCAGGATCCACAAGCCGCCGAAAGCGTAGGCCGGCAGCCAGCCCATCCAGCCCATCAGCCACAGGGTGAGCATGGCGTCCCAGAGGTGGTACTCCAGGGGGCGGGTGCGCCGATGGTCGACCTGCCACTGCTTGATGCGTTGCATTTCGGCGAGCTGCACGGCGGCCTCCCTGTAAGTTCGGCGTAAGTCAATTTAGGTCGCAGCCCAAGCGCGGTCAAGCGCCTGGCCGCGATTTTTCAGCCCTGGCGCTGGAACAGCGTGAGCCGCTGCTCGGGCGTGGCCTGGGCGCCGTGGCGGGCGCTCATGTGCACCTCGAAACGGGTGCCCGGCGCGTAGCGCTGCGGGCCGAAATTCAGGCTGAAGTTGCCGTTGGCGTCGGCCTGGACCGTCTGCTCGGTGACGGCCTGGGCCACGGCCAGCCGCCCCTGCGCGGCGGGCGCGACGGCATCCACCTTGATCCGCACGTTCGCGCCCGGGGCGGTGCGGCCCTGCAGCACGAACTGGCTGGAATCGATCTGGGCGTTGGGGCCCGGACCCATCACCTGCAGCGTGAGCGGTCCCGCGGGCGCAGTGCCCATCTGCGACTGCGGAGAGGTCGCAGGGGCCGGCAGCGGCGCCGGGGCCGGCAAGGTCCCGGGCGCCGGCGCCTGCGACCGCGCCACGACGGGCAGGGGCGTCGGCAGCGAGGAGGTCACCGTCTGCGTCCCGTGGCGCAGCGTGGCCACCACCGGGCCGGCCGCCACGGCGTCGGCCTTGCGCACCGTGTAGTTGGCGATGTAGCGGCCGGGGCGCTCCTCCTGCATCGGCAGCGGCTTCGCGAGACCCGGCACCTGGATCGTCACCTTCGCCCCGGGCGTGCCCTCCAGCATGAACTTCAATTCGGCGCCCGGCTCCACGCGCTCCACCGGCGCGAGCGCGAAGTGGTTGACCCGCGGTCCCGATGCCTGCGCCGTCCTCGGCGTGTTGGCGTGCAGCATGGCGAACGACGACGGGAAGCTGAAGTTGCTGCTCACGGTGCGGCCGCTGCGCGTGAGCTGCGCGCGGATCAGCGCGGTGGGAACCAGGCCCTTTTCCGACTTGCGCACGGTGTGGCTGCCCGTGTAGAGGCCGGGCTCCGTTTCCGTCAGCGGCAGCGAGACGGTGCTGCCCGTGACCTGCACGCGGGCGACCGACTTGGGCGTGCCGCGCACGACGAACTCCAGGGTCGATCCGGGCGCGAGGCCGGCATCGGCATTGACTTCGAGACCTTCGATCACGGGGGCCGCCGCGGGCCGCGTCTGCGCGTGGGCAGGTGCGACGACGGCGGCGCCGATCGGCAGCAGAGCGGCGGAGAAGGTCAGGAGCAGGGCGGCGGACAGGCGGCCGCGGGGTGTGGTGGGTTTCATGGCATCGGTTGCTGGACCATGGGGATGGTTCCAACGTAGGACGCCCCGGGCGCATGGGCTGTAGGCCCCGCTCCGCGACTGCGGTAGGAAGGCCCGGGAGCCTGCTGACAGGGAAAGTTCAGGCCGGGCCGAACAGGTCCGCGATCGGCTCAGCCGCGCGGTGGGCCGTCGCAGGGGCCGGCGCGGCCGGCGGTGCAGCCGCCGCGTCGCCCTCGCGCGCCAGCTTGCCCACCCGCACGCCCAGCAGCCGCAGCGGCTGCTTCAGCGGCACGCGCTTGAGGCACTGGCCGGCCACCTGGCGGATGGTCCGGGGATCGGCGGTGAACCCTTCGATGGTCTGGTCGCGCGTGGCGATGCGGAAGTCGTCGTAGCGCAGCTTGATGCCGATGGTCTTGCCCACGTAACCCTTGCGCTGCAGGTCGGCCGCGACCTTCTGGCACAGCTCGGTGAAGATGGCGCCGAGTTCGGCGCGGTCGCGCACGGCGTGCAGGTCACGGTCGAACGTGGTTTCGCGGCTCATGGACACGGGCTCGCTCTCGGTGACGACGGGCCGGTCGTCACGGCCCCAGGCGGCGTCGTGCATCCAGGCGCCGGTGGAACGGCCGAAGTTGCCGACCAGCCAGTCCACGTCCTGCGCCGCCATCTCGCCGATGGTGCGGATGTGCAGCCGGTGCAGCTTGGCCTCGGCCTTGGGGCCGATGCCGTTGATCTTGCGCACCGGCAGCGGCCAGATGCGGGTCTGGATGTCGTCCTCGAACACCACCGAGATGCCATTGGGCTTGTCGAACTCGCTGGCCATCTTGGCGATCAGCTTGTTGGGCGCCACGCCGATCGAACAGGTCAGGCCGGTCGCCTCGAAGATCGATTTCTGGATCAGCCGGGCCAGCACCCGGCCGCCTTCGCGCTGGCCGCCCGGCACCTCGGTGAAATCGATGTAGACCTCGTCCACGCCGCGATCCTCCACCAGCGGCGCGATCTCGCGGATCACCGACTTGAAGGTGCGCGAATAGCGCCGCACCTCGTCGAAATCGACCGGCAGCACGATGGCCTGCGGGCACAGCTTGGCCGCCTTCATCATGCCCATGGCCGATCCCACGCCGAACTGGCGGGCCGGGTAGGTGGCGGTGGTGATCACGCCGCGGCCCACGTAGTCCTTCAGCAGCGGAAAGGCCTGGGGCGGCACCTCCGACAGCGGCCGGCCGGCGTAGCGCTCCACGAGCATTTCATCGACCTTGCGCCGGCCACCGCCGATCACCACCGGCAGGCCCTTGAGCTGCGGGTACCGCAGGAGCTCGACGGACGCGAAGAATGCGTCCATGTCCAGGTGGGCGATGCGGCGGCGCGGGGTCACGGTCCGGGATTTTCGCTCCATGGCCGCGCAGGTCGCCGCAGAATCACCCTCCAGGCTTTCCGAAGGAGGCGCCATGAAATACCGGGGCAGCTGCCATTGCGGCAAGGTCGCGTTCGAGGTCGAAGGCGACATCGACAGCGGCATGGCGTGCAACTGTTCGATGTGCCAGCGCAAGGGCTCGCTGCTGTGGTTCACCGGGCGCGATGCCTTCACCCTGCTCACCCCGGAGGCCGACGCGGCCACCTACCTGTTCAACAAGCACGCGATCCGGCACCGATTCTGCCCCGCCTGCGGCATCCACCCCTTCGCCGAGGCCAAGGATCCCCAGGGCCGGGACACGGTGGCGGTCAACATCCGCTGCATCGAAGGCATCGACCTGGACAAGGTGCCGGTCAAGCACTTCGACGGGCGGGCCCGCTGAACGACGACGCTCAGGGCGTGAAGCGGACTTCCACCGGGCCGAGCGCGATGCCGGCCGGCCGGGCCCGCCACGACTGCCCCGCCTGCACGGGGTAGGCCGCGGTCACCGTGCCGGTGGTGACCACCTCGCCCGGTTGCAACTGCACGTCCTCGTCCTGGCCCGCCAGCACCGCCACCAGGTGCGCCAGCGCCGCCAGCGGGCTGCCCAGCACGTTGCTGCCGCGCCCGACCTCCACCTCCTGGCCATCACGGGACAGCGAGACCGTCAGGCCGGCCAGTTGCGCGGCGGGGTCGTCGCCCAGCGCGGCCAGCGGCTGCGGCTTGCCGAGCACCAGGCGCCCGTGCAGGCCGCCGTCGGCGATGGTGTCGGCGGCCTGGAACTTCCAGCCGGGGAAGTGCGACTGCACGATCTCGAAGGCCGGCGCCACCCACTCGATGCAGGCCAGCAGCGCGGCCACGTCGGCGCCGGCGGGTGGTGTGGCACCCAGGCCGAAGGCGATCTCCGGCTCGATCCGGGGCTCGGCCAGGCCGCGCAGGCTCACGTCCACGGGCGCCGCATCGCCGCGGATGAGCGTGTGCTCGTACACCCAGCCCCAGATCGGGTGGTGCACCTCGTACTCGGGCCAGATGTTGGCGTTGGTGAAGCCGATCTTGCGGCCGCGCGGCACGGCGCCGGCCGCAACGCGCGCCCGGTGCACGCGGGCCGCGACCGCGTAGCCTTCCTCGAGGCCGAAGCCGGGCTCGCGGGCCGTCACCGGCGCGAGCTGGCGCGCCTGGTCCTGGGCCGCCTGCAGTTCGGCGGCGATCACGTCGAGACCCCGGGCGGCCGGCATGTTCACATCCCCGCGGCGCGGCCGGTGGGGTAGCTGCCCGGCAGCAGGATGCCCTTGTCGACGCTGTTGATGTCGGTGCGTCCGCAGAAGGCCATCGACAGGTCCAGCTCGTTGCGGATGATCTCCAGCGCCCGCGTCACGCCCGCCTCGCCCATGGCGCCCAGGCCGTACAGCATGGCGCGGCCGATGTAGGTGCCCTTGGCGCCCAGCGCCACCGCCTTGAGCACGTGCTGGCCGGAGCGGATGCCGCCGTCCATGTGCACCTCGATGCGGCGGCCCACCTCCTGCGCGATCTCCGGCAGGGCGGAGATGGAGGAGGGCGCGCCATCGAGCTGGCGGCCGCCGTGGTTGGACACGATCAGCGCGTCGGCGCCGGAGTCCACCGCCAGCCGCGCGTCCTCGATGTCCTGGACGCCCTTGAGGATCAGCTTGCCGCCCCAGCGCTTCTTGATCCATTCGACGTCGGCCCAGGACAGGCGCGGGTCGAACTGCTTGGCCGTCCACTCGGACAGCGAGCCCATGTTCTCGACGCCCTTGACGTGGCCGACGATGTTGCCGAACTGCCGGCGCTGCGTGCCCAGCATGCCCATGCACCAGCGCGGCTTGGTGGCCATGTTGATCAGGTTGGGCAGGGTGAGCTTCGGGGGCGCCGACAGGCCGTTCTTCAGGTCCTTGTGGCGCTGGCCGATGATCTGCAGGTCCAGCGTGAGGACCAGCGCGGAGCAGTTCGCGGCCTTGGCCCGGTCGATCAGCCGCTCGATGAAGTCGCGGTCGCGCATCACGTACAGCTGGAACCAGAACGGATGGTTGTCCGTCTCCTTGGCCACGTCCTCGATCGAGCAGATGCTCATGGTCGACAGCGTGAACGGGATGCCGAACTTCCTGGCCGCGCGCGCCGCCAGGATCTCGCCGTCGGCGTGCTGCATGCCCGTCAGCCCGGTGGGCGCGATCGCCACCGGCATGGCCACCGGCTGGCCGACCATGGTGGTGCGCGTGCTGCGGCCTTCCATGTTCACCGCCACCCGCTGGCGGAACAGGATGCGGTTGAAGTCGTCCTCGTTGGCGCGGTAGGTGCTCTCGGTCCAGGAACCGGAGTCCGCGTAGTCGTAGAACATGCGCGGCACGCGGCGTTGCGCGAGCACGCGCAGGTCTTCGATGTTGGTGATCACGGGGGGCATGTGTCGTTCTCCTCGGCAGGCCGAATCCTAAGTCGAGGGATACCGGGTGCCGTGAAAGTTCTTGGATAGCTGCGAAATTTTTGTCAGCGCCGCGTTCGCATCGCGGGCCGGCGCACGCGCTTGAGCTGGATCACGGCTGAAGGCAATGCGGCGCAGGCGACGGGGCGCAGGAGTGTTTGGCCGACCTTAGGCACTGACACCGCTGCTGCCCGCGCCGAATCATCGTGCGCCCCACGTTGGGGCAGTCCTCATCCGGAACCATTGACATGAACAGAAACCATCGAGTGCGCCTGGCAGCGCTGGTCTGCACCTTCCTCTGCGTCGCTATCGCGGCGTGTGGCGGCGGAGGCGGCGAAGAGCCTGCCGCCGCTCCACCGCCCATCGAACCCCCTCCCGCTCCTCCGCCGCCACCTGCAACCACCGCGTACCTTGTCCTCAGTAGCCGGATCGATCTGTGCCAGATCGGAAGCGATGGCGTGCTTTCCACTTGCACAGATGCCGGGATTGCCGGATTTGACGCCATGGGTGCGATGGCAGTGGCAGGTTCACATGCCTACATAGCCAACTTCGCCAGCACGCCCGCGATCATCCACTGCAGCATCGGCCCGAGCGGAATGTTGTCCGGATGTGGCGACACGGGTCTCAATGGCCTCGAGGACCCTGAAGGGCTCACTGCGCACGGGTCGACCCTCTACATCGGCGACTCGTCGTCTCCCCGCGTTCGCAAGTGCCACATCCGTGACGATGGCGCACTGGATGCGTGCTCCAGTGCGGGCCTTCCGGATTCTTTTGGACTGGCGGCTGAAGATATCCGGGTGGTGGACTCGACGGCCTACATCCTGCACCTCGACGAGGAGCAGGTTTCGAAGTGCCTGGTTGGCACTGATGGGGGCTTCTCAGGCTGTACCAGCGCCGGCGCCAGCGGGCTTTCCACTCCCTTTGGTTTTGCGATTACAGGCAAACACATGTACATCGCCAACTGGTCGAACAACAACATCCAGCGCTGCACCATGGATACCGACGGCTCGCTCGCGGATTGCATGGATGCTGCTGCGGACCGATTCAGTTCTCCCACCCAGATTGCAGTACGTGGATCTAGCGTCTACGTTACCAGCAGCGCTGGCGGCGTCACCCATTGCACGCGAACGAGCGAAGGATTGCTGACTGCGTGCAGATTGAGCGCGGCTGCCGAGCCCATCTACAACATCGTGCTCAGGTGATTTCTGGTCGATCGGCCTGCGCCGCGCAGGTCGGACAAAACCTGCGTTTCTAGCGCTGAAAAACAGAAGCCCGCGACTGGCGGGCTTTTTTTTGCCGGGTCCGTCAGCCCAGCCGCTGCCGGTGCCGCGCGATCTGCGCCCGCACCTGCACCGGCGCCGTGCCGCCCTGGACCTTGCGCGCGTCCAGCGAGCCGCGCAGCGACAGCACGTCGAACACGTCCGCCTCGATGGAGGAATGGAAGCCCTGCAGCGTGGCCAGGGGGAGCTCCGAGACGTCGACGCCCTGCTGCTGCGCCGCCTTGACCGCGTGGGCCACGATCTCATGGGCGTCGCGGAAGGGCAGGCCTTTCTTCACCAGGTAGTCGGCCAGGTCGGTGGCGGTGGCGAACCCCTTGCGGGCGGCCTGCTCCATCGCCTGCGGGTTCACCGTGATGCCACCCATCATCTCCACGAAGATGCGCAGCGTGTCCTTGAGCGTGTCGACGGTGTCGAACAGGGGCTCCTTGTCTTCCTGGTTGTCCTTGTTGTAGGCCAGGGGCTGGCCCTTCATCAGCGTGATCAGCGCCACCAGGTGGCCGGCCACGCGCCCGGTCTTGCCGCGCGCGAGTTCGGGCACGTCCGGATTCTTCTTCTGCGGCATGATCGACGAGCCGGTGGTGAAGCGGTCGGCGATGCGGATGAAGCTGAAGTTCTGGCTCATCCACAGCACCAGCTCCTCGGACAGCCGGCTGATGTGCACCATGGCCAGGGTGGCGGCGGCGGTGAACTCGATGGCGAAGTCGCGGTCGCTCACCGCGTCCAGCGAGTTCTCGCACACGCCGTCCATGGCCAGCGCCCTGGCGACGGCCTGCCGGTCCAGCGGGTAGCTGGTGCCGGCCAGCGCCGCGGCGCCCAGGGGCAGGCGGTTGACGCGCTTGCGCACGTCGGCCATGCGCTCGGCGTCGCGCGAGAACATCTCCACATACGCCAGCATGTGGTGGCCGAAGCTCACGGGCTGCGCCACCTGCAGGTGGGTGAAGCCGGGCAGGATCACCTCGGCGTTCTTCTCCGCCAGGGCCAGCAGCGCCTTCTGCAGTTCCTCCAGCAGGCCGGCGATCAGGTCGATCTCCTCGCGCAGCCACAGGCGCACGTCGGTGGCGACCTGGTCGTTGCGGCTGCGCCCGGTGTGCAGGCGCTTGCCGGCGTCGCCCACCAGCTGGGTGAGCCGCGCCTCGATGTTCAGGTGCACGTCCTCCAGGTCCAGCTTCCATTCGAAGGCGCCGGCCTCGATCTCCTGCTGGATCTGCGCCATGCCGCGGCGGATGTCCGCCAGGTCCTGGGCGGAGACGATGCCCTGCGCGGCGAGCATGGCGGCATGGGCGAGCGAGCCCTCGATGTCGGCGCGCCACAGGCGCTGGTCGAAGCCGACGCTGGCCGTATAGCGCTTGACCAGGTCGCTCATGGGCTCGGAGAAAAGGGCGGACCAGGCCTGGGACTTGTGATCGAGTTGAGACATGAAGGGGGCCGGGCGGGGGTGGGGAGGGGGCGCACGGATGGACCTGCGCGACGATTCACCAATAATTTGGGACTATTGCCCATTCACGATGAACGATTCCCAAATTTTATCGGCCTTCGCGGACCTGCCCGAACAAAGGCGGGCCAAGGCGCGTCGCCAGGTGCTGCTGTTCGATGCCTGCCAGGTCGGCGTGGTGCTGCGGGCGGTCCTGTTCGTCGAGGCCGTGGTCGGGGTGGGGGCCATGTTCGGCGCCACCGGCGCCTGGGACTGGCTGATGCGCCTGGGCGTCCTGAGCGGCGCCGCGCTCCCGGCCACCCTGGCCTGGCTGATCGTGGGCTGCAGCCTGAAAAGGCTGCTGGCGCGCCTGCCGGCCTGGGTGCAGCACGTCTTCGGCATCGCTCTGGGCGCGCTGGCCGGCCTCTACGGCTGCTGGCAGGTGGCGATGGTGTCGCTGCCCGGCCCGGTACCCTGGGTCGCCTCGGCCTTCCTGGGCGCGCTGATGGCCGCCGCCCTGATGGTGGCGCTGGTGCTGCGCCTGAAGGGCCGGATGCCGGCGCAGACGGCGGCCCGCCTGTCGGAGCTGCAGGCGCGAATCCAGCCGCATTTCCTGTTCAACACCCTGAACAGCGCCATCGCCCTGGTCCGCGAGGACCCGGCGCGCGCCGAGACCATCCTGGAAGACCTGAGCGACCTGTTCCGCCACGCGCTCACCGAGCAGGGCGAGTCGACCACCCTCGCGGAGGAGGTCAAGCTGGCGCGCCGCTACCTGGCCATCGAGGAGGTGCGCTTCGGCGAGCGCCTGCGGGTCGAATGGTCGATCGATCCGCAGGCCGGCAAGGCCAAGGTGCCGCCCCTGTTCCTGCAGCCGCTGGTGGAGAACGCGGTCAAGCACGGGGTGGAGCCCAGCGCCAGCGGCGCCGAAGTCAAGATCAGCACCCAGTGCCGCGCCGGCAGCGTGGTCATCAAGGTCACCAACACCGTGCCGGCGGGCCAGGGCCGGCCGGGCCACGGCGTCGCGCAGGACAACGTGCGCGACCGCCTGCGCCTGCTGCACGACGTGGAAGCGCAATTCCGCACCGTCCTGAAGGACGGCATCTACCAGGTCAGGATGGAGGTACCGGGATGAGACTCGCACTGCTGCCCAAGAGGGCCCGCACTTCGGCGCCCGACGCGGGGGCTCCCCGATGACGGAGGGCCTGCGGGTCCTGGTGGTGGACGACGAATCCCTCGCGCGCTCGCGGCTGCGTACGCTGCTGGGCGACTGCCGGTCACCGGCAGCCGTGGTCGCGGGCGAGGCGGCCAACGCGACCGAGGCGATGGAGGCGCTGCGGCGCGGCGACTTCGACGCGGTGCTGCTGGACGTGCGCATGCCCGGCGCGGATGGGCTGGCCCTGGCGCAGGCGCTGCGCGGGACCGCGTACGAACCGGCCATCGTGTTCGTCACCGCCCATTCGGAGCACGCCGTCGCGGCCTTCGACCTGGAGGCGGTCGACTACCTGACCAAGCCGGTGCGGCTGGACCGCCTGCAGCTGGCGCTGCAGAAGGTCGAGCGGGTCCTCGCCGCGCGCCGCGCGACCACCCACGACGCCCAGCAGACGCTGGTGATCCAGGACCGGGGTAGGACGGAGCGCGTTCCGCTGTCGGAGGTTCTCTATTTCAAGGCCGAACTGAAGTACATCACCGTCCGCACGGCAGGCAGGAGCTATATTCTTGACGCATCGCTCAGCGATCTCGAGGAGCGCCACGCACCGCAGTTCATGCGCATCCACCGCAACGCGTTGGTGGCGCGGCGCGCGGTGAGGGCCCTGGAGAAACACGACGACCCCGAAGAGGGCGAAGTCTGGGCGGTGCGGCTCAACGGCATCGATGAGCTGCTGGCCGTGTCGCGGCGGCAGCTCACGGCGGTGCGGGAGGCGCTGACGCGGTAAGGAGGGGTGGGGGACTCGAAACTCGAGAAACGTCCCCATGAACGAAGAGCAGCAGGTCGAAACGGTTCTCGACGAGGTCCCGTCCCGCGAGGAGATCGACCCCAAGGCACCGCCCCACGTGGTGCTGCACGGCACCGCCGACGTGCGCAATCTCGCGCTGGTCGTCCTGGCCACCATCGCTGTCCTCGCGGTGCTGCGCTGGGGCAGCGCGTTCTTCATCCCGCTGATGCTCGGCTTCGTCTTCTACTACGCGCTCTCGCCCGTGGTGGAGGCGATGGCGAGGCTGCGCATCCCGCGGTCTCTCGGTGCGGGGGTGCTGATCCTGGGCATCCTCTTCGGCAGCGGAGCCGCCCTCTGGTCCCTGGCGGACGATGCCAACGAGCTCATCGAGTCGCTGCCCCTGGCCGCGCAGCGGCTGGCGGCCAAGGTGCAGCAGCGCGTGGGCGGCAGCAGGACCCCGCTGGAGCCGGTGCAGAAGGCCGCCGCCGAACTGGAGAAGGCCGCCGATGCCGCGAACAGCAACGGCCAGGCCCCCCGCACCCCGCGCGGCGTGCAGCGGGTGGTGGTGGAGAAGCCCCGCTTCGACATCCGCGACCACCTCTGGTCGGGCACCGTCGGCCTGGTCAGCCTCGTGGGCCAGATCGTCCTGGTGACCTTCCTGACGTACTTCCTGCTGCTGTCCGGCGACACCTTCCGCCGCAAGCTGGTGAAGATCACCGGGCCCGGGCTGACCGAGAAGAAGCTGACGGTGCAGGCGCTGGACGAGATCAACGTGCAGATCCAGCGCTACCTGCTGGTGCAGCTGCTGGCCAGCGTGGGCGTGGGGCTGGCCACCGGCCTGGTGTTCGCCTTCCTGGGCCTGAAGCACGCGGCCGTGTGGGGCGTGGCCGCGGGCATCCTGAACCTCGTGCCGTACATCGGGTCCATCCTCGTCACCCTGGCGGCCGGCGTGGTGGCTTTCATGCAGACGGGCGAGGCCGACATGCCGCTGCTGGTGGCGGGCAGCTCGCTGCTGATCAACACCATCGAGGGCTACCTGCTGGTGCCCTGGCTCACGAGCAAGGCCAGCCGGATGAACGCCGTGTCGGTCTTCGTCGGCGTCCTGTTCTGGGGCTGGCTGTGGGGCGTGTGGGGCCTGCTGCTGGGCATCCCCATCATGATGGTGATCAAGGCGGTGTGCGACCGCGTGGACCACCTCAAGCCGGTGGGTGAACTGCTCGGGACCTGAGCGCCGGCGAAGGCGAAGAAACCAAGAAAGCGGGGTACGAAGAAATGATGGAACTGCTCACCGATCCGCAGGCCTGGATCGCGTTGCTCACCCTGACCGCCCTGGAACTCGTGCTGGGGATCGACAACATCGTCTTCATCTCGATCCTGGTGGACAAGCTGCCGCCGGAGCGCCGCGAGACGGCGCGGCGGCTAGGGCTGTTCATGGCCATGTTCATGCGGGTCGGCCTGCTGCTGGTCCTGGCCTGGATCATCGGCCTGACGGCGCCCCTGTTCACCATTCCACTGGTCGGCCAGGAGGTCTCCGGCCGCGACCTGATCCTGATCGCCGGCGGGCTGTTCCTGATCTGGAAGAGCACCGGCGAGATCCACGCCTCGCTGTCCGGCGAGGAGGAGCACGCCAGCGCCAAGGCCCATTCGACCTTCGGGGCCGTCATCGTCCAGATCATGCTGGTCGACGTGGTGTTCTCGCTCGACTCCATCATCACGGCCGTGGGCATGGTCGACGAGCTGGCGGTGATGATCGCCGCGGTGGTCCTGTCGGTCGGGATGATGATGCTGTTCGCCGGGGCGATCGGCCGGTTCGTCTCGGCGCACCCGACCATCAAGATGCTGGCCCTGTCCTTCCTGATCATGGTGGGCATGGTGCTGGTGGCCGACGGCTTCGAGTTCCACGTGCCCAAGGGCTACGTCTACTTCGCGATGGCCTTCTCGGTGGCGGTGGAGATGCTAAACCTGCGGCTGCGCCGCCGGGCCACGGTGCCGCTGTCCGCCAACCGCGAGGAGTACCAGCGCCACGCCCGCTGAGGGCGCGGCGCGGCGTCAACCGGTGTTGCGCAGCCCCGCCGCGATGCCGTTGATCGAGATGTGGATGCCGCGCTGCACCCGGTCGTCGGACTGGCCGGCGCGGTAGCGGCGCACCAGTTCCACCTGCAGGTGGTGCAGCGGATCGATGTACGGGAAGCGGTGGCGGATCGACCGCTGCAGCGCGGGGTTGCCGGCCAGCCGCTGGCGCTCGCCCGTCACCAGAGCCAGTGCGTCCACCGTGCGGTGCCACTCGGCCTCGATGGCCGTGAAGATGCGCTTGCGCAGCCGCGCGTCCGCCACCAGGCCCGAATAGCGCGAGGCCAGCGCCAGGTCGCTCTTGGCCAGCACCATGTCCATGTTGGACAGCAGCGCGCGGAAGAACGGCCACTGGCGGTACATCTTCTGCAGCAGCGCCAGCGCCTCCTTGCGCGGCAGCCGGGGGTCGTCGTGCAGGAAGGCCTGCACCGCGGCGCCGAAGCCGAACCACCCGGGCAGCGTGAGCCGGCACTGGCCCCAGCTGAAGCTCCAGGGGATGGCGCGCAGGTCCTCGATGCGCTGGCTGGGCTTGCGCGAGGCCGGCCGCGAGCCGATGTTCAGCTCGGCGATCTCGCGGATGGGCGTGGCGCCGAAGAAGTAGTCGGTGAAGCCGGGCGTCTCGTACACCAGCGCGCGGTAGGCCTTCATGCTGGCGGCCGACAGCTTCTCGGCCGCGTCCAGGAAGGCCTTGGGCGCGGGCTTGGTGGGCTGCAGCAGCGTGGCCTCCAGCGTGGCCGCCACCAGCGTCTCCAGGTTGCGCCGCCCGATCTCGGGGTTGGCGTACTTGGAGCCGATCACCTCGCCCTGTTCGGTCAGGCGGATCTGCCCGCGCACCGTGCCGGGCGGCTGCGCCAGGATGGCCTGGTAGCTGGGGCCGCCGCCGCGCCCGACGGTGCCGCCGCGGCCATGGAACATGCGCAGCTGGATGCGGTGGGTGGCGTCGAGCTCGTCGAACAGGTCCACCAGCGCGATCTCGGCGCGGTACAGCTCCCAGTTGCTGGTGAAGATGCCGCCGTCCTTGTTGCTGTCGCTGTAGCCCAGCATCACATCCTGCTCGGCGCCCGAGCGCTGCACCATGCGCGCCACGCCCGGCAGCGCGTAGAACTCGCGCAGGATGGGCGCGGCCTGGCGCAGGTCCTCGATGGTCTCGAACAGCGGCACCACGATCAGGTCGGCGAGGGCCGCGTCGTCCAGCGTGCCGCGCAGCAGGCCCACCTCCTTCTGCAGCAGCAGCACCTCCAGCAGGTCGCTGACCGCTTCGGTGTGGCTGATGATGTAGTGGCGGATGGCGTCGCGGCCGTACACGGCGCGCATGCGCAGCGCCGCCTCGAAGATGGCCAGCTCGCCCTGCGCGTGCTCGGAGTAGGCGCCGCCCATCACCCGCAGCGGCCGCGCGTCGCACAGCAGCCGCATCAGGAGTTCGCGCCGGGCGGCCTCGGGCAGCTTGGCGTAGTCGCGCTCGATCCGCGCCACCGACAGCAGCTCGGCGACCACCGCCTCGTGCTGGTCGGAACTCTGGCGCAGGTCCATGGTGGCCAGGTGGAAGCCGAACACCTCGACCGCCCGGATGAGGGGCTGCAGCCGGTGCGCCACCAGCGCGCCCGAATGGCCGGCCCGCAGCGCGGCGCGGATGGTGCACAGGTCGGCGTGGAACTCCTCCGCCTTCCGGTAGGGGTTCTGCGGGGGCAGCAGGTGACGCGCCGCGTCGCCGCCGGTGAGCGCCTTGAGCGTGGCGGCCAGGCGCGAGTACATCGCGGCCAGTGCGCGCCGGTAGGGTTCGTCCTCGCGGTGCTCGTTGTGGTCGGGCGAACTCTCGGCCAGCGCGCGCATCTCCGGCGTCACGTCCACCAGCATCGCGGAGATCGACAGCTCGCGCCCGAGGAAGTGCACCTCGGTCAGGTAGTGGCGCAGCGCCACCTCGCACTGGCGGCGCAGCGCCTGCTCCAGCGTCTGCGCGCTCACGTTCGGGTTGCCGTCGCGGTCGCCGCCGATCCACATGCCCATGCGCAGGAAGCTGGCCACCGGCTGCGAGCCCAGCTCGCGTTCGAGGTCGGCGTAGATGCGCGGGATCTCGCGCAGGAACGTCGCCTCGTAGTAGGACAGCGCGTTCTCGATCTCGTCGGTCACCGTCAGCTTGGAAAAGCGCAGCAGGCGCGTCTGCCACAGCTGCATCACGCGGGCGCGGATCTGCGCGTCGTTGGCCGCCAGCTCGCGCGGAGCGAGCGCGTCCTTGGGCTGCGCGCGCGACTTGATCTCGTCGCGCTCGGCCAGGAGCTGCGCGATCTCGCGCTCGGCGTCCAGGATGCTCTTGCGCTGCACCTCGGTCGGGTGCGCCGTCAGCACCGGCGACACGTAGCTGCCCGCCAGCATCTGCGAGATGGCGCGCGGCGCGATGCCGGCCCAGCGCAGGCGGGCCAGCGCCACCTCGATGCTGCCCTCCTGGGTGTCGCCGGCGCGCTCGTGCACCGCGCGGCGGCGGATGTGGTGCCGGTCCTCGGCCAGGTTGGCCAGGTGGCTGAAGTAGGTGAAGGCGCGGATCACGCTGACGGCCTGGTCGCCGCTGAGCGTCTTGAGCAGCGACTTGAGCGCCTGGTCGGCCTCGTGGTCGGCGTCGCGGCGGAAAGCCACCGACAGCTTGCGGATGCGCTCGACCAGATCGAAGGCGGCCACGCCCTCCTGCTCGCGGATCACGTCGCCGAGGATGCGCCCCAGCAGCCGGATGTCCTCCACCAGGGGACGCTCGTTGTCGCGTGCGCGCCGGGCCGGCGTGGCGGGCGTCGATGGGGCCATGGTGATCTCCGCGCTGCTGAAAATTTGGGCAGCGCGGATGCTAGCATCCACCCCTTCCGCAGGATGACATACAGGTTACGTTCGTGAGCCGCTTCACCATCGCCACCCGTGAGAGCCGGCTTGCGCTCTGGCAGGCCGAGCACGTCAAGGCGCTGCTCGAGCAGCACGGCCACCAGGTTTCGCTGCTGGGCATGACCACCAAGGGCGACCAGATCCTGGACCGCAGCCTCAGCAAGGTCGGCGGCAAGGGCCTGTTCGTCAAGGAACTGGAGAACGCCCTCGAGGAAGGCCGCGCCGACCTGGCCGTGCACTCGCTCAAGGACGTGCCCATGGACCTGCCGCCGGGCTTCGAGCTGGCCTGCGTGATGGAGCGCGAGGACCCGCGCGACGCCTTCGTCTCGCCGAAATTCGACAGCGTGGAAGCGCTGCCGCCCAACGCCGTGGTGGGCACGTCCAGCCTGCGCCGGGTGGTCCTGCTGCGTTCGCTGCGCCCCGACCTGCGGATCGAACCGCTGCGCGGCAACCTCGACACGCGCCTGCGCAAGCTCGACGAGGGCGGCTACGACGCCATCGTGCTGGCCGCCGCCGGGCTCAAGCGCCTGGGCCTGGAGCAGCGCATCCGTCGCGTGTTCGAACCCGTCCAGATGCTGCCCGCGGCCGGGCAGGGCGCGCTCGGCATCGAGGTGCGGGCCGGCCGGCCCGACGTGGTGCAGGCGCTCGCCCCGCTGGTGCACCAGACCACCTGGATGGCGGTCGCGGCCGAGCGCGCCGTGAGCCGCGCGCTGGGCGGCAGCTGCTCGATGCCGCTGGCCGCGCACGCCACGCTGCAGGGCGAGGTGCTGCAGCTGCACGCCGCCTGGGGCGATCCGGACCAGCCGGGCCAGCTCGTGCGGGCCCAGGTGAGCGGGACCGTGGGCAGCCTGGAGGAAGCGGGCGCGCTCGGCACCGCCGCGGCGGCCCGCCTGCGCGCCGGCGGCGCGCACTGAAGGGCGCGCGGTGCGCGTGGTGCTGACCCGCCCCCGGCACGAGGCCGGGCGCTGGGCGCAGGCCCTGCAGGCGCACGGCCATGAGGTCGTGCTGCTCCCGCTCATCGACATCGGCCCCGCGCCCGACCTGCAGGCGCTGCGGCGCGCCGCGCAGGGGCTGTCGGATTTCGACGCCGCCATGTTCGTCAGCGGCAGCGCGGTGCAGGGGTTCTTTCGCGACGCGATGCACTCGGCGGCCTGGCCGGCCGGAACGCGGGCCTGGTGCACCGGTCCCGGCACCGCGCAGGCGTTGCTCGCCGCGGGCGTCCCGGCCGACCGGATCGACGCACCGCCGGCCGACGCCGCGCAGTTTGATTCCGAAGCCCTGTGGGCGCGCGTGGCGGCGCAGGCCCGGCCCGGCGCGCGCGTGCTGCTGGTGCGCGGCGCGGGCGCCGACGGGCAGCCGGCCGGCCGCGACTGGCTGGCCTCGCGGCTGCAGGCCGCCGGCGCGGCGGTCGACACGGTGGCCTCGTACAGCCGGCACGCGCCTGTGTGGGGCGAGGTGGAGCGGGCGGCCGCATCGGCGGCGGCGGACGATGGTTCGGCCTGGCTGTTCAGCAGCTCCGAAGCCATCGCCAACCTGGGCGAGTTGCTGCCCGATCGCCCCTGGTCGCGGGCCCGCGCCATCGCCACCCACGAGCGCATCGCGCGGGCCGCGCGGGACGCCGGTTTCGGTGTTGTTTGCCTGTCACGACCGGCCGAGGCGGCCGTGGTCGCCACCCTAGAATCTTTCGGATGAGTGCCGAGACCGAACGCGAGTCCCCCGCCGCACCGACCGTCCCCGCCCTGGATCCCCTGCCCGCCGCGGCCAGCGCCGACGGCGGCAGCCCCCGGCTGCGCCGGCTGGCGTTCGGCGTGCTGCTGGGCGTGGCCGTGCTCGCGCTCGGCTCCAGCGTGCTGCTCTGGCAGAAGCTCTCCACCATCCAGGAGCAGCTGGCGCGCCAGAGCGCCGACGCCGGCAGCAACGCGGTCGAGGCCCGCGCGCTGGCGCGGCAGGCGCAAGACCTGGCGCGCGACATCGCCGCCCGCCAGGCGGTGCAGGACACGCGCCTGAACGAGGTGGCGCTGCAGCGCACCCAGCTCGAGGAGCTGATGCAGAGCCTCTCGCGCTCGCGCGACGAGAACCTGGTGGTGGACATCGAATCCGGCCTGCGCCTGGCCCAGCAGCAGGCCCAGCTGACGCTGAGCGCCGAGCCGCTGCTGGCCGCGCTGCGCACCGCCGACCAGCGCCTGGCGCGCGCCGGCGAGCCGCGCCTGGCGCGAATCCGCACCGCGATCACGCGCGACATCGACCGCATCAAGTCGGCGGCCGTCGCCGACGTGCCCGGCATCCTCCTGCGGCTGGACGAGGCCGCGCGCCAGATCGACGACCTGCCCCTGGCCAACTCGGTGGGCCCCGGCGCCTCGCGCACGGCGCCCAAGGCGGAGCCGCCCGCCTCCCCGACCTCGGCCCGCTGGTGGCAGCAACTGCTGGTGGCCGTGCGCGAGGAAGCGCGCTCGCTGGTGCGCGTCAGCCGCGTCGAGCAGCCGGAGGCGGCGCTGCTCGCGCCCGAGCAGGGCTTCTTCCTGCGCGAGAACCTCAAGCTCAAGCTGATGAACGCACGGCTGGCGCTGATCTCGCGCCAGATCGAGGCGGCCCGCGCCGACGTGGTGGCGGCGCAGGCGGCGCTGAACAAGTACTTCGATCCGTCCGCGCGGCGCAGCCAGGCGCTGGCCGCGTCGCTGCAGCAGATGCAGGCGCAGCTGCAGGTGGTGGACGTGCCCCGAATCGACGAGACGCTGGCCACGCTGGCCACCGCCGCGGCGGGCCGGTAGCCGATGCGCGCCGCCCTCTGGCTCCTGGCCCTGTTCGGCATCGCCGTCGCCGGCGCGCTGTTCGCGGGCAACAACCAGGGCACGGTCACGCTGTTCTGGCCGCCGTACCGCATCGACCTGTCGCTCAACCTGGTGCTGCTGCTGCTGCTGGCGGCGTTCTTCTTCCTGTACGCCGCGCTGCGCGCGCTGTCGGCGCTCTTCGACCTGCCGCGGCAGGCGTTGCGCTGGCGCACGCAGCAGAAGGAGCGCGGCATGCACGCGTACCTTCTGGACTCGCTGTCGCACCTGCTGGCCGGCCGCTTCATCCGCGCGCGCAAGTCGGCCGAGTCGGCGCTGACGCAGGAGGCTTCGCTCAGCGCGAGCGGGGCCGCGCCCGGCAACGCGGCGCAGGTGCGCACGCTGGCCCACCTGCTGGCGGCCGAGAGTTCGCAGGCGCTGCAGGACCGCGGCGCGCGCGAGGATCACCTGCAGAAGGCGCTGGAGCAGGCTGGCTTGCGCGAGGGCCTGGAGACGCGCGAGGGCGCGCTGATGCGGGCCGCGCGCTGGTCGCTGGAAGACCGCGAGCCGCAGTCGGCCATCAACTGGCTGATGGACCTGCCCAGCGGCGCCGGCCGCCGCACGCTGGCCCTTCGCATGAAGCTCAAGGCGGCCCGGCTGGCGGGCCACACCCGCGAGGCGCTGGAGACCGCGCGGCTGCTGGCCAAGCACCGGGCGTTCTCCGAGGCGGCGGCCGCGAGCCTGGTGCGCGGCCTGGCGGTCGACCTGCTCAACGGCGCGCACGATCCCGCGCAGCTCAAGCGCGCGTGGGCCGAGCTGGAGCCGACCGAGCGCCACATGCCGGAGCTGGCGATCCACGCCGCCCAGCGGCTGATCCGCCTGGGCGGCGAGTCGCACCTGGCGCGCGACTGGCTGCTGCCGGTGTGGGAGCGCCAGCACCAGCTGCCCGATTCGCTCAAGGTCAAGCTGGTGTGCGCGCTGGAGGAAGGGCTGGACACGATCGACGGCGCCTGGCTGGCGCGCATCGAGGCCGCCCAGCGCGCCAACCCGCGCGACGCCACGCTGCAGTACCTGGCGGGCATGGCGTGCATGAAGCGCCAGCTGTGGGGCAAGGCCCAGCAGCTGCTGCGGCAGGCCGTGCTGGCGCTGCAGGACGCCCAGCTGCACCGCAACGCGTCGCGGGCGCTGGCGCAGCTGGCGGAGGAGCGCGGGGACGAGGAAGCGGCGGCCGCGGCCTGGAAGCAGGCGGCGCAGGATTAGGCGCTGACCCCGTCGTCCCCGCGGAGGCGGGGACCCAGCGCAGCGCGCCGACGGGGCGAATTGAAGGCGGAAGCTCTGGATTCCCGCCTTCGCGGGAATGACGGGTTGGGGCGCTGGAGGCGGGGTCCGCGCGGCCACCAGAAACAGGAAGGGGAGCCGAAGCTCCCCTTTCTTTTTCTGCGTTACTGCAGCGGCGCCTGAGGCGGCTGCTGCTGCTCGAACGGCAGCTTCATGTCGCGCAGGTCGCGACGGGTTTCCACCAGCACCAGCGGGCCTTCGTCGATCACCACGGCCGGTGGGCGCTCGCGCGGCACGCGGATCGGCTTGGGCTCGGCGGCGATGGCGGCCTGCACGGCGGCGATCTTGTCGGCGTCGGAGTTCACCCACTGCAGGCCGGAGCCGGCTGCGACTTCCGCCAGCTGGTCCACGGGCAGCTCGAACTGCTGCACCTTGGGCAGCCCGGACGGGGCGGCCGGTGCAGGGGATGCAGCGCTGGGCCGCGCAGCGACCGGCGCGGCCACGGGTGCGGCGACCGGTGCGGCGACCGGTGCGGCGACCGGTGCCGGTTGCGGCTCGAACGCGGGCGGGGTCGCCTGGGCGGCGACCTGCCCGGACTCGTCGGAGACGAAGCCGGTGGCGTACCGCGGGCGGCGCTCGGCCGATTCGTCCGCGGTGCCGGTGCCGGCGCCGGGGACGGCGTCCTGCGCGGGAGCGGCTTCGGCGCCGGCATCCTCGCGGCCACCGCGCGCGGCTTCGGCCCCGCCTTCCTCGCGGCCACCGCGCTCGCGGCGGTCACGGCCGTAGCGGTCGCGCGAGCGGCGCGGATCGCGGCGGCCTTCGCCGTTCATCGCGTCGCCGACGGCTTCGCCCTGCTCGGTCGTGCCCAGCACCTGGCTGGCATCGGGCTGGCCTTCCACGACGGCGCCTTCGGTGACCGTCTGGGGTGCGCCTTCTCGCGGGCGGCGCTCGCCGCGGCGGCCTTCGCCGCGCTCGCCACGCTCACCGCGTTCACCACCACGCTCGCCACGGGGCGGGCGATCGCCACGCGGCTGCTGCTCGCCGCCGCCCAGGAGGGCATCGGCTTCCTGGCCGACACGCGGCTCCTCGCCACGCGCGGCGGACCGTTCGCCACGCGGCTCGCGGGCCTCGCGCGGTTCGCGTTCGGCGCGCGGTTCGCGGGGTTCACGCGGCTCGCGCATCTCGCGGGGTTCGCGCATCTCGCGCATCTCGCGCGGCTCGCGGGCCTCACGGCCTTCGCGCGGCTCACGCGCTTCACGGGGCTCGCGGCCCTCGCGCAGTTCGCGCGCCTCACGAGGCTCGCGGGCTTCACGCTGTTCGCGGGGCTCGCGCGGTTCGCGGCTGTCGCGGCCTTCGCCACGCTCACCACGGGGCTGGCGCTCGCGACGCGGCTCTTCACCGCGACCTTCTGCGCCACGACCCTCGGCACCGCGGCCTTCGACACGGCCTTCACCGGCGCGCGCCGGCTGGCCCTGCACGCCTTCACCGGCGGCGGCGCGATCGCGGTCACGTCCACGGCCATCGCCACGGCCTTCGCCGCGTCCGCGGTCACGGCCGCGGCCGCCACGGCGGCTGTCGCCGCGCTCGCCACGTTCACCGCGTTCACCGCGGGCTTCGCGCTTTTCCTCGGTCTTGGCGGTGCCGGCCGTCGCGGCCGCGGGGGCGGGCGCCACCGGCGGGGGCGCGCTGAACAGGCTGCGGAACCACGCGAAGAAGCTCGGCTCCGCGGCCGGGGCGGGGGCCGGCGTCGGGGCGGCGGGCGCGGGGGCCGGCGCGGCGGCCTGCGGCGCGGGCTCGGCCACACGCTCGGGGCGCACCGGTGCGATGGGCGCCGGCGCATCGGGCAGCACGCCCTTGATCAGCGGCTCCTGGCGGTTGGCGCGCTCCTGCGAGCGGCGCGTGACCTCGGTCTTCTCCTCGATCTCCTCGGCCATGTGGTAGCTGGCCTTGAGGTTGTCCAGGCGCGGGTCGTCGTGCTTGAGGCGCTCCAGCTTGTAGTGCGGCGTGTCCAGGCCCTTGTTGGGGACCAGCAGCACGTTCAGGCGCTGCTTGAGCTCGATCTTGGTGATCTCGGTGCGCTTCTCGTTGAGCAGGAAGGACGCGACTTCCACCGGCACCTGCACGTGGACAGCGGCCGTGCTGTCCTTCATCGACTCTTCCTGGATGATGCGCAGGATCTGCAGCGCCGAGCTCTCTGTGTCGCGGATGTGGCCGTGGCCGCCGCAGCGCGGGCAGGGGATGGAGGCGCCTTCGGACAGGGCCGGGCGCAGGCGCTGGCGGCTCATCTCCATCAGGCCGAACTTGCTGATGGTGCCGAACTGCACGCGGGCGCGGTCCTGCCGCAGCGCATCGCGCAGGCGGTTCTCGACTTCACGGCGGTTCCTGGATTCCTCCATGTCGATGAAGTCGATGACGATCAGGCCGCCCAGGTCGCGCAGGCGCATCTGGCGCGCCACCTCGTCGGCGGCTTCCAGGTTGGTGCGGGTGGCCGTCTCCTCGATGTCGCCGCCCTTGATGGCGCGCGCCGAGTTGACGTCGATGGAGACCAGCGCCTCGGTGTGGTCGATCACGATCACGCCGCCGGAGGGCAGCTTGACCTCGCGGGCGTAGGCCGACTCGATCTGGTGCTCGATCTGGAAGCGCGAGAACAGCGGGGCGTCGTCGCGGTAGCGCTTCACCCGGGCGGCATGCTCGGGCATCACGTGCGACATGAACTGGTGCGCCTGGTCGTAGATCTCGTCCGTGTCGATCAGGATGTCGCCGATGTCGTTGTTGAAGTAGTCGCGGATGCAGCGGATGACCAGCGACGATTCCTGGTAGATCAGAAAGGCGCCCTTGCCGCCCTTGGCCGCGCCGTCGATGGCGTTCCACAGCTTGAGCAGGTAGTTCAGGTCCCACTGCAGCTCGGGGGCGCTGCGGCCGATGCCGGCGGTGCGCGCGATGATGGACATGCCGTTGGGGTACTCCAACTGGTCCATGTTCTCCTTGAGCTCGGCCCGGTCCTCGCCCTCGATGCGGCGCGACACGCCGCCGCCGCGCGGGTTGTTGGGCATCAGGACCACGTAGCGGCCCGCCAGCGAGATGAAGGTGGTGAGGGCCGCGCCCTTGTTGCCGCGCTCTTCCTTCTCGACCTGGACCAGCAGCTCCTGGCCTTCCTTGATCACCTCGTTGATGCGCGCCTGCGAGGGCGACACGCCGGGGGCGAAGTAGGTCTTGGAGATCTCCTTGAACGGCAGGAAGCCGTGGCGGTCCTCGCCGTAGTCGACGAAGCAGGCCTCCAGGCTGGGCTCGACGCGCGTGACGACGGCCTTGTAGATGTTGCCCTTGCGCTGCTCGCGCCCTTCGATCTCGATTTCGTAGTCGAGGAGCTTCTGCCCGTCGACGATGGCCAGCCGGCGCTCTTCGGCCTGCGTGGCGTTGATCAGCATACGCTTCATTGCGTCACCTTCTTGTTCTCTCACACGTTCGACCCGCAAGCGGGTCCACGATGTCGTGGCAGCAGACGCGAGCGAAACGGGAACGGAAGGCGGCGCGGGGGCGCTTGCTGACGGCCGGTGGCCTAGATCAGCAGTCGCAAGGGCGGCGCGTGGAGGAGGGCGAGGCGGGGGCCGGGGCGCAGGGCAGCAGGCAATGCAGCCTGCGCCGCGCGCGGCGAATGCCGGGGCGGGCCGAAGCCGGCGGTCGGGGGCATCAGCCACCGCCAGCAGGCCAGGAGAAGCGCCATCAGCACAGGAGACTCTCGCTTGTCCGCCGCCAGCACGTGCGCTGGCGGCTTGTATTCCGGTTCGGGGTTTCGATTCGCGTCGGCGGCTTCGGCGCCTTGGCCGGCGATTGCGTCCGTGCGGGCCCGCAATCTACAACCAAGGTCGACGTCGGCATCGACCTGCCAGCGTCACCGGTGCAGTGGCGGACTAAACTCCAGCCAAATCAAACACTTACGGCGAAACGCTAGTGAAACGGATTATAGGGGCCACGGCGCCCCCCGCGAAAGCCGGAGTGAAAAGCGTGCTGGTCGACGAAGGCTCGGCCGGCCAGCGGCTCGACAATTTCCTGCTGCGCGAGCTCAAGGGCGTTCCCAAGACGCACGTCTACCGGATCATCCGCAGCGGCGAGGTGCGCGTGAACAAGGGGCGCGCGGCGGCCGACACGCGGGTGGAGGTCGGCGACGTGGTCCGGGTGCCCCCGGTGCGGCTGCCCGAGCGCGTGGAGGACCCGGCGGCGCGGCCGGCACCCGCGCGCGAGTTCCCCATCCTGCTGGAAGACGACCACCTGCTGGCCGTCGACAAGCCCGCCGGCGTGGCGGTGCACGGCGGCAGCGGCGTGAGCTTCGGCGTCATCGAGCAGCTGCGCCAGGCGCGGCCGCAAGCCAGGTTCCTGGAGCTGGTCCACCGGCTGGACCGCGAGACTTCGGGCGTGCTGCTGGTGGCCAAGCGGCGCTCGGCGCTCACGGGGCTGCAGGAGCAGTTCCGCGGCCGCGAGACCGGCAAGACCTACCTCGCGCTCGTCAATGGCGCCTGGCCGGTGCAGAAGAAGGTGATCGACCTGCCGCTGCACAAGTACCTGCTGGGCGGCGACGACGCGTCCGCCGGCGAGCGCCGCGTGAAGGTGGTGGGCAAGGACGACCCCGACGGCATGCGCTCCATCACTCTCGTGAAGGTGGCGCGCCGGCTGGGCGCGTTCACCCTGCTGGAGGTGACGATCAAGACCGGCCGCACGCACCAGATCCGCGTGCACCTGGCTTCGCAGGGCCACCCGATCGCGGGCGACGACAAGTACGGCGACTTCGAGCTGAACAAGGCGCTGCAGCGGCAAGGCTTGAAGCGCATGTTCCTGCACGCCTGGCGATTACAGTTCCGCCATCCCGCCACCACCGAGCCGGTCGCCCTGGAGGCACCCCTGCCCGCCGACCTGCGCCAATTCGCCGAACGCCATGCCCAGCCCACGACGGTTTGACCTGATCGCCTTCGATTGGGACGGCACGTTGTACGACTCCACCAAGGTGATCGTGCGCTGCATCCAGCGCGCCGTGGTGGACGTGGGCGGCGCGATGCCGACCGACCGCGCCGCCGCCTTCGTGATCGGCATGAGCCTGGCGCAGGCGCTGGCCCGCGCCGCGCCCGACGTGCCGCCCGAGAAGTACCCCGCGCTGGGCGAGCGCTACCGGCACCACTACTACCAGCACAAGGACGACCTGAGCCTGTTCGACGGCGTGCTGCCGTTGCTGCACGAGCTGCGCGAGCGCCAGCACCGGCTCGCGGTGGCCACCGGCAAGTCGCGCCGCGGGCTGGACGAGGTGCTGGCCAGCGAGGAACTGCACGGCGTGTTCGACGGCTCGCGCACGTCCGACGAGACCGCCGGCAAGCCGCACCCGCTCATGCTGGAGGAGCTGATGCGCGAGTTCGCCATCGAGCCGGGACGCACGCTGATGATCGGCGACACCACGCACGACCTGGAGATGGCGCGCAACGCCGGCTGCGCGAGCGTGGGCGTGAGCTACGGCGCGCACGAGCCCGCCGAATTCCATGCGCTGGGCCCGCTGCACATCGCGCATTCGGTGCGCGACCTGCACGACTGGCTGCTGGCCAACGCCTGATCGCCATGGAGCACCAGCCGCTGTGCAACAGCAGGGACCTGGTCGACGGAGGCCTCGCCGTGCCATTCGACGTGGTCTACGCCGGCCAGACCTGCCGCGCCTTCGCCGTGCGCTGGAAAGGGGCCGTCCACGCCTACCTGAACCGCTGCGCCCACGTTGCGATGGAGATGGACGCGCAGCCCGACCGGATCTTCGACGACAGCGGCCAGTGGCTGCTGTGTTCCACCCACGGCGCCGTCTACCGGCCCGACACCGGCGCCTGCGGCGGCGGCCCCTGCCGCGGCGGGCTGGTGCGCATCGCGCTGAGTGAGCGGGACGGCGTGGTGCACTGGCATACTGACTGGAACCTGCAACCCGTCCCCTTCTGACCCCCACATGACCGACCCGCTGACTCCCGTGACACCCGAACCCGTGCCGCCTTCCGCGTCCGGCCTCAAGCCCGGCTGGGAGCGCGAGACCATGGAGCGGCTGGTGTTCGAGACCCTGAGGGAGCAGCGCACCGCCCGCCGCTGGCGCAACTTCACCCGGCTGGCCTGGCTGGTGTTCTTCATCTTCGTGATCTGGACGCTGGGCTGGCGCGGCGGCCCGAGCAAGGACAAGTCCCTGCCCCACACGGCCGTGGTGGAAGTCAAGGGCGAGATCTCATCGGACTCGGACGCCAGCGCCGAATTCATCGTCGCGGCCATGCGCGCGGCATTCGAGGATCCGGGCGCGCAGGGCATCGTGCTGCTGATCAACTCGCCTGGCGGCAGCCCGGTGCAGGCCGGCATCGTCAACGACGAATTGCGGCGCCTGAAGGCCAAGTACAACAAGCCGGTGTACGCGGTGGTCGAGGAGTCCTGCGCCTCGGCGGCCTACTACATCGCCGCCGCCGCCGACCGCATCTACGTGGACAAGGCCAGCATCGTGGGCAGCATCGGCGTGCTGATGGACGGCTTCGGCTTCACGGGTCTGATGGACAAGCTGGGCGTCGAGCGCCGCCTGATGACGGCGGGCGAGAACAAGGGCTTCCTCGACCCGTTCAGCCCGCAGACAGAGCGGCACCGCATCCACGCGCAGGCCATGCTGGACCAGATCCACAAGCAGTTCATCGACGTGGTGAAGACCGGCCGCGGCAAGCGGCTGAAGGACACGCCCGAGCTGTTCACCGGCCTGTTCTGGACCGGCCAGCAGGCGGTGGACATGGGCCTGGCCGACCAGATGGCCAACCTGGACTTCGTCGCGCGCGAAGTGATCAAGGCCGAGGAACTGGTCGACTACACCCGGCGCGAGAACGTGGCCGAGCGGCTGGCCAAGCGCTTTGGAGCCTCCATCGGCGAGGGCGCGATGCGCGCCATGCGCGCACTGCCGGCGCTGCGCTAGACCCCGACCAGGAAAACGGCCGGCGTGTCCGAAGGCGGACCGCCGGCTTGTTTTTTCCACTGGGCGATCGTGCGGCAGGCCACCTGCGCGTGAGGCAGCGTCAGGCCCGTCGCCATCGCCAGCCGCGTCTCGGGCCGCAGCGTCTCCAGCAGCGATTGCCAAAGCGCCGCGTTGCGGTAGGGCGTCTCGATGAAAAGCTGGGTCTGTCCGGTGCGCAGCGCCAGCGACTCCAGTTCGCGGATCCGCTGCGCGCGGGGGGCGGGCTGCTGCGGCAGGTAGCCGACGAAGGCGAAGTTCTGGCCGTTCAGGCCCGCGGCGGCCAGCGCCAGCAGCAGCGAGACCGGGCCCACCAGCGGGACCACCCGCAGCCCCAGCTCATGGGCGGCGCGCACCACGGACGAGCCCGGATCGGCGATCGCGGGCATGCCGGCTTCGCTCACCAGGCCCAGGTCGTGGCCTTCGAGCGCCGCGGCGAGCAGCGGCCGCGCGTCGAACCCGCCGGTGTGGTCGCCCTTCTTGTGCACTTCGCGCGGCAGCTCCCGCAGCGCGATCGACTGCAGGGGCTGTGCCAGCGGCTGGAGCTCGTTCACGCGCTTGAGGTAGGCGCGCGTGGACTTGGCGTTCTCGCAGATCCAGTGGGTCAGCCGCGCGGCCACCTGCAGCGTGGCGACCGGCATCACGTCCGAGAGCGGGGCCTGCTCCGCGCAGCCGAAGTCCAGCGGCGCGGGGACCAGGTACAGCGAGCCCGGCGCGGCCATCAGGCCACCTGCAGGCCGGCGGCGCGCAGCATCCGGCAGGTGCGGATCAGCGGCAGGCCGACCAGGGCCGTCGGGTCGTCGCTGTGGATCGCCTCCAGCAGCGCGATGCCCAGTCCTTCGCTCTTGGCGCTGCCGGCGCAGTCGTAGGGCTGCTCGGCGCGCAGGTAGCGCTCGATCTCCTGGTCGGACAGCCGCCGGAATTCGACGCGCACCGGGGCCAGGTCTTCCGAGGCGAACCCCGAGGCCTGGCAGACCACGGCCACGGCCGTCTGGAAGACCACGGTGCGTCCGCTCATGCGGCGCAGCTGCGCGGTGGCTCGGGCATGGTCGCCGGGCTTGCCCAGCGGCTCGCCGTCCAGGTCCGCCACCTGGTCGGAGCCGATCACCACCGCCTCGGGATGCCGCCGGGCCACCTCCTGCGCCTTGGCCAGGGCCAGCCGGCGCGCCAGGTCCACGGGCGCCTCGCCCGGCCGCGGGGTCTCGTCCACCTGCGGCGCGGCCGTTTCGAAGGGAAGGTTCAGGCGCTCCAGCAGCTCGCGGCGGTAGCGCGAGGTGGAGCCGAGGATGAGGGTTCGCACGGGGGCGATTCTCTTACACTGCCCCGGATGAAAAGGCAGTTCAACGCGCAGCGGCTCGACGTCCAGGCGTTCGCCGAGGACGCGGCCCAGCTGTCCGGCCAGGCGGAGTTGCGCGGCTTCGCGCGCCTGTCCGAGGAGGCCGGCGGACGCGGCGGCGAGCGCCCGGTGACGTGGAGCGCGCAGGGCGAGTTGCTCAACCCCCGGCACGTCCACCCCGAGGTCTGGCTGCACCTGAACGCCTCGACGGTGCTGCCGCTGACCTGCCAGCGCTGCCTGGAGCCGGTGGACATCCCGCTGGCGGTCGACCGCTCGTTCCGCTTCGTGGCCGACGAGCAGACCGCCGCCGCCCAGGACGACGAAGCCGAAGAAGACCTGCTGGCGCTCAGCCGCGCTTTCGACCTGCTGGACCTGGTGGAAGACGAGCTCCTGATGGAAGTGCCCGTGGTGCCGCGCCACGAAACCTGCCCGGCGCCGGTGCGCCTGTCGGCCGCCGATCCGGACTTCGAGGAGGCCGCTCCGGCGGAGAACCCCTTCGCCGCCCTGAAGGGCCTGAAGGTCGGCAAGGACTAGGGCGCGGGCGCTCGTATATAATGGCGGGCTTCGCGCCGGCAGCCGAGCTTTGCGGCCGGGCGCAAACCCTGTGTCCGACCTCCAGTCGGTGCCCACCCACCCGATCAACCGCGTCCCGCGACTTTCCGCAGGGCGCGACACCAAGTCCAGGAGCCCGGCATGGCCGTCCAGCAAAACAAGAAGTCGCCCTCCAAGCGGGGCATGCACCGTTCGCACAACGCGCTGACGGTGCCCGGCATCGCGGTGGAACCCACCACCGGCGAAACCCACCTGCGCCACCACATCAGCCCCACCGGCTTCTACCGTGGCCGCAAGGTGCTCAAGACCAAGAACGACGCCTGATCGTCTTCGCGGCAATGACCGCGCCAAGGAGGGGCCCGCCGCTGCCTGCGCAGCCCGGGCCTTTTTTCTGGCCGCCGCGACCGCTGTGCCGCGGCGCCCGGGCGCTTTGCCGGACGCTCTACATTTGACGACATGACGATCCTGGCCGTCGACTGCATGGGGGGCGACCACGGCCCGGCGGTGACCCTGCCGGCCTGCCGCCGCTTCCTGGACGAGCACCCCGAGGCCCGCCTGCTGCTGGTGGGCGGCGATGCGCTCAAGTCCTTCCACCACCCGCGTGCGACCCACGTGCCCGCCTCCGAGGTGGTGTCGATGGACGACGCCGTCGAGGTGGCGCTGCGCCGCAAGAAGGATTCGTCCATGCGCGTGGCGATCCAGCAGGTCAAGGAAGGCAAGGCCCAGGCGGCCGTGTCGGCCGGCAACACCGGCGCGCTGATGGCGCTGGCGCGCTACCTGCTCAAGACCGTGGACGGCATCGACCGCCCGGCCATCGCCTACCCGATGCCCAACGCCAAGGGCGGGGCCACGACCGTGCTGGACCTGGGCGCCAACGTCGATTGCACCGAGCAGCACCTGCTGCAGTTCGCCGTCATGGGCTCGGCCCTGGTCTCGGCCCTGAAGAACCAGGAGCAGCCCAGCGTGGGCCTGCTGAACATCGGCGAGGAGGTCATCAAGGGCAGCGAGGTCATCAAGCGCGCGGGCGAACTGCTGCGCTCGGCCGCCGCCGCCGGCGACCTCAACTTCCACGGCAACGTGGAAGGCAACGACATCTTCAAGGGCACCACCGACATCGTGGTGTGCGACGGCTTCGTGGGCAACGTGGCCCTGAAGACCAGCGAAGGCCTGGCCAGCATGATCGGCGGCTTCCTGCGCGAGGAGTTCTCGCGCAACCTGCTGACCCGACTGGCGGCCCTGATCGCGTACCCGGTGCTCGCGTCGTTCAAGAACCGCGTCGACTACCGCCGCTACAACGGCGCCGCCCTGCTGGGCCTGCGCGGCCTCGTGTTCAAGAGCCATGGCTCGGCCGACGCTTTTGCGTTCAGCCAGGCCCTGGCCCGGGCGTATGATGCGGCCCGAAACAACCTGCTCGATCGCGTCCAGGCCCGCATCGCCCACGCCCGGCCCCTCCTGGCCGGAGCCCCCACCGAACCGCAACCGATCGAGGCGATCGCTTCCGAATGAGCCGTTACTCGCGCATCACCGGCACCGGCAGTCATCTTCCGCCGCGCCGCGTGACCAACGCCGACCTCGCCGCCGAACTGGCGACCCAGGGCGTCGAAACCTCCGACGACTGGATCGTGGAACGCACCGGCATCCGGGCGCGCCACTTCGCCGCGGCGGACGTCACCACCAGCGATCTGGGCGCGCAGGCCGCACGCCACGCGATGGAGGCGGCCGGCTGCGGCCCCGCCGACATCGACCTGATCATCGTGGCCACCTCCACGCCGGACATGGTGTTCCCGTCGGCCGCCTGCATCCTGCAGAACAAGCTGGGCATCGCCGGCTGCCCCGCCTTCGACGTGCAGGCGGTGTGCAGCGGCTTCGTCTACGCGCTGACCGTGGCCGACGCCATGATCCGCACCGGCAGCGCCACGCGCGCGCTGGTGATCGGCTCCGAGGTGTTCTCCCGCATCCTCGACTTCAAGGACCGCACGACCTGCGTGCTGTTCGGCGACGGCGCCGGCGCCGTGGTGCTGGAAGCTTCGGAGACGCCGGGCATCCTGGCGACCGACCTGCATGCCGACGGCAAGCACGCGGGCATCCTGTGCGTGCCCGGCACGGTCGCCGGGGGCAAGGTGCTGGGCGATCCCTTCCTGAAGATGGACGGCCAGGCCGTGTTCAAGCTCGCCGTGGGCGTGCTGGAAGAGGCCGCGCGCACCACGCTGGCCAAGGCCGGCCGCACCGACGCCGACATCGACTGGCTGATCCCGCACCAGGCCAACATCCGCATCATGCAGGGCACGGCCAGGAAGCTGAAGCTGCCGATGGACAAGCTCGTCGTCACGGTGGACCAGCACGGCAACACCTCGGCCGCGTCCATCCCGCTGGCGCTCGACGCCGCGGTGCGGCAGGGCAAGGTCCGCAAGGGCGACACGCTGATGCTCGAAGGCGTCGGCGGCGGCTTCACCTGGGGCGCGGTGCTGGTGGACTTCTGATCCCGAGCGCACCCGCTGATCTCCATCCCGAAAAAACGACGGCAGGCACCTCAAGATGAAACCGTTCGCATTTGTCTTTCCCGGCCAAGGCTCGCAAGCCGTGGGCATGCTCGACGCCTGGGGCGACCACCCGGCCGTGCGTGAAGTGGTGGCGCAGGCCTCCGAAGCGCTGGGCGAGGACATCGGCCGCCTGATCAAGGAAGGCCCGAAGGAAGCGCTCTCGCTCACCACCAACACCCAGCCCGTGATGCTGGTGGCCGGCGTGGCCGCCTACCGGGCCTGGCTGGCCGAAGGGGGCGCGCAGCCCGCGGTGGTGGCCGGCCATTCTCTCGGCGAGTATTCCGCGCTGGTCGCGGCCGGCGCGCTGAGCCTGGCCGACGCCGCGCCGCTGGTGCGTTTCCGCGCCCAAGCCATGCAGGAAGCCGTGCCCGTGGGCGAAGGCGCCATGGCTGCCGTGCTGGGGCTCGACGCGCAGAAGGTGGTGGAAGGTTGCGCCGAGGCGCAGCGCTCGTTCGGCACCAACAGCATGGACGTCGTCGAGGCGGTGAACTTCAACGACCCGGCGCAAACCGTCATCGCCGGCAGCAAGGCCGCGGTCGACAAGGCCTGCGAAGTGCTCAAGGCCAAGGGCGCCAAGCGCGCGCTGCTGCTGCCCGTGTCGGCGCCGTTCCATTCCAGCCTGATGAAGCCCGCGGCCGACCGGCTGCGCGAGCGCCTGGCCCAGGTGGCCATCGCGGCGCCGAAGATCCCGGTCGTGAACAACATCGAGGCCAAGGTCGAGAGCGACCCCGACCGCATCCGCGGCGCGCTCTACGAGCAGGCGTTCGGCCCGGTGCGCTGGGTCGATGGCATCAAGGCCATCCAGGCGCGCGGCGCGCAGGTCGTGCTCGAGTGCGGCCCGGGCAAGGTGCTGCAGGGGCTGTGCAAGCGCATCGACCCGGCCCTCATTGCCGGCTCGGTGTACGACCCGGCCACGCTGGCCGAAGCCAAGGGACTGCTGGCATGAGCCGCCGGGCCGCTCCCAAGGCGAATACCGCAGCGCGCAGCGCGGAGGTTTTCGAATGAGCAACGAAGCCTTGAAGGGGCAGGTGGCCCTGGTGACCGGCGCCTCGCGCGGCATCGGCGCGGCCATCGCCCAGGAACTCGCGCAGCGCGGCTTCACCGTGATCGGCACCGCCACCACGGACGAGGGCGCGGGCAGGATCACGCAGGCGCTGCAGGCCCAGGGTGGCCGCGGCGTCCGCCTCGACGTCAACGACGGCGCCGCCGCCGAGGCCGTGGTGGACGGCATCGTCAAGCAGCAGGGCGGCCTGCAGGTGCTGGTGAACAACGCGGGCATCACCCGCGACATGCTCGCCATGCGCCTGAAGGACGAGGACTGGGACGCGGTCATCGACACCAACCTCAAGGCCGTGTTCCGGATGAGCCGGGCGGTGATGCGCACGATGATGAAGCAACGCTACGGCCGCATCGTCAGCATCACGTCGGTCGTCGGCGCCTCCGGCAATCCCGGGCAGGCCAACTACGCCGCCGCCAAGGCCGGCGTGGCCGGCATGACGCGGGCGCTGGCGCGCGAGCTCGGCAGTCGCGGCATCACCGTCAACTGCGTGGCGCCCGGTTTCATCGAAACGGACATGACGGCGGCCCTGCCGCAGGAGCAGCGCAAGGCGCTGCTCGGGCAGATCCCGCTCGGGCAGCTCGGCCAGCCGGCCGACATCGCCCATGCCGTGGCGTTCCTGGCGTCGCCGCAGGCCGGCTACGTCACCGGCCAGGAGCTGCACGTCAACGGCGGCATGCACATGGCATGACGCCCCCGCCTGCCGCCCGCCAGGCGTGCGGCGGCAGGAGAGGGCGCCAAGCTAAAATCGCGGATTCATTCACAACCCCCAGAGGGAACCCCATGAGCGATATCGAAGCACGTGTCAAAAAGATCATCGCCGAGCAACTCGGCGTGGAGGAGTCCCAGGTGACCAACGAGAAGGCCTTCGTGGCCGACCTCGGCGCCGACTCCCTTGACACGGTCGAGCTGGTGATGGCGCTGGAGGACGAGTTCGGCATCGAGATTCCGGACGAGGACGCCGAGAAGATCACCACCGTTCAGAACGCCATCGATTACGCCAACGCCAACCAGAAGGCCTGATACGACAATGAGCCGTCGTCGAGTCGTCGTCACCGGCCTGGGCTGCGTCAGCCCGGTGGGCAACACGGTCACCGAATCGTGGGCCAACCTGCTGGCGGGCAAGCCGGGCATCGACTTCATCACGCAGTTCGACGCGGCCAACTTCGCCTGCCGCTTCGCCGGTGAGGTCAAGGGCTTCGACATCACGCAGTACATCCCCGAGAAGGAAGCCCGGCACATGGACCGGTTCATCCATCTCGGGCTGGCGGCGGCCTGCCAGGCGGTGGCCGACAGCGGCCTGCCCAGCGGCGACGCGCTGCCGACCGAGCTGGCCGAACGCATCGGGGTCAACATCGGCGCCGGCATCGGCGGCCTGCCGATGATCGAGGAGACCCACACCGAACTCATGAATCGCGGCCCGCGCCGCGTCTCGCCGTTCTTCGTGCCCGCCTCCATCATCAACATGATCTCGGGGCACGTGTCGATCAAGTACGGCTTCAAGGGCCCGAACCTCGCCGTCGTGACGGCCTGCACCACCGGCCTGCACGCCATCGGCCTGTCGGCCCGCCTGATCGAGAGCGGCGACGCCGACGTGATGGTCTGCGGCGGCGCCGAGTCCTCGGTTTCGCCGCTGGGCATCGGCGGCTTCGCTTCCGCCCGTGCGCTGTCCACCCGCAACGACGATCCCAAGACGGCGTCCCGCCCCTGGGACAAGGACCGCGACGGCTTCGTGCTGGGCGAGGGCGGCGGCGTGATGGTGCTCGAGGAATACGAACACGCCAAGGCGCGCGGCGCCAGGATCTACGCCGAGGTGGCGGGCTTCGGCATGTCGGCCGACGCGTACCACATGACCGCGCCCGACATCGACGGTCCGCGACGGGCCATGGTGGGTGCGTTGCGCAATGCGGGCATCAACGCCGACCAGGTCGACTACCTCAATGCGCACGGCACGTCCACGCCGCTGGGCGACCTGAACGAGACCAACGCCATCAAGGCGGCCCTGGGCGAGCACGCCAGGAAGATGGTGGTCAGCTCGACCAAGTCGATGACCGGCCACCTGCTGGGCGGCGCCGGCGGCATCGAGTCGGTGTTCACCGTGCTGGCCGTGCACGAGCAGAAGGTGCCCCCCACCATCAACATCTTCAACCAGGACCCCGAGTGCGACCTGGACTACTGCGCCAACACCGCGCGGGACCTGAAGGTGGACGTGGCGGTGAAGAACAACTTCGGTTTCGGCGGCACCAACGGCACGCTGGTCTTCAAGCGGGTCTGACACGGCGCGATCCGCAGCCCCATCGCTCCCATGCACGGCGCCCCATCGGTGAGTTATCCGGTGGGGCGTTCGTCCTTGGTGGGGGCGCTCCTCCTGGCCACCTGGTCGCTGGGGCTGCTGGCCGGCCTGGCCTTCGCGGCCGGCGGTGCGTCCGCCGCGCGGGTGGGGGCGGCGCTGGCGGCCTGCCTCGCGGCCGGCGCGTGGGCTGCCGGGTGGTGGCGCGCGCAACCCGCCGGGCTGCTCGCCTGGGACGCGGCCGCCTGGTCGTGGTCGGCCGGCGGGCCGGCGGTGGAATCGGGCTCGGTGCAGGTGGTGCTGGACCTGCAATCGCTCCTGCTGTTGCGCTGGCGTTCGCCGGGGCGCACGCGCTGGCTGTGGGTCGAGCGGGCGCGGCTTCCCTCACGCTGGGACGCGCTGCGCCGTGCGGTATATTCCCGCGCCACCCACCCTGAGGCGCCGCCCCGGGCCGAACCGCCTTCGGCCACACCATGACCCAGACGCCGCCCGCCCCCGCGCCTGCTCCCGCCGACACCGACCAGATGCTGGTGGCGCGCGCCGTGGCCGGTGACCAGCGGGCCTTCGAACTGCTGGTACTGAAGTACCAACGCCGCATCGAGCGCCTGATCGGCCGCATGGTGCGCGACGTCGACCTGGTCGAGGACATCGCGCAGGAAACCTTCATCCGGGCCTACCGGGCCCTGGCCCAGTTCCGCGGCGAGGCGCAGTTCTACACGTGGCTGTACCGCATCGCCGTCAATACCGCCAAGAAGGCCCTGGTCGATCTCAAGCGCGACCCCCTGGTTTCCGAGAGTGCCCTGCGCGGCGGCGACGACGACGATGAAACTTCCTCGGTGGAGAACGAACTAACCAGCCCGGAAACGCCGGAGACGGTGCTGGCCGCCAAGGAGATCGCCGCCACGGTCAACTCGGCCATGGAGGCCCTGCCCGAGGAACTTCGCCAGGCGGTCACGCTGCGCGAGATCGAAGGGCTGAGCTACGAGGAGATCGCCGAGGCGATGAACTGCCCGATCGGCACCGTCCGCTCGCGCATCTTCCGCGCCCGCGAGGCGATTTCCGCGAAGGTCAAGCCGTTGCTGGAAAACCAGTCGGGCAAGCGCTGGTAGTCGCGAGGTGGTTGCGATGGACGACAGAATGGAACACAAGGAACTGATTTCGACGCTGGCCGACGGCCAGCTGCAGGGCGAGGCCTTCGCCCGGGCGATGGAGGCGTGCGCGGGGCGCGAGGCGCTCGCCACCTGGCACGCCTACCACCTCATCGGCGACGTGCTGCGCTCGGGAGAACTCGCGGGCGGGACCCCCGCCGACCGCTTCATCGGCAAGCTCTCGGCGCGGCTCGCGCAGGAGCAGGCCACGGTGCCCGCGCAGGCGGCCACGCTGCCGCCGATCGTGGTGCGCAAGGCCGCCGAGCCGGCGGCCAACGACGGCGCCTTCCGCTGGAAGATGGTGGCCGGCTTCGCCTCGGTCGCGGCCTTCGCGGCCGTCGGTTGGTCCATGCTGGGAACGGCTGGTTCGCCGGTCGGCCCGCAGCCCCCGCTCGCGGCGGTGCCGCAACTGGCCGTGGCGCCCCAGCCGCCGGCTTCGGCCGATCCGGGCGCCGTGCTCGCGCGCAGCGAGCCCGGCGTCATGATCCGCGATCCCAAGCTCGATGAGATGCTGGCGGCCCACCGTCAGTTCGGCGGCCCGTCGGCGCTCCAGATGCCGGCCGGCTTCCTGCGCAGCGCGACGTTCGAAGGCCCGGCGCGCTGACCATGCGGATCACCCTGCCGCAGCTGCGAGCCACCGCCTGCCTGCTGACGCTGTCCGCGCTGATGGGCGCGGCCGCGGCAGCCCAGCCGTCCAACGGCCCGGTGGGCTCGGTGGTCCCGGAGCGCAGCGTCGACGAGTGGCTCATGCGCATCCAGGACGCCTCGCGACTGCGCAGCTACATCGGCACCTTCGTCGTCTCCTCCAGCAGCGGGGCGCTGTCCAGCGCGCGCATCTGGCACTCGGGCGATCCGGCGCAGCAGATCGAGCGGGTCGAGGTGCTCACCGGCGCGCCGCGCTCGACCTTCCGCCGCAACGACGAGGTGCTGACCCACCTGCCGGAGCACCGCGTGGTGCGGGCCGAGAAGCGCGACTCGCTGGGCCCTTTCCCGCACCTGCTCAAGTCCACCGACACGTCGATCCCCGAGTACTACGCGGCCCGCCGTCTCGCCAACGACCGCGTGGCCGGCTTCGACGCCGACGTGGTCCAGCTCGCGCCCAAGGATGGGCTGCGGTTCGGCTACCGCGTGTGGAGCGAGAAGCGCTCGGGCCTGGTGATCAAGCTGCAGACGCTGGACGGCGAGGGCAAGGTGCTCGAGCAGGCGGCGTTCTCCGAACTCCAGCTCGACGCGCCCGTGCGCGCCGACAAGCTCGCCCAGATGATGCAGCCGCCGCAGGGCTGGCGCGTGGAGCGGTCCAACGCGGTGAAGACCGACCCCGCCTCCGAAGGCTGGGCGATGAAGACCGCCGTGGCCGGCTTCAAGCCGATGAGCTGCTACAAGCGCCCGGCCGGCTCGGGCGCGCCCGCCGAGGGCAGCATCCACTGGATCTTCTCGGATGGGCTGGCGGCCGTGTCGGTGTTCGTGGAGCCCTACGACCGGCAGCGGCACACGCAGGAAGGCCTGTTCGCCAGCGGCGCCACCCACACGCTCGCCCGCCGCGTCGAGGAATGGTGGCTGACGGTCGTCGGCGAAGTCCCCGCGCAGACGCTCAAGGCCTTCGCATACAACCTTGAGCGGCGACGCTGAGGCCCCATCTGATGGAACGCGCGACCGGCCGAGTTGAACCATCCGGCCGGTGGCGGTTCTGAGTCTGCAGTTCAGCAAACAGCTGTCGAAGGAAGAGGTTCCCATGTTCCGCACCGATTGGAAAACGCTCCGGGGCCACGCTCTGGCGGGCGTGCTGGCGGCCGCCGCCGGCGCCGCGCTGCTGCCCGCGGCCCCCGCGCTCGCTCAGTCCGCGCCGCAGCCGCGCACCGGCCTGCCCGACTTCGTCGACCTGGTCGAGCAGGTCGGCCCCGCGGTGGTGAACATCCGCACCATGGAGCGCGCGCGCAGCTCGGCCCAGGGCCCGCAGATGGACGAGGAGATGCAGGAGTTCTTCCGCCGCTTCTTCGGCCAGCCGATGCCGCCCAACGCGCCGCGCCAGGGCCCCGGCCCGCGCCAGGCGCCCGATGAGGAGCGCGAGCGCCCGCGCGGCGTGGGTTCCGGCTTCATCATCACGGCCGACGGGTTCGTGATGACCAACGCGCACGTGGTGGAAGGCGCCGAGGAGGTGCTGGTCACGCTGCCGGACAAGCGCGAGTTCAAGGCCAAGGTGGTCGGCACGCCCGACAAGCGCACCGACGTGGCCGTGATCAAGATCGACGCCACCGGCCTGCCCTTCGTGAAGATCGGCGACGTCAGCAAGCTCAAGGTGGGCGAGTGGGTGATGGCCATCGGTTCGCCGTTCGGCCTGGAGAACACCGTCACGGCCGGCATCGTCAGCGCCAAGGCGCGCGACACCGGCGACTACCTGCCGTTCATCCAGACCGACGTGGCGATCAACCCCGGCAATTCGGGCGGCCCGCTGATCAACCTGCGCGGCGAGGTGGTGGGCATCAACAGCCAGATCTACTCGCGCTCGGGCGGCTTCATGGGCATCTCGTTCGCGATCCCGATCGACGAGGCCATCCGCGTGGCCGACCAGCTGCGCGGCCCGACCGGGCGCGTCTCGCGCGGGCGCATCGGCGTGCAGATCGACCAGGTCACCAAGGACGTGGCCGAATCGATTGGACTGGGCAAGCCGCAGGGTGCGCTGGTGCGCAGCGTCGAGGCCGGCTCGCCCGCCGACAAGGCCGGCGTCGAGGCCGGGGACATCATCACGAAGTTCAACGGCCAGGCGATCGACAAGGCCACCGACCTGCCGCGCATGGTGGGCAACACCAAGCCGGGCACGCGCTCGACCATCACGGTGTTCCGCCGCGGCGGCTCGCGCGACCTGAACGTGCAGATCGCCGAGTTCGAGGCCGAGCGTCCGGTGCGCCGCGCGCAGGCGCCCGACGACAAGCCCAAGAACGGATCGCCGGCGGCGATGTCGCTGGGCCTGGGCGTGGCCGACCTGACCGACGCCCAGAAGAAGGAACTCAAGGTCAAGGGCGGCGTGCGGGTGGAAGCGGTCGCCGACAGCGCCGCGCGTGCAGGCGTGCGCGAAGGCGACGTGATCCTGCAGATCGGCAACGCCGAGATCGCCAACGTCAAGGAGTTCGAGGCGGCGGTCAACCGCGCGGACAAGACCAAGCCGATCCCGGTGCTGCTGCGCCGCGGCGAACTGGCCACCTACCTGCTGATCCGCCCGGCCCGCTGATCCGGTCTTCGAAAAGCCCCGAACCCTACGGGGGTTCGGGGCTTTCGTCCGACTGGGGGAGGCCTGGAAGCAACTCAGCAATTTTTTTCATCTTGGACAAGTGACCGGATGTTGGTGCTTGCTGACTTTCAGGGCGGAGGGCCGACCCCTCCAAATGGATAGAATCCAGCCCCGTCTGGACGGCTTTTCGGCATAACGAAGGCATCGAAGTCCACGATACGGGATGGCTCCCAGCCACCCACTGCTGATCCACAGATCGCCCACAAGTTGTCCTGCAAACCCCTCCCGCATTCTGTTGATATCCTGTGGATGAATTTCCCGTTGCTGGACCGCAACGAGCCCTTCGCGGCCGACCGTCGGCTGTACGCGCGGGGCTTTTTGCCTACAATGAAGTTCCAACTATCGCAGTTGCCATAGATTGTTGGTTCAGGGCGCGTCGCCACTCGACGCGCCCTTTTTTCTTTGGGTTCGCCCAGATGAATCAATCACTTAAGCGTTCCCGTTGATGAATCACATCAGAAATTTTTCGATCATCGCCCACATCGATCATGGCAAATCGACGCTGGCCGATCGCCTGATCCAGCGTTGCGGCGGACTGTCCGATCGGGAGATGGAAGAGCAGGTCCTCGACTCGATGGATCTCGAAAAAGAGCGTGGGATAACCATCAAGGCACAGACCGCTTCACTGCGCTACACGGCCCGCGATGGGCGCGTCTACAACCTGAACCTGATCGACACGCCGGGACACGTGGACTTCTCGTACGAGGTGAGTCGATCGCTGTCGGCATGCGAGGGCGCGCTGCTGGTGGTGGACGCGAGCCAGGGCGTCGAAGCGCAGACCGTCGCCAACTGCTACACCGCGCTCGACCTCGGCGTCGAGGTGCTGCCGGTGCTGAACAAGATGGACCTGCCGCAGGCCGATCCCGAGAACGCCAAGGCGGAGGTCGAGGATGTGATCGGCATCGACGCGTCGCAGGCGATCCCCTGTTCCGCCAAGACCGGCATGGGCATCGACGAGATCCTCGAGGCCATCGTCGCCAAGGTCCCGGCGCCGCGCGGCAATCCCGAAGGCGCGCTGCGCGCGATGATCATCGACAGCTGGTTCGACAGCTACGTCGGCGTGGTAATGCTGGTGCGCGTGGTGGACGGCCGCCTGGCCAAGGGCGACCGCATCAAGCTGATGGCCACCGAAGCCACCTACGAGGCCAACCAGCTCGGCGTGTTCACGCCGTCCAACGTCCAGCGCGAGTCGCTGGAGGCGGGCGAGGTCGGCTACATCATCGCCGGCATCAAGGAGCTGCAGGCCGCCAAGGTGGGCGACACGGTCACCATGGTCAAGGCCGGCTCCGGCGGTGCCGCGTTCACCGCCACCCAGGCGCTGCCCGGCTTCAAGGAGATCCAGCCGCAGGTGTTCGCCGGCCTCTACCCGACCGAGGCCAACCAGTACGACAGCCTGCGCGACGCGCTGGAGAAGCTCAAGCTCAACGATGCCTCGCTGCGCTACGAGCCCGAGGTCAGCCAGGCGCTGGGCTTCGGCTTCCGCTGCGGCTTCCTCGGCCTGCTGCACATGGAGATCGTGCAGGAGCGCCTGGAGCGCGAGTTCGACCAGGACCTGATCACCACCGCGCCCAGCGTCGTCTACCAGGTGGTCAAGGGCGACGGCGAGGTCATCATGGTCGAGAACCCGTCCAAGATGCCCGACCAGGGCCGCATCGAGGAGGTGCGCGAGCCGGTGGTGACGGTGCACCTGTACATGCCGCAGGAGTACGTCGGCCCGGTGATGACGCTGGCCAACCAGAAGCGCGGCATGCAGATCAACATGGCCTACCACGGGCGCCAGGTGATGCTCACGTATGAGCTGCCGCTCGGCGAGATCGTGCTGGACTTCTTCGACAAGCTGAAGTCCGTCAGCCGCGGCTACGCGTCGATGGACTACGAGTTCAAGGAGTACCGCCCGTCCGACGTGGTGAAGGTGGACATCCTGCTCAACGGCGAGCGGGTCGACGCGCTGTCGATCATCGTGCACCGCACCCAGGCGCAGTACCGCGGCCGCGCGGTGGTGGCCAAGATGCGCGAGATCATCAGCCGCCAGATGTTCGACGTGGCCATCCAGGCCGCCATCGGCGCCAACGTCATCGCCCGCGAGACCGTCAAGGCGCTGCGCAAGAACGTGCTGGCAAAATGTTACGGCGGCGACATCAGCCGCAAGCGCAAGCTCCTCGAAAAACAGAAGGCAGGCAAGAAGCGAATGAAGCAGATCGGTTCCGTCGAAGTCCCCCAGGAAGCCTTCCTCGCCATCCTGCAGGTCGAGGAATAGGCGTCGTGATGCCGATCCTGACCGCCGCGGTTCTCGCGGCCTTCGCCGGCTATTCGGCCGCCTGGTACATGGGCTTCCTGGAAGGCAACTTCGCGCTGCTGCTGTTCCTCGCCACGCTGGTCACCGGGTTCTACTGGGTCGCCGAGAGGTTCTGGTTCCTGCCGCAGCGCCGGCGCGGCGCCGAGGCCGTGGCGGTGCAGGCCCACGAGCGGCGCACGCAGCTGGCCGCGCAGGGCATCGCCCAGGTCGACGGCCCCGACGTCGAGCAGACCCGGCAGAAGCTGCTGATGCAGCCCTGGTGGCTGGACTGGACCGCGGGCCTGTTCCCCGTGATCCTGGCGGTGTTCGTGCTGCGCTCGTTCCTGTTCGAGCCGTTCAAGATCCCGTCCGGCTCGATGATCCCCACGCTGCTGGTGGGCGACCTGATCCTGGTCAACAAGTTCACCTACGGGCTGCGCCTGCCGGTGATCAACACCCGCCTCACCGAAGGCAAGCCGCCGGCGCGCGGCGACGTGATGGTGTTCCGCTACCCGCCCAAGCCCAGCCTGGACTACATCAAGCGCGTGGTCGGCGTGCCCGGCGACGAGATCGCGTATCTGAACAAGCGCCTGACGATCAACGGCCAGCCGCTGCCCAAGCAGGCGCTGCCGGACTTCTTCGACGAGGACTCGATGCGCTACTCGCGCCAGTTCGCCGAGTCGATGGGCGAGAGGGCCTATCGCGTGTTGAACGACGAGGACCGGCCCGCGTTCATCCCGGGCGCGGAGGATTTTCCTTTCAAGGAAAATTGCCGCTACAGTGTCGAGGGCGTCGTGTGCAAGGTGCCGCAAGGGCACTACTTCATGATGGGGGACAACCGGGACAATTCGCTCGATTCGCGGTTCTGGGGCTTCGTGCCGGACCGCAACATCGTCGGAAAGGCCTTCTTCATCTGGATGAATTTCGGCGACCTCAGGCGGATCGGTTCGTTCCAATAAAAGAGTTCTCAGAGGTGCGAGGGGTAGACATGCAGCGCAGATCCAAGGCCCGACAGGCCGGTATTTCGTTTTTCGGCCTGATCTTCGTGCTCGCCGTGCTGGCGGGCGTCGGCGTCCTGGTGGCGCAGGCCATCCCGACGATGCTGGAGTTCCAGGCGATCGTGAAGGCGATGGACAAGGCCAAGGACGCCGGCTCGCCGCAGGACGTGCGCAACGCGTTCCAGCGCTCGGCCACGGTGGACGACATCACGTCGATCACCGGCAAGGACCTGGAGATCACCCGCGCCAACGACCGCAACGTGGTCAAGGTCGCGTACGACAAGCAGATCCACATGTTCGGCCCCGCGTACCTGCTCCTCAAGTACGCGCACCAGACCAAGTAGCGCAGGCGTGGAGGGTGATGCATCCCTGGCCGCCCTGCAGGCGCGGCTGCAGCACCGCTTCACGCAACCGAAGCTGCTGGCGCGCGCGCTGACGCACCGCAGCTTTTCTTCCGAGCACAACGAGCGCCTGGAATTCCTGGGCGATTCCGTCCTCAACCTGGCCGTGGCCGCCCTGCTGTTCGAGCGCCTGGGCGCGCAGCCCGAGGGCGACCTGTCGCGGGTGCGAGCCAACCTGGTCAAGCAGGAGACGCTGCACCAGCTCGCCGTCGGGCTGGGCCTGTCCGAAGTGCTGAGGCTGGGCGAGGGCGAGGCCCGCTCCGGCGGCCACCGCCGGCCGTCCATCCTGGCCGACGCCCTGGAAGCGGTGATCGGCGCCGTCCACCTGGACGCCGGCTACGGCGCGGCCGAGGCGCTGGTTCAGCGGCTCTTCCGTGACGTCGAGATCAACCCCGGCATGCAGGCGGCCGCCAAGGACCCCAAGACGGAACTGCAGGAATGGCTGCAGGGACGCAAAATGAAGCTCCCCGTCTACCGCGTCGCGGGTGTGCTGGGTGCCGCCCACAAGCAGACCTTCGACGTGGAGTGCGAGATCCCGGAGCTGGGCGCCACCGAGCGCGGCATCGGGCCCTCGCGGCGTGCCGGCGAGCAGGCGGCCGCGGCGGCCATGCTGCACACGCTCAAGTCGAAACTGAAATGAATCCCCAGGACCCGCCCATCGAACTCCCGGGCGATGCCCCCGAGACCCCCCAGGCCCCCGAGGCCGGCGCCTCGTCGCAGCGTTGCGGCCTGATCGCCATCGTGGGCAAGCCCAACGTGGGCAAGTCCACGCTGCTCAATGCGCTGGTCGGCCAGAAGATCAGCATCACCTCGCGCAAGGCGCAGACCACGCGCCACCGCATCACGGGCATCCGCACCCGGGGCGCGACGCAGTTCGTGTTCGTCGACACGCCCGGCTTCCAGACCCGCCACGCCAAGGCCCTGAACCGCTCCCTGAACAAGACGGTGATGGGCGCCGTGGGCGACGTCGACCTGGTGCTGTTCGTGGTCGAGGCCGGCCGCTTCACGCTGGGCGATGCCAAGGTGCTGTCGCTGCTGCAGCCGGGCGTGCCGGCGCTGCTGGTGGCCAACAAGCTGGACCAGGTGCACCGCCGCGCCGAGCTCGCGCCCTGGCTGCGCGACATGCAGGAGCGCCACCCCTTCAACGAGTTCGTGCCCATGTCGGCCCAGAACGCGAAGGACGTGGAGCGCCTGTTCGCCATCTGCGAGAAGTTCCTGCCCGAGCAGCCCTGGTGGTACGGCGAGGACGAGCTCACCGACCGCAGCGAGAAGTTCCTCGCCGGCGAGACCGTGCGCGAGAAGCTGTTCCGCCTCACCGGCGAGGAACTGCCCTACACCTCGACCGTGGTGGTCGACAAGTTCGAGGAAGAGCCCAGCCCGCAGCACGGGCGCTTCGTGCGCATCGCCGCCACCATCGTGGTGGAGCGCGACAGCCACAAGGCCATGGTCATCGGCGACAAGGGCGAGCGCCTCAAGCGCATCGGCACCGAGACCCGCCAGGAGCTGGAGAAGCTGATGGGCGCCAAGGTCTTCATCGAGATCTGGGTCAAGGTGCGCGCCGGCTGGGCCGACGACGAGGCCCGGGTGCGAAGCTTTGGCTACGAATGAACCAAGGCCCCCACGCTCCCCCACTTCGTGTGGCTCGCTGCCCCCCGAGGGGGCCAAGCCTCCTTGGGGCGGCCCGGCGGAGGCTTAGTGGCGGCCCGTAGGATCTCCGATGAGCCGGCCTACGTCCTGCACCGCTACGACTGGAGCGAATCCAGCCTGATCCTCGAGGTCTTCACCCGGCACCACGGCCGTCTCGCGCTGGTGGCCAAGGGCGCCAAGCGCCCCAGCTCCAATTTCCGCCCCGTGCTGCTGCCGCTGCAGCCGCTGCGCTTGGCGTTCGGCGGCGACGCGGAGATCCGCACCCTCAAGTCGGCCGAATGGGTGGGCGGGCAGGTGATGCCCACCGGCGACGCGCTGCTGTCGGGCTATTACGTCAACGAGCTGCTGCTGCGACTGATGGCCCGCGAAGACCCGCATCCCAGGCTGTTCGACGCGTATGCGCAGGCGGTCAGCGTCCTGGCTTCCGAGCACGGCGAGGCGCTGCAGCCGGCGCTGCGCGCCTTCGAGCTGCTGCTGCTGCGCGAAACGGGTTTCCTGCCCTCGCTGGACGCCGAGACGGCCACGCTCGCGCCGCTGGACGACCAGGGCCGCTACACACTGCTCCCAGAAGGCGGCCTCGGCGCCGCAGCGCCGGACCGGCCCGCGCTGAACGGCGCCCAGTGGCGGCAGTTGCAGGCGGCCGTCGATGACCCGGCCGCGTTCACCGCCACCCTGCGGGCGGCCGCCTCGATGGCCGAACTCAAGCCGCAGCTGCGCCACCTGCTGCACTACCATTGCGGCGTCGCCACGCTGCGCACCCGGCAGCTCATGCTGGACCTCCAATCGCTATGAACGCACTCAAGACGGCGCTCTCCGTCAACCTGAACAAGGTGGCGCTGGTGCGCAACACGCGCCACCTGGGCATCCCCAGCCTGGTCCGCGCCGCGTCCATCTGCCTGAAGGCCGGCGCCCATGGCATCACGGTGCATCCGCGTCCCGACGCCCGGCACATCCGCGGCGACGACGTGCCCGCCTTGAGCGAACTGGTCGGCCACCATCCCGGCACCGAGTTCAACATCGAGGGCAACCCGTTCCACAACCTGATGGAACACGTGCGGCGGCAGCGCCCCCAGCAGTGCACCTTCGTGCCCGACAGCGAAGGCCAGTTCACCAGCGACCACGGCTGGGACTTCCCCGCCGACGCGGACCGCCTGCGCCCGCTGGTGCAGGAGGCGCGCTCGCTGGGCGTGCGCGTCAGCCTGTTCATGGACCCGCGCCCCGAGATGATGGCCGCCGCCCGCGCGGTGGGCGCCGACCGCGTCGAGCTCTACACCGAGAGCTACGCGCGGGCCTGGGGCACGGTGCGGCAGGACGAAGTGCTGCGCGGCTTCGCCGAGGCGGCCAGGGCGGCGCACGACGCCGGCCTGGGCATCAACGCCGGCCACGACCTCAACCGCGACAACCTCGCCGATTTCCTGCGTGCCGTGCCCGGCGTGCAGGAGGTCTCCATCGGCCATGCCCTGATCGCCGATGCGCTGGAGCTCGGCTACGAGGCGACGGTGAAGGCCTACCTGGCCTGCATCGACGTCGCTTTCGCCTGAGCCCCGGCCGCCCCGAATGGTCTACGGCATCGGCACCGACATCTGCGACGTGCGCCGCATCCGGGCTTCGCTCGAGCGGCACGGCGACCGCTTCGCCCACAAGATCCTGGCCGAAGGCGAACTGGCCACCTGGCGCAGCCGCAGCGCGCGCTGGCCCGAACGCGGCATCCGCTACCTCGCCACCCGCTTCTCGGCCAAGGAGGCCTTCAGCAAGGCCGTGGGCCTGGGCATGCGCATGCCCATGACCTGGCGCAGCTGCGAGATCGCCAAGCTGCCCAGCGGCCAGCCGGTGCTGGTGCTGCACGGCCCGCTCAAGGAGTGGTTCGAGGCCAAGGGCCTGGTGGCGCACGTCACCGTCACCGACGAAACCGACTATGCCGCCAGCTTCGTGGTGGTGGAACGCAAAGAACCCCGGGAATGAACGAACACGCCCCCCTGATCCTCGACATCGCCGGCACCGAACTGACCGCCACCGACCGCCGCCGCCTCGAACACCCGCTCACCGGCGGCATGATCCTGTTCTCGCGCAACTGGCAGGACCGGGCGCAGCTCACGCGCCTGTGCGCCGAGATCAAGGCGGTGCGGCAGGACCTGCTGATCTGCGTCGACCACGAGGGCGGCCGGGTGCAGCGCTTCCGCCAGGACGGCTTCACCCACCTGCCGACCATGCGCGCCTTCGGCGAGCTCTGGATGCGCGATGCGCTGGCCGCCACCAACGCCGCCACGGCGGCAGGCTACGTGCTCGCCTCCGAGCTGCGCGCGTGCGGCGTCGATTTCAGCTTCACCCCGGTGCTGGATCTCGACTGGGGCGAGAGCGGCGTGATCGGCGACCGCGCCTTCCACCGCGATGCGCGCGTCGTGTCCATGCTGGCCAAGAGCCTGATGCACGGACTGCTGCAGGCGGGCGTGGCCAACTGCGGCAAGCACTTCCCCGGCCACGGCTTCGTCAAGGCGGACTCGCACACCGAAGTGCCGGTGGACAGGCGCTCGCTCAAGGCCATCCTCGCCGACGACGCCGCGCCCTACGGCTGGCTGAACACCACCCTCACCAGCCTGATGCCGGCGCACGTGATCTACCCCAAGGTGGACAGCCTGCCGGCCGGCTTCTCGCCGCGCTGGCTGCAGGACATCCTGCGCGAGCAGCTGGGCTTCGGCGGCGCCATCTTCAGCGACGACCTGAGCATGGAAGGCGCCCGCCGCATCGGCGGCGAGCTGGTCAGCTACACCGAGGCCGCGGTCGCGGCGCTCAACGCCGGCTGCGACATGGTGCTGCTGTGCAACCAGTCGGTGGGCGAGGGCCGCCCGGTGGACGAACTGCTGGAAGGCCTGACCGAAGCGCAGCTCAAGGGCCAGTGGCACGGCGAGCCGGCCAGCGAGCAGCGCCGGATGGCGTTGCTGCCCGTGGGCGAAGCGGCGGGCTGGGATGAGCTGATGGTGCAGCCGCGCTACATGCAGGCGCTGCGGCTGCTGCCGTGACGTCATCCCCGCGAAGGCGGGGATCCAGGGCATTCCGGCAGTCCGCGAAGGCGGACGCACTGGATTCCCGCCTTCGCGGGAATGACGGGTATTGCTACTCCCGGCGCAGCGCCGGGAACAGGATCACGTCGCGGATGCTGGGGCTGTCGGTCAGCAGCATCATCAGCCGGTCGATGCCGATGCCGCAGCCGCCAGTGGGCGGCATGCCGTATTCCAGCGCGCGCACGAAGTCGTGGTCGTAGAACATGGCCTCGTCGTCGCCCGCGTCCTTGGCGTTCACCTGTGCCGCGAATCGCGCCGCCTGGTCCTCGGCATCGTTCAGCTCCGAGAACCCGTTGCCGAACTCGCGCCCCGTGATGTACAGCTCGAAGCGCTCGGTGACCTCGGGCCGCTCGTCGTTGGCGCGCGCCAGCGGCGAGATCTCGGTCGGGTGCTCCATGATGAAGGTCGGCTGCCAGAGCTTTTCCTCCACCGTCTCCTCGAAGTACAGCACTTGCAGGCTGGCCAGCGAGCGGCCGGACAGGCGGTGCTTCTCCTCGGACAGGCCCAGCTTGCGCAGCGCCGGGATCAGCCAGTCGCGGTTGTCCACGTTGTCGCCGGCCTCGGTGTGCCGCAGGATGGCCTCGCGGATGGTCAGGCGCTCGAACGGCGCCGCCAGGTCCACCGGCTTGCCCGCGTAGCTCAGCTCCAGGGTGCCCACGGCCTTCTGCGCGGCGTCGCGCACCAGCGCCTCGGTGAAGTCCATCAGGTCGCGGTAGTTCCAGTAGGCCGCGTAGAACTCCATCATCGTGAACTCGGGGTTGTGGCGCACCGAGATGCCTTCGTTGCGGAAGTTGCGGTTGATCTCGAACACGCGCTCGAACCCGCCCACCACCAGCCGCTTGAGGAAGAGCTCCGGCGCGATGCGCAGGAACATCTCCTGGTCCAGCGCGTTGTGGTGCGTGACGAAGGGCCGCGCGTTGGCGCCGCCGGGGATGGGGTGGAGCATCGGCGTCTCCACCTCCAGGAAATCGTGCTGCACCATGAACTCGCGGATGCCCGAGATCGCCTTGCTGCGCGCCACGAAGCGCTGGCGGGCCTGCTCGTCGGTCATCAGGTCGACGTAGCGCTGGCGGTATTTCACCTCCTGGTCGGCCACGCCGTGGAACTTGTCCGGCATCGGCCGCAGGCTCTTGGTCAGGAGGCGGATCGAGGTGGCGTGCAGCGACAGCTCGCCGGTGCGCGTCTTGAACACCTTGCCCTCGGCGCCCACGATGTCGCCCAGGTCCCAGTGCTTGAAGGCGGCATAGGCCTCCTCGCCGACCGCGTCGCGGGTGACGTAGACCTGGATGCGGCCGCTCTGGTCCTGCAGCGTGGCGAAGCTGGCCTTGCCCATCACGCGCTTGAGCATCATGCGGCCGCCCACGCGGGCCACGGCGCCTTCGGCCTCCAGCTGCTCGGCGGTCTTCTCGCCATGCGCGGCGTGCAGGCCCGCGGCGCGGTCGCCCGGCTTGAAGTCGTTGGGGAAGGCGACGCCCTTGCCCTGTTTCTGTGCCTCGCGCAGGACGCGCAGCTTCTCGCGGCGTTCGGCGATCAGCTGGTTCTCGTCGGCGGGGGCGGCGGCGGCCGCGGGCGTGTTCGGCTGGGACATGAAGGGCGAAACCTTGCGGCTGGGGGCAAACCGCTGATTCTAGTTTTGACGGCGCCGTCGCCCTTGCGTGGCCCGGCCGCTCCTGCCGCGCTCCGTATGATCCCCAGCCATGTTCCTTCGCGCCGGCGCCCTGTCCCTGGCCTTGCTGCTGGCCAGTCGGCTGCTGGGGGTGGTGCGCGAGTCCTCGCTGGCCGCGGCCTTCGGCAGCAGCGGGCTGGCCGACGTGGCCGTGCTGGCCTTGTCGCTGCCGGACTGGATCGCTTCGGTGCTGGCCAGCGGCGCGCTGGCCTACGTGCTGCTGCCGGCCTGGGCGGGGCAGGGGGCGCAGCAGGTCGCGGCCCTGCAGCGCCGCGTGGCGCGGGTGCTGGTGGTCGGCGGCGTCGTGCTGGCCCTGCTGCTCGCGCTGCTGGCCGCCCCGGTGCTGCGCGGGCTGGCGGCCGGCGTGCCGGCGGCGATGCAGCCGCTGGCGGTGCAGGCGCTGTGGTGGAGCGCCGCGGCCGTGCCGCCGGCCCTGCTGGCTTCGCTCTGGGCCACCCGCGCCCAGCACGAGCGCGACTTCATCGGCCTGTATGGCGCCAACCTGGTCGTCAACCTCGTCCTGATCGGGGCGATCGCGGCGGCGGGGCTGGGCGGCTCTTCGGCGGCGGTTCCGGCGCTGGGCCTCGGCCTGCTCGCGGCGATGGGCCTGCGGCTGCTGTGGCTGCGCGCGCGCCTGCCGGCGGCCGGGGTGCCGGCGGCGGACGTCGTCGCGGTGCCCGCCGCGCCCCTCTGGCTGTGGGCGGTGCTCGGCGCGGGCCTGCCGCTGGCGCTGCCGTTCGTGGCGCGCTCCATCGCCTCGCAGGCGGGCGAGGGCGCGCTGGCGACCTTCAACTACGCCTGGAAGCTGGTGGAGCTGCCGCTGGTGCTGGCGATCCAGCTGGTGGCCTCGCTGGCCTTCCCGGCCATCGCGCGCGCGCTGGCTTCTGGCCGCGAGGAGGCGGCCGGCGCACCGGTGCGGCAGGCTTTCGCGCTGGCCTGGGCCCTGGCCTGCGCCGCGGTGGCGGCGCTGGCCGTGGGGGCGCCGGCGCTGGCCCGGCTGCTGTTCGGGTGGGGCCGCATGGACGCCGCGGCCCTGGAGCAGGTCTGGCGCTGGGGCCTGGCGGGCAGCTGGGGCCTGCTGCCGCAGGCGCTGGCCGCCGTGGCGCTGACGGTGCTGGCGTCGAGGAAGCGAATGGTCCCGGCGGTGGGGGCGTACGGCGCGGCCTTGCTCCTGCTGCTGGGCGCCGCGGCATCGGGCGTCGCCGATGGCCAGGTCCTGATGCAGCTGCTGAACGCCGGCTACACGGTGGTGGCCATCGTCTGCCTGGCCGCGATGGGCCCCGAGGGCCTGCGCTGGTTGCCGGGCCGCGCAATGGCGTGGTCCGCCGCGGGCCTGGCGGGGGTGGTGATCGCGGCCCGCGCAGGCCTGCCTGCCACCTGGCGCGAGGACGGCCTGCTCGCCCCGCTGTTCGCCGCGGCGGCGGCCGCTACCCTGGTGCTGCTGTTCACGCTGTGGCGCAGCCCGGAGCTGCGCCAGGCCCTGCGGCGATAATTTCGAGCGCCCATGCTCGATCTGATCCAGATCACCAACGACCCGGCCTTCGCCACCCGCTGCGACGCCCTCGAGGGCATCCGCCTGTTCGTCGACCTGGAGCGGCTGGGCAAGGCGGAGCGCCAGGCCGGCCGCGACACCTTCATCAGCCAGCACACCGTGGCCGACGTCGGCCGCATCCGCGCCGCCGCGCGCCGCAGCCGGATGATGGTGCGGGTCAACCCGCTGAACCCCGGCACGCCCGACGAGGTCGACGCCGTTCTGGCCGAGGGCGCCGACCTGCTGATGCTTCCCATGTTCCACCGCGCTGGCCAGGTGCGCGAGTTCGCCGCCCTCGTGGCCGGCCGCGCGCCGATAGTGGCCCTGCTGGAAACGGCGGCGGCCCTGGACAGCGTGGACGAGTGGATCGCCACGCCGGGCCTGCACGAGGTGTTCGTGGGCTTGAACGACCTGCACCTGTCGCTGGGCCATCGCTTCATGTTCGAGCCGCTGGCGCAGGGGCTGGTCGAGCGGGTCGCCGAGGTGGCGCACCGCGCCGGTTCGCGCTTCGGCTTCGGCGGTATCGCGCGGGTGGACGAAGGCCTGCTGCCCGGCCGCGACGTGCTCGCCGAGCACCTGCGGCTGCGGTCCGGCGCCGTGATCCTCTCGCGCACCTTCCATCGGAAAGACGAAGACAACCCGGGGCGCTTCGAGCGCGAGGTGCAGGCGCTGCGCCGTGCCGAGGCGCAGCTGGAACAGCGCACGCCGCAGCAGGTGCAGGCGGACGCCCGCCGCATCGCCGCCGCCATCGAGGCGATCGCGGCCGGCCTGCCGCGGCGTCCATGAAACGGCTGTTCGACGTGGCGGTCGCGCTGCTCGCGCTGGTGCTGTCGTCCCCGCTGCTGCTGGTCGCGGCCGTGGCAGTGCTGCTGGAGAGCGGGCGGCCGGTGCTGTTCCGGCAGCAGCGCGTGGGCCTGGGCGGCCGCACGTTCGAGATGTTCAAGTTCCGCAGCATGGTCCGCGACGCGGCGGCCCGCGGGCCGCACTTCACCACCGGGGACGACCCGCGCATCACGCGCGTCGGGCGCTTCCTGCGCAGGACCAGCATCGACGAACTGCCGCAGCTGCTCAACGTGCTGCGCGGCGACATGAGCCTGGTGGGCCCGCGGCCCGACCTGCCGGTGCAGGCGAGCGACTACCGGCCCGAGGACTGGGCCCTGCGCTGCAGCGTGCGCCCGGGGCTGACCGGCCTGGCGCAGGCCACGCTGCGTTCGCAGGCCACGCCCGAGCAGCGGCTGGCGGCCGACCTGGCCTACGTGCGCCGTCCCTCCCTGGCCACCGACCTGCGAATCCTGCTGCTGACCTTGCGCCGGCTGGGCGGCGCGGGAGCCAACTGATGTGCGGCATCTTCGGCCACTGGAGCCGCGGCCGGCAGCCGCTGCCGGCCGCGCAGGTGGGCGCGATGGCGCAGGCGCTGCGCCACCGCGGGCCCGACGACGAGGGCGTGTGGCAGCCGCCCGGCCGCGGCGTGGTGCTGGGCAACCGGCGGCTGGCCATCATCGACATCGCCGGCGGCCACCAGCCCTTCGTCTCCGACGACGGCCAGGTGGCGCTGGTGCAGAACGGCGAGATCTTCAACCACGTCGAACTGGCGGCCGAGCTGCGCGCGCAGGGCGTGCAACTTCGCACCGGCTCCGACACCGAGGTGCTGCTGCGCCTGTACGAGCGCGAGGGCATCGCCTTCCTGCGCCGGCTCAACGGCATGTTCGCCATCGCCATCGACGATGCGCGCGAGGACGCGGTCTACCTGGTGCGCGACCGCATCGGCGTCAAGCCGCTGTACTGGTGCGACGACGGCGGCGCGATGCTGTTCGCCTCCGAGCTCAAGGCGCTGCTGCCGGTGCTGGGGGCGCGTGGCGCGGCCCCCGCGCTGGACCTGGAGGCGATCCACCACTACCTGACCTTCAACTACATCCCGGCGCCGTGGACGGTCTGGCAGGGTATCCGCCACGTGATGCCGGGCACCTGGATGAAGTTCACGCGCGGCGGCGTGAAGACGCAGCGCTGGTGGAGCCTGGCGGACCAGCGCGAGCGGCCGGTCGCCTTCGAGGCGTGGGCCGAGGAGTTCCTGGCCGTGCTGGACGACGCCACCCGCATCCGCCTGCGCGCCGACGTGCCCTGGGGCGCCTTCCTCTCCGGCGGCGTCGATTCCAGCACCATCGTCGCGCTGATGGCGCGCCACGTCGCGCAGCCGGTGCGCACCTTCTGCATCGGCTTTGCCGATCCGCGTTTCGACGAGTCGGCGCACGCCGCGCAGGCCGCGCGCCGCTTCGGCTGCGACCACACGATGGAGATCGCCGATCCCGACATGCTGGACCGGTGGCCCACCGTGCTGCACCACCTGGACCAGCCGCATGGCGATGCGTCCTTCATGCCCACGCTGCGCGTCAGCGAGCTGGCCGCACGGCACGTGAAGGTGGTGCTGACCGGCGACGGCGGCGACGAGCTGTTCGCGGGCTACGAGAAGTACGCCGAATTCTTCGCGCAGCCCGGCGTGGCCGGGCTGGAGCCCGGCGAGTTCCGCCGTAGCTACTTCGACGCGATCTCGCTGTTCTCGCCGGCCGACAAGGCCTCGCTGTACCGCCCCGAGGTCGCGCGCCGGCTGGCCGGCCTCGACAGCTACGCCGCGGCGGCGGCGCCCTGGCTGGAGGAGGCCGGGCACTTCGACCGGGTGAACCAGGCCCTGTACCTGGACATGCAGCTGCTGCTGTCGGGCAACAACCTGGTCAAGCCGGACCGCATGGGGATGGCGGTGTCCCTCGAGGCGCGCACGCCCTTCCTCGACTGGCGGATGATGGAACTGGCCTTCCGCTCGCCGGGGGACACCAAGCTCTCGGCGGATGGCGACAAGAAGCACTGGTACAAGCGCGCGGTGGCGCCGCTCATCGGCCACGACCTGGCCTACCGGCGCAAGCAGATGTTTACCGTGCCCGTGGGCGAATGGTTCCGGCACGGCCTGCACGGCTGGCTGGCGGACCTGCTGCGGGGCAGCGAACTGCTGCGCGAGCTGTTCGAGCCGGCGCGCATCGACGCGCTGCTGGAGGCGCACCGCACGGGCACGGCCAACCGCACGCGCGAGTTGCGCGCGCTGGCGGCGCTGGCGCTGTGGCACCGGGGCGTGCAGGCATGAAGCGGGTGCTGTTCGTCGGTTACGGCGGCGGCCACGTCCGCATGCTGCTGCCGGTGGCGCGGCTGCTGCGCGAGCGCGGGCTGGCCGAACCGGTGTTCCTGGGCCTCACCACCGCCCGTGCCGAGGTCGAGGCCGCGGGCTTCGCCTGCCTGGGCTTCGCGGATGTCGTGCGCGCAGACGATGCCGCCGCGCTGGCGCAGGGGCGCGCGCTGGCGTCGCAGCTGCCGGCGCACGCGGTCAGCTTCGACGAAAGCGCCGCCTACCTGGGCCTGTCGTACGCCGACCTCGTGCGCGAGCACGGCGAGGCCGAAGCGGCGGCGCGATATGCGGCGCACGGCCGCCAGGCCTTCCTGCCCATCGCCACGTTGGAGCGGGTGCTGGCCCAGGTGCGGCCCGACCTGGTGGTGGCCACCAGCGCACCGCGTGCCGAACGCGCGGCCTTCGTCGCGGCGCGACGACTGGGCGTGCCGGCGGTCTGCCTCGTCGACCTGTTCGCCGCCTACGAGATCGAGTGGCTGCGCGAGCCGGGCTTCGCCGACCGCATCTGCGTGCTGAACGACAGGGTGCGCGATCGCCTGCTGGCTGCAGGCCGCAGCGAGGAGGAGGTGACGGTCACCGGCAACCCGGCCTTCGACGGTCTGCTCGATCCGGCCGTGCGTGAACGCGGCGCCGCCCTGCGCAAGGCGCGCGGCTGGGAAGGCCGCCGGGTCTGGCTCTGGGCTTCGCAAGTCGAGCCCGAGAGCCACCCCTGCCAGCCCGGCCGTGGCGACCCGCTGCTGCCGCGGCGCATCGCGCAGGAGCTGCAGCGCATCGCGCAGGCGCGGCCCGGCATGGCGCTGGTGATCCGCCCCCACCCTTCCGAAGGCGAGTTGCGCATCGAACTGGCGCAGCGGCAGTGGCTGTCGCCCCGCGGCGAGAACCTGCACGAGCTGCTGCACGCCTGCGACGGCGTGGTCGTGCTGACCTCCACCGTGGGGCTGGAGGCCCGCATCGCCGGCTGCGCCCTGGTGCAGGTCACCGGCTCGCTGTACACGCCGGATGCGCCCTACCTGGCCTACGGCATCGCCGATGCGGCCGTGCCGCGGGAGGGCTTGGCCGCGGCCATCGATGCCGCGCCGCCACGGCGGCCGGCGGCCGACCAGGCGCCGGCCACGCCGCGCGTGCTGGAGGCGCTGGCGCCGTGGCTGTGACGGCGTCGGTCGAATTGACGCCGGGCGAGGCGATGGCCTGGTTCCAGGCCATGCCGTGCGGCCAGCGGCTGCGCAGCCTGTCGCCGGATTTCGGCCAGGCCGACACGCGCCGCGCGCCGGGCCTGGCCTGCGTGCACGTGGGCTTCGAACAAGGGACCTCCCGCTGGCTGCACACGCTGCACTTGCGGGAAGTGCCGGGCTTCGGCTGGGCGGCGATCTCGCCCTACGGCTACGGCGGGCCGCTCTGCAACAGCGACGAACCGGCCTTCGTCGAGAAAGCATGGAGCGCTTATCAAGCCTGGGCCCGCAACCGCTCGGTGCTGGGCGAGTTCTGCCGCTTCCACCCCGAGACGCAGCAGCAGCGCTACTTCCTGGGCGACGTGCGCGCCAACCGCGCGACCGTGAGCATCGACCTGCAGGTGCAACCGCTGGAGTCCCAGTTCAACACGCTGGCCCGCCGCAAGCTCAAGCGGGCCGCGCAGGTGCCGGTGCGCTGGTCGCGCGATGCGCAGGACTGGCGCACCTTCGGCGATTTCTACCGGCGCGCGATGGCGGCCATGGGCGCGCACGAGCGCTACCACTTCGGCGACGCCTACTTCGCGGCGATCGCCGCGCTCGAGGGCGTCGAGCTGTGCATCTGCGGCGAGGGCCGCGAGTGGCTTTCCGCTGGCGTCTACCTGTTCCAGCAGCCTGGCCCGCAGGACGCGGGGCCGGGCGGCACGCTGGAATACCACCTGGGCGCGAGCAGCGAGGCCGGCCACGCGACCGGCACCGCCTACCGGCTGCAGCACGCCGCCGCGCTGGAAGGGGCGGCGCGCGGCCTGGCCCACCTCTACCTGGGCGGCGGGACCAGCACCGACGACGACAACCCGCTGCTGTTCTACAAGCGCGCCTTCTCGCGCCGCGAGCGCACCTTCCACGTGGGCAACGCCGTGCACCACGAGGTGCTGTACGGGGCGTTCGCGCAGTCGCGCGGGTACCATCGCGACAGCGCGCCGCCCAACCTGCTGTTCGACTGAAAGAGAGCGTCCTGCCGCCATGGCCCTCGATCCCCGCTGGGAAGAGATCTTCCGCACCCGCGCCTGGGGCAAGTACCCGCCGGAAGAGTTCATCCGCTTCATGGCGGGCCACTTCTACCGGCACCCGGCCCGCCACGAGGTCCGCGTGTTCGAGGCGGGCTTCGGCACCGGCGCCAACCTCTGGTACGCGGCGCGCGAGGGTTTCAGCGTCTTCGGGCTCGAAGGCTCGCAGGCCGGGTGCGAGCTGGCCTGCGCGCGACTGGACGCCGAGGTCCCGGGCTGGCGCGACCACGGCGCGCAGCTGCGCTCGGGTGACATCTGCAAGCCGCTGCCCTGGGTGGCCGACAGCTTCGACGCGGTGCTCGACAGCGATGCCGCCACCTGCAACAGCCACGAGGAGGCGCGCGGCCTCTACCGCGAGCTGCACCGCATCGCCAGGCCGGGCGGGCGCCTCTACGTGCGCACGCCGGCCGCCGGCACCTGGGGCGAGGGCACGGGCACGCCGCACGGCCGCGGCCAGTGGCAGTGCGACCAGGGGCCGTTCGCCGGCACGGGGGTGGTCCGCTTCGCGACGGAAGACGACGTGCGGGACCTGCTCTCGGACTGGAAGATCGAGCAGCTCGAGGAAGTCTCGCGCTCCATGGGCAACCGGGCCCACGTGGTGCGCGAGTGGGTCGTCGACGCGGTCAAGGACTGAAAAGCGCCATGGCCGCAACCATCGCCACCATCTGCGCGCGCGGCGGCAGCAAGGGCCTGCCGGGCAAGAACCTGCGGCCGCTGGCCGGCAGGCCGCTGATCGTCCACACCATCGAACAGGCGCTCGCGTGCCGCGGCATCGGGGCCGTGTTCGTGTCGACCGACGACCAGGCCATCGCCGAGGTCGCGCGAGAGGCGGGGGCCCAGGTGCCGTACCTGCGTCCGGCGGAACTGGCCACCGACGAGGCGCCCAAGCTGCCGGCCATCGAGCACCTGGTGGCGCACCTGGAGCGCGGCGGCCTGGACGTGAAGACCGTCGTGGACCTGCAGCCGACCTCGCCGCTGCGCACGCCGCAGGACATCGAGTCCGCAATCGCAGGGCGTGGCGATGCCGACCTGGTGGTGAGCGTCACCGAGCCCTCGCACAACCCGTACTACACGCTGGCCGAGTCCGATGCACTGGGCCGGCTCCACCTGAGCAAGCCCGCCAACTTCGCGCGGCGCCAGGACGCGCCCGCGGTGTGGGGCCTGAATGGGGCGATCTACGTGTGGCGGCGCGCGGCGCTGCCGAAGGCCATCGCGCAGGGGTTCTGGAGCGTGGGCGTCCAGGCCTACGTGATGCCTCGTCGGCGCTCCATCGACATCGACGACATCGAGGACTTCGAGCTGGCTCAGTGGCTGATGCAGCGGATGCAAACGACGGGAGCACGCGATGGCAACTAGCGCGCACCGCACCTTCGTCATCGCCGAAGCCGGGGTGAACCACAACGGCGACCCCGCGATGGCCATCGCCTTGGCGGACGCCGCGCTGGCCGCCGGCGCCGACGCCGTCAAGTTCCAGACCTTCCGTGCCGAGGACGTGGTGAGCGCCTCCGCCCCGACGGCCGACTACCAGCGCACCAACACCGGCGCCACCAGCCAGTTCGACATGATCAAGGCGCTGGAGCTGGACGAGGAGGGCCACCGCCGCGTGGCGCGGCACTGCGAGCGCATCGGCATCGAGTTCTTCTCCACGCCGTTCTCGCCGCAGGCGGTGGACCTGCTGGTCGGGCTGGGCGTGCGGCGCATCAAGCTGCCCTCGGGCGAGATCACCAACCGGCCCCTGCTGCAGAAGGCGGCCGCCACCGGCCTGCCGCTGCTGCTGTCCACCGGCATGTCGACGCTGGACGAGGTCCGCACGGCGGTGGGCTGGATCGAGCAGGGATGGGCGTCGCGCGGCGCGCAGCCGTCCGCTTCGCCCGCGCTGGTGCTGCTGCATTGCACCTCGGCCTATCCGGCGCCGGCCGAGGCGCTGAACCTGCGCGGGACCGCGGCGCTGGCCGCGGCGTTCCCGGCATTGCCGGTCGGCTACTCGGACCACAGCCAGGGCATCGAGGCGGCGCTGGCCGCGGTGGCGCTTGGCGCCACGGTGATCGAGAAGCACCTCACGCTGGACAAGGCCCTGCCCGGGCCGGACCACCGGGCGTCGGCCGACCCGGCGGAGTTCGCCGCCATGGTCGCCGCGCTGCGGCGGCTCGAGCCCATGCTGGGCGATGGCATCAAGCGCCCGCACCCGGTCGAAGAGAACACACGTGCGGTGGCGCGCCGCAGCGTGGTCACCACGCGTCCCCTGCCGGCCGGCCACGTGCTGGCCGCGGACGACCTGGCCTTGCGCCGCCCGGGCACCGGCATCGCGCCGGACCGGATCGAGGCCCTGCCGGGCCGCCGGTTGCGCGAGGCGGTGGCCGGCGACGTGCCGCTGCAATGGTCGATGCTGGAGGAGGGCGCCTGATGCGCCGCATCGCCTACCTCACCGGCACCCGCGCCGACTTCGGGCTGATGGCGTCCACGCTCCGGCGCCTGCAGGCCACGCCCGGTGTCGAGGTCTCGGTCCTCGTCACCGGCATGCACCTGAGCCCGGCCTGCGGCGACACGGTGCGCGAGGTGCAGGCTTCGGGGCTGCCCATCGCCGCCAGCGTGCCGGTCAACATCGACGAGCGCACGCCCGAGGCCATGGCCACGTCCGTGGGCGTGGCCCTCGAGGGCCTGACACAGGCGCTGGCCGCGCACCGCCCGGACCTGCTGCTGGTGCTGGGCGACCGCGGCGAGATGCTGGCCGGCGCAATCGCGGCGCTGCACCTGGGCATCCCCATCGCTCACCTGCATGGCGGCGAGCGCTCGGGGACGGTGGACGAGCCGATCCGCCATGCCATCACCAAGCTGAGCCACCTGCACCTGGTCGCCAGCGAGGAGTCGCGCGAGCGGGTCGTGCGCATGGGCGAAGCGCCCGGACAGGTGCACGTGGTCGGCGCGCCCAGCCTGGACGACATCGTCGGCCGCGCCCCCGTGGACCGCGCGGCGCTCCTGCAGCGTCTCGGCCTGCCGGCCGGTGCGCGCTATGCGCTCGTGCTGTTCCATCCGGTCGTGCAGGAAGCCGAAGATGCCGGCCGGCAGACGCGCGCCTTGCTGCGGGCACTGGGCGACGAAGTGCTGTCGCAAGGCCTGCATGCGGTCTGGCTGGCGCCCAACGCCGATGCGGGCTCGGCCGCGATCGTCGACGAGATGCGGCAAGCGGGCGCGCAGCGGCTGCGTTGCATCACGCACCTGCCGCGGGGCGACTACCTCGATGCACTGCAAGGCGCGCAGCTGCTGCTGGGCAATTCTTCCTCCGGGATCATCGAGGCCGCCTCGTTCGGCACGCCGGTGGTGAACGTGGGCACGCGCCAGCGCCTGCGGCAGCGCAATGCCAACACGATCGACTGCGGCGCCGACGCGCCCGAGATCGCTTCCGCGCTGCGCCAGGCCCTGGCCCACGGACGCCACGAGCCCCGCAACGTTTACGGCGACGGCCACGCTGGCGAACGCATCGCCCACCTGCTGGCCACCTGCGCGCTGCCCCGCAGCCTGCTGGACAAGACCAATGCCTACTGACGCCGCCAGCCCCCTCGCGATGCGCCTGCGGGTGCCGCTGTCGCTGACCTGGAAGGACGCCGTGCAGCGCATGGACCGGGAAGGCGAGGGCATCCTGCTCGCGGTGGACGGGCAGGGCGCCCTACGGCGCACGGTCACCGACGGCGACCTGCGCAGGGCCCTGCTCGCTTCGGCGGCGCCGGGCTCGACGCTGGCGGACCTGCCCTCGAATCCGCCGATCAGCGTGGGCGAGGACGCCGATGCGACGGCCGTGCGCCAGCTGATGGAGCAGCACCGCATCAGCCACGTGCCGGTGGTCGATGCCCAGGGCCGTCCCGTGGACCTGATCCACAGCCGCGAGCTGGCCGGCCGCATCTGGCTGTCGTCGCCCCACCTGGGCGAGGAGGAAACGGTCTTCGTCGAGGAAGCGTTCCGCACCAACTGGATCGCGCCGCTCGGGCCCCACGTGGACGGCTTCGAGCGCGAGGTGGCGGCGTTCACGGGCGTGGGGCATGCGGCCGCGCTGAGTTCCGGCACGGCGGCAATCCACCTCGGGCTGCTGCTGCTGGGCGTGCAGCCGGGCGACACGGTGTTCTGCTCCTCGCTCACTTTCGTGGGCAGCTGCAATCCCATCCTGTACTGCGGCGCGCGGCCGGTGTTCATCGACAGCGAGCCGGGCAGCTGGAACATGTCGCCGGCGGCGCTGGAGCGCGCCTTCGAGTGGGCCCGGCGCGAGAACCGCATGCCGCGTTGCGTGGTCCTGGTGAACCTGTACGGCCAGAGCGCGGACATGGACGCGCTGCTGCCGATCTGCCGCCGCCACGGCGTGCCGGTGCTGGAGGACGCGGCCGAATCGCTGGGCGCGCGCTACAAGGACCGCGCCAGCGGCAGCTTCGGCGATGTCGGCGTGTTCTCCTTCAACGGCAACAAGATCATCACGACTTCCGGCGGCGGCATGCTGGTGTCCGACGACGCGGCGCTCATCGCGCGCGCCCGCAAGCTGGCCACGCAGGCGCGCGAGCCGGCGGCGCACTACGAGCACCGCGAGGTCGGCTTCAACTACCGGATGAGCAACGTGCTGGCGGGCATCGGCCGCGGCCAGCTCAAGGTGCTGCCGCAGCGCGTGCAGCGGCGCCGGGAGGTGTTCGAGACCTACCGGCAGGCCTTCGAGGGCGTGGACGGCCTGGCGTGGATGCCCGAGCCGGCCGGCTCGCTGTCGACGCGCTGGCTGACCTGCGGGGTGCTGCACGGTCCCGGCGCGCAGGCGCGGCGGGACGCCGTGCTGCGCCGGCTGGAGCGCCATGCGATCGAGGCCCGCCCGGTGTGGAAGCCCATGCACCTGCAGCCCCTGTACGCGCAGGCCCCGTACTTCGAGCACGAGCCGGGCACGGACGTTTCGGCCGGCCTCTTCGAGGCAGGCCTGTGCCTGCCCTCCGGTTCCAACCTGAGCGCCGCGCAGCTCGATCGGGTGGTCGACCACCTGCGGCACGCGCTGGCCGCCGGCGCTTCGGATGCACTGGCCTAGGCGCGCCGGCGCGGTGGCGCTGGACCTCGCGCTGGTGGCGCTGGCCTGGTGGGGCGCGTTCTGGCTGCGCTTCAACCTGGAGGTGCCCGACGAGTTCGCCACCCTGGCGCTGGAGGGCGCGGGGGTCTGCCTGCTGGCGTATGCCGCCGCCTTCGCGGCCACGCGCGTCTGGCGCCACGTCTGGAGCTACATCGGCTTGCCGGAGCTGCGGCAGCTGGTGCTGGGCATCGCACTGGGCGCCACCATGACCGCAGCGGTGGTGCTGGCGTTGCGCCTGCCGTACTTCCCACGGTCGGTCCTGCTGCTGCATCCCGTGCTGGCGCTGGTGCTGCTGGGCGCCGCCCGTGCGGGCTGGCGCACGCTGGTGGAGCGGCAGTTCGCCGCCGGCGGCGCGCGCCTGCTGATCGTGGGCACGCTGCAGGACGCGGCCGATGCGCTGCGGGCCCTGAAGGGCTCGCAGCAGTGGCTGCCGGTGGGCATCGTCAGCCCGGTCGCAGCCGAGGTGGGGCGCTCGATCCAGGACGTGACGGTGCTAGGCGGCCTCGACGCGATGGCTCGCGTCTGCGCCAGCGTGGAGGCCCGCACGGCGCTGGTGGCCAGTCCGCCGGGCTCGGCGGAGCGGCGGCAGGCGTTGCTGGGGGCCGCCGAGGCGCGCATCCCGCTGCTGACGCTGCCGCGCCCGGAGGAATGGCTCAAGGCGCAGGGCGCGGGGCCGCGCAAGGTCGAGCTGGAAGACCTGCTGGGCCGCGCGCCGGTGCAGCTGGACGTGGCCGGGCTGTCGGAGCTGATCTCCGGCCAGACGGTGCTGGTGACCGGCGCCGGCGGGTCCATCGGCGCCGAGCTGTGCCGGCAGATCGCGCGCTTCGGGGCCGCGAAGCTGGTGTGCGTCGACGTCTCGGAGTACGCGATCTACCAGCTCGAGCAGGCGCTGCGCGCCAGCCATCCGCAGCTGCAGGGGCTCTACTACACCGGCAACGTGCGCGAGCCGTTGCGGCTGTCGGCCATCGCGAAACGGCATCGCCCGGCCGTGGTGTTCCATGCCGCCGCGTACAAGCACGTGCCGCTGATGGAGCAGCTCAACGAGGTCGAGGCGCTGCGCACCAACGTGTGCGGAACGCTCAACGCCGCGCGGGTGGCCGGGGAATGCGGTGCGCGCCGCTTCGTGATGATCTCCACCGACAAGGCGGTGAATCCCACGAACGTCATGGGCGCGAGCAAGCGCCTGGCCGAGCTGATGGTGCAGGCGGTCGCGCGGCGCTATCCGCAGACGGGCTTCGTGTCCGTGCGCTTCGGCAACGTGCTGGGGTCCAGCGGCTCGGTGGTGCCGCTGTTCACGTCGCAGATCGCGCGCGGCGGCCCGGTGACCGTGACGCATCCGGAGATCGTGCGCTACTTCATGACGATCCCCGAGGCCGCGCAGCTGGTGCTGCAGGCCGGGCTGATGGGGCGGTCGGGCGAGATCTTCGTGCTGGACATGGGCGAGCCGGTGCGCATCGTGGAGCTGGCGCGGATGCTGATCCGGCTGTCGGGCCACACCGAGCAGGAGGTGCCCATCACCTACACGGGCCTGCGGCCCGGCGAGAAGCTGTACGAGGAACTGCTGGCCGACGACGAGACCACCGTGCCCACGCCGCATCCCAAGTTGAGAGTGGCCAAGTCGGGCGGCGCCCTGCCGGACGTGGAAGCGGTCGGGTGCTGGATCGAGGCGGCCGGTGCCGTGCCGGGGGAAGACGAGGTGCGGCAGTGGCTGCGGACGCAGGTGCCGGAGTACTCGCCGCCCGGGAGTCCGGTCGAAAGGGCCTAGGCCGAGATCCCGGTCTTCACCAGCACGTCGCTCACCAGCTCCAGCCGCACGAGTGGGTTGTCCAGCTCCATCAGGCGCTGCTTGAGCCCCACCGGCAGGGGCAGCAGCTCGCACCAGCGGTTGGCCACCCAGCCGCAATCGTCCAGCCGCCAGGGCTGGGCCACGGGCATCTGCTCCGGCGTCGGGGCGCGTTCCTGCAGCGAGTGAAGGACCTTGCCCAGCGCGGTGGAGGTGACCTGCAGGTCTTCGGGCACGGGGACCACCTTGTCGGCTTCCAGGCGCTCGACGTCGGCGATCCACAGGCCGTGCTTGAGCTGGTCGCTGGACCGGATGCGAAAGCGCTGCTGCCCGACCGCGCGCACCATCATCAGGCCCGGCCGTGGGTGCTCCATCGCCGCGATGGTGGCCAGCGTGCCGACGGTGGAGAAAGCTTCCTGGCCCGCGCCGGGTTGCCGCACTTCATGGCCCTGCGTGAGCGAGACCACGCCGAAGGGCGCGCCCGCCTTGTGGCAGCGGCCGATCATGTCGAGGTAGCGGACCTCGAAGATGCGCAGCGGCAGGAGCCCGCCCGGAAACAGCACGGTGCCCAGCGGGAACAGCGGAAGCGACTGCAGGGTGAGGACTGTGGCCAAGCAGAGGTACCGGAGTGACGCCGCTATCATCCCACGCGAACAACAAGGCGGGGTCGATGGCGCACGAAATCCTTTCTTTCCTGCTGGACGTGGTCGCCGGCCTGCTCGGCGGCGCCTTCCTGCTGCGCCTGTACATGCAGCACCAGCGCGTGCCGTTCGGCAACCCGATCGGCCGCTTCGTCTTCGCGGTCACCGACTGGCTGATCCTGCCGCTGCGCCGCGTGCTGCCCTCGGTGCGCCGCGTGGACACCGCGAGCCTGGTCGCGGCCTACCTGGTCCAGCTGGCGCAGTACTCGGTGCTGTGGGCCCTGTTCGGCGGGGGCGGCTACGGTGCGGTGCCGGTCGTCGCGCTGTTCGGCCTGCTGCAGCTGGCGGTGTCGGCGCTCACCGCGCTCTTGATCGTGTACGCGATCCTGTCCTGGGTGCAGGCCGATTCGCCGCTGGCCGACGTCATCGACCGGCTGTGCGCGCCGCTGCTGCGGCCCTTCCGCCGCCTGATCCCGCTGGTGGGGGGCATCGACCTGTCGCCGCTGGCCCTGCTGGTGCTGCTGCAGGTCGTGGCCATGGTGCTGCGCGCCGTGGCGCGCTCGGCGCTGGCTTTCTAGATCACCGCGTCGGCGGGCTGGCGCTGCAGCATCGCCAGCGTGTGCGCCACCTTCTGGCGCAACTCGCGGCGGTCGCAGATGAAGTCGACCGCGCCCTTCTGCTGCAGGAACTCGGCGCGCTGGAAGCCCTCGGGCAGGGTCACGCGAACGGTGGACTCGATCACGCGCGGGCCGGCGAAGCCGATCAGCGCCTTGGGCTCGGCGATGACCACGTCGCCCATGAAGGCGAAGCCGGCGCTCACGCCACCCATGGTGGGATCGGTCAGCACGCTGACGTAGGGCAGGCCCTTCTTGGCCAGGCGCGTGAGCGCGGCGTTGGTCTTGGCCATCTGCATGAGCGACAGCAGGCCTTCCTGCATGCGCGCTCCGCCGGTGGCGGTGAAGCACACGAAAGGCACCTTCTGCTCGATGGCGCTCTCGACGCCGCGGGAGAAGCGCTCACCCACCACGCTGCCCATGCTGCCGCCCATGAAGTCGAACTCGAAGGCGGCCGCGACCAGGCTGATGCCGTGCACCGCGCCGCCCATGACGACCAGCGCATCGGTCTCGCCGGTGTTCTCCAGCGCTTCCTTCAGCCTCTCGGGGTAGCGGCGGCTGTCCTTGAACTTGAGCGCGTCGACCGGCAGCACCTCCTGGCCGATCTCCCAGCGGCCTTCCGGGTCCAGGAAGCCGTTGAGGCGCGGGCGCGCGCCGATGCGGTGGTGGTGGCTGCAGCTGGGGCAGACGTTCTGGTTGTGCTCCAGGTCGGTCTTGTAGAGCACCGTCTCGCAGCTGGGGCACTTGACCCACAGGCCCTCGGGCACGCTGCGGCGCTCGGTCGGGTCGGTGGGTTGGATCTTGGGGGGCAGCAGTTTTTCGAGCCAGCTCATGCTTTGCGTTCCATCTGTGGGAAGGATTCTAGTGATCCAGGGCCTGGCGGATGCCGCGCAGGAAGGTGCCCACCTCGGCCGCCATGCGCTCGCGCGGCTGCTCCTCGATGAGCTGGATGAGCCGGGTGCCGATCACCACGGCGTCGGCCACGCGGCCGATGGCCTGCGCGGTGGCGGCATCGCGGATGCCGAAGCCCACGCCGACGGGGATCTTCACGTGCTCGCGGATGCGGGGCAGCATCTGTTCGACGGCTGCCGTGTCCAGGTGGCCGGCACCGGTCACGCCCTTGAGCGAGACGTAGTAGACGTAGCCGCTGGCGATCTCGGCCACCTGCTGCATGCGTTTGGCGGTGCTGGTGGGCGCGAGCAGGAAGATCAGGTCCAGGCCGGCCTTCTTCAGGTCGGCCGCGAACTGGGTGCATTCCTCCGGCGGGTAGTCGACGACCAGCACGCCGTCCACGCCCGCGGCGGCGGCGTCGCGGATGAAGGCGCCCGGGCCCTGCACCAGGTCGTAGCGCTCCACCGGGTTGGCATAGCCCATCAGGACCACCGGCGTCTGCGTGTCGCGCTCGCGGAAGGCGCGGACCATCGCGAGCACCTGCACCATGCCCACGCCCAGCGCCAGCGCCTTCTCGCCGGCCTTCTGGATCACGGGGCCGTCGGCCATCGGGTCGGAAAAAGGCACGCCCAGTTCGATGACGTCGGCGCCCGCTTCGACCATCGCGTGCATCAGTTCGGGCGTGATGTCGGCGAACGGGAAGCCGGCGGTGACGTAGGGGATGAGGGCCTTGCGCTTTTCCGAGGCGAGGCGGGCGAAGGTGGCGCAGATGCGGCTCATTTGCCGCCCTTCAGCTTCAGGCCGCGCATCGAGGGCCGGTCGTAGAAGTCCACGCCCGCCAGGTCGGCCACGGTACCGATGTCCTTGTCGCCGCGGCCGGAGAGGTTGACCAAGAGGTGCTGGTCGGGCCGCATCGTGGGCGCCAGCTTCATCGCGTACGCCACCGCATGGCTGGACTCGAGCGCCGGGATGATGCCTTCGGTGCGGCACAGGTAGTGGAAGGCTTCCAGCGCTTCCTGGTCGGTGATGCCGACGTACTCGGCCCGGCCGATGTCCTTGAGCCAGGAGTGCTCGGGGCCGACGCCGGGGTAATCCAGCCCGGCGCTCACGCTGTGGGTTTCGGTGATCTGGCCGTCGGCGTCCTGCAGGATGTAGGTGCGATTGCCGTGCAGCACACCCGGGCTGCCGCGCTGCAGCGAGGCGGAGTGCTTGCCGCTCTCCAGGCCTTCGCCGGCGGCCTCCACGCCGATCAGGCGCGTGGACTCGTGGGGGATGTAGGGATGGAAGATGCCCATCGCGTTGCTGCCGCCGCCGACGCAGGCGATCACGGCGTCGGGCTGGCGGCCCGCCATCTTCGGCATCTGCTCCAGGCATTCGTTGCCGATCACGCTCTGGAAGTCGCGCACCATCATCGGGTAGGGGTGCGGACCGGCCACGGTGCCGATAATGTAGAAGGTGTCCTCGACGTGGGTGACCCAGTCGCGCATCGCCTCGTTGAGCGCGTCCTTGAGCGTCCTGCTGCCGGACTCCACCGGCACCACGCGCGCACCCAGCAGGTTCATGCGGTAGACGTTGGGGCTCTGGCGCTTGACGTCGTCGCTGCCCATGTAGACCACGCACTCCAGCCCGTAACGGGCACAGATGGTGGCCGTGGCCACGCCGTGCTGGCCGGCGCCCGTCTCGGCGATCACGCGCGGCTTGCCCATGCGGCGCGCCAGCATGGCCTGGCCGATCACGTTGTTGATCTTGTGCGCGCCGGTGTGGTTGAGGTCCTCGCGCTTGAGGTAGACCTGCGCGCCGCCGAGCTCGCGGCTCATGCGTTGCGCGTGGTAGACGGGCGAGGGCCGGCCGACGAAGTGCGTCAGCTCGCTGCGGAATTCGGCCAGGAACTCCGGGTCGTGCTGCCAGCGCGCATAGGCCTCGCGCAGCTGGTCGATCGCGTGGGTCAGCGTCTCGCTGACGAAGCTGCCGCCGTAGGGGCCGAAGTGGCCGGACGGGTCAGGTTGTTGATAGGAGGGCATTGGGGGACCTTGCAAGAAGCACGTCGGCGGCGCGCACGGCCGCGACGAACTGATGGATCTTTTCGGGGTCCTTGACGCCGGGCTGGGAAGCTCCCCCCGCAGCTGACGCCTCGACCCCCGAGCTCACATCAACGGCCAGCGTCCTGCAACGCGGCCGCACTTGCACGATGCCATCGGTCACGTTTGCAGGCGTCAGTCCACCAGACAAGACGAGGTGAGCGTTGACGCTTGGTGGAAGCCGTGACCAATTGAATGCCTTGCCGCCGCCGCCGTAACCTTCGACGTGCGCGTCGAGAAGGAGGGCCCGGGCGTGTTCGTGGAGGGCCGCGAATTTTACCAAGTCGAACGGCTGGGCCTCGTCCAGCGGGATGCGGGCCGCGCGCATCCAGGGCCGGGCGCCGTTGCCGCTGGCGGCCAGGCACTGCCCGGGCGTCTCGTCGCCGTGGAACTGCAGCATCGCGTGGGGCACGAGCTCGCAGGCGGCGGCCACGTTGGCGGGCGTCTCGTTCACGAACAGCAGCACCGGCGACACGAAGGGCGGCAGGCGGCGCGCGAGTTCGGCTGCGCGCTGCGCGCTCACGTAACGGGCGCTCTTCGGATAGAGGACGAAGCCGACCGCGTCGGCGCCGGCCTGCACCGCGGCATCGACGTCCTGCTCACGGGTGAGGCCGCAGATCTTGATCCGCGTGCGGAGGTTCATCGGGTGCTGCGCGGCGCTCATGGCAACCAATCATACGCAGCGGTCCTTTGCGGCAGGCCCCAGCGGGCGTCGTAGACCGGGCCGAGGAAGTACAGGCCGTCGGGAGAAAAAGTCGGGGCCGCCGCGTCGCGGTCGCGCGCCGCCAGCACTTCGTCGATCCACTGCGGCGGGCGCTGGCCCTGGCCGACCACCAGCAGGCAGCCCAAGATGTTGCGGATCATGTGGTGCAGGAAGGCATTGGCCTCGAACTCGAAGCGCCAGTAGGGGCCGCGCCGCGCGATCTCGATGCGGCGCATGGTCTTGATTGGCGACCTGGCCTGGCAGGCCGAAGCGCGGAAAGAGGTGAAGTCGTGCTCGCCCAGCAGGCGCTGGGCGGCGTCCCGCAGGGCCGATTCATCGAGCGGGCGGAACACCCAGCCCGCTCGGCCGCTCTCCAGGCTGGGCCGCACCGGCGATTCGAGCAGGACGTAGGCGTAGCGGCGGGCGAGGGCGCTGGCGCGCGAGTGGAACTCATCGGGCACGGGCTGGGCCCACTGCACGGCGATGTCGGAAGGCAGGAAGCTGTTGGTGCCGCGCACCCAGGAGAACGATTCGCGCTGGACCTCGGTGTCGAAGTGGACGACCTGCATCAGGCCGTGCACGCCGGCATCGGTGCGGCCCGCACACACCGTGGACACGGGTCGTGCGGCGAACTGCGTAAGGGCGGCCTCCAGGTGGTCCTGGACGGTGCGGCCCGACGGCTGGCTCTGCCAGCCGTCGTAGCCTTGTCCCAGGTAGCTGATGCCGAGGGCCCACCTCACGGCCGGCCTTTGCGGGGCAGCGGGATCAGCCGATCTCCGCCAGGAACTTCTGCGCCTTGCTCTTCAGGTCACCGGACGCTTCGGCGATGACTTCCTGGGCCAGGCTGCGGGCGCCGTCGGCGTCGCCGATGGCGTTGAACTCCTGCGCCAGCGCGAGCTTGGTGGCCAGCGGGTCTTCGCCGTCGCCACCCAGGTCCAGCTCGAGGCCGGCCGTGCTCATGGAATCGCCGGCGTCAGTGGATGCTGGCGTGGCCGCTGCGGGAGCGGGGGATGCGCCGGGCAGGTCGAGCGAAAGCGAGCCGAGGTCGAACTCGATCATCCCCGAGTCGGCCGGTGCCGGCGCGGGCTTGGCGGGAGCGGACGTCGGAGCGGCAGGCGAAAGTCCGACCGGTTCGGTCCTCGTGAAGCTCAGGCTGTTGTCGGGGACCGACAGGGTCGGCGCATCGAGTCGGACCGCGTCCGGTGCGGCCGGGGTGGGCGCACTGGCGAAGTCCATGTCGAGGGAGGGCACGGCAGCGAAGCTGTCGGGCCCCAGCGTTGCGCCCGGGGCCGAGGTGGACGGGGCGCTGGGCGTGTCGTCCAGCGAGAAGTCCAGGTCCAGGTCCATGGCCGAGGCGCCGGTGTCCGGTGCTGCGGCCTCGGGAGCCTTGCGGGTGGCGGCCATCGCGGCCGAAGCGCCCACCGCTGCCGCAGCCGTGGCGGTGGCCGCAACGGCGCCGCCGCCGGACGGCTGGCCGCCAGGCTGGTACATCGGGTTGGTCGCGTCCAGTTCCAGGCCGAGTTCGCAGATGTGGGCCCACTCCGGACCTTCACCCCGCGTCAGGCTGAAGGCTTCGCCGGCGAGCTGCTCGAACGCCTTGGCGTCGCGGCGCTTGGCGTAGATCTCCAGCAGCTTGGAGTGGATGGCGATCCGCTGCGGATTGATGCGCAGCGCTTCCTTGAGGATCTCCTCGGCCTGCAGGTCGCGGCCGTAGGCCAGGTACACGTCGGCTTCGGCCACCGGGTCCACATCGCCGGCAGCGTCGAGCTGGCTGGGCGAGTACACCATCGAGGAGCCGGTCGGCGTGCCTTCGGCCGTGTCGACGCGCTGTCCGCCGCTGGCACCGAAGAACGAGTCGGGCTGCAGGCGGCTTTCCAGGAAGGAGCTGTCGATCTGCGCGGACTTGTGGCGCTGTCGCATCCGCCAGGCGCCGATGCCCAGCAGCAGGGCGAGCGCGCCGCCGAATGCGGCGGGGACGAGCGGGTTGGCCAGCAGCTCGTCGACCAGGCTGGGCTCTTCGATCGCAGGCGGCGGCGTGACCGGGCGCTTGGGCGCGGTGGCGGCAGCCGGCGCCGAGGCGGCAGCGGTGACGGGCGTTGCGACCGGGGTGTCCGTGGTCGGGGCCGAAGCCGGGCTGGACGGGGCGGCCGCCGCGGGTGCGGAGGCCGGAGCCGTGGGCGTGATGGCCGCGACCGGAGCGCTGGCGGGGGCAGCGGCGGCAGCGGGCGTGCTTGCGGCGGCCAGTGGCGCAGTGGCCACGGGCGCTGAGGCCGCGGCAGTGGCGGCCGGCGCGGCGGCGGTCGTCGCCGACGGCATCGTGATCGAGGGCAGGGCCGGGCCGGAAGCCGGCTTGGCCGGCGCGGCAGCGACGGACGGCGTTGGCGCGGAGGCTCCCGCCTTGGGAGCGATGGCCGCACCGGCGGGCACGGAACCGGTGAGCTTGTTCAGGTCGCTGAGGTTGCGGTTCAGCTCGGCGACGCGGTTCGCGGCGTCCTGGGACGCGCGGTTCTGCGCCACCTGGTCGGCGTTGGCGCGGCCCTGGACGCCGCCCTTGGACAGCGTGAGCTTGTCGGGTGCAGCGGCGGCGGGGCGCTTCTCGTCGAGCTGGGCCTGGACCCGGCCGGTCGCCTCGCGGCCAGTGCCGGCGGTAGGGGCCGTGGGCAGTCCTTCGGCCAGGCGACGGCGGAATTCGTTGAAGTCGCGGCTCTGCACGACCAGCGTCTGCCGGGCTTCGGCGGCCGGGATGGCCTCGGCCTGTTCGGCGGTCGGCAGGCTCAGGACCGAGCCGGCGCGCAGGCGGTTGACGTTGCCGCCGACGAAGGCGTCGGGATTGGCGCGCAGCAGCGCCAGCAGCATCTGGTCGAGCGAGACCGTGTTGGACTTGTTCGCGGCCGCGATGCGTCCGGCCGTCTCGCCGGACTGGACCGTGACCTGCTTGCCGTCGCCGGACACCGCCGGTGCGGCGGCTGCGGGGGTGGAAGTGCCGGAAGATGCGGCCGGCGCAGGTGCGGCGGTCGCAGGGGCAGCCGGCTGGGCCGCAGCCGCGGGAGCCGCCGGGCGCGTGCTGCGCTGGGGGGCCGCAGGCGTCGGCACGGCACTGCCCGAGCGGGCCGGCGAATTGGATGGCGTGACCTGCGCTGTCATCGGCGTCTGGCCCTGCCGCATGCCCGGCGGGTCGAACAGCATCGTGAAGTCACGCACGATGCGGCCGGAGGCCCAGTTGGTCTCCAGGATCAGGTCGACGAAGGGTTCGTTGACGGGGCGGTCGCTCGCCAGCCGCAGGTAGTAGCGGCCGTCGGGACGGCGCTGCAGGGAAACGTTGACGCCGGACAGGGCCGGGCTGAACTCCATCCCCGCGGCCCGGAAGGCGTCCGGCGATGCGACGCTGGCTTTCAGGCTGGCGACTTCATCGGCGGTGATCTCGGGAACGTCGATCTCCACCCGCAGCGGCTCGCCCAGGGCGGACTGGACCGTGACTCGGCCCAGCGCAAGCGCCTGCGCGGGGGTCGAGGGCAGGCTCAACAGCGCGGCAGCGGCCAGCGCGACGGCAGTGGCTTGCCACTGTCGTTTGTTCGTCGTTGTTGAGGCCCCCACTGCTCGGTCTGCAGGCAGTTTTGTTCTCTTCATGCGGACATTCGCCTTGAGACGGAAATAGCTAAAAGGACCATAACATCAATGTCTTAGGGTGACAAGCTGAGACAAGGCTTAACGTCCGGAGCCTCGATTGCACCTCAACAGGACCCACTGTCCTGTTGCCCCTCGACAACGAGCCGTAACGAGACGAAACGGCCCGGTTCAGTCCTTCTTCAGGCGTCCAGCAGGATGCGCAGCATGCGGCGCAGCGGCTCGGCGGCGCCCCAGAGCAGCTGGTCGCCGATGGTGAAAGCGCCGAGGTACTCGGGACCCATCGCCATCTTGCGCAGGCGACCCACCGGGATGCCCAGCGTGCCGGTTACCGCGACGGGCGTCAGGTCCTGCAGCGTCGCCTCGCGGGTGTTGGGCACCACCTTCACCCACTGGTTGTCGGCCGTGATCAGGGCCTCGATGTCCGCCAGCGGAACATCCTTCTTCAGCTTGAAGGTGAGGGCCTGGCTGTGGCAGCGCATGGCGCCCACGCGCACGCAGAAGCCGTCGACCGGCACGGCCGCGGTGTCGAAGCCAGCGCCCTGGCCGAGGATCTTGTTGGTCTCGGCGCCGGCCTTCCATTCCTCGCGAGAGACGCCGTTGCCCAGGTCCTTGTCGATCCAGGGGATGAGCGAGCCGCCCAGCGGCACGCCGAAGTTCTCCATCTCGGCAGCGGACATCGACTGCTGGCGACCGAGCACCTTGCGGTCGATCTCGAGGATGGCGGACTTGGGATCGTCCAGCAGGGCCTTGACCTCGGCGTTGATCGTGCCGAACTGGGTCAGCAGCTCACGCATGTGCTGCGCGCCGCCGCCCGAGGCGGCCTGGTACGTCATGCTGCTCATCCACTCGACGAGCCCGGCCTTGTAGAGCGCCCCGACGCCCATCAGCATGCAGCTGACGGTGCAGTTGCCGCCGATCCAGTTGCGGCCGCCCTTGCCCAGCGCGTTGCGGATGACTGGCAGGTTCACCGGGTCCAGGACGATGACCGAGTCGTCCTTCATGCGCAGCGTCGAGGCCGCGTCGATCCAGTGGCCGTTCCAGCCCGCCGCGCGCAGCTTGGGGAACACCTCGCTCGTGTAGTCGCCGCCCTGGGCGGTGATGACGATGTCGCACTTCTTCAGCGCCTCGATGTCGAACGCGTCCTGCAGGACGGTTTCGTTCTTGGCCTGGGCGGGCGCCTTGCCGCCGGCATTCGAGGTGGAGAAGAACATCGGCTCGATCAGGCCGAAGTCGCCTTCGGCCTGCATGCGGTCCATCAGGACCGAGCCGACCATGCCGCGCCAGCCGACCAGGCCGACGAGCGGTTGTTGTGCCTTGGAGAGTGCCATCGTCATACGCCTTTAGAGAAGAAGAATCCTGGTTCCCCCGGCTCGTCCGGCCGGGGGAGGCGCGCGACGAACCGGAGCTGGCTAGCCCTTGGTGGTTTTCTTGGTAATCGCGGCCACGACGGCATCGCCCATTTCGCGGGTGCCGACCTTCGTGGTGCCTTCGGAGTGGATGTCCGCGGTGCGCAGCCCCGACGCGAGCACGTGCTTCACCGCGGATTCGATCCGGGCGGCGGCTTCGGGCTGGTTCAGGGAGAAGCGGAGCATCATGGCGGCGGACAGGATTGTAGCCAAAGGGTTCGCGACGCCCTTGCCCGCGATGTCCGGCGCGCTGCCGTGACTGGGCTCGTACAGCCCCTGGTTGCCGGCGTTCAGGCTGGCCGACGGCAACATGCCGATCGAGCCGGTGAGCATGGCCGCTTCGTCCGAGAGGATGTCGCCGAACATGTTGCCGGTGACCACCACGTCGAAGAACTTGGGCTGCTTGACCAGCTGCATGGCGGCGTTGTCCACGTACATGTGGTCCAGCTTCACGTCGGGGTAGTCCTTGCCCACCTCGGTGACCACATCCTTCCACAGCTGGAACGTCTCCAGCACGTTGGCCTTGTCCACGCTGGTGAGGTGCTTGCCGCGCTTGCGGGCGGCCTGAAAGGCGACGTGGGCGATGCGCTCGATCTCCGGGCGCGAGTAGCGCATGGTGTCGAACGCTTCCTCGGCGCCGGGGAAGTGTCCATCGGGCGACGTGCGGCGGCCGCGCGGCTGGCCGAAATAGATGTCGCCGGTCAGCTCGCGGATGATGAGGATGTCCAGGCCGGCCACCAGCTCGGGCTTCAGGCTCGACGCGTGCGTGAGCTGCTCGTAGCAGATGGCGGGACGGAAGTTGGCGAACAGGCCCAGGTGCTTGCGCAGGCCCAGGATGGCCTGCTCGGGACGCAGCGCGCGCTCGAGCTTGTCGTACTTCCAGTCGCCCACCGCGCCGAACAGGATCGCGTCCGCCGCCTTGGCGAGCTTGAGCGTCGACTCCGGCAGCGGGTGGCCCTGCGCCTCGTACGCCGCGCCGCCGACCGGCGCCGTCTCCATCTCGAACTTCAGGTCCAGGACGCCCAGGACCTTGACCGCCTCGGCCACGATCTCGGTTCCGATGCCGTCGCCCGGCAGCACTGCGATCTTCATTGGGTTCCTATCCGTTCAGGGTGTGGGCCAGCCAGGGCTTGGTGGCCAGGCGCTCGGCCTCGAAGGCCTTGATCTTGTCCGTCTGCCGCAGCGTCAGGCCGATGTCGTCCAGGCCGTTGAGCAGGCAGTACTTGCGGAAGGGCTGCACGTCGAAGGCGATGGATTCGCCGCTGGGCGTGGTGACCACCTGCCGGTCCAGGTCGATCGTGAGTTCGTAGCCCGGGAACGCGTACACCTCGTCGAACAGCTTGGCCACCGTGGCCTCGGGCAGAACGATGGGCAGCAGCCCGTTCTTGAAGCTGTTGTTGAAGAAGATGTCGGCGAAGCTGGGTGCGATCAGCGGCCGGAAGCCGTACTGCTCCAGCGCCCACGGCGCGTGCTCGCGCGAGGAGCCGCAGCCGAAGTTCTTGCGCGCCAGCAAGACCGAGGCGCCCTTGTAGCGCGGCTGGTTCAGCACGAAGTCCGGGTTGGGCTTGCGGGTGTTGGGGTCCTGCCCGGGGTAGCCGGGATCGAGGTAGCGCCACTCGTCGAACAGGTTGGGGCCGAAGCCCGTCTTGCGGATCGACTTGAGGAACTGCTTGGGAATGATGGCGTCGGTGTCGACGTTCTCGCGGTCGATCGGGGCCACGATCCCCTTGTGCACGGTGAAGGGCTTCACGGGGGGGCTCCTTAGGCGAACTGGCGGACGTCGACGAAGTGGCCATGCACCGCGGCGGCGGCGGCCATCGCCGGGCTCACCAGGTGGGTGCGGCCGCCGGCGCCCTGCCGGCCTTCGAAGTTGCGGTTGCTGGTGGAGGCGCAGCGCTCGCCCGGCTCCAGCCGGTCGGCGTTCATGGCCAGGCACATGGAGCAGCCCGGCTCGCGCCAGTCGAAGCCCGCGGCCTTGAAGATCTCGTGCAGCCCCTCGCGCTCGGCCTGCTCCTTCACCACGCCGGACCCCGGAACCACCATCGCCAGCTTCACGTTGCCGGCCACCTTCTGGCCCAGCTTCTTGACCACGGCCGCGGCCTCGCGCATGTCCTCGATGCGGCTGTTGGTGCAGGAGCCGATGAACACCTTGTCCACGAAGATGTCGTTGATCGGCTTGCCCGGCTCCAGGCCCATGTAGGTGAGCGCGCGCTCGATGGCGCCGCGCCGGTTGGCGTCCTTCTCCTTGTCGGGGTCGGGCACGCGGCCGTCCACGCCCAGCACCATCTCGGGCGAGGTGCCCCAGGTGACCTGCGGAACGATCTGCGAAGCGTCGAGTTCCACCACGGCATCGAACTTCGCATCGGGGTCGGAGTGCAGGGTGCGCCAGTAGGCGACCGCCTGCTCCCACTCCACGCCGGTGGGCGCGAGCGGGCGGCCCCGGACGTATTCGATGGTCTTCTCGTCCACGGCGACCAGGCCGGCGCGCGCGCCGGCCTCGATGGCCATGTTGCAGACCGTCATGCGGCCTTCCATCGTCAGCGCGCGGATCGCCGAGCCGCCGAACTCGATGGTGTAGCCGGTGCCGCCGGCGGTGCCGATGCGGCCGATGATGGCCAGCACGATGTCCTTGGCCGTCACGCCGCGCCCGAGCTGGCCGTCGACGCGGACCAGCAGGTTCTTCGCCTTCTTGGCCAGCAGCGTCTGCGTGGCGAGCACGTGCTCCACCTCGCTGGTGCCGATGCCGTGGGCCAGCGCGCCGAAGGCGCCGTGGGTGGAGGTGTGCGAGTCGCCGCAGACCACCGTCATGCCGGGCAGGGTGGCGCCCTGCTCGGGGCCGATCACGTGCACGATGCCCTGGCGCTTGGACAGGAACGGGAAGTAGGCCGCGCTGCCGAACTCCGACATGTTGCGATCGAGCGTGGTGATCTGCTCCTTGCTGATCGGATCCTCGATGCCGTCGTAGCCGCGCTCCCAGCCCGTGGTGGGTGTGTTGTGGTCCGCGGTGGCGACCACCGAGCTGATGCGCCACACCTTGCGGCCGGTCTCGCGCAGGCCCTCGAAGGCCTGCGGGCTCGTCACCTCGTGCACCAGGTGGCGGTCGATGTAGAGGATGGCCGTGCCGTCTTCCTCGGTGTGGACGACGTGCTCGTCCCAGATCTTGTCGTAGAGGGTGCGTGCCATGGCGTGCTTTCCAGCTGAAGGATGGGATTTTATCGGCCCAGGGCTTACGCGTTCCTCCGTAAGGGTGCTGCGAACTGCAGGGCTACGCCCTTGCGCCGTCATGGCGCCTCGAGGCCCGCCAAGCAAAAAGGCCGCTTGCGCGGCCTTTGCGTTGCAGCCGGGCCAAAGCCCGGCCGGTGCGATTCAGCGCTGCGCGATCGGCTTGACGTCGCGCTTGGTGGCGCCCGTGAACAGCTGGCGCGGACGGCCGATCTTGTACTCGGGGTCGCCGATCATCTCGTTGAGCTGGGCGATCCAGCCCACCGTGCGGGCCAGCGCGAAGATGGCGGTGAACAGCGACACCGGGATGCCGATGGCGCGCTGCACGATGCCCGAGTAGAAGTCCACGTTCGGGTAGAGCTTGCGCGAGACGAAGTACTCGTCTTCCAGCGCGATCTTCTCCAGCGACATGGCCAGCTTGAACATGGGATCGTTCTCCAGCCCCAGCTCGTTCAGCACCTCGTGGCAGGTCTCGCGCATCAGCTTGGCGCGCGGGTCGTAGTTCTTGTACACGCGGTGGCCGAAGCCCATCAGCTTGATGCCGGAATTCTTGTCCTTCACCTGCTTGATGAACTCGCCGATCTTGTCGACGCCACCCGCGCGCTGGATGTCCTCCAGCATGTTCAGCGCCGCCTCGTTGGCGCCGCCGTGCGCCGGACCCCACAGGCAGGCCACGCCCGCGGCGATGGCCGCGAACGGGTTGGTGCCCGAGCTGCCGCACAGGCGCACGGTGGAGGTCGAGGCGTTCTGCTCGTGGTCGGCGTGCAGGATGAAGATGCGGTCCATCGCGCGCACCAGCACGTCGTTGGGCTCGTACTCCTCGCACGGCGTGGCGAACATCATGCGCATGAAGTTCGCGGTGTAGGACAGCGAGTTCTTCGGGTAGATGTAGGGCTGGCCGGCGGCGTACTTGTACGCCATGGACACCAGCGTGGGCATCTTGGCGATCAGGCGGATCGCCGAGATCTCGCGGTGCTCGGGGTTATTGATGTCCGTGCTGTCGTGATAGAAGGCCGACAGGGCGCCCACCAGGCCGGTCATCACCGCCATCGGGTGTGCGTCGCGGCGGAAGCCCCGCAGGAAGAACTGCATCTGCTCGTTGACCATCGTGTGGTTGGTCACGCGCGAGACGAACTCCTTCTTCTGCTTCTCGTCCGGCAGCTCGCCGTACAGCAGGAGGTGGCAGGTCTCCAGGAAGTCGCACTGGGTGGCCAGCTGCTCGATCGGGTAGCCGCGGTACAGCAGTTCGCCCTTGTCGCCGTCGATGTAGGTGATGGTCGACTGGCAGGAAGCCGTGGACATGAAACCCGGGTCGTACGTGAACATGCCGGTCTGCGCGTACAGCTTGCGAATGTCGATCACGTCCGGACCGATGCTGCCCTGGTAGACGGGCAGCTCGACGCTGGGGCTGCCGTTCGAGAACGACAGGGTGGCTTTGTTGTCGGCGGGTTTCATGCGGTTTCCTTGGAGATCAATCGGGGGGCGCCTCAGCGGCTGCGCAACAGCTCCACGAGCTGCTTCATCTCGGGGCGGTCCAGCTCGCCGGCGGGCTCTTGCCGGCGCATCAGCAGGTCCATCAGGTCATTGTCGGCCAGCTGCATCAGCTCCTCGAGCAGCTGGCCCTGCCGTGGGGTGAGCACGGCGCCGTGCCGGGCGAAGAAACGCTCGAGGAACAGGTCGTTCTCCAGCAGGCCGCGGCGGCAACGCCAGCGCAGCTTGCCGACCTCGTGCTCGTCGAGCGGGACTTCGCCCATCGCGGATCAGACGGCCCGACGGACCATCAGTTCCTTGATCTTGCCGATCGCCGCCGTCGGGTTCAGGCCCTTGGGGCACACGTCGGTGCAGTTCATGATCGTGTGGCAGCGGAACAGCCGGTACGGGTCTTCCAGGTTGTCCAGGCGCTCGGCGGTGGCCTGGTCGCGGCTGTCGGCGATGAAGCGGTAGGCCTGCAGCAGGCCGGCCGGGCCGACGAACTTGTCCGGGTTCCACCAGAAGCTGGGGCAGCTGGTCGAGCAGCTGGCGCACAGGATGCACTCGTACAGGCCGTCGAGCTCCTCGCGCTCCTCGGGCGACTGCAGGCGCTCCTTCTCGGGCGGGATGCTGTCGTTGACCAGGTAGGGCTTGATCGAGTGGTACTGCTTGAAGAAGTCGGTCATGTCCACGATCAGGTCGCGGACCACCGGCAGGCCGGGCAGGGGCTTCAGGACGATCGGGCCCTTCAGCGTGAGCATGTTGGTCAGGCAGGCCAGGCCGTTCTTGCCGTTGATGTTCATCGCGTCCGAGCCGCAAACGCCTTCGCGGCAGGAGCGCCGGAACGACAGCGTGGGGTCCTGCGCCTTGAGCTTCATCAGCGCGTCGAGCAGCATGCGCTCGTTGCCGTCGAGCGTGATCTCGACCGTCTGCATGTACGGCTTGGCGTCCTTGTCCGGGTCGTAGCGGTAGATCTGGAAAGTGCGGTTTTGCATGTCGTTCGAGGAATGTAGGAGCTTCGCGTCGCCGTGGAACTACGTAGGAGAGCCCGTCAGAAGGTGCGCACCTTGGGCGGCACGGAGTCGACGGTGAGCGGCTTGAGGTTGACCGGCTTGTAGGTCAGGCTGTTGCTGCTGCTGTGCCACAGGGTGTGCTTCATCCAGTTGGCATCGTCGCGGCCCAGCGGCGCCACCGGGTCGTCGGCCGGGCGCTCGTAGTCGCTGACCGTGTGGGCGCCGCGGCATTCCCTGCGGGCCGCGGCCGACACCATGGTGGCCTGGGCGCATTCGATCAGGTTCTCCACCTCCAGCGCTTCCACGCGGGCGGTGTTGAACACCATCGACTTGTCCTTCAGCGCGACCGCGCCGACGCGCTCGCGGATGGCGGCGATCTTGCGCACGCCCTCGTCCATGCTCGCCTGGGTGCGGAACACGCCGGCGTGCTGCTGCATCGCGGCGCGGATGTCGTTGGCCACGTCCTGCGCGTACTCGCCCGAGCCGACTGAGTCCAGGCGGGCCAGGCGCTCCAGCGTGAGGTCGGCCGCGCCCGAGGGCAGCGGCTTGTGCGACTGGTTGCCCTTGGCGAAATCGACGATGTGGTTGCCGGCCGCGCGGCCGAACACCAGCAGGTCCAGCAGCGAGTTGGTGCCCAGGCGGTTGGCGCCGTGCACGCTCACGCAGGAGCATTCGCCCACCGCATACAGGCCGTTGACCACCGCCGCGTGGCTGTCGGCGGTCTGCACCACCACCTGGCCGTGGACGTTGGTCGGGATGCCGCCCATCTGGTAGTGGATGGTGGGCACCACCGGGATCGGCTCCTTGGTGATGTCGACGTTGGCGAAGTTGACGCCGATCTCGTACACCGAGGGCAGCCGCTTGTGGATGGTGTCGGCCCCCAGGTGGTCGAGCTTGAGCAGCACGTAGTCCTTGTTGGGGCCGCAGCCGCGGCCTTCCTTGATCTCCTGGTCCATCGACCGGGAGACGAAGTCGCGCGGCGCCAGGTCCTTCAGCGTGGGCGCGTAGCGCTCCATGAAGCGCTCGCCGTTGCTGTTGAGCAGGATGGCGCCTTCACCGCGGCAGCCCTCGGTGAGCAGCACGCCCGCGCCGGCCACGCCGGTCGGGTGGAACTGCCAGAACTCCATGTCCTCCAGCGGGATGCCGGCGCGCGCCGCCATGCCCAGGCCGTCGCCGGTGTTGATGAAGGCGTTGGTGGAGGCCGCGAAGATGCGGCCGGCGCCGCCGGTGGCCAGCAGCGTGGTCTTGGCTTCCAGGATGTGCAGGTCGCCCGTCTCCATCTCCAGCGCGGTGACGCCCACCACGTCGCCGTCGGCGTCGCGGATCAGGTCCAGGGCCATCCACTCGACGAAGAAGCTGGTGCGGGCCTTCACGTTCTGCTGGTACAGCGTGTGCAGCATGGCGTGGCCGGTGCGGTCGGCCGCGGCGCAGGCGCGCTGCACCGGCTTCTCGCCGTAGTTGGCGGTGTGGCCGCCGAACGGGCGCTGGTAGATCGTGCCGTCGGGATTGCGGTCGAACGGCATGCCCATGTGCTCCAGGTCGTAGACGACCTTGGGCGCTTCGCGGCACATGAACTCGATCGCGTCCTGGTCGCCGAGCCAGTCGGAGCCCTTGACGGTGTCGTAGAAGTGGTAGTGCCAGTTGTCCTCGGACATGTTGCCCAGCGACGCGCCGATGCCGCCCTGGGCGGCCACGGTGTGCGAGCGGGTCGGGAAGACCTTGGAGAGCACGGCCACGTTCAGGCCGGCGCGCGCCAGCTGGAGCGAGGCGCGCATGCCGGAGCCGCCGGCGCCGACGATGACGACGTCGAAACGGCGCCGGGTGATGTTCTTGTTGCTGTATGCCACTTTGTCAGACCCTCCAGAGCACCTGGACGGCCCAGCCGGCGCAGCCGGTGAGCCAGACGATGACGAACACCTGCAGGACCAGGCGCATCCAGACCGGCTTGACGTAGTCCATGAGCACGTCGCGCATCCCGACCCAGACGTGCCAGAGCAGGCCCGCGATGACGGAGAAGGTCAGCACCTTCATCCACTGGCTGGCGAAGATGCCGGCCCACTGGTCGTAGCCGATCGGCCCGCGCGAGAAGATGAGCTGCGCCAGCACGATGACGGTGAACACCGCCATCAGGACGGCCGTCACGCGCTGGCTGAGCCAGTCGCGCATGCCGTAGTGCGCACCGACGACGGTGCGGCGGGATCCGTAGTTGACTGCCATGTTTCTTGTTCCCGGGGATCAGTAGACGCCGAACAGCTTCAGGCCGAGGACGACGGTGAGCGCGATGCTCAGCGCCAGCGTCACCTTGGCCGACAGGGTGCCGAACGCCTTGGTGGTGGCGGCGTGGCTCACGTCCATCCAGACGTGGCGCACGCCGGCGATGAAGTGGTGCAGGTAGGCCCAGATCAGCGACAGCGCGACCAGCTTGACGAACCAGCCGGGCACGAAGCCCAGCCCGGCGTTGAAGGCGGCGCGGAAACGCGCGAAGGAGAGTTCGGACGACACCGAGGTGTCGAACATCCAGATGATGAAGGGCAGCAGCACGAACATCAGCACGCCGCTGACGCGATGCAGGATGGAGACCCAGCCCGGCGCCGGCAGGCGGTAGGAGGGAAGGTCCCGAAACGCGTTGATGTTCCTGAATTCCGGCCGCTGCTTCTGGGCAACTGTCATGGGGGATGGGCTTTCTGGAGGTGGGGCGCGATGTGTCCGCAATTGCGCGGACAGCCCAAAATTCTATTGCAACGCAACAACCTGAAACCTCCACTCGGGAAACGCGGCGCGGTTTCCCGATGGGCGGGGCTCAGTTCAACTCGTTGCGGTAGTGCCGGTCGTCGGTGCGGTAGAGGCCGCGACGCAGCTCCATCGGCACGTCGTTGTACGTGTAGGCGATGCGCTCCACGCTCAACAGCGGCATCCCTGGCGCCACCTGCAGCAGCTGCGCCTGCTGCTCGTCGGCGGCGACGGCACGGATCTTCTCCTCGGCGCGCACCATGCGCACGCCGAACTCCAGCTCGAACATCGCGTAGGTCGGGCCCTGGAAGTCGGCCATCTGCTCGGCGGTGAGGCCCTTGAAGGCGACACCGGGCAGCCAGATGTCCTCCAGGATGGTGGGCACGCCGGCGAACGTGAGCACGCGCCGCACCTGCACCACCGCGTCGGAGGTGCGCAGGCCCAGCGCGCGCGCCACCTCGGCCGAGGCGCGGGTGCGGCGGCACTCCAGGATCGCGCGGTCGGCCGCGCCCTGCGGGTCGCGCTCGCCGCTGTCGGGCACCAGCCGCAGGAAGCGGTACTGCACGTGCTGCTCGGCATGCGTGGCCACGAAGGTGCCCTTGCCCTGGCGGCGCACCAGCAGGTTCTCGGCCGCCAGCTCGTCGATGGCCTTGCGCACCGTCCCCTGGCTGACACGAAAGCGCGCGGCCAGGTCCATCTCGCTGGGGATGGCCTCGCCCGGCTTCCATTCACCCCCCTGCAGGCTCTGCAGGATCAGCGCCTTGATCTGCTGGTAGAGCGGGCTGAACGAGGGCGCGGCCTGCACCGGCGCGGCGTCGGCCGCGGTGTCGTCGAAGGGGGGCAGGGCGGGCATGGGTCGTCAGCTTTCGGCAAGGCCCATCATATCTTATATAAGACATAAGACAAATTGACCGGCCACGTCCGGGCGGGTACACTCGCGCCCTGCTCCCGCCCGGGCCCTGCCCAACGGTTGCGCCGGTCCGAAGAGCCTCCGCCGCTCGCCTTCCGGCCCACGCGCTGCCCGCGCGACCCATCGCTTAACCCACTTTCGGAGAACCTCCATGAGCAAGAAGCCCGTTCGCGTCGCCGTCACAGGCGCCGCCGGCCAGATCGGTTACGCCCTGCTGTTCCGGATCGCCTCCGGCGAGATGCTGGGCAAGGACCAGCCGGTGATCCTGCAGCTGCTGGAGATCCCCGACGAGAAGGCCCAGAAGGCGCTCAAGGGCGTGATGATGGAGCTCGAGGACTGCGCCTTCCCGCTGCTGGCCGGCATGGAGGCCCACGGCGATCCCGCCACCGGCTTCAAGGACACCGACTACGCCCTGCTGGTCGGCGCCCGCCCGCGCGGCCCCGGCATGGAGCGTGCCGACCTGCTGGCCGCCAACGCCCAGATCTTCACGGCCCAGGGCAAGGCGCTGGACAAGGTCGCCAGCCGCAACGTCAAGGTGCTGGTGGTCGGCAACCCGGCCAACACCAACGCCTACATCGCGATGAAGAGCGCGCCCTCGCTGCCGCGCGAGAACTTCACCGCCATGCTCCGCCTGGACCACAACCGCGCGCTGTCGCAGGTCGCCGCCAAGACCGGCACCCGGGTCGGCGACATCGAGAAGCTGACGGTGTGGGGCAACCACTCGCCCACCATGTACGCCGACTACCGCTTCGCCACGGTGAACGGCAAGAACGTCAAGGACCTGATCAACGACCAGGTCTGGAACGCCGACGTGTTCCTGCCCACCGTGGGCAAGCGCGGCGCCGCCATCATCGAGGCGCGCGGCCTGTCCTCGGCCGCCTCGGCCGCCAACGCCGCCATCGACCACATGCGCGACTGGGCCCTGGGCTCCAACGGCAAGTGGGTCACCATGGGCGTGCCCTCCAACGGCGACTACGGCATCCCCAAGGACGTGATGTTCGGCTTCCCGGTCACCACGGCCAACGGCAAGTACGAGATCGTCAAGGGCCTCGAGATCGACGCCTTCAGCCAGGAACGCATCAACAAGACGCTCAAGGAGCTCCAGGAAGAGCAGGCCGGCGTCTCGCACCTGCTTTGAAGTCTTCCCCGGCCGCGCACCCGCGCGAAGTCCTGCTGGGCGCGCAGGCGCAGCAGACCGGCTCGCTGCCGGTCTGCGACCACTACAGCGGCGTCGAGTCGCGCATGCGCAAGAGCCTGCAGCTGCAGGCCGAGATGACGCGCGAGTTCGGCGCCTGCGTGTTCGACGTCACGCTCGACTGCGAGGACGGCGCGCCGGTCGGGGGCGAGGCGGAGCACGCGGCCCTGGTGACCGAGCTGGCGCTGGCCGCCGACCCGCAGGCCCGCGTCGCGGTCCGCGTCCACCCGGTCGACCATCCCGCCTTCGGGCAGGACGTGCAGGCCATCGTGGGCCGCGCCGGCTCGCGCCTGGCGCACGTGATGCTGCCCAAGGTGGAGTCGCTCGCCGACGTCGAGATGGCCTCGCGCGCGTTGGACGAGGCCCGTGCCCCGCACCTGCCGCTGCACGCGCTGATCGAGTCGCCCGCCGCGGTGCACCGCGCCTTCGAGATCGCGGCCCATCCCCGCATCCAGTCGCTCAGCTTCGGGCTGATGGACTTCGTCTCGGCGCACGGCGGCGCCATCCCCGAGCACGGCATGGGCGTGCAGGGCCAGTTCACCCACCCGCTGGTGGTGCGCGCCAAGCTGGAGATCGCCTCGGCCTGCCACGCGCACGGCAAGGTGCCTTCGCACAGCGTGATCACCGAGTTCCAGGACCGCGAAGCCATGCGCGCGGCCGCCCGCCGCGCCAGCGCGGAGTTCGGCTTCACCCGCATGTGGAGCATCCACCCCGACCAGATCCGTCCCATCCTGGAGGCGCTGGCGCCCAGCCAGGACGAGATCGCGCAGGCGGTGCGCATCATCGAGAAGGCCGAGCAGGCCGCCTGGGCGCCGATCAGCGTCGACGGCAAGCTGCACGACCGCGCCAGCTACCGCTTTTTCTGGCAGGTGCTCGAGCGCGCCCACCGCACCACGAGCCGCTTGCCGGCGCAAGCCCAGCGCTGGTTCGCCGGCGCGGGCGCATGACCCTTTGGAGACTTCCATGCGAGCCCCCCTGATGTCCGCCGCGGCGCTGTTGATCGCCGTGGCCCTGCCGGCGCAGGCGCAATCGACCGCGCCGGCCGAGAAGAAGCCGGCCCCCGCGGCCGCGGCCAAGCCGGCCGCCAAGCCCGCCGCCCAGGCGGCCTCCGGCGCCAAGCCGCGGCTGGCGCGGTCCGCCCAGAAGGCGGTCGAGGAGGTCACGCCCATCGACGACGACCCCAACGTCAAGCTCACCGACGCCGACCTCGAAGTGGCCAAGCAGGTGCACGTGGGCGACATCCCCTGCGAGCTGGGCGCCTCGGTCAAGGTCCGCGCGGCGCGCCGCGACGGGCTGTTCGTGGTCACCACCACCGGCTACCGCTTCCTGATGCACCCGGTGGAAAGCCGCACCGGCGCCATCCGCCTCGAAGACCCCAAGCGCGGCGCCATGTGGCTGCAGCTGGGCAACAAGTCCATGCTCATGAGCCAGAAGCTGGGCCGCCGCCTGGCCGACGAGTGCCAGAGCCCGCAGCAGCTCACCTTCGCCGAGGAGCTCAAGCGCAATCCGCGTCCCAGCATCCTGGACGCGCCGACGCCTGCCGCCGCTTCCGCCGCCGCGCAGCCGCCCGGCACGCCCGCTTCGGCGCCCGCTGCCCCGGCCGGTCCCGAGTCCGCCACCGTGACGTTCCCGGCCTCGGGGTCCGTCCCGGCCTCGCCCGCGTCCGCGCCGGCCACGAGCTCCGCACCGGGCTCCGCCAGGCCGGCCACCACCAATTGACGACCCACGCTCAAGAAGACGGAGAGAAACCCATGCTGCAAGCCTATGTGTCCCACGTGGCCGAACGCGCGGCCCTCGGCATCCCGCCGCTGCCGCTGACGGCCAAACAGACGGCCGAACTGGTCGAGCTGCTGAAGAACCCGTCGGCCTCGGAAGCCGACTTCCTGCTGGACCTGATCACCCATCGCGTGCCGGCCGGCGTGGACGACGCCGCCAAGGTCAAGGCCAGCTACCTGGCCGCCGTGGCGCATGGCACCGAGAAGTGCATGATCATCAGCCGGGCCAAGGCCACCGAGCTGCTGGGCACCATGCTGGGCGGCTACAACATCAGCCCGCTGATCGACCTGCTGGACGACGCCGAAGTCGGCACCGTCGCGGCCGCGGCGCTCAAGAAGACGCTGCTGATGTTCGACCAGTTCCACGACGTCAAGGAAAAGGCCGACAGGGGCAACGCCAACGCCAAGGCGGTCCTTCAGAGCTGGGCCGACGCCGAGTGGTTCACCTCGCGCCCCGAGGTGCCCCCCTCGATGACCCTCACGGTCTTCAAGGTCACCGGCGAGACCAACACCGACGACCTGTCGCCCGCGCCCGATGCGTGGAGCCGCCCCGACATCCCGCTGCACGCGCTGGCCATGCTGAAGAATCCGCGCCCGGGCATCGTGCCGGAAGAAGAGGGCAAGCGCGGCCCGATCAAGCTGCTGCAGGAACTCAAGGCCAAGGGCAACCTCATCGCCTACGTGGGCGACGTGGTGGGCACCGGCTCCTCGCGCAAGTCGGCCACCAACAGCGTGCTGTGGTGGACCGGCGAGGACATCCCGTTCGTGCCGAACAAGCGCTTCGGCGGCGTCTGCCTGGGCGGCAAGATCGCGCCGATCTTCTACAACACCATGGAAGACGCAGGCGCGCTGCCGATCGAGCTGGACGTCTCCAGCCTGGAGATGGGCGACACCATCGAGCTGCGCCCCTACGAGGGCAAGGCCCTGAAGAACGGCCAGGTGGTCGCGCAATTCAAGGTCAAGAGCGACGTGCTGTTCGACGAGGTGCGCGCCGGTGGCCGCATCCCGCTGATCGTCGGCCGCGGCCTGACGGCCAAGGCGCGCGAGGCGCTGGGCCTGCCCGCCTCCACGCTGTTCCGCCTGCCCCAGGCGCCCCAGGACACGGGCAAGGGCTTCACGCTGGCCCAGAAGATGGTCGGCCGCGCCTGCGGCATGCCGGAAGGCAGGGGCATCCGCCCCGGCACGTACTGCGAGCCGAAGATGACGTCGGTGGGGTCGCAGGACACCACCGGCCCGATGACGCGCGACGAGCTCAAGGACCTGGCCTGCCTGGGCTTCTCGGCCGACCTGGTGATGCAGTCGTTCTGCCACACCGCCGCGTACCCGAAGCCGGTGGACGTCAAGACCCACCACGAGCTGCCCGAGTTCATCTCCACCCGTGGCGGCGTGTCGCTGCGTCCCGGTGACGGCGTGATCCACAGCTGGCTCAACCGCTTCCTGCTGCCCGACACGGTGGGCACGGGCGGCGATTCGCACACGCGTTTCCCGATCGGCATCAGCTTCCCGGCCGGCTCCGGCCTGGTGGCCTTCGCCGCCGCCACCGGCGTGATGCCGCTGGACATGCCCGAGAGCGTGCTGGTGCGCTTCAAGGGCAAGATGCAGCCCGGCGTGACGCTGCGCGACCTGGTCAATGCGATCCCGCTGTACGCCATCAAGCAGGGCCTGCTGACGGTGGCCAAGGCCGGCAAGACGAACATCTTCTCGGGTCGCATCCTGGAGATCGAGGGCCTGCCCGACCTGAAGGTGGAACAGGCCTTCGAGCTGTCCGACGCCTCCGCCGAGCGCTCGGCCGCGGCCTGCACGGTGCACCTGAACAAGGAGCCCATCATGGAGTACATCCAGAGCAACATCACCCTGATGCGCTGGATGATCGCCAATGGCTACGCCGACGCCCGCACGCTGTCGCGCCGCATCGCCGCGCAGGAAGCCTGGCTGAAGGACCCCAAGCTGCTCCAGGCCGACGCCGACGCCGAGTACGCCGCCGTGATCGAGATCGACCTGGCCGAGATCGGCGAGCCCATCGTGGCCTGCCCGAACGACCCGGACGACGTCAAGACGCTGTCCGACGTGGCCGGCGCCAAGATCGACGAGGTGTTCATCGGCTCGTGCATGACCAACATCGGCCACTTCCGCGCGGCGTCCAAGCTGCTGGAAGGCAAGCGGGACATCCCGGTCAAGCTGTGGGTGGCCCCGCCGACCAAGATGGACCAGAAGCAGCTCACCGAGGAAGGGCACTACGGCGTGCTGGGCACCGCGGGCGCCCGCATGGAGATGCCCGGCTGCTCGCTGTGCATGGGCAACCAGGCGCAGGTGCGCGAGGGCGCGACGGTGATGTCCACCAGCACGCGCAACTTCCCCAACCGGCTGGGCAAGAACACCAACGTGTACCTGGGCTCGGCCGAACTGGCCGCCATTTGCTCGCGCCTGGGCCGCATCCCCAGCCGCGAGGAGTACATGGCCGACATGGGCGTGCTCAACGCCAGCGGCGACCAGATCTACCAGTACATGAACTTCGACCGGATCGAGGACTTCAGGAAGATGGCGGACACGGTGCCGGCGTAAAGCCAGCCGCGTCAGAAAAAACGGCCCTGCGGGGCCGTTTTTTTTCTTCTCCGTCATTCCCGCGGAGGCGGGAATCCAGGGCTTGCGCCTTCATCGAAGCGCCAGATGGAAGCACTGGATCCCCGCCTTCGCGGGGATGACGAGAGTGGAGGCGACTAGATCGCCACTTCCTTGTGCTCGCCCAGCTGGGGCCGCTCGCCGCTGATCGCGGCGGCGGTCATCTTGAGCAGCTGGGTCACCTTGCTCTCCTTCACGTCCCAGTACTCGGCATGGGTGACGTGCACCTCCACCAGCTCCAGGTCGGGGTCTTCCGCGCCGCCCGGGAACCAGGCCTTGGCGATGGTATTGAACAGCCGCTTCTTGGCGTCCAGGTCCTCGCTCACCACGGCGTGGCCGGTGATGGAGACGTAGATGTCCTTGTGGGTGTCCGAGTACGACACGTTGACGTTGCCGTCGGTGCGCAGGCGCTGGCCGACCTCGGAGCGGCGCGAGACGAAGAAGTACAGGATCGCCTTCTCGCCCAGCCCCTTGTTCTGAGTGGTCAGCGGATGCGCGTGCAGGCCGCCTTCGGGATGCCGGTGGGTCAGCATGCCGAAGCGGATGTCCTTGATCATTTCCCACAGGCGGTCGTGGGGGGTCTTGTCCTTGCTCATGGGGTCCTTCTGCTCGGGTGGCGTTGCGGCCAGTTTGGCCGCCGCGGCCCGGCCATCGCAGTCGGAACGGTCCGCAGACGGCTGTGCGCCGGCGCTGACAGCCCGCTGGCCCCCGGGGCCACCGGTTAGCATCTGCCGACCCTGGAACCCGAGGAAAAGCCAGAATGTTCAAGTCCTTCTTCCTGTCGCGCCAGTGGATGCACTGGTCGCTGGCCGGCACCGCGCTCATCCTGCTGGCCACCTGGTACCGGGTGCAGCTGGACGTGCGGATCAACGAGTGGTTCGGCACCTTCTACGACGTGGTGCAGAAGGCCCTGTCCAAGCCGGGCAGCATCACCATCGAGGAGTACTGGGACCAGCTGTCCACCTTCCTGCACATCGCGATGATCTTCGTGCTGGTGGCCGTGGTGCTCGATTTCTTCATCAAGCACTACGTCTTCCGCTGGCGCCAGGCGATGAACGACTACTACATGGCGCACTGGGACAAGCTGCGCCACATCGAGGGCGCGGCGCAGCGCGTGCAGGAGGACACGATGCGCTTCGCCTCCATCATGGAAGGCCTGGGCATCGAGTTCATGCGCAGCCTGATGGTGCTGTTCGCCTTCCTGCCCATCCTGGCCGGGCTGTCGGCCAAGGTCACCGAGCTGCCCTTCATCGGGCCGGTGCACTACTCGCTGGTGTGGGTGGCGATCGGCTTCGCGCTGGGCGGCACGCTGCTGCTGGCCCTGGTCGGCATCAAGCTGCCCGGCCTGCAGTTCCAGAACCAGCGGGTGGAGGCGGCCTACCGCAAGGAGCTGGTCTACGGCGAGGACCACCCCGACCGCGCGCAGCCGCCCGAGGTGGGGCGCCTGTTCGGCAATGTGCGTCGCAACTACTTCACCCTGTTCTTCCACTACCTGTACTTCGACGTGGCCAAGTGGTCCTACCTGCAGGTCGGCGTGCTGGTGCCCTACGTGGCGCTGGGCCCCACCCTGGTGGGCGGCGCGGTCACGCTGGGCGTGATGCAGCAGATCGTGCGCGCCTTCGGCCGGGTGGAAAGCGCCTTCCAGTTCCTGGTGCTCAGCTGGAGCACCATCGTGGAACTGATGTCGGTCTACAAGCGCCTGCGCGCCTTCGAGATGCAGATCCAGGCCGGCGGCCCGCCGGCGGACGCCGAGCCGCGGCCGGCCGCCGCGAGCTGAGGAACCGCCCCCGCTTCTAGAGGCCCGCGGCCACCCGCCGCAGGGCGTCGGCCGTCACCGCGTCCAGCGGGAAGAAGGTCTCCAGCGTCAGCTCCTGGACCGTCACGTCCACCGCCGTGCCGAAAACGGTGGTGGTGCTGATGAAGCTCAGGACCTGCCCGTCCAGCGTGCGGAAGCGCAGGGGCAGCGCCACGCCGACGTGCTCGCCTTCCAGCCGCGTGTCGTGCGCGTCCCCCGGCACGGGATAGGCCCGCAGTTCCTCCAGCAGCGAGGCGAGCGTCGCGTCGCCCGTGGCCTGCACCTGCTGGCGCAGGCGCTCGAACAGGTGGTCGCGCCACTGCCCCAGGTTCACGATGCGCGGCGCCAGGCCCTGCGGGTGCAGGCTGAGCCGCAGCACGTTCACCCGGCCCTGCACCAGCTGCGCGTCGGCGCCGGCCATCAGGTGCGGCAGCATGCGGTTGCCGGCCACCAGGTTCCAGTGGCGGTCCACCGCCAGCGCGGGGTTGGGTTCGTGGGCCCGCAGGATCAGCTCCACCGCCTCGCGCGCGGGCGACAGGGCGGGGTCGTCCAGCGGCCGCTCGCGGTACATCGGCGCATAGCCGGCCGCCACCAGCATGGCATTGCGCTCGCGCAACGGCACGTCCAGCCGTTCGGCCAGGCGCAGCACCATTTCGCGGCTGGGCAGGGCGCGCCCCGTCTCCACGAAGCTGAGGTGCCGGGTCGAGATCTCGGCCTCTTCGGCCAGTCCTTGCTGCGAGAGGCGGCGGTGCTGGCGCCAGTGGCGCAGGTGGGCGCCGAAGGGCTGCGGGGCGGCGTGGCGGGGGAGCGCGGCGATGGAGCTCATGCGCGAATGCTATGCGTTGCCGGCGTGGCTTCCATGACCTGGGACGTCATGGACGCTGCGCAACCGCGCGACCACGATGCGAAGCCTGTCCAACACCCCTAGTGAGCCTGCCATGACGACCTTCGCTTCTTCCCCCCGTTTCCTGCGCGCCGTGCTCTGGGCCGACGCGGCCTCCTGCCTGGCCACGGGCACGCTGCAGCTGGCCGCGCTCGATGCGCTGTCGCGCCTGTTCGGCCTGCCGCAGGGGCTGCTGCTGGACACCGGCGTGTTCCTGGTCGCCTATGCGCTGCTGGCGGCCTGGACCGCGACGCGCGAAGTGCCGCCGCGCAAGTGGGTGGCGCTGTTCGCCATCGGCAACGTCGCCTGGGCGATCGGCTGCGCCATCGCCGTCTTCACGCTGCAGCCCGCCACGCCGGGCATCGCCTGGATCGCCGTGCAGGCCGCCGCGGTGCTGGTGCTGGCCGACCTGCAGTGGATGGGTTTGCGGCGCGGCGCCGTGGGCGCCCGCGCGGCATTGGGCTGACGCCGGCAGGGCCCGGGGGCCTTCTTGTATGCTGTCCCACTCCCTTTTTTGCTACAGCTCCGAGAAAGCCTCCATGACCCGCGTCTTCAACTTCAGCCCCGGTCCCGCCACCCTGCCCGAAGCCGTCCTGCGCCAGGCCGCCGACGAGATGCTCGACTGGCACGGCAGCGGGATGTCGGTGATGGAGATGAGCCACCGCGGCAAGGAGTTCGTCGGCATCCACGCCGAAGCCGAGGCCACGCTGCGCGAGCTGATGGCCATCCCGACCAACTACAAGGTGCTGTTCATGCAGGGCGGCGCGATCGGCGAGAACGCCATCGTGCCGCTCAACCTGATCGGCCGCGGCGGCAGCGCCGACTACGTGGTCACCGGCGACTGGTCCAAGAAGTCCGTCAAGGAAGCCAGGAACTTCGGCAAGGTCAACATCGCCGCCACCGGCGAGGCCAGCCACTTCACCGCCATCCCCAGGCAGTCCGAGTGGAAGCTCGACCCCAAGGCCGCCTACGTCCACATCTGCTCCAACGAGACCATCGGCGGCGTCGAATACCACTGGACGCCCGACACCGGCAGCGTGCCGCTGGTGGCCGACATGTCCTCCAACATCCTTTCGCGGCCGATCGACGTCAGCCGCTACGGCCTGATCTACGCCGGCGCGCAGAAGAACATGGGGCCCTCGGGCGTCACCGTGGTCATCGTGCGCGACGACCTGCTCGGCCACGCCCTGCCCACCACGCCTTCGGCCTTCAACTACCAGCTGCAGGCCGAGAATGACTCCATGTACAACACGCCGCCCACCTACGCGATCTACATCGCCGGGCTGGTCTACAAGCACGTGAAGGCGCATGGCGGCCTGGCCGCGATGGAGGAGCACAACCGGTCCAAGGCCCGCATCCTGTACGACTACCTGGACGCCAGCAGCTTCTACCGCAACCCGGTGGCCAAGGAAGACCGCTCGCTGATGAACGTGCCCTTCAAGCTCAAGGACGATGCGCTGGACGAGGCCTTCCTCAAGGGCGCGCAGGCGCGCGGCATGATCCAGCTCAAGGGCCACCGCTCGGTGGGCGGCATGCGGGCGTCGATCTACAACGCCATGTCGGTCGAAGGCGTGAAGGCGCTGGTCGCCTACATGCAGGAATTCGAGAAGCAGCATGGCTAGCGCGCGCGGGCCGTTCCGGGTCCTGGTGCTCAATTCGGTCTCCGAGCTGGGCCTGCAGCGGCTGCCGGCCGGACGCTACGAGGTGGGCAAGGCCGTCACCGAGCCCGACGCCGTGCTGGTGCGCTCGGCCGACATGCACGGCATGGAGATCCCGGCCAGCGTGCAGGCGATCGCCCGCGCCGGCGCCGGCACCAACAACATTCCGGTCAAGGCGATGAGCCACCGCGGCGTGCCGGTGTTCAACGCGCCCGGCGCCAACGCCAACGCGGTCAAGGAACTGGTGCTCGCCGGCATGCTGATGGCCGCGCGCAACCTCTCGGGCGCGCTGCGCTTCGTCGACACGCTGGAAGCCTCGGCGCCCGACCTGGACGAGCAGGTGGAGAACGGCAAGAAGGCCTTCGCCGGCTTCGAGCTGGCCGGCCAGACGCTGGGCGTGATCGGCCTGGGCAAGGTCGGCTGCCTGGTGGCGCATGCCGCCATCCAGCTGGGGATGAACGTGCTCGGGCACGACCCGGAGATCACGGTCGACGCCGCCTGGAGCCTGCCCTCGCAGGTGCGCAAGGCGGCCAGCGTGGCCGAGGTGCTCAGGGGCGCGCAGTTCGTCTCCCTGCACGTGCCGCTGGTGGACGCCACGCGCCACCTGGTGAACGCCGACAACCTGCGGCTGATGAAGCCCGGCGCGGTGCTGCTCAATTTCTCGCGCGACGGCGTGGTCGATGCGGCCGCGGTGCTGCGGGCGCTGGACTCGGGGCCGCTGGGCCGCTACGTCTGCGACTTCCCGCACGGCACCATCCTGCGCCATCCCAAGGTGGTGGCGCTGCCGCACCTGGGCGCGTCCACCCGCGAGGCGGAGGACAACTGCGCGGTGATGGTGGCCGACCAGCTGCGCGACTACCTGGAACACGGCAACGTCGCCAACGCGGTCAACTTCCCCGCGGTGACCATGGCGCGCGAATCGAACTACCGGGTGGGCATCGCCAACGCCAACGTGCCGAACATGGTGGGCCAGATCTCCACCGCCATGGCGCAGGCAGGCCTGAACATCCACAACATGGTCAACAAGTCGCGCGGCGAGATGGCCTACACGCTGGTGGACGTGGACAGCCCGGTGGGCGAGGACGTGCTCTCGGCCATCCGCGCGATCGACGGCGTGCTCGCCGTGCGCTACCTGCCCGCCTGAGCGCACGGCCTCCACATTCGTCATCCCCGCGAAGGCGGGGATCCAGTGCTTGCGGCAGTCCGCGAAAGCGGACGCACTGAATTGCCGCCTCCGCGGGAATGACGGCAGGGGCGACGGCAACCCTGCCGCCCCCATGCTGCCGCGGCCGGCGGCACAATGCTTGCCCCGAGCAGGCCCTGCTCCACTCCCAAGAACTCATCACGGCAGGAGGACTCGATGCCCCACGCGTATGCCCACACCCTGAAGAGCTTCAAGTTCGGCCGCAAGACCGGCAGCTTCTACTCGCTGCCCGCGCTCGCGGAAGAGTTCCCCAAGGTCCGGCGCCTGCCGGTCTCCATGCGCATCGTGCTGGAGTCGGTGCTGCGCAACTGCGATGGCCTCAAGGTCACGGCCGAGCACGTGCGCGAGGTCGCCAACTGGTCGGCCACCGGGCCGCGCACCGAGGAGATCCCCTTCGTGGTGGCGCGGGTGGTGCTGCAGGACTTCACCGGCGTGCCCCTGCTGGCCGACCTGGCCGCGATGCGCAGCACTGCGGCGCGGCTGGGCCGCGACCCCAGCAGCATCGAGCCCCTGGTGCCCGTGGACCTGGTGGTGGACCACTCGGTCATGGTCGACCACTACGGCACCAAGGACGCGCTCGACCTCAACATGAAGCTGGAATTCCAGCGCAACCGCGAGCGCTACGAATTCATGAAGTGGGGCATGCAGGCCTTCAAGACCTTCGGCGTGGTGCCGCCGGGCTTCGGCATCGTCCACCAGGTCAACCTGGAGTACCTGGCGCGCGGCGTGCACAGCACCCCGCAGGGCGTGTACTACCCCGACTCGCTGGTGGGCACCGACAGCCACACCACCATGATCAACGGCGTGGGCGTTGTCGGCTGGGGCGTGGGCGGCATCGAGGCCGAGGCCGCCATGCTGGGCCAGCCGGTCTACATGCTCACGCCCGACGTGGTGGGCTTCGAGTTCACCGGCCGCATGCGCGAGGGCTGCACCGCCACCGACCTGGTGCTGCACGTCACCGAGCTGCTGCGCAAGCACAAGGTGGTGGGCAAGTTCGTCGAGTTCTTCGGCGAGGGCACCCGCACGCTGGCCGTGCCGGACCGCGCCACCATCGGCAACATGGCGCCCGAGTACGGCGCCACCATGGGCTTCTTCCCGGTGGACGAGAAGACCATCGAGTACTACCGCGGCACCGGCCGGACCAAGGACGAGATCGACGCGCTGGAAGCCTACTTCCGCGCCCAGGGCCTGTTCGGCATCCCGCTGGCGGGCGAGGTGGACTATTCGCAGGTGGTGAAGCTGGACCTGGGCGAGGTCACGCCCAGCCTGTCCGGGCCCAAGCGGCCGCAGGACCGCATCGAGCTGGGCAACGTATCGAGGCAGTTCACCACCCTGTTCAGCAAGTCGGCCACCGAGAACGGCTTCAACAAGCAGGCCGAGACGCTGCAGTCGCGCCACCTGCTGCACGCCGGCGGCGAGGTGCCCGACCCCAGGGTGCCGTCCAACCCGCCGCTGAAGCCGGCGGCGCTCGTGTCCGAGACCGAGATGGAATACAACAAGCCGACGCTGGCGTCGGCTCAGTCCGAGGCGCCGTCCGCGCCGGCCACGCCGCAGCAGATCACCATCGGCAACGGCGACATCCTGATCGCCGCCATCACCAGCTGCACCAACACCTCCAACCCCGGCGTGCTGCTGGCCGCCGGCCTGCTGGCCAAGAAGGCGGTGGAGGCGGGGCTGAAGGTGCAGCCGCACATCAAGACCTCGCTGGCGCCCGGCTCGCGCATCGTCACCGAGTACCTCACCAAGTCCGGGCTGCTGCCCTACCTGGAGCAGCTGGGCTTCAACGTCGCCGGCTACGGCTGCACCACCTGCATCGGCAACTCCGGCGACCTGGCGCCCGAGATCAACGAGGCGATCAGCAAGAGCGACCTGGTGTGCTGCGCCGTGCTCTCGGGCAACCGCAACTTCGAGGCGCGCATCCACCCCAACATCAAGGCCAACTTCCTGGCCAGCCCGCCGCTGGTGGTGGCGTACGCCATCGCCGGCACCGTGCTCACCGACCTGATGACCCAGCCGGTCGGCAAGGGCCATGGCGGCAAGGACGTGTGGCTGGGCGACATCTGGCCGTCGAGCGACGAGATCCACCGCCTGATGAAGCACGCCATGGACGGCGACGCCTACCGGCGCAACTACGAGAAGGTCAAGGCCGAGCCCGGCGAGCTGTGGAAGGGCATCCGCGGCGTCTCCGGCGAGACCTATGCCTGGCCGACCAGCACCTACATCGCCGAGCCGCCGCTGTTCACCACCTTCGATCCGCAGCCGCCGGCCAACGACCCGAAGCAGGACGTCGCGGTGCGCAACGCGCGGATCATGGCGCTGTTCGGCGACTCGATCACCACCGACCACATCTCGCCCGCCGGCTCCATCAAGGAGAGCTCGCCGGCCGGCAAGTGGCTGCTCGCGCACGGCGTGATGAAGCCGGACTTCAACAGCTACGGCGCGCGCCGCGGCAACCACGACGTGATGATGCGCGGCACCTTCGCCAACGTGCGCATCAAGAACCTGATGATCCCCGCGCTGGCGGACGGCTCGCGCGAGGAGGGCGGGCTCACGCTCCACCGCGACGCGCAGGGGCGCGCGGAGAAGATGTTCATCTTCGACGCCGCCATGAAGTACATGGACGAGGGCCGCCCGACGGTGATCTTCGCCGGCGAGGAGTACGGCACCGGCTCCTCGCGCGACTGGGCCGCCAAGGGCACGCAGCTGCTGGGCATCAAGGCCGTGGTGGCGCGCAGCTTCGAGCGCATCCACCGCAGCAACCTGGTGGGCATGGGCGTGCTGCCGCTGCAGTTCAAGGGCGCCGACAGCTGGCAGACGCTGGGGCTGGACGGCTCGGAGCTGGTCGACGTGATCCCCGACCCGACGCTGCGGCCGCAGAGCGACGCCAAGGTGGTGGTGCGCCGCACCGATGGCCGCACGCAGGAGGTCACCGTCACGCTGCGCATCGACACCGCCATCGAGGTGCAGTACTACCGGCACGGCGGCATCCTGCCGTTCGTGCTGCGGCAGCTCCTGGCCGCCTGAGCGCGCGCGCTAACGGGCGGCGGCCCGGGCCTTGGCGGCCTGGGCCAGGAACTTCATCGCGTACGCCGCCACCGGCGAGGGCGTGCGGCCTTCCAGGCTGACGATGCCCAGCGGCCAGTGCTGCCGCGGCAGGTCGGCCGGCACGACCTCGTGGATCTGCTTGCGGCGCAGGGGCTCGGCCAGCAGGTCCGCGTTGCCGATGACCACGGTGTCGCTGTCCAGCGCGATGCGCTGCAGCAGGTGGATGTCCGCGCATTCGACTGCCATCGGCAGCTTGCCGTCGGGCGCCACGCCCATCGCCTTGAACAGGCGGGCTGCCGTCTCGCGCGGCAAGGGGGTGCCCGCCAGGCCGAAGGGCAGCAGGTCGGCCGCGGGCAGGTTGCGGCGGCCGAGCAGCGGATGGCCCTGGCGCACGTACGCGCCCACCGGCACGCGGCCGATGCGCTCGATGCGGAACACGCCGTCGGCCGGCACGTCGGCCGTGTCGGCCACGAAGAAGTCCTGCTCCTCGCTGCGCACGGCGGCCATCAGGTGCTGCGGGCCGCCGACGTTCACGCAGACGGCCACGTCGGGATAACGCCGCCTCAGGTCGGCCAGCAGCGCCGGCACCAGCAGCGCCGCGGCGAAGGGCCCGCAGCCGAAGCCGAAGGTGCCGACCGCATGCTCGCGGTAGAGCGAGACGTCGCGTTCCAGGTTGCGGGTCTGCTGCAGCAGGCGGCGCGCCCGCTCGACCACGAAGGCGCCGGCGGGCGTGGCCTTGGCCTCCAGCGGCCCGCGGTCGAACAGCTTGAGGCCGAGCTCCGCCTCGGCGGCCTGGATGCTGCGGCTGAAGGCCGGCTGGCTCAGGTGCACCTTCTCCGCCGCGCGGCGAAAGCTGCCTTCGTCCGCCAGGACGACGAGGTGGTGGAGCCTTCGGATGTTCATGGATGCAGCGGGCGCATCGCCTTCGAGCGGTTAATGCATTGGACCCAATTTCTTCAAACTTGAATAATCAGCTCGTAAACTTCTGTTGCCCGCCCCTGGCGGGCTTTTGTTTGCCTTCCTGGACCCCCGCTTGACCCGCGACGACACCACCGACGAGGACTTCGCCTCCACCCTGGCCCTGGACCTGGGGGACGAGGACATGGTCTACCTGGCGGGCCCCGAGCCCGTCACGCGCATCGTGCGGGTGGCGCCGGCCCAGGTGCAGGGTTCGGCGATGGACGGGCTGTTCGCCGCACGCCGCCGCGTCCACGGGTCGGCCGGCGTGCCGGGCCTGAGCGGCGCGGTCCTGCACGTGGGCGGCTGGTTCGTGCTCTGGCAGGAGGGGCCGCAGGCCGCGGTGCAGGCGGCCCTGCAGCCTTCGCAGCGGCGGCAGCGTTACGGAACGCCCCGGCTCATCCACCGCAGCGTGGGGCCTCGCACACTGGCCGAGCCGCTCGCCCTGAGCATCACCCAGTGGCCGGAGAAGCCGGAGCGCTTCGCCGAGCGCATCGAGGCCATCGCCGCCGCGGCGCCCCAGCTGCAGCCGCAGCAGGTGTGGCGCGCGTTCAGCGAGCCGTGCACGCTGGCCGGCGCGCGGCCGCTGCTGATCCCGCAGCGCGTGGCGGTGCTGGCGTCGGACGGCCAGCGCTCCATCGAGGTCGCCCGCCGGCTCGCCGACCGGTTCGACCATCCCCTGGTGTACCGCCGCTTCGCCGGCGCGCGACCCGGCTCGAGAGACGTGGGCGCGGCCTACCTGGACCTGCCGCTTCCGGCGGCGCTGCTGCGCGTGCTGGCCGTCTCGCGGCGGGCGTTCGCGCACCCGCTGGTGCACGAGTCGCTGCGCCACGCGGGCCGCCTCACCCTGCTGGTGGGCACCCAGGAGACGCGCGCCATGGAACTGGCGGTGGGCGTGGCCGCCTTCCTGGGCCGTGCGGACCTGCGCCCGGCCATCGAGCTGGTGGCCGAGTCGCCCGACGTGGGCTCCTTCGTGGCGGGGTTCCTGCGCAATCGAACGGGTCTGGCCGTCTCCGAGGTCGAGGGCCGCCCGGGCGACGCCCAGCTGCTCGCGCTGCTCATGGGATCGCGCGCGGCCTGAAGTCGCGCACGCGCGGCACAATGCGCCGCGATGGCACACGACATCCTGGTGGCGGGCGGCGGCATCGCGGGGCTGGCCGCCGCGGTCGGCGCGCGCGCGGCGGGCTGGGAGGTGCGCGTGTTCGAGAAGGCCGCGGCCTTCACCGAGGCCGGTGCCGGCCTGCAGCTGGGACCCAATGCGACCCGCATCCTGCGCGAGTGGCGCCTGCTGGACCGCGCGGTGCTGCGGCCCTACGAGCCGCCGCGGCTGTCGGTGCGAGATGCGGTCGATGGCCGTGAGCTGGGCACCTTGCGCCTGGGCACCGCCGCTCGCGAGCGCTACGGGGCGCCCTACCTGACCCTGCACCGCGCCGACCTGCACGCGGCGCTGGTGGACGCCGCGGCCGAGGCCGGCGCCCACCTGCATGCCGGCGTCGCGATCGCCCGCGCGCGCGTCGACGGCGACCTGGCGCAGGCCGACCTCGACGGCGGCACCAGGGTCGAGGCCGACGCCCTGGCCGTGGCCGACGGCGTGTGGAGCGCGCTGCGCGGCCAACTGGTCGGCGACGGGCCGGCCCCCGCCAGCGGGCACGTGGCCTACCGCGCGATGCTGCCGATGGCCCAGGTGCCCGCCTCGCTGCGGCTGCCCGACGTGCAGGCCTGGCTGGGCCCGCGCATGCACCTGGTGCGCTACCCGGTGCGGGACGGCGAGGCGCTGAACATCGTCGCCTTCATCGAAGGCCGGGCCGAGGCTGGATGGGACCAGGCCGCGGGTGCCGACGCCTTGCGCTCCGTGGCGCGCGCATCCTGCGGCGAGTTGCAGGCGCTGGTGGAGGCGGTGCCGCACTGGCGCCTGTGGCCGGTGCACGACCGGCCGCCGCTGCGCAGCGAGGACGCGATGGCGCGCGGCCGCGCCGCCCTGCTCGGAGACGCGGCCCATCCGATGCGGCCCTACCTCGCGCAGGGCGCCGGCATGGCGCTGGAGGATGCCTTCGCGCTGCAGAAGGTGCTGGCCGCCTGCGACGGCCGCGTGCTCGACGTGGCGACCTGCCTGCGCCGCTACGCGCTGGACCGCTGGCAGCGCTGCGCCCGGGTGCAGGCGCGCTCGCGCCGCAACGGCTGGATCTTCCATGCGGATGGCGCACTGCGCTGGGCGCGCAACCTCTCGATGCGGGCCGCCGGCGAGCGGCTGCTGGACCTGCCGTGGCTGTACGGCGGGCGATGATGGCTCAGAGGTCCGTCCGCAGGCGCCAGATCTCCGGGAACAGCACCACGTCGAGCATCTTGCGCAGGTAGGACACGCCGCCGGTGCCGCCGGTGCCGCGCTTGAAGCCGATCACCCGTTCCACCGTGGTCACGTGGCGGAAACGCCAGAGGCGGAAAGCGTCCTCCAGGTCGGTGAGCTCCTCGCCCAGCTGGTACAGGTCCCACCAGCGACCGGTGTCGCGGTAGACCTGCAGCCAGGCCTGCTCCACCTGCGTGCTCTCCACGTAGGGCTGGGTCCAGTCGCGCTCGACGTACTCCGCCGGCACCGGCAGGCCGCGGCGGGCCAGCAGGCGCAGCGACTCGTCGTACAGCGACGGCGACTCGTACGCCGTGCGCACCCGGGCCAGCAGGTCGGGCCGGTGCTCGTGCGGCTTGAGCATGGCGGCGTTCTTGTTGCCCAGCGCGAACTCGATGCAGCGGTACTGCGCGCTCTGGAAACCGCTGGAGTTGGCCAGGTAGGGGCGGATCGCGCTGTACTCCGGCGGCGTCATGGTGGCCAGCACGTCCCAGGCGTGGACCAGCTGCTCCATGATGCGCGACACCCGCGCCAGCATCTTGAACGCGCTGCCCAGCTCGTCGCGCGCCACGCAGGCGATGGCGGCGTTCAGCTCGTGCAGCATCAGCTTCATCCACAGCTCGCTGGTCTGGTGCTGGATGATGAACAGCAGCTCGTTGTGGTCGGGTGAGCGCGGCTGCTGGGCGCTGAGGATCTTGTCCAGCTGCAGGTAGTCGCCGTAGCTCATCGAGCGGCTGAAATCCAGCTGCGCGCCCTCGGCGTGCACGATGTCTTCGGGCTTGGTGGGTTCGCTCATGTCACCGCCTGTGCGCGATTGAATTCCGGCCGGCGCCATTCGCCCGACTCCAGCACCTGGCGCAGGTGCTCGACCGCCTTCCACACGTCCTCGTACTCCAGGTACAGCGGCGTGAAGCCGAAGCGCAGGATGTCCGGCGCGCGGAAGTCGCCGATCACGCCGCGCGCGATCAGGGCCTGCACGATGGCGTAGGCGCCTTCCGCCCGGGCCAGGCACACCTGCGAGCCGCGCTGGGGGTGTTCACGCGGCGTGACGAGCGAAAGGCCCTGGCCTTCGCAGCGCTGTTCCACCAGCGTGATGAAGAGGTCGGTGAGCGCCAGCGACTTGGCCCGCAGCGCGGCCATGCCGCCCAGCGGGCGCGCCGCCTCCAGCGTGTCGAGCCCGCAGTCGAGCGCCACCATGCTCAGCACCGGCTGGGTGCCGCACAGGTAGCGTGCGATGCCGGGCGCGGGCCGGTATTCGGGCGTGAACTCGAAGGGCGCCGCGTGGCCCCACCAGCCGGCCAGCGGTTGCCAGAAGCGATCGGCGTGGCGCGGGTGGACCCACGCGAAGGCGGGCGCGCCGGGGCCGCCGTTGAGGTACTTGTAGCCGCAGCCGATCGCGAAGTCGGCGTCGGCCGCTCGCAGGTCGACAGGCACCGCGCCCGCGCTGTGCGCCAGGTCCCAGACGGCCAGCGTGCCGTGCCGGTGGGCGAGGGCGGTGAGGGCCGCCATGTCGTGCATGGCGCCGGTGCGGTAGTTCACGTGGGTGAGCATCAGCACCGCGACTTCGCCGGACCGCAGCTCGGCTTCGAGCTGCCCCGCCTCCACCAGCCGCAGCGACCAGCCGCGCTCCTCGCACAGCGCCTGCGCGATGTAGAGGTCGGTGGGGAAGTTGCTGCGCTCGCTGAGCACCACCTTGCGGCCGGGCGCGTCGGTGGACGCGATGCGGGCGGCGGCGCTCAGCACCTTGAACAGGTTGATGGAGGTGGTGTCGGTGGCGACCACTTCGCCTTCCTGCGCACCGATCCAGGTGGCGATGCGATCGCCGATGCGGCGCGGCATCTCGAACCAGCCGGCGGTGTTCCACGAGCGGATCAGGCCCTGGCCCCATTCCTGTTCCACGGCAGCCGCCACGCGCGCCGCGGCCGACTTGGGCATGGCGCCCAGCGAATTGCCATCCAGGTAGATCACGCCTTCGGGCAGCACGAAGAGGTCGCGCAGCTTGCGCAGGGGATCGCGCGCATCCAGCGCGCGGCAGTCTTGCAGGGTGGTCGTCATGGGCGTCGCAGGACCGCGCGCACCGGGGACGCGTCGGCCGTCATCAGTTTCAGGGGCAGGGCGATCAGCTCGTAATCGCCTTCGGGGACGTCGTCGAGCACCAGGTTCTCCAGCACGCGCAGGTCGCGGCGGCGGATCACCTGGTGGCTGGCCAGCGCCTTGCTGTCGGCCGGGTCGATGCTGGCGGTGTCGATACCGACCAGCCGCACGCCGGCGTCGGCGAGCCGCTCGATGGTCTCGGGCGCGAAGGCCGCGAGGTCGGGGTCGAAGCGGTCCAGCGGCACGCGCTGGTAGGTGCGCACCAGCACGCGCGGTGGCAGGTCGCCGACCGCGTGCGCCAGGTCTTGCCACTCGACCAGCGGGCGCTTGCCGATCGCGTGGATCACGCGGCAGCGGCCGAGGTAGGGCTCGAGGTCCAGGTGGCCCACCGAAGTCCCCGCCGGGTCGTAGTGCAGCGGCGCATCGGCGTGGGCGCCGATGTGCGGCGACAGGGTGAGGCTGCTCACGTTGACCGGGCAGCCGGGCGCGATCTGCGCGGCCCATTCCTGGCGGTAGGCGGTGTCGCCGGGGAACACGGGGGAACGCGCGTCGACCGGGGGAGAGATGTCCCAGAGGCGTTGCATGCGGCGGAGTGTGGACCGCCCGAAAACCGCGTGGTGTCGGTTAATGCCAACAGGCGGCGGATTTTGCGGAGGGGGTCAGAAGCCCTGCAGCGGCCGCAGGTTGTGGCGCGCGCGGGCCCGGGTGCAGGCGTCGCTGCCGGCTTCGAGTTCGCGGCAGGGATTGGGCCGCCATTCGTAGATGCCGCAAGCGGCTTTCTCGCCGACCTTGCCCGTCAGCGCGGCGCAGCGCGTGGGCAGGTGGTCGGTGCCGCGCATGCGCCAGGTGCTGCCGGTGACCTCGACCGCCAGCCCGGCGGGGACGGTGCCGCCCATCTCATCCAGTTCGTGGAGGGAAAAGTCGACGCGGAAGGCGGCGCAGCAGGCGCCGCAGCCGAGGCACGGGTGGGGCTCGGACATGCTGTCAACGCCGCGCGCGGCCGGGCCGTTGCGGCTGTGCTGTATGGAAATACAGCCTATCTTCAAAGGGAGGCATCATGGAACTTCAGACTGCGCGCAAGATTATCGGGACCTTGGCCCGGGGCATCCATCCGCTCACCGGCGAGGTGATGGCGGAGGACAGCCCGTATAGCGAATCCACCGTCGTCGATGCGTTGAACGTCGCGGCGCAAGCGCTCGAGGGCCGCGCCGGCAAGCCTCGTCGCGCCAAGGCGAATCCGCCGCCGAACACCGGCAAGGCGTGGAGTGGGGACGACGAGGAGCAGCTGCGCCTGGGCTTCCAGGCGGGGACGCCCACGAAGGACCTGGCCGCGGCGCTGGGGAGGACGCGGTGGGCGATCGAGTCGAGGCTGGTGAAGATGGGGTTGTTGACGTTGGGGGCGGTGCCTGCGGCGCAGTGAGGCCGCTGGGGGCGGTGGGGGGTCGCTGGCAGGGTCCAGGGACTCTCGTGCCGCGATTTCCCCCGCCGTGCCAGGCACCGCCTGCCGCGCGGGCGCACTGCCCAAGCGGCAACATGAGAAACCTCAGCTAGACACGCGCCCCAACAACAAATACTCCATCAGCGCCTTCTGCACATGCATCCGGTTCTCCGCCTCGTCCCACACCACCGACTGCGGCCCGTCGATCACCTCGGCGGCGACCTCCTCGCCGCGGTGCGCAGGCAGGCAGTGCATGAACAGGGCGTCCGGCCTGGCGGCCTTCATCATGTCCTCGTCCACGCACCAGTCGGCGAAGGCCTTGCGGCGCTCCTCGTTCTCGGACTCGTAGCCCATGCTGGTCCACACGTCGGTGGTGACCAGGTCGGCGCCGCGGCAGGCGTCCATCGGGTCCTTGAACACCTTGTAGCTCTCGCGGCTGCGCACGCCGGCGACGGCCTGGTCGACCTCGTAGCCGCTGGGCGTGGACAGGTGGACGGTGAAGCCCAGCAGGTCGGCCGCCTGCAGCCAGGTGTTGGCCATGTTGTTGCCGTCGCCCACCCACGCCACCGTCTTGCCCGCCAGGCGTGCCGGGTCCGGCATGCCCTCCGCATTCAGGCCCCGGTGCTCCAGGAAGGTGAAGATGTCCGCCAGGATCTGGCAGGGGTGGAACTCGTTGGTCAGGCCGTTGATGACCGGCACGCGCGAGTGCTCGGCGAAGCGCTCGATCTTGTCCTGCCCGAAGGTGCGGATCATCACCAGGTCCACCATGCGGCTGATCACCTTGGCGCTGTCCTCGATCGGCTCGGCCCGCCCGAGCTGGCTGTCGCCCGTGGTCAGGTGCACGACGCTCCCGCCCAGCTGGTACATGCCGGCCTCGAAGCTCACGCGCGTGCGCGTGGACGCCTTCTCGAAGATCATGGCCAGCGTCCGGTCGGCCAGCGGGTGGTACTTCTCGTAGGCCTTGAACTTGCGCTTGATGATCGCCGCGCGCTCGAACAGCCAGGCGTAGTCATCGGCCGTCAGGTCGCTGAACTGCAGGTAGTGCTGGAGCGGCATGGTCGGTATGGTCATTCCGCGAGGAACGCCTTGACCAGCGGCGCCAGGATGCCGACGCACTCGTCCGCATCGGCGCGGGTGAAGATCAGCGGCGGCAGCAGGCGCACCACCGTGTCGGCCGTCACGCTGATGAGCAGGCCCGCCTCGGCGGCACGGTTGACCAGCGCGCCGCAGGGCTTGTCCAGCTCCATGCCGAGCATCAGGCCCTGGCCGCGGATTTCCTTGAAGCCCTTCAGGCTGCCAAGTTCGCTGGTCAGCGCGGCGCGGAGGTAGTCGCCCACGGAGGCCGCGTTCTCCAGCAGGCCGTCCTCTTCCATGATGCGGATGGTCTCGACGCCGGCGCGCATCGCGAGCGGGTTGCCGCCGAAGGTCGTGCCGTGGTTGCCCGGCTGGAAGATGTTGGCGGCCTTGGGGCCGGCGACCACCGCGCCCACCGGCACGCCCGAGCCCAGGCCCTTGGCCAGCGGCATCACGTCCGGCACGATGCCGGCCCACTGGTGCGCGAACCACTTGCCGGTGCGGCCCATGCCGCACTGCACCTCGTCGATCATCAGCAGCCAGCCGCGCTGGTCGCACAGCTGGCGCACCTGCTTGAGGTAGTCCACGCGCATCGGGTTGATGCCGCCTTCGCCCTGGATGGTCTCGAAGAACACGGCCACCACGGCGGGGTTGCCCTCGGTCGCGGCCTTGAGCGCGTCGATGTCGTTGAGCGGCACGCGGATGAAGCCTTCGACCAGCGGGCCGAAGCCCTTCTGCACCTTCTCGTTGCCGGTGGCCGACAGGGTGGCGATGCTGCGGCCGTGGAAGGCTTTCTCGTAGACCACGATCTGCGGCCGCTCGATGCCCTTGTCATGGCCGAACTTGCGCGCCAGCTTGATCGCCGCTTCGTTGGCCTCCAGCCCGGTGCAGCAGAAGAACGCGTTCGTCAGGCCCGACAGCTCGGTCAGCTTGGCCGCGAGCCGCTCCTGGTTGGGCACGTGGTAGTAGTTGCTGCTGTGGATGATCTTGGCCAGCTGGTCCTGCAGGGCCGGGACGAGCTTGGGGTGGTTGTGGCCCAGCGTGTTCACGGCGATACCGGCCAGCGCGTCCAGGTAGGCCTTGCCGTTGACGTCCCAGACTCGCGAGCCCTGCCCATGCGACAACGCGATCGGCACGCGGCCGTAGGTGTTCATCGTGTGGGGCGAAGCCGCCTCGATCAGGGACATGAAGACTCTCCAGAAATGAAAATCGGCTCAACGCGTGAGCCGTTGAGGCCCGATTTTAGGCACAGGGGCCGGGCGCGCCGGTTGCCGATTCCGCATCACAGCCATGCACGGCGCCGCCCCGTGCCAGGGCCTTGGAACCCAGGCTTCAAGTCTTATATAAGATAGAATACTTGTGCGTTGCAGCAAGGGCGATCCCCGGCTGCGCGCACCCTTGCCGCCACTCTCCGAATGGTCTCTCCCCGCGCCAAAGAAGTCTTCATCCAGGGCATCACCCGGGACGGCCGCACCTTCCGGCCCAGCGACTGGGCCGAACGCCTGGCCGGGGTGATGAGCGCGTTCCGCCCCGGCGGCGCGACGCCCGGCAGCCACCTGAGCTATTCGCCGTGGTGCGTGCCGCGCGTGATGGAAGGCGTCAAGACCATCGTGGTCCACAGCGACCTGCGGGCGCACGATCCGATGGCCTGGGACTTCGTCATGAACTTCGCGCGGGACAACGACCTGAAGGTCGAGGAGCGGGAGATCGGGACGGGGACTGAAGGCGCAAGCTCTGGATTCCCGCCTCCGCGGGAATGACGGAGCGCGGTTTTTCCCGCACCAGCCCACAATGCAAAAAAGCCGTCTTTCGACGGCTTTTTGCTTTGCTGGCAGCGCACCCGGTTCAAACGGCGGGCTTCGCTGCGAAGCCCGGGCGGGTCACCTGATGAAGCTCAGGCGGCGGCTTGGGGGGCAGCCAGGGCCTTGACCTTGGCGGACAGGCGGCTCTTGTCGCGAGCAGCCTTGTTCTTGTGGAAGATGCCCTTGTCGGCGACGATGTCGACGATGCTCTGGGCCTTGGCGAAGAGGTCGGTGGCCTTGGCCTTGTCGCCGGCGGCGACGGCCTTCTCCACGTTCTTCACCGCGGTGCGGTACTTGGAGCGCAGCGAGGTGTTCGCGGCGTTGAGTTTGACGTCCTGGCGGGCGCGCTTGCGGCCCGACGCCAGGCGCGGGTTCTTCTTCTTGGGTTTGGCTGATGCCATGGTGTGATTCCTTCGGTGTCTGAGGATGTTGCCAGCAAAGCCCTCCATTGTAAGCTAAGTGCCCACTTGCCTCCAACCCGGCAGCTACACTCGAGCCGGTGAGCCTGTTCAAAGCCGCCTCCACCGTTTCGCTGCTGACCCTGGCCTCACGCGTGACAGGCCTCCTGCGCGACCTGCTGATGGCCGCGTTCTTCGGCGCCAGCGCCGTGACCGACGCCTTCAACGTCGCCTTCCGCATCCCCAACCTGTTCCGCCGGCTCTTCGCCGAGGGCGCGTTCAGCCAGGCCTTCGTGCCCTCGCTGGCGCACACCAAGGCGCAGCAGGGCGAGGAGGCGACCCGCCACCTGATCGACGCGGTGGCGACCGTGCTGGCGTGGGTGCTGCTGGCCAGCTGTGTGATCGGCGTGACCGCCGCGCCGGTGCTGGTCTGGGCCCTGGCCAGCGGCCTGGGCAAGGACCCGCATGCCTTCGAGGCCGCCGTGCTGATGACCCGCTGGATGTTCCCCTACATCGGCTTCATGTCGCTGGTGGCGCTGTCGGCGGGCATCCTCAACACCTGGAGGCGGTTCGCGGTGCCGGCCGCCACGCCGGTGCTGCTGAACATCGCCATGATCCTGGCGGCCTGGCTAGGCGCGCCTTACCTGCGCGACCGCGGCATCGAGCCGATCTACGCCATGGCCGGCGGCGTGATGCTGGGCGGGCTGCTGCAGCTGGGCGTGCAGGTGCCGGCGCTGGCGCGGCTCGGTTTGCTGCCGCGCATCGGCATCAGCGTCTCGCGCATCCGAGCGGCCTGGCAAGACCCCGGCATGCGCCACGTGCTCTCCCTCATGGGGCCTGCCCTGCTCGGGGTGAGCGTGGCCCAGATCTCGCTGCTCATCAACACGCAGATCGCCTCGCACCTGGCGTCCGGCAGCGTGACCTGGCTGTTCTATGCCGACCGCCTGATGGAATTCCCCACCGCGCTGCTCGGCGTGGCGCTGGGCGTGGTGCTGATGCCGCAACTGGCCGCCGCGCGTGGCGCCGGCGACGACGAGCGGTTTTCCGCGATGCTCGATTGGGGCCTGCGGCTGGTGCTGCTGCTGGCGGCGCCGGCTTCGGCGGCGCTGATGGTGTTCGCGCAGCCGCTGGTGGCCACGCTGTTCCACTACGGCGCGTTCCGCGACGCCGACGTGCTGCAGGTCGCGCTGGCGCTGGCCGGCTACGGCGTCGGGCTCCTGGGCCTGGTCGGCATCAAGGTGCTGGCGCCGGGCTTCTACGCCAGCCAGGACATGCGCACGCCGGTGCGCATCGCGATCGTCGTGCTGGTGCTCACCCAGCTGATGAACCTGGCGCTGGTGCCGCTGTTCAAGCACGCGGGGCTGGCCCTGTCGATCGGGCTGGGCGCGCTGCTCAACGCGGGCTGGCTGCTGGTCGGGCTGCGCCGCCGCGGCAGCTGGCGCCCGGCGCCGGGCTGGGGCCGCTTCCTGCTGCAGGTGATCGCGGCGACGGCGCTGCTCGCGGTGTTCCTGATGTGGGCCGGCTCGCAGTTCGCGTGGACCGAGATGCGTGCGCAGGCGTCGCTGCGCGTCGCGCTGCTCGCGGGCCTGCTCGCGGCCGCCGCGGGCATCTATTTCGGCGCGCTCTGGGCCGCCGGCGTCCAGCTAAGGCAGTTTGTCACGCGCTGAAGTGCAGCGCCGGGCCTCGCCTTGACGCTGGGGGGCCCGTCCATTACAACGGATGACACCATGGCGCTGAATTTCGAAGTCCCGACCCCGCTGGAGTACTTCCGTTCGCTGGTCCAGGACGACGACCATTTCCCCCTGCTGGAAACCGCCGCCAGCATCGCCCAGGACGAATACCCCGACCTCGACGTGCAGCAGGTGCTGGGCGACGTCGACCAGCTGCTCGCCCGCCTGAAGCGCCGCCTGCCGGCCGACGCCGCGCCGCTGCAGCGGCTGCGCGCGCTCAACCAGTTCTTCTTTCGCGACCTCTCGTTCGGCGGCAACGTCAACGACTACTGCGATCCGGACAACAGCTACCTCAACGTGGTGCTGCGCACGCGCCGCGGCATCCAGATCTCGCTGGCCGTGCTGTGGATCGAGCTGGCCCAGGGCCTGGGCCTGCACGCGCGCGGCGTGTGCTTCCCGGGCCACTTCATGGTCAAGGTCAACCTGCCCAAGGGCCAGGTGGTGATCGACCCGTTCACCGGCCAGTCGCTCTCGCGCGAGGAACTGTCCGAGCGCCTGGAGCCGTACAAGCGCCGCAGCGGCCTGGTGGACGACTTCGAGGTGCCGCTGGGCCTGTACCTGCAGGCCGCGCCGCCGCGCGACATCATCGCGCGCATGCTGCGCAACCTGAAGGAGATCCACCGCGCGCAGGAAGACTGGCAGCGGCTGATCGCCGTGCAGGACCGCCTGCTGGTGCTGCTGCCCGACGCCTGGGCCGAGTACCGCGACCGCGGCCTGGCGCACGCCGAACAGGGCCATGCGGCGCTCGCCGTGCTGGACCTGGAAACCTACCTCATCCACGCCCAGGATTCGCTGGACATCGACGCCATCGCGGACCGCGTGGCCGACCTGCGCCGCGCGCGAAACAGCGGCTAGCCGGGCGTTCCGCCGGGGCGGCGGCGCGCAATCTTCAAAGAGCGGATCAACCCCGGCAGGATCCGGGAAGAAGCGCCTTGTCCACCGTGGTGGCCGGCGTGAGGGACGGGCTGCCACACACCCACCTGAAGACCCGCTTGCCGCGGTCCGTGGTGGCCATGGGCGTCGTGGCGTCCACGAAAGGCACCCAGGTCAGGACCTTGTTGTCCGCGCGAAGGGGGTCGATGCCGGTCCCGACGGTGACGCTGATCGCGCCGGCGCCGTTGACGCCGATGGCCGCGACATAGCGGGACACGGCGGTCGACGATTCGCAGCCCCACCCCCCGGCGCCGGGGAGGACATCCCCCGTCATGAACACCTCGGTCACCGCGGTCCGGCAGCCGGAAGCGGCCAGCACGACTTCGGCCATCTTGCTTCGCCGGGCGTAGTCCTGGTACGAGGGCAGGGCCACCGCGGCCAGGATGCCGATGATCGCGACCACGACCATCAACTCGACCAGGGTGAAGCCTCGGTGGTACGTGCGGTTCATAGGCCCCTTCAGCAGTGGCTGGAGGGGCCATGCTGACGAGCGGCCGGGCCGGCGCCGACGACAAGAGTCACGAAGCTTCGTAGGGGTGTTCACCTACCCGAAGCCGCCGCCAGGGAGGAGGAGCCGCGACCTGTCCGGTTATCGGACCGGCGAAAAGCCCGCCGCTGGAGCGTCAGGCCGTCCGGGCCACCACCCGCACGCCGCAGGTGCGGTGCGGCGCGAAGCCGAGTTGCCTGTAAAGGTGCACCGCCCCCGAGTTGCTGCTCATCACGTGCAGGAACGGCGTCTCGCCGCGCCGCAGCTGGGTGGCCACCATGCGCTGCACCAGCCGGCGCGCCAGCCCTCGGCCCTGGAAGTCGGGGTGCGTGCAGATGGCGCTGACTTCGCGGAAGTCGCCGGCGCGCATGCGCTCGCCGGCCATGGCGACCAGCCGACCCTGCTCGAAGCAGCCCAGGTAGGCGCCCAGTTCCAGGTTGCGCGGCCCGAAAGGGCCGGGGCGGGTCAGGGTGGCCAGTTCCACCATCGCCGGCACGTGCCCGGCGCCGAGCGTGACGGCCTCCAGCGGCTCCTCCGGCAGCGCGCCGCCGCTCCACACCATCAGCTCCATGGTCGCTTCGAGTTCCACCCGCCAGCCGGCCGGCGGCTCGCCGCGCCAGTCGGGCGCGTAGAAGCGCTCGCCCGGTTCGCAGAAGGGCGCCAGTTCCTCCAGCCGGGGCCGCTGCGGATCGGCGAAAGCCAGCAGCGGCGGCAGGCCGGCCGAATAGCGCCGGACGTGGTCGGTGCCGACCGTGAGTTCGCGCTGCGTGCCCGCCAGCGCCTGCCAGAAGACGTTATCGAGCACCGCCATCGCGGCCGCGCTTACGCGATGACGACTGGCGCCCCGGCGCCGCGCTCGGCGATCACGCCGATCTCGTGAACCGATTCACCCTGCGCGCGCAGTGTCGCCGCGACCGCCTGCGCCTGCTGCGCACCCACCACGACCACCATGCCGATGCCGTTGTTGAAGGTGCGGTTCATCTCCTGGTCGGCGATGCCGGCGGTCTGCTGCAGCCAGGCGAACAGCTCGGTGCGGGGCCAACTGCCCGCCTTCAGGTGGGCGGCCGTGCCCTCGGGCAGCACGCGCGGGATGTTCTCCAGCAGGCCGCCGCCGGTGATGTGGGCCAGCGCCTTGATGCCGCCGCCCGCGGCCGGGTGCTGAGCCAGCGCGGCCAGCACCGGCTTGACGTACAGCCGCGTGGGGGCCATCACGGCTTCGCGGAACGGCTGGCCGTCCAGCGTGGCCGGCAGGGAGGCGCCCGCGCGCTCCAGGCATTTGCGCACCAGCGAGAAGCCGTTGGAGTGCACGCCGCTGGAGGCCAGCCCCAGCACCACGTCGCCCGGGGCCACCTCGCGGCCGGTGAGGATGGCGGATTTCTCCACCGCGCCGACGGCGAAACCGGCCAGGTCGTACTCGCCCGGCGGGTACATGCCGGGCATCTCGGCGGTCTCGCCGCCGATCAGCGCGCAGCCCGACAGCTCGCAGCCGCGGGCGATGCCGCCCACCACGCGGGCGGCGGTGTCCACATCGAGCTTGCCGCAGGCGAAGTAGTCCAGGAAGAACAGCGGCTCGGCGCCCTGCACCAGCACGTCGTTGACGCTCATGGCCACCAGGTCGATGCCCACGGTGTCGTGCATGCCCCACTCGAAGGTCAGCTTCAGCTTGGTGCCGACGCCGTCGGTGCCGCTCACCAGCACCGGCTCGCGGTAGCGCTTGGGCACCTCGAACAGCGCGCCGAAACCGCCGATGCCCGCCAGCACGCCTTCGCGCATCGTTTTCTTGGCCAGCGGCTTGATGCGCTCGACCAGCGCGTCGCCGGCATCGATGTCGACGCCGGCGTCTTTGTAGGAAAGGGGGGTCTGGCTCATGGGAGGAGGGCGGGAGGCTCGAGGGCGCCCGATAGAATTTGCAGGATTTTACCGGCGGCCCCTTCCTCCCCCACCGCCGCGCACGCCCCACCTCCATGCAATTCACCCCCACGCAGAAGCGAGCCGCCATCTGGGCGACCATCGCTTTGCTGGCATTGCTCGCCCTGCGGGCGCTCGGCCCGGTGCTCACCCCCTTCGTGGTGGGCGCCGTGCTGGCCTACGCGCTCACGCCCCTGGTGGACCGCCTGGACGAGGCCGGGCGCGGCCGCGTCCCGCGGGTGTTCTCGGTGGTGCTGGTGGAGCTGCTCTTCGTGCTGGTGCTGTTCTCCCTGTTCCTGCTGGTGGTGCCCATCCTGGTCAAGGAGATCCCGCTGATGCGCGAGCAGGTGCCGGTGCTGTTCCGCTGGCTGGACGAGAAGGTGCGGCCCTGGCTGGCGCAGTTCGGCATCAACGTCGCGCTGGACCTGGAAAGCCTCAAGTCCCAGGTGCTGCGCTACCTGAACACCAACTACGAGGACGCGGTGCTGCGCGTGCTGTCCTCGCTCAAGATCGGCGGCAGCGTGGTGTTCACGCTGCTGTTCAACGTGGTGCTGATCCCGGTGGCGCTGTTCTACCTGCTGCTGGACTGGGACCGCTTCGTGCACCGGGTGCTGGAGCTGGTGCCCCCGCGCATGCGGCCCGCGGTGGACTCCTTCACCCAGGAATCGGACCAGGTGCTGGGCCAGTACCTGCGCGGCCAGCTGCTGGTGATGATGACGATGGCCATCTTCTATTCCACCGGCCTGGGCCTGTTCGGGCTCGACCTGGCGCTGCCGATCGGCCTGTTCACCGGGCTGGCGATGTTCGTGCCCTACCTGGGCTTCGGCATCGGCCTGGTGATGGCGCTGCTGGCGGGGCTGCTGCAGTTCGCTTCGGCCAAGGCGCTGTTGATGGTGGCGGTGGTCTACGGCGCGGGGCAGGTGATCGAAGGCTTCTACATCACGCCGCGTTTCGTCGGCGAGCGAATCGGCCTGCACCCGCTGGCGGTGATCTTCGCGCTGCTGGCTTTCGCGCAGCTTTTCGGTTTCCTCGGCGTGCTGGTGGCGCTGCCCGCCAGCGCGGTGCTGCTGGTGGCGATCCGCCGCGTGCGCAACGGCTACATGGGCAGCCGGCTGTACCAGGGATGATGAAGCAGCTCCCCCTTCCCATCGGGTTGGCGCGCGCGCCGACCCTGGCCGCCTTCTTCGCCGGCCCCAACGAGCCGGCGCTCGCGCACCTGAAGCTGTGGGTGGGCAGCCCGACCCGCTCGCCCGTGCCCACCTACCTGTGGGGGCCGGCCGCCAGCGGCAAGACCCACCTGCTCAAGGCCGTGCGCGAGGCGCTGCGCGAGCAGGGCGCCACGGCCGGCTGGCTGGACGCCACGATGCTGGAGCCGCCGCCCTACGACGAGCGCTGGGCCGTGGTGCTGCTGGACGACGTTCACCTGTACACCGCGGTGCAGCAGCACGCTGCCTTCAGCTGGTTCGTCAGCGCCCAGTCCCTGCAGCGTGGCGTGCTGTCCGCCGGGCTGCTGCCACCGGTCCACCTGCAGCTGCGCGAGGACCTGCGCACGCGCCTGGGCTGGGGCCACGTGTACCAGCTGCAGCAGCTGTCCGAGCCGGAGCGCCGCTCGGTGCTGCGCCAGGCCGCGGACGAGCGCGGCGTGTTCCTGGGCGACGAGGTGATGGACTTCATGCTCACCCGCTTCTCGCGCGACCTGGGCAGCCTGATGCAGCTGCTCGAGCAGCTGGACGCCTACGCCCTGCAGACCCAGCGCGCCATCACCATCCCGCTCATCAAGTCCATGCTGGAGAACGAGTGACCCCCAAAACCAAGGTCGCGCTTTTCGACCTGGACCACACCCTGCTGCCGATCGATTCCGACTACAGCTGGGGCGTGTTCACCCAGGAGATCGGCTGGACCGACCCGGTGGACTTCCAGCGCCGCAACGACGAGTTCTACGAGCACTACAAGGCCGGCACGCTGGACGTGCACGCCTACGTGCGCTTCGCCACCGAGGCGATCCGCCTCAAGGGCCGCGAAGCCTCGCTGCAGGCCCGCGAGCGCTTCATGCGCGACGTGATCGGCCCCGCGCTGCGCCCCGAGGCGCTGGAGCTGGTGCGCGGCCACCAGCGGGCCGGCGACATCGTCGCCATCGTCACCGCCACCAACGAGTTCGTCACCGAGCCGATCGCGCGCGCCTTCGGCGTCGAGGCGCTCATCGCCGTGAAGCTGGCCCGCGACGGCGAGGGCTGGATCACCGGCGAGATCGACGGCGAACCCTCGCTGCGCGCGGGCAAGGTCACGCGCGTGGCCCAGTGGCTGGCCGCGCGGGGCCTGGACTGGGCCGGGGTGGAAACCACCTTCTATTCCGATTCGCCCAACGACCTTCCGCTGCTCGAGCACTGCGACCACCCCGTGGCCACCAATGCCGACGACACCCTGCGCCGCGTGGCCTTGCAGCGCGGCTGGCGCATACTGGACCTGTTCGCTTCCCACCCATGATCAAGAAATTCATCGACCGCCTGCTGGGCGCCGGCAGCGCGGGCCGCAAGCCGCGATTCGGCAAGCGCCAGGAGATCGGCCCGCAGGAACACGCCATCGACCCCACCCTGGTGGACGAGCGTGCCCTCAACGTGGTGCACACGCTCAAGGAGGCCGGCTTCCAGGCCTACATCGTGGGCGGCGCGGTGCGCGACCTGCTGCTGGGGCTGCGGCCCAAGGACTTCGACGTGGCGACCGACGCCACGCCGGAGCAGGTCAAGGGCCTGTTCCGCCGCGCCTTCATCATCGGCCGGCGCTTTCGCATCGTGCACGTGGTGTACGGGCGCGGGCGCGAGCACGAGGTGATCGAGGTCTCGACCTTCCGCGCCTACATGGACAACGCCGCGGCCGAGGCCGTGGCCGGCAACGAGAGGACCAGCAAGAGCGAGCTGGCCGGCATGAAGCACGCGGTGGACGCCAGCGGCCGGGTGCTGCGCGACAACGTCTGGGGCCCGCAGGAGGAAGACGCCACGCGGCGCGACTTCACCATCAATGCGATGTACTACGACCCGGAGACGCGCACCCTGGTCGACTACCACGGCGGCATGAAGGACGCGCGCAAGCTCACCCTGCGCATGATCGGCGACCCGGCCACGCGCTACCGCGAGGACCCGGTGCGCATCGTCCGCGCGGTGCGCTTCGTCGCCAAGCTCAGCCCGCTGGGCTTCAAGCTGGAGGCCAAGACCGGCTCGGCGCTCAAGCCCGCACTGTCGCTGCTGTCGGACGTGCCGCAGAGCCGCCTGTTCGACGAGATGCTCAAGCTGCTGCAGACCGGCCACTCGGTCGCCACCATCGAGCAGCTCAAGTCGCTGGGCCTGGCCACCGGCATCTACCCGCTGCTGGACCTGGTGGTCGAGCGCAGCGACCAGCCCTTCGTGCGCGCGGCGCTGCAGGACACCGACCGGCGCGTGGCCGAGGACAAGCCGGTCGCGCCCAGCTTCCTGCTGGCGTGCGTGCTGTGGTCGGACGTGCGCGAAGGCTGGGCGCAGCGGCTGGCGCGCAAGGAGCACCCGTTCCCGGCGCTGCAAAGCGCGATCGACGACGTGTTCGACTCGCGCATCGGCGACGTGTCCGGCCGCGGCAAGCTCGGCGCCGACATGCGCGAGATCTGGATGATGCAGCCGCGCTTCGAGAAGCGCATGGGCAACACGCCCTTCAGCCTGGTGGAGCAGCCGCGCTTTCGTGCCGGCTTCGACTTCATGCGCCTGCGCGCCGATGCCGGCGAGGTCGACGTGGTGCTGGCCGACTGGTGGCAGGAGTTCAGCCTGGCCAGCGACGCGGTGCGCGAAGACCTGGTCGTGCAGGTGCGAGAGGAGCAGCAGAAGGGCGCGCGCCGCGTGCGCGTGGTCAAGCCGCAGGAGAAGGCGTCGCCGGCCGAGCGTCCGGCCGCCGGCGCGCCGCTGCCGCCCGCGAATGCCGCGGCATCGGAGCCGTCCGAGTCCTCCGGATCCTCCGAGTCGTCTTCGGCCCAGGACGGCGGGACGTCGGACGCCCCCAAGAAGCGCCGACGCCGCCGTCGCAAGCCCACGGGCGGCGGCGGCCATGCGCCGGCCGGGGAAGCCGGCCCGCACCCTTCGGGCGGACCGGACTGAGCCCACGGCGGCCGTGGGTGCAGCGGCAGCGATGAGAGCCCCCGTCACCGCGTACGTCGCGCTCGGCGCCAACCTGGGCGATACGCAGCAGGCCGTCCGCGCCGCGATGGACCGGCTCGGCCAGTTGCCGCGATCGAAGGTGACGGCGCGGTCCTCGCTCTACCGGACCGCTCCGGTGGGAACCACCGGCCCCGACTTCATCAACGCCGTCGTGCGGCTCGACACCTCGCTGCCGGCGCCGGTCCTGCTGGACGCACTGCTGGCCCTCGAGCAGGCGGCTGGCCGCGAGAGGCCCTGGCCGAACGCGCCGCGCACGCTGGACCTGGACCTGCTGCTCTACGGCGACGCGCGCATCGCCAGCGCGCGGCTGACCGTGCCCCATCCGCGGATGAACGAGCGCGCCTTCGTGCTGGTGCCGCTGGCGGAGATCGCGCCCGGGCGCGTGCCACCGCAGGCGATCGCGGCCCTTACCTGCCAGGTCATTGCCCGCATTCCCTGAGTTGGCGAGCATGGAGCCGTCCCCAACGAAGGAGGTTCACATGACCGACACCGGACTGATCGCACTGGCCTGCGGGCTCATCATCGGCCTGGGCGCCATCGGCGCCTGCCTGGGCATAGGCACCATGGGCGGCCGCTTCATCGAGGGCGCGGTGCGCCAGCCCGAGATGATGGAACCGCTGCAGACCAAGATGTTCCTGCTGGCCGGCCTGATCGACGCCAACTTCCTGATCGGCGTCGGGGTGGCGATGATGTTCGTCTTCGCCAACCCCTTCGCGAAATGAAGGATCAGCGCGCGCCGCCGCGCTGGCGCGCGACGTCCAGTTCGCTGACCGGCGCGGCATTGTTGCCCCAGGACGTGCGCAGGTGCGTGAGCACCGCCGCCACGTCCGCGTCGTTCAGCAGCATCACGAAGGGCGGCATCCCGTACGGGCGCGGGTTGCCCGCCGTCGCCGGCGGGTAGCCGCCGCCCAGCACCATCTGCACCAGGTTGGCCGTCACCGCCAGGTTCACGGCGCGGTTGCCCGCCAGCGGCGGATAGGCGCCGGCGATGCCTTCGCCCCTGGCGCCGTGGCACTGCGCGCAGTGCTGCTCGTAGAGTTTCGCGCCGCGCCGGGCCACCAGCTCGTTCACGGGCGGGACCTCGGGCGCCGCGGCCGGTTCGGCCTGCGGCAGCGACTTCAGGAACACGCCCATGGCGAGCGCGTCGGAGTCGCTCAGGTGCTGCGTGCTGTACAGCACCACCTCGGCCATCGGGCCCAGCACGGTGCCCTGCGCGCTGACGCCCTCGCGCAAGAGGCGCGCGATGTCCTTGACGGCCCAGCGGGAGACGCCCGCCTCGGCGTCGGAGGCCAGGGAGGGCGCGTACCAGTTCTGCATCGGGATCAGGCCACCCGACAGATCCATCATGTCGCTGCTCGCGCCCAGCGCGTTGCGCGCCGTGTGGCAGGCGGCGCAATGGCCGAGGCCGCGCACCAGGTAGGCGCCGCGGTTCCACTGCGCCGACCGCTCGGCATCGGCTTCGTACTCGCCGGGCCGGAAAAACAGCGCGCGCCAGACGGCCAGCGCGGCCTGCGTGCTGTAGGGCCAGCGCAGCCCGTGCGGCGTGTTCTCGCGCGGCACCGCAGGCACGGTGCGCAGGTACGCGAACATCGCGTCGGCGTCGGCGCGCGTCACTTCCGTGTAGTTGGGATAGGGGAAGGCCGGGTAGAGCAGCCGGCCGTCGCGCGAGCGGCCGTGGTGCAGCGCGCGCCAGAAGTCGTCGGCCTTCCAGTCGCCCAGGCCGGTGCGCCGGTCGGGCGTGAGGTTGCTCGAATAGACGATGCCGAAAGGCGTGTCGATGGCGCGCCCGCCGGCCCAGGCCTCGCCGCCGCGGCCCGTGTGGCAGGCCATGCAGTTGCCCACGCGAACGAGGTAGGCCCCGCGCTCCACGGAGACCTGCGCCGCCGGGGTGTCCGCGACGTCCGGCTCGGCGAAGTTCACCCACCAGCCCCAGCCCGCGGCGGCGCCGAGCACCAGGACCCCGAGCAGCGCGAAGAGACTCTTCACGGACGCTGCCTTCCCGCCGGCAGGTTGGCGCTGCCGCAGGCGATGGCCGGCGCCTGCGCGAGCCGCTCGACGGCGCGCGGCTGCGCCGGCAGCGGCTGCGCGGCCAGCCAGCTGGACACCGCGGTCAGGTCCTCGGGCGAGAGGCCGCGCGCCACCTGCGCCATGCAGTCCGGCGCGTGTGCGCGGCGCTGGCCGGTGCGCCAGGCGCCCAGCTGCGCGTTCAGGTAGTCGCGCGAGAGGCCCAGCAGGCCGGGCGTGTTCGGCTGCACGCCGGTGAGCGCCTCGCCGTGGCAGCTGGCGCACGAAGGCAGATTCGCCGAAGGCTCGCCCTGCAGCGCGAGCACGCGACCGCGTTCGAGCACCGCCGGCGGGGCCTTGGACGCCGGCGGCTGCTCATAGGGCAGGTCCAGCCGCGCGAAGTGCTGCGAGACCTCCAGCAGGTAGGGCTCGGACAGCGGGTCCAGCAGGCGCGTCATCAGCCCGTAGTGCCGGCGGCCGTCGCGGAAATTGAGCAGCTGGTTGTAGAGGTAGCCGGCCGGCTTGCCGGCGATGCGCGGGTAGTAGCCGTCGGGCCCGGCGCGGCCCTGGGCCCCGTGGCAGATGCTGCACGCGAGCGTGCGCTGCGCCATGCTGTCCTCGAACGGCGCGGCCTTCTGCGCGGCGGCCGGCCCGACCAGGCCGGCCAGCAGCACCGAGTTGAAGAGCAAGGATTTCACGGGCCCGGATCATGCATCAAGCGCGCTGCGCGGCCGCGGCCCATGCGCCACCGTCCTACAGCCGGGGCAAGGCCGCGTTCCTAGAGTGGCCGGGAAGGACGTCTCCATGAACAAGCCCGATTCCGACAAGTCCGCCGACAAGCCTGCCGGCAAGCCCGCCTCCGCCCCCGACACCATGCCCCCGCACGAGCTGCCGCCGCGCGGCCAGGACGACGTGCCCGAGGGCAGCAACGCCACCATCCACCATCCGGACGACCAGGCGCAGCAGCATCCCGCGCGCGAGGACCGCAAGCCGCGCGGCCCCTACGTCACCGGCAACACGTGAGGCCGGCCGCCTCACTCCAGCACGATGTCGGCCGCCGGGTGCGCCACGCAGGGCAGCACCCAGCCTTCGCGCCTTTCCTCCGCGAGCACGCCGGGCCAGTCGATCCTGTAGCGCACCTCGCCCGAGAGCATCCGCTGCATGCAGGTGCGGCAGGTGCCGTTCCGGCACGAGCTGGCCATCGGCCAGCCCGCGGCCTCGGCCGATCGCATCAGCGGCTGGTCCTCGGGCGCGTCGAACGTGGGGCCGCCCACCCCCAGCGTCACCCGCCACACCGCCACTGCCCCGTGATCCTGCTCGTCCATCGGCGATCATCATAGGCATCCACACCACCCACCTCCCCGGAACAAGACCATGGCCTCGAGCTTCTTCGCGCTGCTGGACGACATCGCCACCATCCTGGACGACGTCTCGCTGCTGACCAAGGTCGCGGCCAAGAAGACGGCCGGCGTACTGGGCGACGACCTGGCGCTCAACGCGCAGCAGGTGTCGGGCGTGGCGGCCGACCGCGAGCTGCCGGTGGTGTGGGCGGTGGCCAAGGGCTCGGCCCTGAACAAGTTGATCCTGCTGCCCGCCGCGCTGGCCATCAGCGCGATCGCGCCCTGGGCGGTGCTGCCGCTGCTGATGGTGGGCGGCGCCTACCTGTGCTTCGAGGGCTTCGAGAAGGTCGCGCACCGCTTCCTGCACAAGGACGAGGACCACGCCCGCGTGAAGGCGCTGGAGCGCACGCTGGCCGATCCCGCGGTGGACGTGCTGGCGCTGGAGAAGGAAAAGATCAAGGGCGCCGTGCGCACCGACTTCATCCTCTCGGCCGAGATCATCGTGATCGCGCTGGGCACCGTGGCCGACGCGCCGCTGCCCACGCGGGTGGCGGTGCTGGTGGGCATCGCGGTGCTGATGACGGTGGGGGTCTACGGCCTGGTGGCCGGCATCGTGAAGCTCGACGACCTGGGCTTGTGGATGGCCCGCAGCGGCGCCGCGGCCCGGCGCGCCGTCGGCAACGCCATCCTGCGCATCGCGCCCCTGTTGATGAAGGCGCTCTCGCTGGCCGGCACCGCGGCGATGTTCCTGGTGGGCGGCAGCATCCTCACGCACGGCGTGCCGCCGCTGGAGCACGCGGTGGAACACGCGGCCGAGGGCCTGCCGGGCATCGCCGCGGCGCTGCTGCCGCTGCTGGCCCACGCGGTGGTCGGCATCGCCGCCGGTGCGGCGGTGATGGGCGGCGTGGCGCTTGCGCGCCGCACGTTCGGCCGCCGCGCCGCGGCTTGAACGCGTCCTACAGGGCCCGGGGGCCGGGGCTGGCGCGCTCGGCTCCGCGCCTGCCTTAGCGTTGCGCGCCATGGAACTCCCCGACTGGATCGACCTGCTGCAGTGGCCCGCCATGGCGGCCAGCCTCCTGGCCGCCTGGCTGGTGGCCTCCAACCTCAAGGCGCGGCGCAACGTCGGCTTCTGGGTGTTCCTGGGCAGCAACGTGCTGTGGGGCCTCTGGGGTTGGCACGATGGCGCCTGGGCGTTGATCGCGCTGCAGGTGGCGCTGGCGGCGCTGAACATCCGTGGCGTCTCCAAGACCGAGCCCCCGGAGCACCAGCAGGCCAAGGCGTAGGCGTCGTCCTACCTCGGCGTGCGGCGCCGACCCATGTCGAGCTGTGGCTCATCCGGCCATGATGGGTTCCAGGGCGGAAGGACTGCCCGGAGGGGGAGACACCATGGCGCGACTGCTGCAACACCTGCTGGCCTCGTTCGATCACGACGCGCAAGATGCGCGCGATCGCACCGCCAATTCCTTGATGGACGACGATCTCGCGCTCGGCTGCGAGTGCGCCAACCCCGCGCTGCAATTCGAATCCTGGGAGCCTGCCGCGGCCGTTCCCATGGGCCCAGCGCCGAGCTACTGAAGCAGCAAATCGTGACAGTGGCGGTCCTACAGGCCCTGCCGTTCTAAACCCACTTCGAGGCTCGTGCAGGGGGACCAATCTTCGGTCCAGCCGGCGCCAACAACTTGCCGGCGCCTTTCCCATCCGAACCCCTCGTGGGCAGTTGAATTAAGGAGCATAGACATGATCAAGAGCACCCTCACCACGGTCGCGGCCGCGGCCGTCCTGGCCTTCGGTAGTTACGCCATGGCCCAGAGCGCCGGCGCCGGCGGCGGCACCAGCGCGAGCGGCGGCTCGGCGGCCAGCGGCACCAGCAGCGCGGGCGGCTCCGGCGCGGCTGCGGGCGGCGCGAGCCCCTCGACCCCGGCAACCCCGTCCACCGGCACGATGGGCGCCTCCGGCTCGAGCAGCACGCCCAGCTCCAGCAGCTCCAGCGCGTCGCCCAGCACGGCCGCCCCGAGCGCCAGCGGCTCCACCGGCAGCTCCAGCTCCTCGGCCAGCACGCCGAGCAGCAGCGGCAGCACGATGGGCGCCAGCGGCTCGACCGCCACCCCGCCGGCCTCGGGCTCCGCCGCTTCCAGCACGCCGCCTTCGACCAGCAGCTCGTCGTCTTCCGCGGCACCCAGCGGCAGCGGCAGCACCATGGGCGCCAGCGGCTCGTCGAGCAGCGCCACGAGCGACGCGAGCGGCAGCCGTGCGGCCCGCGCCGACCGCAACTAAGCGGCTCGCCCGCCACACCCCAGGAGGCGGGCCCGCGGGCCCGCCTTTTTCATTGAGACAATCCGATCCGCATGCGATTTCCCCGGTCCCCCTCATCGGAACCCACCCCGGAGCCTGAGCCGCGCGCGAAACCGCGCAATGCCTGGCGTGCCGCGCTGGTGGCCGCTCTTTTGTGCGGATCGGCCGGCGTCGGCTGGTGGTGGGGCCAGGCCCAGGCGCCGCAGGCCGTACCCAAGTCCGGGCCGCAGCTCAAGTCCGCGCCGCACCTGCCGCGCTTCGCCTCCTTTGCCGGCGAGCAGCCCAGCCCCGGCGTGCGCCACGTGGCCGACTGGGCCCTGGACTCCGGCGATGCCGGTGGCCGCTCGTTCGTCATCATCGACAAGCAGCAGGCACGAGTCTGGCTGTTCGATCCCCAGGGCGCGCTGGTCGCGCAGACTCCTGCCCTGATCGGCGCCGCCGTCGGCGACGACTCCGTGCCCGGCATCGGCGAGAAGCCGCTGTCGGAAATCCAGCACGAGGAAAAGACCACCCCGGCCGGCCGCTTCGTGGCCGAACCCGGCGTCAACACCCAGGGCGAGGACATCGTCTGGGTCTCGTACGACCTGGCGGTGTCCATGCACCGGGTGCGCGCCAAGGTGAAGGCCGAGCGCCGCCTCGAGCGCCTGGCCTCCGAGGATCCGGACGACAACCGCATCTCCTTCGGCTGCATCAACCTGCCCGTGGCCTTCTACGAAGGCTCGCTGCTGCCGGCCGTGCGTGGCACCGGGGCGGTGGTCTACGTGCTGCCCGAAACCCGCTCGCCGCAGCAGCAATTCGGCTCCTACGACGTCGCATCCCGCTGGCGCGGCACGCGCACCGCACCCGCGTGAAATTGCGCACGGGCCCGCGCCGGAACCCATCCATCACCTGACTCCCGAGGCTCGCGGCCACAGGTCGCCGCTAGCATTGCCCCAAGCTGAGCCGCCGCCAGGACGGCTCGATCACAAAGCCCGCCCGCAGGCGGGAAACGGGGACTCGGATGCAATGGAAGAGCAGGGCCGCGGCGCTGTGCGCGGCCATGGTCGTCGCGTGCACCGCCACGGCGGGCCGGCTGGATGCGGACTTCGAGAGGCAGCAGCCGTCGCCGGATGCGCGCGAAGTCGCGCAGTGGGTCGGTGAAACCGACGACGCCGCCGGCCGGCCCTACCTCATCGTCGACAAGAAGGCGGCCCGGCTGTTCGTGTTCGAAGGCAGCGGGCGCCTCCTGGCCGCCACGCCGGTGCTGCTCGGCTCGGCGCTGGGCGACGACAGCATGCCGGGCGTGGGCGAGCGGGCGCAGACCGGCGAGCTCACGGCCGAAGACCGCACCACGCCGGCGGGGCGCTACCTCACCCAGCCCGGGCGCAACCTCGACGGCGAGCGCGTGGTCTGGCTCGACTACGGCGCGGCCCTGGCGCTGCACCGGCTGCGGCCCGGCCGGGGCCACCAGGTGCGATCCGCCCGGCTGGAGTCGTCGCAGCCGCACGAGCGCCGCGTGTCGCTGGGCTGCGTGGTGGTGCCGACGGCTTTCTACCTGGACGTGATCGAGCCGCTCCTGGGCTCGCGCCGCGGCGTGGTGTACGTGCTGCCGGAGACGCAGCCGGCTCGCGAGCTGTTCCTGCAGCTTTGACCGCAGGCAAGACGGAAAAAAGCCGGGCAGCGCCCGGCTTTTTGCTTTCAGCGACGGCGACCCGTCAGATCGACTGCCAGTGGTTCTCGGCCACCACGCAGCCGCTGATGCGCCAGCTGCTGTCAGGCTGCCGCTCGAGCGCGAACAGGGCCAGCCAGGACTTGTCGTTGCCGTCCTTGATCTCGACCAGCTGCAGCACGCTGCCGTCTTCTTCTTCGGGCTTGTGGAAGTTCACGATCGCGGGCCGGTACACCATCGGGTAGGCGCCGCGCACCATCGCCAGGAAGCGGTTGGAACTGCCGATCGCGGCGCGCACCGCCGGGGTGGCGGTCTCGAAGGCCTTGTCGGCATCGTCGAGCGCCAGTGCCGACAGCTGGGCGACGATCACCTCCCGCACCCGGGTCGCTTCCGGCTCCGCCAGCGGCCCGGCGGCGGCACGCACGTGGGCACTGAGGGCCGCCAGCGCCATGGCGATCAGCGCGAGGAATCGAACGGAGTGCCGGTTCATTTTGGAGCTCCCGCGAGGTGGGTCGGTCCATCCAGCGTAGGCAGCGCCGACCCCGGCGCCTGTAGGCGGAACACGCCGCGGACGGTGCGCCAACGCAATCACCGCGCGTGGGCGCTTCGGACGCGGCAGGGGGAGGGGAGGCGGGCGCGTCGCGCAACCGGACGCGACGGCAGTCGGGGAGGCCAAGGCAATGGCCCACCGTGGCCGCTGGACAATGTTCGTTCGTTTCGCTTTCGATAGCGGAAGACCGATACCTGTCTCGTGGCGCGGCACCCGGCGGGCACATGCGCAGTGTGGTGAGCGCGGCCCGCGCGGGCCGCAGGCAGGCTGCCCGTGGTCCTGTAGGCGCGCGTCCGGACCCGCCGTCCGTGCGCCGGCTCACCGGGCCGTGCTGGCGCCGCGCTTCATGCGCTCGACGATGGTCTCGCGCGTGCTGCGGATCTCGGAGGCGAACGGGTTGGCCGGGTCGGCCGCGGCCTGCTCGATGAGCGCCAGGGCCTCGCGCTGCTGGCCCTGGTCGGACAGCAGCTGCGCCAGGTTGTTGGCGACGATGGCCGAGTTCGGGTGGCGCCGCCGCGCCTCGCGCAGCACGGCGGTCGCCTGCGGCAGCGACCCGCGCGCATGCAGCTGGTTGGCCAGGCCGATGGCCGAGGCCAGGTTCTCGGGCCAGCGGCGCAGCGCGGTCGCGAAGGCCGTCATCACCCTCTCGCCGTCGGCCACGCGGGCCAGCGCGAGCACGGCGCTGACCCAGGCGTCCTCGGTGGCGGTGGCCGGGATGCGGTCGGGCGGCGTGGCCACCATGGCCCAGTAGCCGCTCTTCATCCAGGTGCGCTCGAAGGCGGTGAAGGGCATCTCCAGCCGCTTGGTGGTGCCCGATCGCAGGTAGATCGTGCCGCTCGGGTAGTCGAAGCCGTTGACCACCGCGTAGTGCCACTGCTGCGCCAGCGTGCCCACGTCCTGCAGCACCAGCACGGGATTGCCGGCGGCCACCTCGCGCAGCAGGTCGCCGTAGCGCGGCGCGATGACGTACGAGACGCGGCCGTGGCGGCGCGCGGCCGCCAGCATCTCCAGCTGCAGGCTGCCGCGGCGCGCCGGCACGTAGACCTGCGAGACCAGCGGCTCGGGCGTGATGGGCACGCCGCTGAAGGCCAGAACGGTCGCGAGCGCGGCCGGGCCGCACTGGTAGTCGTCCTGGGGGAAGAAAGGGACCGCCTCGATCTCGTGCGTCTGCGGCACGCCCGAGGGCCAGCCGCTGCGCAGGGCCACGGTCTGCGGCACCATCTGCGCGCAGCCCGCCGCGGCGAGCGCGAGCACGAGGGCCAGCGCGGCTCGCCACGCCCGGAACGGAGCAAAAAACGGAGCCCGCGCAAGGCGGGCTTCGGAGCGTCGCATGCCGGTCATCCGGCTCCGTGCATCAACGGCGGAACATGAAATACCAGACCGCAGCCGCGATCACCAGCACGGCGAGCAGCGTGCCGCCGTCGGCACCCGCGGGAGCCTGGCGGATGTCGGAGGCGAGTTGCGTGACCTCCTGGTCGTTCATCGCGGCCACGCGATCGCGTGCCTGGCGCGGGTCCACGCCCAGGGCCTCGAGCTGCGAAGAGGTCTCCGCGCGGGCCAGCACTTCGAGCACCATCGAACGGTCGGTCTGCGCCGTACCGGGGGTGGCCTGCTCCGCACCGATCATGCCGGCGCCGGCGGTCTGGAACGACAGCGCGAGCATCGACACCACCAGGCCACGGCAAGTCATCTTCTTCAGGTTCATCTTCGGGCTCCTTGTACGCGGTTGTGAAAGGGAACGCCGGCTCGCGTCGTCCGGCGCGAAATCAATATACGCGTGGTGCGCGACCTTGTGTTGAGCCCCCGGTCACGGTTGAGCACGCAGCACCCCCGCACGCGGCGGTGGGCGCGCACTGCGAGCGCCGCCCTGCTCCTACGCGAGGCCCTGGCGGCCCGCGCTACGGTGACACCCATGCGAAAGATCTTCCTCGCGCTCATCGCCTCCGCCGCGCTCTCCGGCTGCGCCAGCAGCGCCCCGCGCAGCCTGGGTGCATCCGAGCAAGGTGGCCGCGCCACGGACGGAGCCGCCGCCTTCATGGGCTACCACGGCCCGGTGTGGCGGGGCAACGGCCCCGCCGACTGATCAGGTCACTCGTCGTCCCCGCCGCCGAGCACGCCGCCCAGCAGCCCACCCGCCCCGAGGCCGCCCAGCACCGAGCCCTCTTCGCGCGAGCCGCCCCGTTGCGGCGCCGCGGCGAACACGCGCGAAGCCAGCCGCGAGAACGGCAGGCTTTGCAGCCAGATCGTGCCCGGCCCGGCCAGCCTGGCGAAGAACAGCCCCTCGCCGCCGAACAGCGCCGTCTTGATCTTGCCCACGTACTGGATCTCGAAGCTGCAGCCGGGCGTGTAGGCGACCACGCAGCCGGTATCCACCAGCAGGGTCTGGCCGGCCTGCAGCTCGCGCCGCACCACGGTGCCACCGGCGTGCACGAAAGCCAGGCCGTCGCCGTCGAGCTTCTGCATGATGAAGCCCTCGCCGCCGAAGAAGCCCGTCGACAGCCGCTGCTGCAGCGCGATCCCCAGCGACACGCCGCGCGCGGCGCACAGGAAGGCATCCTTCTGGCAGATCAGCGTGCCGCCGAGCTGGCGCAGGTCCATCGGCAGGATCTTGCCGGGGTAGGGCGCGGCGAACGCCACGCGCTGCTTGCCGGCCGAGTTGTTGCTGTAGACCGTGGTGAACAGCGACTCACCCGTCACCAGCCGCTTGCCCGCGCCCATCAGCTTGCCGAAGAAGCCGCCCTGCTGCGCGCTGCCGTCGCCGAACACCGTGTCCATCGCGATGCCGGCGTCCATGAACATCATGCTGCCGGCCTCGCCGATGGCCGCCTCGCCCGGGTCGAGCTCCACCTCGACGAACTGCATTTCCGCGCCGCGGATCTCGTAGTCGATCACGTCCATGGCCATGGCCTCGCCTCCATTGCAGGTTGAAGGCGGGCATCCTACCCAAGGACCGTGCGACAGGCAGCAGCACGCGGCGCTACAGCGCGCCGGTCTCGAACCGGGGGAGCGGCGGGCTACTCGACTTCGGTCGAGGTCGTGTCGCGGCGGATGGTGTCGCGGTCGCGGTGCTGGTGGCGGTCGAGCTTGCCCAGCGTGTGGTCCAGGAGGTTGATCAGCTTCTGGGTCGCGCCGCGGAAGGCTTCGTCCTGCGACGGCGCATCGTGCGAGGCCGCCACCATGTCGTAGCCGGCGATGCGCGCCTCCAGCGTGCAGCGCTTGTCCGGCCCGCCCCGCTTGCTGTTGTTGTCCCTCAGTTGCACCTCGACGCGGTTGACGTCCTGGCGGAAGCGTGACAGCGATTCGTTGAGGTATTCGTTGGCCCAGCGCTCCAGGCTGTCCTTGTTCTCGATGCCGTTGCTGGTGTTCACCTGAACCTGCATGTGCATGTTCCTTTCACGCTTGTGTTGCGGCCAGTTTGGCGACGCAGCCGTGCGAGGGGTGTAGGACAATGGCGGCCCCTTCCTTCAGACGACCCTTCCGCCTCGCATGAGCCTGCTCGACACCATCGAAATCGAGACCGCACCGCAGCCCCAGTCCTGCGTCATCTGGCTGCATGGCCTGGGCGCCGACGGCAACGATTTCGTGCCGATCGTCGAGCAGATGCGGCTCGAGGGCGCCGGGCCGATCCGCTTCGTCTTCCCGCATGCGCCGGTGATGCCGGTGACCATCAACAACGGCTACCGGATGCGTGCCTGGTACGACATCCTGGGCACCGAGTTGACCAAGCGCGAGGACGAGGCCGGGCTGCGGGCCTCGCTGGCCGCGGTCGAGGCGCTGCTGGCGCGGGAGAAGTCGCGCGGTATTGCCGCTTCGCGCATCGTGCTGGCCGGCTTCTCGCAGGGCAGCGCGATGGCATTGCTCACGGGGCTTCGCCACGCCGAGCGCCTGGCTGGCATCGTGGGCCTGTCGGGCTACCTGCCGCTGGCGGCCAGCATCGAGGCCGAGCGCAGCGCGGCCAATGCGCTCACGCCCGTCTTCATGGCGCACGGCAGCTACGACAACGTGGTGGTGCCCGATCGCGGGCGCGAATCCTGCGCATTGCTGCGCGGCCTGGGCTACGACGTGAGTTGGCACGAGTACCCGATGGCGCACTCGGTCTGCATGGAGGAGGTCCAGGACCTCGATGCCTGGCTGGCGAAGGTGCTGGCGCGCGACTGATTTCGCGCGAGGGGCGGGGGTCCGCGTCCTGCGACGCGCTCAGACCTCGCCGCCGAACCGCTTGGCCAGGTTGGCCAGGTACTTCTCGACCAGCTTCTCGAACTCGCCCTCGACCACGGGCGCGACCACCATCTTCATCAGGCCGGGCAGGGGCACGTTGATCTCGCCCTCGATGTTGAGCGCGAGGTGGGTGGACTTCCTGTTGTCGGTGATCTTCCAGTCGCCGCCCACCAGGGCGTTGCCCACGCCCGGCACCGGCTTCCAGGTGACCGTGCCCTTGGCCTTGCTGCTGGTGTACTTGCTGGCGTAGACGGTCTGGATGTTCACCTGCGCGGTGCCCACCTTCTCCATCTCCCACTTGTAGACGCCGTCGCCCAGGTCGGTGAGCTTGTCCACCTTGGGAAAGAACGCCACCGACGTCGGAACGTCCGACAGCACCTCGAACACCTCGGCGGCCTTGGCCTTGACCTCGAGCTCGTAGCCCATGCGGATGGGAACGCTGATCGCCATGGTGTCTCCTGTCGTGCTTTCGTCGGGCGATTCTGCCACCGGGGTGGCAGGCGATCGATCAGGCGCGGGCGCGGGCGCGGGCCAGCGCGCCGTCGGCCGCCTGCACCAGCGTGTCGACGGCAGTACCGGCGCCGCTGCTGGACAGCTGCAGGCCCTGGCGGTAGTAGCGGGCGAACACCTTGCGGGCGTTGGCGGCGTTGCGGCGCGTCTCGGCCGACAGGCGGGGACGGGCCTGCTCGAAGGCGATGTCCCAGCGCTCGGCCGCGAAGCGGCCCAGGCGCTCGCCGCCGGCGCGGTACGCGTCGATGGCGCCGTGGGCGGTGACACCGAAGGCTTCGACGACCTGGGCGGCGGTGGTGGTGATGTTGTCGTTCATTGTTGGACCTCGTCAGGAAGAGATGGCCCATTGTCCGAATCGGCCGTAGAGCCGGACACCTAACCGCGCCGTTTTTCCTAGGGGCCGGTCCCTAGCCTCGTCTCGAATCCCCACCGGCCCGCAGTTGCACGACCAGGAAATCGACGACACGCTCGAAGGGGTCGAAGCCGAACGCCTGCGCCACCGACGGCCGCAGGTTGGAGTTGGCGTTGACGTCGTAGAAGACGCGCCGGCCGTCCGGCGTTTCCAGGTACTCGATCCCGCCGACGTCCAGGCGCGCCGCGCGCACGATGCGCAGCGCCGTGTCGACGGCTTCGCGGGGCACCTCGGGATACGGGTGGAACTCCACCGGCGGCGCGTCCTCCTGCTGCGGCGTGACCTCGCAGACGCCCTCGCCATCGTCCGGGTTGCAGACCGGTGACGGGCACAGGTTGAAGCGGCCATGCGTCTTCACGCGCATCGCGTACAGCAGCTCGCCGCCCAGGAACTCCATGCGCACGATGCCCTGCTCCGGGTCATGGGGCAGGTACTCCTGCAGCAGGAACAGGTTGTCCGGCAGCCACACCGAGGGATCGCGCCGGAAGATCTCCTCGACCTGCCCGATCGAATCCACCACCTGGATGCGGGCGCCGCTGCCGCCCTGGTCGGGCTTGAGCACGGCGGGCCAGGTGATCCGGTCCGCATGGCGGCGCAGGGCAGCGGGGTCGTTGAAGGTGATGGACCTCGGCGTGTCGATGCCCAGGGCCTGCAGCAGGGCCGCCTGCATGCTCTTGCTCAGTTCGAGCGCGAAGACGTCGGCGCCGTTCAGGACGCGGGCCCCGAGCTGCTCCAGCGTGCGCAGGTAGGCCAGGGCCAGCGGCACCGCCCGCGTGTTGCCGCGCAGGTAGGCGCTGGGGCTGGCCTGGTTGAAGTACAGCTTCGCCGCGGGCCGCTCGACGTTGTCGAACGCGGCGCTCGTGACGTCGAACGGCGCGTACGCCACGCCGCGCTTGTCGAGCGCGCAGAAGAGCGGCTTCTGCCATTCGGGATGCTCGTGGAGGACGACCAGCTCTGGAGAACTCATGGCGACGAATGTACGGAAAGTGCGAAAGCCTTGCCGCGCCGCAGGTGCCGCACGTCGAGAACCTCCGCCGTCCTACAGCCCAGATGCATGGGAAGTCCGACCATGAGCTTCGATGCACGCACTGGTCATTCGCCTAGGGAGCTCCACAGGATGAGGCCGAGCGAGCCGCAAGACACGCTGGGCCCCTTCCAGCTGCTCCGCATCGTCGGGAGCGACGCGAACGGGACCGTGTACGAAGCTTTCGATCCGGTCCTCGAGGAACGGCTGACGCTCAGGACGTTCCCCGCGCTCACCCCGCGCGGCGCCGACCGGCTCACGGACCTGCGCACCAGCGTCCGGGCGGGCGACGGGCCCCAGCACCCCAACATCGTCGCGGTGCACGAGTGCGGATGGGACGAGGGGACGCCCTTCGTCGCCATGGATTACGTCGAGGGCGAAAGCCTGGCGCAGTACCTGGCGCGCGTGGGCCGGCTCCCGGTGTTCCAGGGACTGGCGCTGGCCTCGCAGCTGCTGTCCGCCCTGGAGTACGCCCACGGCCAGGGCCTGGTGCACGGCTCGATCGACCCGCAGCACCTGCTGGTCAACCGCAGCGGGCGCTTGAAGATCACCGGCTTCGGCTGGGCCGACCTCGAAGCGGACGGCACCTGCCGGCACTCTCCTTTCGACGTGCCGCCCTACAGCGCGCCGGAGCAGATCGTGGGCGAACCGGTGGACCACCGCGCGGACCTCTACTCGGCCGCGGTCGTGGTCTACGAGCTGATGACCGGTTCGGTGCCGTTCCGGTCAGGCCGGGACGTGGCGGCCGCACTTGAGGTGGCTGGACCGATGTGGCCGGCCCGCGCGGCGCGACCGGACCTGCCGATCGGGCTGGATGCCGTCTTCCAGCGGGCCCTGGCGCAGGAGCCCGGAACGCGCTACCAGGAGGCCGCCGCATTCCAGTCCGCCCTGGAGGCGGCGATCGGCACGCCGACCTGGGTTCGCTCTGTCCGGCCTGCCGCTGGGGGCCGCGCGAGGCCGCACGCCCGCCGGCACCGGATCCGCCTTGCGGCGGGATGGCTGGGTGGGACGGGGTGCGCGGCGGCTGTCGTGCTGGCCGTGGTCGTGCTCGGCAGCGGTCCGACGCGTGTCGACGCTCCTGCAGCCCTCGTCGCGACGCAACTGCAGCAGCAACAACAGCAGCCGCTGGTGGTCGTTGCATCGAGCATGCAGCCCCCCGTGCTCGCGCCTGTCGTGGAGCAGGTCGAGCCCGCGGCTGTCGCGCAGCCTGCGCAGGTAGAGCTCGAACCCGAACCGGCGCCGGAGCCGGCGCCCCGGGTCCGGAGCGAACCGCGATCGACGGTGAAAAGCAAGGTTGCCACCGCATCCCCTCCACACGGCGCGCCGGACCGCCAGCGCACGGCGCTTCGCTCGCGCCCGTCCCAACCCGAATCGCCCGCCTCCAGTTGCAGCAACGAACTGGCCTTCGCGCGCGAGCTCTGCACGGCCTTCCAGTGCGCGACGGCGGAGTTCCGCAGGCACCCGGTCTGCGTGCGGATGCATGCGCAGGCCTATGCCCGCAACCGCCTCGCGGAGCCCCGCGAAGGGCCCTGATCGAGGGCCCACGCATGGGCTGCCCTACCCCGAAACCGCGATTCCCGGCGCGCTGCAGGCTTTGCCCAAAGGTGTTACCGTCGGCGCCCTGTTCCCGAGGGCAAGACCGATTTCCATGAGCCGACTGCAAGACGCCCTGAACCAGATCGCCACCGAGCGGCTCCGGGGCATCCGGCGCGGCATCGAGAAGGAAAGCCTGCGGGCGGCCGCCACCGGCGCGCTGGCGCTCACCCCGCATCCGGCCGCGCTGGGCTCGGCCCTGACGCACCCGAACATCACCACCGACTACAGCGAATCCCAGCTGGAGCTGATCACCGGCGTGCACGCCACGCCCGAGACCTGCCTGGAGGAGCTGCTGCGCATCCACCAGTACACGGTGCGCGCGCTCGGCGACGAGATGCTGTGGGTGTCCAGCATGCCGTGCAACCTGCCGGCCGACGAAACCATCCCGATCGGGCGCTACGGCTCGTCCAACGTCGGGCGCGCCAAGAGCGTCTACCGCATGGGCCTGGCGCACCGCTACGGCCGGCGCATGCAGACCATCTCGGGCATCCACTACAACTGGTCGATGCCGGGCGTGGGCAGCGACCAGTACTTCGCGCTCATCCGCAACTTCCGCCGCCACGCCTTCCTGCTGCTGTACCTGTTCGGCGCGTCGCCGGCCGTATGTTCGTCCTTCGTGGCCGGCCGCCAGCACGACCTGCAGCCGCTGGGCGAGGGCACCATGTACATGCCCTACGGGACTTCGCTGCGCATGGGCCGCCTGGGTTACCAGAGCGATGCGCAGGCCAGCCTGGCCGTCAGCTACAACGGGCTGGACGGCTACGCGGCCTCGCTGCAGGAGGCGCTGACCCGGCCGTATCCGGCGTACGAGGCCATCGGCATCGTCAACCCGGGCGGCGAATACAACCAGCTGGCCACCAGCCTGCTGCAGATCGAGAACGAGTTCTACGGGACCATCCGTCCCAAGCGCGTGATCCTGCCCGGCGAGCGGCCGCTGCATGCGCTGCGCGACCGCGGCGTCGAATACGTCGAGGTGCGGCTGCTCGACCTGGACCCCTTCGTGCCCGTGGGCATCAAGGCGACCACGCTGCGCTTCCTGGACGTCTTCCTGCTTCACTGCCTGCTGGCCGACAGCCCGCCGGACACGCCGGCCGAGATCGCGCAGATCGGGCGCAACCAGCACCGCACCGCCGCTTTCGGCCGCCAGCCCGGCCTGCGCCTGGAGCGCGGCCGCGGCGACATCGCGCTGGCCGAATGGGGCGCCGAGCTGCTCGACGCCTTCGGTCCGGCCGCCGCCGCGCTGGACGCCGTGCACGGCACCAGCGACCACGGCGATGCGGTGCGCGCCGCCCGCTCCATGCTGGACGCGCCGACCATGCTGCCCTCGGCCCGCGTGCTCGAAGTGATGGGTCGCGACCACGGCAATTCCTTCACCGCGTTCACCCGCGCGCAGTCGGTGCAGACGCACCAGAAGCTGCTGTCGCTGCCGTTCAGCACCGCGCAGCAGGCACGCTTCGACGCGCTGAGCCAGCAGTCGATGCAGGAGCAGCGCGACATCGAGGCGCGCGACTCCATGCCGTTCGAGACCTACCGCCAGCAGTACGTTTCGCCGGAGCGCCTGGGCCTGACCCGGACGGCTGTAGCCCCCGCCCTGGCCGCCGTTTAGGCGCGTTTTAGCGGCATTTGTGCTGCTTTTGCTCACAAATTTTTGCCGTCGCGTTGCTCAGCGGGTCCACTGACGGGCCACAGTCGCGTTGGGAGGTTCCCATCCCCTGGAGGAAGCGATGAAACAACGCAACAACAAGGTTCTGTGCATGGGCCTGCTGACGGCCCTGGCCCTGGGCTTCGGCAGCCCGGCCGCCATGGCGGAGAAGCCCGACTGGGCCGGCGGTGGTGGCGGGCACAAGCACAAGGGCAAGGACCACGACGACGATCACGGTGGCAAGCACGCCCACAAGCACAAGCACAAGAAGGAGCACCGCGAGGCGCGCGTCGGCCGCTACTTCGACGATGACGACCGCCGTGCCGTGCGCGTGTACTACGTCGAGCATTACGGCGGCGCCAAGGGCTGCCCGCCCGGCCTGGCCAAGAAGAACAACGGCTGCATGCCCCCGGGGCATGCCAAGAAGTACCACGTGGGCCAGCCGCTGCCGACGGCGGTCGTCTACTACCCGGTGCCGCAGCCGGTGCTGGTGCAGCTGCCGCCGGCGCCCGTGGGCCACAAGTACGTGCGGGTCGCGGCCGACATCCTGCTGATCGCGGTGGGCACCTCGATGGTGGTCGACGCGGTCACCGACCTGAGCAGGCTCTGATGCCCGAAGCCGCCGCGTGCAACGCGCGGCGGCGTTTTCACAGCGGCCCGGGCAGGGCCTTCAGGCCGATCCAGGCCGCCAAGGTCACCGCGGCGATCGGCACGCTGAGGGCGCTGGGCACGTAGAACAGCATGGACAGCACCGGCGATTCCAGCAGGATCTCCACCACGCCGCCCAGGCCGTAGCAGAACAGCCCCCACCACATCCAACGGCGCAGGTAGAGCGGCAGCCAGCGGGCCTGTTCGCGGTTGTGGCGCCAGGCGGCCGCGCGCTCGAACAGGGTGCCGCGGGTGACGTCCTTGAACAGCCAGCCGAAGAAGAAGTACCGGTACAGGAGGGTGCGGAATTGAGGTTCTTGCACGATGCGAGCCGCGCGGACGGCTAGCCAGTGTTTTTCAGGCCGACGGCTGAAGCTGTAGGAGCCCGCCGACCGCTGTCGTGGGGCGTGGACGCGCCGCCGCCGGCCGGCAGCCCGGCTGTTGGGATTGGCGCCGAGGGGACAGAACACAGAGGCACAGAGGCACAGAGGGGGAAGAAAAAAAATTGAGAAGGGCCTCCCTTCAAAAGATTTCTGTCTTCCCTCTGTGCCTCTGTGCCTCTGTGTTCTGTCCTCCCCCTTTCACAACGTAGCGAACATCGCCAGCAGCCCCGCGACCACCAGCGCGAGCCCCAGGCTTTCCCGCGGCGCGAGCTTCTCCCGCAGGAAGCGGTGCGACACCAGGTAGCTGAACACCACCTCGGCCAGACCCAGCGTGCGCACGTTGGCCGCGGTGGTCAACGCGAAGGCGGTGAACCAGCCGATCGACGCCAGCGCCCCCATCGCGCCCGCTGCGGTGGACACGCGCCAGGCCGACACGATGGCGCGCAGCGACTCGCGCGAGCGCCAGGCCAGCCAGCCGCCGAGCAGCAGCGTCTGCACCGCCTGCGCGCACAGCACGCCCCAGGCTCCCGCCATCCAGGGTGAAGCTTCCGGCAAGGCCAGGGCCGCGCCGCGGTAACCCACCGCGGACAGCGCGAAGCCCGCGCCCGAGGCCAGGCCCCAGAGCGCCGCGCCGCCGGTCCAGTCGACCGCCGCCGATCCCTTCACCGGCATCGACAGCAGCACCACGCCGGCCGTGGCCAGGCCGATCGCCAGCAGCGTGGCCCAGCCCGGCAGTTCGCGCAGGAACAGAGTGGCGAACAGCGCGACCTGCAGCGCGTCGGTCTTGGAGAAGGCCACGCCGACGACGAAGCTGCGCTGCTTCATCGCGGCCAGCAGGAAGGCGGTGGCGGCCAGCTGGCTCACCGCCCCCAGCAGCAGCCAGCCGGCCCAGCCCAGGGTGAAGTGCGGCACCGGCGAGGCGGTGCCCGGCAGCGCGTGCAGCAGCAGCACCCAGGCGGCGGCGAACGGCAGGCCGTAGAGGAAACGCGCCAGGGTCGCGCCCAGCGTGCCGGCCTGCGCGACCAGCGAGCGCTGGGCCGCGTTGCGCGCGGTCTGCGCCAGCGCCGCCCACAGGACGATCGGGATCCAGAGCCAGGGCAGGGCGGCGGCGGTCGTGCTCACGCGGCATTGTCGCCGCGGCGGCCGCCTGGCTCAGCCGGTGCAGGCCTCGCCTTCGCCGCGCCGGAACGCGGTGCCGCGCGCCAGGGCGAGCGGGCCATCGCCCTCCTTCACCGTCAGCTCGTCGCCCTGCTTTTCCAGCACCAGCGCGCCCACGCGGGTGGACTGCGTGCGCAGCACGTTGCCTTCCATGGTGCCGGCGATGGTGCGGCTGCGGCCCTTGCGCAGCAGCTCGCCTTCCACCGCCTGGTGCTTCTGCGTCAGCCGCAGGCTGAAGTCGCGCAGCGGACCGGTGCCGCACCACAGGCCCTGGACCTGCGCCGGCACCGTCCACAGGTGCACCTGGCTGGTCTTGACCAGGCCGACCTTCTTGTCCGGCACCTCCAGCACCGAAGTGCGGTCGGGCTTCCAGTCGCCCAGGTCCCAGTCGTGCGACACCACGCGGGTGCCGGGCTTGAGCGCCAGCAGGGCCGGGCGCAGCTGCATGTTCACCTCGGGCAGCAGGTACATGGTGACCACGGTGGCGGGCGCCAGGTCGGTCTTGAACAGGTCCTGCTCGGCGAACTTCACGCGGTCCGCCACGCCGGCCTCCTGGGCCGAGCGGCGGCTGGACTCGACCAGCTGCGGCACGATCTCCACGCCCAGGCCGCTGGCGCCGAAGCGCCGCGCCGCCGTGATGACGATGCGGCCGTCGCCGGAGCCGAGGTCGATCACGTGGTCCCGGGGGCCGACGCCGGCCAGGCGCAGCATCTCGAGGGTGACGTTGTCGGGGGAGGTGATGAAGGGCACTTCCTCGCCGGATTGCGCCCGGGCGCCGGCGCCCAGGCACAGGGCGAGCAGCAGGGTGGAAAGGGTGCGGCGTTGCATGGCGCGCACCTTAGCAGGCCTCGCGCCGGCTGAGCGCCGCAGCGGCCCGGGCGGCGGTCGGCGGGACGCGGTCCCGCGTTGTCCTACAGGCCGGCTTTCCCCGCACCGACAGACGACCGCGCAAGCGCACCTAGAGTCAGCCCACGCCCGCACGCGCGGTGCGCCGGGCGCACGACCAGGAGCAAGCTATGGCATCTTCGAAGTCCCCCAGGATGAGCGGCAGCAAGAGCCCTGGAAGCAGCGGCAGCCGGGGCAGCCGCGGCCAGGCCAACACCGGCAGCATGGCCGGCCGCGCCGAGGCCGGCGGCAAGGGCGCCAAGATGAGCAGCCCCAAGGCCAAGGCGCCGGCCGACCGCCCCATGAGCACCCCCAAGGGCAGCAAGAGCAAGTGATCGCCAACCCCGCGCAGGCGGGGATCGCGCTTGACCCGTCATCCCCGCGAAGGCGGGGATCAGGAAGCCCGGCACAGCCGGGCTTTTTCGTGGCCACCGAGGCTTGCTTCACGATCCTGTGGTGCCGGGCGGCCTCCGGGGCGCCGCCGCGACAGCCCCGACCCCGGCGTCCCCGACAATGGGGCCAATGTCCGCCGCCCCGTCCCTGCTCGCCAATCCGTCCAACTTCCGCGACCTCGCCGCCAACGTGCGCAGCGTGCCGGTGCGGCGCAACGTGCTGTTCCGCTCCGACCACCTGGGCGCGCTGAACGAGGACGACGCGTCGCAGATCCTGGCCCTGGGCATCGGCCGCGTGCTGGACTTCCGCGGGGTCGACGAGCGCGCTTCCGCGGCCTGCTGCCTGCCCGGGGTGCAGGTGCACTCGCTGGCCATCGAGCCGACCATCGTGCAGGTGCTCACCGACCTCACCGAGAGCGGCCACCGCCTGACCGAGGCCGACGTGGTCGCCCACATGAAGGACACCTACCGCGGCTTCGTGCGCACCAGCGCGCACCGCTTCGCCGAGTTCTTCAACCACCTGCTCGAATCCGATTCGCCGACGGTGTTCCATTGCACCGCGGGCAAGGACCGCACCGGCTTCGCCGCGGCGCTGGTGCTGCATGCGCTGGGCGCGACGCACGAGGAGGTGATGCAGGACTACCTGCTCACCAACGAGCGGCTCAAGCCCCCGTCCTCCTTCTGGAGTGCGCTCGACCCTCGCGCGGCGAAGGTGCTGTGGGGCGTGCAGCCCGGGTTCCTGGAGGCCGCCTTCGAGGCGATCGACCAGGACTACGGCGGCCTCGAGGCTTTCCTGCGCGAAGGCCTGCGCCTGGGCCCGCAGGAGCGCGCGCGCCTGAACGCCCTGTACCGGCGCTGAAACGCACGCCAAGCCCGGCCGTTTTCCTACTCCATCGGCCAAACGGCACCGACACGGGTGCGCATGCCCATGGGCGCACCATGGCATGCAACAAGCCGGCAAAGCTTTCGAAAACGCCGGCGAAGGGAGTCGCCATGGCACTTCATCGACCGACCGCGCAGCAGCGCGCAGGGACTTCGGGTCCGCAAGGGGAGGAGGCGCCATGGGCAGGATGTACGCACCGTTGATCGCCGTCCCGGCGCTGGGCGCCGCGCTGTACGGCGCCGCCATCGCCTGGCTTTACTTCCGCCAGGAAAGGCTGCTGTTCGAGCCCGATCCCCTGCCGGCCGACCAGCCCCTCTTCACCGACCCCGACGTGCGCGAGTTCACGGTGGAAGTGCCCGGCGCGCGCCTGTCGGTCGCGCAGCTCAAGCTGCCCGACCCGCGCGGCGTGGTGTTCTACCTGCACGGCAACTCGGCCAACCTGCGGCGCTGGTTCGTGGGCCTGGACGCCTTCCGCGAGCTGAACTTCGACGTGGTCATGATGGACTACCGCGGCTACGGCAAGAGCACCGGCCGCATCGAGAGCGAGGCGCAATTGCGCGCCGACGTCCGTGCGGTGTGGAACGAAGTGGCCACCGCTTACGAAGGGCGCCGCATCGTGGTCTCGGGCCAGTCGCTGGGCACCGCGCTGGCCGCCGGCCTGTCGTCCGAGCTGTGCGAGGCCGGCTGCCCGCCCGACCTCACGCTGCTGATCTCGCCTTACAGCAGCATGCGCGCGCTGGCCGACGAACGCTACCCGTGGGTGCCCAGCCGCGTGCTGCGCTACCCGCTGCCCACCGCGGACCTGGTGGCCAAGTGCAAGGGGCCGGTGATGCTGGTGCACGGCGACCGCGACGAGCTGATCGGCCACCATCACAGCGAGGCGATCCGCAAGGTGCTGCCGCAATGCCAGCTGCTGCTGGTGGAAGGCGCGGGGCATGGCGACGTGCACGAACACCCCTCCTTCCGCCAGGGCATCGCGTCGGCGCTGATCGGCCTGGCCGGCCTGGCCGTGGCCCCGGTTTCCTACGCGCCGTCCGGAGCGGGACCTACAGCAGCGGTGCCCTGAGCCGCGGAGCATGAGGAGGTTTGCAGGAGACCTCCATGCCCGACCCGAAACGCTCCCCCGACGACTCGAACTCCGCCGGTGATGGCCCCGGCAAGGTGGGCGTGACCAGCGACCGCCAGCCGGACCTCGTCGCGCCCAGCGGCGTCAACGAACGTGACCACGGCGCCGCCGACGACAAGCCCATGGGCGGCGGCGCGGTGAACCTGGACGACGACGACGAACTCCATCCGCGCGGCAACACCACCCGCACCCAGGGCACCTGGTCCGCGCAGGGCGGTGACTCCGGCGACATCGGCAAGTCCCCCGGCCCCGGCCTGTCGGACCGCAACGGTCCGAGCGACCCCGACGCCAAGAAGGGCTAGCCTCCGGGCGCACCCCGGCGGATGCCCCACCACGCTCCCCTGATCGCCACGCTGGTGGGCAGCCTCTGCCTGGCCTTCGTGCTGGGTGCCCTCGCGCATCGGCTGCGCCTGCCGCCGCTGGCGGGCTACCTGCTGGCCGGCGTGGCGCTCGGCCCGCACACACCCGGTTTCGTCGCCGACCAGGCGCTGGCCAACGAGCTGGCCGAGATCGGCGTGATCCTGCTCATGTTCGGCGTGGGCCTGCACTTTTCGCTCAAGGACCTGCTGGCGGTGCGCCGCGTCGCCGTGCCCGGGGCGCTGGTGCAGATCGCCGTCGCCACCGCGCTGGGCTGGGCGCTCGGGCGCTCGTTCGGCTGGTCCGATCCGGCGTCGCTGGTGTTCGGGCTGTCGCTGTCGGTGGCCAGCACCGTGGTCCTGCTGCGGGCGCTGCAGCAGCAGCGCCTGCTGGACACCGACCGCGGGCATATCGCCATCGGCTGGCTCATCGTCGAGGACCTGGTGATGGTGATCGCGCTGGTGCTGCTGCCGGTGCTGGCCGAGTCGGTCCAGGGCGGCGACGTGTCGGCGCTCGACCTGGTGCTCGAGCTGGGCTGGACGCTGGTCAAGGTCGCCGCGTTCGTGGCCGTGATGCTGGTCGTCGGGCGCCGGCTGCTGCCCTGGGTGATGGACCGCATCGCGCGCGGCGGGTCCAAGGAGCTGTTCCGGCTGGCGGTGCTGGCGATCGCCCTGGGCGTGGCGTTCGGCTCGGCCTGGATGTTCGACGTGTCGTTCGCGCTCGGCGCCTTCTTCGCCGGCATGGTGCTGGGCGAGTCGGAGCTGAGCACCGAGGCCGCCGACGAGACGGTGCCGCTGCGCGACGCCTTCGCCGTGCTGTTCTTCGTCTCCATCGGCATGCTGCTGGACCCGGCGATCCTGGTGGAGCAGCCCTGGGCGGTGCTGGCCACCTTCCTCATCATCGTGCTGGGCAAGTCGCTGGCGGCCTTCCTGATCGTGCGGCTGTTCCGCCATCCCTCGGCCACCGCCTTGACGATCTCGGCCAGCCTGGCGCAGATCGGCGAGTTCTCCTTCATCCTGGCGGGCCTGGGCGTGTCGCTGCAACTGCTGCCCGAGGAAGGGCGCGACCTGATCCTGGCCGGCGCGATCCTGTCCATCCTGTGCAACCCGCTGATCTTCGTGGCGCTGACACGGCTTTCCGACCGCACCGACAACCGCGCGGCACGCCGGCGCCGCCGCGAGGAGACGGCCCGCGCCGACAACGCGCTCTCCCACCTGAAGGGCCACACCGTGCTGATCGGCCACGGCCGCGTGGGCGAGCGGGTGGCGGCCATGCTGGTCGAGCAGGGCGCGCCGCTGGTCGTCATCGAGGACCGGCTCGACCGCGTGCGCGAGTTGCGCGAGCAGGGCCTGGAGGTGCTGTGCGGCAGCGGCGTGAACATCGCGCTGCTCGAGGATGCCAACGTGGCGCAGGCGGCCCAGCTGGTGGTGACCACCGCCGATCCCTACGAGGCCGGCGAGGTGATCCGCCGCGCGCGCCGGCTCAACCCGGGGATCGCCGTCACCGCCCGCGCCCACACCGGCGGCGCGGTCGAGTACCTCGATTCGCGCGGCGCCGACCACGTGATCATGGGCGAGCACGAGATCGCGCGCGGCATGGCCGACTGGGTGCTGTTCCGGTACCGCGGCAACGGCGACGGGCCGGGTCCGGCGCGCTCTGCCCGCCGTCCTACAGCACCGGCAGAGGCACGCTGACAGGGGCAGGGAAGGCGTCTTGCCTAGAGTCGTGACTGCATCACGAGCAGGAGTTTCCATGGACCCGGAGCAGAAACCGGCCGCCGGCGGCGAGCCGCAGCCGCGGCGCATCCCCAACACCGACATGCAGCCCGAGGACGCGGGCACCGCCGAGAGCGGCAACGAGGACGAAGGCCGCGCCAACGCGGCCGAAACCGACCGCCAGCAGGGCGGCAAGACCGAGCAGGAGAGCGGCGACCGCCGCTGAGCACAGGGGAGCGCCATCATGAGCGACAGGAAGCAGGACGCGCTGGAGCTGCTGGATGCCGACCACCGCGCGGTGCGCCAGCTGTTCCAGGACTACCGCGAGCTGGCGGCCAATGACGCGCCGGAAGCGCGTCGCAAGGCGCTGGCCGAGCAGATCTGCATGGAACTGACCATCCACGCCAAGCTCGAGGAAGAACTCTTCTATCCGCCGGTGCGCGAAGCCATCCGCGACGACGACCTGATGGACGAGGCCGAGGTCGAGCACGCCAGCGCCAAGGACCTGATCGTGCAGATCCTGTCGATGGACCCGCACGAGGAGCTGTACGACGCCAAGGTCACCGTGCTGGGCGAGTACATCGAGCACCACGTGCGCGAGGAGCGCGAGGAGATGTTCCCCAAGGCGCGCCGCAGCGGTGTCGACCTGCAGCGGCTGGGCGAACTGCTGCGCGAGCGCAAGCACGAGCTGCAGGCCGTGCCCGAGGCGCTGCGCGAGGAACTGCTGGCTTCGATGATGGCCTGAGCCTCTGCCTTGGGCGCGGGCCAGCCCGAGCCTGTCCTACAGGGTTCAACAGTCGGGGACGACAGCTACGTGGCTGGGCAGACCTAGAGTGGTTGGCAGGCAGCACGGGGCTGCCATTTCTTCGTCCCCCCTGACACCAACCAAGGAGTACCAGATGAACGCTTCCCAACTCTCCCGCGGCACGGCCCTTGCCCTCATCGCCGCCGCGACGTTGTCGCTGGCGGCCTGCGGCAAGGAAGGCGGCAGCACGGCCGGTGGCGGCGCGCAGCCGGGGTCCGGCAGCGCGGCCGGCTCCGGCAGCTCCAGCACCTCGCCGAGCACCGCGGGAAGCTCCGGTTCGTCCGGTGGCTCCACCACGATGGGCGGCTCGGCTTCCAGCTCGCCGAGCTCCTCGGGCGGCAGCAGCGGCGGCTCGGGCAGCAGCTCCGGCAGCAGCGGTTCGATGGGCTCGTCCAGCTCGTCGGGCTCGACCGGCACGGCCACCCGCTAAATGGCTCTCAGCGTCATCGCACTCGCGGTCGTCGCGGCCGCGGCCTTGTCGGCCTGCGATCGCGGTGCCGGCACCGGGCCTTCGGGCAGCGAGGGCGTGAGCGGCGCGACCGGGCGCGGCACCGGCGAGGCCGGCAGCCGCAGCCAGTCGACGGCGCCGGGGACCGGCCTCCATGGCGGTCTGGGGGCGAGCCAGGGGCAGACCGCGATGGGCGCGGGTCCCGCGGCGAGCGCCGCCACGCAGGGCAGCCGCAACACCACGTCGGACTCGTCGGTCGGGCGGCGCTGAAAGCCGCAGACGTCGAAACGAAAAGGGCCCCTTCGGGGCCCTTTCCTCATTTCATCCCTTGGCCACGGGCCGGCGCGGGTCGCCGCACCACTCGCTCCAGCTGCCGGCGAAGAGGCCGGAAGGTGCGAAGCCGGCCAGTTCCATCGCGATCAGGTTGGGCACGGCGCTCACGCCGCTGCCGCAGTGGTGCACGACCGTCGCCGGATCGCGGCCCTGCAGCAGTTCGTCGAATTCAGCCCGCAGTTGCTGCGGCGGCTTGAAGCGGCCCTGCTCGTCCACGCTGTCGACGGCGGGCCGGTTCAGCGCGCCGGGGATGTGGCCGGCCACCGGATCCAGCGGCTCGACTTCGCCGCGGTACCGCGCCGCGGCCCGGGCGTCGACCAGCGTGTGCCGCCCGGCGGTCAATCCCTCTGCGACCTCCTGGACGCTCACCAGCCGGCGCAGCGGCCGGCCCAGCTGGAAGTTGGACTGGAAGTGACCCGGCTCCGTGCGGTCCGTGACCTCGCCGCCGGCCGCCTGCCAGGCCTGCAGGCCGCCGTCGAGCACCGCCACCGCGTCGTGGCCGGCCCACTTGAGCATCCACCAGAGGCGGCCGCTGTAGTTGGACTTCTGCCGGTCGTAGACGACCGCCTGCATGTCGTTGGCGAAGCCCACGCTGCTCAGCCACATGCCGAACTTCTCGCGGCTGGGCAGCGGATGGCGGCCGCCGGAAGCGGCGTCGGCGTGCGGATGGTGCGTGCCGTCGGGGTTGACCACGCCCTCGTCGGACAGCGCGGTGTCCAGGTGCGCATACACCGCACCGGGGATGTGGGCCTGCCGGTACTGCTCCTCGCCGGCGGCCGGGTTCTTCAGTTCGAAGCTGCAGTCGAACACCATCAGCCGCGCGCCCGAGGCGCGCAGCTCGAGCAGCTGCTCGGCGGAAATCAGGGGGGTGTACATGCTCAGTGCTCCTCCGCGGGCGAATTGGGCGCGGCGCGCTCGCGCAGCACGGTGGCGGCGACGCCGCTGGCGACGATCAGGCCCATGCCCAGCCAGCCGGTCGGCGTGATCGCCTCATCGAACAGCAGCAGGCCGTATGCGGCGCCGAACACCAGTCCCGAGTATTGCAAATTGGCCACCACCAGCGTGGCGCCGTGGCTGTAAGCGCGTGTCATGCACCACTGGCCGAGCGAGGCGAGCAGGCCCACCGGCAACAGCCAGAGTGCATGGGCCCAGTCCCAGTCGGACACACCGGTCAGGGCCATGCCCGCGCCGCCGGCCAGCGCCGAGCCGACCGCGAAATAGAAGACCGTGCGCGACTCGGGCTCGCCCAGCCGGCCCAGCGCCATCACCTGCAGGTACGCGAAGGCGGCCGTGATGCCCGAGAGCAGGCCCACCACGCCGGCCAGCGCCTGGTCCTGCGCGATGGTGGGGCGCAGCATCAGCACCACGCCGGCGAAGCCGGCGAGCACCGCCAGCGCCAGCGGGCCCTGGCGCGGCGCGCCGCCCCTCGGGTTCCACGCCAGCAGGGCGCCGCCGACCAGGAACGCGGCGATCCACACGCTGCTCAGGTAGTTGAGCGTCATCGCGGTGGCCAGCGGCAGGCCGGCGATCGCGTAGAACCAGGCGCCCAGCGACAGCACGCCGATCATGCTGCGCCAGGCGTGCATGCCGGGGTAGGCGGTGCGCAGCGACACGCGCTGCTGCCGCGCGACCAGCCACATGAACAGCATGCCCAGCAGCCCGCGGTAGAACACCAGCTCGGCGGCGCTGAACCAGGCGCCCGCCACCTTCACGCACACCGCCATGGTGGCGAAGAACAGCGACGCCAGGACCATCCACAGCGCCTGCATCAGCGCGCCATGGTCGGGTGAAATGCGAAGAAACAGAACACAGAGGCACAGAGGCACGGAGGAAGAAAAGTTTCCTTGAAGGATTTCCTCATCTTCCCTCTGTGCCTCCGTGCCTCTGTGTTCTGTTCCCCCGGCAGGACAACGATCACACCTGCCGCGGCCCGCTCATGCTGCGGCGGTACCACTCGTGGAAGTGCTGCATGCCGTCTTCCATCGGGCTCTGGTAGGGGCCGACCTGGTTCTCGCCGCGCTGCATCAGCGCGCGGCGGCCGGCGTCCATGCGCAGCGCGATCTCGTCGTCCTCGTGGCAGGTCTCCATGTAGGCGGCCTGCTGCGCCTCGACGAATTCGCGCTCGAAGGCGGCGATCTCCTCGGGGTAGAAGAACGACACCATGTTGAGCGTCTTCTGCGGCGAGACCGGATGCAGCGTGGACACGGTGAGCACGTGCGGGTACCACTCGACCATGATGTGCGGGTAGTAGGTCAGCCAGATCGCGCCGTACTTGGGCGGCTCGCCCTGGCGCCAGGCCAGCAGCTCCTTGTGCCAGCGCTCGTAGACCGGGCTGCCGGCCTTGCCCAGTCGGTTGGCCACGCCCACGGTCTGCACCGAGTAGTGGTCGCGGAACTCCCAGCGCAGGTCCTCGCAGGTCACGAAGTTGCCCAGCCCCGGGTGGAACGGGCCGACGTGGTAGTCCTCCAGGTAGACCTCGATGAAGGTCTTCCAGTTGTAGTTGCACTCGTGCAGCTCGACGCGGTCCAGGACCATGCCGGAGAAATCGAGGTCGGGCGCCACGCGCATGTGGGCCAGGTCGCTGACGATGTCGCGGCCCGTGTCCTCGAACAGCAGGCCGTTCCACTCGCGCAGCTTCCAGCGGTCCAGGTCCAGGCAGGGGTCCTGCGCGAAATGCGGCGCGCCCAGCAGCGTGCCGGCGGCCTGCCCGTGGCCGCCGCTGTAGGTCCAGCGGTGCAAGGGGCACACGATGTTGCCTCCCGAGCCCGCGCCGCCCGCGAGCGAGCCGCGCCCGCGCAGGATCACCGCCTGCCGGTGGCGGCAGACGTTGGAGACCAGCTCGACGCCCGAGGGCGTGCGCAGCAGCGCGCGGCCTTCGCCCTCGTGGGGGAGGGCGTGGTAATCACCGACCTGTGGGACCGAGAGCGCATGCCCCACGTAGCGGGGGCCGCGCCGGAACAGGGTTTCGGTTTCGCGTGTGAACAGCGCCTCGTCGAAGTAACTGGATACGGGTAACTGGCTTGTGGCCTGCTGGAGCTGAAGACTTAAATCAGACATTTCACCTGACCTAGAGACTCCCCCTATGAAGGGGCAGGTAAGCGCTTGATCTTGGGGACGTGGGCGCGAAGGGGACGGGGATTGTACCCCTGGGGTTTACATGGAGCCCCCGCGCCTAGAATCCAGCCTTTTCCCCCGAGAAAAGCAATGTCCAAGGACCCCTTCAAGCCGCCGGCGAGCTACGAGGCCGCCCTGGAAGAGCTGGAGCAGCTGGTCCAGGTGATCGAGTCCGGACAGCTGCCGCTGGAGCAGCTGCTCGCCGGCTACCAGCGCGGCGCCGAGCTGCTGAACTTCTGCCGCGGCAAGCTCGAGGCGGTGGAGCACCAGATCAAGGTGCTGGACGAAGGCGCGCTCAAGCCGTGGACGCCGCAGTGACCGCAGCGACCTTCGATCTTCCGCGCTGGAGCGGCGAGCGCCTGGCCCGCGTCGAACAGGCGCTGTCCGACTGGGTCGCGGCCGATGCGCCCGCCGGCCTGGGCGAAGCCATGCGCTACGCCGTGCTCGATGGCGGCAAGCGGCTGCGGCCGCTCCTGGTGCTGGCGGCGGCCGAGTCCGTGCAAGGCAACGCGCAGGCCGCGTTGCGCGCCGCATGCGCGGTCGAACTGATCCACGCCTACTCGCTGGTCCACGACGACATGCCCTGCATGGACAACGACGTGCTGCGCCGGGGCAAGCCCACCGTGCACGTGCAGTTCGGGCAGGCGCGCGCGCTCCTGGCCGGCGACGCGCTGCAGGCGCTGGCCTTCGAGTTGCTCGCGCCGGCGGACGAGGGCATCCCCGCCACCGTGCAGGCCACGCTGTGCCGGCTGCTCGCGCAGTCGGCCGGCTGCCAGGGCATGGCGGGCGGGCAGGCGATCGACCTGGCCAGCGTCGCCCGTTCGCTGACCGAGGACGAACTGCGCCGGATGCACCGGCTCAAGACCGGCGCGCTGCTGCAGGCCAGCGTGATGATGGGCGCGGCCTGCGGCGCGCCCGACGACCGCGCGCGGCGTGCGCTGTCCGCCTACGGCGCCGCGCTCGGCCTGGCCTTCCAGGTGGTCGACGACATCCTGGACGTCACCGCCGATTCGCAGACGCTGGGCAAGACCGCGGGCAAGGACGCCCAGCAGGACAAACCCACCTACGTGTCCCTGCTCGGGCTGGAGCGCTCGCGCGAACACGCGCGCGAGCTGCTGGCCCAGGCCCTCGAGGCGCTGGACGACAGCGGCCTGGCGGACGTGCGCGCGCTGCGCGCGCTGGCCCGCATGGTCGTGGAACGCGAGAACTGAACTTCATGGCATTGCTGGAAACCATCCATTCCCCCGCCGACCTGCGCCGGCTGCCGCGCCAGCAGCTGCCGCAGCTGGCCGACGAACTGCGCGCCTTCGTGCTCGAGAGCGTCTCCAGGACCGGCGGGCACCTCAGCTCCAACCTGGGCACGGTCGAACTGACCATCGCGCTGCACTACGTCTTCAACACGCCGCACGACCGGCTGGTGTGGGACGTGGGGCACCAGACCTATCCGCACAAGATCCTCACCGGCCGGCGCGATCGCATGTCCACGCTGCGCCAGCTGGGCGGCCTCTCGGGCTTCCCGCAGCGCGCGGAGAGCGAGTACGACACCTTCGGCACCGCGCATTCGTCCACCAGCATCTCCGCCGCGCTCGGCATGGCGCTGGGCGCCAAACGCAAGGGCGAGGACCGCAAGTCGGTGGCCATCATCGGCGACGGCGCCATGAGCGCGGGCATGGCCTTCGAGGCCCTGAACAACGCCGGCGTGTGCGACTGCGACCTGCTGGTGATCCTGAACGACAACGACATGTCGATCAGCCCGCCGGTGGGCGCGCTCAACCGCTACCTGGCGCAGCTCATGAGCGGCCAGTTCTACGCCGCGGCCAAGAACGTGGGCAAGAACGTGCTCAAGGTGGCGCCGCCGCTGTTCGAGCTGGCCAAGCGCCTGGAGGAGCAGGCCAAGGGCATGGTGGTGCCGGCCACGCTGTTCGAGAAGTTCGGCTTCAACTACATCGGCCCGATCGACGGCCACGACCTGGCCTCGCTGGTGCCCACGCTGGAGAACATCCGCCACCTGCGCGGCCCGCAGTTCCTGCACGTGGTCACCAAGAAGGGCCAGGGCTACAAGCTCGCGGAGGCCGACCCGGTGGCCTACCACGGGCCCGGCAAGTTCGATCCCAAGGTGGGCATCACCGCGCCGGCCACGCCGCCCAAGCAGACCTTCACCCAGGTGTTCGGCCAGTGGCTGTGCGACATGGCGGCGCAGGACACGCGGCTGATGGGCATCACGCCGGCGATGCGCGAGGGCTCGGGCCTGGTGGAATTCGAGAAGCGCTTCCCCGACCGCTACTTCGACGTGGGCATCGCCGAACAGCACGCGGTCACCTTCGCCGCCGGCCTGGCCTGCGAAGGGCTCAAGCCGGTGGTGGCGATCTACTCCACCTTCCTGCAGCGCGGCTACGACCAGTTGATCCACGACGTGGCGCTGCAGAACCTGCCGGTGGTGTTCGCGCTCGATCGCGCGGGCCTGGTGGGCGCCGATGGCGCCACCCATGCCGGCGCGTATGACATCGCCTACCTGCGCTGCATCCCGAACATGGGCGTGGCCTGCCCGGCCGACGAGAACGAGTGCCGCCAGCTGCTGACGACCGCGTTCGGCCAGGACCATCCGGTGGCGGTGCGCTATCCGCGCGGCGCCGGCGCCGGCGTGGCCGTGCAACCGGGGCTGGAGCCGCTGCCCTTCGGCAAGGGCGAGGTGCGGCGCGAGCGCGCCGACGCCTCGCGCCGGGGCGTGGCCATCCTGGCCTTCGGCACGCTGCTGCATCCGGCGCTGCAGGCGGCCGAGCGGCTCGATGCCACCGTGGTCAACATGCGCTGGGCCAAGCCGCTGGACACCGAGCTGCTGCTGCGCATCGCGCAGGAGCACGACGGGCTGGTGACGCTGGAGGAGGGCTGCATCGCCGGCGGCGCCGGCAGCGCGGTGGCCGAGGCCCTGCATGCGGCCGACATCCGCACGCCGCTGCTGCAACTGGGCCTGCCCGACGTCTTCATCGAGCATGGCGACCCGGCCAAGCTGCTGGCGCTGCAAGGGCTGGATGCGAGCGGCATCGAGGCTTCGGTGCGCGATCGCTTCGACGACCTGGTGGCGCGCGCGTCGCCCTCGCTGAAGGTGGTGGGCTGAGCGTGCAGAGCGGCTTCGACGCGGGCCGTTTTCCCTCGAGGCTGAAGCTTTCCTGACGCTTCGTGTTCGCACGAAAGTGTTCGTGGTTCTTCTCAAGGGAAAACCCCTGAGTACCTAAGTGTGGTCCTTCCTAGAATGGCGGCGACATTCGTTGTTCATCCGTTATTCGTATAGAGGAGACCACCCCATGGATCGTCGTTCAATCATCAAGAGCGCAGGCATCGCCGGCGTCCTGGCCGCGGGCGTGGCCCCGGCCGTGCATGCGCAGGCGGCGATCCGCTGGCGCCTGGCCTCGAGCTTCCCCAAGTCGCTCGACACCATCTTCGGCGCGGCCGAAGTCTTCTCCAACAAGATCAAGGCCATGTCCGGCGGCAAGTTCGAGGTCTCGGTCCACGCGGCTGGCGAACTGATGCCCGCCTTCGGCGTGGTCGACGGCGTGCAGCAGGGCACGGTGGAGTGCGCGCACACGGCGCCGTACTACTTCTTCGGCAAGGACGAGACCTTCGCCCTGGGCTGCGCCATCCCCTTCGGCCTCAACAGCCGCCAGATGACGGCCTGGATGTACGAGGGCAACGGCCTGAAGCTGATGCGCGAGTTCTACGCCAAGTTCAGCATGATCAACTTCCCCGGCGGCAACACCGGCGCCCAGATGGGCGGCTGGTACCGCAAGGAGATCAAGAGCCTGGCCGACGTGAAGGGTCTGAAGATCCGCATCGGCGGCTTCGGCGGCAAGGTGCTCGAGCGCATCGGCGGCGTGCCGCAGAACATCCCCGGCGGCGAGATCTACCAGGCGCTGGAGAAGGGCACCATCGACGCGGCCGAGTGGGTGGGCCCGTACGACGACCAGAAGCTGGGCTTCAACAAGGTCGCGCCGTTCTACTACTACCCCGGCTGGTGGGAAGGCGGTCCGCAGCTGGACTTCTTCATCAACCAGAAGGCCTTCGACGCCCTGAGTCCCGAGAACAAGGCCATCGTCGAAGCCGCCGCCGCCGAAGCGCACGTGACCATGCAGGCCCGCTACGACGGCCGCAACCCGGCGGCGCTCAAGCAGCTGGTGGGCGCCGGCACCAAGCTGCGCCCCTTCCCCAACGACGTGATGAACGCCGCGTTCAAGGCCGCCAACGACCTGTACGAGGAACTCAACACCAAGAACGAGAGCTGGAAGAAGATCTACGCCGACTACAACAAGTTCCGCGCCGACCAGAACCTCTGGTTCCGCTTCACCGAGATGGGCTTCGACCGCTTCATGCAGTCGCAAAAGCTCTGATCGAGGCGATCTCCAGGAAAGCCGGGCACCGCCCGGCTTTTTTCATTGCGCTGACGGCTTTCTGACGCCGCCGCGTCGCACGTCAGTGCCTTGCAAGCCTCACGGCGAGGCCGCTCGGATGATCGCCGCGCGCCCGGGACGCGACCCGTCCGGCGCCCTACATCCGACACAAGCAAGGAGATTGACCATGGACCGCCGTTCCCTCATCAAGCACGCCGGCATCGCCGGGGTGCTCGCCGCCGGTGCCGCCCCCGCGGTGCACGCACAGGCCGCGCTGCGCTGGCGCCTCGCCTCGAGCTTCCCCAAGTCGCTCGACACCATCTACGGCGCCGCCGAAGTGTTCGCGAGCAAGGTCAAGGCCCTGTCCGGCGGCAAGTTCGACATCTCCGTGCATGCGGCCGGCGAGCTGATGCCGGCCTTCGGCGTGGTCGACGGCGTGCAGAACGCCACCGTCGAAGCGGCACACACCGCCCCGTACTACTTCTTCGGCAAGGACGAGACCTTCGCCATCGGCGGCGCCATCCCCTTCGGCCTGAACAGCCGCCAGATGTCGGCCTGGACCTTCGAGGGCAACGGCCTGAAGCTGATGCGCGAGTTCTATGCCAGGTTCAACATGATCAGCTTTCCCTGCGGCAACACCGGCGCGCAGATGGGCGGCTGGATGCGCAAGGAGATCAAGAGCGTCGCCGACCTGAAGGGCCTGAAGTTCCGCATCGGCGGCTTCGCCGGCAAGGTGCTCGAGCGCATGGGCGGCGTGCCGCAGAACATCCCCGGCGGCGAGATCTACCAGGCGCTGGAGAAGGGCACCATCGACGCGGCCGAGTGGATCGGCCCCTACGACGACCAGAAGCTAGGCTTCAACAAGGTCGCGCCGTTCTACTACTACCCCGGCTGGTGGGAAGGCGGCCTGCAGCTGGACCTGTACATCAACCAGAAGGCCTACGACGCGCTGAACGCGGAGCAGAAGGCCATCGTCGAATGCGCCGCCGCCTTCGCGCACGTGGAGACGCAGGCCAAGTACGACGTGAAGAACCCGCAGGCGCTCAAGCAGCTGGTGGGCTCGGGCGCCAAGCTGCGTCCCTTCCCGGCCGACGTGATGGCGCAGGCCTTCAAGGAGTCGATGGCCCTGTACGACGAGCTGAGCGCCAAGAACGAGAACTGGAAGAAGGTGTACGGCGACTACACCAAGTTCCGCGCCGACCAGAACCTGTGGTTCCGCTTCACCGAGGCCACGTTCGACCGCTTCATGCAGAGCCAGAAGCTGTAAAGGCAGAGCCAGCAGACATGAAGCTGTAGCCCGAAGGGCCGCAACCTCATGCGCAAGCCGCACGGAAGTGCGGCTTTTTTCATGTCCTCGCAGGGCAGCATGAATACGCGGGTTGCAACCGCTGACAGCCTACTGAAAGGGTTCGGGCAGCGCCCAGCCCATCATCGCGCGCGCTTCCCACCCAACAACAGGAGTACCCATCCAATGGATCGTCGTTCCATCCTCAAGCACGGCGGCGTCGCGGCCGTGCTGGCCGCCGGCGCCGCGCCCGCGGTCCATGCCCAGGCGGCAGTGCGCTGGCGCCTGGCCTCCAGCTTCCCGAAGTCGCTCGACACGATCTTCGGCAGCGCCGCCACCTTCGCCAACACGGTCAAGGCCCTGTCGGGCGGCAAGTTCGAGATCTCGATCCACGCCGCCGGCGAGCTGATGCCCGCCTTCGGCAACGTGGACGCGCTGCAGCAGGGCAACCTGGAGATGGCGCAGACCGCGCCGTACTACTTCACCGGCAAGGACCCGATCTTCGCCTTCGGCTGCGCCGTGCCCTTCGGGCTGACCGCGCGCCAGATGGACGCCTGGATGGAACACGGCAACGGCCGCAAGCTGCTGGACGAGTTCTACGCCAAGTACAACATGAAGAGCTTCAGCGCGGGCAACACCGGCACCCAGATGGGCGGCTGGTACCGCAAGGAGATCAAAACCGTCGCCGACCTCAAGGGCCTGAAGATGCGCCTGGGTGGCGGCCTGTTCGGCGAGACCATGGCCAAGCTGGGCGTGGTGGCGCAGAACATGCCGGCCGGCGAGGTCTACCAGGCGCTGGAGCGCGGCACGCTGGACGCCACCGAGTTCGTCGGCCCGTACGACGACGAGAAGCTGGGCTTCAACAAGGTGGCCCCGTTCTACTACTACCCCGGCTGGTGGGAAGGCGGCGCCGAGCTGGAGTTCTTCGTCAACACCAAGGCCTTCGAGGGCCTGTCGGCCGAGAACAAGGCGATCGTGGATGCGGCCACCAAGGTCGCGGCCCGCGACATGACGGCCAAGTACGACGCGCTGAACCCGACCGCGCTCAAGCGCCTGGTCGCGGCCAAGACGCAGCTCAAGCCGTTCTCCAAGGAGATCATGGACGCCGGCTTCAAGGCCGCCATGGAAGTCTTCGCCGAGCACGAAGGCAAGTCGGCCGACTTCAAGAAGATCCACCAGGACATGCGCGCCTTCCAGCGCGACCAGCTCCTGTGGACCCGCTTCTCCGAGTACCGCTACGACAACTACATGACGGGGGTCAAACTCTGAAATCGCTGCGCGATTTCAGAGTTGCTTCCTAGTCAGTTGAACGAGGACCGGCGAAGCCGGATCCTCGCTCAAAGGGCGTCCGCGCTGCATGCTATTCCGCGCGGACCCGAATCAAAGAGGCCCCTCGCGGGGCCTCTTTGCATTTAGATTCGGCGCATGGACCACCATGTGCCACTGATTGCGACCATTGCCGCCGCGCTAGGTCTGGCCTTGCTGCTCGGCTTCGTCGCCGCGCGCGCCAAGCTTCCGGCGCTGGTCGGCTACCTCGTGGCGGGCGTGCTGATCGGTCCGTACACGCCCGGCTTCGTGGCCGACACCGCGCTGGCCTCGCAGCTGGCCGAGATCGGGGTGATGCTGCTGATGTTCGGCGTCGGCCTGCACTTCTCGCTGGGCGACCTGATGGCGGTGCGCAAGGTCGCGGTGCCGGGCGCCGTCGTGCAGATGGCGGCGGCCACCGCCATGGGCGGCGGCATGGCGCTGTGGTGGGGCTGGAGCCCGGCGGCGGCCCTGGTGTTCGGCATCTCGCTGTCGGTGGCCAGCACCGTCGTGCTGCTGCGGGCCCTGGAGAACCTGGGCATCCTGGAGACCTTCAACGGCCGCATCGCGGTCGGCTGGCTGGTGGTGGAAGACCTCGCCATGGTGCTCGTGCTGGTGCTGCTGCCGCCGGTGGCCGAGGCGCTCGGCGGCACCGCTGGCACCAGCGCGCAGGACCTCTGGCGCAGCATCGGCAAGACGCTGGTGCAGGTGAGCCTGTTCGTCGCGCTGATGCTGATCGTGGGCCGCCGGCTGTTCCCCTGGCTTCTCTGGCAGGTGCAGAAGGTGGGCTCGCGCGAGCTGTTCACGCTGTGCGTGGTGGCGGCCGCGGTCAGCATCGCCTGGGGCGCCACCAAGATCTTCGGCGTCTCCTTCGCGCTGGGCGCCTTCTTCGCCGGCATGGTGCTGCGCGAGTCGCAGTTCAGCCACCGCGCGGCCGAGGAGACCCTGCCGCTGCGCGACGCCTTCGCGGTGCTGTTCTTCGTCTCGGTGGGCATGCTGTTCAACCCGGTGGTGCTGGTGGAGCAGCCGCTGCGGGTGATGGCGGTGGTGGCCATCATCGTGCTGGGCAAGTCGGTCGCGGCGGCGCTGCTGGTGCTGCTGCTGCGCTATCCGCTGAACACGGCGCTGGCCGTCTCGGCCAGCCTGGCGCAGATCGGCGAGTTCTCCTTCATCCTGGTCGGCCTGGGCGCCGCCCTGAAGGTGATGCCGCCCGAGGCGCAGAGCCTGGTGGTGGCCGGCGCGCTGATCTCCATCGCGGTCAATCCCTTCGTCTTCAAGGCGATCGGCCCGCTGCAGCGCTGGCTGCTGGAGCGCTCGCAGCTGGCGCGCGACCTGAACGCGCGCGACGACCCGCTGGCCGAGCTGCCGATGACCACCGAGGAGAAGTACCTGGCGCGCCAGGTGGTGCTGGTGGGCTACGGCCGCGTCGGCCGCCACGTGGCGATGGCGCTGCGCGACGCCGGCGTGCCCTTCGTCGTCGCCGATCAGAACCGCGAGGTGGTCGAACGCCTGCGGGCCGAAGGCGTGCCGGCCGTGGTGGGGGATGCGGCCCAGCCCGAGGTACTGGTGCAGGCCCACGTGGCCCGGGCGGCGATGCTGGTGGTCGCCACCCCCGACACCCTGGGCGTGCGCCAGATGGCGCGCAATGCGCGCCTGCTCAACGCGAACATCGAGATCGTGGTGCGCAGCCACAACGAGGCCGAGGCCGCGCTGCTGGAGAAAGAGGTGGCGGGCAAGGTGTTCATCGGCGAGCGGGAACTGGCCCGCGCGATGACCGACCATGTGATGGCGCGCTGCACCCAGGTCTGAGGAAGCCGGGGCGCCCGGCAGCGCTCAGCCGAAGTTGCGGAAGGCCCGCAGTTCCGCCACCAGCCGTTCGCTCTCGGCGAGCAGCTGGCGGTCGGCCACGTAGAAGACGGCGAACTTGCCGCCCAGCGTGCGCACGTACAGGCGCGGGGCGACCAGCCATTCCAGCCCGCGCACCCGGATGAGCTTGCCGAAGGCCAGTTCACGCAGTTCCATGCGCTTGGTCCACACCCAGGTCTGGCGCAGTTCGTCCGCGCCGATGCGGGTGACGCTGCGAACCACCGCCCACCAGGTCCAGGCCATCATGACCAGGGCCGCGGCGAACCACGCGTGGTTGACGCTGAACTGCGCCCCCAGCCGGCCTTGCAGCCACAGGCGCGCGGCCCAGCCGATGCAGCCGGCCACCAGCACGGTGGCCAGCAGCTTGAACGGCAGCGAGAACGCGGTGCCCTCGACGGCGGGCTCGCGCGAGGGCACGAAGCGGAAGGGCGGCGGGCCGAGCGGCCCGGCCAGCGGCGTGTTCACTTATTTCTTGTTGAACAGCTCGTCGAGCTTCTTCTGCTCGTCGGCGGCGTCATTGGCCGGCGGCTGCAGCGGATCGGCGGCCGGCGCGTTGGGGTCGCCCGCCGGCTGCTCGACCGGCATCTCGATCTTGACCTTGTCCAGGTCGACCTTCTCCTCGCGGTCGAGGAACACGGTGACCGACTGCGGCACGAAGATCACGAAGGCCACCAGCGCCATCTGCATGAGCACCCAGGGGATCGCACCCAGGTAGATGTCGCGCGACAGCACGGGCTTGATGATCCGCTTTTCCTTGTAGAGCGTGTCGGCGATGCCGCGCAGGTAGAACAGCGCGAAGCCGAAAGGTGGATGCATGAACGATGTCTGCATGTTCACGCACAGCATCACCCCGAACCAGATGAGCGCCACGTTGGCGGCGGCCTGCGCGTCGCCGTTGGCGAAGTCCATGAACAGCGGTGCCAGCACCTTGGCGGCCACCGGCGCCAGCATCGGCAGGATGATGAACGCGATCTCGAAGAAGTCGAGGAAGAACGCCAGGAAGAAGACGAACAGGTTCACCACGATGAGGAAGCCCACCGCGCCGCCCGGCAGGTCGGACAGCAGGTGCTCGACCCACTTGGCCCCGTCGACGCCCTGGAACACCATGGAGAACACGCGCGAGCCGATCAGGATGAACACCACCATGGCCGTCAGGCGCATGGTGCCCATCATGGCTTCCCACAGCAGCGCCCAGGACAGGCGGCGGTGGATGGCGGCCAGCACCAGCGCGCCGACCACGCCCATGGCGCCCGCTTCGGTGGGCGTGGCGATGGCCGTGCTCATGAACGGCAGGCCGCCCATCGAACCCAGCACCGCGAAGATCAGCACGGCCGAGGGGATGATGCCGCGCAGGCACTTGAGCCACAGCTGCGCGCCCGACATCGTGCGCGCTTCCTTGGGGATGCCCGGCACGTGCTGCGGCTTGAACAGGCCCAGCGCGAACGTGTAGACCGCGAAGATCAGCACCTGCAGGATCGAAGGACCCCAGGCGCCCTTGTACATGTCGCCCACCGAGCGGCCCAGCTGGTCGGCCATCACCACCAGCACCAGCGAAGGCGGCACCAGCTGCGTGATGGTGCCCGAGGCGGCCAGCACGCCGGTGGCGTAGCGCATGTTGTAGCCGTAGCGGATCATCACCGGCAGCGAGATCAGCGCCATGGCGATCACCTGGCCGGCCACGGTGCCCGTGATGGCGCCCAGGATGAAGCCGACGATGATGACCGAGTAACCCAGGCCGCCGCGCACGGTGCCGAACAGCTGGCCCATCGAGTCGAGCATGTCCTCGGCCAGCCCGCACTTCTCCAGGATGGCGCCCATGAAGGTGAAGAACGGGATCGCCAGCAGCAGGTCGTTGGACAGGATGCCGAACACGTTGAGCGGCAGGTTGCCCATGAAGCTGGCGGGGAACCAGCCCATCTCGATGGCGAAGAAGCCGCACGCCAGGCCGAGGGCGCCCAGCGAGAACGCCACCGGGAAGCCGATCAGCATCACGAGCACCAGACCGGCGAACATGATCGGCGCGAAGTTTTCCATCTGCATGGTGAGTCCCGTCGTTGTCGTTGTGGAGGCCAGCGCGGTGCTTACTGCACCGGCGCCTCGTAGTGCGTGTCCATCTCGTACTGGCCCCTGAGGTAGTACACGCGCTTGACGATCTCGGCCAGGCCCTGCAACACCATCAGCGCGAAGCCGACGGGCAGCATCAGCATGGCCGGCCAGCGGATCAGGCCGCCCGCGTTGCTGGACATCTCGCCGGTGAGGTACATCTTCACCAGCAGCGGCCACGACAGCCACGCCAGCAGCGCCATCACCGGCAGCAGGAAGAAGACGAGGCCGAACAGGTCGATGTAGACCGGCCCGCGGCCCTTCAGGCGCCCGTAGACCAGGTCCACGCGCACGTGCTCGTTGACCTTGAGCACCATCGGCGCGCCGAGCATCACGATGCCGGCGAACAGGTACCACTGGATCTCGAGCCAGGCGTTGGAGCTGATGGAGAGGCCGTAGCGGATGAAGGCGTTGCCGGCGGAGATCAATGCGGTGAGCAGCACCGCCACCGCGGCGATGCGGCCGATGCGCACGCTGATCCAGTCCATGGCCAGGGCGAGTTTCAGCAGGACAGGCACGGCTTGTCTCCGTTTAAGGGAAAGGGATTCGCCCCGGTCGGGCAGAGAAAACCTAAATGCTAAATCGTGAGCACTGAGAGAACCCTGACGCCGCGGCGCGGGTTTACCCGACTCATCCATCCAGGTCGCAAGGGCGCGAATAATAAGCGATGGTCTCCGGCCCCACCGCCGCCGATGCACCGCACGATGCCCGGCTCGTGCGGACGGGTTCGGCCGACCTCCTGTCGCTCGCGCTGATGGACGCACGCAACCAGACGCTGCAGCTGCTGGCGCGCTACGAGGATGCGATGGCGCGCGGACTGCGCGTGCCGATGGAGCCGCAGCTCGAACTTCCCCACTGGATCGCGGGCCACCTGGCCTGGTTCGCCGAGTACTGGATCGGCCGCAACCCGCGCCGCGGGCTGGGCCCGCGCTGCCCGGCCGACGCGCCGCGGCTGGGCTCGATCGAGCCCATGGCCGACCGCTGGTACCACCCGGTGCTGTCGCCGCACGACACGCGCTGGGACATGCCGCTGCCCGCGCTCGGCGAGGTCCGCGCCTACCTGATGGAGACGCTGGAGCGCACGCTCGAGCAGATGGAGCATGCGATCGACGACGACGGACTGTTCTTCTTCCGGGTCGCGCTGCTGCACGAGGACCTGCGTGGCGAGCAGCTGGTGCGCCAGGCGCAGGCCATCGGGCTGGCGATGCCGTTCGCGGCCCCGCCGGCGATGGTGCGGCGCGAGGCCATCGGGCTGCCGGCCTGCCGCTGGCCGCTGGGTTCGGAGCGCGGCGGCTTCGTGTTCGACGTGGAGCAGTGGGCGCACGAGGTCGACGTGCCCGAGTTCGAGATCGACGCGCAGCCGGTCGACTGGGGCCAGTTCGTGGAGTTCGTCGACGACGGCGGCTACGACCGCGAGGAGCTGTGGCATCCGCAGGGCTGGCAGTGGCTCGAACAGCTCGCGCAGGAGGAGGGGCGGCGCGGACCGCGCTACGTCGACCAGATCGGCGTGGCCAGCGGCGCGGTGATGCAGACGCTGTTCGGCCGCGCGACGCGCATGGCTTCGCAGCAGCCGGTGATGCACGTGAGCTGGTGGGAGGCCGACGCCTGGGCGCGCTGGAGCGGCCGGCGGCTGCCCACCGAGGTCGAATGGGAGGTGGCGGCGCACCGGGCTGCGGGGCGCGGCTTCCGCTGGGGCGACGTGCAGGAATGGACCGCGGGCACGCTGCGGCCGTGGCCGGGCTTCGAGCCGCACGCGTGGACGCGGCACACGGAGTTCGAGGCCGAGCCGCTGTTCGGCCACGCCCGCGTGCTGCGCGGCGCCAGCTTCGCCACCCGTGCGCGGCTGAAGTCGCCCAAGGCGAGGAGCTTCGCGCTGCCCGAGCGCGACGATGGCTTCACCGGCTTTCGCACCTGCGCGATCTGACCCTCCCGTCATTCCCGCGGAGGCGGGAATCCAGAGCTTGCGATTCCTTGCGGCGCTGCGCACCGTCCGACAGTGCGGGGGCGGGGCGGCCTACAGCCGCTGGGCTTGCCGCCGCCTAAGGTTGCCGCCATGTCCGCTCCCGCCAGCACCCGCGCCGTCTGGAAAGGCGCCATCAGCTTCGGGCTGGTGCACATTCCGGTCGTGCTCTACGGCGCGACGGCCGAGACCCGGCCCAAGTTCAACCTGATCGATCCCACCAGCATGAGCCCGGTGGGCAACAAGCAGGTGAGCAAGACCACCGGCGAGGCCGTGCAGCGCGAGGAGCTGGTCAAGGGCATCCAGGTCGAGGAAGGCCAGTACGTGGTGCTCAGCAAGGAAGAGATCCGCAACGCCCTGCCGCGGACCACCCAGACCATCGAGATCGAGGCCTTCGTCGACGTGTCGGAGATCCCCGCCACCTTCTTCAGCAAGCCCTACTACGTGGCGCCCGGCGCGCGCGGGCTCAAGCCCTATGCACTGCTGCGCGACGTGCTGCGCAAGAGCGGAAAGGTCGGCGTGGCCAAGGTCGTGATCTCGACCAAGCAGCACCTGGCCGCGCTGATGCCTTCCGGCGACGGCCTGGTGCTGGACCTGCTGCGCTGGGCCGACGAAGTGCGCGAGGCCCCCACCTCGGTGCTCGGCGACGCGACGTCGATCAAGGTGAGCGAGCGCGAGCTCAAGATGGCCGAGCAGCTGGTGGAGGACATGGCCGCGGCCTGGAGCCCCGACCTGTTCCACGACGAGTTCAAGGAAAAGCTGCAGCAGCTGGTGCAGGCCAAGGCCGCCGCCGGCGATGTGGCCACGCTGCAGCCCTTGCCGGGCGAGGAAGCGCCTTCGCAGAGCGCCGAGGTGATCGACCTCACCGACCTGCTGCGGCGCAGCCTGCAGGGCAAGGCCTCGGCGCCCGCGCCAGCCGCGGCGCCCTCGCGTCGCGCGGCGGCGGTGGCCGCGGCGAACGACGAGGAAGAGGTGGCCCCGCGCAAGCGCGCCGCCGCCACCAAGAGCCCCCCGAAGGCCCGCGCCACGGCCGCGGTCAAGCCCGCGACGCGCAAGCGCTGAACTTCGCGAGGGACCGGGAGCACTGGATTCCCGCCTTCGCGGGAATGACGGGCATCGAGTCGTCCCCGCACGCGGAATCCGTCGTCCCCGCACGCGAAATCCGGTCGTCCCGCTCTTTTCTCCGTCATCCCCGCGAAGGCGGGGATCCAGTGCTTTCCTTCGCCTTCCGGAACTTCCACCAGGGCAGCTGCCGGCTGAGGCTCAGCACCTCTCCGCTGCGCAGCGCCTCGTAGCCGGGCAGGGTCCCCAGCCGCTGCTGCCACTCGCGGCTGGCCAGCACCTCGCGCAGCACCCGCGCCGCCGGCTGCTCCAGCACCGACCGCAGGCAGACCAGGTAGTAGTCCTCCTCCATCAGCGGCACGAAGTCCAGTCCGCGGCCCCGCGCCGCTGCCTCGATGACGATGCCCGCGTCCGCACTGCCCGAAGCCACCGCCTCCGCCACCGCGCCGTGCGAGGGCTCGATGCGGTCCCAGCCCTGGATCTGCCCGCCTTCGATGCCGGCACCGGCCAGCAGGTCCTCGGTGAGCACCCGCGTGCCGGTGCCCAGCGCGCGGTTCACGAAGCGCGCGCGCCGCGCCACCAGGTCCTGCAGCCCGGCGATGCCCAGCGGATTGCCCCGCGCCACCACCAGCCCCTGCAGGCGCCGCGCGAAGCCGATGATCTTGTGCTCCCCCGGCCGCAGCAGCGGCTGGTAGGTGCGCTGCGCCCGCGAGCCGGGTGCCGGCTGCGGCGGCGTGTGGAAGCCGGCGAGGGTGCAGCGCCCTTCATTGAGCGCGGCGATCGCATCCACGCTGCCCATGAAGCGGATGTCCAGGTGCAGCCGCGCGGTGGCCGCGGCGTGGTCGCGCAGCAGCACCAGCGCGTCGTCGTGGCTGGCGTGCAGCGTGAGCACGTGGGTGGCGTCGTCGAAGGCGACCGCGAAGGCCCGCTCCAGGTCGGCATGCAGCGAATCGATCTGCGGCGCCAGCCGGGCCTGGGCCTGGCGCTCGGCCCACAGCAGCTTGTCGCCGAACTCGGTCAGCCGCGCCGGCTGGCCCTTGTCCCAGACGATCAGGCCGCGGCCCAGCTCGGTCTCCCAGCGTTTGAGCTCGCCCCACACGTGGCGGTACGACTGTCCCAGCGACTTGGCGGCGCCGGAGATGGAGCCCTGCTCGCGCACCGCCTGGAGCAGCTCGATCAGCGGGTTGCGGATGGCGGCGCCGGCCGGGCGGCGGCCGGTGAGCGAGTACGAGAGTTCGACCTTGTGCATGCGCGCGGCGAGTATGCGCTATGCATATCGCTTCATAAGTGAAGAACTGATGGCCGGGGACGGTGCGTGCGCCTAGCATGCGCGCCGATGCACAGCTTTTCCGACAGCCTGCTCCTGGCCCTGGGCCTGGTGCTCACGCCCGATCCCACCCTGGCCTCCATCGTGATGCGGTCGCTGGCGGTGAGCGCCACCGCCTGCGCGCTGGCCTGCGGCTTCGGCATCGCGCTGGGCGCCTGGCTGGGCGTGGCGCGCTTTGGCGGCCGCGCGGCGCTGATGGCGGTGCTCAACACCTCGCTGGCCGTGCCCTCGGTGGTGGTCGGCCTGGTGGTCTACCTGCTGCTCTCGCGGTCGGGGCCGCTGGGGTTCCTGGGCTGGCTGTTCTCCTTCCCGGCCATGGTGCTGGCGCAGGCGATCCTGGTGCTGCCCGTGGCCGCGGCGCTCACGCGCCAGGTGGTCGAGGACGCCGACGTGCAGCACGGCGAGCAGCTCGCCTCGATGGGCGCGCGGCCGCTGCTGCGCAGCCTGCTGCTGGCCTGGGACGAGCGCTACGCGCTGCTCACCGTGCTGATCGCCTGCTTCGGCCGCGCGATCTCCGAAGTGGGCGCGGTGATGATCGTCGGCGGCAACATCGACGGCTTCACCCGCGTGATGACGACCGCCATCGCGCTGGAGACCAGCAAGGGCGACCTGCCGCTGGCCCTGGGGCTGGGCATCGTGCTGCTGGCCGTGGTGCTGGGCCTGAACGCGGTGGTGGTGGGGCTGCGGCGCTGGCGGCTGGCGCGCGGCGATGCGCCCTTGCCGGCCGCCGGGGTGGCGGCATGAGCCCCGCCCGGCCGCCCGAAGGGGCTCGCACCGCAATGCGCAGCACGGAGGTTTCCCGATGACGCGAATGGTCGCTCTCGACGCGGGGACCGCGCTCCGCGTGGCGGAATCGCCCGAAACGACCGCCGTGGTGCGCCTGAAGGGCGTTGACGTGGCGTTCGGCCGCCTGGCGGCGCTGCAGGGCGTGGACCTGCGCATCGGCGCCGGCGAGCGCGTCGCCCTGATCGGCGCCAACGGCAGCGGCAAGAGCACGCTCCTGCGCGTGCTGCACGGCCTGGTCGCGCCCAAGCGGGGCACCGTGCTGCGCGACGGCGGCGCGCGCCAGGCCATGGTCTTCCAGCGGCCCTTCATGCTGCGCACCAGCGCGATGAACAACGTGGCGCTCGCGCTCTGGCTGCGCGGCGTGCGGTGGCGCGAGGCGCGCGAGCGGGCCCTGCTGGCGCTCGGCCGCGTGGGCCTGGGCGAAGCGGCGCTGCGCAATGCGCGCGTGCTGTCCGGCGGGCAGCAGCAGCGGCTGGCGCTCGCGCGGGCCTGGGCGCTGCAGCCCAAGGTGCTGCTGCTGGACGAGCCCACCGCCAGCCTGGACCCGCACGCCAAGCGCGAGGTCGAGATGCTGATGGCGGAATTCGCCGAGGCCGGCATGACGCTGGTCTTCGCGAGCCACAACCTCGGCCAGGTCAAGCGCCTGGCCACCCGGGTGGTCTACCTGGAGCACGGCCGGGTGCTGGTCGATGCGCCGGTGGAAGTGTTCTTCGACCGCACGCGCCTGCCTGACCTGTCGCGCGAGGCGGACCTGTTCGTCAAGGGAGAAACCGCATGATCCGATCCGCCCGACGCGCGCTCGCCACTGCCCTGTTGGCGTGCGCCGCCGGCGCCGTCTCCGCCCAGTCCATCACGATGGCCTCGACCACCTCCACCGAGCAGTCGGGCCTGTTCGGCCACCTGCTGCCGGCGTTCAAGCAGGCCAGTGGCCTGGACGTGAAGGTGGTTGCCGTCGGCACCGGCCAGGCGATCGACATGGCCCGCCGCGGCGATGCCGACGTGCTGTTCGTCCACGACCAGGCGGCCGAGGAGAAGTTCGTCGCCGAGGGCTTCGCTCCGCGCCGCTACCCGGTCATGTACAACGACTTCGTGCTGGTCGGCCCCAAGGGCGATCCGGCCGGCACCAGGGGCAAGGACATCGTCGAAGGCCTGAAGAAGGTGGCGGCGGCCAACGCGCCGTTCATCTCGCGCGGCGACAAGAGCGGCACGCATGCGGCGGAGCTGCGCTACTGGAACCAGGCCGGGGCCGCCAACGCCAAGGGAGCGGGCTTCAAGGAGTGTGGCTGCGGCATGGGGCCGGCGCTGAACATCGCCTCTTCGTCCAGCGGCTACGCGCTGACCGACCGGGGCACCTGGCTGTCGTTCAGGAACCGCGGCGACCTGGCGGTGCTGGTCGAGGGCGACCGGCGCCTCTTCAACCAGTACGGCGTGATGGCCGTGAGCGCCCGGAAGCACCCCCACTTGAAGCAGGCCGAGGCGCAGAAGTTCGTCGACTGGGTCGTGTCGCCCGAGGGGCAGCGGGCGATCGCGTCGTACAGGGTGGGCGGGGAGCAGTTGTTCTTTCCGAATGCGGCGGCTCAGTAGCCGGTGGCACGCCTTTTTAGGCACCGCCTGCCGCGTGAGGGCAGGGTGCGGGTGCCAGCGGGTTCAACACGTCATCCCCGCGCAGGCGGGGATCCAGGGCTTCCGGCAGTCCGCTGAAGGCGGACGCACTTGTATCTTTCGGGTCCGGCTTCCTTTTTTTGGCAAGGCTCGTGCAGCCTGATACGCACTAGGGTCCCGAACCCGTAATCCAGCAGATTGCGCACGAGCCA
>NZ_LMQL01000012.1 GCF_001424545.1 Ramlibacter sp. Leaf400 | reverse complement strand
TGCCTGCGCCTGGGCCGCATGAAGGACGAGGGCACGGCTTCGGTGGAGATCACCTCGATCATGAAGCGCAACTCCTGCGGCAAGTCGCTGGACATCGCGCGCATGGCGCGCGACATGATGGGCGGCAACGGCATCAGCGACGAGTTCGGCGTGGCGCGGCACCTGGTGAACCTGGAGGTGGTGAACACCTACGAGGGCACGCATGACATCCATGCGCTGATCCTGGGGCGGGCGCAGACGGGGATCGCGGCGTTTTAGTCGGGAGCACGCAAGCGAACGCGGAAATGAAAAAAGCGCGCCGAGAGGCGCGTTTTTGTCATGGGTCTTTGGCGGAGCAGGAGTCTGTCAAGGGTGTGTCAGGTCGTCCTGCAACTCCGTTCCGCCGTGCTGCGCCACGAGGTGCAGCGCATGCTCGAACAGCGCACGGGCCGAGCCCGAGATCGAGCGCAGGTAGGCGTGCAGCCGCGCGTCCTCGGCGCTGTCGTGCAGGCACTGCTCGCTGTAGGCCTCGAAGCTGGCCAGCTGGTTGATCAAGTCCGCCAGGTGGCGTGGACATTCGCACACGATTGATGTCGGCGCCGCGGCCACGCGGGCCAGCAGGGCCTCGGAGTAGCGCCGGCGCGGGATCGCCGCGCCCGGGCTGAAGGCGCCCATGGACTCGCGGGCGTTCACCACCTTGAGGGAGCGGATCAACTCCACCAGCTCGGCGTCGGGCAAAGGCTCGCGCCGCACCAGCACGCCCGCAGTGCGGATGGCCGCGAGCAGCGGCTCGGCACCAAAGTTGTAAAGGAGGATGGCGCGGCTGACCCGATGGTGTTCGATGGCACGCGCGAGCATCCGATGGGCGGAGACGTTGACGGCGTTCAGTCGCACCAGCAGCAGGTCGGCGGGCGGCGCCTCGTCCAGCGGCACTTCGCCATCGATCGCCTCTTCAAGCGAGGCGTAGACCTGGCGCACGTCGAGCGACTCGCCTTCATCGCCGCGCCGCCACTGCGGCGTCTGCAGGCGTGCGGCAATCGCGTCGCCCACCACGATGGCCGACACCCTGGGCGGCCGCACGGGAGCCGGGCCTGATTCGGCCGATGCCCCCGCCAGCAGTCGCTGCAACTCGTTCACTGGCAGCCGTGCGATGGCACCGACGCTGTGGCCGGAGGCGGTGAGCAGTCGCATCAGTCGCGCCTTCGTCACGTCCGACTCCACGTACAGGCGGTGCCGCCCCGTGCTCTTGGCCGGGCTGAAGGCGACGTAGCGCTTCTCCCAGACCCGCAGGGTGGCGACGGGCACCCCCGATAGCCGCGAGACGCCGCCGATGCGATACGAGCCGGCCGCGAGCGGGAGCGTGTCGTCGACCGCGCCTTCGTTGAGTAGGTTTTGCATAGGTATGAGCCGCAGTTGTATCGGGCTTAAAGGCTCAATTCGTTGACAGTTTGGCGGAGTAACTCGACATTTGTTTCAGTTTAGCCCCATTTCAACGCTGGTCACAACCTCTTCAGCCAACCCTCGATTCTGAACAAAACAGGAAAGCTCATGCAATCTCGCGCCCGTCACCTGCTCTCAGCTTTCGCCGTTGCCGCGGCCTCGCTCCTGCCGACCGCCCAGGCGAGCGACAACGACGAAGCTGTCGTCCACCCCTGGGTCGTGCCGCCGGCCAGCTTGCAGCCGAGCGCGCACTTCACCAATCTGAACGATGGCGACCTGGTGCAGTCCCCCTTCGTCGCCCGGTTCGGCCTGTCGATGCGCGGCCTCGTACCCGCTGGCAAGAACGCAGGCAAGGCGGGACACCACCACCTCTTGGTGAACCAAGCCCTGCCGCTGGACTTCCGGCAGCCACTGCCCTTCACCGACAAGTACATCCACTTCGGCAAAGGGCAGATGGAAACGGTCCTGAACCTGCCCCCAGGCAAGTACCAGCTCAGCCTCCTTCTGGCCGACCAGGGGCACATCCCGTATTTCGTCTACAGCAAGCCGCTGCAGGTCACCGTGACAGAGCAGCGCGCCGTGGCGCCAGCATCGGTCCAGGGACCTCCGCGGGTCGAGATTCTCGGCCTCGCCGAAGGCGCGACGGTGCGCGGTCCCTTCCGCGTGCTGTTCCACGCCAGTGGGCTGAACGTGGCCCATGCCGCCGCGAAAGTGGCCGACACCGGCCACTTCCGGCTGACCATCGAACGCAAGGGCGGCAAAACCGAGGTCCTGGACTTCCCGGGCGGCCACACCGAGGTCTGGCTCGCGCCGCCGCCCGGCGTCTACCAACTGCGGCTGGACCTGGTGAACAACCTCGACGGCCGGCCGGTCGCGACCGCTTCGGCTCTGAGCGTACGTGCGGAGAGCGCGCGGCTCGGGGCCATGCAGCCCGCCGCTGCGAAGGTGGCGCAGCGATGACGGGCACCGCCCCGCTCGCTCCGGCAGACAGCTGGTGGTCCGCGTCCGTCCCCCCGGACGTAGCGGCGGACGAGCACCAGTGGCTGGGTGCCACGGCGCAGTTGGATCTGGGTCATCCCAAGGTCCGCATCACCGCCCAGAAGCTGACGCAGGCGCGGCAGACGCATGCCGCGCGCGCCGCCGCCCTGCACGACTTCGTGCGGCGCCTGCCGTTCTCCACCCGCCCCATCGACGAACGCGTCACGGCCAGCGAGGTGCTGCGCATCGGCCGCGGAGACTGCCACAGCAAGGGCGTACTGTTCGTGGCCCTGTGCCGTGCCGCTGGATTGCCCGCACGCTTGCTCTACGTCCAGCTGCGGCCGCGTTACCTCGACGGGATTCTGAGCGAGATGCCGACCGTGATGCCCCATGCAGTCGGCCAAGTGTTCGTGGAAGGCCGCTGGCACAGCACGGACGGTTATGTGGTCGACCCGGCCCTGTTTGCCAATGCCAAGGCCTTGCTGCGCGAATCGGTACGTGATTGCGGCTGGGGCATCGTGCGCGAGGCGCGGGGCGCATGGGATGGCCGCAGCGAATCGCTGCACCAATTCCGCGCCGCCGACGTGCTCGACGTCTTCGGCGCCGTGCATGACCCCGCGCACTTCTGTCGCAGCGGCGGCAGCGCGCCGCCACGCGGCTGGCTGGGCGGCTGGCGCTTGGCCGTGAGATCCCGCCTGGTCAACCGCCGCGTGGCCCGGATCCGCACGCGACCCGTGCAGCAGACGGCCGGCACCGTTCTGGAATCGTCGCTAGGCACCGACGGTCTTCCCCTCTTTCTGCACGGCCGATGCAGGCAACCCGAAGACCCGATCGAAGGCCCATGTGAACGCGATGGCGTAGACGAAGAAGAACACGAGCAGTCCGAGGTTGGCCACGAATGCTGCCGCCGGCGAGATGTCGAGCCAGAGCGACATGACGGGGAGGAGGATGACCACCAGCCCGCCCTCGAAACCAGCCCCGTGTGCAAGCCGCCTTGCAAGCGAGCGTCCCCGCACGATTTGCCTCGATTCCCAGCGCTCGAAGATCCAGTTGAAGACGTAGTTCCAGGTGAGCGCGATCGTGGACAGAACGACGGCCAGCCCTAACGTGGATGTTGGCGGCTCGTCGAAGGCAAAGCTCAGGGCCGGCCCCACGGCGGCGATGGCGATGGCTTCGTAAAGGACGGCTTGAAGAACGCGGCGGGCAAGAGGTGACATCGTGGGCGTGAAGCAGAAGCGGGGCGGAGCGGTCCAGCGACACACGGGTGGGCTGGTGGCGATGCCGGGAGATTACGGGTGTGGGCGTTCTTGTGCCCCACGACGGTGGGGAAGCCTGGGATCGTCTGGGTGGTTGTGCCGCAACACTGGACAGCCGGGCGCTTGACCCCGGGGGTCAGGTCCCGGACGTGCAGGTATCGGGTTCCTCGGTGCGCTACGGATGAGTTGCGCCGACGCGGTCCATGACCTGAAAAGGACCGCGAACCGCAACCACGGCCGGGAAAAGATGGCACAGTGCTGGGCCCGCCGAACCCCCTTTCCCTTCCTGTTCCCCCCCGAGATGCACTACCAGCCGCCCCCTGTGGATGGCGCCCACGCGTGGGCCGCCGAGGACCGGTTGCGCCTCGCCGCCGAAACCGCGGGCCTGGGCTTGTGGACCTGGGATGTCGCCACCAGCGCCGTCGAATGGTCGCTCGAGTGCTACGCGATCCACGGCATGCAGCCGGGGACCTTCGAGGGCTCCAAAGAGGCTTTCTTCGAGCTGGTGCACCCCCACGACCGCGGCCGAACGCAGGCCGAGGTCCAGGCCGCGATCGAGCAACGTCGCCGCTACGAGAGCGAATTCCGCATCGTCTGCCCCGACGGCACCATCCGCTGGGTGGCCAACACCGGCGTGGCCCGATACGACCCGCAGGGTCGCTGCACCTCGGTGCTGGGCACCATCCAGGACATCACCGCGCGGCGCGCCACCGAAACGGCCTTGCAGGTGGCACTGGAGGCGAGCGGCACCGGCACCTTCCGCTGGTCGATCCAAACCGACGCTCTGTGGTGGGACACGGCGCTCGATCGCTTGTTCGGGCTGGAGCCGGACCAGGTGGTGCGCGGCCTGGAGGAGTTCATCGCGCGTGTGCATCCAGAGGACCGCGCCGAGGTCATCGACCGCTGCAATCGCTGCAAGGTGCACGGCGAGGATTTCGAGATGGAATTCCGTGTCGTCCATCCAGATGGCTCCATCCGCTGGCTGTACGACCGCGGCCGAACCTTCCTCGACGCGGCCGGCCGACCCCAGACGATGACCGGCGCTTGCGTCGACATCACGGAACGCAAGCAGGCCGAGTCGGCACTTCGCGCCAGCGAAGTGTTCTACCGGCAGACACTCGAATCCGTGCCGGGCCTGACCTTCACGACGCGCGAGGACGGCTTTTGCGACTACCTGAGCGACCAGTGGTCGACGTTCACCGGCATCCCCGCGCACGAACACCTCGGCCGTGACTGGGTCCAGGCGCTCCACCCGGACGACCGTGACCGCGCGCGTGAGGCCTTCGAGTCGGCCGTTGCCGCGAAATCGAACTACACGGTCGAGTACCGCATGCGACGGCACGACGGCCAGTACGAGTGGTTCAAGGCGCAAGGGCACTTCATTCCCGGACATGGCGCGCTGCCCGCGCGATGGATCGGCACCGTCGTGAACGTACACGACCTCAAGGAGACGGAGGCCGCCCTTCGGGCTCGCGAGCGGGAGCTTCGCACCCTGACGGAAAGTTCGCCGGATGTGATCGTCCGTTTCGACCGCGAGCTGAGGCATGTGTTCGTCAGCGCCGCCATCGAGCGCATCACCGGCCTGCCGCCGTCGATCTTCATCGGCCGCACCAACCGCGACCTGGGCATGTCCCCGGCCTTGTGCGACCAGTGGGAGGCGGAGATTCGCCGGGTCTTCGACGAGGGGAGTCCGGGCGTCTCCCACTTTGACATGCCCACGGGCGGCGAGACGCGGCACTTCATCAGCAGCCTCGTGCCGGAATTCGATGCCCACGGCCAGGTGGAGTTCGCGCTATGCATCACACGCGACAGCACGGAAGCCTGGAGGGCGCAGGAGGCGCTTCGCCGCGCCGACCGCCAGAAGGATGACTTCCTGGCCACGCTGGCACACGAACTGCGCAATCCGCTCGCACCGCTGCGCACCGGGCTTGCCGTCCTACAGCGCAGTGGTTCCACGCCCGAGCAGGCTCATGTGCAGGGCATCATGGAGCGCCAGCTCGATCACATGGTGCGACTTGTCGACGAGCTGCTGGACGTCGCGCGCATCAGCCAGGGCAAGGTGGTGCTGCGGCGCGAGCTGCTGCCCCTGGACGCTGTCCTGAATCAGGCCGTCGAAGCGGCGCGCCCCTGGCTGGAGACGCACGGCCACGCGCTGATCTGGGACGGCGCGGACCCGGACTGGCACATCAACGCCGACGCCACCCGCCTGGTGCAGGTCGTGGGCAACCTGCTGAACAACGCCGCCAAGTACACGCCGGCGCGCGGCATCGTCACGCTGAAAGCAGCGCTCGAGGGCAACGAACTGCGCATCAGCGTGGAAGACACGGGCGTGGGCCTGCCTCCCGAGCTGCTGGAGCGGGTCTTCGAACGCTTTGTGCAGGTCGACCAGCACCTGGAGCGCGCCCAGGGCGGGCTGGGTATCGGCCTGAGCGTGGTCAAGTCGCTGGTGGAGATGCACGGCGGCCGTGTGGCGGCGCACAGCGGCGGACCGGGCACGGGGAGCAGGTTCACCATCTGGCTGCCGCGGGCACACAAGACCCCAGGGAACGCGATCCAGGTGCCACCGTCGGGCGCCGCCTCGGGGCCTGCCGCGCAGCGGGTGCTGATCGTGGACGACAACGAGGACGCTGCAGAGACGCTGGCGATGGTGCTGGAGTTGGAAGGACACGAGACGCGGCGTGCCTGCGACGGGCCGTCGGGCCTGCGCGAGGCCGAGGCATGGCGGCCCGACATCGTCTTCCTCGACATCGGGATGCCGGGAATGAGCGGCTACGAAGTGGCCTCGCGCTTGCGTGCTCTGCCCGGTTGGCAGCACACCTTGCTGGTAGCCCTGACCGGTTGGGGTACCGAGCAGGACCGGGCTCGCAGCGTCGCGGCGGGCTTCGACGTGCACCTCACCAAGCCCGTTGACCTGCTCGCCGTGGAGGCCCTGCTCACCGGTGTGAGCGGGCAGGCTTCCGGTCTGCCGAGCAGCCGCTCTGGAAATCAGTTGCGAGCCTGACCTTCCGGCAAGGCGCAGGCAGCCGGCTTGAAGAATGCCTAGCAACGCCCCTTCTTCGCTTGTCCAGGAGGGCAGAAGTTGCCACGCCCAGAAGGTGCGTGAGCGCGTGCCTCGCCATCGGCGCGCACGACAACGGCTGCCGGTGCGGGCTGCGCGACGACCTTCGGCTGCGCGGAACCTTTATCGGTGAGCGACTTGCCAACGCTCGACCCGAGGGCCCCGCCCGCGCCTGCGCCCACCACGGCTCCCGTGCTGCCGCCCAGCTTTTGCCCGACCGCGGCACCAGCGCCGCCGCCGACGGCTCCGCCCACGATGGCACCGGTTTTACCCGAACCGGATGTCGTCGCGGCTGCGCCCACGCCGCCGCCCAACGCACCACCGATCACCGCGCCGTTCTTGCCGCCGACTTGGCTGCCGATCAGCGCACCCGCGGCTCCTCCGACTCCCCCGCCGACCGCGGGCCCCACATCCCCGGCCGCAGCACCTCCAGATGCCAACAGAAGGCACACGAACGTGGATGCGATGGAGACGACCTTCAGAGCGTGTTTCATGATTTCAGCCTCGCAGGCTTATGGAAGGTCCACAGCTTCACAAAGCGCGCACGAACAGTCCAGCTTCGAGATGGATGGAGGCGACAGACGGGCCTGTTTGTCTTCCGAGCGGCCAGTGCGGTGTCTGCTTTAGACCCGAAGCAGCGGTGCCACAGGGTGGCTGCGGACGAGGAGCGGCTAACGCTCCGGTTCAGCGGCAAGGTCAAGGCCCGGAGCATGGGATGGCCGGCGACGGCAAAATGGAACGATGTCCCTGCCACGATTGAGTCCTGCGGCCGTCGAAGCACTTGCACGCCGGCACCGTGGCGGCACCCCGTGCCCCAGCTGCAGGCCGTTCACCAGCCCGGGCTGGGAGGCGTTTCCCACCACTGGCGACGAGGCATTGCTGCAACCCATCGGCGCCTTGTGGCTGCCGGAGGATGACGAGCCGACGCTGGAAGAAGCACCGCGCCCGGTGGGCGTTGACAGCTGGTCCCCTTTGGCGCCCATCTCGCTGGCGCACCACCCCTACAACCGTTGCGAGGTCTGGGCGTGCGTGAGTTGCCACCTGCCATTCCTGCGCTACACCGAGTACGGCGGCTACTACGTGGAACGGCGCATCCGCCAACTCCAGGCCAATCGCGTGGGCTCGCCTAGCTGACGTTCAGAGGGCAAGTGGAAAGCACGCGCCGCGGCGGCTGACCGGCAAGTCACTGGTGCGCGCAGTGCCGGTCGCGTACTGCGCCGAGCGTCCAGAAGCTCAGGGTAAGCAGGGGTATTTCGACGCACGCGACGCTTCTAGCATGCCAACTCCTCGCCACCGGAGTCCACATCGTGAAGAAGCTGATCATCGGTGCCCTCGTCGCGTTGTCGGCCGGCATCGCCGCGGCCCAGGACTGGCCATCCAAGCCGATCCGGCTCATCGCGGTGTTCCCGCCCGGCGGCTCGGTCGACCAGGTGGCGCGCATCCTGGCCGAGGCGCTGCGGCCGCAGTTGAACCAGACGGTGGTGGTGGAGAACATCGGCGGCGCCTCCGGCGCCATCGGCACCGCCGCAGTGGCTCGGGCAGCGCCCGACGGCTACACCTTCGGCGTGGTGTTCGACACGCACGCGGTCAATCCCGGACTCAAGCCCAACATGGGCTTCGACACGCTGAAGGACCTGGAGCACGTCACGCTGATCGGCACCGCCCCCATGGTGCTGGCCGCCACCAAAGGTTCGCCGCACGCCAGCTTCACGAGCCTGGTGCAGGCCGCCAAGGGCAAGGAGCAATCCAGCTACGGCAGCATCGGCACCGGCAGCCTGGGCCACCTGGCGATCGCCTCGCTGGCCAAGGGAGCCGGGTTCAACTGGTCCCACATTCCTTATCGGGGGGGCGGGCCGCTGATGAACGATGCGGCCGGCGGCCACGTGCCTCTGGTGGTGGGCTCGCTGTTCCTGGTCAAGCCGCACGTGGACAGCGGCAGCCTCAAGCCACTGGTGGTGTCCACCAGCACGCGCTCGAAGCAGATGCCCAACGTGCCCACCATCGCCGAGAGCGGCTTTCCCGGCTTCGACGCGCCCGCATGGTGGGGCGTGATCGGCCCGGCCAAGGTGGACCCGGCCATCGTGCGGCGGCTCAACGAGGCCGTGACCAAGGCGCTGCGCACGCCCGAGGTGGCGCAGAAGCTGAGCGCCCAGGGCATCGACATCACCGCCGGTGGCCCCGAAGTGTTCAAGCCCTTCGTGGAGAAGCAGATCAGCACCTGGGCGCGCTTCGTCAAAGACAACAACATCACCGAGTAAGCCGATGGCCCGCCTGTTCTACGCCGATCAGGACGACCCCGCAGCCGCACCCCTCGTAGAGCGCATCGTTCGCGAGCGCGGCCAAGTCCTCAACCTGTACGGGATGTTGCTGCACAGCCCGCCCGTGGCCGAGGGCTGGCTTGCCTTCCTCACGGCGATCCGTCAGAAGTGCCAGCTGTCGCCCCGGCTGCGCGAACTGGTGATCCTGCGCGTGGCCGTGATCAACGAAGCGGAGTACGAGTTCGACCAGCACACGCCGTTCGCGCTGGCCGAGGGCATGTCGCAGCAGCAACTGCAGGCACTGCGCGCAGGCGATTTCGGCGCTTTCGACGCAGTGGAACGGGACGTGCTGGCGTATTGCGACTCCATGACGCGCGAGATCCACGTGCCCGATGCCGTTTTCGATGCGGTGCGGCGCCACTTCGATGAACGCGAGATGGTCGAGCTCACCGCCACGGTGGCGGCCTACAACCTGGTCTCCAGGTTCCTGGAAGCGCTGCGCATCGATCACGACCACTGAGCCACGAGTCGGCCTGCCAGCTCTGCTGCGGCGGCACGTTTCGCTCCAGCCGCCCCATCACGTCTTCAGCGCATCGGGCGTGCTGGCCCCCAGCCCAGACCGCCACGAGCGGGCGACCACCTCGAACGAGTTCTCGGGGGCCGCAAGGAGTTTCGGGGCTCAAGAGCCGCTAGCGCTGCGGCGGTGGGTAGTAGGCCCGACTGCCGATGTCGACACCGTCCTGCTCGATCTCGACCTCCAGGTTCTCCAGGACGCGTGACACCATCATGTAGAGGCCGATGGTCAGCAGCAACTCGGTGAGCTGCCGCGGCCCCAGGGACGCCTTCATAGCTTCGAACTGCTCGGGTGGCGCTTTCACCGAGCGGACGACGCTGTCCGTGAAGCGCAGCACCTTGTCCTCCAGGCTGTCGCTGGCTTGAGCAGCCTGCAGGTCGAGCGCCCTGCGGATACGCTCCTCGCTCACGCCCACGTGGCGGGCCAGTCGCTCGTGCTGATGGATCTCGTAGGCCGAGCGGCAATGCGCGCCGACCCGAAGGATCACGATCTCGCGCAGCTGCGGGTCGAGTTCGGTTTTCGTCAGCACCGAGCCGGCCAGCTGCACGAAGCCAGGCAGCAGCGTCGGTGCGTTCGCAAGGACGCGATAGATGTTGTAGGGCGGACGGGTGGCGAGCAGCTCCTGGAGCTCGGGCGCCATCGCCTCCGGTGCGACGGGGTCGATGCGGGCCATGCTCAGTCCAGCTTCAGTCCGATGCGATTGATCACCTTGCCCCAGTAGTCGGTCTGCTCCTGGATGAAGGTGGCGAACTCCTGCGGCGACGTGGCGCGCGGACGCAGGTTCAGCTGCGCGAAGCGCGCCTTCAGCTCGGGCGTGTCGAGCGACTTGCGGATCTCCGCGTTGAGCCTGGCGACGATCGGCGCCGGTGTGCCCGCCGGCGCCACCACGCCGCTCCAGCCCTCGATGGCGAAACTCGGGTAGCCCGACTCGGCGACGGTCGGCACGTCTTCGAGGCCGGCGAGGCGGCTCGGGGAGGTGACCGCGATCGGCTTGAGCTTGCCGCTCTTGATGAAGGCCATGGTCGGCGCGACGTTCTCGAACACCAGCGGCACGTGGCCGGCGATCACGTCGGTGATGGCGGGGCTCGCGCCCTTGTAGCCGACCAGTTGCATCTGCACGCCAGCGGTGTCCTTGAACACCTCCGCCGTCAGGTGCGGCGAGCCGCCCGGAACCGCTGCGAAGTTGTACTTGCCTGGATTGGCCTTGAGCAGCGCGACCAGTTCCTTGACGTTGTTGGCGGGGAACTGGGGGTTGGCCGCGATGATGTTGGGCAGCATCGCGACCAGCGACACCGGCGCGAAATCCTTGATGTGGTTGAACGGCAGGTTCTTGAACAGGTGCGGGTTGATCGCATGGGTCGGGATGGTGCACAGCATCAGCGTGTACCCGTCCGGGGAGGCCTTGGCCACGAAGTCGGTCGCGATGTTGCCACTGGCGCCGGGCTTGTTCTCCACCACCACTTGCTGGCCCAGCCGTTCGCCCAGGTGCTGCGCCAGGATGCGGGCCGCCAGGTCGGTCGAGCCGCCCGGCGTGAAGCCCACGATCAGCTTGATCGGCTTGGCCGGCCAGTCGGCCTGCGCAGCGGCGTGAACGGGGACGAGGCAGGCCAGGGCCAGCGCGGCGAATGCCGTTCGGCGGTCGAATGTCTTCATGCGGATGTCTCCTGTTGCAGTCGATCTCTGACGTCCTTGCGCAGCAGGTCTTTCTTGATCTTGCCGGAAGCCGTCTTGGGAAACTCATCGACGACGATGAGCTTTTCAGGGAATTTCTGGCGGGCCACGCCGGCCGCAGCCAGCGTCCTGCTCACGGCCTGGAGCGACACGTCGGCGCCCGGCTGGGCGATCAGGTAGGCGCAAACGGTCTCGCCAAGGCGGGCGTGCGGCATCGCGACCACCGCCGCCTGCAGCACGCCCGGATGCTCGTGCAGCAGGTCCTCCACTTCCTTGGCGCTGATCTTCTCGCCGCCGCGGTTGATCAGGTCCTTGATGCGTCCGGTGAAGACGATCGCGCCTTCGGGCGTGCGGATGCCGACGTCGCCGGTGTGGAAGAAACCGGAACGATCGAAGGAGGCGGCCGTGTCCGCCGCGTTCGCATAGCCGAGGAACAGGCCGGGGCCGCGCGCGCAGATCTCGCCCTCCGCGCCCGGCGCCACCGGCTCGCCGCCGGCGTCGAGCAGCACCACCTCGTAGTCGATCTCCGTGCCATCGGTCTCGGCGGCCAGCCTGGCCTGCTGCGGCTGGACAAAGCCGAGCGTGATCACCGGCGCCTCGCTCGAGCCGTAGACGCGGAAGGCGCGGCAGTTCTCCAGAACCCGGGCCACGCGGTGGATCAGCTCCGGCGGTACGGCCGCGCCGCCGCAAGGAAAGGTCCGCATGCTGGGCAGGCGCCTGCCCTGCTGCTGGGCCAGGTCCAGCAACTCCTGCAGGAAGGGCGTCGCGCACAGCGTGAAGCAGATGCCGTGGCGCTCGATGAGGTCCGCGGCCTGCGCCGCGTCCCATTTGTCCATCAGGACGCAGCAGGTGCCTTCGAAGAACGGAAACTCGATGCCGTAGGTGTACCCGGTGACATGGGTCACCGGCGAGGGCATCAGGGTCGTGTCGCCGGGCCGCAGGCCCCAATGCCGGCTGGCCATGAAGGTGGAGCGCGCGAGCGTGTTGTGGCTGTGGAGCACGGCCTTGGGGCGGCCGGTGGTGCCCGAGGTGTACAGCATCAGCTTGATCGCGTCGGGCGAGACCAGCGGCAGCTCGGGCAGCGGCGGCGCCTGCGCGAGGAGGTCGCGCAGGTCGCTGCCCGTGCCGTCCGCTCCGCGGACGGTCCACACATGCTGCAGCCCGGGCAGCGAGGGGCTCAGGCGCGCCATCATCTGCGCATAGTCGAAGCCGCGGAACTCCTGCGCGATGAAAATGCCCTTGGCTTGGCTGTCCTGCAGGATCAGCTGCACTTCCTTGTCGCGGTAGATCGGCACGATCGGCACGATCACCAGGCCGAGCCTGCAGGCCGCGAGGTCGATCAGCACCGCCTCGTGCCAGTTGGGCGTCTCGAAGGCGAGACGGTCGCCCGCGCGAAAGCCCTTGCTCCACAAGGCGGCCGCGAGTCGTCCGGATTGCTCCCAGGCCTGTCCGGCCGTCAGCGCCAGATCGCCGCAGACGTGCGTCACGAAGTCCGGCGACCGCTCCGCCAGCCGCCGCGCGCGGTCGGCGATGGTGAGCTCGGCCCACTCCCCGCCTTCCTTCCAGCGCCGGGCCTGCGCCTCATCCCAACGAACTTCGAAGCCGCTGATGTCGTGTCGCATGTCGTCGTCCTGCATGAAGGCGCTACACGGCGAGGTAGCGGGCCTTGAGTTCGGGCTGCGCATCGAACGCGGCCCAGTCGCCCTGGAACACCACGGTTCCGCTGTCCAGGAGATAGACGTACTCGGTGCACTGGCGCGCGTAGGCGATGCTCTGCTCGGCCACCAGCACCGTGAGCCCGAGCTGCTCGCGCGCCCGCTTCACTTCGTGCGCGAGATCCATGGCCAGCCTGGGCGCCAGCCCCTCGGCAGGCTCGTCGAGCAGCAGCAGGGTCGGCGACGCCATCAGGCCGCGGGCCACGGCCACCAGCTGCTGCTGGCCGCCGGAGAGCTGGTCGCCCATCCGGTCCAGGAGGTCGGGCAACAGCGGGAAAAGGCGGCAGACCTGCTCGATGTCCATCACGCGCCGGCCTTCCAGCGCGTGATGCGCCAGCTCCAGGTTCTGCCGCACGCTCAGGCTGCTGAAGATGCGGCGGTCTTCCGGCACCAGGGCCAGGCCCAGGCGGGCGCGGCCACGCGTCGGAACCCCGGTGAGCGAGCGGCCGCCCAGCACGATCTCGCCGCTGCAGGCCGGTCCCGCATCGAGCAGTGCCTTCATGAGCGTGGACTTGCCGGCGCCATTGCGCCCCAGCAGCGCGACGCCGGCACCTGCCGCCACGCTCATGTCGATGCCGAACAGCGCGCGGATGTCGCCATAGCGCGCCTGGAGATTGCGCACTTCAAGCATGGCTGCCCTCGTCGCCAAGATAGACCTCCTTCACGCGGGCGTCGGCGCGGATCTCGGCCGGCGTGCCCGATGCGATCAGCTTGCCGTAGTGCAGCACCGAGATGCGGTCGGCCAGGCCGAACACCACGTCCATGTCGTGCTCGGTCAGCAACATCGAGACGCGGCGTTGCTGCTTCACGCGCAGCAGCATCTGCACCGTGGCCTGCCGTTCGGCAGCCGACATCCCTGCCGTGGGCTCGTCCAGGAACAGCACGGCGGGCTCGAGCGCCAGCACCATCGCCAGCTCCAGCCGCTTGCGGTCGCCATAGGCGAGGGAGCCGGACAGCGCGCGACGGTGGCGCTCCAGGCCGGTGTCGACCAGCAGCTGCTCCATCCGCTGGGCGAGCGCGCCGGCCACCTCCCTGCTGACGGAAGCGAGCGGATTTCCGCGGCGCGTGCGCGCTTCGAGCGCGAGCCGCAGGTTGTCCTGCACGTCGAGCTTGCCGAACACCCGCGCCACCTGGAAGGTGCGGCCGAAGCCGCGGTGCACGCGCTTGTGGGCGGGCAGGCGGCTGACGTCCTCGCCCTGGAACACGACCCGGCCCTGGTTGGCCAGCAGCTCGCCGGTGAGCACCTTGAACAGCGTCGTCTTGCCCGCGCCGTTGGGGCCGATCACCACGTGCGACTCGTCGGCGCCGATGGTCAGGCTGACGTCGTGCAGCACCGCGATGCGGCCGTACGACTTGCGCAGCCCGCTTGCTTCCAGCAATGCGCCGCTCATGGCCTGCCCTTTCCGCGCGTCATGCGCGCCAGCAAGCCCAGCACACCGCCTGGCATGGCGAGCACCACCGAGAGCAGCAGCAGGCCCGTCACGAGGTCCGACACCCCGACCAGCGTTCGCGTCACATAGAACACGGCGGACAGCAGCACGGCGCCGAGCGCAGGGCCCCAGAAATAGGCGCTGCCGCCCAGCAGCGTGTAGAGGATCGGGTTGGTCGAGTTGGACCAGTGCGCGAGTTCCGGCGTCACGATCTGGGCCCAGGGCGCGACCAGCGCACCGGCAGCGGCCGTCATCATCCCGGCGATCGTGAAGATCACGAGCCGGTGCAGGCGCACCGGGATGCCCAGGAACTCGGCCCGCTCCGGATCCTGCTTGAGGGCCTGCAGCGCGCGTCCGAAGGCGGTGCCGATGACGAAGCGGATGGCGGCGATCATGGCGCCGCAGGCGATGACGATGAAGTAGTAGAAATTGTCGCCCTGCCCCAGGTCCAGCCGCGCGGCGCCCAGGGACAACACGGGGCGCGCCAGTCCGCTCAGCCCGTCGTTGCGGCCCAGCATGCCGGTGTTGGTGATCAGCAGGTGCAGCAACTCGGCAAAGGAGAGCGTGAGGATGGCGAAGTAGACGCCTTCGCTGCGCCGAAGGGCGACAGCGCCGACCACTGCTGCGAGCAAGCCGCCGGCGGCCGCGGCCATGATCCACGCCGGCAGGAACGGCCAGCCCAGCGACTGGGTGAACACGGCAGCCGCATAGGCGCCGGCCGCGAAGAACATGGCCTGGCCGAAACTGAGCACGCCCGACAGGCCGAACAGCAGGTTGAAGCTCAGGCCGAACACCGCGTTGATCCAGACCAGGCCGGCGATGAAGATCAGGCCGCGATTGAGCACGCTGGGCACCAGCAGGCCGAGCGCCATCACCACCGCCAGCACGATCCAGTCGCGCCGGGCCGGCCCGCCGAGAAAACTGCTTCGGTGTTCCATCAGTGCTTGCGTCCCATCAGGCCCTGCGGCCGCAGCAGCAGGATCAGCGTCATCGCGACGAAGAATGGCAGGCCGGGCAGGCCCGGCAACACCCACTGGCCGATGGCGTCGATCAGCCCGAGCAGGATGGAGCCGAAGAACGCGCCGCTGATGCTCCCCATGCCGCCGACGATGATCACGCCGAAGGCATAGATCACGAAGGCGCTCGCCAGCGAGGGCGAGAGGGCCTGGTTGGACACCAGCAAGCCGCCGGCCAGGCCGGCCAGGGCGAAGCCGAGGGCGACGGTTGCCGTGTAGACGCGCCGCACGTTGACGCCCAGCAGGGCCGCCATCCACGGATCGGCCGCAATGGCCTTCACCAGCCGTCCCGCCTTGGTCCGGTTGAGGAAGACCTCCAGTGCCACGAAGACGACCAGGCCCGAGGCGATGATGAACAGCGACAGCCGCGGCACGACCGCCGAGCCCATCACCCATGCGCCATCGAGCACCGTCGGCGGCATCACGCTGTGGTATTTCAGGCCCCACACCAGCTTGGTCGAGCCTTCGCAGACCAGCAGCAACGCATAGGTCGCGATCAGGATGTACGCGTCCTCCACGCCGGCCAGCCGCCGCAGCACGAGCCGATCGACGATCAGTCCGAGCACGGCGACCAGCACGCCGGCCGCCAGCGACCCGAACAGGTAGAGCGCGATCGAGTCGCTGGCGCCGATCCACTGCGCGAGCGAGAACGCCGCATAGGCGCCGATCATGAAGAACCCGCCGTGCGAGAAATTCAGGATGTGCAGCGTGCCGAACACCAGCGTCAGGCCGGCGGCCACCAGGAAGGTGGCCATGGCCCAGGTCAGGCTGTTGACAAGGAGCGTGGCGATGTCGGCCGCTTGCATCCCGGGCAACTCAGGCGGTGCGCAGCTTGAGCTTCTGGCCGGGCAGCGGCGGCAGGATCGCGGCCTTGCCGTCGACCTTCACGTACTGCGTGACGGCGTAGCCCTTCTCGGTCTGGGCCGGCTCGATGTAGACCAGTTCCACGTCCTTGACGGCCTGGTTGTCTTCGGCGCGCATGTGGCGCGGGCCGGTGACGGTGTCCCAGGTCAGGCCCTTGAGGTTGGCGATGACGGCCTTGGTGTCGGCCGACTTGCCCTTCTCGATCGCGGTCTTGAGCGCGTAGATGGCGGCGTGCGCCTCGCCGGCCCAGCCGAGCGGCTCGTTGTCCCTGGTCTTGGCCAGGTAGTCGGCGACGAAGCGCTCGCTCATCGGGTTCTTGTTGCCGGCCGGGTAGTAGTGCATGCCGGTCCACTGGGGCGGCAGTTGCTGCTTGAGGCCGCGGGCGACGAGGAATTCGTTGGCCGAATCGCAGACCACCTTGTAGCGCTGCATCAGGCCGAAGCCGCGCGCCTGCTGGAACATGGTGATGGCGTCGCCGCCGTAGGTCGAGTTGTAGCAGCCGTCGGCCTGCTGGCGCAGCGCCGCGGTGATCGCGTTGCGGTAGTCGGAGACGCCGTAGGGCATCAGGATCGGCTCCAGGATCTCGGGCTTCTTCCTGGCGACCTGCGGGTAGAACTCGAGCAGGCCGTCGACGAAGATGCCCCAGGTGGTGCGTCCGTACTCGTGGTCCGGGATCAGGCCGGTCCAGCGCGTGATGTTCGGGTACTTCTCGGCCATCAGCTTGGCCTGGGCCCGGCCGCGCGCGTCGGGGCTGTCGCCGGCGCGGAACATGTTGGCCGAGTAGGCCTCATGGTTCATCTTCTCGGTGCCGGCGCCGCAGGTGATGTGCACGCCGTTCTCCTGCTGCATCACCGGCACCAGCGCCAGCACCACCGCGCTGGAGATGCCGCCGATGTGCAGGTTGACGCCGGCGCCGAGCAACTCGCGCGCGGCAGCCAGTGCCGCGGCAGGGTTGGCCTTGTCGTCGCGGATCTCCAGTGCGACCTGCCGGCCCAGGATGCCGCCGGCCTTGTTGATCTGGTCGACGGCGACTTCCGCGCCGTTCTTGACGTAGGTGCCGATGAACTCCTGCGGCCCGGACAGCGGCGTGATGAGGCCGATCTTCAGCGGCCCGCCCTGGGCCCGCGAGAGGCCGGGCAAGGCGAGGCTGGAGGCGGCGACAGCGCCGTACTGGAGGACATGTCTGCGGTTGAGTTGGCTCATCGTTCGACTCTCTTTGTTGATCGGGTTCAGTGGCCGGTGAATACGGGTTTGCGTTTCTCGCGGAATGCCTTGACCGCCTCGGCGTGATCGGCGGTGCGGTTGGACAGGCACTCGTACGCGATGCCAGCGTCGAAGTGCGCGTGGAAGAGCGCCTTCAGTGGCAGGTTGGTGGCGACCTTGCTCCAGCGGATCGCGCGGGTCGCGCCCGCCGCCAGCTTGCGGGCAAGCGCATCGACGGCGGCGTCGAGTTCGGCGCGCGGCATCACCTCGGTCACGAGGCCGATGCGTTCGGCCTGGGTCGCCGTCATCAACTCACCGGTGAGCAGGTACTTCTTGGCCTTGGCGTACCCGACGATCTGCGGCCAGATGAACGCGCCGCCGTCCCCTGCGACCAGGCCGACGCTCACGTGCGGGTCGCCGATCTTGGCTTCCTCGGCGCACAGGATGATGTCGCACAGCAGCGCGAGGCTGGCGCCCAGGCCGGTCGCATGGCCATTGAGCTTGCAGATCAGGGGCTTCTCGAGATCGAGCTGCGAGAAGACGATGTCCTTGCCTTCGCGGGCGGTGCGCTCGAATTCCTCGGGGTCGTCGATGCTCTCCTGCATCCAGTCGATGTCGCCTCCGGCGCAGAACGCCGAGCCGTTGCCGGTGAGGACGACGATGTCGCTCTCCGGGTCGCGCTGCGCGTCCTCGAACACGCGCGACAGCTCCAGGTGCAGGCGGCCGTTCACGGCGTTGCGCTGCTCGGGACGGTTCAGCGCGATCGTCAGCACGCGGCCGTCGCGGCGCAATTCAAGGCACTTGTAGTCTTCGAAGTTCATTCAGGGGACCTCAGCGGATGGAAAGGGCGGCGGCGAACTGGCGCAGGTGCTGCTCGTGGCCGCCGGAGAGCTGGTCGTCCGCGATGACCCGGCGCAGGTAGTGGCTGAGTGCGTATTCGTCGGTGATGCCGATGCCGCCGTGCAGCTGCACCGCCTCCTGCAGCATCAGCCTGGACTGCTCGCCCACGAAGGCCTTGGCGCCATGCACGTCGCGTGCAGCAGACTCGGGCTGCGCCTGCAGGGACTGCGTCGCCTGCGCCAGCACGGCGCGGCATTCGCTCAGGCGGATGGACATGTCGACCGCGCGGTGCTGGATGACTTGCTGGGTGCCGATCGCGGCGCCGAATTGCCGACGAGTCTTGATGTAGTCGAGCGTCAGCGTCATCGCGGCCTCCATCGCGCCGACCGCGTCGGCGCACAGGGCGAGCGCCATGAGCAGCGCGGGATGCGGACTGTCGCCGGCGTCGAGCGCTTCGCCCCGACACCCCTCGAACTCCAGCGTCGCGCCGCCGCGGCCATCCAGCAGCGGATAAGTGTTTCGCTTCATGCCGGGTGCATCCGGCTCGATCCAGTACCACCGGCGGCCGCCGGCCTCGCCGGCCTGCACCAGCAGCGCGTCGGCGATGTCGCCGTCCAGCACCACGTCCTGTCGGCCGTGCAGCTGGCCCGCGTGGACCTGCACGGGCACCGCCGGTCGCGCGAAAACGCAGGCGACGCGCACCGCGCCCTCGTTCATGGGTGCGAGCCAGCGCCCGCGCTGTTCGGCGCTCCCATGCCGCATCACGATGTCGGGCGCAATGAACCCGGAGGAAAACAGCGGCTCGTTCACGAGCGCCTGGCCGGCCGCCTGGGCAAGCAGCGCGATGGAGCTGACGCGAAGACCCAGGCCGCCCTCCTGCTCCCCGATGGCCACGCCGAGCCAGCCCATGGAGGCCATCTCGTTCCAGGCCGACGCGCTGAATCGCCGCTCGCCGGCAGGCAGCTTCTGGCGCTGGTCGAAGGCATGGCGCTCGCGCGTGTAGCGCTGCGCGGCCTGCGCGAGGGCGGCGTCGGTCTCGTCGAAGTATTCGTCGCGCTTCACAGTCCGAGCTCCGCCTTGGCAATGATGTTGCGCTGGATCTCGTTGGACCCGCCGTAGATGGTGGCCGCGCGGCCGTGCAGGTATTCGCGGATGAAGCCGGGCGTCTGCGCCGGGCCGGCGTGGCTCTCGGCGCGCTCGGCATTCACCTGGGCCGGGTCATAGGCCAGCGCCTGCGGCCCCAGCCATTCCATGGTGGCCTCGGCGATCGCCTGCTGCAGCTCGGAGCCGCGGATCTTCATGATCGAGGCCTCGGCGCCGGGGGGCGCGGCCGGATCCATCTGGCGGGCCGCCTGCAGGCAGAAGGCCCGCAGGGCGTGAAGCTTGAGTTGAAGCTGCGCGATCCTGCGCCGGAACACGGCTTGTTCATCCGGGCGGTCGCCGCCGGCTTCGACCATCGTGTTCAAGTGCTCGAGTTGCCGCATCGACTTGCCCGTCTCGGCGGCGATGACGCGCTCGTTGCTCAGCAGGAACTTGGCGTATTTCCAGCCGCCGCCCTCCTCGCCCACCAGGCTGGAGAGCGGCACGCGCACGTCGTCGAAGAACACTTCGTTGACGTGGTGGCAGCCGTCCATGGTCTTGATCGGCCGCACGGTGATGCCGGGCGTCTTCATGTCCACCAGCAAGAAGGAGATGCCCTGCTGGCGCCTTGCTTCCTCGCTGGTGCGCACCAGCAGGAAGATCCAGTCGGCCCACTGCACGTAGCTGGTCCAGATCTTCTGTCCGTTGATGACGTAGTGGTCGCCGTCACGCGTGGCGCGGGTCTTGAGCGCGGCCAGGTCGGAGCCCGCGCCCGGCTCCGAATAGCCCTGGGCCCACCATTCGGTGCTCGCCAGGATCGGAGGCAGGAAGCGCTCCTTCTGCGCCGCGGAGCCGAAGGTGAAGATGACGGGGCCGACGTAGCTGATGCCGAACGGGATCAGCCAGGGGGCGCCACCGACGGCCGACTCTTCCTCGAAGATGAACCGCTGCATCGGCGTCCAGTCGCAGCCGCCCCATGCCTTGGGCCAGTGGCCCGCGACCCAGCCGCGCGGAATCAGGGAGTGCAGGAAATCGAGGTAGTCCTGCTTTTCCAGGTACAGCCCGGCGCGGACCTTGGCCCGCACGCGCGCTGGCAGCTCGCGCTCGCAATAATCCCGCACCTCGGCGCGAAACGCCGATTCGGCTTCCAGGAGGTCGGTGGGGATCATGGTTATTCCGCAGTGCCGGGTCGAGCGAGGTGTTTAAAAATGAACCGTGGTTCAGAATTCATTATTGGTCGTTTGCCGACGGACGGCGCTAGGGTAAACACCAGCGGCGAACCTCGGCGGTGCGGCTGCTGAGCAGGGGAACAGTGCGATGGCAGACAAGGCAGTGACCGAGCCGGGGGCCGACCGGCCGGCTCGCAAGCTCTCCGACGGGGCGCTGCGGGCGCGCGCGGAAAAAGCGGCGCGGGTGCGCGACCAGCTGATGGTTTCGGCCGCGCGCGTGGTCGGCGACCATGGCTACCGCGATGCGTCGGTGCAGCGGATCACCGCCGACGCGGGGCTGGCCCAGGGCACCTTCTACCTCTACTTCGCCTCACGCCAGGCGCTGTTCGACGAACTGCTTCCGCATTTCGGGCTGCAGATGCTCGAGCAGGTCCGCTTGCGGTCGGAGGACGTGCACGGCTTCCTCGAACGCGAGGAGATGGGCATGAAGGCGGTGGTGGAGTACCTGCACGAGAACCCCTGGTTCTGGCGCCTGCTGAACGAGGCGGAGGTGGAGGCGCCGGTGGCCTGGCAGCGCCACCACGAAGAGGTGACGCGCCGCTACGTCAGCTTCCTGAAGCGCGCACGCGCCGCGGGCGACCTCACGGGGTACTCGGTTGCGGAGCTCGCGACGCTGGCGCAGCTGCTGGTCGCGGCGCGCGACTACATCTACCGGACCCACCTCACCACGCACGGCCGCGGCAAGAAGGTGCCACCGGCGGTGCTCAAGACCTATCGCAAGTTCATCGAGAACGGTCTGGCCCCGCGTGACCCGGAACCGCCTGCGGGCTGAACGGCACTCGCCGACGGGCCGGATCTGCCCTCCGACTTCAAGGGCGACTCCCGGTTCGAAAGAGGTGGACTCCGGGCGTGGGTCGCTCCGGATGGCGATGCAGCATGCGCTGGCCCTGCGCAGGCCGACAGCTGCAACCCGGACGGAACAACGAAGCCCCAGGCGGCTGAGGTTCTCAGCGTTGCCGCCTACTGCACGTTGGCACTGACAGAAGCATTGGCATTGATCGTGAAGGTGCAGGTCCTGGTCTTGTTGCCGCCGCTGGAGCAAGCACCGGACCAGATCACATCGCGGCCGTTCGAGGCGCTCAGCGAGACCGACGTTCCCGTGGCAAAAGAGGCCGAGCCGCTGCTGCCGACGTTGACATTGATGCCCGCAGGACTGGATGTGATGCGCTCCCCGCTGCGCCCGCTCGCACTCACCGTCAAGGTCACACTGGTGCTGGGCGGGCTGACCGTGAGCGTCGCCGTCCTGGTGACACCGCCAAGCACGGCGGAGATGGTCGCCGCAGTCGCGGCCGTGACCGCGCTTGTCGTGACGGCGAAACTGGCGCTGCTGGCACCCGCCGGCACGGTGACACCGGCGGGGACGCCGGCCACTGCCGGGTTGCCGCTGGCCAGGGCCACGAACGCACCGCCCGAGGGTGCCGCTGCAGTCAGGCTCGCGGTTCCGGTCGCAGAGGCCGGGCCGACCACGCTGGCGGGGTTCACCGACACGGAGGACAGGCTCGCTACGGCCGCAGTCGTGGCCGCCCGCGGCTCGAAGCGCCGCGTACTGGAGAACGGACCGAACACACCCGCCGAGTTCTGCGCCCGCACGCGCCACCACAAGCGTTGCGCGGGCAGGCCGTCGATGGTCGCCTGGGAGACGTTGACCACGCGGCTCGCCCTGAAGGGCGCCGCCATGGTCGAGGAATCGTCGATCTGGATCTCATAGCTGGTCGCGTTGGCGACGTCGCTCCAGTCGAAGGTTACGGGTTGCGCCGGCCTTGCGTCGTTGGCCGGAGACAGCAGCGTCGGCGCCGATGGCGCCTCCGGCGTCGGCGCGGTCGGCGGATTCACCGTGAGCGCGGCAGTACGCGTTGCGCCGCCGAAGACCGCGGAGATGGTTGCCGCCGTCGCGGCCGTGACCGGGGCCGTCGTGACCGTGAAACTGGCGCTGCTGGCACCGGCGGGGACGGTGACGCTGGACGGCACGGTGGTCGCGGCCGAGTTGTCGGACAGCGTCACCACCGCTCCGCCGCTTGGCGCGGCGCCGCTCAAGGTCACGCTTGCGGTCGAAGACGTACCACCCGTGACGCTGGCGGGGTTGAGGCTCACTGCCGAGAGCGTCGGCCCGGCCGGCGGTGCGGACGGGCCCACGGTGAGCGCCGCGAACTGAAGCATGCTGTCCAGACCGGCGGAGAGCTGAACGGTCGTCAGCGCGCTGGGAAAGGTGGTCACCGTGAAACTGGCGCTGGTGGCCCCGGAGGGAACGGTGACGCTCGCCGGCACGCTGGCCGCCTGGGGAAGGTTGCTCCACAGATTGATCGCGACCCCGCCGGCCGGCGCGGCGCTCGCCAGCCGGACGGTGCCCGTCGCCGAACTGCCTCCAGCGACACTGGTCGGGTTCACCGTGAGCGAGGTCAGCGCCGGCAAGGCGGGATACAGCGCCAGCGGGACGGACCGAGTCACGCCGCCGCCGGACACCGAGATCGTCACGACGGCCTGCGCAGTCACCGGGGCGGTGGTGATATTGAAGAAGCCGACACCGCTGCCGGCGGAAACCGTCACGACGGCCGGCACGCTGGCAAGCGCCGGGTTGCTGCTCGTCACCTGCAGAAGCTGGTCGAATCCCGTGCCCTCCGCGGCGGTGACGACGCCCTGGGATCCATTGGTCGTCGACATCGGCCGGACGAAGAACGATGTGGGCGCCGCGGCGGGTTCCAGCGTGATCGGCCACTGCGTCGTCACGCCGCCCGCGCTGGCGGTGACGGTGACCACCGTGCTCGTCGGCACCGGGCTCGTCTGGATGGAGAACCCGGCTCCGATGGAGCCGGCCGGAATGGTGACCGAATTGGGGACGATGGCAGCCGCAGAGTTCGTCGAGAGGTTCACGATGAATCCTCCCGCCGGGGCTACGCCGGGGAAGGCGCCACCCTCCAGATCCACATAGCCGGACATCGTTGCGCCGCCCGTGGCGCGGGTCGGACCGGACTGGAGCGGATCGTCGTTGAGGGTCGGCGGCAGCACGGTCAGCTGGCGCGAAAGGGATGCGCCATTGAGCGTCGCGGTCAGCACCACCGGCGTCGGGGCGGTCACCTGCCCGATCGGAATCGCAATGCTGTTCTCGGCGAAGCCAGCGCCTACCGTGAGCGTTGCCGGCACTGGCACCAGGCCCGGGTTCGAGCTGGTCAGGGCGACCGTCGCCCCGCCCGTCGGCGCCACGGCAGTGAGCTGGACACCGACATGGCGGCCAGGCCCGCCGTACACGGACTGCGGCAGGGCGCCGCCCACCGTCGTGATTGCCACAGGCACGGGCGGCGCGGCGCTGACCGTGAATCTTCCCGTCGCGGACCATTCGGTGTTGGCGTTGGTGGAGGCGCCGGTGCGTGGATCGAGCGAAGACAGGCCATGCTGCGAGAGCACGCGCCAGAACTTGGGCCCCGGCGTGAGCGGCGGCAAGACGGCGAACGGCTCGGTGTTCTGGTTGTAGAACGCCTCGATGGTCGAGAACGTCGAGTCCTTGGCAACTTCCCAGACATAGCCCGCGGCCTGCGGGTTGGGGACATGCTCCCACCTGAGCGTGATCGGAAGCGTCAGCGTCTCGCCATTCACGGGCGACACCAGCACCGGCGGCGGCCCGATGGGGTTGTTGTAGAAGACGGAGTACTGGATGACGTTGGACGGCAAGCTGCGGATGCCTCCGGCGAAATCCGAGTCCGTGGCGAAGACGCGCGCATAAAAGATGCCCTCACCCAGGCTGGGGTGGTGCACGAAGCCGTCGGTGGTCGCGCGGATGTTCTCGTTCCAGAACGTCACAACGCCCGGGGTGCCCAGCGGGAAGCTGGGATCGCTCGAGACCTCCAGGCGGTAGGTCGGGGCACCTGGAACGGCGCTCCAGCTGAAATGCACGCTCTCGTACGGATGGAAGGTCGAATACCCGCGCGTGGGCCCGAGCACGGGTGTCCCCGGCGTGCCGGCGCCGGCCCCGGTGACATTGAAGCTCTGCGGCGGCGACCACGCGCTCTGTTCGCCCGCGCTGCTCACCGCCTGGACCTGCCAGAAATAGAGGGCAGGCAAGAGACCGCTGAGGGTGTCCTGCGTGGTGGTTCCGCTCGTCGAGTCTGCGAAGACCAGGGGCGCCATGCCCGGTGAGGGGCTGACTCTCCAGTTGTAGCCGGCGATCGCAGCGCCGTTCGGGTCGGTGACGGCTGACCAGGACATCGTGGCGGGAACCGTGACGTTCGCGCCGTTGACGGGACCGAGCGGCGTTGGCGCAGGCGGGGCGGCAGCGGCCATGCCCCCGCCAAGGAGGCCGAGAACAACGATGAAAAGCGCGCTGACCCGCTGCAAGGCGCCAAGCCAGCTCGAATGCTTCACTTTTGTGAAAGGAGCCAGGCGCCACCGCATCAGCGCCAGGGTCATCGCGGTCAAGGCCCTCTCGGTCGAGGACCTGTTCATAGCGTCTCTGGAGATCATTGGCTTCTCCCAGAAATCTCCGCCCGCTCGCCAGTTCTGCCGCCGCCTTCGCGGCCTGGCAGGAGATGGGCTCCGTCTCAGGCCGCGGGTGGCTTGCATCAGCCGTGCCCGCTTTCCCCGGAGGACCTCATCCAGCCCTTTGCCGCGCAGAGGCGGATACACCGACCGTCGCGGTCGATCAACTGATCTGTCGAGTGGGGGAAGTGCCGCAGCGGTTTGGGCAGTTCACCCACCATTCGAGTTCAGCGCGTCAGCGCAAGCCTGTGCGCTCGAGGGCACCGACGACTGCCGGCCTGGTCAATGCTCCGGGCGCCCCCAACCAGCGGCCGTACAGTCCGCCAATTGGTCCGCCAATTGGTCCGCCAGAATACAAAGCGGCCCATCCATAGTTCGAGCCGATGAACATCCGACGAGAGTCTCTGCTGTTCAGAACGGCACGCCGCTAGCCCGAGTTGGTGCGCCCGCGGTAGTACGCCGCCGTGCTCCCCAGATTCTCCCGCGCTTTGGCCAGTTCGGCCCGCGCCACGCTGCGCAGGTGGACCTCATCCGGCCCGTCCAGGAAACGCATCGCGCGCCCCCAGGACCAGAGATAGGACAGCGGCGTGTCGGGCGTGAGTCCCATCGCGCCGAACACCTGCATCGCCCGGTCCAGAACACGCGTCTGCAGCTGCGCGGCCACCAGCTTGATGGCGGACACGTCGATGTGCGCCGCCTTGTTGCCGAAGCTGTCCATCTTCCAGGCGGCCTGCAGCACCAGCAGGCGGGCCTGGTCGATCTCCACGCGCGACTGGGCGATCCAGTCCTGCACGTTGGCGAAGTCCGACAGGTGCTTGCCGAAGGCGCGCCGCGACAGGGCGCGCTCGCACATCAGCTCCATCGCCAGCTCGCACTGGCCGATGGTGCGCATGCAGTGGTGCACTCGCCCCGGGCCCAGGCGCGCCTGCGCCAGGGCGAAACCTTCGTTCTCGCGGCCCAGCAGGTTGGTCACCGGCACGCGCACGTCGGTGTACGTCAGCTCGCAATGCCCCTCGGGGGCGTGGTGATGCATGATGGGCACGTTGCGCACGACTCGCAGGCCCGGCGCCTCGAGCGGCACGATCACCATCGAGTGCCGCTGGTGGCGCGACGCCCCCCCGCTCTCGTCGGTCACGCCCATCACGATGGCGAACCGGCAGTTCGGATGCAGCGCGCCGGTGGTGAACCACTTGCGCCCGTTGATCACGTAGAAGTCGCCATCGCGCCGGATGGTCGTCTCGATGTTGGTGGCGTCCGACGAGGCCACGTCCGGCTCGGTCATCGAGAAGCACGAGCGGATGCGGCCGTCCAGCAGCGGATTGAGCCAGTGCTCGCGCTGCTGCGGCGTGGCGAACAGGTGCAGCAGCTCCATGTTGCCGGTGTCGGGCGCGTTGCAGTTGAACACCTCGGAGGCCCAGGGGATGCGGCCGATGATCTCGGCCAGCGGCGCGTACTCCAGGTTGCTCAGGCGCGTGCCCGGCTCGTCTTCGCGCAGCGCCGGCAGGAACAGGTTCCACAGCCCGGCCTGGCGCGCCTTCTTCTTCAGCGGCTCGACCACCTCGCTCGGGTAGGTGCCGGTGGCGGCGATGCGCTCGAACTCGCCGTCGCGCGGCAGCACCTCCCGGTCCATGAACTGGCGCAGCGTGCGCTGCATCTGCTGCGTGGCTTCGGGAAACTGGAAATGCATGGGAAGGTCCTTCTTTTCAGAGCTGCGGCACGCAGGTTTCGATGGCCTCGAGCCCGCGGCCGGCCAGGGCCACGGCCAGCACGCCGACTTCGGCGGCGTTGTCGGACGCGGCGGTGCCACGCGCGGCACGCGCCGCGATGCCGGCGAAGATCACGGACCAGCGCATCAGCGCGAAGGCCCAGTGGAAAGGCGTGGCCTGCCGGGCGGGGTCGGTGCGACCCGAGCGCCGGTAGTAGTGCGCCAGGTACTCGTGCTCGCCCGGGATGCCCAACGCCTGCAGGTCCAGCCCGCGGATGCCGCCGTATTCGGAGGGCAGCGTGCGCCAGGCCACCGTGTTGAACGCGACGTCGGCCAGCGGATGGCCCAGCGTCGACAGTTCCCAGTCCAGCACGGCCACCACGCGCGGCTCGGTGGGATGGAACAGGAGGTTGTTCAGCTTGAAGTCGCCGTGCGCGATGGCCGTCTCGTCGTCCTCCGGCAGGTGCGCACCCAGCCAGGCCAGCAACTCGTCGATGGCCGGGATCGGCTCGATGCGCGACAACTCCCACTGCTGCTGCCAGCGCCGCAGCTGCCGCTGGAAGTAGCCGCCCGGCTTGCCGAAGTCCGCCAGTCCGGCCGCGCGCCAGTCGACCGCGTGGAGCGTGGCTAGCGTGTCCGCCATGGCGAAGTAGATCGCGCGCCGCTCGGCAGGCGTGACGCCGGGCGCCGCGTTGTCGTTGAAGACGCGGCCCGGCACCCGCTCCATCACGTAGAAGGGCGTGCCGATCACGTCCGGCTCCGCGTGGTACAGCAGGACCGGGGGCACCGGCAGGTCGGTCGCGGCCAGGGCCTTCATCACCCGGTACTCGCGGTCCACCGCATGGGCCGAGGGCAGCACGTCGCCCGAGGGCTTCTTGCGCAGCACCAGCTCGCGGTTGTCGAATGAGACGAAGAAGGTGGGGTTCGACTGGCCGCCGCCGATCTTCTGCAGCCGCAGCTGCCCGGCCAGGCCGGGGATCTCCCGGCGCAGGAAGGCATCGAGTTGTCGCGTTTCCATGGTGCTCCCATGGTGGCAGTGGCGCGGGCGTGCGTATTCGTCGCAACGGACGATTGCGGGCCGCGGGGGTACCACTACCCTCGCCCGCATCCCTGAACCCCCCGGAGGTCGCCTTGTCCCCTGCCCGCACCGTTTCCCAACTGCACGACCTGACGGGCCGCACGGCGCTGGTCACGGGCGGCTCGCGCGGGTTGGGCCTGCAGATGGCTCAGGCCCTGGCCGAGGCCGGCGCGCGGGTGCTGATCTCCTCGCGCAAGCAGGGCGACCTGGACGATGCGGCGGCCACGCTGCGCGCCGACGGCCACGCAGTGGACACCTTCGCGGCGGACGGCCGCGACGACGTCCAGGTGGGCGCGCTGGTGGACCACGCGTTGGCCACGCTCGGCCCCGTCGACATCCTGGTCAACAACGCCGGCGCCACCTGGGGCGCGCCGGCGCAGGACCATCCCCTGGACGCCTGGGACAAGGTGATGGACCTCAACGTGCGCGGCGTGTTCCTGCTGTCGCGCGAAGTGGCCCGCCGCAGCATGATCCCGCGCGGCCAGGGCCGCATCGTCAACGTCTCCTCCATCGCCGCGCTGGGCGGCAGCGGCAGCATGCAGGCCGCCGCGTACCACGCCAGCAAGGGCGCGGTGGCCAGCCTGACGCGCGCGCTCGCCTGCGAATGGGGGCCGCACGGCATCAACGTCAATGCGATCCTGCCCGGCGTGTTTCCCAGCCGCATGGCGCGCCACCTGCTGGCGCCGGGGACCATCGAGCCCATCGTCGCGCAACTGCCGCTGCGCCGCGTGGGCGACGACGAGGGCCTCAAGGGCGCGGTGCTGCTGCTCGCGTCCGACGCCGGCAAGCACATCACCGGCGTGCTGCTGCCGGTGGACGGCGGCGCTTCCGCCGTCGTCGGGGCCTAGCCGCCGCGCCCGGTGCCCAGCCGCGTGCCGGCCAGCACCATGGCCAGCGCCAGCAGGTGCCAGCCGGTGAGCGGCTCGCCGAGGAAGACCACCGCCGACGCGATGCCGAAGATCGGCACCCAGTAGAGCCACATGGAGGCGCGCGCCATGCCGATGGCGGCGATGGCGCGGTTCCACATCAGGTTGCCCATGCCGGTGGACAGCGCGCCGGACAGCAGCACGGCCGCCCACAGCCAGCCCGCCTCCACGGCCCGCGGTGCCTCGCCGTTCCACAGCGCCGCGATGGCGGTGTGCACCAGCAGGCAGGCCGCGCCCACCGCGTGGATGATGAGGCTGACCACCACGGCATCGACCTGCACCAGCAGGCGCTGCGCCACCACCGCGCCGATGGCGAACAGCAGCACGCCACCCAGCACCATCAGGTCGCCGATGCCGCTGCCGGCCAGTTGCGCGGACGGGCGGTTCAGGATCGCCAGCGCCACGCCGGCCAGCCCGATCAGCACGCCCAGGAACCGTCGTCCGCCGAGCCGCTCGCGCAGCAGCACCAGGGCGAGCAGCGCCGCCAGCAGCGGGTGCAGCGCGGTGATCAGCGCGCCATTGGTGGCGCTGCTGCGGCGCATGCCCTCGGCGAACAGCCACTGGTTGAGGTACACCATCAGCAGCGCGCACAGCAGCAACTGGCGCCATTGCGCGGGCTGCAGGCGGGCCACCAGGGCGCGCCCGGGCAGCAGGCAGGCCAGCGACACCACGGCCGCCAGCATGCGCAGCCCCGACAGCAGCACGGAATCGAAGTGGCCGGTCAGCCACTTGAGCACCGGCAGGTTGAGCCCCCACACCAGCGTCGTGAGCAGCAGCATGCCCTGCACGCCGGTGGGCGGGGCCGCGGGCTTCACGTGAGGGTGAGCGTCACCGACCCCAGGGGCCCGAACTCCGCGACGAAGCTTCCGGCGCCCGGCGCCGGCCAGGGCGCGGTGCAGGCGCCGGTGCTCAGCAGCGTGCCCGCGCGCAGCACCTCGCCGCGCGTGGCAGCTTCGGTCGCCGCCAAGGCCAGCGCGTGCAGCGGGTCGCCCAGCACGGCGTCGCCGCTGCCCTCACGGATCACCTCGCCGTCGCGCGAGAGCGTGACCGGCAGCGTGCGCAGGTCCAGCGCGCGCCAACCGGCGCAGTCGGTGCCGCGCACCCAGTCGCCGGCATAGGCCAGGTCGGCCACGATGGCGCAGGCCGGCGCCTCGGCCCACTGTGCGTAGCGACTGTCGGCGATCTCGATGCAGGGGAATGCGGCGGCGATCGCGTCGGCCACCGCCTCGCGGGGGGGCGCGCCGTCGCGCGCGTCCAGGTCGGCGCCCAGCACGAAGCCGATCTCCGCTTCCAGGATGCAGGCAAAGAAGCGGCTGCGCGGCAGCACGACGCCGCTGGCATGGCTGCGCCCGCGAAGGATGGGGCCCAGCAGCGGCGCCTTGAGCCCCAGCCGCTCCAGCGCGGGCGCGCTGGTGACGCTCAGCTTGGCGCCGTGGACCGCATCGCCGTCCTGTTGCAGCACGCGCTGCAGGTGGGTGTGCTGCAGCGCGTAGGCCTCGGGCAGGCCGCACTGCAGCTCGGAAGGATGCACGCCGAACGGCGCGCCGCTGCGGCGGGCCTGCAGCAGGCTGCCGATCCAATCGCTGGCCAAGCGCGTCAATCCCGCGGCGGGAAGACCGGGTCCCGCTTCTGCAGGAAGGCCTGCACGCCTTCGCGAAAGGCCGGACGGTCGATCAGCTCGCGCTGGCGCGAACGTTCGTAGTCGAGTTGCTGCGCCAGGTCGTTGCCTTCCGCGGCTTCGTAGGCGGCGCGCGCCTCCAGCGCCGCGCCGGCAGGCAGCTTTGCCAGGCGACGCGCCAGCCCCAGAGCTTCGTCGGCCAGGGAGGCATCGGCCACGCAGGCCCAGGCCACGCCCCAGTCCACCGCCTGCTGCGCCGGCAGCCGGTCGCCCAGCAGCGTCAGCCCCATCGCGCGCTGGCGGCCCAGGCGGCGCGGCAGGAACCAAGTGCTGCCCATGTCGGGCACGATGCCCAGCCTGGGGATGAAGGGCAGGTACAGGTAGGACGACTGGGCCATCAGCAGCACGTCGGCCGCGAGGGCCAGCCCCGCGCCCGCCCCGGCCGCCGGACCGTTGACGGCGCAGACCACCGGCACCGGCAGCGCACGCAGCGCCAGCACGATGGGGTTGGTGAGTTCGGCCATGAAGTCCGCCGTCCACGCGCCCAGCGAGGGGTTCGCGGCCGCGGCCTGCTGCATCTCCTCCAGGTCCGCGCCCACGCAGAAGGCGCGGCCCGCGGCCGTCAGCACCAGCGCGCGCACGGAGGTGTCGCCGTGCAGCCGCCGCAGCGTGTCCAGCAGCTCGCGCTGCAACGGCATGGTGATGGGGTTGGGCTTGTCCGGGTGCTGCAGCGTGACGGTGGCGATGCCGTCCGCGATGGCGCAGCGCACGAGGGGCGTCTCGGTCATGGGCGTTCTCCTGCGGGCATTCTGCAAGCCCGGCGGCGGCCCCGGTTCGTCCGTTGCGACGATTCCGTTCTCGTCGGTTCGGACGATCCCCCACCCCGCCCCCGCTGACAGACTGGGCGACCTTCCCTCACGTGGTGACCCATGCAGCTGCGCACCGTCTCACTCGACGACAAGTACGCCGACACGTCCCGGCCCGCCCTGGTCAGCGGCCCGCAGGCCCTGGTGCGGCTGCTGCTCACGCAGCGCCGGCGCGATGCCGCCGCCGGCCTGTCCACCGCCGGCTTCGTCAGCGGCTACCGCGGCTCGCCGCTGGGCTACGTGGACCAGGCGATGTGGGACGCGGCCGCTTGGCTCGATGGCCACCAGGTGGTGTTCCAGCCCGGCGTCAACGAGGACCTGGCCGCCACCGCCGTGTGGGGCACGCAGCAGCTCGCCGTGATGAAGGACGCCACCGTGGACGGCGTCTTCGGCCTCTGGTACGGCAAGGGCCCCGGCGTGGACCGCTCGGGCGACGTCTTCAAGCACGGCAACATGTCCGGCACGCATCCGAAGGGCGGCGTCCTGGTGCTGATGGGCGACGACCACCCGGGCAAGTCGTCCACGGTCGCCCACCAGAGCGAGCAGGCCATGGCGGCCCACCTGATGCCGGTGCTCTACCCCGCGCACGTGGGCGAGGCGGTGCGCTTCGGCCTGCTGGGCTGGGCCCTGTCGCGCTACTCGGGCTGCTGGGTGGGCTACAAGACGGTGAACGAGAGCATCGAGCAGACCGCCACCGTGCCGCCGGAGGAGGACTTCGCCATCGCCACGCCGGACAAGGGCGAGCTGCCGCCGGAAGGCATCCACTACCGCGGCGTGTTCGCGCCGGCGCGCGACGAGATCATCCACAAGCGCTGGCGGCTGCCGCTGGCGCAGCGCTTCGCCCGCGCCAATCGCATCGACCGGGCGGAGTTCGGCACCGCGCAGCGGCGGCTGGGCATCGTGACCGCCGGCAAGAGCTACGGCGACGTGATGCAGGCGCTGCGCTACCTGGGCATCGACGCCGCGCGGGCGCAGGCGCTGGGCCTGGACGTCTACAAGGTCGGCATGATCTGGCCGCTGGAGCCCAAGGGGCTGCGCGAGTTCGCGGCCGGCTGCGACGAGCTCTTCTTCGTGGAGGAGAAGGCCGCCTTCATGGAGCCGCAGGCCGCCGCCCTGTTCTACAACGACGCGCAGCGGCCGCGCATCACCGGCAAGCGAGACGAGCAAGGCCTCGAGCAGCTGCCCTCCGACGTGCAGCTGCAGCCGCTGCAGCTGGCGCAGGTGATCGCCGAGCGCCTGCGGCGCACTGGGCGGCTCGACGCCCAGGCCCAGCAGCGGCTGGCCACGGTGAAGGCGCTGCAGCGTTCGCTGCAGCCACTGTTGGACGCCAGCCCGAAGCGCCTACCTTTCTTCTGCTCCGGCTGCCCGCACAACACCTCCACGGTGGTGCCCGAAGGCAGCATCGCGCTGGGCGGCATCGGCTGCCACGGCATGGCGATGTGGGCCAAGCCCGGCACCACGCTGCTGGGCCCGCACATGGGGGGCGAAGGGGCGGGCTGGGCGGGGCTGCACCACTTCACCAGGCGCCCCCACGTCTTCCAGAACATGGGCGACGGCACCTACTACCACTCGGGCCTGCTCGCATTGCGGCAGGCGGTGGCGTCGAAGGCGAACATCACCTTCAAGATCCTCTACAACGACGCGGTGGCGATGACGGGCGGGCAGCCCGTGGACGGGCCCATCAGCCCGCTGATGGTCGTGCGCCAGGTGCTGGCCGAGGGTGCGCAGCGAGTGGCCCTGGTGAGCGAGGACCCGTCCCGCTACGTGCTGCGCGCGCTGCCCGAAGGCGTGCGGCTGTACCCGCGGGCGCAGCTCGACGCGGTGCAGCGCGAGATGCGCGACGTGCCGGGCTGCACCGTCATCGTCTACGAGCAGACCTGCGCCGCCGAGAAGCGCCGCCGGCGCAAGCGCCAGGAGCTGCCCGACTCGCCGCGCCGCATGGTGATCAACGAAGCCGTGTGCGAAGGCTGCGGCGACTGCGCCGTGCAGTCCGGCTGCGTGTCCATCGAGCCGGTGGAGACTGTGCTGGGCCGCAAGCGCCGCATCAACCAGTCCAGCTGCAACAAGGACTATTCCTGCGCCAAGGGCTTCTGCCCGTCTTTCGTCACGGTGGAAGGCGTGGAGATGAAGAAGCGCGGCCGCGCCGCGGTGCCGCCGGCGCTGTTCGACGGCCTGCCCGCGCCGCACCTGCACGCCCTGCCCGGCATGGGCCTGGGCATCATGCTTTCGGGCATCGGCGGCACCGGCGTGATCACGGTGTCGGCAGTGCTGGCCATGGCCGCGCACCTGCAGGGCCTGAACGCCTCGGTCTATGACATGACGGGGATGGCGCAGAAGAATGGCGCGGTGCTCAGCCACGTGCGCCTGGCCGTCGCCGGGCAGCCGATCCCCACGCAGACCGTCGGCGTCGGCGAGGCCGGCCTGCTGCTGGCCTTCGACCTGATCGCCGCGCTGGCCGACGACGTGTACCGAACGCTGGCCGAGGGTACGCGGGTGGTCGGCAACGAACGCGTGCAGCCCATGGCCTCGGTGCAGTTCAACCCCGACGAGAAGATCGACACCACCCTGCTGGCCCGCCGCATCGCCGGCCGCGTGGGCAGTGGACATGCCGAATGGGTCGATGCCACCGGCATCGCGCTGGCGTTGTGCAGCGACGCGATCGCGGCCAACTTCTTCCTGGTCGGCGTCGCGCTGCAGAAGGGCTGGCTGCCGATCTCGCTGGAAGCGCTAACCCAGGCGCTGGAGCTCAATGGCGTACAGGTGGCCTTCAACCTGCACGCGCTGCGGCTCGGCCGCCTCTGGGCGCACGACCCGCAGGCGGTGCGACGCCTGTGCGACGCGCAGCAGCTGGCGCCGCTGGTGCCGGCGCCGCAGACGCTGGACGAGCGCATCGCCGACCGGGGGCAGCGCCTGGCCGCCTACCAGGACGCGGCCTATTCGCAGCGCTACCGCGCCGCCATCGGCGCGTTGCGGCGGGCCGAGGAGAAGGCGGTCCCCGGCACCACCGAGCTGACGCAGGCCGCCGCCGAGGCGCTCTACAAGCTGATGGCCTACAAGGACGAGTACGAGGTGGCGCGGCTGCACGCCGATGCCGCGTTCCGCGCCCACATCGATGCGCAGTTCGAGGGCGCCGCGCCGCGCCTGCGATTCCACCTGGCGCCGCCGCTGATCGCCCGGCGCGACCCGCGCACCGGCCACCTGGTCAAGCGCGAGTTCGGCGGCTGGGTGCTGCCGGTGTTCAAGGTGATGGCCAGGCTGCGCTTCCTGCGCGGGACCGTGCTGGACGTGTTCGGCTACACGGAGGAAAGGCGGATGGAACGCCGCCTGGTCGGCGAGTACGAGGCGCTGCTGCGGACGATCGCCGCGGGGCTGGCGCCGCACAACCACGCGCAGGCGGTCGAGCTGGCCTCGGCGGCGCTGGCCATCCGCGGGTACGGGCACGTGAAGGAGGCGAACGTGCGCAAGGCGAAGGGGGAGGAAGAGCGGCTTCGGCGGGCGTTCGAGGAGGCTGCGGCGGTGGAGGCTGAAGGAGAGCTGGCGGTGGCGTGAGACGGGCGCCGGGGCTTGCGCGCGTCGCGCGCAGGTGAAGGCGGGAGCTCTGGATTCCCGCCTTCGCGGGAATGACGGAGGTCCCTTTGAATGACGGAGTTCCTCAGCGCGGCGCCATGCGGATCGCGCCGTCGATGCGGATCGATTCGCCGTTCATGTAGCCGGTGGTGATCAGCATCTCGGCCACCTGCGCGTACTCCTCCGGCCGGCCCAGGCGCTTGGGGAAGGGCACGGACGCGGCCAGCGCCGCCTTCACGTTCTCGGGCGCCGCCTGCAGCAGCGGCGTGTCGAAGATGCCGGGCAGGATGGTGTTGACGCGGATGCCCTCGGACATCAGGTCGCGCGCCACCGGCAGCGTCAGGCCCACCACGCCGGCCTTGGAGGCGGCATAGGCGGCCTGGCCGATCTGGCCGTCCTGGGCCGCCACCGAAGCGGTGTTGATGATGGCGCCGCGTTCACCGTCCGCCAATGGCGCCAGCGTGAGCATGCCGGCGGCGGACTTGGCGATGCAGCGGAAGGTGCCGATCAGGTTGATCTGGATGATCTTCTCGAAGTCCGGCAGTGGGAAATGGCGCGGCTTGCCCGTGGCCTTGTCGAAGCTGGCGGTCTTGACCGCGTTGCCCGTGCCCGCGCAGTTGACCAGGATGCGCTCTTGCCCGTGCGCCTCGCGCGCGTGGCGAAAGCCCCGCTCCACGTCCTCGTCGCTCGTCACGTCGACCGGGCAGAAAACGCCACCGATCTCGCGGGCCATCTGCTCGCCCCGCTCCGCGTTCATGTCGAACAGCGCGACCTTGACGCCGTGGGCCGCCAGCCGGCGCGCGGTGGCGGCACCGAGGCCGGAGGCGCCGCCGGTGACCACCGCGGCGATGTCGGATCCGAGTTGCATCAGAAGCTTCCTTGTGCGTAGAAGGTGCCGCCGCCCGCGGCCAGCTGGCGCATGCGGGGCGTGGGTTCGTACATGGGGCCGTGGACGCGCAGCGCATCGCAGCGGCGCACCACCTCGTCCAGCCCCAGCCAGTCGGCGTACTTGAGCGCGCCGCCGATGTAGAGCGGGCAGCCCAGGGCCAGCAGCAGCGCCATGTCCAGTTCGGCGGGCGTGGCCACCACGCCCTCTTCCAGAGCATGCGCGGCTTCGACGATGAAGGGCAGCATCAGCCGGTCGACGATCTCCTCGTCGGCGAAGGCGCGCGGCCCGCCCGGCTGCAGCGTCGCCAGCAGCTCGGGCGTTTCCGGCGCGACCTTCCTGACCAGGCGGCCGTTGGCGTCACGCTCGTAGCGGTAGAAGCCCGCCCCGCTCTTTTGCCCCAGGCGGCCCTGGGCCAGCATCAGCTTGAGCGCGTCGTGTTCCAGCGGCGGCATGCGATGCGGGTAGCCGGCCGCGATCACGTCGGCCACGTGGCTGCCGGTGTCGATGCCGATCACGTCCTGCAGGTACGACGGGCCCATGGGCCAGCCGAAGGCCTCCATCGCGCGGTCGATGGCCTGGTAGTCGGCGCCGTCGGCGATCAGGCGCAGCGCGGCGCCGGTGTAGGCCATCAGCACGCGGTTGACCAGGAAGCCCGGGCCGTCCTTGACGACGACCGGCGTCTTCTTCATGGCGATCGCATACGCGACCGCGGTGGCCACGGCCTCCTCGCTGGTCGCGCTGCCCTGCACCACTTCCACCAGTTGCATGGAAGGGACCGGGTTGAAGAAATGCATGCCGACGAAACGCTCCGGACGCTCGAGCGCGCGCGCGACGTCGTCGATGCGCAGGCTGGACGTGTTGCTGGCCAGCACGGCACTCTCGCCCAGGCGGCTTTCCAGCGCGCCCAGCACCTGGTGCTTGACCTCCAGCCGCTCGACGATGGCCTCGACCACGATGTCGGCCTGGCCCACGCCCTCTTGGCCGGTCTGGAGGGTGATGGCCTTGAGCACCGCCTCGGACTTCTGCGCTGTCAGGCGGCCCGCCTTCACCTGGCGCGCGAGCAGTCGGCCGGCCTCGCCCAGCGCGCCCTCCAGCGCCTTGGGCGAGACGTCGCTGATGCGCACCGGGATCCCGCTGCGAGCGCTGGTCAGCGCGATGCCGCCGCCCATGATGCCGGCGCCCAGCACCACGGCCTGCTTCACCGGCCGGGCCCCGTTCATGCGCCGCCTGGCCGCCTTGCGGATGGCCTGCTCGCTCAGGAAGACCTGCACCAGCGAGGCCGCGGCCTGCGTCTTGGCGATGCGCGCGAAAGCCTCGCTCTCCAGCGCCAGCGCGGCGTCGCGGTCGAAGGCGGCGGCGCGCTCCATCAGGTCCAGCGCGGCCAGCGCGGCGGGCTGGTGCGCGCCGCTGGCGGCCGCGACCGACTTGCGCCATTCGGCGAAGCCGGCGCAGCGGCCCGAGCCGTTGCCGTCCAGCGGCTTGCGCTTGCGCTGCTGCGCCGCCCGCCAGTCGATGGCGCCGTCGGCGGCCTGGCGCAGCAGGTCCAGCGCGGTGGCTCGCAACTGCTCGCTCTCGCACACCACGTCCACCGCGCCCGCGGCCAGCGCGTCTTCGGCATCGCGCGGCTTGCCATCGGCGATCCACTGCACGGCCGCCTGCGGCCCGGCCACGCGCGGCAGCCGCACGGTACCGCCGAAGCCGGGGAACAGGCCCAGCTTCACCTCGGGCAGCCCGACCTGCGCCTTGCGCGACATCACGCGGATCGCGCAGGCCAGCACGAATTCCATGCCGCCGCCCAGCGCGTAGCCGTCGATCGCCACCACGGTGGGCAGCGCCAGGTCTTCCAGCGCCACGAAGGCCTCGTTCGAGGAGCGCACGTCCTCCACCAGGTCGGCATGCGGCAGCTTGAACTTCTCGCCGAACTCGGTGATGTCGGCGCCGACCACGAACACGTCCTTGGCGCTGGTGGCCAGCACCCCGCGCACGCCGGGCGCCGCCGCGATCGCCGCGACCGCCTCCTTCAGCTCGGTGACGGTGCGGGCATCGAACTTGTTGATGGGCTCTCCCGCGCGGTCGAAGCACAGCTCGACGAAGCCGTCCCCGATCGCCCTCACCCGGATGCTCTTGCCTTGGTACATCTGATCTCTCGTCGTCGTCCCGGACGTGCCGGGGGTGCTTCCAGTGTTCCGCGACGCCCTCGTGGGGACATCGTCGTTAGCGACGATCCTCATGCGTGCTCTCCCGTGGGTCTTTCCGGCATCCCCAGCCGTGGCGCCGGGACCATGTGTGCATCCTGCCGCGAGGGCCGTCCGCAAGCCTCGTCGCAAGCGACGAATCCACCCGGTGGCGCCGGATTCGTCGCTTTGGACGACGTTGCGCGCCGCCCCGGAAACAACAATCCCTGCAGTGCCGGTGCATCCGCCGGCAGCAGAAAGGAAACCCATGAGCGAAGCATTCATCGTCGCCGCCCTGCGCACCGCGGGCGGCCGCCGCAACGGCCGGCTGGCCGGCTGGCATCCCGTCGACCTGGCCGCCCAGCTGCTGGACGGACTGGTGGACAAGAGCGGCATCGACCCGGCCGCCGTCGAGGACGTGCTCATGGGCTGCGTCTCGCAGGTGGGCGAGCAGTCCACCAACGTGGCGCGCAACGCCGTGCTGGCCTCGAAACTGCCCGAGTCGGTGCCCGGGACCTCGATCGACCGCCAGTGCGGTTCGTCCCAGCAGGCCCTGCACTTCGCCGCGCAAGCCGTGATGTCCGGCACGCAGGACGTGGTGATCGCCGCCGGCGTGGAGAGCATGACCCGCGTGCCGATGTTCAGCCCCAACCAGGGCGGCGCCTACCAGGCCGGCCGCATCCGCGAGCGCTACCCGCAGGACTTCAGCCAGTTCGCCGGCGCCGAGACGATCGCGCGCAAGTACGGCTTCACCCGCCTGGAGCTGGACCAGTACGCGCTGCAGAGCCAGCAGCGCGCCATCGCGGCCAGCCGCGGCGGCGCCTTCGACGGCGAGGTGCTCCCGATCGCGGTGCGCCGTGCCGACGGCAGCGGCGGGGACGAGCTTCACACCGTCGACGAAGGCATCCGCTTCGACGCCTCACTGGAGGCCATCCAGTCGGTCAAGCTGCTCAAGGAGGGCGGCGTAATCACCGCCGCCAACGCCAGCCAGATCTGCGACGGCGCCAGCGGCCTGCTGGTGGTGAGCGAGCGCGCGCTGAAGGCGCACAAGCTCAAGCCACTGGCCCGCATCCACCACCTGAGCGTGATGGGCCACGATCCGGTCGTGATGCTGGAGGCGCCGCTGCCGGCGACCCAGCAGGCGCTGAAGAAGTCCGGCATGAAGATCGATGACATCGACCTGTTCGAGGTCAACGAAGCCTTCGCGCCGGTCCCCCTGGCCTGGCTCAAGGCCACCGGCGCCGACCCCGGGCGGCTCAACGTCAACGGCGGCGCCATCGCGCTGGGCCACCCGCTGGGCGCCTCGGGCACCAAGCTGATGGCCACGCTGGTCCATGCCCTGCGCAAGCGCGGCAAGCGCTACGGCCTGCAGACCATGTGCGAAGGCGGCGGCATGGCGAACGTCACCATCGTCGAGCGGCTCTGACCATGGCGGGACCGCTGCAGGGCCTGAAGGTCGTCGAGATGGCGGGCCTGGGGCCCGGCCCCTTCTGCGGCATGCTGCTGGCGGACCTGGGCGCGGACGTCGTCCGCATCGACCGGCCGCCGTCGGGCGCCGCGCGCCCCGAAGCGGCCCGCTTCGACGTCACCAGCCGCGGCAAGCGCTCGCTCGCGATCGACCTGCGCAAGGAAGGTGCGGCCGAGGCGGTGCTGCAGCTCGTGGCGGGTGCCGACATCCTGATCGAGGGCTTCCGGCCCGGCGTGATGGAACGGCTGGGCCTGGGCCCCGACGCGTGCCTGCAGCGCAACCCGCGCCTGGTGTTCGGCCGCATGACCGGCTGGGGCCAGCAGGGCCCCTTGTCGGCCAGTGCGGGCCACGACATCAACTACCTGGCGCTCACCGGCGTGCTGCACGCCACCGGGCGGGCCGACTCGCCGCCCGCGCCGCCGCTCAACATCGGCGCGGACTACGGCGGCGGCGCCATGTTCCTCGCGTTCGGCCTGCTGGCCGCGCTGCAGGAGCGGCAGCGCTCGGGCAAGGGCCAGGTGGTGGACGCGGCGATGACCGACGGCGCCGCGTTGCTGGCCGCGATCTTCCATGGACTGAAGGCGGCCGGGCAATGGAGCAACACGCGCGCAGCCAACCTGCTGGACGGCGGCGCGCACTTCTACGACTGCTATGAATGCGCCGACGGCAAGTTCGTCTCCATCGGCGCCATCGAGCCGCAGTTCTACGCGCTGTTGCGCGAGCGCTGTGGGCTCGAAGCGCCCGAGTTCGATGCCCAGATGGACGCGAAGCGCTGGCCGCAGCTGAAGGAGAAGCTCGCTGCGTTCTTCCGCACCCGAACCCGCGACGCCTGGTGCGCGCTGCTGGAGGGCAGCGACGCCTGCTTTGCGCCGGTGCTGGACTGGGACGAGGCCCCGCACCATCCCCACAACCGCGCACGCGGAACCTTCATCGAGGTCGACGGCGTGACCCAGCCGGCGCCCGCGCCGCGTTTCGAGCGCACGCCGGCCGAGCAGCCGCGCGCGCCGCGTCCCGCTGGGGCGGATGGCGAGGCGGTCCTGCGCGAATGGGAAGTGGATCCGCGCCTGGTCGAGCAGCTGCGAGCGCGCCAGGCGATCTGATGCACCTGGCGACCTGATCAGACGCTGAACACGGTGGCGCCCGCGGTGCGGCGCGCTTCCAGGTCGCGGTGGGCCTGCACGGCCTCGGACAGCGGCCGCACGGCGCCGATGCGCGGCTTGAGCACGCCGTCGCGCAGGGCCTGGAACAGCTCGCCGCAGGCCACCTCGCGCTGCCCCGGCGTGCCCACGAAGTCCGGCATCACCGGCCGCGTGAGGTACAGCGAGCCCTTGCGGCCCAGCAGGTTGATCTCCAGCGGATCGATGGTGCCCGAGGACTGGCCGAACACCACCATGGTGCCGCGCGGGCGCAGGCAGTCCAGCGACCGGGCGAAGGTGTCGCGTCCCACCGAGTCGTACACCACGCCCAGCTTGCGGCCTTCCGTGATCTCGAGCACGCGCTGGGCGAAGTCCTCGCGCGCGGTCACCACCACGTGGGCGCAACCGTTGGCGCGGGCGATCTCCGCCTTCGCGTCCGACGACACGGTGCCGATCACCCGCACGCCCAGCGCGCTCGCCCATTGCGCGAGCAGGCTGCCGACGCCGCCCGCCGCGGCATGCAGCAGGATGGTCTCGCCGGGCTGCACCGGGTACACCTCGCGGATCAGGAAGCGCGCCGTCATGCCCTGCAGCAGCACGGCGGCGGCGGTCGTGGCCTCGATGTCGTGCGGCAGCTTCACCAGCGCGTCGGCGGCGATCACGCGCGCCTGCGCATAGGCGCCGGTGCTGCCGGCGTAGGCGACGCGGTCGCCGGGGCGCACGGCGCTGACGCCCGGGCCCACGGCCTCCACCACGCCGGCCGCTTCCGCGCCCGGCACGAAGGGCAGCGGCACCGGGTAGAGGCCGCTGCGGAAGTAGGTGTCCAGGAAGTTGAGGCCGACGGCGGTGTGGCGCACCCGCGCCTCGCCCGGCCCCGGCGCGCCGACGTCGACGCGCTCCCACTGCATGGCTTCGGGGCCGCCCGTGCGGTGCACGCGCAGGCCCATCACGTCGTTCATGGCGTTCCCACGCTCGCGAGGGCGTTGCGGTCCACGTCGGCGATGCGGGTCAGGCCGGCCAGCGCCAGCGAAACCTGCAGCTCCCGCTTGTAGGTGGCCAGCAGGCCCGCCACGCCGTCCTGCCCGCGCGCGGCCAGCGCCCAGATCCAGGGGCGGCCCACCAGGCAGGCCCTCGCCCCCAGCGCCACCGCGCGCAGCACGTCGATGCCGTTGCGCACGCCGCCGTCCAGCAGCACCTCCGCATCGCCGCCCACGGCCTGCACGATGCCGGGCAGGCAGGAGATGGTGGAGCCGACGCCGTCGAGCTGCCGGCCGCCGTGGTTGGAGACCACCAGCGCCTGCGCACCGGCCTTGACCGCCTGCACGGCATCCTCGGGGTCGAGGATGCCCTTGATCACCAGCGGCCCGCCCCATTCGGCGCGGATCCACTCGATGTCGGCCCAGCTCACGCAGGGGTCCCAGTTGGCGCTCGTGAATTGGTAGAAGTCGCTCAGGCGCCGCGCGTTGGGCACGGCCGAGACCAGGTTGCCGAACAGGTGCGGGCGGCCCTTGACGCCCACGTCCCACAGCCAGTCCCAGCGCCTCGCATAGTCGGCTGCCACCCTGGCGCGGCCGCCCCAGCCCAGCCCGCCGGTCATGCCGGTCTGCACGTCGCGGTGCCGCAGCCCGGCCACGGCGAGGTCGACTGTGAGCACCAGCGCCTTGCAGCCGGCCGCCTTGGCGCGGGCGATCAGCTCGCGGGCGAAGCCGCGGTCCTTCATGATGTACAGCTGGAACCAGAAGGGCCGCTGCGACGCGGCGGCCACTTCCTCCAGCGGGCACAGGGCCACCGTGCTCAGGCAGAACTGGGTGCCGGCGTCCTGCGCGGCGCGCAGCGCCTGCAGCTCGCCGCGCCGCCGCATCAGGCCCGCGAGCCCGACCGGCCCCAGGCCTACCGGCAGCGCCCAGCGCTCACCCAGCACGGTGGTGGAGAGGTCGATCTCCCCCACCGGCCGCAGCACGCGCTGGCGCAGCCGCAGCCGCGCGAAGTCGCTGCGGTTGGACGCCACCGTCTCCTCGGCGAAGGAGCCGCCGTCGATGAACTCGAACAGCTGTCGCGGCAGGCGCGTGCGGGCCAGCGCGCGGTAGTCGTCGACGACGGAGGGCAGCAGCGAGGCGGTCATGCGGTCAGTTGTCGCCGATCAGGTCGCCGAACAGCTCCCAGGTCTTGCCGTTGAAGCGCATCATGCGCTGCGCCTCGACGCCGTAGTAGTCGTTGGCGCCGGTCTTGACCTTGATGCCGGGCAGCAGCATGGGCAGCGCGACGTCCAGGCTGGCGGCCTGCTTCATGATGTTCTCGCGCGAGAGGTCGTTGCCGGCCTGCTTGAGCGTCTGCACCAGCGCCTGCGCCATGGTGTAGCCGTACACGTTCAGCTGGTCGCCGGTGCTGCCCTCGGGGTAGTACTTCTTCATGAAGGCCAGCCAGTCCTGGTAGGCCTTGTCGTTGGCCCACTGCGGATCGTTGGGGTCCTTCAGGTAGTAGGCGGTGATCAGGCCCTTGGCCTTCTCCAGGCCCGCGGGCTCCAGCACGCCGGAGACCGAGGTGGCGGTGGCCGTCAGGATGAAGGTGGGCTGCCAGCCGATGTCGTGCACCTTGCGGATGGTCATGGAGGCCCACTTGGAGACGCCGTGCACGATCAGCGTGTCGGCGCCGGAGCCGCGCAGCGCCAGCACCTGCGAGTCGGTGTTGGGGTCGGTCGATTCGAAGGTGGCCTCGGCCACGATCATCTTCTTGACGCCCTCGGGGCCCAGGGCCGCCTTGATGCCGTTGACGTAGTCCTTGCCGGCGTCGTCGTTGCCCGAGAGCAGCGCGATCTTGGCGTCCGGCTTGGTCTTCTTCAGGTACTCGACGTAGATCCTGGCCTCGGCCTGGTAGGACGGCTGCAGCACGATCGTCCAGGGGTAGTTCTTGTAGTCGCCGAAGGTGGACGCGCCGGCGGCGGTGAACAGCTGCGGCACCTTGCGGTCGTTGAGGTACTTGCGCACCGCCACGTTGGGCGCGGTGCCCAGGATGTTGAAGATGAAGGCGACCTGGTCCTTCTCCACCAGGCGGCGCACCTGCTCCACCGTCTTGGGCGGGCTGTAGCCGTCGTCCAGAGCGATCAGGTTGAGCTTGCGGCCATTGACGCCGCCCTGCTCGTTGATCATCTTGAAGTACGCCTGCTGGACCCTGGGGATGGTGCCGTAGGCCGAGGCCGGGCCCGACAGCGGCGAGGTCTGGCCGATCTTGATCTCGCCATCGGTGATGCCGGGGGCGTGTTTCTTCTGCGCGAGGGCCGGCCCGCAGGCGAAGGCCCCGGCGATCGCGAGCGCGACGAGGTTGCGACGGTTCATGCTTGTCTCCGGTAGGGGATGGCCTTCAGGGCCGGTCGGTTGAGGAAGCCTTGCCGCGGACGATGCGGCGCCAGCCGTCGTCCAGCGCCCCGGCGATGCCCTTCTTCAGGAGGAACACGCCGAGGATCATGAAAACACCGTAGAGGGCCCAGGGCGCGGACTTGGACATGTCCTCCGCGAAGTTGGGCACGAACTGGATGAACATCGCCCCGAACAGCGGGCCCCACCAGGAGGTCAGGCCGCCGATCACCGCGCCCACCAGGAACAGGATGGACAGCAGGGGATGGAAGGTGTCGGGCGCCACGAACTGCACCACGATCGCGCCCAGCGCGCCGGCCACGCCGGTGAAGAGCGCGCTCACCGCGAAGGCGAGCGACTTGTACAGCGAGGTGTTCACGCCCATCGCCGCGGCGGCGGTGGGATGGTCGCGGATGGCCAGCAGCGCGCGGCCGATGCGGCCCTTGAGCAGGTTGCGTCCCAGCAGGAACAGCATCACCGCCACGCCCAGCGTCAACCAGTACAGCCAGGCGTCGGCGCTGATCGGCAGGCCGAACGGCGCCGAGGGCTTCTCGATCATGATGCCCTGGACGCCACCGGTCCACGCCTGCAGCGACTTGTGCTTGAGAAACTGCGGCGTGGCCACCGCCAGCGCGAAGGTCGCCAGCGCCAGGTAGTGCCCCTGCAGCCGCAGCGCCGGGCGGCCGAACAGGAAGCCGACCACCATGCAGACGAGGCCGGCCACCGGCAGCGTGGCCCAGTACGGCACGCCCACCTTCGTCATCAGGATCGCCGACACGTAGGCGCCCAGCGCGTAGAAGGCGCCGTGCCCCAGCGAGATCTGGCCGCTGTAGCCGGTGAGGATGGTCAGGCCGAACAGCACGATGGCATAGACCAGCGTCATCGTCGCCTGGAACATGCGGTACTCGCTGACCAGCAGCGGCAGCATGCAGCCCAGGACCAGCACCGGCACCCACACCCAGCGCTGCACGCCGTCGAACATCGTGCGGGCGGGCGGCGGCGCCAGCGCCGCCTCGGGGGCTTTTTCGAGCAGGGCGGACATCACACTCTCCTGATGTGGTGCACGCCGAAGATGCCGGCGGGCTTGAAGGTGAGGACCGTGACGATGATCACCAGCGCGAGCGTCAGCTTCATGTCGTCGCCGATCACGTAGGTGCCCAGCAGGTTCTCGACGGCGCCGAGCAGGAAGCCGCCGGCGACGGCGCCCCAGGGGTTGTTGATGCCGCCGACCAGGGCGGCGGCGAAGCCGTACAGGATGGCCGCGCCCAGCATGTTGGGCTCCAGGAACAGCACGTGCGCCACCATCATCCCGGCCACCGCGCCGATGGCGGCGGCCAGGCCCCAGCCCAGGCCGAGCATGAAGTCGACCCGCACGCCGACCAGGCGGCTGGACACCGGGTTCTGCGCCGCGGCGCGCATGGCCAGGCCCAGCGGGGTGTAGCGGAAGAAGGCGTACAGCCCGACCACCAGCAGCATGGTGATGAAGATCGAGCCGGCCTGGTGCGCGGTGGCGAAGCCGCCCAGGATGCGCGTGTCGGGGAAGGGGCTGGGGAAGGGCCGCACGTCGTAGCCCCAGATCCAGCCGGCCACGCTGTTGAAGATCAGCAGCAGGCCGATGAACACCACCACCAGCGCCAGGTGCGAGCGCTGGCCCAGGGGCCGGATCACGACCCGCTCCACCGCCATGCCCATGACGAAGGAAGCGACCGCGGTGACGAAGAAGGCGGTCCAGAAGCCCAGGCCGGCCTTCATCAGCGCCCAGGCGATGAAGGTCGAGAACATCGCCATCTCGCCCTGGGCGAAATTGAGCTGGTGGGTGGACTGGTGGATCATCACCAGCGCCAGCGCGATGCTGGCGTAGATGCCGCCGTTGGCCAGGCCCGCCACCAGCTGGTGGATGAAGGTTTCCATGGATCAGTACCCCAGGTAGGAACGACGCACGGAGTCGTCCTTCTTGATCTCGTCGGAGGAGCCGGACAGGACCATGCGGCCGGTCTCCAGCAGGTAGGCGCTGTCGGCCAGGTCGAGGGCGAGGTTGGCGTTCTGCTCGACCAGCAGCATGCTCACCTTCTGCTTCTCGTTGATGCGGCGCATGATCCCGAAGATCTCCTTGACCACCAGCGGCGCCAGCCCGAACGAGGGCTCGTCCAGCAGCAGCAGGCGCGGGCGCAGCATCAGCGCGCGGCTGATCGCCAGCATCTGCTGTTCGCCGCCCGAGAGCGTGCCGGCCTGCTGCGTGCGGCGCTCGGCCAGCTTGGGGAAGTAGCCGTAGACCAGCTCGAAGTCCTCGGCCACGCCGGCCTTGTCCCGACGCGTGTAGGCGCCCAGCCGCAGGTTCTCCTCGACCGTCAGGTCGACGAAGGTGCCGCGCCCGTCGGGCACGTGGGCCACGCCCAGGCGGGTGATCTGCTCGGTCTTGCGGTTGTCGATGCGCTCGCCTTCCAGAAGCACCCCGCCCTTGCGCGAGCACATGCCGCAGATGGCGCGCAGGGTGGTGGTCTTGCCGGCGCCGTTGGCGCCCAGGATGGCGGTGATGCCGCCGCGCCTGAGGTTGAAGTTCAGGCCGTGCAGCACCTCGGTATGCCCGTACGACGCATGCAGGTCCTTGACCTCCAGGAGGTTTTCGCTCATGCCGGCGCTCCCAGGTAGGCCGCGATCACGTCCGCGTTCTGCTGCACCTGCGCCGGCGAGCCCTCGGCGATCTTGCGGCCGAAGTTCAGCGCCACCACCTTGTCGGACAGCGCCATCACCAGGCCCATGTGGTGCTCCACCAGCAGCACGGTGATGCGCAGCTCGTCGCGGATGCGGCGGATCAGCGCCTGCAGTCCGTTGAGCTCCTCGTGGTTCAGGCCGGCGGCGGGTTCGTCCAGCAACAAGAGCCTGGGTTTGGCCATCAGCGCGCGCGCCAGTTCGACCCGCTTGCGGTGGCCGAAGGGCAGGTCCGCGACGACGGCGTCGCCCAGGCCCTGCAGGCCGACCAGGCGCGCCGCCTCGCGGGCGTCCTCGCGCAGCTGCTTCTCCTCGGACCGCACCAGCGGCAGGTCGAACGCGTTGGCCGCGAAGCCGCTGCGCGTCTGCGAGTGGCCGCCCAGCATGATGTTCTCCTCCACCGTCAGGGTGTCGAAGAGCGCCACGTTCTGGAAAGTGCGGCCGATGCCGGCCGAGGCGATCTCGTGCACGTCCAGCTGCAGCAGGTCGCGCTCGCCGATGCGGATCTGGCCGGCCGCGGGCTGGTACAGGCGGCTGAGGCAGTTGAACAGGGTGGTCTTGCCGGCGCCGTTGGGGCCGATCAGCCCGCAGATGCTGCCAGGCTCCACGTCGAAGGACACGTCCTCCAGGGCCACGATGCCGCCGAAGCGCACACCCACGCCGGAGATCCGCAGGAGGGGAGTGGATGCTGACATGTCTCCGCTTTTCTGAATGTGGAGGGCAGTCTAGGAACCGACCCCGTCGTGGCCATCGTCGGAAGCGACGAAAGTGGGCGGCTCAGGGTTGACCCGGGTCCTCGGCGCCTTCCAGGCGCGCGAGCCGCGATGGATCGCGCACGGCACCGGTGGACGCCGAGGTGGCGAGCGCGCCGTAGATGCGCAGCGCCGTGCTGACCTGGCGCTCGCGCGGGCGCGGCTTCCAGGCCGCGGCGCCGAGCGCGCGCATGCGCTGGCGTCGCGCGGCCAGCTCCTCCTCGCCGATGGCCAGGTCGATGCGCCGCGCGGCGAGGTCGATCTCGATGGGATCGCCGTCCTCCACCAGCGCGAGGGCGCCGCCCGAGGCCGCCTCCGGCGAGACGTGCGCGATGGCCAGGCCCGAATTGGCGCCGGAGAAGCGTCCGTCGGTGATCAGCGCGCAGCTCGTGTGCAGGCCGAGCGACTGGAACACCACGCCCGGCTTGGACATCTCCTGCATGCCGGGGCCGCCGCGCGGGCCTTCGTAGCGCACGATCACGGCATGGCCGGGCTTCACGGTGCCGTTTTCGATGGCGTCGCGCGCCGACTGTTCACTGTCGAACACGATGGCCGTGCCGCGAAAGCGGTGCAGCTCCGGCAGCACCGCGGCCGTCTTGACCACGCAGCCCTCGGGCGCGAGGTTGCCGCGCAGCACCGCCAGCCCGCCGGTGGCCGCGTAGGCCGACGCGCCCTCGCGGATGCAGCCGGAGACGCGGTTCAGGTCCAGCGTGGCGTAGCGCTTCTCCTGCGAGAAGGCCTGGGTGGTGCGCACGCCGCCGGGCGCGGCGCGGTAGAAGCGGTGCACGTCCTTGTCGGCGGTGCGCTTGACGTCCCAGCGCGCCAGTGCGTCGGCCAGCGACGGCGCATGCACGCAGCCCGCGCGGCTGTCCAGCAGGCCCAGGCGGTCCAGCTCGCCCAGGATGCCGTACACGCCGCCTGCGCGGTGCACGTCCTCCATGAAGTAGTCCGGCGTGGACGGCGACACCTTGCACAGGTGCGGCGTCTCGCGCGAGAGGCGGTCGATGTCCTCCAGCGTGAAGTCGACCTCGCCCTCGTGCGCGGCGGCCAGCAGGTGCAGGATGGTGTTGGTGGACGCGCCCATGGCGATGTCCATGCGCATGGCGTTGGTGAAGCCGGCCCGGTTGGCGATGGCGCGCGGAAGCGCGCTGGCGTCGCCGTCGCGGTAGTAGCGGCGGCACAGCTCGGTGGCCACCCGGCCGGCCTGGCGGAACAGGCGCTCGCGGTCCGCGTGCGTGGCCACCAGCGAGCCGTTGCCCGGCAGCGCCAGGCCCAGCGCCTCCGTCAGGCAGTTCATCGAGTTGGCGGTGAACATCCCGGAGCAGGAGCCGCAGGTGGGGCAGGCGTTGTGCTCGTAGTCGCGCGCGTCGGCGGCGCTGGTGCCGGGCCGGGCCATCGCCACGTACGACTCCACCACGCTGACGCGCTCGACGCTCGCCGGGCGCTGCACGCGGCCGGCCTCCATCGGGCCGCCGGAGACGAACACGACGGGGATGTTCAGCCGCATCGCGGCGTTCAGCATGCCGGGAGTGATCTTGTCGCAGTTGGAGATGCACACCAGCGCGTCGGCCAGGTGCGCGTTCACCATGTACTCGATGGCATCGGCGATGTGCTCGCGCGAAGGCAGCGAGTACAGCATGCCGTCGTGGCCGGCCGCGATGCCGTCGTCCACCGCGATGGTGTTGAACTCGCGCGCCACGCCGCCGGCGGCGGCCACCTCCTCGGCCACCAGCTTGCCCAGGTCGCGCAGGTGCACGTGGCCCGGCACGAACTCGGTGAAGGAGTTGGCGATGGCGATGATGGGCTTGCCGAAGTCGACGTCGGTCATGCCGGTGGCACGCCAGAGCGAGCGGGCGGCGGCGGCGGAAGGGCCGGGCGCCGTGGTGACGCGGGCGGAGCGGTAGGGGATCTTCATGCGGTCCTCGGGTCGACGCGGTCGTTCAGGGGCTGGCCGGCCGCGCGGGCGCGCACGTTGGCGGCCACGTGGCGGGCAAGGCGTTCGTAGTAGCGGTCGGGTGCGGCGCCCCCCAGGTGGGGCGACACGACGGCGTTCGGCAGGCTCCACAGCGGATGGCCGGCGGGCAGCGGCTCGGGCTCGGTGACGTCCAGTGCCGCACCGGCCAGCGCGCCGGACTGCAGCGCCCGCACCAGGGCTTCGGTGTCCACCACCGAGCCGCGGCCCACGTTCACCAGCACCGCGCACGGCGGGCAGGCGGCCAGCTCGCGCTCGCCGATCAGCTTGTCGGTGGCCGGCGAACCCGGCACGGCACAGGCCACGAAGTCGGCACGGCCCAGCGCCTCGTGCAGCCGCGCGACAGTGAGCACCTCGTCGGCGTCGGGGTGGGGCCGGCCGCTGCGCGACACGCCGGTGATGCGCATGCCGAAGGCGCGCGCGCGGCGCGCCAGCTCGCCGCCGATGCTGCCCATGCCGACGATCACCAGGTGCGAGTCGATCAGCATGCCCATCTCCTGCCGGATCGTGCCGTCCCAGGCGGCGCGCCCCTGGGCCTGCAGCACCCGCGGCAGGCGGCGCGCCACGGCCAGCATCAGGCCGAGGGTGTGCTCGGCCACGATCGGCGACCAGACGGAGCCGGCATTCGTCACCTCGACCCGCGCGGGCACGCCGTTCACCACCAGCGTCTCGTAGCCGGCCGACAGCAGCTGCACCCAGCGGCAGGGGCAGTCGTCGCGCGCCAGGGCGGCGGCCAGCGCGGGCGTGTAGTCGGCGGCGGACAGCACCAGCGCCTCGGCGCTCGCGGCGGCGGCCGGCAGGTCGGCACCCGCCACCCACTGCACCTGCACGCCCTCCACCTCTTGCAGCAGTCGTTCGAAACCGGCCCGGGCCACGGGCGTGCAGACAGCGATGCGAAGGCTCATGGGAGGAAGATCCGGTGGGGGTTGAGGATGTTTCGGGGGTCCAGCGCAGTCTTCAGCGTGCGCATGACCGCGATCTCGGCCGGGCTGCGCGAGTGCTGCAGGTACTCGCGCTTGAGCCAGCCGATGCCGTGCTCGGCGGAGACCGAGCCGCGGAAGCGCCCGACCACGCCGTAGACCGCCTGCTCGATGGCATGGAAGGCTTCGGGACGATCGGGCGGCTGGTGCACCGCCAGGTGCAGGTTGCCGTCGGCAAGGTGGCCGAACACCAGCAGGTCGCAGCGCGGGTCCACGGCCTTCGTGGCGGCCTGCACCTCGGCCACGAAGGCCTCCATGCGGGCGATGGGCACGCTGACGTCGAAGGGCACGATCGGGTCCAGCAGGCGCGAGGCCTCGATGGCCAGGTCGCGCACCTTCCACAGCTGCGCGATCTCGGCGCCGGACTTGGCCAGCACGGCGTCGGCCACGATCTCCTGCTCGAGCGCGCCCTGCAGCATGCGCTCGACCTTGTCCGCGAGCGCGGCCGCTTCGGTGCCGCACGCCTCGATCAGCACGTGGTACGCCCGGCCGGGGGCGATGGGCGCCGCGCGGCCGAGCAGCGTGACCGCACGGTCGTAATAGCTGTCCCACATCACCTCGAAGGCGGTGAGGTCGCCGGCCAGCCCGGCGCGGGCATGGCGCAGCAGCGCCTTCACGCGGCCGAAGTCCGCCACGGCGCACAGCGCCACCGTGCGGTCGGCCGGCAGCGGGAACAGCCGCACCACGGCGCGGGTGACCACGCCCAGGACGCCTTCGCTGCCGATGAACAGCTGCTTGAGGTCCGGCCCGGTGTTGTTCTTGAGCAGGGGCTTGAGCCCGTCCAGCACCGTGCCGTCGGCCAGCACCGCCTCCAGGCCCAGCACCAGCTCGCGCGCCATGCCGTAGCGCACCACCCGGTTGCCGCCGGCGTTGGTGGCGATGTTGCCGCCGATCGTGCAGCTGCCGCGCCCGCCCAGGTCCAGCGGGAACATCAGGCCCTGGGGCTCCACCTTCTCCTGCAGCGCCTGCAGGACCACGCCGGCCTGGACGGTGGCGGTGCCGGCGTCGGGGTCGATCTCCTCGATGGCGTTCATGCGCTCGGTGGACAGCACGATCTCGCCGGCGCGCGGAAGCTGCCCCAGGGCCAGGCCGGTGCGGCCACCCTGGGTGATGACCGGCCGGCCGGCGGCGTGGCAGATCGCCAGCGCGGCGGACACCTGGCGCGTGTCCGCGGGGCGGATCACCGCCAGCGGCGGTTCGCCCCGGTTCCCGAGCACGTCGACGAGGTAGCGCTCGTCGACCGATTCGGCGGCCAGGAGGCCGCGGGAGCCCAGCACTTCGTGCAGGGCGGACAGGACGCTGGAGGACAAGGCGGATTCCTCGAAAGAGTGCGGGCCAGTCTAGAAACCGCCTCCTGCCGGGCCATCGTCCGAAGCGACGATCCGGGGCCGGGATCACCCTGAGGCCGGGCCCGGAGCCCCCGGGCCGGCCAACTTCGTCGGTTCCGACGATGGGTACGGCCTCGGCCTGTTCTTACACTGGCCCCGCAAAGACGGGAATCCCAGGAGACATGACCATTGAAGCCCCCGCATCCCCACCGGGCGTGCAGGCGCCACCGGCGCCCGGCGCCCCGCGGCTGATGGGCGAGAAGGCCTTCGCCGCCCGGGCCGCCGCCGGCACCGGCCGGGCCGTCGTGCGCACGCTCGAGGTCCTGCTGGTCGCCTGCCTGCTGACCATGGTGGTCATGATCTTCGGCAACGTGGTGCTGCGCTACGGCCTGGACAGCGGCATCGTGCTGTCCGAGGAACTGTCGCGCTTCGCCTTCGTGTGGATGACCTTCGTGGGCGCCATCCTGGCGGCGCGGGAAGGCCTGCACGTGGGTGTCGACAGCCTGCTCAACGTGCTGCCGGGCTGGGCCCGCCGCGTCTGCATGGTCGCGTCCGAGCTGCTGGTGATCGCCTGCTGCGCGGTGTTCTTCTGGGGCACCTGGCGCCAGCACGAGGTCAACGCCACGATGAAGGCGGCCGTCTCCGGCCTGCCGTTGATCTGGGTGTTCGGCGTGGGCTACGTCACCAGCATCGGGATCGCGCTGGTGAGCCTGCTGCGCATCGGGCGCCTGCTGCGCGGGTTGCCGCTGGAGCACCACGAGCTGCACGGGGACGTGGCATGACGTTCGTGGTCTTCCTCGGGGCACTGGGCGGCGCCATGGCGCTGGGCGTGCCGATCGCCTTCGCGCTGCTGGTCACCGGCGCGGTGCTGATGATCACCAGCGGGCAGTTCGACGCCACGCTGCTGTCGCAGAAGATCGTCGAGGGCGCCGACAGCTTCCCGCTGCTGGCCATTCCCTTCTTCATGCTGGCCGGCGAGCTGATGAACGCCGGCGGCATCTCGCGCCGCATCGTCGACTTCGCGCTGGCCTGGATCGGCCACATCCGCGGCGGCCTGGGCATCGTGGCCATCGTCGCCGCCGTGATCATGGCCGCCATCTCCGGCTCGGCCGCCGCCGACGCCGCCGCGCTGGTGGCGATGCTGATCCCGATGATGCGACGCGCCGGCTACGACGTGCCACGCGCCGCCGGCCTGATCTCCGCGGGCAGCGTGATCGCGCCGGTGCTGCCGCCCTCGATCGCGCTGATCGTGTTCGGCGTCATCGCCAACGTCTCGATCGGCAAGCTGTTCATGGCCGCCATCGTGCCGGGCCTGATGATGGGCCTTGCGCTGCTGGTCACCTGGCTGTGGGTGGCGCGCAAGGAGCCGGCCTCGCGCCAGCCGCGTTTCCCGATGGCGCAGCGGCTGCGCATCACGCTGCGCGCCGGCTGGGCCCTGGCGATGCCGGTGGCCATCGTGGGCGGCATGAAGTTCGGCATCTTCACGCCGACCGAGGCCGCCGTGGTGGCCGTGGTCTACGCCTTCGTGGTCGGCATGTTCGTGTACCGTGAGCTCAGCTGGGACATGCTGTACCCGCTGGTCCTCTCGGCCGCCAAGGCTTCGGCCACGGTGGTGTTCCTGATCGCCACGGCGCTGGTGTCGGCGTGGCTGATCACGGTCTCGGAGATCCCGCAGCAGGTCAGCGACATGCTGCAGCCGCTGATCGCCTCGCCCACGCTGCTGATGCTGGCCATGATGGTGCTGGTGGTGGTGGTGGGCACGGCGCTGGACTTCGCGCCCACGCTGCTGATCCTGACGCCCATCCTCATGCCCATCGTGCGCGAGGCGGGTATCGACCCGGTCTACTTCGGCGTGCTGTTCGTCATGAACAACGCCATCGGCCTGATCACGCCGCCGGTGGGCATCGTGCTCAACGTGGTGTGCAGCGGCGCCAGGATCACCATGGGCCAGCTGATGAAGGGGCTGTGGCCCTTCCTGATCGCCGAGCTGGTGGTGCTGCTGCTGCTCGTGCTGTTCCCTTCGCTCGTGCTCGTGCCGCTGCGCTGGCTGTTCTGACCGGCTGCGCGGACCTGCCCTTCCCTTCCGACCTTCCCCGACCCCCGGAGACAAAGACCATGACCGCCCTTCGCAAGACCCTGCGCCCCGCCCTTCTGCTCACCGCCGTGGCCGCCGCGCTCGGCACCGGCGCCGTCAACGCGCAGCAGTTCCAGGACCGTTCGGTCCGCATCTCGATGACCGGCAGCAAGGACCACCCGGCCGGGATCGCCCTGGCCAAGACCAGCGAATGCCTGGCGGCCAAGACGGGCGGCAAGTTCAAGATGCGGCCCTTCTACGACGCCTCTCTCGGCCCGGAGCCGGCCAACCTGACGCAGCTGCGCAGCGGCTCGCTGGACGGCGCGCTCATGACCACCGCGGTGATCTCCACCGCCGTGCCCCAAGTGGGCATCTTCGACCTGCCGTTCCTGGTGAGCGACTACAAGGAGATCGACGCGCTGCTCGACGGTCCCTTCGGCGACAAGGTGGCGGGCTTCTATCCTGCTGCCGGCCTCGTGAACCTGGCTTTCTACGAACACGGCTTTCGCAACGTCACCAACTCGCGACGCCCGGTGAACAAGCTGGAGGACCTGCAGGGCATGAAGCTGCGCGTGATCCAGAACAAGACCTTCATCGACACGTTCACGCAGCTGGGCGCCAACCCGGTGCCGATGCCCTTCACCGAGGTCTATTCCGCGCTGGAGACCAAGGCCATCGACGGCCAGGAGAACCCCGTCGCCTTCCTCCAGACGTCCAAGCTCTATGAAGTGCAGAAGCACGTGGCCCTGACGCGCCACGTCTACAGCCCGGTGAGCTTCGTGTACTCCAAGTCGCAGTACGACAAGCTGACCCCGGACGAGCAGAAGGTGCTCAAGGAATGCGCCATGGAGACCCGGCTGGTCAACCGCAAGCTGGGCCGGGACATGGAAGCCAAGTCGATGGAGTTCCTCAAGGGCCAGGGCGTGACCATCACCCAGCCCAGCGCCGCCGAGCTCGAGCGCATGCGCGAGAAGACCAAGGTGGTGCACAGCAACCAGACCGCCGCCCTGGGCGCGGACCTGATCTCGGCGCTGCATGCCGAGATCAAGAAGATCCGCGGCCAATGATCCTGCTGCCTGCCTAGTCCATGAACGCCCCCCGCGACCTTCCCGATCCGATTTCCCTCGCCGACAAGTTCACGCGCGAGGAAGGCCCGATCTACCTGAACGGCACCCAGGCCCTGGTGCGGCTGATGCTGGACCAGCGCCGGCTGGACCAGCGCTCGGGCCTGAACACCGCGGGCTTCGTCTGCGGCTACCCGGGGTCGCCGGTGGGCAATGTGGACGACGAGATGGCGCGCAACCAGCCGCTGCTGGACTCCCACCACGTCGTGCACCGCACGGGCCTGAACGAGGAGCTGGCCGCGACGGCGGCGTTCGGCACCCAGGCGCTGCACGAGGTGCCGGGGGCGCGCTACGACGGCGTATTCGCCATGTGGTTCGGCAAGGCGCCGGGGGTGGACCGCAGCATCGATGCGTTCCACCACCACAACTTCCGCGGCGTGGGCCGCAACGGCGGCGTACTGGCGGTAGCCGGGGACGACCCGCACGCGCGCAGCACCATCTTCCCCAGCGACTCCAACGCCGCCTTCTACAAACTGTTCATGCCCGTGCTGGCCCCCGGCAACGTGCAGGAAGTGCTGGACTTCGGCCTGCACGGCTATGCGCTGTCGCGCGCCAGCGGCCTGTGGGTGGGCCTGAAATTCGTCACCGACGTGGCCGACAGCGCGGGCGTGGCCTGGGTCGCCCCTGGGCGCGTCAAGCCGGTGATCCCGCAGGTGCTGCTGGACGGCAAGCCGCTGCAGCCCACCTTCCGGCCGAACGAGGCGGGGCCGCCGCTGATCGAGGCGGAGCGCCGCATCGCCGACGGCCAGCTGGAGATCGCCCGCCGCTACGCGGCCCTCAACGGCCTCAACCGCATCGTGGTCCGGCCCGACGCACCGCGCCTCGGCATCGTCACCAGCGGCAAGACCTACTACGACGTCCGGCAGGCATTGCGCGACTTGGGCTTCACCAGCGACGAGATGCTGGCCGACGCCGGCATCGGCCTTTTGAAGATGGGCCTGGTCTACCCGGTGGAGCCGGAGATCGTTCGCGAGTTCGCGCGCGGCATGCAGGAGCTTTTCGTGGTGGAGGACAAGCGTCCCTTCCTCGAGCTGTTCCTCAAGGACATCCTGTACGGCACGCCCGACCAGCCCCGCATCGTCGGCAAGCACGACGAGAACGGCGACCGGCTGCTGCCGGTGCACGGCGAACAATCGGCCGACACCATCGCCCGAGCGCTGCTCAAGCGGCTGGGTTCCGCCGCGCAGACGCCCGCGGCACTGCAGCGCGCGCAGCTGCTGAACCCTTCGGCCGCTGCGCGCCGCGCCCCCATCATGCTGGGCACCGCGCGCACGCCCTACTTCTGCTCGGGCTGCCCGCACAACACCAGCCTGAAGGCGCCGGACGGCGCCATCGTGGGCGCCGGCATCGGCTGCCACATCATGGACCTGTGGATGGGCGCCGGCTTCGGCGTCGTCAAGGGCTACACGCAGATGGGCGGCGAAGGCGCGCAGTGGGTGGGCCTGGCGCCTTTCACCGACACGCCGCACTTCTTCCAGAACCTGGGCGACGGCACCTTCGCGCATTCGGGCAGCCTGGCGATCCGCTTCGCCGTGGCGAGCAGGACCAACATTACCTACAAGCTGCTCTACAACTCCACCGTCGCCATGACGGGCGGACAGGACATCCTGGGCGGCATGAGCGTCGAGAACATGGTGAAGATGCTGGAGGCCGAAGGCGTGGCCCGCATCCTGATCACCACCGACGAGCCCGAGAACTATCCGGGGCGCAAGGTGGGCAGCGCGCAGGTGTGGCCGCGCGAGCGTCTGCTGGAGGCCGAGAAGCTGCTGGGCGCCATCCCTGGCGTGACCGTGCTGATCCACGTGCAGATGTGCGCCACCGAGAAACGGCGGCTTCGCAAGCGCGGCAAGATGGACTACAAGCCGCGCTCGACCATCATCAACGAGCGCGTGTGCGAGGGCTGCGGCGACTGCGGCGTCAAGTCCAACTGTCTGAGCGTTCAGCCGGTGCAGACGCCCTTCGGCCGCAAGACCCAGATCCACCAGTCCTCCTGCAACCAGGACTTCTCCTGCGTTCAGGGCGACTGCCCGTCCTTCGCCACGGTGGAGGCTCCGGCACTCAAGCAGAAGCTGCGCTCCGGCCAGCGCGTGCCGCTGCCGACCGCCCTGGCCTTGCCGGAGCCCGAGTTCCTGGTGCCGCAGGACGTGTTCTCGGTCTGCCTCACCGGCATCGGCGGCACCGGCGTTGTGACGGTCAACCAGATCCTGGGCACCGCGGCCTTTCGCACCGGCATGAACGTGCAGACCTACGACCACACCGGCTCCAGCCAGAAGGCCGGCCCGGTGGTGTCGCACCTGAAGGTGATGCCGCACGACAGCGGCGGCTCACCCACCGTGGGGACCGGCAGCGCCGACCTCTACCTGGTGTTCGACCCGCTGGTGGCCGTGAGCGCGAACAACATCGCGGTCGCCTCGCAGCAGCGGACGATCGCGGTGGTGTCGACCACGGCGGTGCCCACGGGCGAGATGGTGGCCAACAAGGCCAAACAGTACCCGGCGGCGCAGCAGCTGCGCGAGACGCTGGACGGCGTCACCCGCCAAGACCACAACGTCTACCTGGACGCGCAGAACGTGGCCGAGCGCCTGATGGGCGACCACATGGCCAGCAACCTGCTGCTGGTGGGCGCCGCCTACCAGGCCGGGGCGCTGCCCATCCCGGCCGATGCGATCGAGGACGCGATCCGCCTGAACGGCACGGCGGTGGAGATGAACCTCGAGGCTTTCCGCTGGGGCCGCCTGCTGGTGGCCGACCCGGCCGGGGTCGAGGAGGCCCTGCAGGCCAACCGCAAACCGGTGGCGGCCGAAGTGCTGTCGCCCGCGGCGCGCAAGCTGGTGGAGTCGGTCGGCGCCGGTGGCGAGCTGCTGGCCGCGCTGGAGCTGCGCGTTCCGGAGCTGATCGCCTTCCAGGACGAAGCCTATGCGGCGCGCTACGTGCAGCAGGTGGCCGCGGTGCGCCGCGCCGAAGCCGCGCTGCCCGGTTCTCCCGTGGCGCTCACCCTGGCTGTCGCGCAGAACCTCTACAAGCTGATGGCCTACAAGGACGAGTACGAGGTGGCGCGCCTGCTGCTGGACGACGCCGAGCGCGCCCGCCTGGCCCGCACCTTCGGCGACCAGCCCAAGGTGACCTGGCACCTGCACCCCACGTTCCTGCGCAGCCTGGGCTTCAAGCAGAAGGTGAAGTTCGGTCCCTGGTTCGCGCCGGTGCTCAAGGTGCTGCGCGCCGCCAAAGGCCTGCGCGGCACCGCGCTGGACGTGTTCGCCCGCACCGAGGTTCGGCGCCTGGAGCGCGAGCTGCTCGCGCACTACGAGCAGGTGGTGAAGGGCCTCGTGGAGACGCTCGCCAGCGGCCGCCACGAGCAGGCCGTGCGCATCGCCGCGCTGCCGGACATGGTCCGCGGCTACGAGCACGTGAAGGTCGGCAACGCCCGGGCCTACGCCAAGGAGATCAACCGGGAGACCGCGGACCTGGGGCTGCGGGTGCCGCTGGCAGTGGGCTGAAGCCCGCTGCAGATCGACGCCAGCCCGCCCGGGCCGGCGGGTGGTGCTTCTGTAGGTTGTCCATCCCTGCTTGGGATGGAAAGCTGTGCGCGCACACGGCTGAGCTGGTGCTCGCTATTGCACTTCGTGCTATAGACGGCTACACTATGGCCACGAGCAAGCGAGTCTTCAAACTCAAGACCTTCTCCCGTTGGGCGAAAGGCGTGCTCACCGACGAACAGCTGTGCGAAGCGGGCAGGGATGTGATCGCCGGCCGCTATGAGGCCGACCTGGGGGGCGGCCTCTGCAAGAAGCGGATCGCGACGGAGGGTCGGGGCAAGAGCGGGGCCACCCGGACGCTGCTGGCCAGGAAGCATGAGGATGCGGTCTTCTTCCTGGCAGGGCGCGAAAAGAGCGACCCCGGCACGGACTTCTCGGACCAGCAGGTCGAGGCCGTGAAGTTGATAGCCAAAGGTTTGCAGAAGGCGAGCGACGGGAAGCTGACGGAGTTGCTGGCGGCAGGAACGATCCAGGAGATCTGCGATGAAGAACCAACGTCCCGCGAAAGATCGTGTTCTCGGCGAAATGCTGGAGACGGCCACCGAGCTGAGCCGGCATGGCCTGCTGTCCCAGGAGGACATGGTGCAGGTTCGCGCGCTCTGCGAAGCGCCGCCCGTGTACAGCCCGCGGAAAGTGGCCGACATCCGGACCACGAAGGCCCGGATGAGTCAGTCCGTCTTCGCTGAATTCCTGAACGTCAGCGTCTCCGCCGTCCAGAAGTGGGAGTCCCCCGGCTCCGGCAAGCACCCGACGGGTGCAGCCGCCAGGCTGATCCAGGTCATCGAGAAGAAGGGGATCGAGGCGATCCTGGTCGCCTGATCCCCTGATCCCCCTCGCCCCCAGCGCAGGCAACCGCTCAGACCACCGGCGTCATCCCGCCATCCACGTTGATCGCGGTCCCCGTGATGTAGGACGCCGCATCCGACGCCAGGAAGCAGGCGATGTTGGCGAATTCCTCGGGCTCGCCGATGCGGTCCATGGGCACGCGCGAGTCGCGCACGACCTTGCGGATGAAATCCTCCAGCGGCAGCTCGGACTTCAGTTCCTTGTGCAGGCTCACCACCTGCTCGCTGCGGATCTGGCCCACCAGCAGCGCGTTGACCAGGACGTTGTGCGGCGCGCCCTCGTGCGACAGCACCTTGGTCAGCGCCAGCTGCGCCGCGCGCGTCACCGACGTGGGCGCCGAACCGCCGATCGGCGCCTTCGAGAACGTGTTCAGCACGTTGATGACGCGGCCCCAGCGGCGCTCGACCATCCGGGTCCACACCAGTCGCGTGAGGCGCACGCTAGCCATCAGCTTGAGCTGCAGGTCGGCTTCCCACTGCTCGTCGGTGAGCTGCGCGAAGGCGCCGAAGGAATGGTGGCCGGCGTTGTTGACCAGGATGTCCACCGGGCCCAGCGCCTCGTTCACGTGGCGGTGCGCGGCCCGGATCTGTTCGGCCGACGTCACGTCGCCCTGCACCGTGTAGACGCGGCTCTTGGGCGCCTGCGCAACGATCTGCTCCCTGGCCGCCGCGAGGGCGCTGGCGTCGCGGGCGAGGATCGCCACTGCGGCGCCGCTGCCGGCCAGGCGCATCGCCGTGGCCAGGCCCAGGCCCTTGCTGCCGCCAGTGACGAGGGCCGTGCGGCCGTTCAGGTCGATCTGCATCTCTTGTCTCCTTGCTTTCGGATCAATCCAGTTTCGAGAGGTCGCGCACCGCACCCTTGTCGGCGGACGTGACCAGGAGGGCGTAGGCCTTGAGCGCCGACGACACGCGCCGCTGGCGCGCGGCCGGCTTCCAGCCCGCCTTTCCCTTGGCATCCATGTCGCTGCGACGCTGCGCCAGTTCCGCCTCGGGCACGTTCAGAGCGATGCTGCGGGCCGGGATGTCGATGGCGATCTCGTCACCGTCGCGGACCAGGCCGATGGCGCCGCCGCCCGCCGCTTCCGGCGAGACATGGCCGATGGAAAGGCCCGAGCTGCCGCCCGAGAAGCGCCCGTCGGTGACCAGGGCGCAGGTGGTGTCCAGGCTGCGCGCCTTCAGCAGGCTGGTGGGCTTGAGCATCTCCTGCATGCCAGGGCCGCCCTTGGGGCCTTCGTAGCGGATCACGACCACGTGGCCGGGCTGCACCTTGCCGTTGCTGATTCCCAGCGCCGCCTCCCCTTCGCTCTCGAATACGATCGCGCGGCCGGTGAAGCGCAGCACCGAGGCGTCGACGCCCGCGGTCTTCACCACGCAGCCGTCCGGCGCCAGGTTGCCGCGCAGCACGGCCAGGCCGCCGTCCTGCGAATAGGCATTGGCGCCGTCGCGCACGCAGCCCTTGATGCGGTCGGTGTCCAGGCTGGGCCAGCGCTCCGATTGCGAGAAGGCCGTCTGCGTCGGCACGCCGCCGGGCGCAGCCATGAAGTACTTGCGCACCTTCTCCGACGGGTCGCGCCGGATGTCCCATTCCTCCAGCGCCTGCGCCAGCGACGGCGAATGCACGCTGGGTGTGCTGGTGTCCAGCACACCCAGGCGATCCAGTTCGCCCAGCAGGCCCATGATGCCGCCGGCGCGGTGCACATCTTCCACGTGCCACAGCGGCGACGAAGGCGACAGCTTGGACAGGTGCGGCGTCTCGCGCGAGATGCGGTCGATGTCCTCCAGCGTGAAGTCGACGCCGCCCTCGTGCGCGGCCGCCAGCAGGTGCAGCACGGTGTTGGTGGAGCCGCCCATGGCCACGTCCAGCCGCATCGCGTTCTCGAAGGCGGCTCGGGTGGCGATGCGGCGCGGCAGCGCGCCGGCGTCGCCCTCCTGGTAGTGGCGGCGGCACAGGTCGACCACCACGCGGCCGGCCCGCAGGAAAAGCTCCCTGCGGTCGGCATGGGTGGCCAGCAGCGTGCCGTTGCCCGGCAGCGCCAGGCCCAGCGCCTCGGTCAGGCAGTTCATCGAATTGGCCGTGTACATGCCCGAGCAGGAGCCGCAGGTCGGGCACGCGGCCTTCTCCAGCTCCATCACTTCGTCCTCGGCCACGCGCGAGTCGCCTGCGGCGACCAGCGCGGTGACGCCGTCGATCTTGAGCGACTTGTCGTGGCGCACCACTTTGCCCGACTCCATCGGGCCGCCGGAGACGAAGACCGTCGGGATGTTCAGGCGCATCGCGGCGTTCAGCATGCCGGGGGTGATCTTGTCGCAGTTGGAGATGCATACCAGCGCGTCGGCGCAGTGGGCGTTGACCATGTACTCGATCGAGTCGGCGATCAGGTCGCGCGAAGGCAGCGAATAGAGCATGCCGTCGTGGCCCATGGCGATGCCGTCGTCCACCGCGATGGTGTTGAACTCGCGCGCCACGCCGCCCGCGGCGCTGATCTCCTCGGCCACCAGCTTGCCCATGTCGCGCAGGTGCACGTGGCCCGGCACGAACTGGGTGAACGAATTTGCGACCGCGACGATGGGCTTGCTGAAGTCGCCGTCCGTCATGCCGGTGGCGCGCCACAGCATGCGCGCCAGGGTGTTCTGCCGGCCCTGGGTGACTCGGGCGGAACGGTAGGCCATGGCTTGTCTCCTTGAATGTGTGTGTCGTCGTTCAGAGGCCGGACTGCTGCGCGCGGCCGCGTTCGGCCACGGCGCGCCGGCGCTCTTCCACCGCGCCCGCGGCCAGGCTTCGGGCCCAGTCGGCGGAGCGCTGTTTTTCCAATTGCAGCGCCTGGGCCAGCGGCAGCGCAGCGCCGTCGTCGATCAGGCGCTTGTAGGCGGCCAGCGCCTCGGGCAGCGCCGACGCCATGTCGGCGGCCAGCCGCAGCGCCTGCGGCAGCAGGTCCTGCGGCGGCAGCACGCGGTTCACCAGGCCCCAGGCCTCGGCGCGCTGCGCGTCCAGGAAGTTGCCGCTCAGCGAAAGCTCCTTGGCGCGCGACAGGCCGATCAGGCGCGGCAGCTTCTGCGACAGGCCCCAGCCGGGCAGCACGCCGACGCGTGCGTGGGTGTCGGCGAAGCGCGCGTCGCTGGAGGCCAGCAGCACGTCGCAGGCCAGCGCCAGTTCGAAGCCGCCGGTGATGGCCACGCCGTTGATGGCGCCGATCACGGGCCAGGGGAAGCTGGTGACGGCGAGCACCGGGTCGTCCTCGGGGCCGGGCACGACCGCGGCGGTGGGGTCCGCGCTGCTGCCCAGCTCCTTCAGGTCCAGTCCCGCGCAGAAGGCATCGCCGGCGCCGGTGAGCACCACGGCGCGCAGCTGGTCATCGTTGCGCAGGGCGGCGAACGTGCGCACCAGTTCGCGCCGAAGCGCGAGCGACAGCGCGTTCTTGGCGCGCGGGCGGTTCAGCGTCAAGAGGGCGCAGCCGGGCTGCGGGCGCTCGACGAGGACCAGGGAATCGCTGGCGGCTTCGGCGCTCATGTGCCCTTGCGGATCGCTTCGGTCGCGCGCGTCCAGTCGGCCGGCGACCAGGCACTCAGGTGCGAGAAGTTGGAGCCCGTGGCCTGGTACTCGCCGCCGTCGATGGCGATGGTCTGGCCGTTGAGGTACTCGGCGCCGGGCGACATCAGGTACACGGCCAGGTTGGCCAGCTCCGGCATGCGCCCGGCGCGGCGCATCGGGTTGCGCGCCGTCGGATCGAAGGTGCCGCCGGTGGGGTCCAGGCGCTTGAGCATGCCCTCGGTGGGGAACAGGCCGGGCGCGATGGCGTTGCAGCGGATGCCGTGCGGCCCCCACTCCACCGCCAGCGACTGCGTCATGGCATGCAGGCCGGCCTTGGACATGGCCGAGGGCACGGCGAAGGGTGAGCCGTTCCAGATCCAGCTCACCAGGATGGACAGCACGGAGGCCTTCCTGCCCTCCTCGATCCAGCGCTTGCCGCACTCCAGCGTCACCAGGAAGGAGCCGCGGAACACGATGTTGGCGATGGCATCGAAGCCGCGCGGCGACAGGTCTTGCGTGCGGCTGATGAAGTTGCCCGCGGCGTTGTTCACCAGGCCGGTCAGCGCGCCGCCGTCGGCCCAGATCCTGGCCACCATCTCCTGCACCGATTCGGCTTGGCGGATGTCGCAGGCGATGGGCACCACGCGGCCGCCGTGCGCGGACTGCAGTTCCTGCGCGGTCTGCTGCAGCACCTCGAGCCGACGCCCGCAGATGAAGACCTCGGCGCCCAGCGCGAGAAAGGCCTCGGACATCACGCGGCCCAGGCCGGTGCCGCCACCGGTCACCAGCATGCGCTGGCCCTGGAGCAAGCCGGGGCGGTATTGCAGGTCGTCCAGCGTCACGAGGCTTCTCCCTTGCGGCCGTAGCGCGGCGCGCGCTTTTCCAGGAAGGCGGCGATGCCCTCGGCGAAATCCTCGCCCTGGGTGCACAGCACCTGGTTGCGGTCTTCCATCGCGATGGCGGCCTCCAGCGAAGGCGCGTCGATGGCGAAGGCGAGCGCCTCCTTGGTCAGGCGCAGGCCCAGCGGCGTCGCCGCCATCATGTCGGCCGCCAATGCGGCGGCTTCCGCTTCCAGCGCCGGCAGCTCGTCCACCCGGCTGGCCAGGCCCAGCGACAGCGCCCGTTGCGCGTCCATGAAGCGGCCGGTCAGCAGGAACTCGGAGGCGACCGAGGCGCCCGCCAGGCGCGGCAGGAAGTAGCTGACGCCCACGTCGCAGCCGCTCAGGCCGAGGCGGATGAAGGCGGCGTTCATGCGGGCGTCGGGCGTGAGCAGCCGGATGTCCGAGGCCAGCGCCAGCGCGAAGCCGCCGCCGGAGGCCGCGCCCTGCACGATGCTGATGACCGGCTGCGGGCAGCGGCGCATCGCCAGCATGATGTCGCGCACGTTCTTCTGGACTTCGAGGTAGTCGGTGACGCCCTTCTTCGCGCCGCCGGCCTGCATGTCCTTGAGGTCGAGACCGGCGCAGAAGGCCCGGCCCGCGCCGCGCAGCACCACCACGCGCGCCTCGGAGCGGGCGTGCAGCCCCGAGAAGTACGCGTTCAGCTCCGCGATCAGCCGCGGGTTGAGCGCGTTCAGCCGCTCGGGGCGGTTCAGCGTCACCCAGGCCACGCCGCCGCGCAGCTCGATGTGCAGGTGCTCGTACGTGTCCACGGCGCTCACATCGAGCGCGCGATCACCTCGCGCATGATCTCGTTGGCACCACCGTAGATGCGCTGGATGCGCGCGTCCACGTACATGCGGGCGACGAGGTACTCGTTCATGTAGCCGTAGCCGCCGTGCAGCTGCAGGCACTCGTCGATCACCTTGCCCTGCTGCTCGGAGGACCACAGCTTCACCATGGAGGCGGTGGCGGTGTCCAGGGTGCCGGCCACCAGCCTCTCCACGCACTGGTCGACGAAGGCGCGAGCCACCTTGCAGGTGGTGGCCACCTCGGCCAGCTTGAAGCGGGTGTTCTGGAAGTCGGCCAGCGCCTGGCCGAAGGCCTGGCGCTCGCGCACGTACTCCAGCGTAGTCTGGTAGGCGCCTTCCATGGCCGCGGCCGCCAGCACGCCGATGATGGTGCGCTCGTACGGCAGGTCGGACATGAGCTGGAAGAAGCCCTGGCCCTCCTGGCCGCCCAGCAGGTTCTCCGCGGGCACTTCCACGTCGTCGAAGAAAAGTTCCGAGGTGTCCTGGGCCTTCAGGCCGATCTTGTCCAGCACGCGGCCGACGCGATAGCCCTGCGCCTCGCGCGTGTCCACGATCAGGATGGAGGTGCCGCGGGCACGCTGGGCGGGATCGGTCTTGCACACCACCAGCACCACGCCCGCGAGGTAGCCGTTGGTGATGAAGGTCTTGGAGCCGTTGATCACGTAACGGTCGCCGCGCTTCACGGCGCGGGTGCGCACGCCCTGCAGGTCGGAGCCGGTGCCCGGCTCGGTCATGGCGATGGCGCCCACCACCTCGCCGCGCGCCATGCGCGGCAGCCACTTGCGCTTCTGCGCCTCGGTGCCGTGGTTCAGGAAGTAGTGCGCCACGATGCTGTGCACCGAAGGGCTCATGCCGGTCAGGCCGCGCCGGCTCATGGCGTCGTAGAACACGGCCTCGTGGCGGAAGTCGCCGCCCCCGCCGCCGTACTGCTCGGGAATGTCGGAGCACAGCAGGCCGAGCTCGCCGGCGCGCTTCCACAGCTCGTGGCCGACGTGGCCCTGCTTGCGGGCCGCCTCGTCGTGCGGCTGCATCTCGGTCTCGACGAATCGGACGACGGTGTCCTGGTACATCGCCAGGTCTTCGTCCAGCCAGCTGGGTCGGAAATCGATGGTCATGGGAGGGTGCAGCGAAGTCAGCCTGGATGCTGGCACGGGCGCGCCCGCCGACCCATCGTCGCAAGCGACGAATTTGGCCAGGGCCTGAGCCGGGCTCCTAGCGGATGAGCCCGAGCCGCCGGGCCATGGCCACGGCCTGGGTGCGGTTGTTGGCGCCCAGCTTGCCGTTGATGTTGCGAAGGTGGGTGCGCACCGTGCTGTCGGAAACGAAGAGCTTCTCGGTCAGCGCGCGGTTGGAATAGCCCTCGGCCAAGAGCTGCAGCAGCCGGATCTCCTTGGGGGTGAGCGGCTCCATCATGGGCGGCAGCTGCACCGGCGCCGCCGGGACCGGCTCCTCCACCGCCAGCGCCCCGAAGGCGGAGCGCAGCCGCTGGAGGTAGTCCGCGAAGATGGGCCCGACCTGCGACGGTTCGACCCGGGCCTGCGCCTGGGTCACCAGCCGGGCGGCCACCTCGCCCTCGTCCAACACCAGCCGCATGGCGCCTTCCGCGCAGGCCGGCTGCAGCACGCGCATCAGCGCCTCTTGCGCCTGGTCCTCGTCGCCGCTGCGCGCCAGGGCCATGGCGTGCAGCAGGTGCAGCTTGAGCGCGCGCCTCACCCGCCCGCCGCGCCCGGCTTGCGTGACGAGGTGCTCGAGCGAAGCGGCGGCCTTGCGCGGGTCGCCCGCCAGCACCTGCCAGCGCAGCTGGCCGATCTCCGGGTCCTCCCAGTCGTGGCCCAGGTGGTGGCGGGCGCCCACCTGCCGCCACATCTCCACCGTGCCCGCGGTGCGCAGCTCCTCCGACGCGGCATCGTGGTGGCCCTGCAGCAGCAGCATGCGGGCGCGCTCCAGCCGCGCGGCGGCGGCCAGGCGCGGCAGCTGCCGTTCGTGGCCCAGGTACTCCAGCTCCGACAGGCCCTGGAAGGCGTGGTCGATCTCGCCTTCGGCGAAAGCGATGCGCGAGAGCATCCGGTAGCCCAGCACGATGTGGTCGGACAGCCAGACGTCGCGCGCCATCGGCAGGTACACCTGCAGCAGCCGCTTGGCCTGCCGCAGGTCGTCGGCCTCGTACACGGAGGCGGCGTACAGCAGGCCGGCCCAGGCGTTGCCCTGGGCCGCGTCCAGGCCCGAGCCCTGGGTGGTCTGCACCGCCAGCCGGAACCGCGCCCGCGCCTGCAGCAGCCGGCCTTCGAGCATGTCGATCATGCCCTCGATGGTTTCCGAGTACATGCGGTGGAAGGCGCTGGCGGCCTGCCCCTGGCTTTGCCGCGCGCGCTCCAGCAGCCCGCGCGCTTCGGGGAACTGGCCCAGCATCGCGGCCCCGTTGGCCGTGACGTTCACCAGCGCCGCGTTGGCGAAGACCGAGGTGCTGGGCAGGAGGTGCAGCGAGCGACTGCCGATGGCGTGCGCTTCCTCCCACTGATCCAGCAGCGCCAGCATCGAAGCCTGCAGGGCCGCCACGTGCACCTTCACCTCCGGGTCGGTGGAGTGCTCCAGGCCCGCGGTGCGCATCATGGCCAGGCTGGCCTGCGGGCCGCGCGTGAAGCAGGTGGACCACAGGTAGGTCACCTGCAGCAGCGGATGCTCCTTCAGCCGGTCCTGCGGAAGGGCGTCGAACCAGCGCGTGAGCAGGCGCAGCCGGCCTTGCATCAGCAGGGGCATGGCCTGGTGCTGCAGCACCCCGAAGGCCTCGTCCACCGCGCCGGCCGCGATGAAATGGTCCACCGCCGGGACGGGGCGCTCCTGCGCGATGAACCAGTGCGCGGCCGCCAGGTGCAGGCCGGGGACGGACTGCGGGATCTCGCGCTGCAACTGGCCACGCAAGAAGCTGGAGAAGAGGCTGTGGTACCGCCAGTGGCCGGGCCGCCCCTCGATCGGGATCAGGAAGACGTTTGCGCTGGCCAGCTGCCGCAGGATGCCGCCGGCGTCCGCGCCCGGAAGCAGCGCTTCGCACAAAGACACCGACAGCTCGCGCAGGATGCTGGTGGACAGCAGGAGGCGCCGCACCTCGGGCGGCTGCTGCGCGAGCACCTCCTCGGCCAGGTACTCGGCCAGGCTCTCCTCGGTGCCGGAGAACGCCGCGATGAATTCGTGCCGGTGCTGGTGCCGCTCCAGCGCCAGCGAGGCGAGCCACAGCGCCGCGACCCAGCCTTCCGTCTTGGCATGCAGGACGTCCAGGTGCTCGCTCGCCAGCGCCTGCGAACCCCGGGCGCCGAAGAAGCGACGGGTTTCGTCCAGCGAGAACCGCAGCTTCTGCGCATCGATCTCCACCAGCTGCCCGCTCGCGCGCAGCCGCGCCAACCGCAGGTCGGGAACGCTGCGCGAGCCGATCACCAGACGCGCGCCACCGGGCAGGCGTTCCAGCAACTGCGCCACCAGCGCGACCACGCCGGGCGAGCGGATGACCTCGAATTCGTCCAGGAAGATGGTGAAGGGAAACGGCAACCCGGAGATGCGCTCCATGAGCTCTAGCGCCACCTCGCCCATCGGCGCCTGCGCGCCGCCGACCCGCGTGCTGAACTCCTGGGGCGACAGCTCATCGATGGCGCGGTCGAGGTAGGCCAGGAAGCGCGAGGGATCGTTGTCGGCCGAGTCCAGCGTCAGCCAGCCGGTCGCGACACCGGCCTCCTCCATCTTCTGCCGGGCCTGCGCCATCAGGGTGGTCTTGCCGAAGCCGGCGGGCGCGCGCACCAGCACCAGCCGCGCCTTGGTGTCGGCCATCGCATCCATGAGCGCGTCGCGGGCGACCTGCCGCTCGTCCGCGGCGGGCGGACTGAACTTCGTGGCGACGAGGGCAGGGGAAAGCGGCTTCAAGACAGACCTCCCGGGTCGGAGGACAGAGTGGCTCGGCAGGCAATGCTACGCGTGCCGGCCACCTTAGTCCCAAGGGTGGTGATGTCGATTCGTCGAATCCGACGATGCTCCACGGGCGCGGATGGGCGCTCGTGCGTGTTGAAGTGAACAAGAAAGACGCAGTCAAATCAATGCATGCGTCTTTTCGCCTGCGGGCTGACAGCGGTTCTGTGCGTGTCAGCGAGGCAGTTTACTGGCGGAGCAGGAGGGATTCGAACCCTCGATACGGTGAAACCGTATACCGGATTTCGAGTCCGGCGCATTCGACCACTCTGCCACCGCTCCTGATTCGGTTCGCGTGGTGCGAAGCCCAGGATTCTAACGCAGGCGACGGCCGCGCTCAGGGGGCGAGGCGCTCCAGGCCGCCCATGTAGGGGCGCAGCGCCTCGGGCACGGTGACCGAGCCGTCGGCGTTCTGGTAGTTCTCCAGCACGGCCACCAGCGTGCGGCCCACGGCCAGGCCGGAGCCGTTGAGCGTGTGGACGAGTTCGTTCTTGCCCTGCGCGGTCTTGAAGCGCGCCTGCAGCCGGCGTGCCTGGAAGGCCTCGCAGTTGGAGACCGAGCTGATCTCGCGGTAGGTGTCCTGCGCGGGCAGCCAGACCTCCAGGTCGTAGGTCTTGGCGGCGCCGAAGCCCATGTCGCCGGTGCACAGCAGCATCACGCGGTAGGGCAGCCCCAGCTTCTGCAGGATGGCCTCGGCGTGGCCGGTCATCTGCTCCAGCGCCTCGTAGCTCTTCTCGGGGTGCGCGATCTGCACCATCTCGACCTTGTCGAACTGGTGCTGGCGGATCATGCCGCGCGTGTCGCGCCCGGCGCTGCCGGCCTCGGAACGGAAGCACGGGGTGTGCGCGGTGAGCTTGATCGGCAGCTGCGACTCGGCCAGCACCTCGTCGCGCACGAAGTTGGTCAGCGAGACTTCGCTGGTCGGGATCAGGTACAGCGCCTGCTGCTCCTCCGAGGCCAGCCCCTCCTGGCCGCCCTTGCTGACGGCGAACAGGTCGGCCTCGAACTTGGGCAGCTGGCCGGTGCCGCGCAGCGTGGCCTCGTTCACCACGTACGGCGTGTAGCACTCGGTGTAGCCATGGTCGCGCGTCTGCACGTCCAGCATGAACTGGGCGAGCGCGCGGTGCAGCCGGGCGATGGGACCCTTCATCACGGCGAAGCGCGAGCCGGTGAGCTTGATCGCGGTGCCGAAGTCCAGGCCCAGCCCCTCGCCCACGTCCACGTGGTCCTTGATGGCGAAGTCGAAGCTGCGCGGCGTGCCCCAGGTGCGCACCTGCACGTTGGCGTTTTCGCCTTCCCCGGTGGGCACGCTCTCGTGCGGCAGGTTGGGCAGGGCCAGCAGCAGCGCCTGCATCTCGGGCTGGATCTGCTCCAGCCGCTGGGCCGAACGGTCGAGCTCGGTCTTGAGGCCGGCCACCTCGGCCATCACCGCATCGGCCGATTCGCCCTTGGCCTTGAGCTGGCCGATCTGCTTGGAGAGCTGGTTGCGCCGGGCCTGCAGCTCCTCCGTGCGGCTCTGGATGGTCTTGCGCTCGGCCTCCAGCGCCTTGAACGCTTCCACGTCCAGGTAGGGCTGGGGCGTCTTGCGCGCCTCGAGCCGGGCAACCACGGCGTCCAGGTCTTTTCGTAGCAGGGAGATGTCGAGCATCGCCGGATTTTATTCGGCAGGCCCCTCATGGCCCCGGACATGCGCGCACCGCGCTACTGCGGCTCGATCCCCAGCTCGCGGATGCGCCGCGTGATGATGTCGAACTCGGCCTTGTAGTTGGCCGTGGCCTGCTCCGGGGTCGTCACGTGCATCTCGAAGCCGCGGTCCACCAGCAGGTTGCGGATGTCCGGCGCGTTGGCGATGGCGCGGATTTCGGCCGACAGCTTCTGCACCACCGCCGGCGGCGTGCGCGCCGGCACCAGGGCCGCCATCCACACGCTGGATTCGTACAGCGGGTCGGTGAAGCCCAGCTCCTTGAGGGTGGGCACCTGCGGCATCGCCGACAGCCGCTGCGCGTTCATCACGCCCAGCGGCACGATCTTGCCGGCTGCCACGTGCTGCTTGGCGGTGCCCACGCTCGAGAGGCCCACGCTCACCGTGTTGGTCAGCAGGTCCTGCACCACCGGGCCTTCGCCGCGCTGCGGCACGTGCACCATCTGCGCCTTGAGTTCGCGGTTGAGCGTCTCGCCGGCCAGGTGGCCCAGGCCGCCGATGCCCCAGGACGCATAGCTGAGCTTCTGGCCCGACTGCGCCAGCTTGCGCAGATCGTCCAGGCTCCTGACGCCCAGCGCCGGGCTGGCGGAGATCAGCGCCGGGCTGCGCACGATCTGGGCCACGAAGGCGAAGTCCTTCTGCGGGTCGTAGGGCAGCGTCTTGAAGAGGGCGACGTTGTTCACCAGCGGGTCGTTGATGGTGACCAGGACCGTGTGGCCGTCGGGTTCGGCCTTGGCCACTTCGGCCACGCCGATGCCGCCGGCGGCGCCCGACTTGTTGTCCACCACCACGGGCTGCCCCAGGCTCCTGGACAGCCGCTCGCCGATCAGGCGCGCCACGTAGTCGGTGCCCCCGCCCGCGGGGTACGGCACCACGAAGCGGATCGGCTTGCTCGGCCAATGGGCCGGGGCCTGGGCGAAGGCCGGCGCGGCGGCCAGCGCCAGGCTGGCGGCCAGGGTGTGCAGGAGGAAGGCTCGTCGCATCGCGGGCTCCGTGGGGTTCGTCAGGCAGTGGGGATGAGGCCGCTCTCCGCCGCCACCTTCTGCGACAGGATGCGCCGGAACTGGACCAGCGCGCCGTCGATGGGCAGCGGCAGCATGGGCTTGGCCGGGTCGCGCAGGATGTTGCGGTGCTGCGCGGTGATCATGTCGCGGTCCTCCTCGAAGGCGGTGACGATGCTCTGGTAGATGCCTTCGGTGAGCGCGTCGTCGCCCTGGTCGGAGGGATGCGACTGCTCGAAGAAGTAGTGCGTCGAGGTCTCGGTCTCCGGCGTCAGCGTCTGGCAGCTGTGCAGCCGCACCGCGTTGCGCAGGTCGTCCGGCGGGTCGTCCACCGGCCGGCCGCCCGAGTGCATCAGCAGCGTGCCGGGCAGGAGGAACTCGTAGATGAACCAGCGGTCCAGCAGCGCGCCCTCGGCGAAGGGGCGCATCCGGCGGTAGTAGGGCGGCACGGGCACGCCGGGCACGCGGCGCGTCACCTTCACGCCCGGCATGCCGGGGCCGTCCACGCGCTCGATCTCCGGCTTGGCCTGCGCGATGGCGGTGGAGCCGCCCAGCGTCTTCTCGTGCACGTACGACAGGTGCGAGAAGTCCAGCAGGTTGTCGCAGATCAGGAGGTAGGGCGTGTCGTAGTGGAGGTAGCCGGGCTTGTGCTTCCAGTCCGGGTGGTCGCAGGAGAAGTTGTCGGGCAGCAGCGCGGGATCGGCCCGCGCGGGGTCGCCCATCCAGACGAACACCCAGCGGTTGCGGCGGGCCAGGGGATAGGTGCGCACCCTCGCCCGCTCCGGGATGAGCGGGATGCCGGGCGCATCGACGCAGGTGCCGTACGCGTCGAACTTCAGCCCGTGGTAGCCGCAGCGCACGCAGTCGCCCTCCCGGCGGCCCTTGGACAGCGGCGCCAGCCGGTGGCAGCAGCGGTCTTCCATCGCGGCCAGCTCGCCGTTCTCGCGGCGCAGCACCAGGATGGGTTCACCCAGCACCGTCCTCGTGAACAGCCCGGGCGAGTCGGCGGCGGGGATCTCATGGTCCCACGCGATCACGTACCAGCAATTGCGCAACCACATGCGGGCGGCCCTCCGGACAAGTCGTTCAGATGCTGTCGATGCTGGCCTGCGGGCCGCCGGGTGCCGTCCCCCGCGAAGGGGACGTGTGGGGTTACCGCCGGCTCAGTGCAGCAGTGCGGCCAGCTGCAGCCGGCCGACCGCGAGGCCGCGCGCGGACAGCTTGGCATAGGCACGCTTGCGCAGCGTGACCACGGTGGACGGCGCCACGTCCAGCTCGGCCGCGATGCCGTCGGCGCTGGTGCCGCAGGCGATGCGGGCGCACACGGCCAGCTCGCGTTCGGACAGCTCGGGCGCCTTGCGCCGCATCGCGGCCTGCGCGCGGGCCACGCGCTCGTCACGGCCCCGCGGGCGTTCGGATGCTTCCGTGCTGCACAGGATGGCGCGGTGCGCCTGCTTGAGCAGCGGCGCCACGCCCAGCAGGCGGTCGATCTCGCCCCGGCCGAAGCCGCCATGCGTGCGGTCGCGGTAAAGGTTCATCGCGAAGGTGGTGCCGGCCACCGGCTCGTAGTAGAAGCTCAGCCGCGCCGACAGGTGCGCGCGGTCGTAGATCTCGCTGCGCCAGGTGGACAGCGGGATGTCTTCGGCCTGGAAGTGCAGCGCCGCCAGGCCGCCGGCGCGGCGGCCGGACTGGTGGGCCAGACGCGTGCCTTCGTCCTCGCGCCAGAACCAGCGGCGGTAGTGGTGGAAGCAGTCGGCCGTGACGTTGGCCAGGCCCGGGCGCGAGTGGCCTTCCACCAGCTCCGGCGCCGCCAGGGCTTCGCGGCGCTGGGGCAGGTACTCGACCAGGGAGAGGTAGTCGACCGGCGCGATGCGGTTCAGGAAGGCCAGCAGCGTGGCGGCGGGCGCCTCATCCTGCGGCGCCTGCAGCAGCAGGGCCACGCTGTCGGCGGCGAGCAACTGGGGCGCCGGCGCGGGATCGAGGTGCCATGTCTCCACCAGCCCATGATAGGAGCGGCGGAAGCCGGCAGCAGGCGACGTTTACCCTGAGCCGGAGCGGCCCTCCTACGCGGCAATGCGCCGCAGGGCACTGCCCCGCGCCGCCCGATGGGCAGAGACTCGTTGGCACCATGAACATCCGATCGATCGCCGCCTGCCTCGTCGCACTCGCGCTGTCGGGCTGCGCGGCCAACAGCCGCATGCCCTTCCCGGACGAGGTCGAAGCCTGGGGCTACGACCTGCCGGCGCTCGCGCGCTACTAGCCTTTCCGCGGCCTCTTCGCGCGGCCTACTCCGCCGAGCGTCGCAGGGTCTCGACCACCGGCCGGCGCAGCACTTCCCGCAGGCCCCACCACCCCGCGCCCAGCGCGAGCGCCGCGCCCGCCAGAGCGCCGGCCACCGGCACCAGCGGCGAAGCAGTCCATGCGAAATCGAACACGAAGCGGGCCAGGCCCCAGCCGACGGCGACGGCGACCACGCTGGCCAGGAAGCCCGCCAGCAGCCCGACACCCGCGAGTTCGGCGCGCTGCACCTGCCGCAGCAGCGAACCCCGCGCACCCACGGCGCGCATGATCGCGAACTCCCTTGCCCGCTCCTCGCGCGTGGCCGTGACGGCGGCGAACAGCACCACCACGCCGGCCGCGAGCGTGAAGCCGAACAGGAATTCCACCGCGCGAACCACCTTGTCCAGCACGGCCTGCACCTGGTTGAGCGTGCTGGTCATGTCCACGTTGGTGATGTTGGGGAATTGGCGCACCAGCGCGCTGTCGAAGCCCTTGCGCTCCGGCGCGCGGAACGAGGTCATGAAGGTCGACGGCACGTCGGGCATGCGGCTGACCGGGTACATCACGAAGAAGTTGGCGCGCATCGAGCCCCAGTCCACCTTGCGCAGGCTGGTGATCTTCGATTCGCTGGCGACGCCGCCGATGTCGAAGCGCAGCGTGTCGCCCAGCTTCAGGCCCAGCGTCTCGGCGATCCCCTCCTCCACGCTCACCGCGCCGGCCTCCTCCGGCTCCCAGCGGCCGGCCACCACCTGGTTGTGCGGCGGCGCGGCGGCGGCGTGCGACAGGTTGAACTCACGGTCCACCAGGCGCCGCGCGCGGTCCTCGGTGTAGTCGTCGGGGCCGACGACGCGGCCGTTCACCGCCACCAGCCGGCCGCGGATCATGGGGTACCAGTCGTAGCGCTGCACGCCCCCGGCCCGCAGCGCCTCCTGGAAGTCGTCGCCCTGTTCCGGCATCACGTTGATGACGAAGCGGTTGGGCGCGTCCGGCGGCGTGGCCTTGCGCCAGCTGGCCACCAGGTCGGTGCGCAGCAGCACCAGCAGCATCAGCGCGAGCAGGCCCACGGCTAGCGAGCTCACCTGCACCACGGCGTAGACCGGCCGGGCCGACAGCTGGCGCGTGGCCAGCACCAGCCAGCGCGGCGCCGTGGCCTCGTTGACCGACATGCGCAGCAGCTTCACCGCCACCCAGCTCAGGGCCGCGAACAGCAGCACCGCGCCGGCGAAGCCGCCGACCGCGATGCCGCCCAGCTTGAGGTCGCTGCTGGCCGCCAGCAGCAGCGTGGCGAAGCCCGCCACGCCCACGCCCAGCACCAGCGCCGAGGCCGGCTTGAGGTTGCCCACGTCGCGCCGGATCACGCGCAGCGGCGGCACCTGCGCCAGCTGCAGCACCGGCGGCAGGCCGAAGGCGAACAGCAATGTCAGGCCCATGCCGAAGCCGAAGCCCACCGGCCACAGGCTGGCCGCCGGCAGCGAGGTCTCCACCAGCCCCGACAGCAGCAGCACGAAGACGAAGTGCACCGCGAAGCCGAGCGCCACGCCCAGCGCGCTGGCGGCCAGGCCGATCAGGCCGAACTCCACCGAGTAGGCCGTCGCGATCTTGCGCTGCGACTGCCCCAGCACGCGCAGCATGGCGCAGTCGTCCAGGTGGCTGGCGGCGAAGCCGCGCGCGGCCAGCGCCACCGCGACCGCGCTGAGCAGCGCCGACAGCAGCGCCACCAGGTTCAGGAATTTCTCGGCGCGGTCCAGCGTCTGGCGCATCTCGGGCCGGCCGCTTTCCAGCGACTCCACGCGCACGCCGCGCACGTCGGTGCGGGTGGCCTGGGTCCGGGCGAATTCGGTGAAGGTCTTGACGGCGCGGTCGGGGCCCGCGACGGCGAAGCGGTAGACCACGCGGCTGGCCGGCTGGATCAGGCGCGTGGCCGGCAGGTCGGCCTCGTGGATCATCACGCGCGGCGCGAAGGTCGAGAAGCCCGTGCCGCGGTCCGGCTCCAGCAGCACCACGCGCGAGATGCGCAGGCTGGTGTCGCCCAGCAGCAGCCGGTCGCCCGGCGCCAGGTCCAGTGCCTCCAGCAGGGGGCGGTCGACCCAGGCTTCGCCGCGGCCCGGCACCTCGCGCGTGCGCTGGCCCTGCGCTTCGGCCTCGCTGGCGACGGTCAGGTCGCCACGCAGCGGATACCCCTGCTGCACCGCCTTGAGCGACACCAGCCGCGCCGAGCCGCCCTTGTCGTCGGGCGCGCGCGCCATGGTCGGGAACAGGACGGTCGTCACGCCCTGCAGGCCGAGCGCGCGGGCGCGGTCGATGAAGGCCTGGGGCGTGGGGTTGTCGCTGGCGACGACCGCGTCGCCACCGAGCAGCTGTCGCGCGTCGCGGGCCAGGCCGCCCTTCAACCGGTCGGCGAAGAAGCCGACGGCGGTGAGCGCCGCCACCGCCAGCGTCACCGCCACGATCAAGAGGCGCAGTTCGCCCGCGCGCAGGTCACGCCACAGGGTGCGCCAGCCCAGGCGCCAGGCAGAAGTCTCCATGGCGACCGACCTTAGCAGGGATGGCTTAGGCCGGGATGAGGGCCGGCGAGGGCCGCCCTTCAGGCGACCGGGCTCAGCCCCCGCGACACCGGCCGCACGCCCGCCCGGCCTTCCCCCGTGCCGTGCCCCGCCGACCCTTCGCCGTCCAGCCGGGCCAGCTCGCGCCGGAAGGCTTCGATCACTTCCGAGATGCCGGGCTCGGCCATCATCGTGAAGTGCGAACCGCCGATCTCGGTGACGCGGATCTCGCCCGACACGTTCTCGTGCCAGCCGAGCTTGGGGCCGGCATACAGGTACACCGTCTCGGCCATCGCCGCGCGCAGCAGCACGATGTCGCCGTCGTAGGGCTGGGGCTGGTAGCGCTCCTGCGCGTCGGTGAAGTTGCGGAACAGGTGGAAGTCGGCCAGCTCGGGCGGCAGCGCCTCGCCGCGCGCCACCTTCTCCATCGCCACCTGGTACTGCCGCTGCATCTCGTGGCCGCGGCGGCGCCGGTTGGGCAGGTCGAGCAGGAAGGCCAGGTTCCAGTGGCGCTTGAGCCAGATCTTCTGCAGCAGCGGCACCTTGCGGCGCGCCGCCTCGGGCGCCAGCGTGTCGATCATCAGGATCGTCTCGACCGGCAGGCCTTCGCGCCGCAGCTGCTGCGCCATCTCGTACGCGATCACCCCGCCGCCGGAATAGCCGGCCAGGCGGTACGGGCCGGTCGGGTCCACCGTGCGGATGGCCTCGACGTACTGGGCGGCCATGGCCTCCACGGTGGTCAGCGGCGGCAGCCGCCCGTCCACGCCCTGCGCCTGCAGGCCATAGAAGGGCTGCTGCGCGCCGAGCCGGTCGGAGATCACCTTGAAGTTCAGCACGTTGCCGCCGGCGCCGTGCACGCAGAACAACGGGCGGCGCTCGGGCGCGCCGCGGCAGATCGCCACCAGCGGCGACCAGGCCCGCGGCAGCTGGATGACGTTGGAGGCGGGCGCGGCGGCCGGCGCCGGCGCGCTGGGCATGCTGGTGTCCAGGTGGCCGGCCTCGGCCACGATGGCGGCCAGCCCGGCCAGCGTGGAGCCCTGGAACAGCGTGGCCAGCGGCAGGTCCACGTTCCACTGCTTGCGGATGCGGGCGAACAGGCGCACCGCCGCCAGCGAGTGGCCGCCCAGCGCGAAGAAGTCGTCGTCGCGGCCGACCTCGTCCACGCCCAGCAGCTCGCGCCAGACCTCGGCGATCACCGCCTCCACCGGGTTGAGCAGTGCGGCCGAGGCGGCCGGTGCGCGCGAGGCCGCCACCGGCGGCAGCGGCTTGGGCGCGGCGTCGCTCATCGCACGCTTGATGGCCGACAGCGAGATGGAGGACACGACCACGTCGCGCGCACCGCCCGACAGCACGCGCTCGAACAGCGCCGGCGCTTCCTCGGCCCGCAGGCCGCAGGCCAGCATGGCCTCGGCCAGGCTGGGCTCCTTGCGGGCGTGGGTCGCGGCCTGGCGCGACATGGCCTGCGGGTCGACGCCGCGCAGGCTGAAGCCCTCGAAGGTGGCGATGGGCGCGCCTTCGGGCGTGTGCAGGCTGACGTCGAAGGCGGCGAAGCGGTCCTTCGGCGGGCCCTTGAGTTCGGCGCGGCTGATGCTGCGCAGGGACAAGGGCGCCACGATGCGGATGCGGTCCACCGACAGCGGCACGAACAGGTTGGCCTGGCGCTGCTGGGCGTCCAGCAGGTGCAGGCCGAACGTGGCGGCGATGTCGGTCACGGCCGGGTGGAGCGCGTAGGGCTGCAGGTCGGCGGCGAAGCGCTCGGGCAGCGCCATCTCGGCCACGCCGCGGCGGCCGTCCAGCTGCATGCGCGCGATGTTGTGCCAGCGCGGACCGAAGGCCACGCCCTGCTGGGGCAGCTCGCCGTCGCGCCAGGTGCCGCCGGCGCGCTGGGTGTTGGGCGCCAGCGTGCCCTTGAACTTGTGGACCTTGGCGCGCGCGTGCTCCTGCCAGGGCTCGCGTGCCTCGGCACGGCTGCGCACGGTGAACTCGTAGCCTTCGCCGCTGCGCTGCATCTCGATGCGCACCTCGCGGCGGCCGCCGGCGTCGAAGACCATGGCCTCCTCGAAGGAGAGCGAGCGGATCTCCACGTCGGCGCCGGGGTGCAGCTGCGCCATCGCGGCGCGCGCGATCTCGATGTAGGCGGTGCCGGGCAGCACCGGTCGGCCGGCCACGGCGTGCTCGCGCAGCACCCACAGGTCCTGCGCCGAGTAGGTCGCCTCGAAGGCCGGGCCGCCCTCGCCGTCGCGGCGCACGCCCAAGAGCGGATGGCCGCCTTGCGGGGAAGGCGCGGTGGTCGTGCGGCCGTAGGCGCGCGCGGCCATGCCCTTGTCGCCCCAGATGCCCCAGTGGATGGCCAGCCCGTCGGGCCGGGCCGCGGCCAGTGCATCGAGGAAGGCATTGGCGGCCACGTAGTCGACCTGGCCGGGCGGGCCGAGGTAGACGCTGGTGGACGAGAACACCGCGAACACGTCGAGCTGGCCGGGCGGCAGCAGCTCGTGCAGCACCTGGGCGCCGACCGCCTTGGGCGACATCACCTTGCGGATGGCGTCGCCGGTCTTGGCGGCGATGGGCGCGTCCTGCAGCGCGCCGGCCGCGTGGAACACGCCGTTGATCACGCCCCAGCGGCGGCGCATGTCCTCGACCACGGACGCCATGGCGGCCGCATCGGCCACGTCGGCGCTGTAGGTGGCGAGCTGGGCGCCGGCTGCCTCGAGTTCGAGCAGGCGACGCACCAGGCGCGCCGACTCGCCTTCGTCGCGGCTGGAGGCCAGCGCGTGCCAGACCGCGCGCTCGGGCAGCGTGCGGCGGCTGACCAGGGCCAGCTTGGCCTGATGGCGCGTGGCCAGGAAGGAGGCGAGCTCCAGGGCGATGTCGCCCAGGCCGCCGGTGAGGAGGTAGACGCCGCCTTGGCGGACGAGCGCCCGCGCCCCTTCAAGGGCCCGCGCCCCATTCCCGTCGAAGGCCCGCACCCCATTCCCGTCATTCCCGCGAAGGCGGGAATCCAGTGCTTCCCTGGTCCCCGTCGCCGGCTCCCCGCCTTCGCGGGGATGACGGGAAGCCTTCACCAGCTGCGCCACCCAGCGCGAGCCCCCGCGCCAGGCCACCAGGTCCGCCCCCGGCCCCGCCAGGCTCTCGCTCACGATGGCCCGGCAGATCGCCGCCGAAGTGGTATCGCCCACCTCGAGGTCCACCAGCACCGTGCCCACGTTGGGCACCTCGCGCGGGATCACGCGGCAGGGCCCCAGGGCCAGGCTGCGCACCGGGTGCTCGACCTTCGAGCCGTTCACCGCCTGCCCGCCCGCCGTGACCACGGTGAGCCGCACCGCCTGGCGCATGTCCAAAGCCTGCAGCACCTTGGCCACGTGGACCAGGCTGTCGAAGGCCAGTGCCTGGCCGAGCAGCAGGCCGTCGCCGCCCTGCCCTTCGGCGCCGGTCTCCAGCGACCAGAGGTGCACGACGTGGTCGGGCGCCCGGCCGGCCTGTTCCAGCGCGGCGAAGAGCTGCTCGAACTGCGTCTCGTCGGCCGCGTCCACCGTGTAGCCGTCCGCCCCCGAGGCGAAGGCTTCGCCATGGCGCACCAGCGTGGCCTTGCCGCCCTCTTCGCCGATGCGGCGCAGCACGCCCGCGGTGGTGGCGTCGGGGCCACCCAGCACCAGCCACTGCTGGCCGGGCTGCGCGGCGGGCACGTGCGGCAGCGGCGCCGGGCTCCATTGCGGAACGCCGAACCAGTCGTCCATCTGCGGCAGGCGGCGCACCGACTGGGCCGGCACGGCGTCCTGCGCCGGCGTTTCCTCGTGGGTGATCCGGCCCGGCTCGATCCAGTGGCGCTGGTGGTCGAAGGCGTAGGTCGGCAGCGAGATGCGGCGGGGCGAACCGCCGCCGCGGACCGTGGCCCAGTCGGGCGCGAGGCCGCGCGTCCACAGCGCGCCCGCCGAAGTGAGCATCAGCGACAGGTCGGCGTTGGGCTCCTGCGCCTTGCAGGTCGAAGGCAGCACGGTGCGCTGCTGGCCCTGCAGGTTCTGGCGCGCCAGCGCGCACATGCCCTGGCCCGGGCCCACTTCCAGCAGCACGGCATCGCCCATCTCCAGCACCTTGGCCAGGCCGGCGGCGTAGCGCACCGGCTGGCGCAGGTGGCGCACCCAGTACTCGGGGTCGGACAGCAGCGCGGCATCGGCCCAGTCGCCGCTGAGGTTGGAGATGAAGGGGATGGACGGCGGCGACAGGCGGATGCTGGCCACGCCCTGCCGGAAGCTGTCCAGGATGCCGTCGAGCAGCCGCGAATGCGCGGCCACCTTGATGTGCAGCCGGCGGCCTTCGCGGCCCTGCGCGGCCAGGCGCTTGCCGAGTTCGTCGATGGACGCGGCGGGGCCCGAGGCGATGCACAGGTCGGGCGCGTTGATGACGCCCACGTCCAGCTCCAGGCCCTGCATCAGCGGGCGCAGCTCGGCTTCCGACAGGTCGACGGACAGCATCGCGCCCGCGGGCACCTGCTCGAACAGCTGGCCGCGCAGCACGACCACCTTGAGCGCGTCCTGCAGGCTCATCACGCCGGCGATCACGGCGGCGGCGTACTCGCCCGCGCTGTGGCCGATCACGGCCGCGGGCTTCACGCCCCAGCTCTCCCACAGCTTGGCGATGGCGTACTCGAGCACGAACAGCGCGGGGATGTTGTAGCGCGGCTGCTCCAGCAGGCGGCCGGCTTCCGCGTCGCCGGCCTCGCGCTCGAACATCAGGGCGCGCAGGTCGGCCGGCGCATCGGCGGGCATGCGGCGGAAGCACTCGTCCACCGCGGCGCGGAAGGCCGGCTGGGTGAGCAGCTCGCGGCCGGCGCCGGGGTAGCTGGCGCCGCCGCCGGGGAACATCATCACCACCCCGGGTGCGTTGCTGCCCGCCTTGCCTACGGCGACGCGCGCATGGTTGCGCGTGTCCAGGGCGGCGGCCAGGCCTTCGACATCCTGCGCCACGACGGCGCAGCGGTGCGGGAAGGCGCGGCGGCCTTCCTGCAGCGTGAAGGCCGCATCGAACAGGCTGAAGTCGGCCGGCCGCTGGGCCAGGAAGTCGCTCCACTTGGCCTTGAGCCGCTCCAGCGAAGCCGGCGTGCGGGCCGACAGCGTGAGCACCTGCCAGGGCTGCTGCGCGGGCGCCTGCGACACGATGCGCGGCGGCTCCTCGACGATGACGTGCGCATTGGTGCCGCCCACGCCCAGCGAGTTGACGGCAGCGCGGCGCGGCTTCGGGCCACGGGGCCAGGGCCGGGGCTGGTCCACGACGCGGAACGGCGTCTTGTCCATCTCGAAGCGGCTGTTGGGGCGGCTGAAGTTGAGCGACGGCGGGAGCAGCTCGTTGCGCATCGCCAGCGACACCTTCATCAGCGACGCCACGCCGGCGGCGGTGTCGAGGTGGCCGATGTTGGTCTTGACCGAGCCGATGCCGCAAAAGCCCCGGCCGCCCTCGCCATAGGCCTGCGTGAGCGCGGCGATCTCGATCGGGTCGCCTACCGGCGTGCCGGTGCCGTGCGCCTCGATGTACTGCACGCTGCCGGGCTCGACGTTGGCCACGGCCAGCGCCTCGACGGCGGCGCGCGCCTGGCCGTCCACGCTGGGCGCCAGGTAGCCGGCCTTCTGCGAGCCGTCGTTGTTGACGGCCGAGCCGCGGATGACGGCGTAGATGTTGTCGCGGTCGCGCAGCGCGTCTTCCAGCCGGCGCAGCACCACCATGGCGGCGCCGCTGCCGAACAGCGTGCCGGCGGCGTTCTCGTCGAAGGCGCGGCAGTGGCCGTCGGGCGAGAGGATCTCGCCTTCGGCGAAGCGGTAGCCGTGCCGGTGCGGCAGCTCGATGCTGGACGCGCCGGCCAGCGCCATGTCGCACTCGCCGGCCAGCAGGCTCTGGGCCGCCACGTGCACGGCCACCAGCGAGGTGGAGCAGGCGGTCTGGATGCCCAGGCTCGGCCCCTTGAGGTCCAGCAGGTAGGAGATGCGGGTGGACAGGAAGTCCTTGTCGTTGCCGGTGTGCCGCAGCAGGAACAGTCCGACCGACTTCTTCAGCTCGGGGTTGGTGAGCAGGTTGTACGGCAGGTAGGCCTGCATGCCGCAGCCGGCGAACACGCCGATGGCGCCCTCGAACTTCTCCGGCGGATGGCCCGCGTCCTCCAGCGCCTCCCAGGCGCTTTCGGTCAACTGGCGGTGCTGCGGGTCCAGGATGGCGGCGTCGCGCTTGGAGAAGCCGAAGAACTCGGCGTCGAACATCTCCATGTCGGGCAGCACCAGGCTGGCCTTGACGTAGTTGGGATCGTTCAGCTCCTCGTCGCTGACGCCGGCGGCGCGCAGCTCCTCGTCGGTGAGCCACTGCGTGGCCTCGCGGCCGCCGGCCAGGAGCTTCCACAGCTCGGCGGGCGTGCGCGCGGCGGGGAAACGCCCCGCCATGCCGACGATGGCGATGCAACCGGGTTCGATGCCTTGCGGGTCGTTGTCGGTCATAGGCTCCTCTTACACCGTCGGCTGCGCAAGGTTGCGGTTGCGCAGCATGCGGCGGGCCTGCGCCCGGCTCTGCCCCTGGGCCACGGCGGTGGAAGCCGCTCCGCCGCCCAGGTGGGCCGCCAGCGCCCGGATGGTGGGCAGGCGGAACATGTCGGTGATGGCGACCTCCTGGCCGGTGGCCTCGCGCAGGCGCCGCTGCACCTGCACCACCAGCAGCGAATGGCCGCCCAGGTCGAAGAAGTTCTCGGTGGTGCCCACCGACTCCAGCCCCAGCACGTCCTGCCAGATGCCGGCGATGGTGGTCTCCAGCGGGTTATCGGGCGTGGCGGCCGGCGGCGCGCCCCCCGGCTTGGCCTCGCCGGCCAGCCGCGGATCGGGCAGCAGCTTGCGGTCGACCTTGCCGTTGGGCGTCATCGGCAGCGCGGGCAGCACCAGCACCGCCGCGGGCACCATGATCTCGGGCAGCGCCTGCGCCACGGCCTCGCGCAGCTTCGCGCCTTGCAGGGTCGCGCCGGGCTTGGCGGTCACGTAGCCGGCGAGGAATTTCTGGCCGGCGGTGTCGGTGCGCGCGACCACCACGGCCTGCTTCACGCCGTCCTGGCGCATCAGCACGCTCTCGATCTCGCCCAGCTCGATGCGGTGGCCGCGGATCTTCACCTGGTGGTCGATGCGGCCAAGGAACTCGATCGCGCCGTCGGGCAGGCGCCGCACCAGGTCGCCGGTGCGGTACCAGCGCTGCGCCGGGTCGGCTGTGTCGGCGACGAAGCGCTCGGCGTTCAGCTCGGGCCGGTGCAGGTAGCCGTCGGTGACGCCGTCGCCGCCGATCAGCAGCTCGCCGGGCACCAGCGCCGGGCACTCCGCGCCCCACGGCGTGCGGATCGACAGCTGCGTGTTGGCGATCGGCTGGCCCAGCGGCACGTAGCCGTCGATGCTCTGCAGGTTGCAGGTGGTGGACCAGACCGTGGTCTCGGTCGGGCCGTACATGTTGAGCAGCGCGCCGGGCACCAGCGCGCGCAGCTGCGTCGCCATCTCCAGCGGCAGCGCCTCGCCGCCGACCATCAGGGCCTGCAGCTTCGACAGCGCCGCGCGGCCGGGCGCGTCGGCCAGCAGCATGGCGGCCATCGAGGGCGTGCACTGCAGGTGGGTCACGCCGTGCTGCAGCACCTGCTCGGCCACCGACACGCGGCGGGCGCTCTGGCGCGGCGCGCGCGACGCTTCCATCAGGCCCTTGAGATCGCGCAGGTGCTCGATCACGGTGGCCGGCGCGATGCCGAAGTCGATCAGGCAGGCGATCTCGTCCACGCCGGCCGCCTGCACCTTGTCCACCAGCTCCAGGCAGCGTTCGGGCGTGCCGATCAGCGCGCTGGTGCCGTAGTAGCGGTTGAACGCGTGGTCCAGCAGGGCGTCCATCTCCTCGTCGGAGAGGGGGGCCGCCTCCATTACTTCCTGCGGGGTCTTGCCGGCGGCGGCGCCGCGCTCGACGAAGGTGGGGAAGGACCAGGCGGCCTTCTTGATCAGGTCGACCGAGCTGCGCAGGTACTTCTTCATCGGCTCGCGCGCGGTCTCGCGCGTGGCCTCCTCGTCGGCGCCGACGAAGGTGTGCAGCATCAGCGTGACGTGGCCGTTGCCCGGATGGCCGGCCTTGAGCCAGGCCGCGCGGTAGATCTGCAGCTTCTCGGCGACGTCCTCCACCTTCTGCCCCAGCAGGTGGGTCAGCAGGCGGCAGCCCAGCGTGCCGGCCTGCTCGAAGGTCTTGGGGTTGCCGGCGGCGGTGATCCACACCGGGATCTCCTTTTGCACCGGGCGCGGCAGCGTGCGCGTCTCGACCAGGTTGCCGTTGGGGCCGGGGAAGGCCACGGCCTCGCCGCGCCAGAGCTTCCGCACGATCTCCATGCGGGCCACCATCTCGTCCTGGCGCTTGGCGAAAGCGTCGGGCATGAGGATGAAGTCGTTGGGCTGCCAGCCGGACGCGAAGGAGATGCCGACGCGGCCGTTGGAGATGTTGTCGACGAAGGCCCAGTCCTCGGCCACGCGCACCGGGTGGTGCAGCGGGATCACGCAGCTGCCGGCGCGGATCTGCACGCGCGAGGTGACGCCGGCGATGGCGGCGCTGGTGACCACCGGGTTGGGGTACAGGCCGCCGAAGGCGTGGAAGTGGCGCTCCGGCGTCCAGACGGCAGTGAAGCCCTCGCGGTCGGCGAACTTGGCGCCTTCCATCAGCAGCTCGTAGTGCTGGCGCGGGTCGCGCGAGTCGTCGCTGGCGAAGTAGAACAGGCTGAACTCGGGCGCCGTGGTGGGCGCCGCCGCGGTGTCCGAATGCAGGACCACGGTGACGCCGCGGGCCAGGGTCCAGTACAGCTCCAGCACCGAGATGTCGAACGACAGGCTGGTGACGGCCAGCCAGCGCGCGCCGGGATCGCGCGGCACGCGCTCGTCCATGCCGGCGAAGAAGTTCAGCACGTTGCGGTGGGTGACCACCACGCCCTTGGGCTTGCCGGTGGAGCCCGAGGTGTAGATCACGTAGGCGGGGCGGTGCGCATCGGGCGCGGGCAGCTCGCCGGCGGCGGGCGCGGTGGCGCCGTCGTCGATGCGCATCTGGCGCGAGGCCTCCAGCTCCAGCGACGTGGCCGTGGCCGCGCTCACCAGCACCACCGGCGCACGCGAATCCTCCACCATGAACTGCAGGCGGTCGCGCGGGTACTCGGGGTCCAGCGGCAGGTAGGCCGCGCCGGCCTTCATCACGCCGAGCACCGCCACCAGCAGCTGCGGCGCGCGCGGCAGGCATAGGCCGACGATGTCGCCGGGCTTGACGCCGCGTGCGACCAGGCGGTGCGCGAGCGCGGTGGACTGCTCGTGCAGTTCGCGGCAGCTCAGGCTCTCGGGGCCGGTGGTGACGGCCAGCTGGTCGGGCGTGCGCAGGAGCTGGGCGACGATGGCCTGGTCGACCGCGCCCTTCTCGTCGAAGGGGACGGTGGTGGCGTTCAGCTGGTCGATCGCCTTCTGCTCCGCGGCGGGCAACAGCGGCAGTTGCGCCAGCGTGCCGCTGGATTGCGCGAAGGCCCTCAGCCAGGCGTCCAGGTGCGTGGCCATCGCGAGGCCGGTGCCGGCGCCGAACACCGATCCGTCGACCACCAGCTCCAGGCCGTGGCCGGAGGCGTCGAGCGTGAGGAGCAGCTCGCAGCCCGCGGGCGGCTGGACGCGGGCCAGGCCCAGGGCGACCTTGGCCAGCGCGGGCATCGGCGAATGGCGCTCGCCCAGTCGAAGCGGCAGGTCGCGCGTCATCGCGCCGGCGGCGCGCGTGCGGGCGACCAGCGCCTCGGCACGGCCGGCGGCTTCGAGCGTCGTGGACTGCGGCGCGTTCTCGGTGGTGAGCGGCACCCAGGCCCCCAGCCAGGGTTGCAGGCCCAGGCACTGGTCGGCCAGCGCGGTGTCGGTGTAGAGCACCGAGACGCGCTCCTGGCCGGTCAGCGCGGAGAGCCAGGCCTGGAACGCGGCGACGGTGGTTGCGCCGTGCGGGGCGCTGCCCAGGGCATAGCGAAGCGGCGGGGCCGCATCGCCGCCGCTGCGGCGCGGGTACGGCAGCTCGACCGGCGCGACGGTGTGCAGCGCTTCGCTCCAGTGCTGCTCGCCCCTGGCGATCTGCTCGCCGCGGTCGGCCAGGCGGTGCTGGGCGTCAGCCGGAGGCATCTGCAGCACGGTGCCGGGCCGGACACCATGCGCGCCGGCGTGGCCTTCCAGGTCCGTGCAGCCGGTCAGCGTGAGTTCGCCATCGACCGCGGCCACGCGCAGGGTGTCGCCGTCCACGGCGAGCACCGTGCCCGGGGCGTCGCTGCCGGTGGAGGGCGTCACCTGCGCGCCGCGCACCAGCAGCACGTTGGAGCCGTCGAAAATCTTGGGCCGGCCCAGCGGGTTGGCGTACGTGCCGAAGTCCAGCGCGCGCACCAGGGCCACCAGCTCCTGCGCCGGCCGCGCGAAGTCCAGCGTGGCGAGCGCCTGCGGCCGCTTGTGCCGGCCGAAGTACTGGCGTTCGCCGTGCTGCGCGGTGAGCGCGAGGTCGCCGTGGGCGAGGTCCTGCGCGATCTGCTCGAAGGTGGCCAGGCCCGCTTCGTAGCACTTGGCGTTGAGGCTGAGCGCGGTCTCGTTGGGCGACACCTCGAACGAGGCCTGGCGCACGATGCGGCCCGCATCGGCGCGCGCCGTCATCTCGTGCCAGGTGATGCCGTGCACCGGCTCCTGCGCCATCAGCGCCCAGCAGGTGGCGTTCAGGCCCGCGTAGCGCGGCAGCAGCGCGTCGTGGAAGTTGATGGCCATCCGCGATGCGCGGTCCAGCACGTCCTGCGGCAGCAGCCGCAGGTTGGCCACGCTGAAGAGGTAGTCGAAGCGCAGGCCGTCGAGCCGCGCGCCCCAGTCCCCTTCCATCCGGATCGCCGGCAGGCCTTCTGCCGCCGCCCACTCCAGGTTGGCCGGACTGGCGGACACCACCGCCACGATGCCATGCCCCGCCCTGCGGAACGCGTCGGCGCACTGCACCAGCAGGCTGCCGTCCCCCACGAACACCGCGCTTGTCGTCACCATCCTTGTCCTGCCTTCACACGTTCACGAACTGAAAATTCTTGGGGCGCCCGCCGCCAGGCAGGAGCCGTCATTGCTGCCCGCGAAGGCCCGGTCGGGGCCGGCCGCCGGCGGGGGCGCGAGCTTCTCGAGCTCGACGATCCGCACGCTGTCCACCTTGCGGCAGACCACGCTGAGCACATGGGTCGCCGGCGCGGGAAGCCGCACGGCGAACAGGCCCGAAGGCCGCCGCGCGCCACCGATGCGCACTTCCATGCTGCTGTCGCCGACGTCGTGCAGAGCGATGCGCGGGTGGGTCCTCGACAGGCCCAGGCCCTGCGCCTTCCAGTAGGCCTCGAGCGCCGTCCAGCGCACGTAGAAATCCTCCAGCCCGCTGCCCTCGTGCGCGCCCGGCAGCTCCATGTAGGGCGCCAGCAGCGAGACATCCACGCCATCCCTCACGGCCTCGACGTCGATGCCCACCGGCCCGCCCGCGCAAAGCGCGAACGCCACCATGTCGCGGCTGCGCGAAAGGCTGAACGAAAGCCCGGCGGCATTCGCGTGCAGCAGGATGGGCTGGCCCTGGGCGCCGAGGGTGAAGCGCAGTTCGTGCGGGTCGGTGGCCAGCACGAGCCCCAGCGCGATCCGGCGCATGGCGTGCGACACCAGGAAGGCGCGGCGGTCCGCCTCGAACTGCAGGCGCGAGGCACGCTCGCGCTCGTCCGCATCGAGGACGGCCGCGAGGTCGGCGCAGGCATCACACCCCAGCCGTTGCGGCTGCGCCGTCCAAACTTCCACGCCCATTGACTGCATGCACCTTCCCTGGACGCGCAGGTTGCGTCCTGTTGCAGGGATGTTTGCATGGCCGCCTTGAGTTGTGTGTGTGAGAGAGTGGCTCGGACGGACTACCTGTTGCGGGGACTACAGGGGCACGGGCTTGGCTCCTACAAAGTTCATCCATTGCTGCCGGATGATGTTGGTCACGGCACAGCTAGAAGGCAGCACGGCCATGCAGAACGAAGTGAGACAGACCCGGGGAGCCACAGCACGACCGTCGTGCCCGGTCGCCGTGCTTTCGTACCACCAGACCGCCACGCCGCCCCGGCGAGGCACGCCGGTGCGGTCGCTCGTGTTGCCGCCCTGGCGATTCGCGCTGCAGCTGCGCACGCTGAAGCTGCTGGGCTGGCAGGGGTTGTCCATGCGCGACCTGGAGCCCTACCTGCACGGTGAGAAGACCGGCAAGGTGTTCGGCATCACGCTCGACGACGGCTACCTGAACAACCTGGAGAACGCGCTGCCGGTGCTGCGCGAGCTGGGCTTCACCGCCACGGCCTTCATCGTCAGCGGGCAGGTCGGCGGCACCAATGCCTGGGACCATCCCGTGGGCGCGCCCGCGGTCCCGCTGATGGACGTGGACGACCTGCGCACCTGGCTGGACGCCGGCATGGAGATCGGCGCGCACACGCGCAACCACGTGAACCTCTGCGCGACCGACGAGGTGGTCGCGCGCGAGGAGATCGCCGGCAGCAAGCACGACCTGGAGCAACTGCTGGGCATCGAGGTGCGCAGCTTCTGCTACCCCTACGGCGAGCACCGCGCCGAACACGCGGACATGGTTCGCCAGGCCGGCTACGCCACCGCGACGGCGATCGTGAGTTCACGCACCCGCGCGGGCGACGACCTGATGCGCCTGCCGCGCATCTCGGTCCACCTCTACGACAAGCTCCCCTCTTTCCTCGCCCGGGTCACCACCGACTACGAGGACTGGCGGATGAGGCAGTGGAACACGCAGCCCACCTCGCGTGGCTACTACCTGCTGGGCGGGGAGGGGCCGCACGCCTCGGCGCACTGACCTTCGCGTTGCGGATCAGGCGGGTGCGGTGGCCAGCTCGGGCTGCCAGCGCAGGCGATCCGAGCCCGTGTAGCAGATGAAGCGGCGGTTGAGCGCGCGTCCGACCGTGCACAGGCCCAGCTGCTGCGCGATCTCCTGGCCCATCTGCGTGGTGCCGCTGCGGGAGACCACGATGGACACGCCCATCTGCGCGGACTTGATGACCATCTCGCTCGTCAGCCGGCCGGTCGTGTAGAACACGAAGGGCTGGTCCTCCCGGGCCTGCTCGGCGGCCAGGCCGTTCATCCACATCCAGCCGGCGATGGTGTCGATGGCATTGTGGCGTCCGACGTCTTCGACGAAGAGCAGCATCTGGGCGCCGCGGAAGAGCGCGCAGCCGTGCACCGAGCCGGCCGACTTGTAGGTGCTTTCCTGGCGGCGGATCGCTTCGAGGATGGCGTAGAGCGTTGCCTGGTCGAGGACGGCGGGGGGAAGGCGCAGCGAGGCGACATCGTCCATCAGCGCGCCGAAGACGCTGCCCTGGCCGCAGCCGGTGGTGACCACCCGGCGGGAGGTGCGCTCCTCGATCTGGTCGATGCCCGAGCGCGTCTTGACGGCCGCGCTGGAGACTTCCCAATCGACGCTGACGGACTCGACTTCCTCGACCGATCGCACCAGGCGCTGGTTGCGCAGGTAGCCGAGCACCAGCCATTCGGGGTGCGCGCCCAGCGTCATCAGCGTGACCAGCTCGCGCTTGTCGACGTAGACGGTGAGGTCGCGCTCGGCCGGGATGGAGATGCGCTGGGGCCGGCCGTGCTCGTCGAGCACGTCCACCTCGCGCGTGAGCGGCGCGCGCGCCTGGGTCAACCGCGGCAGCATCGCGGCAGTCTACGCGCGGCGAGGAACCGCGCGGGGATCAGGACTTCTTGCCGGCCGCCGGGGCCGAGGCGCCGCCGGAGGGCGCCGTCAGGGGCTTGACCGGGGCCATCTGCGACGACTCGGCGCGCACGCTGGGCGGGCCGCTGGCGGTGCCGGTCGGCGAGTGCGCGCCGGACGACTCCAGCGGCTTCTGCTGGGGCGCGTTGTAGGCGAACGGGCCGGGATCGGTGCAGGGCGCCGGCGGGGAAGCCGCCGTCACGGGGGTTCCCGGCGCGGAGGCGCTTGCGGCCGGCGCGGAAGCCGCGGCCACGGTGGCAGACGCTGCCGGAGCAGGCGCGGAGGCGGCCTTGGCGACCACCGGCGTGACCGCGGCGTCGCCCGCCTTGCCCAATCCCTTGAATCGGGCGGCGATCTTGTCCTGCGACTTGCACAGCTGGTAGCCCTCGACCTTGGCCTGCCAGGCCGCGCGGGCCGTGGTCTCGGCGGCCTTGGCCTTGGCGGCGTCGTCAAGCGCGGGCGCGGGCAGCTTGGCCTGCGCGGTGGCGCCGAACGCGGAGATCAACAGGAGGGGGAGCAGGCGTTTCTTCATGGGTCTTCTGGCCTCTTTAGACGGTGCGGACCGGCTCGCCGGGAAGCGGCGTGCCTGGGGGCGTGCTGCGCTGCGCGGGGATCTTGCCGGCCTCGATGTCGTCGAGCCAGTAGCCGTGGTGCTCGCGCGCCCACGCCTCGTCCACGTAGCCATGGCGCATGGCGCCGTAGGCGCCGCGGACACCGAGCGTTCCCAGGTAGATATGGAAGCCGATCAGGCAGACCATCAACACTGCGGCCACGGCGTGGATCATGTGCGCCTGCTGCATGGTGCTGCGCACGTAGTCGATCGACGGGACCAGCTTGTCGAGCACCAGCCCGGAGCCCACGACGACCAGACCGAGCACGACCACGGCGGCCCAGAACACCACCTTCTCGCCGGCGTTGAACCGGTGCGTCGGCGGCTCCTCGCCGGACTTGCTGAACACGCCGCCGAACTTCGCCAGCCAGGCCAGGTCGCCCTTGCGCGGGAATTCGTCCTTGATGAACGTGATGATCACGATCAGCAGCGACACCGCGAACAGGGGACCGAAGAAGTTGTGCAGGTTTTTCAGCAGGTAGGTGAAGTACCCGAACAGCGTGCCACCCATGATGGGCAAGAGAAAGAACTTGCCGAACGCCATCACGATGCCCGAGAGGCCGAGCACCACGAACGCGATGGCGTTCGTCCAGTGCGCCGCTCGCTCGAAAGGCGTGAAACGCTCGATGCGCCGGCCGCCGCCGCCGACGGCTTCGTTGTGGCCGATCATGCCGCGCGTGAACCAGAAGATCAGCAGGGCGACGATGGTGATCACCACCAGCGCGCCGCCGTACGGAATGATCCAGTTGTTGCGCACCTGCCGCCAGGCTTCGCCGGCGGTGGTGAGGCGCGAGCCGGGGTACTGCACCGGCGCCTGGATCAGCACGCCGGCTTCCGGCGCCTGGCTGCGGGGCAGGCTGGAGTAGCCCGCCATGCCGCGCTGCACGTCACGCCACATCGGCGAGTTGTTGCCCGGCTGCACCGCATTGCGCTGGCCGTTGGTCTGGTCCATGTAGCCCGGATCGTTCGACGCGTCCCGCTTGACCTCGGGCTTGACGTCGAAGATGTTCTGGCCCTGGATGCCGCCGGGCGACTGGCCCGGTGCGGGATCGTCGATGGCCTTGGACGGTTGCGACGACGCGCTCTGGCCCTGCTGCGCCGGCGCTTGCGCCAACGCCGCGGGAGCTGCCGAGAACGCGGCCAGCGCGATCAGCGCCGACGCCAGCAGCTCAGTTGACCTTGGCATAGTCGTTCTGCCCCTGTTGGGTACGGGTCTTGAGCTGCTGCTCCCAGCTGGTGCGGTCGCCGGCCTTCCAGCCGTTGGCCATGTAGGGCGCGGCCTTGCCGGTGCCCTGGAACGAAGCGGCGTCCTGCTTCACACGGTTGGCGACCTGGGGATCCTCGCCGCAAGCGGCGAGGCCCAGCACGGCGGCGAGGGTGAGGAGCGCGCGCATCACGATTTCTGTCCTTGCGGTTGGCCGCCCTGGCGCGAACCGTAGGCGGTGCCCCAGCCCCAGACTTCGGCGCCCTTGCCGCGCTTGAGCACGCGGTTGCGGAAGATGTCGGCCACCACGTCGCCGTCGCCGGCGAGCAGGGCCTTGGTGGAGCACATCTCGGCGCAGGCCGGCAGCTTGCCTTCGGCCAGGCGGTTGCGACCGTACTTCTCGAACTCGGCCTGGGAACCATGCTCCTCCGGGCCGCCGGCGCAGAAGGTGCACTTGTCCATCTTGCCGCGCACGCCGAAGGTGCCGGCCGCCGGGAACTGCGGCGCGCCGAACGGGCAGGCATAGCTGCAGTAGCCGCAGCCGATGCAGGTGTCCTTGTCGTGCAGCACCACGCCCTCTTCGGTGCGGTAGAAGCAGTTGACGGGGCAGACCGCCATGCAGGGCGCGTCGGAGCAGTGCATGCACGCCACCGACACCGAGCGCTCGCCGGGCACGCCGTCGTTCAGCGTCACCACCCGGCGGCGGTTGACGCCCCAGGGCACCTCATGCTCGTTCTTGCACGCGGTGACGCAGCCGTTGCACTCGATGCAGCGCTCCGAGTCGCAGATGAACTTCATTCTTGCCATGGTCGTCTCCTCAGGCAGCCCGCTCGATCTGGCAGATCGTGGTCTTGGTCTCTTGCATCATCGTGACGCTGTCGTAGCCGTAGGTCGTGGCGGTGTTGACCGCCTCGCCCCGCACGACCGGCGCGGCGCCGTTCGGGTAGTAGGGGAGCATGTCGGCCCCCTGCCAGCGACCCGAGAAGTGGAAAGGCATCCAGCACGTGTCCGGGCCCACGCGTTCGGTGACCAGCGCCTGCACGTTCAGCCGTGCGCCCGTGGGGCTGAGCAGCCACACACGGTCGCCGTTGCGGATGTTGCGGGCCGCGGCCGCCTTCGGGTTGATCTCGACGAAGGCTTCCTGCTGCAGTTCGGCCAGCCAGGGGTTGGAACGGGTTTCCTCGCCGCCGCCCTCGTACTCGACCAGCCGGCCGGAGGTGAGGATCAGCGGGAACTTCTCGTGCACCTTGTCCTGGACGTTCTTCTGCTGCAGCGTCTTGTACAGCGTGGGCAGGCGCCAGAAGGCCTTCTTGTCGTCGTGCGACGGGTACTTGGCCACCAGGTCGGGCCGCGTGCTGTAGATCGGCTCGCGGTGCTGCGGGATCGGATCCGGGAAGTTCCAGACCACCGCGCGCGCCTTGGCGTTGCCGAAGGGATGGACGCCGTGGTTCTTCATGGCGATCCGGATCAGGCCGCCCGACAGGTCGGTCTTCCAGTTCTTGCCTTCGGCCGCGGCCTTCTCGGTCGGCGTGAGTTCATCCCACCAGCCCAGCTTCTTGACCAGGACGTGGTCGATCTCCGGGTAGCCGGTGGTGATGTCGCTGCCCACCGAGTGCGAACCGTCCTCGGCCAGCAGGTTGACGCCGTCGCGCTCCACGCCGAAGTTGGCGCGGAAGTTGCCACCGCCTTCCATCACGTGCTTGCTGGTGTCGTACAGGTTCGGGCTGCCCGGGTGCTTGAGTTCCGGGGTGCCGAAGCAGGGCCACGGCAGGCCGAAGTAGTCGCCCTCGATGTCGTAGCCGGTGGCCGGGTCCTTGACGCTGGTCTTGGCCTTGAGCGTCTTGACGTCGAAGTGCTGCATCAGCTTCATGTGGGCCTTGAGCCGCTCGGGGCTCTGGCCGGTGTAGCCGATGGTCCAGTTGGACTGGTTGACCTCGCGCAGGATGTCCTCGGGCAGGGGTTCGTCCATCCCCTTGACCTTCTGCATCTTGTAGTTCTTGACCAGTTCCTTGCCGAAGCCGAGCTTCTCGGCGAACTGGTACATGATCATGTGGTCGCTGCGGCTCTCCCACAGCGGCTCGATCACCTTCTCGCGCCACTGCAGCGACCGGTTGGACGCGGTGCAGGAGCCGCTGGTCTCGAACTGCGTGGCCGCCGGCAGCAGGTACACGGCGCGGTTCGGATTGAGGTCCTTGGGATCGCCGGGCATCGCGGCCATCGCGGCGGTGGCGGACGGGTACGGGTCCACCACGACCAGCAGGTCCAGCATGTCCATGGCCTTCTTCATCTCGGCGCCACGGGTCTGCGAGTTCGGCGCGTGGCCCCAGTAGATGACCGCGCGAAGGTTCGGGTCCTGGTCGATGACCTCGTTCTTCTCCAGCACGCCATCGATCCAGCGCGACACCGTGATGCCGGGCTTGGTCATCATGGCCGGGCTGGCGAAGCGCGCCTTGATCCAGTCGTAGTCGACGCCCCAGACCTTGGCGTAGTGGCGCCAGGCGCCTTCGGCGATGCCGTAGTAGCCGGGCAGCGAATCCGGGTTCGGGCCGATGTCGGTGGCGCCCTGCACGTTGTCATGGCCGCGGAAGATGTTGGCGCCGCCGCCGGAAACCCCCACGTTGCCCAGCGCCAGCTGCACCAGGCAGGAGGCGCGCACCATCGCGTTGCCGATCGAGTGCTGGGTCTGGCCCATGCACCACACCAGCGTGGAAGGCCGGTTCTTGGCCATCATCTCGGCGACCTTGGCCATCTGGGCCTCGGGCACGCCGCAGGCTTCCTCGACCTTGTCGGGCGTCCACTTGGCCAGCACTTCCTCGCGGACCTTGTCCATGCCGTAGACGCGGTCGTTGATGTACTTCTTGTCTTCCCAGCCGTTCTTGAAGATGTGGTGCAAGAGGCCGAACAGGAAGGGGATGTCGGAGCCGGAGCGGATGCGCACGTACTCGTCGGCCTTGGCCGCGGTGCGGGTGAAGCGCGGATCGACCACGATCATCTTGGTGCCGGTCTCCTTGGCGTGCAGCATGTGCAGCATGGAGACCGGGTGCGCCTCGGCGGCGTTGGAGCCGATGTACAACGCGCACTTGCTGTTCTGCATGTCGTTGTACGAGTTCGTCATCGCGCCATAGCCCCACGTGTTGGCGACGCCGGACACGGTGGTGGAGTGGCAGATGCGGGCCTGGTGGTCGCAGTTGTTGCTGCCCCAGAGGCTCACGAACTTGCGCATCAGGTAGGCCTGCTCGTTGCTGTGCTTGGACGAGCCGATCCAGTACACCGCCTCGGGGCCGCTGGCCTTGCGCAGTTCCATCAGCTTGGCGCTGATCTCGTTGAGCGCCTGGTCCCAGCCGATGCGGGTGTACTTGCCGTCCACCAGCTTCATCGGGTAGCGCAGGCGGAACTCGCCGTGGCCGTGTTCGCGGATGGCCGCGCCCTTGGCGCAGTGCGCGCCCAGGTTGATCGGCGAGTCGAACACCGGCTCCTGGCGGACCCAGACGCCGTTCTCGACCACGGCGTCGATCGCGCAACCCACCGAGCAGTGGGTGCAGACCGTGCGCTTGACCTCGATCTTGCCGGCGCCCACGGCCGGCCCGTTGGCCGAGGCCGCACGGGCTTTCTTCACCAGCGTCAGACTGCCCGCGGCGATGCCCACGCCCACGCCCAGGCCCGAGCGGCGCAGGAAGGCGCGGCGGTCCATGGTGGGCAGCGCGTGCGAAAGGCCGCGCTGGAGGCTGTGGATGAAAGGCGAACGCGATTCGCCGAGCGCGCGCGCGCCGCCCTGGGCGGCACCCTGCTTCTTGGTCAGCAACATGGAAAGGCTCCCGGAGGACGGGTTAAACGCGGGTGGTCTGGTAGTACTGCTTGACGTGCTCGGAGAGCTGGTAGCCGCCGCCACGGGTGGGGGGCTCCGGACGCTTCTCGGTCACCGCTTCGGGCTCGGCCGGCTGCGAGGGCAGCAGGCTGGCGACCGCGGCCACGGCGCCGGTGGTGGCGGCCGCGCCGAACAGGGTCCTGCGGGATAGCTTGCTCTGGGACTGGCTCATTGCTGTCTCCTTGGACTGTGCATGTCATGTTGGCATGCTTATGCACGGCGGAGCATATCCAATCGCGGAGGCAAGGGGGACAGGGGAAATGCCTCAACCGAAAGGTTTGCTCGTGCAGGTGCAGCGTACGCCGCACCAGGCCTTGCTGTCCAAGCGTTCCATTGGGAAAAACCCCAATGTCGCGCGCCACTCACGGGAGGAGGTCGAACCCCTGCTGCTCCACGCTGAAGAAGGCCTGCGTGAAGTGCGCCAGCGCGCGGTAGAAGCGCGCGTCGGGATGACCGGTGATGGCCTCGGACATCGCAGCCGCCCAGGGCTGCAGGTGGCGGCTGAAGAACTCGCGCTGCCGGGTGAGGTTGGCCACCGCGACGTCGTCGCCGGCGATCAGGTAGCGCATCACCTCGCACAGGTAGGCGATGTGGTCTTCGGTGTCCGCCATGGCCTCGTCGCGCGTCAGGCCCAGCTCGATCAGGTCGTCACGCAACTGCGCCAGCGGCCTCTCGTTGAGGAAGCCGCTGAGGTAGTGCGATCCGAACAGGTAGACGTCGGGCTTGCCGACGCCGCCAAAAAGCGCGTCGTACTCCGAAGCGACCTGCGCATCGGACTGCGCGCGCGCCGCGCCCACCAGCTCGCGCCACGGCTCCTCCAGGAAGCCGCCGGGCGCGGGCGCCTCGGTCACCGCCACCCGCAGCGCGGCCAGCAGCTCCGGCGGCGGCGCCGCGTAGTAGAGCTGTGCGAGAAGGCCGTAGATCTCGGCCCGGGCGGTTTCCTCATCCAGCGCGGAGCTGGCCGGCAGCAAGTCAGCGGACATCGGAGATCTTGGCTTCGTCTTGGGCCGAGTAGATGTCGATCACCCGGCAGTCGGAACACATCTTCAGGCGCTCCAGCGCCGCGCCCTGGAACATGGCGTGGCCGGACAGCTTGCCCAGCATCGCCTCCACCGCCTTGAGCGTGCCGAACGGCTTGCCGCAGCGCACGCAGCCGTAGGGCTTGGTTTCGTTGAGCACGCGCGGCTCGCGCCTCTCCGGCGTGAGCAGCAGCCGCGGCTGGAGCGTGATCGCGTTCTCGGGACAGGTGGTGGCGCAAAGGCCGCACTGCACGCAGTTCTTCTCGATGAAGCGCAGCTGCGGCGCCAGCGGGTTGTCCTGCAGCGCGCTGGACGGACAGGCGCTCACGCAGCTCATGCACAGCGTGCAGCGGTCCTTGTCGACCGCGATGGTGCCGAAGGGCGAGCCCTGCGGCGGCAGGTCGATGGCGTCGGGCCGGGCGGGCGCCAGCGCGATCAGGTGCTCGAGCGCGAACTCGAGCGTGGCGCGCTTCTCGGCGGCGACCGCGAACTTCGCCGGCTCCTTGGGACCTTGCTGGCGAGTGCCGCGCAGCGACTGCAGGGCCTGGTCCAGCGCGAGGGCCGACTGCGCCTGCAGCAGCTCGAAGTGCACGCCGGCATAGCCCAGGCCGCTCAGGATGGCCTGCGCCACCGCCATCTGGGCCTTGAGGCCCGACAGGTACTGCGGGGCCTCTTCGCCGGTGGTGAGCACCACCACCTGGCGCGCGCCGAAGGCGATGGCGGACAGCCACAGGTCGACGCCGGTGCTGGCCGTGTGCCACAGCGCCACCGGGATCACGTTGGCGGGCACGCCCTGCGCGCGGCCCAGGCGCGCCGTGCGGCCCAGGTCTTCCACCAGGGCCTGGCCGGCCTCCTGGCTGTGGAACAGGATCGCGGGCTCGCGGCCGCCGGCCTGCAGGTAGGACGCCAGCAGCGTGCGCAGCTTCAGGCCCTGGTCGCCCGCGCGCGGGTACGTATACGTGAGGGCGCCGGTCGGGCAGACGGTGGTGCAGGCGCCGCAGCCGACGCACAGGTTGGGATTGACCTTGATCTGCTGGCGGGAAGGCTCGCTGCTGATCGCCTCGGCCGAGCAGATCTCCACGCAGGCATTGCAGCCGATCTTCTCGTTGCGGCTGTGGGCGCACAGCTTCTGCTTGTAGACGAAGAACTTGGGCTTCTCGAACTCGCCCACCAGCTCGCGCAGCTTCAGCAGCGTGGGCAGGTCGCGGCCGTCCCAGCGCAGGTAACCCTGCGGCGGCGCGTGCTGCGCGAAGGCCGGGGTCTCGCGCAGGTCGAGCACCAGGTCGAAGTTGTCGGTCTGGCCTTGCGCCTCACGCTGGAAGTCGATGGCGCCGGCGGCCTCGCACACCTTCACGCAGGCGCGGTGGCCCTTGCAGCGGTCCATGTCGATCTGGTAGTCCAGGCCGATGGCGCCTTCGGGGCAGACCGCCACGCAGGCATTGCAGCGCGTACACAGGTCCAGGTCGATCGGATTGGTCGGCGTCCAGGCGAACTGGAAGGCGCCCAGCCAGCCGGTGAGCGAATCGATGCGGCCGGACACCACCGGGTACTTGCGTTCCTGCGCGCCGGCGCCGCCGGTGGAGAACAGGGTGACGTCCAGGACGTCTTCCACCATCGACGCGGCGCGTTCGGCATCCTGCATCGGGCCGATGATCAGGACGCGGCCGCCGCTCTTGTAGGTGACGGTGGGGACGGGCTCGGGTTCGGGCAGGCGCGCGGCGGCCAGCAGGGCCGCGATCTTGGGCATGGCCTCGCGCGCGTCGCGGCTCCAGCCACCGGTCTCGCGGATGTTGACGAAGTGCACCGGCGATACGGCGCCCTCGGTCTGCGAGCCGACTTCGGCGAACAGCCTCTTTTCCTGGGTGCAGGCGACGACCACTTCTTCGCCCGACTGGATGGCCTGCTGGAACGAGGCCGCCTCGCGCCGGCACAGGCTGCTGTGCAGCGGCAGACCGGGCTCACCCAGTGCCGCTCCCAGCTTCGCCGGGTCGAGCGGCATCGTCTTGTTGCAGTCGCAGATCAGGGTGGGCATGGGCTTCGGGGGGTACTGCTGGTGGAGGCGCCGGGTCCGGATCGGCCACAGGCGCTTGCGACTGTGCCACGGAATCGGCCCCCTGCCCTTCGGCATCATCCCTAGCTTTCGCGGCCTTCTCCTCCTCCTCGCGCTCTTCTTCACGGAAGAGCCCCAGGAAGCGGCTCGCCGCCAGTTGCCTGAGCATCGACTCGGGGATCGGGTCGGGCTTGCCGTAGTCGTCGATGTAGGTGTCCAGTCCGTCCATCACGTTGAAGTGCGGGTCGGAGAACAGCTTCTTGACCGCGGCGTTCTTCACGTCGGCCGGCACGTCGGCGCGGACGAATCGGGTGAAGTCGGAGTCGATGGTGAGCGCCTGGGCGTCTTCCAGCGTCGGGGGCGGCTCGGGCGCCGGGGCCGCGGGCGCAGCATCGGCCTTCAGTTCCGCCGGCTCGGCCGGCGCAGCCCTCGGCGCCGCCACCGGCTCGGCCGGGAGGACGGGACGAGGCGGCTCCGGCTCCACGGGCCGCCCGTCCTTCGCATCCAGCTTGCGCCGCGACCAGCGGCCGAGGAATCCGTCAGCCATCCTCGCCACCTCCGCCGTATTTCTTGCCGGTCGACACCGACGCCGGATTGCCGAAGCGGTCCTCGAGCCGCTTGAAGCTCTCCGGGCGCTTGCGCTTGCGCGGCTCGGGCACGTAGTGCGCATCGGCGAACTCGCGCATCCACTGCACCACGTCGGCCGGGGCCGGCACCTGCTCGACGGTTTCCTGCGCATCGAGCCAGCGGCCCGCGTCGTGGTAACTCAGGGTCACGATCTCCGGCCGCGCGATCGGCTCGTCGGCCAGCGTCGCCGTCTCTTCCATCCGCCACAGCACGAACCAGCCCGGGGTCTCGGTGGTGGCGTTGAGGTAGTAGCCCTCGGCGTCGTCGCGCCAGAGTTCCACCCGGAAACCCGGATGCAGCCAGCGCTCCTCGTTGTCGTCCGCGAAGATGCGGGTCGGCCCGGTGCCGAAGGCCGGCTCGTTGGGCACGACCTCGGCCAGTTCCCAGCGATAGGGCTGCCAGCGGCTGGACTGCCGCACGCGCCGCATCACGACGGCGACATCCAGTCCCGGGCGCGGGTTCACGGCGGCTCCTAGGTGTTCTTGGACACGGTGATGGTCGGGAACTTCGAGGAGAAGTCCTTGGCCTTGGCCGCGACGCTCACGGCGACCCGGCGCGCCACGTCCTTGTAGATGCCCGCCAGCTTGCCGTCGGGATCGGCCATCACGGTGGGGCGGCCGTTGTCGGCCTGGAGCCGGATGCTCATGTCCAGCGGCAGCGCGCCCAGGTAGTCCAGCTTGCGCTCGGCCGCGTAGCGCTTGCCGCCGCCCTCGCCGAAGATGTGCTCGGCGTGCCCGCAGTTGCTGCACACGTGCACCGCCATGTTCTCCACCAGGCCCAGGATCGGCACGCCGACCTTCTCGAACATGGCGACGGCCTTGCGCGCGTCCAGCAGCGCGATGTCCTGCGGCGTCGTGACGATCACCGCGCCGGTCATGGGCACGCGCTGCGACAGCGTCAGCTGGATGTCGCCGGTGCCCGGCGGCAGGTCCACCACCAGGTAGTCGAGCTCGCGCCAGTTGGTCTGGCGCAGCAGCTGCTCCAGCGCCTGCGTGGCCATCGGCCCGCGCCAGATCATGGCCTCGTCCGGGTTGACCAGGAAACCGATCGACATGACCTGCACGCCGTAGTTCTCCATCGGGTCCATGGTCTTGCCGTCCGAGCTTTCGGGGCGCCCGTCGATGCCCATCATCATGGGCTGGCTGGGGCCGTAGATGTCGGCATCCAGCAGGCCCACGGACGCGCCCTCGGCGGCCAGCGCCAGCGCCAGGTTGACCGCGGTGGTGCTCTTGCCCACGCCGCCCTTGCCCGATGCGACGGCGATGATGTTCTTCACGTTGGGCATCAGCTGCACGCCGCGCTGCACGGCATGGGCGAGCACCTTGGTCGTGACGTTCACCGACACGTTGGCGATGCCGCCCAGCCCGCGCACGGCGGCGATGGCGGCCTGGCGCAATGCGGGCACCTGGCTCCTGGCCGGGTAACCCATCTCGAGGTCGAACGCGACGTCGCCGCCGTGGACCTGGAGGTTCTTCACCGCCTTGGTCGAGACGAAATCCTGGCCCGTGTTCGGGTCTTTGACGGCCGCGAGGGCGGCAAGCACTTGCTCTTGGGTGGGCATCGAAGTCTCTCTGTGCGCCGAGTGTAGCGAGTGGGTGATCCACGCCCGCGAGCAGGGTCGCTATGCTGCGTCGACGCTGCCGGGCCTGACCTTGACGACCTTCCCGTCTCTCACGACCACCAGCGCCGTCCCCGTTTGCCGGGCGAGTTCGCGCGCACGGGCCGCAGCGCGCAGCAGTGCGTTCCAGGAACCTCTCAGATCCGGGCGGGCGTCCGGCGGCAGGCTGTCGTAGGGGGCGGGTGGCTCTTTCACGGAAGGTCCTCCTGGGCTCATCGGCTTACTGTTCCAGTCGAGAAGAACGGGCGCATCCCCGGCGTTGTCGTACAGCGACCAGTCATCCACCAGGTCCTTGTAGACGGTTTCGAACAGCCGCCGGCCCGCGTCGAAGCGCCGGCGGATCACCGCCTCCGGGATGTCGTGCCCGCCTTGCCGCACGCGTTCGGCCACTCGGGCGATGGCAGCTTGCGCGCTCGGCAGGCCGAGGAAGAACAGTTCGACGCGATACCCGGCCTGCTGCCAACCATTGATCTGCCGCGCGTAGCCGCCACCGGAGAGCGTCGTCTCGAAGGCGAAGCTCTCCCGCCGCGACACATGCCCCCCGATCGCCTCCAGCATCAGCCGGCCGGCATGGATCGCCGCCTTTTCCGGCGCGAAGGGCGAGAGGCCCGCGGCGATCAGGTCGGCATTGATGAACGCCGGACAACCCGCCTCGTTCGGCAGGAACTCACGCGCGAAGGTCGTCTTCCCGGCACCGTTCGGGCCCGCGATGATGATGATCCGCGGCTGCATCAAGAGGCGTCCGCCGTCGAGGGAAGGTCGTCCGACAGCATCGATCGATTATCGATGGGCATGACCGGCGCGCCGGCGCGGCCTCCTCACTTCGAGCGAACCGGGGGGCCGGCGACCTAGAATCCCCGGTTCCCCGCGCCACAGACCCACCATGCCGCAGCGCAAGCTATTCGTCACCACCGCCCTTCCGTACGCCAACGGCAAGTTCCACATCGGTCACATCATGGAGTACATCCAGGCCGACATCTGGGTGCGCCACCAGCGGATGGGCGGGCACATGGTGCATTTCGTCGGCGCCGACGACGCGCACGGCGCGCCCATCATGATCGCGGCCGAGAAGGCCGGGAAGACGCCGCAGCAGTTCGTGTCCGAGATCGCCGCGGGCCGCCAGGAGTACCTGGACGGCTTCCACGTGCGATTCGACAACTGGCACTCCACCGACAGCCCGGAGAACACCGAGCTCGCGCAGGGCATCTACAAGGTGCTCAAGGCCAACGGCCTCATCACCACGCGCACCATCGAGCAGTTCTACGACCCGGTCAAGGGCATGTTCCTGCCCGACCGCTACATCAAGGGCGAGTGCCCGACCTGCCACGCCAAGGACCAGTACGGCGACAGCTGCGAGGTCTGCAGCAGCGTCTATTCGCCCACCCAGCTGATCGAGCCCTACTCCACGCTCAGCGGCGCCCGCCCCGAGCTGCGCAGCTCGGAGCACTACTTCTTCAAGCTGTCCGATCCGCAGGTGGTCGACTTCCTGAAGGCCTGGACGCAGGACGGCAAGCTGCAGTCCGAGGTGGCCAAGAAGGCCAGCGAATGGTTCGAGGCCGGCATGGCCGACTGGGACATCAGCCGCGACGCGCCCTACTTCGGCATCGAGGTCCCGGACGCGCCGGGCAAGTACTTCTACGTCTGGCTGGACGCGCCGATCGGCTACCTGGCCAGCCTGAAGAACCACTTCGACAAGGGCCAGGCCCGCGACCACTGGCACGAGGCCTCGCGCACGCCGGTGGACTTCGAGCAGTTCGTGGCCGACCCGGCCGTCGAGCAGGTGCACTTCATCGGCAAGGACATCGTCTACTTCCACACGCTGTTCTGGCCCGCGATGCTGCAGTTCTCCGGCCGCAAGACGCCCGGCCAGGTGAACGTGCACGGCTTCATCACCGTCAGCGGCGAGAAGATGAGCAAGAGCCGCGGCACCGGCATCGACCCGCTGCGCTACCTGTCGCTGGGCATGAACCCGGAGTGGCTGCGCTACTACATCGCGGCCAAGCTCAACGGCAAGGTCGAGGACGTCGACTTCAACCCCGACGACTTCATCGCCCGGGTGAACGCCGACCTGATCGGCAAGTACGTGAACATCGCCAGCCGCGCGGCCAAGTTCGTGCCGGGCGGCAAGCTGCTGGGGCCGTTCTCGGTGCTGGAGGCCCGCGCCTCGCGGCTGGCGGACGAGGTGCGCAACCTCTACGAAGGCCGCGAGTACGGCAAGGCGGTGCGCGAGATCATGGCCTTCGCCGACGACGTGAACCTGCACTTCGACGGCGCCGCGCCCTGGAAGCTGGCCAAGGAAGGGCAGAAGGAGAAGGCGGCCCTGGTCTGCTCCGAATGCCTGGAGGCGTTCAAGGTCATGACGGCCTGCCTGAAGCCCATCCTGCCGGCGCTGGCCCGGCAGGCCGAGGCCTTCCTCAAGTGCGAGCCGCTGGATTGGAGCAATGCGGTCAAGCCGCTGGGGGCGGGGCATGTCATCGGTGACTACAAGCACCTGATGCAGCGGGTGGACGGCAAGCAGGTGGATGCGTTGTTCGAGGCGCCGGGGCAGGAACCGGCAGGGGGCGTGCCCCCACCCCAGCTCTCCCCCGAGGGGGGAGGGAGCGAACTGCCGGGGGGCGAAGAACTGGCGCCGCAGATCACGATCGACGACTTCGCGAAGATCGACCTGCGCATCGCCAGGATCGTCCAGGCCGAAGCGGTCGAAGGCTCGACCAAGCTGCTGCGCCTGACGCTGGACGTGGGCGAAGGCCGCATGCGCAACGTGTTCTCCGGCATCGCGTCGGCCTACAAGCCCGAAGACCTGGTGGGCAAGCTCACCGTCATGGTGGCCAACCTGGCGCCGCGCAAGATGAAGTTCGGCGTGAGCGAGGGCATGGTGCTGGCCGCCAGCCACGGCGACGAGAAGGCCCAGCCCGGGATCTACGTGCTCAACCCGTGGCCGGGCGCGCAGCCCGGGATGCGGGTTCGCTAGCCGCGGCCTGCGCCAGCAGCCACTGGGCGAAGCGCTCGGCTGCCGGGTGCGCGCCCATCGCGCGGCGCCGGCACAGGTAGTAGCCCCGGCCGGTGGAAGCGGCGCCCGGGACCGGCATGACGAGCCGGCCCGCCGCCAGGTCCGCCTCCACCATGCACTTCTGGACCACGGCCACGCCCATGCCGCCGCGCGCGGCCTCGATGAGGTTGACCACCAGGTCGAAGCCGGTGCCGCGCCAGTCGGGCGGCAGCTCGGCGCCCAGGGCCCGGGCCCACAGCGCCCAGTTCTCCGGGTAGCTGGAGTGGTACAGCAGCGGCTGCGCCAGCAGCTCGCGCGCGGCGCGCAGGTGCGCCAGGCGCGGCGCCCCCACGGCGACGATCTCGCGGCCCACCAGGTACTCCGCGGCCACCTGCCGCGGCCAGCCCTGGCGCGCCTGGCGCTTGAGGGCGATCCACAGGTCCACGTCCTCGCGCAGGAAGTCGTCCTCGCGCTGGTAGGGGCGGAACTCCAGCTCGATCTCGGGATGGCGGGCGCGGAAGTCCTCCAGCCGCGGCATCAGCCAGAGGTTGCCCAGGCTGGTGACCACCGAAAGCCGAAGGCGCAGCCGGTCGGGGCTTCGCTGCAGGCGGGTGGCGGCCTGCTCGAGGGCGGCCACCGGCTGCGCCACCAGCCGGCGCAGTTCGTCGCCGGCCGGCGTCAGGCGCACGCCGGTGCCCGAGCGGGCGAACACGTCCACCCCGAGCTGCTCCTCCAGCCGCATCACGGCGCGGCTGACCGCCGCCTGCGTGACGAACATGCGTTCGGCCGCCTTGCGAAAGCTGCCTGTGTCCGCCACAGCCAGGAAGGCATGCAGCTCCACGAGCGAAGGACTGCGGATGGGCATGCGACCGATTACAGCATGTCATCACCTGAGACCGAAATGTCGTTTGTCCGCGGCGCGGCGGCCTTCTACCCTCGCCGGCAGTCTTCACCCTCCGGGCTCCCACCACCCCCATGACCACCCGACGCACCCTCCTCGCCGCTGCCGGCGCCGCCCTCCTGGCCACCGGCACCGCCGCCCTCGCGCAGGCCGACTACCCCACCCAGCCGATCAAGCTGATCGTGCCGTTCGCCCCCGGCGGCTCGACCGACCTGGCCGCGCGCCTGATCGCCGAGTACGGCGGCCGCGAGCTGGGCCAGTCCATCGTGGTGGAGAACAAGGCCGGCGCGGGCGGGTCGCTGGGCATGGAGTTCGTCGCCAAGGCCCGGCCGGACGGCTACACGCTGGGCATGGCCACCGTCAGCACCCACGGCAGCAACCCGGCCGTGTACGGCAGCAAGCTCAAGTACGACCCGGTGAAGGACTTCGTGCCGGTCACCAACGTCGCCACCACGCCCAGCGTGTTCGCCATCAACCCCAAGGTGCCCGCGAAGGACATGAAGGAGTTCCTGGCGCTGGCCAAGGCCAACCCGGGCAAGTTCAGCTTCGCCTCGCCGGGATCGGGCTCGCTGGGCCACGCCAACATCGAGCATTTCGCCGCCCTGGCCAAGATCCAGCTGCTGCATATCCCCTACAAGGGCGCGGGCCCGGCGATGAACGACGCCCTGGGCGGCCAGGTCGACGCGATCACCGACAACCTCCCCTCGGCGCTGGCCAGCATCAAGGCCGGCAAGCTGCGCCCGCTGGCGCTGCTGTCCGAGAAGCGCTCGCCGGCGCTGCCCGACGTGCCCACCTACGGCGAGCTGGGTTTCCCCCAGATGGGCGGCGGCGGCTGGTTCGGCGTGGTCGCGCCTGCCGGCACGCCGCCCGAGGTCGTCACCAAGCTCAATCGCGCCTTCCACAAGGCGATGAAGCACCCGGAGTTCATCCGCAAGATGGACGAATCCGGCGCCCAGCTGATCCCCGGCACCCCGGCGGACTTCGGCAAGCAGATCCAGCAGGCGATGGAGCGCTACCAGCGCGTGTCGCAGATGGCGAACATCCGGGTCGACTGATCGGATGGAGCCCTTCACGCTGCTGGCGCCCACGGCGCCCGCGGTGCCGCTGGTGTGCGACTCCCCGCACAGCGGCACCTGGTACCCCGACGACTACCGCCATGCCGTCCCGCGCGCGCAGCTGCGCCGCGGCGAGGACACCGACATCGACGCCCTCTGGGACGCGGTGCCGCAGGTGGGCGGCACCCTGCTGCACGCGCACTTCCCGCGCACCTACATCGACGCCAACCGCACGCTGGAGGACCTGGACCCGGAGCTGCTCGACGGGCCCTGGCCGTCGCCGCTGCAGCCGGGCGAGAAGAGCCGCCTGGGCTTCGGCCTGGTCTGGCGCAACCTGCGCGCGGGCGTGCCGATCTACGACCGCAAGCTCACGGTGGCCGAGGTGCAGGCGCGCATCGACCGCTGCTACCGGCCGTACCACGCGGCGCTGGCGGAGTGCATCGATGCCAGCGTGCGGCGCTTCGGCGGCGTCTGGCACCTGAACCTGCACTCCATGCCCAACGACGCCTACGAGCGCCTGCAGATCCGCAGCCCGCACCCGCTGGCCGACTTCGTGCTGGGCGACCGTGACGGCACCACCTGCGAGCCGGCCTTCGTCGACCTGGTCGAAAGCCAGCTGCGCGGCTTCGGCTACACGGTGGCGCGCAACGACCCGTACAAGGGCGTGCAGCTGATCCAGCGGATCGGCCGGCCGGCGATCAACCGCCACAGCCTGCAGATCGAGATCCGCCGGCCGCTTTACATGGACGAGGCGACGCGCGAGCGCCACGGCGGCTTCGACGCCCTGCGGAACGACCTCACGGAGCTGTTGCACGCCGTCGCCGGCTACCTGCGCCACCGGGCACCGATCTGAGCCGCGGAGGCTGCCCGTTCCTAGAATCGGCGGAACCCATCCATTCCGCCCACCATGACGCCGCGCCGCTCCCGCCTTTCTTCCCGCAGCCTGCGCTGCAGCGCGGGGCGGCTGCGCCACGGTTGCCGGGGCGCCGACCGCGGCCGCCCGCGCCGCCGGGTGCATCCGGGCCTGCGCTGAACCCCGGCCCGGTTCGGGTGGAGGCCGTACACTCGATCCCGATGGCCCCACCGCCCGTCCTCCCCACGCTGCCGCTCTCGCGGCGCCGGCGGTTCATCACCCGGCTGCACCACTGCGGCCCTCCGGAAGCGCACGCCACTTGCATGGCCGTCCACTTCCGGAGAACCGCTTGATTCCTTCCTTCAGCTTCCGTCCGCGTCTGCTCGACGCCCTGGCCGGGTACGACCGCGACCGTTTCCTGCGCGACCTGGGCGCCGGCATCACCGTGGGCGTGGTGGCCCTCCCGCTGGCCATGGCCTTTGCCATCGCCTCCGGCCTGCCCCCCGGGGCCGGGCTGTGGACCGCGATCATCGCGGGTCTGCTGGTCGCCCTGCTGGGCGGGTCCAACGTGCAGATCGGCGGCCCGGCCGGCGCCTTCATCGTGATCGTCTACGGGATCATCGAGCGCTACGGCGTGGCCAACCTGCTGATCGCCACCGCCTGCGCCGGCGTGCTGCTGTTCGCGCTGGGCCTGCTGCGCCTGGGCTCGCTGGTGCGCTACGTGCCGGTGAGCATCGTCGTCGGCTTCACCAACGGCATCGCGGTGCTGATCGCGGTGTCGCAGCTGAAGGATTGGCTGGGCCTGAAGGTCGAGCGCATGCCGGCCGACTTCTTCGCGCAGATGCTGGTGCTGGGGCGGAACATCAACAGCTTCGAGCCCTGGGCGTTCGCGCTGGGCGCCGCCTGCCTGGCGGGGCTGTTCGCCTGGCCGCGGCTGTGGGGCGCCGGATCGCCGGTCAAGCAGGCGCTGGACCTGCCGGGGATGCGGCGGGCCCTGCAGGTCACCGCGCGCGTGCCGGGGCCGATCGTCGCGCTGGTCACGCTCACGGCCCTGGCCTTCGCGCTGGAGCTGCCGGTCGAGACCATCGGCAGCCGCTTCGGCGGGATCCCCGCGGGGCTGCCGGCGTTCGCCCTGCCGGATTTCTCCTGGGAGACGGTCAAGCAGCTGGTGGCGCCCACGGTGACGATCACGCTGCTGGGCGCCATCGAGTCGCTGCTGTGTGCACGGGTCGCCGACCAGGTGAGCGGGCTGCCGCGGCACGACCCGAACCAGGAGCTCATGGCCCAGGGCGTGGCCAACCTGGTCGCGCCCTTCTTCGGCGGCATGCCGGCCACGGGCACCATCGCGCGCACCGTCACCAACATCCGCTCGGGCGGCACCACGCCGGTGGCGGGGACGGTCCATGCGATCACCCTGGCGGTGCTGGTGCTGGCCGCCGCGCCGCTGGCGCTGCACGTGCCGCTGGCGGTGCTGGCCGGCATCCTGCTGTTCGTCGCCTGGAACATGGGCGAGTGGCGCGAGTTCGCGCACCTCACCCGCTACAGCACGCACTACCGCGTGCTGATGCTGGGCACGTTCTTCCTGACGGTGGTGTTCGACCTCACCGTGGCCCTGCAGGTGGGGCTGCTGGCGGCCTGCGGCCTGTTCATCCGGCGGATGAGCTCGCTGTTCCAGGTGGAGCGGGTGGCGGGCGGGGAAGGCGAGCTGCGCTTTCGCCTCTACGGGTCGCTGTTCTTCGGCGCGGTCGCGCGCATCGACACGGTGGTGCAGGCGGTCGAGGCCGGCCCGCCGCAGCCGGCGGTGGTGCTGGACGCGCTGCAGCTGGTGCACCTGGACACCTCGGGCCTGGACGCGCTGCGCCAGCTGCACAAGGTGGTGCTGCTGCGCGGCGGGTCGCTGCGGCTGGAGAACGTCCAGGCGCAACCGTTCGAGGTGATCGACCGCGCCGGCTTCGCTGCCGAACTGGCCGAGCACCGGCCCTCGCCCGAGGTGGCCGCCTAGCGGCTCGGCCCGCCGCGGTTCTCCGGCGCTTCCGGGTCCGGCCCGCTGGACGTGCGCAGCACGCGCATGTCGGGGTTGAACCACACGGTGAACATCATCGAGGTGCTGGGCGCCTGCATGTACCGCCAGTCCCATGCCTCTTCCTTCTTCAGCGCATACGGCGTGCGCTTGGCCGGCTTGCCCAGCATGCGGCGCACCTGCTCCATCGTCATCCCCGGCTTCACCTGCTCGAAGGTGTTCGGGTTGAGCACCTGCCGCAGCGCGGACATCTTGCCGTCCGGACCGATGGTGATCATGTAGTTCTGGTGGCCCGAGGGATTGCGGTTGTATTCCAGCGTGCGGGCGCCGCCGGGGTCGTCCCACACGGCTTCGGGCTTGCCGAACGTGGCGACCACGTCGGCCTCGGTCGACACGCCCTCCTCGAGCTTCTCGATGCGTTTCTGGTCACAGCCCGCCAGCGTGCCCAGCAAGGCGAGAAAGCCACTGACGAGTCCCATCGACCACCGCAGGTAAAATTGACGACTCACTCGAGAGAGTCTATGTCCAAGTTGCTCCGCATCTTCCGCCGGCCGGACTACCAGTCCGACGTCACCCAGTTCATCGAACAGCTGAAGGCGCAGCGCCCCGACATCGAAGCCCAGCAGCGCGCCGGCCGCGCGATCTGGTGGGACAAGCACCTCGACCGCGAAGCGCTGGTCGACTGGAAGAAGGCGAAGGTGCCACAAAAGGCCTACGTCTACGGCAGCGGCAGCAGCGACACCTGACGTGAACGACAACGAACAGGCCGGCCTGCCCGAGCTCGCGGGCGCGCAGCTCGGCGGCATGCCCGACGTGGTCGACCAGGTGGCGCTGGCGCGGCTTTACGGCGAACCGCTGTTCGCCATGCCCACCGACCTGTACATCCCCCCGGATGCGCTGGAGATCTTCCTGGAGGCCTTCGAAGGCCCGCTGGACCTGCTGCTCTACCTCATCCGCAAGCAGAACTTCAACATCCTCGACATCCCGATGGCGGCGGTCACCCGCCAGTACCTGGTGTACGTCGACGAAATCCGCACGCGCAACCTGGAGCTGGCGGCCGAGTACCTGCTGATGGCGGCCATGCTGATCGAGATCAAGTCGCGCATGCTGCTGCCGCCCAAGAAGACGGCCGAGGGGCAGGAGCCCGAGGACCCGCGCGCGGAACTGGTGCGCCGCCTGCTCGAATACGAGCAGATGAAGATGGCGGCGGCCCGGCTGAACGCGGTGCCGCAGGTCGGCCGCGATGTGTTGCGCGCGCAGGTCTACATCGAGCAGTCGATGCAGCCGCGCTTTCCCGACGTCCACGTGGTCGACCTGCAGGAAGCCTGGCGCGACATCCTCAAGCGGGCCAAGCTGGTGCAGCACCACCGCATCACGCGCGAGGAGCTCTCGGTGCGCGAGCACATGAGCATCGTCCTGCGCAAGCTGCAGGGCCGCAAGTTCGTCGAGTTCGAGAACCTGTTCGACCCCAGCCGCGGCGTGCCGGTGCTCATCGTCACCTTCATCGCCACGCTGGAGCTGGCCAAGGAGACGCTGATCGAGGTGACGCAGGCCGAGGCCTTCGCCCCCATCTACGTGCGCCTGGCGTACCAGGCAGCGTGATGCAGTCGCTCGACTTCGACGTCGTCATCGTCGGCAGCGGCCTGGCCGGCCTCTCCGCGGCGATGCACCTGGCCCCCACCCACCGGGTCGCCGTCATCACCAAGCGCGCGCTGGCCGACGGCTCCAGCGGCTGGGCCCAGGGCGGCATCGCCGCCGTGATGGACCGGGGCGACAGCTTCGAATCGCACGTGGACGACACGCTGGTCGCCGGCGCGGGCCTGTCCGACCCCGAGGCCACGCGCTTCGTGGTCGAGCACGCGCCCGAGAGCATCGCCTGGCTGCAGCAGCTGGGCGTGCCCTTCTCGCAGGAGCACGGCCAGCTGCACCTCACGCGCGAAGGCGGCCACAGCGCGCGGCGCATCGTGCACGTCACCGACGCCACCGGCGCCGCCGTGCAGCGCACGCTGATCGAGCACGTGCGGCGCACGCCCAACATCCGGCTGTTCGAGCACCACACGCTGGTGGACCTGATCACCACCCGGCTGGTGGGCGAGCAGCCGCCGCGCTGCCTGGGCCTGTACGCGCTGGACGAGCAGGCCGACCAGGTCGTCACCTTCCGCGCACCGAGGACCATCCTGGCCACCGGCGGCGCGGGCAAGGTCTACCTGTACACCACCAACCCCGACACGGCCACCGGCGACGGCATCGCCGCCGCGTGGCGGGCCGGCTGCCGGGTGACGAACATGGAGTTCATCCAGTTCCACCCGACCTGCCTGTACCACCCGCTGGTCAAGAGCTACCTGATCACCGAGGCCGTGCGCGGCGAAGGCGGCCGGCTGCTGCTGCCGGACGGCACGCGCTTCATGCCGCAGCACGATGCGCGCGCCGAGCTGGCGCCGCGCGACGTGGTCGCCCGCGCCATCGACTTCGAGATGAAGAAGCACGGCCTGGACTGCGTCTACCTGGACATCTCGCACCAGCCGGCGGAGTTCATCCGCGAGCACTTCCCCAACATCCACGCGCGCTGCCTGGAGCTGGGCATCGACATCACGCGCCAGCCCATCCCGGTGGTGCCGGCCGCGCACTACACCTGCGGCGGCATCCACACCGACCTGTCCGGCCGCACCGACCTGCCGGGCCTGCACGCCATCGGCGAGACGGCCTACACCGGGCTGCACGGCGCCAACCGGCTGGCGAGCAACTCGCTGGTCGAATGCATGGTGTTCGCGCGCGCCGCGACCAAGGACATCCTGGCCACCCCGGCGTCCACCGTCCCGCCGCTGCCCGCATGGGACGAGAGCCAGGTCACCGACCCCGACGAATCGGTGGTGATCTCCCACAACTGGGACGAGCTGCGCCGCTTCATGTGGGACTACGTGGGCATCGTGCGGACCAACAAGCGCCTGGAGCGCGCCGCGCACCGCATCCGCCTGCTGCAGGGCGAGATCCAGGAGTTCTACGCGCACTTCCACATCAGCCGCGACCTGCTGGAGCTGCGCAACCTGGTCACCGTGGCCGACCTCATCGTGCGCTCGGCCCAGTCCCGCCACGAGAGCCGCGGCCTGCATTTCAGCCGCGACTACCCGAAGCTGGCGCCGGACGCCAAGCCGACCACGCTGGTCCCTTAGTCCCCATCCCGTCATTCCCGCGAAGGCGGGGATGACGCCTTATGCGGGTTTGCACGCGGTGCTCAACCGTTCCCCGCGCGCCTAGCATGGCCGTCCCACACGAACCCGGAGACGGCACATGGACATCAGGATCAGAACGGCGCTTCGCACCGCTGCATGCACAGCCGCAGTGGCACTGTCGGGCTGCGCGGGGATGATGGGCGGCAGCGGCGGTGGCTGGGTGCCGCTGGTCGATGGCGGCAAGGGCCTGGAGAAGTTCAACCGCGTCGGCGAGGCGGACTGGGCCCTCGTCGACGGCGCGCTGCAGGCCACGCGCGGCGGATCGACTCCCGCCTACCTGGTCACCCGCGAGTCGTACAAGGACTTCGTGATCCGCGCCGAGTTCTGGGCCAGCGACGACGCCAACAGCGGCCTGTTCATGCGCTGCCAGAACCCGACCCAGATCGGCGACGAGACCTGCTACGAGGCCAACGTGTTCGACCAGCGGCCCGATCCCACCTTCGGCACCGGCTCCATCGTCAAGGTCGCCCCCGTACGCCAGCCGCCGCCCAAGGCCGGCGGCAAGTGGAACACCATGGAAGTCACGATCAAGGGCGACCACATCGTGGTGATGCTCAACGGCGAGAAGACCGTCGACCACCGCGACCGCAAGTTCGCCAGCGGCCCGGTCGCGCTGCAATGGGGGCGCGGGACGGTGAAGTTTCGGAAGGTGGAGATCAGGACGCTTTAGACCTAGCCAGCCCCTTCAGGCCCGTCCAGGCACATTGGACCGTCGTCCCCGCGGAGGCGGGGACCCAGTGCGTCCGCCTTCGCGGACTGCCGGGAAGCCCTGGATTCCCGCCTTCGCGGGAATGACGAAGTCCAGGAAAGACGAGGTCCGGGAATGACGGGGTGCCTTACGCCGCCCCGATGTTCGGCACCAGCGCCCCCGCCGGCTGCCCGTTCTTCAGCGCGGCGGTGAAGGCCAGCATGCGGTCGATCGGCAGCCGGGCCCGTTCGCCCAGGGCAGGGTCGACCACGATCTCGTTGGTGCCGCTCTCCAGCACGTTCGCCAGCCCGGCCAGCCCGTTCATCGCCATCCACGGGCAATGCGCGCAGCTCTTGCAGGTGGCGCTGTTGCCGGCCGTGGGGGCTTCGTAGAACACCTTGCCCGGGTTGAGCGTGCGCAGCTTGTGCATCATCCCGTTGTCGGTGGCGACGATGAATTCGCTGGCGTCGAGTTCGCGCGCGGCCTTCAGGATGGCCGAGGTGGAGCCCACCGCATCGGCCAGCGCCACCACGTCGGCGGGCGACTCGGGGTGCACCAGCACCTTGGCCTTGGGATGCTCCTTCTTCAGCGCCTCCAGCTCGAAAGCCTTGAACTCGTCGTGCACGATGCACGAGCCGTTCCAGAACACCATGTCGGCGCCGGTCTGGCGCTGGATGTAGGTGCCCAGGTGGCGGTCGGGCGCCCACAGGATCTTGTGGCCCTTGTCCTTGAGCGCGCCGACGATGTCCAGCGCGCAGCTGGAGGTGACCAGCCAGTCCGAGCGCGCCTTCACGGCCGCGCTGGTGTTGGCGTAGACCACCACCGTGCGGTCGGGATGCTCGTCGCAGAAGGCGCTGAACTCGTCGATCGGGCAGCCCAGGTCCAGCGAGCAGGTGGCGTCCAGGTCGGGCATCAGCACGCGCTTCTCGGGCGACAGGATCTTGGCCGTCTCGCCCATGAAGCGCACGCCGGAGACGACCAGCGTCTGCGCCGGATGGTCGCGGCCGAAGCGCGCCATCTCCAGCGAATCGCTGACGATGCCGCCGGTCTCCTCGGCCAGGTCCTGCAGGTCGGGATGCACGTAGTAGTGCGACACCATGACGGCATTGCGCTCCTTGAGCAGGCGCTTGATGCGAGCCTTGAGTTCGGTGCGCTCGGCCGGCGTCGGCTCCTGCGGCACGCGCGCCCACGCGTGGCGGGTGTCGCAGGTGCTGCCCACGGGCTGCTCGTACTCGACGTCGAAGATGGGGATGACGGCGCTCATGCTGGTGCTCACAGGTCCTTGAAACGCATCGAATAGTCCGTGGCCTTCACGTCCTTGGTCAGCGCCCCGATGGAGATGCGGTCGACGCCGGTCTGCGCAAGCTCCTTCACGCGGTCGAGCGTCACGCCGCCCGAGATCTCCAGGATGGCGCGACCCTCGTTGAGCCGCACCGCCTCGTGCAGCGTCGGCAGGTCCATGTTGTCGAGCAGGACCATCTTCGCGCCGGCGTCCAGCGCTTCCTTCAGCTGGGCCAGGTTCTCGACTTCGATCTCCACGAACTCGGCGGAAGCCGCCAGCCCGGCCGCGGCCTGCAGCACCGGCGTGATGCCGCCGGCCGCCGCGATGTGGTTCTCCTTGACCAGGATGGCGTCGTACAGGCCGATGCGGTGGTTGGTGCCGCCGCCGGTGCGCACCGCGTACTTCTGCGCCAGCCGCAGGCCGGGCAGCGTCTTGCGCGTGTCCACGATCTGTGCGCGCGTGCCGCGCACGGCATCCACGTAGGTGGCGGTTCGGGTGGCGACGGCGCTGAGCAGCTGCAGGAAGTTCAGCGCCGTGCGCTCGGCCGTCAGCAGCGCGCGCGCCGAGCCGCGGATCTCGACCACCGGCTGGCCCACGCTGCAGCGCCGGCCCTCGGGCACGGCCCAGGTGATGGTGGCCTGCGGATCGAGCTGCCGCACCGCCGCCACGAACCAGGGACCGCCGCACACGACGGCGGCCTCGCGGGCGATCACCACCGCCTGGGCCTGGCGGCCGGCCGGCACCAGGGCGGCGGTGAGGTCGCCCTCGCCCACGTCCTCGGCCAATGCCCGCGCGGCGTCCTGCCGGGCCAGGTCGGCCACGGCCGCCGGGCTGAAATCGAAGCGTTGCATGAGGCGAGCATAGCCGCAGGGCGAAGCCACCGTCGGCATCCCGGCTGACGGCGCTGCCCGCCGCCGCTGACGGTCGCGCCCGGCCGGAGCCGGGACAATCGACCCCATGGAAACCGCGTATCTCGACAACGAACCCTCGCGCGCGGAGGTCGACACCTGGTCCGGGCCGGCCCTGCTGGAATTCGGCACCGACTGGTGCGGCTGGTGCCGCGGCGCGCAACCGCGCATCGCGCAGGCGCTGGCCGGCCATCCGTCGGTGCGCCACGTCAAGGTGGAAGACGGCCCCGGCCGGCCGCTTGGCCGCTCGTTCCGCGTCAAGCTCTGGCCAACGCTGGTGTTCCTGCGCGACGGCCGCGAGGTCGCCCGGCTGGTGCGGCCGCAGGACGCGCAGGCCATCGCCGAAGCGCTGGTGGCGATCGACGCGAACTAGTTCGCCGCGAAGCAGTACAGCAGCCCGCCGCCGCCGGTGCCGCGCAGGGCGTCCAGGCTGCAGCCGCGGCTGCCGTGGGACGAGTTCCAGGAGCGCGAGGCATCGTCATCGCGCAGCCCCCGGCGGTCGTGGTGGCCGACCAGCGCCGATCCTTCGGTGCTTGAAGTCCAGTTGGCGCAGGTGGTGTCGTTGGCCGCCGTCGAAGACCGGCCCTCGGGCGTGCTGCCGGTGAGGATGTCGTGGTTGTTCACCGCGTCGCCGCTGCCGCTGACCGGCTGGCCCTTCTCGGTGAGCGCGGTGTCCTTGGACAGCTTGTTGGTCCCGTGCAGCTCCTCCACGCTGCTGGCGACGACCGCGCCCTTGGCGTTCTGCCAGGGTCCGCGGCCGATGCGGTCGCGGGCGTTCACCGCCGCGGCGCCGCCCGAGGCCGTGGTGCTCAGGTAGGCCCGCCAGGTGCGGTGGCCGGCGCCGGCCGCCGAGGCCAGGGCCTGGCAGTGCTTGTCGGCGCCCGCGAGGCCGCCGAAGTCCGCGCCCTTGCCGGGATTGGCGCTGGTGACGAAGAAACTCATGGGGCTGCGTGCGCCCGTGCTGCCGCCGCCGGAGGGCGCACCGGACGAACCGGCGCAGGCGGACAGCAGCGTGGCGGAACAGGCGATGGCGACGACGACGGGCAGGTGGTTCATGGCGACTCCTGAAGTGGAAACCGCAGGCTAGCGCCGCCGCGCAGGGCCTGCCTCAGGACGACTCCGGAGTCGGGTCGCGCTGCATGAGCCGGGCGACCGCCTGCCGAGGCTCCAGCCGGCCCTCGAGCACGGCCGCCACCGCCTCCGCGATCGGCATCTCCAGGCCCAGCCGTGCAGCTCGGGCCACCACCGTGCGGGCGCAATAGACGCCCTCGGCCACATGGCCGAGCCGGGCCAGCGCCTGGCCGAGGCTGTCGCCCTGGGCCAGCATCAGGCCCACGCGGCGGTTGCGGCTGAGGTCGCCGGTGGCGGTCAGCACCAGGTCGCCCAGGCCCGACAGGCCCATGAAGGTCTCGGCGCGGCCGCCGAGCGCGATGCCCAGCCGCGTCATCTCGGCCAGGCCGCGGGTGACGAGAGCAGCGCGGGCATTGAGGCCCAGCGCCAGCCCGTCGCACAGGCCGGTGGCGATGGCCAGGACGTTCTTCACCGCGCCGCCGACCTCCGCACCGGCCACGTCGTCGTTCGCGTACACGCGCAGTTGCGGGCCGTGGAAGGCGTCGACCAGCACCTGCCGCACCTGCGGATGGGCGCTTGCCGCCACCAGTGCGGTGGGCTGGCCACGCGCGACTTCCTGCGCGAAGCTGGGGCCGGTCAGCACGCCCGCGGCGAGCTTGGGCGCCACCTGCTGCTGGATCTCGTGGCCCAGCAGGCCCGGCTGGTCGTCGCGCGCCTCGAAGCCCTTGCAGAGCCAGGCCACGGGCGCGGTGCGGTCCGCCAGCGCGACCAGCATGTCGCGCAGCCCGGCCATGGGCGTGGCGACCACCAGCAGGTCAGGGGCCTGCGCGGCTGCGCCCACGTCGCCGGAGGCGATGTGCAAGGAGGCGGGCAGCACGACGCCGGGCAGGTAGCGCGCGTTCTCGCGCACCGCCTGCATGTCGCGCGCCTGGGCGGCGTCGCGCGCCCACAGGACCACGTCGTGGCGGGCCGCGGCGTTGACCGCCAGCGCCGTCCCCCACGCACCGGCGCCGAGCACGAGCAGCCGCATGCGAGCGACGCCCTGCCGTCAGGCCGTGGTGATGATCTGGGACCCCTGGTCCTGCTGCAGCTGCGACTGCTGCTGCTCGTACATGGCCTGGAAGTTGATCTCGGCCAGGTGCACCGGCGGGAAACCCGCGCGGGTGACGATGTCCGACACGTTGCTGCGCAGGTACGGGTAGACGATCTGCGGGCAGGCGATGCCCATGATGGCGTTGATCTGGTCGCCCACGTTGCGGATCTCGAAGATGCCGGCCTGCTTGACCTCGACCAGGAACACGGTGCGCTCCTTGATCTTGGTGGTGACGGTGGCGGTCACGCACACCTCGAACATGCCCTCGGCGGCCTGCGTGGCCTCGACGCCCAGCTGGATGTCGACGGCGGGCTGCTCCTGCTCCAGCAGGATGGCGGGCGAATTGGGCTGCTCCAGCGAGGCTTCCTTGAGATAGACGCGCTGGATCTGGAAGACGGGGTCCTGGGAGTCGGCCATGGCTGTGGTGCTTTCGTGCAAAGGAAAAGGCCCGCCGGGTGCAACCGAAGCGGGCCGGGGATTCGGGTCGGGCGGGATTATCTCAGGCCGCGCAAGGCCGGCCGCGGGCCCGTTCTCAGCCGCCGTTGAGCAGCGGCGCGAGGCCGCCGCGGCTGTCCAGCGCCATCAGGTCGTCGCAGCCGCCCACGTGCGTGTCGCCGATGAAGATCTGCGGCACGGTGCGCCGGCCGGTGATCTCCATCATCTTGAGCCGCTCCTGCGGCTGCGAATCGACACGGATCTCGTTGATGTTCTCCACCCCGCGGGCCTTCAGGATCTGCTTGGCCCGGATGCAGTACGGGCAGACGGCGGTGGTGTACATGGTGACGGCTTGCATGGCGGGCGGTGATCCTCGGCGGTTCTTCGAGTTGGCGGCTTTCTAGGCCTTCTCGACCGGCAGGTTAGCTTCTTTCCAGGCCTTGAGCCCGCCGGCCAGGACTTGGGCCTTTTCGTAGCCGAGTTTTTTCGCGATGCCCAGCGCGCGGTTGGCGCGCCCGCCGTTGGCGCACACCAGCAGCACCGGCGTGGCCTTGTTCTTCACGGCCTGCGGCAGCCGCTCCTCGAGCTGGTTGAGCGGCACGTTGCGCGAGCCGACGATGTGGCCGGCCGCGAACTCCTCGGCCTCGCTCACGTCCACCACCGCCGCCTTCTCGCGGTTGATGAGCAGCACCGCGTTGGCGGTGGAGAGGCCGCCGGTCGCGCCCCCCTTCACGGTCGGCCACAGCAGCATGGCGCCGGAGGCCAGGGCGACGGCAAGAAGCGTCCAGTTGTTGATCAAGAAGTCCATCGTGTCCTGAGTAAGCGCCCACGGCGCAAAGACGAGATTCTAGAATCGACGTTTTTGCCCGGCTGAACCCCGCATGCACAAGCTCGTCCTGATCCGCCACGGCGAATCGACCTGGAACCTGGAAAACCGCTTCACCGGCTGGACCGACGTCCCGCTCACCGCCACCGGCATCGAGCAGGCCAAGAGCTCCGGCCGCCTGCTGCGCGAGGAGGGCTACGAGTTCGACGTCTGCCACACCAGCGTGCTCAAGCGCGCCATCCACACCCTGTGGCACTGCCTGGACGAGATGGACCGCCAGTGGCTGCCGGTGGTGAAGTCGTGGCGGCTCAACGAGCGCCACTACGGCGCGCTGCAAGGCCTGAACAAGGCCGAGACCGCCAAGAAATTCGGCGACGACCAGGTGCTGGTCTGGCGCCGCAGCTACGACATCCCGCCGCCGGCGCTGGAGCCGGGCGACCCGCGCTCGGAACGTGCCGACCCGCGCTATGCCCGCCTCGCGCCCGGCGAAGTGCCGCTGACCGAGTGCCTGAAGGACACCGTGGCGCGGGTGATGCCGTTCTGGAACGAGGCGATGGCCCCGGCCATCCGCTCCGGCAAGCGGGTGCTGGTGTCGGCCCACGGCAATTCGATCCGGGCCCTGGTGAAGTACCTCGACGGCGTCTCCGACCAGGACATCGTGGGCCTGAACATCCCCAACGGCATCCCGCTGGTCTACGAGCTGGACGCCGACCTGCGCCCGCTGAGGCACTACTACCTGGGCGACGCGGAAGCCGCCGCCAAGGCCGCCTCCGCGGTGGCCAACCAGGGCAAGGCCTGAGCTCTGCCGTAAAAGCCGGCAAACCGCTGCGCTTGCGCGTCAACGGCTGGTAAAGCACCGGCTTTTTTCACGCGAGGCGGCGCTCTTCCGGAACCGGGGGGTAACGGGCGCGTCATAGTGTCTTCTCAGGTGTATATTGAAAAGTCGAGAGGACTAAAGCTTCCCCCTATGAGCCACAAACTCAAGATCGCCGGCTTGATCTCGGTGGGCGCGCTGGCCGGCGCCCTGACCACGGTCTCGCTGCAGACCGTCGCCCGTGGCTCGCTCGCGCCCCTGCCCCTGGAAGAACTCCAGCAGCTGGCCGCCGTCTTCGGCATGGTCAAGAGCGACTATGTGGAGCCGGTCGACGAGAAGAAGCTCATCAGCGACGCGATCTCGGGCATGGTTGCCAGCCTGGATCCGCATTCGCAGTACTTCGACAAGAAGAGCTACAAGGAATTCCGCGAGGGCACGTCCGGCCGCTTCGTCGGCGTGGGCATCGAGATCTCGCAGGAAGACGGCCTGGTCAAGGTGGTGTCCCCGATCGAGGGCTCGCCCGCCTACCGCGCCGGCCTCAAGCCCAACGACCTGATCACCAAGATCGACGACACGGTGGTCAAGGGCCTGTCGCTGTCCGACGCCGTCAAGCGCATGCGCGGCGAGCCCAGCACCAAGGTGACGCTGACCATCTTCCGCAAGGAGGAGAACCGCACCTTCCCGGTGACCATCACCCGCGAGGAGATCAAGACCCTGTCCGTCAAGGGCAAGGTGCTCGAGCCCGGCTTCGCCTGGGTCCGCCTGTCGCAGTTCCAGGAGCGCACCGTCGAGGACTTCGTCCGCAAGATCGAGGAGGTCTACAAGACCGATCCCAACCTGCGCGGCCTGGTGCTGGACCTGCGCAACGACCCGGGCGGCCTGCTCGATGCGGCGGTGGCCGTGTCCGCGGCCTTCCTGCCGGAGAACGTGACGGTGGTGTCCACCAACGGCCAGCTGCCCGAGAGCAAGTTCGTCTACAAGGCCTCGCCCGAGTTCTACCAGCGCCGCTCCGGCTCCGACCCGCTGCGCCGCCTGCCCGCCGCCATCAAGACGGTGCCGCTGGTGGTGCTGGTCAACGAAGGCTCGGCCTCGGCCAGCGAGATCGTGGCCGGTGCGCTGCAGGACCACAAGCGCGCCACCATCCTGGGCAGCCAGACCTTCGGCAAGGGCTCGGTGCAGACCGTGCGCCCGCTCGGCCCCGACACCGGCCTCAAGCTCACCACGGCTCGCTACTACACGCCCAGCGGCAAGTCGATCCAGGCCCGCGGCATCGTGCCCGACGTGCTGATCGACGAGAGCGAGGAAGGCAACCTGTTCTCGATGCTGCGCACCCGCGAGGCCGACCTCGACAAGCACCTGGGCAGCGGCCAGGGCCCCGAGGTGAAGGACCCGAACCGCGAGCGCCTGCGCGAGGAAGCCCGCAAGCGCGCCGAGGAGGAATCCCGCAAGCCCGCGTCCGAACGCAAGATGCCCGAGTTCGGCGTGCTGGAGAAGGATTTCCAGCTGGTGCAGGCCCTCAACCAGCTCAAGGGCCGTCCGGTCCTGGTGAGCAAGACGCAGGTGATCGAGAACAAGGCGGAGAAGAAGGAGAATTGACCCTCTTCGTCATCCCCGCGGATGCGGGGAACCAGGAAAAGCCGGCGACAGCCGGCTTTTTTCTTTCCTGCCCACAATCGCGGCCATGACCGACGACGACCTGCTGCGCTACTCGCGCCACATCCTGCTGGAGGAGATCGGCGTGGAGGGCCAGGAGCGGCTCGCCGCCAGCCACGCGCTGGTGATCGGTGCCGGCGGCCTCGGCTCGCCGGTGGCGCTCTACCTCGGCACGGCCGGTGTCGGCCGCATCACCCTCGTGGACGACGACAGCGTCGACGTCACCAACCTGCAGCGGCAGATCGCGCATGCGATGGCGCGCGTGGGCCAGCCCAAGGCGCAGTCCGCGCGCGAGGCGATCGCGGCGCTCAATCCGCAGGTGCAGGTCGAGGCCCTGGTGCAGCGCGCGGATGCCGCGCTGCTCGATCGGCTGGTGCCCGGGGCGGGCGTGGTGCTCGACTGCTGCGACAACTTCGCGACGCGGCAGGTGGTCAACGCCGCGTGCTTCCGCCACGGTGTGCCGCTGGTGTCGGGCGCGGCGATCCGGTTCGACGGGCAGCTGAGCGTGTTCGATCCGCGCCAGCCCGACTCGCCCTGCTACGCCTGCCTGTTCCCGGCCGACAGCGCCCCCGAGGAGACCCGCTGCGCCACCCTGGGCGTGTTCGCGCCGCTGGTGGGCATCATCGGCGCGATGCAGGCGGCGGAGGCCTTGAAGCTGCTGGTGGGCGTGGGGGAGTCGCTGGCCGGCCAGTTGCTGATGCTGGACGCGCGGTCGATGGAGTGGACGCGCATGCGCACACCGCGTCGGGTGGGGTGTACGGTGTGTGGGGAGAGGCGGCAGGGGTAGGCGCGCGCGGAGCCTTTCCTCTCCCGTCATTCCCGCGAAGGCGGGAAATCAGTGCGTCCGACTTCGGGGGGCTTCATGAAAGCGCTGGATGCCCGTCTTTGCAGAGCGTTCGGGGCGGCGGCAGGGGGTCCCCGGCGTGGGGCTCATGCTGTGCCTCTCCGAGCTCGCTGACGCTTCGCATTGCTGCGCGCATCGCTTGAGTGGTGCGGGCCCTCGCGGAAAAACTCACTGCGCGCTGAGATGCAGCGCTCCGTTCAGACAGTTTCCGCGAGTCAGTGGTTGATCCACGAGCTGCGCCCGCTTGCCGCGGGCTCGCAGGGCCCGCACCACTGCGCGACGCTCGGCACAGAAATCGCCCCCCGCCGGGGACCCCCTGCCGCTGGACACAGCGGTGGCTGACCAGGCAAGGCTCCTGATAGGCCCCCGTCATTCCCGCGAAGGCGGGAATCCAGAGCATCCGCCTTCAGCGAAGTTGAGAGAAGCACTGGATCCCCGCCTTCGCGGGGATGACGATGGTGTAGGTCGATGACGTGGCGAAAAAATGGGCAATGGCAGTCAGAGGCGAGCAGCGGGGCGCGGAGGATTCCTTGCTCACGCCGCACCCTGCTCCCACGCGGCAGGCGGTGCCTGGCCCGGGCGATTTGTGGGACGAGCCGGGCTTTCCGCGGCCCGGCCGTTGCGAGCCGCAGGCGAGCTTGACGGGCGATTTGTGGGACGAGCCGGGCTTTCCGCGGCCCGGCCGTTGCGAGCCGCAGGCGAGCTTGAAATGAACAACTGACTCGCGGCAGCTGTCTGAACGGAGCGCTGCAAAGCAGCGCGCAGTGAGTTCTGCCGCGCAGGCCGGGCCGCGGAATGCCCTGCGAGTTGGCGAGTGAAGCGAGCCAACCGGCCCACCATGAGCCCGGGCCGGGCACCGCCTGCCGCGAGGGCGCGCGGGTCAAGGAAGCACTGATCCCCGCCTCCGCGGAGATCACGGCTCACTCAAGGCGCGATCGGCTTCCCGGGTGTCCCCGTCCCCAGCGACTCCGCCGAAGCGTTGGACCCAGCCGCAGCAGCCTGCGCCTTCCCATTGCCCGCAGCACGGCCGCCAGTGGCCGCAGGCGCAGCGCCCATGCCGGTCCCCCGCTCATTCACGGTCTTCCCGCCCGCACCCGCAGCCGGCGGCGCCGTCCGCTCCACGCGCGCCTCGGCCCGAGGCGCGGACGCTTGCTTGAGCGTGCCCACGCAATCGGCATCGAGGCCAGGGCCGGTCTCGATCGTGGCGGCCAGCGCCAGCAGCGGGTTGATCGCCCCGAGGCCGATCGCCAGCGCGGCCCGGCCGGCCAGCGCGCTCTTCTGCAGGCCGATCTCGGGCGCACCGAAGGTGCCGGCGACCTTCAGGGGCGAGCGCAGGCTCAGGATGCTGGTGTCCTTGGGCGCGGGCCGGATCAGGACGTCCATGCTCTCGCGCGCCAGGTCGACGCGGGCCTCGCCGTCGAAGACCGTGTCGCCGGTGTCGAGCACCAGCGCGCGCGACGTCATCAAACCGTTGTTCACGTCGAAGGCCGTGGCGGCGCAGCGCAGCTCCACCCGGTTGTCGCCCCGCACCAGGAACTTGATGATCTCGCCGCCGTCCAGGCCCGCGATCTCCAGCAGGATGTTGCTGATCTCGCCGCGGCCCATCAGCATCGCCACGTTGCCGTTGGCATTGGCCAGCATCTGCGCGACCGATCCCCCGCGCGTGGCCAGGTCGACCTGGCCCTGGATCTTGCCGAAGCTGTTGCGGGCCGACTCCGACCGCGGGAACAGCCGGTTCAATTCGAGCGAGCGGGCATCCAGCTTGGTCTGCACCACCGCGGGCTGCGCGTTGGCATCGATGCGCACGCGGCCGGCCAGCCGCCCGCCCGCCACCCCCAGGTCCAGCGGGTCCAGCACCAGCACGCCGTTGTCCAGTCGCACGTTCACGCCCATGCGGTCCAGCGGCAGGCCCTTGGCATTGACCACGCGCGCGGCGTCGATGCGCACGTCGGCGTTCATGGCCTTGAGCCGGCTCACGTCCAGCGGCGCCGCCGGCAGCACCTTGCGGTTGGGGTCCTTCGGTGGCTTCTTGCCGCTCGCCTTGGCTTCCTTGGCCGCGGCCTGGGCCTGCGACACCTTCTGCTGCTGGCCCGGCGCGCCGCGCCGGTCGTCGTCCAGGCCGATCACCGGCGCGAGGTCCACGAAGTCCAGCACGCGCGACTGCAGCTTGCCCGCCAGGCGCGGCACGCTCTGCGAACGGTCGAAGGACAGATCGCCGGCCATGTCGGTGTTGCCCAGGCGCGCGCCGATGTCGCGCACCCGCCAGAGCTCGCCCTGCTTGGAGAGCTGGCCCGCCACCGAGTAGCGCGGCGTGTCGGGCAGCGTCACGCCCACCAGCCGGTAGAGCTCGGCCAGGTTCGGCCCCTGCATCTGGAAATTCACGTTGGCGCCGTCCAGCGTCGACAGGCTGGCGATGGTGCCGCGCGCGCGCAGCTGCGTGCCGCCGGCGGTGGCCTGCACCTCGGCCGGGAAAGGCTGCTGCAGCGGCGCGCTCAGGTACAGCACGTCGCCGGTGCGGCCTTCGGCGTTGAACGCCTGCCCGCTCCAGCGGCCCTGGGCCTTGAAGCGCAAAGGCATCACCGGACCGGCATTGGGCTCTGCGGGCGCCTGCTTGTCCATCGCGAACTGCAGCCGGATGTCCGCGCCCTGGTGGCGCGCGACGTAGTGGGCCGTGCCCTCGTCGATCACCAGCGCGCCGACCGAGGGCACGTTGCGCTCGTCCTTGGTGTCGCTGCCCAGCGCCCAGGTGCGGCGACCGTCCGGCTCGATCTGCAATCCGAGCTGCGGCTTCGACAGATGGATGAAGGGCAGCACGATCTCGCGCCTGGACAGCAGGGGCCACAGGCGGATCTCGACCTCGGCGCCTTCCGCCTTGACCAGGTGCCGGTCCTGCGCCCAGTCGGGGTTGGCGAACTCGATGCCGTCCATGATCACGCGCGTGGTGCGGCCGACCTTCACGTCCAGCCGGCGCGTGATCTCGAAATGCCGGCCGGTCTTGTCCGAGACGTAGCGGTTGATGGGCCCGCGCAGCGTGTCCCAGGGGAAGAAGGCGACGAGCAGCACCAGCGCCAGCAGGAACAGCGCTATGCCGGCGAGGACCTTGAACCAGAGTCTTGAGTGAAGGGGCGAAGGGGCGGCGGCGGAACTCATGTTGCCTTCAGCGCGCGTCCGCCACGGACGGCACCGGAACCTCTCCCACCGCGGCCGGCGGTCCGGCCTCCACGGGCTCGCCCAACGCCACCAGGCCCGCTGCGACCAGCGTGCCGAAAAAGATGATGAGGGTGTGGAGGACCAGCTTCATGCCCGAGCGCGTGCAGCCGCACGCTTGCAGTTGCGGCGAGTTTGGCCGTCGAGTCGCGGACGGCCGGTCAGTTCTCGGCGTCAGGTCCTGTCGGTCCCAGCCTACAGGCAACCGGGCGGGCACCCGGCCCGTTCGGGCCGGGCGCAGTAGGCGCGCTCCTACGGCTGCGCTGGGGGGCCGCTGGCACAATCGCCGCGTCGTGCGCTTGCGCACGCTCCATCGCCGCCGACCGGACCTCCCATTGGAACTGCGAACCTTCTTCGTCGAGGACAACGCGACCATCCGCGAGAACCTGATCGGGACGCTGGAGGAGCTGGCGTGCATCCGCGCGCTGGGGTGGGCGGACAACGAGACCGACGCCCGCGCCTGGCTGCGCAAGGCGGACGACCAGTGGGACCTGGCCGTGATCGACCTCTTCCTCAAGCAGGGCAGCGGGCTGGGGGTGCTGGAAGCGTGCCGCGGGCGATCGCCGGGGCAGCGGGTGGTGGTGCTGTCGAACTACGCCACCACCGACATGCGCAAGCGCTGCTCGCAGCTGGGCGCCGACGCGGTGTTCGACAAGTCCAACGAGATCGATGCGCTGATCGACTACTGCGTGCAGCAGGCCGACGCGCGCTCGCGCGCCTGAACGAAGAAAAACGGCCGGCGGGTGCCGGCCGTGGTTCGCAGCCGATCAGTCGATCAGCTTGTTCTTCAGCGCGTAGTAGGTCAGGTCGCTGTTGGAGGCCAGGCTCATCTTCTCCATCAGCCGCGTGCGGTAAGTGCTCACCGTCTTCACGCTGAGCGACAGCGCCTTGGCGATGTCGCCGGCGGTCTCGCCCTTGGCCAGCTTGAGGAACACCTGGAACTCGCGCTCGGACAGCTGCTCGTGCGGCGCGCCGCCTTCCTTGCGGTTGAGCTGCTGGGCCAGCAGTTCGGCCACGGCCGGCGAGATGTAGCGGCGGCCCAGCGCGATGGTGCGGATCGCGTTGACGATCTCCATCGGCTCGCATTCCTTGTTCAGGTAGCCGCTCGCGCCCTGCCGGATGAGGTTCATCGCGTAGTGTTCTTCGGGGTACCCCGACAGGATCAGGATGCCGACGTCCGGGGCCTTGGCCCGGATCATGCCGAGAGCGTCGATGCCGCTCTGGCCGGGCATCGACAGGTCCATCACCAGCACGTCGAGCTCGGTGGTGCGGACCAGGTCGATGGCTTCGCGGCCGCTGGCCGCCTCTCCCACCACGCGCAGGTCGACCTGCTCCGAGAAGAACTGCTTCAGTCCCGACCGGACGATGGCGTGGTCATCCACAATGCCGACTTTGATCATGTCTGTTCTCTTTCAGTGCCCTCCACGGGCGTCTCGGGCGGCCCACCAGCGGCTGGAATGGCCTACCCTTCAGTCATGATTATTCTGGATTTTATTGTCATTGGGTGCGCTTGCCGGTGAACTTCATCCACTCGAAAGCACTACCGAGGACGGCGATCAGCCTGTTGCTGGCTCTGCTGGCCGCCTGCGTGCTGATCGGCATCAACGAAACCGGCCACAACCGCGCACGCGCCGAACTCGACAGCATGGAGCGCGAATCCGGGACGCGCACGGCCCTGAACCGCCTGCTGCAGCAGGTGCTGGACGCCGAAACCGGCTCGCGTGGTTTCCTGCTCACGGGCGACCCCCGGTACCTGGCTCCGTACGACAGCGCCGTGGCCGGCATCGGCCAGAGCCTCGAAGCCCTGCGTGCAGCATACGCGCATGCCGCGCAGGAATCCGCCATCCTGCAGCAGCTCAGCCGGGACGTGCAGCGCAAGCTGGCCGAGATGGAGCTGTCGGTGCGCATGCGCAGGCAGGGCAACGAGGATGCCTGGAAGTTCGTGGTGCTGTCCGACGTCGGCCAGCAGCAGATGGAGTCGATCCGGGCGCAATCCGCCCGCCTGCTGGAGATGACCGGCCGGCGCATCGACGCCAGCGAGGACCAGGTGCGCAGCTCGCTGCTCTATTCGAGGCTGGGCATCGCCTTCGTCACGCTCGCCGCGCTGCTGGCTTTCTGGGCGTACCTGCGTCAGACCACCGCCCTGCGCGCGGTGGGCGAACAGCAGCAGCTGGCGCTGCAGCAGGAGCGCGACCTGCTCGAGCGCCAGGTGCGCGACCGCACCGCCAGCCTGGCCGAACTCGCGACGCACCTGCAGGAGGTGCGCGAGGAGGAGCGCGGGCACCTCGCGCGCGAGCTGCACGACGAACTGGGCGCGCTGCTCACCGCCGCCAAGCTGGACGTCGCCCGACTGAAGTCGCGCCTGGGCCCCGAGCCCTCCGAGGTGTCGCAACGCCTGCAGCACCTGACCGAGACATTGAACAGCGGCATCGCGCTCAAGCGCCGCATCATCGAGGACCTGCGCCCCTCCTCCCTGGCCAACCTGGGCCTGCAGGCCTCGCTGGAGATCCTGGCGCGCGAGTTCTCCGAGCGATCGGGCGTGGAGGTGGTCACCAGCCTGGAGCCGGTGGAACTGGACGACGCCCACCAGCTCACGGTCTACCGGCTGGTGCAGGAGTCGCTCACCAACATGGCCAAGTACGCGAAGGCCCGGCACGCCGAGGTGACGGTGCGTGCGTATGCGAACCATGTCGAAGTGGAGGTGCGCGACGACGGCAAGGGGTTCGACCCGGCCAGCATCCGCCCTTCCACGCACGGGCTGGCCGGCATGCGCCACCGGGTCGAGGCCGCGGGCGGCCGCCTCATCGTCGACACCCGTCCGGGCGGCGGAACGCGGGTGTTCGCAGTGCTGCCCACGCGCGTGCTGCAAGCCTGAAAAGGGCCGGACGGGCTGTCGGCCGGCTCCTACAGCGCCGCTCCTCGCCAGCCGACAGCCGGTCACGCCTGCGGCTGATCATTTACGGCTGACCTCGCCGCGTACCCTCAGGCTTCGAAGCGCATCCCACGCAGCGCTTGCGACGGGGCCGCGCACGCGAGCGCGGCTGGCACACAACCACGAACGAGAGGAACAGACATGGCCAACCCCACCAGATCGGCTCGCGCCGGAGCCGCCGCCCAATCCCTGGCCGATGACGCGATGGAGCGCATGCGCGACCTGCGCTATGGCGTGCAGGACCTCGCCACCCGCAGCGCCAGCGCCGTCGGCGAGTCGGCCCACATCGCCCAGGAGCGCCTGGGCCGCTACGCCAGCGTGACCGGCCGCTACGTCACCGAGCAACCGGTCAAGTCGGCCATCATCGCGGCCGCCGTCGGTGCCGCCGTGGCGGCCATCGTGATGGTGGCCCGCAGCCGCCGCAACAGCCGCTACTACTACTGAGCGGCGCGATGAGCCTCGTGCACCCGATCTTCTCGGTACTGGTCAGCCGGCCCGAACTGGTCATGGACCACGTCGCGGGCTACGCGGCGCTGGTCCAGGAGGAAGCGACGTCCGCCGGCACCGAAGTGGCCAAGCGTGCCGCCGCCTGGGCCGTGTGCGGGGTCGGGGCGCTGCTGTTCCTGGTGTTCGCCGGCGTCGCGGTGATGCTCGGGGCCATGCACGGGGAATTCCACTGGGCGCTGGTCGTGGTGCCGGCGATCCCGCTGGCGCTGGCGGCGGCGGCCTTCGCCAAGGCGCGCCGCCCCATGCCCGCCAAGGCCTTCGCCGAACTGAAGGCGCAGCTGGATGCCGATGCGCAGGTGCTGCGCACGCTCGGAGGCCGGCCGTGAGCGCCGGCTCGGATCGTCTGCAAAGCAGCCGGCTCGCCATCCTCGAGCACCTCCACCGAAAGGAACAGCGCCGCCACGGACGCTCGCCGGACGAAACCGGCCCCGAGCACGCCGACGAGGGCACGTGGAAAAGCCACCGGCGCGCCAACCCGCCCGGCGCGGGCGGCTGGCTCGACACCCTGCGCGACGTGGTGCAGGACTGGTGGAAGTACCACCCGGCGCACATGGCCTTGGACATCGCCCGGCCCGCCCTCAGCGCCTACGCTGCGCGCAAGCCGGTGCAGTACCTGGGGCTCGCGGCACTCGCCGGAGCGGGCCTGTTCTTCATGCGACCCTGGAAGCTGATCTCGGTGACCGGTGTACTGGTGGCGGTGGCCCGATCCCCGCACGTGGCGCAGCTGATCATGCAGGCCATGTCGGCGTCGCAGAACCCGCGCGACGACGAACCGGTGCACGATTGAAGCGGGCCTGCCGGGCGTGGTGCGGTCCGGCCGGCGAGCGGGACGCGAGAACGCACCGGAGAAGATCGGAGATCACATGAAGATGAATGCAAGGACCCTGCTGGCCGCCACGGCGCTGGCGGCCGCGGCGCTGGCCACGACAGGCTGCGCGGTGGTGCGGGGCCAGGAAAGCGCGGGCGCCTATGTCGACGACACCGCCACCACCACCGCGGTGAAGGCCAAGTTCGTCGAGGACAAGACCGTGGACGCGGGCGCGATCAAGGTCGAGACCCTGAACGGCACCGTGCAGCTGTCCGGCTTCGCCAAGTCCAACGCCGAGAAGGCGCAGGCCGAGTACCTCGCGCGCAACACAAAGGGCGTGCGCTCGGTGCGCAACGACATCATCGTCCGTCCCTGACCCCCGCAAACGCGGCGCCGCCGGCTGCTCGCCGCCGGCGGCGCCGCCCCCCTGCCGAAAGCGAGCCATGAAGACCTTCCGCTGCGACAACTGCGGCCATCCCCTTTTCTTCGAGAACGTGCAGTGCCTCCAGTGCGGCAGCGAACTGGCGTTCCTGCCCCACCGCCTGGCGCTGTGCGCCATCGAACCCGCCGCCAGCGACAGCACGCTGTGGCAACGCAAGCGGCCCGATCGCCAGCAGCCGGCCCACCACGCCTACCGCCTGTGCCGCAACCACGCCGAGCACGCGGCCTGCAACTTCGCGGTGGCGCAGGACGACCCCAATCCGTACTGCGTCTCCTGCCGGCTGACGCGCGTGCTGCCGGACCTTTCGGTGCCACAGAACCTGGACCGCTGGTGGCGCATCGAAGCGGCCAAGCGCCGGCTGTTCTACACGCTGGCGCAACTGGGCCTGGTGGACGCGTCGCCGCCCGACGGCGAGCGCGACGGTCCGGTGTTCGAGTTCCTGGCCGATACGCCCGGCCACATGGTGATGACCGGCCATGCGCAGGGCGTGATCACGCTCAACGTCGCCGAGGCCGACGACGCCGAGCGCGTGAAGCGCCGGGTGGAACTGCACGAGCCCTACCGCACCCTCCTGGGCCACCTGCGCCACGAGTCCGGCCACTACTACTGGGACCGGCTGATCGACGAGGAGGGCCGGGTGGAGGAGTTCCGCCGCCTGTTCGGCGACGAATCGGTCGACTACGCGCAGGCGCTGCAGAAGCACTACGCCAGCGGCGGCCAGCCCCAGGGCTGGCAGGACCGGTTCGTCAGCGCCTACGCCACCTCGCATCCCTGGGAGGACTGGGCCGAAACCTGGGCCCACTACCTGCACATGGTCGACCTGCTGGAGACCGCCGCCTCGTACAACACCCGGGTCGAAGTGCCGGGCAGCGAGGGCGACGAAGTGGACGACCCGTTCGACTCCACCGAGTCGGACTTCGACCGGCTGGTGGAGCAATGGGTGCCGGTGACGCTGCTGGTCAACAGCATGAACCGCAGCCTGGGCCAGGAAGACGCGTACCCGTTCGCGCTGACCACCGGATCGCTGGAGAAGCTGCGCTTCGTGCACGAGGTGATCCACAGCCCGCGCCGCAACCGCCAGCCGCAGGGACAGCAGCCCACCACCGGGTCCGCGATGCAGGACACCGAGCCGGCGGAGCGGGTGTCGCAGCCGGGCTGAATCAGCTCATGACCAGCGTGAGCTGGTCGTTCACGTCGCGCACGTCGCGCACCTGGCGGGCGATCTCGCTGGCGCGGGCCTTCACGGCCGCCGTGCGCACGGGGCCGCTGAGCGTGACCACGCCGTCGCGCGTGTCCACGTCGATGCGCGCGCCGCCCAGGTCGGTCGCGGCCGCCAGTTCGGCCCTCACCTTGGCCGTGATCTGCGAGTCGTCGTTGCGCATCGTGCCGGGCGCCGCGCCCAGCACGGCCGCGGGATCGCCGGCCTGCGCCCGGTCCTGCGTGCGCTGCAGGGGCGCCGTGCCCACCGGCGTGCGTCCCGCCTGCGGGCTGGCCTGGGGCCGTGTCGAGGCCGCTGGCGCCGTGTTGCTGTCGGGGTCATCGTCGCCAGGAGCGCAAGCCGCCACCGCCACGACGGAGGCGATCCACATCGCCAGGCCAATCGGTCGTAAGTCCATGCACCCACTCTAGGTGCGCCCCCCGCCCGCGCGCCACCCCGCATCCGCGCAAGCGCCTGTAGGAGGACTCGCGCAAACCTCAGCGGGTGTCGCGCTCCATGTCCCGCAGGATGCGGTCCAGCCGTGTGGACAGCTGCTCGGTGGTGAGCTTTTCGCGGAAGCGCTCGACCATCAGCGGCAGGCTCATGGGGCTGGGATGGCGCAGTTCGACCAGCGCCAGCTCGCGTTCGCGGATGCGCTCCAGCGTCGCGCGCAGGCGCGAGATCTCCAGCTCCTGGCTGAGGACCTCCTGCTCGGCCTGCGACAAGAGCAGGTTGCCGCGGTCGTACTTGCGGAAGACCTCGAAGAAGAGCCCGCTGGAGGCCTGCAGCTGCCGCATGCTCTTGGGCTGCCCCGGATAGCCCGAGAACACCAGCCCGGCCACGCGCGCGATCTCGCGGAAGCGCCGCTGCGCCAGCTCCGACGAATTGAGCGACGCCAGCACGTCGTGCAGCAGCTCGCCGGTGGAAAAGAGCGTCTTGTCGATCACCGGCGCCAGGTCGAACGGTTCGGCGCTCACCAGCTCGAAGCCGTAGTCGTTGACCGAGATGCTGAAGGTGTTGGGCCGGTCGCGCGCGAGCCGCCAGGCCAGCAGGCTGGCCAGCCCCAGGTGCACGTGGCGGCCGGCGAAGGGGTGGATGTAGAGGTGCTGGCCTTCGCGCGAGCGGAAGCTCTCCACCAGGATCGTGTCCGGCGTCGGGATTCGCGACAGCCTCGCCTGGGTCTCCAGCATGGGGCGCGCCGCCTCCAGCTCGGGATGCGCGTAGCGCCCCGACGCGGCCGCCTGCATCATCTCCAGCACCGCATCGCCCAGTTCGGTGGACAGCGCCATCTTGCTGCCGCTCCACGTGGGCACCGTGCCCTTGCTGCGGGTGGCGCGGCGCACGTAGGCCGCCATCTCCCGCACCCGCACGAACTCCAGCAGCTTGCCCGCGAAGTAGAAGTGGTCGCCCTTGCGCAGCCGCGCGATGAAGCCTTCCTCGATGGTGCCCAGCGTCCCGCCGGTCATGTACTTCACCTGCATGGCCGCGTCGCTGACGATGGTGCCCACCGACATGCGGTGGCGCCGGGCGATGCCGCGGTCGGGCACGCGGTACACACCGTCCTCGTCTGGCCGGATGCGGTGGTAGTCCGGGTAGGCCGACAGGCTTTCGCCGCCGCGTTCGCAGAAGGCCAGCGCCCAGTCGAAAGCCTCGCGCGTCAGCGTGCGGTAGGCCCACGCGCTGCACACCTCTTCGAACAGCTCGTCGGCCTTGAATCCGCCGCCCAGCGCGATCGTCACCAGGTGCTGCACCAGCACGTCCAGCGGCTGCTCGGGCGACGCGCGCTTCTCGATGCGCCCTTCGTAGGCGGCGCAGCGCGCGGCGGCGGCCTCGATGATTTCCATCGTGTTGGTGGGCACCAGCGTGAGCCGGCTGGCGCGCCCCGGCGCGTGGCCGCTGCGTCCGGCGCGCTGCATGATGCGGGCCACGCCCTTGGCCGAGCCGATCTGCAGCACGCGCTCCACCGGCAGGAAGTCCACGCCCAGGTCGAGCGAGGACGTGGCGACGACCGCGCGCAGGTTGCCGTCCTTCAGCCCCAGCTCCACCCACTCGCGCGTCGCGCGGTCCAGCGATCCGTGGTGCAGCGCGATCTGCCCGGCCCACTCGGGCCGGGCCTCCAGCAGCAGCTGGTACCAGATCTCGGCCTGCGAGCGCACGTTGGTGAACACCAGCGTGGTGCCCGGCGCCTGCGAGATCTCCTCCACCACCGGCTCCTGCATGCGCTTGCCCAGGTGGCCGGCCCAGGAGTACTTGCCGGGCTCGGGCGGGATCAGCGTGTCGATCACCAGCTTCTTGTCGATCTTGCCGCGCACGAGCGCCGGCGCGGGGACCGCCTGCTCGCCGCACAGCACGGCCATCGCCTCTTCCAGGTTGCCCAGGGTGGCGCTCAGGCCCCAGGTCACCAGCGCGGGGTTGAAGCGGCGCAGCCGCGCGAGCGCCAGCTGCGCCTGCACGCCGCGCTTGCTGCCGATCAGCTCGTGCCATTCGTCGACCACCACGAAGCCGACCGAGCCCAGCTCCTCGCGGCTGTTCTCGCGGGTGAGCATCAGGCTGAGCGACTCGGGCGTGGTCACCAGCACGGTGGGGAAGCGCCGGTCCTGCTTCGCCCGCTCGCCGGCCGGGGTGTCGCCGGTGCGCTGGCCCAGGGTCCAGTTCGGCGCCAGGTCCTGCAACGGCAGCAGGAGCGCGCGCGAGGTGTCGGCCGCCAGCGCGCGCATCGGCGTCAGCCACAGCACGCGCAGCGGCTCGGCCGACCGGCCCGGTGGATGGCGCTCCAGCAGCGCATCGAGCATGCCCAGCCACACGGCGTAGGTCTTGCCCGCGCCGGTGGTGGCGTGCAGCATCCCGCTGCGGCCCTCGGCGATGGCCTGCCACACCTCGCGCTGGAAGGCGAACGGCTTCCAGCCGCGCGCGACCATCCAGCGCCGACCGGACCCGCCGCGGGTGCTCATCCCATGGTCCTGCGGGCGCGGCCGCCGCGGCGGCGGTCGGCTTTGGGCAGGTCGGCCATGGCGACCAGCGATTCGGCCTTGGCCTGCATGCGCTCCAGGGCGGTGTGGAGCGTGTCGCGCTGGCGCGCGTCCAGCACGCCCAGCAGGTCGCGGTGGATGGCGGAGACCAGCGGGAACAGCTCGCGGTAGAGCTCGCGGCCGGCCGGCGTGAGCGCCAGCCGGGCCTGGCGCCGGTCCGCCTCGCCCGCCTGGCGCAGCACCAGCTGCTTGGCCACCAGCGAGGTCACGGCGCGCGAGGTGCGGGCCCGGTCGAGCTGCACGCGTTCGGCCAGCTGCGACGACATCAGACCCGGGTGCTGCGCCAGCAAGGCCAGCACGCGCCATTCGCGGCGGGTGATGCCGAAGCGGCCTTCGCACAGCCGGATCACCATGCTGCCGGCCGTGGCCAGCAGGCGGCTCAGCCGGTACAGGAGCAGGTCGTCCAGCGCGACGGGCTCATCCAGCCGGTGCGGCATAGAGGGTTTCCGAGGAGAAAGATTGATTTGATCAATCGATTGTGCGGCACCTAGAGTGGTTGGTTGCCCGCTCCGGCGCGATGCCGGACTGAAGGAGTAGCCCAAGATGAAAGCTCGCATCCCCCTGCTCGGCCCGCTGCTGGCCGGCGCCGTCCTCTCAGCCGCGGTGGTCCCCGCCGCGGCCCAGTCGCCTGCCTGGCCCACCAAGGCGGTCAAGCTGCTGGTGGGCTCGCCCCCGGGCGGCCCCTCCGACATCACGGCGCGGTTGTTCGCCGAGCAGCTGAACAAGCGCGGCGGCCAGCCGGTGGTGGTGGAGAACCGTCCCGGCGCCGGCAACAACCTCGCGGCCAGCGCGGCGGCCAAGGCCGAGCCGGACGGGCACACGCTGGTGCTCAGCCCGGACACCGTGCTCACGGTCAACCCGCTCGTCTACCGCACCCAGAACTTCGACGCGCGCAACGAGCTGGTCTCGGTGTCGGTGATCTCCAGCTTCACGCAGATGCTGGTGTGCAACCCCGCGGTCGGCGCGAAGACGCTGGAAGAACTGGTGAGCAAGGCCAGGACCAGCCGCATGACGTATGCGAGCGGCGGCCCCGGCGTGCCGGGCCACCTGGCGGCCGAGATGTTCCTCCAGGCGGCCGGCGCGAAGATGGAGCACGTGCCCTACCGCGGCCCCGCGCCGGCCACGCTGGCCGTGCTGTCCAACGAGGTGAACTGCGGTTTCCTGGCCACGCCCACCGTGATCCAGCACGTGAAGACCGACAAGCTGCGCGCGCTGGCCGTGTCCTCGGCCACGCCGTCGCCGCTCGCGCCCGACGTGCCCACGCTGGCCAAGGCGCTCAACCAGCCCCGGCTGGACGCGAGCTTCCGCCTGGTGCTCCAGACCGCCAGCGGCACGCCGCCGGCGGTGGTCGCCCAGATCGAGCGCGCCGCCATGGAGATCATGAAAGACCCGCAGGTGCGCACGAAGCTGCTGGCGTCCGACCTGGTGGCCCAGGGCACGAGCGCGGCCGAGGCGCAGCAGGTGATGAAGGCCGAGATGGCGCGCTGGGAGCCGCTGGTCAAACGGCTGGACCTGAAAGCCGATTGACCCCCCGGAGCTCCATCCATGAAAAGACTCCTCCTGGCCGCGGCGATCGCGCTGTCCTGCGTCACCGCCGCCTTCGCGCAAGGCGACTGGCCTTCCAGGCCGGTGAAATTCATCGTCAACTTCCCGCCCGGCGGACCGCTGGACGTGCTGGCGCGCTCGGTCGCCGAGGTGCTGCAAGGCCAGTTCAAGCAGCCCTTCGTGGTGGAGAACCGCGCGGGCGCCGGCGGCAACATCGGCGCGGACGCGGTGGCCAAGTCGGCGGCCGACGGCCACACGGTGCTGCTGGGCATCGACTCGACCTTCACCGTCAACCCGCACATCTACAAGGGCATGGCGTTCAAGCCGGCCGACCTGCGGCCGCTGGTGGTGATGAGCTCCTCCGGCCTGCTGGTGGGCGTGAACCCGTCGAACGGCTTCAAGACCCTGGCGGACCTGGTGGCCGCGGGCAAGTCCAAGGGCGTGAGTTTCAGCAGCGCCGGCAGCGGCAGCCCCGGCCACCTGGCGGCGGAGATGGCCACCGACGCCTCCGGCATGAAGATCACGCACGTCCCCTACAAGGGCAACGCGCCCGCCGTGACGGCCGTGCTCTCGGGCGAAGTCACCGGCGGCGTGCTGGCCACGCCGGGCATGCTGCCGCACGTGAAGGCCGGCAAGATCACGCCGCTGGCCGTCACCAGCCGCCAGCGCTCGCCCCTGGCACCCGAAGTGCCGACGGTGGTCGAAGCCGGCCTGCCGCAGCTGGAGCAGGAAGTGCTCTACATCGTCATGCTGCCGGCCGCCACGCCCGAGCCCATCGCGGCGACGCTGCAGAAGGCGGTGGCCGAGGCCCTCGCCCGGCCGGAGATGCGCGCCAAGCTGCAGGGCCTGGACATGCACCCAGAAGGCCAGCAGGGCGCCGCCGCGGCCAAGCGCCTGGCCGACCTGTCGGAGCGCTACGGCAAGGTGATCCGCGCCACGGGAATGAAAGTCGAGTGAAAGAAGAAAGTCGACACAGAGGCACAGAGGCACAGAGGCACAGAGGGACACGGAGGAAGAGAAAGTCATATGAAATTTCCTCCTCTTCCCTCTGTGCCTCCGTGCCTCTGTGTTGAGTTATTTTTATGACCAACACCACCACGAAAAAGGGCCGTCGCCCCAACTTCATCTTCATCGTGGCCGACGACCTCGGCTTCGCCGACCTGGGCTGCTACGGCGGCCGCGACGCGGACTTCGGGCCGGTGTCGCCGGTGCTCGACGGGCTGGCCGCCGCCGGCCTGAAGTTCACGCAGGGCTATGCGAATTCGCCCGTGTGCTCGCCCACGCGCTTCGCGCTGATGACCGCGCGCTACCAGTACCGGCTGCGCGGCGCGGCGGAAGAACCGATCAACAGCCGCAGCAAGGGCAGCACCACGCTGGGCCTGCCGCCCGAGCACCCCACCCTGCCCTCGCTGTTGCGGGACGAGGGCTACCGCACGGCGCTGATCGGCAAGTGGCACCTGGGCTACCCGCCGGTGTTCGGCCCGCTCAAGTCGGGCTACGAGGAGTTCTTCGGCCCGATGTCCGGCGGCGTCGACTACTTCAGCCACGCCAGCAACAACGGCACGCACGACCTGTACGTGAACGACGAGGAGAAGCACGAGGAGGGCTACCTCACCGACCTGATCTCGCGCCGCGCCGTCGACTGGATCGACCGCATGGCCGCAGGCGACGCGCCCTTTTTCCTCAGCCTGCACTACACCGCCCCGCACTGGCCCTGGGAGACGCGCGACGACGCGCACCTGGCGGCCGAGGTGAAGGACAACCTGTTCCACCTGCACGGCGGCAACATCCACACCTACCGCCGCATGATCCACCACATGGACGAAGGCATCGGCTGGGTGATGCAGGCGCTGCAGCGGCACGGCCTGGCCGACGACACGCTGGTGGTCTTCACCAGCGACAACGGCGGCGAACGCTTCTCCGACAACTGGCCGCTGGTGGGCGGCAAGATGGACCTGACCGAGGGCGGCATCCGCGTGCCGTGGATCGCGCACTGGCCGGCTGTGATCCCGCAGGGTGGCGTGACGCCCCAGCACTGCATGACGATGGACTGGTCGGCGACCATGCTGGAAGCCGCCGGCGCATCCGCGCATCCCGACTACCCGCTGGACGGCGTCTCGCTGCTGCCGGTGCTGCGAGAGCCGGGCGCCGCCTTCCCGCGGCCGCTGCACTGGCGCATGAACCACCGCGGCCAGCGCGCGCTGCGCGAGGGCCGCTGGAAGTACCTGCGGGTGGACGGCAACGATTACCTGTTCGACGTGGTGGCCGACGAGCGTGAGCGCGCCAACCTGGCCGGGCGCGAGCCGCAGCGCCTGGAGCGCATGCGGGCGGCGTGGGAAGCGTGGAACGCGGAGATGCCCGCTATCCCGGCCGATGCGACGGTGAGCCTGGGCTACGGCATCAAGGACATGCCGCAGCGGTGAGCCACAGAACACAGAACAGAACACAGAGGCACAGAGGGAAGAGGAGGAAATCCTTTTGAGATCTCCGTCTTCCTCTGTGCCTCTGTGCCTCTGTGTTCTGTTCTGCCCCCGCACTCCCCCCTCCGCGGGAATGACGGTGAGCTGGCTTAAGCTCGGGTGATGCCGCAGAGCTTGTCCCGCTGGTTGCCCTTTCTCCGCTGGCCGCGCCCGACCGCGGCCCTGCTGCGCAGCGAGATCGTCGCGGCGCTCACCGTGACGGTGGTGATGATCCCGCAGTCGGTCGCCTATGCGGGGCTGGCCGGCATGCCGCTGGTGACCGGCCTCTACGCCACCTTCCTGCCGGCCCTGGCGGCCGTGCTGTTCAGCAGTTCCACCCGGCTCTCGGTCGGGCCGTCGGCCCTGAGCTGCGTGCTCATCGGCGCTTCGCTGGTGGGGCTGGCCGAGCCGGGGTCCGCCCAGTGGGTCGCGCTCGCGGTCTGGCTGGCGCTGCTCTCGGGCGTGATGCAGCTCGTGGTGGGCGCGAGCCGCTCGGCCTGGATGCTGAACCTGGTCAGCTCGCCCGTGCTCACCGGCTTCAGCCAGGCGGCGGCGATCCTCATCATCGCCTCGCAGCTGCCCGCGCTGCTCGGCTGGCGCGGACCCTTGTCCTCGATCCTCCAGGGTTCCGTCGCCTCCCTGGACCTGGAGGCGCTGGCGTACGGGCTGGGCAGCGTGGTCCTGTTCGAGGCGGGCAAGCGCCTGGTGCCCAAGGTGCCGATGGTGCTGCTGGTGCTGGCGGCCACGGCCGCGATCAGCGCCCTCACCGGCTACGCCGACCGGGGACGGGTGGTCGGCGCGCTGCCGGCCGGCCTGCCCGCCTTCTACTGGCCGGGCCTGCCGGAGTGGGACACCTTCCGGGTGCTGCTGGCGCCGGCCGTCGTGCTCGCGCTGGTCAGCTCGCTCGAGATGGCGGCCAGCGCCAAGATCGAGAGCCAGCGCGACGGCAAGCGCTGGGATGCCAACCAGGACCTGATCGGCCAGGGCGTGGGCAAGCTGGCCTCGGCGTTCTCCGGCAGTTTCCCCACCAGCACCTCGTTCTCGCGTTCGGCGATCACGCTGCACTCCGGGGCGCGCACCGGCTGGGCGACGGTGGCGGTCACGGTGCTGGTCCTGCTGGTCCTGCTGGTCGCCACGCCGGCGCTGTACCACGTGCCCGGGGCGGTGCTGGCGGCGGTCGTGGTCACGGCGGTGGCCGGCCTGCTCAAGCCGCGCGTGTTCGCGTCGCTGTGGCACATCGACCGGGTCGAAGCCGCGACCGCCGGCATCACGCTGGCCGCGACGCTGCTGTCGGCGCCGCGCATCTACTGGGGCGTGCTCACCGGCGTGGTGGTGGGCCTGGCCCACTTCCTGTACCTGCGGCTGCACCCGCGCATCATCGAGGTCGGCCTGCACCCGGACGGCAGCCTGCGCGACCGGCACCTGTGGCACCTGGCGCCGATCGCGCAGGACACGTATGCGCTGCGGATGGATGCGGAACTGGATTTCGCCTCCGGCTCGGCGCTGGAACGGGTGCTGGTGGAGCACCTGGCGGCGCATCCCGACACCCGCCACGTCGTGCTGTTCGCGCAGCCGATCAACCGCATCGACGCCACCGGCGTGGAGGTGTTCAGCGCGCTGCGCAAGCTGCTGCAGGGGCGCGGCATCGCGCTGCACGTCAGCGGCCTGAAGCTGCCGGTGGAAAAGGTGCTGCGCCAGGCCGGCGAGCTGGCGGAAGGGCCGCTGCTGCGGCTCTACCGCACGGACGTCGAGGCGCTGCTGGCCTTCGGCCGCCTCAGCCCCTGAAGGCGAAGTGCTTGCTGCCCAGGTAGTTGAACACCAGGGCGATGCCGGAGGCGATGGCGAAAGGCGCGAGCGGATGGGCCGCCATGGTGGTCGACGCCAGCACCAGCGAGGTGTAGATGCCGAAGTTCACGCCGGTCCCGACCAGGCTCACCGCGAGATAGCGCACCAGGCTGCGCAGGAGCCCGCCGCCGTCCTGCCCGCGGAAGGTGATGCTGCGGTTGAGCCACCAGGTGGCCAGCACCGCGGCCGGGAACGACAGCCCGCGAGCCGCGATCGGCCCCCAGCCGCCCAGCGACACCAGCAGCTGCAGCAGGCCGCCATCGACCGCGAAGCCGACCGCGCCCACCAGCCCGAAGCGCAGAAGGGGCGGCAGCTGCGCGACCTGCGCCGCCGCGATCACACCATCCCCCGGAAGTCCAGCAGCCGCGAGGCGACGCCCGCCAGCACGACGAAGGCCACCAGCGCGCCCGCCGCCAACAGCTCGCGATCTCGCTGCCGCAGCCACTCGCCCAGGCGGGGCACCACGACCAGCGTGGCCAGCATCACCGCCAGCAGCGACCAGTAGTGGTACCTCATGTCGGTCGCCACGCCCACCAGCAGGTAGGCGCCGGAATAGCCGAGCGCCGACACCGCCAGCACGCGGGCCAGGGCGACCGGCGCGGTGGGCAGCTCGCGCCGCAACAGCACCAGCAGCGCCGCGGCCCACACCAGCCAGGTGACCGGCCACACGGCGGGGTTCTTGCGCAGCAGGTCGAGCTTCACGTCGCGTTCGGTCACCACCTCCAGCGGCGCCACGCGCGGGTCGTCGGTGCGGTACTCCGGCGTCAGGCGGATGTGCTTGGGCGGCACCGCGAACAGCAGCGCCGAATTGAAGTACTTGAGGCGGTGCGTGGCATAGGCCACCGGGTGCTCGGCGATGCTGCGGGCCCAGTGCGCGGCGAGTCCGTCGGGCAGCGTCGGCATCTCGACGTTGGCGGGACGGTGCACGCGGTCCGCGCAACGGCCCCAGGGGCTGAGGCTGTCCCACCAGTAGGGCGTGTAGCAGGCGCGCAGGTCCTCGCGGCTGAACGTCGCTCGCGGCTCCAGCACCGCCGGGTCGCCGGTGTGCACCGCGATCCCCATCAGGTCGAACAGGAAGAGGGACTGCACCGCATGCTGCGGCGTGGGGTTGAACAGCAGCCGGTTGGCGACCGCGCCCACCGGCAGCGCCACCACCGCCACCACCACCGCCGCCACCATCAGCCGCGCGCTGCGCAGCCAGCGGGTCGGCGCGAGGGCGAACAGCAGCAGCGGCCCCAGGCCGAACACGGCGTTGGTTCGCACCATCGTGCCGTAGAACGCCAGCAGCGCGATGGCCAGGGCCCAGGCCCAGGGCACGCGGCGGTGCTGCACGCGGAACCAGAACAGCAGGCCCGCGGCCGCCAGCCAGGTGACGGCCATGCCCACGTCCTTCACCACCTGGGCGTTGACGTAGAGGAAGGGCGGGAAGGCGCCGGCCAGCGTCAGGGCCAGCGCGGTGCGCGGATGCCCGGCACGCCGCAGGCCGTCGGCCAGCAGGCCGAAGCCCGACCAGTACAGCGCCAGGTGCAGCAGCAGCATCGGCGCGGGACCGTCGCCCAGCCAGCGCAGGTAGGACCACAGCCAGGCCATGATGGGCGGGTGCCAGTCGCCATACTGGCCGCTCAGCGCCTGGCGGTACTGGCCGATGGAGTCGTTGCTCATCACCCCGGGGAAGTGCAACGCGGCATTCACCACGAAGAGCGAGAACACCAGCGAGGCGAGCACCCAGCCGGCCAGGGACGTGGGGGCGGCGGCGGAAGCGGCATGCCGCTCCCGGCCGAACAGGAGGTCGGTTCCGGACTGCACGGCAGCTTTCAGGAGACCGCCATCCGCTGGCGGGCCATCACCAGGGATTCGTCATCGGCCGTTTCGCGCAGCACCGGCTCGAGGCGGGTGACGGTCGCGGCGGACCGCGCCGCGCGCCGCGCGAAAGCCGGCCAGCGCGGTGCCGGGATGTCCAGGTAGGCCAGGCGCTTGAGCTCGCGCCGCGAATGCGTGACCGTGTCCAGCACCAGGCCGCAGCCCATGGAGAGCACGGCCACCAGCATGACGCCCACCGACAGCACCGCCGTGGGGATGCGCGGCACCAGGCCGGTCTGCAGCCATTCCAGCACCACCGGCGCGGCCAGGCCGACCGAGAGCATGGCCAGCAGGAAGGCCGCGCAGCTGAAGAACATCAGCGGCCGCTCCTCCTTCACCAGCAGGCCGATCATGCGCAGGATGCGCAGGCCGTCGCGGATGGTGTTGAGCTTGGAGGCCGAGCCCTCGGGCCGGTCCTTGTAGCGGGTGGGCAGCTCGGCGGTCTTCATGCGCAGCTCCAGCGCGTGGACCGTGAGCTCTGTCTCGATCTCGAAGCCGCTGGAGGTGGCGGGGAAGGACTTGACGAAGCGCCGCGAGAACACGCGGTAGCCCGACAGCATGTCGCCGAACTGCTTGCCGAAGATCTGCTGGACCAGGCCCGTGAGCAGCCGGTTGCCGAAGCGGTGGCCGAAGCGGTAGGCCTCCTTGATCTGGGTGACGCGGGCACCGTTGACCATGTCCAGCTGCTGGTCCAGCAGCGCGCGAACCAGCGAGGGCGCGACCGACGCGTCGTAGGTGTCGTCGCCGTCCACCAGCACGTACACGTCGGCGTCCACGTCGCTGAACATGCGCCGCATCACGTTGCCCTTGCCCTTGAAGGGCTCGTGGCCGACGATGGCGCCGGCCCGGGCCGCCACCTCGGCGGTGCGGTCGGTGGACGCGTTGTCGTACACGTGGATCCGCGCCTTGGGCAGCGCCCGGCGGAAGTCCTCCACCACGCGGCCGATCGCGACCTCCTCGTTGTAGCAGGGGATGATGACCGCGATGTCCACGGCGTTCAGATCATTCAGCATGCGTTCGCTCCGATGGGACGACACGCGCCTGCTCGGCAGTCGGGTCGTCGAAGAGGCGGATGCTAGGTCGACCGTTGCGGTCGCGGGGGCCCCTTGGCTCCTTCGGGCCATGGCTCAGCCGTTGAACGCGGCGGCCTCCTACGCGGAGACGATCCAGCCCTCCAGGGGGTCGAGCTCATCCGGCAGGCCCCAGCGCGGAGGGCCGAGCCGCTGCGCCCAGGCCGCCTGCAGCAGGCACAGCACCGCATCGAGCGAATCGCCGCTGGCGTCGTGCACCAGGGCGTCGCGCTGGGCGTTGCTGAGCTTCAGGCGCACGTCGAGCCGGGTGCGGCCGGCCTCGAGCGCGGTGAGGATGTCCTTGCGGGCGATCAGGCGCTCGGGCGTCTGCTTGCCGCGGTCGTCGCTCTTGTAGCTGCGCCGCCCGATGAGCTCGCGCGCGAGCAGGCCGGGGTAGGCCTCCAGGGCCACGCGGTCCGGATCGCCCGGGTGCAGGCCAGGCATGTGCACACCGGCGGCGATCAGCAGCGGCACGGCCGCATGCAGCATGAAGGCGACCGGCGGGTTGACCCATTTCATCGACGGGCTGGAGCCGGCCTGCCGGTCGAAGCGGCGGTTGGCGAACTTGCCGCCGGCCGGCCGCGCCGCGCAGAAGGCGGCGAAGGTCTCGCGGATCTCGGCGCGGCCGAGGCGCGCGTAGTGCTCCATGCATTCGAGCCAGGTGGTCGGCCAGCCGAGGTGCTCGACCAACTCACGCGGCAGGCCGAAAGGGAAGTCGAAGCCGCCGACCCAGGGCCCGGGCTGCCCGAGCCACTGCGCGAAGGCCGGCAGGCTGTCGAGCGGGAGCAGGCGCTCCAGCACCACGCGGCCGCCGTCCGCGCGGCCCAGGGCCAGCACGATGGGCTTGCGCCGGGTCGGGCTGCTGGAGAAGTCGCAGCCGACCAGCGCCGGCGCGCTCACGCCGGCGTGCCGAGCGCGGCGCGCAGCTCGTCGGGGACGGGCGTGCTGCGCAGCGGCGTGCCCGGGCCGGCCTCGTAGCGCGCCCACACGCGTGCCTCCAGGCCGCGGGCCAGCAGCTTGTCGTCGCCCAGCAGGATGAACTCGTGGCGCAGGGCGAACGAGCTGCGGCCGATCCGATCGAGCGTGGACCGCACCTCGATCTGGTCGCCGAACTTGGGCGACGCCAGGAAGGCGCACTGCGAGTCCAGCAGCGGGATGCTCAGGTGCTCGGTGCGCATGCGCGCGCCGGGCCAGCCGCATTCGGCCAGCAGCGACCAGGTGGCCGCGTCCATCCAGCGGTAGTAGGTGGGATAGAAGATGATCCCGGCCGGATCGCAATGGCCCCAGCTGAGGGACCGTCGCATCCGGAACGTCACGGCCGCCATTCGCCAGCGCGCCTTCGAGCGGTCAGACGCGGCCGCAGATGGCCGCGGTGGCCATCAGGTCCTCCAGCAGCGCGAGCGACACCTTGCCGGAGACGGCATAGGGATCGAGCTCGGGCTTCTCGGAGTACTTCAGCAGGATGGAGTGGTTGAGCTTGCTCAGGTTGACCTGCCCCATCGTCCAGCCGCCGAAGCGCCGCTCGAGGATCTCCTCGTAGTGCAGCAGGGCGACGTCCTTGTGGCGCTCGTCCTTCTGGATGTGGCCGAAGAGGTCGGACACCTGCATGCGCCCGCCCTCGATGGCCTGCAGGAAGATGCCGCCGCCGTAGCAGAGGATGCCGGTGATGCCGCTGACCGGGTTGTGCTGGCGCGCCTGCGTCAGGATGGACTCGATGGCCTCGGTCGAGGTGTCGACCGCGCGGCTGCAGTACAGGAGGCGCACGAGCATGGTCAGTTCCCGTTGCGCCTGGGGATGAGCGCGAGGAATTCGCGGCGCAGCGCCGCGTCCTTCAGGAACACGCCGCGCATCACGGAGTTGATCATCTTGCTGTCCATGTCCTTCACGCCGCGCCAGGCCATGCAGTAGTGGCTGGCCTCCATGACGATGGCCAGGCCGTCCGGCTGGGTCTTGTCCATGATGAGGTCGGCCAGCTGCACGACGGCCTCTTCCTGGATCTGCGGGCGGCCCATCACCCACTCGGCCAGGCGCGCGTACTTGGACAGGCCGATCACGTTGGTGTGCTCGTTGGGCAGCACGCCGATCCAGACCTTGCCGATCACCGGGCAGAAGTGGTGGCTGCAGGCCGACCGCACGGTGATCGGGCCGACGATCATCAGCTCGTTCAGGTGCTCGGCGTTGGGGAACTCGGTGATGGTGGGCGGGCGCGTGTAGCGGCCGCGGAACACCTCATTCAGGTACATCTTCGCGACGCGGCGCGCCGTGTCGCCGGTGTTGTGGTCGCTGGCTGTGTCGATCACCAGGCTGTCCAGCACGCCCTGCATCTTCACCTCGACCTCCCCGAGCAGCGCCTCGAGTTCGCCGGGCTCGATGAACTCGGCGATGTTGTCGTTGGAATGGAAGCGCTTGCGCGCGGCCAGCAGGCGCTCGCGGATCTTCACCGACACGGGCGTGCCCTCGTCGTCGGCAGGCTGGAGCTGCTGGGTGGGATCTGCTTTCATGAGCATGGGCGATGGTAGCAAGGTTGGCCGCTCAGCGTCCGAGGCCCAGCAGCACCTCCAGCTGCTGCAGCGTGTCGGCCTCGTGCAGCGGCTTGTCGTGCCGGATGCGCAGCATGCGGGGGAAGCGCACGGCGATGCCGCTCTTGTGCCGGCCGCTGCGGTTGATGCCCTCGAAGCCCAGTTCGAACACGAGCGTGGGCCGCACGCTGCGCACCGGGCCGAACTTCTCGATGGTGGTCTTGCGGATGATGGCGTCGACCTGCCGGAACTCCTCGTCGGTCAGGCCCGAGTACGCCTTGGCGAAGGCCACCAGCTGCAGCGCGCCGGGCTGCGCCGGCTCCTTGCGCTCGATGGCGTCCAGCACCGCGTCGGCCTCGGCCTTGTCGGCCGGCGCGCGGTTCCAGACGGCGAAGGTGTAGTCGGTGTAGACCGAGGCGCGGCGGCCGTGGCCGGCCTGCGCGTAGACCAGCACGCAGTCCACCGTCATCGGGTCGATCTTCCACTTCCACCACAGGCCGTCGGCCTTGGTGCGGCCGGTGCCGTAGGCGGCGTCCAGGCGCTTGAGCATGAAACCTTCGACACCGAGTTCGCGCGAGCGGGCGCGGCGCTGCGCGAACTCGGACCACGAGGCGGCCGTCTCGATGGGCGACAGCTTCAGCCGGGCGCCGGCCAGCAGCGCTTCGAGCCGCTCCCGCCGCTCGCGCTGCGGGCGATCGCGCAGGTCCGCGCCCTCCTGCTCCAGCAGGTCGTAGGCCATGAAGGTCACGGGCGCGTCGGCCAGCACCTTCCTGGTCAGCGTCTTGCGGCCGATGCGCTGCTGCAGCAGGGAGAACGGCGCCGGCCGGCCGGGACCGCCTTCTACGTCCTCGTGCCACACCATGATCTCGCCGTCGAGCACCGTGCCGTCCGGCAGCGGCTGCGCCAGGGCCACGATCTCGGGGAAACGCTCGGTCACCAGCTCCTCGCCGCGCGACCACAGCCAGACCTTGCCCGCGCGCTTGACGACCTGGCCGCGGATGCCGTCGTACTTCCACTCCACCTGCCAGTCGCCCACCGGCCCGAGCCGGGACGAGAACACCTCGGCCGGCCCATCGAGCTGGTGGGCCAGGAAGAACGGATAGGGCTGGCCCTCGTCGGTGCGTTCCTGCGCGCCCTCCCCGGCCTGCGCCACGAGCGCGGAGAAGCGTTCGGCCGAGGGCATGACCTTGCCGTCGGTGTAGCCCATCATGCGCTGGGCCACGCGCTTGGCGTCGATGCCGGCGTGCGCGGCCAGCGCGCGCTGCACCAGCAGCTTGCTGACGCCGACGCGAAAGCCGCCGCCCACCAGCTTGGTCAGCAGGAACCGGCCGGGGTCGTCCAGCTCGCGCCACCAGCCGCGCACGCGCCCGGCGATCTCGTCGGGCGGCAGGCCGCGCAGGGGCAGCAGGCGCTCCTCCACCCACACGGCCAGGCCCACGTCGGACGTCTGCGCCGCCTGCGGCAGCACGTGGGCGATGGTCTCGGCCAGGTCGCCCACCGCCTGGTAGCACTCGTCGAACAGCCAGGCCTCGATGCCGGCCTCCTGGCAGGCCAGCTGCGCGAGGATGCCCATGTTCATCACCTGCCGCGGCTTGCCGCCGGCCAGGAAGTACACCGCCCACGCGGCGTCGGCCGGCGTGGCGGCCGCGAAGTAGCGCTGCAGCGCCTCGACCTTGGCGTTGGTCGACGTGGTGGCGTCGAGCTCGGCGAAGAGCTGGGAGAACCGCCTCACGTGCCCTCGCCCGCCGGCTCCTGCGGCGCCTGGTCGGCCTCCACCACGTCGTCGCCGTACTCGGTGTCGAAGCCCTCGGCCTCCAGGCCCTGCTCCTGCAGGTAGCGCACCATCACCGGCACGCTGCCGTGGGTGACGATCACGCGCTGCGCGCCGGTGGCGCCGATCGCCTTCAGCAGGCCCGGCCAGTCGGCGTGGTCGGACACCACGAAGCCGCGGTCGTAGCCGCCGCGCCGACGCGCGCCGCGCAGCTGCATCCAGCCGCTGGCGAAGGCCGTGCTGCTTTCGCCGAAGCGGCGCAGCCACGTGCTGGCGACCGCGCTGGGCGGGCACACCACGAGCGCGCGCTTGAGCTCGGCGCGGTCCTTCACCTCGGTGACCATGCGCGTGTCGGGCAGCGGCACGCCGGCCGCGCGGTAGGCGTCGTTGAGCGGCCGCACGGCGCCGTGGACGATGATCGGCCCGATGGTCGGGTCGACCCCGCTGAGGATGCGCTGCGCCTTGCCGAAGCTGTAGCAGGCCAGCACGCTGGCACGCCCGGCCAGCACGTTGCGTGACCACCAGTCGTTGATGCCGGCGAAAAGTTCCTCGTCGGGCCGCCAGCGGTAGATCGGCAGGCCGAAGGTGGACTCGGTGATGAAGACGTCGCAGCGCACCGGCTCGAAGGGCTCGCAGGTGCGGTCCGGCGCCACCTTGTAGTCCCCGCTGGCCACCCAGACCTGGCCACCATGCTCCAGCCGCACCTGGGCCGAACCGAGCACGTGGCCGGCCGGGTGCAGCGACACCCGCACGCCGTGGTGCGTGATCGCCTCGCCGTAGGCCAGCGTCTGCAGGTCGATCTCGCCCAGCCGGGCGCGCAGCACGCCTTCGGCCGGCGCCGCCGCGAGGTAGTGGCCGTTGCCCATGCGCGCATGGTCGGCGTGGGCGTGGGTGATGACGGCCCGCGGCACGGCACGCCAGGGGTCGATGTAGAAGTCGCCGGGCGGGCAGTAGAGCCCCTCGGGCCGCTGCACCACGAGGTCGCGTGGCTTCACCAGTAGGTCCTCTTGCCTTCGATGGTCAGCGCCAGCCGCATCACCACCTGGGCGATGCGCTCCAGCACGCGCTGGCGCAGCGGCCGCTGCGCGTACTGGTCGGCCTGCATGGCCTGGCCTTCGTGCGCCACCGCGTGCAGCAGGCGGTCGCGCAGCACCTGCGCGAACCCGGGGTCCTCGATCACGAGGTTGGCTTCGCGCGCGAGCAACAGGCTGAGCGGGTCGATGTTGGACGAGCCCACCGTGGCCCAGCGGCCGTCGATCACCGCCACCTTGGCGTGCAGGAAGCTGGGCGAGTACTCGTGGATGTCCACGCCCGCCCGCAGCAGCGCGCCGTAGATCGGGCGCGCGGCGTAGTACTGCATGAAGTACTCGTAGCGGCCCTGCAGCAGCAGCACCACCCGCACGCCGCGCCGCGTGGCGTTGACCAGCGCCTCGCGCATCTTGCGGCCCGGCACGAAGTACGCGTTGGCGATGATGACTTCGCTGCGGGCCCGGCCGATGGCGCGGCGGTAGGCCCGCTCGATGTTCGTGCGGTGGCGGAAGTTGTCGCGCAGCACCAGCGCGGCGCGGCTGCCCTGCCGCCCCTCGGCTGCGGGGCGCGACGCCACCGCGGCCGGGCGCGAGGCGCGCAGGGACGTGAGCGCGCCGCCCAGCCCGCCGCGGCGCAGCGCGTCGAAGGTGCGCATGCGCTTCCACAGGCGCAGCATGGCCGCGCGGACCTGGGCCACCAGCGGGCCGGTGACCTGCACCGTGAAGTCCAGCCGCGGGGCCGGCAGCGGGCCATGGTTGGGGTCGTGCAGGTCGTCCAGGATGTTGATGCCGCCGCAGAAGGCCACGCGCTCGTCGATCACGCACAGCTTGCGGTGCAGGCGCCGCCAGCTTGCCGGCGTGAGCACGCCCAGCCGCCCGATGGGCGCGAACACGCGCCAGTCCACGCCCGCCTCCAGCAGCCGCTCGCGCCAGGCGGCCGGCAGCGATCCGGTGCCGAAGCCGTCCACCACCACCCGCACGCTGACGCCCCGGCGCGCCGCGCGTTCCAGCGCCCAGGCCACCTCGGCGCTGGAGCCGGTGAAGTCGAAGATGTAGGTCTCCAGCCAGACCTCCCGTTGCGCCGCGTCGATGGCGGCGACCAGCGCGGGGAAGTACTCCGCACTGCCCTCCAGCAGGTGCAGCGCATGGCCGGTTCGCAGCGGCGGGATGCGGTGCGGCATGGTGGCGGCGCCTTACATCGAGAAGGTCGCGATGAGGGGCAGGTGGTCCGACATCTGCCCCCACACCCGCCCGCGCGGGATCTCCACGCCCTGCGGCCGCAGGCCGCGCGCGTAGACGTAGTCCAGCTGCGTGAGCGGCAGCCGCGAAGGGTAGGTGCGCGCCTTGTCGTCGCTGAAATCGCGCAGGCCGATGTCCCGCATCGTCGGGCGCAGCCGCCCGCCCCAGTCGTTGAGGTCGCCGGCCACGACCAGCGGCGCGCGGCGCGGGATCTCGCGCTCGACGTAGCGGCCCAGCTGCTCGACCTGCCGCACGCGGCTGGACGCGATCAGGCCCAGGTGCAGCACGATCACGTGGACCTCGTGCCGGCCTATGCGCACCTTCACGTGCAGCAGGCCGCGCTGCTCGAAGCGGTGGTCCGACATGTCCTCGTGCCCGTGCGACACCACCGGCCAGCGCGACAGCAGAGCGTTGCCGTGCTCGCCGTGGCGGGTGGTGGCGTTGGTCTGGTACACGGCGGCGTAGCCCTCCGGGCACAGGAACTCGGCCTGCGGCAGCTCGGGCCAGCGGGTGAAGTAGCGTTCCTCGCGGCGATGGAGCTTGCGCACTTCCTGCAGGCAGACCACGTCGGCGTCGAGCTGCTCGATCGCGTGGCCGAGGTTGTGGATCTCCAGCCGCCGGGTGGGGCCGAACCCCTGGACGCCCTTGTGGATGTTGTACGTGGCGACCCGCAGCAAGGTCATCGAGCCCCCGAAAACTGCGGCAGCAGCAGGATCGCCTCGGCGTTGCTGGGCGAGAAGCAGGCGTCGGCCGCCGCGCGCCAGGGCAGCCACATGAAGCCGGTGTGCTCGCGCGGGTTGAGCTTCACATCCGTGCCTTCGGCCACGCGCAGGCCGAAGACGTGCTCGGTGTTGTGCGTCACGCCCTCGGCGTAGCGGTGGCGCCAGCGCGGGTAGATCTCGTAGACGTTCTCCATGCCCCAGTCGGCGAGCACGCCGGCGCGCGCGTCGATGCCGGTTTCCTCGAAGACCTCGCGGACGGCCGTGTCCTCGAAGGCTTCGTCCTCGCGGTCCTTGGCGCCGGTGACGGACTGCCAGAAGTTCGGCGCGTCGGCCCTGTTGATGAGCAGGACGTCGAGCGCGGGGGTGTGGATCACCACCAGGACGGACTGGGGGATCTTGAAGGGCTTGGACACCGGGTCATTCTGCACACGCGGCGTGGGCACGCGTGTCAGACACGTTCCGGGACGGTGGCAGGGGCGATGATCAACCGCTCCTGCGCTCGCTCTCCCGTCATTCCCGCGAAGGCGGGAATCCAGGGCGTCCGGCTTCGGCGGACTTCAGAGGAAGCACTGGATCCCCGCCTTCGCGGGGATGACGGTGGCAACGAAAAAGCGATGGGAGGCGGCGGGGCGCAGAAGGCCTCCTGCCCGCACCCGCACCCTGCTCCCACGCGGCAGGCGGTGCCTGGCCCGGGCGATTTGTGGGACGAGCCGGGCTTTCCGCGGCCCGGCCGTTGCGANCTCCTGCCCGCACCCGCACCCTGCTCCCACGCGGCAGGCGGTGCCTGGCCCGGGCGATTTGTGGGACGAGCCGGGCTTTCCGCGGCCCGGCCGTTGCGAGCCGTCAGGCGAGCTTGATATCAACCACTGACTCGCGGCAGCTGTCTGAACGGAGCTGCGTAGCAGCGCAGTGAGTTCTGCCGCGCAGGCCAGGCCGCGGAATGCCCTGCGAGTTGCGAGCAACGCGAGCAACCGGCCCACCATGAGCCCGGGCCAGGCACCGCCTGCCGCGCGGGCGCGCTGCCCGAAAAGGCCTACGCGCCCTGCAGGTTCCGCAGCCGGATGTGCAGCTCCCGCAGCTGCTTCTCGTCCACCGGCCCCGGCGCCTGCGTGAGCAGGTCCTGCGCACGCTGGGTCTTGGGGAACGCGATCACGTCGCGCAGGCTCTCGGCCCCGGTCATCAGCATCACGAAGCGGTCCAGGCCGATGGCGATGCCGCCGTGCGGGGGGGCGCCGTACTGCAGCGCGTCCAGCAGGAAGCCGAACTTCGCCTTGGCCTCCTCCTCGCCGATCTTCAGCGCGCGGAACACCTTGCTCTGCACGTCCTCGCGGTGGATACGCACCGAGCCGCCGCCGAGTTCGATGCCGTTGAGCACCGCGTCGTAGGCCTTGGCCAGGCAGCGGCCGGGGTCGGTCTCCAGCCAGTCCTCGTGGCCGTCCTTGGGCGAGGTGAACGGGTGGTGCACCGCGTTCCAGCGCTGCGCGTCGTCGTCGAACTCGAACATCGGGAAGTCGACCACCCACAGCGGCCGCCAGGCGCCTTCGATCAGCCCCCGGGACTTGCCGAACTCGCTGTGGCCGACCTTCACGCGCAGCGCGCCGATGGCGTCGTTGACCACCTTGGCGCGGTCGGCGCCGAAGAAGATCAGGTCGCCGCTCTTGGCGCCGGTGCGCTCCAGGATGCGCGCGATCGCCTGGTCGTGCAGGTTCTTGACGATGGGCGACTGCAGGCCCTCGCGGCCGGCGGCCACGTCGTTGACCTTGATCCAGGCCAGGCCCTTGGCGCCGTAGATCTTGACGAACTCGGTGTAGCCGTCGATCTCGCTGCGGCTCATCTCGCTGCCGCCGGGCACGCGCAGGCCGACCACGCGGCCGTCTTCCTGGTTGGCCGGGCCGGAGAACACCTTGAAGTCCACGTCCTTCATGATGTCGGTGAGTTCGGTGAACTCCAGCTTGACGCGCAGGTCGGGCTTGTCCGAGCCGTACAGGCGCATCGCGTCGTCGTGCTTCATCACGGGGAAGGCGCCGATGTCGATGCCCAGCACCTTCTGGAAGGTGCTGCGGATCATGCCCTCGAACATGGTGCGGATCTCCTCCTCCTTCAGGAAGGAGGTCTCCACGTCGATCTGGGTGAACTCGGGCTGGCGGTCGGCGCGCAGGTCCTCGTCGCGGAAGCACTTGGTGATCTGGTAGTAGCGGTCGAAGCCGGCCACCATCAGCAGCTGCTTGAACAGCTGCGGCGACTGCGGCAGCGCGAAGAACATGCCGTCGTGCACGCGGCTGGGCACCAGGTAGTCGCGCGCGCCCTCGGGCGTGCTCTTGGTGAGCATCGGCGTCTCGATGTCGATGAAGCCGTTGGCGTCCAGGAACTTGCGCACCTCCATCGTCACCTTGTAGCGCAGCATCAGGTTCTTCTGCATGTACGGGCGACGCAGGTCCAGCACGCGGTGGATCAGGCGGGTGGTCTCCGACAGGTTCTCGTCGTCCAGCTGGAAAGGCGGGGTGACCGAGGGGTTGAGCACCGTGAGTTCATGGGCCAGCACCTCGATGCGGCCGCTCTTGAGGTGGTCGTTGACCGTGCCTTCGGGGCGCGCGCGCACCAGGCCCTTGACCTGGATGCAGAACTCGTTGCGCAGGCCCTCGGCGGTCTTGAACATGTCGGGCCGGTCGGGGTCGCACACCACCTGCACGTAGCCCTCGCGGTCGCGCAGGTCCACGAAGATCACGCCGCCGTGGTCGCGCCGACGGTTCACCCAGCCGCACAGGGTGACGGTCTGGCCGAGCAGCGCCTCGTCCACGAGGCCGCAGTAGAGGGTGCGCATTTGTTGTGAGGACATGGGGGCAAACCTTCCGGAAGGACGCGACGCGCGGCGGGCGCGTTCAGCGGGCGTTGACGGCGGGAGCGATGGGCGCAGCGGGCACAGCGGGCACAGCGGGCACCGCCGGCGCGCTGGGCACCACGACACCCATGGAGATGACGTAGCGAAGCGCCTCGTCGACGCTCATCTTGAGTTCGATGCAGTCGCTGCGGCGAAGCATCACGAAATAACCGCCCGTGGGGTTGGGCGTGGTGGGAACGTACACGCTGACGAAATCTTCCGGCAGGTGGTTGACCACGTCGCCACCGGGGGCGCCGGTGACCAGGGCGATGGTCCACATGCCGGGGCGCGGCCACTCGATCAGCACCGCGGTGCGGAAGGCGTTGCCCGAAGGCGAGAACAGCGTGTCGGAGACCTGCTTGACGCTGGAGTAGATCGACCGCACCACCGGGATGCGGTGCAGGATCGCGTCGCTCCAGGACACCAGCTTGCGGCCCACGAAGTTGCTGGTGATGGCGCCGACCACCAGCAGGATGGCCAGCGCCAGCAGCACGCCCAGGCCGGGCAGGCGAAAGCCCAGCAGCCGGTCGGGCTGCCAGGCGCCGGGCAGGATCAGCAGGGTCTGGTCGAGCGTGCCGATGATCCACTGGAGCACCCACAGCGTGATGCCCAGGGGCGCCAGGACGAGAAGGCCGGCAAACAACCAGCGGCGGAGAGCGGCCATGCGTGCGGGACTCCCGCCTTCAGTGGCAGGCGCAGGCGCTGCCGCAGCCGCCGGCCGAGGCCGAAGGCGCGTCGGTCTTGGTGGAAGGGGACGAGGCCCCGTCGGCGGGCTTGGACTCGGACGGCTTGTCGGCGGGCTTGTCGGCCGCCTTGCCGTCGGCCGCGGCCTCGGTGGGCTTGGACGTGCTGCCGCCGTTGCGGAAATCGGTGGCGTACCAGCCCGATCCCTTGAGCTGGAAGCCGGCGGCGGTGATCTGCTTGGCGAACGCCTCGGCGCCGCAGGCGGGACACGCGGTCAGCGGCGCATCCGACACTTTTTGCAGGACGTCCTTGGCATGGCCACAGGAGCCGCATTTGTAGGCGTAGATGGGCATGGCTGTAAGGAAGTGATGCAGGGTGGCAAAGCCCTCAATTATAGGCGGCGGGGGAAACTTCAACCCCCGCAGCCGCCACCCTGCTCCCTTCAGGCGTGCAGCGGCGCGCGCGGCTCGTGCCGGTTGCGCAGCACCTGCGGCAGCATCGAGCCCACCACCATGCCGGCCAGGGCGGCCAGGAGGCCGGCCAGCTGGCCCGGGAAGGCCTCGCCGAGCCCCTTGTTGATCTGCGGGAAGAACAGCACCCAGGTGGTGATGCCCGCGGCGATGGAGAGGATGGCGCCCTGGGTGGTGGCGCGCTTCCAGTACAGGCCCATGACCAGCGGGACGAAAGCGCCCACCAGCGTGACCTGGTAGGCCGAGGACACCAGGTCGTAGATCGGCGTGCCCTGCATCGCGATGGCGTAGGCCAGCACGATGGCGGTGAAGACCACGATGGTCACGCGCATGGCCAGCAGCTGCTGGCGGTCGCTCATGCCGGGCCGCAGGTTCTTCAGGATGTTCTCCACGAAGCTGGTCGAGGGCGCCAGCAGCGTGGCCGACGAGGTGCTCTTGATGGCCGAGACCAGCGCGCCGAAGAACAGGATCTGCATCACCAGCGGCATCTTGGTGAGCACGAAGGTGGGCAGCAGGCGCTGGTAGTCGTCCTTGGCCATGTCCATCGCGCTGGAGCCCATGACCACCACGGCGCTGGCCACGATGAACATCGGCACGAAGGCGAACAGGATGTAGCTGAAGCCGCCGATCATGGCGCCGCGGCGGGCGGTGTCGGCATCCCGGGCCGACATCACGCGCTGGAAAACGTCCTGCTGCGGGATGCTGCCCAGCATCATGGTCAGGCCGGCGCCGATGAAGAAGGCGATGTCGGTGAAGGTGGGCGGCGGCAGGAAGTTGAACAGGTTCTGCGACGTGGCCATCGAGACCACCTGCCCGGCGCCGCCGGCCAGGTCGGCCGCGAAGAAGGCGATGATGGTCAGGCCCACCACCAGCACGATCATCTGGATGAAGTCGGTCCAGGCCACGGCCAGGAAGCCGCCGATCACCACGTAGACCAGCACCGCGAGCGTGCCCACGATCATCCCTGTGGTCTCGGACATGGCGCCGCCGGTGAGCACCGAGAACACCAGGCCCAGCGCCGTGATCTGCGCCGCCACCCAGCCCAGGTAGCTCAGGATGATGGCCACCGAGCAGAACACCTCCACGCCCTTGCCATAGCGCTGGCGGTAGAAGTCGCCGATGGTCAGCAGGTTCTGCTTGTAAAGCTTGGCCGCGAAGAAGGCGCCCACCAGGATCAGGCAGGTGCCGGCGCCGAACGGGTCTTCGACCACCGCGTTGAGGCCGCCCTGCACGAACTTGGCCGGGATGCCCATCACGGTCTCGGCGCCGAACCAGGTGGCGAAGGTGGTGGTGACCACCATCACCAGCGGCAGGCTGCGGCCCGCGATGGCGAAGTCGGCGGTGTTCTTGATCCGGGTGCCGGCCCAGGCCCCGATGGCCAGCGTGCCCAGCAGGTACAGGACGACGAAAGAGATCAGCGTGTAGTTCACCAGGCGCACCTCCAGCCCCGCGATTCGGGCGCCGGAATTATGCCCGGCAGTGCGCGCCTAGAACAGCCGGATGCGGGCCAGCACCTGCATCACCAGCAGGCCCAGCGCGAAGCCGACGCCGCCGTACAGGAAGGCCTGCAGCAGGCGGTTGGTGCGGCGCTGCTCGTCGATCAGCGTCTGCAGTTCGCGGCGCTCCGGCTGCGAGCGGTGGCGCAGGAAGTCGTGCACCAGCCGCGGCAGCTCGGGCAGCATCTTGGCGTAGCGCGGCGCCTGGTCGCGCAGTTCGTCCAGCAGGCGCTGCGGGCCCACCTGCTCCAGCATCCAGCGCTCCAGGAAGGGCTTGGCCGTGGCCCAGAGGTCGAGGTCGGGGTCGAGCTGGCGGCCCAGGCCCTCGATGTTCAGCAGCGTCTTCTGCAGCAGCACCAGCTGCGGCTGGATCTCCACGTTGAAGCGGCGCGAGGTCTGGAACAGGCGCATGAGCACCATGCCCAGCGAGATCTCCTTGAGCGGCCGGTCGAAGTACGGCTCGCACACCGCGCGCACGGCGGACTCCAGCTCGTCGACCCGCGTCGTCGGCGGCACCCAGCCGGACTCGATGTGCAGTTCGGCCACGCGCTTGTAGTCGCGCCGGAAGAACGCGTTGAAGTTCTGCGCCAGGTACTCCTTGTCGAACTCGGTCAGCGTTCCGATGATCCCGAAGTCCAGCGAGATGTAGCGCTGGAAGGTGGTCGCATCCAGGCTGACCTGGATGTTGCCCGGGTGCATGTCGGCGTGGAAGAAGCCGTCGCGGAACACCTGGGTGAAGAAGATGGTGACGCCGTCGCGCGCCAGTTGGCGCAGGTCGACGCCGGCCTGCAGCAGGCGCTCGTTCTGGCTGATCGGCACGCCGTACATGCGCTCCATCACGATCACCTCGGAGTGGCACCAGTCCCAGAACATCTCGGGGATCAGCACCAGGTCCAGGCCGTCCATGTTGCGGCGAAGCTGGGCGGCATTGGCCGCTTCACGCAGCAGGTCCAGCTCGTCGTGCAGGTACTTGTCGAACTCGGCGACCACCTCGCGCGGCTTGAGCCGCTTGGCGTCGGACGACAGGCCCTCGATCCAGCCGGCCATCATGCGCATCAGCGCCAGGTCGTTCTCGATCACCGGCAGCATGCCGGGGCGCAGCACCTTGACCGCGACTTCGCGCGTGAGGCCCTGGCGGTCCAGCAGCGTGGCGAAGTGCACCTGCGCGATGGAGGCGCTGGCCACGGGCTCGCGCTCGAAGCTGGCGAAGATGGTCGCCACCGGCCGGCGGAAGGCGCGCTCGATGGTGGCCATGGCGATGGCCGGATCGAACGGGGGCACGCGGTCCTGCAGCCGGGCCAGTTCGTCGGCCACGTCGGCCGGCAGCAGGTCGCGGCGGGTGGACAGCACCTGGCCGAACTTGACGAAGATCGGGCCCAGGCTTTCCAGCGCCAGGCGCAGCCGCTGGCCGCGCGGCGCCTGCAGGCGCCGCCCGAAGCTCAGGATGCGCGCCAGCCGGTGCAGCCAGGGCCGCTGGAAGCTGCTGAGGACGAGCTCGTCGAGCCCGTAGCGCAGGATCACCCAGAGGATGTAGGCGCCGCGGAAGTACCTCGTCATGGGTTCCCGGCGGTGGTGCCCGCCATCGGCGCCGGCGACGGGCCCGGGGATGCCGCGGGGGCGCCGCCCGGGGTGAAGCGGCGCAGGGCCTCGGCCATGCCGCGCGCCGCCTGGCCCAGGGCGTGGGCCGGCGCGTCGCCCAGCAGGCGGGCCAGGTCTTCCTCCACGTCCCAGCGGACGTGGTCGACCAGCCAGTTCACCTCCGCGGCGAACTGCACGTCGCCCTCGATGCGCACCGGCGGCTTGGTGCCGCGCAGCGCCGCCTGGCCGAGCGCCCAGGGCGAGTCCTCGGTGACGGTCAGGGTGAGGTCCGGGGCGGGCGCCGCCTCGGCCAGGTCCAGCAGGCCGGCGGGGGTGGCGGCCAGGCGCACGTGGAAGATGCGCCAGCGGACCTCCACCAGCCGGCCGGCCTGGCGGCGCAGCCGCTCCATGGCCTGCGGCTCCTGCATCAGGACGTGGTTGAGCAGCAGCACGAGCCGCCGCTGCGCCTCGTGCACCGCCCAGGGCGGGGGCGCGAACCGCTGGCCCACCGCGTCCAGCAGGCTGTCGACGAAGGGGAAGGGAGACCGTGTTGCCATGGGTGCGGATTATTGATGATGGCCGGGCCACAGCGGCCGGGCTGCACGAATGAAAAGGGCTCCCGAAGGAGCCCTCTGGTCATCCGGCCTCTGCCGGTGTCACTGCAGCGCCTGCACGCCCGCCACCAGCCAGCCGCTGTCGCCGCTCTTGGGCTTGGTCATGTTCCAGACCTCGCGGAAGGGGCTGGGGCCGGCGGACGGCTCCTCGCGGATCATCCCGGAGAACTCCACGCTGGCCATGTAGGCGTCGCCCAGGTCCTCGATGCCCAGCAGCTGGGCTTCCAGCATCACCACGTCGGTCCTGTTGGGCTGGCCGTTCAGCGCCTTCTCGCGCTCGGCCAGCTGGGTGCGGATCTCCGACAGCATCTCGTCGGTCATCATCGACCGCAGCGTGGCGATGTCCGAGCGGTCCCAGGCGTCCTGCAGGGTCTGGAAGTTGCGCTTGGCGGCCTCGACGAAGTTGTGCACGTCGAAGCCGGGGGGGATGCCCCAGTTCTGCGAACCCGCCAAGGCCGAGCCGATCTGCACGCCGCCCCCCGCCTGCTTCGCGGAATCGAAGGCCATGCCGCCGCGCTCCCAGGGGCGTGCCGAGGCGTCGTTGCCCACCTTGTCCGGGCTGTACTGGCGCGGCGCGGTGGCCAGGTCGGCGGCCGAAGCGCCCTGGTACGCCATGGGACGGCCCGAGGCCAGCGAGCCGCGGCGGCTGCGCATCACCAGGCCGATGACGACCATGACGGCGAGCGCGATCAGCGCGAACAGCATGAACTGGGCGAGTTCGGCGCCGAAGCCCAGCGTATGGGCCAGCCAGGCCAGGCCCAGGCCGGCGGCCAGGCCGCCCAGCATGCCGCCCCAGCGCGAAGGCGCGGCCGCCGGTGCCGCCGCGGGCGTGCCCGGGCGGGCCTGCGCGGCCTGCGCCGGCTGCTGGCCGGGCTGCTGCTGGGTGGCCGTGTTGTTGGCAGGCGGCTGCTGCGCGGGGCGCGCGGCGTCGCGTTGCGTGACGTTGCCCGACTGGCGGCCGATGGAGCCGCCGCCACCCAGGCGACGCGCGGCGTCGGCGTCGGGGACGCTGGCCAGTACCAGCATGCCGGCAAGGAGTGCGGTCCACAGCTTCATGATCTGTCCTTCCTGATCAGGTCGTTGGCCTCATATGGGGGCGTCAGCACTTGATTCCAACATGCAGCGCGACGACGCCACCCGTCAGATTGTGATAGTCCACATGCCCGAAACCGGCTTTCTTCATGAGGGTCTTGAGCTCTTCCTGGCCGGGGTGCATGCGGATCGACTCGGCCAGGTAGCGATAGCTGGAGCCGTCGCCCGCCACCGCCTGGCCCAGGCGCGGCAGCACCTTGAACGAGTACCAGTCGTACGCGCGCGTCAGCGGCTGCGCCACGCGCGAGAACTCCAGCACCAGCAGCTTGCCGCCCGGCTTGAGCACGCGATGCATCTCCGCCAGCGCGGCGTCCTTGTGCGTCATGTTGCGCAGGCCGAAGGCGACGCTCACCAGGTCGAAGCGGCCGCCATCGAACGGCAGCTTTTCGGCATCGCACACCAGGGTGGGCAGGACCACGCCTTCGTCCAGCAGCCGGTCGCGGCCGTTGCGCAGCATGGCCTCGTTGATGTCGGTGTGGACCACGCCGCCGGTGGGCCCCACCTTGCGCGCGAACGCACGCGCCAGGTCGCCGGTGCCGCCGGCGATGTCCAGCACCTGCTGGCCCGGCCGCACGTTGGCCACCATGACGGTGTAGGCCTTCCATGCGCGGTGCAGCCCGAACGACATCAGGTCGTTCATCAGGTCGTAGCGCGGGGCCACCGAATCGAACACGCCGCGCACCCGGCGGGCCTTCTCGCGCTCGTCGACGGTCTGGTAGCCGAAGTGGGTGCTGCTCATGCCTCGATGGTAGGGGCAATCCTCGGCGGCGGGGCCCATCCCCGGGCCGTGTGTCAGTGTTTGCAACCGTGGCCGTGCACGTGGCCGCCCGCGGCCGCCATGGGCGCGTCGCGGTCCACGCCGGCCTCGGACAGGCGGCGCTCGTAGTCGGCCCACAGCTGGCCCTGCTGCGAGCCCAGGAAGTACAGGTAGTCCCAGGAGAAGATGCCGCTGTCGTGGCCATCCGAGAAGCGCGGCTGCACGGCGTAGTTGCCCACCGGGTCGAGCGAGACGATGTCCACCTCGCGCTTGCCGGTCTGCAGCACCTCCTGGCCGGGACCGTGGCCCTGGACCTCGGCCGAAGGCGAATAGACGCGCATCAGCTCGAAGGGGATGCGGAACAGCTGGCCGTCGGAGAAACCGATCTCCAGCACGCGCGAGCGTCCATGGAGGGTGAGGGATTGCGGCGTGGCGCCGGAGGGTTGGGTTGCGGCCATGGCGGTGTGAGTCAGAAACGCAGGCCGAGGTTCACGTAGAGCCGGTCGTCGCCACGCTGGGGCGACACCGAGCTCAGCGCGGCCGGCACCCGGCTGCCGGTGACCAGGCGGCCATATTCGATCGATGCGGCGACCACGCCCTGGCTGTACCGCAGGCCGGCGCCCAGGCTGGCCAGGTGGTCGCGCGAGGGCTTGTTCAGGCCATTGGGATCGTTGTTCCAGAGCTGGCCGGCGTCGGCGAAGCCGAACAGGCGCAGGCCCGGCACCAGCTCCGGCGTGGACAGCTCCAGCGTGCCGGCCGCGCCCTTGTCGGCCGACAGCGGCCGCTCGATGCGGGTGCCGCGCACCGAACCGTAGCCGCCCAGGCCGAACTGCTCGCCGGAGATCAGCACGTCGGGGCTGTACTGGTACTGCGCCCGGGCCGACACCAGCCAGCCCTGCGCGAACGGCGCGCCCCAGTTGAAGCTGCCACGCAGCGCCTTCCAGCGCGTGGTGGCCACGCGCGGGTCCTCGCTTTGGTAGGACGCCAGGTCGTTGGCGCGCCCGCTGCCGGTGTTGAAGGCCAGCCCGATGTCGTAGCCCCAGGCCGCGGTGTTGGTCTCGGTGCGCGCGGTGTAGCCCACCACCACCGGGCGGCTGCGGCGGTCCAGCGCGCCGGGCACCACGATGTCGTTGATGCGGGTGGCGTTGAAGACCTTGTCCTCCAGGCCCAGGCTCAGGTAGCTGCGGCGGCCGCCCTGGGGCGCGAGGTAGTGCGTGTAGGTCAGTCCGGCGGTGTGGCCCGCGCCGGTGCTGGTGAAGGCGCCGAAGCTGCCGACCACGTCGGAGCGGGTGTAGCTGGCGCCCACCACGCCGCCCATCGCGTACAGCGGCACCTTGTACGCCAGGCCGAGCTGGCGCACGTCGGACATGCGCTCGATCGAGGTGGTGTAGGCCCCGGTGAACTGGTGGTCCAGGTCGAACAGGTTGCTGTGGCTGCCGGCGACCGTGAAGCGATCGCGCCCGGTGGACTCCGACCCGGTGTTGGAGGCGTTGGCCGCGAAGCTCCAGGGCCGGCTTTCCTTCACCGTGATGGTGGCGTCGATGCGGTCCGGCTCGTCGGCCTCGCGCAGGCCGACCTGGACCTGCTTGTTCGGGTTTTCGTTGGCGATGGCGGTCTGCACCGCCAGGCGCTTGAAGTTGGGCGTCTGTCCTTCCCGCAGCTCGGGCACGGTGCGGCGGACGTTGCCCTCGCCGTAGATCTTCGCGCCGTCGATCGCCACCTTGCTGACGGTGAAGCGCACGACCTCCAGCCGCACGGTGCTGCCCACTTCCTGCGGCGGCAGCGCGACGCGGTGCAGGCCGTAGCCCTTCTCGCGCAGCGCCGTCTCCAGGGCCGCGGTGGCCTTCTGCAGGCTGGACAGGGTGGCGTCGGGGCGGATGAAGGGCGCCAGCACGCGGGCGGTCTCGGCCGCGTCCAGCGGGTTGTCGCCGGTGACCTGGAAGCCGCGGAGGTTGAACACCGGCTCCGGGGCCGGCGCCAGCGGGGCCGGCGCGGCGGGCGGCTGCGCCTGGGCGGCCGCCGGGCCCGATGCGGCCAGTGCCGCGGCCACCAGGCCCGCGGCGGCAGCGCACCGCCCGACGGCGGGCGCGCGATTGCCCTTGTTCATATCCTCTCGCCCCTCTAGCTGTTGTGCCGTGGATTGTCCCCGCCCCCGAGCCGGCCTTGCGGCCCGCTCAGGTGCAGGTGTTCCTGGCCTTGATGTTGTTGTCCTGGAGCACGCTCTGCAGCAGCGGGTTGCGGCTGGTGGGCAGAGGCACGGTGTCGAAGTCGATGAACTTCGGGATGTTCAGGGGCCGGGCGGTGCCGCCCTCCTGGCCCGCGAAGCCGGCCTCGCCCTTGCCCAGGTGCAGCACCTCGCCGGCGGTGGCCACCTCGATGTGGCCGTCGCGCACGAAGACGAACAGGCCCTCCTGCGCGTCGGACACGTTCTCCCTGGCGAACAGCTTGGGCGGCACGTTCACCGAGTCGGGGCGCGGGCCGTCCATCGCGGGCGGCGCAGTCACCGGCTGGATGGCGCCGGTGGGCGAGATGAACAGGCCCTGGCCGGCCTGCAGCACCTGCAGCGCCGTCTGGCCCTGCGGCGTGACCGCGATCGAGCCCAGCCAGGTGAACAGGGTCAGGTTGCCGTCGGCGCAATCGCCCGGGCAGGACGCATCGAAGCCGGTGCCGCGGATGCCGATGGTGGCGGTCGCCGTGGAGAAGCCGACGTTGCGGTTGTTGGCCTTGGCGATCAGCCCGGTCAGGGCGCGCACGGAACCGCGCAGCAGCGAGGCCAGGAAGCGGCCCTCGCCGGCGTTCTGCTCGTCGTAGACGAAGTTGTCGATGCGAAAGCGCGTGGCCGCTCCCAGCGTCACGCGGCTCTCGTCGCGGAAAGCCACCACGGCGCGGGCGCCGGGCGCGGTCTCGATCACGTCGCCCGGGTAGAGGCTGCCGCCGTCGACCAGGCGCCGGCGCTGGCTGCTCGCATCGACCGCGAACACCTCGCCCTGCGACTGGACCACCTTGGCGCTGGCCAGCACCGCGTTGGGCCGCGCCGACTCGGACACGCGGGCCGACTCGGCGCCGCAGTCGCGGGTGCACAGGCGGGCGTCGAAGTCGGTGCCGCGGATGCCGATGGTGGCGGTGCTGGTCTGCACCTTGGCCGCGTGGGGCGAGCCCTTGGAGATCAGCCCGGTGACGGCGCGAAAGCCGCCGCGCACCATCTGCAGCAGCATGTTGTTGTCGGGCGCGTCCTCGCGGAACCGGTACTGCGAGATCACGATCTCGGAGTTGGGCCGCACGGTCATGCGGGTGCCGTCCTGCAGCTTGACGATGGCCGACGCGCCGTCGGCCGTGGTCAGCCGGTCGCCTTCGCGCAGCGGCAGCCCCTTGCCGAGCGTGCGCGGCGCCTCGCCCGGCGACTGGGCGAAGCCCACGCCGCGTGCGAACTCCACCTCCCCGGCCGCCTGCGCCAGCACCTTCGTGCCGCCCAGCGCCAGCAGCAGGCCCACGGCCAGGCCGGCCCACCTGCGATCGATCTTCTGCCCCAGCATCGAGAAACCTCCGGGAACCCGGTCCCCGTCAAATGTAACCAGAGGTTATACACGCTGTTGGGCTGAAAACCCGCAGCCGGAAAGGCCGCAGGTCAGATGAGCGTGCGGAATTCACGCCGCGGTGGCGGCGCGATGGGGCCGCCGAGGCGGGCTCAGACCAGGACGCGCTCGATGCCGCCGGCGTTGGCGGCGTGCACGTATTCGGCCATCCAGTTCTCGCCCAGGATCTTGCCGGCCATCTCCACCACGATGTAGTCGGCCTCCAGCAGGCCGTTCTGCAGGTCGTGGCCGTAGCGGTTCAGGCCCTGCAGGCAGCTGGGGCAGCTGGTGAGGATCTTGATGTTGTCCTTGGTGCCCACGGAGCCCGACTCGCGCAGCGTCGCCTCGTCCTTGCGCAGCTGCTCCTCCTTGCGGAAGCGCACCTGGGTGGCGATGTCGGGCCGGCTGACGCCGAAGGTGCCGGACTCGCCGCAGCAGCGTTCGGACTTGAGCACGTTGTCACCGACCAGCGCCTTGACGGTCTTCATCGGCTCCTGCAGCTTCATGGGCGTGTGGCAGGGGTCGTGGTACAGGTACGCGCCGCCGCCGGGCAGGGTGATGCCCTTTTCCAGCAGGTACTCGTGGATGTCCACGATCCGGCAGCCCGGGAAGATCTTGTCGAACTCGTAGCCCTGCAGCTGGTCGTAGCAGGTGCCGCAGCTGACCACCACCGTCTTGATGTCCAGGTAGTTCAGCGTGTTGGCCACGCGGTGGAACAGCACCCGGTTGTCGGTGATCATCTTCTCGGCCTTGTCGAACTGGCCCGAGCCGCGCTGCGGGTAGCCGCAGCACAGGTAGCCGGGCGGCAGCACGGTCTGCACGCCGGCGTGCCACAGCATCGCCTGCGTCGCCAGCCCCACCTGCGAGAACAGGCGCTCCGACCCGCAGCCCGGGAAGTAGAAGACCGCCTCGCTGTCGGTGGTGGTCGCCTTGGGGTCGCGGATGATCGGGACGTAGTCCTTGTCCTCGATGTCCAGCAGCGCGCGCGCCGTGCGCTTGGGCAGGCCGCCGGGCAGCTTCTTGTTGATGAAGTGGACCACCTGCTCCTTGACCGGCGCGCGGTCGTGGGTCGAGGGCGGCTGCGTCACCTGCTTGCGGGCCAGGCCGCGCAGCAGGTCGTTGCCCAGGCGCTGCGCCTTGAAGCCCACGTCCACCAGGGCCGCGCGGGCCAGCTTGATGGTGTCGGGGTTGGTGGCGTTGAGCATGAACATCGCCGCGGCGTTGGCCGGGCGGAAGCTCTTCTGCCCCATCTTGCGCAGCAGGTTGCGCATGTTCATCGACACGTCGCCGAAGTCGATCTTCACCGGGCAGGGGGTGACGCACTTGTGGCAGACCGTGCAGTGGTCCGACACGTCCTCGAACTCCTCCCAGTGCTTGATCGACACGCCGCGGCGGGTCTGCTCCTCGTACAGGAAGGCCTCGATCAGCAGCGAGGTGGCCAGGATCTTGTTGCGCGGGCTGTACAGCAGGTTGGCGCGCGGCACGTGGGTGGCGCACACCGGCTTGCACTTGCCGCAGCGCAGGCAGTCCTTGATGGAATCGGCGATGGCGCCGATGTCCGACTGCTGCATGATCAGCGACTCGTGCCCCATCAGGCCGAAGCTGGGCGTGTAGGCGTTGGTCAGGTCGGCATACACCGACATCGGCCCCTGCTGGGTCGAGGGCCGCAGCAGCTTGCCCTGGTTGAAGCGGCCTTCCGGGTCGACCCGGGCCTTGTAGTCGGCGAAGGGCCCGAGCTCCTCGTCGGTCAGGAACTCCAGCTTGGTGATGCCGATGCCGTGCTCGCCGGAGATCACGCCGTTGAGCGAGCGGGCCAGCGCCATGATGCGTTTCACCGCGCCGTGCGCGGCCTGCAGCATCTCGTAGTCGTCGCTGTTGACCGGGATGTTGGTGTGCACGTTGCCGTCGCCGGCGTGCATGTGCAGCGCCACCCACACGCGGCCCTTGAGCACGCGCTTGTGGATCGCGTCCACCTCCTCCAGGATGGCCCGGAACGGCTGGCCGGAGAAAACCTGCTGCAGCGGGGCGCGGATCTGCGTCTTCCAGCTGGCGCGCAGGCTGTGGTCCTGCAGTTGCGCAAACAGCGGCTCGACCCGGACCAGCCAGTCCTGCCACTGGGCCCGCACGTCCTCCACCAGCGCCAGCGCCTGCGCCACGCGGTCTTCCAGCAGTTCGGCCGACGGGATCTCGCTGGCGTCGTCCAGCTTGCCCAGGGGCAGGTTGCCGCGGCGGAAGAAGGCTTCCAGCTCGTCGGCCAGGCGGATCTTGTTGCGCAGCGACAGCTCGATGTTGATGCGCTCGATGCCGTCGGTGTATTCGGCCATCCGCGGCAGCGGGATGACCACGTCCTCGTTGATCTTGAAGGCGTTGGTGTGCTTGCTGATGGCGGCGGTGCGCTTGCGGTCCAGCCAGAACTTCTTGCGCGCCTCGGGGCTGATGGCGATGAAGCCTTCGCCGCTGCGCGAGTTGGCGATGCGCACCACCTCGGACGTGGCGCGGGCCACGGCATCGGGCTCGTCGCCGACGATGTCACCGACCAGCACCATCTTGGGCAGGCCGCCACGCTTGGACTTGGTGGAGTAGCCCACCGCCTTCAGGTAGCGGTCGTCCAGGTGCTCCAGGCCGGCCAGCAGGACGCCGGAGCGGTCCTTCTCGGCGAACATGAAATCCTTGATCTCGACGATGCTGGGCACCGCGTCCCGGGCGTTGCCGAAGAACTCCAGGCAGACGGTGCGGGTGTGCGCCGGCATGCGGTGCACCACCCAGCGCGCGCTGGTGATCAGGCCGTCGCAGCCTTCCTTCTGGATGCCCGGCAGGCCCGAGAGGAACTTGTCGGTGACATCCTTGCCCAGGCCCTCCTTGCGGAAGGTCTGGCCCGGGACCGCCAGCGTCTCGCGGCGCAGCTCGGTGCGGCCGTCGGCCGCGAAGTAGACCAGCTCGAAGCTGGCGACCGGCGCGTCGTGGATCTTCCCGAGGTTGTGGTCCAGGCGCGTGACCTCGAGCCACTCGGCCTGCGGCGTCACCATGCGCCAGGACACCAGGTTGTCCAGCGCCGTGCCCCACAGCACGGCCTTCTTGCCACCCGCGTTCATGGCGATGTTGCCGCCGATGCAGGAGGCCTCGGCCGAGGTGGGGTCGACGGCGAAGACGAAGCCGGCCCGCTCGGCGGCGTCGGCCACGCGCTGGGTGACCACGCCGGCCTCGGTCCACACGGTGGCCACCGGCTCGTCATGGCCGGGGATCGTGACGCGCTCCACCTCGCTCATGGCCTCGAGCTTCTCGGTGTTGATCACCACGCTCTTCCAGGTCAGGGGGATCGCGCCGCCGGTGTAGCCGGTGCCGCCGCCGCGCGGGATGATGGTCAGGCCCAGCTCGATACAGGCCTTGACCAGGCCGGCCATCTCGGCCTCGGTGTCGGGCGCGAGCACGACGAAGGGGTACTCCACGCGCCAGTCGGTCGCGTCCGTGACGTGCGAGACGCGCGAGAGGCCGTCGAACTTGATGTTGTCGCGGGCCGTGTGCCGGCGCAGCACCTTGAGCGCCTGGCGGCGCAGGTCTGCCGTCTCGCGGAAGGAAGCGTCGAAGGCCTGGACCGCCTGGCGCGCGGCCACCAGCAGTTCGCCCACGAGCACGTCGCGGTCGCCGTCGGTGGCCGGCGTGCGGCGCTTCTCGATCTCGGCCAGCCGGTGGTGCAGGGCCTCGACCAGCAGGCGTCGCCGCTTGGGGTTGTCCAGCAGGTCGTCCTGCAGGTACGGGTTTCGCTGCACCACCCAGATGTCGCCCAGCACCTCGTACAGCATGCGGGCGGAGCGGCCGGTGTGGCGCTCGGCGCGCAGGCGGGCCAGCACTTCCCAGGCCCGCGGGCCGAGCAGGCGGATCACGATCTCGCGGTCGGAGAACGAGGTGTAGTTGTAGGGGATCTCGCGAAGTCGCGGCGCTTCGTCGGAAGCTGACGCCAGCAGCTGATCGAGCTTGGTCGGTGCGTTCATCGTTGCGGTTGTGCCCCAGGCAGGCGGGGCGGGATGTCAGCCGAACGATTGCGAGAGGCGGCTGAGAGGGGATGTTACCGCAGTGCAACAAGACCCGCGGACCGCAAGGCCGCAAGGGAAGGCGCCCTCATGGGAAACCCCGTTGTACCGCTGCGGTCGGCTCTGTTTAATGACCTGTCACAAATGAACTGTAGAGTCACGCGCTTTTCGTGACCGATCTCATCCAGGAGTTTTCATGAATCTGAAGTTCGCCGCGGTGGCCCTCGCCGCCGCCTTCGCCCTGCCCGCGTCGGCGCAGACCGAAATCCAGTGGTGGCACTCGATGGGCGGCGCCCTGGGCGAATGGGTCAACGACCTCGCCAAGGAATTCAACGCCAGCCAGAAGGACTACAAGGTCACGCCGACCTTCAAGGGCAGCTATGCCGAGTCCATGACCGCCGGCATCGCGGCCTACCGCGCCGGCAACGCGCCGCACCTCATCCAGGTGTTCGAAGTGGGCACCGCCACCATGATGTCCGCCAAGGGCGCCGTCGTCCCGGTGGCCGAGGTGATGACCAAGGCCGGACTGAAGTTCGATCCCAGCATCTACGTGCCGGCCGTCGCGGGCTACTACACGGCGCCCAACGGGCAGATGCTCAGCTACCCGTTCAACAGCTCGACGCCGGTCTTCCACTACAACAAGGACGCGTTCAAGGCCGCCGGCCTGGACCCCGAGAGCCCGCCCAAGACCTGGCCCGAGGTGGCGCTGGCCGCCGCCAAGCTGAAGGCATCGGGCCACAAGTGCCCCTTCACCACCAGCTGGATCAGCTGGACGCAGCTGGAGAGCTTCTCGGCCTGGCACAACGTGCTGTACTCGACCAAGAACAACGGCTTCGGCGGCCTGGACACGCGACTGGCCTTCAACAGCCCGCTGCACGTGCGCCACGTCGAGAACCTGGCCAACATGGCCAAGAGCGGCCTGTTCGTCTACAAGGGCCGCGAGAACAAGGCCGACGCCACCTTCGTGTCGGGCGAGTGCGCCATGATCACCGGCTCCTCGGCCCTGGCCGGCAGCGTCAAGCGCAACAGCAAGTTCGGCTACGGCATCGGCACCCTGCCCTACTACCCGGACGTGCCGGGCGCCCCGCAGAACACCGTGATCGGCGGCGGCAGCCTGTGGGTGATGGCCGGCAAGAAGCCGGAGGAGTACAAGGGCATCGCCCAGTTCCTGAACTACCTGTCCAAGCCTGAAGTCGCGGCCGCGAGCCACCAGCGCACCGGCTACCTGCCGGTGACCAAGGCGTCCTTCGACGTGACCGAGAAGGCCGGCTTCTACAAGCAGAACCCGGGCTACGACGTCTCGGTGAACCAGATGATCCGCAAGACCACCGACAAGTCGCGTGGCGTGCGCCTGGGCAACTTCGTCCAGATCCGCACCATCATCGACGAGGAACTCGAAGGCGTGTGGCAGGGCAACAAGCAGCCCAAGGAGGCGCTGGACAACGCGGTCAAGCGCGGCAACGAACAGTTGGAGCGCTTCCAGAAGGCCAACAAGTCCTGATGCCGGCGTCCCCGCGCAGGCGGGGACCCAGCACTTCACGAAGCCCCGCACCGCGGGGCTTTCTCTTTCATCCGGCAAGCCCTGGATTCCCGGCTTCGCGGGAATGACGGGGGATCGGGGCCCCGCCCGCGGGACGAGTGGCATCTCAACAGTTCGAGGACAATACCGAGCATGGAGAAGAGGGTCCTTTTCAAGTCGTCGTGGCTGCCCTGGGTGCTGATCGCGCCGCAGATGGCCATCATCCTGGTGTTCTTCTTCTGGCCGGCCGGGCAGGCCCTCTACCAGAGCGTGCTGCAGGAGGACGCCTTCGGCGCCACCTCCGAGTTCGTGGGCCTGGAGAACTTCCAGCGCCTGTTCGACGACCCGGGCTACCTCGACTCCTTCCGCATCACGGCCATCTTCTCGGTGCTGGTGGCCGTGGGCGGCCTGGCGGTCTCGCTGCTGCTGGCGGTGATGGCCAACCGGGTGGTCCGCGCCGCGGGCATCTACAAGACGCTGCTGATCTGGCCCTATGCCGTCGCGCCGGTCGTGGCCGGCGTGCTGTGGCTGATGATGTTCGCCTCGCCGTACGGCACGGTGCGCTATGCGCTGATCCAGATGGGTTTCGAGTGGAACCACGTGCTCAACGGCAACCACGCGATGGCGCTGATCGTCATGGCGGCGATCTGGAAGCACATCTCCTACAACTTCCTGTTCTTCCTGGCCGGCCTGCAGTCGATCCCGCAGTCGCTGATCGAGGCGGCCACCATCGACGGCGCGTCGCCGTGGCGGCGCTTCTGGAGCATCGTCTTCCCGCTGCTGTCGCCCACCACCTTCTTCCTGCTGGTGATCAACGTCGTCTACGCCTTCTTCGAGACCTTCGCGATCGTGGACGCAGCCACCAACGGCGGCCCGGGCAAGGACACCTCGATCCTGGTCTACAAGGTCTACTACGACGGCTTCAAGGCGATGGACATCAACGGTTCCGCGGCGCAGTCCGTGGTGCTGATGGTGATCGTGGTGGCGCTGACGGTCGTCCAGTTCCGCTTCGTCGAGAAGAAGGTGCATTACTGACATGGTCCAGCGCAATCCCATCCTCGACTTCTTCTCCCACCTGATCCTGATCCTCGGGGTGCTGGTGGTCTTCTTCCCGATCTACGTGACCTTCATAGGCTCGACGCAGACCGCGCAGCAGATCAACTCCAGCAACCCGATCTCGCTGCTGCCCGGCAGCAACTTCATCGAGAGCTACCGCTTCGCCCTCCTGGGCGGCAAGACGGAAGCCGGCGCCACCGTCGCCCCGGCCTTGCCGATGATGGGCATCAGCCTGGCCAGCGCGCTGATCATCGCCATCGGCAAGATCGCGATCTCCATCCTGTCGGCCTTCGCCATCGTCTACTTCCGCTTCCCGGCCAAGAACCTCGTGTTCTGGATGGTGTTCGTGACGCTGATGCTGCCGGTGGAGGTGCGCATCGGGCCGACCTACGAGGTGATCTCCGACCTGCGGATGCTCAACTCCATGGCCGGCCTGACGGTGCCGCTGATCGCCTCGGCCACCGCCACCTTCCTGTTCCGGCAGTTCTTCCTCACCGTGCCCGACGAACTGGTGGAGGCCGCCCGCATCGACGGCGCCGGCCCGATGCGCTTCTTCAAGGACGTGCTGCTGCCGCTGTCCAAGACCTCGATGGCGGCGCTGTTCGTCATCCAGTTCATCTACGGCTGGAACCAGTACCTGTGGCCGTTGCTCGTGACCACCGACGAGCGCATGTACCCGATCGTGATGGGCATCAAGCGCCTGATCTTCGGCGAGGTCTACATCGAGTGGAACGTGGTCATGGCCACGGCCATCCTGGCGATGCTGCCGCCGGCGGTGGTCGTCATCCTGATGCAGAAATGGTTCGTCAAGGGCCTGGTCGACACAGAGAAATAAGACATGGCATCCATCACGCTCAACAACGTCGTCAAGAAATACGGCAAAGGCAAGCAGGAGCTCCAGGTGATCCACGGCGTGAACGCCGACATCGCCGACCGCGAGTTCATCGTCATCGTCGGGCCTTCGGGCTGCGGCAAGTCGACGCTGCTGCGCATGGTGGCCGGCCTGGAAGAGATCAGCGGCGGCGAGATCTCCATCGGCGGCCGGGTGGTCAACAAGCTCGAGCCGGCCGAGCGCGACATCGCCATGGTGTTCCAGAACTACGCGCTCTACCCGCACATGAGCGTGTTCGACAACATGGCCTACGGCCTGAAGATCCGCAAGATGCCGGTCGAGGAGATCCGCACCCGCGTGGACAAGGCCGCCAAGATCCTGGAGCTGGGCCACCTGCTGGACCGCAAGCCGCGCCAGCTGTCCGGCGGCCAGCGCCAGCGCGTGGCCATGGGCCGCGCCATCGTGCGCCAGCCGCAGGTGTTCCTGTTCGACGAGCCGCTGTCCAACCTGGACGCCAAGCTGCGCGCACAGACCCGCCTGGAGATCCAGAAGCTGCACCGCGAGCTGGGCATCACGTCGCTCTTCGTCACCCACGACCAGGTCGAGGCCATGACGCTGGCGCAGCGCATGCTGGTGATGAACGCCGGCGTGATGGAGCAGTTCGGCACGCCGGAGGAGGTCTACCACCGCCCCGCCTCCACCTTCGTCGCCAGCTTCATCGGCTCGCCGCCCATGAACCTGCTGAAGAAGGCGCCGGGCGGGCGCGACGGCGCCATCCTGGGCATCCGCCCGGAGCACCTGGACATCGGCAACACCGGCTGGGACGTGCGGGTCGAGACGATCGAGCTGCTCGGCGCCGAACGCCTGATCTACGGCCGCATCGGCGACGAGCAGATCATCGTGCGCAACGAGGAAGGCCATCCGGCGCCGGCGCCCGACAGCGTCATCCGCGTGGCGCCGCGCCAGGACCGCGTGCACTGGTTCGACGCGGCCAGCGGCAAGCGCCTGCAGGCATGAACGCCAAGGCGGCGTGGCCCTACCCGCGGTGGGTGGCCCACCGCGGCGCCGGCAAGCTGGCGCCAGAGAACACGCTGGCGGCCTTCCGCCTGGGTGCGCAGCACGGCTATCGCATGTTCGAGTGCGACGCCAAGCTGTCGGCCGACGGCGTGGTCTTCCTGATGCACGACGCGACGCTGGACCGCACCACCAACGCCCAGGGCGTCGGCGGCGACAGGCCCTGGAGCGAACTCTCCCGGCTCGACGCCGGCGGCTGGCATTCGCGGGCCTACGCCGGCGAGCCGCTGCCCACGCTGGAGAACCTGGCCCGCTTCTGCCTGGCCAGCGGTTATTTCCTCAACATCGAGATCAAGCCCACGCCCGGCCTGGAGCAGCGCACCGGCGAAGTGGTGGCGCAGGAGGCCGCCCGCCTGTGGGCCGGCGCCGAGGTGCCGCCCCTGCTCACGTCGTTCCGCCCCGAGTCGCTGCAAGGCGCCCTGCAGGCCGCGCCCGGCCTGCCGCGCGGGCTGCTGCTCGACACGCTGTGGTCGGGCTGGTTCGACATCGCCCGCCGGCTCGATTGCGTGGCCATCGTCTGCAACCATGCGCTGTGGGACGCGCAGACCGTCGCGCAGGTCAAGGCCGCCGGCATGCGCTGCCTGAGCTACACGGTCAACGACGAGTGGGCGGCGCAGCGGCTGCTGCAGCTGGGCACCGACGCGGTCATCACCGACCGCGTGGACCTGTTCTCCCCGACCTGAACTAGCGCAGGTCGCCGGCCAGCGAGGCCAGCGTCTCGGCGGGGATCGCGACGTGCGCCGGGTAGTTGCGGTGGTCGCACCCCAGCTTGACGGCCGCGCCGGCCTTGATGGCCTGGACCGCCGCTGGCTTGAACTCGAAGCGCACGAAGTGGACGGCCGAGGTCTTCTCGTCGTTCTCGCGGTCCAGGTCCTCGTCGGCGATGGCGTAGACGCGCTCCTGCCCTTCGACCTCCACGAACATCCGGTCCTCGACGCCGATCAGCCGGGCCAGCTCGCGCTTGCGCTCGTTGATGTCGGGGTACTCGATCAGCATCGTGCCCTTCCAGTTGCTGCCGTCCGGCACCAGCGGCGCATAGGCCTCGATCTCCTGGGCTATGCCCTCGTCCTCGAAGATGCGCTCCAGGCGCAGCATCTCCTGGATCTGGTAGCGGATGGTGGTCTCGCTCTCGAACTGCAGCGTGATGTGCTCGCCCAGGTGCACGGTGCGCAGCTTGCGGTGGGCGATGACGTCCGCCTTGTGCGCCTTGCGCCACCGGGCGTACGCCTCCAGCGTCATGAGGCTGTCGCGGGTGATCCGGCCGGTCAGTTGCATGGCGTGAACGTGCTCCTCAGAGGCCGTAGGCCTTGCGCACCAGGCTGAGCGGATGCGCCAGCGTGGGCGTGCCGAGCTGGTTGACCTCGAAGCCCTGGGCGATGTGGTGGCCGCCCAGCGGGCAGTCGGAGCTGATGTAGTCGGGCGCGCCGCCGGCGGGGTGTTCCGACATCCTGCGGAAGAGCGGCTTGCCGATCTTCATCGCCATCTGGTGGTAGCCCTTCTTCACGCCGTAGGTGCCGGCGTGGCCCGAGCAGCGCTCGTGGGTCGACACCTGGGTGCCCGGCACCAGCTTGAGCACTTCCTCCGTGCGCTTGCCGATGTTCTGCACGCGGCCGTGGCAGGGCGTGTGGTAGCTCACCTTGCCCAGCGGCTGGCTGAAGTCGGTGCGCAGCAGCCCGTCGCGCCGGCGCGCGGAGAGGTACTCGAACGGGTCCCACATCGCCTCCTTGACGGCCTGCACGTCGGCGTCGTCCGGGTACATGAGGGGCAGCTCCTGCTTGTACATCAGCGTGCAGCTGGGCACCGCCGACAGGATGGCGTAGCCCTCGCGCGCATAGCGGGCCAGCACCGGGATGTTGACCTGCTTGAGCTTGTCGACGCCTTCCAGGTCGCCCAGCTCGAGCTTGGGCATGCCGCAGCACTTTTCCTTCTGGACCAGCTCGTAGGGCACCTGGTTGTGCGCCAGCACCGTGAGCAGGTCGTGCCCGATGCCGGGCTCGTTGTAATTGATGTAGCAGGTGGCGTAGACCGCCACCTTGCCCGGCGACTTGGCGCCGTCCTGCACCGGGAAGGGCTTGGACTTGGGCGCGCCCGAGCGGAACTTGCGGGTGGCCAGGTCGGGCAGCCAGGCGTCCTTGTCGACGCCGATCACCTTCTCCATCGCGGCGCGGGCCGGCTTGGTGTGGTTCACCGCATTGGCCACCTGCACCACGACCGGGATGCCCGCGAACTTGCCGTGCGTGTCCGTCGACGCGAGGAACCTCTCGCCCGCGGGCAGGCCCTTGCGGTACTTGATGGCCTTGGCGCGCAGCATGGTGTGCGGGAAGTCCACGTTCCACTCGTGCGGGGGCACGTAGGGACACTTGGTCATGTAGCACAGGTCGCACAGGTAGCACTGGTCGACGACCTTCCAGTAGTCCTGCTTGTCCACGCCGTCGACCTCGCCGGTCTTGCCCTCGTCCACCAGGTCGAACAGCGTCGGGAAGGCGCCGCACAGGCTCACGCAGCGGCGGCAGCCGTGGCAGATGTCGAAGATGCGCTCCAGCTCCTTGAACGCGACCGGCTCGTCGTAGAACTCGGGGTTGCGCCAGTCGATCGGATGCCGGGTGGGGGCTTCGAGGCTGCCTTCGCGTGGGGGCATGGCTGGGGGGAGGGGCTAGGGGCTAGGGGCTAGGGGCTAGGGGCTAGGGGAGAAGGCGGACCGGCTGTTCCCTAGTCCCTAGCCCCCAGTCCCTAGCCCCTAGAGCGAAGCGGCCATTCGGCCGCGCGCGCTCAATCGACCAGCTCGTTCAGCGCCCTGGTATAGCGATTGGCGTGCGAGCGTTCGGCCTTGGCCAGCGTCTCGAACCAGTCGGCGACCTCGTCGAAACCTTCCTCGCGCGCGGTCTTGGCCATGCCCGGGTACATGTCGGTGTACTCGTGGGTCTCGCCGGCCACGGCGGCCTTCAGGTTGTCGCGCGTGGCGCCGATCGGCAGGCCGGTGGCGGGGTCGCCGCACTGCTCCAGCCATTCGAGGTGGCCGTGGGCATGGCCGGTCTCGCCTTCCGCGGTCGAGCGGAACAGGGCCGCCACGTCGTTCTGGCCCTCCACGTCGGCCTTGTTCGCGAAGTACAGGTAACGGCGGTTGGCCTGCGATTCGCCGGCGAAGGCGGCCTTCAGGTTCTCTTCCGTCTTGGAGCCTTTGAGTGCTGCCATGGGAGTCTCCTTTTGGGGGGTGGATCGATGGGACGGGCGTCCTGGACGGGCACGCCCGGAAGGACCAACGCAATGTAGCGCCGGCACCCGAATCAGGGTCATAGAGCCTGCCTAATGCGCCGATAGCAACCAGGTCTGGTGCGGCCCGATGGGCTTCCGTCGCCGGAAATCATTACGGTATAGTAAATGCATTACGCATAGTTGAATGCAGGAGAGACCGATGGCCGCCGTTCTGAAGACCGCGGGGGCGCTGCCCGCGCCCGCGCCGATCCAGCAGCTCCACCATTACGCCTACCGGGCCCGCGACGCGGAGGAGACCCGGCATTTCTATGAGGACATCCTGGGCCTGCCGCTCTACCACATCATCCAGAGCGACCACGTGCCCAGCACGGGCGAGTACTGCCCGTACACCCACTTCTTCTTCCGCCTGCAGGACGGCTCGTTCATCGCCTTCTTCGACCTGGGCGACGACCAGGCCTGCGAGCCCTCGCCCAACACGCCCAAGTGGGTCAACCACATCTCCTTCCGGGTGGACTCCATGCAGGCGCTCGAGGACATGAAGGCCCGGCTGGAGGCCCACGGCGTGGAGGTGCTGGGCATCACGGACCACCACATCTTCCACAGCATCTACTTCTTCGACCCCAACGGCGTGCGGCTGGAGCTCACGGCGCAGCTGGCCGATGAGTTCCAGATGCTGCAGGAGAGCAAGACGGCCCACGCCCGCCTGGCCGAGTGGACCGCCCGCAAGGACCAGTGGCGCCGGGAGCGTGCCGAGGGCAAGGCGGCGCAGCCGCTCAAGCCGCAGCAGAACGACCGGCCCGAAGTGGCCACCAGGACCTGACCGCATGGACGAGTTGCGCACCGGCTACGCCGACACGTCGTTCAGCAACGGCTACGAATTCACCCAGGGCACCGGCTACCAGTTGCCGGAATACCCGTTCGAGACACCGGCCGAGCTGAAGGACGGCCGCCCGGGCGAACACCGCATCGCCATCGTCGGCGGCGGCCTGGCGGGCCTGACCCTGGCCTGCGCGCTCGCCCGCTACGGCGTGCAGGCCGTGCTGCTGGACGAGGACAACACGGTGGGCGTCAAGGGCGCCTCCTCGCGCGGCATCTGCTACACGCAGAAGTCGCTGGAGATCTTCCACCGCCTGGGCATCTACGAGCGCATCGCCCGCAAGGGCATCCAGTGGAGCGTGGGCCGCACCTTCGCCGGCCACGACGAGGTGTACTCGTTCGACCTGCGCCAGCAGAGCGCCTACAACCTCTCGACCCAGCCGCCCTTCATCAACATCCAGCAGTTCTACATCGAGGGCTACCTGGTCGAACGCATCCGCGAGCTGGGCGGCGTGGAGCTGCGCTGGCAGAACCGCGTGACCGGCTTCGAGCAGGACGCGGCCGGCGCCACGCTCTCGGTCAGCACCCCGGCCGGCGACTACAAGCTGCGGGCCGAGCACGTGATCGACGCCACCGGCTCGCGCAGCCCCTTCCGCCAGTGGGCCGGCGCGAGCGTGACGGCGCGCAAGGGCGACGATCGCTGGTGCATCGCCGACGTGCGCTTCTCCAAGCACCCGCCGGTGGAGCGCCACACCTGGATCGAGGCGCCCTTCAACGAGAACCGCGCCGTCTGGCAGCACCTGATGGGCGACGAGGTCTGGCGCATCGACTACCAGATGGCCCCCAACGCCGACCCCGAGGAGGTCAGCCGCGAGGAGGTGGTGCGCGAGCGGCTGCGCCGCCAGTTCGGCAAGGACTGCGAGGTCGAGATCGTCTGGGTCGGCCCCTACGCCTACCGCAGCGAATGCATCGACGCGATGCGCCACGGCCGGCTGTTCTTCATGGGCGACGCCGCCAAGGTGGTGAGCCCCTTCGGCGCGCGCGGCGGCAACACCGGCGTGGCCGATGCCGACAACCTGGCCTGGAAGCTGGCCGCGGTGCTCCAGGGCCGGGCGCCGGCGTCCCTGCTGGACAGCTTCCACGAGGAGCGCCACGAGGCGGCGCAGCAGAACGTGCTGGTCACCAACCGCACGGCGCGCTTCCTGAGGCCGGCCGACGGCATCGAGAAGGTGTTCCGCACCGCAGCGGTGGGCCTGGCGCGCCAGTACCCCTTCGCCCGCCAGCTGGTGAACACCGGCCGCATGGCCATCGCCAACCCCTACACCCGCTCCAGCGTGTGCGAGAAGGGCGGCGGGCAGTCGGTCCAGAACGTGTCCTTCCTCTGGCCGGACGGCTCGCGCGGGGTGGTCAACGACCTCCTGCAGTGGGCCGACGGCCGGCTGCTGCTGCTGGTGTTCGGCGATCCCGGCCGTGCCGGCCTCGCTCGGCTGCGCGACCTGGTGCAGGCCGCGCCGCTGCGCTGCGTGCAGGTGCTGGGCCCGAACGACCGTCCGGGGGCGCTGGAACACGTGCGCGACCCGGAAGGCCACCTGCAGGGCGCCTGCCACGTGTTCGGCCACGCCTGGGCCCTGGTGCGGCCCGACAGTTACGTCGCCGCCACCGGCGAGAGCGTGGACGCCGGCCTGGTGCAGGCGGTGGCCCGCGCCATGGGCGCGCACGGAGCCGACCAATGAAGCTGCCCACCTCCATGAAGACCAACCTGAACCTGCAGGACGCCGACGGCTTCTACGAACAGCTGCTGGACGCCCACCAGGGCCTGGACCGCGAGCAGTCCGAGCTGCTCAATGCCCGGCTCATCCTGCTGCTGGCCAACCAGGTGGGCGACGCGCAGGTGCTGCGCGAGTGCGTGCGGGCGGCCGCCCACGTCCCCGCCGCCTCGGCCGGGCCGGCCTGAAAGCGCGCTGGCCGAATAAAATCGGCGCCTCCCTTCCACAACGGCATCCCCCGGGTGCCGTTTTTCGTTTTTCCGCCATGAGCGACACCCCTGCCCAGCCCGGCCTCAGCAGCCTGCCCAAGTCCTTCGAGCCCGCCGCGATCGAGGCCCGCTGGGGCCCGACGTGGGAGTCGCGCGGTTACGGCCGAGCCGGCTGGCGCGGCACCGGCGCGCCCAAGGAAGGCGAGCCCTCCTTTGCCATCCAGCTGCCGCCGCCCAACGTGACCGGCACGCTGCACATGGGACACGCGTTCAACCAGACCATCATGGACAGCCTCACGCGCTACCACCGGATGCGCGGGTTCAACACGCTGTGGGTGCCGGGCACGGACCACGCGGGCATCGCCACCCAGATCGTGGTGGAGCGCCAGTTGCAGCAGCAGGGACAGAGCCGCCACGACCTGGGCCGCGGCAAGTTCGTCCAGCGCGTCTGGGAGTGGAAGCAGCAGTCGGGCAACACCATCACCATGCAGATGCGCCGCATGGGCGACAGCGTGGACTGGTCGCACGAGTACTTCACGATGGACGAGAACCTCTCGAAGGTCGTGACCGAGACCTTCGTGCGGCTGTACGAGCAGGGGCTGATCTACCGCGGCAAGCGGCTGGTGAACTGGGACCCCGAACTCAAGACCGCCGTCAGCGACCTGGAAGTGGAGAGCGAGGAGGAAGAGGGCTTCCTCTGGCACATCCGTTACCCGCTCAGCGACGGCGGCGGCAACCTGACGGTCGCCACCACCCGGCCCGAGACCATGCTGGGCGACGTCGCCGTGATGGTCCACCCCGAGGACGAGCGCTACCGCCACCTGGTCGGAAAGACGGTGCGGCTGCCGCTGTGCGACCGCGAGATCCCCGTGATCGCCGACGAGTACGTGGACCGCGAATTCGGCACCGGCGTCGTCAAGGTCACGCCGGCGCACGACCCCAACGACTATGCCGTCGGCCAGCGCCACGGGCTGCCGATGATCGGCGTGCTCACGCTGGACGCGAAGGTCAACGACAACGCGCCGGCGGCCTACCGCGGCCTGGACCGGTTCGATGCGCGCAAGAAGGTCGTGGCCGACCTCGAAGCGCAGGGCCTGCTCGCCGAGACCAAGAAGCACAAGCTGATGGTCCCGCGCTGCGCCCGCACCGGCCAGGTGGTGGAGCCCATGCTCACCGACCAGTGGTTCGTCGCGATGACCAAGGTGGGCGAAGGCGACCCGACCGGCAAGTCCATCGCCGCCAAGGCCATCGACGCCGTGCAGTCCGGGCAGGTGCGCTTCGTGCCGGAGAACTGGGTCAACACCTACAACCAGTGGATGAACAACATCCAGGACTGGTGCATCTCGCGCCAGCTCTGGTGGGGCCACCAGATCCCGGCCTGGTACGACGAGTCGGGCAACGTGTACGTCGCCCGCAGCGAGCAGGAAGCCCGGGCCAAGGCGCCCGGCAAGACCCTGCGCCGCGACGAGGACGTGCTGGACACCTGGTACTCGTCGGCGCTGGTGCCCTTCTCCACCCTGGGGTGGCCGGACAAGACGAAGGACCTGGAGCTGTACCTGCCCTCCTCGGTGCTGGTGACCGGCTACGACATCATCTTCTTCTGGGTCGCCCGGATGATCATGATGACGACCCACTTCACCGGCCAGGTGCCCTTCCGCGACGTGTACATCCACGGCCTGGTGCGCGACTCGCACGGGCACAAGATGAGCAAGTCGGAAGGCAACGTGCTGGATCCGGTCGACCTGATCGACGGCATCTCGCTGCCGCCGCTGCTGGAAAAGCGCACCACCGGCCTGCGCAAGCCCGAGACCGCGCCGCAGGTGCGCCGCAACACGGAGAAGGAATTCCCCGAAGGCATCCCGGCCTACGGCGCCGATGCCCTGCGCTTCACCTTCGCCTCGCTGGCGTCGCTGGGCCGCAGCATCAACTTCGACCCCAAGCGCTGCGAGGGCTACCGCAACTTCTGCAACAAGCTCTGGAACGCCTCGTTGTTCGTGCTGATGAACTGCGAGGGCCAGGACTGCGGCCTGAAGGAGCACACCAAGGAAGAATGCCAGCCGGGCGGGCCGGCCCACGGCTACATGAAGTTCTCGCAGGCCGACCGCTGGATCAGCTCGCTGCTGCAGAAGACCGAGGCGGACATCGCGCAGGGCTTTGCCGACTATCGCCTGGACAACGTCGCCAACTCGCTCTACGACTTCGTCTGGAACCAGTACTGCGACTGGTACCTGGAGATCGCCAAGGTGCAGCTGCGCAACGGCAGCCAGGGCGAGCAGCGCGCCACCCGCCGCACGCTGATCCGCACGCTCGAGGCCATCCTGCGCCTGGGGCATCCGGTGATCCCGTTCATCACCGAGGAGCTCTGGCAGAAGGTCGCGCCGGTGGCCGGCCTCGCGGGTGAATCGGTGAGCATCGCGCGCTACCCGCAGGCGCAGCCGGAGAAGATCGACGAGGCGGCCATCGCCTACGTCGACCGCCTCAAGGCCATGGTCGACAGCTGCCGCCAGCTGCGCGGCGAGATGAACGTGTCGCCGGGCACGCGGCTGCCGCTCTACGCCGTGGGCGACGCCGGCTTCCTGCGCGAGGTGGCGCCGGTGCTGCAGGCGCTGGCCCGCCTGAGCGAAGTGAAGGTGTTCGACGACGAGGCCGCTTGGGCCGCTGCGGCGCAGGCCGCGCCCGTGGCCCTCGTGGGTGATTCCCACCTTTGCCTCTTCATGGAAATCGACGTGGCGGCCGAGAAGGCCCGCCTCTCCAAGGAAGCCGCGCGGATCGAAGGCGAACTGGCCAAGGCCAACGCCAAGCTCGCCAACCAGGCTTTCGTGGCCAAGGCGCCGCCGGCGGTGATCGAGCAGGAGCGCAAGCGGATTGCGGAGTTCGGGGCGACGCTCGAGCGGCTGCGGCAACAGCTCGCGCGCCTAGCCGCGGCGTGAAAAAAACCCTGCTAGAGCCGGGCTGGGCTCACTGATCGGCGTGGGCGCCTACGCGCGCCCGCCGTCCTGGCCTACAGCGCTGTCAGCGTGCACCGACGCTGCCGTAGGACGGTGACCCATCCGTGGTTTTTACCGAGACACGGCAGAGCCAGCGTGGCTGCGGCCCGCGTACGGATCAGCTGCGGAATGTGTGCCGGACCACCACACGACTGCAACGAAGACTCCTAGACTGTTTCGCAGGCGTTCGAGAGGAAACGGTTTGTGAAACCGACCTCTGGACCTCGAGAAAGTGTGACCGACCTGAGGTCGTCCAGGAGGGATTCATGGCGCAACTGATGTTCGAAAGCTCCGCTGGTCCGTTCGCGCGGCAAGCCCCGCAGGCGCGCCTGCGCTTTCCCATCGACGACCTGCTGGGCCTGGCCAGCAAGTGGGAGCGGCGCTCCTCGGCCGGCGAGGAACAGCGGCAGCCCGCGCCCAAGCGCGGCAAGGTGCTCTGCGTGGTCGGCACGCGCCCCGAGGCGATCAAGATGGCACCCGTCATCCTGGCGATCCGCCGCCACCCCGGCATGGAGTGCAAGGTGCTGGCGACGGCGCAGCACCGCCAGATGCTGGACCAGGTCCTGGACTTCTTCCGCATCCGGCCCGACATCGACCTGGACCTGATGCGCCCCAACCAGAGCCTGGCCGAGCTGACGTCGCGGCTGATGGTGAGCCTGGACGGCGTGCTGGCGGAAGAGAAGCCGGACGTCGTGCTGGCGCAGGGCGACACCACCACCGTGATGGCGGTCGCGCTGGCGTGCTTCTACCGGCGCATCCCCTTCGGCCACGTCGAGGCCGGGCTGCGCACCGGCGACATGCAGAACCCCTTCCCCGAGGAAGCCAACCGCGTCATCGCGAGCCGGCTGGCCAAGTGGCACTTCGCGCCGACCGAGGGTTCGCGGGCCAACCTGCTGAAGGAAGGCGTGCCGTCCGAGGACATCTTCGTGACGGGCAACACCGTCATCGACGCCCTCCTGGCGACGGCCGCCCGCCCCGACGCTCTGCTGCCCGTGGCGATCGACGAGGGGCGGCGGGTCGTCCTGGTCACGGCCCACCGTCGCGAGAACTTCGGCGAGCCCTTCCGGCAGATCTGCCGCGCGGTGGACATCCTCGCCCGCGAGTACCCGGACACGGCCTTCATCTACCCGGTGCATCCGAACCCCAACGTGCGCGACGTCGCCCACGGGACGCTGGGCCACCTGCCCAACGTGGTGCTGTGCCCGCCGATGGACTACGCGCCCTTCGTGGCGGCCATGAAGCGCTCGCACTTCATCATCAGCGACTCGGGCGGCGTGCAGGAAGAAGCGCCCGCGCTCGGCAAGCCGGTGCTGGTGCTGCGCGACGAGACCGAGCGGCCCGAGGCGGTGGAGGAAGGCGTGGTCAAGCTGGTCGGCCCCCACTGCGAGGCCATCGTGGCCCAGGCCCGCCGGCTGATGGACGACGAAGCCGCCTACCGCGCCATGGCCCGGGGCGTCTCGCCCTACGGCGACGGCAAGGCCTCGGCGCGCATCGTGGCCGTCCTCGACCGCCATCTGCACCCGCAGCGCGGCCTCGCAACAACAGCCCGCATTGCACCTGCCTCAACAGTCTGCTAAAACCTAAGTCACAGCGCCCGAGCTTCTTCGGGCAGCTTCTGGCAAGGCATTCGCTCCACGCGCAACAGCCGGCCAGCCAGGTTGACGGGACGGGAACGGGGAATTCATGTTGAGTCGAAGCGCGCTTTTCCTGGCGGTGGCCGCCGCCATGGGAACTACCTCTGTGCTGGCCGCCGAAGTGGGCGTGGAGTACAGCCACACGGACGATTACCGCGGCTTCGGCGCGATCGACCATGTCGCCGTGGGCCTCACGGTGCCCGTCAGCGACAAGTTCAAGACCACGCTGCGCCTGGAGCGCCGCAAGCAGGAGGCCGTCGCGGGCAATCCCGGCGCCACCGGCAATTTCGTCGAAGGCCTGCTCAATTACGACCTGGGCCCTTCGTTCTACGGCTTGACGCGCCTGGGTTTCACCGACGAGAACACCCTCTTCACCGACAAGGCGCTCTACCAGGAGTTCGGCTGGAAGGCGGGCAAGTGGGGCCCGGCCTTCATCGACCTCAACGCCGGCATCGGCACGCGCGAGTTCACCACCGGCCGCGAGACCTTCCTGTCCTTCGGTCCGACGTTCTCCTGGTCCAACGGCGCGCTCTGGCTGCGCCGCGAGCAGTCTGCCGACGGCGGCGGCTACCGCCACCTGGTGACGGTGCGCCAGGAGTTCCTGCCGCGCTGGCACGTCGAGGCCTTCGCGCTGGACGAGAAGCGCAGCAAGTTCACCCTCCCCCTCGGCCCGGGCGTGACCGGCACCGAGTTCGAGGGTCAGCGCTACTCGCTGGGCGTGGGCCACCAGCTGACGGACGCCCTCTCGCTCTACGCCCGGGGCGAGAAGGTGTCGCTGGAGCGGGTCGGCACGCCGGGCAAGTACTACGCCCCGAGCGGGTACAGCCTGGGACTGAACCTCAAGTTCTGAACCCGGCGGCGCGGCAAGAGGACTCCGGACTGGCATTGCGAACCCGGGTCCCCTCTCCAATGCGCCGCCCTCCCCTCCACAGCCGCCGGCCATGACCAACTGGCTCCTGGTCGGCCGCCGCTGGATCTTCCTGCTGCCCGCGCTGCTGCTGGTGACGACCCTGTCCGCGGCGTCCGTCACGGCGCTGGAGCCGGACTTCCGGATCGACCTGAGCACGCCGACGGCGATCATCTGGACCTTCGTCAGCGTCGTGGCCATCCTCCCGGCCGTGCTCTTCATGCTGACGGGCCTGGTGCGCTCCCTGTCCGCGCGGCCGGCCCCCACCGACGAGCCGGTGCGCGAGCCCGCCACGCGCTTCGTGGTCATCGTGCCGGCCTACAACGAGGAGAAGGTGATCTCCAACTCGGTGGGCTCGCTCCTGGGCCAGGACTACCCCGCTGGCCTGTTCAGCGTGACCGTGGCCTGCAACGGCTGGGACGGCACCGCCCGCATCGCGCGCGAGATGGGCGCCAACGTCCACGAGACCACCAAGAAGGGCATCGGAAAATCCGCCGCCATCGCCGAGGCGATGCACGCGCTGGAGATCCCCGAGGGCGCCTACATCGTCATCTTCGACGCCGACAACCTGGTCTCGGGGAGCTTCCTGCGCGCGCTGGACGGTGAGATCCAGGCGTCCGGCGCCCTGGCCCTGCAGGGCAACCACAAGCCGCTGACCTCCTCGGACAACCTGGTGTCCATCGGCATCCGGGCCGCCTACCGCGCCTCCTCGATGTTCTACAGCGTGGGGCGCAGCCACCTGCTGCGCAGCGCCCTGCTGTGCGGCACCGGCTTCGCCGTGCAGGCGTCGCTGTTCGCGTCGATCTGGTCGCGGGTGCGCACCCAGACGGAGGACATCGAATCCAACGCGCTGCTGCAGCTGGAGCACCAGCTGGGCGTGGTCTGGGTCGAGAAGGCGGAGTTCTTCGACGAGAAGCCGGACCAGATCGTCATCGCGATCCGCCAGCGCGTGCGCTGGATGGTGGGCCACTTCCACACCGCCCAGTTCTACGCCTGGCCGCTGATCAAGCACGGGCTGCGCCACCGGTCGCTGCGCTCCATCGAGCTGGCGGTCTACTACCTCTTCCCGCTGGCCCTGTTCCTGTCGACCGCCTGGTACCTGCTGGCGCTGCCGACCATGTTCGTCGGCCTGGGCATCTTCCACTCGCAGGCGCTGGCCATGACGGTGGCCGGCACCGCGCTGGGCATGGTCTACATCGTCGCCATGCCGGCGCTGGCGTCGCTGCTCGAGCAGCGTTCGCTGCGGCCTCGCGCCCTGGCCGTGGCCGCGCGGGAGACCTTCGCGGCTCTGCTGATCTCCCTGGTGGTATGGTCGATCGCCATCATCCTTGCTGCGGTCTGCCTGCGCCGCAAGGACTGGATCTTCCACACCCCCCACAAGGCCAAGGTGCCCCTGCCCCGCGCATGAAGCGCCGTGACCTGAACCGATCGATCGCCCTGTCCCTGCTGGCTCCCGCGTTCGCGGTCCACGGCAGCAGCGCGGAGGACGCGCGGGCGACGGGCCAGCTGGTGCTCGCGCGCCGGCGCTTTCGCGCCTGGCTCAAGTCGCTCGAGCGGCCCGGCATGCGAGGCCTCTACCCCTACATGGCGCGCGGCAACGGCGCGCACGCCTCCGGCCTGTCGCCGCTGGCCAGCGCGGACGTCGCGATCTGGGCGTTCAGCGCGGGCGAGACCGACCTCGGCCTGAAGGTCGCGTCCGGCCTGGTCCACTGGCAGCGCGAAGTCGAGCGGCAGATGCCGGCGCGCGTGCACGGCGGCCTGCCGAGCGACTTCACGCCCGACGGCGCCGACTGGAAGCCCGGCACCGCCTTCTACGCCGGGGACAACCTGGTGTGCATGGCCGCGCTGGCGCGCGCCCATGCGGCGTCCGGCCGCGACGAGTACGCGACCGCCGCCCTGAAGATGGCGCGCTGGATGCGGGCGACGCTGTTCGACGGCCGCCGCGCCGGCGTCTGGGCGCGCAACTATGGCCCGCCGATGCACTACATGACGGCGGCCGGCGCCTTCGACAACTCCATCCACACGACGGTCGAGTACCTCTGGCTGACCGCGCTCTGGGACATCGACGCGCTCGATCCGCAGGGCGGCTGGGCCGGCATGGAAAGCGAGGCCGCGACCTTCCTCGGCGCGGGACAGAGCAGCCACGGGAGCTGGTTCTCGTTCTTCCGCCCCGACAACCCGCGCGCCGACGCCGGCAAGTGGTACTGGTACCGCGAGACCGACGTCACCATCGGCGACGACAACCTGCGCGCAGCCCTCGCCGCCCAGAGGTATGGCCGCAAGGACCAGGTGGCCGCGTTCCTCAACTGGCTGCAGCCGGTCGATGGCGTCTACGTGAACGGCTACCTCGATCCGCGCACCGGGCGCTCCAAGTTCCTGCCGGGCGACTCGCCCTACTTCGACCTGGTCTGCACCGGGCTGCTGCGCACCCTTTACGAGCGCCTCGGCCAGCGCGAGGCGGCCGGCCGCTGCGGGGCCGCGCTGCTGCGCTGGCAGGCCGAGGACGGCGGCTGGCACTGGGGCCGGCGCCAGTCCGACATGCAGCCGCTCAAGGACGAGCGCGCGGTGATCACCGGCGTGTGGGCGGTGGGCGCCGCCGGCTAGCCCGCCCCCCCACAAGCCCTCACACCTGCGCGCCGCCCCCTCAGCCGGGCGGCCTGAGCTTGCGCATCAGGTCCAGCAGGTGCTCGAACGTGACGTCGTACTGGTCCTCCAGGTGGCGCAGCTCCGAAGCCAGGCGGTCGAGCTCCGGGCTGGGCACCTGCTCCTTGCAGGACCGCAGCTGCGCCTTGAAGGCGCGCAGCCGCAGGCGCTGCTCGTCCCATTGCCGGAAACTGGCTCGTATGTGCTCGTCGAGCATGTCCATGGTCGGCCACCCCCAGGCCTTCAATCCTCGCGCAAGGCCATGCGCACGTGGTCCAGCACGGGCTTGAACAGGTAGTTCGCGAACGTCCGCTCGCCGGTCTTGACGAACATGTCGACCGGCATCCCGGGCCGCACCTTCAGGTCGGCCAGGACCTTGCGGCCCTCGGGCGCCACCACGGCCTTGACCGAGTAGTACGGCATGCCGGTGCGCTCGTCGGTCAGGCGGTCGGCCGACACCTGCGTGAGCAGGCCCGGCACCTGGGGCGTGACGTTCTGGTTGAAGGCCGAGAAGATCAGGTTGACCGGCAGGTCGGGGTGGACCTTGTCGACCAGGTGCACGGGCAGCTGGCCCTCGACCATCAGCGGCTCGTCGCTGGGCACGATGTCCATCAGGCGATGGCCCGGGGGCACCACGCCGCCCTGGGTGAAGATGTTCATCGAAACGACGGTCCCACCGGCCGGCGCGCGCACCACCACGTTGGCCAGGTCGTGGTCGAGCGCGACCAGCTTGCTGCCCACGCCGTCGGCCTCCTTCTGCGCCTCGGACATGTGCGCGCTCACCTCTTTCTGGTGCTCCTGCACGCGCTGCAGGCGCCGCATGCGAAGCTCCGCGACCTGCCGCTCGCCGCGCGCCATGCTGCTGGACTCCTCGCCGATGGCGGTCTGCAGCTCGGAGTGCGTGCGCTCCAGCTCCAGCACGCGGGTGCGCGGCATGAAGCCCTGGGCGGCCAGTTCCTTGGCGGCGTCCAGCTGTTCGCGCACCAGCTTCAGCTGAGCCTGCTTGCCCTCGCGAGAGTCGGCATGCCCGCGGATCTGCTGCTGCGAAGCCGCCACGCTTTCATCCAGCGCGGCCAGTTCGCTCTGCAGCGCCGCCAGGCGCATGGTGAACAGCTGCGTCTGCGACCGCATGGCGGCCACCACGCGGGCGTCGTCCCCCATCTCCGCCAGCTCGGGCGGGAAGGCGATGCTGCGCAGGCCGTCGCGCTCGGCGACCAGGCGGGCCATGGTGGCGCGGGCCACCAGGTACTGCGCCCGCAGCGCATCGGCGTTGGCCTTCTGGTGGACCGAGTTCATGCGGACCAGGGGGTCGCCCTCCTGCACCGTGTCGCCTTCCTTCACCAGGATGGCTTCCACGGTCCCGCCGGTCAGGTGCTGCACCGCCTTGCGGTTGCCCGCCACGGTGACGGTGCCGCTCAGGGGCACGCCCTTGTCCAGCGGCGCCAGCGCCGACCAGAGCGCGAACAGGCCCAGCCCGCCGATCACCACCCACCAGCCCAGGCGGGCGGGCCCGCGCGGATCGGTGGACAGGCCGCGCAGGTCCGGCTCGCCGGTGGCCTGGGGGATGTCGATGTTGGTGTAGGCGCTCATGAGCGGTCTTCTCCGTCTTTGTCGTTCTGCTGCGCGGTCCGCGCGATGGCCGGCTTGGCGGCCTGCACGCCGGGGCGGGCGGCCTGCGCCTTCTGCTGCAGCGTCGTGATCTCGGCCAGCACTTTGGCGGTGGGGCCGAACATCTCGGCGTTGCCCTGGCGCAGCAGCAGCAGCTTGGAGGTGACCCCCAGCACGCTGCTGCGGTGCGTGATCAGCACCAGCGTCTTGCCCGACCGGCGCAGGTCGAGGATGGCTTCGACCAGCGCCTGCTCGCCGGCGTCGTCCAGGTTGGAGTTGGGCTCGTCCAGCACCAGCAGCGCCGGGTCGCCGTACATGGCGCGCGCCAGCGCGATGCGCTGCTTCTGCCCGCCCGACAGGCCCGCACCGCCGTCGCCCAGCACGGTGTCGTAGCCCTGCGGCAGTTGCAGGACCATCTCGTGCACGCCGGCGCGGCGGGCCGCGGCCACCACCTTGTCGGCGTCGACCTCGCCGAAGCGGGCGATGTTCTCGCTCACCGTCCCGGCGAACAGCTCGATGTCCTGCGGCAGGTAGCCGATGCCCGGGCCGAGCTCCTCCTTGTTCCAGCGGTAGATGTCGGCGCCGTCCAGGCGCACCGAGCCGTGCGCGGCCGGCCACACGCCGACCAGCAGGCGGGCCAGCGTGGACTTGCCGGCGCCGCTGGGTCCGATGACGCCCAGCACGTCGCCGGGCGACAGCGCCAGCGAGACGCTCTTGATCGAAGGCACCATGCTCCCGGGCGGCGCGGCCGTGACGTTCTCCAGCGCCAGGCGCCCCTGCGGCGCGGGCAGCGACATCACCGACTTGCGCGGCGGGTTGGACTGCAGCAGCCCGGACAGGCGGCGCCAGGCGCTGCGGCAGCTGCTCCAGGAGCGCCACACGCCGATCAGCTGCTCCACCGGCTGCAGCGTGCGGCCCATGAGGATGGAGGCGACCACCATCATCCCGGCGGTCATCTGCTCCTGCAGCACCAGCACCGCGCCGATCGCGAGCACCGCCGACTGCAGGGCCATGCGCACCGATTTGGTCGCGGCCTGGATGGCGCCGGCGCGCTGGCTCGCCGTGGACTGCAGGGCGAGGAAGGACGAATGCAGCCGGAACCAGCGCTTCATCATCTGCGGCAGCATGCCCATGGCCTCGATCGCCTCGGCGTTGCGCAGGTTGCGGGTGGCCATGTTGCCGGCGGCCACGGCCTGGTTGCTGGCCTCTTCCAGCGCCTTGCGCGACACCGCCTCGTTGGCGAAGGCCAGCGCGATCAGCACCGCGGTGCCCGCCAGCGCGAACAGCCCCAGCCAGGGATTGAAGAGGAAGATGACGGCCAGGTACACCGGGAACCAGGGCGCGTCGAAGAACGCGAACAGCGAGTTGCCCGTCATGAACTGGCGGATGGTGGTGAGGTCCTGCAGCGCCTGGCCGGCGTTGCCGGACTTGCCCTTCAGGTTCTCCTCGAAGGAGGCGGTGTACACGCGCCGGTTCAGCGCCATGTCCAGCCGGGTGCCCATGCGCACGAGGACCGCGCTGCGCACGCCCTCCAGCAGGCCCATCACGGCGAAGGCGCCGAGCACCATCACCGTGAGCATCAGCAGCGTGGTCTGGTTGCGGCTGGCCAGCACCCGGTCGTAGACCTGCAGCATGTAGAGGGACGGCACCAGCACCATCAGGTTGACGATGGCACTGAAGCCGGCGACGCTGCGGAAGGCGCCCCGGCAGCTGTCCAGTGCGAGGCGCAGTTCGCCCTTGTCGGAAGGCGTGTTCGACGGCATAGGCATCTTTTTCAAGGTTGGTGCTCCCCGGGCGCCCGCGAAGGGCGCCCGGGGTCAGGCACTTAGAGGATGAAGTCCTGGGCGACCAGGGCCGGCGCGCCCACCAGTTCCACCTGGAAGTCGGCACCGAGGTCGCCGTCCACGTTGGCCTCGACCACCGTCACGCCGTCGACGACGCTCCAGCGCACCTGGCCGGCCGCCGTGAAGGCGTCCTCCCCGATGAACGTGAACTCGTCGTTGCCGCCCGCCAGCACGTTGGCGTCGATGCCGCTGAGCTGCAGGATGTCGGCGCCGGACACGAAGTCCGCGATGACGTCGCGCACACCCGCCCCGACCCCGGACTCCGACACGTCGTCGAACGCGAAGGCATCGGAGCCGGCCCCGCCGGTCATCTGGTCGCGGCCCGCGCCGCCGACCAGCAGGTCGTTGCCCTCGCCGCCGTCCAGGGTGTCGGCCCCGGTGGCGCCGATCAGGACGTCGTCGCCGCCGTTGCCGGCCAGCACGTTGTCCTGGGCGTTGCCGCCGATCCAGTTGCCCAGGCCGTTGCCGTTGCCGGTGACCGCCGCGCCGAAGAGCGACAGGTTCTCGACGTTGTCGGTCAGCGTGTACGTGCCGATGTAGCTGCTCACCGTGTCGACGCCTTCGCCCGCGGCCTCGACGACGACATCGCCGGCGTTGTCCACGCCGTAGCTGTCGTTGCCCGTGCCGCCGGACATGGTGTCGGCGCCGGTCGCGCCGTCCAGGATGTCGTTGCCGCCACCACCGGCCAGCGTGTTGGCCAGGTCGTTGCCGTAGATCTGGTTGTCCACGTCGTTGCCGGTCAGGCTGACGGCGGGGCCGACCAGCCACGCGTTCTCCACGTTGGCGCCCAGCGTGTAGTCGACGGCGTAGCTGTTGACCCAGTCGATGCCCTCGCCGGCGGCCTCGACGATCACGTCGCCCGAGTCGTCCACCACGTAGCCGTCGTTGCCCAGGCCGCCCGTCATGGTGTCCGCGCCGCCGCCGCCGATCAGGACGTCGTCGCCGCCGTTGCCCACCAGCACGTTGGCCAGGTCGTTGCCGCCGATCCAGTTGCCCAGGTCGTTGCCGATGCCGGTGACGGCCGCGCCGAACAGCGAGAGGTTCTCGACGTTGGCGGCCAGGGTGTAGGTGGCGGCGTAGCTGCTCACCGCGTCCACGCCCTCGCCCGCGGCCTCGACCACGACATCGCCGGCATCGTCCACGCCGTAGTTGTCGTTGCCGGTGCCGCCGGTCATCGTGTCCGCGCCGGCTGCGCCGTCCAGGATGTCGTTGCCGCCAGCGCCCACCAGCACGTTGGCCAGGCCGTTGCCGTAGATCTGGTTGTCCAGGTCGTTGCCGGTCAGGCTGACGGCCGGTCCCACCAGCCAGGCGTTCTCCACGTTGGAGGCCAGCGCGTAGCTGACGGCGTAGCTGTTGACCCAGTCGATGCCGGCGTCGGCCGACTCCGAGATGGTGTCGCCCGCATCGTCGACCACGTAGCCGTCGTTGCCCTCGCCGCCGGCCATGGCGTCGGCCCCTGCGCCGCCGACCAGGATGTCGTCGCCGCCGTTGCCCACCAGCACGTTGGCCAGGTCGTTGCCGCCGATGTAGTTGCCCAGCTCGTTGCCGATGCCGGTGATGGCGGAACCGAACAGCGAGAGGTTCTCCACGTTGTCGGCCAGCGTGTAGATCACGGCGTAGCTGCTGACGGAGTCGAGGCCCCCGCCCACGGACTCGATCACCACGTCGCCCGCTTCGCGCACCACGTAGATGTCGTTGCCCTGGCCGCCCGCCAGCACGTCCTCGCCGGCACCGCCGTCCAGGATGTCGTCGCCGGCCCCGGCCGTGGCCACGTCGCTGCCCAGGGTGCCGGCGAAGAAGTTGTCGACGCCCGCACCGCCGTTCCAGATGACGCCCACCGGCTGGGTGGCCGCCGACGTCACCCGCTCCACCTGGCCCGTGCCGTCCACGAAGGTGGTGACCACGCGCAGCATCCTGCCGGCGAGATCGCTCAGCGTGGTGCCGGGCGGGTTGAGCAGGTTCAGGCTGTTGCCGGAGGCGCCGGGGATGAAGCTCCAGTTCACGCCGTCGCTCGACTGCTGCCAGTGGTGGCTGAAGGCGCCCAGGCCGTCCGGGTCGGCGATGCCGGCCGTGTTGACCGTGAGGATGTCGCCTTCGCGCACCGAGCCGCCGTTGGCGTCGACGATCACCGCCGCGCCGGTGGCATTGGTTTCGCTGAGGTTGTTCAGCAGGATGGTGAACTCCCGCTGCAGGATCAGCGTGCCGCCGGCGGCCGGATCCAGGTCGTAGGTGTTGACGACGATGGTGTACTGGTTGTCCACCGGCGACTGCAGCGCCTCGTAGTCGAGCACCGCGCCCGGGGTCACCTGGATCTCCCAGATCGGGTTGAACTGCGCGTCCACCCCGTTCTGGACGACGGTGAAGCGGCCGCCGCCCGTGCTGGCAGGATCGATGCGGTGGAACACCGTGGCCAGGTCCAGGTCGATGTCGACGGCGTGCGCATCGCCATCGATGCTGAACGGCAGGACCGCGACCCGCGAGCCGGCGGCGCTGTTCTCGTTCACGCTGAACGTGACCTGCGGGCGCTCGGTGGCGTCCGAGTACAGGCGCTCGGTCACGCCGCTGCCGTCCTTGAACACCGCCACCGCGCGGATGACGTTGTCCACGTCGCCCGGCTGCACCGTGTAGGTCAGGCCGTTGGACACCGTGACCCAGTTGGGCGCCTCGCCGGCGATGGACACCTGCCAGATGAAGCTCAGGCCGACCGGCTGGCCGTCCGGGCCCAGCGGGACGCCTTCCTCGTCGGCGGCGCTCACCGTGGCCGTCAGCACCTGGCCCACGTGGGGCGTCACCAGGCCGGCCAGCGTGGTCGGGTCGACGATGGTGACCGTGCCGGTGGCCGGTGCGTTGTTGCCGTCGATCGTGATGGCCTGATCGGCGAACTGCAGCCGCTCGATGCCACGCACCAGGTCGGTGTCGTCGGTGAAGACGCCACGCGACTCCAGCTGCACCGGCAGGCCGGTGATGGGATCGATGACCACCGCGCCGTCGAGGCCGTTGTCCAGGTCACGCACGGAGATGAAGCCGTCGCCGTTCAGGTCGTTCGCGCGGTAGATGACGGTGCCGTCCGGGAGCGTCTGCAGTTCCTGCAGGCCTTCGATCTCGTACTCCGCGAAGGTGCCCTGGTACACGGCCGTGTCCACGTCGGTGGTGGCCTCGGGCGCCTCGTGCTTCAACTCCCGCACGATCTTCAGCTGGCCCGGGTTGATGGTGCCGTCCTTGAGCAGGGACTGCAGCGAGCGGCCGTTGAACAGCGGCGTGTGCGGGCCGGGCAGGCTCAGGTCCGTGCCGGCGGCGAACACCTTGCCGGCGTAGGGGCCCATGAAGGCCGTCTCGGTCGTCAGCGATTCGGCCGTGTACAGCACGTTGCCCAGCGAGCCGTCCGGGTTGCGGGCGTGGATCGCGATGCGCACGTTCAGCCAGGAGTCGCCGTCGATGATGTCGAAGCCGCCGCGGCCCATGAGGGTGTCGTTTCCGGCGCCGCCCAGCAGCATGTTGCCGTCACGGTACGTGGTGGCGTCCGCGCCGAACAGGGTGGCCAGCGCGCCGCCGGTGCCATCCTCGCCCACGCCCAGCCAATCGGCCATGCCGTCGATGCGGGCGATGCCCTCCTGGTCCAGGACGTGGTTGTCGAACTCCAGGGTCGGGTCCAGGGCCCCCAGCGGGGTGCCGCGGCTGTCGCCGAGCAGCACGTCGTCGTACTTCCAGCCGGAGAGCGACTCCACCAGGTCGAAGCGGTCGCGCAGGACGTCCTGCTGGTCCGTGGTGAAAAACGGGATGGCCATGTCGAAGTTCACGCCCGACAGGTCGTACTTGGCGATCGCCCAGTCGAAGCCGAACATGCCCTCGTAGCGGAACACGCTGGGGCCCGAGCCCATGATGTCGTCGCCGGACTCGGCGTCGTAGTCGGTCTCGTCGCCGTGGCCGAAGAGCACGTCGTGGCCGATCAGCACGCTGTTGAAGAACAGCTCGGAGTTGTCGCCGGCCAGGGTGTCGAAGCCACCCGCGCCCTCGATCCAGTCGCTGCCCTCGTTGCCCAGCAGGAAGTCGCCGCCGGCGCCGCCCAGGATGAAGTCGTCGCCCTCGCCGCCGAAGGCTTCGGAAGCATCTTGCCCCAGCTGCATGTAGTCGTTGCCGGTGCCGCCGAACAGCAGGTCCAGGCCGCGGGCCGCGGTGACCACGTCGTTGCCGGCCTCGCCGCGCAGGATGTCGTCGCCCAGCGGGTCCTCGATGATGTCATCGCCCTCGCCGCCGTAAGCGTTGTCCGCGCCGGCGCCGCCATTGAGGTAGTCGTTGCCACCATCACCCCAGAGCGTGTCGTCGCCCAGGTCGGTGAAGATGACGTCGTGGCCTTCGGTGCCGCCGACCACGACGTGCTCGCCGCCGTGGAAGATCATGGTGCCGCCGACGTCATGCATCTTGCCGTCGTCGCCCAGCACCTGCGTGCCGCTGTAGGTCGTGGTGACCTTGTCCTGCAGCAGCGGATGCGGCTCGTCCTCGGCCCAGTCGGGGTTGCGTCCCGCCGCCGCCCCGTTGTAGTCGGTCTGCGCGATGCCGCGGTCCAGTTCCAGGAACAGGTCGGGCGTGACGAACAGCGAGCCGCTCAGGTGCGTGGCGTAGATGTTGCCCAGCTCCGTGTTGCGCATCACCAGGTCGGTGAAGGTGTTCGGCTCCAGCTGGTTGAGCAGGTTCATGCCCTGCGTGCGGGTCAGGTAGTACATCCGGTCGCCGAACTGCAGGGCTTCCATCTGGTACTCGAAGATCCAGTTGAAGGTCTGGCCCAGCATGCCGCCGAACTCGAACTGTTCCTCCGCCAGGCCGCCGATCCACAGGTCGACGTTGTTCATGCCGCCCAGGTTGGAGGCGTAGATGCCGGTGCCGTTCAGGAAAGCCGCGCGATCAGCCATCCAGGCCGCGATGGCGCCCGCGTTCTCGGGGGTGTCCTCGATGCCGTGGTTCCCGAACACCAGGTTCTCGGCGGCGGTCCGCTGGTCCTGGTAGCTCGTGGCCGACGCGATCGACGAATGGGTGCCGTACGCCGCGATGAAGTTGATGATCGACATCGGGTTGCGGATGTTGGCCGCGAAGTCGACCCAGCTCGTGTAGGGCTTGAGGTCGATCGCCCCGGCGTCGTACAGCTGCGCGCGGGTCTCGTTCAGCGAGGGGACGCCGGTGTCGCGGCCGCGGGCGATGTTCAGCGCGGCCAGGTCCAGCGGCAGGCCCAGCAGGTTGCTGCGCACGTCGGTGACGATGAACTCGTCGATCTCGTTGCCCACGTCGCGGCTGAGGCCGCGGATGAAGTTGGCGTTGATCTCGCCGATCGACCCGCCGGTGGCCAGGTACATCTGCGGGTTGAGGAAGGCCTCCAGCAGGGTGGACTGGTCTTCGCCGTCGGTCGTCTCCAGGTTGTTGTCCAGCCGGTCCACCGTGCCCGTGAGCATGGAGTGGCCGAAGCGGTACACGGTGTGGGCGAACTCCGCCACGATCGACGGGTCGACTTCCGGGTTGTTGTTGAAGATGAAGGGGTCGACGGTGGGCTGGAGGCGCCGCGCGAACTCCTCGAACACCAGGTGCTGGTACTGCATCTCGGTCACGAATCGGGAGGCCTGGAACAGGCGCTCGCCGTCCCAGGTCAGGGACGGGTCGTTGACGTCGGTGGGCAGCGGGTCGCCCTCGAACAGGTCGTTGACCAGCCACTCGTTGATGAACGCCAGGTCGCCGGTGGCCAGGATGGTGGCCTTGTTGGCCTCCACCAGGCGGTTGTGCTCCGAGTGGAAGATGCTGTGCACCGCGGTCAGCGCGGCGTTCTCGTTGCCGCGGCCGTCGCCGGTGATGAAGTGCGCGCCCAGCATCTCGTTGTCGTAGGTGAGGCCGTCGCCGTCGTCGGCGTAGAAGTCGGCGGTCGTCACCTGGAGATCGCCGTTGACGTCCGTCAGGGTGTCGTTCTGGTCCCAAACGCCGTCGCCGTCGGCATCGACGAACGTCTCGCCTTCGTCGAACACGCCGTTGTCGTTGGCGTCGGTGAAGTCTTCCGGCGCGTCATAGACGCCGTCGCCGTCGGCGTCGATGTCGGTGTCGGCGGTCTGGGCCACGCGCGGCGTGCCCGGGTTGTGGTCGTGGTCCACGATCGCGGGCGCGGCATGGTGGGCGATGTCGTCCAGGAAGGCGTGGTTGGTCTTGACCGAACCGGCCGTGGTGATGCCTTCGGCCGTGCCTTCCTTCAGCCAGTTCGTGGCGTGCGTGGCATCGGGCGCCATCACCATCTGGGCGTAGCCGTTGGCGCCGGGGATGAACTTGCCGTACTGGTCGGTCAGCAGCAGCGGGACGTTGCCGATGTCGAAGTCGTTCAGGGCGATGCCCAGCATCTCCAGGGCCTGGGCCTTGACCTGGGCCCAGTTGCCGGGCGCGCCGTGCACGGAACCGGTTTCCTCGTTGCCGTCCAGCAGGCGGCCGGTGGACATGGCCTCGCCATTCACCTTCACGTACTCGCGCAGGAACACCTGGTGCGAGGAGTGCGAGGTGTAGGTCTGGTTCTGGTCGATGAAGGAAGTCGTGGTGTTGGTGTGCTGGGGCACGCCGTCGACCATGGTCGCGGTGGCGCGCGTGAGCACCATGAAATTGGTGGGCGAGCCTTCGACGTACAGCGGGTCGCCCGGCTGCAGCGGGATGTAGACCGTGCCGTTGTTTCCCTTGGTGACCAGGTCCAGGCCGTGGTCGAAGAACTGGCCGAAGTACGTCATCCAGGAGTTGAAGGACGAGGTCAGGCCGACATCGGGCGAGATGTTGGGGATGGTCTGCAGGTCTTCGTTGGTGATGTACTGGCCGCCGGCGGGCAGCGGATCACCGGGCCGCACGGGCGTCATGCCGTGCGCTTCCTCGAACGCCGCCACCGCGAGCTCGTTGTTGAAGAAGGCTTCGACCGCCGCCGGGTTGTTGATCGACATGTCGACGATCAGGTTGGAGATGATCCGCGGGTCGGCATCGGCCACGCTCATGGGCTTGCCGGTGATGGGATCGATCGCACCGTAGTCGTTGTTGGTGATCGTGGGAGCGCCCGAGCCGGGGGGGCCCAGGGGCATCGTGTCGCCGTCGGCATCGTTGCGGAAGTCCGGGTCCGTCAGGCGCGGGAACAGGGTGTCGGCGGCGCCGTAGTCGGCCTGGCCCGGCAGCAGGTTGTTGTCGGAGCCGTCGACCGTGCGCAGGCCGTACGGCAGCATGGCCGCGTCGCCGACCGAGACGCCGTACGCCTCCTGGATGGCCTGGACTATGGTCTTGGGCGTGGAGGTGTAGCCGATCGAGGTCGCCTCGGCGATCTTGATCTGCTTCAGGATGAAGTCGAGGTCGGCTCGGTTGACGCTGAAGGCGGTGGTGTAGGTGGTCGGCACGGCAGTTCTCTCATGAAAGGGGTTTGAAGGGATGGAGGAAAGGCGCTGTTGTCAGGCTGGCCCTCGCCGTCGTCGTGGCGGCAGGAGATAGCCGTGCGAAGCGCACCAGGCCTTGTGGGCTGGTGCCGTGGGGAAAAGGAAGAAGGTCGGGAAAGGCTCGGCGGGCGGGCCGCTCGGGTCGCTGTCGTTACGGCTGTAACGAGACGCCAGCAGCTGGGCAAGCCAAGGACTGCGAACTTTTGGCCCGTCAATCCTGCGCGATCCGGCTCGGTCTTGAGCACTAGTGCACATCTGGACACCTCCCTGGCGTCTTGCGGTTTGTTGCACCAACGAACGTGTCGATGCAGCGCGTTGCAAGTGTGAGGAGATGTGGGTGAGCCGTTGGTTCTCGTTTACAAGTTGACTTACTTGTTACCTTGCAGAGCTACGGAAAATATGCTATGTGCGCCAGCTAACCGAGCGATGGCCAGGCAAGAAAAAGCGGCCGCGCCGATGCTCGACGCGGCCGCTCCTGGCCCTCCTGCGGTTGAGCAGGCCCTCGGACAGCCCCCGCAGGCAGCGCGACCGTCAGGCCACGCGGATGCGTCCGGTCGCCCGCGTGCGCGGATCGACCGAGATCAGGCACTCGAGGATCTGGTTGGGCGACACGCGAGCCGGCGCCATGGTCCAGCGGTCGAGCGCGTCGTTCCCCACCCGGACCATGCCGGTGTGCCGCGTGATGTCCGCATCGAGCTGCGGGTCCGGATCGGAGAAGCCGAGCCCGCGCCGCAGCTGCTCCACGTCGGCCTTGCGGCCGGTGAGGAAGGTCCAGTTGGCGCCCTGCTGCTCCCGGTAGGCCCGCAGGTCGGCCGGGCTGTCGAACTCCGGCAGCAGCGTGATCGAGTACATGAAGATGTCCTGGCCGGCGCGCGACCCGAGGGCCTCGTGCACGCGTCGCAGGTTCTGCGTCATCGGCGGGCACTGCTCGCTGCACTGCGCATACATCATGTTGACGAACACCACGCGCCCGCGCACCAGGTCCGAGTAGAAGCGGACCTTGCGGCCGTCGTGCGTGACGAGGGGGACATCCGGTATCGAGCCGGCCGAAGGGGCGCGGGCGACCGGCGCCGCGGAACCGCCGCCTCGCAGCAGGGCCGCGCCGGAGGCCGCCAGGCCGGCCACGCCGCCCAGCGCCAGCCAGCGCCGCGCGGCCTGCCGCCGTTGGGGATCGCGGGGAGCATCCATCCCGCTGCGCTCAAGATTCGATGTCATAGCGGATCATCATTGAGTGGTCTTCGTGGATGGTGTTGTGGCAATGCATGATGTAGCGGCCCGGGAAGTCCCGGAACCGCATGAACACCTGCACGCTTTCGTTGGGGCCCAGGTAGTACGTGTCCTTGCGGCCCTTCTCCCAGGGCAGCGGATCGCGCCCGTTGCGCCGCAGGATGCGGCCCTGCTCGAAGTGGATGTGGACCGGGTGCGCCCAGCCGCCGCTGTCGTTCACCAGGTTCCAGATCTCCGCCGTGCCCAGCTTCGGCTTGGCCACCGCCTTGTTCTCGAACAACTTGTCGTTGACCGACCAGGCGCCGTTGGAGCGGCCGAACACGAAGGTGCGGGTCTGCTTCACCTCGGTGTGGATGATCGGCGGCTGCGCGCGCAGCAAGGTGGGCACGCGGCTGTAGTCCGGCCCTTTCAGCGGCTTGTCGACGATGAACTTGAGCAGTTGCACGGGCTGGTCCAGGTAGCCGTACGGCTTGCGGCCGTCCAGGTGGTACAGCCGGTTCGTCAGGAACAGCTCCGAGCCCACGGGGAACTTGGAGAAGTCGATCACGATGTCGGCCCGCTCGGCGGGCGCCACCTGCACGTTGGGCCGGGTGAGCGGGTTCTGGAACAGGCAGCCGTCGGCCGCGATCTGCGTGAGGTTGTGCACCTGGCCCTGCGCGGTCCGCAACTGCAGGTCGAAGACCCGCGCAGTCGACGCGCACAGCACGCGGAAGCGGTACTTGCGAGGCTCGACGTGGAAGTACGGCTGGATCTTGCCGTTGACGATGAACTTGTCCCCGATGAAGCCGTCGGTGTCGAACTGGTTGAAGCGCAGGTAGCCGCCGCTGTCGAACTGCTTGTCGGCGAACATCAGCGGCACGTCGTACTCGCCGCTGGGCAGGCGCAGCGCGTTCGGATTGGTGTCGTGTTCGTTGCCCGAGTCGATCTCGTCGAAGGCCAGGAAGAATCCCGCCATGCCGCGGTACACGTTGGGCGCGGTGAAGTCGACGCGGTGGTCGTGGTACCACATGGTGCCCAGGGCCTCCCGCGGGTCGCCGATGCCGCCGTACTGGTCCACGCCGGCGTACACCATCGGGTAGTGGTGGTCCTTGTACTCGCCCGCCCGCGTGAGCGTGGGGCCGTAGCCGGAGGCGCTGAACCAGTCGGTCGGAAAACCGTCGCTCTCGGAAGGCGTGTGCAGGTTGTGCAGGTGCACCGAGATGTCGGGCGAGCCGTACCCCTGCAGCGTGCTGGCCAGCTGGTTGCGAAAGCGCACCACCAGCGGCCGCCCGTAGCGCGCGTGGATCAGCGGCCCGGGAAACGTGCCGCCGTAACCCCAGATTTCCGCGGGGGGCAGCTGCGGATGGAAGCTGTGCTGGCCCACCTTGACGTCGATCTGGTAGAAGTCCTGCGGGACGAAGCGCGCCCACCCCTGGTGGTCGGCGCGCCCGCATTCGAACTCGCCGCTGTAGCCATACGACAGCGGGGCGAGCAGGGGCTGGGAGCTGAGCGGTGTCTGGACCGGGAGCGGCTCGGCCCACAGGCTGGTGGGCGGGCTGCCGGCCACCACGGTCTGCGAAGGCGCGAGACTCGGGGCGCAGATGGCCGCCGCGGCCGCGCCGCCTGCCCGGAAGAACGAGCGCCGTCCCGTATTGCCCGGTGCCGGCTCCGGTCGCTTCGGAACTGCAGGCTGCGTATCGAAATTCATGGCGGCTACCTCCTGCTGTGGAAGCCGCATTGAGAAGCTCGGCCGTACTCTGCCTATTTACAAAATGTATCTAACGCGTCATTTTGCAAATTTAGTAACACGATTTGCATGGCACTGCGACGGTGCACACTGAGCTCTCTCGCTGCCGCTCCCACCTGACCAGCACCTGACGTGACGAATTGCTGGGAATTGCGACCATATGCATCTAAAACAGATGCTGACCCGGTAGAGCTTGACTTTGCGGGTTCGTGATGGCAGGGCTTCGCCAAACCGCCCTGGGCCAAGGCGTTCCGCCACGCTCGGTACCATTGGAAACATGAAGCGCAGACACCTTCTCCTCTCCGGCGCCGCAGCCGCCGCCTTCCCCGCCCTCGCCCAGCAGCGCCCCATCCGCCTCATCGTGCCGTACGCGCCGGGCGGCCCGATCGACGTCACGGCCCGCGTGCTGGCCGAACGCGTGAAGGACACGCTGGGCACGGTGATCATCGAGAACCGCCCCGGCGGCGGCGGCAACATCGGCGCCGATGCGGTGGCCAAGGCGGCCCCGGACGGCACCACCATCGGCATCTCCGCGGTGGCCACGCATGCCATCAACCCCTGGCTTTTCAGCAGGATGCCGTACGACGCGGCCAAGGACTTCGCGCCGATCACACAGATGGTCCGCGTGCCCAACGTGCTGGTGGTCAACGCCGACACCGCCGCGCGCCTGAAGATCAACACGCTGGCCGACCTGATCGCGTACGCCAAGGCCAACCCCGCCAAGCTCAACTACGGCAGCGGCGGCAACGGCAGCGCGGGCCACCTGGCCGGCGAGATGTTCAAGCGGGATGCCGGGATCTTCGCGGTCCACATCCCCTACAACGGCGGCAACCCCGCGCAGCTGGCGCTGCTCTCGGGGCAGGTCGACTTCAACTTCGACAACCTGGCGACCGCCGCGCCCAACATCCGCTCGGGCAAGCTCAAGGCGCTGGCGGTCACGACGCTGAAGCGCTCGCCCAGCCTCCCCGAAGTGCCGCCGGTGGCCGACACGCTCAAGGGCTTCGCGATCGACACCTGGTGGGGCCTGGTGGCGCCGGCCGGCACGCCGCGGGAAACCGTCGTCCGCCTCAACCAGGCTTTCGTGGCGGCGTTGCAATCGCCCGAGGCCAGGACCCGCTTCGCTGGCCTGATGGCCGAGCCGGTGACCAGCACGCCGGAGGAGTTCGGCGCGTTCATGCGGGCCGAGCTGGCCAAGTACGAGAAGGTTGTCAAGGCCTCCGGCGCGAAAGTGGACTGAGCGCTCACTAGCACATTTTGCCGGCGACAAAACGTAAATCCGCCGTCGCTGTCGGCACCTCGGATTTGTGAGTCGCAGCCTTTCGGCTCCTTGCGACCCCGCTCCTTTTTTGGGAGCGCGGGACGTTACCTCCTACCCCATCCGTAGGACAGGTCCCACACCCGCTGAGCTACATCCGGCCTAGATTGTTCCAACGGGAAACAGCCTGAGGAGGCTTGCGATGAAGGCAATCAGTGTGATCCGTCGTTCGTCAGCGATCTCTATGGTGGGGCTCGCCTTGCTGCTCGGCAGTGCGCACGCGCAGCTGGTTCACCGGGGCGGCGACCCCTGGCAGCTCGCGCCTTCCACGTCCTCTGCGGGCCAGGGCCTGCAAGCCTCGCGCGTGCAATACCCGATCGGATGCGGGGCTTCGCTGCTGCGCTGCGAGCCGGGCCAGGCCGCCGCGATGGTGATGAGCGGCGCGCCACCGCTGTGGAACCTGGAACTGTCGCAACTCAACCTGGGACCTGCCGACCGCCTGGCCATCGGGCCCGCGCGCCAGGGCCTGAACGTGAGCCTGGTCGGACGCCGGCCGCTCTTCGGCAGTGCCTTCTCGGTCTACGGCAAGCTGGGGGCGACCTACGGGTATGCCGACCTGGCCAGCTCGCCGGTGCCGGCGGCGCCATCGGCTTTCGACCAGGGCTATGGCCTGTCGTTCGGGGCGGGACTGAGCATGGAGGTCACGCCGAGGTTGTCCGCCACCCTGGGCTGGGACAACCACGACCTGCGCCTGGGCGGCGTGCGCGACGGCTTCCGCTCGACCAGCCTGGGCCTGCAGTACCGCTACTGAGCGCCGCTCACTCGCCCAGGTAGGCGGCTCGCACCTTCGGGTCGCTGAGCATCTGGCGGGCGTCGCCGGACATGGTGATCACACCGGACTCCATGACGTAGGCGCGGTCGGCGATCTGCAGGGCGCGGCTGGCGTTCTGCTCCACCAGCACGATGGTGACGCCCTGGGCGTACACCTCGCGAACCACCTCGAAGATCTTGTCCACCATGATGGGCGACAGGCCCATCGAGGGCTCGTCCATCAGCAGCACCTTGGGCCGGCTCATGAGCCCGCGGCCCATCGCCAGCATCTGCTGCTCGCCGCCGGACATGGTGCCGGCCAGCTGGTCGCGGCGCTCCTTCAGGCGCGGGAAGATGGTGAACACCTTCTCCATGTCGCGCGCGACTTCGGCCCGGTCGTTGCGGATGTGGGCGCCCATCAGCAGGTTCTCGGTGATGGTCATGCGCGTGAACACGCCGCGCCCCTCCGGCACCATGGCCAGGCCCTGCTTGACCAGGTCCCAGGCGCCGCGGCCGCGGATGCTGCGGCCCAGGTACTCGATGTCGCCGCCGGCCAGCGGCTGCAGGCCGGTGATGGCCTTCATGGTGGTGGTCTTGCCGGCGCCGTTGGAGCCGATCAGCGTGACCAGCTCGCCCTCTCGCACCTCGAAATCCACGCCCTTGACGGCCTGGATGCCGCCGTACGCGACCTTCAGGCCGCTGACCTTGAGCAGCACTTGCGTCATCAGTGGCCTCCCGTCCCGAGGTAGGCCTCGATGACTTTTTCGTTCTTCTGCACGTCCGCCGGCGTGCCTTCCGCGATCTGCTTGCCGTAGTCGAGCACGGTGACGCGGTCGCACAGGCCCATGACCAGCTTCACGTCGTGCTCGATCAGCAGGATGGTGCGGTTGTCCTTGCGGATGCGGTCGATCAGCTCGCGCAGTTGCACCTTCTCGGTGGCGTTCATGCCCGCTGCGGGCTCGTCCAGCGCGATCAGTTGCGGGTCGGTGGCGAGCGCCCGGGCGATCTCCAGCCGGCGCTGGTCGCCGTACGACAGCGTGCGCGCCTTGTAGTCGGAGTACTTGCCGATGCCCACGTAGTCGAGCAGCTCCTGCGCCCGCTTGGCGATGGCCGTCTCCTCGGCGACGAACTTGCGGGTGCGGAAGATCGCGCCCATCAGGCCCGAGCCCGTGCGGATGTGGCGGCCCACCATCACGTTCTCCAGCGCCGTCATCTCGGAGAACAGGCGGATGTTCTGGAAGGTGCGCGCGATGCCGGCCTTGGCGACCTCGTGCACCGCGTTGGGCTTGTAGGGCTTGCCGGCCAGCTCGAAGCTGCCGCTGTCGGGCGTGTACAGCCCGGTGATCACGTTGAAGAAGGTGGTCTTGCCGGCGCCGTTGGGGCCGATGAGGCCGTAGACCTGGCCCTTCAGGATGGTCATGCCCACGTCGGACAGGGCCTGCAGCCCGCCGAAGCGCTTGGAGATGCCCGCGACGCGCAGAACGGTCTCTGTCATTCTCGTCCTTCCCTCAGCGGCCGCTCTTGCCGTCCTGCAGCGCCTTGCCGTGTTCCGGCGAAGGCCACAGGCCGCGGGGGCGCAACAGCATCACGATGATCATGGCCAGCGCGATCAGCAGCTGGCGCAGGATGGCGGGGTCGAGCCGGCCGCCGGTGACCGACTGCAGGTCGAACGCGCCGGACACCCAGCGCAGCACCTCGGGCAGCGCCGACAGCAGCACGGCCCCCAGGATCACGCCCGGCAGGTGGCCGATGCCGCCCAGCACCACCATGGCGACGATCATCACCGACTCCATCAGGCTGAACGACTCGGGCGACACGAAGCCCTGGAAGGCCGAGAACATCACGCCGGAGACGCCGCCGAAGGTGGCGCCCATGCCGAACGCGAGCAGCTTCATGTTGCGGGTGTTGATGCCCATCGCCTTGGCGGCGATCTCGTCCTCTCGGATGGCCATCCAGGCGCGGCCGATGCGCGAGAGCTCCAGCCGGTGGCAGATGATCACGCTGGCCACGACCAGCGCCAGGAACAGGTAGTAGTACAGCGTGACGCTGCTGATGCGGTACTCGCCGATGTCCAGGAAGCGGCCCAGGTTGATGCCCGGGACCCCGAAGGCGTCGAACTTGAACAGGGTGATGGAATCGATCTGCCCCAGCCCCTTGGGCCCGTTGGTCAGGTTGACCGGATGGTCCAGGTTGTTCAGGAACACGCGGATGATCTCGCCGAAGCCGAGCGTGACGATGGCGAGGTAGTCGCCGCGCAGCTTCAGCGTCGGCGCGCCGAGCAGGATGCCCAGCACGCCGGCCAGCGCCGCCCCCATCGGGATCACCAGCCACACCGAGGTGTGCAGCCCGTCCGGGAACATCGCCGCGAACCAGGGGAACGTGGACGACAGGTGCGGCGAGGCCATCAGGCCGTACATGTAGGCGCCGATGGCGAAGAACGCCACGAAGCCCAGGTCCAGCAGGCCCGCGTAGCCCACCACGATGTTCAGGCCGAGCGACAGCAGCACGTAGAGCAGCGCCGTGTCGGCGATGCGCACCCAGAAGTTGCCCGCGCTCTGCAGCAGCAGCGGCAGCACCAGCAGCGCGATGCCCGAAGCGACCCAGATCGCCAGCTTCTTTTGCTTTTCCATGGCGGCTCCCGTATCAGGCGCGATCGGCCACGCGTTCGCCCAGCAGGCCGGAGGGCCTCAGGGTCAGCACCGCGATGAGCACGATGAACGCGAAGATGTCGGCGTAGTGGCTGCCCAGCACGCCGCCGGTGAGCACGCCGATGTAGCCCGAGCCGATGGCCTCGATCAGCCCGAGCAGCAGGCCGCCCACCACCGCCCCGGCCAGGTTGCCGATGCCGCCGAACACGGCGGCGGTGAAGGCCTTGAGCCCGGGCAGGAAGCCCATGGTGTGCTGCACCGTGCCGTAGTTGGAGGCGTACATCACGCCCGCGATGGTGGCCAGGACGGCGCCGATGATGAAGGTGGCCGAGATCACCATGTCGGGCTTGACGCCCATGAGGGCGGCCACGCGCGGGTTCTCCGCCGTGGCCCGCATCGCGCGGCCCAGCCGCGTGTAGTTGACGACGTAGGTGAGCACCGCCAGCGAGAGGGCCGTCAGCCCCAGGATCATGATCTGGGTGGCGGTGATCACCGCGCCGCCGATGGCGATGGGCGCCGCCGGCAGCAGCGTGGGATAGGGCTTGTAGTTCGGCTTGAAGATGATCATCGCCAGCGTCTGCAGCAGGATCGACATGCCGATGGCGGTGATCAGGGGCGCGAGCTTGGGGCTGTTTCGCAAGGGCCGGTAGGCGACCTTCTCGATGGCGAAGTTCAGGGCCGCGGCGACGATGCAGGCGATCAGCATCGACAACAGCAGCACCAGCCAGCCGGGCAGGCCGGGCATCGCGTCCTGCATGCCCACGATGATCGCCCAGCTGGTGAGCGCACCCACCATGAGCACCTCGCCGTGCGCGAAATTGATCAGGTTGATGATGCCGTAGACCATGGTGTAGCCCAAGGCCACCAAGGCGTACATGCTGCCGAGGACCAGACCGTTGATGATCTGCTGCAGCAGGGTATCCATTGTGATTCCTCCGTTGTCATGGCCCGACGTCTTGCGCCGGTCGGCCCGTTGGGTCCGGGCTTCCAGGTGGCGGCTCGCGCCTTGTGGGTGCACACGCCATCTAGCAAAAAACCCGCCAAGTCCTTCAGCGGGTTCACGGCGCGTGATTGTAGTCAGCAGCGGTAGCGCCTCGCGCCACGCGGCATGCAGTGTTTACCCTCGTTGTCCAGTGGCGCCGGTGTGGGAACGCACCGAGGCACCGATGCGCTGGATCAGGAGGACTCGTCGTTCAGCCTGCGCAGCTCGCGCAGCTTCTCCGCGATGCGGATCTCCAGGCCGCGGTCCACCGGACGGTAGAAACCGGGCGGCGCCATGCCGTCGGGCAGGTAGGTCTCTCCCGCAGCGAAGCCGCCCGCCTCGTCGTGCGCGTAGCGGTAGCCCTTGCCGTACGCGAGGTCCTTCATCAGCTGCGTGGGCGCATTGCGCAGGTGCATGGGCACCGGCCGGGTGCCGTCCTTGCGCACGAAGGCCCTGGCCTCGTTGAACGCGTTGTAGACGGCGTTCGACTTGGGCGCCATCGCGAGGTAGACCACGCACTCGGCCAGCGCCAGCTCGCCTTCGGGCGAGCCGAGCCGCTCGTACACTTCCGCCGAATCCAGCGCGAGGCGCAGCGCGCGCGGGTCGGCCAGGCCGACGTCCTCGGCCGCCATGCGGATCATGCGGCGCGCCATGTACCTCGGATCGGCGCCGCCATCGAGCATGCGAATCAGCCAGTAGAGCGCGGCATCGGGGTCCGAGCCGCGCACCGACTTGTGCAACGCGCTGATGGTGTCGTAGAACTGCTCGCCGCCCTTGTCGTAGCGGCGCATGCGCTCGCCCAGCACCTTGAGCAGCCAGGCGTCGGTGATCTCGCCCAGCTGCTCCTGGGTCGCGGCGACCGCCAGCGTCTCCAGCGTGTTGAGCAATCGGCGTGCGTCGCCGTCGGCATAGGCCACCAGCCGCGACAGCGCCGCCGGCTCCAGCGGCGGCACGGCACCCAGGGCCTGCGCCTTGCCCACGATCTGCTGCAGGTCGGCCTCGGTCAGCGGCTGCAGCACGTAGACCGCGGCCCGCGACAGCAGCGCAGAGTTCACCTCGAAAGATGGGTTCTCGGTGGTGGCGCCGATGAAGGTGAACAGGCCCGATTCGACGTGCGGCAGGAAAGCGTCCTGCTGGCTCTTGTTGAAGCGGTGCACCTCGTCGACGAACACGATGGTGCGCTGCTGCTGCAGGCCATCGCGGGCCCGCTGCGCCGCTTCGACGGCGTCGCGGATGTCCTTCACGCCGCCCAGCACCGCGCTGATGCTGATGAACTGCGCATCGAAAGCGTCGGCCATGAGCCGCGCGATCGTGGTCTTGCCCGTGCCGGGAGGGCCCCAGAGGATGCAGCTGTGCGGCTGGCCGGATTCGAAGGCGATGCGAAGCGGCATGCCCTCCCCCAGCAGGTGCTGCTGGCCGACCACTTCGCCCAGCGACTTGGGGCGCAGGCGTTCGGCGAGGGGGGCGTGGGGCACGGAACCTTTGGGCACGACCCGAGTTTATGTGCGTCATCCCCGCGAAGGCGGGGATCCAGGAGGCGCGACGCGGGGAAAGCCCTGGGTCCCCGCCTCCGCGGGGACCACGCCTTATTGCCGCACGACGTCCGCGCCCTGCGGCGGCTTGAAGGCGAATGCACCGGCCGCGACCGGCGCATTGAGCTGCAGCTGGTTGAACGTCATCACCGACCTCTGGCCGAAGCTGTCCAGGATCTCCAGCACCGCCAGCTCATTGCCGCGAAAGCCGATGCGCACGTGGTTGAGCTGGCCTTCGCGCGCCTTGGGCGTGGCCTGCACCCATTGCAGGCCGTCGCGATCGGCCGCCGCCTCCAGGCTGAAGTCGCGGCGCAGCGAATCTAGGTCCGGCGCCGCCGCGATCAAGGCCGCGGGCGTGCTGCCCAGCACCTGGTCCTGCCGGCGCGCGGTGACCTGGTTCAGGTCGACGTCGTGCAGCCAGAGCGTCTGGCCGTCGGCTACGATGGTCTGCTGGAAGGGCTTGCGGTACTCGAACCGGAAGCGGCTGGGCCGGCTGAATTCGAAGGTGCCGGACGACGTCTTGCTGCGGGCCGTCTGGCCTTCGCGGGCCGGCGCGGTCACCACCTGGGTGAAGTCGGCGCGGCCGCTTTTGGCCGTCTTGACGAAGTTCTCGAGGGCTTCGAGCCCGCCGGCGTGGGCGGTGAACGCGGCCAGGCCGAGGACGAGTGCAGAGATCGCTTGCTTCATTCGTGTTGGGTCGGCCGGCGGCCGCGAAGTTCGCAACCAGCCGTTACTCGGCGCGATTGGGCGCCAGGATCTCGCGCTGGCCCTGGCCATTCATGGCGCTCACGAGACCCGCCTTCTCCATGTCCTCCACGAGGCGTGCGGCGCGGTTGTAGCCGATCTTCAGGTGGCGCTGCACCAGGGAGATGCTGGCCTTGCGGTTCTTCAGCACCACCTCCACGGCCTGGTCGTACATCGGGTCCTTCTCGCCGCCACCCTCGCCCAGGAGGTCGCCCAGGCCGCCTTCGTCGTCCACCGTGCCGCCTTCGAGCACGCCCTCGATGTAGTTGGGCTCGCCGCCCTGCTCCTTCAGGTAGGCCACCACGCGGTGGACCTCCTCGTCGCTGACGAAGGCGCCGTGCACGCGCACCGGCAGGCCGGTGCCGCTGGCCATGTAGAGCATGTCGCCCATCCCGAGGAGGGCCTCGGCGCCCATCTGGTCGAGGATGGTGCGGCTGTCGATCTTGCTGGAGACCTGGAAGGCAATGCGGGTCGGGATGTTGGCCTTGATCAGGCCGGTGATCACGTCCACGCTGGGACGCTGGGTGGCCAGGATCAGGTGGATGCCGGCCGCGCGCGCCTTCTGCGCCAGGCGGGCGATCAGCTCCTCGATCTTCTTGCCCACCACCATCATCAGGTCGGCCAGTTCGTCGATCACCACCACGATGTGCGGCAGACGCTCCAGCGGCTCGGGGCTGTCGGGCGTGAGGCTGAACGGGTTGTAGATGAACTCGCCCCGGGCCTTGGCATCGTCGATCTTGACGTTGTAGCCCGCCAGGTTGCGCACGCCCATCTTGCTCATGAGCTTGTAGCGGCGCTCCATCTCGCCCACGCACCAGTTCAGGCCATGGGCGGCCTGGCGCATGTCGGTCACCACCGGCGCCAGCAGGTGCGGGATGCCCTCGTAGACCGACATCTCCAGCATCTTGGGGTCGATCATCAGCAGGCGCACGTCGCGCGCCTCGGCCTTGTACAGCAGCGACAGGATCATCGCGTTGATGCCCACCGACTTGCCCGAGCCGGTGGTGCCGGCCACCAGCACGTGCGGCATCTTGCCCAGGTCGGCCACGACCGGGTTGCCGACGATGTCCTTGCCCAGGCCCATGGTGAGCATGGACTTGGCCTCGTTGTAGACATGCGAGCCCAGGATCTCCGACAGCTTGATCGACTGCCGCTTGGCGTTGGGCAGCTCCAGCGCCATGTAGTTCTTGCCGGGGATGGTCTCGATCACGCGGATCGACACCAGCGACAGCGAGCGAGCCAGGTCCTTGGCCAGGTTGACAATCTGCGAGCCCTTCACGCCGGTGGCCGGCTCGATCTCGTAGCGCGTGATCACCGGGCCGGGCTGCGCCAGCACCACCCGCACCTCGACGCCGAAGTCCTTGAGCTTCTTCTCGATCAGGCGCGAGGTCATCTCCAGCGTGTCGCTGGACACCGTCTCCTGGCGCGCCTGGGCGCCATCCAGCAGGTCCACCTGCGGGAGCTTGCTGTCCGGAAGTTCCCTGAAGAGCGGCTTCTGGCGCTCCTTGGCCACGCGGTCGCTCTTGGGCACGTCCACCAGCACCGGCTCGATCAGCACCGGCGTGGGATGGTGCTCCTCGATCTCGACGCGCTCGACCTGCACCGTCTCCTCGCGTTCGCGCGCGGCCTGCTGCCCGAAGGCCAGGTCCTGCGCGATCTCGCGCTTCTCGCGCCGCGAGGCGATGAAGCCCTCGATGCGTGCGCCCACACGTTCGGCCACGTGCGCCCAGGAAAAGCGGAACACCAGCGCCGCGCCCGCCACCACCAGCGCCACGAACACCAGCCCCGAACCGGTGAAACCCAGCCACTTCTCGCCGGCCGGGCCGATCAGGAAGCCCAGCGCGCCGCCGGCGTGGTCCGGCAAACGCATCTCGAGCCGGTACAGGCGCGACCACTCCAGGCCCGTGCTAGCGCACAGGAGCACCGCCAGCCCCACCCAGAAGGCGATGCGGCTGCGCGAGAAGCCCCTTTCGGTGGCGACCGTGCCGCGCATCCAGCGCGCCAGCGTCGACAGCCAGGCGCGCACACCGGCGGCGAAGCACCACCACACCGAGAACCCGAGGAGGAAATAACTGCCGTCGGCCAGCCAGGCGCCGAGACGGCCGCCCCAGTTGGCCACCGCCGCGCCGGTGCCCGACGTCGAGAAGGCCGGGTCCTGCGCCGAGTAGCTGACCAGCGCGAGCAGCCAGTACAGCAGCGCCGCGCCGCCGATCACCAGCGCGGTTTCATGCAGGAGGCGGGGTGCGGGCCGGGCGCCGGCCGCGGAGGAACCGGGATGGGCCAGGGTGTTGAGCGAGTACGTCATCCGGCGCGAAGCTTACCCTTCCGCCCCGGACGCATGCACCCCCGGCGTTTCGCTCGCGCAACGGCGGCGCGGCGACGGTCAGCCCAGGGTGCTCAGGCGTTCCTTGACCAGCATGGAGCCGTCTTCGCGCGTCTCGATGAAGCCCCGGTCCTCCAGGTCCTTCATGACGCGGCTGACCATCTCCCGCGAGGCGCCGACCATCTTGGCGATGTCCTGGCGCGAGATGCGCTCGCGGATGATGCTGTTGCCGTCGCGGTCGGGCACCGCGAACTCCAGCAGCGAGCGGGCCACGCGGCCGTACACGTCCATCAGCGCCAGCGACTCGATCTTGCGGTCGGCCTGGCGCAGGCGCTGCACCAGCCCCTTCATGATGGCGTAGGCCATCGAGCTGTTCTCGGGGAGGCAGCGCGCGAACTCCGCGCGGCCCAGCGCCAGCATGTCGGTCTGGACCTCGGCGCGCACGGTGGCCGAGTGGGCCTCGTTGTCGATCAGGCTCATCTCGCCGATGTAGTCGCCGGGATTGAGCGTGGCCAGGATGACCTCGCGGCCGCGCTTGTCGGAGGTGACGACCCGCACCCGGCCGGTGAGGATGATGAACAGGGTGTTGGACTTTTCGCCCTGCTCCACCACGGTCTCGCCGCGCTTGAAGCGGCGCTTGACGACGGCGTCGGCGACGGACTCGGCTTGGTTGGATGTGAGCAATGCGAACAACGGCACCCGGCGGATCAGCTCCAGGTTGGACAGCATCGACATCCAGTTCCCTCCAGCGCGTTCGCGATCGTTCGGTTCTTACAATCAGCGGGATTGAGATTGCCCAAGGACCGCGGCGCGAGTGGCGCTTGATACTTGCGGCGTTCGACCCGAAATGTACACCGACCTGTGGCTTTTCCCACACAGGCCTCCCAAGCAATGAACACCCGACACGCCAAAGTCCTGATCCTCGGCTCCGGCCCCGCCGGCTACACCGCTGCCGTCTACGCCGCGCGAGCCAACCTCAACCCGCTCCTGATCACCGGCATCGCGCAGGGCGGCCAGCTCATGACCACCACCGACGTGGACAACTGGCCGGCCGACGTCAATGGCGTGCAGGGCCCCGACCTGATGCAGCGATTCCTGGAGCACGCCGAGCGCTTCAAGACCGAGATCGTTTTCGACCACATCAACAAGGTCGACTTCAGCAAGCGGCCCTTCACGCTCACCGGTGACAGCGGCCAGTACACCTGCGACGCGCTCATCATCGCCACCGGCGCCTCGGCCAAGTACCTGGGCCTGCCCTCGGAGGAGCACTTCATGGGCAAGGGCGTGAGCGCCTGCGCCACCTGCGACGGCTTCTTCTACCGCGAGCAGGTCACCTGCGTGGTCGGTGGCGGCAACACCGCCATCGAGGAGGCGCTGTACCTCTCGAACATCGCGAGCAAGGTGTACCTGATCCACCGCCGCGACAAGTTCCGTGCCGAACCCATCCTGGTCGACAAGGTCATGGAGAAGGTCAAGACCGGCAAGATCGAGCTGAAGTTGTTCAAGACCGTCGACGAGGTGCTGGGCGACAACAGCGGCGTCACCGGCGTGAAGCTGAAGGACGCGCGCACCGGCGAGACCGAGGTCCTCAAGACCCAGGGCTTCTTCGTGGCCATTGGCCACCAGCCCAACACCGACATCTTCCAGGGGCAGCTGGAGATGAAGGACGGCTACATCCTCACCCGCTCGGGCCTCAGCGGCCTGGCCACCATGACCAGCGTGCCGGGCGTCTTCGCCGCCGGCGACGTGCAGGACCACGTGTACCGCCAGGCCATCACCAGCGCCGGCACGGGCTGCATGGCCGCGCTGGATGCCCAGCGGTTCCTGGAGCAGGACCAGTAACCCAACCGGGACATGCCTGCGCGGGGCTCACGCGGCTTTCACCGCGTCGGCTATAATCGCGGGCTTTGCTGTCGGCGGCCTGGGAAGGCTGCCGTCCAGCGGATGGGTTACCGCCACCCTTTCTGGCGAGGTAAGGCAGTTGCGAGGCTCAAGCGTCCTTCGGGCGCGGCAGCCGCTAGTGACCGCCGTTGACTGCGAATGGAGTGCTCATGGCACGCGTCTGCGAAGTGACGGGCAAGGGCCCGATGGTGGGGAACAACGTTTCCCACGCCAACAACAAGACCAAGCGCCGGTTCCTTCCGAACCTGCAATACCGCCGTTTCTGGGTCGAGACCGAGAACCGCTGGGTGCGCCTGCGCGTTTCCAACGCCGCGGTTCGCCTGATCGACAAGAACGGTATCGACGCCGTGCTCGCAGACATGCGTGCCCGCGGCCAGGCCTAATCAAGGAGCACCACCATGGCTAGCAAAGGCGGACGCGAGAAGATCAAGCTGGAGTCCACGGCGGGCACCGGCCACTTCTACACCACGAGCAAGAACAAGAAGACGATGCCCGAGAAGATGTCGATCATGAAGTTCGACCCGAAGGCTCGCAAGCACGTCGAGTACAAGGAAACGAAGCTGAAGTGACGAGCGCGTAGCGCGCGTCACTTCATCCCCGCGAAGGCGGGGATCCAGGAGCCCCGCCTTCGCGGGGCTTTTCTTTTTGCGCGGCCCAAAAAGAAAGGCGCCGCAGCGCGGCGCCTTTTCGTGTGGGTGAAAGCTGGTCAGGCGTGCGCCGACCGCAGCTTCAGCGAGAACTGCCGCAGCGCGTCGATGCCGCTCTCCTCGGCCCGGCGGCACCAGGCCTGCAGGTCGACGGCCAGCTGCTCGCGCGAGTGCGAAGTGTTGAGCCACATCTGGCGCAGCTCCTCGCGCATGGTGACCATCTGGTCCAGCACCGGGTGGGCGGCGCGGGCCTGGGCCAGCTGCAGGCGGGCGGAGGCCGGCACGCGGTCGTCGTCGCGGTGCAGCCACCGGCGGGCGGCCTTCAGGGGCGACAGGTCGGCCCGCTTGGCCTTGAGCACGGCGATCTCGTCCTGGCACACGCGGCGCATCTCGCGCGCGTAGCCGGCCATCACCTCGTAGCGGTGGGCGATCACGGCTTCCAGCGTCTTCTCGTCGGCCACCGGCTTGATGGCGCCCAGGCGCAGCTTGGGCGGCACCTTCTTGACCTTGGCCCAGCCCAGGCCCTCGAGCGCGCGGATGTAGACCCAGCCGATGTCGAACTCGTACTTCTTGACCGAGAACTTGGCCGAGGTCGGGTAGGTGTGGTGGTTGTTGTGCAGCTCTTCGCCGCCGATGATCAGGCCCCAGGGCGAGACGTTGGTGCTGGCGTCCGGCGCCTCGAAGTTGCGGTAGCCCCAGTAGTGGCCGATGCCGTTGATGATGCCGGCGGCCGTGATCGGGATCCACAGCATCTGCACGGCCCATACGGACAGGCCGACGGCGCCGAAGAGGGCCAGGTTCAGCAGCAGCATCAGGCCGACGCCCTGCCAGCTGTAGCGGGTGTACAGGTTGCGCTCGATCCAGTCGTCCGGGGTGCCGTGGCCGAACTTGGCCATGGTGTCCAGGTTCTTGGCTTCGGCCCGGTACAGCTCGGCGCCGCGCCACAGCACGGTCTCGATGCCGCGCGTCTGCGGGCTGTGCGGGTCGTCCACGGTCTCGCACTTGGCGTGGTGCTTGCGGTGGATGGCCACCCACTCCTTGGTGACCATGCCGGTGCCCAGCCACAGCCAGAAGCGGAAGAAGTGCGAGGGGACGGGCCCCAGGTCCATGGCGCGGTGCGCCTGGGTGCGGTGCAGGAAGATGGTGACCGACGCGATCGTGATGTGCGTGGTGACCAGCGTGTACAGGACGATCTGCCACCAGCTCAGGTCCCACAGGCCATGGGCCAGCCAGTCGATGGCCGCATTCAGCACGGCCCAGTCGGGAAGCAACATAAGGTTCGGGGTACTTTCTCTCGAACGGGCACGGCGAAGCTGCCGTGAACCCATCCGACCCATTCTAGGGCCGAGGGTTCACTCTGTTGCAGTATTTCGCACTATCGGGCGCTTAGCTTGAGCGGCGTCAACTTTTCGCCCAGCAGGCGGCGAAGAAGCCGTCCGTTCGGTGCCGATGCGGCCACAGCCGCAGATACAAATCCCCTGCTGAGCCACCGCTTGTCAGTCCCGTGGGCGCGATCTTCAATTGCTCGAGGAGACCGGCCACCGGCAGCGGCTTGAACTCCGGGTGGTCCGCCGTGAAAGCTTCGGCAATGAGTTCGTTCTCCTGCGGCAGCAGGCTGCAGGTCGCATAGACCAGCCGGCCGCCCGGCTTGAGCAGCCGCGCCGCGCTGCGCAGGATGGCCGCCTGCTTGGCGACCATCTCCTGCACGGCCTCGGGGCTCTGGCGCCACTTCAGGTCCGGGTTGCGGCGCAGCGTGCCCAGCCCCGAGCAGGGCGCGTCGACGATCACCCGGTCGATCTTGCCCGCCAGCCGCTTGATGCGGTCGTCGCGCTCGTGCGCGATCGCGGCCGGGTGCACGTTGCTGAGCTTGCTGCGCGCCAGCCGCGGCTTGAGCGCGTCCAGCCGGTGGGCCGAAACGTCGAAGGCGTACAGCCGGCCGGTGTTGCGCATGGCCGCGCCCAGCGCCAGGGTCTTGCCGCCGGCCCCCGCGCAGAAGTCCACCACCATCTCGCCGCGCCGTGCCTCCAGCAGCAGAGCCAGCAGTTGCGAGCCCTCGTCCTGCACCTCGATCGCGCCGCGCGCGAAGGCGTCCAGCCGCGTCAGCGCCGGCTTGTCGGCCAGGCGCAGGCCCCAGGGCGAGTACGGCGTCGGCTGGGCGGCGATGCCCGCCAGGCCGAGCTCATGCCGCACGTCCTCGCGCTTGTCGGTCAGCATGTTCACCCGCAGGTCCAGCGGGGCCGGCTGCTGCAGGCTTTCCGCCAGCGCCCAGAACTCCCCGCCCAGTTGCGGCTTCAGGGCCTGGGCCAGCCAGTCGGGCAGGTTGTGCCGATGGCGCTCCAGCAGGTCGGACGGATCGATCTGGTCGCACTGGTCGAGCCAGCGCTTTTCCTGCTCGTCCAGTGCGCCCTTGAGGAAGTCACGTGGCCCCTGGAAGCCCAGGATCGCCAGGCGGCGCGGCTTGGAGCCGCTGCCGGAAGGCGCCAGGTGGTCGAACAGCAGCTTGCGGCGCAGCACCGCATAGACCGTCTCGGCCAGCGTCGCGCGCTCGCGCGGGCCCAGCGAGCGGTGCTCGCGGAAGTAGCGCGACACCACGGCGTCGGCCGGGTGGTCGAACCTCAGCACCTGCTCCAGCAGGTCGGCGCAGGCGTCGAGCAAAGCCTTGGGGTGCATGGCGTCAGGCTCCGGTGCGGCGCAAAAAGGCTTCGATCGCCCGCGGGTAGAGCTGGTGCTCCTGGGTCAGCACGCGGGCGGCCAGGGTCTGCTCGGTGTCCTCCGGCAGGACCGGCACCACGGCCTGGTCGAGGATGGGCCCATGGTCGAGCTCGGCGGTGACCTGGTGGACCGTCGCGCCCGCGAACCGGCAGCCCTCCTCCAGCGCCCGGCGGTGGGTGTGCAGGCCCGGGAAGGCCGGCAGCAGCGAAGGATGGATGTTGAGCAGCCGCCCCGCGTAGCGCGACACGAAGCCGGGCGTGAGGATGCGCATGAAGCCGGCCAGCACCACCAGGGCCGGCTGGTGGCGGTCGATCACGGCGGCCAGCTCGGCGTCGAAGGCCTCGCGCGACTCGAAGCGCTTGTGGTCCACCACCTCGGTGGCGATGCCGTTCTGCCGGGCGAAATCCAGCCCGCCGGCGTCGGCCCGGTTGCTGACCACCGCGGCAACCTGCGCGGCGCAGCGGCCGCGCCAGTCGCGCGCTTGGGCCGCGCGGACGATGGCCGCCATGTTGGAGCCGCCGCCGGAGATAAGGATCACGATGTTCTTCATGGGAGGGCGGGATTATCCCGGCAGGCGCAGGCGAGCCGGCGGCCAGCCCATCCGCACGACTTGTCGCGACTCGGACAGGCCGGCCGCGGGCGCTTGCTGGAAAATCAGCGGTTGCGATTCACGCCGGAGACACACATGGATTTGGCCTTCACGCCCGAAGAACAGAAGTTCCGGGAAGACATCCGCGCCTGGGTACGCGAGAGCCTGCCCCAGGACATCTCGAACAAGGTGCACAACAGCCTGCACCTGACGCGCGACGACATGCAGCGCTGGGCGAAGATCCTGGGCAAGAAGGGCTGGCTGGGCTACGGCTGGCCCAAGGAGTTCGGCGGCCCGGGCTGGAACGCGGTGCAGAAGCACCTGTTCGAGGAGGAGCTGGCGCTGGCCGGCGCGCCGCGCCTCGTGCCCTTCGGCCCGGTGATGGTGGCGCCGGTGATCATGGCCTTCGGCAACGCCGAGCAGCAAAAGCGCTTCCTGCCCGGCATCGCCAGCGGCGAGGTGTGGTGGAGCCAGGGCTACAGCGAGCCGGGCTCCGGCTCCGACCTCGCCTCGCTCAAGACCCGCGCCGAGCGCAAGGGCGACAAATACATCCTCAACGGCCAGAAGACCTGGACCACGCTGGCCCAGTACGGCGACTGGATGTTCAACCTCGTTCGCACCAGCACCGAGGGCAAGCCCCAGACCGGCATCTCCTTCCTGCTGGTGGACATGAAGTCGCCCGGCGTGAGCGTGCGGCCGATCATCATGCTGGACGGCGGTCACGAGGTGAACGAGGTGTTCTTCGACAACGTCGAAGTGCCGGCCGAGAACCTGATCGGCGAGGAGAACAAGGGCTGGACCTACGCCAAGCACCTGCTCTCGCACGAGCGCACCAACATCGCCGACGTCAACCGCGCCAAGCGCGAGCTCGAGCGCCTCAAGCGCATCGCCAAGTCCGAAGGCGTTTGGGACGACCTGCGTTTCCGCGACGAGATCGCCCGGCTCGAAGTGGAAGTGGTGGCGCTGGAGATGCTGGTGCTGCGCGTGCTGTCGGCCGAGAAGTCCGGCAAGAACTCGCTGGACATCGCGGGCCTGCTGAAGATCCGCGGCAGCGAGATCCAGCAGCGCTACAGCGAGCTGATGATGCTGGCCGGCGGCCCCTACAGCGTGCCCTTCATCAAGGAAGCGATGGAAGCGGGCTGGCAGGGCGACTTCCCCGGCGGCGCGCACGGCCTGGCGCCGCTGGCGGCCACCTACCTGAACCTGCGCAAAACCACCATCTACGGCGGCAGCAACGAAGTGCAGCGCAACATCGTCGCCCAAACCGTTCTCGGCTGAGGAGGCCACCATGGATTTCGATTTCTCCGACGAGCAGGAACAGCTGCGCGACGCGGTGCGCAAGTGGGTGGACCGCAGCTACGACTTCGAGAGGCGCCGTGGGGCGGTGCGCGCCGGCGGCTTCGACCGCAAGACCTACGGCGAGCTGGCCGAACTGGGCCTGGCCGGCCTCTACATCCCCGAGGACCACGGCGGCATGGGCATGGGCCCGGTCGAGGGCATGGTGGTGATGGAGGAACTGGGCCGCGGCATGGTGCTGGAGCCGCTTTCGCAGGCGCTGGTCTCGGGCGCCGTGATTGCCGGCTACGCACCCGAGGCCGTGAAGGGCGAGTGGCTGCCGAAGATCGCCTCGGGTGAAGCACTGGTGGTGCTGGCCCACCAGGAGCGCAAGGCCCGCTGGCGCCTGGACCGCTGCGAGGCGCAGGGCAAGCAGCAGGGCGACGGCTGGACCGTCAGCGGCACCAAGAGCCTCGTGCCCGCGGGCGACCAGGCCGATGCCTTCCTGGTGCCCGCGACCTCCGGCGGCAAGATCGTGCTGCTGCTCGTGGCTCGCTCCGCTTCCGGCGTGCAGGCCAACGGCTACACCACGCTGGACGGCAGCCGCGCCGCCGAAGTGACGTTCACCAACGCTCCCGCCACGCTGGTCGCCCAGGACGGCCTCGTGGCGCTGGAACACGCCGTCGACGTGGGCATCGCCTGCACCTGCGCCGAGGGCGTGGGCGCCATCGACAAGACCATGGCGCTGACGGCCGACTACATGAACACGCGCAAGCAGTTCGGCGTGACCCTCGCGACCTTCCAGGCGCTGCGCCACCGCTTCGCCGACATGAAGATGCAGCAGGAGCTGGCGCGCTCCATGAGCTACTACGCCAGCCTCAAGCTCAACGCGCCGGCCGACGAACGCCGCCGCGCCATGGCCCGGGCCAAGTACCAGCTGGGCGTGGCCATGCGCTTCGTCGGCCAGAACTCGGTGCAGCTGCACGGCGGCATCGGCGTGACCGACGAATACGTGGGCAGCCACTACTTCAAGAAGCTCACGCAGCTGGAGCTGAGCTACGGCGACACCCTGCACCACCTGGGCGAGGTGTCGGCGCGCATGCAGGACACGGCCGGCGTGTTTGCCTGACGCTGCACGCCTCCCCCTGCGGCCCGCGGACACCCCGCGGGCCTTTTCATTGCAAGAACGACAAGGAGACAAGAAACCATGACGACCCGCCGCCACCTGCTGTCCACCGGACTGGCCACCGCCCTGCTGCTGGGCGCCTGCGCCTTTCCGCCCGGCTCCCCCACCTCGGCGCTCCCGCCCATCGTGTTCGTGCACGGCAACGGCGACAACGCCTCGGTCTGGCAGCCGACGCTGTGGCGCTTCGAGTCCAACGGCTGGCCGCGCGAGCGCCTGCACGCCATCGACCTGCCCTACCCGCTGGCCCGTGACGACGACGGCCGCGCGCAGCCGGGCCGCACCTCGACCGCGGAGCACATGGCCTACCTCAAGGGCGAGGTCGAGAAGGTGTTGCAGGCCACCGGCGCGAAGCAGGTGGTGCTGGTGGGCAACTCGCGCGGCGGCTATGCGATCCGCAACTACGTGCACAACGGCGGCGGGACCGGCGTGGTGAGCCACGCCATCCTGGGCGGCACGCCCAACCACGGTGTCTGGGCGCTGCGCGAGTTCTCGCCCAACAGCGAGTTCAACGGCACCGGCCCCTTCCTCACCGCGCTGAACGCGCCCCGGAACGCGGCCGGCGACGAGGTCGCCGGGCCGGCGAAGTGGATGACGATCCGCTCGGAGAACAACGACAAGTTCGCCCAGCCGGACGGCCTGTGGATCGGCCGCCGCGGCCAGCCCACCAACGTCGGCTTCGCCGGGCCCGAGCTGAAGGGCGCGACCAACGTGGTGATCCCGCGCATCGACCACCGCGAGACCTCGTTCGCGCCGGCGGCCTTCGCCGCCACCTACCAGTTCATCACCGGCCGCGCGCCGGCCGTTCAGGAGATCGCCCCCGAGGCGCGCGCGGTGCTGTCGGGCAAGGTGAGCGGGCTGGGCCTGTCCTCGGTCGACCCGGCGTCCGGCAACTTCGCCAACAACCTGCCGCTGCCTGGCGCCCGGCTGGAGGTGTACGCGGTGGACGAGGCCAGCGGCGAGCGGCGCGGCCCGGCGGTGCACACCCAGGCGATCGGCGCCGACGGCCGCTGGGGGCCGTTCACCGCGGATCCGAAGGCGCGCTACGAGTTCGTGCTCGCCGCGCCGGGCTATGCCACCACGCACACCTACCGCAGCCCCTTCCCGCGCTCCAGCAGCCTGGTGAACCTGCGGCCCGAGCGGGTGCCGGAGGCCGATCGCAGCGCGCCGGCCCTGGCCATCCTGAACCGGCCGCGCGGCTACCTCGACCCCAACCGCGATCGCATGGCGTTCGACGGCCAGAGCCCGCCGCCGGGCGCGGCCCCCGGCGCCGGCGTGTCCAGCTCACGCATCCGGCCGGCAGGCGCGCCGCGCGCGGTGGTGGCGGAGTTCAACGGGGAGAAGGTGGTGGGGCGGACCTGGCCGCTGGCGGAGAACCATGTGTCGGTTCTCGAGCTGACGTACTGACTAAACGGGTCGGCGCGGGGCCGACGGCCCCGGCTCAGGAATGCAGCCGCGACGACTTCGGCAGGTGCGCCATCAGGAACTCCATCTGGTCCGCCAGGATGCGGCGGTTGCGCAGGATGAAGTCCTCCCACAGGCTGGGCACGTAGGGCGCGTACAGCAGGGGCATGTGGGCCTGCTCGGGCGTGCGGCTGCTCTTGCGGTGGTTGCAGGCGCGGCAGGCGGTCACCACGTTCATCCAGTGGTCCTTGCCGTTCTGGGCGAAGGGGATGATGTGCTCGCGGGTCAGCTCTTCCTCGCGGTGGTGGCTGCCGCAGTAGGCGCAGACGTTGCGGTCGCGCGCGAAGAGCTTGCTGTTGGTCAGGCCCGGCTTGAGGTCGAACGGGTTGATGTTCGGCACGCCCTTGGTGCCGATGATGCTGTTGACGGTGATGACCGACTGCTCGCCGGTGAAGGCGTTGTGGCCGCCCCGGAACACGGCCACCTGCGCGCCCACCTCCCAGCGGACCTCGTCCGCCGCGTAGTGCAGCACGGCCTGTTCCAGCGAGATCCAGGACTGCGGAAGTCCCTGGGCGGACAGCTTCAAGACCTTCAAGACGAACGCTCCTTCCTCAACACAGCCGACTGGGGAACGCAACAGCTAGCACAATATACCCCGATTCGATGACTTTCTGCCGCGCGGCGCTCTCGGTGCGGGCGCCCGCTGCTATCAAAAAGATACCAATTCGCGATGCGGATCTTCCGAGGCTTCCACCATCCGGGCGTTGCGCCGGCCAGCGCGGTCACGATCGGCAACTTCGACGGCGTGCACCGCGGCCACCAGGCCATGCTGGCGCTGCTGAACAGCGAGGCGCGCCACCGCGGCGTGCCCAGCTGCGTGCTGACCTTCGAACCGCATCCGCGCGACTACTTCGCCCGGCTGGCCCGCAAGCCGGAGCTGGCGCCGGCGCGCATCGCCACGCTGCGCGACAAGCTCTCCGAACTGGCCAACTGCGGCGTCGCCCAGTGCGTGGTGCTCCCGTTCGACGCCCGCCTGTCCAGCCGGTCGCCGCAGGCCTTCATCGACGAAGTGCTGGTGGAAGGCCTGGGCGCGCGCTACGTGCTGGTGGGCGACGACTTCCGCTTCGGCGCCCGCCGGGCCGGCGACTACGCCATGCTGGACGCGGCCGGCCAGCGCCAGGGCTTCGACGTGGCCCGCATGAACAGCTACGAGGTGCACAACATCCGCGTGTCCAGTTCCGCGGTGCGCGAGGCGCTGGCCCGCGGCGACATGGACGGCACGGCCGCCCTGCTGGGCCGGCCCTACAGCATCAGCGGCCACGTGGTGCACGGCCGCAAGCTCGGCCGCGAGCTGGGCTTCCCCACGGTGAACCTGCGCTTCTCGCACTGGAAACCGGCCGCCGGCGGCATCTTCGCGGTGCAGGTCGACGGCCTGGCCGACCATCCGCTGCCCGGCGTGGCCAACCTGGGCATCCGGCCCTCGCTGGACCCCACCGACGCCAACGGCGGCCGCGTGCTGCTGGAGACGCACTGCCTGGAATGGCCCGCCCACCTGCGCCAGGAGGGGGGCTACGGTAAAATCATCCGCGTGGACCTGCTGCACAAACTGCACGACGAACTGAAATACGACAGCCTGGATGCGCTCCGGGCCGGCATCGCGCGCGACTGCGACGAAGCCCGCGCGTACTTCGCGTCCACCCGCCGCCAGACCACCCGCGACCGAATTTAACGCCGCACCCCGGTGCTGCGCGCCCCTGGACAGGCTCGGGGCGAACGGCTCTTCCCCTCTCGTTCCGAATCACTCACCCGTTCGGGCTGAGCCTGTCGAAGCCCTGCGAGAGACCATGAGCGACAACAAAACCGACTACCGCGCGACCCTCAACCTGCCCGACACGCCGTTCCCGATGCGCGGCGACCTGCCCAGGCGCGAGCCGGGCTGGGTCAAGGAATGGGAGGACCAGGGCCTGTACAAGCGCCTGCGCGACGCGCGCCGCGGCCGCCAGAAGTTCGTGCTGCACGATGGCCCGCCCTACGCCAATGGCCAGATCCACATGGGCCACGCGGTCAACAAGGTCCTGAAGGACATGATCGTCAAGTCGCGCCAGCTCAAGGGGCTGGACGCCGCCTACATCCCGGGCTGGGACTGCCACGGCCTGCCGATCGAGAACGCGATCGAGAAGAAGCACGGCCGCAACCTGCCGCGCGACGAGATGCAGGCCAGGAGCCGCGCCTTCGCCACCGAGCAGATCGACATCCAGAGGGCCGACTTCAAGCGGCTGGGCGTGCTGGGCGACTGGGACCGTCCCTACCGCACCATGGACTTCCGCAACGAGGCCGACGAAATCCGTGCGTTCAAGCGCGTGGTCGAGCGCGGCTTCGTCTACCGCGGCCTCAAGCCGGTCTACTGGTGCTTCGACTGCGGCTCCTCGCTGGCGGAGTTCGAGATCGAGTACGCCGACAAGAAGAGCCAGACGCTGGACGTGGGCTTCCTGGCGGACGACCCCGCGGCGCTGGCGCGCGCCTTCGGCCTTGCGGCGCTGCCCCAGGGCAAGGACGCCTTCATCGTCATCTGGACCACCACCGCGTGGACCATCCCCGCCAACCAGGCGCTCAACCTCAACCCCGAGCTGGACTACTCGCTGGTGGACACGGCCAGGGGCGTGCTGCTGGTCGCCAGCTCGCTGGTGGAGCGCTGCCTGGAGCGCTACCACCTGCAGGGCGGCACGGTGGTCGCCACCGCCAAGGGCGAGAAGCTCGCGGGCCTGCAGTTCCGCCATCCGCTGTACGAAGCCGACCCGGCCTACCGCCGGCTCTCGCCGGTCTACCTGGCCGACTACGCCACGGCGGAGGACGGCACCGGCGTCGTGCACTCCTCGCCGGCCTACGGCCTGGACGACTTCAACAGCTGCGTGGCGCACGGGCTGAAGTACGACGACATCCTCAACCCGGTGCAGGCCAACGGCAGCTATGCCGGCGACTTCGCGCTGTTCGGCGGCCAGAACATCTGGAAGGCCGTGCCGGCCATCATCGAAGCGCTGGACAAGGCCGGCCGCCTGTTCGCCACCTCGCCCATCAGCCACAGCTACCCGCACTGCTGGCGCCACAAGTCGCCGGTGATCTACCGCGCCGCCGCCCAGTGGTTCATCCGCATGGACGAAGGCGAAGGCGTGTTCACCAAGGACAAGGCGCCCGCCACCCTGCGCCAGATGGCCCTGGCCGCCATCGAGCAGACCGGCTTCTTCCCCGAGAACGGCAAGGCCCGCCTGCGCGACATGATCGCCGGCCGGCCCGACTGGTGCATCAGCCGCCAGCGCAGCTGGGGCGTGCCCCTGCCCTTCTTCCTGGACCGCGACACGCACGAGCTCCATCCGAAGACGATGGAGATCCTGGACCTGGCCGCCGACATGGTGCAGGCCGGCGGCATCGAAGCCTGGAGCAAGGCCGCGCCGCAGGAGATCCTCGGCCAGGTCGGCGCCGCCTCCGATGCCGCGCAGTACGTCAAGAGCACCGACATCCTGGAGGTCTGGTTCGACTCCGGCACCACCCACACCACGGTGCTCAAGGGCTCGCACGCCGGCGCGGGCCACGAGAACGGACCGGAGGCCGATCTGTACCTGGAAGGCCACGACCAGCACCGCGGCTGGTTCCACTCCTCGCTGCTGACCGCCTGCGCCATGTACGGCCGCGCGCCCTACCGCGGCCTGCTCACGCACGGCTTCACGGTGGACTCGCAGGGCCGCAAGATGTCCAAGTCGCTGGGCAACGGCGTCGACCCGCAGGAGACCTGGAAGAAGCTGGGCGCCGAGATCATCCGCCTGTGGGTGGCCGCCTCCGACTACTCGGGCGACATCGCCGGCGACGACAAGATCCTGGCGCGGGTGGTGGACGCCTACCGCCGCATCCGCAACACGCTGCGTTTCCTGCTGGCCAACGTGAGCGACTTCGACCCCGCCAGGGACGCGGTGCCGCCGGCCGAGATGCTGGAGATCGACCGCTACGCCATGAGCCGCGCGGCGCAGTTCCAGGCCGAGGTGCTGGCCCACTACGAGGTCTACGAGTTCCACCCGGTGGTGGCCAAGCTGCAGGTGTACTGCTCCGAGGACCTGGGCGCCTTCTACCTGGACGTGCTCAAGGACCGGCTCTACACCACCGCGCCCAAGTCGCACGCGCGCCGCAGCGCCCAGACCGCGCTGTGGAACATCACCCACGCCATGCTGCGCTGGATGGCGCCCTTCCTCAGCTTCACCGCCGAAGAGGCCTGGAAGGTGTTCGGCACCTCCGAGTCGATCTTCATCGAGGAGTACGCCGAGATCGGCTCGCCCGACACGGCGCTGCTGGCCAAGTGGAACCGCATCCGCGAGATCCGCGACCTGGCCAACAAGGAGATCGAGGCCCTGCGCGCCGGGGGCCAGGTGGGCTCTTCGCTGCAGGCCAACCTGGTGCTCACTGCACCGGCCGACGACCACGCGCTGCTGCAAAGCCTGGGCGAGGACCTGAAGTTCGTCTTCATCACGTCGGCGCTGTCGCTGGAGAAGGGCGATGCGCTGGCAGTGCAGGTTCGGCCCTCGGCCGACCGCAAGTGCGAGCGCTGCTGGCATTGGCGCGCCGACGTCGGCAGCGACCCGGCGCACCCGCAGATCTGCGGCCGCTGCGTGACCAACCTGTTCGGGACCGGCGAAGACCGGCGCCACGCCTGATGGCCCGCGGCGCAACCGTCGGCGGCTCCCGCGGGATGCTGCCCTGGGTGGGGCTGGCCCTGATCCTGCTGATCGCGGACCAGCTCACCAAGATCCTGATCCTGGGCGCGTTCCGGCTGGGCGACTCCACCTACGTCACCAGCTTCTTCAACGTCGTGCGGGTGCACAACACCGGGGCGGCGTTCTCGTTCCTGGCGGCGGCCTCGGGCTGGCAGCGCTGGTTCTTCACCGCCATCGGCGTGGCCGCGGCGCTGTTCATCCTCTGGATGCTGCGCTCCCACCCGGGCCAGAAGCTGTTCTCGTTCGCCCTGGCCTGCATCCTGGGGGGCGCCGTGGGCAACGTGGTCGACCGGCTGATGCACGGCTACGTGGTCGACTTCCTCCAGTTCCACTGGAGCAACCGCTGGTACTTCCCGGCCTTCAACGTGGCCGACGCCGCCATCACCATCGGCGCCGGGGCCCTGATCCTGGACGAAGTCCTCAGGGTTCGCCGCAGCCGCTAGGCCCCCTCCGGGCCGCAGCTCGGGCGTATCATCGGTTGCTTCAAGCATGAAGCATCTGTTGAATCTGCTGGCAGCCATCGCGCTGCTGGTCTGGGGGACCCACCTCGTTCGCACCGGCATCCTTCGGGTCTTCGGTGCCAACCTCCGCCAGGTGCTCGCCCGCAGCATCGGCAACCGCTACACGGCTGCCGTCTCCGGCATTGGCGTCACCGCCCTGCTGCAATCGAGCACCGCCACCGCCCTGATCGTCTCGGCCTTCGTCGGCCAGGGGCTCATCACCCTCCCCCTGGCCCTGGCCGTGATGCTGGGCGCGGACATCGGCACCAGCCTGGTGACGGTGGTGTTCTCGTTCGACCTGTCCTGGCTGTCGCCGCTCCTGATCTTCCTGGGCGTGGTGCTGTTCATCTCGCGCTCGTCCACCAACGTGGGCCGCTTCGGCCGCGTGCTGATCGGCCTGGGGCTGATGCTGCTGGCGCTGCGGCTGGTGTCCGAGTCGACCCAGATCATGGTGCAGTCGCCGGTCGTGCAGGCGCTGCTGGCGTCCATCAGCAGCGACCTGCTGCTGGAGATCACCGCGGGCGCGCTGCTGGCCGTGCTGTCCTATTCCAGCCTGGCCATCGTGCTGCTCACCGCCACCCTGGCCAGCACCGGCATCGTGCCCATCGAGATGGCGCTCGGGCTGGTGCTCGGGGCCAACCTGGGCAGCGGCCTGCTGGGGGTGCTGACCACGGCTCGCTCGCCGGTGGAAGTGCGCCACGTGCCCCTGGGCAACCTGGTGTTCAAGTGCCTGGGCGTGGCGGTGGCCGCGCCGCTGGTCGGCTTCTGGCTGCGCGACCTGCGGCCCTACCTCGGGAACGAGATTTCGACGGTGGTGCTGTTCCACCTCAGCTTCAACCTGCTGATGGGCGTGCTGTTCCTCGGCTTCATCCACCCGATCGGCCGCCTGGTGATGAAGGTGCTCCCCAAGCCGCAGCGCATCGCCAGCGGCCGGCCGCACCACCTGGACCCCTCGGCCCTGGCCACGCCTTCGCTGGCCATCTCCTGCGCCGCTCGCGAGGCGCTGCACCAGGCCGACGTGGTCGAGACCATGCTCCTGGGCATCCTGAGCGTGATCCGCAACAACGACCTGCGCCTGGCCGAGGAGCTGCGCAAGCTGGACGACACGGTCGACGAGCTGTATTCGGCCATCAAGTACTACCTGACCAAGATCTCGCGCGAGGCGCTGGGCGAGGAGGAAAGCCGCCGCTGGACCGACATCATCAGCTTCACGATCAACATGGAGCAGATCGGCGACACCATCGAACGCATCCTGATCGACATCGAGGACAAGAAGATCCGCAAGGGCCGCAGCTTCTCCGACGCCGGCATGGCGGAGATCTGCGAGCTGCACGCCCGCCTGATCGACAACCTGCGCCTGGGCATGAGCGTGTTCCTCAACGGCTCGGTGCGCGACGCGCAGAAGCTGCTGGAGGAGAAGGCGCGCTTTCGCGACCTGGAGCACGCCTATGCGTCCTCGCACCTGGAGCGGCTGTCGGGCAACACGGTGCAGAGCATCGAGACGAGTTCGCTGCACATCGACCTGATCAGCGACTTGAAGCGGATCAACTCGCACATCTGCTCGATCGCGTATCCGATCCTGGAGTCGGCGGGGGCTTTGGCGCCGAGTCGGCTGCGCAGTGATGTGCTGGCTACCAGCAAGGAACCGATCTAGGTTCGCTGGTTCTCTTGGCAGGCGGCGCATTGCTGTTCGTTGCCTGCGGCAGGGGGTCCCCGGCGGGGGGCTCATGCTGTGCCTCTCCGTGCTCGCTGACGCTTCGCATTGCTGCGCGCATCGCTTGAGCGGTGCGGGCCCTCGCGGAAAAACTCACTACGCGCTGCTGCGCACCGCTCCGTTCAAACAGTTTCCGCGAGTCAGTGGTTGATCGACGAGCTGCGCCCGCTTTGCGCGGGCTCGCAGGGCCCGCACCACTGCGCGACGCTCGGCACAGAAATCGCCCCCCGCCGGGGACCCCCTGCCGCGAGCTGCGCCCGCTTTGCGCGGGCTCGCAGGGCCCGCACCACTGCGCGACGCTCGGCACAGAAATCGCCCCCCGCCGGGGACCCCCTGCCGCTGGAGGCGGAGCTGGTTCGTTGGCAGGGCCCAGGGAGCCTCGCACTGCGCTCTCCACCGCCCGAGCCCCCACCCCGACCCTCCCCCGGAGGGGGAGGGAGGAATCGCCGCTGCTCGTTGTCCGCGTGCCTCGGTCCGGGCCCCTTGTCTTTCCCCTCCCCCTCCGGGGGAGGGCAGGGTGGGGGCGCCCCGGAGCCGAAGCAAGCAGCGCGGCTTGGGTCGATCCCTGCCAGCACCCGCACCCTGCTCCCACGCGGCAGGCGGTGCCTGGCCCGGGCGATTTGTGGGACGAGCCGGGCTTTCCGCGGCCCGGCCGTTGCGAGCCGCAGGCGTCAACCTCTGACTCGCGGCAGCTGTCTGAGCGGAGCGGTGCGAAGCAGCGCGCAGCGAGTTCTGCCGCGCAGGCCGGGCCGCGGAATGCCCTGCGAGTTGCGAGCGTAAAGCGCGAGCAACCGGCCCACCATGAGCCCGGGCCAGGCACCGCCTGCCGCGCGGGCGCACGGCCAACGAAGCCTTCACCCCACCCGCAAAGCAGCCACCCCCGCCACGATCACCAGCGTCCCCACCGCCCGCCTCACCGTGAACACCTCCCTCAACAACCAAGTCCCCAACAACACCGCAAACAACACCGACGTCTCCCGCAGCGCCGCCACCACCGCCACCGGCGCCCGCGTCATCGCCCACAGCGCGATGCCATACGACCCCATCGAGGCCAGCGCGCCCACGGCCGCCATCGGCGACCGCCCACGCGCATAGGGCCACGCCACGGCCAGCCCGCGCCTATGCAACACCATCAGCGCGAACGGCCACCCGTGCACCAGGAACAGCCCCACCACGTACTGCAACGCATTGCCCCCGCCCTGGACGGCCGCGCGTGCGCCGAGCGCATCCACCACCGTGTAGAGGGCGATCACGACCGCATTCGCCAGCGAGAAGGCGACCGCCTTGGGCCGCTCCAGCGCATGCCGGGACAGCCCCAGCACCAGCACCCCGCCGCAGACCCCCAGCACGCCGGCCCAGGCCAGCGGGGACAGGTGTTCGCCCAGCACCAGGGAGGACGACAGCGCCACCAGCATCGGCCCCAGCCCCCGCATCAGCGGATAGGTCAGGCCCAGGTCGCCATGCCGGTAGGCGCCGGCCAGCGCGATGTAGTAGCCGAAGTGGATCACCGACGACGCCAGGATGTACGGCCAGGCCGCGGCCGGCGGCAGGCCGGTGACCAGCGCCAGCGGAACGGCCAGCACGCAGCCGATCAGCTGCAGCAGCGCGGTGTCCAGGTCCTTGTCGGTGCTGGACTTGACCAGCGCGTTCCACCCCGCGTGCAGCAGCGCGCCGAACAGGACCGCCGCGGCAACCCCCCAGGTCAGGCTCGTAGGCATCGGCCCGATTAGACCAGCGCCGACCGCCGACCATGCGCCGCGCGGCCGCTCCATGGATGGGTTCACCCGGTGCGAATGGGCCTCCCGGCACCGCCCCACGGCGGCGCCGAACCATGCCACGATTGCCATCGCCCTCCCCCCACGCACCGCCATGGCCAGTCCCAAGATCCACCCCGCCCTCGCCGCCGTCAGGAAGAGCGGGGCCAGCAAGGTCAAGGTCGCGGTCAGCGACATCGACGGCGTGCTGCGGGGCAAGTACCTGCACATCGACAAGTTCGAGGGCGCGATCGACGGCGGCTTCGGCTTCTGCGACGTGGTGTTCGGCTGGGACATGCAGGACGTCACGTACGACAACACGCAGGTCACCGGCTGGCAGCACGGCTTCCCCGACGCACTGGCGCGCCTCGACCTGGGCACCGCACGCCGCGTGCCGTGGGACAACGACGTGCCCTTCTTCCTCGGCGAGTTCGTCAACGCCGACGGCACGCCGCACCCCGTGTGCCCGCGGCAGATCCTCAAGCGCGTGCTGGCGCGCGCCGAGAAGCTCGGCTACGAGGTGATGACCGGGATGGAGTTCGAGTGGTTCAACTTCCGCGAGACCGTCCACACCTGGGCCGCCAAGCAGGGCGTGCCGCCGGAGCCGATCACACCCGGGATGTTCGGCTACTCGGTGCTGCGCATGGCCGACAACCCCGGCTTCTTCAACGCGCTGATGGACGAGATGCTGGCCTTCAACGTGCCCATCGAGGGCCTGCACACCGAGACCGGGCCCGGCGTGTACGAGGTCGCCGTCGGCTTCTCGTCGGCGCTGGAGCAGGCCGACCGCGCCATCCTCTTCAAGACCGGCGCCCGCGAGATCGGCAAGCGCTACGGCATCATGCCCAGCTTCATGGCCAAGTGGAGCCAGAAGTACCCGGGCTGCAGCGGCCACATCCACCAGAGCCTGTCGGACGGCAAGGCCAATCTCTTCCACGACGCGAAGTCGCCGCGCAGGATGAGCAAGCTCTTCGAAAGCTGGCTGGCCGGCCAGGTGCAGTGCCTGATGGAATTCGCCCCCATGTTCTGGCCCACCATCAACAGCTACAAGCGGCTGGTCGACGGTTTCTGGGCGCCGGTCAAGCCGACCTGGGGCCTCGACAACCGCACCGCGAGCTTCCGCGTGATCGCGGGGTCGCCCAAGTCGACGCGGCTGGAGACGCGCTGCCCGGGCGCGGACGTCAATCCCTACCTCGCGATGGCGGCCGTCATCGCGGCCGGGCTGCACGGGGTCGAGAAGGGCCTGAAGCTCACCGCGCCACCGATCACCGGCACCAACCAGGGCGGCGAGGACGTCCCGCGCGCACCGCGCACGCTCATCGAGACCACGCGCGTTTTCCGGCAGTCGCAGGTTGCGCGCGACTGGCTGGGCGACACCTTCGTCGACCACTTCGCCGCGACCCGCGAGTGGGAATGGCGCCAGTGGCAGGATGCGGTGACGGATTGGGAATTGAAGCGCTACTTCGAGATCATCTGATGCTGGAGATCGTCCCGCTGACGCCGGCCGACGCGGCCGAGTACCGCGAACTGCGGCTGCGGGCGCTGCGAGATCATCCCGAGGCCTTCACCTCCTCGCACGAAGAGGAATCGCAGCAGCCGCTCGAGGTGGCCCGCGAGCGCCTGACCTCGGACCACACGAGCTTCTGGGGCGCCTGGCGCCACCGAGAGCTGTGCGGCATGGTCGGCCTGCTTCGCGAGCCGCGCCCCAAGAACCGGCACAAGGCCACGGTGGTCGCCATGTACGTCGCGCCGGAAGCCCGCGGCCACGACGCCGGCCGGCGCCTGCTGCAGGCGCTGGTGGCGCAGGCCCGGCAGGAGGGGCTGGCCTCGCTGGTCCTGACGGTCACCGAAGGCAACGACGAGGCACAACGCCTCTACGCCGCCGCCGGCTTCCGCTCGTTCGGCGTCGAGCCGCGCGCCGTCCGCATCGACGGCCGCTTCCTGGCCAAGAACCACATGATCCTGGAGCTCGACCCCGCATGAGCCTGGCGAACTTCTCCTTCCCCACCGCCATCCGCTTCGGCCCCGGCGCCCGCAAGGACGTGGCGGAGCACTTGCGCGGTCAAGGGCTCTCGCGGCCGCTGATCGTCACCGACAAGGCGCTGGCCGCGCTGCCGGTGCTGGCGGAGTTCCGCTCGCACCTGCAGGGCCTGGACGTGGCCGTTTACGCCGGCGTGGCGGGCAACCCCACCGCACGGCAGGCGATGGACGGCGCGGCCGCGTTCCGCGAGCACGGCGCCGACTGCGTCATCGGCTTCGGTGGCGGCGCTGCGCTGGACGTGGCCAAGGTGGTGGGCCTGGCCGCCACCCATGAAGGCGACATCCTCGAGTACGCCTGGGACCACCCGCAGGTGCGGTCGATCGAGATGGAGCTGCCCTACTTCGTCGCGCTGCCCACGACGGCCGGCACCGGTTCCGAGGTCGGCCGCTCGGCGGTGATCAGCGAGGACGACACGCACCTCAAGCGCGTGGTGTTCAGCGCAAAGATCCTGGCGCGCCAGGTGTTCGCCGACCCGGAGCTGACACTGGCGCTGCCGCCGCACATCACCGCCGCCACCGGCATGGACGCGCTCACGCACAACATCGAGAGCTACCTGTCGCCGGCCTACCATCCGCTGTGCGACGGCATCGCGCTGGAAGGCACCCGCATCGCCGCACGGTCCCTGGCGACCGCGGTGCGCGAGCCGGGCAACATCGCCGCGCGCAGCGACATGATGATGGCCTCGATGATGGGTGCCATCGCCTTCCAGAAGGACCTGGGCGCGGTGCATGCCTGCGCCCACGCGCTGGGCGCGGTGTGCGACCTGCACCATGGCCTGGCCAACGCGCTGATGATCGAGACGGTGCTGGCCTGGAACATCGAGGCCGCGCCCGACAAGTTCGAGGAACTGGCGCACGTCTGCCGCGCCGGGGGCGGTGGGCCCGGCTTCGTGCGCTGGCTGGGGCACCTGAAGCAGAAGATCGGCATCACCGGCACGCTGGCCTCGCACGGCGTGCGCAAGGACCAGGTCCCGCGCCTGGTCGAGATCGCCTCCCGCGACATCTGCCACCAGACCAATCCCCGGCCCTGCACGCCGGCCGATTTCGAGCGGCTGTTCCAGGCCGCGATGTGACGCCATGCAAGACCGGCCCAAGATCGGCATCAGCGCCTGCTTCTTCCACCCCGACCCCAAGCGCGGCGCGGCACCCAGCAAGACGCTGCTGTGGATCGAGCAGTCCACCGCGCACTGGGTGATGTCGCTGGGGGCGCTGGCGGTGATGGTGCCCTCGCCCTTCGGCGACACGGCCCGCGGCGACGTGGGCGTGGACGACTACGCGGGATGGCTCGACGGCCTGGTGATGCACGGCGGCGCCGACGTCTGGCCCGGCAGCTACGGCGAGGAGCCGCTGCGGCCCGAATGGTCGGGCGACCGCGCCCGCGACGAGTACGACATCGCCCTGGTGCGCGCCTTCGAGGCCGCCGGCAAGCCGGTGTTCGGCATCTGCCGCGGCCTGCAGCTGATCAACGTGGCCCACGGCGGCACGCTGTACCAGGACATCGCCACCCAGAAGCCCGGCGCCAGGACGCACCGGGACGCCGCGGCCTACGACCTCAACTTCCACGAGGTGGACGTCCTGCCCGGCACCCGGCTGGCCGACCTGCTGGGCGAGCCGCGCCACAAGATCAACAGCGTGCACCACCAGGGCATCAAGGACCTGGCGCCGGGCTTCGTGGTCGAGGCCACCTCGCCCGACGACGGCGTGATCGAAGCCATCCGCCACACCGGCGACGCCTGGGTGGCAGCCGTGCAGTGGCATCCCGAGTTCCATTTCCCGCGCCTGGGCGTGGTGGACGACACCCCGCTGCTGCGCGACTTCCTGGAGGCCGCCCGCGCGGCAAGAAAAAGATGAGCCGCCTGGCCGTCCACGATCCCGCCACCGGCGAGCGCATCGCCGACCTGCCCGCCGACGACGAGGCCTCCGTGCAGGCCAGCTACCAGGCGGCGCGCGCGGCGCAGCCGGCCTGGGCCGCGCGCCCGCTGGCCGAGCGCAAGGCCTGCATCGCCCGCTTCCAGGAAGCCGTGGTGCGCGAGACCGAGGCGCTGGCGGTGACCATGACGCGCGAGACCGGCAAGCCCATCCGCATCTCGCGCAACGAACTCAAGGGCCTGCTGCCGCGCATCGACTTCTTCCTCGGCATGGTCGAGCCGGTCACGGCGGCGGAGCAGGTGTTCGACGAAGCCGGCATGCGCGAGGTGATCCAGCACGAGCCGCTGGGCGTGGTGGCCAACATCTCGGCCTGGAACTACCCCTGGTTCGTCGGCTGCAACGTGATCCTGCCGGCGCTGCTCACCGGCAATGCCGTGCTCTACAAGCCTTCCGAGTACGCGCCGATGACGGGGCTGGAGATCACGCGCCTGCTGCACGCGTCGGGCGTTCCGCCCGACGTGATGGCCTGCCTGGTCGGTGCAGGCCCCGTCGGCGCCGCGCTGCTGGCCCAGCCGGTCGACGGCGTCTTCTTCACCGGCTCGCATGCGACCGGCCAGCGCATCGCGCAGGCGGTGGGCACGCGCTTCGTCCGGCTGCAGCTGGAACTCGGCGGCAAGGACCCGAGCTACGTGTGCGACGACGTCGACGTGCGCGCCACGGCCGAGTCGCTGGCCGACGGCGCCATGTACAACACCGGCCAGAGCTGCTGTGCCGTCGAGCGCATCTACGTGCACGAGAAGGTCCACGACGCCTTCGTCGAGGCCTTCGTGGCCACCGTGAAGGGCTTCCGGCGGGGCGACCCGATGAGCGAGGACACCTACATCGGCGCCATCACGCGCGCGCCCCAGCTGGAGGTGCTGGAGGCGCAGGTCGCCGACGCGGTGGCCAAGGGGGCTCACCTGCTCACGGGCGGCGGGCGCGGGGCCGGTCCGGGCCACTGGTTCGAAGCCACCGTGCTCAGCCACGTGGACCACCGCATGGAGCTCATGCGCGAGGAGAGCTTCGGCCCGGTGATCGGCATCCAGAAGGTGGCGGACGACGAGGAGGCGGTGCGCCTGATGAACGACACCCGATACGGCCTGACCGCAGGTGTCTACACGCGCGACGAGCAGCGAGCCAAGCGCCTGCTGTCGCAGGTGCACGCGGGCAGCGTGTACTGGAACTGCTGCGACCGGGTGAGCCCGCGCCTGCCCTGGAGCGGCGTCGGCGATTCGGGGGTGGGGCTGACGCTGTCGAGCTACGGCATCCAGGCTTTCACGCGGCCCAAGGCCTGGCACCTGCGCTCGGCCTGAAGGCGGGCCTCAGGCGGTTTCCAGCTCGCCCCGCGCCTTGACGCAGTAATCGAGCAGCGCGTCGATCTCGGTGGATTTGTCGAACACGGCGTCGGCGCCCAGCTGGGCGCAGCGGCGGCGCATGTCCGAGGTGGCGTGGTTGCTCAGCACGATGACCTTCTGGCCGCGCCGGCGCGTACGCAGGGCCTCGACCACCCGCAGGCCGGTGCCCTGGCGCAGGAACAGGTCGACCACGGCCACGTCCCAGCCGTCCGGGTTCTGGCCCAGCCAGCGGCGAGCCTCCTGCTCGGTGTCCGCCAGTCCGACGGGTTGAACTTCGGCCAGCTCCTGCAGCGTCTCGATCAGGTTCTCTCGGATCGTCGGGCTGTCCTCGACGATGTAGGCTCTCAGCGCCATATGGCAGTGCTCCACTGGCCACAGCGCCTCGCGCCTGCGGCAGTAATTTCTCGAACTGCTGCCAATCTACCCAACCGCACGCAAGCAAGGTGCAAGCTGGGGGGCCAAGCGACTGTAGGAATGCACGGTCAGCGCGCATTCACATCCGGGCGCGCCCAGGGGCCGTCCGGCGGCCCCTCGCGGCCCGCACTCAGAGCGTGAGGAGGGTGGAACCGGTGGTCTTGCGGGCTTCCAGGTCGCGGTGCGCCTGCTGCACCTGCTCCAGCGGGTAGCGCTGGTCGATGCGGATCTTCACCTTGCCGGAGGCGACCACCTCGAAAAGCTCATCGGCCATGGCCTGGGTGTTCTCGCGGCTGGAGATATGGGTGAACAGCGTCTGGCGGGTGACGTAGATCGAGCCCTTGGCGCCCAGGATGCCGGGGGCGAACGGCGGCACCGGGCCGGAGGCGTTGCCGAAGCTGGCCATCAGCCCGAAAGGCTGCAGGCAGTCCAGCGACTTCTCCCAGGTGTCCTTGCCCACCGAGTCGTACACCACCTTCACGCCCTTGCCGCCGGTGATCTCCTTGACCCGCTCCTTGAAGTCTTCCTTGGCGTAGTTGATGACGTGGGCGGCCCCGTGCTCCTTGGCCAGGGCGCACTTCTCGTCCGAACCCGCCGTGCCGATCAGCTGGTAGCCCAGCGCCTTGGCCCACTGGCAGGCGATCAGGCCGACGCCGCCGGCGGCCGCGTGGAACAGGATGGGGTCGCCCGCCTTGAGCCCGCCCTGGGGCAGCGTGCGCTTGAGCAGGTACTGGGCGGTGAGGCCCTTGAGCATCATGGCCGCGCCGGTGTCGAAGTCGATCGCGTCGGGCAGCTTGCAGACGTTCATCGCCGGCATCACGCGCACCTCGCAGTAGCTGCCGGGCGGCTGGCTGGCGTAGGCGGCGCGGTCGCCGGCCTTGAGGTGGGTGACGCCGGCGCCGACCGCTTCCACCACCCCGCTGGCCTCCATGCCGATCTGCAGCGGCAGCGGCAGCGGGTAGAGGCCCGTGCGGTGGTAGACGTCGATGAAGTTCAGGCCCACGGCCTTGTGGCGGATGCGGATTTGCCCGGGACCGGGATCGCCGACGGAAACGTCGACCACCTTGAGTTGCTCGGGTCCACCGGTCTGCTCGATGCGGACGGCTCGGCTCATCTGGGATCTCCTCTTGTTCGGACGAAAGCGCGCCATCCTGCCACGATTCCTGACGACCCGCGCCGGGCAGGGGCGACGCCCGCTTACAGTCGCAGCCCATGCAAGAACGCCTGACGCCGGCCACCGCCGGCCTGCTGGTCCTGCCGCCGCTGCTCTGGGCCGGCAACGCGGTGGTCGGCCGGCTCATGGCCGGCACGGTGCCGCCGATGACGCTCAACTTCCTGCGCTGGGCGCTGGCGTTCCTGCTGCTGCTGCCGTTCTGCGCCCGGGTGCTGCGCCCCGGCAGCGCGCTGTGGCCGCGCTGGCGGCGCTTCTGCGTGCTGGGGCTGCTGGGCGTGGGCTGCTACAACGCGCTGCAGTACCTGGCCCTGACCACGTCGACGCCGCTCAACGTGACGCTGGTGGCGGCCAGCATGCCGGCCTGGATGCTGGGCATGGGCGCCCTCTTCTTCGGCCAGCGCATCACGCTGCGCCAGGTGATCGGGGCGGTGCTGTCCATCGCCGGCGTGCTGGTGGTCTTGAGCCGCGGCGACTGGGACGTGCTGCGGCAGGTGCGCCTGGTGCCCGGCGACCTCTTCATCCTGCTGGCCACCGCCTGCTGGACGGTCTACAGCTGGCTGCTGGTGCGCCCCGGCGACCCGCCCGAGATCCGGGGCGACTGGTCGTACTTCCTGATGGCGCAGATGGTGTTCGGCCTGGGCTGGTCGGGCCTGTTCGCGGCCGGCGAGTGGCTGGCGGCGCCGCGGCACATCGAATGGGGCTGGCCCACGGCCCTGGCCCTGGCCTATATTGCGCTGGGCCCGGCGATCCTGGCCTACCGCAGCTGGGGCCTGGGCGTGCAGCGCGTGGGGCCCAGCATCGCCGGCTTCTTCTCCAACCTCACGCCGCTGTTCGCCGCGCTGATGTCGGTGGCCTTCCTGGGCGAGCTGCCGCGGCTGTACCACGGCGCGGCGTTCCTGCTGATCGTGGGCGGGATCGTGGTGTCGTCGCGCAAGGCGCGGGAATGACGGGGTCGAGGACTGCCTTCAGCGCACGTACTGGTCGACGAAGCCGCCCCCCAGGCCGCAGGCCTCGTAGTGCTTGCGGCACATCTCGATCTTGGTGAACACGTCTTCATACCCGGTGGGCTGGCCGTTCTCGTCGACGTAGACCATGGCGCCGTGGATGTTGAAGAAGGTGATCATCTCCTGCGCGCCGACCGCCTCGTCCACCACCAGGGTGTGGATCTCGCCCGGCGGCTCGTAGACGAAGGCGCCTTCTTGCGCCACCCAGTCGTGTTCCAGGTAGCGCCAGCTGCCCTTGAGCACCAGCCCCGTCACCCAGGACGGATGAATGTGGCGCGAGAGCACGCCCGACTTGCGCACCCGCAGCAGGTTGCACCAGCTGCCGGTCACGGTGTTGAGCAGCAGCGGCCGGAACCACACGTCGCGGGCCTGCGGCACCCACACGCGTTCGTCTTCGGGGATGGCCTTCTGCGCGATCTCCGGCCGGATGCCGGGCAGTTGCGTGATCATGGAAGGTCCTTCTTCAGGAGACGAGGTAGCCGCCGTCCACCGGCAGCACGACGCCGGTGACGAAGGAAGCGGCCGGCGACGCCAGGAACAGCACCGCGCCCGCGACATCTTCCGGCCGGCCCCAGCGGCCCAGCGGCGTGCGCGCCAGGATGGGGTCGCTGCGCGCCGGATCATTCTGCAGCGCCTCGGTCAGGCGAGTGGCGATCCAGCCCGGCGCGATCGCGTTGACGCGGATGCGGTCCGCGGCATAGGCGATGGCCAGCGACTTGGTCAGCTGCGCCACGCCGCCCTTGCTGGCCGAGTAGCCGGGTACCAGCGAGCCACCGAAGAAGCTGAGCATCGAGGCCGTGTTGACGATGGCGCCTGCGCTTTCGCGCAGCTTGTCGCGCGCGGCGGCGCAGGTGCGCATGGTGCCGACCAGGTTGATGTCCACCACCTCGGCGAACACCGCGGGATCGTGCTCCTGGCCACGGCGCAGGATGCCCGCGCAGTTCACCAGCACGTCCAGCCGGGGCAGCTCGCCGACGCAGCGGCGCACGCCCTCGTCGTCGCGCACGTCGAGCACCGCGTGGTCCGCGCCCGCGATGTCCGGGTCCTGCCCGGCAGCCTGCACGTCCTGCTGCGCCGCACCGGTCACGCGCACCTTGGCGCCCAGGCGCAGGAAGGCCGAGGCGATGCCGGCGCCTATGCCCGAGGTGCCGCCCACGACCAGCACCTGCCGGCCGGCGAAGGCGTCATCTCGCCAGAAGTGGGGCGCTGCGTCGCTTGGGTTCGGGTTCATTGTTTTTTCCTCATGGCCGCCAGCACGCGGTCGGCGCCCGGGATCGGTTCGACCGCGCCATAGCCTTCGGTAGACAGCGCCGCCGCCACCGACGCATAGCGCCCGGCCTCGGCCAGCCCGTCGCCGGCCAGCAGGCGGGCGATGAAGGCGCCGCCGAAGGTGTCGCCCGCGCCGGTGGCGTCCACCGGCTTGCAGGGGTGCGGGGGGATGCGGTGCCGCTGGCGGGCGTCGGCGACGACGGCGCCTTCGTGGCCGAGCTTGAGCGCGACCACCTTGGCGCCCAGGCCCAGGCACCAGTCCACCAGCGCGTCGGGATCACGAAGGCCGGTGATCGCGGCGACGTCGTCCAGGCTGGGCAGGCAGATGTCGCAGCGTCGCATCACGTCCGTCATGATGGCGCGGGCGCGGTCGATGGACCAGAGCTTCAGGCGCAGGTTGGTGTCGAACGACACCTGCACGCCGGCGGTACGCGCGATCTCGATCGCCGCATAGGCCGTGTCGCAGGCCGAAGGCGAGATCGCCAGGCTGATGCCCGACAGGTGCAGGACACGCGCGGCCGCGATGCACTCGCTCGGCAGGTCCGAAGGGGTCATGCGCGCGGCGGCCGAGCCGGAGCGCATGAAGCTGAAATGGTGGCCGCGCTCGTCGTGGTTGACGAAGTAAACGGCCGTGTACGCGCCGGGGTCGGTGACGACGCCCGAATGGTCCACGCCCTCCCGGTCCCAGAGTTCGCGCAGGGTGCGGCCGTGCTCGTCGTAGCCGAGCGCGGAGATGTAGCCGGCACTCGCGCCCTGGCGGGCGGCGGCGATGGCGAAGTTGGACGTGTCGCCGCCGAAGCCCTGCAGGTAGTTGCGCCCGCCGCCTTCGCCGGTCTGGTTGAACTCCACCATCGCCTCGCCCAGGGCGAGCACGTCCACGGGAGCTGCTGCCTGCTGCGCCATGCGGTCAGATCCGTCCGTACTTGGCCAGGCCCTTGCGCAGCGACTTCTCGGCCACGATCAGCTTGGCCTGCTCCAGCTCGCGCTGGTCGATCTCCTGCGCCATGGCCAGCACTTCCTGCGCCTTGGCCTGCGGCACGACCACCACGCCGTCGATGTCGGCCACGATGATGTCGCCCGGGTGGACGATCACGTCGCCCACCTCGACCGGCACCTGGGAGGCCACGGTCTTGTAGCGGCCCAGCGTGGTGCCGGGGCTGACGGAGCGCGCGAATACCGGGAAGTCGTAGTCGCGGCGGATCTCGGCCAGGTCGCGCACGCCGCCGTCGAGGATGGCGCCTTCATGCTCGTTGGCGAAGGCACCGGCCGTCATCAGGCCGCCCCAGACGGCCACGTCCGGTGCGCCGCCCTGGATGGAGATGACGATCACGCTGCCGGCCGGTGCCTCGTCGATCAGGTCCAGCGCATGCTGGGGCGGCAGGAACTCGTCCGTCGCCGTTTCCAGCACGGTGGCGGCGGGGCCGACCACGCGCTTGTCGTTGATGCGCGGCTTGATGCTCGAGTCCATGTACCCGCGCTTGCCGCAGACCTTGTCGACGGCGTCCGCGACGGAGGCGACCGCGACGGTCCGGAATGCTTCGATGATTTCCTTCATCGTGTTCTTTCTCTGTGATGGTGGTTTCTCGTGCAGCGGCTCACCAGCGGTTGAGCCAATGCAATGGGGGTTCTCCGCGCAGGACGCGAACGGCTTCCTGCGCGGCCTTGCGCTGCAGGTCGCGCACGCTCTCCTCGCTGTACCAGCCGATGTGGTGGCTGACCACCAGGTTGTCCAGCGAGAAGACGGGGTGCCGCGGGTCGGGCGGCTCCTGTTCGAAGACGTCCAAGCCGGCGCCCAGCAGGCGCCCTTCGCGCAGCGCGTCGCACAGCGCGTCCAGGTCGACCAGGCCGCCGCGCGCGGTGTTCACCAGAATGGCCGTCGGCCGCATCAGCTGCAGCCGGCGGGCGTCGATGAGATGGCGCGTCTGCGGCGTGAGCGGCGCGTGCAGCGAGATCACGTCGGCCTCGCGACAGATGCGGTCGATGTCGGCCGCCTCGACGTCGGGCGGCAGCTGCGCCTGCGGATCGCAGACCAGGGTGCGGGCCAGGCCGAAGCCGGACAGCATCTCGCGCGTCATGCGGGCAATGCGGCCGAAGCCCACCAGGCCCAGCGTGCGGCCGCGCAGCCGGTACATCGGGCGCGACTGGCCGGTCGACCACTGGCCGCCGCGCACGTGCGCGTCGTGCTCGCGCAAGCGCCGCACCAGCGCCAGCACCATGGCGACGGCGTGCGTGCTCACCTCGTCGATGCCGTAGTCGGGCACGTTGGCCACCGCGATGCGCCGGCCCGTGGCGGCCTCCGTGTCGATGTTGTCGACGCCGATGCCGTAGCGGATGACCGCCTTGCAGCGGTCCATCGCCTCGATCACGCCGCGCGGCACCGGCGACTCGCGCACCAGCACGACGTCGGCGCCGCGAACCGCCTCGGCGGCCACGGCCGGGTCCTTGCCGCAGGGCCGCAGCTCGAACCGGGCCCCGGCCTGCGCGAGCAGGTCCTCCTCCTGGTCGTAGGAGGCGTAGCCATCGTCGATGGCCACCACCCGCGCCGCGGGTGCCGGGGCGGCGGGATGCATCACTGCTTGCGGCTGGCGTTGGCGGCGGCCACGAGCTTGTCGGTCCACTCCTTGCTGACGTCCGCTTCCAGGTACTTGCGCACCACGGGCTGGGACAGCTGGCGGAACTTGTCGATGTCCGCCGCGCTCAGCTCGGTGACGGTCATGCCCTTCTCGGCCAGCACCTTCTTGGCCGACAGGTCCTGTTCGCGCGTCATGTCGCGGTGGATCTTCTTGGCCTTCTCCACGCCTTCGTCGACGGCCTTCTTCTCGGTGGCGGACAGGCCGTTGTAGAAGCGGTCGCTGACCAGGTAGGCGTGCAGGCTGTAGACGTGGCCGTCCAGCGTGACGTGCTTCTGGTGCTGGTAGAGGCTCGCGGCCAGGATGTTGGTGACGCCGTTCTCCTGGCCGTCGGCCGTGCCCTGCGCCAGCGCGGCGGGCAGCTCGCCCCAGTCGATGGCGGTGGGGCTGGCGCCCAGCGACTCGACCAGCTTGACGAACACCGGGCTGGGCTGCACGCGCATCTTCAGGCCCTTCATGTCCTCGGGGGTCTTGATGGGGCGCTTGCTGTTGGTGAAGTGGCGGATGCCGTTGTCGGCGTAGGCCATCAGGCGGATGCCGGTCTTCTTGCGCATGTCCTCGGCCAGCTCCTTGCCGAACTGGCCGTCCAGCACGCGGTAGGCGTGGTCGTGGTTGTCGAACACGAAGGGCAGGCCGAAGATGTTGAAGGTCTTGTAGACGCCGGGGATGCCGCCGTCGTGCACGACGGCCATCTCGATGGAGCCCAGGCGCATGCCTTCCATCATCTGCTGCGCGGTGCCCAGCTGGCCAGCGGGATAGATCTCCACCTTCACCGAGCCGTTGGTGGACTTCTCCACGTGCTCCTTGAAAGCCACCGCGGCCGCATGCTTGGGCTGGTCGCTCTTGCCGGGCTGGAAGTGCGCGTACTTCATCACCTTCTGGGCGTGGGCCGGGAAGCTCGCAGCGCCGGCGCAGAGCGCCGCCGCCAGGGCGAGCAGGGAAAGTCGACGGGTCGTCATGGTGGGGTCTCCTTCGGAATGGAACGGGGGTGGGAAAGGCTCTAGTTCCTGTAGCCCAGCAGGCCGGGCAGCCAGGTCGACAGCACGGGCAGGAATGTGAGGAGCGCCAGCACGATCAGCAGCGCGACCAGCATGGGTCGGGCCTCGCGCACCATCGGGCCCATGGGGACGCCCGAGACGATCGAGGTGACGAACAGCAGCCCGCCGACCGGTGGCGTGATCATCCCCAGCGTGAGGTTGACGATTACCACGATGGCGAAGTGCAGCGGGTTCAGGCCCGCGGCGTCGGCCAGCGGCGCGAGGATGGGGACCATGATCATCACGCCCGGCAGCGGCTCGATGAAGATGCCCACCACCAGCAGCAGCACGTTGATGGCCAGCAGCAGCATGGTGGGCGACAGCTGCAGGCCCGCGATCCATGCGGCGACGGTCTGCGGGATCTGCCCTACGGTCAGCACCCAGGCGAACACCGCGGACGTGGCGACGATGAAGAGCACCGAGGACGTCATCAGCGCCGTGCGCAACAGGATGGCCGGCAGCATGTTCCACTGCAGCGTGCCGTAGACGAAGCGGCCCACGATCAGCGCGTACAGCACGGCGGCAGCCGAAGCCTCGGTGGGCGTGAAGATGCCCAGGTGGATGCCGCCCAGGATGATGAAGGGCAGCATCAGCGCGGGCACCGCCCGCACGAACAGCCGGCCCAGCGGCACGGTTTCTTCGGGCGCGCTGCGGTAGTTGCGCCTGACGCTGACCATGTGGTTGACGATGGCCAGTGACAACGCGATCAGCAGGCCCGGGACGATGCCGGCCAGGAACAGGCCCGTGACGGTGACGCTGTTGTCCGTCAGGGCGTAGATGATCATGATGATCGACGGCGGGATGATGGGCCCGACGATGGCGGTGGACGCGGTGAGCGCGGCCGCGTAGGCGTCGCTGTAGCCGGCCTTCTTCATCATGCGGATCAGCATCGCGCCGGGTCCCGCCGCGTCCGCCAGCGCCGAGCCGCTGATGCCGGAGAAGAAGGTCAGGGTCAGGATGTTGGCGTGTCCCAGGCCGCCGCGGTGGCGGCCTACCAGGCGGGCCGCGAAGTGCAGGAGCACGTCGGTCAGCGCGCCGCCCGACATCAGCTCCGCCGCCAGGATGAAGAACGGGATGGCCATCAGCGGGAAGCTGTCCAGCCCGCTGAACAGGTTCTGGATCACCACCAGAGCGGTCAGCCCGGGCTTCATCCACACGGCCACGAAGCCGGCGATCAGCATCGCGAAGGCAATGGGCGCGCCCAGCACCATCAGGCCGACGAACACGCCACCGAGTACGGCACTCATGATTGCTGCTTTCCTGTTGTCAGAGCGCCTGCGGATCGAAGCCTTCGATCCGCTCCCACTCGCCGCTGCGGATCCAGCGCGGCCCCACGAAGAACAGGTGGACCAGCATCAGCGCCGCGCCCACCGGGACCGCCAGGTAGACCTTGCCGAACGACCAGTTCAGCACCGGCGTCTCCTGCTCCCAGCCGAATTCCGCGTACTCGATGCCCAGCCAGACCACGGCCAGCAGCGAGGCCGCGATCACGCCGACGATGAACATGCGCAGCCAACGCGCCGCGCCGGCCGGCAGGGCCTGCGGCAGGCTGTCGATGGCGATGTGGCCGCCCACCCGCAGCGCCAGGCCGCAACCGAGGAAGGTGGCCCAGATCATCATGTAGCGGGTGACTTCCTCCACCCAGGTGAAGGAATAGGAGAAGGCGTAGCGGCTGATCACGTTCAGGATGACCAGCACGGACATCGCGGCGAGAAGGGCGACCAGGACCGCCTTGTTGGCCGCGATGAACCGCTGCTCCCAGCGGCCCGGCGTGGCGGTCAGAACCGGTGCACCCAAGGAAAGTCTCCAGTTGCTCGTGAACGAATAGCGGTGTATCGTATCTGATATCTCAGATTTGAGATGCTGGTTTACCCGTACTCAGCCCCTGACCCGTTATCCTCGGCCTACACGGTAGAGAAAGCCCAACCCCCATGCAGCGGTATCTGGAACGCCCCAAGTCCCTGACGGACCTCGCGCACGACAGCATCCGGCAGCTCATCGTGAGCGGTGAGATCGGCTTGGGCGAGCAGCTGTCCGAAGCCTCGCTCGCGGCGCAGCTGGGAATCAGCAAGACGCCGGTGCGCGAGGCCCTGCTTCGCCTGCGCGTGGACGGGTTGATCGACATCCAGCCGCAGCGCGGGACCTTCGTGTTCTCGCTGTCGCCGCGCGAGGTCGAGGAGATCTGCCGCTTCCGCGAATTCGTGGAGGTCGCTGCGCTGGGCAGCGCGATGCGCGAGCGCCGCGCCGAACTGGTGGCGGCGCTGGAGGCCAATGTGGCGCAGATGGCGCAGGCCCACGACGCCAGCGACTGGAGCGCGATCCCCTCGCTCGACCAGGCCTTCCACCAGGTCATCCTCGAGCACTGCGAGAACTCTTACCTGAAGCAGGCCTACCAGCTGATCGCCTCCAAGATCGCGGCGATGCGCGCGCGCCTGCCGGAGGAGAACGAGCGCGTGGGCCACTGCCAGGAGAACCACGCGGCCATCGTGCGCCTGATCGCGCACGGCGCGCCCCCCGAGGCGCAGCAGGCGCTGGGCCTGCACATCCAGGACACCCTGCAGTCCTACATGGCCGCGATCACGCCCGAGGCGCCTCAGCCCGCCGCGGTCGGCACGCGGCGTCGCGCCGGCACGGGCGCCGGCATCGTGGCCGTCTGACGCGGCGCGACGCTCAGAAGGTGCCGGGGTAGGCGCCGCCGTCGGCCAGGATGTTCTGGCCCACGATGTAGCCGGCGTGCCGGCTGCACAGGAAGGCGCAGATCGCACCGAACTCGTCCGCGTTGCCGAAGCGCTGCGTGGGGTTCACCTTGCGCCGCGCGTCCATCGCCTGTTCCAGCGTCTGGCCGGACTTGCGCGCCGCCTCTTCCATCGTCTTGCGCAGCCGGTCGGTCTCGAACGGGCCGGGCAGCAGGTTGTTGATGGTGACGTTGCGCGAGGCCAGCTCGCTCACGCGCGCCACGCCGGCGACGAAGCCGGTCAGGCCGCTGCGCGCGCCGTTGGACAGGCCCAGCAGCGACAGCGGCGCCTTCACCGCAGTCGACGTGATGTTGACGATGCGGCCGAAGCCACGCGCCGCCATGCCGTCCACCGTGGCCTTGATCAGCTCGATGGGGGTCAGCATGTTGGCATCGAGCGCGGCCACCCACGCATCGCGGTTCCAGTCGCGGAAGTTGCCGGGCGGCGGGCCGCCAGCGTTGGTCACCACGATGTCGAAGTCCTTGTGCATCGCGAACACCTTGGCGCGGCCTTCCTCGGTGGTGATGTCGGCCGCGACGAGTTCGACTTTCGCGTCCCTGGGCTTTTGCGGATCGGCCTGCAACTTCGCCGCCGCCTCCTGCAGCGCCGGCAGGCCGCGCGCGACGATCACCACGTTGGCGCCCTCGCGCGAGAGCGCCTGCGCGCAACCGAAACCCAGCCCCTTGCTGGCGCCACACACCAGCGCCCACTTGCCCGAAATGCCCAGATCCATGGCGACGTCCTGCAAAGTTTGAAGCGCCGGATGATACGGGCGGCGCTTTTCCCCGCGCTCAGCGGGGGCTGCGGGTGAAGACGTAGATGCCCGCGACCACCAGCACCGTGCCCGCGACGATCCAGCCGGTGAACGGCTCGCCCAGGATGAGCGCGCCCATGGCGATGGTGGACAGCGGCCCGACCATGCCGGTCTGCGTGGTCAGCGCGGGGCCGATGCGCTCGACGGCCATCATCACCAGCAGCACCGGCACGGCGGTGCAGAGCGTCGCGTTCAGCACCGACAGCCACACCACCGCCGGCGCGACCGACAACGCCACGTCGACCGGCCGCAGCAGCAGGAACTGCACGACGCAGCACACGCAGGCCACCGAGGTCGCCAGGCCCACCAGCCGCAGCGCGCCCAGGCGCTTGACCAGCTGCGCGCTGTAGACGAGGTAGACGGCGTAGCTGACGGTGCTGGCGAAGACCAGCGTCGCGCCCCACGCCGTGCCCTCGCCTTCCAGCCCCAGTTCCTGGCCGAACACCAGCAGCACGCCGGCGTAGCTGATGCCCATGCCGCAGAGCTGGGTCCGCGTGAAAGGCTTGCGGTGCAGCAGCCAGCCGAGCAGTAGCACCAGCGTGGGCGTGAGGTAGGTGATCAGGCGCTCGAGCGAGGCCGTGATGTACTGCAGCCCGGCGAAGTCCAGGAAGCTGGCGACGTAGTAGCCGCTGACGCCCAGTCCGATCACGCCGACCCAGTCGCGCCGCTCCAGCGGGGGCTTGCCGCGGCTGGCCCACCAGGCCATGGCCGCGAAGATCGGCAGCGCGAAGAGCATGCGCAGCATGATCAGCGTGACCGCGTCCACGCCGTGCCGGTAGGCCAGCTTGACGATGATGGCCTTGCCGCTGAAGGCGATGGCGCCGCAGACCGCCATCACCAGGCCGGGCATCAGGCGAACGGGGGGAGGAGCGGCGGTGCCGCGGGGAACCTGGGCGTCGCCGGCGGGCTCGGTGCGCGCGGAAGTCATCGGGCGCGATTGTGCGCCGCCAAAAAGCAAACGGCGCCCGAAGGCGCCGTTGCAGTCAGGCCGGGGAAAGGCTCAGGCCTCTTCCTCGTGGAACACGTCCTCGCGCTTGCTCTTGACCGAGGGCAGCAGCACGATGATCAGCAGCAGGAGCGCGGCGGCCAGCAGGCCGGCCGACAGCGGCCGCGTGACGAACACCGACCAGTCGCCACGGGACAGCAGCAGGGCCCGCCGCAGGTTCTCCTCCATCATCGGCCCCAGGATGAAGCCGAGCAGCAGCGGCGCCGGTTCGGCCCCGAGCTTGATGAAGCCGTAGCCGATGATGCCGAACAGCGCCACCATCCAGATGTCCCAGGTGTTGTTGTTCGTGGAGTACACGCCGATGGCACAGAACAGCACGATGGCCGGGAACAGCCAGCGGTAGGGCACGGTGAGCAGCTTGATCCACATGCCGATCAGCGGCAGGTTCAGGATGATCAGCATGGCGTTGCCGATCCACATCGAGGCGATCAGGCCCCAGAACAGCTGCGGGTTGCTGGTCATCACCTGCGGGCCCGGCTGGATGTTGTGGATGGTCATGGCACCGACCATCAGCGCCATCACGGCGTTGGGCGGGATGCCCAGCGTGAGCAGCGGGATGAACGAGGTCTGCGAACCGGCGTTGTTGGCCGACTCGGGCGCGGCCACGCCGCGGATGTTGCCCTTGCCGAACGGCACTTCGCCCGGCTTCAGCTTGGTCTTCTTCTCGATCGTGTAGGCCGCGAAGGCCGACAGCAGCGCGCCGCCGCCCGGCAGGATGCCCAGCATCGAACCCAGTGCCGTGCCCCGCAGGATCGCGGGCGTCATGCGCTTGAAGTCCTCCTTGGTGGGGAACAGGCCCTTGACCGAGTTGGTGAACACCTCGCGCTCGTCGGCGTGCTTGCCCAGGTTGGAGATGATCTCGCCGTAGCCGAACACGCCCATGGCGATGACGATGAAGCCGATGCCGTCGGTGAGTTCCGGGATGTCGAACGAGTAGCGCGCCACGCCGGAGTTGACGTCGGTGCCGATCAGGCCGAGCAGCAGGCCCAGCACGATCATCGCCACCGCCTTGATCAGCGAACCGGACGCCAGCACCACCGCGCCGATCAGGCCCAGGATCATCAGCGAGAAGTATTCGGCCGGGCCGAACTTGAAGGCTACCTCGGTCAGGGGCGCGGCGAAGGCGGCCAGGATCAGCGTGGCCACCGAGCCGGCGAAGAACGAGCCCAGGCCGGCCGCGGCCAGCGCGGGCCCGGCCCTCCCCTGGCGAGCCATCTGGTAGCCGTCGATCACTGTCACCACCGAGGACGACTCCCCTGGCAGGTTGACCAGGATGGCGGTGGTGGAACCGCCGTAGGCCGCGCCGTAGTAGATGCCTGCCAGCATGATCAGGGCCGACACCGGCGGCAGCGCGTAGGTGGCCGGCAGCAGCATCGCGATGGTGGCCACCGGTCCGATGCCGGGCAGCACGCCGATGGCCGTGCCCAGCAGCACGCCGATGAAGCAGTACAGCAGGTTGATCGGCGTGAAGGCGACCCCAAAACCCAGGGCGAGATTGCTCAAGAGATCCATGGTGGGTTTCCTGTCAGCGCGAGATGAAGCTGGGCCAAACCGGGAATTGCAGGTTCAGCAGCACGATGAAAGCGAGGTAGCTGACGATGGCCAGCACGGTGGCGAGCACGAGGACTTCCTTCGTCTTGTGCTCCTCGCCGGCCATGCTGGCGATGAAGGTGAGCGCGTAGATGCCCACGATCAGTCCCAGCGAGGGGATGCCCAGCTTGGGGATGCCGCCCAGGCAGATGCCGAAGACGATGTTGGAGCCGATGATGAACACCAGCGGCTTCCAGGCGATCGCACCGACCTTCTCGCCGTCGACGGTTTCGACCACGAGGGCCTCGAACACCACCACCAGGCCGATGATGGCCAGGAGGATGCCCAGCATCAGCGGGAAGTAGCCGGGGCCCATCCGGGCGCCTTCACCAATCGTGTAGTTGGTTGCTCCCAAGGCGAAGCCGGCGCCCACGATCGTGAACATCAGCCCCGCCAGGAAGTCTTTCTGGCTCTTGATTCTCAAGTCTCTTCTCCTGGAAAAACTGCCAAAGGGTCGGATTGTCCCGACCCCCCGGCCCCCCTCCGTTGTGGATTACACCTATACACAGCTGCTCAGCGGGCGGCCTGCCCGGCCGGGCCGGTCAATCCAGCGGGGGCGTGGCAGTGAGGACTTCCTCGAGCGTGGTGAGTCCTTCGGCCACGCGCAGCGCGCCGGCCAGCCTCAGCGGCCGCATGCCGTCGGCCATGCCCTGGCGCCGCAGCGCTTCCATGGAAGGCTCGCGGGCGACCTTGTCCTTGAACGCCTCGGACACGGTCAGCAGCTCGTACAGCCCCATCCGTCCCATGAAGCCCGTCATGCGGCAGTCGACGCAGCCCACCGGACGGTAGGGACGCCAGCCGCCCGTGAGCTTCCAGGGGCGCACCACTTCCTCGACCGCCTCGCGGCTGCCCGCGCTGTCGGGCTCGCGGCATTGCTTGCACAGCGTGCGCACCAGCCGCTGCGCCAGGACGCCCAGCACGGTGGCGTTGATCAGGTAGGCGGGGACGCCCAGCTCCATCAGCCGCGAGATCGCCGAGGGCGCGTCGTTGGTGTGCAGCGTGGAGAAGACGAGGTGGCCGGTGAGCGCCGCCTGCACGGCCATCTCGGCCGTCTGGATGTCGCGGATCTCGCCGACCATGATGATGTCCGGGTCCTGCCGCATCAGCGCGCGCAGTCCCTCGGAGAAACCGAAGTCCAGCTGGGGCTGCACCTGGGTCTGGTTGAAGGACGGCTCGATCATCTCGATCGGGTCCTCGACCGTGCTGACGTTCACCTCCTCGGTGGCCACGCGCTTGAGCGTGGAGTACAGCGTGGTGGTCTTGCCCGAACCGGTCGGGCCGGTCACCAGGATGATCCCGTGCGGCCGCTTGACCAGCGCTTCCCAGCGCTGCGCGTCGTGCGGGGTGAAGCCCAGCGCGTCCAGGTCCTTGACCGCCGTGTCGGGATCGAAGATGCGCATCACCATCTTCTCGCCGAAGGCCGTCGGCAGCGTCGACAGGCGCATCTCCACCTCGTCGCCGCGCGGGTTGCGGGTCTTGATGCGGCCGTCCTGCGGCCGGCGCTTCTCCACCACGTCCATGCGGCCGAGCAGCTTGATGCGGGCCGTCATGGCGTTGAGCACGCCCATGGGCATCTGGTAGACCGGGTGGAGCACGCCGTCGATGCGAAAGCGGATCACGCCCTGCTCGCGGCGCGGCTCCAGGTGGATGTCGCTGGCGCGCTGGTCGAAGGCGTACTGCCACAGCCAGTCGACCACCTGCACCACGCCCTGGTCGTTGGCGTCCAGCTGCTTGTTGCTGCGGCCCAGCTCCACCAGCTGCTCGAAGCTGGCAGCACCGGCATTGCCGCCGGTGCGCTGGGCCGCGCGCACCGACTTGGCCAGCGCGAAGAACTCGGCCGTGTAGCGGTGGATGTCCTGCGGGTTGGCGATCACGCGCCGCACCGCACGCTTGGCCTGGCGTTCGACTTCGGCCACCCAGTCGGTGGTGAAGGGCTCGGCGGTGGCCACCACCACCTCCGTGCCGGTCACCTGCACCGGCAGCACCCGGTGGCGCTCGGCGTAGGCGGCGCTCATGGCGTCGGCGACGCGGCCCACGTCGACCTTGAGCGGGTCGATGCGCAGGTACTCCATGCCGGCGCGCTGCGCCAGGTACTGGGTGAGCGACTCGATGTCCAGCGGCTTGCCATCGCTGGCCCGCGTCATCGACACGGCGGCCAGGCGCACCAGGGGATGCTGCGAGCTCTCGGCCTGCGAGCAGCGGGCGAACGTGCGGGCGGCTTCCTCGCCCGAGATCACGCCGTCCTCGCTGAGCCACTCGACCATGCGCCGCCAGTCCACCGGCCCCTGGAACGCTGTCCGGGCGGCGGGCTTCGGTCGGGCGCTCGAGCTCATGGCGCCATCATTCCACACTCTTGAGCACGCGCAGCCACTTGTGCGCCGGCAGGTCCCAGCGCGCGAAGACCACGGCGGCGCGCGCCAGCAACTCCCCGCGCGCGGGCTGCTGCGGGGTGCGCAAGGCGATCACGATGGTGTTGCCTTCGCGGGTCGGCCGGAAGGCCCACACCGCGTCCCGGCCGAAGACGGCGCAGATGCGGTCCAGGCTGCGCTCGTAGCTGGAGGAGCGGCCGAACAGGTTGACCGTCATGCAGCCGTCCTCGGTGAGCAGCCTGCGGCAATCGGCGTAGAACTCCTGGCTGTCCAGCACCGGCGCCGCTGCCTCGTGGTCGTACAGGTCCACCTGCAGCGCGTCGACCGAGCCTCGCCAGTGCTCATGCGCGGCGACCTCGGCGGCATCGCCCAGCACCACCGACAACCGGCTGTCGTCGCGCGGCAGCTTGAACCACAGCCGGCAGGCGGCGATCACCTGCGGGTTGAGCTCGATCGCCGTGGTCTTCATGCGCAGCTTGCGGTGGCAGAACTTGGTGAGCGCCGCGGCGCCCAGCCCCAGCTGCATCGCGTGCCGCCGCGCGACCGTGGCCGGGTCCACGAACAGCAGCCACGCCATCATTCGCTGCACGTACTCCAGGTGGATCGAGAACGGATCGTCCAGCCGCATCGAGCCCTGGACCCACTCCGTGCCCAGGTGCAGGTAGCGGATGTCGCCGTGGTCGGAGAAATTGACTTCGGGCAGCGGGGTGGGGGGTGGGGTCACGGCGGGGGATTATCCGGCTGAGTTCGGCTGGTGCTTGGTGGGCCGCGCGGGAACGGTGTGCGGGTGCGGACACGATCAAACCCAGACCTCGCTACTTCTTTGGGCCTCGGCGCGCCCCCACCCTGCCCTCCCCCGCAGGGGGAGGGAAAAGACAAGAGCTCCGGACAGTGGGCATTGGCCAACGAGCAGCGGGTATTGCCCCCTCCCCCTCCGGGGGAGGGCTGGGGTGGGGGCACCCCCGGTGCCCGGTCGGCGACGACCGCTGGGACTTGCCCCGCCGGAACAAACCACTCAGCCGCCCTCGAGCAGCACCCCAAGCTTAGGCAACACCTCAACAGCATTAGCCGTGGTTGCAATCGCAAGCTCCTCCACCGACACCCCCCGCAACCCCGCCACAACCTCCGCGATCCGAACCAGCTCCCCCGGCTCATTCCTTCCCTGCGCCACCCCACCCGCCCGTTCCTCCGCCGTCCGGTAGAGCCACTTCGGCGGAATGTCCGGAGCATCCGTCTCCAGCACCAGCGCACTCAACGGCAACCCCGCCGCAAGCCGCCGCAACTGCAGCGCGCGCTCATGCGTCACCGCCCCGCCAAAGCCGAGCTTGAACCCCAGGCGGATGAATTCGTGCGCCTGCTGCTCGCTGCCGTTGAACGCATGCGCGATGCCCCCCACCGGCAGCTCGCGCAGGTGCCTGAGCAACTTGTCGGCCGAGCGCCGCACGTGCAGCACCACGGGCAACCCATGGCGCCGCGCCAGCCTCAGCTGCTCGCGGTAGAAGAACTCCTGCCGCACCGGGTCGAGCCCGGGGACGAAATGGTCGAGCCCGATCTCGCCGACGGCGACCAGCCGCGGGTCGTCCGCGTGTTCGCCAAGCGCGCGATCCAGGACCGCGAGATCGCCATCGGCAGCCTGCGGCGTGAACAGCGGATGGATGCCCAGTGCATAGCTGTCGCCGCCCCGATGCGCGAGGGCGCGCACCGCATCGAACGCAGCCGTGTGCACCGCCGGGATCACGCAGTGCACCACGCCCGCGCGCCTTGCACGCTCACGCACATCCGTGGCATCGCCAGCGAACTCAGGCGCGTCGAGGTGGCAGTGCGTGTCGACCAGCGAAAGCATCGCGCGGATGATGCCCGATCGCCCCCCGTGAAGCCCCGGCCCGAGCCGTGCAGCGCACGGCAAACCGTGATACCGTGTGCTCTCGCTTTCCGGGGTCATCGACCCCCCCGTTGTGGACAAGGTGATCCGATGCGCAGGCCAGCTCTCTACAGCTCCAGCCGTCCGGCTCCAGCGCAGCAGGCTCGCGCCGCGCAGGAAGCACCCGAGGCGGCGGCACCCACTCCCGAACCCCAACACGCCGCTGCCCGAAAGCGGCGCTTCCATCTCTCCAGCCCAGCCATGATGTGGGCGGCCATCGCGCTGCTCGCCGCGTTGCTGGCCACCAGCCTCACGCTCAACCTGCGGCCGGGCCAACGCCGCATCACGCAGCAGGACATCAACGCCGCGGTGCTCAAGACGCTGGAAACCCAGCAACTGCCCTCCGAATACGCCAAGGCCTACGACAACGTGCGGCCCTCGGTGGTGCGCGTCGTGAGCTTCGTGAAGAAGAGTCGCCTCAAGGATGAGTTCGCGTCCAAGCACGCGCCGCGCACGGCCAAGCCCAAGCCGCTCGGTCCCGCCCAGGGCGGACAGGACAGGGACCCCGTGGTCGCCGAAGACGAAGAGATCGAGGCCGGCGTCGGCACCGGCGTGGTCATCGTCGACAAGGGGATCATCCTGACCAACCTGCACGTGGTCTCGGGCGCCGACCGTATCCAGGTCACGTTCCACGACGGGCTCGAATCGTCGGCCACCATCACCGGCGTGCAGGCCGAGAACGACCTGGCCGTGCTGCAGGCCGCGCGCATCCCCGACGACATGATCGCCGCCACCATGCGCTCCACCGCCGACCTGGCGCCGGGCGACAAGGTGGTCGCGGTGGGCTTCCCGTTCGGCATCGGCCCGTCCGCTTCGGGCGGCGTGGTGTCCGGGCTGAAGCGCTCGTTCCGCTCGCCCGAAGGCAAGCAGGAGATGAGCAACCTCATCCAGTTCGACGCGGCGGCCAATCCCGGCAATTCGGGCGGCCCGCTGGTCACCATGGACGGCGAAGTGGTCGGCATCGTCACCGCCATCCTGAACCCGACGCCCGCGCGGACCTTCCTGGGCATCGGATTTGCAGTGCCCATCGAGAACGCCGCCCAGGCCGCCGGCCTGCCGCCGTTCTGAGCGCGCGCCGCGCACCTCCACGTCCCTTTTCTTCCATCCACCGAGAAAGCCCGCCTCCATGGATTCCACGACGCGCCAGGACACCGCCACCGCCAAGCTCATGGAGCAGATCCTCTACGAGGTCAAGCGCGTCGTGGTCGGACAGGACCGGTTCCTTGAGCGCGTCATGGTGGCCATGCTCGCCCAGGGCCACCTGCTGGTGGAAGGCGTGCCGGGCCTGGCCAAGACGCTCACCGTCAAGACGCTGGCCAGCACGGTGCGCGGGCACTTCAAGCGCATCCAGTTCACGCCCGACCTGGTGCCGGCCGACCTGGTGGGCACGCGCATCTACAACCAGAGGAGCGGCGAGTTCAGCACCTCGCTGGGCCCGGTGTTCACCAACCTGCTGCTGGCCGACGAGATCAACCGCGCCCCGGCCAAGGTGCAGAGCGCGCTGCTCGAGGTGATGCAGGAGCGCCAGGTCACCATCGCCGGCGAGACGCACAAGGTGCCCAGCCCCTTCCTGGTGATGGCCACGCAGAACCCGATCGAGACCGAGGGCACCTACCCGCTGCCGGAGGCGCAGGTCGACCGCTTCATGATGAAGGTGCTGGTCGACTATCCGACCGACGAGGAGGAGTACGTCATCGTCGAGCGGGTCACCGGCCCGGCGGTGGACGTTTCGCCCGTCGCCACCACCGAGCAGCTGGCCGCGCTGCAGCAGGAATGCCGTCGCGTGTACGTCGACCCCTCACTGGTGCAGTACGCGGTGAAGCTGGTGTCGGCCACGCGCAATCCCGAGCGCCACGGCATCAAGGACCTGCGCCGCTTCATCACCTTCGGCGCCAGCCCGCGCGCCACCATCAGCCTGACCGAAGGCGCGCGCGCCCTGGCCATGCTGCGCGGCCGCACTTACGCCCTGCCTGAGGACATGACCGACCTGGTGTCCGATGTGCTGCGGCACCGGCTGGTGCTGTCGTACGAAGCACTGTCCGAGGGCATGAGCGCCGACTCCGTCATCGGCCAGATCATGTCCAGGATCGCCGCGCCCGCCCGCCCGCTCGAGCATGAAAAACTGGCTGCGTAGGACGCCCAAGGCGTCCGAGAACCCCGCGGAGCCGCCGCCCGTGCCGGCGGCCGGGGCCGAGCGCGTGTTGCGCCGCCTCGAGTGGACCGTGATCCGCCGGCTCGACGGCCTGCTGCAGGGCGACTACCGCACGCTGATGCGCGGCGCCGGGCTGGACCTGGCCGACCTGCGCGAGTACCAGCACCAGGACGACGTGCGCCACATCGACTGGAACGTCACCGCCCGCACCGACACGCCGCACGTGCGCGTGTTCACCGAGGACCGCGAGATGGCCGCCTGGTTCCTGATGGACCTGAGCCCGTCGGTGGACTTCGGCTCGGGCGAGCAGCGCAAGCGCAATGTCTCGGCCGAGTTCGTGGCCGTGCTGGCGCGCATGCTCACGCGCCACGGCAACCGCATCGGCGCCCTGCTCTACGGCTCGGGCGTGGACACGGTGATCCCCACGCGCGGCGGCCGCCGGCATGTGCTGCACCTGCTGCACACGCTGCAGGCGCGGCCCACGCCCCAGGAAGGCGCGCCGACGCGGCTGCGCGACCTGCTCGATTCGGCCGCCGGCCTGATCAAGCGCCGCTCCACCGTGTTCGTGGTGTCCGACTTCATCAGCGAGCCGGGCTGGGAGCGCTCGCTCGCGCTGCTGGCCCAGCGCCACGAGGTGGTGGCCGTGCGCGTGCTCGATCCGCTCGAGCTGCATTTGCCCGACCTGGGCCTGCTGACCCTGCGCGATGCCGAGACCGGCGAGCAGCTGCTGGTGGACACGCACGATGCAGGATTCCGCAAGCGCTTCGCGCGCATCGCGGCCCAGCGCGAGGCCGAGCTGCGCCAGGCCCTGGTGCTGGCCGGCGTCGACGCGCTGGAGCTTTCCACCGACGCCGACCTGGTCGACGCCGTGATCCGCTTCACCGAGATGCGCAAGCGCCGCACCCGCCTCGCGGCCGGCGGCGGCATGCCGGCGCACCTCAAACAAGCCGCCTGATGAACACGCCCACCCCCGAAGCGGCCTGCGGCCGCCTCCCCCTCAAGGGGGCGCCACCAGCGGCCCGGCAAAGCCGGTTCCGCGGTGACCGCTTGCTTGTCCAGGTTGCTCACGCGCCGTGCCCGACGCGAACTCCGTTTGGCGAATGACGGGAGGTCCGATGCATTTCCTCTGGCCCGAATTCCTCTGGCTGCTGCTGGCTCTGCCGCTGCTGGTGGTGCTCTACGTCTGGCTGCTGCGCCGCAAGAAGAAGATGGCGGTGCGCTACGCGTCGCTGTCCATCGTCAAGGAGGCCATGGGCCCGGGGCAGAGCATCAAGCGCCACATCCCGCCGGCGCTGTTCCTGCTGGCCATGCTGGCGATGCTGCTGGCCGCCGCGCGGCCGCAGGCGGTGGTCACGCTGCCGTCCAACCAGCAGACCATCATCCTGGCCATGGACGTGTCGGGCAGCATGCGCGCCACCGACGTGCAGCCCAACCGGCTGGTGGCCGCGCAGAACGCCGCCAAGTCCTTCATCTCCGAGCTGCCGCGCCACGTGAAGGTGGGCATCGTGGCCTTCGCCGGCTCGGCCCAGGTGGCCCAGCTGCCCACGGTCAACCGCGACGACCTGGTCACCGCCATCGACCGCTTCCAGCTGCAGCGCGCCACCGCCACCGGCAATGCCATCGTCATCTCGCTGGCCACGCTGTTTCCCGACCAGGGCATCGAGCTGGCCGCGATGCAGGGCAGCGGACGCGACCGGCAGCGCGGCTTCGCCATCGACGGCGAGAAGAAGGAGAAGAAGGACTTCCAGCCGGTGGCGCCGGGGTCGTACAGCTCGGCCGCCATCATCATGCTCACCGACGGCCAGCGCACCACCGGCGTCGACCCGCTGGAGGCGGCCAAGATCGCGGCCGACCGCGGCGTTCGGGTCTACACCGTGGGCATCGGCACCGTGGATGGCGAGACCATCGGCTTCGAGGGCTGGTCCATGCGCGTGCGGCTGGACGAGGAGACGCTCAAGGCCATCGCCCAGAAGACGCAGGCCGAGTACTTCTACGCGGGCACCGCGCAGGACCTCAAGAAGGTCTACGAGACGCTCAGCTCCAAGCTGACCGTGGAGAAGAAGGAGACCGAGATCTCGGCCCTGATGGCCATGGCCGCGGCGGTGCTGGCGCTGCTGTCGGCGGGGCTGTCGCTGCTGTGGTTCAACAGGATTCTTTGAGCCTCCGCTGCCTGCTCTAGCCGAGCTTGCCCGACACCAGCCGCAGCTGCCTTCCGCACCGCGCCGCCAGCGCCTCGTCGTGCGTGACCAGCACGAAAGCGGTCCCGCGCTCATGCGCCAGGTGCAGCATCAGGTCGAACACCGTATCGGCGGTCACGCGGTCGAGGTTGCCGGTGGGCTCGTCGGCCAGCACGCAGTCGGGCCGCGTCACCAGCGCTCGAGCGATCGCGACCCGCTGGCGTTCGCCGCCGGAGAGTTCGGCCGGGCGATGGTGCAGGCGATGGCCCAGGCCCACGGACTCCAGGGCCTCGGTCGCCGCGGCCGCGCAGGCCTCGTGCGTCTCGCGGCGGATACGCAGCGGCATGCCGACGTTGTCCAGCGCGCTGAACTCGGGCAGCAGGTGGTGGAACTGGTAGACGAAGCCCAGGTGCTGGTTGCGCAGCTCGCCCTGCCGGGCCGCGCCCAGCGAAGCCAGCGCATGGCCGGCCAACTGCACCGCGCCGGCGGTGGGCTCGTCCAGCCCGCCCAGCAGGTGCAGCAGCGTGCTCTTGCCCGAGCCCGAAGCGCCCACGATGGCCACCGTCTCGCCCGCCTGCACCTCCAGGTCGACGCCGCGCAGCACCTCCACGTCCAGCCCGCCTTCGGTGAAGCGCTTGGCAAGTCCGCGCGCCTTCAACACCGGCGTGAGGTCCTCATTCATAGCGCAGCGCCTCGGCGGGGTTGACGCGGCTGGCGCGCCAGCTGGGGTACAGCGTGGCCACGAAGGCCAGCACCAGCGAGATCACCGCGATGGGCATGATGTCGCCGCTCTGCGGGTCGCTGGGCATGCGGCTGATCAGGTAGATGTCGCGCGGCAGGAAGCTCGCGCCCAGCGCGGTCTCCAGTGCCGGCACGATGACGTCGATGTTGAAGGCGATGGCCAGCCCGAGCAGAAGGCCGGCCAGCGTGCCGATCACGCCCACGGTGGCGCCCTGCACGACGAAGATGCCCATGATGCTGCGCGGGCTGGCGCCCAGCGTGCGCAGGATGGCGATGTCGGCGCGCTTGTCGGTGACGGTCATCACCAGCGTGCTCACCAGGTTGAAGGCGGCCACCGCGACGATCAGTGTGAGGATGATGAACATCATCCGCTTCTCCAGCTGCACGGCCGCGAACCAGGTGCGGTTCTGGCGCGTCCAGTCGCGCACCACCACCGGGCCGGTGAGGATGCTGGACGCCAGCTGCGCCGCCACCTCGCGCGCCTGGTGCAGGTCCTCGAGCTTGAGCCGCAGGCCGGTGGGGCCTTCCAGCCGGAACAGCCGCGCCGCGTCCTCGAGGTGCATCAGCACCAGGCCGCTGTCGTACTCGTAATGGCCGGAATCGAAGGTGCCCACCACGGTCATCTGCTTCAGGCGCGGCACGATGCCCGCGGGCGTCACCTGCCCGCCGGGGGCGATCAGGGTCACCGGGTCGCCGTCCTGCACGCCGAGCGAACGGGCCAGCTCCGCGCCCAGCACGACACCGAACTCGCCCGGCACCAGCCGCTGCAGCACGCCGGCCTTCATGGTTCGCGCCAGGTCGGTCACCTGCGGCTCGCGCGCGGGCTCGATGCCGCGCACCAGCGCGCCGCGCATGTCCTCGCCGCGCGCGATCAGCGCCTGCGCCGCGACGAAGGGTGCGGCGCCCTTGACCTGCGGGTGGCTGCTCGCCTCGCGCAGGGTGCGCTCCAAGTCCGGCAGCACGCCGCCGCCGGGGCCGTACACCTCGATGTGCGACACCACGCCCAGCATGCGGTCGCGCACTTCCTTCTGGAAGCCGTTCATCACCGACAGCACGATGATCAGCGCCGCCACGCCCAGCGCGATGCCGAGCATGGAGACGCCGGAGATGAAGGAGATGAAGCCGTTGCGGCGGGTCGCGCGCCCGGCCCGGGTGTAGCGCCAACCCAGCACCAGTTCGTAGGGAAGCCGCATGGTCGTGAAATCGGTTTTGGCCGCGATTGTGGCATCCACGACAATCCCGGGGATGTCGGACGGTGCCCACTTGTTGATCCCCTTCGCCGCGAGCGGGGAACCGGGCTGCCGCGAGACCCTGGAAGGCCTGTCGCTGCCGCACCTGGAGCGGCTCCTGGCGCGGCTCGCGCCGGCCGAAGCGGACGCGGGCGACGAGCACTCGCTGTCGATGCCGCACGAACGCGCGGTGGCCCGCGAATGCGGCATGGCCGCGCCCGACGGCCTGCTGCCCTTCGCCGCCTGGGAGATGCGGCGCGCCGGCCGCGATCCCGGCGCCGCGCCCCGGGCCTGGGTCACGCCCTGCCACTGGCGCGTGGGCACCGGCCACGTCTTCATGCTGCACCCGCAGGAGCTGCAGCTGGATGCGCAGGAATCGCAGGCGCTGCTGGCCGCGATGCAGCCCTACTTCGAACAGGACGGCCTGCGCCTGGCCTACGAGGCGCCCACCCGCTGGCTGGCCGAGGGCGACCTGTTCGGCCGGCTGCCTTGCGCCTCGCTGGACCGGGTGGTGGGCCGCGTGATCGACCCGTGGATGCCCAAGGGCGACTCGGGCAAGCCGCTGCGCCGCCTGCAGCAGGAGATGCAGATGCTGCTCTACACCCACCCGGTGAACGAGGAGCGCAGCCGCGGCGGACAGTTGCCGGTCAACTCCTTCTGGGTGAGCGGCAATGGCGCCCTGCCCGCCGACGCGGCGCCGCCTTCCGGCCTGCGCCTGGCCAACTCGCTGCGCGACGCGGCGCTGCTGCGCGACTGGCGCGCCTGGGCCTCGGCCTGGCAGCAACTCGATGGCGGCGAATGCGCGCGGCTGGCCAAGGCCCTCGACGAGGGCCAGCCGGTCGCCATCACCCTCTGCGGCGACCGCCGCTCGCGAACCTGGCGCAGCGCCGGGGGCGAGTGGCGCCGGCGCCTGGCTTCCGTTTTTTCACGCCGGCGGTCCATCGACCTGCTGGCCGACCTATGAAGATCCTCCTTCGCGACGTTCCGCCCCGTGCGGCCTGGACCCTGGAACAGGCCGGCATCCATCCCCTGCTGGCCCGCCTGTACGCCGCCCGCGGCGTGGTGGGGCGCGACGAACTGGACGACGGCCTGCAGCGCCTGCTGCCGCCCGGCGGCCTCAAGGGCGCGCAGGAGGCCGCCGTGCTGCTGGCCGACGCCATCGCGGCGCAGCGGCGCCTGTGCATCGTGGCCGACTACGACTGCGACGGCGCCACCGCCTGCGCGGTGGGCCTGCGCGGCCTGCGCCTGCTCGGCGCCCGCAACGTCGACTACCTGGTGCCCGACCGCGTCGCCGACGGCTACGGGCTCACGCCTTCGATCGCGCAGCGCGTGAAGGACACCGGCGCCGACATGCTGATCACGGTGGACAACGGCATCGCCAGCGTGGACGGCGTGGCCGCCGCCAACGCACTCGGCCTGCAGGTGCTGGTGACCGACCACCACCTGCCGGGCCCGCAACTGCCCGACGCCGCGGTCATCGTGAACCCCAACCAGCCCGGCTGCGCCTTCGAGAGCAAGTCCATTGCCGGCGTCGGCGTGATGTTCTACGTTCTGCTCGCGCTGCGCGCCGAGCTGCGCTCGCGCGGCGCGTTCGATGCGGCGTCGCAGCCGAAGCTCGACGCGCTGCTGCCACTCGTGGCCTTGGGTACGGTCGCCGACGTGGTGAAGCTGGATCCCAACAACCGCCGCCTTGTGGCGCAGGGCCTGCGCCGCGTCCGCGCCGGCGCCCTGCCCTGCGGCCTGGCGGCCCTGTTCAGCGCCGCCGGCCGCAAGTCGCAGGTGGCCACCACCTTCGATTTCGGCTTCGCGCTGGGCCCCCGCATCAACGCCGCCGGCCGGCTGGCCGACATGCGCCTGGGCATCGAATGCCTGCTCACCGACGACGCCGCGCGCGGCACCGAACTGGCGGCCACGCTGGACGGCATCAACCGCGAACGCCAGGGCCTGGAGGGCGAGATGCGCGAGCAGGCGCTGGAGATCGCCGAGGCCCTGTTCGAGGAAGGCGAAGAGCCGCCGCCGGCGCTGTGCGTGTTCGATCCGGACTTCCACGAGGGCGTCGTCGGCATCGTGGCCTCGCGCCTGAAGGACCGCTTCCACCGGCCCACCTTCGTCTTCGCCGCCAGCCAGGCGCCGGGACGCGAGCACGAGCTCAAGGGTTCGGGCCGCTCCATCCCCGGCTTCCACCTGCGCGACGCGCTCGACCTGGTGGCCAAGCGCCACCCCGGCGTGCTGCTGCGCTTCGGCGGCCATGCCATGGCGGCCGGCTGCACGATCGCGGAAGAGCATCTCGACACCTTCGAGCAGGCGCTGGCTGCCGTGGCGCAGGAATGGCTGGATGCGGCGACGCTGATGCGCCGGCTGCACACCGACGGGCCGCTCGCGCCGGAATACCGCCGCCCCGAGCTGGTGGACACGCTGCACGAGCAGGTGTGGGGCCAGGGCTTCGCGCCCCCAGTCTTCAGCGAGGAGATGGAGGTGCTGTCGCAGCGGCTGGTGGGCGAACGCCACCTGGCCGTGAAGCTGCGCCACCAGGGCCAGCCGGTGGACGGCATCTGGTTCGGCCGCACCGACCCGTTGCCGGCGAAGGCGCGCATCGCCTTCCGCCTGGAGGCCGATGAATGGCAGGGGACGCGGCGGGTGCGGTTCCTGATCGAGGGGATGGAGACGGCCTAGGAGCCGCGCAGGCTCAGTGGCGGTGGCTCCAGCCGTGGGCGTCGTCGAAGTAGGCGAACAGCCGCACCGCGGTGCGCCGCAGTTCCTCGTCGGCCACGGTCTGGGCCCGCGCCAGCTGCCACATGGCGTACTCGCGGTCGCCCAGCATCATGGAAGAGCTCACGCAGCGGCCGTGGCCCGCCATCAGCAGCGTGAAGGTGGCCAGCAACTCCGTCGGACAGTAGCGACCGGAGGACTTCGGCAGGTCGAAATCGTCGCAGGCCTCCATCGAGGTTGCCTCCTCGGCCCGGTTGTCTTCGATCACCGGATCGGCGAATTCGGCGGTGTTCATGGCGCGCTCCCCAGGATTTTGTCTGCTCAAAGAATAGGCAACGCGCCGGGCCCAGCCCGTCGGCGGCTGCACCCTGTAACTGTCGGACGCAAGCTCAACACGGGCGCGGAAAGACTCCTGCCGGCGAAGGCGAAAACGCGCAGGCGGTAGGCGCACAACGCGCCCGCGACCCGCGCGGCCGCGCGCCGGCACGGCGCCTTCTCTGGCGCCGGGATGGAAGGGTTCAGCGGGAAACTAGCGCCACCGGCCCGCCGGCATCGCCTGCGGTCGGACGGCTGGTGCCCGGGACGAAGGGCAGGGAGCAGCTGCCGATGGTGGACTGCGCCAGGTACTGCAGGCAGTCGGCATGGGCCATCCGCTGCACCTCGACGGCGGCGCGCCGGTTCTCGGCCTTGCGCACCTGGTGGGTGCACAGGAGGTAGAACGCCAGCAGCTGGGTGGCCACCACCGCGGCGAGCACCAGCCAGAAGCCGGGGTCGCGGGGCATTCCTTCACGGGGATCTAGGAGGCGAGACAGCATGGACCAGTCCGATACGCGTTCTGCAGACCATGCTAGGCAAGCACATTCGGGCGCGTTGGCCGCGCCCGACGCGAACGGGTGTAGGACGGAATCTCGGCGCGGCGCTGGCTGATCCGCAGGCGCGTGCTGCCGCTGGGGTCTCGCGAAAGGATGAGGTTGGCCGCGGGCCGGGGCCGCGCCGGGGCTCAGGCCTTGGGCAGCGTGACGCCGCTCTGGCCCTGGTACTTGCCACCGCGGTCCTTGTAGCTGGTCTCGCAGGCCTCGTCGCTCTCGAAGAACAGGACCTGGGCGCAGCCCTCGCCGGCGTAGATCTTGGCCGGCAGCGGCGTGGTGTTGGAGAACTCCAGCGTGACGTAGCCTTCCCACTCGGGCTCGAAGGGCGTGACGTTCACGATGATCCCGCAGCGGGCATAGGTGCTCTTGCCCAGGCAGATGGTCAGCACGTTGCGCGGGATGCGGAAGTACTCCAGCGTGCGCGCCAGCGCGAAGCTGTTGGGCGGGATGATGCAGACGTCGTCATGGAAGTCCACGAAGCTCTTCTCGTCGAAGTTCTTCGGGTCCACCACGGTGCTGTGGATGTTGGTGAAGACCTTGAACTCGGGTGCGCAGCGGATGTCGTAGCCGTAGCTCGAGGTGCCGTAGCTGATGACGCGCCGGCCTTCCACCTGGCGGACCTGGCCGGGCTCGAATGGCTCGATCAGGCCATGCTGTTCGGCCATGCGCCGGATCCACTTGTCGCTTTTGATGGTCATCGCCCGCTCTCCTGGCGCTATTCTAGGTGCGTGCCCGGACGGCTCCTCCTCCCACGACTCGCTTGCGCGCTGCTGCTGGCGCTGGGTGCATCGGCCCAGGCGCAATCGCCGCCGGCGACGGTGGAACGGGTGGGCGACGCGGTCGTCTTCCGGGGCCGGATCGAAGCCGCCTCGGCCGCGAGGTTCCAGGAGCTGCTGCGCGAGCCGGCGGTCACGCGGGTGGTGATCACCTCCCAGGGCGGCCTGGTGGCCCCGGCGCTCGACATGGCGCAAGCGCTGTTCGAGCGCGGGCTCGACGTGGAGGTGCCTCAGGCCTGCCTTTCCTCTTGCGCGAACTACGTCTTCCCCGCCGGCCGCCGCAAGCGACTGGGCCATGCGCGGGCCGTCGGCTGGCACGGCAACATGACGCACGTGCTGCACCTGCACCAGAGCGGCCGCGAGCGCTGGAGCGAGCCGGAGATGCAGGAGGCGCGCCTGCTGGCCAGGCGTGAGCAGGCGTTCTTCCGGCGCATCGGCGTGGACGGCTTCGTCTGCTGGTTCGGCAAGATCGCGCCCCACGACGTGGAGGAGTTCTACGCCCTCACGCCCCAGGACATGGCGCGCTTCGGCATCGCCGGCGTGGTGGTCGATCCCGGCCCGTCGGGTCCCGGCGCACCGGAGCTCCTGTCGGTCGATGCGGGGAAGATCGAAAGCCTGCGGCCGGCGGTGGCCGTCGACACCCCCTAGCCCCGGTCAGGTCGGCGAAGCGGCCTGGCCGTCCACGTACACCCGTTCCACCACGCGGTCGTCGCCCAGCACGATCAACGAGAACAGCAGTTCGTCCAGGTTGCGCGCGTTCGCGACCTTGCGCGCCAGCAGCGGCGTGGCCTTGGGGTCGAGGACGAGGAAGTCGGCCTCGGCACCGGGCTGCAGGTTGCCGATGGTGCCGTCCAGCCCGAGGGCCTGCGCGGCGCCCGCCGTGTGCTGCCACCACAGGTGCTGCGGGCTGAGGCTCACACCCGGCTTGGTCTGGCCTTCGCGGCCGACGCAGTAGGCCGCCAGCATGGTGTGGAAGGGGCTGAAGCTGGTGCCGCCGCCCACGTCGCTGGCCAGGCCGTAGCGGAAGCCCACGCGCCGTGCGCCTTCGTAGTCGAAGAAGCCGCTGCCCAGGAAGAGGTTGCTGGTGGGGCTCACCGCGGCGGCCGCGCCGGTGACGCGCATCAGTGCGCGGTCGTCGTCGTCGAAGTGGATGCAGTGGGCGTAGATGGCGCGCTCGCGCATCAGGCCGAAGCCGTCGTAGATGGCCAGGTAGCTGCGCGCCTCGGGGAAAAGCTCGCGCGCCCAGCGAACCTCGTCTCGGTTCTCGGCGACGTGAGACTGGATCCAGACGTCCGGATACTTCGAGGCGAGTTCACCGGCACCGCGCAGCTGCGCTTCGGTGCAGCTGGGCGCGAAGCGCGGCGTGATCGCGTAGCCCAGGCGGTCGGTTCCATGCCAGCGGCGGATCAGCGCCTCGGTGTCGACGAGGGACTGCTCGGTCTCGTCGCGCACGCCATCGGGCGAATGGCGGTCCTGCAGCACCTTGCCGGCGACCAGGCGCATGCCACGTGCCTGCGCCTGCGTCATCAGGGCATCGACCGAGGCGGGATGGGAGGTCGCGAAGGTGAGCGGCGTGGTGACGCCGTGGCGCAGCAGCTCGTCGAGGAAGATCTGCGCCACGCCCTGGGCATAGGCCGGGTCGGCGAAGCGCGCTTCGTGCGGGAAGGTGTAGTTCTCGAGCCAGGGCAGCAGGCCCTCGGCCGGAGAGCCGATCACGTCGGTCTGCGGGAAGTGCACGTGCAGGTCGATGAAGCCGGGGGCCAGCAGGCGGCCTGGAAGGTGCTCGACCGCCACGCCGGGGAAGTTGCCGGACAGGGCCGACCAGGAGCCCGCGGCGCGCACGCGCTGGCGGCCGTCCGGGCCGGGGCCGATGAGCAGCAGGCCGTCCTCGTCGTAGACCGCCGAACCATCATCGGTGAAGCGCAGCAGGGCGGCTCGATAAGCTTTCATGATCTGGATTCTGGAGTCCCGTCTCCACGGGGATGGCGCGAGGCGCTCGGCGCGCCCCGCGTCATTTTGGGAGCTTGCCCTGGACCCCGGATACGAGAAAGTTCATGGACAGTATCTGCTCGTCCGTCATCGCGGCGCCCGCGGGCGTGACGGCGCGGCCTTCGTTGTCGACGATCGGGCCGCTGAAGGGCTTGAGCCTGCCCTGCGCGATGTCGCGCTGCCGGGCCAGCACCTCGTCGCGCACGGCCTGGGGCGTCTTCGGCCCGAAGTGCTCGACCTTCACCATGCCCTCGCGCACGCCGCCCCAGACGTTGCCGCTGCGCCAGCGGCCGTCCAGCGCCTCGCGCGTGCGGCGGGTGTAGTAGTCGCCCCAGTGGTGGGTGACGGCGAGCAGCTGCGCATCCGGCGCCGCGAAACGCATGTCGGAGTGGTAGGCGACGGCCAGCTTGCCGCGCTCCTGCGCCGCCGTCATGACGGCGGTCGAGGCGGTGTGGAAGGCGATCACGTCCACGTCCTGGTTGAAGAGCGAGAGTGCGGCTTCGCGCTCGCGCGGCGGATCGAACCAGGCGTTGAGCCAGACCACCTTGACCTGCGCCTGCGGGTCCACCGAGCGCATGCCCAGGGTGAAGGCGTTGATGCCCTGCAGCACTTCGGGGATGGGAAAGCCGGCGACGTAGCCGGCCACGTGGGTGCGGCTCACCCGCCCGGCCGCCACGCCCGCGAGGTACCGGCCCTCGTAGTAGCGCGCATTGGCCGTGGCCACGTTGTCGGCCGCCTTGTAGCCCGTGATCGACTCGAACTTCACGTCGGGGAACTCGCGCGCCACCTTCAGCGTGGGTTCCATGTAGCCGAAGCTGGGCGTGAAGATCAGCTTGTGGCCCTGCCGGGCCAGGTCGCGCAGCACGCGCTCGGCATCGGGACCCTCGGGCACGTTCTCGACCGAGCGGGTCTCCACCCGGTGGCCCAGCGCGGCCTGCACGGCCTTGCGGCCTTCCTCGTGCTGGCGCACCCAGCCGGCTTCGGTGAGGGGGGCGACGTGGATGAAGCCGACCTTCATCGGCGCGGTGGCCTGCGACGTCTGAGCGGCGGCAGTGAGCGATAGCAAGGCGGCCGCGAACGCGGCAGCGAGGTTTTTGTACATGGTGTTCCTCTACATGGCCCCGCGAATGAAAAAGCCGCTGCGGGGCACAGCGGCTGGCGACGATTCTACGGCGACGTGCTCAGGCAGGCGCGAAGCGCAGCGCGGCGATCTCCAGCAGGCCGTCGAAGATGAGGCTGTCGACCAGCTCGAATGCCACCGACAGGTGCGGCGCCATCTTCCAGCCGGCCCCGCCCGTCATGAAGCAGGCCGGCTGCGCACCGCACTCGCGCCGCACGTGCTGCACCATGCGCTCGATGGCGCCCGCGATGGCGTAGGTGCCACCGCTGGTGAGCGCGTCGCTGGTGTTGGTGGGGAACTCGCGCACGTCCCCGGTGGGCACGTGCAGCCCGGCGGTACCGGACTCCAGGGCGCGCAGCATGATGCCGTGGCCGGGCAGGATGAAGCCGCCCAGGAACCGCCCCTCGGCGTCGACCGCTTCCACCGTGACGGCCGTGCCCACCATCACCACCACCATGGGCCGTGCGGGCCCCTCGGCCAGCAGGCGATGGCGGGCACCGATCATCGCCACCCAGCGGTCGGCGCCCAGCCGCGCCGGATGGTCGTAGCCGTTGGTGAGGCCGGCCTCGCCGGCGCTGGAGTGCACCCACTGCGCGGAAAGGTCGAGGTCCCAGGCTTCCTCGATCTGCTCTTCGGCCCGGCGCCGCACGGCGTCGCCGGCCACGGCGCAGCCGAGCATGCGCGCCGGCCTCGGCAGCCGCGACCACGGCCCTTCGGCCAGGCGCTCGATCTGCTCCAGGAACTCGGCCCCGTGCGCCAGCACCGGCGAACCCGGACGCGGCTCTGCATGCAGCGCCCACTTCAGGCGCGTGTTGCCGATGTCGATGAGGAGGAGGGACACGCCTTCAGGCGGCGGCCGAGAGCTGCTCGCCGAGGGTTTCGAGGCAGTGCGCGAGGCTGTCCTCCTGCGTGCGCAGCTGCTCGCATTCGGCCAGCAGCTGGTCCAGGCGCTTGCGCAGGTGGCCGTGGGCGTCCCTGGCGTCGTCCAGGTTCAGGCCCGAGGTCTTGCCCTCGGCGGCGGCGCCGGCCAGCGTGCCCAGGCGCGAGCGCCATTCCCTGGCCTCGCCGCCCACGGTCTTGTGCAGCGCCGCCCGCAGCGCCTGGCGCCGGTCGGCGGCGGCACGGGCCTGCTGGTGGACCTGCTGCGAGGCGGCCACCGCCGCACGAAGAAGTTTCAGGCGCGTCACCAGCGTCTCACAGCGGGCCGCGTCGGCGCGGATCGCCTGCGGGTCGGCGCCGGCCTGCGCCTCGCGGGTCTTGAGCTGGTTGCGCATGTCCTGCAGCCAGCGCGCGCCCTGGTCGATCATCTTGTCGAGGGCGCGGTATTCCACCTCCAGCTCCACCATGGTCCGGTCGCACGCGCTCGCATGCGGCTGCTGCGCCTGCTGGACCGCCGCGACCGCGGCCGGCAGGGCCTTGATCACCGCCTCGATGTCCTCGACCTGGGCGGCGAACCCGGCGCCGGCATTGCGGCTCTTGCCGGTGACGGCCGCCCACAGGCCCTTGGGCTGCAGCAGCGAGAAATCCAGCGTGGGCAGCACCTGGGCCAGGCCCTCGAGCAACGGCTGGAACGCCGCGGCCCGCGAGGCGACGGCCTGCCGCTGCAGGTCGACCCGCAGCTCGGACAGGCGCCGCACGTGCTGGTGGCCGGCATCGGCGGCCATCTGGTCCAGGAAGGCGGCCGGCGAGACCGGGGCGCGGGCCTTGGCCGCGACCTGCGCCAGCTTGGCCGGCGTCATCAGGGAAGCCGTGCGGTCTTCGGAAGAGTCCATGGGGCGGAGGGCGGGCGGGAGTGGGCGCCAATATACCGCCTCGGGCGGCTGTCGCTCCAATCGGGTGCGCGGCCGGCGGCTCAGATCGCGCCGAGCCAGCACGCGCGCTGGATGGCGGCCAGCTTGCTGTCCACCTTCAGCTTGCCCATGGCGTTGGCCAGGTGGTAGTTGACGGTGCGCTCCGAGCAGGACAGCTGCTGCGCGCTTTCCCTTGCCGTGAGGCCGCGGAAGGCCAGCACCAGGCATTCGCGCTCGCGCGGGCTGAGCGTGGAGCGTTCGTCCGCGATGCAGCGCCGCACCACCGGCCAGACGTTCAGCGCCGACCACACCAGCGAGGCCGCCTCGGCCCGGTCGTTGAGTTCGCGCGGGCTGAACATGAAGCATTCGAAGGCGCGGCCGGCCGGCAAAGGGAACTCGACCCGCACCACCGTCTGGAAGCCGTGCGCCAGCCAGAGCAGCCGCCAGCGGCCGGCCGAGTGGTGGTCGGCCTTGGCGATGTACTGCCAGGCCACCAGGGGCGCGTCGGAGTCGCGCCAGCGCGCGCCGAAGTCGTGGCTCTCGGCGAGCGCGCGGGCCGCGGTGGCCAGGCCGGGCGGGTGGACCGCGACCACCTGCCGGTCGTCGCTGGTGCCGAAGGGGTCGGGGCCGAGGACCACGATCGCCTCGACCGAGGACTCGCGCAGGGCACTGACCCATTCGCTCAGGACCGTGTCGAGGTCGGAGCTGTCAAAATTAGCAGGGTTCGACATCGACACGGTCGTGGTTTCGTACCGGGCTGAGACAATAGCAGCTCCATGTGCCACAGGCTGAGGTCGACTCCCCTTCCATGATCCATTCCCCGCCTGCCGTCGCGACACGCGCACCGACCCGTCTGCGGGGCGGGAGTGCGGCGGGCGCGGTGCGTGCGGGGACGCGGGGTCGGGCCGCATGAGCTTTCCGCTGTTCAACCGGCCCGGCACGATCGTCTTCCTCGACGACGATCCCGACTACCTGGAGATGCTGGCCCTGATGCTGCCGCGCAAGTGGCGCGCCCGGCTCTTCGTGCAGCCGCGCGAATGCATCCGCCAGCTGCAGCAGGAACTCCCCTTCTGGGAAGCCGACACCTGGAGCCAGCAGCAGCTGGTGGACCAGTGGCGCGCCGGCCGGCCGCTGGTGCCGCAGATCCTGGAGTACTGGGCGCGGCAGACCGAGCGCTTCTCCCTCACGCGCGTGTTCGTGGTGGATTACTCGATGCCGGAGATGGACGGCCTGCAGGCGCTCGACGCGCTGGCCGACTGGCCGGGGGCGCGCGTGCTGCTCACCGGCCAGGCCGACGACCAGGTCGCCATCGACGCCTTCAACGCCGGCCTGATCCAGCAGTTCATCCCCAAGCAGACGGCCGACATCGAGGCGCGCCTGGTGGACGTGCTGGAGCGCCTGCAGGGCACGCCGCACCCCAGCCACGCCCAGACCTGGCGCGCCACGCTGCGGCCCGAGCAGGCCACGCTGCTGCGCGACCCGGCGGTGGCGGGCCGGCTGGGCGCGCTGGCCGCGCGACACTGGGTGGAGCACGTGGTCATCGGCGACCCGTTCGGCGTGATCGGCCTGGATGCCGACGGCGCCGCCAGCTGGATGCAGCTGGAGACCGGCATCGGACTGCCGGCCCTGGCGGAACTGGCGCAGCTCGAAGGCCTGGGCGCCGACGTCGTGGCCGACGTGCGGGCCGGCCGCAAGCTGGTCGACCTGGAAGTGAGCCAATCGCTGCGGCGTCCGCCGCAGGTGGCCGACGCGCTGCCGCTCGACGAGGCGGGCAGCGCCTTCGCGGCCTGGTTCCCGCTGGACGTCCAGGGCCTGGGCGATGCAGGCTACAGCCGTTGGCTGGCCCGCCAGCCGCAGCGGCGCATCGACTCCTGACGACGTCCTGGTCGGGCCTTGCATTGAAGGCCGATTGAAGAGGAACCCGCGCCCCGGCGGGACAGCACCCCTGTCAGTCCTGACAGGGGGGACAGGCACCAAGTCCTTGGCCAGCGGGCTTCAGGCCAGCTTGCCGTGGCACTGCTTGTACTTCTTGCCGCTGCCGCAGGGGCATGGATCGTTGCGGCCCACGCGCGGCATCGAAGCCGTGCCCGCGGCGGCGGCCGCCACCGCGGTGCGGACGGCCGTGGACTCGTCGAGCCGGCTCTCGGCCTCGCCGCTCTCGTTGGGCGCGGTGTAGGTGACGTTGGAAATGCGCTCGGCGCGCTCCTCCAGGTCCTCGGCCGCCTGGTCGAGCTGCTCGCCGGACTGCACCTTGACCGTCATCAGGATGCGGGAAACCTCGTTCTTGACCGAATCCAGCAGCTGGCCGAACAGCTCGAAGGCTTCGCGCTTGTACTCCTGCTTGGGCTGCTTCTGCGCGTAGCCGCGCAGGTGGATGCCCTGGCGCAGGTAGTCCAGCGCCGACAGGTGCTCGCGCCAGTGCGTGTCGATGCTCTGGAGCAGCACGACGCGCTCGAACTGCGTGAAGTTCTGCTGGCCGATCTCGGTCACCTTCTGGTCGAAGGCCTCGTTGGCGGCCTTGATCACCGTCTCGAGGATGTCCTCGTCGGTGATGGCGCTGGACTCCTGCACGCGCTGCTGCAGCGGCAGTTGTATGCCCCAGTCGTCCGCCAGCACCTTTTCCAGGCCGGCCACGTCCCACTGCTCCTCCACCGATTCCGGCGGCACGTACTGGTGCACCAGGTCGGTGAAGCAGCCTTCGCGCAGCGCCGCGATCTGGGCGGACAGGTCGCCCGCGTCCATGATGTCGTTGCGCTGCTGGTAGATCACCTTGCGCTGGTCGTTGGCGACGTCGTCGTACTCCAGCAGCTGCTTGCGGATGTCGAAGTTGCGCGCCTCCACCTTGCGCTGCGCGCTCTCGATGCTGCGGGTGACGATGCCGGCCTCGATCGCCTCGCCGTCGGGCATCTTGAGGCGGTCCATGATGGCCTTGACGCGGTCGCCCGCGAAGATGCGCATCAGCGGATCGTCCAGGCTCAGGTAGAAGCGCGAGGAGCCGGGGTCGCCCTGGCGGCCCGAGCGGCCGCGCAGCTGGTTGTCGATGCGGCGGGACTCGTGCCGCTCGGTGGCGATGATGCGCAGGCCGCCCTGCTGCACCACGAACTCGTGTTCCTTCTGCCATTGCGCACGCATCTCGGCGATGCGCTGCTGCTTGTCGGCGGGGTCGACGGACTCGTCGGCCTCCAGGGCCTCGATCGCCTTCTCCACGTTGCCGCCCAGCACGATGTCGGTGCCGCGGCCGGCCATGTTGGTGGCGATGGTGATCATCTTGGACCGCCCCGCCTGGGCCACGATCTCGGCTTCGCGCGCGTGCTGCTTGGCGTTGAGCACCTGGTGCGGCAGGCCTTCCTTGATGAGCAGCTCGTCGATGATCTCGGAGTTCTCGATCGACGTCGTGCCCACCAGCACCGGCTGGCCGCGTTCGTGGCACTCCTTGATGTCCAGGATGGCGGCCTGGTACTTCTCGCGCGTGGTCTTGTAGACGCGGTCGAGCTGGTCGTCGCGGCGGCTCGGCCGGTTGGGCGGGATCACCATCGTCTCCAGGCCGTAGATCTCCTGGAACTCGTAGGCCTCGGTGTCGGCCGTGCCGGTCATGCCCGCCAGCTTGCCGTACAGGCGGAAGTAGTTCTGGAAGGTGATGGACGCCAGCGTCTGGTTTTCCGGCTGGATCGGCACGCCTTCCTTGGCCTCGACGGCCTGGTGCAGGCCGTCGCTCCAGCGGCGGCCTGACATCAGGCGGCCGGTGAACTCGTCGACGATGACCACTTCCATCTGGCCGTTCTCGCCAGGCTGCACCACGTAGTGCTGGTCGCGGTGGTACAGGTGCTTGGCCCGCAGCGCCGCGTACAGGTGGTGCATCAGCGTGATGTTGGCCGGGTCGTACAGCGTCGCGCCTTCGGGGATCAGGCCCAGGCCGGAGAGGATGCGCTCGGCGTTCTCGTGGCCCTGCTCGGTGAGGTAGACCTGGTGGGTCTTCTCGTCCACCGTGAAGTCGCCCGGCTTGATGACGCCTTCGCCGGTGCGCGGGTCGGCCTCGCCTTCCTGGCGCTGCAGCAGCGGCACCATCTGGTTCATGGCGACGTACAGGTCGGTGTGGTCCTCGGCCTGGCCGCTGATGATCAGCGGCGTGCGCGCCTCGTCGATCAGGATCGAGTCCACCTCGTCGACGATGGCGTAGCTCAGGCCGCGCTGCACGCGGTCGGCCGGCTCGTACACCATGTTGTCGCGCAGGTAGTCGAAGCCGAACTCGTTGTTGGTGCCGTACGTGATGTCCGAGCGGTAGGCCGCCTGCTTCTCCTCGCGCGGCATCTGCGGCAGGTTCACGCCGACGGACAGGCCCAGGAAGTTGTAGAGCTTGCCCATCCACTGGGCGTCGCGGTTGGCCAGGTAGTCGTTGACCGTGACCACGTGGACGCCCCGGCCGGCCAGCGCATTGAGGTACACCGGCAGGGTGGCGGTGAGCGTCTTGCCTTCGCCGGTGCGCATCTCGGCGATCTTGCCGTTGTGCAGGCCCATGCCGCCCAGCAGCTGAACATCGAAGTGGCGCATCTTCATGATGCGCTTGGAGCCTTCGCGCACGACGGCGAAAGCTTCCGGCAGCAGCGCATCCAGCGTCTCGCCCTTGGCGACGCGGTCCTTGAACTCCTGGGTCTTGGCGCGCAGCTGGTCGTCGCTCAGCTTCTCGAGCTGCGGCTCCAGGGCATTGATCTGGTCCGCCACGCGGCGGTACTGCTTGAGCAACCGGTCGTTGCGGGATCCGAAAATCTGGGTCAGGAAGTTCTTGGCCATGAACGCGATGCTGCCCTGCCGGCCCCGGGGGCCTGGCAGGGCAGCGCAATCCTTAGGTGCTGCAGCAGTTGGGGGTGCCCGCCGGCCGATGCAAGCAGCGGCCGGTCGGCAAAGCGAAAGATTTTACCGCCGCGTCGAGGCGGCGAGCCGGCCGGAGGCCATGCCGGGAAGGTGGGCGCCGGCGTTGAGGAACTTCTGCGGGTCCTGGGCGATGCCGTCGAGGAGCACTTCGAAGTGCAGGTGCGGCCCGGTCGAGCGGCCGGTGGACCCGACTTCGGCGATCTTCTGGCCGCGCTTGACCAGGTCGCCCTTGCGCACCAGCGTCCGCGAGGCGTGCGCGTAGCGCGTGACCAGGCCGTTGCCGTGGTCGACCTCGACCATGTTGCCGTAGGCCGGATGCGGCTCCTGGGCCACGACCACCCCACCGGCGGCGGCTAGGATGGAGGTGCCCGTGTCGGCCTGGAAGTCCAGCCCGGTGTGCAGGGCCGAGCGGCCGGTGAAGGGGTCGATGCGCCAGCCGAAGGCCGACCCCACCGGGCCGCTGCTGACCGGATGCTGGGTGGGCACCATCATTTTGCGAACGCGCTGGTCGAACAGGCGCGACTCGGCCAGGGTGAGCAGGTCGGCGCGCTGGTCGGTCAGCGCGTCCAGCTCGGTGAGGGTGCTGCGCAGCTCTTCCATCGTGATCGGCCGGCCCGACACCAGCGTGCCGCCGCGGCCGGGCGCGGCCTTGATCTCGGCCGGGTTCACGCCCGCGAGGCCCGAAACCCGCTCGCCGAGCGCTTCCAGCTGCACCAGCTTGGCCTGCATCTCGCCGAGCTTGCGCGCCATCGCATCGATGTTCTCTCGCATGTAGCGGTCGCGCTGCTCGATCTCGTCCTTGACCACCAGCCGCACCAGGGTGCCGACCACCGGCCAGCCCTCGCGCGCCCCCTTGAGGAAGACCCAGTGGTACAGCAAGGCGACCAGGAGCGTGAGCAGCATGGCCAGGCCCAGCAGGGCCAGCACCAGCCGCGTGCCGCTCAGGTGGACGGCGCGGCTCTTGGCCAGCCAGGCATCCGTGATAATGAAATGCACTCGCTCCTCCTTCCCGCACGTGAACCGCAATCTCCACCCCGTCACCGTGCAGCAGGCCGCCGAAGGCTCGCCCACGCTGGCGAGACTGGCGGAGCTGGCACGGGAGTCCGGTGAACGGCTCCGCGCGATTGAATCTTTGCTCCCCGCAGGGCTGCGATCCGCAGTCAAGGCCGGGCCCATCGAGGGCACGGGCTGGTGCCTGCTGGTGGAAGGCAACGCCGCGGCCGCCAAACTGAGGCAGGTGCTGCCTGCGTTGCAAGCTCAGCTGTGCGGCTTGGGCTGGGAGGTTACAGCAATCCGCATCCGGGTCCAGACCGTCCGCGGCTGAGCCGCCGGACGGGCTTGCGACCCGGCTGAACGGCGTGGCGGACAATCCCCGTGCGCCCCGCCGCCCCCTCGCCCGAGAGACGAGTTCCACCGTGTTGACAGACCCATTCGTTCCCGCGGCCGATGCGGCCGCTCAGGGCCCCGCCCTGCAGGCCTTCTGCCGGGCGCTGCCCAAGGTGGAACTGCACTGCCACTTGCTGGGCGCGATCCGGCAGGCCACCTTCCATGAGCTCGCCCGGCGCGAGGGCGGCTTCGGGCCCGAGCAGATCGATGGGCTGTTCGCCCACGGCGAGAAGCGCCAGGGGGCGATCCCGGGCTTGCGCGCGCTGGAGAGGCACGTCCTGCGACGCCCCGACGATCTCTACCGGCTCACCCGTGAATACCTGGAGGACGCGCGCGCGCACAACGTCCTCTACGCCGAGTTCTTCTGGAACCCCACGGGTGTCGTCAGGCACTCGGGCCTGTCGTACCGCGTGTTGCAGGACGCGATCGTGCAGGCCGCGAACGACGCCGAACGCGACCTCGGCATCGTCGGTCGCCTCGTGCCCGCCATCGACCGCGAGGCGCCGCCGGCCGAGGCCGATGAGATGGTCGCGTGGATGGTGGCCGCGCGCCGCGACGAGGTGCCCGGCATCGGCATCGACTATCGCGAGGCGCTGGGCCCACCCGAACTCTTCGCGTCGGCCTATGCTGCCGCGCGTCGCGCCGGCCTTCGCACGACGGCGCATGCCGGCGAATACGGGATGCCCTGGACGCATGTGCAGACGGCCCTCGACACGCTGGGCGTGGACCGCATCGACCACGGCTACACGGTGGTCGACCGGCCCGAGCTGGTGCAGCAATGCCTGGAACGCGGGATCGTGTTCACCATCGTGCCGGCCAATTCCTACTACCTGCGCACGCTGGCACCCGAGCGCTGGGCGCTGGACCACCCCATCCGCCGCATGCTCGCGCTGGGCCTGAAGGTCCACCCCAACAGCGACGACCCGACGTTGCACAACATCTCGCCCACGCAGGCCTGGAGCATGATGGTCGAACAGTTCGGCTGCAGCATCCAAGGCCTCCGCGGCCTCATGCACAACGGCCTGGACGGCGCCTGGATCGACGCTCCCCGGCGCGAACGCTGGCGTGCCGACTGGACCGCGCGCTTCGATGCGCTGGTGGAGCAGCATTTCCCGGCCGCCTGAGTGAGACTCCCCTCCCGCGCCCCTTCCCTGGATTTCCCCATGACCCAGAACCTTCGTCGCTCCGTCGTGCTGGGCGCGCTCGGGCTGATCGCCGCAACTTCCGCCCTCGCGCAACCCGCCTGGCCCTCCGCCAAGCCCATCACGCTGATCGTGCCCTTCACCGCGGGTGGCGGAACCGACGGCATCGGGCGCCTCTTCGCGCAGAAGCTGGGCCAGCAGATCGGCCAGTCGGTCGTGGTCGACAACGTGGGCGGCGGTGGCGGCACCATCGGCACGCAGAAAGCCGCACAGGCCGCGCCCGACGGCTACACCCTCCTCATGGCGGTGGACAGCCCCGCCGCCATCGCGCAGTACGTCAATCCGCCGGCCGTGAAGTACGACACGCAGCGCGACTTCGCGCCCGTGGGCATGCTCAGCACGCTGCCGCTGGTCATCATGGGCCGCCCGGGCCTGGCCGCCTCGTCTTTCCAGGAGGTGATCGCGCTCGCGAAAGCCAATCCCGGCAAGCTCACCTACGCCACCTCGGGCATCGGCACCGTACTGCACCTCGCGATGGAGCGCTTCCAGCAGCAGGCCGGCTTCCGCCTGGTGCATGTGCCCTACCGCGGCGGTGCACAGGCGATCACCGACCTGATCGGCAACCAGGTGGACCTGGCCATCCTGCCCACGGGCTCGGCGGTGCCGCTGGTCGGCAGCAAGAAGGTCAAGGGCTTGGCGGTCACCGACGCGCGCCGCCTGCCGGCGCTGCCGGAGGTGCCCTCGATCACGGAGCTGCCGGGCTTCAAGGACCTGGCAATGACCGCATGGATCGGCATCTTCGCGCCCGCGGGCACGCCGGCGCCGGTGATCGAGCGGCTCAGCACCGAGATGAACAGAGTGCTGCAGATGCCCGACGTGCGCGCCAAGTTCGCGGAGCAGGCCATCATCCCCGGCGGCGGCAGTGCCGCGGACTTCGGCGCGTTCGTGAAGAGCGAGCAGAGCCGCTACGAGCGCATCGTGCGCACCGCGAATATCCGCGAATGAGCGGCCACCATGGCCAAAAAAAAAGCCCGCAGACCGCGGGCTCGGAGGCAGATGATGCCTGGGGTCAGTAGCGCTGGCCCCCGCCGAAGCCACCCGTGCGCGGAGCACGCGACTCCATCGGCTTGGCCTCATTGACGACCATGTCCCTGCCGCCCACATCCTGGCCGTGCATTCCGCCGATGGCGGCATTCGCCTCCTCGGGCGACGACATCTCGACGAAGCCGAAGCCCTTCGACCGTCCGCTATCGCGGTCCATGATGACCTTGGCGCTGTTGACGGATCCGAATGCGCTGAACGCGCGTTCCATGTCGCTGTCGCTGTAGGAATAGGGCAGGTTGCCCACGTAGAGTTTGTTTCCCATGATGTCTCCATTGAGGAAATGCCGCGCGGCAACATGCCGTGCGGTGCACAACGCCAGAGAACATCGGAGGGGATTCGACAACGTCGCGCTGGATTGCCATGCCAGCGGAGGGAGAAGAGACCTAGAGAACGACGATCTGTTGAACGTCCAGCCAACGCATAGTAGCACGGGGACGTGCAACCGCACGGGACCTCCGATGGCGGCACCATCGCAGGCCTTCTGTCAGGCCGAGTAGCGCTCTGCTGAAGTCACGCAGGCTCCGCGACCCTCCGCTTCCTGCCGCTGCCGGCCGCCTGCCGTGCTCCAGCCGCCGCGGTGCGCAGCAGTCGCTGGAACGTCGGGCAGTCCGAATGGCTGGCCGCGGGGCAGACCGCCGCATGCCGCAGGCTCTTGCTCACGGCCTGCAGCCGCCGGATGGTCCGCTCGATCTCGTCCGCCTTCGCGGCCAGCATCTGCCGATCGAGACTCGGCCGGCCCCCCGGCGAGAACATCGAACGGATCTCGCCGAGCGAGAAGCCGGCCGAGCGCGCCAGGGCAATGAGCGCCAGCTGCTCGAGCACGCCCGGCGAGAACCGTCGCCGCAGGCCATCACGGCCGACCGAGGCGATCAGCCCCTTCTCCTCATAAAAGCGCAGCGTGGAAGCCGGCACGCCGGAACGCTTCGCGACCTCCGCGATATCCATGGGCAACCCCTTGACTTCAAGTGGACTTGAACTTCTATCCTGCCAGAACCACTCAAGGAGAATCACATGACCATGACACTCGATGCCCTGGCCCGCGAATGCCACAGCCTGCTCCTGGCGGACGGGTCGCCCGCCGGCCGCGCGCAGGTCGCGGCCCTGCTCGGCCGGGCGCTGCGCGACGAGGAGTTCGTACGCGCACAGTTCGCCGGTGGCATGCCGGAACGCAAGATCCTCCACGAGGACCGCGACCTCGGCTTCTGCATCCTCGGCCATGAGTACCAGGACGCCAAGGAAGGGGGGCCGCACGACCACGGCCCGTCGTGGGCGATCTACGGACAGGCCGAAGGCGAAACGACGATGACCGACTTCCAGGTCGTGCAGCCGCCCGCCGCCGGCGCCGCAGGGAAAGTGCGACGGCTGCGCAGCTATGTGCTGCGCCCCGGGGATGCCCACCTCTACAACGACGCGCGGTCCACGCGCCGAGCCGTGGCGGCCCCACGCGGCTGATCCGGATCGAAGGGACGAACCTGGAGAACGTGGCGCGGGGAAAGTACGAGGTGGCGACCGACTGAGACCAGGAACGGACGACCCGTCATCCGCCGCGAAGGAGATGCCCTCATGAATCCAAGCCCGATCGCGCCCCGCTGGCGCAGCCTGTTCCGCCGGTGGCCGGCCGCACTCTTGGCCCTGGCCATCGCGGCGACCTGCGTCCACTGGGGCGGCGGCGACGCACGGGCCGCCGCGCCATCCACCCCCTCGTCGTCGCCATTCCAGTCGTTGGGCGCGGCGGTGTCCTGGGTCAACTCGCCACCGCTCGCGCCCGAGTCGCTGCGCGGGAAGGTCGTGCTGCTGGACTTCTGGACCTACTCCTGCATCAACTGCCTGCGCACCCTGCCCTACATCCGCGCCTGGTCGGACAAGTACCGCGACCTGGGGTTCGTCGTGGTCGGGGTGCACACGCCCGAATTCGGTTTCGAGCACCGGCCGGCGAACGTGCAGCGCGCCGCGGCGCGGCTGGGCATCACCTTCCCGGTCGCGGTGGACAGCAATCGCGCCATCTGGCAGGCGTTCGGCGTCAGGGCCTGGCCTTCGCTCCATTTCGTCGACGCGTCCGGGCGCGTGCGCAGCCGGCAGGTGGGCGAAGGCGGCTACGAGGACGCCGAACGCGTCATCCAGCAGCTGTTGCGCGAGGCCGGCCGCAAGAACGTGCCCACCGATCTCGTCGCGCCGCAGGGCGAAGGAACGCAAGCCGCGCCCGGCCCGATGCCCCCGGCCTCACCCGAGACCTACGTCGGCGCCTCGCGCAGCGAGGGATTCCGGGCCGCGAGCGGCGGCCTGCGCGCGGGACGCACGCACGAGTACTCGCCGGCGCCGGTCCTGGGCCTCAACGAATGGACGCTTGCCGGCCAATGGAAGGTCGGCGAGGAGGATGCGCAACTGCAGCGCGCCGGAGGACGCATCGCCTACCGCTTCAAGGCCCGCGACCTCCACCTGGTGCTGGGGCCTGCCGAGGACGGCCGTCCGGTGCGCTTTCGCGTGAGGCTCGATGGCCAGGCGCCCGGCCCGGGCGGCGGCAGCGACCTCGATGCCAGCGGCATGGGCCTCATCGACGGTCATCGGCTGTACCAGCTGGTGCGCCAGCAGCCGTCCGCCGCCGAGAGGCTGTTCGAGATAGAGTTCCTCGATCCCGGCGTGCGGGCCTATGCATTCACGTTCGGTTGAACGAACGTTCGTCCTGCGCACGGATACCTGACCCGAATGACAGAAACCACTCCCACGCTCGAACTCCTGCCGCGCGACCTGGCCCCGTACAGGACAGGCAACACCGGCATTCCCTACGTGCACCGCTTCGACTCGGGACGCCCCGGGCCGCACGTACTGGTCAACGCGCTCACGCACGGCAACGAGTTCTGCGGGATGGTCGCCGCGACGCATCTGCTCGACCGCGAAGTGCGGCCGCTGCGCGGCGTGCTCACCGTGAGCTTCGCGAATGTCGAGGCGTACGAGTCGTTCTCGCAAGACGACCCGTTCGCCAGCCGGCAGTTGGTGCACAACATGAACCGCATCTGGTCGCCGGACTGGCTCGAAGGCGGCGGGATCAGCCCCGAACTGCGGCGTGCGCGCGAGCTCCGGCCAGTGCTTGCGGCGGCGGACCACATCCTTGACATGCATTCGACCTCGCAGCCGGTCGAACCTTTCTGGGTGTACCCGGCTTTCGACCGCAATGAGCGCGCCGCCACCGCCATCGGTGTGCCGGCCATTCACCTCGTGATGCCGGATGGCCTGGGCACCGGCACGCCGGTCATCCAGCACGGCCGCCACGGCGATCCGCACTCGGACTCCGTTGCGCTCGTCGCGGAATGCGGCCAGCACTTCCTGCAAGCCACCGGCGAGCTCGCGGTCGAGGTCACCCTGCGATTCATCGCGCACTTCGGGCTGATCGACGCGGCCCCGGACTGGGCGCCCCCCGCTGCGACACGGCGTTACGAGCTGCTGTCGACCGAAGTCGTGCAGCATGGGCACGTGCAGTTCTCGCGCCCGGTGGTCGGCCTGGAAACATTCGCGCGCGGGGAGTTGATCGCGACCGATGGCGAACGCGAGATCCGCTCGCCGTGCGACGGTTGCACGATCTTTATGCCGACGCGCAAGGCCGTCATCGGCCGCGAGCTCGTCTATCTCACGCGTCCGCTGTCCTGAGTGCGATAGAGCGCCGGCTCGGCAGGAACCAAGCTGCGCCCTGATGAAGCCGGCTTCGGTGGGATGCAGTGATGAAGATGCTCGAGCCGCACCAGGGTCGACAGGCGCGGCGTAGGCGCAGCGTCGTCCTACGTCCATTACTCTCCGCACCGCACACGCGACGTGCGGGCAAGCGCCAAGATGGCGTGAGGCCGGATGGTCCAGCCGAGTGGAAGGAGACAGCAATGCCGCAAACGACCAAGGCCTCCAGGGGAGGCAAGACGCAGTCGACCAAGAGCAAGAGCCGCTCCAGCGGCGCCGTGTCCGAGAAGGCCGCAGCCAAGAAGGCGTCGCGCTCGAATGGGCCGACGGGGCCGAACAAGCACGGTGAGAAGAAGAGCACGCCGCATTGAGCGGCTGCCACGAAATTGCTGAGAGACGGCGCGGCTGCTTGAGTGCGGGTCTCAGATCTGTCGACCGCTTGCGAGTATGCTGCCCGGCTTTGACCACCTGACTGCCGATGACGCAAGCCGAAACGCCCAAGAAGAACTCCGCCTTCATGAAGGCGCTGAAACCGAGCCCCGAACTGGCCGCGGTGATCGGCCCCGAGGCCGTGCCACGGACCGAAGTCACGAAGCGGCTGTGGGAGTACATCAAGGCTCACAACCTGCAGAACCCTGCCAACAAGCGCAACATCGTTTGTGACGAAAAGCTCATGGCGGTGATGGGCAAACGCGAGGTCACCATGTTCGAGATGACCGGCTTGGTGGGAAAGCACCTGCACGCGGCCTGACCGCCAAGTCGTCTCCGGCCGGCGAAGTCCTGAGCGGCGCGCTCAGGCCTCGCGCTGCAACTGCGCCAACTGCTCGCGCAGCCGCATGTTCTCCGCCGCAAGCACGGCTACGCGCTGACGCAGCGATTCGATCGTGTCCTCGCCCTCCACCGCAGTCTCGACATGCCGAGGCGGCGGCTCGACGGCCAGAGTCTTGCGCGATTCGCGCACGCGCCTGGCCGCCTGCTTCAGCTCCTCCTTGCCGCCGGTGGCCGCGGCCACCTGCTCTTCCCGGGGCAAGCTGGCGACCGTCGCCGCGGCATTGATCGAGATCTCACCCGCCTTGACGGCCGCGACCACCTCGGGCACGGCCTGCTTCTGGATCCTCTCGATCTGCATCACCCGGCTGCTGCTCAGACGGGCCACCCGGGCAAGGGCCTCCCGCGTGGTCTCATGCACCTCGCCGGCGGGTGCAGCAGCCGCAGAAGCTTCAGCAGTCGCCGCCTTGGCAGCTGACGCCTCAGGGCCAGCTTCCGGAGACGTTCGCGACAGCCGCTCGGCAACGATCTCGCGCTTGCGCAAGGCCAGCACGCCGCGCTGGAAGTCCGACAGGCTGCGGCGGCCAAGGTGCTGGTCGATCATCCAGAGGTGCACATCTTCGATCGAGCCAAAGCGAGTGCTCTGCACCGTCTGGAACGGCACGTCATGCTGGCGGCAGATGGCGTAACGGTTGTGGCCGTCCACCAGCATGTTGCCCCAGAGCACCAACGCGTCGCGGCAGCCCTCGGCCAGGATGCTGCGCTCGAGCGCACGGTACTCCTCAGGCGTCAGCGGATCGATGTAGGCCTTGATTGTTTCGTTGACGACGATGTCCATCGAGGAATGCGGGACTGGGGAAATGCGAGGGACGCGCATTGTAGGCAGCGGAGAGCCGGCTTCCGTCGTGTCCCTGCCAGTCGCAGGAGGGTCGGCTGATGGACCTTGACCCGCCTCGTTCGGCCCTCTTCAGGTTGTCTTCGCAATGGGCGACAGGCGCGAGGGCCCGACGGGGGCCATGGGGCGTTGTTGGCTCCGATGCCTCCTGATCTGTCGGACGCGGTTGGTTCGCTGGTCGCCGATCCGCCAGGCTGTGCGCCTCGAAGCCGAAGTTGCCCGGTTGAGCGTGGCGGTCACCGGGTTCTTCCAGCGGCAGTTGCTCGTTCGAGTCCTACGGCAGTTCCAGGAGGAACCTGGAGTGAGCCCGCACCGTCGCACGAATGAAACTGAGCCGCAGATCCTGGTTGCGCTTGCTGCGATGAGGTGAGAACCTCCCCGCATGTTGAGAGACTTGGACGTGAAAGAAGATCAAGCAGGGCCCCGGCGCGGCACGTGCGTCGGCATTTCGCTGGATTCGACCGGGAGATCAGAACCGATGCGCCTGGAGGCGCCCTTGTTCGTGATGGCCCTCGGAGGTTTTCTGGGAGGCATTGCTGCCGCAGCCATCCAGGCCGGGTTCCTGGGCTTTGTCGTGCTGACGCTGGGATCGGCCTACGGCCTGCTGGCGGCGCTGGGCAGCTTGGGCAACGGTTATGTCGCGTTGCAGCCGAGGATGGTGATTCTTCTGGCTTTCGTGCCGATGCTGGTGGGGTTCATTGGCATGCTGCTGGGTACGGCCCTTCTGGACTGACGCCGCCTGGCGCGGTGTCGCTCAACTTGGCTGTCAGCTTTCGCTGATGAGTTTGTCAGCGGCACTTGACGTGTGGGTAGTCGGCGTCCGACATCCATTCCCGACCGTGGATTGGTCTCAGAGTGCATCCATGTTCGCTGGCGCACTGCGGGCAGGTGACTTTGCCGCTCCAGCCCATCGGACGGTATCTGGTGGCTTCCTGCTCGACCGCACACCGCTTGCTCGGCCGTGTCGCCCCGAACCTCGGCACTACATCGGGTTTCAACGCAAAGTTCGAACCTGCTCGTTTGGCCCCACATTTCGGCCCTCGGGACGCAACCGCCCGAACCAGTCTTGACCCATTGCCCTAGCTGGCGACGCCCTGGTCGAGAACCTGCCAATTCCACCTGTAGAGGAACTGAGACATGGAAACCGATTTCATTCGGATGGGCATCGTTTACATCCACCTGATCGCATGCTGCGTCGCCATCGGCACGGTGTTCATGGGCGATCTCGACATGGTGCGCCGCCTGCTGCGCTCCAGTGACGACCGGACCGACCCGGCGCACTTCACAAGCCTGCACACCGTCGTGTCACGGGCCCTGATCGCACTGTGGATCACCGGAGTTGCCCTGGTCGGGTTCGACGTCTGGCTCAAGGGCGCCGGCATCCTGGCCAACCCGAAGCTCCAGGCCAAGATCGCGATGGTCTGCCTGCTGACCATCAACGGCCTGGCGCTCCAGCAGTACGTGCTTCCCTACCTGAAGAAGACGGGTTCCCTGATGGGCCTGTCGTTCAGCCGCCGCATGAAGGCCCTGTTCATCGGATCGGTCTCGGGCGTGTCCTGGTTCTACGCCGCCATGCTGGGCATCGCCCGTCCGCTCAACTGGAAGTTCTCGCTGACGGAAATCCTGGCCGCGTACCCGGTGATGGTCGCCGGTGGCTTCGTCGGCATGATGGCCCTGACCGCTTGGGCCGAGTACCGGGCCCGGTACGCCGGCATGGACATGGAGCTGTTCGGCCCGCGCGAGCTGCGCCGCGTCCCGGCGCTGGCCGCCGCCTGACCGGCTCCGCGGCCGCTCAGGCCACCCCGCCCCACAGCGCGTGCATCGCGGCCGCGAAACCAGCGGCATGCGCCGCCGGCGGCCGGGGCTCGGCGCCGCCGACGAACACGCGTGCGACCCTGGCGTCGGGCGACGAGAACACCGCGGCATCCAGCACCCGGTCGGCGGGGATGCCCAGCAGCGCCGGCGAAGCCGGATCCAAGACGCAGAAGTCGGCGCGCTGCCCCGCGGCCAGCCCGGCGAGCGGCAGGTCCGCGGCGGCCCCACCGCCGCCGATCGCCGCATCGAACAGGACGGCGGCGGTGGCCTCCCGGCCCGCCGCCCGTGCCGCGACGTTGCGCTGGCGCAGGACCAGCCGGCCCGAGTACTCCAGCAGCCGCAGCTCCTCCATCCAGCTGCGGGTGATGTGGCTGTCCGAGCCGATGCAGCAGCGGCCGCCGGCCGCCAGCCAGGCCGGCAGGTCGAACACGCCGTCGCCGAGGTTCGCTTCCGTGCTCGGACACAGCACGATGGCGGCCCCGCTGCGTTGCACGCCGTGCAGCTCGGCGACGCTGGCGTGCGTTGCATGCACCAGGTTCCATCCGCCATCGAGGAGATCCTGCTCCAGCAGCCACTCGATCGGGCGCCGGCCGTGCTGCGCGATGCAGTCGTCCACCTCCAGCTGCTGCTCGGCGATGTGGATGTGGACCGGCATGCCGGCCCCGCGCGCGGCCTGGGCGGTTTCGCGCAGGGCGCCGGCGTCCACCGCGCGCATCGAGTGGATCGCGATGCCGGCGGTGAGCGACGTGTCGTCGGCGCCGAGCTTGCGCAGCGCCTGCGCGATGCGCAGCACGGAATCCGGTGTGGAAGCGAAGCGGCGCTGGTCCACGCGCAGGCCTGCGGCCGTGAAGCCGGAGCGCATGTACAGCGTCGGCAGCAGCGTCAGGCCGATGCCGGCGCGCTTGGCCGCCCGCACCAGGGCCAGCGACATCTCCAGCGGATCGGCATAGGGCTTGCCGTCCAGGTCGTTGTGCAGGTAGTGGAACTCGCAGACCTGCGTGTACCCCGCCTGCAGCAGTTCGGCGTAGAGGAAGGTCGCGATCGCCTCCAGCTGCGACGGCGTGATGCGCAGCGCCGCGGCATACATGCGGTCGCGCCAGCTCCAGAAATCATCGCGGCCCGCGGGGCTGAGCTCGGCCAGGCCGGCCATGGCGCGCTGGAAGGCGTGGCTGTGGCCGTTGGCGACACCGGGCAGCACCGGGCCTGGCAGCACCTCGGCGCCTGCGCGATCCGCCTGGCCGGCGCCGGCACGCATCTCGGCCCAGCGCCCATCATGGCCCGCCACCAGCAGCACGTCGCGAGCCCAGCCGCCGGCGATCCAGGCCTGGGCGGCGAAGAAGCGGCGGCCTTCAGGCATACAGGCTCCGACAGGCGGACAGGGCCTCCTGCACCATGTCGCGCAGCACCGGCTGGATGGCGACGGCCCGGGCATCGTCGTAGTCCCACGGCGGCGCCTCGCGCATGTAGAGGCACTGGCACATCTCCAGTTGCACGGCATGCACGTGCTCGGCCGGCCGGCCGTAGTGGCGCGTGATGTAGCCGCCCTGGAAGCGGCCGTTCACCACGTGGGTCACTTGCGGATGGCGGGCGGCCGCCCGCGCCACGGCATTCGTGATGAACGGATGCGCGCTGGCACCGCCGGCCGTGCCGATGTTCAGGTCGGGCAGGCGGCCGTCGAACAGCCAGGGGATCTGGGAGCGGATGCTGTGTGCGTCCCACAGCAGCACGAAGCCGTGCTGCGCCTTGATCCGCGCGAGCTCCCCCTCCAGCGCCTGGTGGTAGGGGGCCCAGTACGCCGCGCGCCGCTGCAGCCGTTCGGCCGGCGAGGGCGCCTGGCCGTCCCGGTACAACGCCTCGCCGGTGAAGAAGCGGGTCGGGCACAGCTCGGTGTTGGAGGCGCCGGGATACATGGGCGCGTCGTCCGGCGGCCGGTTCAGGTCGATCACATAGCGCGACACCGTGGCCTGCAGCACACTGGCCCCCAGTTCGCGGGCAAAGGCATAGAGCCGGTCCAGGTGCCAGTCGGTGTCCTCCACCTCCAGGCCGCGCGGCACGAAGCCGGCCCGCAGGGGCTGCGGGATGCCGGTCCCCAGGTGGGGAATGCTCACCAGCAGCGGCACGTTGCCCGGACTCAGGGTAAAGGTCATCTCGCTTGTCCTTCCACGAAGGTGGCGCGGCAGGGATTGAGCCCCAGCGCGTAGCTCAGTTCGGCGGGGCTGCGCACGTCCCACAGCACGAAGTCGGCGCGCAGGCCGGGAGCAAGCACGCCGCGGTCGGCCAGCCCGAGGGCCTTGGCCGCATGGCGCGTCACGCCCGCCAACGCTTCCTGCGGCGTCAGCCGGAACAGGGTGCAAGCCATGTTGAGCATCAGCAGCAGCGAGGTGCAGGGCGAGGTGCCGGGGTTGCAGTCGGTGGACACGGCCATCGGCACGCCATGCTCGCGCAGCAGCGCGAGCGGCGGCAGTCGCGTGTCGCGCAGGAAATAGAAGGCGCCGGGCAGCAGCACCGCGACCGTGCCGGCCTCTGCCATCGCGCACGCGCCGGCCTCGCCCAGCCACTCCAGGTGGTCGCAGCTGAGCGCGCCATACGATGCGGCGAGTTCGGCACCGCCGCTGTCGCTCAACTGCTCCGCATGCAGCTTGACCGGCAGGCCGAGGGCACGCGCCTGGTCGAACACGCGCCGGGTCTGCGCGGTGCTGAAGGCTATGGTTTCGCAGAAGGCGTCCACCGCGTCCGCCAGGCCCTGCGCATGCAGTCCACGCATCATGCGGCAGACCTCATCGATGTAGTCGTCCGGGCGCCCGGTGAACTCCGGCGGAAGGGCATGCGCGCCCAGGAAGGTGGTGCGCACGGACACCCGCTCCACCTCGCCCAGCCGACGCGCCACGCGCAGGCACTTGGCCTCGGCTTCCAGCGACAGGCCGTAGCCGGACTTGATCTCCACCGTGGTGACGCCTTCGGCAAGCAGCGCGCGCAGGCGGCGGCGCGATTGCGCGAGCAGCTGCGCCTCGTCGGCGGCGCGCGTGGCCTTGACGGTGGAGACGATCCCGCCGCCGGCGCGGGCGATGTCCTCGTAGCTCGCGCCGTTCAGGCGCGCCTCGAACTCGGCGGCGCGGTCGCCGCCGTACACGAGGTGGGTGTGGCAGTCGATCAGCCCCGGGGTGATCAGCGCTCCCCCGGCGTCGTTCACGATGACCCCCTTGCGCCACTGCGGCGGCAGCTCGCCGCGCGGGCCGACCCAGGCGATGCGCCCGTCCTGCACGGCCAGCGCACCGTCCTCGATCAGGCCGTAGGGTTGCGGCGCGTCTTCGGCCAGCGTGGCGATCCGCGCATGGGTCCAGACCTGCAGCTTCATCGCGCGACCTCCATCCACAGTGCATCTTCGGCCATGACGTGCCCGTCGGCGGGCGCGTCCTGCAAGCGCCAGGCGAGATGGAAGGCCGGCACCGACACCGCCTGGCCGCCCAGCACCATCCGCGCCGGCGCCGAGTGCGCATACAGCGCCAGCAACGCCGGGGCGTCCGTGCTCACGGCCAGCTCGTTCCGCAACCGGCGCATCCGCGCGTGCCCCGGCGCCGCCATCAGGTTGAAGTCGCGCGTCGCACCGCCCGGCAGCTCGCAGTGCACCGCCGCGCCGCCGTCGAACCGGAAGGCCTCGCTCGCGCGCGTCAACCGCTGCTCGTGCCCCTCGATCCGCAGCACCACCCCCGCGCCTTCCAGCACCGCGAACCAGCGCTCGAGGCCTTCGAAGCGCGAGAACGGCCCGGGCGACGCCACCTCGGCGACGGACAGGCGCACGCGCCACTCCGAAGCCGTCGGCCAGGCCAGCAGCTCGCGGGTGGCGCCGCCGCCATTGCGCCACGGTTGCGGCTGCGTCGCGGCCAGGGAAACCATCTGCCAGCTCATGCCTGGAACTGCCCGCTGAAGCTGTAGCGGGTGCCGGGGTAGAGCTGGCGCGCGACGCTCGCCACGTTGGCCCCGCTGACGGTACGCCGCATCATCGCCAGGCAGGGGTCGCCGGTCTTGATGTCGAGCGCCTTCGCTTCCTCGGCACTCGGCAGGCACGCCTCGATGGCGTAGCTGGCCTCCGTCAGCGGCGCGTGCTGCAGCAGGTGCAGGGTGGGCGAGACCCGCGTGAAATCGGTCTGCAGGTACTCGGGTGCAGCCTGCGGATTGACGTAGCGGTCTTCGTACTGGATGGGCACGCCGTTCTCCAGGTGGACCAGCACGGTATGGAACACGCGCGCGCCCCGGCGCAAGCCCAGCGCCTCGGCCACCTGCGCGCCCGCCTTCTCCTGCGCAACCTTCAGCACGCGCGTGCCGTGCACATGGCCGCGCTCGGCCACCTCCTCGTGGATGTCGCGGATCACCAGCTGCGACGAGATGCGGTGCAGCTGGGCCACCCGCGTGCCCGAGCCCTGCACCCGGGTGACCAGCCCTTCCGTGGACAGCTCGCGCAGCGCGCGGTTGGCCGTCATGCGGCTGATGCCGAAGCGTTCCGTCAGCGCCGCCTCGCTGGGCACCGGGTCGCCGGGTTTCCACTGGCCGCTGGCGATGTGCTGCCGGATCCAGGCCTTCACCTGCTCGTAGACCGGCACGTCGATTCTTCCCATGGGCCCGAAGATACCCCATTGACAACGACTTGTATAGACAACTATTCTTCGACGAAATCAGCTTGTATAGACAACTCGCCACCGAACCGGAGCCGCCGATGTCCGACCTATCGCAAACCCCTCTTCTCGCCGCGGGCCCGCGGCCGGTGCGCGCCCCGCAGGGGACGCAGCTGAGCTGCGCCAACTGGCAGATCGAGGCCGCGTACCGCATGGCCCAGAACAACCTGGACCCCGCCGTCGCCGAAAACCCCGATGCCCTCGTCGTCTACGGCGGCATCGGCAAGGCCGCGCGCAACTGGCCCAGCTTCGAGGCCATCCTGGAATCGCTGCGCCGCCTGCAGCCGGACGAGACCCTGCTCATCCAGTCGGGCAAGCCGGTCGGCGTGTTCCGCACGCACGCCGGCGCCCCCCGGGTGCTGCTCGCCAACTCCAACCTGGTGCCGCGCTGGGCCACCTGGGAGCACTTCAACGAGCTCGACCGCAAGGGCTTGATGATGTACGGGCAGATGACGGCGGGCAGCTGGATCTACATCGGCAGCCAGGGCATCGTGCAGGGCACCTATGAAACCTTCGTCGAGGCCGGGCGACAGCACTACGGCGGCGACCTGGCCGGGCGCTGGGTGCTGACGGCGGGGCTGGGCGGCATGGGCGGCGCCCAGCCGCTGGCCGCTTCCTTTGCCGGCGCCTGTTCGCTCAACATCGAGTGCCAGCAGTCGCGCATCGACTTTCGCCTGCGCACCCGCTACCTGGACAAGCAGGCCGGGGACCTGGACGAGGCGCTGGAGCTCATCCGCCACCACACGACCCGCAAGGAGGCCGTCTCCATCGGCCTGTGCGGCAACGCCGCCGAGATCGTTCCCGAGCTGGCGCGGCGCGCGCAGGCCGGCGGGCTGCGCCCCGACATCGTCACCGACCAGACCTCCGCGCACGACACGATCAACGGATACCTGCCGATCGGCTGGACGGTCGAGGAATGGCAGGCAGCGCAGAAGGACCCCGCGCAGCACGCGCGCCTGATGCAGGCGGCCGGAAAGTCCTGCGCCGAGCACGTCCGGGCGATGCTGGCCTTCCACGCCATGGGCATCCCCACGGTCGACTACGGCAACAACCTGCGCCAGGTGGCGCAGGATTTCGGCGTGGACGACGCCTTCGCCTATCCGGGGTTCGTCCCGGCGTACATCCGCCCGCTGTTCTGCCGCGGCGTCGGCCCGTTCCGCTGGGTGGCCCTGTCCGGCGATCCCGAGGACATCCGCAGGACCGACGCGAAGATGAAGGAGCTGTTCCCGGGCAACCGCCACCTGCACCGCTGGCTGGACATGGCCCAGGATCGCATCGGCTTCCAGGGCCTGCCGGCGCGCATCTGCTGGATCGGCCTGGGCGAGAGGCACCTGGCCGGCCTCGCCTTCAACGAGATGGTGAAGAACGGCGAGCTTAAGGCGCCCATCGTGATCGGGCGCGACCACCTCGACAGCGGCTCGGTGGCCTCGCCCAACCGCGAGACCGAGGCGATGCAGGACGGCAGCGATGCGGTCAGCGACTGGCCGCTGCTCAACGCGCTGCTCAACACCGCCAGCGGCGCCTCCTGGGTCAGCCTCCACCATGGGGGCGGCGTCGGCATGGGCTACTCGCAGCACGCCGGCGTGGTGATCGTCTGCGACGGCACGGCCGACGCGGCGCAGAAGATCGAGCGCGTGCTCTGGAACGATCCGGCCACCGGCGTGATGCGCCACGCCGATGCCGGCTACGAGATCGCCCGGGAGTGCGCGCGCGAGCATGGCCTGCAACTCCCGATGGTGGAGTGAGCGTGCAGGAACGGGAAACCCTCGTCGCCGGCGAGATCACGCTGCCCCAGCTGCGCCGCCTGTCCACCGGCCCCGGGCATCCGGTGCAGCTCGATCCGCGCTGCCGTGGCGCCATCCGTGCCAGCGCCGAGCTGGTGCGGCGCGCCGCCTCCGGCGAGGCGCCTGTCTATGGCGTCAACACCGGGTTCGGCAAGCTGGCCACGCAGCGAATCGCGCACGATGACCTCGCGCTGCTGCAGCTGAAACTGCTGCGCTCGCACGCGGTCGGCGTGGGCGAGCCGCTGTCCGGGCGCGTGGTGCGCCTGATCCTGCTGCTCAAGGCGGCCAGCCTGGCGCGCGGCTACTCCGGCGTGCGCGAGGAAGTGGTCGACGGGCTGCTTGCGCTCTACAACCGCGGCGTGGTGCCGGTGATCCCCTGCCAGGGCTCGGTCGGCGCGTCCGGCGACCTCGCACCGCTGGCGCACCTGTGCCTCCCCCTGATCGGGGAAGGCGAGGCTTTCCACGACGGTCAGCGCATGCCGGGCGACCAGGCGCTGGAGCGGGCAGGGCTGCGGCCGCTGCGGCTCGGCGCGAAGGAAGGCCTGGCGCTCATCAACGGCACGCAGGTCTCGACCGCGCTCGCGATCGACGCGCTGCTCGGCCTGGAAAGGCTCTTCGAGTCGGCGGTGATCACCGGCGCCCTGACACTCGACGCGGCGCGCGGCAGCGACGGTCCCTTCGATCCGCGCATCCATGCGGTGCGCGGCCAGCCGGGCCAGGTGGACTGCGCCGCGGCGTACCGGGCCCTGATGGAGGGCAGTGCGATCCGCCGCTCGCACCTGGAAGGCGACGATCGCGTGCAGGATCCCTATTGCCTGCGCTGCCAGCCGCAGGTGATGGGCGCGTGCCTGGACCAGATGCGCCACGCCACCCAGGTGCTGATGCGCGAGGCGAATGCGGTGACCGACAACCCGCTGGTGTTCGCCGAGGGCGGTGCGATGGTGTCGGGCGGCAACTTCCACGCCGAGCCGGTGGCGCTGGCCGCCGACGCGCTGGCCGTGGCGATCGCCGAGATCGGCGCGATCTCCGAACGGCGCGTCGCCATGCTGGTGGACACCGTGGTGTCGCGCCTGCCGCCCTTCCTGACGCCGGAGCCGGGCCTCAACTCCGGGTTCATGATCGTGCACGTCACGGCCGCCGCGCTCGCTTCGGAGAACAAGTCCCTGGCGCATCCGGCCAGCGTGGACAGCCTGCCCACCTCCGCCAACCAGGAGGACCACGTGAGCATGGCCACCTTCGCGGCGCGCCGGCTGCAACCCATGTTGAAGAACACGGCGCACATCGTGGCGATCGAGCTGCTCGCCGCCGCCCAGGGGATCGAGTTCCTGCGGCCGCTCGCCAGTTCGCCGGCGCTGGAAGGCGTGATGCGCCTGGTGCGCAGCATCTCGCCGGCCATGATGTCCGACCGCAGCCTGGCGCGCGACATCGAGGCCATGCACCACCTGGTGGCGGGGGGCGACATCGGCCACGCCACCGAGCAGCACATCGCCGAACTGCAGGCCTTGCGCCTGGCATGAAGCATGACGGCAGCGATTCCCACCCATCCCCCCTCTGGAGACCTCGCATGAAGAAGTTGCTCACCCTCACTCTGCTGGCCCTGGTCGCCGCCGTCGCGCACGCGCAGGAGACCAAGGTCGCGATCGGACTGTCCGGCTGGACGGGCTTCGCGCCGCTCACGCTGGCCAAGGAGGCCGGCATCTTCAAGAAGCACGGGCTCGACGTGACCCTGCGCAAGATCCCGCAGAAGGACCGGCACCTGGCCATCGCCTCCGGCGACGTGCAGTGCGCCGCGACCACCGTGGAGACCTGGATCGTCTGGAACGCCAATGGCGTGGCCACCACCCAGATCTTCCAGCTGGACAAGTCCTACGGCGCCGACGGCATGGTGGTCAAGGGCGACATCGGGAAGATCGGCGACCTGAAGGGCAAGACCATCGCCGCCAGCGCGCCCGGCACCGCGCCGTACTTCACCATGGCCTGGATGCTGAAGAAGAACGGCCTCTCGCCCAAGGACGTGAAGGTCGTCAACCTGGAGCCGCAGGCCGCCGCCAACGCCATCATCGCCGGCACCGCCGGCCTCGATGCGGCCATGACCTACGAGCCGTACCTGTCGGCGGTCCGTGCCAAGCCCGAAGCCGGCAAGATCATCGCCACCACGCTCGACTACCCGATGGTGATGGACACCTTCGGCTGCACGCCGAAGTTCCTGGCCGAGAACCCCAAGGCTGGCAAGGCGCTGGCCGACAGCTACTTCGAGGCGGTGGAGATGGTCCGGCGCGATCCGAAGAAGAGCTTCGAGATCATGGGCGCGGACGTGAAGCAGACCGCCGAGCAATTCGAGGCCAGCCAGAAGTACCTGCGCTGGCAGGACCGCGAGTCGAACCTGAAGTTCTTCGCCGGCGAGCACGCCGCCTTCAGCAAGGAAGCCGCCGAGCTGCTGCTGGAAGCGGGCGTCATCAAGCAGATCCCCGACCTGGCCAAGCTGGCGGACACGCGTTTCCTGAAATGAACAAGCGTCATTCCCGCGCAGGCGGGGATGGCGGGAATCTCCCATGAAACCTCTCGCACCTGTCGAACCCGCAACGCGCGTCGTTCTCGGCGTCTCGTTCTTCGTGGTCTTCCTTGCGGCCTGGGCCGCCGTCACTTTCGGCGGCCTGGTGCCCAGGACCTTCCTGGCCGACCCGCTCACCATGCTGCAGTCCGGCTGGACGCTGCTGGCCAAGCATGGCTTCCTCGCCGACATCGGCATGACGGTGTGGCGGGTGGTGGGCGGCTTCCTGATCGCGACCGCCATCGCGGTGCCGCTGGGGGTGGTGATGGGGGCGTACAAGCCGATCGAGGCGTTCTTCGAGCCCTTCGTCAGCTTCGCGCGCTACCTGCCGGCCTCCGCCTTCATCCCGCTGCTGATCCTGTGGGCTGGCATCGGCGAAGCGCAGAAGCTGGCGGTGATCTTCATCGGCTCCTTCTTCCAGCTCGTGCTGATGATCGCGGTGAGCGTGGGGAACACCCGGCGCGACCTGGTGGAGGCGGCGTACACGCTGGGCGCGCTGGACCGGGGCGTCGTCACCCGCGTGCTGCTGCCTGCCAGCGCGCCGGAAATCGCGGAAACCCTGCGCATGGTGCTCGGCTGGGCCTGGACCTACGTGATCGTGGCCGAGCTGATCGGCGCCTCCAGCGGCATCGGCCACATGATCACCGACAGCCAGGCGCTGCTGGCCACCGACCAGATCATCTTCGGCATCATCGTCATCGGCCTGATCGGGCTGGTGACGGACTTCGCCTTCAAGGCGGGCAACCGCAAGCTCTTTCCATGGGCGCAACTGAAATGAAACGCGACGACCTCGCCCTGGGCAGCGTGTCCCCCACGCTGCAGATCACCGGCGTCGGCAAGACCTTCGCCGGCGGCACCGTCGCCCTGCAGGCGACCGACCTCGCGGTGGCGGAGAACGACTTCATCACCATCCTGGGCCCGTCCGGCTGCGGCAAGAGCACGCTGCTGCGGATGGTGGCCGGCCTGGACACGCCCACGGGCGGCCGCATCACGCTGGATGGCCGCACGGTGTCCGGCCCCGGCGCCGACCGCGGCATGGTGTTCCAGAGCTACACCCTGTTCCCCTGGCTGACGGTGCTGCAGAACGTCTGCTTCGGCCTGCGCGAAAAGGGCATGCCGCTGGCCGAGCAGCACGACATCGCGCACCGCTTCATCGGCAAGGTCGGCCTGAAGGGGTTCGGGAACCACTATCCCAAGCAGCTGTCCGGCGGCATGCAGCAACGCACGGCCCTGGCCCGCGCGCTGGCCAACAACCCCCGCATCCTGCTGATGGACGAGCCCTTCGGCGCGCTGGACCACCAGACCCGCGAACTCATGCAGGAGCTGCTGCTGGGCATCTGGGAGGACGAACGCAAGACGGTGCTGTTCGTCACCCACGACATCGACGAGGCGATCTTCATGGGCAACCGGGTGGTGGTGATGAGCGCGCGGCCGGGCCGCATCAAGTGCGACATCCCCGTGCCGCTGCCGCATCCGCGCCACTACGCGATGAAGACCATGCCGGACTTCGCCGAGCTGAAGGCGCGGCTGACGGAGGAGATTCGGATCGAGGTGCAGCGCGCGGCGGGGCTGGTGTGAGACCTTGACTGAACAGCTGGTGCCGATTGTCGGGATCGAACTGACGACCTACCGCTTTCTCGGCGACGTGCGAATCGGAGGTTTCAACGGTGAACACGGCGTCGAACTCGTCAGGCGGCTGACGCCGGAGTTGTACCGGCTGAGATGTTCGACGAATGCGTCGACTGGTTGAATCCGCCACCCTTTGCGGACATTCAAGGGCACGGCTGCCCATTTGACCTGGGATGAGTCCTCTTCGGTGGCTCGGCACGCGCGCAACCGCACGCGTCGACGTCGGTGTCGATCAGGTGCCGCAATTCACCGGCTTTCGACGCTTCGTTGGCAATGACGTCGTCCAGCGCCCTGATCGTCTTCCAGCAGGCACCCAGACGCTGCTCGTCGGCCTGCATAGCTCTTCGAAGTCGATGCAGGTCGTCCAGGTATTCGACCCTGCGCAGCCACTCGTCGAGCAGCTCCGCTCTGCTCCTGCCGGTGCAGATCGTCATGACAGCCTCCGTTGCATGGCCCACCAGAACACTTGGCGTTCCTCTGACTGAGTTCCGCCAGCCGGCGCTCAGGTCGCCTGACGTTGTCGGATCAGCAGGCCCGGCGCGCGGCAGCCAGCACGGCCCGCCGGCCGTTGCTGTCGCGGCGCTCGATCAGGCTCAGCATGTCCCGCTCCCACGGCAGCATCGCCCGGCCAGGCTCGCCTGCCACCCACGTCGGCAGACAGCGCATGCACCGCACGCCCCACGGCGTGTTGTGAAGGCACGCGGGCCGCTGCGGCTCGGGCGTGCGCTCTTCGACACACAAGTTCCTCATGGCTGGAAATCGATCTCGCTCGCCTCGACGGTGCCGCTGCCGGTCAGCTGACCCCGGGCCCGGACCGTCGCACCGTTCACGAGGCTGGCGGCGAGGGTGCCGTCCTTCTCCTGCGTCAGGCCCGGCGTGTAATGGAAGGTGACGCCGCGCACGACGAACGTCCGGGCGGCCAGGTTCACGGAGGACACCGTGCCGCGCGCATCGACCTGCGAGTCACCGCCCCCGTCGTCGAGTTCGATCCTTCGCGCCACCAGCACGTTGTTGGCGATCGCGCCTTCGACTTCCACGCGCAAGCCGACCGGCAGCACGGTGCCGGCGGGCAGGCGGGACACGTCGATGGCCACGCCGTTGACGCTGAAGCTGGTGCCGCTCTGCAGCAGGATGCCTTCCACCTCGGACTCGTCGCAATCCTCGATGCGCGAGCGCAACTCGACGCGCGTGACAAGCCACTGGCCGCCCGCGTTGGGCGTGGTGCTGGTGCGCACGCGAACGAACTGCCCCTCGGCTAGGCCCGCGTCCGGCAGCCGGTCGGCGGGCGTGCCTGCATAGGCGAACGTGGCAGTGCCGACCCGGAAGCTCCTGGCCGCAGTGTCCAGCCCGGTCACGAAGCCGCGCACCTTGAATTCGCTCGTCGTGTCTTCGCGCTCGATGCGCGACGCAGTCACCACGCCCCCCGCGCCGGCGAATCCAGAGACTTCGAGCACGTCGCCGATCGCGATGCCCGCGAACGAGGTGCCCTCGAAGACGGTTGCCGCGTCCACCTTCACCGTCTGCCCGAACACCACCAGCGTGTCCGGGGCGGTCCTGGATTCGACGGGACCCTTGATCTGGCTCTCAACCGTGATGGTGGTCGCCGTGGCCAGGGGCAACGAGCCCGCTGTACCGGGCGTGACGCTGCCGCCCCGCACGCTCACCACCATGCCCAGGCGCAGGTCCTGCGTGCCCAGCACCTTGTCGCCGTCCTCGTCCACGATGCGCGCTGCGTTGTCCTCGTAGCGCACGCCATTGACGATGACGGAGCCGAAGCCGGTGATGCGACCGGTGGAGAACGATCCGGTCCCTCCGGTGTCGACGCCGGCCACGTCACCCCCAGCGCCACCACCTCCCCCGCCGCCGCACGACGGAAGAACGACGAGGCCCGCCGAGGCGAGCAGCGTTACGAGGGCCAGCCGGCGAGGGATGCGCGGCGAGTCAGTCGGGAAGGTCGTCTTCTTCATGCTGTTGCTCCTTCGAGGGCGTAGGACGGTGTGGGACCTGTTGATCGGTCGGCCGTGACATTGGACCGGTGTAGGCGAAGAATCCGATGCGCACGCGCTGGTCTGCCCTGCGCTCGGCAGCCTTGTCCGCATCCACCAGGGCCTGCAGAGCGGGGGCGATGGCGTGCAGCAGGCGTTGCCATTCGGCGCTGACGAGCGTCCGGACCGCGGCAAGCGAGTCCTGCGAGAGTTCGTCGGCAAAGAGCGCCTGCTCGAACTGCCGGCTGCCGTCGGCCAGCACGTTCTCGACGGCTGCGCGGAGGTGGTCGCCGACGTTCGCGCCGAGGAACGCCAGCATTCGGTCCACGTCGGCGCGGGGCACGAAGGCGCGATCGACCAGGTGCACGCGGTGGCCCTCGTCGACGCGGGCGAGGCCGAGGCGGGTGAGTTCCTCCAGCAGGGTACGTGGATGCACGTCGCGCGTGACCGACTGCGCCAGCGTCTCGAAGCTCGGGGCCGGGCCGTTCACCGGAAGCACCAGCGGCGCCCCATCGGCATCGCGCAGGGCCGGGTCGGAGAGCCAGCGCGTGAAGGCTTGGGTCGGCGGCGACGGCCGCGCGGGTGTCACGCCGTCCTGGCCCTTCTGCATCAGGCGGGTGACCTCGCGCCGGTTCAGGCCCGTCGTGGCGCTGATCCGGCTGACGGCCCGGCCTGCCGCCGCGCCGGGATGGGCGTCGCGCGCCGCCTCGACGTAGCTCTGCTTGAGCAACTCGGCGACTTCGGCGAACGGCAGGCCCCGGCCAACGGCCAGCCGGGCCAGGGGTCGCAGCACGGCTTGGCACGCCTCGATCAGCGGCTGCCCGCTCAGGGGCGCCACAGCGATGGGCGATCCATCGGCGAGTGGAGTCGCGGTGCCGGAGGCGTGCAGGGGGTCGCGAAGAGGCATGTCGGGATATGGGCGTTGGGCTGGAGTGTAAATGTGCAAATCGCACAGTCAAGAGAAATGTGCAAGCTGCACATGCCAACTCATCTTGACGGCGCTGCCGACTACCCGCGGTGGAGCTCGCGGGCGTAGGATCCTGCCAGCCGACAAGGGGAGCACCATGAGCTGGCAGACATGGATTGCGTACGCAACAGTGGTCTTCGCGGTGATCATCACGCCTGGACCGGCTGCAGCTCTGTGCATGACCCATGCATCCGTGAACGGCAGCTTGCGCACGCTCTTCACGATCGGCGGACTTCTTCTCTCTTCGCTGGCACTGATCGGTGCCTCGGCTGCAGGACTCGGCGCTGCACTGGCCACCTCGGGGACGCTGTTCACGATGATCAAACTGGCAGGTGCGGCTTACCTGGTGTATCTGGGGATTCGGATCTGGCGCTCTCCACCCGCCCGTCCCCGCCAGGACCCGGCACCAGCCGCGAACGGCGTGCGCCAGTCACCCGTTCAGCTGCTGCGAACTGGTTTCCTCGTGGGCCTCAGCAATCCAAAGGACCTTCTTTTCTTCGGAGCGCTCTTTCCCCAGTTCATGAATCCCGACGGGGATGCCTGGCACCAACTCGTGGTGCTCACGGTGACGTGGTTGGTCGTCGCGGGTTCGCTCATGTTCAGCTATGCATTGGCCGGCTTCCAGCTGGCTGCCGCGCTCGGCAGATTGGGCCCCCGCAATCTTTTCAACAGAGTCACGGGTGGAGCCTTGATCGCTGCGGGAGCCTTCCTCGCAATGTTCAGGCGGTCGGGCAGCTGACCCGCTCGGATGTTCGACACCATGCGGCACAAACTGGGAGCACCGCATCACCGGGCGGGAGGATAGCCGCCGACGGCGAGAGCCTCGGCGAAATCCTGGCTGTCCTGGTCCGACATGATCTTGACGAGCCTTCTTTCGACGTCGACATCGACCTTCGCTCTGGCGTCGATAAGACGGCAGATCAATTTCACGGTGCTGGCGCAGTGCCCACATGTCATGTCCGGGATGGTCAGTTCAATCACGGCTTTCCTTAAGAGTAAGCCGTGCATCGTCATGGTTGCCACGATGGCAATGTCAAGTAGAAGGCGGGGCGAGAGCGCCGTCAGGGCGATGTCCGCGCTCGAAGTGACGCTCAGTCGAAATGTCCGAGGCCGGCCAGCACGAATGCCGCGTCGCGGGACGCGGGCGATGACGCCCCCATTTATCGCCCGCATGCCTCCACCACCTAGCGCGCGCCTGCGACATGGCGACGTGATCACCGCATTCCAGGCTCGATGAACTGGACCGAGAAGCAGAACCAAGCGCTTTCGGCCCGCTGGTACTGCACGACAAAGGCTTGACGTTGACATCGTGTCAATCCCGAGACTTCGTTCCATTCCGGTGAATTGACCTCATCGAGGTCAGCCGGAATCCAGCCGAAAGCTGGCCAACCTGGAAGAGGTCCCATCATGCAAAAGTCCATCATCGCCATCCTGCTGCTGTCCTCCGCTGCCGCGTTCGCCAACGAAGCCGCCGACGAGCAGGCCAACCGCACCGCCTTCTCCGGCTCGCTGTCCCGAGCCGAAGTCAACGCCGGCATTGCCCAGGCGAAGGCCGACGGCAACCTGCGCTTCGACGAGTACGCGAGCAACCAGCAGAAGGCCGACGGCTCCAGCCGCAGCCGTGCCGAAGTCCGCGGCGAAGCCATTCAGGCCGCCCGCACCCGCGTCATCCACGAGCAGATGTGACTGATGTGCAAGCCCAAGGCGCGTGGCGTCGGTAGACGCCGCCACCGCCGGGCGAGGTACTCGCCATGGAGTCGCAGCACACCAACGCCAGGCCGGTCGCCGCACCGGCCCAGGCGGACGTCCTGCTGTTCCGGCAGGTCAAGCAGGCGATCGTCGACCGGTGCACCCCGGGCGCTCCTCAGCACCAGCCTATAGGAGCTTCGTGCCCAACGGAACCGGCTGGTCCGGCACGCACAAAGCGACTTCGCCCTTCTCGTTGTGAAAGCCTGTCACCAGGCACTCCGACATGAGCGGCCCGATTTGTTTCTTGGGGAAGTTCACGACGGCCACCACCAGCTTGCCGACCAGATCCTCCGGCCGGTAGAGATCCGTGATCTGCGCGCTGGACTTCCGGATGCCAATCTCCGGACCGAAATCCACCTGCAGCACGTACGCAGGCTTGCGAGCTTCCGCAAACACCTGCGCGGTCAGAACCTTCCCAACCCTCAGTTCCACCCGCGCGAAATCGTTCCACGAGATCACTTCCATCGCTCGTCTCCGTCATTGTGGGCCTCAGGGGAAGCCCGCTTTCACGCGGCCAGCAGGAACTGCGCATACATGCGCGCCGTTTGGGACGGGGCCTCCATCATCGGAAGGTGGCCCACGCCAGGCAGGACATACGTCGATGCGCCGGGCAGCAGGCGACGAATCGAGAGCACGCCGGAGACATCGAACAGCTGATCGCTCTCGCCCCAGAACACTGCCGTCCGCTTACGGAGCTCGCCCAGGCGCTGCTCGAGAAGGTAGCGGTCCTCGAGCTGTTCGCTCCAGATCCGCAAGTTCGAGTCCGCCAATGCGATGGCTTGCGTCCGAGCGCCATGCAAGACGGGATACGGCAGGAAGGGGGGTCTCTTGAACAAGAGCCTGAGCATGCTCGCAAACTCGGCCCGCGAGCGCGGGACCAAAGGAGCGCGTCCTGCATCAATCAGCGAGTCCATGACACTGGGCCGCACCGTTCGCAGGCCATGGGGGGCCCCAACGAAAGCTACGCTACGGACCTGTTCCGGACGCCGGAGGGCCAGCAGGGCTGCCAAGGTTCCTCCCATGGAACTGCCGGCCACGTGAAGCTCAGGCAAGCCGAGTGCTTCGACGAACTGTTCCAGCCGCTCGACCTGGGATGCGTAGTCGTACCTCTCACTCGCCAGTCGACTGCTCGCTCCAAAGCCTGGGAGATCGGGCACGATCACTCGGTAGCGCGATGTGAGGCGCCGCGCAAAATCATTCCAGTGGTCCTTCTCGCCGAAGATGCCATGCAGCAACAGCACGGTATCTCCGCGCCCACCAGCAAGGTAGTGCACCTCGTGCGATCCAACCCTGATTCGATGGGCAGAAAGCCGCGCTGTTGCCCGGTGGCCAGCTCTGAGTACGGGTAGACAGACACCCGGAAGTCCATACCAAGCGGTCGCGCCTGCGGCGGCGAGGCCTGCGAACACGAGCACACTCACTGTTGCTGCACTCCATTTTTCGCACTGCGGCCGGCGGCCGCGCCAATCAGGCGGTGGTAGAAGGTAATCATCTCGACGTAGTTGTTGATGGAAATCCGCTCGTTCGTGCCGTGGAACCGCAAGAGGTCGTTCTCGCGCGCCCGCACCGGGGAGAAGCGGAACACCTGCTCGGCCAGCGGCTGCATATGGCGTGCGTCCGTCGCACCCACCATGAGGCCGGGAGAAACGACGGTTCCGGGGAACACCTCGCGAATCGTGGTTGCGACGTGACGGTAGGCGTCGGAGCTCGTCCCTGATACCGGTGAAGCCTCCGAGGCGAAGCCGCTGCGCCGGACCTTGATGGCTGGATTCGCAACAACGGTCTCGGTGTGGCGCAGGACGTCTTCTTGAGTGTCACCCGGCAAGATGCGGACGTTCACGAAGCCTTCGGCTTGCGCAGGCACCACGTTGACCTTGTTGCCGGCACGCACGACGGTCAACGCCGCCGTAGTGCGCGTCAGCGCGTTCGAGCTCCGATCCTTTTCGAGCTGCTGCTTGATCAGAGGCGCGAACAACCACAGGTTCGAAAGCAACACACGATTCGGCCACGGCATCTCGGGCGCGAGCGTGTCGAACATCTCAGCCGCGACGCCAGAGACGGCGTTCGGCATTGGCGTGCGCTCCAGGCGTGCCAGCGCATCGCTGAGCATGCCAATGGCCGTCTCGCGCGGGGGCATGGAGGAGTGGCCTGGATGATCATGAGCTGTAAGGGCCATCGTCATGATCCCTTTCTCGGCGATACCCACGAGTGCCGCGGGCTTGTCCAAGCCCCGGATGACTCCTTCAGTGATCAGCGTGCCTTCGTCGATCACGAACTCCAGTTTCACGTCGCGAGTGGCCAGGAGCTCCGCGACTTTCTTCGCGCCGTTCTCGCCCCCAAGCTCCTCATCGTGACCCGCTACCAGGTAGACGGTCCGCGCAGGCTGGAAGCCCTGCGCAACCAGCGCCTCGATGGCCTCGAGCATCGAAAGCAGGTTGCCCTTGTTGTCCCAGGCACCTCGACCCCAGATGAATCCGTCGCGCACGATGCCAGCGAAGGGGTCCACCTCCCAGTCCTTCTCAGTACCCTCGGCGATCGGCACCACGTCCTGGTGCGCTACGAGCATGATGGCCTTGGCTCCAAGGTCCGTGCCCCGCCACGTGTAGAGCAGGCTGTGCCCGGCGACAACTTCACGCTGGAGCGCTTGATGCGCGCGTGGGAACGCTTGCTCGAGGTAAGCGCGCAACTTGACGAATTCGTCCGCGGATGCGTCGGGGCGCTCGTCGTAGCTGATGGTGCGGATCCGCACAGACTCGGCAAGACGCTGCGCAGCCGCATCACCGTCCACCTGGAGGCGGGCGACCGGCTGAACCTCCAACTGCTTGCTTTGCTTGCGCAAGGTGTTCGCGATCAGCAGCAGGGCGAGCGCGAGGACCGCAAGAGCGATGAACAAAAGGGCACGGCGCACCATCACACACCTCCTACCAGCGCAGCACGTTCGATTTGGGCCTCCGCGCGAGCGATCCGCTCACGTTGCATGTCCCTGAGCCTGGCCACCCTCTCAGGCCCAGCTTTCTCGGGAGAACCGCAGTCGAACGGCGGTTGTGGGTCGTACTCGAACGCGAGTTGCAGAGTTCGGGCCATTTCCTCTCCAGCGAGCTCGGCAGCGAGTTGCAGCGCGAAGTCGATGCCTGCCGTGACGCCGCCTCCAGAAATCCGGTTTCTATCTCGGACGATGCGCGCTTCAACCGGGATTGCACCGAATCGAGTGAGGTACTTGCGCCACATCCAATGACAGGCAGAGCGGTATCCCACCAACAGCCCAGCCGCGCCAAGCACCAGCGCGCCATTGCACACTGAGGTGACGTACCGCGCCCCGCTGCCCTGCCGTTTCAGGAAACCAAGGGTCTGTTCATCGGTGAGCTGATCGGCGATCCCGAATCCACCTGGCACGCAGAGCACATCGAGTTGGGGGCACTCGTCGAAGGTGGAGGTGGGCTCAATAGAAAAGCCGACATCCGTCATCACCGGGGCCCTGTCCTTCCAGACGAGGTGGACCTTCGCTTCGGGAACGCGGCTCAGGATCTGCGCAGGCCCGGTGAGGTCCAGCTGGGTGACATGAGGAAAGAGAAGGAACCCGATGTGGAGCGGCATGGTCGTTCTCCGGTGTTTGACGGCGTGAGCATCGCTCCGTAGGCTGGCGGCAGCAATGTCTTGTTTCCCACCATTCCTGCCATGTCCCGTCGCGTCGATGTCCTCATCTTTCCCGGGTTCCAATTGTTGGACGCCGCCGGTCCTGTCGCGGCCTTTGAGGCTGCACGGGGCTACGAACTCCATGTGATTTCCGCAGCCGGCGGCCCCGTGCGCAGCTCTTCAGGCGTGAGCTGGCTCGCGGAAGGGATCCCCCGCGGCGACCGCGACACGCTGCTGGTCTCGGGCGGAGAAGGGGTAGACGCCGCCACGCTCGACGAAGCCCTGGTGAAGCTGCTTCGGCGGGCGTCGCGGAAGTGGGGCCGCGTCTCCAGCGTGTGCTCGGGGAGCTTGCTGCTCGCGGCTGGAGGCCTCCTGGATGGCCGCACCGCGACGACTCACTGGTCACGGACCGCCCAGTTCGAGCGGCAATTTCCCCAAGTTCAGTTGCAACCGGAACGCATCTTCGTCCACGACGGGCCGATCTGGACCAGCGCCGGGGTGACCGCTGGTATCGACCTGGCCCTCGCGATCATCGGGCACGACCTGGGCCCGGATGCCGCGCGTGCCGTAGCCCAGGAGCTGGTGGTCTACTACCGCCGGCCTGGCGGCCAGTCGCAGTTCTCGGCCTTGCTCTCCATGCAGGGCGACCGAAACCGGTTTGAGGCCCTTCTCGACCATGTGCGCAAGAACCTCGCGCAGCGCCATAACGTCGAGGACATGGCAGCCCAAGCGTGCATGAGTCCGCGTCACTTCGCCCGCGCTTTCCATGAGGAGACCGGATACACGCCGGCAAAAGCAGTGGAACGCTTGCGGGTCGAGGCTGCGCGGTCTGCCCTCGAAATCCCCGGCGCCTCCGTCCAACGCATTGCTGTCGAGTGCGGCTTCGGGGATCCCGAGCGCATGCGCCGCAGCTTCATCCGACTGCTCGGTGTCCCCCCATCCACCCTCCGGCGCGCGGCGCCTCGGAATTGACAGCACGCGGCGGCCGGAACACAGTTTCCCTCCCAGCGTGCATGGAGCACCGCATGAACCACCTGAACATTGGGGAAGCCGCCGCAGCGGCCGGGGTCACGCCCAAAATGATCCGGCACTACGAGTCACTCGGAATGATCCCCGAGGTGCAGCGCACGGAGGCGGGCTACCGGCTCTACTCACCGCGCGAAGTCGCCATGCTTCGCTTCATCCGCCAGTCGCGTGCGCTCGGCTTCTCGGTCAAGCAGATCGAGTCGCTGTTGTCCTTGTGGCGCGACGAGCATCGCGCGAGCCGGGAGGTGAAGGAAGTCGCCAGGCAACAGCTTGCCGAACTGGAGGAACGCCAGCGCGAGATCGACGAGATGCGCGCCACGCTGTCGCACCTGGTATCCCTTTGCAGGGGCGACGACGATCCGCACTGCGCCATCCTCGACAAGCTCTCGGGCGCGACCGCGCCAGCAGCTGTTCCGGCTCGCCCCGCAAAGAAGAACCTGAAGGAAGTGCGGGCGGGGTCCACCGTTCCCGCCCGCAAGAACTGCCACTCCGCGGCTCCCGAGGCGTCTGCCCATGCCGCGCTGGCGGCGTGGACCCGCGGGCTCCGGCCCTGAGGCGACTCAGGGCGACGGCGCCTTCACCCACCGCGGCTCGGCCTTCACTCCGCCACTCAGCGTGCCGAGGAAGGCGACGAGCTGGTCCACCTCCGTGGCGCTGAGACCGAGCGGCTTCAGCTCACTGTGGCCTTGCGGCGCGGTGGGAGCCCGGTTGTAGTGCTCCACGACTTCGCGCAGCGTCGCGAACTGGCCCGCGTGCATGTAAGGAGCGCGTTCGGCAACGTTTCGCAGCGAAGGGACGCGGAATTGCCGTAGCTGGTTCGCGCTGTTTTCGTCGAGGAAGCGAATCTCGCCGCACTGCTCCGGCTTCGCGTCGCTGTACCGGCCCAGGCAGTTGAATTCGTCCTTGATCACCTGCCTGGCCCCCGCGAGGCGGCCCAGGTCGGCTGCGAGTCCGTGGGCGGCCGGCACACCGGTGTTGTGGAACTCGTTGTTGGTGAACAGCGGGCCGCCGTGGCACTGCAGGCACTGCCCCTTGCCCAGGAACAGCTTGAGGCCGGCGATCTCGTCGCGCGTCATCGCCATCTCCATCTTCGCCGTATCGCCCTGCGCAGCTGCTTCGACATAGGCGTCAAAGCGCGATGGGCCAGGATCGATCCGGCGCTCATAGGCGGCGATCGCCTTGCCCATGTTGGCGAAGACACCATTGACGGTCTCCTTCTGCGCTGGTGCCAGCTCGGACCAGGCGGCGTTCGCCTTGGGATCCGCGACGGGCCCCGCGTGCCTGGGGAGGGAATCCAGAGCCGGAAGCTTGCCGAAGACCGCCTCGTACTCGGCGCGGTACTGCTCGGCGACGAGGTGAACGTACTGCGTTCGATCACCCCCATGCTCGACCGCGCTCTCCAGCGGCCCCAACGCCTGTGCCCACTGGCTGTCCTTGCGCCCGTCCCAGAACTGCCACGGGCTGCGTGCCGTTCCGATGATGCTCATCGTGCGGCGGTCCGTGGTGCCGACACCCTTGCCGAGTGGCGTGCCGTCCTGGAACGACTTTTCCGGGAGGTGGCAGCTCGCGCAGGCCACCTGGCCGTTGGCGCTCAACCGTTGGTCGAAGAACAGGCGCTGGCCAAATTCGGCCGCACGCTCGTCATCGGCAACGCGGTTGGACGGGTCCGCCGGCAGGGGCGGCAGGCGGGACATGGAGAGCTCCTGCAGTTGCGCAAGCTCCTGCTGCGTCCAGCGGGAACCAGTCGCCACCGACAGGAGCATGACCGCCACGATCGCGAGCAGCGTGCAGGCGGTCCACTTCTCGATGCGGTTCATGGGGCGGCTCCTACTTCTTCAGCTGCAGGTTGAAGCGCACGCGCTCGGTGTGGCCGCCGGCCGTGATGTCGAAGTCCATCACCCACCAGCCACCCATCTGGAACTTCACGCCTTCGAGCAGGTAGTCACCGTTGCCGAGGTTGCGAGTGACGCGCGGGCGGGTGGGAAGGCCGTGCCGGTGCTCGGGCATATCGCCATCCACGGCAATGGTCGCGTCCGTGACGGGCGTGCCGTCGATCTGCGCGATATGCAGCGTCCACGCATGCAGGCGGCCGACGGGCACCGGAGCGTCGGTGCTGTAGGTAACGCGGAAGCTGCCTGCGGATGAACTGCGTTCAGTCGCGTACTCGGCCGTGTCTTGCGGCGGGCGGACCCTGGCGTCGGCGTTGCAGCCGGCGGCCACACCGAGTGCCAGCATGGCGCTGGAGACCAGCAGGGAGCGGCGTTGCATGGTGCGTTGCATGACTCGCCTCCTTCAGTTGCAGCGCGACTGGCCGTTGGCGGCGGCCGCGAAGGCCATCGCCGGGTGCGAAAACCCGATGTCGCGCAGCTCGTCCGCGCTCATCAGTTCGAACTCACGCTTGTGGCGGCGAAGGCGGCGGGCCTCCTGGACGCGGCAGGTGAAACGCTGCCAGGTGGAGGCGAGTTGAGCGATGAAGGTTTGCATGGAAGGCTCCTTTGAAGATTGAAGGTGGTCGACGTGACCTGCCTGCAAGGTTCGGCCTTCCCGCGATGTCAAGGTCAATCAACGCGTCCCAAAACAAATCTTTCGGGGCGGGTTGACCTTGCCATCGTGTCAATTCCGAGCATGGCGCCATTCCAAACGCACCGGAGAACCGCCATGCCCCTCAGCAATCCCGCTTCCTTCACCAGGAGCGCCCTCACCGTCGCGCTGTCGCTGATCACGGCTGCGACCATCGTCGGCTGCCAACCCGCCATCGGTGATGCGTCGGCCGCCCCACCTGGGAGCCCCGCGCCCTTGCCGGTGGTCCAGGTGGTCGCCGTGCAGCAGCGCGCGGTGGCGCCCCAGTTCTCGCAGGTCGGCCGGGTGGAGGCCGCCCACCGCGTCGAGATCCGCCCTCGGGTGGCGGGTCACATCCAGGCCGTGCTGTTCCGCGAGGGCGACGTCGTGCGTGCGGGCCAGCCCCTGTTCCGCATCGATCCGCGTCCGTTCGATGTCGCGTTCGAACGCGCCCGGGCCGAACTGCAGCTAGCACGCGCCAAGGAGACGCTGGCGCGTAGTGAAGCGGATCGCGCGCAGCGCCTCGCGTCCGAGAAGGCGATCTCCACCCAGGAGGTGGAGCGCCGCGCGGCAGCGCACGCGGAAGCGCTTGCGCTTTCTGCCGCCGCGCAGGCCGCTGTCCAGTCGACCGCACTGGATCGGGAATTTGCGGTCATCACGGCACCCGCCGCAGGCCGCATCGGCCGCACCTTGGCCACGCCCGGGAACTACGTCGTCGCCGGCGCAGGGCAGCCGCTCGCCACCCTGACAGCGGTCGCGCCGCTGCACGTCTACTTCGACGTGTCCGACGCCGTGCTCATTCGCCAGCTCGCCGCCGAGCGCAAGCCAGGCGGCTGGCAGGCGCGAATCCTCGACCCGCAGTCCGGCGGCCCGCTCGCCTCGGCACCGGTCGACTTCGTCGACAACGAGATGGTCGCAGGCACGGGCACGCTGCGGATGCGCGCCCGCATCGACCAACCGGTGCCCGGGCTGATGCCCGGCCAGTTCGTGCGCGTGCAGCTCTCCGGCCAACCCGCCGAGAGTTTGCTGGTGCCCGAGAAAGCCGTTGCGACGGACCAGGGCCAGCGCTTCGTCCTCGTCGTGCAGCCGGACCAGCAGGTGGCCCACCGCGCGGTCCAGCTGGGAGCTTTGCACGGTGACCAGCGGGTGATCACATCCGGCCTGCAGCCCGGCGACCAGGTCGTGGTCTCCGGCCTGATCAAGGTGCGCCCCGGCATGAAGGTCCAGCCGCAAGGCGCACCCGCCGCCGACCAGGCGCAAGCCCCGACGTCCACCAAGAGCTGAGGAGTGCCGCAATGAAACTCGCCCGCATCTTCATCGACCGCCCGATCGTGGCGATCGTGCTGTCGCTCGTGATCCTGCTGGCCGGCCTGGCCAGCATGGGCCGCCTGCCGCTCACGGAGTATCCGAACGTGATGCCGCCCACCGTCAACGTGACGGCCAACTACCCCGGCGCGAATCCCGGCGTGATCGCCGACACCGTGGCCACGCCGCTCGAAACGGAGCTCAATGGCCTGCCCGGCCTGCAGTACATGAGCTCGCAATCGACCGGCGATGGCCGCTACGCGTTGAGCCTGACCTTCGCGCAAGGCACGGACCCGGCGCGCGCCGAGACCGAAGTGCAGAACCGCGTAGCGCGCATGCTTTCGCGATTGCCCGTCGAGGTGCAGCGCACCGGGGTCGCGGCCGAGAAGGTCTCGCCGGACATCCTCATGGTCGTGCACCTGGTCTCCCCGGATAACCGCTACGACCTGCTGCACCTGTCCAACTTCGCGCAACTGAACATCCGCGATCGCCTGTTGCGGGTGCCCGGCGTCCGCACCGTGGCCGTGTGGGGGGCCGGTGAGTACAGCCTGCGCGTCTGGCTCGACCCCGAGCGCATGCTCGCATATGGCCTGACCGCGGGCGACGTGGTCTCCGCGATCCGCGAACAGAACATGCAGGTGGCGGCCGGTTCGGTGGGCCAGCCGGACACACGTTCGCTGCAGCAACTGCCCCTGTCGGTGACCGGACGCCTGTCTTCGCCGGAAGCCTTCCGCGACATCGTGGTGCGCACCGGTACCCATGGCGAGCAGTTGAAGCTCTCCAGCGTGGCGCGCATCGAGCTCGGCGCCAGCCAGTACAGCCTGCGCAGCCTGCTCGACAACCAGCCGGCCGTCGCCCTGCAGATCACGCAAGATCCTTCGGCCAGTGCTCTTGAGGTCGCCAAGGCCGTGCGGGCCGAGATGGAACGGCTGCAGAAGGACTTCCCGCAGGGGATCGAGCATCGCGTCGCCTACGACCCCACCCTGTTCGTGCAGGCGTCGATCAGCAACGTGCTGCAGACGCTGGGCGAGGCGATCGCGCTGGTGGTCCTGGTCGTCCTGTTGTTCCTGCAGAACTGGCGCGCGTCGCTCATCCCGATCGCGGCCGTGCCCGTGTCGCTCGTGGGCACGCTGGCCGTCATGCACCTGCTGGGCTTCTCGCTCAACACGCTGTCGCTGTTCGGGCTCGTGATGGCGATCGGCATCGTGGTGGACGACGCCATCGTGGTGGTGGAGAACGTCGAGCGGCACCTCGCCGATGGCCTGGCGCCGCGAGAAGCCGCGTTGCGCGCCATGCAGGAGGTGACCGGCCCTATCCTGGTGATCACCGCCGTGCTCGCGGCCGTGTTCATCCCGACCGCTTTCATGGGCGGCCTGTCCGGCGAGTTCTATCGTCAGTTCGCCCTGACGATCGCGATCTCGACGATCCTGTCCGCGCTCAATTCGCTGACCCTGAGCCCGGCGTTGGCTGCGCTGCTGCTCAAGCCTCACGGCGCTGGGCGCGGGCGGATGGCGCGTTGGCTCGGCGGCTTCAACCGCGGCTTTGATGCGCTCGCTTCCCGCTACGCCCTGTTCACCGGGCAGGCGGTCCGGCGCAGCGCCCGGCTGCTGGTGCTGTACGGCGCGCTCATCGCACTCACCGTGCTGGCGTTCAAGGCGACACCCACCGGGTTCGTGCCGGCCCAGGACAAGTACTTCCTGGTGGGCATCGTGCAGCTGCCGCCTGGCGCTTCACTGGACCGCACGGAGGCGGTCACGCGCGAGATGACGCGCATCACGCTCGAACAACCCGGCATTGAGAGCGTGGTGGCATTCCCCGGCCTGTCCATCAACGGCTTCGTGAACAGCCCAAGCGCCGCTGTCGTGTTTGCCATGCTGGACCCGTTCGAGCAGCGCAGCGACAAGTCGCTGTCGGCCGGTGCGATCGCCGGAGCGCTCAACGGCAAGTTCGGCGGGATCGACGACGGCTTCGCGGCGATCTTTCCTCCGCCTCCCGTGCCGGGCCTGGGGCAGACCGGCGGCTTCAAGCTGCATATCCAGGACAAGGCGCGGCTCGGGCCGCAGGAGCTGGAGAAAGCCCTGCAGCGCGTGATGGCTGCCGCCGGCAAGGACAAGCGGCTGGCCGGGCTCATGTCCGGCTACCAAGCGCAAGTGCCCAAGCTCTCGGTCGAGATCGACCGCGAAAAGGCCCGAGCCATGGGCGTTCCGATGAACGCGCTGGCCGAGGCGATGCAGGTCTACCTGGGCTCGCTGTACGTCAACGACTTCAACTACCTGGGCCGGGCCTGGCAGGTGAACGTGCAGGCGGACGCTGCTTTCCGCAGCAACGCAGACGCCGTTTCCGGGCTGTGGACGCGCAACGGCGCCGGCCAGATGGTGCCGCTCGCAGCGATGGTCAACGTGCGCACCGCCTTGGGACCGGACCCGATCAGCCGCTACAACGGCGTTGCGTCGGCCGACCTCTCCGGCGGCCCGGCGCCGGGCGTGAGCGCAGGCGACGCGCTCGCGGCGATGCAGGAGATCCTGGCGCGCGAACTGCCCGAAGGCTTCAGCTACGAGTGGACCGACCTCACGTACCAGCAGATGCGAGAGGGGTCCAGCGGCTTGCTTGTGTTCCCGCTGGCCGTGGCCCTGGCGTTCCTGATCCTGGCCGCGGCCTACGGAAGCTGGTCGCTGCCGGCCGCGGTGCTCGGGATCGTGCCCACGGTACTGCTCGGCGCGCTGGCCGGCGTCTGGGCCACGGGCGGTGACAACAACCTGTTCACGCAGATCGCTTTCGTGGTGCTGATCGGTCTTGCGACCAAGAACGCGATCCTCATCGTGGAGTTCGCGCGCCGCCGGCAACAGGAAGGCCAGAGTCCCATCGCGGCAGTGGTGGAGGCGGCGCGGCTGCGCCTGCGTCCGATCCTCATGACCTCGCTGGCATTCATCATGGGCGTCATGCCCCTGGTGTTCGCCGCCGGGGCGGGCGCCGAGATGCGGCAAGCGGTAGGTGTCGCAGTGTTCGCCGGCATGGTGGCCGTGACCCTCGCCGGCCTTGTGTTCACCCCCTTGTTCTTCGTGCTGCTGCAGCGTCGCAGCGCCTCGTCTTCCCTGGAGGTCCGCCATGCGTAAGTTCGCACTGTCCACCCTTGCCCTCGCGGCGGCGCTGCTGGCTTCGCCCGTCCTCGCGCAGGAAGCCCCTCCTGCAGTCGATGCTTCCGTCCCGGTCGCGCAGTCGACGGGCTGGTGGCACGCGCTGCGAGACCCGGTGCTCTCGGCGCTCATCATGCAAGGGCTGGATGCCAACCTCGACATCGAGCAAGCTCACGAGCGCATCCTCCGCTCGCAGGCGCTGGTGGCCGGCGCTCGCGCCGAGTTCGGCCCGAGCGGATCCGTCGGCGTACAAGGGCGCGCCGCGCAGGCCAGCGAAGCCGAGGCGCCTGGACTCACCCGGGGCGAGCGCCGCACCCAGAGCGTTGCGGCCGCCGTGGAATTCAGCTGGGAAGTGGACCTGTTCGGCAGGCTCGGGCACCAAGCGGCTTCCGCGGCCCAGCGCCTGCAGGCATCCGAAGCGCAACTTCGCGGCGCTCGCCTGGCAGTGAGCGCGGAGGTTGCCAACGCGTACTTCGCCCTGATCGGTGCGCGAGAGCAACTCGAGATCGCCCGCACGGTCGCAGCCAATCGGGAGAGCACGCTGCGCCTGGTGGCTGCTCGCGCCGGAGGCGGCATGGCGGCGCCGATCGACGAGCTGCGTGCCCGCGCGGACGTGGAGGCCGCCTTGGCGGAGATCCCGGTTCAGGAGGCGGCAGCGCGGGTGGCGACGCATCGCCTGGCCGTGCTGACCGGTCAATCGCCCAGCGGGTTCGCCCTGCCCACCTCCGGCACCGTTGCGCCGGCCGCGATCGCCATTCCGCTCCCGGCAACGGACGCCTGGCTCGCGCAGCGACCGGACGTGCAGGAACTGGAGGCGGAACTGCGCGCAAGGGCGCTCGATGTGAAAGCCGTGCGCGCGGAGTTCTATCCGCGCCTGACCTTCAGCGGCCTGCTCGGGTTCGTCGCGGGCTCGGTATCCGCCATCGGAACGGGAGGAAGCCTCTCCTGGCTGAGCGCACCTTCACTGCTGACGCCTCTATTCGACCGGCCGCGCATCGAAGCTAGGCTGGCCGCGGCCAAGGCCGGCGAGAAAGAGGTCCTGGCGGCCTATCGGCAGCGCCTGCTGCTTGCCACCGAGGACCTGGAAAACGCACTGGCGCGGTACGGCTCCGGCCAGCAGCAGTTCCAGAACCTGCAGCGGCGCACGCAGCATGCGTCCGAAGCGGAACGGCTGTCGCGGGTTCGGTACGAAGCGGGCGCGGCCGACCTCCTGGAACTGCTGGACGCGCAGCGTACGGCCCAGCAGGCCCAGGGTGCGCTGTCCGCTACCTTGACCCAGCAGCGGCAGAACCTGGTCGCGGTTTTCCGGGGGATGGGCCTCGGGGCTTGACCTTGCCACCACGGCAAGGTTGATAGTCGGCGCCATTCCAAGGAGCCGCCTCATGCAACACCTCAACATCGGAGACGCCGCTGCCGCTGCCGGGGTCACCCCAAAAATGGTCCGCCATTACGAGTCCCTCGGCCTGATTCCCCAGGCCGAGCGGACCGACGCAGGCTATCGCCTCTACGGAGAGCGCGAGATCGCCATGCTCCGGTTCATCCGCCAGGCGCGCAGCGTCGGGTTCTCGATGCAGCAGATCGAAGAGCTGATGTCCTTGTGGCGCGATCCTGATCGCCAGAGCCACGACGTGAAGCAGGTAGCCAAGAGGCAGCTGGAGGAACTGGCCGAGCGCCAGCGCGAGCTCGACCAGATGCGCGCCACGCTCGAGCAGATGGTTTCGAAGTGCCGCGGCGACGAGAGCGCCCACTGCGTGATCCTGGACCATTTGGCTTCGGCGGCCACCTCGCAAGCTGCCGGGGGGCCTATTCGCGCCAGGCGTGCGCTGAAGGAAGTGCGCCCCGGTGAAAAGCGGGTTGCGCAGGAGCGCCGGACGCGGATGGACGAGCGCAAGCCAGCGGCGGCCCATGTGGCGCTGTCTGCCTGGGCTCATTCGTTCACCAGCTTGTCCGGGGCTTGAACGCGGCCAGTCCTGATCCGATCTGGAGATCGACATGCGAGGCTCACTTCGCCTACGCCTGCGCCGACTGGCGTTCTGGCTCGTTGCGGCCGCTGCCGGCGCCGTGTTCTTCGGCGCGGTTTCACACCATGTCTACACCGTCGACTTCAAGCCGCTTGCCGCGTTTTGTCTGCCGGTTCTCGTCATCTTCTTTGGGTTCACGTCGCTCCTGTACATGCGCGGACGCTCCCTGGCGAGGGGAAAAGCGCAGGTTCGGACCCTCTTCGCGGCCGAACGGAGCATGCAAGGCACGATCGCCTACCTGTCCGGAATCGTGCTCGGCACGAGCCTGTATGGCCTCTGGCGCTACCTCGATTTCCACTTCGATCCCGCGCAGCCCACGGCCCCGGGCGCATGGCTGCTCCTCTTCCTCGCGCCCTACGCGCTGATGCAGGCGGGCTTTGTGCTCTTCATGAGTGGCATGTGGACGATCGTCCCGCAGTTGCTGCGCCCCGTCAGTCCATACGAGGTGTGGCGCAGGATTGGCAAGAGCCCGCTTGACACGCCCACAGCGGCAAGGTCGATAGTTCCTTCACCAACCGAGAACGGAACAAATCCTGGTCGCATTCCGAGCGCTGGGCATGACCTGCGGCCATTCCGCCAGCGCCATCGCACGCGCAGTCGCGCCGATGGACAAACGCGCCCGTTTGGAGGTGCGCATCCCCGAGAAGCTGGTTCTGATCACCGGGGCAGCGACGCAAGAGAAGCTGGCCGAAGCGATCACTGAAGCCGGGTACACACCTGAGACAGTCGGGGCGAGTGCCGAAGTCCGCGGCGAAGCCATCCAAGCTGCCCGGCGCCCACTCCGTCGGTGAGGTGTACTGATGCCGCGAGTTCAGCCGGACTACCCGTCCTGAGGTGGTCCGGCCGAACTGTCCTCGAGCAATCGCAAGCGAGTGATCGCCGCCTCGACACCAAGCGCTGGGCTCGCGAGCACATCGACACCCACACCCGGCAGCATGTTCGAAACCGGAGCCATAGAGGCTTGAGCGAGAACGACTACGCGAGGCTTGGCCGCAGCGCCTCGCATACGCGAAGTGATCGCGCTGGCAATCGAGTTCAGGTATCCGGCACGATCGCCCTCTTCGAAGAGCTGCCAAGCATCTTCGACGCACAGCACTTCCAACCCCACGTCCGAACCGATTCGGTTTGCAGATTCCTGCAGCAACGCTGTCGTCGGTGCGACCGTGCTGCGCAATGCGGTGACCACCAGCACAGGGCCGCCATCACTCACTGCGCGATCAGCCATGGCTCGATCGATCCGCGCTGCCTCCACCCCCTGCGGGGTTGGAGCCCGCTCCGCGAGACCCCCGATCGTTGAGCAGGTACATACGACCAGCGTCGCTCCAGCCTGCGCCGCATCTAAGATCGCGCCATGGACGAGTTGCACAACCGCCGGATGGTCCGCGCCAAGTTCGCGCGCTTGCTGCAGCAGGTCTTCACGGACGACATGGTCAACGGTCACTGACGGGTCGGATGTCTTGACTAGCGCTTCGAAAGTCTCCACGTGAACCGGGGAAGTGTGAAGGAAAGCCAGGTGTTTTTTCATGGCCGACTCCCGGTCCTCAACACCACATTCTGCGCTGCGCTCTCGCGGTACAAACTGACTCGGACCTGAACCAGGGAACGGCTGCTTCTGGCCGTTCGCGACCGAAGCTCACCCAGGCTCGGCGTCTCCAGCGATCCCACGGCAATGGACCGAGGGCTCGCCGCTGACGTCAGTCGCCCCATGACCACCCGCAGGCGCCGCTGCGTCTGCGTATACGAGATCTCTGGGAAACCGGTGATCGACTCGAACCAGTTCACCGCCGCACTCCTTCGCTCTCATCCCATAGCACCTGGAATGTGGAGGCTTCCCACATTACCCGCTCAGCCTTCGCTAGCACCGCGTCGATGGCTAACGACTCGATCGGGTAAGGCCCTGCGGCCACCTTCCAGACGGCGATCCCACCCTCCCATGGGGAGATGGGCCGGGCGGCATACACCTTCGCATAGCCGATGTAGCCATCCGCGTCTGATACGGCATAGGCCGCGAGGTAGTGCCCGCAGATGGGGCCAGCGATGCGCTCCAATGCGGTGCTGCCGGTGTCCGTAGAAGGATGACCAATTATGTATCAATATTTGTAACGATCCACCGCGCTGGTGGAGAAGTCCGTGGAGAAGCGCGGGGTGCACGGGCGAGTGCATGTACTGACGCGGCCCGCAGCAGGTTGCTGTTTCTCTTGGCAGGGCTGGGGCTGGAGCTCGAGGGGTCTCACCGAAGTAGGCACCAGCGGTGACGTCGCGTGAAGAAGGGCTACTCGGTTCTCGAGGCACAACTTCAGCGGAAGTTGCCGGAGTGTCAATCGGTCGACAGGCGGCCACTTCTGGCCCGAAGCGGAAGGGTGCTTCCGGGCGGCAGCCTTCTGGGGCAATCGGCGCCCCGAAAGTCGGTTGCCCTACCGTCCCACAGCCTTGATCTCGGCCCCCCTCGCGATGGCAGTGTCGTACGCCGCCACGAAGTGACCGTCGTCTCCGCCGTCGACTGAGAAGCGCGTGCCGGCCGGCCCAGTCGTCTCGCCCGTTTGCGGACTGACCGAGGTGATGTTCCGCTCGGCGACAGCGTTGAGGCCGGCGAGCGTCACGCCATCGGCGCCGACGACGAACGAGCCGATGCGCGCGACGAACACTCGGCCCGTTGCGGTGGAGACCTGCACGAAGCCCTGGAAGCCGGTGCCGTCCGGTGCGATCTCCACGTCATCGATCTGCGGCGCGACCGAAAAGATCGTTCCCGTCCCGATCTGGGGCGCACCTGCCGCGTCGAGGATCTGCCAGTGCACGTTGACCGGCACAGTCGGGTCGGCTGCAGGCTGCGACCAGAGCACGCCGATGCGGTCGTCTTGAAGGCGGGTGGCGGCGAACTGGAACGTGCCGGCCCCCTCCGCGCCCTCGACGAGTCGTTCGGGGCCCAGTGCTTCCGAGCCGCTGCCGAACCGCCGGGTATGGATGGCGAATCCCGATCCGCCCGACGCTCCGCCTCCTGCGGACTGAAGCCACGCGACCACCAGACCGCCGTCCGATAGCGGCATGGCCTGCAACTGCGTCTGGTCACCCCCAATGGTGCTGACGGCAACGGTATCACTCGCGAACGAACCGTCCTGGGCCAGGCGCCTGAAGAACGCCTGGCGCGGCGCGGCCTGCCCGAGCGATCCCGACCACGCAACGACGCAACCGCCGTCGGACGTCCCCTTCAGGTGAAGTTCAGAGTCCACGTCCGCATACACGGTCGGATCCACCAGCGTTGTGCCCTGCACCAACTCTCCAGCGGCGTTGAAACGCTTGACCTGCACCGTCTTCGTGAATGCGCGCGCACTCTGGTCCTGCGGCACTGTAGACGCGGCCCAAGCCACCATCCAGTCGCCATTGCCCAGGCCGGTGACGTTGTAGCTGCGCAGGGCCGGCGTGAGCCGGGTGACCTCCACGGGTCCACCGAGGTTGCTTCCACTGGCATCGAGCCGCTGCGCCAACAGCGACGGACCGGAAAGCCAGAGGACCACCGACTCCCCGTTCGCAAGGCGCGCGACACGCGGGCCCTGGCCCGCACCACTCAGGGGGATCACCGCATTGGCCGAAACCGTGACGGGGCCGAAGGCGTTGAACTGGACCACGCCGGGGCTTTCTCCCGCTCCCGCGCCTGGAGCGCCGCCGACCGCAGGAACCTCGCCGCCGGGGTCCCCACCGCCAAGGGCGGGAGATTGCCCGCCAAGTCCCGTCCCCGGGTCGCCGGTCGAGTCCCCACTGGTGGTCTGCTGACCGCCGCCGCCACCGCCGCCGCATGCGGTCAAGGCAAGTGCCAGCAGGCAGGCGATGCTGCCTTGCCTGGCTCGTGTGATCCTGGTGGGTCGTTCCATTGCGTCCTCCTGCCCGCGGGGCGTCATGCTCGACAGGAAGTGCACTCGGCGTTGGAAGCAGAGTTGCCGCCTGAATGGGTCACCCTATAGGACAGTCGACTCCGTTCCCATCCTCAATCGAGGTGAGGCAAGCGCAGTCCAATTGAAAGTTCGGTGAGTGCGCCGATACGAGCTATCGCGATGCAGCGCTACCGGTGTCCGGTGGATGGCCGATCATTGTTTCAGTATCTGTAACGATCCACCGCACTGATCCGTAGCGGGCCGCGCCGCCGAGGTCGCTGGAGCAGCCTTCCATGACGTCGACCCGGCTCACGTTGCATCGCAGCGCTTTTGTTTCACGTTGCGACAGGCAATGCAGAGCTCGCGCCGACTTCAATGGTCTCCAGGGAGAAGTGATGGCCGTAAAAGTCGCACATGTCAGTTTCGGGGCCGTAACGCTCCTGCTCGCGTCCAGCGCCTGGGCCCAGCAGAACGTGATCCAGACGGAGAACGCCAAGCCCGGGAACTCCGACTGGCCGATCACGGCGCTTTCCGACCAGCCCACGGTGGAGGGCTATGCGTCACACACCAGCGTAAGCCGGGGCGAGACCATCCGCTTTTTCGTCAGCAGCTCGGCGCCGAGCTACACCATGACGATCTACCGCATGGGCTGGTATGGCGGAGCGGGTGCTCGCCGCATGCACCAGGTGACGCTGCCCGGCACCAGGCAGTCGACCGCGGCACCCGACGCGCAGACCGGAATGATCGATGCGGGCTGGGCCGAGTCCTACCGGCTGACGATTCCCGCCAGCGCCGACAAGTCGGACTGGGCCACGGGCGTCTACCTGGCGAAGCTCACGCCCAGCAGCGGCTCCCAGAGCTACATCATGTTCGTGGTGCGGGACGACACGTCGACCGCGCCGTTCACCTTCCAGTCGGCCGTCACCACGCACCAGGCCTACAACAACTGGGGCGGCAAGTCGCTCTACCACTACAACAGCGGCGGCGCTCCGGCCCGCAAGGTGTCGTTCAACCGACCGTACAAGCGGCAGGCCTGGTCGGACGCGGGCACGGGCAAGTTCCTCAACTGGGAGATCTACTTCCTGCGTTTCCTCGAACGCGAGGGCCACGACGTCAGCTACATCACCAACATCGACGTGCATGCCAACCCCGGCCGGCTGCAGCAGCACAAGGCCTTCCTCGTCGCCGGGCACGACGAATACTGGACCTACCAGATGCGGGCCGGGGTGCAGCAGGCGCAGGCGAACGGCGTGCACCTGGGCTTCTTCTCGGCCAACCAGACCTACTGGCAGATCCGGCTGGAACCGAGCGCAGCGGGCGAGGCCAACCGCACCGTCGTCGCCTACAAGGAAGCCGCGCAGTCCCAGGACCCGCTGGCGATCGACGGCGAGGCGTCGAACGACAGGTACATCACCACGCGCTTTCGCGACCTCAAGCCGATCTTCGGCGTGGACGACCCGGTGGCGCAGCCGGAGAACGCACTGGTGGGGGTGCAGTACCACGGCGACCCGTTCAACGGCGACATCGTGGTGTCGGACCCGGGAAACTGGGCCTTCGCCAGCACCGGCGTGGTGGCGGGTTCGCGCTTTTCCGGGATGCTCGGGTACGAAACCGACACCATCGTGAACAACGGCTACTCGCCCGGCGGCCTGCGCAAGCTGGCCGAGTCGCCGGACCCGTGGGGCAGCTCGCACGTGGTGACGTACACCACGCCCAGCGGCTCCATCGTGTTCGCCACCGGCTCGATGCAGTGGAACTGGGGCCTCGACAACTACGGCTTCCGCAACCTGGAGAACGCGGCGGTCAAGCAGACCACTCGCAACGTGCTGGCGCGCTTCGGAAGTTCCGCGCTACCGCTGCCGATCAACCTGCTGGCCACGGGCGGCCCGCAACGCGTCGACCTGACTTGGACCGCAGTGACCGGGGCCACCGCCTACAACGTGTACCGCGGCACCTCGGACAGCAACCTGGGCACGGCACCCTACCGCACGGGGATTACGGCCACGGCGTTCGCCGATATGGCCTTGGAGGCGGGCACGTACTACTACCAGGTGGCGGCGACCAACGGCACGTCCGAAGGCGGCCGCTCCGCGGTGGCGTCGGGCGTTGCAGGGGTAGCGGCCCCGGCCCCGGCCCCGGCCACGGCACCTGCACCTGCACCTGCACCTGCACCTGCACCTGCACCGGCACCTGCACCTGCACCGGCCACCTGTTCGTTCCCCGCTTGGGTGCAGGGGCAGCAGTACGCTGCCGGCGCGATCGTCGCCTACCAGGGTGCCTTCTACCGGGCCAGGTTCGCCAACCCCGGCTACAACCCGACGATCAGCACCTACTACTGGGAGCGCTACACCTGCACGACCGCCCCCGCCCCCGCCCCCGCCCCCGCACCCGCACCCGCACCCGCACCCGCACCCGCACCCGCACCCGCGCCCGCCCCGGCGGCTTGCTCCTACCCGCTCTGGGTGCAGGGCCGCCAGTACGCTGCGGGCAGCATCGTCACCTACCAGTCTCGGCTGTACCGCGCCAAGTTCGCCAACCCCGGCTACAACCCGACCATCAGCACCTACTACTGGGAGCCGTACACGTGCCGTTGAAACACCTTCCCGTCCTGGCGCTGGCGAGCCTGGGCTTGGCGTACGCGCAGGACATCAGCACCGAGGCTTGGTACGCGGTGCCGGACGGGCGCGGCGTGCAGGTGGTCAATATCGAATGCGGGCGCGACTACATCGATCCGCGCGAGATCGTGGTGGAGCCGGACACGCCCGTCGAGTTCGCCGTCCGCGGAGAGAATCCCGGGGAGGAGTTCCAGGCCGAGCGCATCGCCTCGCTGCCGGTCGAGAAGTCCGCCAGGAAACTGGGATTCACGCCGCGCGGACGCGGCAGCAAGCACGGCATCTTCTGCAAGCGCCAGGGTGCGCCGGACAGCGAGGTGGACCCGCGCAAGCGCGGCATCCTGCACATTGGCCATCCGCACGGGAGGCCGTAGCGTCGGGCGACAGCGTGATCATCGGCGCCGGCGACTGTACTGCCGACGCCAGCATGCTAGGCAATGGCGACGTGACGGGGCCGTTGCAGACGTAGCGCCGAGAAGCGAACACTCAACGCTCAACTGACCCGCCGACTTGGAAAGCTCACTTACTCCACATGAGGCTGAGGAGCGAGGGGGCGAGCGCATGGACGACGAGCCGAGTGTCCCGGTCGACCACATGGAACTCTCCCGCCTCGAGCACGACGTCGCGGCAGTCGCCGTCGTGCGTAAGCCACACGCAGCCGTGGAGACATCGGATGGTGCCGCCTTTGAAGCTCGGCAGGGACCGGAAGTCGTACTGCTCGAGTTGAACGCTCGCTAAACGGAGGCGTGCCGGCTCAGCCACGCGGACGAATGGAGGGTGACTCCACAGGCTCACGATGCTCGTGAGAAGTCGGCCAACGACAAGGTGGGAGGCAGCTGTCATGTGGGGCTCCTGTGATCGGGTGCTGGATTCGACTGTCGGCAGACGCAGCTTGCAGGTCTTGGAACCCCCTGAAAAAATCGCTAAACCTCCTGAAGGACCCTTGTGTCTGCCGTCTACCGTTTCGGTCGGTTCGAAGTCAGGCCTTCCGAGCGTCGCCTGCTCGCGGATGGCACTCCCGCTGTGCTCGGCGCACGCGCTTTCGATGTACTCCTGTGGCTGATCGAGCACCGGAGTCGTCTGGTGACTAAGCAGGAGTTGCTGGAGGCGGTTTGGCCGGGCCTGGTGGTTGAGGAGAACAACCTGTCGGTACAGGTCTCAGCGTTGCGCAAGGTCCTGGGCCCCGCAGCGATCGCGACCGTGCCGGGGAGAGGCTTCAGGTTCGCGGCCGAGGTGGAAACCGGCGCCCCGGCATCCCAGGCATCCTCTTCCGCCGAGGCGCCTGTCGCGTCGGCAGGCGCCACGGCGCTGCCCTTCGACAAGCCGGCAATCGCCGTCCTGCCTTTCGCCGTGCTCTCCACGCACGCTGCCGACGCGCTCCTGTGTGACGGCCTCGTGGCCGACATCACGGCGCTACTCGCACGCGTACCAGGCTTTTTCCTTATCTCGCGCGCATCCTCGTTCGTGTTTCGCGACCGAGCCCGGAACTTGTCCGAGATCGCGGGGCAGCTTGGTGTGCGTTATCTGGTCGAAGGAAGCCTGCGAACGCACGGCGAGACGTTGAGGGTGTCGACGCAGCTCATCGATGCGTCGGCCGGCCACGTCCTATGGAGCGGGGACTTCGGAAGTTCGCGCAAGGATGCGCAGGAGATGCAGGAGGGCGTCGCGCGCGGAATCATCTCGCAGCTTCAACCTGAACTCACACGCGCCGAGATCAACCTCATTCGGCGGCAGCGTCCCGGCGACCTGACGGCATGGGCGCACTACCACCAGGCGATCGACGCAATCGCCAGCAGTGGCTGGAGCGAAGCTTCGCTTGCCGAGGCACGCGCACACTTGATTGGTGCCGTCGAGGCCGCCCCGGAATTCGGATTGGCGCATGCCTACTTCGGCCTGCTCACGGCGCTCGGTTGCAACCTCGGACTGATCGCTCCTTGGCCGGCGATGACGACCGATCTCATGGCCTTGATCGAAAAATCACTGCGCTTGGACGGAGGCAATCCTGAGGTACTGGGTTTTGCAGGGTGTGCCCTGAGTGACATGGGGTTCCATGAGCGCGCCATCGAAATTCTGCAAGATGCGCTGCAGATCGATCCCAGCAATGCTCAGGCGGTCGTAGCACTGGGCGCGGCGCTGGTGCAGAGCGGCCGACTCGACGATGGGATCGATCTGATGCGTCGAGGTATGCGAATCAGTCCACGCGACCGGCGGCTTTCGTTCTGGGGCTGGACGCTCGCCGTCCATATGCTTCGCGCGGGGCAGCCAACGGAGGCACTTTCGGAGGGACGCATTGCACAAGGGCGGGATCCGCGCTTCTATCTCGCGCGCATTCTTGAGGCCGCGGCCCGCGCACGGCTTGGGCGACTTGAAGAAGCGCTGCCGCCCCTGATGCGCGCGCGTGAGCTGCGCCCCGCATTGACGCTCGGGGAAATACGGCAGACCCATGGTGAGCGCGCCGCCGAGGAGCTAGCGCCAATATGGAGTTCGAGCTTGCCGGTGTCGAGATAGGGCGGGCGTCGGCTGCTTATCCGAAAGCAGCCGACGCCCGATTCGTCCGCTCCCCTGCCCTCAGCTGCGGAGTCTCAGTCGGTGAGAACGCCGGTTGCGAGCGCGAAGACATGCCACCTGCGGTCGTTTGGAATGCGGGCTCGGCAACGCGATCTTGGCAGCCCAGCGACTTCGGCGGAGCGCCCGCAAGTTGTGGAACGCGCCGGCCAACCAAACTGCGTCACGACCTTCTTGCGCGACTGCCACCGACTTGAACGATCGTGCACAGCGTGCGCGCGATCACCAGCGGTTGCGAAACTAACGTCTTGACACGATTCAGCTACTCTTATACGGTCAGCGGGCTGCACTGCACCCACCGGAGTTGCTCAATGAATCAAAGACTGATGGTCCTGGCATTGGCCGTTGTCGGTGCTTGCCCCGCGTACTCTCAGAACCAGTGGAGTGAGGAGGAGAAGGCAAGGCTGCAGAGACACAGTCCGGAGCTGCGGCAGCTACAGAGAAGCAGCGACTGGTTGGAGAACAAAAGAAGGGCACTCTCGGACCTGTTCTCGGGGGAGAAGACGCAAGAGCAGATGGCTCGGGAGGCAGAAGAGGAGCGCAACAACCGAGAGGAACAAGAGGCGCGGCCCAAGTCGGCGGCAGAACTACAGCAGGAACGCGAAGAGGCTCAGCGACGTCAGACACAGCACAACGAGGGGCAGTCGGCTGCGCGCCAAGAACTTATGACGCGCGTCGCCAAAACTTACAGGGACTGTAAATACGCGACCAGCAGCCGACAATTCACCATTGCCGAGGCGCAGGCCGAGTGCAAGCCCTACGCTGACGCCTTGAAGCAGTGCCCGAGTGCAGGAGTGGACTGCGAAAGGATGCGGAGGGAGTTGAAGTATGCAACGCCCGACGAACTGCTCGGAGAAGCGGCGCAACGCATTTCAGATGAAGCCGTCAGGAGTGCAACGCAGAAGGACGAAGCGCGCAAGCAGGCAGAGCGAGAGGCTCGCAGAAAAGAGAGCGAAGAGGTGATGAGAGACCCGAACACCTTCCACTCCCCGGCCCCTTCGACGGGTTGGCGCAAACAGCAGTCGGAGCAGGAGGCGCTCAGGAAGAAAGAGGACGAAGAAGCCCGTAGGAGGCAGGACGATCCACGCTGGCGTCAGCAGGAAGCCCGTCCGAAACAGCCGCCGGGCCAGACGTCCACTAAGCAACCTGCAGAGCAGCCGCAAGCATCCGCGGAGGACACCAAGCAGATCATCAACTTCCTGGGCGCGGTGGCGGCCGGTGCCGCGCAGGTCGAGGCCAATCGCCGTCAAGCCGCCGCGGCAAGCGGCGGCTCGAGCGGAAGTCCGAGTCAGGCACAGCCCGCCGGAGGGGGTTGCTCGAACGCCGCTCTTGCCGGGACCGGAAGAGTGTGCACAGCGCGTTGATACGCGGTGCCGGCGTGACGCCTTTTTGTCGCGCCGCAGCCTTACTTCTTCAGCTCGACCTTCTTGCGGCTGTTGCCACGAAATGACTCACACTGACACAGCAGTTCAAGGTGTCATTCGCCAAGATCAGCAGACTGCTTTGGTGCGCACCGCAAGGAGCAGAGAGTGGCTAAGTCCTTGTGCGGCTTAGCTTTTATCAGCCGCAGTGAGGCGATCGGCCAGTCCAACCCCTCCAGGTACTGGTGCCGACTCTCGGGATTGAACCGAGGACCTACCGCTTACAAGGCGGTTGCTCTACCACTGAGCTAAATCGGCTTGGGCGGAAATTCTAGACCCGGGCGGGCAGCCCGGCGGCGCTACTTGACGCGCTTGAGGGCCGGCCGCGGGCCGGTCGGCGGCTTGGGCGGATCGCCCTCCGGCGCGCCGCCGCCGGTTTCGGGCGTCACCAGCTGGACCACCTTGCCTTCCTGCTCGGAAGACGCGCCGGCCGCGGGGACGCTGCTCAGCGGTGAAGGCTTGCTGCTGGCGGTGGGCGCAGCCGCCTCGGTGCCGGGCGCGGGCACCGGAAAAGCCATGCCCTGCCCGTTCTCGCGGGCGTAGATGGCGATGACGCGGTTGACCGGCACCATGATCTCGCGCGCCGTGCCCGCGAAGCGCGCCTTGAACTCGATGAATTCGTTGCCCAGCTTCAGTGAGCTGGTGGCGTCGAAGCTGATGTTGAGCACGATCTCGCCGTTCTTGACGTACTCGCGCGGCACCTGGACGGTTTCGTCCACCTGCACCGCGACGTAGGGCGTCAGCCCGTTGTCGGTGCACCAGTCGTACAGCGCCCGGATCAGGTACGGGCGCGTGGACGTGGACTCCAGTGCGTTCATCAGTTCTCGTGCTCCCCCGCCGCTTATTTGCGCATCACCTTCTCGGAAGGCGTCAACGCTTCAATGTACGCGGGGCGCGAGAAGATGCGTTCGGCGTACTTGAGCAGCGGCGCGGCATTCTTGGACAGTTCGATGCCATAGTAGTCCATGCGCCACAGCAGGGGCGCGATGGCGACGTCGAGCATCGAGAAGTTCTCGCCCAGCATGTACTTGTTCTTGAGGAACACCGGGGCCAGCTGGGTCAGGCGGTCGCGGATGTGCGAGCGGGCCTTCTCCAGCGCCTTCTCGTTGCCCTTGGCGGCGCGAGACTCCAGCGTGCTCACGTGGACGAACAGCTCCTTCTCGAAGTTGAGCAGGAACAGCCGCACCCGCGCACGGTCGACCGGGTCGCCCGGCATCAGCTGGGGATGCGGGAAGCGCTCGTCGATGTACTCGTTGATGATGTTCGACTCGTACAGGATCAGATCGCGCTCGACCAGGATGGGGACCTGGCCGTACGGGTTCATGACGTTGATGTCTTCCGGCTTGTTGTAGAGGTCCACGTCGCGGATCTCGAAGTCCATGCCCTTTTCGAACAGGACGAAGCGGCAGCGGTGGGAAAACGGGCAGGTGGTTCCCGAGTACAGCACCATCATGTCAATGGCTCCTTGGCAAAAGTGAAAACACGGTCGATGTCGACCGTGTCAAAACACGGTCGGCGAGCCGACCGTGCCTTTGGGGACGCGCGCCCGGCGGGCGCCGGGCAACCCGTGTGGCTATCGGATGTCCTTCCAGAACGCCGCGTTCAGGCGCCAGGCGAAGAAGGTAAAGACCAGCAGGAAGATCATCACCCACACGCCCACCCGCACCCGGGTGTTCTGGGCCGGCTCGGCCATCCAGGCCAGGTAGCCCACCAGGCTGGCGACGGCCTGGTCGTACTGCGCCGGCGTCAGCGTGCCGGGCGAGATCTGCTTCCAGCTCTTGAACACCTGCAGGTCGTAGCCGTGCGACTTGACCGTCTCGAACACCGGTTCGCGGATGCCCTGCAGTTCCCACAGGGCATGCGGCATGCCCACGTTCGGGAACGCGAGGTTGTTCCAGCCGGTGGCCTTGGTCGGGTCCTGGTAGAAGGTGCGCAGGAAGGTGTAGAGGTAGTCGGCACCCGTGCCGCCATGGCCGGAACGCGAGCGGGCGATCAGCGAGAGGTCGGGCGGGTTGGCGCCGAACCACTCCTTGGCCTGCCTGGGATCGATGGCCGACTTCATGGTGTCGCCCACCTTCTCGGTGGTGAACAGCAGGTTGTCCTTGATCTGCTGCTCGGTCAGGCCGATGTCGCGCAGGCGGTTGTAGCGCATGAAGGCTGCGGAGTGGCAGCTCAGGCAGTAGTTGACGAAGAGGCGGGCGCCGTTCTGCAGCGCCGGCAGATCGTTCGTCATGTTGGGCGCGCGGTCCCACGCGACGCCTTCGGTGACCGCCTGGGCGGGCGCCGCCAGCAGGGCCGACAGCGAGACGGCCAGGGAAAGGAGGAGCTTTTTCATTCTGGTCGGGTCCCCGGGATCAATGCGCGGCGAAGGTGATGCGATCGGGCACGGGTTTGAACTCGCCCAGCCGGCTCCACCACGGCATCAGCAGGAAGAAGCCGAAATAGAAGAGCGTGCCGAACTGCGACACCCGCTCGCCCACCGGCGACGGCGGCTGCACGCCCAGGTAGCCCAGCACCAGGAACACGATCACGAATGCGGCGTAGACCCACTTGTGCCAGTCCGGACGGTAGCGGATGGACTTCACGGGGCTGGCGTCGAGCCAGGGCAGGAAGAACAGGATGATCACGGCGCCACCCATCACCACCACGCCCCAGAACTTGGCGTCGATGGCCAGCATCAGGACGATGGCGATGGCAGCCGCCACCACGGCGACGGCCTTGCCGACCAGCGTCAGGCGCGACCGCAGCACTGCGAACGCCGCGGCGATCGCCACGCAGACGACCAGCACGTACATCATCTCGCTGGTGATGGCACGCAGCATCGAGTAGTACGGCGTGAAGTACCAGACCGGCGCGATGTGCGAGGGGGTCTTCAGCGGGTCGGCCGGGATGAAGTTGTTGTACTCCAGGAAGTAGCCGCCGAACTCGGGCGCAAAGAAGATGATCGCCGAGAAGATCATCAGGAACACCGCCACGCCCAGGATGTCGTGCACCGTGTAGTACGGGTGGAAGGGGATGCCGTCCAGCGGCTTGCCGGCGGCGTCCTTGGGCGCGTTGGGGCCCTTGATCTCCACGCCGTCCGGGTTGTTGGAGCCGACGTCGTGCAGCGCCAGGATGTGCGCGACCACCAGGCCCAGCAGCACCAGCGGCACCGCGATCACGTGGAAGCTGAAGAAGCGGTTCAGCGTGGCGTCGCTCACCACGTAGTCGCCGCGGATCAGCAGCGCCAGGTCCGGGCCGATGAAGGGGATGGCGGAGAACAGGTTCACGATCACCTGCGCGCCCCAGTAGGACATCTGGCCCCACGGCAGCAGGTAGCCCATGAAGGCCTCGGCCATCAGCGTCAGGAAGATGGTGCAGCCGAAGATCCAGACCAGCTCGCGCGGCTTGCGGTATCCGCCGTAGATCAGGCCCTTGAACATGTGCAGGTACACGACCACGAAGAACGCCGAGGCGCCGGTCGAGTGCATGTAGCGCACCAGCCAGCCCCAGGGCACGTCGCGCATGATGTACTCGACCGAGGCGAACGCCAGGTTCGCATCCGGCTTGTAGTGCATCACCAGGAAGATGCCGGTGACGATCTGGATCACCAGCACCAGCAGCGCCAGCGAGCCGAAGAAGTACCAGAAGTTGAAGTTCTTGGGCGCGTAGTACTCCGACAGGTGCGCCTTGTAGAACAGCCCGACCGACGGATAGCGGTTGTCGAACCAGTTCCCCAGCTTCTGGCCCATCGTCGCGTTCGGGGAGATTTCCTTGAATTCAGCCATGGTGCTTTCCCGCTCAGGCCTTCTTGTCTTCGCCGATCAGCAGGCGCGAGTCGGACAGGTACATGTGCGGCGGCACCTCCAGGTTGTCCGGCGCGGGCTTGTTGGAGAACACGCGGCCGGCCACGTCGAACGTGGAGCCGTGGCAGGGGCAAAGGAACCCGCCCTGCCAGTCGTCGGGCAGCGAGGGCTGCGCGCCGGGCTGCAGCTTGTCGGAGGGCGAGCAGCCCAGGTGCGAGCAGATGCCGACGGCCACGAACACCTCGGGCTTGATCGAGCGGTACTGGTTCTTCGCGTACTCGGGCGTCGGGTAGGCCTTGCGCTCGGATTTCGGGTCGGCCAGCTGCGCCTCGGTCTTCTGCAGGGAAGCCAGTTGCTCGGGCGTGCGGCGCAGGATCCAGACGGGCTTGCCGCGCCACTCGACGGTCACCTTTTCACCCGGCTTGAGCGCCGAGATGTCCACTTCCACGGGCGCCCCGGCCGCTTTCGCCCGCTCCGAGGGCTGGAAGCTGGCCACGAAGGGAACGGCGGTGAAGGCAGCGCCTGCGGCGCCAGCACAACCGGACGCGATCAGCCACGTCCGCTTGCTGGTGTCCAGTGGGGTGTCACTCATGTAGTCCTCGAAGGGAGATCGCTTGTAAGGTCAACCCGGCATTGTAGCGGACCGTATCCCCCGAAATCCACCCGAGCGGGGGGTGGCGCGATCGCTGCGCCATACTCCCGGCCGTCCCACAACAACAAGGAGCGGGAATGAGCATCGCCAAGGAGTTCCGCGAGTTCGCGGTCAAGGGCAGCGTGGTCGACCTGGCCGTCGGCGTGATCATCGGCGCCGCGTTCAACAAGATCGTCGACTCGCTGGTGAAGGACATCATCATGCCGATCGTCAGCCTGGTGGCCGGCGACCTCGATTTCTCCAGCAAGTTCTTCATCCTGGGACGGGTGCCCGAGGGCGTGCCGCGCACGCTGGCGGACCTGACCAAGGCCGGCGTCCCGGTGTTCGCCTGGGGCAACTTCCTCACCGTGCTGGTGAACTTCGCGATCCTGGCCTTCATCATTTTCATGATGGTCCGCCAGATCAACCGCCTCAAGCGCGCCCAGGCCGAACCGGCCGCCGCCGCGCCGGCCGCGCCGCCCGAAGACATCGTCCTGCTGCGCGAGATCCGCGACAACCTCAGGAAGTAGCCGCGCTCCCGGCGGCCAGCCGCCGGGCCATCCGCAGGGCCGCAAGCAGGCTGGAAGGATCGGCGCGGCCGCTGCCTGCGATGTCGAATGCGGTCCCGTGGTCGGGGCTGGTGCGCACCAGCGGCAGGCCCAGCGTGACGTTCACGCCCTGCTCCAGGCCCAGGTACTTGACCGGGATCAGGCCCTGGTCGTGGTACATCGCGACCACCACGTCGAACTCGCCCGGACGCTGCGGCGTCGAGCGCGCGCGCATGAACACGGTGTCCGGCGCCCAGGGGCCCGACACATCCAGGCCCCCGGCCCGCGCGGCCTCCAGCGCCGGAGCGATCGCCTCCTGCTCCTCGCGCCCGAACAGCCCGCCCTCCCCCGCGTGCGGGTTGAGCCCGGCGACGGCGATGCGCGGCGGCCGGCCGAGCAGGCGCGACAGCGCGGCATGGGTGATCCGCAGCGTCTCCAGCACGTTCGCGCGGGTCACCGCCTCGATGGCGTCGCGCAGCGAGACGTGGATGCTCACCAGCACGGTGCGCAACTCCTCGCTGGCCAGCATCATGCGAACGGGCATGCGGGTGAGGTCGCAGCCGGCGTGCGCGGCCGCCTCGGCCTGCAGCAGCTCGGTGTGGCCGGGATAGGCCACGCGGGCCGCGGCCAGCGCCTCCTTGTGCAGCGGCGCCGTCACGATGGCCGCGACTTCACCGCGCAGCGCCGCCCGGGCCGCCCAAACGACGGCGTCGGCCGCGATGCGACCGGCGGCGGCGTCCACCCGTCCCCAAGGCACGAGCGTCGCGGCCTGGCTGGTCGCCAGCAGCGGGATGCAGCGCGGCGGCACGTCCTGCGCCTGGCCCGGCGAATCGATGACCGCGATCGGCAGGCCCGCCCGGCCGGGCGCGGCGATCGCTTCGGCCGAGCGGCGCAGGTGCAGCAGGTCGCCCACCACGAAGCAGCCGGCCACCTCGGCTGCATGGTCGCGGAACAGCCGCGCGACGATCTCCCCGCCGATGCCGGCCGGGTCGCCTTGCGTGATCGCGATGGGCGGGACGAAAGCGGCCATGGCGCCCTTCAGGCCGGGTTGTCGATGTCGATGAAGCGATGCTCGATCCCGAGCGCCGCCGCCACGTGGGCGGCCACCGCCGGAGCGCCGTAGCGCTCGGTGGCGTGGTGCCCGCAGGCCAGGAAGCTCACCCCGCATTCGCGCGCGTAGTGCGCCTGCGGCTCCGAGATCTCGCCGGTGATGAAGGCCTGCGCGCCGGCCGCGATCGCCGCCTCGAAGTAGCCCTGGGCGCCGCCGGTGCACCAGGCGATGCGGGACACCGGCCCGGTGCCGCCTTCCACCAGCGTCACCGTGCGGCCGAGCGTCTTGCCGACGTGGTCGGCCAGCGCGGGCGCACCGGGGAAGGAACCGCCGTCCTGGCGGGTTCCGAGGAAGCCGAGGTCCTGCTCGCCGAAGCGCGCCTGCGCCTGCAGCCCGAGCACGGCGCCCAGCTGCGCGTTGTTGCCCAGCTCGGGGTGCGCATCCAGCGGCAGGTGGTAGGCGAACAGGTTGATGTCGTGCGCCAGCAGCAGCGCGAGCCGCTGCTTCATCCAGCCGGTCACGCGGCCGTCCTGGCCGCGCCAGAACAGGCCGTGGTGCACGAACACCGCATCCGCGCCGGCGTCCACGGCGGCCTCGATCAGCGCGCGGCTGGCGGTGACGCCCGAGACGATGCGGCGCACCGGCTCGCGGCCCTCGACCTGCAGGCCGTTGGGGCCGTAGTCCTTGAAGCGCTCGGGCTGGAGCAGCCGGTCGAACGCGTCGGCGAGTTGCTGTCGGGAGGTCATCGGCGGCACCGAAAAGCCCCATTGTGCGGGAGCGCACCAGGCGTGCGCGACCGCTAGCGTTCACCGGTGGCGGCATGGCGCTGCGGGCGCGACCCCGCACGCATGCCCCCGCGATCTACACTGCGGCTTTCCCTCAACGCCCGCCGTCATGCGCCGCTCCTGGCTCCTGTTTTCGCAGACCGTCACCATCCTGCTGGCCGCCTATTTCGTGGTGGCGACCTTCAAGCCCGAGTGGCTGCGGCGGCCGGGCATCACCACCCAGAGCACCGGCGTGACGCTGCTGGAGGCGCCCGCCCCGGCCGGCGGGCCGTCCCCGGCGGGGAGCTTCCGGCTGGCGGCGCAGCGCGCGTCCGCGGCCGTGGTGAGCATCAACACCAGCAAGGCGCCGCCGCGGCATCCGCAGGCCAACGATCCCTGGTTCCGCTTCTTCTTCGGCGACCAGGGCGGGGCGCAGCCGCAGGTGGGCCTGGGCAGCGGGGTGATCATCAGCCCCGACGGCTACATCCTCACCAACAACCACGTGGTCGAAGGCGCTGACGAGATCGAGGTCACCCTCAACGACAGCCGCAACGTGCAGGCCAAGGTGATCGGCACCGACCCCGACACCGACCTGGCGGTCCTGCGCATCAACCTGGAGCGCCTGCCGGTGATCACGCTGGGCAATTCCGACGCGCTGCAGGTAGGCGACCAGGTGCTGGCCATCGGCAACCCCTTCGGCGTGGGGCAGACCGTCACCAGCGGCATCGTCAGCGCGCTCGGCCGCAACCAGCTGGGCATCAACACCTTCGAGAACTTCATCCAGACCGATGCGGCCATCAACCCGGGCAACTCGGGCGGCGCGCTGGTGGACGTCAACGGCCAGCTGATGGGCATCAACACCGCGATCTATTCGCGCTCGGGCGGCAGCCTGGGCATCGGCTTCGCCATCCCGGTGTCCACCGCCAAGCAGGTGCTCGAGGGCATCGTCAAGGACGGCGTGGTGCGGCGCGGCTGGATCGGCGTGGAGCCGGCCGACCTTTCGCCCGACCTGATGGAGACTTTCGGCGTGAAGGCCCGCAACGGCGTGCTGATCACGGGCGTGCTCCAGAACGGACCGGCGGCCCAGGCCGGCCTGCGCCCGGGCGACGTGATCGTCGAGGTCGCCGGCAAGCAGATCGGCAACGTGTCGGAGCTGCTGACCAACGTCGCCGCGCTCAAGCCCGGCACGCCCACCGTCTTCAAGGTGCAGCGCCGGGACGACAGCGTGCAGCTGAACGTGACGCCCGGGCTGCGGCCCAAGCCCCGCCAGGCCGTCCGCTAGGAGGCCTTCAGGAGGTCTTCTCGGCGGCGTCGGAGTTGTCTTCCGGCGCGCGGGACGCCTTGACAAACCAGCGCGCCCCGAGGATGCCGACTTCGTAGAGGATCACCATCGGCACGGCCAGCGCGAGCTGGGAGATAACGTCCGGCGGCGTCACCACCGCGGCCACGATGAACGCGATCACGATGAAGTAGCCGCGGAACTCCTTGAGCTTCTGGATGGTGACGATCTCGAAGCGCACCAGCAGCATCACCACGATGGGCACCTGGAAGGCCAGGCCGAACGCGATGTACAGGCCCAGGATGGCCTCCACGTACGAGGCGATGTCCGGCGTGGCCGCCACGCTGGTGGGCGTGAACCCCTGGATGAAGCTGAACATCTTGTCCAGCACGAAGAACTGCACGAAGGCGATGCCGGCGTAGGCCAGGAAGCTGCCGAAGATGATCAGCGGCATCGCGAAGCGCTTCTCGTGGCTGTACAGCCCCGGCGCCACGAAGGCCCACAGCTGGTACATCAGCCAGGGCAGCACCGCCAGCACGGCCACCAGCAGCAGCACCTTGAGCGGCACGAAGAACGGCGAGAACACGCCCACCGCGATCAGCTTGGCGTCCGGCGGCATGTGCGCGCGGATCGGCTGGGCGATGAAGTCGATCAGGCCGTTGGGCCCCGGCCAGATGGCCAGCACGATGATCGCGGCGACGATGCCGTAGATGCAGTAGAGAAGCCGGTCACGCAGCTCCACCAAATGGGCGACGAACGGCTGCTCGGTACCGGCGAGCTCGTCTTCCTTGTCGGGCTGGGACATCAGTTGAGTTTCTTGGGACGGTAGCGCGCCACGCGGGCGGCGCCCGACAGGGCCCGGGTGCGAATGCCGTTGCGGGCCTTGTACCACTGGGGCGTGGCGCCCTGCTTGAGGCGCCACTTCTTCTTCGGGTTCTTGTATTCGGGATAGGCGGGCGGCGCTTCGATGGAAGGCGCCGGCGCCTCGGAGGCGGTGCCGACGGCGTCCGACCACTGCTTCTCGAAGTCGGCGGTGCCGGTGCGAACCGAGTTCTCGACGTCGCGGGCGGCGGTCTCCACGCTCTCCTTCATCTTGCGAAGCTCATCGATCTCCATGGACCGGTTGACTTCGGCCTTGACGTCGTTGACGTACCGCTGGGCCTTGCCCAGCAGCGTGCCCACCGTGCGGGCGACCCGCGGCAGTTTCTCCGGGCCGATGACGATCAGCGCCACGGCCCCGATGAGGGCCATCTTGGAAAGGCCGAGATCGATCACCCGGGGACGCCTCCAGCAAACGCTGTCACGACTTGTTGCGCGCCTCGACGTCGATGGTCGTGCGGTCCGGTGCCGTCGCCGGCGGGTTGCCCGCGACCTGCTGGGTCGGCTGCGCCGGCGGCTCGGGCTGCGAGCCGTCCTTCACGCCGTCCTTGAAGCCCTTGACCGCGCCGCCCAGGTCGGAGCCGATGTTCTTCAACTTCTTGGTGCCGAACACCAGCACCACGATCAGCAGCACCACCAACCAGTGCCAGATGGAAAACGAACCCATGGATCACTCCTGAATGAATCTCTCGATTTTAGTCGGCGGCCCCTCCCCTGCCGGGCAGGAACCTGCTGCGTGCGAAGGGTCAGCCCTTGCGCCAGGGGCGCGGACCGCCGATCACGTGAAGGTGGAGGTGGTGCACCTCCTGCCCGCCGTCGTCGCCGGTGTTGATGATGACCCGGTGGCCGCCCTCCGGGTACGGCCGGGCGCCGTTCTCCGCGGCGAGCCTGGGCGCCAGCGCCAGCATCCGGCCCAGCACGCCCGCGTGCTCCGGCCCCACCTGCGCCAGCGACGCCACGTGCTGCTTGGGGATCAGCAGGAAGTGCATCGGGGCCCAGGGCTGGATGTCGTGGAAGGCGAGGATGTCGTCGTCCTCGTACACCTTGCGCGAGGGGATCTTGCCCTCGACGATCTTGCAGAAGAGGCAGTTGGGGTCGGTTTGGCTCATGGCTTCTAGCGCGGCGGCCGGTTGTCGGTGAAACGCAGCCAGCCGCGGATGCAGCGGTACAGGTACCAGAGGCCGACGATGGCGTGGGCCACCATGCCGGGGATGAAGAACAGCAGGTACAGCGGCGACGTCACCACCAGCCACAGCACGCTCCACCAGAACGTGGCGAGCATGTAGTTGTGGTGCGAGGCGTAGATCGCGTCCATCTCGTCGGCACGGCGCACGTAGTTGACGACCACCGCGATCAACGCCAGCACCCAGTAGGTGAAAGGCGCGAAGGTGTGCATGCCGTACAGCACGTGCATCACGGTGCGGTCCTCGGGCCGCTTGCCCTCGAAGGCCGCGAAATCGGTCTCGCTCATTCGCCCGCTCCTTCGCGCTGCATGGCCTTGCGCAGCGCCTTTTCCTCGATGCCGCTGGTGCCCTCGCGCCGCTCCAGCTCCGCGATCACGTCGGCCGGCGTCAGGCCGTAGTGCGCCAGCGCGATCATGCTGTGGAACCACAGGTCGGCCACCTCGCCGACCAGCTTGGCCGGGTCGCCGCCGTGGCCCGTGTCCTTGGCCGCCATCACGACCTCGGTGGCCTCCTCGCCGATCTTCTTGAGGAAGGCGTCCGGCCCCTTGTGCAGCAGGCGCGCGACGTAGCTGCTGTCCGGGTCGCCGCCGCGCCCGGGCTTGCGGCTCTCGATGACGGCCGCGAGGCGGGCCAGGGAATCGTTGGCGCTCATGCTCTTACTTGTAGATCTCGTCCGGGTTCTTCAAGACCGGCTCGACCGGCCTCCAGGCGCCCGCCTCGTGGCGCTGGAAGAAACAGCTGTGGCGGCCGGTGTGGCAGGCGATGGACGGGTCGTGCCCCTTCTGCGTCACCTTCAGCAGCAGCACGTCGTTGTCGCAGTCCATGCGGATCTCGTGCACCTGCTGGACGTGGCCGGACTCCTCGCCCTTGAACCACAGCTTGTTGCGCGAACGGCTGAAGTAGACGGCACGGCCCAGCTCGGCCGTGCGGCTCAGTGCCTCGCGGTTCATCCACGCGAACATCAGCACGTCGCCGGTCGCCTGTTCCTGGGCGATGACGGGCACCAGGCCCGCCGCATCCCACTTGACTTCATCGAGCCAGTCCATGGCCGCATTGTGGGCCATCGGCGGACAGGCGATCAAAGGCGGACCGGGATTCCCCGCTCGGCCATCCGCGCCTTGGCCTGGGCGACCGTGAACTCGCCGTAGTGGAAGATGCTGGCGGCCAGCACGGCGTCGGCGCCGCCCTTCTGCACGCCGTCGGCCAGGTGGTCGAGGTTGCCCACGCCGCCGGAGGCGATCACCGGCACGTCGACCGCGTCGCTGACCGCCCGGGTGAGCTCCAGGTCGAAGCCGGACTTGGTGCCGTCGCGGTCCATGCTGGTCAGCAGGATCTCGCCGGCGCCGCGGCGCGCCATCTCGGCAGCCCACTGCACGGCGTCCAGGCCGGTGTTGCGCCGGCCGCCATGGCTGTACACGTCCCAGCCGGCGCCGCGCGCGGCTTCGTCCGCCCCGCCGCGCCGCTTGGCGTCGATGGCCACCACGATGCACTGCGCACCGTACTTGCCCGAAGCCGCGCTGATGACGTCGGGGTTGGCGATGGCGGCCGAGTTGAAGCTGGTCTTGTCGGCGCCCGCGTTGAGCAGCCGCCGCACGTCTTCGACCGTGCGCACGCCGCCGCCCACCGTCAGCGGGATGAACACCTGCGAGGCGACCGCCTCGATGATGTGCAGGATCAGGTCGCGGCCGTCGCTGGTGGCGGTGATGTCCAGGAAGGTGAGTTCGTCGGCGCCCTGCTCGTTGTAGCGGGCCGCGATCTCCACCGGGTCGCCGGCGTCGCGCAGCTCGACGAAGTTGACGCCCTTGACGACGCGGCCGCCGGTGACGTCCAGGCAGGGGATGATGCGCTTGGCGAGCATGGGATCAGCGGGCGCCGCAAGGCGCTCAATCCTTGGAGAGTTCGTCCGCCTTGGTTTGGGCCTGGGTGAAATCCAGGTCGCCCGAGTAGATGGCGCGGCCGCAGATCACGCCCTCGATGCCCTCGTCCTCGACGGCGCAGAGCTTCTCGATGTCGGCCAGGCCCGCCAGCCCGCCGGAGGCGATCACCGGGATGTGCAGCGACTGCGCCAGCTTCACCGTGGCGTCGATGTTGATGCCGGTGAGCATGCCGTCGCGGCCGATGTCGGTGTAGACGATGGACTCGACGCCCCAGTCCTCGAACTTGCGCGCCAGGTCGACCACCTCGTGTCCGGTGAGCTTGCTCCAGCCGTCGGTGGCGACCTTGCCGTCCTTGGCGTCCAGGCCCACGATGATGTGGCCGCCGAACGCGCTGCAGGCGTCCTTCAGGAAGCCCGGGTTCTTCACCGCGGCGGTGCCGATGATCACGTAGCGCAGGCCGCCGTCGATGTACTTCTCGATGGTGTCCAGGTCGCGGATGCCGCCGCCCAGCTGCACCGGGATCTCGTCGCCCACCGCCTTGAGGATGGACTTCACCGCGGCGAAGTTCTGCGGCTTGCCCGCGAAAGCGCCATTCAGGTCGACCAGGTGCAGGCGGCGCGCGCCCTTGGCCAGCCAGTTGCGCGCCATGGCGGCCGGGTCCTCGCTGAAGGTGGTGGCCTGGTCCATGTCGCCCTGCTTGAGGCGGACGCAGTGCCCGTCCTTCAGGTCGATCGCGGGAATGAGGAGCATGGAAGAAGAGGGATGCGCGGTGGAAGAGACAGGGAAAGGAAACGCCCGGGGGACTTCAGGGGTTCCAGCGAAGGAAATTGCGATAGAGGGCCAGGCCTGCGTCTGCGCTTTTCTCGGGGTGGAACTGGGTCGCAAAAATATTATCGCGGGCCAGCGCGGCGGTAAAGCGGGCCCCGTAATCGGCTTCGCCGGCGCTGTGGCGCGCATCCGACGGGCGGGCGTAGAAGCTGTGGACGAAATAGAACCAGGCGCCGTCGTCGATGCCGTCCCACATCGGGTGCGGCCGGGACTGCCACACCGCGTTCCATCCCATCTGCGGCACCTTGAAGCGGCTGCCGTCTTCCTGCAGCCGGCCGGCCAGCTGGAAGCGCCGCACCTCGCCGGGGATCAGGCCCAGGCCCTCGCTGGGGCCTTCCTCGCTGCGATCGAGCAGCATCTGCATGCCCACGCAGACGCCGAACAGCGGCTTGGCCGCCGCCGCCTCCAGCACCGCGGGCAGCAGGCCCGAGTCGCGCAGTTCGCGCATGCAATCGGGCATGGCGCCCTGGCCGGGAAGCACCACGCGCTCGGCGGCGCGGACCTCCTCGGGGCGCGAGGTGATCACCGCCTGGAAGCCCGAATCCTGGGCGACATGCTGCACCGCCTGCGAAACCGAGCGCAGGTTGCCCATGCCGTAATCGACGACCGCTACCGTTTTCATCTCGAACCGCCCGGCCTCGCGCCGGGACTCAGTGCATCAGAGGGAACCCTTGGTGGACGGGATCGTGCCGGCCGCGCGCGGGTCGTGCTCCACCGCGGCGCGCAGCGCGCGGGCGAAGGCCTTGAAGACCGTCTCGCACTGGTGGTGGGCGTTCTCGCCGCGCAGGTTGTCGATGTGCAGGGTGACGAACGCATGGTTGGCGAAACCCTGGAAGAACTCGTGCGCCAGCTGGCTGTCGAAGGTGCCGATCATGCCGCTCTTGAATGGCACGTTCATGACGAGCCCCGGCCGGCCGGAGAAGTCGATCACCACGCGCGACAACGCCTCGTCCAGCGGCACGTAGGCATGGCCGTAGCGGCGGATGCCCTTCTTGTCGGCGATGGCCTTGGCCACGGCCTGGCCCAGCGTGATGCCCACGTCTTCCACCGTGTGGTGGCCGTCGATGTGCAGGTCGCCCTGGGCCTCGATCTCCAGGTCGATCAAGCCGTGCCGGGCGATCTGGTCGAGCATGTGGTCGAAAAAGCCGATGCCGGTGGCCAGGCGGGCCTGGCCGGTGCCGTCGAGGTTGACGCGCACGGTGATGCGGGTCTCGGCGGTGTTGCGGGTGATCTCGGCGGTGCGGGGGTGGCTCATAGGCTTGCCTGCAGGGCCTGCAGCATCTGCGCGTTCTCTTCGGCGGTGCCGACGGTCAGGCGCAGGCAGTTGGCCAGCAGTGGATGCATTCTAGAAACGTTCTTGACCAGCACGCCGCCGGCCTTCATGCCCTGGAAGGCGCGGTCGGCATCCGGCACGCGCACCAGGACCATGTTGGCGTCGCTGCGCCAGGCCTTCACCTGCGGCAGCGCGGCCAGTCTTTCCAGCAGCAGGCCGCGCTCGCGGCGCAGCTGCGCGGCCTGTTCGTCGAACACGTCGGCGTGTTCCAGCGCGAACAGCGCCGCTTCGCAGTTCAGGACGCTCACGTTGTACGGCGGGCGGACCTTGTCGATCTGCGCGACCAGCCCCGAGGGCCCGATGAGGTAGCCGATGCGCACGCCGGCCAGCCCGAACTTGCTCAGGGTGCGCATCAGCAGCACGTGCGGGTGGCGGGTGATGCGGTCGGCGTAGCTGCGGCTGGCGAACGGCTGGTAGGCCTCGTCCATCACCACCAGGCCGGGCGCGGCCTGGACGATCCGCTCGATCACCGCGTCGTCCCACAGGTTGGCCGTGGGGTTGTTCGGGTAGGCCAGGTAGACGATAGAGGGCTGGTGCTGCTCGATGGCCGCCAGCATGGCGGCCTCGTCCAGCTCGAAATCGGGCGTGAGGTCCACCGGGACGAACTTCAGTCCCTGCAGCTGCGCGCTCATGCCGTACATCACGAAGCCGGGCACCGGCGCCAGGATCGAAGCGCCCGGTACGTCGCAGGCCATGGCCAGCATGGAGATCAGCTCGTCGGAGCCGTTGCCCAGCATCAGGTCGAAGCCTTCCGGCACCTGGGCGTGGCGGGCCAGCGCCTGGCGCAGGGTTTCCACGCGCTGGCCGGGATAGCGGTTCAGCGCCACGGCCCCGAGCCGCTCGCCCAGTTCGCGCTGCAGCGCCGCCGGCAACCGATGCGGGTTCTCCATGGCATCGAGCTTGACCAGCCCCGCCGAAGGCTGGACGGCGTAGGCATGCATGCCCTGCACGTCCTGGCGGATCAGGCGCGCGAGGCGCGGAAGCAGTCCGGCGTTCATGGCTTGAGCCTCATCTCGGCCGCGCGGGCATGCGCCTGCAGCCCTTCGCCGTGGGCGAGCGTGGACGCGATGCGGCCCAGCGTCTGCGCGCCCGCTTCGCTCACCTCGATCAGGCTGCTGCGCTTCTGGAAGTCGTACACGCCCAGGGGGCTGGAAAAGCGCGCCGTGCTGCTGGTGGGCAGCACGTGGTTGGGGCCGGCGCAGTAGTCGCCCAGGCTTTCGCTGGTGTAGCCGCCCAGGAAGATGGCGCCCGCGTGGCGCAGCAGCGGCTCCCAGCGGTGCGGCTCCTGGCTGGCGATCTCCAGGTGTTCGGGGGCGATGCGGTTGCTGATGGCGCAGGCCTCCGCCATGTCGCGGGTGAGGATCAGCGCGCCGCGGCCGTTGAGCGACCGGGTGATGATCTCGGCGCGCGGCATCTGCGGCAGCAGGCGATCGATCTCCTGCTGCACCCGCTCGAGGAAGGCGCCATCGGGACACAGCAGGATGCTCTGCGCGAGTTCGTCGTGCTCGGCCTGCGAGAACAGGTCCATCGCCACCCAGTCGGCCGGCGTGCTGCCGTCGGCCAGGACCAGGATCTCGCTGGGGCCGGCGATCATGTCGATGCCCACCAGGCCGAACACGCGGCGCTTGGCGCTGGCCACGTAGGCGTTGCCGGGGCCGGTGATCTTGTCCACCCGCGGCACGGCGTCGGTGCCGTAGGCCAGCGCGCCCACGGCCTGCGCGCCGCCAATGGTGAAAACGCGGTGCACGCCGGCGACGTGCGCGGCTGCCAGCACCAGCGGGTTCTTCTCGCCGCCCGGCGTGGGCACCACCATGACGATCTCGGCCACGCCCGCGACCTGCGCGGGGATGGCGTTCATCAGCACCGACGAGGGGTACGCCGCCTTGCCGCCGGGGACGTAGATGCCCACGCGGTCCAGCGGCGTCACCTTCTGCCCGAGCAGCGTGCCCTCGGCATCGCGGTAGCTCCAGCTCTGGCCGCTGGCCTGCATCTGGGCCTCGTGGTAGCTGCGCACGCGTTCGGCCGCGGTCTCCAGCGCCAGGCGCTGCGCGGCGGGCAACTGTTCGAAGGCGGCCTTCAGCTGCGCGGGCGCCAGCTGCAGCGACTCCATCGACGCGGCATCGAGCCGGTCGAACCGGCGCGTGTACTCCAGCACCGCTTCATCGCCACGGGCGCGCACCGCCGCCAGGATGTCCGTGACGGCCTGCTCGACCTGCGCATCCGTGTCCGCCGACCAGTGCAGCCGGGCCTGGAACGCGGCCTCGAAGCCAGCGTCGGCGGTGGACAGTCGCAGGGGACGGGCTTGCAGGGTCATCAGGCGGCCGGCGCCGCGGTGGCGCGCGAGAAAACGTCGATCAGCTCCCGGATCGGAGCCTGCTTGAGCTTGAGCGCCGCCTGGTTGACCACCAGGCGCGCACTGATGTCCATGATGCGCTCGACCTCCACCAGCTGGTTGGCCTTGAGCGTGCCACCGGTGGACACGAGGTCGACGATGGCATCGGCCAGCCCGGTCAGGGGCGCCAGCTCCATGCTGCCGTACAGCTTGATCAGGTCCACGTGCACGCCCTTGGCGGCAAAGAACTCTCGCGCGATCGACACGTACTTGGTGGCCACGCGCAGGCGCGAGCCCTGGCGCACGGCGCTGGCGTAATCGAAATCGGACCGCACGGCCACGCTCACGCGGCAGCGGGCGATGCCCAGGTCCAGCGGCTGGTACAGGCCCTGGCTGCCGTGCTCGATCAGCGTGTCCAGGCCGGTCACGCCCAGGTCGGCGCCGCCGTACTGCACGTAGGTGGGCACGTCGGTGGCGCGCACCAGCACCACGCGCAGCTGCGGCCGATTGGTGGGCAGGATCAGCTTGCGCGACTTCTCCGGGTCTTCCAGCACCCGAATGCCCGCGGCCTCCAGCAGCGGGAGCGTCTCGTCGAAGATGCGGCCCTTGGAGAGGGCGAGGGTCACGGTCATGCGCTCACCCGCTCGATCTCGGCGCCCAGGCCGCGCAGCTTGCCTTCCATCTGGTCGTAGCCGCGGTCCAGGTGGTAGATGCGATCGACCAGCGTCTCGTTCTCGGCCACCAGGCCGGCGATCACCAGGCTGGCCGAGGCCCGCAGGTCGGTGGCCATCACGGTGGCGCCCGACAGCTTGGGCACGCCCTCGACCACGGCGATCTTGCCGTCGACCTGGATCCTGGCGCCCAGGCGCACCAGCTCGTTCACGTGCATGAAGCGGTTCTCGAAGATGGTTTCGGTGACGTGCGAGGCGCCTTCGGCCACCGCGTTCAGCGCCATGAACTGGGCCTGCATGTCGGTGGGAAATCCGGGGTACTCGGTGGTGCGGAAGCTCTGCGCCTTCAGCTGTCCGTCGGAGCGGATGCGGATGCCGTCGTCCACCGCCGACACCTCGGCGCCGGCCTGGCGCAGCTTCTCGATCACCGCTTCCAGGTGGTCGGCGCGGCCGTGGCGCAGCACCGCTTCGCCACCCGTGGCGGCCACGGCGCACAGGAAGGTGCCGGCCTCGATGCGGTCGGCCACCACGCGGTGGGTGCAGCCGGAAAGACGCTGCACCCCCTCGATGCGGATGCGGCTTGTGCCGTGGCCCTCGATCTTCGCGCCCATGCGGATCAGCATCTCGGCCAGGTCGCCGATCTCCGGCTCCTGGGCGGCGTTCTCCAGCACCGTCTCGCCTTCGGCCAGCGTGGCGGCCATCATGAAGTTCTCGGTGCCGGTCACGGTGACCATGTCGGTGGTGATGCTCGCGCCGCGCAGCCGCTCCTGGCCCTTGGGCAGCTTGGCGATCATGTAGCCGTGCTCCACCACGATCTCGGCGCCCATCTGCTGCAGGCCCTTGATGTGCTGGTCCACCGGCCGCGAGCCGATGGCGCAGCCGCCCGGCAGCGACACCGTGGCCTCGCCGAAGCGCGCCAGCAACGGACCCAGTGCCAGCACCGAAGCGCGCATGGTCTTCACCAGTTCATACGGCGCTTCCGGCGAGCTCAGCTGGCTGGAGTCGATGCGGACGCTGCCGTCCTCCGCACTCTCGGCGCTCACGCCCATGTTGCGGATCAGCTTGAGCATGGTGGCCACGTCCTGCAGGCGCGGCACGTTCTGCAGCGTCACCGGCTCCGCGGTCAGCAGCGCGGCGCACAGCTGCGGCAGCGCCGCGTTCTTGGCGCCGGAGATGCGGACCTCGCCGTGGAGCGGCCGGCCCCCGCGGATCAGTAGCTTGTCCATCGCGGCTCAGGGGTGTGGGGTGGACGCCCATTCGGCGGGCGTGTACGTCTTCATCGACAGGGCGTGCACCTCGTCCGTGTGCATTCTCGCACCCAGGGTGGCGTACACCCGCTGGTGCCGCTGGATCGGGCGCTTGCCTTCGAACTCGGGCGAGACGATGACGGCCGACCAGTGGCGGCCGTCGCCGTCCACCTCGAGGTGTTCGCACGAAAGGCCGGTGGCGATGATGGAATGCAGTTCTTCGGCGGTCATGTCAGCCCCTGATCTTGTAGCCGATGCGAAGGAGGTGCACGGCGATCGCGCTCACCACCAGCATGGCGCTGCCGACGATGCCCAGGCTCAGCCACGGCGAGACGTCGCTCACGCCGAAGAAGCCGTAGCGGAAGCCGTCGATCATGTAGAAGAAGGGATTGAGGTGGCTCACGCCCTGCCAGAAAGCCGGCAGCGAATGGATGGAATAGAACACGCCGGACAGGAACGTCATCGGCATGATGACGAAGTTCTGGAAGGCCGCCATCTGGTCGAACTTCTCGGCCCACAGCCCCGCGATCAGGCCCAGCGCGCCCAGCATGCCGGCGCCCAGGAATGCGAACACCAGGATCCACAGCGGCGCCGCGAAGCTGGGCTGGGCGAACCAGGCGGTCACCAGGAACACGCCCAGGCCGACCGCGAGGCCGCGCGCGATGGACGATCCGACATAGGCGATGAACCAACTCCAGTGCGACAGCGGCGTGAGCAGCACGAACACCAGGTTGCCCATGATCTTGCTCTGGATCAGGGACGAGGAGCTGTTGGCGAAGGCGTTCTGCAGCACGCTCATCATCACCAGGCCGGGCACCAGGAAGGCGGTATAGCTGATGCTGTCGTACACCTTGACCTGGCCCTGCAGCACGTGGCCGAAGATCAGCAGGTACAGCATGGCCGTGAGCACCGGCGCGGCCACGGTCTGGAAGCTCACCTTCCAGAACCGCAGGATCTCCTTGTACAGCAGCGTCTGCCAGCCGCCCATGCCGGTCATGCGGGCACCTTCTGCTGGTACTGGGCCGACATCACGTCGAGGAACACGTCCTCCAGGTCGGCCTTGCGGATCTCGACGTCCTCGACGCGCAGGCCGGCACGGCGGATGGCCGCGAGGTACTCCTCGATCTCGTGGGCGTCGTGGGCCGGCAGCTGCACGATGCGGCCCGTCACGCGAGCCTTGTGGGCGAATTCCGCCGGCAGCTGGCTGTCCATCTTGAAGCGCAGCACGTTGGCCGACGCCGCCTTGAGCAGGTCGCTGGTGCGCTCCAGCGCCACCACCCGCCCGGTCTTGAGCATGGCGATGCGGTTGCACAGCGCCTCGGCCTCTTCCAGGTAGTGGGTGGTGAGCAGCACGGTGTGGCCCTCGCGATTGAGACGGGCGATGAACTGCCACAGCGTCTGGCGCAGCTCCACGTCCACGCCCGCGGTGGGCTCGTCCAGCACGATCACCGGCGGCTTGTGCACCAGCGCCTGGGCCACCAGCACGCGGCGCTTCATGCCGCCGGACAGCTGGCGCATGTTGGAAGTGGCCTTGTCGGCCAGGCCCAGGCTTTCCAGCAGCTCGCCGATCCAGGCCTCGTTGTTCTTCACGCCGAAGTAGCCGGACTGGATGCGCAGCGCCTCGCGCACGGTGAAGAAGGGGTCGAACACCAGCTCCTGCGGCACCACGCCGAGCTGCCGGCGCGCCTGGGCGTAATCGGCCTGCACGTCGTGCCCGCGCACGGCCACGCGGCCCGAGGTGGCCCGCGACAGGCCGGCCAGGATGCTGATCAGGGTGGTCTTGCCGGCGCCATTGGGGCCGAGCAGTCCGAAGAACTCGCCCTCCTCGATGTCGAAGGACACGCCATCGAGCGCAGTGAGCTTGCCACGCGGCGACGGGAAGGTCTTGGAGACGGACTGGAAGGAGATCGCGGGCATGGGAGCCCACGATTTTAGGCGGTGCCCCGAGGGGGCGCCCCCGGGGGCCGGACAAAGCCCTGCGCCGCGCCCGCTAGGTGGGCACGTGCTCGAGCAGTTCGCCCACGCCGTAGACGTTGGCCAGCTCGCGCAGCCGCGGCGGCATGTTGGCCACGCCGAAGGGCTTGCCCAGGGAGAGCGCCTCGCGCCGGCAATCCAGCAGCACGGCCAGGGCCGAGGAGTCGAAGTCCTGCAGCGCCCCGGCATCGGCCACCGCCGGCTGCTGCCCGTCGGAGCGCAGCGCCTGCGCCAGCATGCGCGCGCACGCCGGGGCGTCGTCGTGCGTCAGGCGCGCGGGCAGCACCAGCATCAGCTCTTGCGGCCGGCGTTGCTCCGGTTCCGCTCCGTCAGCGAGGCGATCAGGCCGTCCACGCCCTTGGTGTTGATCTCCTGAGCGAACTGGCTGCGGTAGGTTTCCACCAGCCACACGCCCAGCACGTTCAGGTTGTAGATCTTCCAGCCCGCGCCCTGGCCCGGCGTCTTCTCCAGGCGGTAATCCAGCTGGATCGGATCGCCGCGGCCGCGGATCTCGGTGCGCACGACCACTTCCTTGTCCTCGGGCGAAGCGCGCATCGGCTTGACCGAGATGACCTGGTCGTCGACCTGGGACAGCGCGCCGGAATACGTGCGCACCAGCAGTGTCTTGAACTCCTCCTGCAGGCGCTTCTGCTGCTCCGGCGTGGCCTGGCGCCAGGCCGGGCCGACAGCCGCAGCGGTCATGCGCTGGAAGTTCACGTTGGGCATGATCTTGCTGTCGACCAGCGAGATGATGCGGTTGATGTCGCCCGACTGGACCGACTTGTCGGACTTGATGGCGCCCAGCGTCTCGTCGGACAGCCGCTTGATCATCACCTCGGGCGCCTCGTCGGCGGCCAGCGCGATCTGCGGAACCCCGGCGAAGGCACCCACCACCAGGAAGGCGGCCGCGAGGCGGCCGAAAAAGCGTCTTTGCATGCTTGGAACCTTTCGTGAGCGGGGCATTTCACCCCACGAAGCTGTTTGGAACCCCCTGGCTGCGGTCGGGTTCCGGGACCCGGCCGCGGCTTGCAACAGGGTGCAACTCTAGCGGCTGGGCGCGGGGCCGGTCGGCGCCCCGCCGGGAGCCTGGTTGGCGTCGGTGCCCACGTCGGGCTCCTGACCGTCGGAGCCGTCGGACTTGTCGTCGCCCTCGTTGCGCGAGCCGATCTCGGACCGGCGGCGCTGCAGGTAGGAATCCCGGATGAAGCTGTAGCGGTCCAGCGCCGCCCCATCCAGCACCTCGCCCGCGCGCAGCAGGTTGGAACGCACGTCCACTGCGCGCAGCACGTACAGCGTGTTGCGCTCGCCGGCGTGGTTCAGGTCGCGCACCGGGTCGCCGCGCCGGTCGATCGGCAGGACGAGGGTGTCGCGCAGCGTCGAGGGGCCGAAGAACGGCAGCACGACGTACGGGCCGGCCGGCACGCCCCAGTGGCCCAGGGTCTGGCCGAAGTCCTCGCGGTGCCGCTCGATGTTCAACTCGCTGGCGATGTCCAGGATACCGGCGAAACCGAACACGGTGTTGAACGTGAACCGCATCCAGTTCTCGCCCGCGTGTCCGAGCTTGAACTGCAGCGCGCTGTTGATGGCCGACCAGGCGTCGCCCATGTTGCCGAAGAAGTTGGACACGCCGGTGCGCACCAGCGGCGGCACGTTCTCCCGGTACAGGGTGGCGCCCGGCTTCAGGATCACGAGGTCCAGGCCCTCGTTGAATTTCGACACCTCGCGGTTGAGCGGCTCCAGCGGGTCGTTGCGATTCGCGTTCGGCCCGGTGGCGCAACCGGCCAGCGGCAGCAGCGCCGCGACCAGCATCGCTCGCCCGAGGCGGGCGGCGTGGGTTCCCTTGTTCATTTCTTCGTGCCCGGTCCCGCCGGCGGGGCGGGTGCGTTGTGGGTCCCGCTGTCGGCCGCCTTGTTGTACAGGAACTGCCCGATCAGGTTTTCCAGCACCACGGCCGACTGCGTGGTGGTGATGGTATCGCCCGCCGCCAGCAACTTGTCGTCGGCGCCGGCCTCGACACCGATGTACTGCTCGCCCAGCAGACCACTGGTGAGGATCTTGAGCGAGCTGTCCTTGGGGAACTGGTAGCGCGTCTCCAGCGCCAGCGTCACGCGAGCCTGGAAGCTCTTGTCGTCGAAGCTGATCGATTCGACCCGGCCGACCACCACGCCGGCGCTGCGCACCGCCGCCTGGGGCTTGAGGCCGCCGATGTTGTCGAACTTGGCCGTGACCTTGTAGGTCGACTGGAAGCTCAGGCTGAGCAGGTTGGCCGACTGCAGGGCCAGGAACAGCAGCGCCGCGGCCCCGAGGAGCACGAACAGGCCCACCCATACGTCGTTCTTGGATCGTTCCATATCGCTTGAATCCTAGATGCTGAACATCATCGCGGTGAGCAGGAAATCCAGCCCCAGCACGGCCAGGGAACCCGCCACCACGGTGCGCGTGGTCGCGCGCGAGACGCCTTCGGGCGTCGGTTGGGCTTCATAGCCCTGCAGCAGCGCGATGAAAGTCACCGTGACGCCGAACACCAGGCTCTTGAGCACGCCGTTGCCGACGTCGCGCCACCAGTCCACCCCGCCCTGCATCTGGCTCCAGAAGGCGCCCGGGTCCACGCCGATCATCAGCACGCCGACGATGTAGCCGCCGAGGATGCCGACCGCGCTGAACACCGCCGCCAAGAGCGGCAGGGCGATCACGCCGCCCCAGAAACGCGGCGCCAGGATGCGGCGCACCGGGTCGACCGCCATCATCTCCATGGCCGAGAGCTGCTCGCCCGCCTTCATCAGGCCGATCTCGGCGGTGAGCGAAGTGCCCGCGCGGCCGGCGAACAGCAGCGCCGTGACCACCGGGCCGAGCTCGCGCACCAGCGAGAGCGCCACCAGCAGGCCCAGCGCCTCGGACGAGCCGTAGCGCTGCAGCGTGTAGTAGCCCTGCAGGCCGAGCACGAAGCCGACGAACAGGCCGGACACCGTGATGATGGCCAGCGAGTAGTTGCCCAGGAAATGGACCTGGTCGCGCACCAGGCCGAAGCGCCTGAGCGCCTCGCCCGAGAGGGCCAGCAGGCGCACGAACAGCCGGGCGCCCTTGCCCAGGTCGGCCAGCACGCCGCGGGTGGCGAGGCCGACTTCGGCGGGATGCCACCATTTCATCGGCCAAACCCTCCGCCAAAGTCCTGCGGCACCGTCGGGCCGGGGTAGTGGAAATGCACCGGGCCCTCGGGCCGGGCATTGACGAACTGGGACACCAGCGGATCGGTGGAAGCGCGCACCTGCTCGGGCGTGCCCTGGGCGGCGATCTTGCCGTTGGCCAGCACGATCACCTGGTCGGCGATGCGGAAGGTTTCCTCCAGGTCGTGCGAGACCACGATGCTGGTGATGCCCAGCGAATCGTTCAGGCGGCGGATCAGTTGCGCCGCCGTGCCCAGCGAGATCGGGTCCAGGCCCGCGAAGGGCTCGTCGTACATCACCAGGTCGGGATCGAGCGCGATGGCGCGGGCCAGCGCCACGCGGCGCGCCATGCCGCCGGAGACTTCGCTGGGCATCAGGTCGCGGGCGCCGCGCAGGCCGACGGCATTGAGCTTCATCAGGACGATGTCACGCACCAGCGTTTCGGGCAGCTGCGTGTGTTCGCGCAGCGGAAAGGCGACGTTGTCGAACACCGACAGGTCGGTGAAGAGCGCGCCGAACTGGAACAGCATGCCCATGCGCCGGCGCACGGCGTAGAGGCCGGCCCGGTCCAGGCCGCCGACCTCCTGGCCATCGAACCGCAGGCTGCCGCGCTGGGCGCGGACCTGCCCCCCGATCAGGCGCAGCACGGTGGTCTTGCCGCCACCGGAAGCCCCCATCAGCGCCGTCACCTTGCCACGCGGCACGGTGAAGCTCACGCCGTCGAGGATGCGGCGATCGCCATAGCCGAAGCTCAGGTCTTCGCACTCGACGAGCGGACGGTCGGGATCGGGCATTCGGTACGAAAAAGCCGGGACGAGCCCGGCTGTCTTGCTGCGGAAGGCCGATGATACGGCCTGCCCTCGGCCGGCGCCTTAGCTGCGGATGAGCAGGTGGCGCCGGCGCATCACCGTTCCTGTCAGCGCGGCAGGTCGCTGAACCCCATCAGGAACTCATCCACGGCGCGCGCCGCCTGCCGGCCCTCGCGGATCGCCCAGACGACCAGCGACTGGCCGCGCCGGATGTCGCCGGCGGCGAACACCTTGGGCACGCTGGTCGCGTAGCCGCCGATGAACTCGGTGCTGGCCTTGGCGTTGCCGCGGCCGTCCTTGTCCACGCCGAAGCCTTCCAGGATCGTCTGCACCGGGCTGACGAAGCCCATGGCCAGCAGCACCAGGTCGGCCTTGTATTCCTTCTCCGTGCCGGCGACCTCGACGAACTTGCCGTCCTTGAACTCGACCTGCACGGTCTTCAGGCCGGTGACCTTGCCCTTCTCGCCGATGAATTCCTTGGTGGCGATGGCGAACTCGCGCTCGCACCCTTCCTCGTGGCTGGAGCTGGTGCGCATCTTGTACGGCCAGTACGGCCAGGTCAGCTCCTTGTTCTCCTCTTCCGGCGGCATGGGCATCAGCTCGAACTGCACGACGCTGGCGGCGCCGTGGCGGTTGCTGGTGCCCACGCAGTCGGAGCCGGTGTCGCCGCCACCGATCACGATGACGTGCTTGCCGTCGGCGCGGATCTGGCCCTTCACCTTGTCGCCGGCGTTGATCTTGTTCTGCTGCGGCAGGAACTCCATCGCGAAGTGGATGCCGTCCAGGTCGCGGCCCGGCACCGGCAGGTCGCGCGACTGCTCGGCGCCACCGGTGAGCACGATCGCGTCGAAATCGGCCTGGAGCTGCTTGGGCGTGATCGTCTCCTTCGCCCAGTTGGTGACCCTGGATCCCTTGGGCAGCTCGCCCACCATCACGCCGGTGCGCATGACGACCCCTTCGGCCTCCATCTGCTGGACCCGGCGGTCGATGTGGTGCTTCTCCATCTTGAAGTCGGGGATGCCGTAGCGCAGCAGGCCGCCGATGCGGTCGTTCTTCTCGAACAGCGTCACGTCATGGCCGGCACGCGCCAGCTGCTGCGCGGCGGCCATGCCGGCGGGGCCGGAGCCGACCACCGCGACCTTCTTGCCGGTCTTGATGCGCGGCACGCGCGGCTTGACCCAGCCCTTGTCCCAGGCGCGGTCGATGATGGCGTGCTCGATCGACTTGATGCCCACCGGCTCGTCGTTCACGTTGAGCGTGCAGGCCGCCTCGCAAGGCGCCGGGCAGATGCGGCCGGTGAACTCGGGGAAGTTGTTGGTCGAGTCCAGGACGGTGAAGGCGTCTTCCCAGTCCTGGTGGTACACCAGGTCGTTGAAGTCCGGGATGATGTTGTTGACCGGGCAGCCCGAGTTGCAGAAGGGCGTGCCGCAGTCCATGCAGCGCGCGCCCTGCACCTTGGCCTGCTCGTCCGACAGGCCGATGACGAATTCCTTGTAGTGCTTCACGCGCTCGGGGACGGGCTTGTAGCCCTCCTCGACGCGCTCGAATTCCATGAAGCCGGTGATCTTTCCCATTCTCTTGTGCTCCGTCTGTGGCTTCAGGCCGCGGCGACGCCGTCGTGCCGCACCGCCATCTTGGCGTCGTTTCCGGTGCTGGTCTCCATGACCTCGCGCTCGTGCATCTCGGCCAGCGCGCGCTTGTACTCGTTGGGGAACACCTTGATGAAGCGGCCGCGCGCTTCCTTCCAGTTGTCCAGGATCTGGCGGGCGCGGCGGCTGCCGGTCCAGCGGTTGTGCTCCTCCAGCAGCTTCTTGACCTGCACGTCGTCGGCCTGGTCGCCGTGCAGCTTGGTGCGCGGCGCCACCGACTTCTGTTCGGCCGCCGTGAGCACGCGCTCCAGCGTCACCATCGACGTGTTGCAGCGGCTGGCGAACTGGCCGTCCTCATCGTAGACGTAGGCGATGCCGCCGGACATGCCGGCCGCGAAGTTGCGCCCGGTCTTGCCCAGCACCAGCACCGTGCCGCCCGTCATGTACTCGCAGCCGTGGTCACCCGTGCCTTCGACCACCGCGGTGGCACCCGACAGGCGCACCGCGAAGCGCTCGCCCGCCACGCCGGCGAAGAACGCCTCGCCGGTGGTGGCGCCGTACAGCGCGGTGTTGCCGATGATGATGTTGCGCGTCGCCTCGCCGCGGAAGTCGATGCTGGGCCGCACGACGATACGGCCGCCCGACAGGCCCTTGCCCGTGTAGTCGTTGGCGTCGCCGATCAGGTACAGCGTGATGCCCCTGGCCAGGAAAGCGCCGAACGACTGGCCGCCCGTGCCTTCCAGCTGGATGCGGATGGAGTCGTCGGGCAGGCCTTCCGGGTGCGCCTTGGTCACCGCGCCCGAGAGCATGGCGCCCACGGAGCGGTTGACGTTGCGTGCGATCTCGATGAACGAGACCTTCTCGCCGCGCTCGATGGCGGGCCGGCTGCGCTCGATCAGGATCCTGTCCAGGCTCTTGTCCAGGCGGTGGTCCTGCTCCTCGACCTGGAAGCGCGGCACTTCGGCCGGCACGTTGGGCTGCGCGAACAGGCGGCTGAAGTCCAGGCCGCGCGCCTTCCAGTGCTCGATGCCCTTCTTCATGTCCAGCAGGTCCGCCCGGCCGATCAGGTCGTCGAACTTGCGGATGCCCAGCTGCGCCATGATCTGGCGCACTTCCTCGGCGACGAAGAAGAAGTAGTTGACGACGTGCTCGGGCTTGCCCGCGAACTTCTTGCGCAGCAGCGGGTCCTGCGTGGCCACGCCCACCGGGCAGGTGTTGAGGTGGCACTTGCGCATCATGATGCAGCCCTCGACCACCAGCGGCGCGGTGGCGAAGCCGAATTCGTCGGCGCCCAGCAGCGCGCCGATGGCGACGTCGCGGCCGGTCTTCATCTGGCCGTCGGCCTGCACGCGAATGCGGCCGCGCAGGCGGTTGAGCACCAGCGTCTGCTGGGTTTCGGCCAGGCCGATCTCCCAGGGCGAGCCGGCGTGCTTGATCGACGACCAGGGCGACGCGCCCGTGCCGCCGTCATGGCCGGCGATCACCACGTGGTCGGCCTTGCACTTGGACACGCCCGCGGCGATGGTGCCCACGCCGACCTCGGACACCAGCTTGACGCTGATGGAGGCGTGTGGCGCCACGTTCTTCAGGTCGTGGATCAGCTGCGCCAGGTCTTCGATCGAGTAGATGTCGTGGTGCGGCGGCGGGGAGATCAGGCCCACACCGGGCACCGAGTAGCGCAGCTTGCCGATGTACTTGGACACCTTGCCACCGGGCAGCTGGCCGCCCTCGCCCGGCTTGGCGCCCTGCGCCATCTTGATCTGGATCTGGTCGGACGAGGACAGGTACTCGGCCGTGACGCCGAAGCGGCCCGAGGCCACCTGCTTGATGCGCGAACGCAGCGAGTCGCCCGCCTGCAGCGGGATGTCGACCTCGACCACGTCTTGGCCGATGATCTGCGCCATCGTCTGGCCGGTCTGGATCGGGATGCCCTTGAGCTCCTGCCGGTAGCGCGCCGGGTCCTCGCCGCCCTCGCCGGTGTTGCTCTTGCCGCCCATGCGGTTCATGGCGATGGCGAGCGTGGCATGCGCCTCGGTCGAGATGGAACCCAGCGACATGGCGCCGGTGGCGAAGCGCTTGACGATGTCCTTGGCCGGCTCGACCTCGTCGACCGGGATCGCCTTGCTCGGGTCGACCTTGAACTCGAACAGGCCGCGCAGCGTCATGTGGCGGCGGCTCTGGTCGTTGATCAGCTGGGCGTACTCCTTGTACGTGCTCCAGTTGTTGGCGCGCGAAGCGTGCTGCAGCTTGGCGATGGCGTCGGGCGTCCACATGTGCTCTTCGCCGCGGGTGCGCCAGGCGTATTCGCCGCCGGCGTCCAGCATGTTGGCCAGCACCGGATCGTCGCCGAAGGCGGCCTTGTGCATGCGGATCGCCTCTTCCGCGATCTCGAACACGCCGATGCCCTCGACGCGGCTGGCGGTGCCGGTGAAGTACTTCTCCACCGTGTCGCTGTTCAGGCCGATGGCCTCGAACAGCTGGGCGCCGCAGTAGGACATGTAGGTCGACACGCCCATCTTGGACATGATCTTGGACAGGCCCTTGCCGATCGCCTTGACGTAGTTGTAGATGGCCTTCTCGGCCGACAGCTCGCCCGGCAGGTCCTGGTGCAGGGACACCAGCGTTTCCATCGCCAGGTAGGGGTGCACGGCTTCGGCGCCGTAGCCGGCCAGCACGCCGAAGTGATGCACCTCGCGCGCCGTGCCGGTCTCCACCACCAGGCCGGCCGTGGTGCGCAGGCCCTCGCGCACCAGATGCTGGTGGATGGAGGACAGCGCCAGCACCGCGGGGATCGCCAGCTGCTCGGGGCCCACGCCGCGGTCGCTGATGATCAGGATGTTCTTGCCGCTGCGGATAGCGTCCACCGCCTCGGCGTTGAGCGAGGCCAGCTTGGCCTCGACGCCCTCGCGTCCCCAGTGCAGCGGGTAGGTGATGTCCAGCGTGTAGCTGCGGAACTTGCCCTGCGTGATCTTCTCGATGCCGCGCAGCTTGGCCATGTCGGCGAAGTCCAGGATCGGCTGGCTGACTTCCAGCCGCATCGGCGGGTTCACCTGGTTGATGTCCAGCAGGTTCGGCTTGGGGCCGATGAAGGACACCAGCGACATCACGATCGCCTCGCGGATCGGGTCGATCGGCGGGTTGGTCACCTGGGCGAACAGCTGCTTGAAGTAGTTGTAGAGCGGCTTGTTCTTGTTGGACAGCACGGCCAGCGGGCTGTCGTTGCCCATCGAGCCCACGCCCTCCTCGCCGGCCGCGGCCATGGGGGACATCAGGAACTTGAGGTCCTCCTGCGTGTAGCCGAAGGCCTGCTGGCGGTCCAGCAGCGAGACCGCGCTGTGCGAAGCCTCACCCGTGTCCTCGGACAGGTCGTCCAGCTTGATGCGCAGGTTCTCGATCCACTGCTTGTACGGGCGGCTGTTGGCCAGGCTGGCCTTGAGCTCCTCGTCGTCGATCATGCGGCCCTGCTCGAGGTCGATCAGGAACATCTTGCCGGGCTGCAGGCGCCACTTGCGCACGATCTTGTTCTCCGGCACCGGCAGCACGCCGGACTCGGAGGCCATGATCACCAGGTCGTCGTCGGTAACGCAGTAGCGCGAGGGGCGCAGGCCGTTGCGGTCCAGCGTGGCGCCGATCTGACGGCCGTCGGTGAACACGATCGAGGCCGGGCCGTCCCAGGGCTCGAGCATGGCCGCGTGGTACTCGTAGAAGGCCTTGCGGCGCTCGTCCATCAGCGTGTGCTGCTCCCAGGGCTCCGGGATCATCATCATCACCGCCTGGGCCAGCGGATAGCCGGCCATGGTGAGCAGTTCCAGGCAGTTGTCGAAGGTGGCGGTGTCGGACTGGCCGGGGAAGCTGATCGGATAGAGCTTCTTGAGGTCGTTGGCCAGCACCGGCGAGGACATCACGCCTTCGCGGGCGCGCATCCAGTTGTAGTTGCCCTTGACCGTGTTGATCTCCCCGTTGTGCGCGACATAGCGGTACGGGTGGGCCAGTGGCCACTCGGGGAAAGTGTTGGTGGAGAAGCGCTGGTGCACCAGGGCCAGGGCCGAGACGCAGCGGGCGTCCTTCAGGTCCAGGTAATAGGTGCCGACCTGGTCGGCCAGCAGCAGGCCCTTGTAGACGACGGTGCGGCTGGACATCGACGGGACGTAGTACTCCTTCGAGTGCTTCAGCCGCAGGTTCTGGATGGCCGCGCTGGCGGTCTTGCGGATGACGTAGAGCTTGCGCTCCAGGGCGTCCTGCACGATGACGTCGGCGCCGCGGCCGATGAACACCTGGCGCAGGATCGGCTCTTTCTTGCGCACGGCCGGCGACATGGGCATGTCGCGGTCGACCGGCACGTCGCGCCAGCCCAGCAGCACCTGGCCCTCGGCCTTGATGGCCCGCTCCATCTCCTGCTCGCAGGCCAGGCGGGAGGCGTGTTCCTTGGGCAGGAAGATCATGCCCACGCCGTACTCGCCGGGCGGCGGCAGCTCCACGCCTTGCCGGGCCATCTCCTCGCGGTACAGCGCATCGGGCAGCTGGATCAGGATGCCCGCGCCGTCGCCCATCAGCTTGTCGGCGCCGACGGCGCCCCGATGGTCGAGGTTCTCCAGGATCTTCAGGCCCTGCGAGACGATGGCATGGCTCTTGTCCCCCTTGATGTGGGCCACGAAGCCGACGCCGCAGGCATCGTGCTCGTTGGCCGCCGAATACAGGCCATGTTTTTGCAAATGAGAAATCTCGGCAGCCGTCGTCATGGCTCCACTCCAGTCAGGGGAATCAGGGTTTGCGAGCATAAAGCAGGCCAGAACACCTTGCCAAGCAAATTAAACGGGGTCAGATTCCAATTATCAGACCACCGCAGAGGCGTCGCACCTAATTAGGGACAGATGAATCTTTCTTGTGCGGCCGCCCGGCCGGCAGCGGAACCGCGCGGCGGTCGCTGCGCCGTTGCAGTTCGTCGAGGTAGGCCGCGTCGCCGAGCGCCCAGCCTTTGTGGGTCGAGCCGGCCAGCGCCTCCTTCGTCTCGCGGCTGATCCCGGCGGCGATCAGTTCGCCATAAGCCTGCTCGCGGGCGAACGGCGTGTTGCCCAGGGACCAGAACAGCGGATGCGGGGTCACCAGCCGGTCATTGGTCAACCCGGCGTAATGACGGTGGCTCGACCACGGGTACTGGGCCGGTTCGGCCACGACACCAGCCCGAACCGGGTTCAGGTCGATGTAGACCATGCAGGCCAGCAGGTAGCGTTCGGCCTGGATGAGCGTCGAGCGGTAGCGGCCCTCCCACAAGGTCCCGCTGCGCTGCTGGCGGGTGTTGAAGTAGCGCACGTAACGCCGCCCGATCGCCTGCATGAGGTCGGGCAAGCCGTTCTCCGTCTCCGGCGTCGCCAGCAGGTGGAAATGGTTGCTCATCAGCACGTAGCCGTGGATCGCCACCTTCAGCTCTCGCGCGTAACCCTCGGCCAGGGCGAGCAGGAAACGGCGGTCGTCGTCGCCTGCGAAGATCGGCTGGCGGTTGTTGCCGCGCTGGATCACGTGGTGCGGGTAGTGGGGGAGCGTGAGCCGGGGAAGGCGGGCCATGGGTTCGAAGCCGAAATTGGAATCTGACCCCGATTATCCGGAAGCCATTGGCTGACGGCGATGCAGGAGGCGCACCGACAGCGAACCGCAGAGCGAGCATCCAAGATCATCGGTCCCCGAACGGAGGCGCCAACCGGAGGACACCATGCCATTCGCTGTCTACATGATCGGATTCCTGGTGTTCATGGCCGGCGTGGTTTGGGCCGCCGTGGTGGTGGGCGTGCCCCAGCTCTACATCACGTTCGGCGCGCTGGTGCTCATCGTGGTGGGCGCCATCGTCGGTTTGAGTCGCTCGCGCACGAGGCAGCGGCGGCGACACGAGCACTAATCGGTCGAATCCGCGGCCAGCTTCAGGTCCGGGAAACGCACCGCTTCCAGCCCCTCCAACCCGAATTCGCCAAGCAGCGCGTGCAGCCGCTGGGCCGCGCTGCGCTTTCGCTTGCCGGTGTAGCGCGCCAGGATGAGCTCGTTCTTCATGCTGTGCTCCCAGCCGACCAGCTCGGTCACCGTGACCGAGTAGCCGCAGGCCTCCAGGTACAGGCAGCGCAGCACGTTGGTCAGCTGGCTGCCCATCTCCCGCGTGTGCAGCGGATGCCGCCACAGCTCGGCCAGCGGCGTGCGCGACAGCGACAGCGCCTTGCCCTGCCGCAGGCGGGAAGCCACCTCGGCCTGGCAGCAGGGCACCAGCACCATGGACGCCGCCTGCTTGCGCAGCCCGAAGGCGATGGCGTCATCGGTGGCGGTGTCGCAGGCGTGCAGCGCTGTCACCATGTCGATGTGGCCGGGCAGCGTCTCGTCATGCGCCGCATCGGCCGCGCTGGTGTGGAGGAACTGCATGCGTTCGAAGCCGAACCGCCCCGCCAGGGCCCGCGAACGCTCTACCAGGTCCTGACGGGTCTCGATCCCGTAGACCCGTCCCTTGCCCGCAGGCTGTAGCGACAAGTCGTACACGATGAACCCGAGGTAGGACTTGCCGGCGCCGTGGTCGACGATGGTCGGACCTTCGTCGGTGGTGGGCAGCTCCCGCAGCAGCTGGTCGATGAACTGGTGCAGGTGGTAGACCTGCTTGAGCTTGCGGCGCGAGTCCTGGTTGAGCTTGCCCTCGCGCGTGAGGATGTGCAGCTCCTTGAGCAGCTCGGTCGACTGCCCCGGCCTCAGCTGCAGTTGCTCGGCGCCGCTCATGAGCGCCCTGCGCCGAGCGCCTGCCAGCCCGGAAGGCCAAGACGCTCCAGCGTTTCGATGTTCGCCTCGTAGATCGCCTCAGCTTGGGGGAAGGCAGCGACGGCACGGTCGACACTCTCCTCGCGCAGCAGGTGCAGCGTGGGCCAGGGCGAGCGGTTGCTGAAGTTGGCCATGTCTTCCTCTTCGGCACCCGCGAAGACGAAGGCCGGGTGGAAGCTCGCCAGTTGCAGCACCCCCCCGAGCTTGCGGCGCGCGATCAGCCGCTCGCCCTGGCGCACCAGGTCGTGGAACAGCAGGAACTCGTCGAAGCCACGAGGCACCACCAGCAGCGTCGTGTCGCGCTCGCCCGCTTCGTGCTCCAGCAGGGCCGTGATCTCGGCATCGAGGCTTTCCAGAACGGCCGCGGCATTGTCGGCTTCGCAGACGGCGAAATGCACCTGGCCCTTGACGTGTACGGCTTTGGCGAAGGGGCAGAGGTTGAGGCCGATCACGGCCCGCTCGAGCCAGCGGCGGGTGTCGGCCACGACCTGGGGGAAAGAAACGGAGCCGACGACCATGGGGGCGCGATTCTAAGAGCGCGGCCTTGTCCCTAGTGCGAGCGCGTCTCTCGCGTGCGCGCGGCCCAGGCCGCCAGCAGCAATCCCAGGCCCGCGCAGCCGGACGTGACGAGCCAGCTCCACTGCCAGCCGCCAACGCGGGCCGCGACCCAGGCGACGGCCGGCGGCCCCAGGAACTGGCCGAGCGCGGACCACTGTTGCATCCAGCCGACCGTGGTCGAGACCGTGTCCTCGGCCGGTGCCAGGCGCACGGCCAGCGAGAACAGCGTGCCGGGAATCACGCCGCCGACGGCGGAGAAGGCCAGGACGGCCAGGTAGCGAAACAGAGGACCCGCCCCGGACTCGGGCAGCGCATCGGAGAACGCCAGCACGCTCGCGATCCCCATCGTCAGGTAACCGGCGGCCAACAGACTGGGGGCCGGCACACCGCGTTGGAGCAGCCGTCCTGCTGCCAGGTTGCCCAAGATGTTGACGGCTGCCGCGAAGGCCGTCGCGGCCGCAGCCGTCGACAACGAGATGCCGGCCGCGAGATAGATCGACGGCAGGAAGCCGATCACGGCGAGCCACTGCGCCGAATAGACGCCGAAGGCGAAGGCCACCAACCAGGGGCCGGGCGCGGCAAGCGTCTTGCGGACACGTGAGGCCCACGCACCCCGCCCGGCGACTGCAGTTTCGGGATCGCGCGGCAAACGCCTGGCCAGCGCCGCCGCCATCACGAGCGACAGTCCGCCCAGCAGCCACCACCAACCCGGCCAGCCCGCCCAGGCCATCCAGGCGGGTCCGCCCAGCAGCGCGAGGGCGGTCGCGAACGGCATGTAGGCGCCCCACACGCCGAGCATCGCGCTCATGCGGCCCGGCGGCACCAGCCGCCGGATCAAGCCGGGGGCCGGCATCGATGCGAGCAGGAACCCCAGGCCTTCGAGCGCGCGCAGGCCGAGGAGCGCAGCGGGCGTGGTCGCGAAACCGCCCGCGAGGCTGGCCAGCCCGGTCACGGCCAGGCCGGCCACCATGGTCCTTTTCAATCCCAGGCGATCGGCTGCGAGACCGACGATCAACCCCAGCGTCATGCCGGCGAACTGCACCAGCGAGAGGAGGAAGCCGGCTTCGACGAGGCTGAGGCCGAGAGTTTCCCGAAGGACCGGCAAGGCGGGCGGCAGCTTGCCGACGTGGACGGCGGCGGCGACGCCCCCCGCCACCACCAGCCAGGCGCGGCCGCTGCCCGCCGGCGTCACGGAAGCAGGGCCCGGCCGGTGAGCCGCTCGTGTTCCTTCGCCGCGAACCGGTCGGTCATGCCGGCGATGTAGTCCGCCACCGCGCGCTCGCGGTCCTGGCGCGCATCGAACCCGCCGGCCATCTGCGCCGGGTCGGCGGCATAGGCGTCGAACAGCTGCCGCACCACCAGCTTGGCGCGCCCGGTGGTCTCGGTCACCTGCGGATGGCGATAGAGGTTGCGCAGCAGGAATTGCTTGAGCTGGCCGGACTGCGCCGCCATGGGCGCGCTGAAGCTCACCAGCGGCCCGGCCGCGCGGGCGGCGTCGGCGCTGGCCACGCCGCTGGCCCGAAGCGCTTCCTGGGTGGCGTCGATGACGTCGTAGACCTGCGCGCTCAGCATGCGCCGGATCGATTCGTACAGCAGGCGGCGTCCCTGCAGCTGCGGATGCTCGGCCAGCGTCAGGCGGCGGAAGCGCTCGAACAGCTGCACTTCCTCCAGCTGCTCCAGGGAGATCAGGCCGGAGCGCACGCCGTCGTCGATGTCATGGGCGTTGTAGGCGATCTCATCGGCCAGGTTGCACAGCTGCGCTTCCAGGCTGGGCTGGGTGCGATCCAGGAAGCGTCGGCCGACGCCGCCCGGCTCGCGCTCCTCGAGCCGCTGCGCATTGGCGCGCGAGCAATGCTTGAGGATGCCTTCGCGGGTTTCGAAGCAGAGGTTCAGGCCGTCGAACAAGGGATAGCGCTCTTCGAGCTGGTCCACCACGCGCAGGCTCTGCAGGTTGTGCTCGAAGCCGCCATGGGGCTGCATGCAATCGTTCAGCGCGTCCTGGCCGGCGTGGCCGAAAGGCGTGTGGCCCAGGTCGTGGGCCAGGGCGATCGCTTCGACGAGGTCCTCGTTCAGGCCCAGCGGCCGCGCGATGGAGCGGCCCAGCTGCGCGACCTCCAGCGAATGGGTCAGCCGGGTGCGGAACAGGTCGCCCTCGTGGTTGAGGAACACCTGGGTCTTGTAGACCAGCCGGCGGAATGCGGTGGAGTGGACGATGCGGTCGCGGTCGCGCTGGAAGCCGGTGCGCGTGGGGGCTGCGGGCTCGGGATGCCGGCGCCCACGCGAGCGGTGCGGGTCGGAGGCGTAGGGGGCCGGGGACATGGCGGGGGTGGGCGCGCGGCTCGATCAGGCCGTGCAGTGCCGCAGCACCTCGCGCACCAAGGCCTCGGGTGCGGCCCGCATGGCGGCGCGGCCCGGGGCCTCGATCACCACGAAGCGCATGTCGCCCGCTTCGGCCTTCTTGTCCAGCCGCATCAGGTCCAGGTAGCGGTCGGTGCCGAGGTCGGGACCCTGGACCGGCAGGCCGGCCGCCCGCACAAGAGCAGTCATGCGGGCGGCAAAGGCGTCGTCCACCAGGCCCAGGCGACGAGACAAGTCCGTCGCCATCACCATGCCGCAGCCCACGGCTTCTCCGTGCAGCCACTCGCCATAGCCCAGGCCCGCTTCGATCGCGTGCCCGAACGTGTGGCCGAAATTGAGGATGGCCCGCAGGCCCGACTCACGCTCGTCCTGCCCGACCACCCAGCCCTTGATCTCGCAGCTGCGGCGCACGGCATGGGCGACGGCGGCCGCGTCGCGGCGCAGCAGGGCCGGCAGGTTGCCTTCGATCCAGTCGAGGAACGGCATGTCCGCGATCGGGCCGTACTTGATCACTTCGGCGAGGCCCGCGCTGAACTCGCGCGCCGGCAGTGTGGCCAGCGTGTCCAGATCGCACACCACCCGGGCCGGCTGGTAGAAGGCGCCGATCATGTTCTTGCCCATCGGATGGTTGATCGCCGTCTTGCCGCCCACCGACGAATCGACCTGCGCGAGCAGCGTGGTCGGCACCTGCACGAAGGGCACGCCGCGCATGTAGCAGGCCGCGGCGAAGCCGGTCATGTCACCGACGACACCGCCGCCCAGCGCGAAGAGCACGGTCTTTCGGTCGCAAGTCCGCGCCAGCAGCGCGTCGAAGATCCGGTTGAGGGTCTGCCAGTCCTTGTGGTCCTCGCCGTCCGGCAGGATGACGTGGTGCACCTGGGCGAATCGGCCGCGCAGCGCGGCGGCCAGGCGCCCCAGGTAGATCGGCGCCACTTTCTCGTTGGTGACGACCATGGCCGCCGCAGCGCGCGGCACCTCCGTCCAGGTCGCGGCCTCTTCCAGCAGGCCGGTGCCGATCACGATGGGATAGCTGCGGTCGCCCAGCTCGATGGCGACTTCATGAAGCACGGCGGACGGGGATGCGGCGGCAGGCATGGCCCGCAGTTTAAGCCGCGCTCGCGGATCAGGAGACGGGCAGTACGCCTGCGAGTTCCAGCTGCATGATGACCATGTTCACCAGCGTGGGCACCGAGGGCCGACCGGTCTCGACCACGAAGTGGGCCGTCTCGCGGTACAGCGGATCGCGTTGCGCGTACATCTCGCGCAGGCGGGCCTGCGGATCACTCACCTGCAGCAGAGGCCGCTGCGTGTCGTGGCGCAGGCGCCGCCAGAGTTCATCGGGCGATGAGCGCAGATAGAGCACGTGGCCCGCGCCTCGCAGAAGCGTGCGGTTGGCCTCGCGCAGGACGGCCCCGCCGCCGGTGGCGAGCACGCGTGGGTCGCCCGTCACGAGTTCCGTCAGGACTTGCTGCTCCAGGTCCCGGAAGCGCGACTCCCCTTCACGCTCGAAAAACTCGCGGATCGAACAGCCGAGCCGCTGTTCGATCGCGTGGTCCGAATCGTTGAAGGGGAGATTCAGCCGCCGCGCAAGGCTGCGGCCGACGGTCGATTTGCCGGACCCGGGCAGGCCCACGAGGACGAGGCTGAGCACGTCCGCGTGGCCGACCCCGATCAGCGCGCCGCGCTGCGGTCGGCGATCATCTTCGGGGTGATGAACACCAGCATCTCCTGCTTGTTGGCAGTGCGCTGGCGGTTGCGGAACAGGACGCCGACCCCGGGCAGTTCGCCCAGCACTGGGACGCGGGACTCGGTCTCGGTCTCGGCCAGCTCGAAGATGCCGCCGATCACCACGGTGCCACCGTTGTCCACCAGCACCTGGGTGCGGATGTGCTTGGTGTTGATCGCAATGCCGGCCGCCGTGGTCTCGCCTCGGCTGTCCTTGCTGATGTCCAGGTCCAGGATGATGTTGCCCTCGGGCGTGATCTGCGGCGTCACTTCCAGCTTGAGCGTGGCTCGGCGGAAGGCGACCGAGGTCGCGCCGCTGGACGTGGCCTGCTGGTACGGGAATTCCGTGCCCTGCTCGATCAGCGCCTTGGTCTTGTCGGCCGTCACGATTCGCGGGCTGGACACGAGCTTGCCCTTGCCGTCGGCTTCCAGGGCGGAGATCTCCAGGTTCAGCAGGCGCGTCAGCCGCGATTCGAACAGGGACACCGCGAAGCTGGCCGGGGTGAAGCCTCCGACGCCCGCGGAAGGCAGGTTCACGAAGTCCCCCGCCGTGGTCCCGACGTTGTCGCCCAGCACTGCCGTGCCGCCGGCCGGAACATCAGGGGTGATGTAGGTCGGCCCGAACTGGGTGTTGCGGCTGCCGTTCAGGGTGAAAGGCCGGCCGCCGAGGCGCACGCCCAGCGATTTGCCGAACGTGTCCGAAGCTTCGACGATCCGCGCTTCGATCAGCACCTGCGGAACGGCGATGTCCAGCTGCGAGATGAGCGACTGCACCGCCTCGAGGCGCGACGGGATGTCCGTCACGAAAATCTGGTTGGTGCGGCCCTCGGCGATGACGCTGCCGCGGGCGCTCAAGATGCGCGCCGCGCCGGCACCGGCAGTGATCTGCGCCGCGATGTCGGCCGACTTGGTGTAGTTCAGCTGGAACGACTGGGTGCGCAGCGGCTCCAGGCTCTGGATGGCGGCACGCGATTCGAGCTCCAGCTTCTCCTTCGCGGCGATCTCGTCCTTGGGAGCGATCCACAGCACGTTGCCGCTCTTGCGCATGCCCAGGCCCTTGGCCTGCAGGATGATGTCCAGCGCCTGGTCCCAGGGGACGTCCTTCAGGCGCAGCGTCACGGCGCCGGACACCGAGTCGGACGTGACGATGTTGAAGTTGGTGAAGTCGGCAATGACCTGGAGCAGCGACCGCACTTCGATGTTCTGGAAGTTCAGCGACAGCTTCTCACCGGTATAGCCGGGGCCTTGTGACAGCTTGTTCGGATCGACGCGCAACGGCCGCACTTCCACCACGAACTGGTTGTCGCTCTGGTAGGCGCTGTGCTCCCACTGGCCCTTGGGCTCGATGACCACGCGCACGCGATCGCCGGCCTGGGAGGTGGTGACGGTCTGGACCGGCGTGCCGAAGTCGGAGACGTCGAGGCGACGGCGCAAGCCTTCCGGCAGCGTGGACTTGAGGAATTCCACCACCAGCTGCTGGCCCTGCTGCTTGATGTCGACGCCCACCTGGTTGCTGGGCAGTTCGACCTGTACGCGGCCGGCGGCGTCCGGCCCGCGGCGGAAGTCGAGGTCCTTGATCGGTTGCGTATCGCGGTTGCGGCTCTCCGCGAAGGCCGACTGCGCGGGGGAAGGAGTGGCGCTCGCCACGGCCACCGGCTCGAGCGACACCAGAAGCGACTTGCCTTCGATCTGGGCCTTGTAGCCCGTGGCAGCGCGCAGATTGAGCACGAGGCGCGTGCGGTCACCCGCGGTGACCACGTTGACGGAACGCAGATTGCCCTGGTTCAGTTCGATCGAGGAGCGGCCCAGGCCATTGGTGGCGTTGGGAACGTCCAGCGCGATGCGCGCGGGGGCCTGGATGGTGAAGCCCGGGGGAACGGCCGCCAGCGGCTGGGAGAAGTCGATGCGAACGACCTCCACGCCACCCTGCACCGAGCTGCTGACGTTCTGGACGACCGTCTGCGCCCGCGCCGACAGGCTCACGCCCAGTGCCAGCAGGCCGCCGAGGCAGCCCAGGAGAAGTCGTCCCGCCATGGTTTTCTGGTTCTTCATTTCGCCCTCTCTTGCAATTGGAGCGTCGCTGTGCGCTCGATCCACTCACCGGCCGCGTCCTGCACGATCTCGCGCACGACGACCTCGGATTCGCCGACCTTCACGATCTTTCCGTAGTTCTGGCCGAGGTAGTTGCCCGGCTTGACCTGGTACAGGAGGTTGTCGACCTTGACCAGAGCGACCGGCAGCCCCTGCTTGAGCAGGCTGCCCACCATGGACATGGTGTCCAGGGGGAAACTCTCCAGCGGTTCCTTGCGGCGCGCGAGCTCGGGGGCGAGCAGGGCCGCACTGGTGGTCGACTGCGCGGATTCGCGCTTGAGCGCCTGCGTCAGTTTCTGGTTGCTGAAGGGGTCGAAGGCGTTGGCCTGCGTGTAGCCCTGGGGCGTGAATTTCTTCGGCTCCGGGATGGGCTGGACCTTGGGGCGCGTCTGCGCGCGCTGCTGGGCCATCCACGCCTGCAGCTCGTCCTGGCCGGAGCCGCCGCAGCCGCCCAGGACGGCGGCCAGGGCGACAGTGAAGGCGATGCGCTGGGTGATCATTTCTTGGCTCCCGGCGCCGTGGCCTTGCGCTGCTTCTGCACTTCCTCCGGGTCGAGGTAGCGGAAAGTCTTGGCCTGCGCTTCCATGATCAGCGTGCCATCCTTGACCGGCTGCACCGCGATGTTGTTCAGGGTCACGATGCGCGAAAGGTTGGCGATGTCCGAGGCGAAGGAGCCGATGTCGTGATACCGGCCGGTCACCTTGAGGGCGATCGGCAGTTCGGCGTAGTACTCCTTGACGTTGACTTGCCCGGGACGGAACAGCTCGAACGCCAGGCCCCGGCCCAGGCCGGCCTGGTTGATGTCGGACAGCAGGGCGTCCATCTCCGCCTTGCTGGGCAGCTGCTTCTCGAGCTGGTCCACATACTGCTGGACCTGCTCGCGCTGCTGCTTCAGCGCCGCCAGGTTGATGGCCTGGCCGAGCTTCTTGGTGAAGTCTTCCTTCAGCGTCTTTTCCCTGGCGAGTGCGGCCTCGAGCTCATCGTTGGAGCTGGAAAGCCAGACGAACCAGAGCGCGGTGACGATCGCAGCCATGAGCGCCAGGCAGGCGAGCGCGCGAGGGAGGATCGGCCATGTGGCCGGATCGTTCGGGTTGAGCCCGCGGAACTGGGATGCGACCTTCTGCTGCAGGTCAGCCAGGTTGAACTTGGGAGCGGCGGTGGTGGCCATGGGATCAGGTCCTCGTGGCGGAAGCCGGAGCGGCGGCGGAAGGCGCGGAGGCGGCGGAGGCTGCACCTGCCGCCTTCTGCACCTCGCTCGAGCGCAGCAGCCGCACGCGCATGTTGAAGTTGGCGACCCGACGCTGTTCGCGCGGGCTGAGGTTCACGCTCGCCGCCACGATCTCCACCAGTTCCGGCCGGGTCAGGTAGGGACTGTTGTTGGCCAGGTTGCGCAGCAGCTCGGAAACCCGTTCATTGGACTGCGCAAATCCGACGATCGTCACGACCTGGTTTTCCTGCTTCACGTTCGTCACGTAGACGCCGTCGGGCAACTGCGCCACGAGTTCGTTGAGCAGGTGCACCGGCATGTTGCGGTCGGCCTGCAGGTCTTCCACCGCCTGCTGGCGAGCGCGCAGGGCTGCGATTTCCTGCTGGAGGGTCGAGATTTCCTTGATCTGGCCTTCGAGCACCTTGATCTCCTGCTCCAGCACCAGGTTCTTGCCCTGCTGGTTCGAGATCTGGGCTGCGTACCAGAGGAACACGGCGCCGGCGATGACGCCGCCAAACAGGGCCGCCACGCCCAGGGAGGCAATGAAAGCCTCGCGCTTGCGCTTGCGAGCCGCTTCGCGGTGCGGGAGCAGGTTGATCAGGATCACTGCAGGAACCTCCGCATGGCCAGGCCGCAGGAAGTGAGATACGACGGGGCCTCCCGCCGCATCTTCTTCTCGCGCACACCCTCGCCGATTTGCATGCCCTCGAACGGATTGGCCAGGGCGCAGGGGAACGACGTCTGCGCGGTCACGGCTTCATTGAGGCCGGGAAGCGCCGCCGAGCCGCCGGCCAGCATGATGTGGTCGACCTTGTTGTGCGGCGTGCTGGTGAAGAAGAACTGGAGGGCGCGGGCGACTTCCTGCGCCATGCTGTCCACGAAGGGGCGCAGCACGGCGGCCTCGTAGTCGTCCGGAAGTTCGCCGCTGCGCTTCTTGCTTTCAGCCTCCTCGGGGGAGAACCCGTACTGGCGCACGATCAGCTGAGTGAGCTGGGCGCCGCCGAAGGCCTGGTCGCGGTCGTACAGCACCTCGTCGTTGCGGATCACCTGCATGCTGGTGGTGAACGCGCCGACTTCGAAGAGGGCCACCATCGTGTCCACGCCGTTGCTCGGCAGGGTCTGGATCAGGCGGCCGGCCGCGAGTCGGGACGAATAGGACTCGACGTCGATGATCACCGGCTTCAGGCCCGCGGCCTCCGCCAGGCCTTGACGGTCCTGAACCTTCTCGCGGCGTGACGCGGCGATCAGCACCTCGATGTCGCCGGTGGACGTGGGGCTGGGACCGACGACGCAGAAGTCCAGGCTCACTTCGTCCAGCGAGAAGGGGATGTACTGGTTGGCCTCGGTCTCGACCTGGACCTCCAGTTCCTGCTCGGACAGGCCACCGGGTAGGATGATCTTCTTGGTGATGACGGCCGACGGCGGCAGCGCCATCGCTACGTTCCGGGTGCGGGTGCCGCTCTTCTTGATGAGCCGCCGCATCGCCTCCGCGACTTCGTCGAACTTCTCGACGTTGCCGTCGGTGATCCAGCCGCGCTCGAGCGGCTCCATGGCGCACCGCTCCAGCACGAGCGTGCCGGACTTGTCACGGCCGAGCTCGACCAGCTTCACGCTTGAAGAGCTGATGTCCAGCCCCAGCAGTGGCGCCGGCCCCCGGCTCAGGAAAGATCCCAAAGAGATCAATTCAGTCTCCCGCACGCCCATTTCAGGACGTAACAAACTTAAGATTCCACTTGAATGCTAGCAGTAACATCCTTGTCACCCAAAGGATTTTTCCATTTGCACAGCAATGAACCGTTGCCAAAAACCGACGAGCTACAGGGGGCCTGTGATGCATTACCGCAGAGCTCCGAAGTGGCCTCTGTCGGGTTAAGGGCTGGCATGTAACCAGCCCGACCGTAGAACCAAGGTCGATTTCTATAATCCCTCCGGGACGCAATCCAACGTTTTATGTCCAAAGACTCGCCGCCTGATGACCGACCGGCGTCCCGCTCCCGGTCGTCCTCCAAACCCACCGTCAAGAAGCGTTTGCTCACTGCGCTGCTGTGGCTCGCCGGCGGCGTGCTCGCGGCCGGCTTGTCGATGGTGATCGTGGGCGCGGTCGCGCTCTCCGTGGCCTACCCCAACCTGCCGGACATCTCGGAGCTGTCGGACTACCGCCCCAAGCTGCCGCTGCGGGTGTTCTCGGCCGACAACGTGCTGATCGGCGAGTTCGGCGAGGAGCGGCGCAACCTGACGCCCATCGCCGAGATCCCGGCGGTCATGAAGAACGCCGTGCTGGCCATCGAGGACGCGCGCTTCTATTCGCACAGCGGGGTGGACTACCGCGGCCTGCTGCGTGCCGCCATCGCCAACCTGGGCCGGGCCAAGAGCCAGGGCGCCTCCACCATCACCATGCAGGTGGCGCGCAACGTCTACCTCTCCTCGGAGAAGACGTTCACCCGCAAGCTGTACGAGGTGCTGCTCACCTTCAAGCTGGAGCACCTGCTCACCAAGGACCAGATCCTCGAGATCTACATGAACCAGATCTTCCTGGGCAACCGCGCGTACGGCTTCGCGGCGGCCTCGGAGATCTACTACGGCAAGGCGATGAAGGACATCACCATCGCCGAAGCGGCGATGCTGGCCGGCCTGCCCCAGGCCCCCTCGGCCAACAACCCGGTGAGCAACCCCAAGCGCGCTCGCTCGCGCCAGCTGTACATCATCGAGCGGATGGAGGAGAACGGCTTCATCACCGCCGAACAGGCCGACTCCGCCAAGAAGCAGGAACTGAAGCTGCGCACCGGCGGCTTCGACGTCGCCACCCACTCGGCCTACGTGGCCGAGACGGTGCGCCAGCTGGTGTACGCCCAGTACGGCGCCGAGACGTACACGCGGGGCCTGAACGTGGTGACCACGGTGAAGGCCGCGCAGCAGGAGGTGGCCTACCGGTCCCTGCGCAAGGGCATCATGGACTACGAGCGCCGCCAGATCTACCGCGGCCCCGAGCAATTCGTCGACCTGCCCGCCGACCGCAAGGAGCGTGAGGACGCCATCGACGACGCGCTGGCCGACCACCCGGACAACGGCGACGTGATGGCCGCCGTGGTGCTGGAAGCCGGCCCCAAGCGCATCGTCGCGGTGCGCGGCAACGGCGAGCCCTTCGAGATCATCGGAGAGGGGCTGCGCCCGGCGCAGTCGGGTCTCTCGGACAAGGCACCGCCCAAGATCAAGATCCGGCCGGGCGCAGTCATCCGCGTCGTGCGCACGCCCAAGAACACCTGGGAGATCACCCAGCTGCCCGAGGTCGAGGGCGCCTTCATCGCCATCAACCCGAAGGACGGCGCCATCCAGGCCATGGTGGGCGGCTTCGACTTCCACAAGAACAAGTTCAACCACGCCACCCAGGCCTGGCGCCAGCCGGGCTCGGGCTTCAAGCCCTTCATCTATTCCGCCGCGCTGGAAAAGGGCTTCACGCCTTCCACCATCGTCAACGACGCCCCGCTGTTCTTCGACGCCGGCGTGACCGGCGGGCAGCCCTGGGAGCCGAAGAACTACGACGGCAAGTTCGAAGGCCCGATGCCGCTGCACACGGCGCTGGCCAAGTCCAAGAACATGGTCTCCATCCGCATCCTGCAGGCGGTGGGCACGCAGAACGCGCAGGACTGGGTGGGCCGCTTCGGCTTCGAGCCCGAGAAGCACCCGCCCTACCTGACGATGGCGCTGGGCGCCGGCTCCGTCACGCCGCTGCAGATGGCCACCGGCTACTCGGTGTTCGCCAACGGCGGCTACCGCGTCAATCCGTGGGTGATCAGCCGTATCACCGACCACCGCGGCAAGGTGCTGGTCGAGACGCAGCCGCCCCTGCCCACCGAAGCCGTCCGCGCCATCGATGCGCGCAACGCCTTCATCATGAACCGCCTGCTGCAGGAGATCGCGCGCTCCGGTACGGCGGCGCGGGCGCAGGCCACGCTCAAGCGCAGCGACCTGTACGGCAAGACCGGCACCACCAACGACTCGATCGACACCTGGTTCAACGGCTTCCATCCCTCGCTGGTCGCCGTGGTCTGGATGGGATACGACAACCCGCGGCCGCTGGGCGACCGCGAGACGGGCGGCAGCATGAGCCTGCCGGTGTGGATCAACTTCATGGAAAGCGCGCTCAAGGGCGTGCCGGAAGTGGCGCCCGTGGCGCCGCCGGGCGTGGTGAACGTCGGCGGCGAGTGGTACTACGAGGAGTACGCGCGGGGCGGCGGCGTCAGCAGCCTGGGCGTGACCGCGATCCCGGGCGAACCGGTCAGCGCCGGCGGCGCCGAGATCCAGGCCCCCCGCGGCAGTGCCGGCCAGGGCACACCGGGCGCGCCCGGCGACAGGAGCCTGCTGAACGCCGATGGCCAGCCGCCGGCACCCCAGCCGCGGCAGCCCGACGAGCGCCGCAGCATCCTGGACCTGTTCCGCAACTAGGCGGCCGCGCGGTCGCGACGTTTCAACCGAACGTCAGCGGCTGCCCGGCCTGCCGCGTGGCCTGGCGGTTCAGGTTCTCGAAGAACTCGCCCTGGCCCTTGGTGTCCATCCACTGCCGGCCGTCGAACTTGTAGTGGTAGCCCCCGGCCTTGGCCGCGAGCCAGACCTCGTGCAGGGGCTTTTGCAGGTTCACGACGATCTGCGTGCCGTTGCGGAAGGTGATCGTCACCATGCCGCCGACCCGCTGGCTGTCGATGTCCGCATCGGTGTCGTCGTTGATGCGGTCGCAGCCGGTCTCCACCTGGCGCAGCAGCGCCTCGGCGTGGTCCATGTATTCGGGGTCGGTCATTACAATTCCGCGATGTTGATGTTCACTCTCCGGCGAATTCTATGCAGCGGCCCCGCGCGCCGCGCGCTGCCGGCCGCGATGGCACTGGCGTCATTGGCGGCTTGCGGCCAGAAGGGCGACCTGTTCCTGCCCACCGACCCGGCCGCCACCAATCGCGCGACGCTTCCGCAGGTCCTCGTCCCCGGCCGCGCGAGCACCTCGCCCTCGACGCCCTCTTCCGTCACCTCCCCCGCCCCCGCCCCTGCCGCGCAGGCGCGCGAAGGCTCGGGCGGCCAGGGCACGGGCACGGCCTCACCGGTGCGCCAGCCATGACGACTCCCGGCCATCCCCACTTCGCCTGGCGCGACGGTGCGCTGCACGTGGAGCAGCTGCGCGTGGCGGAGCTCGCGCGCGAGCACGGCACGCCGCTTTTCGTCTATTCCAAGGCTTCGATGCTCGCCGCGCTCGAGGCGTACCGGCGCGGCTTTGCCGGTCGCAGGTCGAAGATCTGCTACGCGATGAAGGCCAACTCGTCGCTGGGCATCCTGCAGGTGTTCGCCCAGGCGGGCTGCGGCTTCGACATCGTCTCGGGCGGCGAGCTCGAGAGGGTGCTGGCGGTCGGCGCGCCGGCTCGCGACATCATCTTCTCGGGCGTGGGCAAGACACGCGCCGAGATGGCCCGTGCGCTCGAGGTCGGCATCGGCTGCTTCAACGTCGAGAGCGAGGCCGAGCTCGAAGTGCTGAGCGAAGTCGCCGCCGCGCACGGACACACCGCCCCGGTGAGCATCCGGGTCAATCCCAACGTCGATCCCAAGACGCACCCCTACATCTCCACCGGGCTCAAGGGCAACAAGTTCGGCATCGCGCACGAGCGCACGCTGGCCGCCTACCGACGCGCCGCCGAGCTGCCGGGACTGCGCGTGGTGGGCATCGACTGCCACATCGGCTCGCAGATCACCGACAGCAGCCCCTACCTGGACGCCATGGACCGCGTGCTCGACCTGGTCGAAGCGATCGAAGCCGCCGGCATCCGCCTGCAGCACATCGACTTCGGCGGGGGCCTGGGCATCGACTACCAGGGCGTGCTGCCGCCGGCAGCCGACCAGCTGTGGGCACAGCTGCTGCGCCGGCTGGACGCCCGGGGCTATGGCGATCGCGAGCTGATGATCGAACCGGGCCGCTCGCTGGTCGGCAACGCCGGTGTTTGCGTCACCGAGGTGCTCTACCTCAAGCCCGGCGAGCAGAAGAACTTCTGCATCGTCGATGCAGCCATGAACGACCTGCCGCGGCCGGCCATGTACGAGGCCTTCCACGGCATCCTGCCGGTGACACCACGTGCGCAGGCCGAAGAGTCGAGCTACGACGTGGTGGGCCCCGTCTGCGAAAGCGGCGACTGGCTGGGGCGCAACCGCAGCCTGGCGGTGCAGCTGGGCGACCTGCTGGCCGTGCTGTCCGCCGGTGCGTACTGCATGAGCATGGCCAGCAACTACAACACGCGGCCACGCGCCGCCGAGGTGCTGGTCGACGGCGACCGGGCGCACCTGATCCGAGAGCGCGAACAGGTCAGCGACCTGATGCGGGGCGAGCGCCTGGTGCGCTAGCCGCCACCGCAGCGCCGCGCAGACGCCGCCACAGGCGCCAGCCGAGCAGCAGGCCCAGGATGGCGGCATAGACCGCCACCTCGGCGAAATCGTTCTTGCCCGCGCGCATCCAGAAGAAGTGAAGGATCGCCAGCCCGGCGATGACGTACACCAGCCGGTGCAGCGCCTGCCAGCGCGCGGCACCGAGCGCGCGGATCACGCGGTTGAACGAGGTGGCGGCCAGCGGCGTCAGCAGCAGGAAGCCGGAGAAGCCCACCAGGATGAACGGCCGCTTGGCGATGTCCTTGGTGATCTCGGCGACGTCGAAGCCCATGTCGAACCACGCATAGCCCAGCAGGTGCAGGAAAGCGTAGAAGTACGTGAACAGCCCCAGCATGCGGCGAAAGCGCACCAGCGCCGGCTGGCCCATGGTCACGCGCAGCGGCGTGATCGCCAGTGTCAGGCACAGGAAACGCAGGGTCCAGTCGCCAAGCGATCGGATCAGGTACTCGGCCGGATTGGCGCCCAGCTGGTCGGTGAGCGCGCCGTGGAACAGCCAGGCGAAGGGCAGCAGCGAAGCGGCGAAAAGAACGGGCTTGGCCGCGGGATGCAGCCAGATCACGCGCCGCGCGCGGGGGGCGGTCGAGGCCATCTCAGTCGGACCCGCGCAAAGCAAGTGGGCCTGCTTCTGCGCAGCGCCTGCTGCCGGGAGGGTCGTGATCCATGCGTGCTCCAGATTGAATTTCAAGGTAGGCCGGCCCGGTCGGAACGCTCTTCACCGCGCTCTTCTTGCCAGCGGCCACGGCAAGTCGAAGCATTACGATTCGGGAATGAGTCACTTCTTCGATTACGACCCCGACGACATCGACGTGCAGTTCGCCGAACTGCTGACCGCCACGCACGACAGCGTCGACCCGCTGGTGCACCCGAAGGTGAGCGAAGCGCTGGGCCTGATGCGCCGGCACCTCGGCATGGACGTGATGTTCGTGTCGCAGTTCAGGGACCGCAAGCGCACCTTCCGCGTGGTGGACGCCAGCCCCGGGCTGACCAAGGTCGTCGCCGGCCATTCCGACCCGCTGGAGGAGAGCTGGTGCCATTTCGTCGTCGAAGGCCGGGCGCCGCAGCTCATCACCGACCCGGCGCCACTGGTCGAGGCCGGCACGCTGCCGGAGCCCGACCTTCCGATCGGGACCCATCTCAGCACGCCCATCCGGTTGAAGAACGGCACGGTGTACGGCACGCTGTGCTGCTTCAGCGAGGAGGTGAAGCAAGGCGTCTCCGGGACCCAGCTGCGCCGCCTGCAGGCGGCCGCGAAGATCCTGGGCGAGGACCTGAGCCGCACTCCCCTGGGCGCGGAACTGGAACTCTCGCCACTCGAGCCTCCCGCCAGGACGCGCTGACTAGTAGTTCTTCTTCAGATCCATGCCGGCGTACAGCTGCCCGACCTGGGGCTCGTAGCCGTTGAACATCAGCGTCTTGCGCTTCTTGGTGAACAGGCCGTCCTCGCCGATGCGCCGCTCGGTGGCCTGGCTCCAGCGCGGGTGGTCCACTTCGGGATTCACGTTGGAATAGAAGCCGTACTCGTTGGCCGCGGCCTTGTTCCAGGCGGTCTTGGGCTCCTTGTCGGAAAAGCGGATGCGAACCAGGCTCTTGGCGCTCTTGAAACCGTACTTCCAGGGCACCACCAGCCGCACCGGCGCGCCGTTCTGGTTGGGCAGCACCTCGCCGTACATGCCGAAGGAGAGCAGCGTCAGAGGATGCATGGCCTCGTCCATCCGCAGGCCCTCGACGTACGGCCAGTCCAGCACGCCCGAGCGCAGGCCCGGCATGGTGGCGCGATCGGCTTGCGTGTGGAACTCGACGAACTTCGCGCCGCCCAGCGGCTCCACGCGCTCGACCAGCTTCGACAGCGGGTAGCCCACCCAGGGCACGACCATCGACCAGCCCTCCACGCAGCGCAGCCGGTAGATGCGTTCCTCCTGCGGGGACAGCTTGAGCAGGTCCTCCAGCGCGAACTTGCCCGGCTTCTTGACCATCCCGTCGACCTCCACCGTCCAGGGCGAAGTCTTGAGCGTGCCCGCGTTCTTCGCCGGGTCGGCCTTGTCGGTGCCGAACTCGTAGAAGTTGTTGTAGGTGGTGGCGTCCTTGTACTCGGTGACCTTCTCCATGGTCACCGCGCCCGGCACCTGCGACCGCGTGGCCTGCAGCGCCGCCAGCTTGCCCGGCCGCTGCACCTGGGCCAGCGCCTCGCGCCCGGCCCAGGAGGCCAGCGCCGCGCCAGCGGCGCCGGTGGCCATCAGCTTGAGCATCTCGCGCCGCTGGCGGTACATCGCCTCGGGCGTGATCTCGCTGGAGTTCGGGTGGTGGAATCCGTCGCGTCCGGTCTTGATCAGCATGAAGGTCCTCTTCGCAGGTTGCCCTGGTTAGACGGTTCTACGCGCCCGGACCTTACACGGATTCGCAAAGTCAGAGCGCGCCGTAGCTGTGCAGGCCCGAGAGGAACATGTTGACGCCCAGGAAAGCGAACGTCGTCACCGCCAGGCCGACCAGCGCCCACCACGCCGAGACGGCGCCCCGCAGGCCCTTCATCAGCCGCATGTGCAGCCAGGCCGCGTAATTGAGCCAGACGATCAGCGCCCAGGTCTCCTTCGGGTCCCAGCTCCAGTAGCCGCCCCAGGCTTCGGCGGCCCACAGCGCGCCCAGCACGGTGGCGATGGTGAAGAAGGCGAAGCCGACGGCGATGGACTTGTACATCACGTCGTCCAGCACCTCGAACGAAGGCAGCCGCGCAGCAATCCGGCGACGGCCCCAGAGGATCGTGGCGACGATCAGCGCGGCGATGCCGAAGTACACCGCCCAGTAGCTGCTGCTGCCCCCGACGTCGCGGCGGAACACCACCGGCTCGAAGCACAGCACCACGCCCAGGCCCCAGAGCGGCGCCAGCTTCCACCAGCGCGTCTCGCCGGCCTTCTGCTTGATCAGGTAGGCGAAAGCCACCATCGCGGCCAGCGCGAATGTGCCGTAGCCGATGAAGTTGGCCGGCACGTGCAGCTTCATCCACCAGCTTTTGAGCGCGGGCACCAGGGGCTGGATCTCGTGCGCTTCGCGCACCACCGTGTACCAGAGCAGGAAACCCACCGCGGCGCTCACCACCAGCATCACGAAGGCGCCCAGCGAACGCGTGCCGTAGTGCGCCTCGAAGTACAGGTAGAACAGCGCCGTCAGCCAGCAGAACAGGACGAAGACCTCGTACAGGTTGCTGACCGGGATGTGGCCGATGTCGGCGCCGATCAGGTAGCTCTCGTACCAGCGAACCATGGTCCCGACCAGCGCCATGCCGACCGCCACCCACGCGAGCCGCGAGCCGATGCGCTCCATCGCGTCGGCCTGGCTGCGCCCGACCATGCCGAACCAGTAGAACGCCGTGCTCATGAAGAACAGCACGCTCATCCAGAGGATGGCCGACTGGCTGGACAGGAAGTACTTGAGCCAGAACACGCTGTCGGCGCGTTCCAGCGAGCCCTGGTACGAGAAGACCCCGAGCAGCGAGAACCCGGCCACGGCGGCCATCAGCCCCTGCAGCGGCCGCCAGAACCAGCCCAGCCAGATGGCTGCGGGTATGGCGCCCAGCAGGATGCCCTTCTCGTACACGTCCATGTAGGCCGAGTAGCGGGCGAAGGCGAACAGCCCGCCGGCGACGACCAGGAGGGCGAACAGCCAGTCGAGCGGGCGGCGCCGGGCGAAGAAGCCTTCGTCGAGGGTGATGGTCTGGGTGGCGGTGTTCATCGTGGTCCGAGCAGTTGGGTGCGCAGGCGGTCGAACTCGCGATCGACCTCCAGGGTCTGGCGGTTGCTCGACAGCGCCATCGAGGCCTCGCTGCCATCTCCCGCGGGCCGCAACCACACCCACAGGCGGCGCTCGCGGACGTAGAGCATCGCAAAAATGCCAAGGATCAGCAAAGCGCACCCCAGGTAGACAACGTTGCGCCCGGGGGAACGTGTCACCTGGAACACGCTGGCCTGCAGTTGCTGGAAATCCTTGAGCTGGAACGCCATGGGCGCGGGATAGAGGTGCGCGTCGCTCAGTGCCATCACGGCCTGCGTCATGAAGGCCTGCGTGCGATCGCCCGGCTCCAGCGGTTTCTGGCCGGCCTGCTCGCGCGTGATCTGCGCCAGCTCGAACAGCACGCCGCCCAGGATGCGCACCACCACCTCGCCGGCGCGATTGCGCTCGGCCTCGGGCACGCGCGTCTCGAGGAAATCGGAGACGGCCGCCAGCCCCGCGCCCTTGCCGCCCGCAGCGGGGTCGCCGGCGAACAGCGCCAGCGCCTGGCCGGCCGAGCCCGCGAGCTGCTCGGCGAGTTGCGGCCGCGAGGCGTCGGTGGCGGCCTTCGCATAGCGGCTCACTGCCTGTTCACGCAGCGCCGGATTGGCCAGCGCCGCGCGCAGCCGCATGAAGCCGTCCAGGTTGCCCTGGTCGTCCGCGGGGATGCGCAGGTAGCGGAAGCTCTCCGCCGGCGTGTCGCGCAGGCCGAGCAGGAACAGCGGCACGCCGTCGCCCAGGTCCACCGGCAGCATGTAGTTGTTGAACTCGCGCGCCTGGCCCGCCGCGTCGCGCAGCTTGTAGCTGACCGAAGGCCCGATGTTGCGCAGCTCCTTCTTGGTCGTCGTCCTGTTGGCTGCACCCAGCCGGGCGTCGATGGACGACCGCAGGTCGACCTTGCGCGGATCGGCGCCGCTCGCGCCGGCCTCGGTCATGTTCTCCACGTTGATCACGCGCAGGCCGGTGAACTCCAGCGTGAGCTTGTCGACGCCCTCGCCCGGGCCGCGAGTGAGCTGCGTGCTGCTGCCGATCGTGCCCTGCACCTCGAAGGGCTTGCCGCTCCCGCTCATCGGCACCGCCGCCAGCTTCACCACCGAGCCGCCATCGTCGAAGCTGGACTGGTAGATCTCGATGCCGCGCCAGCGCGCCGGGTGGTTCACCTCCACCCGCGCCGGCACCTTCTCCCCGGTCTCGCGGTCGTGGATCACGATCTCGCTGGCGAACAGCTTGGGCATGCCGGTGGAGTAGTACTCCACGATGAATTTCTTCAGCTCGATCGAGAACGGCAGCTCCTGCAGCAGGATGCCGTCCGACTGCGCCAGGATGGCCGTGCTCGACTGCGTGCCTTCGGACACCAGGATGTTGCCGCGGAAGGTCGGGTTGCTGGCCGGCAGGCGGTGCCGGGAAGGCACGTCGGCGATCAGGCCGCCGCCGTTGTACGGCAGCTTGCCCCCCATCAACATTTGCGCGCGCACGATCAGGTCGCCGTCCAGCAGCCCGCCCAGGCAGACCAGCACGATGGCGCTGTGGGCGGCGATGTAGCCGACCTTGTTGGCCGCGCCCGCCTTGGCCGCCACCATCCAGCCGTCGCCCTGCGGCGTGGGCCGCTGCTGCAGCCGCACCTTCCAGCCGCCCGAGGCCAGCGCCTGGCCGATGCGCCGCGCGGCCGCCTGCGGCGCATCGCCCAGTCCGCCGGTGGCGCGGTGGTGGAAGGCCTGCAGGCTCTGCTCGCGGATGTTTTCCTTGTAGCCCTTGAGGTCCGTGATGATCTTGGGCGTGTTGCGCGCGATGCACAGCGAGGTGCTGGTCACCAGGAAGGCCAGGATCAGCAGGAACCACCAGGCGCTGTAGACCGCGTTGAGCTTGAGCGCCAGGAACAGCTGCGACCAGAACGGGCCGAACTGGTTGACGTAATTGACCGCCGGTTCGTGCTGCTTGAGGATGGTGCCGATCACCGAGGCGATGCAGATCACCGTCAGCAGCGAGATCGCGAACCGCATCGACGACAGCAGTTCCACCCCGGCGCGAAGCCGTTCGGAAGGTGTCGTCAGGCGAAGGCCCTCGGCGGAAGCGGTCATCGGGGAGGCTTTGAAAAACAAAAAGGCGGGATCCGAAAGATCCCGCCCACTGTAGTGTCGGGCCGGACCTGCTTGGTTCCCGGCCCGCGCTGGGTCAGCGCAGGCCGGCGATGTAGTCGGCCACGGCGCGGATCTCCTGGTCGGTCATGCGCGAGGCGATCTGCATCATCTGGACACTGTTGCCGCGGGCGCTCTCGCCCTTGACGTTGGGCACGTTGGCGGCGATGCGGAACTTGCCGAGCTGGGCCGTCGTGTAGTCGGCGTGCTGGCCCGACAGGCGCGGGTACTGGGCCGGGATGCCGGCGCCGTTGGGGCTGTGGCAGCCCGCGCAGGCGGCGATCTGCCGGTCGGCGATGCCGCCGCGCCAGATGCGCTCACCCTGGGCCACCAGGCCCTTGTCGCGGGCGAAGCCCGGCTTGGCCTTGCTGCCGGCCAGGAAGGCGGCGATGTTCAGCATGTCCTGGTCGCTCAGCTGCGACGCGAACGGCTGCATCACGGCGCTGGGCCGCTTGCCGGACTTGAACTCCTGCAGCTGCTTGACCACGTATTCGGGGAACTGCTGGGCCAGCTTGGGGTTGGCCGCGATGCCCGAGTTGCCGTCGGCCCCGTGGCAGGCGGCGCACACGGCGGCGTAGCGCTGGCCGCCGGCGGCCGCATCCACCTTGGCGGGGCCCGCAGGAGCAGCGGGCGCGGCGGCCGAAGCCGGCGCGGAAGCTGCAGCGGCCGCAGGGGCGGCGGGTGCCTGGGCAAAGGCGTGGAGCACGGGAGCGGCCAGGATCGCGGCGGCGAGCAGGCGGGCGAGCAAGGTCATGTTCTAAAGCTTGGTTTCTTGGCGCAAAACCTCGTGATTCTACAATGCGCCTCCCCGGGCTCCCCGGGCGGCACCTCCCCAGATGACCACACCGCCGGCCCCCAGCGCCGCTTCCCCTGGCCCGGCAGAGCGCGCGATGGCGTGGATGCACACGGCCCGCTTCCTCACCACCGCGCCCAAGCTGGAGTTCCTGCCCCCGCACGACCATCCGGAGATCGCGTTCGTCGGCCGCTCCAACGCGGGCAAGTCGACCTGCATCAACACGCTCACCCAGCAGAAGCGCCTGGCCTTCGCCTCCAAGACACCGGGGCGCACCCAGAGCATCAACCTGTTCTCGCTGGGCAAGCAGGGCATCACCGACGCCGTGCTGGCCGACCTGCCCGGCTACGGCTACGCCGCCGTGCCCAAGCAGGACAAGCTGCGCTGGCAGCAGGTGATGGCCAACTACCTGGTCAGCCGCCCCAACCTGCGCGGCATCGTGCTGCTTTGCGATCCGCGCCATGGCCTCACCGAGCTGGACGAGGTCCTGCTCGAGGTGATCCGCCCCCGGGTCGAGGCGGGCCTGAAGTTCCTCGTGCTCCTGACCAAGGCCGACAAGCTCAACCGCAGCGAGGCGGCCAAGGCGCTGTCCATCGCGCGACTGCAGACGGCGGGCGGCGACATCAAACTCTTCTCCGCCCTCAAGCGGCAGGGCGTCAGTGAGACGGCGCTGCTGCTGTGGCAATGGACGCACGAGGAAGAGGCTTGATTGACACCTACCTGCAGGAACTCCCGCACGGCATCACGCTGAGCTGCCGCGCCAGCGGCGAGCGCGGCCGGCCGGTGCTGATGTTCCTGCACGGCTTTCCCGAAGCGGCCTTCGTGTGGGACGAGCTGCTGGCGCATTTCGCGCGGCCGGAGAACGGCGGCTACCGCTGCGTCGCGCCCAACCTGCGCGGGTTCGAGCGATCTTCCTCGCCCGCCGAAGTCAGCGCCTACCGGGCCAGGCACCTGGTGCAGGACATCTCGGCCCTAATCGCGGCCGAAGGGGGCCGCCTCGAATGCCTGGTGGCGCACGACTGGGGCGGCGCCGTCGCCTGGAACCTCGCCAACCAGCAGCCCCGGCTCATGCGCCGGCTGGCCATCGTCAACTCGCCCCACCCCGGCACCTTCCTGCGCGAGCTGCGCGACAGCCCGCAGCAGCAGCAAGCCAGTGCCTACATGAATTTCCTGATCCGGCCCGATGCGGAAAGGCTGCTGGCGGAAGACGACTACCGGCGGCTCTGGGCCTTCTTCACGAACTGGGGCGGCGCGATCTGGCTGACCGAGGCCGTGAAAGAGCAGTACCGCGGGGTGTGGAACGGGCCGGCTGGCGGCGCGCCGGGCGCGGGGCTGGTCGGTGGGTGCAACTACTACCGGGCTTCGCCGGTGCGCCCGCCGACGGCCGAAGACCCGGGTGCTGCGGGCGTGACGTTGCCGCGCGAGATGCTGACGGTGTCGCTTCCCACGCTGGTGCTTTGGGCCATGGAGGATGTGGCGCTGCCGCCTGCCTTGGTTGACGGGCTGGAGGAGTACGTGGCCGACCTGACGCTGGAGCGCGTGCCGGGGGCGACGCATTGGATCGTGCACGAGCAGGCGGGGTTTGTGGCGGAGCGGTTGAAGGCGTTCCTTTTGCGGACTTAGCCTGCCGCGTGGGAGCAGGGTGCGGGGGTGGGCAGGAAACCGTCAGCGCCCCGCCTCTCGCCCCGTGACCGCCATTCGCTTTTCTTCGCCACCGTCATCCCCGCGAAGGCGGGGATCCAGTGCTTCCTTGAAGTCCGCTGAAGGCGGACGCTCTGGATTCCCGCCTTCGCGGGAATGACGGAACAGGGCGAGCGGGACCGGCGTGGCGAAGAGAGGAGCCGGAGTGACGGTGGGGCCTTGCCCAACGAACCACCACCGCCTCCAGCGGCAGGGGGTCCCCGGCGGGGGGCGATTTCTGTGCCGAGCGGCGCCGCAGTGGTGCGGGCCCTGCGAGCCCGCGGCAAGACATGAACCTCCATCTCGCGGCAACTGTCTGAACGGAGCGGTGCGAAGCAGCGCGCAGTGAGTTTTGCCGCGCGGGCCCGCACCACGGAAGGCGACGAGCCCAGGACGTACGCCGCCGTCTTCAGTACACCGGCTTCGCCCCCTCAGGCCGCGTCTTGAACCGCTTGTGCACCCAGTAGTACTGCTCCGGCATCCCGTCGATGTAATCCTGCAGCCGCTCGTTCATCAGCGCCGTATCCGCCTCCAGGTCGTCGGACGGGAAATCGCGCCAGGCCGGCAGCACCTGCACCTCGTACCCCTGCGGCGTGATGCGCGTGAGCAGCGGCACCACCTTGGCCCGCCCGAGCCGCGCGAAGCGGGAGAGCGACGGCACCGTGGCCGCGGGCACGCCGTAGAACGGCACGAAGATCGATTCCTCCGGCCCGAAATTCATGTCCGGCAGCAGGCACAGCGGAACCCCGTCCCGCAGCGCGCTGACCACCACCTTCACGCCGTCCGCGCGGCGGAACAGCCGCACCCGGCCGAAACGCTGGCGGCCCTCCAGGATCCAGTCGTCCACCACACGGTTCTTCTGGTGCGTGTAGATCGTCATGAAGGGCCGGTGCGAATCCAGCGTCAGCGCGGTCCAGCCCGCGTCCATGCCGACGAAGTGCGGCCAGAACACCACCGTGGGCTCGGCGCCCTCGAGTTCGGCCACCGCGCCGCTCAGCCGCACGCGTTCGCGCACCCTTTTCGGGTCGCCATGCCACAGCCAGCTGCGGTCCAGCCAGGCCTGGGCAAAGGCGATGAACACGCGGGGCACCAGCGCCTTGCGCTGCTCGGCTGTCCATTGCGGGAAGCACAGGTCCAGGTTCACCCGCACCACGTGGCGCCGGCGCGGCACTACCGCGTACAGCACCCAGCCCAGCCCCCAGCCGAGGCCGCGCACCCAGGTGAGCGGCAGCGGCGCCAGCGCCTTCATGAACAGAACGCCCAGACGGCTGAGCATCAGCGGGCCTCCCTCGGCGACTTGTAACGCTCGTAACCCCAGAGGTACTGAGCCGGGCACTCACGGATCAGCGCCTCCATCTGGGCGTTGACCCGCCCCGCGGCGGCCAGCGGCTCAGCCGGCAGCTCGCCCGGCCAGGGACGCAAATGGATGCGGTAGCCGCGGCCCCAGGCGAGCCGCTCGCCCCAGGCCAGCAGGACGGTGGCGCCGGTCTGGCGGGCGAGGCGCGACGACAGCGTCATCGTGTACGCGGGCCGGCCGAAGAACGGCGCCCACACGCCCAGTCCCGAGGGCGGGACCTGGTCCGGCAGCAGTCCCACCGCCTGGCCGGCCTGCAGGGCCTTGAGCATCTGCTTGACGCCAGCCAGCGTCGTGGGAGCGGTCGACAGGTTGTGGCGGGCGCGCGCGCCGTCCACCAGCGGCCGCAGCCAGGCCTTGCGGGCCGGCCGGTACAGCACCGTGATCGGGCCGAAGCGCCCGGCGTAGCCCTGCGCCGTGGCCTCGAAGCACCCCAGGTGCGGCGTGAGGAAGACCACGCCGCGTCCGCGGGCCAGCGCCGCGTCCACCAGTTCGGCCCCCGACCACTGCACCCGGGGCGCCGCGCCGAACCACAGGCGCGGCACCTCCGCGACCAGCCGGCCGGCCGCCGACACCGCCCCGCCCACGTCCGCCAGCCGGTAGCCCGCCTGGCGCGCGTTCTCGGCGAACCGGCGCCGGTACGTGGGCGACGCCAGGAAGGCCCCCCAGCCCAGGACACAGCCGATGCCATGCAGCAGCCACAAGGGCAGCACGGCCAGCGCACGGAAGAGGGCGATCACTTTCAGGAGGCTTTAGAATTGGCGGGTCGCCGAGTTATTGAACTACTTGCAGGGCGACTCAAAAAATTCTGCTAAAGCGTTCGCCCGAAGCTCCGGCCAAGGCAACGCGCCTTGCAACCGCCAACCGCTGGAGTTTATTCAATGGCGAACGACTTCCTCTTCACCTCCGAATCCGTCTCGGAAGGCCACCCGGACAAGGTGGCCGACCAGGTCTCCGACGCGATCCTCGACGCGATCTTCAAGCAGGACCCGCGCAGCCGCGTGGCCGCCGAGACCCTGTGCAACACCGGCCTGGTGGTCCTGGCCGGCGAGATCACCACCAACGCGCACGTCGACTACATCCAGGTCGCGCGCGACACCATCAAGCGCATCGGCTACGACAACACCGAGTACGGCATCGACTACAAGGGCTGCGCGGTCATGGTCTGCTACGACAAGCAGTCCAACGACATCGCCCAGGGCGTGGACCACGCCAGCGACGACCACCTGAACACCGGTGCCGGCGACCAGGGCCTGATGTTCGGCTACGCCTGCGACGAGACGCCGGTGCTGATGCCCGCGCCGATCTACTACGCGCACCGGCTGGTGGAGCGCCAGGCCCAGCTGCGCAAGGACGGCCGCCTGCCCTTCCTGCGTCCCGACGCCAAGAGCCAGGTGACGATGCGCTACGTGAACGGCAAGCCGCACAGCATCGACACCGTGGTGCTCTCCACGCAGCACGACCCGAGCCAGAGCGAGTCGCACACCAAGATGAAGGCCAGCTTCAACGAGGCCATCATCGAGGAGATCATCAAGCCGGTCCTGCCCAAGGAGTGGCTCAAGGAAACCCGCTACCTGATCAACCCGACCGGCCGCTTCGTCATCGGCGGCCCGCAGGGCGACTGCGGCCTGACCGGCCGCAAGATCATCGTCGACACCTACGGCGGCGCCTGCCCGCACGGCGGTGGCGCGTTCTCGGGCAAGGACCCGTCCAAGGTCGACCGCTCGGCCGCCTACGCCGCGCGCTACGTGGCCAAGAACATCGTGGCCGCCGGCCTGGCGCGCCAGTGCCAGATCCAGGTGGCGTACGCGATCGGCGTGGCCAAGCCGATGAACGTGACGGTCTACACCGAAGGCACCGGCGTCATCCCCGACGAGAAGATCGCCGAGCTGGTCAACGAGCTCTTCGACCTGCGTCCCAAGGGCATCATCCAGATGCTGGACCTGCTGCGTCCGGTGTACGAGAAGACCGCCGCCTACGGCCACTTCGGCCGCGAGGAGCCGGAATTCACGTGGGAGCGCACCGACCGCGCCCAGGCGCTGCGCAGCGCCGCCGGCCTGAAGTAAGGCCCATCGCGTCGGGGATCCGTCAGGCCCGGGACTTCTTGTGCTCGGGCCGGATGGTCCAGGAATAGATCGTCTTGAAGTCCACCCGCTCGGTGCGCTCGGGCGGCCATTCGTCGCCCATGTCGAACGCGTGCGACACCACGCGCGTGCCGACCTTGAGCTGCTGCCACAGCTGCGGCCGCAGCTTGCGATTGAGGTCGGGCAGCAGGTAGAGCGTGACCACCGTGGCCGGCGCGAAGTCGGCCTGGAACAGGTCGCCCACGCGGAACTCCACCCGGTTCTTCACGCCCGCCTTCTCCGCGTTCTCGTTCGCCTCGGCGATGCGCTGCGGGTCGATGTCGATGCCCACGCCGCGCGCGCCGCGCTCCTTGGCCGCCGTCACCACGATGCGGCCGTCGCCGCACCCCAGGTCGTACAGCACGTCCGAGGCGCCGACCTTGCCCATGTCCAGCATCTTGTTGACCACCTCCATCGGGGTGGGCACGTAGGGCACGTCCAGCTTGGGCTTGGCGTCCTGCGCGTAGAGCGGCAGCGCGGGATACGCCAGGGCGGCCAGCGAGGCCGGCAGGGCGATCGAGACGGCCCGCCGGTGCGGGTCGAAGTCCACGGGGCGGCGGGGCTGCGTCATGGTTTCCTCCGGCAAGGGTCAGGGACGTAGGGGCGTGGGCGCCAGACCCGCGGGCCGGCTGCGCATCACCAGCAGCAGCACGCAGCCCAGCGCCAGCACGGCCACGCCGATCCACGCAGCGTTCAGGCCGCCGAGCGACTGGCTGTACACGTACGACAGGCTCGACCACAGCATGTAGGCGCAGGTGGCGCAGAACACCACCGGCAGCAGCGGATAGAGCGGCACCTTGAACGGCCGCTCGGTGTCCGGCTCCCTGGCGCGCAAGACGAACAGCGACAAGCCGGCCAGCAGGAAGAAGAACCAGAACACCGGCGCGGTGAACTCGACCATCGAGCGGAAGCCGCTGCCGGTCCAGGCACCCAGGCCCACCAGCAGCAGCGCCGCGATGTTCTGCACGTGCATCGCATTGGCCGGCGTGCCGCGACGGCCATCCCACAGCGCCAGCTTCTGCAGCACCGGCCAGTCGCGGCCGAGCGCGTAGTTGGTGCGCGCGCCCACGATCATGGTGGCGTTGATCGACGTGAGCGCGGCCACGGCCACCAGCACGGCGATGACCTTCTCGCCCGCGGGCCCGAACGCCACCCGCATCAGGTCGGCGGCCAGCGCCTCCGACTTGGCCATGCCCTGCAGGCCCAGGCCGCGCCAGTAGGCCCAGGTCACCAGCAGGTACAGCAACGTGATCAGCAGGATGGAGAACACCAGCGCGCGGACCATGTTGCGGCGCTCGTCCTTCAGCTCGGCGCTGATGTAGGCCGCCTCGTTCCAGCCGCCGAAGGTGAGCAGCACGAACACCATCGCCAGGCCGAACGAAGCGAGTCCGGGCGCCGGAGCGGGCGCAGCCGGTGCCGCGGCGGTCGCCGGCGCGGGCCCGCTCACCAGCCACAGCGCCGCCACCACGATCAGCAGCAGGCCGGCCACCTCCACGCCGGTGAGCCAGCTCTGGGTGGAGGCGCCCGCGCGGATGCCGCGCGAGTTGACCCACCACAGCACAACGATGGCGGCCAGCGCGTACGCCGCGGGGCCAACCGCCGTCTGCCCCATGTACAGCGGCACGGCCTGGTGCAGGTAGTCGCCGAACACGAAGGCCAGCAGCGCGATCGAACCGGTGGTGATCACCGAGAAGCGCGCCCATCCAAACAGGAAGGCCACCGAACGCCCGTAGGCGCGGCGCAGGAAGTGGTAGTCGCCGCCCGCGCTGGGATACGCGGTCGCGAGCTCCGCGTAGCAGAGCGCGCCCACCAGCGAGATCAGCCCGCCCAGCAGCCAGGCCCCGAACATCCAGGGGGCCGATCCGGTCATGCCGGCCACCATCGAGGGCGCCTTGAAGATGCCGGCGCCGATCACCACGCCCACGATCAGCAGCATGGCCTCGCGCAGGCCCAGCACGGCGGCGGGCTGGGCCTCCGCCAGCGGCACCGCGGCGGAAGCGGCCTGCGCGGCGGCAGGCCGGGTCGTGGGATGTTCCATGGGCCGGGTCCTCGTCAGTGCGCCGCAGACGGCAAAGGCCGCGATGGTGGGTCCGCTTCCTCTTCTTTCCGTGTCGGCCGGCGATGAACCTGGCGTAAGACCGCCCTTGCGCCGAGCAAGGCGCGCTCTACTGCAGCAGGGTCTGCTGGCGCTCGTGCTCGACCATCTTCATGGTGGCGTAGGTCGGGAACGGCATCTCCCGCAGCTGCTGGGGAAAGCGCTCGGTGGCCGCGAACCAGCGGCGGATGCGCTCCTCCACCTGCTTGGGCGCAGGCGCCGAGAGGGAATCGAGGTACGCGTCGATGGCCAGGTAGTAGCGCATGGCGTTGCGCTCGACCGCGCCTCGCACGCCGCCGATGAACTGCGGTTGACCGTTGCCGTCGCGGCCGGTGACGGTGAAGCCGATCTTGTCCGCGCCCACCGTGCCGAGGTAGGCCTGCATCGCCATGCGGCCGAGCGAGCCGAAGCCGTAGGCATAACTGAGCTGCAGGAAGGTGCGCTTGCCGTCGTCCAGCGGCACGGCGGAGACCGCGATGCGGTAGTCGCGCGTGCCCATCGGCCCGCTGGGCGCGGAGAGGCGGCTCTCGAAATAATCCGGCCGCGCCGCCACGCTGCGGTACGCGAATTCCAGGCGGAAGGCCTGCTCGACCGGCTGGTCGTACTTGCGGCCGATGCGCACCAGCAGCGCCGGGCCGTTGGGGCCGTCGACCGCGTGGCAGTACTTGGTGTTGAAGGGAAGGATCAGGATGTCGCACCAGCGCGCCGGGTCCTTGAGCGCCTGGCTCACGGTGGCGAAGGAGTGGTCGAGCACCGCGTACACGTCGCCTCGCAACGTGTCGGGCTGCTCGGCCGAGTCGATGTGCATCGCGCTGCCGAAAGGACTGTTGCGAAGCTGCTCGCGCAACTGGCCATGGCGGGCGTGCAGCTGGCCGGCGTCGGCCGCTGCGGGGGCCGGCAGCATCGCGGCGCCGGCCAGGGCGAAGGCGGCCAGCGATGCCGCACGAAAGGCGCGAAGGATGCGCATGGGGGGCTCCTGGATGCGTCCGAGGTTGCGCGCGACTCGCCGCGCGAGGTGTAGGACCTCGGCGGAAAACACGCCGGCCGCAGCCTTGGCCGGCCGTGACGCCGTTCTCCTACAGCCAGTCCTAGGATTGACTGACGGCCCAGTTCCGGCCTCGTCCGAAGATGCCTTTTGCAGCGGTGCGCCCTCGACACCGCAGGCCTTCATTCCACCGGAAAAGCAAAGGAGCATCCCATGGCTGCAGAAGACAAGGACCTGAACCGCGACCCGATCACCGACGAGCCCGGTGCGCATCCCGTGGGCACCGGCGTGGGCGCCGCGGGCGGCGCGATGGCAGGCGCCGCCGCAGGCACGGTCGGCGGTCCCGTCGGCACGCTGGTGGGCGGCGTGATCGGCGCCGTGGTCGGCGGGCTGGCCGGCAAGGCGGCGGCCGAGGCCATCAACCCGACGGCCGAGGAAGAGCACTGGCGCGAGAACTACACGCGCGAGCCTTACTACGAGCAGGGCCGCAGCTACGACGACTACGGGCCGGCCTACATGCACGGCGTGCGCGGCCGCATGGAGCATGAGAGTGACTGGGACACGGCCGAGCCGCGCCTGGCCTCCGACTGGTCGACCGCACGCGCCAGCTCCGGCCTCAACTGGGACCAGGCGCGGCCCGCCAGCCGCGCCGCCTGGGAACGCGCGGACCGCATCCGCAAGACCACGCCCGACTCGGGCCGGACCGGCATCACCCCGATCAGCAGCGACACGGCGGCCGTGCGCGCCGCCGACCTGTCCACCAGCACCGGCAGCGGCGGCACCGACATGGCCGGCCTGCGCAGCAGCGGCATGGGCGCCGACCTGCGCGACCAGAACACCGGCGCGGCCGGCATCGTCGGCTCCGCGCAGAGCGCGGGCAACACCAGCGGCGACCGCGGCGACGTGATCGATGCGTTGCAGGACCTGGTGGAGTGCTGCAAGGACGGCGAGTACGGCTTCCGCGAATGCGCCGAGCAGGCGAAGCGTCCGGACCTCAAGTCCATGTTCCTGCAGCGTGCCGACGATTGCCGTCGCGGCGCCGACGAACTGAACCAGAAGCTGCGCTCCCTGGGCGGCAAGGCCGAGGAGAGCGGCAGCGCCGCCGGTGCGCTGCACCGCGGCTGGGTGGCCGTGCGCTCGGCGCTCACCACCTATGACGACAAGGCCGTGCTGCAGGAGTGCGAACGCGGCGAGGACAACGCCATGGCGCGTTACCGCAAGGCGCTCAAGCAGGCGCTGCCGGCCGACGTCAAGCAGCTGGTGGAGCGCCAATTCCAGCAGGTGCAGCGCAACCACGACGAGGTCAAGCGGCTGCGCGACAGCGCCTGACGACCGGCAACCGCACGGACGCGGGCTCGCCCGCCGCGCCCCGTCCCCTGCGAACCACCGAATGGCAGACGAGCGACCCCCAACTTCCGATGCGCTGAGGACCTACCGGGCCAAGCGCCGGTTCGACGCCACGCCCGAGCCGGCGGAGGGCGGCACGGCCAACGAGCAGGAGCGCGCTTTCGTCGTGCAGAAGCACTGGGCCACTCGCCTGCATTACGACTTCCGCCTGGAGCTCGAAGGCACGATGAAAAGCTGGGCCGTTCCCAAGGGCCCCAGCTTCGATCCGGCCCACAAGCGCATGGCGGTGCCCACCGAGGACCACCCGATCGCCTACAACCGCTTCGAGGGCACCATCCCCGAAGGCAACTACGGCGCGGGCAAGGTCATCATCTGGGACAAGGGCACCTGGGTCCCGCTGGAGGACCCGCACAAGGGCTGGCGCGACGGCAAGCTCAAGTTCGAATTGCGCGGGCACAAGCTGCACGGCCACTGGACGCTGGTGCGCATGAAGGGCCGCGGCAACGGACGTGAAGACCCCTGGCTGCTGATCAAGGAGCGCGACGACTTCGCCCGGCCGGCCACGGAGTACAGCGTGGTCGACGAGCGGCCGGAGAGCGTGCAGAAGCTGGACGACCGCCCTGCCTCCGTCGCGCAGGCTTCCGCAGCACCGCCGCCCCAAAATGCCGCGCCAGCCTCGGGCCCGCCGGAGGGCGCCGTGAAGGCCAGGCTGCCCGACACGCTGCAACCCGAACTCGCCGTGCTGGTCGATGCGCCGCCGCCCGACCCGCAGCAGTGGTTGTTCGAGATCAAGTTCGACGGCTACCGCATGCTGGCCCGCGCCGAAGACGGCGCCATCCGCCTCCTCACGCGCAACGGCAACGACTGGACGTCGCGCCTGCCCGCACTGGTTCGCGCGCTGCAGGCCATGGAGCTGCCCGACGGCTGGTACGACGGCGAGATCATCATGCCCGGCCGCGACACGCCGGCCGACTTCCAGGCGCTGCAGGGCGCGTTCGACACCCGGCGCACCGAACAGATCGTCTACTACCTGTTCGACCTGCCCTACTGCGCCGGGCACGACCTGCGCAACGTGCCGCTGGAGCAGCGCCGCGAGGTGCTCCGGCGCATCGTGGAGCGCAAGCCGCACGCCAACGTGCGCTTCAGCGAGGTGTTCGAGGCGCCGCCGGCGCAGATCCTGGCCTCGGCCTGCCGGCTCGGGCTGGAGGGCGTGATCGCCAAGCGGCGCGAGTCCGGCTACGTGTGCCGGCGCTCCAGCGACTGGATCAAGCTCAAGTGCGCGCATCGCCAGGAATTCGTGATCGGCGGCTGGACCGATCCCAAGGGTTCGCGCACCGGCATCGGCTCGCTGCTGCTGGGCGTGCACGAGGACGACGGCAGGCTGCGCTATGCGGGCAATGTCGGCACCGGCTTCAACGAGCGCACGCTGCGCGACGTGCGCGAGCGGCTGGAGAAGGTGGCGGCGGACAAGAGCCCGTTCCAGGCCGGCGTCGGCCTGCCGCGCGCGGCGCACTGGACCCGGCCCGAGCTGGTCTGCGAGGTCTCGTTCGGCGAATGGACGCGCGAAGGCAAGGTGCGCCACTCGGTCTTCCACGGGCTGCGCACCGACAAGCCCGCGGACCAGATCTCGGTGGAGACGGCCCGGCACGCGCCGGGCGTCGATTCGCCCGCAAGGGGCGCGAAGGCCGCGAAGGCGGCCAAGCCTGCGACGGCGAAAGCATCGAAGGCGGCGCGGCCCTCCGAAGCGGCACCGCCCTCCGCCGCCCTGCCGGCCAACCTGCGCATCAGCAATCCGCAACGCGTGGTCGACCCGCAGAGCGGCATCACCAAGATCGAGCTGGTGCGCTACTACGCGCTGGTGGCGACGCTGATGATGGAGCACCTGCGCCGCCGGCCGATCGCGATGGTGCGCGCGCCCGACGGCATCGAAGGCCAGCTGTTCTTCCAGAAGCACCTGGAGCGCTACAAGATGCCCGGCGTCGAACCGCTGGACGCTTCGATCTTCCCGGGCCACCCGCCCATGCTGGAGATCGCGGCGCCCGAAGGCCTGCTGTCGGCCGCGCAGATGAACGTGATCGAGTTCCACACCTGGAACGCCGTCGCGAACAAGGCGGACCTGCCGGACCGGATGACATTCGACCTCGACCCCGGCGAGGGCGTGGGCTGGCCGCAGGTGCAGGAGGCCGCGATGCTGGTGCGGGCCTTCCTCACCGAGCTGGGCCTGCCGGCCTGGCTCAAGACCAGCGGCGGCAAGGGGCTGCACGTGGTTGTTCCGCTCAAGCCCAAATACGGCTGGGACACGGTCAAGGATTTCTCGCAGGCCATCGTCGAGCACCTGGCCCGCACCATCCCGCAGCGCTTCGTTGCCAAGAGCGGACCGAAGAACCGGGTGGGCCGGATCTTCATCGACTACCTGCGCAACGGCTTCGGCGCCACCACGGTGTCGGCCTGGTCGGCGCGCGCGCGGCCGGGGCTGGGCATCTCGGTGCCGGTCGGGTGGGACGAGCTCAAGGGCCTCAAGGGCGGCGCGCACTGGACGGTGGGCAGCGTGCACGAGCGGCTGGACGCGGGCAATGAACCCTGGGCCGGCTACCGCGAAAGCAGCGCCAGCCTGCCGGCCGCGATGAAGGCGCTGGGCTTCAAGCCGGACTGAAAGGACGAGAGAAAAAGATGTCGCAGAACTGGCCGCGCACGCTGTGGATCGTCCGCCATGGGCAAAGCGCGGGCAACGTCGCGCGCGACGCCGCCGAGGCCCAGGGCCTGGCCATGATCGACATCGCCGAGCGCGACATCGACGTGCCGCTGTCCGAGCTCGGGCGCGAGCAGTCCGCCGCGCTGGGGCACTGGTTCGGCGAGCTGCCGCCCTCGCGCCAGCCGGAAGTGGTGCTCACCTCGCCCTACGTGCGCGCCCGCGAGACCGCGCGGCTGCTGATGGAGACCGCCGGGCTGGACCCGCGCAAGGTCCGCGTGCGCGTGGACGAGCGCCTGCGCGAAAAGGAGTTCGGCATCCTGGACCGGTTCACCGTGCACGGCATCCGCGAGCGCTATCCCGAGCTGTCCGCGCAGCGTGGCCACGTCGGCAAGTTCTACTTCCGCCCGCCCGGCGGCGAGAGCTGGTGCGACGTGATCCTGCGCCTGCGCAGCGTGCTGGAGATGGTCACGCGCGAGCACTGCGGCCAGCGGGTGCTGGTGGTGGCGCACCAGGTCATCGTCAACTGCATGCGCTACCTGGTCGAATGCCTGGAGGAGCACGAAGTCCTGGCGATGGACCGGCAGGGCGACGTGCCCAACTGCAGCGTGACCTCGTACGAGCACGACCCGCTGACCGACTCGCTGCGCCTGGACCTGGCCTGGTTCGTCGCGCCGCTGCGCGAGGCCGGCGCCCCCGTCACGGCGGAACCCGACGCCCAGGCCGCGCCCAAGCCCTGATGGACACCAGCGTCCGCCCGCAACGGATCGACTCCGAAGCCCTGCGCCTCTGGCCGCTGCCGCCGCTCGACGACGGAGCGGACAAGGAGGCGCGCGGCCGCATCGTGGTGATCGCCGGCAGCCGCGAGATCCCCGGCGCGGCGGTACTGGCCGCGACCGCGGCGCTGCGCGTGGGCGCCGGCAAGCTGGTGATCGCGACCGGGCTTTCCGTCGCGGGGCCGATGGCCTTCGCGCTGCCGGAGGCGCGCGTGATCGCATTACCGGAGACGGCGGCCGGCGGTTTCGAGGCGAACGGCGCGGAGCTGCTGGAGACCGCGCTCGAAGCGGCGCATGCGGTGGTGATCGGCCCCGGACTGATGGACGCCGACGCGACCTGCGCCTTCGTGCAGCGGCTGCTGCCATTGCTGCGTGGCCGCTGCGTGGTGCTCGATGCGCTGGCGATGGACTGCGTGGCGGCGGTCGGCCGCTTCCCCGAGCCGGTGCTGCTGACGCCCCATGCGGGCGAGATGGCGCACCTCACGCAGGCGGACAAGGACGAGGTGCTGGCCGACCCGCTGTCGGCCGCGGTGCGCGCCGCGCGGACCTGGAATGCCGTCGTGGCCGTCAAGGGCCCGGTCACGGCCATCGCCGCGCCGGATGGCCGCAGCTGGCTGCACGAGGGCGGCAACTGCGGGCTGGCGACCTCGGGCTCGGGCGACACGCTGGCCGGCGCCATCGGCGGCATCGCCGCGCGCGGCGCAACGCTGGAGCAGGCCTGCGCGTGGGGCGTGCTGCTGCATGCGCAGGCCGGCGAGCGGCTGGCCCGCCAGGTGGGGCCGGTGGGCTACCTGGCGCGGGAGATCGCGCGGGAGATGGTGGCCGTGCTGCGCAGGCTGGAAGGCGGCGAAGGCCTCACGCCGACGCCGCCAGCGCCCACGGGAAGGTGATCACGACCTGTCCGGCCGCCGGGCGGGACAGCTGCACGCCTTCCGCCTCGGCCAGGGCCTGCACGTCGCTCCACGCGAGCGGCCGGTAGCCGCGCGTCGCGTCGATGCCGGCCTCGCCTTCCGCCTTGCCCACCTGCAGCAGGACATGAAGCCCTTCGGCCGAGGATGCCGTCGTCAGCTGGACGTCGGCCGGCGGCGGCAGTTCGTCGGTGGCCTGGATCAGCGCGGCGGTCAGCACGTTGCGCATCGCCGAGAGCCGGACCTCGCCCGGCAGCGGCGTGCCCAGGTTGCGCAGGGTGTAGCCGCGGAAGCTCAGCGTCGTGGCCAGGAGCGCGGTGCACTCGCGGGTGCCGTTCATCACGGTCGTGACCGCGCCCTCTTCCGGCGCCAGCCAGGTCACCACGTTGAGGCAGGAGGCCAGCGCCGCGCGGGCGAAGCCGTGGATCTTGTGGGCGCTGGCCTGCACGTGGGCCAGGTCGGGCTGAGCCGCCCGCAACCGGCGGTCGAGCACCTCGTAGATCATGCCGATGGGCTGCAGGTTGACCACCAGGTTGTGGCGCATCGCGGGCGCAAGCCGTCGCAGGAGGGCGTACCGCGCGGCCTCCGCACGGTCGATGTGCGAATCGGTGGCGGCGGGAGACTGGCCCATGGTCCGGACCATTCTTCACCGCGCCCCAGCCTTGTCAATGTGGCTGCGCCCTCGGCCGGTCGCAGCCCACCGGGCTCAATTGAAACGGCCTGCTACTCCGCGGCCTGGCTAACCGAGGAACGCGAACGCCGCCTGCCTGGCCTGGCGGACGACATCGGCCTTCCAGGCGTCATCGTCACCGTAGAACGCCTCCACCAGCTCCCGCTTGATGCGGGCACGCTGGTCGGCGGGGGCGTCCGGGTGGGCGTGCAGCCACTGGTCCGCGCGCAGGGCGTCGATCGTCTGCTGCAGCGGCACGACGCCGTACTCCAGCGCCACGCCCGCGTAGGCCGCGCGGGGCGCTTCCTCGTAGGCCGCCAGATAGATGTTGCCCGTGAGCGGCGCCGACGACGAACTGCCGTCGAAGTACGACGTGACGTCCCCCCACAGGGCGCGGGCGCGCTGCATGGACTCGGCTTGCCCGGCCAGGATCAGTTCTCCGTGTCCGCGCGGCCCCAGTCCCGTGTGGAAGTCCACCCAGCCGAGTTCCTCGCACTGGCTCGCCTGCTCGCGCAGGACGCGGCGAAGCGCGCCCTGGCTCCAGGTGGGCGAGCTCCCGCCGAAGAACAGTCCTTCCGGGTGACTGTGCTGCCCGCCCGTGATGGCGCGCTGCAGTGCCATGGCGCCGTGCTTTTGCGCGAAGGCCTCCAGCACCGCCCGGTTCTCCGGCGTTTCAGGCCACTGGCGCGGCACGATGTGGTCGGCCAGCTCCTCGTACCCTTCGTTGCGCGGCAGCGGCCGGCCGTAGTCGTGGACGTTGCGGTTCAGGTCCACGTTCTCGTGCGTCATCCGGCGCAGCCAGGCGAACCCCCAGGGGTTGAGCGCATGTGCGTAGACCACGGCCACGCCCGCGCGGGCGCACGCTTGCCGCCACTGCGCGTCGCGAAGCAGGGCGACCTGGGCGCCCGAGCCGCAGAAGCCTTCCACGCCGTGGCAGGCGCTCGATAGCAGCAGCACCCTTTTCGCGTCAGGCGGGCCTTCGCGCACGACGTCCAGGGCCAGCTCTTCGCCGGCCGGTCCGCGCAGCGGATGCACCAGGGCTTGCGACACCAGCCCGGCGTCGGTGGCCGCGGCCAGGAACTTCGCCCGGGCCTCGGCGTAGCTGGAAGAAAAGCAGGAACTCGTCTCGTTCATTGCGGTTTCAGGTTGATGTTCCGGGCCAGTTCGCGAAAGCGCTTGATCTCGGCGTCGTACATCCGCACGCCTTCGACCGCGGTGACCTGCTTGGCGGGCAGCAGGCTCTGGGCGTCGAGGACGGTCTTCACGGAAGGTTCCGCCAGGGCTTCGGTCAGGGCCCGGTTGAGGCGGACCACCACTTCCTCGGGCGTGTCGCGGCGAACCATGTAGCTGGTCCAGATGTCGAAGCTGAAGTTCTTCAGCGCGGTCCCTTCGTTCACCGTCGGGTACTGCTTCAGGCTCTCCGGCCGGGTCTCGGCCAGCGTTCCCAGGATCTTCATGCGCTTTTGCTGGGCGAGCGCGACGTACTGCTGCGCGAAAGGCAGCAGCGCGAAGTCGAGCTGGCCGCCGCCCATGTCCTGCAGCAGCGGCGCGCCGCCCTTGTAGGGGACGTGGAGCATCTCGGCCCCGGTCACCTTGGACAGCTGCTCGCCCAGCAGGTGATAGAAGGAGCCGATGCCGGTGCTGCCGTAGGTCAGCGGCTTGGTGCGGGCGCTGCTGCGGGCCAGCGCGACGAACTCGTCGATGGTGTTGGCCGGCAGGTCGTGGCGCACCACCAGCACCATGGGCGCGATGCCGATGAGCTGGACGACGCGGAAGTCCTCGCTGCGCAGCCGCACGGCGCTCATCGCCAGCGGCGGAAGGATCACCTCGTTGGGGGAGCCCTGCAGGATGAACATGCCGTCCGCAGGTGCGTTCAGCACCTTCTGGGCGGCCAGGGTGCCGCTCACGCCCGCGACGTTGTCGACGACCACGGTCTGGTTCAGGTGCTTCGACAGCACGGGCGCGACGCCTCGGGCGATCACGTCGGCCAGGCCGCCCGCTGGGTACGGGATCACCAGGCTCACGGTCTTGCCGGATTGGGCCAGCGCCGCGGTGGAGAGCAGCACGGCTCCCAGGGCGGTCAGGCAGTTCTTCAGGTTCATGGGGTTCCTTCTATTGGCGCGGCATCGTGGCGCCGGCGCTTCCATGTGTCCAATGCATTATTTTTCTCGATTGCATGAGCGGTGCGTATAGTCCCGGCGTGAACCTGCGTCAGCTCGAACACTTCGTCGCCCTGGCCGAGACCGGCTCCTTCTCGCGGGCCGCGCTGCGCCTGCACGTGACGCAGCCGGCCCTCAGCCGAAGCATCCAGCAGCTGGAAGCGGAGCTGGGGGGTGCGCTCGTCGACCGCGTCGGCAAGCGCAATGAACTCACCCCCCTGGGCGGGGAAGTGCTCAGCCGGGCCCGCCTCATCGGCTTCCAGGCTTCCGAGCTGAAACGGGCGGGCGAGCTGCTCGCCTCCGGCGGCATCGGCGAAATCCGCATCGGCTTCGGTGCGGGGCCGGGCGCCGTCCTGACCGTGCCGTTCATGCGGATGATGGCTGCCACGCACCCGCGCACCCGGGTGGTGGTGAGCCGAGGTGCGGTGGAGGCGCAACTGCGGGCGTTGCGCGCCCGGGAGATCGACGGCCTGTTGATCGACATCCGGTCCGTGGTCCCGGCATCGGACCTGCGGATCGAGCATGTCGCGGACCTGCGGGGCGCGTTTCTCTGTCGTCGCGGGCATCCTCTTGCGCGCCTGAAGGAAGTGCGCTTCGCCGACGTGCTGCGGTTCCCGATCGCGTCCTCCCCCATCAGTGCGGAGGTGAGGCGACTGCTGGTCCACCGGTACGGCCCCCACGCCGACCCGGAGCTGTGCACGACCATCGTCTGCGAGGACGTGGCCCCGCTCATCGAGACCACGCTCACGACCGACGCCGTGTTTCTCGGCACCGCGGCCGCCGGCCGCGACGGGCTGGCTTCGGGCGACCTGGTGGAGCTCGCGCTCACGCCGGCGCTGAGCGCCAGCGGCACGTTCGGTTTCGTGACGTTGGCAGGTCGCACCGAAGCGCCGGCGATGTCACTCCTGCGCGAGTTCGCGCGCGAGCACCTGCGCGACGCTTAGTTCGGCGGCTATTTGGGGCATATTTTCCCCGCTATGGTTGTTGACGGGGCTCCAATGCCCCATATCGATATCCAAGTCCCGATGGACTGGGTAAAATATTCCCCACTAACCGGAAAAGTGAGGCAAAGATGCCCCAGATCAAGGAATCGCTCCCGTATGAGGTGGTGCACGCCGTCGAGCAGCTCGGCGCCAACATCCGGACGGCCCGGCTTCGCCGCCGCATGAGCCAGGAGCACCTGATGAAAGCGGCCGGCGTCGATCGCAAGACGCTGTACCACCTGGAGACCGGCCAGCCGGGCGTGTCCCTCGGCCGGACCCTCAGCGTCCTCTGGGCCCTGGGCCTGCTGGACACCGTGCAGCACGTGGCCCACCCGGACCAGGACGAGCACGGCAAGGTCCTCGAGCAGGCCCGGCTGCCGCAGCGCGTGCGCGAACCCGCGACCCTGGACAGCAACTTCTGAAGGAGCGCGCGTGCCGCAGCCCGATCAGTCCTGCTTCGTCTTCATCCAGCTGCCCGGCACCTACGAATGGGCCATCTGCGGTGCCTTGCGGGTGCGGGAGGTCGGGCGCGGCAGCTTCCTGGGCACGTTCGTCTATGGCCAGTCATACCTGAAGCGCCAGAACGTCGCGGCCCTGGACGCCTTCCACCTGCCGCTTTCCGATCGGCTGCAGGAGTTCACCAGGCTCAAGGGCATCCCCGGTGCGCTGCGCGACGCCAGCCCGGATGCGTGGGGCCGACGCGTGATCCAGGCCAAGCTCGATCGGTCGGAAGCGGACATCTCCGAAGTCGACTACCTGCTCAACGGACCGGACGATGGCGCCGGCAACCTTCGATTCTCCCCGGACAAAAAGACGCCTGGCGCGCCGCGTCCTTTCAATCGCACCCACCAGCTGCAGGCGCTGGTGGACGCCGCGCAGACGCTGGAGGAGGAGGGCAAGCTCCCCTTCGAAGTGCTGGAGCAGCTCGAGCCGGGCACAAGCATGGGCGGCGCGCGCCCGAAGGTGACGATCGAAGACGGCCAGAAGGTCTGGCTGACCAAGCTCCCGGAGAAAGGGGATCGCTACAACATGCAGCGGGTGGAGTACGCGACGCTGGAACTCGCGCGCGCCGCGGGGCTGAACGTGTGCGGCACTCGCATCGAGACGGTGGGCAACGCCAATGCCCTGATGCTGGAGCGGTTCGACCGCGAATGGAACCCCGACGCCAAGGCCTACGCCCGTTACGGCCTCGTTTCCGGGCTCACGGTGCTGGACGCCGAAGAGGGCTACCAGGGCCGCGACCGCTGGTCCTACCTGCTGCTGGCCGACGAGTTGCGGCGCTGGTCGGCCGACCCCCGTGCGGATCGGCTCGAGCTGTTCCGGCGGATGGTGTTCAACGCCATGGTCACGAACAACGACGACCACCCTCGCAACCACGCGCTGCTCCAGAGGGATGGAAAGTGGCGGCTGTCCCCGGCGTACGATATCGTGCCCACGCCCATGGTCTCGCAGGAGAGGCGCGATCTCGCACTCGAAGCCGGCGCTTTCGGCCGGGCCGCCAGCAGGTACAACCTGGCCACCCGCGCGGAGGTCTTCGGGCTCACGCGCGAGCAGGCGAACGCCGAGATCGACCGGATTCGAGCCGTCGTGGGCGAGTGGCGAAACCTGTTCCTGCAGCACGGCGTCAGCCGCAAGGACATCGAAGTGATGGAGCAGGCGATCCTGCCGGCCAGCTTCGAGCGGACCGAGCCGCCCGAAGCCGTCTGACCGAGGCGGGGCCCGCCCTACTCGACCGTGACCGACTTGGCCAGGTTGCGCGGCTTGTCCACGTCGGTCCCGCGCGCGCAGGCGGTGTGGTACGCCAGCAGCTGCAGCGGCACCACGTGCAGCAGGGGGCTCAGCGGGCCGTAGTGCTCCGGCATGCGGATCACGTGGATGCCCTCCTCGCTCTCGATGCGCGAGTCGGCGTCGGCCAGCACGTAGAGCACGCCGCCGCGCGCCCGCACTTCCTGCATGTTGCTCTTGAGTTTTTCCAGCAGCGCGTCGTTCGGCGCCACCGTCACCACCGGCATCTGGCTGGTCACCAGCGCCAGCGGCCCGTGCTTGAGCTCGCCGGCCGCATAGGCCTCGGCGTGGATGTAGGTGATCTCCTTGAGCTTGAGCGCGCCTTCCAGGGCGATCGGGTAGTGCAGGCCGCGGCCCAGGAACAGCGCGTTCTCCTTGCCGGCGAACTGCTCGGCCCAGCCGATGAGCTGCGGCTCCAGCGCCAGCACGGCCGTGAGCGCCGCGGGCAGGTGCCGCATCGCCTTCAGGTGCGCGGCCTCGGCCGATTCCGTCATGCGGCCCTTGACCTGCGCCAGCGCCAGCGTCAGCAGGAACAGGCCGGCCAGCTGGGTGGTGAAGGCCTTGGTCGAGGCCACGCCGATCTCGGCGCCGGCGCGCGTGATGTAGGCCAGCTTGCACTCGCGCACCATGGCGGAGGTGGACACGTTGCACACCGTCAGCGTGTGCTCCATGCCCAGCTCGCGCGCGTGCCGCAGGGCCGCCAGCGTGTCGGCGGTCTCGCCCGACTGGCTGATGGTGACCACCAGCGTGCGCGGGTTGGGCACCGACTCGCGGTAGCGGTACTCGCTGGCGATCTCCACCTGCGTCGGGATCTTCGCGATCCCTTCCAGCCAGTACTTGGCGGTGCAGCCGCTGTAGTAGCTGGTGCCGCAGGCCAGGATCAGCACCGAGTCGATCTCCTGGAACACGCGGTGGGCGCCGTCGCCGAAGAGCTCGGGCACCACGGCCTGCACGCCTTCCAGCGTGTCGGCAATGGCACGGGGCTGCTCGAAGATCTCCTTCTGCATGTAGTGGCGGTACGGGCCCAGCTCGGCCGCGCCGCTGTGCGCGTGCACGGTCTTGACCGGTCGGGTGACCGACTTGTCGTTGCGGTCCTCGACCCAGTACTTGCCCAGCTGGATGTCGACGACATCGCCCTCTTCCAGGTAAACGATCTGGTCGGTGACACCGGCCAGCGCCATCGCGTCGCTGGCCAGGAAGTTCTCGCCGCCCTCCTTGCCCACGCCCAGGATGAGCGGCGAGCCGGCGCGCGCGCCGACCACGCGCAGCGGCTCGTCCTTGCAGAACACGGCGATCGCGTACGCGCCGTGCAGGCGCTTGATGGCCGACTTCACGGCTTCGAACAGGTCGCCCTCGTACAGGCTGTCGACCAGGTGGCAGATCACCTCGGTGTCGGTCTGGCTGAGGAACTGGTAGCCCTTGGCCTTGAGCGCGGCACGCAGCTCGTCGTGGTTCTCGATGATGCCGTTGTGCACCAGCGCCACCCGGCCGGCGCGTTCGGCCGCGTGGTCGCCGGGGCCGTGGCTGAAGTGCGGATGGGCGTTGTGCACGGCCGGGGCGCCGTGGGTGGCCCAGCGGGTGTGGGCGATGCCGGTCGTGCCTTCGATGCCTTCGCGGTCGACCTGGGTCAGCAGCTCGGCCACGCGCGAGGTGCTGCGGGCGCGGCGCAGGCCCTGGTCGTAGACGGCGACCCCGCAGGAGTCATAACCGCGGTATTCCAGCCTTTGCAGGCCCTGGACGAGGACGGGGACGATGTTGCGGGTCGAGACCGCGCCGACGATTCCACACATGAGGACAGCTCCTTGATGGCCGAGACTGTATGGTCCCAGGGTCGAAATAAGTCATCTACTTTTTGAGAAAAATGAAATTTTCTTTTCGCCATCAATTTACAAGCAATATTATTTCATTCATGATCGATAGATGGAATCATCATCGCTAGACGACATCGACATAGCTCTCCTGGGCCATCTCCAGGAAGACGCCTCGATGACCAACCAGGACCTGGCCGCCCGCGTCCACATCTCGCCGCCGACCTGCCTGCGGCGCGTCAAGCGCCTGGTCGAGGCCGGTTTCATCGAGCGGCAGGTCGCCATCCTCAGCCGCGACCGCCTGGCCCGGCTGGCCGGCCCCGGCCTGGACGCGCTGGTGGAGATCACGCTGGACCGCCAGGACAACGAGGCGATGGAAGCCTTCGAGGCCAGGGTGGTGGCCGACGCGGCCGTGCAGCAGTGCTGGCGCGTCTCGCCCGGCCCCGACTTCATCCTGGTGGTGCAGGCGCCGGACATGCCGGGCTACCTGGCGCTGGCGCAGCGCCTGTTCACGGCCGACGCCAACGTGCGCAACGTCAAGGCCTTCTTCGCGGTCAAGCGCGCCAAGTTCGGCTCGCGCATCGCTTTGCCGAAGCCGGCGCGCGGCGCCTCTGCCTAGGCGCCTGCTTGCGCCGCTACCTCGGCGCCTTCTTGCGCCGCTACTTCGGCGCCTTCTTCGGCCGCTGCCAGCCGCTGATGCCGATCTGCTTGCCGCGGGCGACCGCCAGCACGCCCGGGTCGGTGTCCTTGGTGATGGTGGAGCCGGCCCCGACCGTGCCGCCCTTGCCGATGCGCACCGGTGCCACCAGCACGCAGTTGCTGCCGATGTGCACGTCGTCCTCGATCACGGTGCGGTGCTTGTTGGCGCCGTCGTAGTTGGCGGTGATGGAGCCGGCGCCGTAGTTGACGCGCTCGCCCACCTGGGCGTCGCCCAGGTACGCCAGGTGATTGGCCTTGGCGCCGCGCGCCAGCACCGAGTTCTTGACCTCGACGAAGTTGCCGATGTGCACCTCGGGGCCGAGCCGCGCGCCCGGGCGCAGCCGCGCGAACGGGCCGATCTCGGCGCGCTCGCCCACTTCGGCGCCGGCCTTCTCGCCCTGGATGTGGGTGAAGGCCTGCAGCAGCGCCCCGGCGCCGATGGTCGCGTTGGCGATCACGCAGTTGGGGCCGATGCGGGCGCCGTCGCCGATCACCACCTTGCCCTCGAACACGCAGTTGACGTCGATCTCCACGTCCTGGCCGCACTGCAGGCTGCCGCGCACGTCGATGCGGGCCGGGTCGGCCAGGCGCACGCCGCGCTCCATCAACCCGCGCGCGTTGCGCTGCTGCCAGGCGCGCTCCAGTTCGGCCAGCTGCAGCGGGCTGTTGACGCCGTCGACCTGCACCCGGTCGTCGCAGGTGACGCCCACGACCTCCACGCCGTCGGCCACCGCATGCTTCACGACGTCGGTGAGGTAGTACTCGCCCTGCGCGTTGTCGTTGGTCAGGCGCGCCAGCCAGCGCTTGAGCAGCGCGTTGGGCACGGCCATGAAGCCGGTGTAGACCTCGTGGATCGAGCGCTGCCGCTCGTTGGCATCCTTGTGCTCCACGATGGCCAGCACGCGCTGGCCCTGGCGCACGATGCGGCCGTAGCCGGCGGGGTCGGGCATCTCCACGCTCAACAGCGCCAGGCGCTCGCCGCCGCAGGCCTGCACCAGGTGCTGCAGCGTCTCGGGCCGGATCAGCGGCACGTCGCCGTTGAGGATCAGCGCGATGCCGTCGTCCGGCAGCTGCGGGACGGCCTGCTGCACGGCGTGGCCGGTGCCCAGTTGCGGCTCCTGCCGCACGAAGATCGCTTCGGCGAAGGTGCCGCCCACGGAGGCCTCGACCTCCTCGGCGCCGTGGCCGGTGACCAGGATCGTGCGGCGGGCCTGGAGCTGGCGCGCGCAATCGATCACGTGGTCGACCAGCGCACGGCCGGCCAAACGATGCAACACTTTGGGGCGTCGGCTTTTCATGCGCGTGCCCTTGCCGGCGGCCATGATGACCACGTCCACTGCTGTCATGTCTTTCCCTTTTTTCACTGCGCGCCACGTGCCGCGCCTGGCCCGGATTATCGGCTTGCTGAGCCTGGCTCTTGCGTTGGCCGGCTGCAGCACGCTCAAGCTCGGCTATTCCACGCTCCCCGAGATCGCCTACTGGTGGCTGGACAGCTACATCGACCTGGAGGATGGCCAGTCGCAACGCCTGCGCGAGGACCTGCAGCGCCTGCACGCCTGGCACCGGGCGAACGAGCTCCCGCGGCTGGTCGCTTTGCTGGAGCGCATGGAAAAGCTGGCGCCGCAGGACGCCACGCCGGCCCAGGTCTGCGCCTTCGAACCCGAGCTGCGCGAGCGCTACGCCGCCGCCCGCGAGCGGGCCGAGCCGGCCATCGTGACCAACGCGCTGACCGTCACGCCGGCGCAGCTGGACCACCTGCAGCGGCGCTACGCGCGCAACAACCGCGACTTCGAGAAGAACTGGATCCGCCCCCCGCCGGCGGAGCAGATCGACCGGCGGATGAAGCTGGTGGGCGACCGCCTGGAGGCCGTCTACGGCACGCTGACCGAGCCGCAGCGCGCGGCCCTGCGGCGCCACCTGGAGGCTTCGCCCTTCCCCGCCGCCCAGGTGCTGGCCGAGCGCAAGCGCCGCCAGCAGGACACGCTGGCCGTGCTGCAGCGCCTGACCGCGCAGCAGGTCTCGCTGGGCGACGCCCGCGCCGCCCTCCGCGGCCTGCTGGACCGGTTCACCGAGTCGCCCGATCCGGCCTACCGCGCCTACCAGGCGGAATCGGTGCAGGACCTCTGCCGCATGGTCGCCACCGTGCACAACGCCGCCGGCCCGCCGCAGCGCGAGCAGGCCGCACGGCGGCTGCGGGGCTGGCAGCGCGACCTCGGCGAGCTCTCGTCGGCTCCATGACGGCGGTTGCGCCGGGCAACCGCATGGGCGTGGTGTGGCGGTTCGCCGCCGCCACCACGCTGATCGTGCTGGCCTTCGCCATGACCGGGCCGGTGCTCGCGGTGAGCCTGCAGCAGGCCGGCGCCAGCACCACGGCCGTCGGCCTGTTCGCGATGATCCCGTTCGGGATGATCGGGCTGCTGATCCCCTTCGTGCCCTCGGTGCTGGCCCGCTGGGGCGTGGTGCGCACCTACCGCGCGGGTTGCCTGCTCAACCTGGCCGGCGCGGCGGTGTACGCGGTCACCGACCACTGGCTGCCGTGGACGTTCGCGTCGGTGCTGGGGGGTGTCGGTGCCGCGGCGCTGTGGAACGCCACCGAAGCGCTGCTGGCGCGCGAAGCGCCGGCCGACCAGCGCGGGCGCGTGATGGGTCTGTACCAGGCGTCGCTGGGGGCGTCGCTGGCGCTGGGACCCTTCATCCCGGGCCTGCTTGGCTGGGGCGCGCGGCCGGTGCTGTGGGCCGCGCTGGTGCTGGTGGCCGTGTGCTGCGCCATCGCGGCGGCGATCCCGCGCCGGTCGTCCGTGGAGCCGCGGCACGCGCAGGCCAGCACCTGGGAGGCGATCCGCACCGTGCCGCTGCTGGTGCTGATCGCTTTCAGCGGCGGCGTGTTCGAGGCCGGTCTCAGTTCGGTGAGCGCGGCGAACGCGTCGGCCAACGGCCTCAGCCTGGGCGGCGCGGCCAGCATCGCCGGGGCCATCGGCGTGGGCAGCTTCCTGTGCCAGATCCCGGCGGGGCTGGCGGCCGACCGCTTCTCTCTGCGCAACGTGTTCTCCACCGCGGCCCTGCTGCTGCTGGCGTCGAGCGTCGCGTTCGCCTTCGCCGGCCACGCGCCCTGGCTGCTGTGGGCGGTGGGCGCGGTGTGGGGCGGCGTGGGCGGGGCGCTCTACACGCTGACCATGGTGGAAGTGGCGCACGCCTTCCAGGGCCGCGCCACGGCCGGCGGTGCGGCCGCGATGATCACCGGCTACACGGTCGGGGCGACGGTCGGTCCCGTGGCCAGCGGCGCCGCGCTGCAGTGGGGCGGCATCCTGGGGATGGCGGTCGTGCTGGGCGCGCTGGCGCTGGCAACGCTGGTGGCCGCGCGCAGCGTGCCGGATTGAGTCGAGGCGCTGTCACTCCGTCATTCCCGCGGAGGCGGGAATCCAGCGCTTCCAGGCAGCCCGCAAAGGCGGACGCACTGGGTCCCCGCCTTCGCGGGGACGACGGGAGTTCAGTCGTGGCGGGGACGACGGGAGCGCTTCAGTCCTCGCCCTTGGCGTGCGACTTGCCCTCTTCCTCGGCCTGCTTCATCTCGCGCGCTTCCTGTTCGGAACGCGGCTTGGCCTTCTCGGCATCGGCTTCGACGTCGGCGTTCTTCACGTAGCGCTCGGTGCGCTCCTTGTAGTCGCGCGCGCCTTCGTAGCTGCCTTCGCCCATCTGCTGAGGCTTGCCGGCGCCGCCCTGCTGCGGGCTGCCCTGCTGCTCCCCGGGCTGGCCCTGCTTCTGGAATTCGTTGGAGCCGGCCATCTGCTGCTGCTGCGCGAGACGGTCGCCGGCCGGTTGCTGCTGCTGGGAGGTACTGCGGGGGTTCATCGTCGGTCTCCTGGAGGGACGTCTTGGCTCGAAGGAGCCAGCTTAGGAAGCACGACAGCCCGGCGCCGTCAGCCCACGGCGCGTGATCCGTCGGACGGCGCCGACACCCCGCCCAGGCTCAGCTTTGCAGCGAGGCCCACATCTCCTTATCCCGCTCGGCCGTCCAGATGCGCGGGTTCTTGATGCCGCGGGCCTCGTCGTATGCGCGGCTCACGTCGAACGGCAGGCAGTGCTCGTAGATGAACACGTGGCCGAACACCGGGTCCATGCTCTTGCGCGTGTGCGCCATCGCGGCCTTCAGGTCCATGTTGGCGGCGGCCGCCTCCTTGGCCGCGGCGAACAGCGTCTCCACCCAGCGCCGGGTGTAGTCGAGCGCCTTGTTCACCTGCGCGTTGCCCTTCATCGCCTCGCCGCGTCCGGGCACCAGCGCCTCGGCCTGGAGCGCACGCAGCGCCTCCAGCGTGGCGGGCCATTCCTCCAGGTGCGCGTCGCCGGTGTAGACGCCGGCGTCGTACTCGACCAGGTCGCCGGAGAACAGCACTTTCTCTTCTTCCACCCAGGCGATGGTGTCGCCGCGCGTGTGGCCCGGGCCCGGATGCCAGATCTCCACCTTCACGCCGCCCAGCTCGACGCTGAGCCGGCCGGGCACCTCGCCCTTGGTGGGGTTGCCGCCGCCGATCACCATGGTCGGCCAGGTCAGGCCCGGCACGCTCTCGGCGTTGCGGAACAGGCGCGGGAAGCGGTCCATCTCGGACTGCATGTCCTCCTTGCCACGCTCCAGGATCAGCTCGTAGGTGCCCTGGCTGGCGATGATCTCGGTCGCGCCTTCGGCGAAGTACGCGCTGGCGCCCAGCACGCGGACCGCGTGGTAGTGCGTGAGCAGAACGTACTTGATCGGCTTGTCGCTCACGGTGCGGATGCGCGCGATGAGGTCCCTGGCCATCGCGGGCGTGGCGGTGGCGTCGCTGACCATGATGAACTTGTCGCCGATGATCACGCCCGAGTTCGGGTCGCCCTCGGCGGTGTAGGCCCAGCAGTGCGGGGACAGCTGCTCGAAGGTGATCTTCTTGTCTTCCAGGTCGGCCTGGCTGGCGAAGGCTTTGCTCACGGAAACTCTCCTGGCGCCGGTCGCGGCGCGAATCCAGGGATTCTACTTACCGTAATGCATTACGGAATGTGAAACGACGGGCCGCAAGGCCCAGGCTCTCAGGACGCCAGGCCCTGGCGCGCGGCGGCCACCACCTGCGCCATCGGTTGCGAGGCATCGACGACCACCACGCCCGGCTCGCCGCCCGGGTCTTCCAGCGCGGCGAACTGGCTGTCGACCAGGCTGGCCGGATAGAAGTGGTCCTTGCGTGTCGCCACGCGCCCCAGCGCCTGCTGCGGCGTGAGCGACAGGTGCACGAAGCGCAGCCCGGGCGCGGCGGCGCGCAGCCGCTCGCGGTAGGCGGCCTTGAGCGCCGAGCAGGTCAGCACCGCGCCGGCGGGCCGCCGGGCGAGTTCCTGCCCCAGCGTGTCCAGCCAGCCCGCGCGGTCGGTGTCGTCCAGCGGCAGGCCGCGGCTCATCTTGTCGATGTTGGCGGGCGGATGGAAGCTGTCGCCCTCGATCAGCGGCAGCCCCAGCGCCTGCGCCAGCTGCTCGCCGACGGCGCTCTTGCCGCAACCCGAGACGCCCATGACGACGACGCGCATACCGCTCATGCCGACAGCCCCCGGTCGACCAGGGCGACCACCTGCCCGGCGAAGTCCGCATACGTCATCGCCCCACCCGGCCGCAGCCAGGTGAAGGTCCAGTTGATCATGCCGAACAGCATCATCACCACCGCGGTCTGGTTGTCTTCTCGCACGTGCACAGGATAGGCGCGCCGCAGGAAACGTGTGGCGGCCGCGACCACGTCGCGCTGGCGGTCCAGGATCAGCTCGCGCTGCGCATCGCCCAGGAACTTGGTGTCGTGCAGCAGCGCGGCGTGGCGGGTGGCGCTGCTTTCGTACTCATCCAGGAAGGCGCGCACCAGCTCGTGCAGCGCGGCGCGGTCGTCGAGCCGCCGCCGCTGGGCCGTGGCCTCGACCTGGCCGATGAGGGCCAGCAGCCGCTGGGTGTAGCGGTCCAGCAGGTCGAACAGGATCGCTTCCTTGCTCTCGTAGTAGTGGTACAGGCGCGCCTTGGAGGTGCCGCCCGCCGCGGCGATGTCGTTCATGCTGGCCGCCGCATAGCTGCGTTCGGCGAAGCACTGCGCCGCGATCTCGAGGATCTCGTCCCTCTTGATCTCGTGCTGCTGGGAACGTGGGCGCGGCATGGGTGGCCGCGATTATCGCGGCCACCCTTTCGGCGCGGACGTCACATGGCGGGGCACTGGTTGTTCTGCGGCCGGGGCAGCAGCGCGCCCGCAGCCAGGGAGACCACGGCGGCCGCCAGGCGCCCACCGGCGTGCAGGCCCAGGGCGGCCGCCAGCTGCAGGTCGTCCCAGGACTGCGAGACCGCCGCGCGGCGCGAGGCGCGCACCGGCTCCACCTGGGGCGCGAAGTCCCAGCTGAAATAAGCCGGCGCGCTGCCGTTGCGGGGCTCGAGCACGACACGCCGGCCGGCCGGCACCCGGATCTGTTCGCCGGCGCCCAGCACGTGGTCGCCCTGGTCGTTGAGCGGTCCCGCGTGCGGGCCGTCGAAGGTGACCCACACGCAGCCGTGCGCGACGCGCAGCAGGCCGTCCTCGCGCGGCCGCAGCGTCACGGCGCGCGACGGCTCCAGCCGCCAGGTGCCCGACAGGTGGGCGACGGATTGTTGCGATTGCGTCAGCGTGAGGGCGGTCATGGCGTTCTCCTGGGGGGCGTTTGGTGGCTTGAATGATCGAGGGGAGCGCCTTGGCAGTCCAATGAAATACGGCTAGGCTATTCATTCGCATCCAGCATCAATCCAGTTCCCTGCCCGGCCGTTCAGACCATGCTGCACTCCCAGACCCACCTGCGCACCCGCCCGATCTCCGCCGGGCACCTGCGCGCCTTCGAGGCGGTAGCGCGCCACCTCAATTTCCGCGCCGCCTCGGAGGAGATGGCCCTCACGCAATCGGCCGTCAGCCGGCAGATCCAGGCGCTGGAGGAGGAAGTGGGCGCCGCGCTGTTCCTGCGGCACACGCGCGCGGTCGAGCTCACCGGCGCCGGCGCCCAGCTGCTGCTGGCGGTGTCGCAGGCGCTGCCGCGCATCGATTCGGCGGTGCGGCAGATCCGCCAGAGCGCGGGCCGCAAGAGCGTGTCGGTCACCACCTTCGCGTCGTTCGCGTCGATGTGGCTGATCCCGCGGCTGGAGCAGTTCCAGCGCGACAACCCGGACATGGACATCCGCATCGACGCCAGCGACGCGTCGCTCGACCTGGAGCTGGCCGACGTCGACCTCGCCCTGCGCTACGGGCCGACGGCCAACATGCCGCCCAAGGCGATCCGCCTGTTCGGCGAGCAGCTCACGCCGGTGGCCAGCCCCTGGCTGCTCAAGAGCGGCACGGCGGTGAAGAAGCCGGAGGACCTGGCGCAGTTCGCCCTGATCGAGGCGGGCGATGCGCACCGCACGCACCTGGAATGGCTGACGTGGCGCCGCTGGTTCGACGAGCAGCACCTCACGCGGCTGCAGCCCAAGCGCTGGCTGTATTTCAACTACGCCTACCAGATGGTGCAGGCCGCGCTCACCGGCCAGGGCGTGGTGCTGGCGCGGCTGCCCATGGTGGCCGAGAACCTGGCCAACGGCGACCTGATCGAGCCGCTGCCCCGGCTGCGCATGGACTCGCCGATGGCCTACTGGCTGATCCTGGGCCCGCGCAGCGGCGGCCGTCCGGAGATCAAGGCCTTCTGCGACTGGATCATGCAACAGGGCCGCGCGACCCGCCAGACGGTGGGCGAAGTGCCGGATCCGGACACGGTCGACAACATCGATTGAGAGATTCCGTCATTCCCGCGGAGGCGGGAATCCAGTGCGTCCGCCTTCCGCGGACTGCCGCAAGCCCGGGGTCCCCGCCTTCGCGGGGATGACGGTCACCGCATCGGCCAGACCACCCCGTTGTCATTGAGGATCGCATCCAGCGGCACGTCGTGCGGCTCGGGCTCCAGGTCGTCCACGTACCCCATCGTGTACCCCAGACCCGCCGTGAACGGCCTGGGTTCGAGCTTGGCCAGCGTGCGGTCGTAGAAGCCGCCGCCGTACCCCAGGCGGAAGCCGCCCGGCCCGTAGCCCACGCAGGGCACGAACAGCAGCGTGGGCACGATCACCTCGGTGTCCTTGGGCTTGGGGATGCCGTAGGCGTCCTCCTCCATCGGGCAGCCCGGGAACCAGGCGTGAAATTTGAGCGTCTTGTGCAGCTTGTCGACCACGGGCAGGCCGATTCTTCGCAATTGCGGCTGGTCCAGGAGTTCGCCGTCCTCCTTCCAGCGGTGCAGCGCCGGCAGCGGGTCGAATTCGCCCTTGATGGGCCAATAGGCGCCGATCACCGTGTCGGAGCGGCCCACCAGCCAGATCCGCATCACGCGCTGCAGCAGGTCGGCGCGCAGCATGCGGTCCGGGAGGTTCAGCCGCTCCTCGATCAGGCGCCGGCGCAAGGCAATTTTGTCGTCCGGCGTGCTCATAATCCCTGCGATGAAGTTCCGGGCGATTCTGACATTGATCATGGCCGCGCTCGCCTCCACGGCGTGCGCGCAGGGCAGGGGGGATGAGGCCATCCTCGAGATGGCGCAGGCCTGGCAGAAGGGGCAGAAGCCCCGGCTGTCGCAGCTGCTGCCGCAGGTGCGAGGCCACCTGCTGGAGCCGTGGGCCGCGTACTGGGAGCTCAATTCCCGGCTGGACACCGCCACGCCGCAGGAAGTGCAGGACTTCTTCTCCCGCTATGCCGGCACCTACCAGGAGGACCGCCTGCGCAACGACTGGCTGCTGCTCCTGGGGCAGCGGCGCGACTGGGCCGCCTTCGCCGAGGAGCATCCGCGCTTTCGCATGAACGACGATCCGCAGGTGCGCTGCTACGCCCTGCTGGTGCAGCACCTGCGCGATGGCGCCGCCGCGCCCGCGTCGCTGGACGACGAGGTGCGCCGCCTCTGGTTCGCACAGCGCGACAACGGCGATGCCTGCACCCAGGCCGCCGCCCGGCTGGTGGCCGAAGGCAGCGGCCGCCACCGGCTGACCACGGCCGACGTCTGGCGCAAGGCGCGCATCGCCATGGAAGGCAACCGGCCCCGCAACGTGGCCGGCGCGGTGGAACTGGTGGCGCCCGAATCGCTGCCGGTGCTGGCTGAGATCAACGCCAGCCCCTCGCGATTCCTCACCAGCCGCGTGACCGTCGCTTCGCGCACGCGCAAGGAGATGATCGGCCTGGCGCTGATCAAGCTGGCCACCAGCGACACCGACAACGCCGCCCAGCTGCTGGACCGCAAGTGGGGCCCGCAGCTCTCGCCCGAGGAGCGCAACTGGGTCTGGGGCGTGCTGGGCAAGCAGGCCGCGCAGCGCCTGAGCCCCGACGCCCTGGGCCACTACGCCCGCGTGACCCGCGACAGCGACCTCACCGACGACATGCTGGCGTGGAAGGCCCGTGCCGCCCTGCGCGCCGGCAACACGCCGCGCTGGGACGCGCTGCAGTCCGCCATCGACGCGATGAGCGACGACGCCCGCAAGGACACCACCTGGCAGTACTGGAAGGCGCGCGCGCTGCTCGCCTCGGGCCGGGAAGGCCAGCGTGCCGATGCCATCAAGCTGCTGGAAGGCATCGCCTCGCCGCGCGGCTTCTACGAGCAGCTCGCGCTGGAAGAGCTCGGCCGCCCCATCGCCGTGCCCGAGCGGCCGGCCCCGCTCACCGCGGAAGAAAAGGACGCGGCCCGCGCCAACCCGAGCCTCAACCGCGGCCTGCACGCCATCTCGATCGGCCTGCGGTCGGAGGGCGTGCGCGAGTGGAACTACGGCACCAACCTGGCGCGCCCCGGCGGCCTGGGCGACCGCGAACTGCTGGCTGCCGCCGCCATCGCCTGCGAACGCGAGGTCTGGGACCGCTGCATCAACACCAGCGAGCGCACCCGCGGCGAGTTCGACGTCGAGCAGCGCTTTCCCATGCCCTTCCGCGACGCCGTGGTGCGCCGCGCCCAGGACATCGGCCTGGACCCGGCCTACGTGTACGGCCTGATCCGCCAGGAAAGCCGCTTCGTGATGGACGCGCGCTCGCACGTGGGCGCCTCCGGCCTGATGCAGGTGATGCCGGCCACGGCCCGCTGGACCGCGCGGCGCATCGGCCTGAACGGCTTCACGCCCGACCAGCTCACCGACCGCGACACCAACATCGCCATCGGCACCGGCTACCTCAAGCTGGTGCTGGACGACTTCAACGGCTCCATGCCGCTGGCCGCGGCCGCCTACAACGCCGGGCCCAGCCGCCCGCGCAACTGGCGCAACGGCCCGGTGGTCGAGGCGGCCGCCTGGGCCGAGAACGTGCCGTTCAACGAGACCCGCGACTACGTCAAGAAGGTGCTGGCCAACGCGACGATGTACGCCGCCGTGCTCAGCGGCCAGCCGCAGTCGCTCAAGTCGCGCCTGGGCATGGTGGGCCCCCGCGATGCGGCGATGCCCGAGCCCAACCGCGAGCTGCCCTGACCGCATGAGCCGCGCCCGGCCGTCCGAAGCGGCTCGCACCGCAGTGCGAAGCACGGAGGTTTCCTGATGTCCGCCTGGGACACGATCGCCCGCACCGTCGTCGCCGAGTTCTCGGACATCCCCGACCTGGAGCAGCTCACCCGCGTGGTGGTGCGCCTGCTGGTCGCCGCCTTCCTGGGCGCGCTGGTGGGGCTGGAGCGCGAACTCGCGGGCAAGGCCGCCGGCCTGCGCACCCACATGCTGGTGGCGCTGGGCTCGGCCCTGTTCGTGCTGATCCCCTTGCAGGCGGGCATCGAGCTGGCCGATCTCAGCCGCGTCATCCAGGGCCTGCTGGCCGGCGTGGGGTTCCTGTGCGCCGGCGCCATCCTCAAGGCGGCGAGCGAGGAGCAGGTGCAGGGCCTCACCACCTCGGCCAGCCTCTGGATGATCGCGGCCATCGGCATGGCCGCCGGGCTCGGCCGCGACGCCACGGCGGTGCTCAGCACGCTGCTGGCGCTGGCCATCCTGACGATGGAAGGGCCCCTGCGGCGGTTCTTCGACGGCCGCCGCCGGCAGCACCGCATCGTCACCCCGCGCGAGCCGGACACGCGCGGCTGACGCATCAATGGCGGGGCCATCCGGCATCAATGCCGCCGGGCCCCGCCACTAGCATCGGGCCACTTCGGACTTTCCGGGAATCCCCATGCTCCAGCTCTACATCGGCAACAAGAACTACTCGTCCTGGTCCATGCGGCCCTGGGTGCTGCTGCGCCAGGCCGGCATCCCGTTCGAGGAGGTCAAGGTCCGATTCGATTCGTTCGCTTCCGGATCCAGCTTCAAGCAGGCCATCGCCGGAGTGAACCCGGTCGGCAAGGTGCCGGTGCTGGTGGACGACGGCCTGGCGGTCTGGGACTCGCTGGCGATCTGCGAGTACGCCGCCGAGCGCTTCCCCGACAAGCAGCTGTGGCCCCGGGACGCCAAGGCCCGGGCGCGCGCCCGCAGCGTCTGCGCGGAAATGCACTCGGGCTTTTCCGCGCTGCGCAACCACTGCCCGATGAACATCGAGGCCTCGCTGCCGCAGATCGGCGCCCTGGTCTGGCGCGACCAGCCCGCCGTGCGCGAGGACGTGCAGCGCATCGTGGCGATGTGGAGCGACCTGCTGGAGCAGCACCGCGGGCCGATGCTGTTCGGCGCCTTCAGCGTCGCCGACGCCTTCTTCGCGCCGGTGTGCATGCGGCTGCGCAACTACGCGCTGCCGGTGCCGGGGCACGTCACCGACTACATCCGCCGCGTCTGTGCCCTGCCGGGGGTGAAGGCCTGGATCGACGACGCGCTGGAAGAAAAGGACTTCGTGGAGTTCGACGAGCCTTACCGCACCGCACGCTGAACGGCGCCGCGAAGGTGCGGCTTACACTGCCGCCATGCAGACGTTCATGGTGGGGGGTGCGGTCCGCGATGCGCTGCTGGGACTGCCGGTGAACGACCACGACTGGGTCGTCGTCGGCGCGACGCCGGAGCAGATGGTGGCGCAGGGCTACCTGCCCGTCGGCCGCGATTTCCCCGTCTTCCTGCACCCCGAGACGCGCGAGGAGTACGCGCTGGCGCGCACCGAGCGCAAGACCGGCCGCGGCTACCACGGCTTCGCCTTCCATGCCGATCCCGGCGTCACGCTGGAAGAAGACCTGGCGCGTCGCGACCTCACCATCAATGCGGTGGCGCAGGACGGTGAGGGCCGCCTGATCGATCCCTTCAACGGGCAGGCGGACCTGCGCGCGCGCGTGCTGCGCCACGTGACCGAGGCCTTCCGCGAGGACCCGGTGCGCATCCTGCGGCTGGCCCGCTTCGCCGCGCGCTTTTCCGACTTCGGCGTGGCGCCGGAGACGATGGCGCTGATGCGCGGCATGGTCGAGGCCGGCGAGGTCGATGCGCTGGTGCCCGAGCGCGTCTGGCAGGAACTGGCGCGCGGGCTGATGGAGCAGCGTCCTTCGCGCATGTTCGAGGTGCTGCGCGAATGCGGCGCGCTGCAACGGCTGCTGCCCGAGGTCGACCGGCTCTGGGGCGTGCCGCAGCGCGCCGAGTACCACCCGGAGGTCGACACCGGCGTGCACCTGATGATGGTGCTGGACATGTGCGCACGGCTGCAGGCGAACCTGCCCGTGCGCTTTGCCTGCCTGACGCACGACCTGGGCAAGGGCACGACGCCGGCCGCGGTGCTGCCCCGGCACATCGGGCACGAGGACCGCAGCGCGCGCCTGCTCAAGAAAGTGGCGCAGCGGTTGCGCGTGCCGACCGAATGCAACGAGCTGGCCGACGTGGTTGCGCGCGAGCACGGCAACATCCACCGCAGCAGCGAGTTCGGCGGGGCGGCGGTGGTGCGGCTGCTGGAGCGCTGCGATGCCTTCCGCAAGCCGCAGCGGTTTGCCGACGTGCTGCTGGCGTGCGAGTGCGATGCGCGGGGGAGGCTGGGGCTGGAGGAGAAGGCGTACGAGCCCAAGCCCAGGCTGCTGGGCGCGCTGAAGGCGGCGCAGCAGGTGAGCACCAGCGAGGTCGCGGCGGCGGCGCAGGCGAAAGGCGTGACGGGGCCGGGGGTGGGGGAGTGGATCCACAAGGCCAGGGTGAAGGCGGTGGAAGCGTTCCTGGTCGCGGCCTGATGTTCTTTTCCCTCCCCCTCCGGGGGAGGGCAGGGTGGGGGCGCTGCGGGAATTGATGAAGCGCGGGATCGATCAGTCGACGGGCGTGCCCCCACCCCAACCCTCCCCCGGAGGGGGAGGGAGCAAGACCGTCAGGCGATCAGCGCGAGCGCCGCGTAGTCGCCGACCCGGTTTTCCAACCCGGCAGTCACCAGCTCACACCCCGCCGTCAGCGCCGGCAAATGCCCCGCCACGTGCTCGCGCAGGCGCGGCAGCAGGTAGTCGCGGTTGTTCCAGTACACGCTGCCGCCCAGGCTGATGCGGCGCAGGTCCAGCGTGACCACCAGGTTGTACAGGCCCCGGCCGAGCACGCGGCACAGCTCCTCGACGATCCTGACCGCACCGGCGTCGCCGGCCTGGGCCCGCTTCAACAGCGTGGCGGCATCGGCGCCGAAGCGATGCGCCACCGACGCGCCGGCCACCAGCGCCTCGAGGTCGCCGATGTTCCCGCAGCCGCACAGCGCATCGTCGTTGTCGCTCACGAACATGTGGCCGGCATGCCCCGCGTTGCCGTTCTTGCCGCGCAGCACGTGACCGTCGACGCACAGCCCGGTGCCGATGCCCGTGCTCCACGTCACGTAGGCGCAGTCGTCCACCCCCTGCAGCGCGCCCCAGCGGCGCTCGGCCTCGAGCGCCGCCACGCAGTCGTTCTCGATGCGCAGCTGGCGGAAGCGCTGCGCCAGCGGGGCTTCCAGCAGCGCGGTCATCCAGTCGTTCGGCAGCCCGCGCCCTCCCCCGGCCAGGCCGCCGCAGATGTTGGGCGCGGCCAGTTCGATGCGCCGGTCGACCATCACGAACGGCCCGCAGGAGGACACGCCCGCGCACTGCACCTGGCCGGACGGCACGCCGGCTTCGGCGCAGGCCGCCTCGACCATGCGCAGCACCTGCACGGCAAGCGCGTCGTTGTCGCCTTCCTTGGCGGTGGGTTCGCTGCGGCGGGCGACCAGTTCGAGGCCGCTGCCGTCGTTCAGGCTGACGGCCACCTTGGTGCCGCCGATGTCGATGCAGGCTTTCATGCGGTGCGGGTCAGATCAGCCGGGCGAGGCCGGCGGCAAGCATGCTGAGCAGGAGGGTGGAGGCGAGCGGCACGTTCCACTCGCGGCCGAAGAGCTTGAAGCGAAGGTCGCCCGGCAGCTTGCCGAAGCCCAGGCGCTGCAGCAGCGGCGTGAGCCAGCTGATCAGCATCAGGGCCAGGAAGACGACGAGGAACCAGCGGATCATGGAGTCAGTGTAGGGGGAGCCACGCCGGCCGTGGCCGCTTACAACCGATCGGTGCGATCGCCGCGCGAGAAACCGATCGCGTCCCAGAAGCCGCCCCGCGCCAGGCCGATGACCTTGAACAGCTCGCCCATCTCGTGCTCGTTGACGAGCTTCTGCACGGCGGCCTGGTCGCGCAGGTCCGCGCCGGCGGCCAGGTCCAGCAGCCCGCAGTTGAAGAGGAAGTGCGCCTGCGAGGTGTAGCCCAGCAGGTTCAGGCCGGTCTCCTGCGCCGCCACCGCGATGCCGGTGAAATCGACGTGGGCCGTGATGTCCTTGGCGCCCACGCTGTCCAGCGGATCGGCGTCGGCCAGGTGGCCGCGGTGGCACATCAGCGTGCCCATGTGGCGCTGCGGGTGCCAGTACTCGCGCTCGGGAAAGCCGTAGTCGAGGAAGAAGGCGGCGCCCGCCTCCAGCCGGTCGGCCAGGGTGCGGATGAAGGCGAGGGCCTGCGGGTGGATCTCGGTCAGGTAGTCGTGCGGGCCGTCGACCTCGATCGGCGGGCGCAGCCCGGTCGGCCGGTCCTCGAAACGCAGGCCCCCTTGCGCCACCACCACCCCACGCTCGTGCCATGTGCCGGCGAGGCGGTGCAGCAGCTTCACCGGCATCGCGTCGAGCACCTCGTTGCCGACCACCACGCCGCGCAGGGTCGCCGGCAGTTCGCCGGCCCAGCGCACCTTGCCGCCGAACCCGGCCAGGCGCTGCCGCTGCCGCTCGCGCAACGTGCTGGAGAGGTCGACGATGGTGTAGGACCGCACGCGGTCGCCCAGGGCCTGCAGCAGCTGTTCGGCCAGGGCGCCGGAGCCGGCGCCGAACTCCCACACCTCGTGCGTGCCGGATGCGTCGAGCGCCTGCCGCACCTGCCGTGCCAGCGCGCGACCGAACAGCGGCGTGAGCTCCGGCGCGGTGACGAAGTCGCTGCCCGAGGACGGCATGGCGCCGAACTTGCGCGAGGCGTTGGCGTAGTAGCCCAGGCCGGGCGCGTACAGCGCCAGCGCCATGAAGCGGTCGAACGGCAGCCAGCCGCCGGCGCGCGCGATGGCCTGCGCGATCAGGGCGCCAAGGGCGCTCGTTACACTGCCTGTTTCGGGATTCACCCCGCGATTGTGCGGGCTGCCCCGCCCCCAACCTGCCGTGACCGCGACCTCCTTCCGCACCGCCCTCGTCACCGGCGCCGGCCAGCGCCTCGGGCGCGAGATCGCGCTCGCGCTGGCCTCGGCCGGCTGGCAGGTCGCGGTGCACTACCGGCGTTCGGCGCAGGAGGCGCAGCAGACAGTCGCCGACTGCGCGTCGCGCGCACCGGCCGGCGCCCGCTTCGCCGCCTTCGCCGCGGACCTGGCGCGCGAGGACGAAGCGCGCGCGCTGCTGCCGGCGGTGGTGGCGCAGCTCGGGCCGGTGGAGGCGGTGGTCAACAACGCTTCTCTCTTCGAACACGACAGCGCCGAGTCGTTCGGCTATGAGGGCCTGCAGGCCCACCTGCTGGCCAACACGGCGGCGCCGGTGGTGCTGGCGCAGGCGCTGCACAAGCACGTGCGGGACCGCGGGGCGGAAGGCGTAGTGGTCAATCTGCTGGACCAGAAGCTGTGGAACCCCAACCCCGACTTCTTCAGCTACACCCTGTCGAAGGCGGCGCTCGAATCGGCCACCACCCTGCTGGCCCAGGCGCTGGCGCCGCAGCTGCGCGTGGTCGGCGTCGCGCCGGGGCTCACGCTCACCAGCCATCTCTTGTCGCAGGAGAAGTTCGAGCGGCTGCACCGGCTCTCGCCGCTCGGGCGTTCGTCCAGCGCGCAGGACGTGGCCGGCGCCGTGCGCTTCGCGCTGGAGAACCGCTCCATCACCGGCACCACGCTGCTGGTGGACGGCGGCCAGCACCTGATGAAGTTCGAGCGCGACTTCTCGCTGATGTGAAGACCCACGGGCAGGACGACATGGCCAAGGCCGCCGGCACCCAGACCCTCACCCTCACCGGGCTGCGCTTCGACGCCAACCTGGGCATCCTGGAACACGAGAAGGGCTCGCCGCAGCCGATCCAGGTGGATGCCGAGCTCAACCTCGGCCCGCAGCCGCTGCTGCCGCGCGACGACGACATCCTGCACGTGCTGGACTACCGCAAGGTGCGCCGCATCATCATCGAGGAGTGCACCGCCGAGCACGTGAACCTGCTGGAGAGCCTGATCGGCAAGCTGGCCCACCGGCTGATGCAACTGCCCGGCGTGCTGGGCGTGCGCGTGAAGATCGCCAAGCTGGAGATCTTCGACGACTGCGAAGTCGCGATCCGCGTGGAGACGGGGCTGTGGTAGCCACCGCCCCCGCCCTCACCGGTGGCTGCCACTGCGGCCAGGTGCGCTACGAGGCGGCTGGCCGGCCGCGCAACGCCACCGTCTGCCACTGCAGCGACTGCCGCCGCGTGAGCGGCGCACCCATCCTGGCCTGGTTCACCGTAGACACCGGCGGTTATCGCATCGTGCAGGGCACGCCGCAGCGCTACCGCTCCAGCGCAAAAGTGTGGCGCACGTTCTGCGGCGCGTGCGGCACGCCCCTCACCTACCAGCGCGACGACACGGACGAGATCGACGTCACGACGTGCAGCCTGGACGAGCCCGAAGCCGTGCCCCCGACCGACCAGACGTTCGGCCGCAGCCGGCTGCACTGGGTCGAGGACCTGCAGGTTCTGCCGGCGCACCTGACGACGCGGCCCGGCTGACACCGCCTCAAAGCCACGGCCCCAGCGGCGGCGCCACTTCCTCCAGCGGCTTGCGCTCGGCATCGACCGCATGCCGCCACGCGATCGCCGCGGCCACCAGCACCAGCACCGCCCCGAACAGGTAGCCGGCGAAGACGTTGGCGCGGCTGCCGCTGGCGACCAGCATGCCGAACAGGGCCGGCGCGGCGAAGCCGCCGATGCCGGTGCCCACGGCATAGAACAGCGAGATCGCCAGCGCCCGCATCTCCAGCGGGAACACTTCGCTGACGGTGAGGTAGGCGGAGCTGGCGGCGGCGGACGCCAGGAAGAACACCGCCGACCAGGCCAGCGTCTGCGTCATCGCATCGAGCGCGCCGACGAGGAACGCGGCGCCCGTGGCAGCCAGCGCCACGCCCGAAAACCCATAGGTCGCGGTGATCATGCGGCGCCGGCCGAGCCGGTCGAACAGCGGTCCCAGCAGGAGCGGGCCCAGCACGTTGCCCACCGCGAAGGGCACGATGAACAGCCCGACCCGCGCTTCGTCCACGGCATAGAAGCGCGTGAGCACCAGCGAGTAGGTGAAGAAGATGGCGTTGTAGAAGAAGGCCTGCGACACCATGAGGGCCAGCACCACCGCGCTGCGCTCCGGGTAGCGGCGAATGAGCACCCCGGCCACCTGGCGCAGGGTCGGCAGCGAGGACACGCGCGGGCGGTCGACCTTGGCGGCCTGCGCGGGCTCCAGCGGCCGCACGCCCGCCGCCGCCTCGATGTCGGCGACGATGCGTTCGGCCTCTTCCACCCGCCCCTGGGACAGCAGCCAGCGCGGGCTTTCGGGCACGTTGCGTCGCACCAGCAGGATGGCCAGTGCCAGCACGGCGCCCAGCAGGAAGCCGGCGCGCCAGCCCAGTTCCGGCCCCAGCACCCGGGCGTCCAGCAGCACCAGGCTGAGCAGCGCGCCGAGCGCAGCGCCGATCCAGAAGCTGCCGTTGATCGCCAGGCTCACGCGGCCGCGCACGCGGGCCGGGATCAGCTCGTCGATGGCGGAGTTGATGGCCGCGTACTCGCCGCCGATCCCGATGCCGGTGACGAAGCGGCAGGCGGCGAACGAGGCGAAGCCGCCGCTGAAGGCCGTCGCCACCGTCGCGGCCATGTAGATCGCCAGCGTCCAGAGGAACAGGCGCTTGCGGCCGAGCCGGTCGGCCAGCCGGCCGAACACCAGCGCGCCCAGCACCGCGCCGCCCACGTAGAGCGATCCGGCCCAGCCGACTTGCACCGTGCTCAGGCCCAGTGTGTCGGTCCGCTGCAGCACGCTGCCGACCGAGCCGACGATGGTGACCTCCAGGCCATCGAGCACCCAGGCGACGCCCAGCGCCAGCACCACGCGCCAGTGCCAGCGTGACCACGGCAGGCGGTCGAGCCGCTCGGGGAGGCTGGGGACGGTGGGCACGCCGCCACTATGGCCCAGGGCGGGCCGCGCCGGGCCCCGTCTGAGACAATCGAAGGATCATGTCCGCAGTCTGGATCGACGCCGAACCCGCACCCCTGGCCCGCTCGCTGAAGATCGAGCGCGAGACGCACAAGCTCGAAAAGCGCCTGTGCCGCCTGGTCGGCCAGGCCATCGGCGACTACGCCATGGTCGAGGAAGGCGACAAGGTCATGGTGTGCCTGTCCGGCGGCAAGGACAGCTACGGCCTGCTGGACATCCTGCTCAAGATGCGCCAGCGCGCGCCGGTGTCGTTCGACATCGTGGCCGTCAACCTCGACCAGAAGCAGCCCGGCTTCCCGGCGCACGTGCTCCCCGACTACCTCAAGGCGTTGGGCATCCCGTTCCACATCGAGGAGCAGGACACCTACTCCATCGTCAAGGACAAGATCCCCGAGGGCAAGACGATGTGCAGCCTGTGCTCGCGGCTGCGGCGCGGCATCCTGTACCGCGTGGCCGACGAGCTGGGGGCCACCAAGATCGCGCTGGGCCACCACCGCGACGACATCCTCCAGACGTTCTTCCTGAACATGTTCTTCGGCGGCAAGCTCAAGGGCATGCCGCCCAAGCTGGTGAGCGACGACGGCCGCCACGTGGTGATCCGGCCGCTGGCCTACGTGCCCGAGAAGGACCTGATCCGCTGGGCCGAGCACCGCCAGTTCCCCATCATCCCCTGCACCCTGTGCGGCAGCCAGGAGAACCTGCAGCGCAAGCAGGTCGGCGCGATGCTGCGCGAATGGGAGAAGAAGCACCCGGGCCGCCTGGAGAACATGGCCAACGCGTTACAGAATGTCGTCCCTTCGCACCTGGGCGACGGAACGCTCTACGATTTCAAGGGTCTCTCGGCCACGGGCGTGGCCAGCGAAGACGGCGACAAGGCTTTCGACACGGAGGACTTCACGGCGCCGCCGACGCTGCCGGGCCTGTCGGTCGTCAAGCTCTGATCCACCCGCCGTCGTCAGCTCCACCATGAAGCGCCCACCGTCGCGCATCGTCACCGTTGCGGCCCTGGCCGCCGCGCTGCTGACGGGCTGCGGGACCTACCTGCTGGAAAACAATGTCCAGTCCTTCTCCGGACTGCCGTCGCTGCCGGCCAACCCCACCTTCACCTTCGAGCGCCTTCCATCGCAGGCCAACCAGCCGGCGCAGGCGCAGGTCGAGTCGCTGGCCGACCCGGCCCTGTTCAAGGCGGGGCTGCGCCGCGACGACGCGTCGCCGCGCTACGCCGTGCAGGTGTCGGCGCGGGTGCAGCGGGTGCTCTCGCCCTGGTACGACCCCTGGGATTCGTGGGGCTGGGGCGGCTGGGGCGGCCACTTCGCGCACGGCCACCGGATGGGCCTGGGCTGGGGCGGCCCGATCTTGCCGCGCTCGGACCAGGCCTGGTTCCAGCGCGAGGTCGCGGTGCTGGTGCGCGACAAGTCGAGCAACCAGGTGGTGTACGAGACCCGCGCCGCCAGCGATGGCCCCTGGCTCGACAATGCCGTCGTGCTGCCCGCGATGTTCGACGCGGCCCTGCAAGGCTTCCCCACCCCGCCGCAGGGCGTGCGGCGGGTGAACATCCAGCTGGGCGGCGAAACCAAGCAAGCCCAGGCGGCGGCTCCAGCGGCGTCTCCACAACCATCGGCGGTCCCCGCGGCCCCGGCTTCCGCGCCCGCCCGTTGACATTTGGCAACCGAGGCGGTGCGGCAGGCTGAGATCGCTTGCCTAGAATCCGCCGCATGGAAGCCACCCGCATCATCGCCGTCCGGCACGGCGAAACCTCGTGGAACGTGGATGCGCGGATCCAGGGCCAGACCGACATCGGCCTGAACGACACCGGCCGCTGGCAGGCCCGCCGCGTGGGCGAGGCCCTCGCGGGCGAGCCCATCACCGCCGTCTACACCAGCGACCTGGAGCGGGCGCACGAAACCGCGCGTTCCATCGCGCAGGTCAGCGGCAGCGAGGTCATCCCCCACCAGGGCCTGCGCGAGCGCTGCTTCGGCATGTTCGAAGGCAAGACCTTCGACGAGATCCACCAGACCTGGCCCGAGCACGCGCACAACTGGCGCAAGCGCATCCCCGAGTGGCAGCCGCCCGAGGGCGGCGAGTCGCTGATCGAGCTGCGCGAGCGGGTGATGCGCACGCTGCACGAGCTGGCGGCCCGGCACCCGGGCGAGCAGATCGTGGTGGTGGCGCACGGCGGCGTGCTGGACGCGCTGTACCGCATCGCCACCCGGCAGGAAGTCAACGCACCGCGCACCTGGGAGCTTCCCAACGGCGCCATCAACCGGCTGCTCTGGACGCCGGAAGGTTTCACCCTCGTCGGCTGGTCCGACACCCAGCACCTCGACGACGCGAATGCTCCGGCAGACGAAACCACCGCTTAGCGATCCCCTGAAGCAGCTGGTCGGCCAGCCGGTCGCCGCCATCGACACGCCGGCCCTGGTGGTCGACCTCGATGCCATGCAGCGCAACCTGAACCGCATGGCCGAGTTCGCGAAGAAGCGCGAGATCCGCTGGCGGCCGCACGCCAAGATGCACAAGTGCTCGGCCATCGCCCGGCTGCAGGTGCAGGCGGGGGCCGTCGGTGTCTGCGTGCAGAAGACCGCCGAAGCCGAGGCCATGGCGGCCGGCGGCGTGCGCGACATCTACATCAGCAACGAGGTCATCGCGCCGCAGAAGCTGGCGCGCGTGGCGCAGCTGGCGCACCGGCTGGCCGACGAAGGCGGCCAGCTCGCGATCGCCGTCGACAGCCGCGAAGGCGTGGAGCGCCTCGGGCAGGCGATGAACGAGGCGCGGCGCGACGGCGGCCGCTCCGCCGTGATCGACGTGTTCGTGGAGATCGACGTCGGCCACGGCCGCTGCGGCGTGGCGCCCGGCCGGCCCGCCGTTGCGCTGGTGCACGAGATCCGCAAGCACCCGGCCCTGCGGTTCGCCGGGCTGCAGGCCTACCACGGCCGCGCCCAGCACATCCGCAACCCGCAGGAGCGGCGCGAGGTGATCGCCCAGGTCGTGCGCGATGCGGCCGCCACGCGCAAGCTGATCGAGGACGAGGGCGTGAAGGTCCCCCTGGTCACCGGCGCGGGCACCGGCAGCATGGTCTGCGAGGCCGCCAGCGGCGTGTACGGCGAGTTGCAGTCCGGCTCCTTCCTGTTCATGGACGCCGACTACGCCCGCAACGAGCGCGATCCGGCCCAGCCGCATTTCGAGCACGCGCTGTTCGTCAAGACCCAGGTGATGAGCGCCGGGCCGCAGCATGCGGTGTGCGACGCCGGGCACAAGAGCCACGCCATCGATTCGGGGCTGCCCATGGTGCATCGGCTGGAGGGCGATCCCGAGCTGGAGTACGCCAACGGCGGCGACGAGCACGGCATCCTGCGCCCCGCCGCCGGCAACCGATTGCCGGAGATCGGACGGGTGCTGTGGCTGATCCCGGGGCACTGCGATCCCACGGTCAACCTGCACGACCACCTGATCGTCGTGCGCGGCGGGCTGGTGAACGGCAAGGTGGACCGCATCCTGCGGGTGGATGCGCGCGGGGCGCTGACCTGACCGGCGTCGAGTGACTCCCGCTTCAGGGTTCCGCCGAAGCTGCGCGCGGATGGGCCGGCGGGACAATCCGCGCCTATGTCGCCCAGCCAGGTCATCGTCCTCGCCACCCCCGTCTTCCTCCTGCTGATCGCGATCGAGTTCGCGTGGGGCTGGGCCAGGGGTCGCAACACCTACCGGCTGAACGACGCCGTCAACAGCATCGGGCTGGGCATGCTCAGCCAGCTCACGGCCATCTTCACCCGCCTCTTCCGCGTCGGGCTCTACACCGCCGTCTACGGCTGGGTGGCCGTGTGGCACAACGAGGCCTTCTGGATGTCGTGGTACGGCTGGCTGCTGGCGCTGGTGTTCTACGACTTCTGCTACTACTGGCTGCACCGCGCGGGCCACGAGTGCGCGATCTTCTGGGCCGCCCACGTGGTGCACCACCAGAGCCAGGACTACAACCTGTCGACCGCGCTGCGCCAGACCTCCTCCGGCGCGCTGCTCGGCTGGATCTTCTACCTGCCGATGGCCATCGCCGGCGTGCCGCCGCTGGTGTTCGGCGTGGTGGCGCTGATCGACCTGCTCTACCAGTTCTGGGTCCACACCGAGCATGTCCCCAAGCTGGGCTGGTTCGACCGCTGGTTCTGCTCGCCCTCCAACCACCGCGTGCACCACGCGGTGAACGACCGCTACCTCGATCGCAACTACGGCGGCGTGCTGATCGTCTGGGACCGCCTGTTCGGCAGCTTCAGGGAAGAAGACGAGAAGTGCGTCTACGGCACCCGCAGCCCGCTGAACAGCTGGGACCCGCTGTGGTCCAACGCCGAGGTCTACTGGGCGCTGGCCCGCGACAGCTGGCATGCGAAGCGCTGGCCGGACAAGCTGCGCGTGTGGTTCAAGCCGCCCGGCTGGCGTCCGGCCGACGTGGCGCAGCGCTTTCCCCGGCCGCCCTTTGACGTCGCGCGGATGGAGCGCTTCCACCCGCCGATGTCCAGGGCCGTCGCCGCATTCGGCGGCCTGCAGTTCCTGGCGCTGCTGGCCGGCGTCTCGGTGTTCCTCTGGCATGCGGACAGCACGCCGCTGTCGGTCAGCTCGGTGTGGCTGGCCGTGCTGGCTGCGGCGCTGTGGTCGGTGGGCGCCCTGATGCAGGGCCGCATCGGCATCCTGCAGGTGCTGCTGATCGAATCGGCCGCGCTCGCCACCGCCACGGCGGCGGTCGGCCTGCCGGAACTGCACCGCGTGTTCAAGCCGCTCACCATGGTGCTGGCCATCGCGCTCGTCGCCGGCCGCGCGCGCGAAGGCGGGTCCGGGCGCTTCGCCGCCCTGCTCATCGCCGGGCTGGCCTGCTCGCTGGTGGGCGACGTGCTGCTGATGCTGCCCGGCCGCTTCATCGGCGGTTTGGTCGCCTTCCTGCTGGCCCACCTGTGCTACCTGGCGCTGCTGCGCCAGGGCGCCGGCTGGCTGCCGCGCCCGGCGGCGCTGGCGGCCACGCTGGGGGTGGGGGCGGCGATGTACGCCGTGCTGTTCCCGGGCCTGGATACGGTGCTAAAGGGGGCGGTGGCGGCCTACGTCGTCGTGATCGCCGCCATGGCCGCCCAGGCGATCGGCCGCGCGGCGGTGCTGAAGGACGCGCCTTCCCTGGCCGTGGCTGTCGGCGCCGTGTTCTTCATGGCCAGCGACTCGCTGCTGGCGCTCAACCGCTTCTGGCAGCCGCTGCCGATGGCGCAGTTCTGGGTGCTGGCGACGTATTACGTCGCGCAGATCCTGATCGCGACCCATGCTCGGGCCGCGCTGTCCGGCACGCCGGCTGCGGCGCGACTCGCGCCCGCGAGCGTCTAGCCGCCGAACAGCTCGCCGTCGCTGCGCGGCGGAGCCACCCCCATGTGCCGGAAGGCCGCGAGCGTGGCGATGCGCCCGCGAGGCGTGCGCTGCAGGTAGCCCTGCTGGATGAGGTAGGGCTCGATCACGTCCTCGATGGTGTCGCGCTCCTCGCCGATCGAGGCCGCGATGTTGTCCAGGCCGACCGGGCCGCCGTCGAAGCGGTGGATCACCGCCTCCAGCAGCTTGCGGTCCATGACGTCGAAGCCCTGCGGGTCCACGTCCAGCATGGCCAGGGCCTTGTGCGCGATGTCCTCGGTGATGCGGCCGGTGCCCTTGACGTCGGCGTAGTCACGCACGCGGCGCAGCAGGCGGTTGGCGATGCGGGGCGTGCCGCGCGAGCGGCGGGCGATCTCCACCGAGCCCTCGTCGTCGATCGGCGCGTCGAGCAGCGATGAGCTGCGGCGCACGATGCGGGTGAGCTCTTCCGCCGTGTAGAACTCCAGTCGCGCCACGATGCCGAAGCGGTCGCGCAGCGGGTTGGTGAGCATGCCGGCGCGGGTGGTCGCGCCCACCAGGGTGAAGGGCTGCAGGTCCAGCTTGATCGAGCGGGCGGCCGGGCCCTCGCCGATCATGATGTCGATCTGGTAGTCCTCCAGCGCCGGGTACAGGATCTCCTCGACCACCGGCGACAGGCGATGGATCTCGTCGATGAAGAGCACGTCGTTCTTCTCGAGGTTGGTCAGCAGCGCCGCCAGGTCCTTGGGCTTTTCCAGCACCGGGCCGGAGGTCTGGCGCAGGTTGACGCCCAGTTCGTGCGCGATGATGTGCGACAGCGTGGTCTTGCCCAGGCCCGGCGGGCCGAACAGCAGCACGTGGTCGAGCGCCTCGCCGCGCTTCCTGGCCGCGCCGATGAAGATCTCCAGCTGCTCGCGCGTCTTGGCCTGGCCGACGTACTCGGCCAGCAGCTTGGGGCGCAGGGCCCGCTCGATCGCCTCCTCGTTGGGCGACGCGGGCGCGGCGGACACCACGCGCTGCGGGGGCGGCAGGCCGAAGTCGTCGGTCTTGATCGTCATCGGCCGGTCACCGCGCCAGGGCCTTGAGCGCCAGCTTGATGCCTTCGCTCACACCCACGTCCTGCGGCAGCGCCTTGAGCGAGGCCTGCGCTTCCTTGTCGCTGTAGCCCAGGGCGACCAGCGCCTGCAGGATGTCGGCCTGTGAATCGCTGGCGGGGGCACCGCCGGCGGGAGTGCCCAGGTCGGCGCCGACCTTGCCCTTGAGTTCGAGCAGCAGGCGCTCAGCGGTCTTCTTGCCGATGCCCGGCACCTTGACCAGGCGGCTGGCGTCCTGCGCCGTGACGGCCTGCGCGATGTCGGCCACGCTCATGCCACTGAGCACCGACAAGGCGGTGCGCGGACCCACGCCCGAGATGCGGATCAGCTGGCGGAAGGCCTCGCGCTCGGAGGCGCTGCCGAACCCGAACAGGACCTGCGCGTCCTCGCGCACCACGAAGTGCGTGAGCAGCGACACCGGCTCGCCCACGCCCGGCAGGTTGTAGAAGGTGCTCATCGGAACGTCGACCTCGTAGCCGACGCCGTGGCAGTCCACCAGCACCTGCGGCGGGTTCTTGTCGGCCAGCGTTCCGTTCAATCTGCCTATCATTCCGGTCCCGGCCCTCGCGGGCCCTCCTTGAGCTCCACGGATTATCAGCTTGATCCTGCGCCACGCCTTCTCCCCGCCCAGCAACACCCGCCTGGCCCACCTGTGCGGCCCCACCGACGAACACCTGCGCACCATCGAGACCGCCCTGCAGGTGAAGATCGCCCGGCGGCAGGAACACTTCAAGGTGGAGGGATCCAAGGCCAAGACGCAGCGCGCGATGGAGGTGCTGCAGGCGCTCTACGAGATCGCGCAGCGTCCCATCTCGCCCGAGAAGGTGCAGCTGATGGTGGCCGGCGACCAGGCCATGGATGAGGACGAGGAAGGCGCGCCGGTGCTGCACACGCGGCGCAGCGACCTGAAGGCGCGCACGCCCAACCAGAGCGTGTACCTGGACAACATCGCGCACCACGACATCACCTTCGGCATCGGCCCGGCCGGCACCGGCAAGACCTACCTGGCGGTGGCCTGCGCGGTCGACGCCCTGGAGCGCAGCGGCGTGCAGCGCATCGTGCTGACCCGCCCCGCGGTGGAGGCCGGCGAGAAGCTGGGCTTCCTGCCGGGCGACCTGACGCAGAAGGTCGACCCGTACCTGCGGCCGCTGTACGACGCGCTGTACGACCTGATGGGGTTCGATCGCGTCACCAAGGCCTTCGAGCGCAACGCGCTGGAGATCGCGCCGCTGGCCTTCATGCGCGGGCGCACGCTGAACAACGCCTTCGTGATCCTGGACGAGGCGCAGAACACCACGCCCGAGCAGATGAAGATGTTCCTCACCCGCATCGGCTTCGGCAGCAAGTGCGTGGTGACGGGCGACGTGAGCCAGATCGATCTGCCCAAGGGCTCGCTGTCCGGCCTGGTGGAGGCCGAGCGCATCCTCAGGCGGGTCAAGGGCATCGCCCACTCGCGGTTCACCAGCGCCGACGTGGTGCGGCACCCGCTGGTGGCGCGCATCGTGGATGCGTACGACGCCGCCGGCAAGCGCGATGCGGCCCGCTGAGCTGCAGCTGGACCTGCAGTTCGGCGACTTCGCCCGGCGCGCCGAGCACCGCGCCCTGCTGCCGTCCGCCAAGGTGCGGCGCTGGATGGCGATGGCGCTGCGGGCGCCGGCCGAGATCACGGTGCGCATCGTCGGCGAGGACGAGGGGCGCGCGCTCAACCGCGAGTACCGCGGCAAGGACTACGCCACCAACGTGCTCACCTTCGACTACACGCGCGAACCGGTGGTCAGCGCCGACCTGGTGCTGTGCGCGCCGGTGGTCGAGCGCGAGGCGCGTGAGCAGGGCAAGCCGCTGGCCGACCACTACGCCCACCTGCTGGTGCACGGCACGCTGCACGCGCAGGGGTACGACCACGAGACGGATGAGCGGGAGGCGCTGGAGATGGAGGCGCTGGAGGTGCTGCTGATGGGGGCGCTGGGTTTTCCCAACCCCTATTGAATCCGCAGGGGGATGGTCACCGGGCCGTCGTTGACCAGGTGGACCTTCATGTCGGCGCCGAACTCGCCGGTCTGCACCACGGGATGTTCCGCTCGCGCACGCGCCACGAAATAGTCATAGAGCCGCCGCCCTTCCTCGGGCGGCGCCGCATTGCCGAAGCCCGGCCGGTTGCCGCCCGAGGTGTCCGCCGCCAGCGTGAACTGGCTGACCACCAGCAAGCCGCCCCCGATGTCCTGCACGCTGCGGTTCATCTTGCCCTGCTCGTCGGCAAAGATGCGCAGCTTCAGCACCTTGGCCAGCAGCCTGTCGGCCTGCCCCTCGGCATCGCCCCTCTCGGCGCACACCAGCAGCAGCAGGCCGGCACCGATCTCGCCGAGGGTCCGGCCGTCCACCACCACCCTCGCCTCGCTCACGCGTTGCACCAGTCCGATCAAATCAGGTCCTCCTCGTCCTCGAAATGCGCTTCCACGTCGCTGGGCAGCAGCTGGATGGTGGCGCGCAGGCCCGGGACGGCGCTCATCAGCGCCTGTTCGACCGATGCGCGCACGGCCGCCGCCCGCCGCAGCGTCCAGTGCGCCGGCATGTGCATGTGCAGGTCGACGAAGCGCCGGCTGCCCGAGCGGCGCGTGGTGATGTGGTCGAAGCGGATGGTCGGGTGCTCGAATTCCTTGAGCACCTTCTCGATCTCCAGCAGCACGCCGCGCTCCACGCGCTTGTCCATCAGGCCCTGGGACGATCGCCACACCAGCCGGCCGCCCTCTCGCAGGATGTTCAGCGCCACCGCCACGGCGATGGCCGGGTCCAGCCACAGCCAGCCGGTCAGAGCGACCAGGCCCACGCCGATCACCACGCCGGCGGACGTCCAGACATCCGTGAGCAGGTGGCGCGCATCGCCCTCGAGCGCCATCGACCGGTGCCGTGCCGCCGACTTCAGCATCGCCCACGCCAGGGCACCGATCACGGCCGAGCTCAAAACGGACAGCGCCAGGCCGATGCCGAGCTGGTCGAGCGGCTGCGGGTCGAAGAAGCGCGGGATCGCCGCCCACAGGATGGCCACCGAGGCCACCATGATCGCCAGCCCCTCGAACGCGGACGAGAAGTACTCCGCCTTGTGGTGGCCGTACGGGTGCTCGGCGTCGGCCGGTTGCTGCGCCACGCGCACCATCAGCAGCGCGAAGGCGGCGCTGGCCAGGTTGACCAGGGACTCCATCGCGTCCGACAGCAGGCCCACCGAGCCGGTGAACCACCAGGCCAGCGTCTTGAGCGCGATGGTGAGCACCGCGACCACCACCGAGACGCGCAGCCACGTCTGCGGCGGAATGGCGCTGGCGCGATCGGCAAGGCTCATGCGTGCGATTGTCCTGCAGGGCGCGTGCCAGAATCGTCGGCGATGAAGCTGGATACGAGTCGGTGGTTGGGGCGGATCGTTGCGGGCCTGCTGGCGGCGACGGCGGTCGTGCCGGCGCTGGCCCAGGTCGCTCCGACGGCGGCCGAGGCCGCGCGCTACACCGGCCTGCACGCTGCGGCGCACCGGGGCGATACCGACGCCATCCGCAAGCTCGCCGCCGGCGGCGCGGATCTCCAGGCGCGGGACGCGCACGGCCGCACGGCGCTGCACGTGGCCACCTTCGCCAGGCAGCGCGAGGCGATCCGCGCGCTCGCCCAGGCCGGCGCCGACCTGAACGGGGTGGAGAACGACCGCTACGACGCGGTCACGATCGCCTCGGTGGCCGACGACGAGGACACGCTGCGCCTGCTGCTCTCGCTCGGCGCCACCGCCAGGCAGGTGACCAGCCGCTACGACGGCACGGCCCTGATCGCCGCCGCCCACCTCGGCCACGACGGCGTGGTGCGGCAGCTGATCCAGGCCGGCGCTCCGCTGGACCATGTGAACAACCTGCACTGGACGGCGGTGATCGAGTCCATCGTCCTGGGCGACGGCGGGCCGCGCCACCAGGCCACGCTCCGGGCCCTGATCGACGCGCGCGCCAACCTGCAGCTGGCGGACCGGCAGGGCCAGACGCCGCTGCAACTGGCGCGCTCTCGCGGCTATGCCTCGATGGTGAAGATGCTGGAGGCGGCCGGCGCGCGCTGACGCGTCAGGCCAGCGTCACCCGCGCGAACTTGCGCTTGCCGACCTGCACCACGTAGGTGCCGGCGGCCAGCTTCAGGCCCTTGTCGCTGATGGTCGCCGCATCGATGCGAACGCCGCCGCCGTCGACCAGGCGGTTGGCTTCGCTGGTCGAAGGCGCCAGGCCCGCCTGCTTGAGCAGCAGGGCGATGCCCAGCGGCGCGCCGGACAAGGCCACCTCCGGGATGTCGTCGGGGATGCCGCCCTTGCTGCGGTTGACGAAGTCCTGCTCGGCGCCGTCGGCCGCGGCCGCGTCGTGGAAGCGGGCGGTAATTTCCTTGGCCAGCATCACCTTGGCGTCGCGCGGGTTGCGGCCCTGCCGGACTTCGTTCTGCAGCGCGGCGATCTCCGCCTCGGACCGGAAGCTCAGCAGCGTGAACCAGCGCCACATCAGCGTGTCGGAAATCGACATCACCTTGGCGAACATGGTGTTGGCGTCTTCGGTGATGCCGATGTAGTTGTTCTTGCTCTTGCTCATCTTCTCGACGCCGTCGAGGCCCTCGAGCAGGGGCATGGTCAGGATGCACTGCGGCTCCTGCCCGTATTCCTGCTGCAGGTGGCGGCCCATCAGCAGGTTGAACTTCTGGTCGGTGCCGCCGAGCTCCAGGTCGCTCTTCAGCGCCACGGAGTCGTAGCCCTGCATCAGCGGGTAGAGGAACTCGTGGATCGAGATGGAGTTGCCGGCCTTGAAGCGGTCGTGGAAGTCGTTGCGCTCCATCATCCGCGCCACCGTGTACCTGGCGGCCAGCTCGATCATCCCGCGCGCGCCCAACGGGTCGCTCCACTCGCTGTTGTAGCGAAGCTCGGTGCGCGACGGGTCCAGGATCTTGTAGGCCTGGGCACGGTAGGTCTCGGCGTTCGCCTGGATCTGCTCGCGCGTGAGCGGCGGGCGGGTGGTGTTGCGGCCGGACGGGTCGCCGATCATCGAAGTGAAGTCACCGATGAGGAAGATGACCGTGTGGCCCAGATCCTGCAACTGGCGCATCTTGTTGAGCACGACGGTGTGACCTACGTGGATGTCCGGCGCGGTCGGGTCAAGGCCCAACTTGATACGGAGTGGCACGCCCGTGGCTTCGGCGCGCGCAAGCTTGCGCTGCCATTCCTCACGCGGGATGAGCTCATCGCAACCCCGCAGCGACACCGCCATGGCTTCCTGCACGCGTTCGGTGACGGGGTGGGTATTTGTTACAAGCTGTTGATTCATCTAGGTTTTTTACTAATCCGACCGGATGTCACCGTTCTATACTGGCGCCCCGATCGAGTGGCCGGCTGATTCTAAAGAGACGCCCGCAAGAGGCATCGCGGCCATCGACGAGGGGGGCAACACTGCCGGCGTCGCCGGCACGCTCAGCCAAGAGGATCTGAGGTTGAAAAGAAACGCTTTGACGATCGCGGCAGACCGGGCGCTGTCCATCGCGGCCGGTGTGCTGGAGCACCACCCGCGCAAATTGACCGCCCTTCTGGCCGCCCTGCTCCTGGGCGGCGGCGGTGGCGCTTTCGCCGTCGCTTCCTTCGGCCCTGACGCCTCCGCACTGCCGGTGCGCGAAGTGCTGGAAGCGGTGGAGCCCGCCGCGGCGATCACCGAACAGGCCGAGGCGCTCGACGCCCATGTCTTCAACCTGTACCGCTCCGACGTGGTGCGGCCCACCGACACGGTGGAATCGCTGCTGGCCCGCCTGGGCGTCAGCGATGCAGCGGCGGCCGCCTACCTGCGGCAGGACGCCGCGGTGCGCACCCAGCTGCTCGGACGTCCCGGCCGCGCCGTGCGCGCCGAAGCCACCGCCGAACATGGCCTGGCCGGGCTGACCGCCCGCTGGGTGTCCGACGATTCGGGCAACTTCAAGCGCCTGGTGGTGCAACGCGGCGCCGACGGCCGCTTCGCCACCCGCATGGAGACCGCCCCGCTGGCCGCCGCCGTGCGCCTGGGCAGCGGCACCATCCGCTCTTCCCTGTTCGCGGCGGTCGACGAATCGCACATCCCGGACGAGATCGCCATCCAGGTGGCCGACATCTTCTCGGCCGACATCGATTTCCATCGCGGCCTGCGCAAGGGCGACCGCTTCAGCGTGGTCTACGAAGCGCTGGAGGCCGACGGCGAGCCGCTGCGCACCGGGCGAGTGCTGTCGGTCGAGTTCGTCAACAACGGCAAGACCCTGCACGCCGTCTGGTTCCAGGAGCCGGGCGCCAAGGGCGGCTACTACTCGCTGGACGGCAAGAGCCTGACCAGCTCCTACCTGGCTTCGCCGATGGAGTTCTCGCGCGTCACCAGCGGGTTCGCGATGCGGTTCCATCCCATCCTGCAGCGCTGGCGCGCGCACCTGGGCGTGGACTACGGCGCGCCCAGCGGCACGCCGGTGCGCACCGTCGGGGACGGTTCGGTCGAATTCGCCGGCTGGCAGAACGGCTTCGGCAACGTCGTCATGGTCAAGCACAACGCCAACGACCTGACCGTCTACGCCCACCTGAGCCGCATCGACGTGCGGCCGCACCAGAACGTCTCGCAGGGCCAGCGCATCGGCGCGGTCGGTGCGACGGGCTGGGCCACAGGCCCGCACCTGCACTTCGAGTTCCGCTCCAACGGCGTGCACCAGGACCCGGTCCAGGTCGCCAAGCGCCACCAGGGCGTGACGCTGACGGCCGCCGCCCGCCCGAACTTCGAGCGCCTGGCGCGTTCGATGCGCGCGCAGCTCACGGCCGCGTCGTCCACCGTCGCCAGCGCCGAGTAGGCCCCCGCGGGGCCCTGCCGTGTCCGAGATCTACATCGGCCTGATGTCGGGCACCTCGCTCGACGGGGTCGATGGCGTGCTGGCGGACTTCTCGGGCGGGCTGCGCGCGCTGGCGCATGCGAGCGCGCCGTTCGATCCCGGGCTCAAGGCGGAACTGCTGGCGCTCAATCGATCGGGCGCCGACGAGATCCACCGCGGGGAGCTGGCGGCCAATGCGCTGATGAAGGTCTATGCCGCCGTCGTGGCCGAGCTGCTCTCGGCCAGCGGCGTGGCTGCAGGCAGCGTTCGCGCGATCGGCGCCCACGGCCAGACCGTTCGCCATCGGCCGCAGGAGTTCGACGGCACCGGCTACACCGTGCAGCTGTGCCAGCCGGCCCTGCTGGCCGAACTCACCGGCATCGACGTGGTCGCGGACTTCCGCACGCGTGACGTCGCGGCCGGCGGCCAGGGGGCGCCGCTCGCACCGTTCTTCCACCGCGCCCTCTTCGGCCGCGCGGGCGAGGCGATCGGCGTGCTCAACATCGGCGGCATCTCCAACCTCACGCTGCTGCGGGCCGACGGCACGATGCTCGGCTTCGACTGCGGCCCCGGCAACGGCCTGATGGACGGCTGGATCCAGCGCCATCGGGGCCAGCCTTACGACGCGGAGGGCGCCTGGGCGGCCGGCGCGACCCCGCACGCAGGCTTGCTGCAGGCGCTGCTGGCCGAGCCCTTCTTCGCCAAGGCGCCGCCCAAGAGCACGGGCCGTGACCTGTTCAACGAAGCCTGGCTGCAGCAGCGGCTGGCCGGGTTCCCGACCCTCTCGCCTCAGCAGGTGCAGGCCACGCTGGCCGAGCTGACGGCGAGCGCCTGCAGCGCCGATGTGCTCCGGCACGAAGCACGGCTGGGCCGGCTGATCGTCTGCGGTGGCGGCGCGCTCAACATGCACCTGATGGGTCGGCTGCAGGCCCAACTGCCGGCAACGCAGGTGGTGTCCAGCGCCGATGCCGGCCTGCCGCCGCTGCAGGTCGAGGCCACGGCCTTCGCCTGGCTGGCCCGCAAGACCGTGCTGCGCGAGAAGCTGGAGCTCCAAAGCACCACGGGCGCCCGAGGCGCCCGTGTGCTGGGGGGAATCTGGCCCGCCTGAGCGTCAGACGCTGAAGCTGGAACCGCAGCCGCACGTGGTGCTGGCGTTCGGGTTCTTGATGACGAACTGGGCGCCCTGCAGGTCTTCCTTGTAGTCGATCTCGGCACCGACGAGGTACTGGTAGCTCATCGCGTCGATCAGCAGGGACACGCCGTTCTTGCTCATCACCGTGTCGTCGTCGTTGGCGATCTCGTCGAACGTGAAGCCGTACTGGAAGCCCGAGCAGCCTCCACCCTGCACGAACACGCGCAGCTTGAGGTCGGGGTTGCCTTCCTCGGCGATGAGGTCGGCCACCTTGGCCGCGGCGCTGTCGGTGAAGACCAGCGGGGCGGGCATTTCAGTCTGGACGGTTTCGGCTACTGCGCTCATGGATGTTCCTCGGAAGAGCGAATGGTAGGGCAATTCGCTCGGGAATTCAGGCTACTGGTTGTTTGCCGCCAGCTTCAGTAAGGGCTTTTCCTCACTGATGACCAGGGGTTTCAACTGACCGGAGATGACGGCGCCCTGGTGCATCTCCAGGGCCCGGTAGGACACATCTCCTTCGATATGCGCCTTGGGCTGCAGTTCCAGCAGTTCGGTGGCGAAGATCGGGCCGCGCACGGTCCCGTTGACGATAACGTGGTCGGCGTGGATCTCGCCCTGCACCACGGCCGCCTCGGAGATCACCAGCATGCTGGGCTCCTCGGTCATGGCGCGGATGTCGCCCACCACCTCGCCGTCGATCCGCAGGCCTTCGGTGAACTTCAGGTTGCCTTCCACACGGCTGCCGTGCGCGATCAGGCTCTTGATGGGGGGCTGGGCCTTCTTGCCGAACATGGTGGACTCCTCGGACTGTCGTTGTTGTGTTTCAGGCGCCGCCGAGCTTGATGCTCTGCACGGCCCGGGTGGCGGAACCTTCCACCACCTTGGCGGACACGTTTTTTACCACGGCCTGCTCAGGCAGGTTGGCCATGCCTTCCAGACGGCGGTATTGGCGGAACCGAAGGTCGTGGGGGCTGTCCGGCAGGTCCATGGTCCAGGGCTTGCCGTCGAGCAAACCGGCGACGGTGAGGTGCAGGCGCCCCCGGAATTCCGGTGCGTGCTTGGCCGGCTGGATGACCAGCACCTGCCAGCGCAGCTGGCCGCCCAGCACCTCGGCCTGCAGGCCCCGGATGGCCAGCGTCTCGGCACCGCTGGCGGGCATGAGCTTTTCGAAGAAGCCGAGGTCGTCGCGCAGCGCGCGGTTCTCGGCCTCGAGCATGCGCATGTGGGCCGCGAGCCGCTCCTGGGTGGAGCGCTCGGCCGTCATCATGCTTCCGGATGTGTTGACCAGCGACTGGGCCTTGTCGCGCTCGATGCGCAGCCTGGCCACCTCTTCGCGCAGCTCGGCCAGTTCCTGGTGGACGCCGCCGATGTCCAGGCCCGCGAGGTCCTTGCCCTTCTCGAAGGCCCACAGCGAGATGGCGGCGCAGAAGCCCAGCCCGACGGCGGCGCCGGCCCAGCGCAGGGGCCAGGGCATGGCACTTCGCACAGCGACCTGGGGGGCACTGATCGTCAGCCGGCGGCGCAACAACTTCCAACGCATGAGCTAGGAACAAGGATGCCCTGAAACGACAAAGCCGCAACAAGCGAACTTGTGCGGCTTTGTAACGGGTGGCAGGCGCTTAGCGCTTGCTGAACTGCTTGCGGCGGCGAGCGGAGTGCAGGCCGACCTTCTTGCGTTCCACTTCGCGGGCGTCGCGCGTCACGAAGCCGGCGGCCGACAGTTGCGGCTTGAGGGCCGCGTCGTAGTCGATCAGCGCGCGGGTGATGCCGTGGCGCACCGCGCCGGCCTGGCCGGACTCACCGCCGCCATGCACGTTGACCTGGATGTCGAACGTCTCGGCGTGGTTGGTCAGCATCAGGGGCTGGCGGGCGATCATGATCGAGGTCTGGCGGCCGAAGAACTGTGCGATGTCCTTGCCGTTGACCGTGATCTTGCCGCTGCCCTTCTTGAGGAAGACACGGGCCACGCTGCTCTTGCGGCGGCCGGTGCCGTTGTTCCATTCACCAATCATCTAGGGCTCCTCAGATTTCCAGCGGCTGGGGTTGCTGGGCGGTGTGCGGATGCTCGGTGCCGCCGTAGACCTTCAGCTTCTTGATCATGGCGTAGCCCAGGGGCCCCTTGGGCAGCATGCCCTTGACGGCCTTCTCGAGCGCGCGGCCAGGATGCCTGGACTGCATGTCGCGGAAGTTGGTGGAATAGATGCCGCCCGGGAAGCCCGAGTGGCGGTAGTACATCTTGTCCAGTTCCTTGGAACCGGTGACGCGCAGCTTGCTGGCGTTGATGACGACGATGTAGTCGCCCGTGTCGACGTGAGGCGTGTAGATGGCCTTGTGCTTGCCGCGCAAACGGAGGGCTGCTTCGCTGGCAACCCGACCGAGCACCTTGTCGGTGGCGTCAATCACAAACCACTCGTGCTTCACGTCAGCGGGTTTGGCGCTGAACGTTTTCATGGATAGCTTTCGAGGATGGTTCGAGGGCCCTTTTCCACGGTCGGTGTTCCTCTGCCGGGAACCTCTTAGGTGGTGTACTGGAGGGGGCGAGTTGCCTGCCCCGTCGCACCCGGACGGATCCGCGCGCGACTTCCAATTTCCGTCGCGGGGCCACTGTGCGCTGCGGAAAGCCTGAGATTCTACGATAAATCAAGGACTTACCGCAAGGCTGGGTGGGCCGGGGGTACGATTGCGGGCATGTTCAGTTACCGCCATGCCTTCCATGCCGGCAACCACGCCGACGTGTTCAAGCACGTGGCGCTGGTCGCGATCCTGCGGCACCTGACGCAGAAGGAAACGGCCCTGTGGGTGATCGACACCCACGCCGGCGCCGGCCTGTACCGCCTGGACGGCGACCACGCCGGCACCTCGGGCGAGGCCGGCCACGGCATCTTCAAGCTCGCCGAGACGCTGGGCACGCACGACACCATCGACGGCCAGCCGCTGGCGCCGGCCATCGCCGACTACCTGGAGCACGTGCGCGCCTTCAACCGCAAGGGCGAGATGCGCGTCTACCCCGGCTCGCCCTTCCTCGCCCAGCGGCTGCTGCGCACCGAGACCCGCGACAAGCTCAAGCTGTTCGAGCTGCACCCCAGCGACAGCAAGGCGCTGGCCGGCCACGTGGCCCAGCTGGACGCCGGCCGCCAGGTCACCATGGACCGGGCCGACGGTTTCGAGGCGCTCAAGGCGCTCTTGCCGCCGCCGTCGCGCCGCGCTCTGGTGCTGATGGACCCGAGCTACGAGATCAAGAGCGACTACGGCAAGGTGGTTGCGGCGCTCAAGGACAGCCTGCACCGCTTTGCCACCGGCACCTATGCCGTCTGGTACCCGATCATCCCGCGGCCCGAGGCGCACGACCTGCCGCGCCGCCTCAAGACGCTGGCCAACCAGGCGCACAAGCCCTGGCTGAACGCCAGCCTGGCCATCGGCCAGGACGACCAGCCGCCCACGCCGGGCGAGGTGCACCGGCCGGGGCTGCTGGCCAGCGGCCTGTTCGTGATCAACCCGCCGCACACGCTCAAGCCCGCGCTGCAGGAAGCGCTGCCGCAACTTCTGCATGTCCTGGGCCGTGGGCGCGGCAAGGGTCAGGTGCTGGAAGCGGGCGGCTGAAAGCGCCACCCTGCCGGCGGGATCACCCGCCGGAGTCGACCACCGTGAGCGAGACCGCCTTGGTCCCGCGGCTGAGCAGGCCGATGGCGCGGGCCGCGGCGTGGCTCAGGTCGATGATGCGCCCGGCCGCATAAGGCCCCCGGTCGTTGATGCGCACCGTGACCTCGCGTCCGTTCACCAGGCTGCGCACCTTCACCCGCGTGCCGAAAGGCAGCGTGGGATGCGCGGCCGTCAGCGCGTTCATGTCGAAGCGCTCGCCGTTGGCGGTGCGGCGACCGTGGAACGGCAGGCCGTACCAGGACGCGATGCCGCGTTGCAGCGGCTGCGTTTCTCCCGACGGCGTGGCCGCTTCCGTCGCCGGCTCCTGCAGCAGCTCCTGGTCCGAATCGTCCGGCGCCTGCGGCAGCGGGATCGCGCAGCCCGAGAGCGAAGCGCCGACCAGCACCGCGGCCGCGAGCTGGTGCGACAGGCGCATCACAACCCGAGACGCCGGGCGATCTCGAGCGTCGCGGCGGCCTGGTTCATCGTGTAGAAGTGCAGGCCCGGCACGCCCTCGGCCCGTAGGCGCTCGCACAGCCCGGTGACCACGTCCAGGCCGAACGCCTTGATCGACTCGGTGTCGTCGCCGAAGCCCTGCAGCCGCAGCCGGATCCAGCGCGGGATCTCCGCGCCGCAGGCATCGGAGAACCGCAGCAGCTGGGTGGAGCTGGTGATCGGCATGATGCCCGGCACCACCGGCACCTGGACCCCACGCCCGCGCAGTTCATCCACGTAGCGCAGGTAGGCGTCGGCGTTGAAGAAGTACTGCGTGATGCCCGAGTCCGCGCCCGCCTCCACCTTGGCGATGAAGGCGGCCAGGTCCGAATCCGCCGACCTGGACTGCGGATGCACCTCGGGATAGGCCGCCACCTCCAGCTGGAACTGCCGCCCCGTCTCGCTGCGGATGAAGGCCACCAGGTCGCTCGCGTAGCGGAACTCGCCGCCCAGGCCGTAGCCGCTGGGCAGGTCGCCGCGCAGCGCGACGATGCGCTGAACGCCCGCGGCCGCGTAAGCCGCCAGCCGCTCGCGGATGGTCTCGTGCGACTGGCCGATGCACGACAGGTGCGGGGCCGCCGGGCAGCCCTCGGCCATGATCTCCTTGACCGCGGCCAGCGTGCCTTCCTGCGTCGAGCCGCCGGCGCCGAAGGTGACCGAGCAGAACTCGGGCTTCAGCGCATACAGCTTCTGCCGGGCGGCACGCAGCTTGACCGCGCCCTCCTCGGTCTTGGGCGGGAAGAACTCCAGGCTGATCGGAAGCTTGTCTTTTTTCATGCTCCCCTCCTTGCATGTACGAAGAATTCGCGGTTGCCGTCGCCGCCGGCGATCGGGCTGTCGAACCAGCCCGCCACCGACAGCCCGCAGGCCGCGCAGGCGTCGCGGACGCGCCGCTCCACCTGATCAAATAGCGCCGCATCGCGCACGATGCCACCCTTGCCCAGCTGGCCCGGCTGCAGCTCGAACTGCGGCTTGGCCAACATGAGCAACTGACCGACCGGCGCCAGCAACGGCACCAGGGCCGGCAGCACCAGCGTCGACGAGATGAACGACAGGTCGCCCACGATGAGGTCGAATCCCGTCTCGACGCCGGCCTGTCTCAGCGAGGCCGCATCCAGTTCACGGGCATTCACCTTCTCGAGGCACACCACCCGCGGATCGGACCGCAGCCGCTCGTGCAGCTGGCCGTGGCCGACGTCGACGCCGACCACCTGCGCCGCGCCGCGCTGCAGCAGGCAGTCGGTGAAGCCGCCGGTGGACTGGCCCACGTCGAGGCAACGCCACCCACGCGGGTCCAGGCCCGCCGCCTGCAACGCGCCTGCCAGCTTGAGCCCGCCGCGCGAGACGTAGCGCGCCTCGGCGTCGTCGAGCAGTTCCAGCTCGGCCGCCTGGGGCACTTCGTCGCCGTTCTTGGCCACGTCATGCCAGCCCCGCGCGTCGCGCCAGCGCAAGCCGGACGCGATCAGCCGCTGGGCCTGAGAGCGCGAAGCGGCGAGGCCGCGTTCGACGAGAAGCTGGTCTGCGCGCATGGCGTCGGTCCAACCACGGAAACCGTCATTCCCGCGCAGGCGGGAATCCAGGGCCTCCAGATGCGGAAGCTCTGGGTCCCCGCCTTCGCGGGGACGACGAATCCTCAATAGCGGTACGTGTCGGCCTTGTACGGACCGGCCTTGTCCACGCCGATGTACGCAGCCTGCGAGTCGGACAGCTCGGTGAGCTGCGCGCCCAGCTTGGACAGCTGCAGCCGCGCCACCTTCTCGTCCAGGTGCTTGGGCAGCACGTAGACCTTGCCCGTCTCGTAGGCCTTGGGCTTGGTGAACAGCTCGATCTGCGCCAGCGTCTGGTTGGCGAACGACGAGGACATCACGTAGCTCGGGTGGCCGGTGCCGCAGCCCAGGTTCACCAGGCGGCCCTTGGCCAGCAGGATGATCCGCTTGCCGTCCTCGAAGATCACGTGGTCGACCTGGGGCTTGATCTCTTCCCACTTGCACTTCTTCTCGATCGACGCGACGTCGATCTCGTTGTCGAAGTGGCCGATGTTGCAGACGATGGCCTGGTTCTTCATCTTCGCCATGTGGGCGTAAGTGATGACGTCCTTGTTGCCGGTGGCCGTCACGAAGATGTCGGCCTTGTCGGCGGCGTAGTCCATCGTGACCACGCGGTAGCCTTCCATCGCGGCCTGCAGGGCGTTGATCGGGTCGATCTCGGTCACCCACACCTGGGCCGACAGCGCGCGCAGCGCCTGCGCGCTGCCCTTGCCCACGTCGCCGTAGCCGCACACCAGGGCCACCTTGCCGGCCACCATCACGTCGGTGGCGCGCTTGATGCCGTCCACCAGCGATTCGCGGCAGCCGTACAGGTTGTCGAACTTGCTCTTGGTGACCGAGTCGTTGACGTTGATCGCGCGGAACTTCAGCAGGCCCTTGTTGGCCATGTCCTGCAGGCGGTGCACGCCGGTGGTGGTTTCCTCGGTGACGCCGATGATTTCCCTGGCCTTGCGGCTGTACCAGGTCGGGTCTTCCTTGAGCTTCTTGCGGATGGACGCGTACAGCACGCGCTCTTCCTCGCTGGAGTGCGTGTCGATCAGCGACAGGTCCTGCTCGCAGCGCTGGCCCAGGTGCATCAGCAGCGTGGCATCGCCGCCGTCGTCCAGGATCATGTTGGGGCCTTCGTTCTCGCCCTTGGCGGCGAACTCGAAGATGCGGTGCGTGTAGTCCCAGTAATCTTCCAGCGACTCGCCCTTGATGGCGAACACCGGCGTGCCGGCGGCGGCGATGGCCGCTGCGGCGTGGTCCTGGGTGGAGAAGATGTTGCACGAGGCCCAGCGCACCTGCGCGCCCAGCGCCTGCAGCGTCTCGATGAGCACCGCGGTCTGGATGGTCATGTGCAGCGAACCGGTGATGCGCGCGCCCTTGAGCGGCTGGCTCTTGGCGAACTCGTCGCGGATTGCCATCAGGCCGGGCATCTCGGTCTCGGCGATCCTGATTTCCTTGCGGCCCCAGTCGGCCAGCGACAGGTCGGCGATGGCGCAATCGTGCGCCGGGGTGGGCTTGAGAACGGCGTTCATGGAAGGCTCCAAAAGCTGTGTTTCGGGTCAACCACTGGCCTCTAGGGACTCACCTCACAGGACAGTGGGTGAGCGTCGTTGCTGTAGGTTCCGAGCCTCACACCGCATGGGTGCTGCAACGCTCCTCGGATGGCCACGATTATAAGGGCGGCCCCCCATGCCCCCACGGCCGCGCCGGCCTGCGGTACAAACCTCCATGTCCTCTGCTTCCCCCTTCTCGTCGCCCATCGAACCCATGCTGGCGAAGATCGCCGACGAGCTTCCCACCGGCGAGGGCTACCTGTTCGAGCCCAAGTGGGACGGCTTCCGTGCCCTGGTCTTCCGCAGTGCCGAAGGCGTGCTGATCCAGAGCCGCGACCTCAAGCCGCTCAACCGCTATTTCCCCGAACTCGAGAAGGTGTTGGCGGAACAGTTGCCCCGCGGCTGCATCCTCGACGGCGAGATCGTGGTGGTCGGCACCGCCGGGCTGGACTTCGATGCGCTGCAGCAGCGCATCCACCCGGCCGCCTCGCGCATCGGCAGGCTGGCCAAGGAGACGCCGGCGGCCTTCGTGGCCTTCGACCTGATCGCGGCGGGCGGCAAGCCGATCGGCGAGCTGCCCCAGCAGGAGCGGCGCGCGCGCCTGGAGCGGCTGCTCGGCCAGGCCAAGGCGCCGCTGTACCTCACGCCCGTCACCGCCGACCGCGCGCAGGCGCAGGACTGGCTGGAACGCTTCGAGGGCGCGGGCCTGGACGGCGTGATCGCCAAGCCGGCGAAAGCGCCCTACCAGCCCGGCAAGCGCGCGATGCTCAAGATCAAGCACGCGCGCACCGCCGACTGCGTGGTGGCGGGCTTCCGCTGGTACAAGGACACGAAGGAAGCCGTCGGTTCCCTGCTGCTGGGCCTGTACGACGACGCCGGCGCGCTGCAGCACGTGGGCATCACTTCCTCCTTCACCATGGACAAGCGGCGGCAACTGCTGGAGGAACTGGCGCCGCTGCGCGAGAACGCGCTGGCCGACCACCCCTGGCGCGACTGGGCCCAGGCCAGCGTGGGCGACGCCGACCGCATGCCCGGCGCCAGGTCGCGCTGGAGCGGCGGCAAGGACCTGAGCTGGGAGCCGCTGCGGCCCGAGCGCGTCTGCGAGGTGAAGTACGACCACTTGCAGGGCCGGCGCTTCCGCCACGCCACCACCTTCCTGCGCTGGCGGGACGACAAGCCGCCGCAGGACTGCCGCTACGACCAGCTCGAGGTCACCTCGCCGTTCGAGTTGGCCCAGGTGTTCCAGGCCGCGTAAGGCACCCGCGATGAAGACCGTCGCCAGCCTGTTCAAGGCCTACGACATCCGCGGCAGCGTGCCGGTGCCGCTGGACGAATCGCTGGCGCTCACCCTGGGGCGGGTCTTCGGCACGGCGGCGCGCGCGCAGGGCGAACGGGTGGTGGCGGTGGGGCGCGACGGCCGTCTCAGCGGTCCGGACCTGTCGGCCGCCCTCATCCGCGGCCTGGCGCAGGCCGGCGTCGACGTCATCGACCTGGGCATGGTCACCACGCCGATGCTGTACTTCGCCACCGCCACGCTGGCCGGCAGCGGCATCCAGGTGACGGCCAGCCACAACCCGCGCGACGACAACGGCTTCAAGCTGGTGCTGGCCGGCCGCGGCCTGCACGAGCAGGACCTGCAGCAGCTGCGCCAGGCGATCGAGGCCGACGAGTGGACCCAGGCCGACGCGACCGGCCATGTGCACCCGGTCGACGTCACGGACGACTACGTCCGGCGCATCGCCGGCGACGTGCGCCTGGCCCGGCCGCTGAAGGTGGCGCTCGATTGCGGCAGCGGCGTGGCCGGTGCCTCCTCGCCGCAGGTGCTGCGCGCCCTGGGCTGCGAGGTCGTCGAGCTCTACACCGAGGTGGACGGCGAATTCCCGCACCACCATCCCGACCCGGCCAAGCCGGAGAACCTGCGCGACCTGATCGCCGCCGTGCGCGAGACCGGCGCCGACCTCGGCCTCGCGCTCGACGGCGACGGCGACCGGCTCGGCGTGGTCACGCCCGGCGGCCAGATCATCTGGCCGGATCGCCAGATGATCCTGTTCGCGCGCGACGTGCTGTCGCGCCAGCCCGGCGCGACCATCGTCTTCGACGTCAAGTCCACGCAGCGCCTGCCCGAGGCCATCGCCGCGGCGGGCGGCCGGCCGGTCATGGACCGCAGCGGCTACGCCCGGCTGAAGGCCCGCATGCTGGCGCTGGGCGCGCCGCTGGCCGGCGAGATGAGCGGCCACGTGTTCTTCCAGGAGCGCTGGTACGGCTTCGACGACGCCACCTACACCGCCGCCAGGCTGCTGGAGATCCTGTCGCGGCATGCGGACCCGGGCGCGGTGCTCGAGGCGCTGCCCACCAGCTTCGCGACACCGGAGCTGCACGTGCCCTGCGCCGAAGGCGAAGCGCACCGCGTCGCAACCGAGCTGGCGGCGCGGGTCGCCGCTGCGCCGCCCCAGGGCACGCAGGTCTGCACCCTCGACGGCCTGCGGCTGGATTGGCCCGACGGCTTCGGCCTGGTGCGGGCCTCCAACACCGTGCCGGTGCTCACCCTGCGCTTCGAAGGCCACACGCCCGAGGCGCTGCGCCGCATCGAAGGCGAGATGATGGCGCTGCTGCGACGGGTCAAGCCGGACGCTGCGGTGGCGGCCGGGGAGCATTGACCACGCGCTGCGAGCGCTCGCGCAGGAACCCTGCGTCGGCCCTCATTTCGGCTTGGCCTTGCGCGTCGACGACGGCGCCCGCGGCGGTTCGCCCGCCTGCTTGCGGTAGTGCGGCGGCCAGGGCGCATCGCCCTGCCCCTCGCTCTCCTGCCGGGCCGAGAGTTCCAGCAGCGCGTCCAGCGAGCCCACGGCTTCGTCGATGCCCGCGTGCGGATCGCCGATCTCCTCCAGCCGGGCCGGCACGGTCTTGAGCGTGAAGTCGGCCGGGTCGCAGGCCCGCAGCTCGTCCCAGGTCACCGGCGTGGACACGCGCGCGTCGGGCCGCGGCCGCACCGAATAGGCCGAGGCCACGGTGCGGTCCTTGGCGTTCTGGTTGTAGTCCACGAAGACGCCGTGCCGCTGCTCCTTCCACCACGCGCTGGTGGCCAGCGCCGGGACTCGGCGCTCGACCTCGCGCGCCAGCGCCAATGCGGCGCGGCGCACGGGATCGAAGCCCCAGCGGGGCTCGATGCGCACCAGCACGTGCACGCCGCGCGAACCCGAGGTCTTGGGCCAGCCGACGAGCCCGTGCTCCTGCAGCACGTCGCGCGCGACCTCGGCCACCTCGCGGATCTGCGGCCACTCGACGCCCGGCACCGGGTCGAGGTCCACGCGCAGTTCGTCGGGATGCTCCAGGTCGCCGGCGCGCACCGGATGCGGGTGCAGCTCCAGGCACCCCAGGTTGGCCATCCACGCCAACGTGGCCGCCTCGCGCGGCACCACCTCCTCGGCGGTGCGGCCGGAGGGAAAGTGGATCGTGCTCACCTCGACCCACTCGGGCCGGTTGGCCGGCGCGCGCTTCTGGAAGAAGGATTCGCCGCCCACGCCGTCCGGGTAGCGCTTGAGCACGCAGGGCCGTCCCCCGGCGCCGCGCAGCGCGCCCTCGGCGACGGCCACGTAGTAGGTCACCAGGTCCAGCTTGGTGAGCCGGGCCTCGGGGAACAGCAGCTTGTCCGGGTTGCTGACCGCGACCTCGCGGCCGCCGACGGGGAGCACGGTGCTGCGGGATGCGGGCGCCATCGGGCCAGACTACCCCGTTGGGCGACAATACGGGCCTGGCTGAAACGCTTTGCAGCTCATCGGCCTCGCATCGAAAGTCCCAACTCCCCGTGTCCGCCTCGCCCTTTGCCGCCGAAACCCGGCGCCGCCGAACCTTCGCCATCATTTCCCACCCCGACGCGGGCAAGACCACGCTGACGGAAAAGCTGCTGCTGTTCTCCGGCGCGATCCAGATCGCGGGCGCCGTGAAGGGCCGCAAGGCGTCGCGACACGCCACCAGCGACTGGATGGAGATCGAGAAGCAGCGCGGCATCTCGGTCGCCTCCTCGGTGATGCAGATGCTGTACCGCGACCACGTGATCAACCTGCTGGACACGCCGGGCCACAAGGACTTCTCGGAAGACACCTACCGGGTGCTCACCGCCGTCGATTCGGCGCTGATGGTGATCGACGCGGCCAACGGCGTGGAGGCGCAGACCCGGCGGCTGATCGAGGTCTGCCGCCAGCGCAACACGCCCATCATCACCTTCGTCAACAAGATGGACCGCGAGGTGCGCGAGCCCCTGGACATCCTGGACGAGGTCGAGCGCGAACTCGGAATGCCCTGCGTGCCCATGACCTGGCCGGTCGGCAAGGGCAAGAGCTTCGGCGGCATCATGAACCTGCGCACCCAGGCCATGACGGTGTTCGAGTCGGGCAGCGAGCGCCGCCCGCAGGACTTCGAGACCATCCCGCTGTCGGACGCCGACACGCTGCGCGGCCGCTTCGGCGGCGAGTACGAAGCGGCCGCCGAGAGCATGGAACTGGCCGCGGGCGCGTCGCCCGAGTGGGACCACCAGGCCTTCCTCCAGGCCAGGCAGACGCCGGTGTTCTTCGGCTCGGGCGTCAACAACTTCGGCGTGATGGAAGTGCTGGAGGCGCTGGTGGACATCGCGCCGCCGCCGCAGGCCCGCAAGAGTTCGCTGATCGTCAACCGGCAGCCGGTCGAGAAGGTGGTGGAGCCGGACGAGCCCTCGTTCGCCGGCGTGGTGTTCAAGGTGCAGGCCAACATGGACGCCAACCACCGCGACCGCATCGCCTTCGTGCGCATGGCCTCGGGCCGGTACACGCCGGGCATGAAGCTCAAGGTGCAGCGCACCGCCAAGGAGCTGCGGCCGACCTCGGTGGTCACCTTCCTGTCGCAGCGGCGCGAGGCGGTGGACGAGGCCTATGCCGGCGACATCATCGGCTTCACCACGCACGGCGGCGTGCAGCTGGGCGACACCATCACCGACGGCGCCAACCTGCAGTTCACCGGCCTGCCCTTCTTCGCGCCCGAGCTGTTCATGACGGTGCTGCTGAGGAACCCGCTGCGCACCAAGCAGCTGCAGCAGGGCCTGGCCCAGCTGGGCGAGGAAGGCGCGATCCAGGTGTTCCGGCCCCAGGCGGGCGGCGCGATGCTGCTGGGCGCGGTCGGCCAGCTGCAGTTCGACGTGGTGCAGCACCGCCTGAAGACCGAGTACGACGCCGACATCAGGCTGGAAGGCTGCCAGTACACCGGCGCCCGCTGGATCAGCGCCGAGACGCCGGCCGAGCTGCGCGCCTTCACCGACGCCTACCCGCAGCGGATGGCGCTGGATGCCGCGGACGCCCTGGCATTTCTTTGCACTTCGCCGTACGACGTGCGGCTGGCCCAGGAACGATTCCCCAAGATCCGCTTCCACCTGTTGCGGGAACACGCCGGGCTCGCGCTCCAGCACTGATCGCCGCTCAAGCCCAGCAATAATCGGCCGCTCCATCGTGGAGTCGAGCCGTGTTACATGTCGCCGCGCTGCGCCGGGCAGCAGCCCTCCTGACCGCCGCGTCGTTGACGCTCCTGCTGGCCGCCTGCGGCGGCGGCGGGGGTGGCACCACCGGTGACACCGCCACCGCCCTGGTCTCCAGCGGCCTCTTCCCCGAATCGTCCACGCTCGCCGGCCAGTGCACGGTGGACGGCCAGCAGCGCTGGCTGCGCAGCTACATGCACGAGGCCTACCTCTGGGCCAACGAGATCCAGGAGGCCGACACGCAGCAGCACGGCTCGCTGCCCGGCTACTTCGACGCGCTGCTGGTGCGCACGCCCGACGCCACCGGCCGGCCCCGCGACCGCTTCAGCATGACGATGAGCAGCGCCGCCGCCGACGTGATGCAGAACGTGTCGGACGCGGCGGCCGCGGCGGCGATGGCCTCGTCGGCCAACCCCGTGCCGCTGGTGCGCACGGTGCGCAGCGGCAACGGCCGCAAGGTCGGCTACGTGCTGTTCAACGAGCACAGCCGCGGCGCGCAGGATGCGCTGATCACCGCCTTCACCAGCCTGCGCAACAGCGCCATCCAGGACCTGGTGCTGGACCTGCGCTACAACGCCGGCGGCTTCATCTACGTCGCGCAGACGGCTGCGGCCATGGTGGCCGGCCCGGCCGTCGACGGCCAGCTGTTCGAGAGCGTGCGCTTCAACGACCGTCGCTCCTCGGAGAGCGCGACCGAGACCTTCCTCTTCAGCACGCGGGTGCAGCGCGAAGAGTCCACGTACGCCCTGGGCCATCCCCTGCCCCAGCTGTCGCTGCCGCGGCTGTACGTGCTGACGTCGCAGCTGACCTGCTCGGCCAGCGAGTCCATCGTCAACAGCCTGCGCGGCGTCGGCGTGCAGGTGATCCTGGTGGGCGACCGCACCTGCGGCAAGCCCTACGGCTTCTACCGCAAGGACAATTGCGGCCAGGCGTACTTCCCGATCGAGTTCCAGGTCTACAACGCCGCCGGCTTCGGCGACTACCAGGACGGTTTCCCGGTGCAGTGCCGCGTGGCCGAGAACCCGCGCACCTCGCTGGGCAGCACCAGCGAGCCTCTGCTGGCCGCGGCGCTGAACCACATCGACACCGGCAACTGCCCCACCGGCACGGCGACGGCCTTCGCCGCCTCGGTGCTGCAACAATCCGGGGGCGCGTCCCTGCTCGACCGGCCGGAGGCCCCTCCGGCGGATTCCCCGATGTACCAGCCCGGCTGGAACGGGCGCCGCCTGCAACCTTGACCCAGCACATCCCGCCCCTTCGCTCCTGGCCCGAGGACGCCCGCCGCGGCGTCCTCGGCGTTTTCACCGACATCGACGACACGCTCACGACCGAGGGCGCGATCACGGCCGACGCCCTGGCCGCGCTCGGCGCGCTCAAGTCCGCGGGCCTGCACGTGATCCCCATCACCGGCCGTCCCGTGGGCTGGAGCGAGCCATTCGCGCAGGCCTGGCCGGTGGACGCCATCGTCGCGGAGAACGGGGCGGTGGCGCTGGTGCGCGTGGCCGGCGGCCGGCTGCGCAAGCTGTACCAGCAGCCCTCGGCCGAGCGCGCGGAGAACTTCGCTCGCATGCAGCGCGTGCTGGCGCGCATCGAGCGTGAGGTGCCCGGCGCCCGTCGCGCGCAGGACAGCGCGGGGCGTGAAACCGACATCGCGATCGACCACAGCGAGTTCACCCAGCTGCCGCAGGAGCGCATCGACGAGGTCGTGGCGCTGATGCGCAGCGAAGGGATGAATGCGACCGTCAGCTCGATCCACATCAACGGCTGGTATGGGGCGCACCACAAGCTGTCGGGGGCGCGCTGGATCGCGCGGACGCTGCTGGACCTGGACCTGGATGCGCAGATCGGGCGCTGGGTCTATGTGGGCGACTCGACGAACGACGTGCTGATGTTCGAGCACTTTCCGCACAGCGTGGGGGTGGCGAACATCCGGCGGTTCGCGGGGCAGCTGTCGCATGAGCCGGCGTATGTGACGGAGGGAGAGCGGGGGGCGGGGTTTTCGGAGGTGGCGCGGGCGGTGTTGTCGTTGCGCTGAGGCTGCTTTCTGCTCATTGCTGTCCGTGGCCTGCGGCAGGGGTCCCCGGCGGGGCCCAGGGAGTCTCGCACTGCGCTCTCCACCGCCAGCGCCCCCACCCCAACCCTCCCCGGAGGGTGAGGGAGGAATAGCCGCTGCTCGTTGTCCGCGTGCCTCGGTCCGGGCCCCTTGTCTTTCCCCTCCCCCTCCGGGGGAGGGCAGGGTGGGGGCGCTCCGAGGACGAAGCAAGCAGCGCGGTCCGGGTTCGATCGTGTCCGCACCTGCACACCGTTCCCACGCGGCAGGCACCGCCTGCCGCGCACCCCGAAGCGCCCAGCAAGCCCCTACCTCACTGCGTCCTCCGCCGACAATGCTCTCGGCAGGCCTGCGCAAACGCCTCCAGCGTCCTCGCGTAGAACGCATTGGAGTCATGCCGCCACTCCGGATGCCACTGCACCCCGAACGCGAAGGCCGAAGCGTGCGTGACCCGCACTCCTTCGATCAAACCATCGGGCGCATGGGCCTCCGCCACCAGCCCTTCGCCCAGCCGCCGGATGCCCTGCCCATGCAGCGAATTCACCTGCGCCCGAGTGCCCCCCGCCCACTGCGCGAAAGCGCTGCCGGGCGCCAGCAGCACCTCGTGGCGCTCGGCGAACTGCTCCTCCAGGCTGTCGGATTCCGGCTCGCGGTGGTCCATCAGCCCCTGCTCGGCGTGCACCCGCTGGTACAGCGTGCCACCGAGCGCGACGTTCATCTCCTGCAGGCCGCGGCAGACGCCGAACAGCGGGGTGCCGTCGGCCAGCGCGGCACGCACCAGGGCCATGGTGAGCGCATCGCGGCGCGGATCCAGCAGGTCGGTGTCGAGCGCGAGGGCACCGAAGTGCGTGGCCTCGACGTTGGAAGGCGAACCGGTGAGCAACACGCCATCCACCAGCGGCAGCAGGTTGCCGACATCGCCCGCCCCGGCCATCGGGAACAGCACCGGCTGCAGCCCGAGCTCGCAAACGGCCGCGGCATAGCGGTCCGCCAGAACGGTGTAGCCGCCGGGGTCGGACAGGTCGAGGTGGCGATGGCAGGCCGGCAGCCAGACGAGCGGCTTGTGCGCGGGCATGGGCGGATTGTCGCTCCGCCCCCCGCTGCCCGGCCGCAGCGGGGCCGCGTTCGGGCGTCAGACGACGCTGATGATCCCCGGCCCGCCACCGGCTCGCGGCCAGAACTCAGTTGGGCTTGGCCAGGCCCAGCTTCTCCACCAGGGCCTTCTCGATCGCGAAGGTGTCCTGCGCGAACTTGGTGTACTGCGTGGAGCTCATGTACATGGGCAGCATGTCGTAGCGTGCCAGCGCCTGGGTGTAGCTCGGGTCTTCCATCGCCTTCTTGAAGGCGTCGTGCAACTTCGCCACCACCTCGGGCGGCGTGCCGCGCGGCGCACCCAGGCCGAAGGGCGAGTTCTGCACGATGTCCAGGCCCAGTTCCTTGAGCGTGGGCGCATCGGCGAACTTCTCCAGCCGCTTCTCGCCCCAGGTGTTGAGCACGCGCAGCTTGCCCGACTGCACCAGCGGGGCGAAGCCGGTCGAGTCGGCCGCCGCCATGACATGGCCCCCGACGATGGCCTGGGCAAGGTCGGCGCTGCCCTTGTACGGAACGTGGTTGAGCTGGATGCCCAGCTTCTGCGCGATCAGCTCGGTGGTCAGGTGCGGGCTGGTCAGCGTGCCGGTCGAGCCGTAGCTCAGCTTGCCCGGGTTGGCCTTGGCATAGGTGACGAAGTCGTTCCAGTTCTTGATGGGGCTGTCGGTCGGCACCACGATGCCGAAGGCATAACCGGTCACGTTGATGACGTAGGCGATGTCCTTGACCGGGTCCCAGGTGATCTTGGTGGTGTAGGGCAGGCGGAACACGCCCAGCGGGATCTGGGCCAGCAGGTAGCCGTCGGCCGGCGAGGTCTGCAGCTGCTGGGCGGGCAGCGTGCCGCCGGCCCCGGGCTTGTTCTCCACGACGATGGGCTGGCCCAGCAGCTTGCCGGCGTTGTCGGCCAGCTGGCGCATCGTGATGTCGGTCGGGCCGCCGGCCGGGAAGGCGACCAGCAGGCGGATCGGCTTGCTCGGGAAGCCGCCCGCGCCTTGGGCGAAGGCAGGCAGCGCGGGCGTGGCCGCCGCCGCGGCGGCGAATTGGATGAGTTGTCGGCGGCGCATCGGGTCTCCTTGGATCGAATCGCAAAGCGGTCGATTTGAAGCCAACCGGCGAAGCGCCGCATCGGGATTCACCCCCTGCGTGTCGCCAACGCGTCGGGAACAGAACACAGAGGCACGGAGGCACAGAGAAAAGAGGAGGAGGAAGAAGAAATTTTCCTGAGAACCTCTGTGTTCCTCTGTGCCTCCGTGCCTCTGTGTTCTGTTTCTCGCGACCTCAGCCGGCCTGCGCGAAGCCCTGCAGCACGTTGACTGCATTGACGCCGACCTCGGCGACCGCATACCCGCCTTCGAAGACGAACAGCGTGGGCAGGCCAGCCGCGGCCAGCGCCTCGCCCATGCGCAGGTAGTCGTCGCTGCGCAGCGCGAAGCCGGAGATCGGGTCGGCCTCGAAGGTGTCCAGGCCGAGCGAGACCACCAGGGCCTGCGCGCCGAAGCCGGTGATGGCCTGCAGCGCCTGGCCCAGCGCCTCCCGCCAGCGCGGCCAGCCGGTGCCGCGCGGCAGCGGAAGGTTGAGGTTGAAGCCTGCGCCCGCACCCGCGCCGCGCTCGTCGGCGTAGCCCAGGTAGTACGGGTACTCGGTGTGCGGATCGCCGTGCACGCTGGCGAAGAACACGTCGGGCCGCTCGTAGAAGATGGCCTGAGTGCCGTTGCCGTGGTGGTAGTCGACGTCCAGGATGGCCACGCGGGCCAGGCCGCCGTCGCGCAGCGCCTGGGCGGCGAGGGCCGCGTTGTTGAGGAAGCAGTAGCCGCCGAAGAAGTCGGCGCCCGCGTGGTGGCCGGGCGGGCGCGTCAGCGCGAACGCGGCGCGATCGCCCTGCAGCAGGCGCTGCGCGCCGGCGACCGCGCAGGCCGCGCCCTGGCGCGCCGCGGTCCAGGTGCCGGCGGTGATCGGCGAGCCGGCATCGAAGGAGAACAGGCCCATGCGGGCCGGGAAGCTGGCCGGCAGCACGTCGCTGCGGAAGGTGCGGATCGGCCAGTACGAGGGCAGCGCGTCGCGCTGCGCGTTCTTCGGGTCGAGCGCCACCCATTCGTCCCAGGCGGTGGAGAGGAACTGGAGGTAGCGCGGCGCATGCACGCGCTCGAGCGTCGCGAGCGCAATGTCGGGCGCCTGGGCGAGCGCGCCCAGGTTCCGCCGCTGCAGTTCCTCGAGCACGAAGTCCGCGCGCGCCGGCACCTCGAAGCATGGCACCAGCTCGCCGCGGAACATCTCGTGCCGGCCGTGGTGGAGGGCGTGGTGCTGGTTGAAGAAGACGTGCATAGGGGAATTCTCGTCATTCCGGCGCACCCCTCGGTCGAGCCCGCGCACTTTCCGGCATTTCGCCGCGCCCGCGGCGGGCGCTATTTCACGATGCGCTGGACTTGTTCGGGCGACAGCTGGAACGGCTTGGCGCCCCAGAACAGGATGTTGAGGTCGTCGCCGTAACCCTGGCCGAACCCTTTCCAGAATTGCCGGACCTGGATGCCGTCTTCCACGGCGAAGACCTTGCCCTTGTGCTGGAAAACGATGCCGATGTACGAGAAGACCAGGCGTGCTACCGGCACCTGGAGCGGGCCGACCTCCAGGTCCCATTCGTAACCCGGTCGGTAGTGATTGACGCGCATGTGCAGAACGTCGATCTCTTCGCCCCGGTTGTGCGCCCAGGCCGTCTCGATCGCTGCCCGGACCCTTTCCGGCGTGAGCACTTCGTCCTTGTAGGGCCACTTCTGTCCTTTGGCGAAGCTTTCAGGCAGCACCGCCGCGGCGGTGCGGTTGGCATCCGCCTTCGCGGCGAGTTCCTCGATGCGGGCCGGCAGCCGGGCGGCATCGGCCTTGGACATCTTCATCCTGAGCGTGCCGACGGCCGAGCGTTCGACGATGGGCGTGACCACGAACTCGAGTTCGCCGGTGGCGGCGAGCAAGGCCTTGCCCAGCGTCCGGATCAGGTCGGGGTTGCGCCCGTTCTCCGGCAGGACCGAGACACACAGGTAGGCGGAGTCGCCCGGGAGAGCCTGCAGGCCGAACTGATAGCGCTGATCGCCCGCTTCGACGAAGAGCATATTGCCCGTCGCCACGTCCTTGATGGCCTTGTCGAGGAACACGTGGGCGTAGATGCAGTCCCTGGCCGGGTTCAGCGTCTGCGGCCACTCGCCGGTCAGCGGCAGCGCATTGCTGTCGGAGAACCTGATCTGCCCCATGTACTCCTCGTGCAGCGGGCCGGCAGACATTGCCGCCCAACGCGGATCGAACTCGCGCGCGATTGCCGTTCGCGCGTCGATGAATGCCTGGGACTCGATCGGGATCTTCCGCGACAGCCAGCGCAGCAGGTTCTTCAGGTGGCGCAGCCTGTCGAAGGCCCAGCTCCGGGACGAGGCTTCGCTGCTCTTGAACAACTGCAGGCTGTTCTGGATGGCGTCCTGGATGGCTTTGGCCGTTTGTTCCTCGAAAGCCCTGGCGAACGCCTGCGGGAGCTTCGCCAGCAGTTCGTACGTCTTTGCGTTCAAACCATGCTCGTCCTGCGGCGGCCAGCGCTTTTGCGCGCCGAGCGTGGCGCTGACTTCGGCGTAATCGAAGTCCTCGAGCTTCGCCATCATCCTCTCGACTTGCGTATCGTCCAGCGACATGCCGCTGGAGCCCGTCATGCTTTCCAGAACGTCCCGGTACTTCGCCCCGAGCTCCCTCAGGTAGAGCGTGTATTCCGTGTCGTCGAACCTGGGGTGCCGGCCTGCCTTCGGCGCCTCGAACAGCGGCTCCTTCGCGTCTGGATTCCGGGCCTTGTCGATGTCCCCCGCTTTCCCGGCGATGAATGTGTCCAGGTCCTTCAGCTCCCTGGCCGAGAGGCCGTGGTCGGTGAGTGCCGTCTTGTACTGCGTCACGCCGGCCGCTTGGAGTCCGGCGACAAACTCCCGGTAGCGGCGGTAGGCCAGCATGCGCGCTTCGATCTCCTGGAACTGCCGGTCCCGGTGTGTGAACCGCGTGCTCCAGTCGACCGTGCTCAACTCGTTCAGGCTGGCTGCGAGGCGGTCGGCCTCTTCGCCGAAGATCGATTGCATCAGTTCCGGCGAGACGATCTTCCAGATCCACCGGCCGCCGCCGTCCGGTTTCTGGAACTTCCCGGCTGCGGCAACGAGCGGCGGAAACTGCTTCACGATGTCCCAGAACGCGTTGTCCATCGTCCAGCGCTGGTAGTCGTTCGGCGTTTCCCAGAAGCGCTGGAAGCCGCCGAGCTCGTGGTTGCTTTTCAAGTGATCGGCGAGGCTCGCGAGTTCCGCGGAGTATTCCTCCCGGGTCAGCTGCTTGTTGGCCATGTGCTGCGTCCCCTCTACTCGACGAAGACCCACCGGCCGTCTTCGAAATTGAACCTGCCGCGCAGCCGCGGCATGCCGGGATGCTGGGCGACGGACCGGAATGCAGCGAGCGTGGCCGCCTGCCGGTCGGACTCCGTCGCGAAACCACTCCCGCCGCCCGGGACGTCATGGGTCTGGAACGCATTGCCCAGGGGGATGTAGATGCCGGTCCGGCGCCGGATGACGCCGCTCAGCTGGTGGAGCAGCGCCCGCAGGGTGCTGCCGACCGCCGTCTGGGTGAAGCGACGGGCAGGACTGTCGGGAAAGCTGCCGCTTGCTTCGACGATACGGCCGGATCCTGGACACTTGAAATGGACCGTCAAGCCGCCCGGCTTCTGTTCGGTGCCATCGATCAACGAGCGGATGTCGCTGAAATTCGCGAAAGGCATGCATCTCTCCTGGAGGGGGCCGCGCCGGCAGGCCCACCATGACGGGATGGATCGCAAACTCCTGCGGCCGCTCCGGGATACGACGTCATGGCGTGGCGCCTGCATGCGCCGAGGCGGGTCAATCTATCGCCGGGACCGGTGTTTCCACACTGTCTTTCGGCTGCTCCGGTGGGCCGGGACCACGAGCTCGCCGAGCATGCCGGGCAGCGAGCGCAGCGCATCCGCTTCGGCTAAACCCGCTCCAGCACCGGCTGCAGCGCCCGCCCCGTGTGCGTCATCAAGCGCACCACCTCCTCCGGTGGCGCCGCGGCCACGACGCGGCCGCCTTCACCGCCGCCCTCGGGGCCGAGGTCGATGATCCAGTCGGCCTCGGCGATCACGTCGAGGTCGTGCTCGATCACCACCACGCTGTGCCCGCCGTCCACCAGCCGGTGCAGCACGCGGATCAGCTTCTCCACGTCGGCCATGTGCAGGCCCACGGTCGGCTCGTCCAGCACATACAGCGTGTGTGGCGGCTTCTGCCCGCGCCGGGTGACGTCGTCGCGCACCTTGGACAGCTCGGTCACCAGCTTGATGCGCTGCGCCTCGCCACCGGACAAGGTGGGCGAAGGCTGGCCCAGCGTGAGGTAGCCCAGGCCCACGTCCTTGAGCAGCTGCAGCGGATGGCTGATGTTGGGCATGGAGGCGAAGAACTCCACCGCCTCGTCCACCTCCATCTGCAGCACGTCGCCGATGCTCTTGCCGCGCCAGGTGACGGCCAGCGTCTCGGGGTTGAATCGGGCACCGTGGCAGGACTCGCACGGCACCTTCACGTCGGGCAGGAAGCTCATCGCGATGGTGCGCACGCCCTGGCCTTCGCAGGTCGGGCAGCGGCCCTCGCCAGTGTTGAAGGAGAAGCGCCCCGGGCCGTAGCCGCGCGCCTTGGCCTCCAGCGTGTCGGCGAACAGCCGGCGGATGGTGTCCCAGAAGCCTATGTAGGTGGCCGGGCACGAGCGCGGCGTCTTGCCGATCGGCGTCTGGTCGACTTCGAGCACGCGGTCGATGGCCTGGTAGCCGTCGAGCGCGGTGCAGCCGCTCCACACCGCGTGCCTGCCGCGGTCGTCGGCATCGCGGCCGGCCTTGGTGCTGCGCTGCTGCACCGCCGCCTGAACGTTGTGCAGCATCACGTCGCGCGCCAGCGTCGACTTGCCCGAGCCGGACACGCCGGTCACGGCGACCAGGCGCTTGAGGGGGATGTCGACGTCGACCTTCTGCAGGTTGTGGAGGTCGGCGCCGCGCAGTCGCAGTTGCCCGTTGGGCTGCGGAGCGCCCCCACCCCCGCCCTCCCCCGGAGGGGGAGGGAGTGAAACGCGCGCCGCGGCCTTGCTCCCCTTCGCTCCGGCGGTCTTGCTCCCTCCCCCTCCGGGGGAGGGTTGGGGTGGGGGCGCTCCCCCGTCAACCCCCCGCCGCGGCTTCACCGGATGCCGCATCGCATGCAGCAGGTACCGCCCCGTCAGCGACTCCTCGTTCGCCGTCACATCCGCCGCCGTCCCCTGTGCGATGACCCGACCCCCGCGCTTTCCCGCGCTCGGCCCGATGTCGATGATGTGGTCGGCGCGGCGGATCGTGTCCTCGTCGTGCTCCACCACCACCAGCGTGTTGCCCTTGCCGCCCAGCTTGTGCAGCGCGTTCAGCAGGATCTGGTTGTCGCGCGCATGCAGTCCGATCGTGGGCTCGTCCAGCACGTAGCAGACGCCCTGCAGGTTGGAGCCCAGCTGCGCCGCCAGGCGGATGCGCTGCGCCTCGCCGCCCGAGAGCGTGGGCGCGCCGCGGTCCAGCGTGAGGTAGCCGAGGCCCACCTCCTCCAGGAACTCCAGGCGGCTGCGGATTTCCGGGATCAGGTCGCGCGCGATGCCCTGTTCGCGATCGCTCAGCACGCCCTGGACCTGCAGGCCCTCGACCCAGCGGCGCACGTCCACCACCGACAGCGCGGCGATCTCGTCGATGCCCACCTTGTCGAAGCGCACCGCGCGCGCCTGCGCGTTCAGCCGCGCACCGCGGCAGTGGGGGCAGGCCTCCTCGGTCAGGTCCTCGACCTCCGGCTCGGCGAAAGTCTGCTCGCGGCCCTTGTTGTCTTCCGCCTGCACCGTGTCGTCGAACACCTTGCGCTGCTCGCGCGTGAGCCTGACGCCGGTGCCCACGCACTCGGGGCACCAGCCGTGCTTGCTGTTGTAGGAGAACAGGCGCGGGTCCAGCTCCGCGTAGCTGGTGCTGCACACCGGGCAGGCGCGCCGGGTGGAGAACACCTCCACCTTGCCGATGTCGTGGTGCCTGCCCACGCCCAGTTCCATCGCTTCGCGCAGGCCGGTGAGCGGCGCCAGCACGTGCAGCACGCCCTTGCCGTGCTCCAGCGCCTCGGCCAGCTTCTCGCGCAGCAGCGCCTCGTTGGCGGGCGTGATGTCCAGGTCGCACACCGGCAGCTCGATGGTGTGTTCCTTGAAGCGGTCGATGCGCGGAAAGCCCGTGGTGGGCAGGAAGTTGCCGTCCACGCGCAGGTGCGAGTACTTGCGGTTGCGCGCCCAGTCGGCCAGCTCGGTGTAGACGCCCTTGCGGTTCACCACCAGCGGCGCCAGGAGGCCGATGTGCTGGCCGCGGTAGCGCTTCATCAGCTGCGCCGCGATGCTGTCGGGGTTCTGGGGGCGCACCTCGGCGCCGTCGTTCACGCAGTGCTGCACGCCCAGCTTGACGTACAGCAGGCGCAGGAAGTGCCAGACCTCGGTGGTGGTGCCCACGGTGGACTTGCGTCCGCCGCGCGAGAGCCGCTGCTCGATGGCCACCGTCGGCGGGATGCCGTAGACCGCGTCGACCTCGGGCCGGCCGGCCGGCTGCACGATGCTGCGCGCATAGGCGTTGAGCGATTCCAGGTAGCGGCGCTGGCCCTCGTTGAACAGGATGTCGAAGGCCAGCGTGGACTTGCCCGATCCCGACACGCCGGTGATCACGCTGAAGCGGTTGTGCGGGATGTCGACGGAGAGGTTCTTGAGGTTGTGCTCGTGGGCGTTGACGATCTGGATCGCGCCCACCCCCTTCGACGCAGGCCTGGGCTGGGGCCGCGACAGCGAGGGCAGCGCCTCGGACACCAGGCCCACCGTCCCGTCGTACTCCCGCAGGGCCTTGGCCGTGTGCGACGTCGGATGCTGCTTCACCTCCTCCGGCGGCCCTTCGGCCACCAGCAGCCCGCCGGCATCGCCGCCTTCGGGGCCCAGGTCGATCAGCCAGTCGGCCGCGCGGATCACGTCCAGGTTGTGCTCGATCACCACCAGCGAATGCCCCGCCTCCAGCAGCTTGCGCAGCGCGCGCATCAGCTTGGCGATGTCGTCGAAGTGCAGGCCGGTGGTCGGCTCGTCGAACATGAACAGCGTGCCCCGGGTGGCCAGGCCCTGGCGCGATGCGCTCGAGGTCTTGGCCGCGGCCGCCAGGAAGCCGGCGAGCTTGAGGCGCTGCGACTCGCCGCCGGACAGCGTGGGCACGGGCTGGCCGAGCTTCACGTACTCCAGGCCCACGTCGACGATGGGCTGCAGCGCGCGGATCACCTCGCGGTCGCTGGCGAACAGCGCGGCCGCCTCGCTCACGGTGAGCTCCAGCACGTCGGCCACGTTGAGCACGCGCGGCCTGACCGCGCCGATCGCCTGCCGCTCGATGGTCACCTCCAGGATCTCGGGCCGGTAGCGCTTGCCGTCGCAGTCGGGGCAGCGCAGGTACACGTCGGAGAGGAACTGCATCTCCACGTGCTCGAAGCCCGAGCCGCCGCAGGTGGGGCAGCGGCCGTCGCCGCTGTTGAAGCTGAACTTGGCGCCGGTGTAGCCGCGCTGGCGCGACAGGCCGCTGGCCGCGAAGATCTCGCGCACCGCGTCCCAGGCCCCGACGTAGCTCACCGGATTGGAGCGTGCGGTCTTGCCGATGGGCGACTGGTCGACGAACACCACGTCGCCCAGGTGGTCGGCGCCCAGCAGGCGCTCGTGGTGGCCCGGCGTCTCGGTCGCGCGGCCGAAGTGGCGCAGCAGCGCGGGCGCCAGGATGTCCTGCACCAGCGTGGACTTGCCCGAGCCCGACACGCCGGTCACGCACACCAGCCGCTGCAGCGGGAACTCCACCGACAGGTTCTGGAGGTTGTGCTCGCAGGCGCCTTCCATGACCAGGCGCGGCGTGGCCGGCGTCACGGCGCGCTTGAAGCCCATGCCCACCGTCTTGCGGCCGCCCAGGTAGGCGCCGGTCAGCGTGTCGGCGTGGCGCAGTTCGTCGGGGGTGCCGTCGAACACGATGCTGCCGCCGCGCTCGCCCGGGCCCGGGCCCATGTCGATCATGCGGTCGGCCGCGACCATCACGGCCGGGTCGTGTTCCACCACCACCAGCGTGTTGCCGGCGTCGCGTAGCCGCTTCATCGCCTCGGTGATGCGGTGCATGTCGCGCGGGTGCAGGCCGATGCTGGGCTCGTCCAGCACGAACAGCGTGTTGACCAGCGAGGTCCCCAGCGCGGTCGTGAGGTTGATGCGCTGCACCTCGCCCCCGGAGAGCGTGCGGCTCTGGCGGTCCAGCGTCAGGTAGCCGATGCCGACGTCGACGAGGTAGCGCAGGCGGGTGTTGATCTCTTCGTAGAGGAGCTTGAGGGCCTGGGTCTCCCCCGCCTTTGCTCCCTCCCCCGCCGGGGCGGGGTTGGGGTGGGGGCCCGCGCCAGGCGCAAGGCGGGCGAAGAACTTCTTCAACCGATCGATCGGCATCAGCATCAGGTCGTGCAGCGACAGCCCCGGCAACGCCTCCAGCTGCTCGCGCGACCACTCCACGCCCACCGGCATGAAGCGCTTCGAGGGCTCCAGCACCGCGTCGGCGTCGTCCTTGCCGCCCAGGCGCCACAAAAGGCTCTCCAGCCGCAGGCGCGCGCCGCCGCAGGTCTCGCACGGCGTGTAGCTGCGGTACTTCGACAAGAGCACGCGGATGTGCATCTTGTACGCCTTGCTCTCCAGGTAGGCGAAGAAGCGCTTCACGCCATACCACTGCTTGTTCCAGTTGCCTTCCCGGTAGCTGGGCGTGCCGTCGATCACCCACTGCTTCTGTTCGGCCGTCAGCTTGTACCAGGGCGTGTCGCGCGGGATGCCGGCCGATTCGGCATGGCGCATCAGGTCGTCCTGGCACTCCTGCCAGGCGGGCGTCTGCATCGGCTTGATGGCGCCGGCGCGCAGCGTGAGCTTGTCGTTGGGGATCACCAGGCCCCAGTCGACCCCGATCACCCGGCCGAAGCCGCGGCAGACCTCGCACGCGCCCACCGGCGAGTTGAACGAGAACATCGAGGGAATGGGGTCGGCGTAGCGGATGTCGCTGTCGGGGCAGTGCAGGCCGGTGGAGAACTTCCACACGTCGTGCCCGTCCTCCGCGGTGGCCGCGTACACCGACAGCCTGCCGGCGCCGCGCTTCAACGCCACCTCGATCGCCTCGATCGCGCGCACCTTCTCCACGCCCTGCAGGCGGAAGCGGTCGGCGACGACATCGAGCACCTTGCGCGGCCCGGTGGGCGTGGCCACCTCGCGCTCGGCCTGCACGCGGGTGAAGCCGCTGGCCGCCAGCCATTGCTCCACTTCCTCGGCCGTGGTGCTGGCCGGCAGTTCCACCGGGAAGGTGACGACCAGGCGCGGGTCGCCTTCCTTCGTGCGCGCCATCAGCTCGGCGTAGATGGTCTCCGGCGAGTCGTGCCGCACGCGGCGCGCGCTCTTGCGGTCGAACAGCTCGGCAGCCCGCGCGAACAGCAGCTTGAGGTGGTCGTTCAGCTCCGTCATCGTGCCCACGGTGGAGCGCGACGACCGCACCGGGTTGGTCTGGTCGATGGCGATGGCCGGCGGCACGCCTTCCACGCGGTCGACCGCCGGCTTGTCCATGCGGTCCAGGAACTGGCGCGCATAGGCCGAGAAGGTCTCGACGTAGCGCCGCTGCCCCTCGGCGTAGAGCGTGTCGAAGACCAGGCTGGACTTGCCCGAGCCGCTGGGGCCGGTGACGACCGTCAGCTCACCCGTGCGCAGGTCGAGGTCGAGGTTCTTGAGGTTGTGCTGCCTGGCGCCGCGGATGCGGATCTGTCCCTGGGTCATACGGCCGTTCTTTTCATTGGAGGCCGAAGATTCTAGGGACTCGCCCCTGCCGCCGGAGGCGCAGGGGCATTGCCTTCCAGCGGGCGCCGGGGGCCCGCGCGCCGTGCGCTATTTCACGGGCGCGGACGCGGGCGTGCCCGCCGGTGCGGGGGCCTGCACGTTGCTGTCGCTTCCGTGCTTCTCGCCGCCCATGTCGATGTGTTCACCGCCCTTGCTGATGACGAAAAGCGCGATGGCGGCGAAGGCCACGAAGGCCAGTGCGATCTTCCACATGGTCAGTCTCCTTGAAGGCTTTCGACAGAAGGCCCGCGCGGGCAGGCCTTCCAGCGACGGCCCTGCCGTCAGTCCTGGGCGTAGATGTCCACGTCCTTCGTTTCGCGCACGAAGAGTACGCCGATCACGAAGGTCGCGGCCGCGATCACGATCGGGTACCACAGGCCGTTGTACATGTTGCCCGTGGCCGCCACGATGGCGAAGGCGGTGGTGGGCAGCAGGCCACCGAACCAGCCGTTGCCGATGTGGTAGGGCAAGCTCATCGACGTGTAGCGGATGCGCGTGGGGAACAGCTCCACCAGCATGGCCGCGATCGGGCCGTACACCATGGTCACCAGCAGCACCAGGTAGGTCAGCAGCACCACCACCATGAACTTGTCCACCTTGGCCGGGTCGGCCTTGGTCGGGTAGCCGGCGGCCTTGAGCGTGTCGGCCACGTCCTTCTTGAAGGCGGCCATGGCCTTGGTGCTGTTCTCGTCGAACTTGGCGTTGGCCACCGTGGCCACGGGCGCGACGATGACCTTCTCGCCGATCTTCACGCTGGCCGGCTGGCCGGACGTGCCCGCCACGTTCTCGTAGCTCACCGAGCTTTGCGCCAGGTAGCGCTTGGCGATGTCGCAGGAGCTGCGGAAGTCGATCTCGCGGGCGATGGGGCTGCCCTGGAACGAGCAGTCCTTGGGATCGGCGCTCACCACCACCTGGGTCCTGGCCTGCGCGGCGGCGAGGTCGGGGTTGGCGGCCTTGGTCAGCGCGCCGAACACCGGGAAGTAGGTGAGCGCGGCCAGCAGGCAGCCGGCCATGATGATGGGCTTGCGGCCGATGCGGTCGGACAGCGCGCCGAAGATGACGAAGAACGGCGTGCCGATCAGCAGGGCCACGGCCACCAGGATGTTGGCGGTGGCGTTGTCCACCTTGAGCGCCTGCGTCAGGAAGAACAGCGCGTAGAACTGGCCCGAGTACCACACCACCGCCTGGCCGGCCGTCAGGCCCACCAGCGCCAGGATGACGATCTTCAGGTTCTTCCACTCGCCGAAGGACTCGGCCAGCGGCGCCTTGGAGGTCTTGCCCTCGGCCTTCATCTTCTGGAAGGCCGGCGACTCGTTCATGGCCAGCCGGATCCACACCGAGATCGCGAGCAGGATGATCGAGAGGATGAAGGGGACGCGCCAGCCCCAGTCCGCGAACGCCTGCTCGCCCACCATCGTGCGCGTGCCCAGGATCACCATCAGCGACAGGAACAGGCCCAGCGTCGCGGTCGTCTGGATCCAGGCCGTGTACGCGCCGCGCTTGCCGTGCGGCGCATGCTCGGCCACGTAGGTGGCGGCGCCGCCGTACTCGCCGCCCAGCGCCAGGCCCTGCAGCAGCCGCAGCGCGATCAGGATCACCGGCGCGGCCACGCCGATGCTGGCGTAGGTGGGCAGGATGCCGACGATGAAGGTCGACATGCCCATGATCAGGATGGTGACCAGGAAGGTGTACTTGCGCCCGATCATGTCGCCCAGGCGGCCGAAGAAGATGGCGCCGAACGGCCGCACCAGGAAGCCCGCCGCAAAGGCCAGCAGCGCGAAGATGAAGGCCGAGGTCGGGTCGAGCCCCGCGAAGAACTGGCGCGCGATGATCGCGGCCAGCGAGCCGTAGAGGTAGAAGTCGTACCACTCGAACACGGTGCCGAGCGAGGAGGCGAAGATCACCTTCTTCTCTTCCTTCGTCATCGGCCGCGGAAGGGTTCCGGCGGTGGCGGTTGCGGATGCCATGGCTTGTCTCCAGGGTTCGTGCCCGGGATCGGGCAGGTGCGAGATTCTTGGAGACCGCTCTGACCTGGCGCTTGCGCCAAACCAACGGACGCTTTCGCGAAACCAACGCAGGCTTGCGTGGAACTGAATGGGGGCTGACGGATTAAGGTGAAACCCGGAGGGTGGGTTTCATGATGCGGTGAACGAGCGAGACGGTCGGTTAAGGCGTCGCGCGCGTAGCGGAAGGAACGCGGTTGCTCGCGCCTTCCACGCCATAGCTGCGCAGCAGCACATTGCCCGCTTCGCTCCAGCCATCTGCCTGCCGATTGCCGTTGGCGTCGTAGCTGAAGGTGGTGCCCATGCCGGCGTTGCCGAAGGCCGTGATGCGACCCACGGCGTCGTACCCGACGGTGAAGGTGGTCATGCCCCAGGCGATGCTGCCGCTGTTCGGGTCCGTGTCCCCGGGCCGGCCCAGGCCTTGGCTGATGGCGGTGATACGCCCTGCCGCATCCCAGGTGTAGCCGGCGATCTCGCTGGCCGTCGTCCGGCCTGCCGTGTCGTAGCTGCGCTGGGCCTGCACCGGGGTGCCGAAGGCCCAGGTCCACCCCGTGGGCTGGCCCGCCGCGTTCCAGGTGATGCCGGTCACCAGCGGCGCGCCGTTCCAGNGCTGGGCCTGCACCGGGGTGCCGAAGGCCCAGGTCCACCCCGTGGGCTGGCCCGCCGCGTTCCAGGTGATGCCGGTCACCAGCGGCGCGCCGTTCCAGCACAGCCCGGTGCATGCAATCGAAACGTAGAGATCACCGGATGCTGATTCCCATCATGTCAGCCCGACGAAACCAGACTTCGGCCAGTTTTCGATCACGGCCCACACCTATGCCGTGATAGAGGCAGCGTCCGACCTCGGCCAAGGCAGCGTCATCGCCATTGAGCGCAGCAGCGACAAAATGCCGATATGCCGCTTTCTCGTTCTTCCGAGTCCCCTGGCCCGTCTCGTGACTGACAGCAAGGTCAAAGTGGGCAGGAGCGATGTCCGCTTCTGCGGCAAGCTTGAGTAACCTCACCGCTGCACGCACATCTTTAGAGCAGACCGTATTGCCCGTCAGCAGCCACGTTGCGAGCGCGTAAGTTGCGCGTCGATCTCCCGCGACGTGCGCTGTTTCCAGCAGGCCTTTGGCTTGCGCCAAATCGGGCTTCTTCCGGGTCGCGAGCCTCAACGCCTGCTCGTAGAGTTTGTTTTCTGAGTTCTCTCTGCTTTTCATAGATGGCTGCATCACGGTCATTGGCAAGCTTCCGGCGCCACCGTCGGTTCGGGCATAACCAGCGGGCATAGAGGACATATAAGCGGCAGGAATCCAGGAACGATTGGCCAAGGTCCCTTGTAGCCTGGAGGGCGTTTGCTCGGAGGACGACGCCTTTGGTCGCCCTTTTCGCCGCCAGCATCTCGTTTGCGACGAGCTTCTGCTTCTTGATGCTTTTGCTCTGTGCTAGGCCGAGCTTTTTTTGTGTGCTCCGCCTGCAATCCCTCAGGGTCGATCCAGTTCAGGGGATTGTTATCGACATAGCGGTACTGATTCCATCCACCAGCCAATCCAATCGGGTCAGGCTGGGTATATCCGCCGCCGCTCGGGTCATAACTCCTGAAGTAGTTGTAGTGCAGTCCCGACTCCGCATCCGCGTACTGCCCCGGATAGCGTAAGTTGTACGTGATCGGCGGGATGTTGGTCGTCCCCGCACCTTCGCCGTCGCGAGCAAACCGATTGGCCGCTAGCGTCGGCCCTTCATCCCCAAAGGCGCTATACGCCCACTGCCACACCGCCTGCCCCTGCTCATTGGTCAGCCGCCTCGGCGTGTTCAGGTGATCCGCGTGCACGGCGAACTTGCTGCCATTCACGATCACCGCAATCGGCATCGGTCCATTCGGCGTCGGCAACCAGATGTGCTGCGTAGCGCCCGTGCTGCTCGGCCCGCCCATCCCTTGCTCAGCCAGCAGTGATCCGTCTTCACCATAGACGAACGCCCAGCCAAGCTGCTCGCCCACCTGCGTCTGCGGCGCCCACAGCCGCCCGAAGAACGCCAGGAACTGATCCCACAGGCTTTGCTCGCCCTGCTCCTGCAACGGCGGGTACGCCGGCTCCGTCTTGAAGACCCGCTGCCCGAGTGCGTTGTGCGCGTATCGGGTCACCGGGGCGTTCTCGCCCGTGGCCGGCGCGCTGGAGATCAGCCGGCCTTCCGCGTCGTACGCGTAGCGACGGCGCCCGTCGAAGGTGAGCGCGCCGTTGGCGTCATAGGTGTGGCTGAAGGAAACCGTGGCCGTTCCTCCGGGGCCGCTGGCCGCATGCGTAGCGCCCAGTACGCGGTTGCTGGCCGACTCCAGGGCATAGCTGCGCAGCAGCACATTGCCCGCTTCGCTCCAGCCATCCGCCTGCCGATTGCCGTTGGCGTCGTAGCTGAAGGTGGTGCCCATGCCGGCGTTGCCGAAGGCCGTGATGCGGCCCACGGCGTCGTACCCGGCGGTGAAGGTGGTCGTGCCCCAGGCGATGCTGCCCCTGTTCGGGTCCGTGTCCCCGGGCCGGCCCAGGCCTTGGCTGATGGCGGTGATGCGCCCTGCCGCATCCCAGGTGTAGCCGGCGATCTCGCTGGCCGTCGTCCGGCCTGCCGTGTCGTAGCTGCGCTGGGCCTGCACCGGGGTGCCGAAGGCCCAGGTCCACCCCGTGGGCTGGCCCGCCGCGTTCCAGGTGATGCCGGTCACCAGCGGCGCGCCGTTCCAGCNTCATCGCCGGCCAAGGAGCGATATGGCCGTCGTCCGGCCTGCCGTGTCGTAGCTGCGCTGGGCCTGCACCGGGGTGCCGAAGGCCCAGGTCCACCCCGTGGGCTGGCCCGCCGCGTTCCAGGTGATGCCGGTCACCAGCGGCGCGCCGTTCCAGTCCAGCCCGGTGAGCTGGCCGGCGGCGTTGTACAGGTGCTTGAGCTGTCCGCCGCCGGGGTAGACCAGCGTGTCCGGCAGGCCCTGCGCGTTGTATGTGTAGCCCACCGCCTGGGTGCTGCCGTTGGCCAGGCTCTGCACCTTCCGGGTGACTCGGCCGCGCAGGTCATGCTGCCAGCGCGTGGTGCCGCTGGCATCCTGGGCTTCGCTCAGGTGGCCCTTGCTGGCATTGGGCGCCCCAGGCGCGTTGTAGTCCGCTCCCGGCAGGTCGTGGCGCAGGACCGTGGTGCGCCCGTCGGCGAAGGCCAGCTGGGTCGGGCGCCCCAGCAGGTCGCGGCTGATGGTGGTGGCCTGCCCCAGGGCATCGGTGACCTGGCTGGGCCGGCCCGCCGCGTCGAACTGGGTGGTGCGGGTACCGATGTCCGCGCTGGCCTCCTGCGAGGCATCGCCGAAGGCGTTGCGGGCATAGCTCGTCGCCACGCCCTTGAAGCCGGTGGCCGTGGTGACGGCGTCGCGCGCGTCATAGGCCAGCGTGGCGACGGCGTTGGCTGCGTCGGTGATGGCGGTCAGGCGCTTCAGGCCATCCAGGCCGTAGCGGGTAGCCTGGCTGAGCGAGTTGATTTCGCTGGTGACTTGCCCATTGGCATCGTGGCCGTACGTGGTCGTCTGGTTCGTGCCCAGCGTCTCGGCCACGACCTGGTTGCCGCCGTTGAGGGTGCGGGCCAATTGCCAGATGACGGCGCCGCCGCTGTCCCGCAGCTGCTCGCTGGTGCGGTTGCCCAGGGCATCGAGCCCGTAGGTCGCGTCGCCGCCGCGGTTGTCCTGCCAGCCCACCAGCCGGTGGGCAGCGTCGTAGCGGTAGGTGACCTGGTGGCCGCTGGGGAAGGCGGCCGTGGCCAGCTGGCCCGAAGGCGTATAGGCCAGGGTGGTCGTCGCGCCGTCGCGCACGAGGGTCAGCACCCGGCCGCGGCCATCGTAGGTGTACGAGGTGACCTGCCCCGTGGGGGCGGTCTCGACCAGAACCCGCCCGCCCGCGTCGCGGGTCCAGGTGGTGACGTGGCCCAGGGGGTTGGTCGCCTGGACGACGTTGCCGGTGCTGTCGTGGGCGTAGGTGGTGACGTCACCGGCGGGCCCCGTCTCGGTGGCCACCAGTCCGGAGGCCGTGTAGGTCCAGGACCAGGTGCGGCTCGAGCCGGTGGCGGTGTCGCTGAGCTGCCGGCTCAGGAGCCGGCCGGCCGTGTCGTAGCTGTTGGTGGTGGTCCGGGTGCCGAGCGTCTCCGTCAGCGGCAGGCGCAAGGTCGGGTGCCAGGTGTACTGCGTGGTGCGCGCTTCGGCCCGGCCCGACGCCTCGGTGACGGCAGTCGGCAGGCGCCGCGTCACGTCCCAGGTGAACATGCGCGTGATGCCCAGGAAATCGGACTGGCTGGCCAGCAGGCTTTGGCCATCGAACACCTGGGTGGCGATGTCGTTGCCGTCCGCCGCCGGTGCGTTGGCGGCCGTCGTGGCCAGGCCGATGGCCGCGCCGCTGAGCGGCTGGTACTGGTAGGTGCGCGTGAACCCCAGGGCGTCGGTGACGGTGGTGGCGTCGCTGGCGTAGAGCACCGTGCTGCGCTCCACCGCACCGGCCAGCTCGCTCTGGACCGCCCGGCCCTGGTCGTCGTACGCCACGTTCGCCCAGCGCTGGCCGGATTCGTCGATGACGCCGGTGATGGCATCGGGCCAGCGGGCGTCCTCATGGACGTAGCCGATGGACTTGCCGTCCGGGTAGGTGACCGAGGCGAGACGGCCTTCGGCGTCGTAGGCATAGCTGACCGTCGCGCCGGCCAGGGTGGCGGTGGCCAGGCGGTTCTGCGCGTCGTGGGTGAAGGTGAGCTTGCGACCGAAGTGGTTGGTCACCTGCTTGAGCAGGCCGTTGGTGTAGGCGTAGGTGGAGGTCCAGCCTTCGCGCGAGCGGATCGAGAGGACGCGGCCGTGCACGGGGTGGAACGTCCAGACGCTGTCGTCCGCGGCTTTCCTGTAGGTGTAGCGATCGAAAGTTTCCTGCAGCTCGTCCTGGCTGCCCACGGCACTCCACGTGCCGGTGCCGGGCACCTTGGCGAAGTTGCTCACCTGCCCGTCGCCGAACTGGATGGTGCTCGCCGTGCCATCGCCGGAAGGGACGATGCGGTGCGCATGGGCGTGGGCCCACGCGTTGCCCACGGCGGCAAGGGGTGCGTGATTCCAGCGACTGGCGTAGTGGCGGGTCAAGGTCAGCGGATGCACGCCGTGGTCTTCCAGGTCCATCTGGCGGAAAACCTTGGCGCCCGACGTGAGGGCAATGGGGCGGGTGGTGAATTTCCCGACCTCGCAGGTCTGGGCCGGGATCACGGGTTCGGCGGGGGGTGAAGCCGCTGCACAGTCCCCCGCCCGGGTCCCGTAGTCCCAGTAGTAGAACTGGTTCACATAGACGGCGTTCTGCTGCCTGAAATAGCAGACGAGGTGGCTGTCCTCGATCAGCACGAGAGGCAGGAACTGGGCCGCGTAGAAACTACCCCCCGCCTCGATCGCGGCCGTGACGCCGCGCATTGCCCTGCGGCATGCCTCCGCCTTGCTGTCGACGAAAGGCTCCTGGTAGAAGATGCTGAAGTGCGAGCGCGTGGCGTACTTGGTGCATGCCACCGCGTGCACGCTTCCCGCCCCTAGGCCCAGAAGTACGGCGGCGGTCCAGGACCGCACTGCAAATGTGATTCGGCGCACGCCATCCCCCCGTGGAGAAAAGCGCGCAGTTTCTCCGCACGGATGAGGTTGCGGCAATCCTGTCAGGTTTGACAGGGGGGTGCGGTGGGCCCTACCCCCGGGCGCGGCGCACAGCCGTCATCGCCGGCGCGGCGGCGGCGTTCCAGGCGTGCTGGAACCACTCGTCCCCCTGCAGGTACCCCCGCAGCATCGGCAGCGCATCGAACCCCCAGAACAGCTTGTCGTCCACCGCGAAGGTCGGCACGCCGAACAGGCCGGCGGCGATGGCGTCCTCGGTCGCCTGCTTGAGCGCGCCCTTCACTTCATCGGACGCGGGGTCGCGCTTCGGCGCGAGCTGCTGGCGCAAGGCTTCGAGCCGCGCCGGGTCGGCCGCATCGGCGCCACCGCGCCAGACGTGCCGGAACAGCGCCTCGCACACGTACCGGTTGGGGCCGCAGGCCAGCGCCAGGCGCAGCAGGCCGAGCGGATTGAAGGGATGCGCCGACGGCATCTGCATCGGGATGCCGTGCGCCTGGGCCTGCCACAGCACCTGGCGGTAGGTCCACTCGCGCTTGCCGGGGATCTCGGCCGGACCCAGCTGTCCGTGGTGCTTGAGCAGGCCGGCGAACAGCACCGGGCGGTACTCGACCTCGTAGCCCAGGTCCTGCAGCGCGTGCGGCAGGTGCTCGAAGGCGAGGTAGGCGTAGGGCGAGATGAAATCCAGCCAGAAGGTGATGCGCTTCACAGGGGCTCCTCGCCGGCGCGGACGGCCAGGCGTTGCCAGACCGTTCGCTTGCCGGTGTCGTCCAGGCCGCCCCAGGCGGCGATCTCGTCCAGCGTGCGCAGGCAGCCTTCGCACAGGCCGGTGGCCTCGCTCACGCGGCACACGGCGTTGCAGGGCGAAGGCACGGGCTCGCCCGCGGGCAGTGCCGACAGCTCCCGCAGCTGCTGCCGGACACGGGTGCGGGCGGGCATCACTCGCGCGGCTCCTGCACCACGTCCGCCACCGGCGCGCCGGTCAGGCGCTCCAGGTCCTGCGGCCGCAGCTTGAACACGCCGTGCGGATGCCCGGCCGCGGCCCACACCTCGTCGAAGCGGAACAGCTCGCGGTCGATCAGCGTCACCGGCGGATGGGCGTGGCCGACCGGCGAGACGCCGCCGATGGAGTAGCCGGTCTTCGTCTTCACGAACTCGGCGTCGGCGCGGCCGGTCTTGCCGACCAGGGCGTCCACCTTCTTCTCGTCCACGCGCCGGTCGCCCGAGGCCACCACGAGCACGGCGGCACCGTCGGACTTGCGGCGGAAGATGATGCTCTTGGCGATCTGGCCCACGGCGATGCCCAGCGCATCGGCGGCCTGCTGCGCGGTGCGCGCGGCGTCGTCCAGCATCACCGGCGGATGCGGGTGGCCGTGCTCCTGCAGCACGCGCGCGACGCGCTGCACGCCTTCGGGGAGGGATGTCAGTTCAGCTCCACACATATCGAGAGTTTCCGTCATTCCCGCGGAGGCGGGAATCCAGTGCGCCCTGCAGGCGGCACGGGAGGCGCGCTGCGCTGGGTCCCCGCCTTCGCGGGGACGACGGCGTTCACCCCGCCCGCTTGTTCAGGATGGCCGTCGACGCGCGCGAGTTCGGCTTGCGCTGCAGGAAGTCGCTGATGTACTTGCCCGCGTCGATCAGCTTGTCCAGGTCGATGCCCGTCTCGATGTCCATGCCGTGCAGCATGTAGACCACGTCCTCGGTGGCCACGTTGCCGGTGGCGCCCTTGGCGTAGGGGCAGCCGCCCAGCCCGGCCGAGGAGGTGTCGTAGTTCCAGATGCCCATCTCCAGGCAGGCCAGCGTGTTGCCCAGCGCCTGGCCGTAGGTGTCGTGGAAGTGGCCGGACACGTTGTCGATGTCGTAGTGCTTCAGCGCCGCTTCCATCGCGGCCTGCACCTTGCGCGGCGTGCCCACGCCGATGGTGTCGGCCACGCCGACGTGCTGCACGCCGATGTCCTTCATCAGCCGCGCGACCAGTTCCACCCGCTCGGGCTTGACGTCGCCCTCGTAGGGGCAGCCGACGGTGGTGGAGATGGCGCCGCGCACGTGGATGCCGCGGGCCCGCGCCGCTGCCACCACCGGCGCGAAGCGCTCGATGCTCTCGGCGATGGAGCAGTTGATGTTCTTCTGGCTGAAGGCCTCGCTGGCCGCGCCGAACACCACGATCTCGTCGGGCTTGCTGTCGACCGCCGCCTCGAAGCCCTTCATGTTGGGCGTGAGCACCGAGTAGCGCACGTCGGGCCGGCGCTGGATGCCGGCCATCACCTCGGCGGCATCGGCCATCTGCGGCACCCACTTGGGCGACACGAAGCTGGTGACCTCGATCTCCTTGACGCCAGCGTCCTGCAGCCGGTGCACCAGCCCGATCTTCACTTCGGCGGGCACGTGGCCCTTCTCGTTCTGCAGGCCGTCGCGCGGGCCCACGTCGACGATCTTCACCCGGGATGGCAGCTTCATGGCATGTCTCCTGTGTTCGCTTCAGTATCCCCGCACCGGATCGACCACGCCGGCGACGGGTTCTCCCCGGCCCAGGGCCCGGATCTTGCCGGCGATCTGCGCGATGCTTTCCTCGCGCAGCGTGCGCGCCGAGTTGTGCGGCGTGAGCGTGATCCTGGGGTGCCGCAGGAAGGGGTGGTCCGGCGGCGGCGGTTCCTCGCGCAGCACGTCCAGGGTGGCGCCGGCCAGGTGGCCCTCGTCCAGCAGGGCCAGCAGGTCCGGCTCGACCAGGTGCGCGCCGCGCGCGACGTTGATGAGGTAGCCGCCGGGCATCAGCCGGCCGAGCGAGCGCCGGTCCAGGATGCCCTCGGTGTCCGGCGTCAGCGGCAGCAGGCACACCAGCACGCGGGAGGCCGACAGGAAATCGTCGAACTGCCCGCGCCCCGCGAAGCAGCGCACGCCTTCCAGCGGTCGCGGCGTGCGGCTCCAGCCGTTGACGGGAAACTCGAACTGGCGCACCGCCTGCGCCACGCGCGCGCCCAGCACGCCCAGACCCATGAGGCCCACAGGGTAATCGCCGCGCGCCCGCGGCCGGCGGTAGCCCCAGCGGCCCTGCTTGGCCTCGTGCTCGAAGATGTCGAACTCGCGGACGTGGCGGATCAGCGCATGGCACACGTACTCGGCCATCTGCACCGACATGCCGGCGTCGTCCAGCCGCACCACGCGCAGGCCGGCCGGCAGGTTCAGCTTCATCAGTGCGTCCACGCCGGCGCCGATGTTGAAGAGCGCCTTCAGGCCGGGCTGCTCGTCCAGCAGCTGCTGGGGCGGATGCCAGACCACCGCGTAATCGGCCGGCGGCGCGCCGGGGCTCCACTCGGCCACCTCGGCCTCGGGCAGGGCCGACCGCAGCGCGTCGATCCAGGGCGCAGGCTTGGTGGCTTGGGAGTGGAAGTAGATGCGCATTTAGGTCGTCTTGGAACAGAACACAGAGGCACAGAGGCACAGAGGCACAGAGGAAATGCGGAGATTTTCCTTTTTTCCTTTTTCCTCCTCTTGCCTCTGTGCCTCTGTGCCTCTGTGTTGAGTTCTGCCTCTATGTGAGTTCTGCCTCTATGTGAGTTCTCACCCCTTCAACTTCAGCAGCTCCGCCCCTTCCGCCACCTGGTCGCCCGGTGCGTAGAGCACCTCGGCCACCGTGCCGTCGGCAGGCGCCGCGATGGTGTGTTCCATCTTCATCGCTTCCATCACCGCCAGCGCCTGTCCCTTCTTGACCGAATCGCCAGCCTTGACCGCGAACGAGACCACCTTGCCCGGCATGGGCGCGGTGAGGCGGCCGCCTTCGACGGCGCCCTCGCCCGCATGGGCGAGCAGGTCGACCGCGACGATCTGCGTCGCGCCCTGCGGGGTGAAAACGTGGTCGGTCTCGCCCAGCGCATGCACGTGCGTGCGCACGCGGCGGCCGGCGAACTGCACCTCCAGCGCGTCGCCGTCGCGGCGCCAGTCCAGCGGGCCGCTCGCGCCATCGACGGTGAACTGCAGGCCGCCGCCGTGCTGGTAGGTCAGCTCGGCCTCCTGGTGGCGGCCGCCGAACTCGAAGGCGAAGCGGCGGGTGGCGGCGCCGTGCGAACGGAAGCCGTCGCGCCGGCTGAAGGGATCGGCGCCTTCCAGCGCCTGTTCGCGCTCCAGCGCGTGCGCCACGGCCGCGGCAGCGGCGGTCGGCAGGCCGACCGGTTCCTGGTTGAACAGCACGGCCTGCTCGCGCGGGATCAGCGCCGTGTCCAGGTCGGCCTGCGAGAACGAGCGGCTGCGCACCACGTAGCGCAGGAACTGCACGTTGGTCGCCAGGCCCACGATGCGGGTGGCGGCCAGCGCCTCGTCGAGCCGGGCCAGCGCCTGCTCGCGCGTGTCGCCGTGCACGATGAGCTTGGCGATCATGGAGTCGTAGAAGGGCGTGATCTCGTCGCCCTCGCGCACGCCGTCGTCCACGCGCACCCGCGCGGTCACGAATTCCGAGCACCTGGGCTTGCGGTACACGCGCAGCCGGCCGGTGGCGGGCAGGAAGTTGTTGTCGGGGTTTTCGGCGCAGATGCGCGCCTCGATCGCATGGCCGCGGATGCGCAGCTCGTCCTGCCGCAGCGGCAGCGGCTCGCCGGCCGCCACGCGCAGCTGCCACTCCACCAGGTCCAGGCCGGTGATGGCTTCGGTGACCGGGTGCTCGACCTGCAGGCGGGTGTTCATCTCCATGAAGAAGAAATTCATCTCGCCGCCACCCCGCTGCTCGACGATGAACTCCACGGTGCCGGCACCGACGTAGTTCACCGCGCGCGCGGCGGCCACGGCGGCCTCGCCCATCTGCTGGCGCATCTGCGGCGTCATGCCGGGCGCGGGCGCTTCCTCCAGCACCTTCTGGTGGCGCCGCTGCACCGAGCAGTCGCGCTCGAACAGGTAGACGTAGTTGCCCTGCGTGTCGCCGAACACCTGGATCTCGATGTGCCGCGGCCGCTGCACGTACTTCTCGATCAGCACCGCGTCGTCGCCGAAGCTGTTGCGGGCCTCGCGCTGGCAGGAAGCCAGGGCCGCCTCGAAGTCCTCGGGCTTGTCCACCGCGCGCATGCCCTTGCCGCCGCCGCCGGCGCTGGCCTTGATCAGCACCGGGTAGCCGATCCGGTCGGCCTGCTGCTTGAGGAACGCGGGGTCCTGGTCGGCGCCGTGGTAGCCGGGCACCAGCGGCACCCGGGCCTGTTCCATCAGCCGCTTGGACTCGGCCTTCAGGCCCATGGCCTGGATGGCGGAAGCAGGCGGGCCGATGAAGACCAGCCCGGCCTCGGCGCAGGCGCGCGCGAAGTCCTCGTTCTCGCTCAGGAAGCCGTAGCCGGGGTGGATGGCCTGCGCGCCCGTCGCGCGCGCGGCTTCGATGATGCGTTCCCAGCGCAGGTAGCTCTCCTTGGGCGAGCTGCCGCCGATGGGCACGGACTCGTCGCAGGCGGCCACGTGCTTGGCCAGGGCGTCGGCCTCCGAGTAGACGGCCACGGTGCGGATGCCCATGCGGTGGGCAGTGGCCGCCACCCGGCAGGCGATTTCGCCGCGATTGGCGATCAGGATCTTGTTGAACATGTCTTCAGCGCTCCCGGAGCATTCGGCGCCCCGCAAAAAAATCCTGCACCTCGCGGATCACCCGCTTGAGGAACTTCACCAGCACCACCAGCAGCACCAGGGCCACGACGACGCTGACGACCAGCACCGCGGTGAAGATCGCCGGGTGGGTGGCGGACAGCCACAAGAGGAAGACGACCAGCCCGTCCTCGAACAGCGACACGGCCACGTTGGAGAACGGCTCGGGCGAGGTGTTGACCGCCGCGCGCGTGGTCATCTTGGTGGCGTGGCTGGTGGCCGCCAGGCTGCCGCCCACCAGCGCCGCGATCCACGTCATGGCCGTGCCGTCGGCGCCCAGCGCGCCCGCTGCCAGCGCCGCGCCCGCCGGGATGCGCACCAGCGTGTGGACCGCATCCCACATCGAATCGACGTACGGGATCTTGTCGGCGAAGAACTCGACGAACAGCATGAACCCGCTCGCCCCCAGCACGCCGGGGTGCTGCAGCACCTGCAGGCCGGCGGGCAGTTCGACCCAGCCCATGTAGCCGGCCAGGCCGGTGAGGAACAGCGTGGCGTACAGCCGGAAGCCGCTGGCGAAGCCGAGCGCGGCGGCCAGGGCCAGGAACTGAGGGGGATCGATGAGGGCGGGGATGTTGTCCATGTCGGGGCTCCTGCCTTACACACTCCCCCTCCGGGGCAGGGCTGGGGTGGGGGCACGCCCGCGGCCAGGGCGGGCACCGGAGCACCCCCATCCCGGCCTTCCCCCAGAGGGGGAAGGAGCAAAACCAAGTCCCTGCTTCACGCGCCTCCCTGCGGCAACAGCCAGTTCGGCTTGCGCTTCTCCAGGAACGACTTCACGCCCTCGCGGCCTTCGTCGCTGGCGCGGATGTCGGCGATGCCCTCGATCGTGCGGCGCACCAGGCCGGCGCTGATGGAGTGGCCGGCGACGTCGTGCACCAGCTGCTTGCAGGCCTTGACCGCTTCCGGCCCGGCGTTCACCAGCGCCTGCACGATCTCGGTCATCTTGGCGTCCAGTTGCGCGGCGGGCACCACCTCGTGCACGTAGCCGATGCGGTGCGCCTCGACCGCGGAGAAGCGCTCGGCCGTGAGGAACCAGCGGTGCGCCGCGCGCGCGCCCATCGCGCGGATGACGTACGGGCTGATGGTCGCCGGAATCAGCCCCAGCCTCACCTCGCTCAGGCAGAACTGCACCGTGTCGACGGCCACCGCCACGTCGCACGCGGCCACCAGGCCCATGCCGCCCGCGTACGTGTCGCCATGCACGCGCGCCACCGTGGGCTGGGGCAGCTTGTAGAGCACCTCCAGCATGCGGGCCAGGCCGGTCGCGTCCTCGAGGTTCTCCTCGCGCGTGTAGTCGGCCATGCGCTTCATCCAGTTGAGGTCGGCGCCCGCGCAGAAGGCCGGGCCGTTGCCGGCCAGGACCACGCAGCGCACCTCGGGCCGCTTGCCGAGTTCGAGCAATACCGCCGTCAGCTCGGTGATGACCTCGTCGTTGAACGCGTTGCGCACGTCGGGGCGGTTCAGCGTGACGGTCGTCACGCCGCCGGCGGTGTTCAGGAGCAGGTGTTTCATCGTTCGGGTTCTCCGCTTGGGCTGCAGGCGCACGTTACCGCGCGGCCCACGGTTCAGTAGCGCTTGGCCACTTCCTCCAGCATCACCTCGGTGGCGCCGCCACCGATGGCCAGCACGCGGGCGTCGCGCCACAGCCTCTCGATGGCCGTTTCGCGGATGTAGCCCATGCCGCCGTGGAACTGCTGGCAGGTCTGCACGACCTCGTTGACGAGTTCGCCGGTGAGCGCCTTGAGCATGGACACCTCCTGCACGATCTCGTGCCCCTGCGTGACGCGCCAGGCGCAGTGGTACATGAACTGCCGGGCCGCGCGGGTCCTGGCGTCCATCATCGACAGCCGCTGGCGGATCGTCTGCTGGTCCCACAGCGGGCCGCCGAAGGCCTGGCGCTGGCGCACGAAGTCCAGCGTGAGCTCCAGCGCGCGCGTGCAGTGGCCCACCGCCATCGCCGCCAATGCGATGCGCTCGGTCTGGAAGTTCTTCATCACCGAGTAGAAGCCCTTGCCCTCCTCGCCCAGCAGGTGCGCGGCGGGGACGCGCACGTTGTCCAGAACGAGTTCGGCGGTGTCGCTGGACAGCCAGCCGGTCTTCTTCAGCGCGCGGCCGACCGAGAAGCCCGGCGTGCCCTTCTCGACGATGAACATCGAGACCTCGCGCTTGCCCGGACCGGTCTTGGCGGCGATGAAGTAGAGGTCGGCGTGCACGCCGTTGGTGATGAACATCTTGGTGCCGTTGAGCACCCAGTGGTCGCCGTCGCGCCTGGCGGTCGTGCGGATGCCGGCCACGTCGGAACCCGCGCCCGGCTCGGTGATGCCCACCGCCGTGATCGTCTCGCCCGCGATCACCTTGCGCAGGTACCTGTCCTTCTGCGCCGGCGAGCCGGCGTGGTGCAGGTGGGGGCTGGCCATGTCGGTGTGGACCAGCACGGTGATGATGAAGCCGGCGTAGGTCGACTGCGACAGGGCCTCGGCGAACACCAGGTTGGTGAGCGCGTCGGCCTCGGCGCCGCCCCACTCGCTTTCGTACATCAGGCCGAACAGGCCGGCCTGTCCCATGCGGCGCAGCACCTCGCGCGGCACGAAGCCCTGCTCCTCCCACCTGTCGGCCTGCGGCTCGACCTCGCGGGCGATGAAGCGCGCGACCTGGTCGCGCAGGGTCTGGTGTTCGGGGGTGTCGTAGATGGTGGTCAGCATCGCTTGTCTCCAGATCGTCGTCCCCGCGGAGGCGGGGACCCAGGGCTTCCAGAAGGCGGATGCCCTGGATTCCCGCCTCCGCGGGAATGACGGCCTTGGGTTTCCTACATCCGGAACACCCCGAACTTCGGTTCGCCGATCGGCGCGTTCAGCGTGGCCGACAGGCCCAGCGCCAGCACGCGGCGGGTGTCGGCCGGGTCGATCACGCCGTCGTCCCACAGCCGCGCGCTCGAGTAGTACGGGTGCGACTGGTGCGCGAACTGGTCCAGCAGCGGCTGCTTGAACGCGGCCTCTTCCTCGGCCGACCAGCTGCCGCCCTTGCCTTCGATGCCGTCGCGCTTGACGGTGGCCAGCACGCTGGCGGCCTGCTCGCCACCCATCACCGAGATCCGGGCGTTGGGCCACATCCAGAGGAAGCGCGGCGAGTACGCGCGGCCGCACATGCCGTAGTTGCCCGCGCCGAAGCTGCCGCCGATGATGATGGTGAACTTGGGCACGCTGGCCGTGGCCACCGCCGTCACCATCTTGGCGCCATGGCGCGCGATGCCCTCGGTCTCGTACTTGCGGCCCACCATGAAGCCGCTGATGTTCTGCAGGAAGATGAGCGGCACCTTGCGCTGGCAGCACAGCTCGATGAAGTGCGCGCCCTTCTGCGCCGACTCGCTGTACAGGATGCCGTTGTTGCCGATGATGCCCACCGGCATGCCCTCGATGTGGGCGAAGCCGCACACCAGGGTGGTGGTGGAGCCGCCGGGCGTGCCGCCCCAGCGCGCCTTGAACTCGTGGAACTCGGAGCCGTCGACGATGCGCGCGATGACCTCGCGCACGTCGTAGGGCTTGCGCACCTCGGTCGGGATGACGCCGTACAGCTCGCGCGGGTCGTACCTGGGCGGGCGCGGCTCGCGCAGTTCCACCGGCGGCACCTTGGTGCGGTTGAGGCTGGCCACGGCCTGGCGCGCCAGCGCCAGCGCGTGCATGTCGTTCTGCGCCAGGTGGTCGGCCACGCCCGAAAGGCGCGTGTGCACGTCGCCGCCGCCCAGGTCCTCGGCGCTCACCACCTCGCCGGTGGCGGCCTTCACCAGCGGCGGGCCGCCCAGGAAGATGGTGCCCTGGTTCTTCACGATGATGGTCTCGTCGCTCATCGCCGGAACGTAGGCGCCGCCCGCCGTGCAAGAGCCCATCACCACCGCGATCTGCGCGATGCCCTGGGCCGACATGTTGGCCTGGTTGTAGAAGATGCGGCCGAAGTGGTCGCGGTCGGGGAACACGTCGTCCTGGTTGGGCAGGTTGGCGCCGCCGGAGTCCACCAGGTAGATGCAGGGCAGGCGGTTCTGCAGCGCCACTTCCTGCGCCCGCAGGTGCTTCTTCACCGTCATCGGGTAGTAGGTGCCGCCCTTCACCGTGGCGTCGTTGCACACGATCATCACGTCGCGCCCGCTCACCCGGCCGATGCCGGCGATGACGCCGGCGCAGGGCGCGGCACCGTGGTACATGCCGTGCGCGGCCAGCGGCGACAGCTCCAGGAAAGGCGTGCCCGGGTCCAGCAGCATCTGCACGCGGTCGCGCGGCAGCAGCTTGCCGCGCGCCGTGTGCTTGGCACGCGCCGCCTCGCCGCCGCCGGCCGCCGCCTTGGCGACCTGGGCCTGGAGGTCGGCGACCAGGCCACGCATCACTTCGGCGTTGGCCTGGAACTCCGCGGAGCGGGGATTGAGTTGGCTTTCCAGAATGGGCATGTCTCGTCTTCCTTGTTCCCGCCGGGGTCGCGCGCGGACAGCACGCAGGGGCTGCGCCGAGGGTAACGCCAGCCCGCGCAGCGTACGGCAGGACGGGGCGGCGCGGCCTGCCCGCCAGGTTGCAAATCCTGCCAGCCGCCCACACACTGCCGGGATGCCGAAGAGTTCCACGCCCCGCTCACCCGCAGCCGCCACGCCGATGGCCTTCGCCCGAGCCATCGTGGGCGCCTACCGGGCGCGCGGGATGGCGCCCGACACGGTCCTGCAGCTGGCACAGATCACGCCAGCACAACTGGCCCAGGCCGGCGGTCGGATCACGGCCCGGCAGATGGAGGCGCTGTCGGCGGCGGCGATGCAGGAGCTCGACGACGAGGGCCTGGGCGCCTTCGGCCGGCGGCTGCCCTGGGGCAGCTACGGGATGCTGGCGCGCGCGTCGCTGGGCGCGCCCGACCTGGGCGTGGCATTGATGCGCTGGTGCCGGCACCACGGCCTGCTGACCGACGACGTCCGGCTGTCGCTCACCACTTCCGGCGCCAGCGCCTCCATCACGGTGGAGGAACTGCGCCCCCTGCCGGCCGATGTCCGCGAGCTGTGCCTGGCCTTCGTGCTGCGCAACATCCACGGGCTGGCGTGCTGGTACGCGGACTCGCGAATCCCGCTGCAGGCCGCGCTGTTCCCCTTCGCCGCCCCCGCTCATGCGGACGCCTACGCCCACATGTTCCCGGCCGGCACGCTGGCGTTCGGCGGATCGCCGCATGCGGCGCTGCGCTTCGACGCGCAGTACCTGAAGCTGCCCCTGCGCCGCGACGAGAAAGCGCTGACCCAGATGCTGCGCCAGCGGGCCCTCAGCCTCACCGTCCTGCAGTACCGGCGCGACCGGCTGCTGGTGCCGCAGGTGCGCCAGGCGCTGGCCGCCCACCCCGATCGCACGCACAGCGCGGAAGCGCTCGCGCGGCTGCTGAACGTCTCGGCCCGCACCCTGCACCGCCAGCTGAAGGAGGAAGGGGCCAGCCTGCAGCAGCTCAAGGACGAGGTGCGGCTCGAACGCGCGCGCGACCTGCTCCTGCGCACCGGCAAGCCGCTCAAGCAGGTCGCGGCGGCGGTGGGCTTTCGCAACGAGAAGAGCTTCGCGCGGGCGTTCAAGGCGCGGGTGGGCGCCACGCCCGGAGAATTCCGCTCGCAGGGCTGAAAACACGCGGCGTCGCCGCAACGGTCGCGTTGCTCGCCGGCCTCGGCACCGCAGTGTTGTGCAACCGGACATGACTCGTTCGGGCCAGTGCGCAACCGTTGTTACGCGTGCGCACACCTGGGTTGTTTTCCCACTCCGACGATCAGTTCTCGAACGCACAAAAGGGAGCTGTATGCAGGGAGAAAGTGGAGAAGGTCGCTCCACCGCCGGGGTGCGCGCGGCTGGCACGGCCGTGCTGATGCTGGCGTTGCTGGCCGCGTGCGGCGGCGGTGGTGGCGGTGGGGGGAGCGCGGGCAGTGGCGGCGCCGGCGGGGCCGGCGCCGCCTCTAGCCTGGGTGCGAGCGATGCCTTGTCGGGCGGCAGCGTGACCGGCCCATCCGGCGGCGTGAGCGCGCCGCTTGCGGCGCAGCTGCAGCCGGGCGACTTCACGATCAACACGACCACGGCCGGCGACCAGGGCCGCGCGGCCGTGGCGTCCCTGCCCGGCGGCGGCTTCGTCGCGGTGTGGTCCACGTCGACCGGCGGCGCCAGCGACGTGCGCCTGCAACGCTTCGGTGCGGACGGCCAGGCGATGGGCGCGGAGCAGGTGGTTGCCGCGGCCGGCAGTTCGGCCGGCGTCACCGCGATGGCGGACGGCGGCTTCCTGGTCAGCTGGTCGGCCAGCCCGTTCATGTACGAGGCCAACGGCCATGCGCAGCGCTTCGATGCGCATGGCGCGCCGGTGGGCGGGCCGGTGCAGCTAGTGGCCACTTTCTTCAAGTACGTCTCGCGGCCCCTGGGCCTGCCCGACGGCAGCTACGTGCTGGCCGCGGACACGACCATGAGCCGCTTCGGCCCCGAACACGGCGTGGTGACGCGCTACGCCGCCGACGGCACCGTGATGGGCACGCCGGTGCGCCTGGCCAGCCAGCTCACGCCGCAGACCGGCGCGTTCGATCCCAACTGGGCCGGCGGAACGAGCGCCGCGCGCTGGCCCGACGGCCGCTTCGCCGTCGCGTGGATCGCTTCGGGCACCGGCGTCGCGCAGGTGCGGCTCACTCGCTTCGATGCGCAGGCCAGCGAGGTCGCCACCGAGTCCGTGGCGAGCGGCACGGTGCTGCAGCATCCGGCCGTGGCGGTGCTCGCGGGCGGCGGCTTCGCGCTGTCGTGGGTGTCGGGCGCGCACGACGCGACCAAGACGCTGTGGCTGGAAGCTTTCGGCGCCGACGGCGTTTCGCTCGGCCGGCAGGCGGTCGCTTCCGACCTGCAGGCGGCGGCCGTGATGCCGCGCCTGGCGGCGCTGGACACCGGCGGCTTCGTGCTCGGCTGGAAGTCGGTGAACTACGACGCGACGGCCATGAACCGCACGGTGAGCGTGCAGCGATTCGCCGCGGGCGGGCAGGCGAGCGGTGGCGCCGAGGCGATCTCCGCGGTCAGCGCGCCACTGGACGCGGTGACGTTCGACGTCGACAGCCTGGACGTGCTGGGTGGCACCGGAGGCTCCTTCCTGGTCGTGCACGGCGCCTACGCGGCGGCCACGGGCTGGGACGTGCGAGCGAGCACGCGCCGCTGAAGCGGTGCGCGGCCGCCGGGGCCCTGGCGGCCGCTCAGGAGGGTTGGAGGTTAGCGAGCGGGCGGGCGACGCCTGCGGGCCGTGGACCGCTCTGCAGGTAGCCACCGGCCCACTCCGCCGGCCAGCACGCCATGAAGGCAGTGAACCACCAGCGGCGGCTGCCCACGGCGTGGTGCGCCTGGACCAGCAGGCCCATCGCTCGGGTGCGCCGGCCGGCCGCCAGCGCGTCGCGCGCCAGGCTCAGGCGGAACTGCGCGATCAGCGCGAGCGCACTGCGGCGGCGCGCGGCGTCGAAGCCGGGCGCGGTCACCCGTTGGCGCATGCGATCGACCCAGGGTGGCAGCCCCCGCGCATCGTCGCGGCGCGTCAGGCTGCCGTGTACGTGCGTGCGGTAGCCCACCAGGGGCACGGTGGCCAGCGCGATCGGCGTTCGCTCGGAGAGGCGGAACCACAGCTCCAGGTCCTCGCCGAAGCTCTCGCCGGGGCGAAAGCACGGCTGCATTTCGCGCAGCAACGATCGGCGTACGGCGACCGAGCCGGTGAACAGCGAGGCGCCCCGCATCCAGCGGGCCGCGAGGTCGTCGATGCGCTCCACGGGGGCCGGGCCTGCGGGCAGCTCCCAGCACACTGGCGGGACGCCGCCTTCGTCGCGGAACTCGACATAGCGGGTCGCGACGCAGTGGACTTCCGGGTGCAGCTGCTGAAGTGCTTCCAGTGCGGCGAGGAAGCGCGGGTGCTGCCAGTCGTCCGCGTCCAGGAACACCACCCACTCGCCACGTGCCTGCTCGATCGCCGTGTTGCGCGCGACCGAGACGCCGGCGTTGGCCTGGCGCAGTAGGCGCACGCGCGGGTCGCGAAAGGACTCGACGATGTCCGCGCCGCCGTCGGTGGAGCCGTCGTCCACCACCACGACCTCGAAGTCGGCGAACGTCTGCGCCATGACCGACTGCAGCGCGCCGCGGATGTAGGCGGCCTTGTTGTAGAGGGGGATCAGGACCGAGAAGCGCGGGCTTGGTCCGCGGGGAAGCGGTGCGGCAGCCGAGCCGGCCGGGGCTGGCGGCCGATCGGGATCGGCGGGGTCGGCGAGTTCGTTGGCGATGCTGCTGCTGTCGAATCCCATGCAGGCCATTGTGTTCAACGGCCGAGCAGCAGGGCATGGCCCGGCGGGGTCAAACGGCCCTGGGCACGTCCTACGCGCGAACGGGCATTGGGCTCGCGCGCGTTGGCGGCAGATGCCCGAAATGAAAAGCGCCGGCAAAAGCCGGCGCTTCGGTCAGTGAGGCGCGCCGGCGCGGGGCCGGCGGCGGGGGTCAGGCGCCGGCTTCGGCCGGCACCGAGGTGCGGATGGTGCGGGGCTGCTGCTGGACGCTGCCCGCGCCCTGGCCGCCCACGCGCAGGTTGTTGCCCTCGACAAAAACGCGGGTGCCCGGCGCCACCGACTCGTTGCGGCGGATGGTGCGGACGCTGCCGTCTTCCATGCGCACCTGGACGTCGTAGGCGACGGTGGCACGCACGTGCTTCTCGGCCTCGTGGCCGGCCAGGCCGCCGCCGACGGCGCCGACCACGGTCATGGCCTTCTTGCCGTTGCCGCCGCCCACCTGGTTGCCCAGCAGGCCGCCGACCACGGCGCCGCCGATGGCGCCCAGGCCGGTGCCCTGGCCCTTCTCTTTCACTTCCGACACGGCCTGCACGGTGCCGCAGCTGGTGCAGATGGCCGCGCGGGTGGTCTCGATGGGCGTGACGCTGCGCGAAGGCGCGGGCGCCTGCGCAACCTGCGGCGCCGGTTCGGCCTGCTGGTGGGCCGAGCCGGTGGCCTGCTGCACCACCGGGCGGGCCGGGGCGGGCGCGGGCTTGGCGACGACGCGGGCCGGGGCCGGCTTGGCGGCCGGCGCCTCGGCAGCGGCTTGTTGGGCCGGCTGGAACTGGGCCTGGGCGGGCTGCGGCTGGGCCTGCATCTGGGCGCCGGCCACCTGGGTGGGCGCCGTCTGGGCGGACACCGCCACCGGAGCGGGCTTCTCGTCGACCGAGCGCATCACCAGCGCGCCGGCCAGGCCGGCGGTGGCCAGGGCGAGCGTGCCGATGACGACCCACATCGCGCGCGGCACGGCGGCAAGGCCCGACGGTGCAGGCTGCGTGGAACCGGGGGATTGCGAAGACAGGACAGCAGACATGGAAGGACTCGCTTGTTGGTTGCTGGTACGGTTTATAACGGTCGAGCTCTTCCAGGGACGACTACCTCCCTGTTGCACTTGTTTCGGTTCGTGTCCCCTCTGCCGCGGCGAAGCCTTAGCATGGCAATGCGCCCGCCCTGCATTCCGGCCGGATGGGCCCGACGAAGCGAGCCATGGCAGTACCCCCTCGACGCACTTCCTGTTGCATGACGTTGCGGCCCGTTCACGTCAACTTGACGTGCCGCACACGCCCCGCGCCCTCCTGCAGAGGTACGAAGTGAAGCGGCCGACGATCCCCGCGGACCTGCTGCCCGCCGCGCCGGGCGGCAACCTCTTCGCCGACGCGGGCCTGATGGCCACCGCCATCGCCCAGGCCAGCGACGACGCGATCTTCGCCAAGGACCTGGACTGCCGCTACCAGTTCGCCAACCCGGCCACGCTGGCCGCCCTGGGCCGCACGGCGGACCAGGTGATGGGCCGCACCGACGCCGAATTCCTGGACGACCCGGCGCTGGCGCGCAGGCTGATGCGCAATGACCGCACGGTGATCGCCACCGGCCAGGTCGTCGAATCCGAGCAGGCCCTGCCCCAGCCGGACGGCAGCACGCGCCACTGGTGGTCGCGCAAGATGCCGCTGCGAGACGCCGCCGGCCAGGTGGTGGGCGTGCTGGGCATCTCGCGCGACATCACCGAGCGCCGGCGCGCCGAGGCGCGCATCGAGGCCGACCACCTCAAGCTGGAGATGGGCATCAAGGCCGCCGGCCTGGTGATGGCGGAGATCGACTACCGCACCAACCTCAACCACATCTCGGCCGAACTGGCGCGCCTGCTGGAGCTGGGCGAGAGCGAGATGACGGTCCCGCGCCAGGCCATCTTCGACCGCATCCATCCGGAGGACCGCGAGCGCTACCTGAAGGCCATCGGCGAGGTGCTGCAGCCCACCAGCAGCGGCCACCTGGCGATCGACGTGCGGGCCCTGCTGCCCAGCGGCACGGTGCGCTGGATGCACATCCGGCTGCAGATCGTTTTCGAGAACGTGGACGGCAAGCTGCAGCCGGTGCGCGGCATCTGCGCGGCCCGCGACGTGACGGCGGCCATGGTCGCCGAGCGCCAGCTGCGCAACGCGCAGCGCCTGACCGAATCGGTGATCGAGGGCGCGGGCGCGCTGGTCTGCGCCAAGGACCTGAAGGGCCGCTACATCCTGTCCAACGAGTCCTGGCGGGTGCAGCACGGCATCGACCGCGAGGGCTCGATCGGCGTGACCGACACGCAGCTGTTCGGGGCCGAGACGGCCGCCACCCTGCGCGCCAACGACGCGCTGGTGCTGGAGCGTGGCAGCCACGTGGTGGTGCAGGAAAAGCTGCTGGTCGGCGGCCGCCACATCACCTACCGCTCCAGCAAGTTCCCGCTCTACGACGAGAGCGGCAGGATCTACGCGGTGTGCGGCGTCTCCACCGACATCACCGACGTGGTGGAGGCCGATCGCCGCAAGGACGCCTTCATCGCCACGCTGGCGCACGAGTTGCGCAACCCGCTGGCGCCGATCCGCAACGGCCTGGAGATCCTGCGCCGGCTGGAGGACATGCCGCCGGCGGCGCGGCGCACGCGCGACATGATGGAGCGCCAGCTGGTGCACCTGGTGCGGCTGGTGGACGACCTGCTGGACGTCTCGCGCATCTCGCGCGACAAGCTGGACCTGCGGCTGGAGCCGATCACGCTCGATCAGGTGGTGGCCCACGCGCTGGAGGCCAGCCAGCCCGGCGTGGACGCGGCCGGCCACTCGCTGGAGGTGCGCATGCCGGCCGGCCCGGTGCCGCTGCGGGGCGACCTCACCCGGCTGGCGCAGGTGATCAGCAACCTGGTCAACAACGCCGCCAAGTACACGCCGCGCGGCGGCCGCATCGTGCTGGCGGGACGCGTGGAAGACGGCCACCTGCTGCTGGAGGTGACCGACAACGGCTCCGGCATCTCGGCCGGGATGCTGCCGCAGGTGTTCGACCTGTTCGCCCAGGGCGAGGACACGATGAGCAACGCGCAGGGTGGCCTGGGCATCGGGCTGTGGCTGGTGAAGAAGCTGGTCGAGATGCACCACGGCAGCGTGCAGGCGAGCAGCGATGGCCCCGGGCGGGGCAGCACGTTCAGCGTGCGGTTGCCGCTGCCGCTGCCGCAGCCGAAGCCGCAGCCGCCCCGATAACCGTCATTCCCGCGAAGGCGGGAATCCAGAGCTCCCGCTTTTCTGCACCGAGGGAAGCCCTGGATCCCCGCCTCCGCGGGGATGACGACTGATTCGCCTCCGCGGCGATGACGGTCAATCGTTCAGCGCGCGTACTTCTCGCGCAGCTTCAGCTTCCAGAACTTTCCGGTAGACGTCCGCGGCACCGCGTCGATCCACTCGTAGCGGTCGGGCAGCTGCCATTTGGCGAAGCCCTTGCCCAGCAGGTGTGCGTCGAGGTCCTGCGCGGCCAGCGACTGGCCCGGCTTCTTCACCACGCACGCGAGGGGCCGCTCGCCCCACTTCGCATCGGGGATGGCGATGACGGCGGCCTCGGCCACGGCGGGGTGGCCCATGACGGCGTTCTCCAGGTCGACCGAGCTGATCCATTCGCCGCCGGACTTGATCAGGTCCTTGGTGCGGTCGGTGATGCGCACGAAGCCCAGCGGGTCGACCGACGCCACGTCGCCGGTGCGCAGCCAGCCGTCGCCGGTGAACTTCCCGGCCTCGACCGGCACCGCGTGGTAGCTGCCGGTGATGAAGGGTCCCCGCACCTGGATCTCGCCCACGCTGCGGCCGTCCCAGGGCTGGTCGGCGCCGTCCTCGCCGCGCACCCGCAGGTCCACCAGCGGCACCGGCACGCCGGCCAGCGCCGCGCGCCGGTAGCGCTCGTCGTCGTCGGCATCGCGCAGTTCCGCCCGCGGGTAGGAGATGGTGCAGACCGGCGAGGTCTCGGTCATGCCCCAGCCCTGCAGGATCCAGATGCCGTGCCGGTCGAACGCACGGATCAGTGCTTCCGGCACGGCCGCTCCGCCCACCAGCGAACGCATGCCGCGCGGCAAGGTCCAGCGCCCATGGTTGGGCGAGCCTTCCGCCAGGGAGGCCTCGTAGGCCTGGATCAGGCCCATCCAGATCGTGGGCACGCCCAGCGACAGCGTGGGCGGTTCCTGCCGGATGAGGTCGAGCAGGTCGTCGGGGTGCAGGTGCGGCCCCGGGAAGACCATCTTCACGCCCATCATCACCGCGCCGTAGGGCATGCCCCAGCTGTTGGCGTGGAACATGGGCGTGACCGGCAGCACGACGTCGGTGCCGCGCAGGCCCCAGAAGTCGCCCAGGCTCGCCACCAGCGTGTGCAGCACGGTGGAGCGGTGCGAATAGGCCACGCCCTTGGGCCGCCCCGTGGTGCCCGACGTGTAGCACATCGCCACCGGGTCGTCCTCGTCGTGCGGGGCGTACTCGAAGCCGTCCGGATCGGCATCGGCGAGCAGCGCCTCGTAGTCGTCCAGGCCGTCCGGCACCGTCTGGCCGGAGAACGGGAACACGAACACGCGCTCGAAGCTGTGCAGCTGCGCGAACTGCCGGTAGAGCGGCAGCAGCACGTCGTCCACGACCAGGAAACGGTCCTGCGCATGGCCGGCGATCCAGCCGATCTCGTCGGCCGACAGCCGCAGGTTGAGCGTGTGCATCACGCCGCCCGCCGCCGGGATGCCGAAGTAGCACTCCAGGTGGGCATGGTGGTTCCAGCACAGCGTGGCCACGCGCTCGCCCTTCTTGAGGCCCAGCCGCTGCAGCGCGCTCGCCAGGGCCCGCGTGCGGCGGTGGAACTCGCCGTAGGTGTGCCGGCGCAGCGACTTGTCGGGCAGGCGCGAGACGATCTCGTTGCCGGCGAACAGCCGGCCGGCGCGCTCCAGCAGGTGGTTGAGCGAGAGCGGGACGTCCATCATCGTGGTCTGCATGCGCTGGCCTCCGGGGTTGGCGGCCACTGTAAGTCGCGCGCCTGCGCAACGGCAACCGGGGTGTCCCCGGCGGGCGGGTTGCCAGCCGCGGCCGACGTTCGCCGGCCCCTCACGCCGACAGGGCCGTCCGATCGGGAGGACCATGGTGGCGTCGTCACGAAGGAGTGCCCATGGGGAAATCCGCCGCCCAGACCTCGCCGCGCACCCACCGCGTCCAGCGCGCCGCCGGGCCGCGCGCCCGCCGCCCGGAGACTGCCACCCCCGCCGGCGTCGAACGCGAGATCAAGCTGGGCGTGGCGCCGGACGCCTGGCCCGAACTTCGCCGCGCGGTCGAGGGCGGCGAGACGCGCGAGCAGCCGCTGCGGGCGGTCTATTTCGACACCGCGGAGGGCGCGCTCGACAAGGCCCGGATCGCGCTGCGGGTGCGGCTGGAGGACGACGGCTGGGTGCAGACGCTCAAGGCGGCGGGCGACGGGCCGCTGCATCGCATCGAGGAGAACGTACCCCTCACCGGCCCCGATGACGACACCCCGCCCCTGCCCGGCCACGACGACGAGGCCTACCCCGCCCCGGACCTGGGCCGGCACGCCGCGCACGAGCCCCTGCTGCGCAAGGCGCTGGGCCTGGACGCGGACGACCCGTTCCCGCCGCTGCAGCCCGCCTTCGAAGTGCGCGTGCGCCGCCTGGCGCGCGAGGTGTCGCTGGGCGGCTCGCTGATGGAGATCGCGCTGGACGACGGCGAGCTGCGGGCCGCGGGCCGCACCCAGCCGATCCGCGAACTCGAGATCGAGCTGCTGCAGGGCCGCATGGAAGACCTGCTGCAGCTGGCGCGCCGCTGGTGCGCGGCCCACGACCTGTGGCTGCACCCCGCCAGCAAGGCCGCGCGCGGCGCCCGGCTGGCGCGCGGCGAGCCCTACGGCCCCGCCTCCAAGGCCACGCCCCCCGCGCCCACCCGGGCCAACCACCTGGGCGAGATGACGGCGGCCGTGCTGGGCTCCTGCCTGGCGCAGGTGATGGCCAATGCGGGCGAGATCGCGGCCGGCAGCCAGGCCGACGAGCACGTGCACCAGCTGCGCGTGGGCCTGCGCCGGTTGCGCACGGCGCTGCGCGAGCTGCCGCCGCTGGCCGGCGACGCCGACCGCTACGAAGCGCTGCTGGCCGGCGTGTTCCGCGCGCTCGGCGCTCGCCGCGACCGAACCCACGTGCTGCGCAGCATCCAGCCGCTGGTGGAGGCGGCCGGCGGGCCGGCCGTGCGCGTGCCGCCCGACTTCACCGACGCCGGCCGCCCGCCGGGCGACGTGGTGCGCGATCCCGCATTCCAGGACACGCTGCTGGCGCTGCTGGCCCGGGCCGAGCGCGTGCGGGTCGAAGCCGACGGCAAGGTGCGCAGGACCGTGCGGCCGCTGCTGGCGCGGCTGTACCGGCAGGTGGTGCGCGCCGGCCGCGATTACGACCACCTGGCGCACGCCGACCGCCACAAGGCGCGCAAGCGGCTCAAGCGGCTGCGCTACCTGGGCGAGTTTGCGGGCCCGGCCTTCCCGCAGCGCAGGCTGCGCGCCTTCCTCGAGGACGTGGAGCCGGTGCAGGACGCGCTCGGCCGCTACAACGACCTGGTGATGGCGCGCGGCCTCTACGAGCAGCTGGCGGGCACGGACCCCGGCGCCCGCTTCGCCGTCGGCTGGCTGGCGCGGCGCGAGAGCGTGGAGGCCAAGGCCTGCCGCAAGCAGCTGCGCAAGCTGGGCGACGCGCAGCCCTTCTGGAAGGATTGAGCGCCCTCTCCGTCATTCCCGCGGAGGCGGGAATCCAGGGGGCGGAACAGAACACAGAGGCACAGAGGCACAGAGAACATCAGAGCTATCTGTATGAGTTCCTCCTCTTTCCCTCTGTGCCTCTGTGCCTCCGTGTCCTGTTCTCAATGCAAGCTCCCCGCGTCCGCGGGATGACGGGAACGTCAGTTCGCCTGGGCCGACGCCGCCGGGTCCGGCACCGGGTGGACCGAGCCGTCGCCATGCTCGCCGCCGCCCAGCACGCCCAGGCCCCAGTCGGCGGCCCAGGCCTTGAACACCTCGACGCCGCGCACGCTGTGGCCGTGCGCGTCCAGCCGCGGCGAGTACACGGCCAGTCCCATGCGGCCCGGCACGACCGCCATCACGCCGCCGCTCACGCCGCTCTTGGCGGGCAGGCCCACGTGGTAGGCCCAGGTGCCCGAGGTGTCGTACATGCCGCAGGTGAACATCAGCGTGAGCACGTCGCGCACGTGGCGCCGCTGAATCGCGCACCGTCCGGTGACGGGCTGCACGCCGCCGTTGGCCAGCGTGGCGGCCATCAAGGCCAGCTCGCGGGTGTCGAGCATCACGGCGCACTGCCAGGCGTAGAGCCGGATCGCGCCATCGATGTCGTCGCCGATCACCTCGAAGTGGCGCAGCAGGTGGGCGATGGCGCGGTTGCGGTGCGCACCCTCCAGCTCGCGGCCCTTCACCGCGTCGTGCACCAGCGCCGCGCGGCCCAGGTACTCGCCGAACATGCCCATCATCCGCTGCTGCGACTCCCGGGGCGCCGCGTGGTGCAGCAGGGCCGAGATCGCGATGGCGCCCGAATTGATCATCGGGTTGTACGGCAGGTGGTCCTCTTCCAGCTCGGTGAGCGAGTTGAACGCTTCGCCGGTGGGCTCCACCGCCACCTTGCGGTGCACCGCCTCGCGGCCCAGCTGGTCCAAGGCCATGCCGTAGAGGAAAGGCTTGGAGATCGACTGCAGCGAGAAGGGATGGCGGTCGTCGCCCGCGGACCACACCTGTCCGTCAGTGGTCGCCACGGCGATCGCGAAGGTGTCGGGGCCGGTGCGGTCCATGCCGGGGAGGGACGACTGCACCTTGCCCTCGCGCAGTTCGCGGAAGCGCTCGAGCAGGTCGCGCAAGTAGGGAGCGGGGTCCTGGGGTGCGTTCATGGGGACGAGGCTAGGCGGACGCCGGCGCGCCCCATGTAGGCGGGCCGCCGCAGGCCGCGTCGGGGCCTGGCTCATCGGTCGCGCTGCAATTGGTTACGACGGCGCCTCGCGAGAGCCCCGCAGGCCTAGGATGGGCTGCACATGAACCACCGCATCCTCCTCGCCGGATGGCTGGCCGCAGCCTCGCTCGCGGCCCAGGCGCAGTCGTACGAACGGCTGGCGCCCAGCCGGCCGAGCACGCCGAGCACCGCGTCGACCGGCGTCGAGCTCGGCCCGGACGGCGTTGCGCGCAGCGCGCAGCCAGTGCCCGCGGCGCCGGCGCGGGGGCCCGGCATGCTGGGAGCCGGTGCCTTCAACAGCACCACCGGCCTGGAGAACGCCGTGAACAGCGGCACCCCGCCGGCGTGGGACCGCAAGTCCGCCGGGCGCAAGGTTTGCCCGCCGGGGATGGAGAACCGCAACAACATCTGCGCGGCTCCACTGGGCTCCCTGATCTCCCCCTGAACCTCGCGCGTCCTGCGCAGCGCGACTTCTTTCGCGCCCGCGTGGCGTGCCCGCCGTGACGACCGCCGGCAGTGTCCGGATCCGCGTCGACTCACCCGCCAACTCATCCGCCAGCCGCTACAGTTTTGTCCAGCGGCTGGCCTGCGCACTGGCGCCACGGAGCCGCCCCCAGCAGTTCCATGTCGACCGCCGCCCGGCCCACCCCTTCAGGCCTCCTTCCCCACGACGCCGCCGTCGCTTCCCCGCTCGCCCAGCGCAGCACGCGCGCCCTCGCCCGCCAGGCCTTGCCCTGGCTGCGCGGCTTCGGCCGGCCGATCGGCAAGGTGGTCGCGCTGGCCCTGATCCTGGCCGTGGTGGGCGCGGCGGCGCCGCTGGCGGTGATGGGCCTGGTCGATGCGCTGGGCCGCTACGCCGCGTCGGCGCCGATCGGCGGGCTGCGCACCATCCTGCTGGCGCTGGGCGCGGTGGCGCTGACCGAGCTGGCCCAGGTCTACCTCTCGCGACTGCTGGAAACACGCAGCTGGCGGGTGCGGCTGGACCTGGACTTCGCCCTGCGCGGACGGGTCACCGCCCGCCTGCACGAGCTGCCGCTGGCCTGGCACCAGCAGCACACCGTCGGGGCCACCGTGAACCGGGTGAACGCCTCGCTCAACGGCTTCGTCAACGCGGTCGCGGAACTCGCCTTCAAGGCGCTCCCCGCCGCCTGCTTCCTGGGCCTGGCGCTCGCCGCGCTTCTCAACCTGGACTGGCGCCTGGCGCTGGCGGTGTGCGTGTTCGCGCCCCTGCCCGCCCTGGTCGGCATGCGCGCCGTGCCCGAGCAGACCCAGCGCGACCGCGCCCTGGTGGCGCACTGGTCGGCCATCTTCGGCCGCTGGACCGAGGTGCTCGGCGGCATCCGCACGGTCAAGGGCTTCGCCATGGAGCAGGCCGAGGAGCGCCGCTTCCTCGACGCCGTCGACGCGGGCAATGCGCTGCAGAAGCGCGGCGCCGGGCGCGACGCGCAGACCGCGGCGCTGCAGGGCCTGTCGGCCGCGGGCGCCCGCCTCTCGGTGGCCGCCATCGGCGTGTGGCTGGTGCTGCAGGGCCACGGCACGGTGGGCACGCTGGTGGCCGCGCTGCAGTACGTCAGCAGCCTGTTCGGCCCCATCCAGAGCCTGACGAACGTGTATGCCACGGTGCGCCGCGGGCGGGTCTCGATGGAGGGCGTGTGCGAGATCCTCGAGGCGCCCGATCCGCTGGCGGACGTGCCCGATGCCCGCGACCTGGTCGTGGCGCGCGGCGCGGTGACGTTCGACCGGGTCTCGTTCGACTACGGCGACGGCCGCCCGGTGCTGCGCGACATCACGCTGTCGATCGCGCCGGGCGAGACGGTGGCGCTGGTCGGCCCCAGCGGCTGCGGCAAGAGCACGCTGGTGTCGCTGCTCGAACGTCTGCACGCGCCCACCCAGGGCCGCATCCTGGTCGACGGCGTCGACGTGCGCGAGTGCACCCTGCGCTCGCTGCGCACGCAGGTCGGCACCGTGATGCAGGACGTGCACCTGTTCCACGACACCATGCTGGCCAACATCACCTACGGCAGCCCCGGCGCCACGCGCGAGCAGGCCGAGGCGGCCGCGCGCGCCGCCAACGCGCACGAGTTCATCGAGCGCCTGCCCCACGGCTACGACACCCTGGTCGGCGAACGCGGCGCGGGCCTGTCCGGCGGCCAGAAGCAGCGCATCGCCATCGCCCGCGCCCTGCTCAAGGATCCGCCCATCCTGGTGCTGGACGAGGCCACCAGCGCGCTGGACAACGAGAGCGAGGCGCTGGTGCAGGCGGCCCTGCAGCGCCTGACGCGCGGCCGCACCACGCTGGTGGTCGCGCACCGGCTGTCCACCGTGATCGATGCCGACCGCATCGTCGTGATGCGGGCCGGGCAGGTCGAGGCGGTGGGCACGCATGCGCAGCTGCTGGCGCAGGGCGGCTACTACGCGCGCCTGTTCATGCGCCATGCGCGCGGACACGGCGACACGCAGGAGACGGCCGGCGGCCCGCGCGGCACCTGGTCGCACGGCGTGCGCCGGCGCGGGCTGCGCCGCTAGACGCGCCGGCGCTAGAGGTCGCTCGCGGCGTCGACCACCGCGGCCAGCGAGGCCAGTTCTTCCCGGTGCTTCTGCGCCAGCCGGCGCAGGCAGCGGCGGCCGGCGACGGTGAGGTGCACCTCCACCAGCCGGCCGTCGCGCGCGCTGGCGCGCCGCTCGACCAGGCCGGACTGCTCGCAGCGCGTCACCAGCGCCACCACGCCATGCGGCTGGGCCTGCAGCCGATCGGCCAGCTCGCCGATGCTGGCCCAGTCGCGGCCGGCAAACCCCTGGGTGTGCAGCAGCAGCTGGTAATGCAGCATGGTGACGCCCTCCTCGCGGCAGGCGTCCTCGCTGAACCGCAGGAAGCGGCGCAGCTGCCAGCGGAAGCTGGACAACCGCTCGTAATGCTCCTTCTCCGGGACCTCTGGCTCCCGTGGCGTGCCCTTCGTTGCCTGCTTCCCCATGGCCGGAATCTACACCGGGTAACGGATGCGGCGCGCCGGGAACCGACGGCCCGGATTTACATCACAGAATGATCCATTCATGTCACGCCATGATGTAATCGCGCGCAGACCACCTGAACAAGGAGACAAGCAAATGCAGTGGCGCATCCGCAACCAGAAAGACTTCGCCGCCGGCCTCATCTACATCCTGATGGGCGCCGGCTTCAGCATCGGCGCGCTGTCCTACCGGCTGGGCGACCCGGCGCGGATGGGCCCGGGCTTCTTCCCGTTCTGGATCGGCGTCCTGCTGGCGCTGGTCGGCCTCGTCACGGCGGGCACCAGCCTCAGGCGCACGGCGCCGGTCGATCCGCTCAAGCGGCCGGAACTCGGCGCCATGGCCTGGGTGCTGGGCGGCGTCGTCCTGTTCGGCCTGCTGCTGCAGCCGCTGGGCCTGGTGCTGGCGCTGGTGGCGCTGGTCCTGGTGTCCAGCCGGGCCAGCCACGAGTTCACCTGGCGCGGCGCGCTGGTCAGCACCCTCGTGCTGGTCGCGTTCAGCATCGGCGTGTTCGTCTACGGCATCCAGCTGCAGATCGGCCTGTGGCCGGCGTGGCTGGACTGAGGAGGGGCCGCACATGGAACTGTTCTCCCACCTCGCCCTCGGTTTCGAGACGGCGCTGAGCCTGCAGAACCTGACCTATGCGTTCATCGGCTGCCTGCTGGGCACGCTGATCGGCGTGCTGCCGGGCCTGGGCCCGTCCACCACCATCGCCATGCTGCTGCCGATCACCTACACCCTGCCCCCGGTGTCGGCGCTGATCATGCTGTCGGGCATCTACTACGGCGCGCAGTACGGCGGCTCCACCACCGCCATCCTGGTCAACCTGCCGGGCGAATCGTCCTCGGTGGTCACCGCCATCGACGGCTACCAGATGGCACGCAAGGGCCGCGCCGGCGCGGCGCTGGCCACCGCCGGCATCAGCTCCTTCCTGGCCGGCTGCGTGGCCACCCTGGTGCTGGCCGCCTTCGCCGTGCCGATGTCGGAGCTGGCGTTCAAGTTCGGGCCGGCCGAGTACTTCTCGCTGATGGTGCTGGGCCTGGTGGGCGCGGTGGTGCTGGCGTCGGGCTCGCTGGTCAAGGCGATCGGCATGATCCTGCTGGGGCTGGTGCTGGGCCTGGTCGGCACCGACGTCAACTCCGGCGTGGCGCGCTACTCGTTCGACATCCCGGAGCTGACCGACGGCATCAACTTCGTGGCCCTGGCCATGGGCATCTTCGGCTTCGCCGAGATCATCGCCAACGTGGAGCAGCGCGAGCACCGAGAGACCTTCACCAACCACGTCACCAAGCTGTTCCCCACGAAGGAAGACTTCCGCCGCCTGTTGCCGGCGGCCGCGCGCGGCACCGCGCTGGGCACCGTCCTGGGCATGCTGCCCGGCGGCGGCGCAACTCTGTCGGCCTTCGCCTCCTACACGCTGGAAAAGAAGCTCTCCAGGCACAGCGCCGAATTCGGCAAAGGCGCGATCGAAGGCGTGGCCGGCCCCGAGGCGGCCAACAACGCCGGCGCGCAGACCTCGTTCGTGCCGCTGCTCACTCTGGGCATCCCGTCCAACGTGGTGATGGCGCTGATGGTCGGCGCGATGACCATCCACAACATCCAGCCCGGCCCGCAGGTGATGACCAGCAACCCCGATCTGTTCTGGGGCCTGATCGCCAGCATGTGGCTGGGCAACGCCATGCTGATCATCCTGAACCTGCCGCTGATCGGCCTGTGGGTGAAGCTGCTGAAGGTGCCCTACCGCTTCCTCTACCCGGCCATCCTGGTGTTCTGCTGCATCGGGGTCTATTCGATCAACAACAACACCTTCGACGTGTTCATCACCGCGGGCTTCGGCGTGGCCGGCTACGTGTTCGCCCGCTGCGGCATGGAACCCGCGCCCCTGCTGCTGGGCTTCGTGCTCGGGCCGATGATGGAAGAGAACCTGCGCCGCGCCCTGCTGCTGTCGCGCGGCGAGTTCTCCACCCTGGTCACGCGACCGCTCTCCGCCAGCCTGCTGGTGGCCACGGCGCTGCTGCTGCTGATCGTGGCGCTGCCGGCGATCCGCAAGACGCGCGAGGCGGCGTTCCAGGAGGCCTAGGAGCTCCTCGGCCGGAACCGCCGAGCTACAGCTGCTCACAGTCCTCACCGGCGCGGGTTTGCGCCAACCCGCGCCCGGTCTACCCTCGTGGCTCCTCCGTTGCACGAAAGGAGCCCGGCGATGGATACGGTGACGCATGGATTGCTGGCGCGGCTGCTGGCCAAGGCGGGCCAGTCCGACCCGACCGAACAGTTCCTGAAGGGCGCGGTGCCGCAGGTGCAGGCCGAGCCCGGGACGCTCGCCTGGTTCGCGCTGCGCTTCGGCCGCGACGACTACGGGATCTTCGATGCCTTCGGCGGCGACGCCGCGCGCCAGGCGCACCTGCAGGGCCCGGTCGCCCAGGCGCTGCAGGCGCAGGGCCCGCAGCTGCTGCAGCGCGACGCCGAGATCGCGCGGCTGGACATCCTGGCGAGCAAGCTGCCCGCCGTCCCGCCGGAGCGGCCGGTCACCTGCGCGGTGCTGCTCGCCTTCAAGGCCAAGGTCGGGCACGAGATGGACGTGGCGCAGTTCCTGCGCGAGGCGCGCCAGTACGTCGAGGAGGAACCCGGCACCACCGCCTGGTTCGCGCTGCGCTGGGTCGACAAGCCGCACTTCGGCATCTTCGACGTCTTCCCCGACCATTCGGCGCGCAATTCCCACCTCACCGGCCGCGTGCCGCGCGAGTTGACGAAGCACGCGCTGAAGCTGGTGGGCGGGATGCCCTCGATGAAGATGGCGGACGTGCTGGCCACGCACATGGCGCAGGGAGCGGTCGAAGCCGGCGTGGGCGCGGCCTGAACGACAGGCCGCCGGCTTGGCCGGCCGGCTACGCGTTCGGCGGCGGCACCAGCACCGCCACGCCGCCGCGAAACAGCGCCACGATGTCGTGCCGCCGCATGCGCCAGGCGCCGTCGGCCTCGCGCACGAAGGTGGCGTGGTTGTCGGCCACCAGGATGGGCGGCGCCGACGGCAGCACCGGCGCGCCGTCGGCGGCGTAGACCGTCAGCACGCCCTGCACCGCCACCTGGCCGGGCGCCTGGACCTTCGCGCGCAGGTTGGTGAGCACGTGCCGCACCAGCCGCTCGCCGCGCGAGGCTCGATAGCCGTAGTAGTGGCCCACGGCGGCGGGGCCTTCCATGCGGTGCCCGCACATGTCGTAGACGCAGTCCGCGGTGTAGAAGTCCGTCGCCTCGCGCGCGTCGTTGGCGTCCACGTCCCACCAGTAGTCGATCAGCCGCTCCTGCGCCGCGTGGCGAAGGCGGAAGTCCTCGTCGGCCGTCATCGGATCATCGCGCTCCAGCGCGCCGATTCCTTCTGCACGAACTGCAGCATCTCCTCGGGCGAGCTGCTCACCGGCTCGGCGGCCGCCGAGCGCAGCGCCTGCTGCACGTCGGGCGCGGCCAGCGCCGCGCGCAGCACCTGGTTGAGCTTGCGCACGATGGGGTCCGGCAGGCCCCTGGGGCCGACCATGCCGTACCAGAGCGTCAGGTCGAAGCCGGGATAGCCGGACTCCGCGAAGGTCGGGATGGCGGGCGCCGCCTCCACCCGCTTGGGCGAGGTGATGGCCAGCGCGCGCGCCCGGCCGCTCTGCAGCTGCGCACCCACGCCCTGCAGGCTCACCAGCGTGGCCTCGACGTTGCCGCCCACCAGGTCCTGCAGCGCGGGCGCCGTGCCCTTGTAGGGGATGTGGTTCAGCTGGATGCCCGCCTGCTTCGCGAAGATCTCCATGCCGTAGTGCGTGGCGCCGCCCTCGCCGTTGGAGGCGTAGGCGATGCCGCCCGGCGTGCGCCTGGCCTCCTCGACGAACTGCGCCAAGGTGTTGCCCTTGAACTTCGGTCCCACCGACAGCGTGACCGGCTGCGAGGCCAGCATCGAGATCTGGGTGAGCTGCGACACGGGGTCGGTGCCCTTGCCCTGCAGCAGCTTCACCGTGCCATCGGTGGAGGTCACCAGCAGCGTGTAGCCGTCCGGCGCCTGCCGCATCACGTGCTCGGACCCGATGCCCGCGCTGGCGCCGGGCCGGTTCTCCACCACCACCGGCTTGCCCAGGCTGGCCGCCATCTTCTCGGCCATCAGCCGGCCCAGCTTGTCGGTGAAGCCGCCGGCCGGCCAGGGCACGACCACCGTGATCGTGCGCTCGGGCCAGGCGTCGGCCGATTGCGCCAGGGCCGGCGCCGTCCACGCGCCGGCGCCCAGCGCCAGCGATGCAAGAAACAAGCTTGGTGCGAACCTCATGTCGGACCTCCTGGGGCCAAGTGGAATGGGATCAGAGATGGCGGATCTCGCGGTTGATCGCCGCGGCGGTCTTGAGCAGCGGCGGCACCAGCCGCGCGAGCACGTCCTCCAGCCGCCAGCGCGGCGAGGGCACGGCGATGTTGACGGCGCCCAGCGGCAGGCCCTGCGGGTCGCGCAGCGGCGCGGCCACCGAGACGTCGCCGACGAAGGCTTCCTGGTTGTTGAGGGCGTAGCCCTGCTCGCGCGCCTCGTCCAGCGCGGCCCGCAGGCCGGCCAGGTCGGTCACGGTCAGCGAGGTCATCGCGGTGCGGCGCGCGGCCTTGAGGCGGGCGGCCGCATCCGCCGGGTCCATGCACGAGAGGATGGCGCGGCCCGCGGCGGTGCAGAAGGCCGGCAGGCGCGATCCCACGTGCAGGTCCACGCTCACCGCGTGCAGGCTGGGGTAGCGCGCGACATACACGATCTCGTCGCCTTCCAGCTCCATCAGGTTCACCGTCTCGGCGGTGCGCCGGTTCAGCGCTTCCAGGTGCGGCTGGGCGCGCTCGCGCAACCGGTCGGTGGCCAGCACCGTGTGGCCGAACTCCAGCATGCGGCCCGACAGGCGGAACGCCTTGGTCGCCGGGTCCTGGCGCAGGTAGCCGAGCACCCTCAGCGTGTGCGTGATGCGCTGCACGCCGCTGCGGTCCAGGCCGGCGAGCTGAGCGAGTTCGGTCAGGCCCACGGCGCGGCCGGCGGTGTTGAGCGCCTCCAGCACCTGGAAGCACTTGGCCAGCGAGCCCATGAAGAGCGGGCTGTCGCCTTCCACCGTGGCGGCGCGGCGCGCGCGTGGGGACGTGCTGGCGGCAGCGGGCATGGGCGGTTTCAACGCGCCGTCGCCAGCGGCCCGTAGAGGTCGGGCCGGCGGTCGCGCCACCAGGGGAATTGCTTGCGGGCGGCCGTCACGACCTCCAGGTCGACCTGCGCCGTGAGCAGCTGCGGCTGCTGCGTGCCCGCCTCGGCGACGATCATCCCGCGCGGGTCCACCACCATGCTGCGCCCGAGGTGGTGGCGCGGGCCCTCGGTGCCGACCCGGTTGCAGGCCAGCACGAAGACGCCGTTCTCGTACGCGCGGGCGCGCAGCGGGATCTCCCAGATCGAGGTGCGCTGGGCCGGGTCGGCGTACGTGGAGAAAGCGATCGGCATCGCGATCAGCTCCGCGCCGGCGAGTGCCAGCGCGCGCGAGGCCTCCGGATACAGCCGGTCGTTGCAGATCTGCACGCCGATGCGCGTGCCCGCCACGGCGTACGTCTGCAGCGACGCGCCGGGCGCGAAGTAGAACTTCTCGAAGCTGCCGGTGCCGCCCGGGCCCTCGCTGGGGAAGTAGGCCGGGATGTGGGTCTTGCGGTAGCGGCCGGCCTCGCGACCGTCCTCGTCGTAGACGAACGCGCTGTTGAACCAGCCGTCATTGGCCCGCTCGGCGAAGGGCAGCACCAGCGCGATGCGGTGGCGCCTGGCCTTCTCGCGCAGCCCCGCCAGCACCTCGTGCTCGCCATCCATGAACCAGCGGTCGAAGTCCTCCACCAGCCGGTTGGCGAAGAAGGGCGTGAGGAACAGCTCGCCGAACGTGAGCAGCCGCACCTGCTGGCGGGCCGCCTCGTCCAGCATGGCGTGCGCCGCCTCGGTGATGGTGCGCAGGTCGCCGTCTTCCACGCTGCCGGTCTGGGCCGCCGCGAGGGTGAGGGTTCGGGCCATGGATCTCCCCGTCCGATGGTTATTGCATTCCGATACCGACATATTGCCTTTCGATACGCCGGCCGTCTACAGTGCAAACGCCATGCGAAGCCGCCGGCCGGCGGCCGCGTGCCTGGAGAACGCCCATGCAACGTCGAGACTTCCTGCTCACCAGCGCCGCGGGCCTGGTGCCCGGCGCCGCCTTCGCGCAGCAGGCGCCCTGGCCTTCGCGCCCGGTGCGCGTGCTGATCGGCTACCCGCCCGGCGGCAGCACCGACGTGGCCGGCCGCCTGCTCGCGGAGCAGCTCGGTCGCAAGCTGGGGCAGCAGGTGGTGGTGGAAAACCGCGCCGGTGCGGGTGGCACCGTGGCCGCGTCGACCGTGGTGCGCGCCGACCCCGACGGCTACACGCTGCTGCTGGCAGCCTCGCCCGAGGTCTCGATCGCACCCATCACCATGAAGTCCATGCCCTACGACCCGGTGCGCGACCTGCAGCCGATCACGGGCGTGGGCCAGGTGCCGTTCTTCCTGGTGGTGAATCCCTCGGTGCCGGCCAACACGCTGGCCGAGTTCATCGCCTACGCCCGGGCCAACCCGGGCAAGCTGAACTACTCCTCGTTCGGCAACAACACGTCCAACCACCTGGCGGGCGAGCTGTTCAAGTCGCTCACCGGCATCAGCAGCGTGCACGTGCCCTACAAGGGCAGCGGCCCGTCGATGACCGACCTGATCGGCGGCCAGGTGCAGTACAGCTTCGACACGCCGCCGGCGGTGCTGGAGCACGTGAAGGCCGGGAAGCTGCGCGCGCTGGCCGTCGCCACCCGCCAGCGCCTGGCCAGCACGCCGCAGGTGCCCACCTTCGCGGAAGCCGGCCTGCCGAACTTCTCGGGCGGCACCTGGTTCGGCCTGTTCGCGCCGGCGAAGACGCCGCGGCCGGTGGTCGATCGCATCAACGCCGAGGCGGTGGCGCTGCTGAACTCGCCCGAACTCGGCAAGACCTTCGGCGACCGCGGCATCGTGCCCGCGCCGCAGTCGCCCGAGGAGTACGCCCGCTTCGTGCAGGGCGAGGTGGCCAAGTGGAAGGACCTGGCGGGCAAGGTCGGCATCGTGGCCGAGTGACTGCCTCTTAGCATCGGATCCCATGAGAACCCTGTTGACCCATGCGACGCTGATCGATTGCGTCGACCCCAAGCCCCAGCCGGACTGCGCCGTGTTGCTGGAAGACGGCCGCATCAAGGAGATCTTTCCCGCCGGCAGCGCGCCGCCCGTAGGCGATGCCGAGGTGATCGACCTCAAGGGCGCGTACCTGATGCCCGGCCTGTGGGACGTGCACATCCACCCCGACTATTTCCAGTCGCTCGCGGACATGCCGCTGCCCGACCAGGTGACACTGTTCGGCCACCGGCTGCAGGCGGCCCTGCTGGAATCGGGCATCGTGGGCTTGCGCTGCGCCGGCGCCCACCACTACATGGACGTGGCCTGGAAGCGCGCTTTCGATTCGGGCCAGCACCTGGGCCCGCGGCTGTTCGCGGCCGGCCACTTCCTCACGACGACCGGCGGGCACTTCCTCACCTCGGGCCACGCGCTGGAGGTCGACGGTCCCTACGGCTGGGTGAAGGCGATCCGCGAGCAGATCAAGAACGGCGTCGACCACATCAAGATGAACCTCTCGGGCGGCATCATGGGCCCGGCCTGGGACCTGCACCGCCACTCCTTCCTGCTGGAGGAGGAGCTGAAGGCGGCATTCGACATCTGCAAGCTGCGCGAGTTCAAGGTGATGGCGCACGCCACCAACCCGCCTTCGGTGAAGGCGGCGATCCGCCTGGGCGCGCACAGCATCGAGCACGGCTACATCCTGGACGACGAGTGCATCGAGCTGTTCCTGGAGCACGGCACCTGGTACGTGCCCACGCTGTCCATCAGCCACCTCACGCCCACCCAGGCCACCAACGACTGGGAGCAGCGCTGGGTGAAGAACCGCAACCTGGCCCATTCGCTGTGCTGCCGCGCCGACGCGGCCGCGGACGTGCACCAGGCCGGCTTCCTCAAGGCGCTCAAGGCCGGCGTGAAGATGGCACTGGGCTCGGACATCCGCCCGCTCAAGGACGCGGCGCTGCTGGAGCTGGGCCTGTGGGTTCGCGACGGCGCCACGCCCTGGCAGGCGCTGGTGGCCGCCACCCGCAACGGCGCGGCAGTCTGCGGCGTGGGCGACGACCTCGGCACGGTGGAGGTGGGCAAGATCGCCGACCTGATCGTGGTGGGCGCCAACCCGCTGGAGGACATCAACAACGTGCGGCGCCTGCAGCTGGTGCTCAAGGACGGCCGCGTGGTGTCCGACAAGCGCCCGCAGGCGGCGCGCTGAGATGGCCACCGCTTCCCCGCGCGTGGCGGTGGTCGGCGCCGGCATCGTCGGCACCAGCATCGCCCTGGCGCTGCGCAAGCGCGGCGCCGACGTCACGCTGGTCGACCGCGACGAGCCCGGCCACGGCTGCAGCTACGGCAACTCCGGCGCGGTGAGCCCGGCCTCGGTCGCGCCGCTGGCCATGCCCGGCGTGCTGGCTTCGGTGCCCGGCATGCTGCTGGACGACGAGAGCCCGCTCTACCTGCCGCTGCGCTACCTGCCGCGCGCGCTGCCCTGGCTGCTGCGCTTCGTCGCTTCGGCGCGACCGGCGGCGGTGAAGGAGGCCGCGGCGAAGCTGGCCGCCATCCACGCCGGGGCGCTCGACGCGCACGAGGCGATGGCGCGCGAACTCGGCGTGCCCGAGCTGTTCCTGCGCCGCGGCCACCTGCACCTGTACCCCGACGCCGCGGCGCTGGTCAAGGACGCCACCGGCTGGCGCATGCGCCAGGAGTACGGCTTCCAGGTCGAGCGGCTGGACCGCGCCGGCATCGAGGCGCTGGAGCCGGGCGTGTCCCCGCGCTACCGGCTCGGCATGTACCTGGCGGACCACGCCACCATCCTCAACCCCTTCCGCTACGTGCAGGCGATGGCGCGCGCGTACGCGGCCGCGGGCGGGCGCATCGTGTGCGCGCAGGTCGATCGCCTGCAGCCCGAGGGCCACGGCTGGCGGCTGCACGCCCGGGGCGAGGCCGACGGCGAGCGCTTCGACCATGCCGTGGTGGCGGCCGGCGCCTGGTCGCGCGAGCTGCTGGCGCCGCTGGGCGTGCACCTGGCGCTGGAGAGCCAGCGCGGCTACCACCTGCAGTTCGAGGGCGGGCGCGACACCGTGTCGCGCACCGTGGTGCTGGCCGACCGCAAGGTCTTCGTCACGCCGATGGAGGATGGCCTGCGCGTGGGCGGCACGGTGGAGATCGCCGGCCTGGAGGCGCCACCCGACCCGCGCCGCGCCGCGGTGCTCGGCCGCATCGCGCGAGAGACCTTCCGCGGCCTGGACGACCTGCCGACGCGCACCTGGATGGGCCACCGCCCCTGCATGCCCGACTCGGTGCCGGTGGTCGGCGCCGCGCCGCGCGACCGCGGCCTGTGGCTCGCCACGGGGCACGGCCACCTGGGCCTGACCGATTCGCTCAACACCGCGCAGCGCATCGCCGACGCGTTGCTCGGGGCGGCCGCGCCCGTGCCAGCGGACGCCGCGCTGGCACGCGCCTGAAACGCATCCCTTCCCCACAGGAGCCTCGCCATGCCTTCGATCCTCACCCGCCGCGCGCTCGTCACCGCGCTGGGCCTGGCCCTCGCCGCCGGCGGTGCGCTCGCGCAGTCCTGGCCGGCCAAGCCGATCCGCCTGGTGATCCCCTTCCCGGCGGGCGGCTCCACCGACATCGTGGGCCGGCAGATCGCGGAGAAGCTGACCCAGTCGCTCGGCCAGCCGGTGGTGGTGGACAACCGCGCCGGCGCGGGCGGCACCACCGGCTCGGACCTGGTGGCCAAGGCGCCGGCCGACGGCTACACCTTCCTGATGGCCACCAGCAGCACGCATGCCATCGCGCCCAGCCTGTACGCCAAGCTGCCCTACGACCCGGTGCGCGACTTCTCGCCGGTGACGCTGCTGGGCACCGCGACCATCCTGATGGTGGTCAGGCGAAGAGCGTGTCGGAGTTCATCGCCCAGGCCAAGGCCCGGCCCGGCGAGTTCATGTTCGGCTCCACCGGCAACGGCAGCGTGTCGCACCTGACGGCCGAGTACTTCAAGTCGCTGGCCGGCGTGCAGATGCAGCACGTGCCCTACAAGGGCGACTCGCCGATGACGCTGGACCTGGTGGCCGGGCGGGTTCACGTCGCTTTCGGCACCGCGGTCGCCTTCCTGCCGCACGTGCAGTCGGGCAAGCTCAACGCGCTCGCGGTCACGGATGCCAAGCCGTCGCCGGTGGCGCCCAAACTGCCCACGGTGGCGTCGTCGGGCCTGCCGAACTTCGAGGCCCTGCAGTGGTTCGGCCTGCTGGCGCCGGCCGGCACGCCCAAGGAGATCGTGGCGCGCATGAACGGCGACGTGGCCAGGGCGCTGCAGCAGCCCGACGTTCAGGAGAAGCTGCAGGGCCTGGGCATGCAGATCGTGGGCGGCGGGCCGGAGGCCTTCGGCGGCTTCATGCGCGCGGAGTCGGTGAAGTGGGGCAAGATCGTTCGGGATTCGGGGGCGAAGGTGGACTGAGGCGCCGAAGCCCGTCGTAACCGTCATTCCCGCGGAGGCGGGAATCCAGTGCGTCCGCCTTCAGCGGACTGCCGGAAGCCCTGGGTTCCCGCCTTCGCGGGAATGACGCCTTGAGTTGATGCGAGGCCTTCCATGCAACGGTTCGACATCCAGAGCGCCGCGGACACGGCGCGAATCTCAACCGGCCCCTACGTGGCCTTCATGGCGCATGGCAGCGTCCACCAAGCGCTGGCCGACGCGGCGCGCCGATACGCCCAGCGCCGCGCCCTGACCTTCATCGTCGACGCCGACCCCGCGACGCCACCGCGCACCTGGACCTACGAGCAGCTCCTCGCCGACATCCACCGCACCGCGAACCTGTTCCGGCACCTGGCCGGCGACGAGCCGGTGCGCGTGGCGATGCTGCTGCCGGCGGTCCCCGAGGCCTACCTCGCGCTCTGGGGCGGCGAGGCGGTGGGCGTGGTCTGCCCGATCAACTTCATGCTCGATGCCACGCACATCGCCGAGCTGGTCCGTGCGGCCGAGTGCAACCTCCTCGTGGCGCTGGGACTGAACGAGGACCTGGACATCTGGTCGCGCGTTCCCGAGCTGCGTGCCGCCTGCCCCGGCCTGAAGCACGTGCTGGCGGTCGGCGGCGCGCCCGGCGAGGGCGGGTTCTCGGAAGCGATCGCGGCGATGCCGGCCGACGCTCCCTCGTCCGGTGAACAGACGAACCCGGACCGCCTCGCTGCCCTCTTCCACACCGGCGGCACCACCGGTGCGCCCAAGCTCGCGCAGCACACGCACCGCAACCAGCTGCACGCGGCCTGGGGCGCGGCGCAGATGTACGCGATGCGCGAGCAGGACGTGATCCTCAACGGCTTTCCGCTGTTCCACGTCGCCGGCGCCTTCGTCTATGGCCTCTCGGCGCTGCTCAGCGGCGCCGAGGTGGTGCTGCCCACGCGGCAGGGCCTGCGCAACCCGGCGTTCGCCAGGCAGTACTGGACCTTCGTGGAGCGGCACGGCGTCACGCTGCTGGCCGCCGTGCCGACCGTGATCGCGACCCTGCTGGGGCTGGAGCCGAGCCCCGCGGCGCTGCGCAGCGTTCGCATGCTGCTGACGGGCGGCTCACCGCTGCCGACGGAGCTGGCGGCCGCCTTCGAGCGCAAGTTCGGCCGGCCGGTGCGCAACATCCTGGGCATGACCGAGTGCGCCGGCGTGATCAGCATCGAGCCCTTCCTCGCGCCGCGGGTGCCGGGCTCCTGCGGGCTGCCGCTGCCGTTCACCCAGGTCAAGGCGATGGCGGCGGACGGGCGCGAATGCGGCGCCGGCGAGAGCGGCATCCTGCGCGTGCGCGGGCCCAACGTCGGCCCGGGCTACACGGATGCGCGGCGCAACGCAGGCACGTTCACCGACGACGGCTGGCTGATCACCGGCGACATCGGGCACCTCGACGAAGAAGGCCGGGTGTTCGTCACGGGCCGGGCCAAGGACGTGATCATCCGCGGCGCCCACAACATCGACCCGCAGGTTATCGAGGAGGCGCTGCTCCAGCATCCCGACGTGCTGATGGCTGCGGCCGTGGGCGAGCCGGACGAGTACGCGGGCGAGTTGCCGGTGGCCTTCGTGTCGCTGCGGCCGGGGGCTGCATTGACCCTGCAGGAGCTGTCCGCCTTCGCCAACGAGCGCATCCCCGAGCGGCCGGCCTGCCCCAAGCGCATCGACGTGCTGCCGGCCATTCCGATGACGGCGATCGGCAAGGTCTTCAAGCCGCGCCTGCGGATGCTGGCCTGCGAGCGCGTGCTGCGGGAGCGGCTGGAGCGCGCCGGGCTGGCGGACGCGGTGCGGGTGACGGTGGTGGATGCGGGCAGCGGGCTGCAGGCGCGGTTCGAGGGGGATGAGGGCGAGGCGAAAGAGCGGGTTGCGCAGCTGATGCAGCATTTCGCGATCGCCTGGCGGTTCGACGCGGGTCCGCCGCGGTGAAAGAAACTCCGTCATTCCCGCGAAGGCGGGAATCCAGGGCTTCCGCCTTCGCCGGCCTCGGGGGCGCGCTGCGCTGGGTCCCCGCCTACGCGGGGACGACGGCAGGCGCCTCAGCCCTTCGGCAGCGGCGCCAGCGTCTTCAGGTACAGGTGCAGCGCCCGCACGTCGGTGTCGCTCATGTTCTTCAGCGAACCGAACGGCATCACCTGCACAACGCTGCCGTCCGGCCGCTTGCCGGTGCGGAACATCTTCAGCATGGCGTCGGCATCGGGATAGAGCGGCATCGCCGAGCCGGGGCCCGGCGTCAGGTTGGCGGCTGCCGGCCAGTCGGGCGGGCCGCCCGGGATCTTGCCGCCGGCCAGCTTCTCGCCGTGGCAGCCCAGGCACATGTTGGCCACGTAGGCGCCGTGCTGCGCCGACACGGCCTCGGGGATCGGCTGCTGCGGCGGCAGGCCGTGGTCGATGCGGCTGGCCGCGTCGGGGATGGCGCCGAAACCGTACAGCACGCGCGCCGGCAGCGGCAGGCGGATCTCCGCGCCGGTGCCCTGCGCCGGCGGCAGGCTGCGGACGTAGGCCACCAGGGAGGCCAGGTCGTCGTCGGTGAACCGGTTGTAGTCCTCGCTGGGCATCACCATCAGCGGGCGGCCCGAGGGCGCCACGCCGTGCCGGATGGCCCGCACCCAGTCCTGAGGCTGGTAGGCGGCGACCACGCCGCCGGTGCCGCGGGTGATGTTGGGGCCCTTGATCTTCAGGTCGTCGCCCTTCTCCACGAAGGTGCGGCCCGCGCCGTCGGCGCCGTGGCAGTCGATGCAGCCGCGCGAGTTGTACAGGTATTTGCCACGCTCCAGCGCCGCGGCGTCGCTGCGGTACGCCACGGGTTGCACCTTCACGTCGACGGTGCGCGCCATGCGGCTGTCGGCCATCTGCAGGCCGGCGAAGACGGCGCCGCCGGCCAGCACGGCCAGGGCCGCGACGGCGATGCCGCCGCGTCGGATCCACTTGTTCATCGGGATTCCCTCCGGACGGTCGGGCTCGCGACGGCGGCTGAGGGCAAGCCTGGAGCCCGATTTTCGTCAAGGCCGAACGATAGAGACAAGGCCGGGCCAGCGCAATCCCGTCGAGCCGCCCTAGCCCCTAGCCCCTAGCCCCTCGCCCCTAGCCCCTCGCCGCCATGCGCGTCGGCGCGAACAGGCTGCGTCCCAGCCAACGCCACAGTTGCTGCCCCTGTCGCCCCGCGCCCTGCACGACCAGCGCACCGCTGCGGATCTCCTGCTCCGGGTCGCTGTCGCCGTTCCACACCTCGGTCAGCGCGCGGACCGTGGAGTCGCAGATCACGCTGACGTCGTGGCCGGGGTCGTCGCGGCACAGGTCGGCGGTGCGGTCCTGCACCACCAGCCACCACAGGCTCTCGGCCGCCGGCGCGTCGCGGAAGCGGAAGTGCACCACGGTGCGCCCACTGGCCGGGAACTCCTCCATGCGCGCGAAGCGGCGGATGTCCCACATCAGGAAGCCGGCATCGAGCTGCTCGCGCCGCAGCCGGCTGCCGATCCAGCGCGCGCCCCACTCCCCGATCCCCACCACGATGGGCCGCAGTTCCTCGCCCGCGGGCGTGAGGTGGTATTCCCAGCCGCTGTCGGCGCGGCGGCGCTCCACCACGCCGATCGCCTCCAGCTTGCGCAGCCGCTGCGTGAGGAGCGTGGCCGACATGCGGGGCACGCCGCGGTGGATGTCGTTGAAGCGGTGGCTGCCGCACAGCAGCTCGCGCACGACCAGGGGCGTCCACAGTTCGCCCAGCACCTCGGCGCCGCGGGCCACCGTGCAGAACTGCATGTAGTCGATCATGGGCGCAGTCTAGGCGCGGGGCAGCCCATCCGGAGACTCCAGATTCTGGACTTGAGGGCTTGCGGTCCGCGGCCTACCTTGGCGCCCAGCCGGTGCACGTCGCGCCGGTCGCCCTCAAGGAGTTGCCGCCATGTCCGAAACCCTTACCGCCCCGTCCGCCGCCGCCACCACCACGCCGGCCTTCGACCCCGACAAGTTCCGCCAGACCACCCGTGCGCAGTGGGAAGCCGCCGCGCCGGCCTGGGACCGCTGGTCGCCGCTCCTGGCCGAGTGGCTGGGCCACGCGACCGAAGCGATGCTGGACATGGCCCGCGTGGCGCCCGGATCGCGCGTGCTCGACATTGCAGCCGGCGCCGGCGAGCAGACGATCACCGCCGCCCGCCGCGCCGGCCCCCAGGGCCACGTGCTGGCCACCGACATCTCGCCGGCCATCCTGGGCCATGCCCGCGCCGCGGCGCAGCGGCAGGGTCTGTCCAACGTGGAGACGCGCGAGCTCGACGGCGAGCGGCACGACCTGCTGCCCGCGGCTTCGTTCGACGCGGCCATCTCGCGCGTCGGGCTGATCTACTTTCCGGACCAGCAGCGCGCCCTGGCCGGCATCCGGCACGCGCTGCGCCGCGGCGGACGCTTCGCGGCGGTGGTGTATTCCACGCCGGACCGCAACCCGTTCTTCGCGCTGCCGGTGGGCATCATCCGCCGCCGCGCGCAGCTGCCGCCGCCGCTGCCCGGCCAGCCGGGCCCGTTCTCGCTCGGGGGCGAAGGCGTGCTGGCCCGCACGCTGGAGCAGGCCGGGTTCCGTGACGTGGAGGTGCGCAAGGTCGACTCGCCGGTGCGCCTGCCCAGCGCCGCCGAATGCGTGCGCTTCGAGCGCGAATCGTTCGGCGCGCTGCACCAGATGATGGCTGGCCTGGGCGAAGCCGAAAAGGCGCAGACCTGGGAGGAGATCGAGCGGACGCTGGCGCAGTTCGAGCGGCCGCAAGGCGGCTTTGTCGGCCCTTGCGAGATGCTGGTCGGCGCCGGCACGGCCTGAGCCGCACCCCGAAGCGCCAGAGGCCGGTCAGCCGTTGGAAAGCACCAGCAGCGCGACCGCCTTGGCGCGCCCCACGCGCCGCAGGCGGTGCTGCAGGTAGCCGGGGAAGTGGATGCAGTCGCCCGCGGCCACCTGCACCGAGTGCGTGTGGAACACCACCTCCACCGTGCCCGAGAGGATGTAGAGCATCTCCTGGCCCGCATGGCGCGCCTCGGTCGCGCCGGGGTCCGGCCCGGGATAGACCATGAAGGCCTCGAACGAGCCCACGGCCTCGCTGTGCAGCAGCGGCACGAACTGGTGCTGCGCGCCGTCCTGCGGGCGGGCCGGTTCCGCCAGCTGCGCCGCGCGCGTGACCTTGATCTCGGACTTGTCCAGCGTCTCGCCCAGCAGGTGGCCGATGGAGACGCTCAGGGCCTTGGCCAGCTGCGCCAGAGTCGCGATCGAGGGCGTCTTGAGGTTGTTCTCGATGCGCGAGATGTGGGCCTTGTCCACTTCCACCGCGCGCGCCAGTTCGTCCACCGTCATGCCCTTCAGGCGCCGCAGCTGGCGCAGCCGGGCCCCCAGCAGCAGCGGGGGAGCGGCGGGTTCGGGGACGGCGGCTCGGGCGCGCGGCATGCGTTCTTTCTCGAGGGTGAAACCTGGCTCGGCCGCGATGCTGCCACAGCCAGAGCAAGGGGTCGACCAATAGGTCAACAAGTTGACTTTGTAGCCGTTCGGCGCTTAAAGTCAACTTGTTGACCGAAGGAGACACCCCCATGGATAGCACGACTGCCACGCGCGACCGCGTGGACCGCGAACTGGCGGAGAAGCTGGCGCCGGACCGCCGCTCGCCCAAGCAGAAATTCGTCCTGGCCTGCCGCATGCTGGGCGCCCACGGCCACTGGCACGGCGGCCTGGCCGGGCAGATCACGGCGCGCGGCGAACAGCCGGGCACCTACTGGACCCTGCGCTTCGGCATCGGCGCCGACGAGGCAACGCCGGCCGACCTGATCCTGGTCGACGACGACCTCCAGCCGCTGGACGGCCGCTCGCTGCCCAACCCGGCCGTGCGCTTCCACCTCTGGGTCTACAAGGTGCGGCCCGACGTGCAGAGCATCGTCCACACCCATCCGCCCGCGACGACGGCCCTGTCGATGACCGGCCAGCGCCTGGCCATCGCCCACATGGACTCGACGCCGTTCTTCGACAACTGCGGCTACCTGGACGACTGGCCCGGCCTGCCCATCGGCGACAACGAGGGCGAGATCATCGCGGGCGCGCTGGGGCAGAAGAAGGCGCTGCTGCTGGCGCACCACGGGCTGCTGACGGCCGGCGCCAGCATCGAGGAGGCCGCGGTGCTCGCGCTGTGGTTGGAGCAGGTGGCGCAGGCGCAGGTGCGCGCCGCCGCCATCGGTCCGATCCGCGAGGTGCGCCCCGAGCTGGCGCGCGAGGCAGGCGGCTTCCTGCTCAAGCCCCAGATCACCGGCCTGACCTTCCAGTACTTCGCCCGGCAGGTGCTGCGCGAGGCGCCGCGCTGCCTGGACGACGGCGCGCCCACCCCGCTGGCCTGACACCCACGAGACCCGAAGGAGACAACACATGAAAAGACGCCACCTCATTTCCACCGGCGCGGCCACCGCGGCCGCCGCCATCGCGGCGCCGGTCCGCGCCCAGGGCGGCCAGCCCACCATCCGCTGGCGCATGCCGTCGAGCTTTCCCAAGTCGCTGGACACGGTGTTCGGCGGCGCGCAGTCGATCGCCAGCACCGTGGCGGCGCTGACCGACGGCAAGTTCACGATCACCCCGCACGGCGCGGGCGAACTGGTGCCGCCGCTGGCCATCCTGGACGCGGTGCAGAACGCGACGGTGGAGTGCGGCCACACGGCGGGCTTCTACTACATCGGCAAGGAGCCGGCGCTGGTGTTCGACACCGGCGTGCCCTTCGGCATGAACCCGCGCCAGCACACCGCCTGGATGTACTACGGCGGCGGCATGGACCTGATGCGCGAGGTCTACGCCAAGTTCAACGTGGTGCAGATCCCCTGCGGCAACACCGGCGCGCAGATGGGCGGCTGGTTCCGCAAGGAGATCAAGACGCCGGCCGACTTCAAGGGGCTGCGCATCCGCGCCGCCGGCTTCCTGGGCCACGTCTACACCAAGCTCGGCGCGGTGCCGCAGCAGATCCCCGGCTCGGACATCTACCCGGCGCTGGAGAAGGGCACGCTGGACGCCGTGGAATGGGTGGGCCCCGCCGACGACGAGAAGCTGGGGCTGTCCAAGGTCGCGAAGTTCTACTACAGCCCTGGCGTGCTGGAGCGCGGCGCGTCGCTCTGCATGATCGTGTCCAAGCCCGCGTGGGAGGCACTGCCCGCTTCGTACAAGGCGGCGCTGGAGGCGGCGTGCTTCCGCTCCAACGCGGACATGCTGGCCAAGTACGACGCCACCAACGTGCCGGCGCTGCGGCGGCTGGTCGGCTCCGGCGCCAAGCTGGGCTCGTGGTCGCGGCCGATCATGGACGCCATGCGACGCGCCAACGACGAGGTGATGAAGGAGCAGTCGGCCGCCAACGAGACCTTCCGCAAGGTGCACGACCACTGGAGCAAGTTCCTGGCGGACCAGGTGCTGTGGTCGTCGGTCAACGACGGCGCGGCCGAGCAGTTCATGATCAGCGCCGCGCGCAAGCCCTGACGCAGGGCTAGGGCAGCAGTTCGGGCTGGCCGCCCAGCGGTGCGCGGGTCACCGCCTGCTGCTGAGCGACGGGCGGGCGCTCCGGATGGAGGAACTCCGGCCGAAGCTCCGGGATGCCGTGGGGATAGAAGCGCTCGGGGCCGAGCGGCGGCGGCACCCAGGCCACCGCCGGCGGCAGCGCCGGCGCGGGCGGCCGGCGTGCGATCGCGGGGGCGGAAGCGGGACGGCTGGCAGGGGCCTTCGCGGTCACGGGGGCCTTGGCGGCGCTTCGCGCTGCGACTGCCGGCTTCTTCGTTGCGGACTTGCTGGCGGCGACGGGCTGTGCCTTGCGGTTCGCCGCGAGCGAAGGCGACCTGCTCTTCTTCGCGGCCACGGCGGATGACGGCTTCGCGCGCTTGGAGGACCTGGCCTGCGCCTGCCGGTTCGGCTTGGCCGCGACGCCGGCCTGTGCCACCTTGGCCGGCTCGCGCGCCTGCGCCGCGGCCTCACCGGCGGCGGCCAGGCCGCACGCCACTGCCATCGTGCAGGCCGACTGCAGCGCCCACTTCACAGCTTTCATCGATTCGCCTCCCGCGCCATGGCGCTGGGGTGCATGTTCATTTTTCCCAGCCACGGCCCAGGTAGGACACCTGCGGCCGTTGCTGTCAGACCCGCGCAACGCGACCGGGCGTCACCGCTCCAGCGGAGGCAAATTCATCACCTGCGGCGGGCCGCCCATGGTGGCCGTCACCGGGGAACTCACCGCACCGTCGACCGCCACCCGAGCCCGAAGCGGCGCGTTGCTGTCGGTGCGGCGGGACGACACCGCCGTGCCCGCGCTCGATCCCGCGGACGTGCCCGTGCCGCCGGCCGCTCCCGTGCCCGTGCCGCCGCTGGGCGAAGCCGCGCCGGCGCCCGACATGTCGACACCGACGTTCGTCGCGGCCGGCGGGCTGACCGCGGCCGCCGAGACGCCGACCGCCGTGCCGGCGGTTCCGGCAGGAGCGCCAACCGCCGCTGCGGCGGGCCCCGCCGCAGCTGCAGCGCCAGCGGCGCCGGTCGAGGCGCCAGCGGCGCCGGTCGACCCGCCAGGGCCTGCCGCTGCCGCCGTGCCGGTCGAGGCCGTGCCTGCGGCCGCTGTGCCTGCGCCCGAGGCGCCCACGCCCGCGCTGCCCACGCCGCCAGCGGCACCACCCGTGCCGCCACTGCCGGCGCTGGAGCTGCCGCCACCGGAGCCGCCGCTGCCCGAGCCGCTCGACCCGCCGCCGGAGCCGCCAGATCCACCGCCCGCGCTCGCGCCGCCGGAACCACCGCCGGAGCCCGAGCCGCCGCCCCCTGCGCTCGCGCCGCCGGAGCCGCCACCGCCGCCGCCAGCACCTGCACCACCGCCGCCCGAGCCACCACCGGCACCGCCGCCAGAGCCACCGCCGGCCCCACCACCTGAACCGCCACCGCCTGAACCACCGCCTGAACCACCGCCTGAACCACCTCCGCCGGACCCACCACCGGAGCCTCCGCCGCCTCCGCCGGAGCCACCGCCACCTGAACCACCGCCGCCGCCGGAGCCACCTCCGCCGCCACCAGAGCCTCCACCACCAGAGCCGCCACCGCCGGAGCCGCCGCCACCAGAGCCGCCGCCGCCCCCGCCGCCACCTCCACCTCCGCCGCCTCCACCCCCGGCGCCCTTGGCATGCGCTTCCTCAGGCCACACCAGCCCCATGGTCCCGCTCACGCCAATCACGACCAGCGCCGCGCACAACTTTTCCATCCACCTGTTCATATCACACCTCTCGAACCCTTCATGTTCTTCTTTCCCATCCCGGCCGCTGTAAGACACCGACCGGCACGCGCGTCGGCCCGCGCCTGCGTTGACTTGCGCATCGATGCGCTCACCGCCGAGCCACCGGCTTGCACCGCGCGAAAGCGCTGGGCATAGTCCCGCGATGGCCCAGCACCCCCACGATCACGACGTGCACCACGACCACGACCACGGGCACGGCGAACTCGGCGAGACCGAGCTGCGCGTGCGCGCGCTGCAGTCGGTGCTCACCGAGAAGGGCTACATCGACCCGGCCGCGCTGGACGTCATCGTCGACACCTACCAGACCCGCATCGGCCCGCGCAACGGCGCGCGCGTGGTGGCCCGGGCCTGGGCCGATGCGGCTTTCCGCAAGGGGCTGCTCGAGGACGCCAGCGCCGCCATCGCTTCGCTGGGCTACACCGGCCGGCAGGGCGAGCACATGGTCGCCGTGGAGAACACCGAGCGGGTCCACAACATGGTCGTCTGCACGCTGTGCAGCTGCTACCCCTGGCCGGTGCTCGGCCTGCCGCCGGTCTGGTACAAGAGCGCGCCCTACCGCTCGCGCGCGGTGCGCGACCCGCGCGGGGTGCTGGCGGACTTCGGCGTCACGCTGCCGGCCGACACCGAGATCCGCGTGTGGGACTCCACCGCCGAAGTGCGCTACCTGGTCGTCCCCCGCCGGCCCGCCGGCACCGAGGGCCTGGACGAAGCGCAGCTCGCGGCCCTGGTGACGCGCGACTCGATGATCGGCACGGGCCTCGCGCGCCCGCCGTCGGGGGCTTCGCGATGACCGCCTACGCCACCCACGCCGACCTGGGCGGCCAGGCGGGCCACGGCCGCGTGGTGCCCGAGCCGGAAGACCTGCGTTTCCACGAGGACTGGGAGCGCTCGGCCCTGGCCCTGGTGCTGGCCATGGGCGCCACCGGCAGCTGGAACATCGACATGAGCCGCGCCGCGCGCGAGACGCTGCCCGACTACGAGCGGCTGTCGTACTACGGGATCTGGCTGGCGGCGCTGCGCAAGCTGATGCTGGAGCGCGGCCAGCTGTTCGAGGACGAGATCGCCGCCGGCCGCATGCTGCATCCGGCCGCCCCGGTGCGGCGCGTGCTCCAGGCGCGGGACGTGCCGTCCGTGCTGGCGCAGGGCTCGCCCACGCTGCGCGCCGAAGCCGCCGAGCCCGCGCGCTTCGCGGTCGGCCAGCGGGTGCGCATGCGCGCGCAGGCGGTGGCGCACCACACCCGGCTGCCCGGCTACGTGCGCGGCAAGCTGGGCACCGTCGAGCGCCTGCACGGGCCGCACGTCTTCGCCGATGCGCACGCGCAGGGCCTGGGCGAGCAGCCGCAGCCGCTCTACAACGTGGTCTTCGAAGGGCGCGAACTCTGGGGCGAGGCGGCCGCCGACGGCCTGCGGGTCTCGGTCGATGCCTGGCAGTCCTACCTGGAACCCGCATGATCGAACGGGACAAGCAGGCCCTACGACAAGGCGAAGCAGAGGCGATGAGCGCGCCCGGCCCCGTCCCGCCCGTGCCCGGCCTGCCCCGCGACGCCGACGGCCCGGTGTTCGACGCGCCCTGGCAGGCCCAGGCCTTCGCGATGGCGCTGGCGCTTCACGAGCGCGGCGTGTTCAGCTGGCCCGAGTGGGCCCAGGCGCTGGGCGAGCAGGTCCGCGACGCACCCGCGCAACCCGGCGAACCCGCCGGCGACGCCTACTACCGGCAATGGCTGGCCGCGCTGGAGCATCTGGCGGCCGACAAGCGCGCGGCCACGCCCCAGGAGCTGCAGCGCTACCGCCAGGCCTGGGACCACGCGGCCGGCCGCACGCCGCACGGCCAGGCCATCGAGCTGCAGCCCGAGGACTTTTCGCGCTAGCCGGGGGCGTGGCGGCGGCCCTGTCGATCGGCTCGTTGGCCTTGCTGGTCGGTTTGCGCCGACACGAAGACCCCCCGTTCGCCTCCTGGCCCAGCCGCGGGCCCCGACCTTAGGATGGGGCATGGCCCACGCCACCCTCCACCCTGCGCCCCTCGGTTTCACCGACGGGCAGCTGGAGGCGCTCAAGTGGATCGGCATGGCGTCCATGTTCACCGACCACATCGGCCGCCACCTGATGGGCATGCCGCACGAGAGCTGGGCCTTCATCGGCGGGCGGCTGGCCTTTCCGCTGTTCGCGCTGGTGCTGGCCGTGAACCTGGCGCGGGAAGGCGACCGCGCCGAGCGCGCCGCCCGCACCACGCTTCGGCTGTCGGCCTGGGGCGCGGTGGCGGTGCTGCCGTCGATCTGGGCGCGCGGCGATCCGATGATGCTCAACGTGCTGTTCACGCTGGCGCTGGGCGCCGCGGTCTGCTGGGCGGTCGAGAGCGACGCGCCGCCCTGGCAGCGCGCGCTGGCCTGCCTGGCGATCGCGGGCGCGAGCTGGTTCGTGGAGTTCGGCACCGCCGGCGTCTTCCTGGTGGCGGCGGGCTACCTGTGGTGCACGCAGCGCGGCGCCGGGCTGGCCGTGATGGTGCTGGTGCTGCTGGCGGCGACGGCCTGGCTGAACGCCATGTTCGGCGGCTGGGCCTCGTTCTTCAGCACGCTGGCCGCGGTGCCGGCGGCGGCGCTGGCGCGCCAGCTGCCGCTGAAGATGCCGAGGCTGCAGCTGCTGTTCTACCTCGTGTACCCGGTCCACCTGGCGGTGATCGGGTGGCTCAAGACTTTGTAGCCGCGCGAGCGGGAGCTACGGCTTCTCGATCAGCTTGGCCGTGCCCTTGCCGATGACCAGCCGGCGGACATCGACGGGGTCGGCATGCGGCCAGTCGGCCGTGGGCCGGCCCGTCTTCACCCAGGCCGTGATGTCGTCCGCGATCGCCTGCGGCGCACCCCACTGGGTGTTGTGGCCCAGGTCGCTCTCCTGCTGGCCGGACGTCGGCAGCGGCGTGCGGCCGTAGGTCTTGAAGACGTAGCGCGTCCTGCCCGCGGCCACGGCCGCGTCCAGCGCCGCCCGCACCTCGGCCTGGTCGTCGGCGCCGAAGAAGACATCCTGCGTCGCCCAGATCACCAGCGCCGGCACGCTGAGCTGCTTCAGGCGCTCGCGGTTGTCGAAGGTCATCATGCTGCGCAGCACGCCGATCCACGTGCCGAGTTTCGTGCCGGCGGTCTCGGGCACGACCTGGCGGACGAAGTCCGGCCGGGCGAGCAGCTCGACCGCCCAGTTCTGCTCGATCCAGGGCTCCACGTGCGCATCCGCATCGCGCGGCGTAAGGTCGTACGCATCCTGTGGCCAGCGGAATCCCGGCCGGCGCTCGAGCGCCTCCTTCCACTGGCCTTCGATCAGCGGCGCCAGGAAATGCTCGACCCCGGCGTTGCCGGCCGACCGGGCGAAAGTGCCGATGAGCACCACGCTGTCGATGCGGGCCCGGTGCACGAGCGCGAGCTCCTGGGCGACCGTGCTGCCGAAGGAATGGCCGACGATGTGGGCGGTCCGGATGCGCTTGAGGTCCATGAAGGCGATCACGTCGGCGGCCATTTCGGCCGGCGAGAAGCACCGTTGCGGCTCGCCGGCGAAGTCGGCCGCCGGCGGCATGGACGAGCGCCCTTGTCCGCGCAGGTCGAGGGCGTGCACGTGCAGGTCCGCGCCGGCGTCCTCCAGCGCCTCCAGGGTCGGGAAGAACGAGCGGCTGCTGTCGGTGTAGCCGTGCAGCAGGATCACGGCCTTGCCGCCGGGCTGCCCCGCCTCGACGTAGGCCATCTGGATGCCGGTGGACAGGACGGCGAAGCGCTTGGTGGGTTCGTAAGGCATGGTGGTGGACTCCGGGGACGGCCGCTGCGGGCCGGGCCTTGGCGGGCGCTGGGTGGATGAGCCCGCGCAGCTCGGCGGGACCGCGCACGGAGGGTGGCCTTCCATGCGAGGGCGGGATTCTGGCCGCGGGTCCCCGGGACCAGAAGTGACCGCAGGCTGGACCATCGGCTTCGTCCGACAGCGGGATGGTGGCGCTTCGCCACTTGCGCGCCGCCGCCGCGCGATAGCTTCACGGCATCCCACCACTCACCACCGCCGCCATGGAAGCCAGCAAACCCGACATCGTCCGGCGCTTCGACAATCCCAAGCCCCTGTTCCCCGGCGAACACTGGGTCGACCTCGCCGGCGGCCTGGCCGCCTGGCTGATCACCCGCAGCCATCCGTCGCTGGCGGTGCGCACGCTGGGCGTGTTCATCGGCGCCACGCTGGTGGCCCGCGCCGCGCACGGGCGGCGGACCATGAGCAACGTGATGCGCTGGACGCCGATCGGCGGCGGCATCAAGCGCGATCCGGCGGACGTGGTCTGAATCCGTCGTCCCCGCGGAGGCGGGGACCCAGGGCTTGCGTCTTCTCTCCGCTGTCGGACGGGGCCGGAAGCCCTGGATTCCCGCCTTCGCGGGAATGACGAAGTTGGAGGTGGCGGCCCTCGATCGCCCCGCTGCCTAGAATCCCCCGATGACCGTTGAAGAGCTGGCCCGGCTGGGCCAGCAGGTCCTCTGGGCCGCGTTCCTCATTTCGTTCGCCTTCGGCGCGCTGGTGCAGCGCACGGGCTTCTGCACCATGGGCGCGGTCAGCGACGTGGTGGCGATGGGCGACTGGACGCGCCTGCGGCAGTGGGCGCTGGCGTCCGCGACCGCGATACTGGGATTCGCCGCCTTCTCCGCCGCCGGCTGGGTGGTGGCGCCGCAGACGCTTTACGCGTCCACCCGCTGGCTGTGGCTCTCGGCGCTGGTCGGCGGCGCGATGTTCGGGTTCGGCATGGTGCTGGCCTCCGGCTGCGTGAGCAAGACGCTGGTGCGCGCGGGCGCGGGCAATCTCAAATCGGTCGTGGTCGTGGTCGTCACCGGCGTCACCGCCTTCGCCACGCTCAAGGGGATCACGGCGGTGCTGCGCGTGAACACCGTCGACCGCGTCGGCGTGGAGTTCGCCGGCAATGCGGACCTCGCGACCCTGCTCTCGCGCACGACCGGCCTTTCGCTTGGCGCCGCGGCACTGCTGGCGGGCGGCGCGATCGGCGGCGCGCTGCTGCTCTGGGCCCTGTCCTCGCGCGAGGCCCGGCGGCCGGTCAACCTGGCGGCCGGCCTGGGCGTGGGTCTGCTGGTGCTGGCCATGTGGTGGACCACCGGCCGGCTGGGCCACCTGGCCGAGCATCCGCAGACGCTGGAAGAAGTCTGGCTGGCCACCAACTCCACCCGCGCCGAGGGCCTGAGCTTCGTCGCGCCCACCGGCTACGCCCTGGACTGGCTGATGTTCTTCAGCGACACCAGCAAGCGCCTGACCGCCGGCATCGTCATCGTCGCGGGCGTGCTGTGCGGCTCCGCGGCAATGGCGCTCGCCAGCCGCAGCTTCCGCTGGGAAGGCTTCGGCGGCACCTCGGACCTGGGCCACCACCTCACCGGCGCCGTGCTGATGGGCGTAGGCGGCGTGACGGCGCTGGGCTGCAGCATCGGCCAGGGCGTGACGGGCGTGTCCACGCTGAGCCTCACCAGCTTCGTCGCGGCGGCCGCGATGGTCGCGGGCGCGGTGGCGGCGGTGAAGTACCAGGCCTGGCGCGTCGAGCGCGCATAGGAAAGCCCTGTCATCCCCGCCTGCGCGGTGATGACGATCGCTTTTGTCGCCCCGCTGCCCGTCATTCCCGCGCAGGCGGGAATCCAGAGCTCCCGCCTTCCGCCCCGGCAACGATTTCGCTTATATTGCCCGCAACCGATACATCTAGACCCATGCGCACCTTCTTCCGCCACCTGCTGGTCCTCCTGGCCTTCGCCTCCTTCGGCGCCTTCGCGCAGGACAAGGTGGTCTACCACTTCGACGATGCCGAGGCCCAGGCCACCAAGGGGCTGCGCAACATCCGCAACCACCTGGACGTGGCACCCGACACCAAGATCGTGGTCGTCACCCACGCCGCCGGCATCGACATGCTGATGGAAGGCGCGCGCGACAGGAAGAACCCCAACATCGACTACGCCTCCCTGGTCAGCGCGCTCAAGGCGCGCGGCGTGCGCTTCGAGGTCTGCGAGATCACCCTGCGCAACCGCAGCCTGGCCAAGGACAAGTTCATCATGGACGCCGAGTTCACCCCCTCGGGCGTGGTGCGCATCGGCCAGCTGCAGACGCGCGAGCAGTTCGCCTACATCAAGCCCTGAGCAGGCACCACCATGGCCACCGCCCGCGCGCGCAAGGACCCGGCCGTCGAGTCCGATGAAGTCTTCGAGATGGCGGCGGAGGTGTTCCGCGTCATGTCCTCGCCGATGCGGCTGAAGATCATCAGCAGCCTGTGCAACGGCGAGAAGAACGTCAGCGAACTGCTGTCCGAGATCGACACCACCCAGCCCAACATGTCGCAGCACCTGAACACGCTGTACCAGGCCGGCGTGCTGGGCAAGCGGCGCGAGGGCGTGCAGATCTACTACCGCATCGTCAACGACCGCGTGGTCACGCTGTGCCGCGCGGTCTGCACGCAGATCGCCATCGAAGCCGACGTGGCGCGCTGACCGTGCCGACCCTGCGTTCGTGCCGCGGCCGCGCCCTGCTGCTGTCGCTGGCGCTCGCTGCGGGCGCGTTGTCCGCGCAGCCGCAGGCGCCCGAGGTGGCGCCCCAGAAGGTCTCGGCTTCCGCCTGGTTCGTGCAGGGCGCCTCGGCGCTGGGCTCGCCGGCCAACCGCAACTTCATCTCCAACGCCGGCTTCGTGGTCACGCCGGCCGGCGTGGTGGTGGTCGACGCGCTGGGTTCGCCGGCACTGGCCCTGCAGCTGCTGGAAGAGATCCGCAAGGTGACGCCCCTGCCCGTGACGCATGTGGTGCTGACCCACTACCACGCGGACCACGTCTACGGCCTGCAGGCGTTCAAGGCCGCCGGTGCGAAGGTGCTGGCCCACCGCGGCGCGCGCGACTACCTGGCCTCCGACACGGCGCGGCTGCGGCTCGAGGCCTCGCGCGCCGAGCTGGCGCCCTGGATCGACGGCAGCACGCAGCTGGTCGCGCCGGACGAATGGCTGGACGGCCCGCGCGACCTCGTGGTGGGCGGCGTGACGCTGCGCCTCTTGCCGGTCGGCCCCGCGCACACGCCGGAGGACTTGCTGGTGTGGCTGCCGCACGAGAAGGTGCTGTTCGCCGGCGACCTGGTGTTCCGCGGCCGCATCCCCTTCGTCGGCCAGGCCGACAGCCGGCGCTGGGTGGCGGCGCTCGACCAGATCCTGGGCCTGGAAGCCGGCGTCGTCGTTCCCGGCCACGGCCCGCTGACGCGCGACGCGCGCGCCGACCTGCAGCTCACGCGCGACTACCTCGTGCACCTGCGCCGCGTGATGGGCCAGGCGGCGAAGAACCTGGAGCCGTGGGAAGAGGCGTACCGCGCGGCCGACTGGAGCCGGTTCGAGCACCTGCCGCTGTTCCAGGTGGCCAACCGGATGAACGCCTACAACACGTACCTGCTGATGGAGCAGGAGAAGGACTGAGGCGAGGGGCGAAGGGGCGAGGGGCGAGGGGCGAGGGACGAGGGGCGAGGGACTGCCCTGCGCGCTTCGCCGTCCAATCCCGTCATTCCCGCGGAGGCGGGAATCCAGTGCTTCCCTTCGCGGCGCCAGTAAGCGGACGCCCCTTCGCGGGAATGACGGTGCGGGGTCGGGGTGTCACGGGAGGGCACGCGCACGCCTAAGCAAAAACCCGAACTGGCCGCTGAACCCGCATCGAATATATTTGTGAATCCGAATATAGCGATTCACGCACCTCAACCAGATGAACACCGGCCGCGTCCTCAAGGCGCCCGAGAACTTCCTCGACGCCCAAGGCATCCGCCAGGCGGCGTCGGAGGCGCGCCAGGGCCGGCGCGACTTCCTGCGCGGCGCGTTCGCCGCGGCCGCTGCGGCAGGCACCGCCGGTGCGGCCCACGCGCAGGCCAAGGGCGACCCCAACATCCTCGAGCTACCGGAGCACAGCCGCGGCCTGGGCCAGCCCGTCGCCACCGACGGCTACGGCAAGCCGTCGAAGCACGAGGCCAACGTGCAGCGCCGCCAGAGCCCGGGGCTGACGCAGACGCGCCAGGCCTCGGTGTCGTTCGCGCCGCTGCAGTCGCTGTTCGGCATCGTCACGCCCAGCGGCCTGCACTTCGAGCGCCACCACCAGGGCTGGTGGGACATCGATCCCTCGAAGCACCGCTTCATGGTCAACGGCCTGGTGAAGACGCCCAAGGTCTTCACCATGGACGAGCTGATGCGCCTGCCCTCGGTGTCGCGCTTCCACTTCATCGAGTGCGGCGCCAACACCGGCATGGAGTGGGGCAACGTGGCCGTGCCCACCTGCCAGTACACGCACGGCATGCTGTCGTGCAGCGAGTTCACCGGCGTGCCGCTCATCACCCTGCTGGAGCTGGCGGGCGCCGACCTGGCCAAGGCCCGCTTCGTGCTTGCCGAAGGCGGCGACGGCTCTTCCATGACGCGCACCATCCCGATGGACCTGGTGCGCTCCGGCGAGGTGCTGGTGGCCTACGGCCAGAACGGCGAGATGCTGCGCCCGGAGAACGGCTACCCGCTGCGGCTGGTGGTGCCCGGCGTGCAGGGCGTCAGCTGGGTGAAGTACCTGCGCCGCATCGAGGTGGGCGACCAGCCCTGGGCCGCCAAGGACGAGGCCATCCACTACGTCGACCTGATGCCCGACGGCACGCACCGGCAGTACACGAGCATCCAGGAGTGCAAGAGCGTGATCACCACGCCCTCGGGTGGGCAGGTGCTGCTGGACAAGGGCTTCTACAGCATCACGGGCCTGGCCTGGTCGGGGCGCGGCAAGGTGCGGCAGGTCGACGTGTCGGTCGACGGCGGCCGCAACTGGCGCGTCGCGCGGCTGCAGGACCCGGTGATGAGCAAGTGCCTCACGCGCTTCTCGCTCGACTGGGTCTGGGACGGCAAGCCCGCTATCCTCCAGAGCCGTGCGCGCGACGAGACCGGCTACGTGCAGCCCGGCTATCCGCAGCTGCGCGCGGTGCGCGGCAGCCGCTCGATCTACCACAACAACGCGATCCAGTCCTGGCTGGTGGAGCAGAGCGGCGAGGTGAAGAATGTCCAGCTGGGCTAAGCCGCTGATCGTCGTGCTACTGGCGGCGGTCGCTTCCGCCGCCTCGGCCCAGGCCGGCAGGTTTTCCGGCATCGGCCGCGAGGCCACGCCCGCCGAGGTGCAGGCCTGGGACATCGACGTGCGGCCCGACTTCCAGGGCCTGCCGCCCGGCTCGGGCAGCGTCGCCCGCGGCCAGCAGGTGTGGGAGGACAAGTGCGCGTCCTGCCACGGCGTGTTCGGCGAATCCAACTCCGTGTTCAACCCGCTGGTGGGCGGCACGACGAAGGCCGACATCGAGAAGGGCCGCGTCGCCAACCTGCAGCGCACCGACTACCCCGGCCGCACCACCATGATGAAGCTGGCCACGGTGTCCACGCTGTGGGACTACATCCGCCGCGCCATGCCGTGGAACCAGCCCAAGTCGCTGACGGTGGAGGAGGTGTACGCCACCACCGCCTACATGCTGCACCTGGCCGACGTGGTGCCGGCCGACTTCACGCTGTCGGACCGCAACATCGCGCAGGTGCAGCAGCGGCTGCCCAATCGCCACGGCATGAGCAGCGCGCATGCACTGTGGCCCGGCAGGGAGCTCAAGGGCGCAGCCCGCCCGGACGTGGTCGGCAGCAGCTGCATGAAGGACTGCGCGGTCGAACCCAAGGTGGCCTCGCTGCTGCCGCCGCACGCGCGCGACTCGCACGGCGACCTCGCGCAGCAGAACCGCCTGGTGGGCGCGCAGCGGGGCGCCGACACGCGCGCGCCGGGCGCCGCCGCCGCCCCCGTCTCCACCGCGCCCGCGGCCCCGGCCGATGCCGGCGTGCAGGCCCTGCTGCAGAAGAACAACTGCACCGCCTGCCACGCCGCCGGCCAGCGCATCGTCGGCCCGAGCTGGGCCGAGGTCGGGCAACGCCACGCCGGCAAGGCCGATTACCTTGCAGGCAAAATCCGGGCTGGAAGCTCAGGCGTGTGGGGCAACGTCCCCATGCCGCCGCAGGCCCTGGACGAAGCCGCCGCCCGGCAGATCGCCGACTGGCTGGCCGGGGGCGCCCGATAGAACGTTCGTCGCCGGGGAATCCCCCATGCGCCAACGCCGAGCTTGTATTAGTCTGCACTGATTGATCCGGAGACCCGAATGAAGACCACCCGAAGGCAAACCCTCCAGCACGGCGCCGCGGTCGCCGGCCTGCTGGCCACCGCCGGCCTGCTCCCGCAGCGCGCGCATGCGTGGACCAACGCCGCGTTCGACGCCAAGAGCGTGCCCGACGCGCTCAAGGCCTACGGCGGCGGCGCGCCCACCGAGAGCAAGGACGTCACGCTCACCGCGCCGGACATCGCCGAGAACGGCGCCGTGGTGCCGATGGGCGTGGCCACCACGCTGCCCAACGTCAAGCACCTGCTGGTGCTGGTCGAGAAGAACCCCGCGCCGCTGGTCGCCAAGTTCGACGTCAGCGAAGCGGTCGATCCCAACTTCCTCACCCGCGCCAAGATGGGCCAGTCGTCCGACGTGTACGCCGTGGCCATCACCCGCGACGGCAAGGCGCTGTTCGCCAAGAAGGAAGTCAAGGTCACGCTCGGCGGCTGCGGCGGCTGATCACCGAAGAACACAAGGAGTACCGAACATGGCAGATCCGATGCGCATCCGCGCACAGGCCCAGGGCAGTGGCGCCGTCGTGCGCGTCCTCATGAGCCACGAGATGGAAACCGGTCAGCGCAAGGACCCGGCCGGCAAGGTCATCCCGGCCTGGCACATCACCGACGTCACGGCCACCCACAACGGCAAGCAGGTGCTGGCCGCCGAGTGGGGCCCCGGCGTGGCCAAGAACCCCTTCCTGCAGTTCACCGTCAAGGGCGCCAAGGCCGGCGACAAGATCGCCGTGACCTGGAAGGACAACAAGGGCGACACCCGCACCGACGAAGCCACCGTCAGCTGAAGCCCCGGCCGGCGAGGGCGCCGGCCCCTTCCCGCACGAACATCGAAGAGGAGACGACATGCAGATGAAGACGAGGACCCTCGCGGCCCTCGCCGTGGCCGGCCTCGCGGCAGGCCTGGCGTCGGCGCAGAGCCCCAAGTCGGCCACGCAGTCGATCGAGGAATACCGGGCCATGCTGGCCGACGGCAACCCCGCCGAGCTGTTCGAGGCCAAGGGCGAGTCGCTGTGGAAGCACAAGCGCGGCCCGAAGAACGCCTCGCTCGAGCAGTGCGACCTGGGCAAGGGGCCCGGCGTCGTCAAGGGCGCCTTCGTCGAGCTGCCGCGCTTCTTCGCCGACACCGGCAAGGTGCAGGACCTGGAATCGCGCCTGGTCACCTGCATGGAGCGCCTGCAGGGCCTGGACGCCGCCGAGATCGCCAAGACGCCTTTCGGCCGCGGCGAGATGGCGAACGTCACCGCACTCGCGACGTGGATCGCGGCGGAATCCAAGGGTCTGGCCTTCAACCTGCCGCAGTCGCATGCGCAGGAACGCGTGGCCTACGAAGCGGGCAAGCGCATCTTCTTCATGCGCGGCGGCACGCACGACTTCTCGTGCGCGTCCTGCCACGGCGAGGAAGGCAAGCGCATCCGCCTGCAGGACCTGCCCAACCTGACCAAGAACCCCGGCGACGGCGTCGGCTTCGCGGCCTGGCCGGCCTACCGCGTGTCCAACGGGCAGATGTGGAGCATGCAGCTGCGCCTGAACGACTGCTACCGGCAGCAGCGCTTCCCGTACCCCGAGTTCGGCAGCGACGCGCTCACCGCGCTCTCGACCTACCTGGGCGTCAACGCCAAGGGCGCCAAGTCGGCGGCGCCCACCATCAAGCGCTGAAGGAAGCGGCATGAGCATGAAGATCAACCGCAAGACCCTGGCGCTGGGCGCCGTTGTCGCCGCCCTGGCGGCCGTGGGCTGCGCCAGCCTCGCGCCGACGCCGTCCACCGCCGAGCTCGACAAGCTCGCGCAGGAGATGGTCAAGGCCAGCTTCCGCACCCAGGGCATCGCCAAGGTGGAACGCGTCACCGACATCGACGAGACGCTGCGCCTGTGCAACGCCGCCGACGTGGCCGGCAAGCCGCTGGACGCGGCCGTCGCCAAGCGCCTGGAGGAAGCCAACCTCAAGACCGTGAAGTGGCCCAGCGACGGCAAGTTCCTGGGCGACTGGAAGCAGGGCGAGCAGATCGCGCAGAGCGGCCGCGGCATGACCTGGACCGACCAGGCCAACGCGGTCAACGGCGGCAACTGCTACAACTGCCACCAGATCAGCAAGGAGGAGATCTCCTTCGGCACCATCGGCCCCAGCCTCTACCAGTACGGCAAGCTGCGCGGCGTGGCCGACCCCGACAGCGCGGCAGCCAAGCCCATCGTGGAATACACCTGGGGCAAGATCTGGAACGCCAAGGCCTACAACGCCTGCTCCAACATGCCGCGCGCCGGCCACATGGGCAACCTCACCGAGGCGCAGATCCGGCACGTGATGGCCCTGCTGCTGGACCCGCAGTCGCCGGTCAACAAGTGATCGTCCTCGCCTGACCGGGGCGGAGGTGCCCTCCTCCGCCCCTTTTTCTTTTCCGCCCAACCGATCCCTTCACGATGAACCTGAGCAAGCGCGAATTCCTGCAGGTGCTGGCCGCCGCCGGCGTGGCCGGCATGGGCCTGGGGCGCTGGGGCGAGGCCGACGCGGCCACCGCCGCCGACCGGCTGTACGACGTGCCGAAATTCGGCAACGTCTCCTTCCTGCACATCACCGACTGCCACGCGCAGCTGCAGCCGGTCTGGTTCCGCGAGCCCAGCGTCAACCTGGGCGTGGGCGCGATGACCGGCCGCATGCCGCACCTGGTGGGCGAGCACCTGCTGAAGGCGGCCAACCTGCCGGCGGGTTCGGCCGATTCGTATGCCTTCACCTGCCTGGACTTCGAGCAGGCGGCGCGCCGCTGGGGCAAGGTGGGCGGGTTCGCGCACCTGGCCACGCTGGTCAAGCGCATGAAGGCCAGCCGGCCCGGCGCGTTGCTGCTCGACGGCGGCGACACCTGGCAGGGCTCGGCCACCGCGCTGTGGACCCGGGGCCAGGACATGGTGGACGCGGCCAAGCTGCTGGGCGTGGACGTGATGACCGGCCACTGGGAGTTCACGCTGGGCATGCAGCGCGTGCAGGAGATCATCGAGAAGGACTTCGCCGGCAAGGTCGACTTCGTCGCGCAGAACGTCAAGACCGCCGACTTCGGCGATCCGGTGTTCAAGCCCTACGTGATGCGCAACATCAACGGCGTGCCCTGCGCCATCCTGGGCCAGGCCTTCCCGTACACCCCGATCGCCAACCCGCGTTACTTCGTCTCCGACTGGACCTTCGGCATCCAGGACGACCAGATGCAGAAGATGGTGGACGAGGCCCGCGCCAAGGGTGCGCAGGTGGTCGTGCTCCTGTCGCACAACGGCATGGACGTGGACCTCAAGATGGCCAGCCGCGTGCGCGGCATCGACGTCATCTTCGGCGGCCACACGCACGACGGCATGCCGGTCGCCACCGTGGTCTCCAACGCCGGCGGCAAGACGCTGGTGACCAACGCCGGCTCCAACGGGAAGTTCCTGGGCGTGATGGACTTCGACGTGCGCGGCGGCAAAGTGCAGGACTTCCGCTACCGGCTGCTGCCGGTGCTGTCCAACGCATTGCCGGCCGACCGCGAGATGCAGGCGCTGATCACCAAGGTGCGCGCGCCGTACGAAGGCAAGCTCGCGGAGAAGCTCGCCGTCACCGAAGGCACGCTGTACCGGCGCGGCAACTTCAACGGCACCGGCGACCAGCTGCTGCTGGACGCGCTGATGGACGTGCAGGGCGCGCAGATCGCCTTCTCGCCCGGCTTCCGCTGGGGCACGTCGCTGCTGCCCGGCGAGGCGATCACGCGCGAATGGCTGATGGACATGACGGCGACTACCTACTCGTATGCCACCGTCAGCCAGATGAGCGGCGAGATGATCAAGACCGTGCTGGAAGACGTCTGCGACAACCTGTTCAACCCCGACCCGTACTACCAGCAGGGCGGCGACATGGTGCGCGTGGGCGGCATGCAGTACACCTGCAACCCGCTCGCGCCCATGGGCCAGCGCATCCAGGACATGCGGCTGGACGGCAAGCCGATCGAGGCGGGCCGGCAGTACAAGGTGGCCGGCTGGGCCCCGGTGGCCGAGGATGCGAAGAATGCGCCGGGCGTGCGCCCGGTGTGGGAGGTGGTCGAGGAGTGGCTGCGCGCGAAAAGCGGCGTGGTGCAGGCGCGCAAGGCCAACCTGCCCAGGCTGGCGGGCGTGCTGCCCAATCCGGGCTACGTGGACGCGGGCTGAGAACCGTCATCCCCGCGAAGGCGGGACAGAACACAGAGGCACAGAGGCACAGAGGGAAGAGGATGCGTTCATCCCGAAAACTCTGCAGTCCTCCGTGCCTCTGTGCCTCTGTGTTCTGTTCTGCCCCCTGGATTTCCCCTTCGCGGAACTGACAGGCCCTAACCCCGCTCGCGCAGCCACTGCACGGCGTCCTCGGCGCCCATCCGCTGCGCCATCTCGCGGGCATTGAGGCCTTGCGCGTCACGGTGGGCCACGTCGGCGCCGCGCTCGGCGAGCAGCTGCATCACCTCCACGCGGTCGAACATCGCGGCCATCATCAGCGCGGTGCGGCCGTCCTCGCCGTGCGCGTCCACCCGCGCGCCGGCGTCCAGCAGCGCGCGCACCACTTCGGTCGATCCCTTGAACGCGGCGCCCGACAGCGGCGAGTGCCCGCGGTCGTTCGCCAGCTCGGCGTCGGCGCCGGCGCGCAGCAGCACCCGCACGACATCGGCATGGCCGTGGTAGCTGGCGAGCATCAGCAGGCTGTCGCCGCTCTCGTTGCGCAGGTCGGGCGGCAGGCCCCGGTCCAGCAACGGCTGCAGCAGGACCAGCTCACCGGTGCGCGCCCACTGGAACACCTGCCGCGCCATGCGCAGCGTGTCCTCGTCCAGCTCAGGCTTGGCGGTCGGCGTGTCCATCGGACTACGATAGTCCCGCCCCAACGCATCCGCATGACAGCCATGACCCTTTCTTCCGCCGCCGAACCGAAGTTGCATTTCTTTGCCGAACTCGCCGTGCAGGTCGGCACGCCGATCGAAGTCGGCCGCACGCCGCGCGGAACGCGCCGCATGATCCCCATCACCGGCGGCCAGGCCCGCGGCGATGGCTGGACGGCACGGGTGCTGCCCGGGGGTGCGGATTACCAACTCGTGGTGAGCGAAACGCTGGCCGAACTGCAGGCGCACTACGTGATGGAGACCGATGCGGGCGACCTGCTCTACGTGCGCAACCAGGCCATCCGCCAGGCCCCGGCCGAGGTGACGGCGAAGTTGATCCGCGGGGAGCCGGTGGATCCGGCGCTGGTGTACTTCCGCTGCATCCCTGCGCTGGAGTCGTCGTCCAGGACGTTGCAGTGGGTGAACGAGCGGCTGTTCGTGGGGTCGGGGGTGAGAAGGCCGCAGCAGGTGGAGATGAAGTTCTTCGTGCTGGACTAGATTCCGTCGTCCCCGCGGAGGCGGGGACCCAGAGCTTCCGGCAGTCCGCTGAAGGCGGACGCTCTGGATTCCCGCCTTCGCGGGAATGACGGAGACACTACTCAGCCTCGTCCGCGCACCGCCCCCGCACCGACTCGATCAGCGCCAGCACCTCCTGCGGCTGCTCGCATCGCACCATCAGCCCCAGGCACATCATCGCGAGGAAGCGCTCCGCATTCGCGGGCCCGGCCTCCCCCAGCGCCCGGCACAGCGCCGTGTAGGCCACGTCCAGTTCCTGCTCGGTCATGCCTGCACTCCCCGTTGCCTGAGTTCGGCGCGCGCCGCCTCCAGGTCCACGCGATCCCAGCGGCCGAACACGTAGCCGTCGGGCCGCACCACCACCAGCGCCTCGCGCCCCGGCCCCACGCCGTAACGTTGCCGCGCCTGGCCCAGCGCATCGGCGCCCTCGGGCAGGTGCACCAGCCCGAACCCCGGCACCTCCTCCACGCGCGCGGTCTCGCCCGCCTCACCGAACACCAGCCCGACGAACCCGCGGCCGAAGGACTGCGTCAGGTGGAAGTCGCCCTGCGGCCCGCGCAGCAGCGCCTCGGGCGCCGGACGCCCCGGGGCGGCCAGGTCCGAAGTCCAGCGTCCCTCCTCGGGCCCGTTCAGCGGCGAGCCGGTGTACGCGATCGGCGCCGACTGCCGCGGGTTGACCAGCGTCCGCACGCGCGGCTCGTCCAGCGACAGCCGCAGCACCGCGTCGCGCATCAGCGTGAACGCGAAGTCGGGCGGCGCCATGAACTCGGTGCTCTTGGCGCCGTAGGCCAGGTTCTCGTGCGTGGCATGCAGGCGCTCGGCGGTGTAGGTGTCCAGCAGGCCCACGTCGGCGCGGCCCTGCAGCACGGCCGCCAGCTTCCACGCCAGGTTGCCCGCGTCGTCCAGGCCGGAGTTGAGGCCGCGCACGCCGAAGATCGGCACCAGGTGCGCCGCATCGCCCGCGAACAGCACGCGCCCCTGGCGGTAGTCGGGCAGGGTCAGGCACTTGGCGTTGTACATGGACGACCACAGCATGCGCCACGGTTCGCGCTCGCCGATCATGTCCAGGTGGCTCTGGATGCGCGGCACGATGCTGGACGCCTCCAGCGCCGCCTGCGCGTCCTCGCCGTCGCGCAGCTGGTAGTCGATGCGCCAGACGTCGTCGGGCTGGCGGTGCATGAGCAGCGTGGAGCCGGGGTTGGACGGCGGGTCGAACCACGCCAGCCGCTCCACCGGCCGCTGCGTCTTCTGCTCGATGTCGGCGATGACGTAGCGTCCTTCGTACTGCGTGCCCTGCAGCGCCAGACCGAGCTGCTCGCGCACCGTGCTGCGGCCGCCGTCGCAGGCCAGCAGCCAGCCGGCCCGCACCGTGGCCTCGCCCGCCGGCCCGGAGATGCCGACTTCCACGCCCTCGCCGTCCTGCCGCACGGACGTCACGCGGTGGGACCACGCGACCTGGGCGCGCCGGCGGTCGAGCGCCTCGTCCACGAAGCGCTCCACGTAGAACTGCTGGATGTTGACCATGGGCGCGAAGCGCTGCGCCGGCTCGTGCGGCATCTGGAAGTGCAGCACCTCCTGGTCGCGCCAGTAGCTGCGCCCGCCGGTCCAGGGCAGCGACCTGGCCCGCATCGCCGCTTCCGCGCCGGCCCAGGCCAGGATCTCCAGCGAGCGCCGCGAGATGCAGATGGCGCGGCTGCCGGTGCAGAACGACGGATCGGCCTCGACCACCAGCGAGTCGACGCCGTACGAAGCCAGCAGCGCCGCGCAGGTCAGCCCGACGGGGCCGCCGCCGGCGATGAGCACCGGCACGCGTTGGGGGAGAACGAAGGCGTCCATGGCTACATCGCCCTCGAGATCACTTCCTTCATGATCTCGCTGGTGCCGCCGTAGATGCGCTGCACGCGCGCATCGGCGTACATGCGGGCGATCAGGGTCTCGCTCATGTAGCCGTAGCCGCCCCACAGCTGCAGCAGCTCGTCCAGCACGCGGCACTGCGTCTCCGACCCCCACAGCTTGGCCATCGACGCGGTGGCCGTGTCCAGGCGCCCGGCGACCAGCTGCTCGACGCAGCGGTCCATGAAGGCGCGGCCGGCGGCGATCTGCGTGGCCACCTCGGCCAGCTTGAAGCGCGTGTTCTGGAAGCTGGCCACCGGCTGGCCGAAAGCCTGCCGCTCGCGCACGTAGCCCAGCGTCGCTTCGTAGGCGCCCTCCATGCAGGCCTGCGCGACCACGCCGATGATGAGGCGCTCGTACGGCAGGTCGCTCATCAGCTGGTAGAAGCCCTGGCCTTCCTGACCGCCGAGCAGGTTCTCCTGCGGAACCTTGACGCCGTCGAAGAACAGCTCCGACGTGTCCTGCGCCTTCATGCCGATCTTGTCCAGCACGCGGCCGACCGCGTAGCCCGGGCAGTCGGCCGTCTCGACGACCAGGATCGACGTGCCCTTGGCGCCCTGGGCCGGATCGGTCTTGCACACCACCAGCACCACGCCGGCCAGGAAGCCGTTGGTGATGAAGGTCTTGCTGCCGCTGAGCACGTAGTGGCCGTCCTGTCGCTCGGCCCGCGTGCGCACGCCCTGCAGGTCGGAGCCGGCGCCGGGCTCGGTCATCGCGATGGCGCCCACCAGCTCGCCGCTCGCCAGCCGCGGCAGGTAACGCTGCTTCTGCGCCTGCGTCCCATGGTTGAGGAAGTAGTGCGCGACGATGGAGTGCACCGACGTGCCCATGCCCGACAGTCCGCGGCGCGCCATCTCCTCGTCGAACACCGCCTCGTGGCGGAAATCCCCGCCGCCACCACCGAAGTCCTGCGGGATGTCGGCGCACAGGAAGCCCAGCTCACCCGCGCGGCGCCACAACCCATGGCCGACGTGGCCGCGGTGCCGCGCCTCCTCGTCCTTCGGGGCCATCTCCTGCTCGATGAAGCGCGCCACCGAGGCGCGGTACGCCCGCAGGTCGGCGTCTTCCCAGGACCGTTCGAAGTGGATGGGCATGCTCGCTCCTTGCGGCGAATTGTCCCTGATGCACAACCGCGCCGCCCGCACTACGATGCCCGCCCCACCCTCGCGCAAGGAGTCCTCGCCATGGCCAAGATCCTGGTCCACCTCACCCACGGACCCGAGCAACCCACGCGTGCCGCGCTGGCCTTCTTCGTCGCCCGCGCGGCGATCGAGGAAGGCCACCAGGCCAGCCTGTTCCTGGCCGGCGACGCCGTGCAACTGCTGCGCGACGCGGTGCTGGACTCGCTCACGGGCCTGGGCACGGGGAACCTGCGCGAGCACTACGAGGCGCTGGTGGCCGGCGGCGCGCGCTTCTACGTCTCCGGGCTCTCGTCCAAGGCCCGCGGCCTGCCCGCGTCCGACCTGAGCGGCAAGCCGGCCGAGTTCGCCACGCCGCAGCAGCTGGTGCGGCTGTCACTGGAGCACGACCGGATGTTCACGTACTGAGACCGCCGCCCGCCACGAAGCGACGACCGGCAGCCGTCCTACAGGTCGCCACGGACGGTCGTCGCTAGCTTCGAAGGCAAGACAGCCTTCCGGAGACGACAAGTGATGGTTCGCCCCGCGGCCCGCGCGCCCTCCTCCTCGGCCTGGCCTGCGGCGGCTGGGCCGCTGCCGCCGTCCCGTGCGAATCCCTCACCGGCACCTCCCTGGAAGGCGCGCTCGTCACCGCGGCAGTGAGCGTGCCGGGCCCCGTTTACGTGGCCGCGGACGGCCGGGCCTACGACCGCGTCCCGCCCTTCTGCAAGGTGAGCGCCGTGGCCACGCCCACGCCCGACTCGCTCATCAACATCGAAGTCTGGTTGCCGACGCAGGCCGACTGGAACGGCCGCTTCGAAGGCATCGGCAACGGCGGCTACGCCGGCACCATCGCCGTCGGAGCGCCCGCCATGGTGGTCGGGCTGCGGCGCCTGTTCGCCGTGGCCACCACCGACATGGGCACGGCGCCCTCGGCCAACAACAACGGCGACCTGCTGGTGGGCCATCCGCAGAAATGGGAAGACTGGGGCCATCGCGCCACGCACGTGATGACCACGGTGTCCAAGCAGCTGATCGCTGCGCACTACGGCCGCGCGCCGGCCTTCTCGTACTTCAACGGCTGCTCCACGGGCGGCCAGCAGGCGCTGATGACCGCCCAGCGCCATCCCGGTGACTACGACGGCATCCTGGCCGGCGCGCCGGCGAACAACCGGACGCACGTCCACACCGGCCTGGTGTGGAACTTCCAGGCGCAGAAGGCCACGCTGGCCAGCACCTTCAACTCCGACCACGCACGGCTGATCACCGCGGCCGTGGCTCGGGCCTGCGCGGTGAAGAGCGGCGGGCTCGCGCAGGACACCTTCCTCACCGATCCCCGCACCTGCGACTGGGACCCGGGCGAGCTGCAGTGCACCTCGCCGCTGTCCACCAACTGCCTGTCGCCCGAGCAGGTGGCGGCCGCGCGCACGATCTACCAGGGCGCGACGAACCGCGCCACCGGTCGCCGCATCGCCTCCGCCTCCACGCGCGGCGCGGAGAGCGACAGCCTGTTCGGCTGGCAGTCGCAGGGTCGGGCCGAACCGCAGTTCGGTTCGCTCTTCAAGTGGGTGTTCGGCCTGGCCTGGCAGGCGACGACGTACGATTTCGACCAGCACATGGCTGCGGTCGATTCGCTGCTCGCGCCGATCCTGAACGCGAACAACCCGGACCTGGGCGCCTTCCGCGCGCGCGGCGGCAAGCTGATCGCCTACCACGGCACGGCGGACCCTTTGATCCCGGTGCAGGACCTCATCAACTACTACCACCGCGTGGCGCAGGCGCAGCCCGGCTCGCTGAAGGTGGGGCTGGACCGCACGCGCCAGTTCTTCCGCCTCTTCGTGGTGCCAGGCATGGCGCACTGCGCCGGCGGGGACGGGCCCAACGCGTTCGGCAACCTGTTCAGCGGCGCCGTGGTCGCGCCCGAGCCCCCCGCCGCCGATGTCAGCCACGACGCCATGGTGGCGCTGCAGAACTGGGTCGAAGGCGGCAGCGGGCCCGACGCGCTCACTGCCACCAAGTACGTGAACGACCAGCCGGCGCAGGGCATCCAGGCCCAGCGCCCGGTCTGCGCCTATCCTCAGTTCCCGAAGTACGTGGCCGGCGATCCCACCGCCGCTGCGAGCTTCACCTGCGCGGACAACGGCAACGCGGCCTCGGCGGTCCTCAATCCGGCACCGGCGCCCGAGTACCTTCGCTGAGTTCCGCCGCCGGCAGGAAGGTCGGCCCCTCGACGCGGGCGCCGGCGCCGATGCCGCGCTCGGCGAACCAGCCCTGCGGCACCTCCAGCACGTAGCGCACCTCGTGCTCGCAGGTGTGCGAGTCGAGCGAGTGCGGCTCCATGTCCTCGGTGTGCAGCACGGTGCCGTCCTCGTCGAGGAAGGCGATGGACAGGGCCACCGGCGTGTCCTTCATCCAGAAGCTCTGCACCTCGCACTCATCACACACGAAGAGCATGCCTTCGTTGTCGCCGAGCTCGGCGACGTGCATCAGGCCCAGGGCGCGCTGCTCGTCCGAGCGGGCGACGTAGGCGTCCAGTTCGTGGCCGTCGATCGTGAACTTGCAGCGGACGAGGTTCATGGTGTCATGGCAGGTGGAGGTGGGGTCCCCGGCATTCTGGGTTCGCCGCGGGCTGCTGGCTGAGCGGCCGCGCCGCGTCGCCGTGTAGGAGCCCGCTGCGGCGGCTCACTTGGGCCGGGGCCGCGAGAGGCGCGCGTCGGGCTGGCGCAGGCGGCCGGCACGCAGCTCCTTGACCGCCGTCACCACGGCGCGTGCCGCATTGCACACCTCGGTCTGCACCGCCTCGTCGGCATCCAGCGTGTCGTGGCTGCTGGCGTAGGGCTCGTAGTAGCCGATGAAGCGGTCCAGCCGCGCCTGCGATCCCGCGTCCACCAGGCCCATCCAGTCCAGCCAGTCGCTCAGCGCGCGCCGCACCGACTCGATGCCGGCCACGTCGCCGTGCACCACCACGCCGTAGGCCCGGCCGGCCAGGTGCTTGGGATAGTCCCAGCCCTGCAGCTCCAGCGCCTTGGCTTCGTCGGGCTTCTTGCCGTGCGTGCTGGTCGGGTCCGGGTTGCCGCCGTCCGCGCAGACCAGGCGGTCCATCATCAGCTTGAGCGGGCTGGCGGCCTGGTACCAGTACACGGGCGTCACCAGGAAAACGCCATGCGCGCTGACCCAGCGCTCGTAGATCTCGTTCATCCAGTCGCCGGTCTGGCGCTGCGCGTGGTTGGGGTAGCAGCTGCAGGGCCAGTGGCACAGGGGCATCGCGGTGGAGACGCAGCCCTTGCACGGGTGGATGTGGCGGTCGTAGTCGGAGGTGATCAGGCTCAGGTCCAGCACGTCGCATTCCATGCCGGCCTGTTCGACCACGCCGCGTGCCAGCTGCGTCAGCCGCCAGCTCTTGGACATCTCGCCGGGACAGGTGCCGTCGTTGCGGGAGGACCCGCACACCAGCAGCACGCGCGAAGGCGTCGCGGTCTCGCCCCATCGCTTCTGGGCTTCGATCAGGCGATCGCGCGCGGCGCGCCACTCGACGGAAAGCTCGTAGCCGGGGTCGGCGAAGCCGGGGCCGGCCGGCGCCGTGACCGGCGCCTTGCGGCCCTGCTGGTACGCGTCCCAGGCGATCGCCTCCAGGCGTTCGATGGCCGCGGACTCGGCCTGGTAGGCCGGGTCGTAGAACGCCTCCCGGAAACGTTCGCGGAACTGGTCGCGCGGCAGCATGGGCCCTGCCTGGCCTTTGCGTACGGTGGTCATGTGCGCAGCAGTTTAGGAACGATGCAGGGCGCGTGGGGGCCTCGCGCGTCGATGCACCCACGCCTGAGCCACGCCCCTTCCACCTCGACGCCATGGATGAGTAGGCCAGGGACTACAGACGAGCTGGCGACCGGCCGCGACAATCACCGTCGTGCTGCAGAGCCCCAAGGAGAATCGCGCGTGAGCATCCGCGTCCTGCTGGTCGAAGACGTCAAGGCCACCCACCAGCTGATCACCGAGCTGCTCGACTTCGTCGGCGGCTTCGAGCTGATCGGCACCTGCACCACCGAATCCGGCGCGCTGGTGTGGCTGCACGACCATCCGGGCGAAGCCGACCTGGTCATCCTGGACCTGATGCTGCGCGAAGGTTCGGGCTTCTCGGTGCTGGCCGGCGCCGCCCGCGGGCAGGCCGCCAAGGTGGTGGTGTTCAGCGACTTCGCGTCGCCCGCCGTGGTGCGCAAGTGCCGCGCCCAGGGCGCGCTGGACGCGATCTCCAAGTCCGACTACCGCCAGCTGCGCGTCTTCCTCGAGAAGCACCGCGGCGAACCCGCCGAGGCGGGCTGAGCGCCCGCCCCGCGCCGCGTCACTGCGGCTCGATCTTCGCGTCCTTGATCGCCTTGGCCCACTTGGCGGTTTCCGCCTTGGTGCGCTGGGCCAGCGCTTCCGGCGGTCCCGGCTCCGGCACGAAGCCGATCGGCGCGAATTTCTCCGTCACGTCCTTGCTCTGCGCCGCCGCATTCACGGCCTCGTTGAGCTTGCGCACGATCTCCGGCGGGGTGCCGGCCGGCGCGAACGCCGCGAAGTACGCGATCAGCTCGTAGTCCTTCAGGCCCAGCGCCTCGTTCACCGTCGGCAGGTTGGGCACCGCGGGCGAGCGCTTGGCCGAGGTGACGGCCAGGCCGCGCACCTTGCCGCCGTTGACCTGGGGCAGCATCACGGCGAAGTCGGCGGTGAACATCATCACCTGGCCGCCGATCAGGTCGGTCATCGCGGCGGGGCCGCTCTTGTACGGGATGTTGTTCAGCTGGACGCCGGCCATGCTGGCCAGCATCTCGGTGGACACCAGCTGCGACGTGCTGGCGCTGGCGAAGGTGACCTGGCCGGGCTTGGCCTTGGCGATGTCCACCAGCTCGCGCAGGGTGCGCGCGGGCACGTCGTTGTTCACTGCCACGATCAGCGGCACCTGGCCCATGTAGGCGACCGGCGCGAAGGCGGTGTCCTGGTCGTAGGGCAGCTTCTTCATCAGGCTCTTGAGCGCCGCGTTCGTGCTGTTGGTGCCGATCAGGATCGTGTAGCCGTCGGGCGTGGCCCTGGCGACTTCGGCGGCGCCCAGCATGCCGTTGACGCCCGGCTTGTTGTCCACCACCAGCGGCTGGCCGAGCGATTCCTGCATCTTCTGCGTGAAGGCGCGGGCGATCTGGTCGGTCGCGCTGCCCGGCGCGAACGGCACCACCACGCGGATCGGCTTGCTGGGGTAACCGGACGCGCCTTGCGCGAAGGCCGTCGAGGCGGCGAGAAGGGTGGCGGCCAGGACGGCGCGCCTGCAGAGGCCGGATCGCATCGGTGTTGTCTCCTTCATTGGAAAAAAATGCTCAGGGGTTCGGCAGCGGCGCGAGCCCGTGCCGCGCATTGTGCTCACCCAGCCGCGGCGCCGCGGCCGTCAGCGCCGGGCGCTGGCCGTCGACCGTGAAGGGCAGCGCCGTCAGGCGCATCCCCTCCTGTGGCAGCGATTGCAGGATGCCCAGCGCCTGCACCTGCGGGTGCGCCACGGCCTCGGGCAGCGAATGGATCGGCGCGCAGGGCACGCCGGCGCGCTCCAGCCGGTCCAGCCATTCGGCGCGCGGTCGCGCCTGCAGCAGCGGCACCAGCTCGGCGAACAGCTGCGCCTTGTGCTCGAGCCGGGCGCGGTTGGTGGCGAAGCGCTCGTCGCTCGTCCACTGCGGCCGGCCGAGTTCGTTCGCCAGCTTGGCGAACAGGCGGTCGTTGCCGCAGCACACCAGCAGCGGCGCGTCAGCGGTGTCGAAGGCCTCGTAGGGGACGAACCCCGGATGGCCCGAGCGGTGGCGGTCGGGCTGCCGGCCCTCGTTGACGAGGGCGTCGACCTTCTGCGAGTTCCAGCCCATCGCCGCTTCCAGCAGCGAGGTGGCGACGATGCCGCCGCGGCCGGTGTGCTGGCGGCGCTGCAGCAGCGCGAGCGCGCCGATCACGGCCCACATGCCGCTGCCCTGGTCGCACAGCGAGGCGCCCGCGCGCATCGGCGGATCGTCCGGCCCGCCGTTGATCGCCGACAGGCCGCTGAAGGCCTGCACCAGCGGCTCGTAGCCGGGACGCATGCGCATCGGCCCGGTGGCGCCGAAGGCGGAGATCTCGCAGTACACCAGGCGGGGATGGCGCGCGCACACGTCGGGGCCGGCAATGCCCAGCGCGTCGGTCACGCCCGGGCGAAGGTTGTGCACCAGCACGTCGGCGGTGGCGAGCAGCTGCTCCAGCGCGAGCCGGCCTTCCTCGGACTTCAGGTCCAGCGCGACCGACTGCTTGCCGCGGTTGAACACCTGGAAGATGAGCGAGTCGCCGCCGCGGAAAGCCGCGCCCATTCGGCGCGCGTCGTCGCCGCCGTCGAGGCGCTCGACCTTGATCACTTCCGCGCCGAGGTCGGCAAAGATCGCCCCGGCGAACGGCCCGGCCAGCACCTGGCCGAGTTCGAGCACGCGCAGGCCGCGGAGGATGTCTTGCATGGGGGGCAGTCTAGCGGGGGTGTGGGTTTGGCAGGTGCGCGCTCGGGCGGTTGGGGTGCGCGGCAGGGATCGACCCAAGCCGCGCTGCTCGCTTCGGCTCCGGGGCGCCCCCACCCTGCCCTCCCCCGGAGGGGGAGGGAAAAGACAAGGGCTCCGGACCGAGAAACGCACAACGAGCAGCGGGTATTCCTCCCTCCCCCTCCGGGGGAGGGTTGGGGTGGGGGCGCTGGCGGTGGAGAGCGCAGTGTGAGACTCCCTCCCTGGGCCCTGCCAACGAATCACCTCCGCCTCCAGCGGCAGGGGGTCCCCGGCGGGGGGCGATTTCTGTGCCGAGCGTCGCGCAGTGGTGCGGGCCCTGCGAGCGTCAGCGAAGCAGGCGGAGAGGCACAGCATGAGCCCCCCCGCCGGGGACCCCCTGCCGCAGGCCACGAACAGCAATGCGCCTAGCCTTCCTCCCCGCGATAAGGCTCAGAACCAGACGCCCGCCCCAACGGAACCGACGGATCCAGCCGCCGCTTGTAGTGCGCGTAATCCTTCGAAGGATCCGCCACCCCCGCCTGCCCCACCGACTCCGGCAACTCCGACTGGATCGCCACGTGGCTGATCCCCTGGCCTTCACGCCGACGCGCACGCAAGGTCTCGGCGAACTTCAGCGCCTCCCCCAGCCGGTCGGAAGCAAACGACGCATGGCGCGCCGACGCCACGCCCGCACGATCCTGTTCCAGCCAGTAGACGACGATCACGCGGCCATTGTCTCGCAGGCCTGCGCGCAACGGCGACAGGGATCAGGTCTGCCGCGCCATCCGGCCATCGGCCGCCTCCTCGGTGCGCGGCGACCGCACGGGCGATCCGCGACCGGCCGCCGAACCCGCGCGCATCGACCGGAACACCGCAGCGTCCCCCGCCGCCCAGCCATCGCCGGGCGCCATCACCTTGTCGGGCGACATCGGCGTGGTGCGCAGGCGGCGGCCGGTCGCGTGGAAGATGGCGTTGGAGATCGCCGCGGCCACGCCGAGGATGCCGATCTCGCCCACGCCCTTGGCGCCGATGCGGCTGACGACGCGGTCGTCCTCCTGCACGAACAGCACGTCGATGTCGTGCACGTCCGCGTTCACCGGCACGTGATACTCGGCCAGGTTGTGGTTCATGAAGCGGCCCAGCCGGTGGTCGGTGTGCGTCTCCTCGTGCAGGGCCTGGCTGATGCCCCACACCACGCCGCCGACCACCTGGCTGCGCGCCGCCTTGGCATTGACGATGCGCCCGGCGGCCACGGCGCTCACCACGCGCGTCACGCGCACGCGACCGAAGTCCTCGTCCACCCGCACCTCGCAGAACACGGCCGAATGCGTGGCACGGGCGAACTTGTCCTTCGCCTTCTGGTCGGGCTTGAGCTCGAAGCGCGCCTGCACCGGCCCGCCGCCATTCCAGGCCAGCAGGTCCGTGAGGGCCACCGCGCCCTGCCCCGCCTCCGCCGCACCGCCGTCCGCTTGGCGCCAGCGCATCTGCTCTTCGGCGAAAGCGACCTCCGTGGACCGGTGACTGCTCCGGAAGGGTGAGCTTCGCATCGTCCGCGCCATGCTCCACAGCTTGCGCCGCAGCTCGTCGCACACCCCCGCGACGGCCGAGCCCAGCGTGGCCACGTGCGAGGAGCCGCCTTCCAGCGGCGCCTGCGGCAGGCTGGAATCACCCAGCCGGAAAGTCACCTGCTCCAGCGGCAACCCCATCGCCTCGGCCGCCACCATGCACAGCGCCGTGTACGTGCCGGTGCCGATGTCGCTGGCCGCGCTGGCCAGCTCCAGGCGGCCGTCGGGGTGCAGGGTGGCGCTGACCTGGGCCGAGTCCTGCATCGCCTCCCACATCCCCGTGGCCATGCCCCAGCCCACCAGCTCGTCGCCCTCGCGCAGGGCGCGCGGCTGCGGCGGCCGCCGCGACCAGCCGAAGCGCTCGGCGCCCTGCTCGTAGCACTCGCGCAGCGCCTTGCTGGAGAAGGGCTTGCCGGACGTGGGATCGCGCTCCGCGTAGTTCTTCAGGCGCAGCGCCAGCGGGTCCAGGCCCAGTTCGTGCGCCAGTTCGTCCATCGCCACCTCGAGCGCGAACAGGCCGTGCGTCGCGCCCGGTGCGCGCATGTCCAGCGGCGTGTAGCGGTCCAGGTCCACCAGCCGCTGGCGCAGCCGGATGTTGTCGCAGCGGTAGAGGCGGGCGGACCAGTCGACCACCGTCTCCTGGAAGTCCTCCAGCCGCGAGGTCTCCTCGATGGCCTCGTGCACGATGGCCCGCAGCGTGCCGTCGCGGTCGGCCGCCAGCTTCACCCGCTGCCACGCCTGCGGCCGGTGCCCGAAGGTGAACATCTGCTGGCGCGTCAGCACCACCCGCACCGGCCGGCGCAGGTGCAGCGCCGCCATCACCGCCAGGTAGAGCTGGTACTGCGGCCGCAGCCCGGAGCCGAATGCGCCGCCCACGTAGGGGTTGCGCACGACCACCTCGTGCGGCTCGAACCCGAACACCCGGCAGACCACGTCCCGGCTGTTGATCGGGCCCTGGGTCTTGTCGTGGATCACCACCTTGCCGTCGCGCTCGAAATGCACCGTGCTGGCATGCATCTCCAGGGGGTTGTGGTGCTCCACGCCCTGGTGGAACTGCACGTCCACCTGGATCGGAGCGGCGTCGAACGCGGCATCGGCATCGCCGATCGGGCCGGGCGGTCCGTCGCCGCCGGCCGGCTCGTGCGCATCGCCGAGGTTGGACAGCAGGTCCGTCTCGTACAGGCTCTCGCGGTACTCGGCGCGCACGAGCGACGACGCCCAGCGGGCGGCCTCGAAGCTCTCGGCCACCACCAGCGCGATCGGCTGGCCGTTGAAGAACACCTCGTCGCCCAGCAGCGGCTTGAAGGGCGAGCCGGAGGGCGAATCCTCGTCGCGGTAGCAGTCGTCCTGGCGCGGAAGGTCGGGTCGATGGCCGTGCCACAGGACGTCGACCACGCCCGGCACCGCCAGCGCGTCCTCGATGTCCAGGGCCAGCAGGCGCCCGCGCGCCACGGTGCTGTTCACCACCACGCCGAACAGCATGCCGGGCCTGGTGTGCTCGGCGGCGTAGCGCGCACGGCCCGTCACCTTGGCGCGGCCATCGATGCGGTCGACTTCGTCGCCGATCTTCACCGGCCCGGTGCCGGGCTCGGCGACCGGAAGCGCTTCACGCAAGATCATGGCCGTGACTCCCGGAAGGCGCCGGTGTTGATGGTCTCGCCCCGCACGGCCATCTCCAGCGCGCGCACCACGGCGCGCCGCGCCAGCGGGATCTTGAAGCCGTTGTCGCCGGGGCCGAAGCCCTGGGGACGCGCGCCTTCGATCAGCCGCCGCGCGGCCTGGTCGAACAGCTCGCGGCCCGGTGCCTCGCCGACGAGCATCTCCTCGGCTTCGCTCCGGCGCCATGGCTTGTGCGCCACGCTGCCCAGCACCAGCCGCGCTGCGCGGATGCGGCCGTCCTCGCCCAGGTCGAGGGCCGCGGCCACCGACACCAGGGCGAAGGCGAACGAGGAGCGCTCGCGGATCTTGAGGTAGGTCGAGTGCGCGGCGAACTGCGCGGCCGGCGGCAGGTCGATGTGCAGGATCAGTTCGTCGTCGCCCAGCGTGGTGTCCTGCTGCGGCCGGTCGCCGGGCAGCCGGTGGAAGTCCGCCAGCGCGATGTCGCGTTCGCCGCGCGGCGAGCGCACGTGGACCACCGCCTCCAGCGCCGCCAGCGCCACCGCCATGTCCGACGGATGGGTGGCGATGCAGTGCTCGCTCGCACCCAGGATGGCGTGCTGGCGTGCCAGCTGGCCGATGGCCGAACAGCCGCTGCCCGGCGCTCGCTTGTTGCATGGCACCTGCGAGTCGTGGAAGTACCAGCAGCGCGTGCGCTGCATCAGGTTGCCGCCGTTGCTGGCCATGTTGCGCACCTGCGGGGACGCGCCGGACAGGATGGCGGCGCTCAGCAGCGGGTACCGCTCGCGCACCAGCGAATGGTGGGCGGTGTAGGCGTTGCGCGCGAGCGCGCCCAGCCGAAGGCCGCCGTCGGGGCGCGCTTCGATCCCGGCCCAGGGCGACAGGCCGTTGATGTCGACCAGCCGGCGCGGCCGCAGCACGTTCTCCTTCATCAGGTCCAGCAGGTTGGTGCCGCCGGCGATGAAGCGCGCACTGGTGACGGTGAAGAGCGCGGGCTCGGCCAGGCCGAGCGCCTCGTCCAGGTCGCCGGCCCGCACGTAGCCGAAGTCGTTCATCTGGGGAGGCTTTCAGCGGTGACGCGGCCGACGGATCCGGCTTCGCGCTCGCCGGCATCGGATGCGGATTTCGGGGCCAGCGCGACTTCGCACACCGCCCGCAGGATCTGCGGGTAGGCGCCGCAGCGGCAGAGGTTGCCGCTCATCAGCTCGCGCACGTCGTCCTCGGTGCGGGCCTGGCCTTCCTGGATCAGGCCCACGGCCGAACACAGCTGGCCCGGCGTGCAGTAGCCGCACTGCAGCGCGTCGTGCCGCAGGAAGGCCTGCTGCAGCGGATGCAGTTCGTCGCCGTCGGCCAGCCCCTCGACCGTGGTGACCTCGCAGCCGTCGCGCATCACGGCCAGCGTGAGGCAGGACAGGATGCGCTCGCCGTCCACCAGCACCGTGCAGGCGCCGCACTGGCCGTGGTCGCAGCCCTTCTTGGTGCCGGTGAGCGAGAGGCGGTCGCGCAGCAGGTCCAGCAGCGTGACCCAGGGCGGGACTTCGAGCTCGTGGCGGCGTCCGTTGATGCGAAGCCGGACGGCGTGCAGCTGCGGGGGCGCGGCGCCGGCGGCGTCGGAAGGGAGTCTGGCCATGGGCACCTGATCGGATGGGGGTTGTTGCGGAAGGGTTTGCACCCGGCGCGAGCCATTCTGGAAGGCACCCCCGTGCCGGCGCTGTCGGACGCCGCCGCGTGGCGGTTGCAACGGCCGGTCGCCGTTCTCTGCCGTGGGGCGGGCTCAGCGCACCGGGCCCCAGCAGCCCGGCACCAGGAACACCGCCAGCGTCTCCCAGGCGATGGCGAGCAGTGCCAGCGCGTTGAGCGCCAGCGCGATGGCGCGCAGGAAGTCCCGGTTCTGCGCCGAGCCGCTGCGGGGGCGCGCGGCCAGGCTGGCCACCAGCACCGCGGCCGCGACCAGGCCCAGGGCGACGATCGCCCACGCCTCCCACGCCAGGCCCAGCCATTGCGGGCCAGGCCCGGGCCGCGCGCAGGCAACGCCGGTGAAGCCGTAGATCGCGAGGAAGTGCGCGCCCCACACCATCGGGCCGGCGAACAGCAGCAGGAGGTCGTGGCTGGCGGCGGACAGGCGCATGGCGTTCACGGCTTCTCAGGTCGCCAGCCGCGGAAAGCCGTGCACCAGCGCCAGCCCGGCCAGGCCCTGGGCCACGGTGTAGTACCAGAACAGCAGGGTGTTGTCGAAGGTCTGGCGCCGCCGCGCCGACAGCATCCCGCACAGCGAGCGCGCCAGCGTGTACAGGCCCATGCAGGCCACCGTGGCCACGAAGAAGGCCTGCAGCGCGCCGACCATGTAGACGGCCGCGCCGTACGCGTTCTGCGTGGGCCGCAGCGCCGTGGCCAGGTGCGCGCGCAGCTCGACCACGATCGAGGCGCAGAGCAGCACCACCGCCACCGCCAGCACGAGCTGCAAGCCGCGTTGGCCGCCCGGGCCGGACCGCGCGAGCCGTCGGCTGCACCAGCCCACCGCCACGCCGCTGGCCGCCAGCAGCGCCGCCGACGCCAGCGGTCCAGCGGCGCCCGGCAGCGCGCCGGCATCGCGCGGCCACACGTCGGGCGACACCGTCCAGAGGAACAGGTAGGCGAACACCATCGACGCGAAGATCGAGCCCGACACCAGGATCAGCACCACCATGGCCCACCAGGAGTGCGAGGACGGCCCCGTCATCTGCACCGGCAGCATCAGGCCGCCGCCGATGTCCACCGGCGGATGGTCCGGGTCGGGATCGCTGGGCCAGAGCCACAGCAGCAGCATCACGATGGCCAGCACGCCGAACAGCAGCGCCGGCAGCACCAGCTTGACGGTGAGCAGCAGGAAGAAGCCCGCCGTGCCCAGCGCCGACAGCAGCGGCGCCCAGCCCGGGCCGGGCATCTGCAGCACGTACTGCGGCTCGGCGTCGATGGCGCTGGTGACGATGGTTTCGCGCCGGTGGGTGGGCGCATTGGGCAGGTACCAGCGGCCCTCCTCCACTTCGCGCGGCAGCTGCGGGCGCTCCCACAGCGGCTCGCGGCCGGCCACGCGCGGGATGCTGCGGCTGGCGTAGTTGCCCGTGGGCAGCCACTCCAGCGTGCCGGCGTTCCAGACGTTGCCGGCGTTGGTCTCGCTCATCCGGAAGTGCAGCGCCAGGTCGATCACCACCACCAGCACGCCGGCCGCGACCAGGTAGGCGCCGCCGGTGGACAGCAGGTTGAGCGCGCCCCACCCCGGATGGTCGTCATAGGTGTAGACGCGGCGCGGCATGCCCATCAGGCCGGTCAGGTGCATGGGGAAGAAGGTGACGTTGACGCCGACGAACATCAGCCAGAACGCCCACCTGCCCATGCGCTCGGACAGCGCGAGCCGGCTCACGTAGGGCGTCCAGTAGTACAGCGCCGCGAACAGCGGGAACACCATGCCGCCGATCAGCACGTAGTGCAGGTGGGCGACGATGAAGTAGGTGTCGTGCGCCTGCCAGTCGAACGGCACCACCGCCACCATCACGCCGGTCAGGCCGCCCAGCACGAAGACGAAGAAGAAGCCCAGCACGAACAGCATCGGCGTCTTCAGCGGCCGCATGCGCCGCGCCGCGGCCACCGTGGCGATCCAGGCGAACACCTGGATGCCGCTGGGCACGGCCACCGCCATGCTGGCCGCGGAGAAGAAGCTCACCGACAGCTGGGGGATGCCGGTGGTGAACATGTGGTGCACCCACAGGCCGAAGCTGAGGAACCCCGTGCCCACCAGCGCCAGCACCACCAGCCGGTAGCCCACCAGCGGCTTGCCGGTCATGGCGGGGATGATCATGGACACCATCCCCGCCGCCGGCAGGAAGATGATGTAGACCTCCGGGTGGCCGAAGAACCAGAACAGGTGCTGCCACAGCAGCGGATCGCCGCCCTTGGCCGCGACGAAGAACGGCCACTGGAAGCTGCGCTCCACTTCCAGCAGCAGCGTGGCCAGGATCACCGCCGGGAAGGCGAAGATGATCAGGCCGGCCACCACCAGCATGGACCAGGCGTAGATCGGCATGCGGGCCAGCGTCATGCCCGGCGCGCGGGTGCGCAGCACGCCCACCACGATCTCGATGGCGCCGGCGATGGCGGAGATCTCGATGAAGCCGATGCCCAGCAGCCACCAGTCGGCGTCGTCGCCGGGCGAGAACTGGTAGCTGGTCAGCGGCGGGTACATGAACCAGCCGCCGCGCGGCGCCATGTCCCAGAACAGGCTGCCGAAGAAGACCAGGCCGCCGACGGCGTAGGCCCAGTACGCGTACGCCGACAGGCGCGGGAACGGCAGGTCGCGCGCGCCCAGCATGTTGGGCAGCAGCAGCACGCCCACCGCCTCCACCATGGGCACCGCGAACAGGAACATCATCACGGTGCCATGCATCGTGAAGACCTGGTTGTAGGTGTCGGGCGCGAGCAGGTCGTTCCCGGGCACCGCGAGCTGGGTGCGCATCATCAGCGCCAGCACGCCGGCCAGCAGGAAGAACAGGAAGGCGGTGCCCACGTAGAGCACGCCGATGATGTTGTTGTTGACGTCGGTGAGGAAGCGCAGGCCCTTGGGCCGCTCCCACACGCGCTCGAGTTCCTCGAGTTCGCCCGGCGGGCGCGGGAGGGGATTCGGGCACTCCGTCGTCAACGCAGGCCTTCCAGGTACGCGGCCAGCGCGCGCAGGTCCTCGCCCGAGAACTGCCGGTAGGCCGGCATGCGGCTGCCGGGCTTGAGGTGCTGCGGGTCGGCGATCCAGGCGGCCAGCGGGCCGGGGCCGTTGGGCAGGGTGCCCGCGGCCAGGGTCAGGCGCGTGCCGACGTGCGTGAGGTCGGGCCCGAGCCGGCCCTCGGCGGACGTGCCGCGCACGGTGTGGCAGACCCCGCAGCGGGCCTGCTCGAACAGCGCGCGGCCCTGGCGCGCCAGCGGCTCGGCGGGCTCGGCGGCCGGACGGCGACTGGCTTCCCGCCAGGCCGCGTGCTCCGCCGGCGGCTGTGCCACCACGTGCAGCGCCATCTTGGCGTGCTGCTGGCCGCAGTACTCGGCGCACTGGCCGCGGAACACGCCCGGCTCGGCCGCGCGCAGCCGCAGGCGGTTGGTGCTGCCCGGCAGCATGTCCAGCTTGCCGGCCAGGCTGGGCACCCAGAAGCTGTGGACCACGTCGTTGGACACCAGCTCCAGGTCGACCGGCTCGCCGACTGGGATGCGCAGCTCGTTGGCGGTCTCCAGCAGCGTCGCGCCGTCGGGGCCCAGGTAGCGCACGCGCCACCACCACAGCTCGCCCGTCACCTGGATGCGGGTGGCGGCCGGCTGCGCGTTCGCCCGCTGCATGGCGGCGGCGACGCCGAAGGTGTAGACCAGCAGCGCGGTGAGCACCACCAGCGGGAAGACCACGCCGGCGCCGACCATCCAGCCGCGGCGCGCGAGGCTGGCGCGGACCGAGGCCGGGCCCGCCAGCGCCAGCACGCCCAGCGCCAGCACGGCGACGAAGATGAGGCCGCCGCCGACGAACAGCACCCAGGTGATCTCCAGGATGTGGCCCGCGTCTTCGCCATGCGCCCGCAGCGCCGACTGGTGCGGCGCGGCTGCCTGCGCCAGCGCATCGGCTGCGGCGATCGGCAGCGCGAGCGCGGGCACGGCACGCGTAGACAAGGCTGCGGGTGCGGCTCGCATGAATCTCGATGGATGTGCCCATGTTGAAGGACTTGCCCGCCGCCGTGGGCGCGGGGCCAACCCAACCGAACGGCTTTTTTCCTCGAATTTGTTACGGCCGGGCTGGCACGGCCCCACGCCCGCGCGGTGCCTCGCAGAATCGCGAGGCATGCACCGGCCGGACTCCTCCTCGCGACGACGCGGGCGCTGGCCGGCCCTGCTCCTGGCCGCCTTCGCATGCGCGTGCAGCGACGCGCCGCAGCCGCCCCATGTTCCCGGCGGCGATGCCTCCCGCGGCCGCGCGGCCATCGAGCGCTACGGCTGCGTCGCCTGCCACACCATCCCCGGCCTGCCGGCCCACGGCGCCAACGTCGGCCCGCCCCTGGTCAACCTGGCCGAGCGCGGCTACCTGGGCGGCGTGCTGCCCAACACGCCGCAGCAGCTGGTGCGCTGGCTGCAGGACCCACCCGCCGTGGCGCCGCGCACCGTGATGCCCAACCTGGGCGTGTCGGCCGCGGAGGCCGCCGACATCGCCGCCTACCTGTACTCGCACTGAACGCGCGATGACGATCCGGCTGCGCACCCTGGCCATCGCCCTCGGGCTGCTGATCGCGCTGGCGGCCGGCGTCTCGGCGCTGCTGGTCTGGCGCGGGACCTACGACATCTCGGCGACCAACCAGCACACCGACACGGTGTTCAAGGTGCTGGACTACTCGATGCGCCGCTCGGTGCAGTCGCGCATCGAGCAGGCGCCGGCGCCGCCCGACCTGGGCGAGGCGCGGCGGGTGCGCAGCGGCGCCGTGCACTACCGCGACCAGTGCCTCCAGTGCCACGGCGCGCCGGGCGTGGCGCCCGAGCCGCTCGCTTTCGGCCTGACGCCGGCGCCGGCCAACCTGCTGGCCGCCGGCCGCACCTGGGCGCCGGGCGAGATCTTCTGGGTGGTCAAGCACGGCATCAAGATGACCGGCATGCCGGCCTGGGTCTACCGGCTGGGCGACGACGAGGTGTGGGACGTGGTGGCCTTCGTGCGCGCGATGCCGGCGATGTCGCCGCGCGACTATGCGCAGTTCGCCGCGACGCTGCCCCCGCCCGCGGGCCCGCGGACTTCGGCGAGCACGGGCCTGCGCACCGGCGACGTGGAGGCCGGCCGGCGCGCCACCGAGCGCTACCTGTGCGTGACCTGCCACGTGATCCCCGGCTTCGTGAGCGCCCAGCACCACGTCGGCCCGCCGCTGGACGGCATGGGGAAGCGTTCCTTCATCGCCGGCGTGCTGCCCAACACGCCCGAGAACATGGTGCGCTGGCTGCTGCAGCCGCAGCAGGTCGATCCGCTCTCGGCGATGCCCGCGCTGGGCCTGGGCGAGCAGGACGCACGCGACATCGCGGCCTTCCTGGCCACGCTGGACAAGGTGCCGGCCAAGTAGCCGGCGAGCGGAAAGTCAGTCGCGCTCGCGCAGCAGCAGCGAGCCGATCGCGATGCCGGCGGCGATCGCTCCGAACACGCCCACCATGGAGGGCGTGGACAGCCGGTGCTCGTAGCCCGGGGTGAGCCGCTTGGGCACCACGGTGTAGTCGACCGCCGAGGCGGCGGCGCTGGTGGCGATGCCGCCCAGCACCGCGCCGGGCAGCGTGCCCGCCCAGCGGGTGCGCTGCGTGAACTTCGCATACAGCACCGCCCAGAAGATCGCGGCCGCGTGGTTGGTGAGCAAGCCCAGCGCCGTGTGCCGCCAGGTCGGCGCATCCTCGCGCAGCGCCTCGTCGCCCCACACCCAGTGGCTGACCGCGTTGATCGGCGCGAAGGCGCTGCCGGTCTCGCGTCGCCCGGCGCCCGCCAGCACGGCGGTGGACAGCAGGCTGGCCAGGCTGCCGGCGACCAGGCCTTCCTTCAGCGCCGGCACCCAGCCGGCATCGCTCGCGGTCGTGAAGACTTGCGGTTTCATCCCCGCGAGGCTAGCGGCGCGCCGCGTGGCCGTGTTGCCGCCGGAGGTGAAAGCTGTTGCTTGCCGAAGCCGCCGGCAGAGCTGCGGCGCGCTTACTCGGCCAGCGCGCGCATCTCGCGGATCAGGTCGGCCTTGCCTTCGAAGCCGATGCCGGGCAGCTCGGGCAGCACCACGTGGCTGTCGTCCACCTTCACGCCGTCGGGGAAGCCGCCGTAGGGCTGGAACAGGTCCGGGTACGACTCGTTGCCGCCCAGGCCCAGGCCGGCGGCGATGGCCAGCGACATCTGGTGCCCGCCGTGCGGGATGCAGCGGCTGGGCGACCAGCCGTGCTGGCGCAGCATGTCCAGCGTGCGCAGGTACTCGACCAGGCCGTAGCTGAGCGCGCAGTCGAACTGCAGCCAGTCGCGGTCGGGCCGCATGCCGCCGTGGCGGACCAGGTTGCGCGCGTCCTGCATGGAGAACAGGTTCTCACCCGTGGCCATGGGGTTGGCGTAGTAGTTGCGCAGCGTGGCCTGCAGCTCGTAGTCGAGCGGGTCGCCCGCCTCCTCGTACCAGAACAGGTCGTAGCGCGACAGGGCCTTGGCATAGGCGATGGCGGTGTCCAGGTCGAAGCGGCCGTTGGCGTCCACGCACAGGCGCTGGCCGTCCTTCAGGATGGACAGCACCGAGTCGATGCGGCGCAGGTCCTCGTCCAGCGGCGCGCCGCCGATCTTCATCTTCACCACCGAATAGCCGCGGTCGAGGTACTTGCGCATCTCGTCCTTGAGCTGGCTGTCGTCCTTGCCCGGGTAGTAGTAGCCGCCGGCGGCGTAGACGAAAACCTTGCGGTCGGGCTTGCCGTCGCCATAGCGCTCGGCCAGCAGCTGGAACAGCGGCTTGTCCTCGATCTTGGCCACCGCGTCCCAGACCGCCATGTCGATGGTGCCGATGGCCACGGAACGCTCGCCGTGGCCGCCGGGCTTCTCGTTCCTGAACATGCAGGCCCAGACCTTGTGCGCATCGAGGTTGGTGCCGGCGTCGTCGAGCAGCGACGACGGCTCGGCTTCCATCAGGCGCGGGATGAAGCGCTCGCGCATCAGCTGGCCCTGGCCGTAGCGGCCGTTGGAGTTGAAGCCGTAGCCCACCACGCGGCGGCCGTTGCGGACCACGTCGGTCACCACCGCCACCAGGCTCAGCGTCATCTTGCTGAAGTCGATGTAGGCGTTGCGGATCGGGGAGGAGATGGGAACGGTCTTTTCGCGGACTTCGAGGATCTTCATGGCAGCGGCCTTCCAGGAACGGACCCGGGATCATCGCGCAAGCCGCGCCTCAGATTCAGCGCGCGGACCTGGGCCCGAAGGACACCAGCAGGCCGTCTTCCTGGACCGTGAGGCCCTGCGGCTCGAAGCCCATGGTGTCGGCGACGGCCAGGTCGCGCGCGGTGAACCTGTACAGCACCACTTCGCGCAGCGCTTCGCGCGCCATCACGGGGACCATGGCCTGCAGGGCTTCGACAGCCTCCGGCGGCAGGCCGGGCCCGCGCAGGAACAGCACCTCGGGCTGGTGCGCGCGCACGCTGCGGTCGGCGGCCTCGTAGCTCAGGGCGAAGGCCACGTCCACCTCGGCGGGCGGCACGTCCTGCAGCCGCGCGCCGCTCACCTGGGCCTGCAGCCCGGCACCCAGCTTGTTGCGGGACGGCAGCATGTGCAGGCTGGGCGCGGTCACCTCGATCTCCAGCAGGCCACCCAGCCCGAATCGCAGCGGAAACCGCTGCGCCAGCGACTGGTGCAGCGTCGCCGCGGAAATCTTGTGGCGCGGCCGCGAAGCGTCGTCCTGGGCGAGCAGGCGCCCGGTCGGCCAGCAGGCGAGCGCGGCGATCAGCAACCGGCGGTCCATGGTGATCCCATTGTGGCCGGGGATCGGCCCGCCGTCAGTCAGCGGCTGCAGGCGGCGCGGGCCTTGGGGAAGAACAGGAGCACGATGAACAGCACCAGCAGGGCCAGCACCAGCAGCGTCACCAGCCCCGGCAGGCGCGGCGCGCCGGCACTGGAGAAGATCGGGTAGACGATGCGCCAGACCTGGAACAGCGCCGCCGCCAGGCCCAGCCACCACGCCCACGCGAACCGCATCCAGAGGAAGCAGCCGATGAAGACGGCCAGGAGGCCGATCAGCCAGGCGACCGGGTTGCCCAGGCTCAGGCGCATGGTCAGCGCCTGCGAGCCCGCACCCAGCTGCACCGGTCCGCCGACCAGCACCCACAGTCCGTAGCCGATCGCGAGCAGCGCCGCGATCCGGATGGCGGTCAGCCCGCTCATGCCCGCGGCTCCTTGTGTTCTGCCTGATGAGTCATGCGCGCGATTCTAGGGACGCCGCGGCCGGCCGACCTAGGGAAGTTCGCCGCTCAGTCCGCCGGGCCCGAGTCGCGGCGCAGCTGCGCCGCCAGGTGCTCCACGAAGGCCCTCACCCGCGCCGCGCCCTGCTGCTGCACCGGGTACACCGCATAGACGTCGGCCGGCGGCGTGTGCCAGTTGGCCAGCACCTCGCGCAGCCGCCCGCTCCTGAGGTAGCGCGCCACGTCCCATTCGGCCCGCATCACGATGCCGTGGCCGGCCAGCGCCCACTGCACGGCGATCTCGCCGTCGTTGCTGCTCAGGGGCCCCTGCACCTTCACGGTCTCGGTGCGCTTGCCCGACTGCAGGCGCCACACGCCGTAGGCATCGTCGCCCTGGCGGATGGCGATGGTGTCGTGCCGCGCCAGGTCGGCCGGCGACTTGGGCGTGCCGCGGCGGGCCAGGTAGCCGGGCGAGGCGCACAGCAGCCGCCGGTTGGGCGCCAGGAGGCGCGCGATGACGCGGGCGTCGGGCGGCTCGCCGAAGCGCACGCAGACGTCGAAGGCGTCCTGCGTCAGCGGCGGCGGGCTGGCCGACAGCTGCAGCTGCACCTGCACGCCGGGGTGCTCGCGCACGAAGCTGGAGATCAGCGGCGCGATGCGCAGGCGCCCGAAGCCCAGCGTGGCGTTCACGCGCAGCAGGCCGGCGGGCTGCTCGGTCGCGCCGCGCAGCCGGCCTTCGAGCGCCTCGATCTCCGCCAGGATGCGGCGCGCGTCGGCCAGGTACGTCTCGCCCTCGGCCGTGAGCGCCATGCGGCGCGTCGTGCGGCGCAGGAGGCGCACGCCCAGGTGCTGCTCCAGCAGCGCCAGCCGCTTGCTCACCGCGGGCGTGGTGACCTGCAGTTCGCGCGCGGCCGCCGACAGGCTGCCGCTGCGCACCAACAGGCTGAAGAACTGCATCTCGGCGGAAGCGGCGGGCGTGAACATGCCTGCATTCTGCTCAACGGGACCAGTTAAAGTGGCAGCCGTCGCAGCTTCCCACCTCCGCATGTCGAACGGCAACTCCCACTCGCGCAACCACGGCGCAGCCGATCCCGAGGCCGCGATCGAGCGGCTGGAGCGGCTGGCGCAGGAGGCGCGCCGCTTCGACCTCAGCGGCCTGCAGGACCGCTGGGACCCGCGCATCGAGGGCATGCAGAACCGCATCAACGGCGTGCTGGCCGAGGTCTTGGGCGGCGGCACGGCCGACTACAAGGACCACAAGGTCGGCGCGCTGGATGCGTCGATGGAGACCAGCTTCGGCGACCGCTACACCGACGAGGAGCTGCGCGACGGCATCAAGGCGGGCCTCGACAAGGCCATCTCCAGCATCAACTCGGCGATGAAGGTGCTGGCCAAGCGGATGGAGTCCGGTGCGAAGCCCGCGCCGGCGCCGAAGCATTCGAAGGCGGCACCGACGCCGGCGCCGACTCCCGCACCCACGCCTGCACCTACCCCCGCGCCAACGCCTGCGCCCGCCGCGACGCCTGCTCCGACGCCGGCGCCCCCTCCGGCCTCTACGCCCGCTCCGACTGCGGCGCCCACGCCTGCTCCGACTCCCGCTCCCACGCCGGCTCCGACCCCGGCGCCCACACCCGCCCCGACACCCGCTCCCACGCCCGCCCCCACGAAACCGCCCATGCCGACACCTGCCACCCCGTCCCCTTCCACGACCTCCGCCGCCACCGGCGGGCGCCGCGTCGCCATCGTCGGCGAGCCGGACGACGCGGGCACGCGCTCGGTCGCCGCCTTCGTCGAGCAGCTCGGCCTGGAGGCGGTGACGCTGGGCGCGCCGGCCGTGAGCGACGACAGCACCTTCCTGGACCGTTTCGAAGGCGTGCGCGGGGCCGACTACGCGATCGTGCTGGTCCCGGCCACCGACCTCGCCCCCGCGGCGGGTGGTGCCGGCCTGAAGCCGCAGACGCTGATGGAGATCGGCTTCCTGTTCGGCCTGCTGTCGCGGCGCAAGGTCTGCTTCCTGGCCGGCGGCAAGGCCGCGCTGGCGCCCGAGCTGGAAGGCCTGGTGCAGCTGCACGCCCGCGACGAGGCCCAGCTGTGGCACCTGCTGGTCGCGCGCGAGATGCGCAAGGCCGGGCTGGACGTCGACATGAACAAGGCCGTCTGAGCCGCTCCCCATTCTTCACCTGGGGGTGAAGGGTCGCTTGAGGACCGCGCCGATTCGGCGCCGCCCGCAGCCCCCATGATCGGTCGCTCACAACCCAAGGAGCGACGATGAAGACACACCGTATCGCCTGCATTCCCGGCGACGGCATCGGCAAGGAAGTGGTCCCCGCGGGCCAGCAGGTGCTGCAGGCCCTGGCCGCCTCGCAGGACGGCCTGCGTTTCGAATTCCAGAGCTTCGGCTGGGGCGGCGACTGGTACCGCGAGAAGGGCGAGATGATGCCGGCCGACGGGCTGGACGAGCTGCGCGGCTTCGACGCCATCCTGTTCGGCTCGGCCGGCGACCCGCAGATCCCCGACCACGTCACGCTGTGGGGCCTGCGGCTGAAGATCTGCCAGGGCTTCGACCAGTACGCCAATGTGCGGCCCACGCGAATCCTGCCGGGCATCGATGCGCCCCTCAAGCGCTGCACCCCCAAGGACCTGGACTGGGTGATCGTGCGCGAGAACTCCGAGGGCGAGTACGCCGGCGTCGGCGGCCGCGTCCACCAGGGCCATCCGATCGAGGCGGCGACTGACGTGTGCATGATGACCCGCGCCGGCGTCGAGCGGATCATGCGCTACGCCTTCCGGCTGGCCCAGTCGCGCCCGCGCAAGCTCCTGACCGTGGTGACCAAGTCCAACGCGCAGCGCCACGCGATGGTGATGTGGGACGAGATCGCGGTCGCGATCTCCAGGGAGTTCCCCGACGTGAAGTGGGACAAGGAACTGGTCGACGCCTGCACCGCACGCATGGTCAACCGGCCCGCGTCGCTCGACACGCTGGTGGCCACCAACCTGCACGCCGACATCCTGAGCGACCTGGCCGCCGCACTGGCCGGCAGCCTGGGCATCGCGCCCACCGGCAACATCGACCCCGAACGCCGCTACCCCAGCATGTTCGAGCCCATCCACGGCTCGGCCTTCGACATCATGGGCAAGGGCCTGGCCAACCCGGTGGGCACGTTCTGGAGCTGCGTGATGCTGCTGGAGCACCTGGGCGAGACCGCCGCGGCAAGGCGCCTGATGAAGGCCGTCGAGGCCGTCACCGCCGACCCCAAGCTGCACACCGGCGACCTCGGCGGCAAGGCCACCACGGCGCAGGTGACCGATGCGGTTTGTCACCGATTGAAGAACGCCTGAATTTCTGCGACAAGGGTTCATTGGTAAGCATGCCAACAAGGAGACAAGGATGAGAAAGATCGCGATCGCCCTCGGGCTCGCCCTGGCCGCGCCGCTGGCGCTGGCCCAGACCCCGTCCGCGGGCGCCCCGCAGGGCTGCCCCGACAAGAACGTGATGTACTGGCAGGCCTTTCCGCCCGGCGGCGAATCGGACCTGTCGGCGCGCCACCAGCAGGTGGTGCTCAAGAAGAAGTGCCCCGCCGTCGAGACCATCATCCAGTACAAGGCCGGCGCCGGCGGCGCGCTGATGTGGACGCAGATCAACCAGCTGCCCGGCGACGGCGCCAACGTGGTGGGCATCAACCTGCCGCACATCGTGTTCCAGCCGATCGAAGGCACGGTGCAGTACAAGACCCAGGACATCACGCCGGTGTTCTGGTTCCACTTCACGCCCGACATCCTGGTGGTGCCCGAGTCCAGCCCGATCAAGAACTTCCAGGACTTCCTGCGCAACGCCAAGTCCAACCCCGGCAAGCTCAACCTGGGCGGCTCGGGCCTGAACTCGGCCAACCACGCGGCGCACGAGCGCATGAACGCGGCCTTCGGCGTGAAGACCGTGTACGTGCCGTTCAAGGGCACGGGCGACATGGCGACTTCCGTGATCGGCTCCCAGGTCGACGGCGCCATGACGTACGTTCCGTTCGCCATCGCCAACAAGGGCCGCATCCGGCCGCTCGCCGTGGCGATGGAGAAGCGCCATCCGCTCATGCCGGACGTGCCCACCTTCAAGGAACTGGGCGTCGACTGGGTGGACGGTGCCTACCGCGGCATCGGTGTCCCGAAGTCCACGCCGCCGGAAGCGCGCAAGCGCATCAGCGACATGTGGATGGCGCTCAACAGCGACCCGGAGATGAAGGAGCTGGCCAGCAGGTCCGGCTTCGAGCTGGTCAACGTCGGCCTCGAGCAGATGGATGCGTTCATGGCGGACAAGACCAAGCTCTACACCGAGGGCGCCGGCCGCCTGCAGCTGGGCAAGAAGTAAGGGGCTTCCATGGCCGGCGCGGCGCCGCGCTTCGCCGCCGACGCCATGCTGGCGCGCCTGGCGCGCTGGCTGCGGGTCCTGGGCTGGGACACCACGTTCGAGCCCGGACTCGCCGATCCCGAGCTGGTGTTCCTGGCCAACGAGCAGCGCCGCATCCTGCTCACGCGCGACCGGCACCTGCTGCGCGAGCTCAAGCCGCATCGCGCGCACGAAGTGCGCAGCGATGCGCCGCTGGAGCAGCTGCGCGACCTCGTGCTCTCGCTCCGGCTGGAGCCGCCGGCCGAACTCTTCACCCGTTGCACGGTCTGCAACACCCTCCTGTCCGAGCCCCTTTCGCAGGAGCAGCGCGACGAGCTGCTGCCGCCCGACGTGCGCGCCCTGCCCGGCCCGGCCCGCCGCTGCCCGGGCTGTGGCCGCCTCTACTGGCAGGGCTCCCACGCCCGCCGCATGCGGGCCGCGCTGGAGCGAACCCTGTCCGGATGGCTGCCATCGTGAATTGCTTCGCGCATCGCTGGACTCAGCTGTAAAGACCCCGACCTCATCTTTGCACCTCGACACGGTTGTAAGCCCCGCGTCCCGTCGAGGATGAGGGGTCACCGAACTGCTGAGTCTGGAGAACAAGATGAAGAAGAAGCAACGCAGGGGCGCGATCGCCCTGCTGACGACAACCGCGGCCGTGGCCACGCTGATCGCCTGCGGCGGTGGCGGTGGCGGCGGCAGTGCCGCGGCCGGCGCGTCGGGCGACATCCCGGCGGGCAGCACCATCGCCGCGCCGGCGCCCGGGACCGGCGCCGGCGCGACCGGCCCGGCCCCCGTGCTGGCCGATTGCGAGCTGTTCCCGCAGGAGGCGGTGTTCAACACCCGCATCGACGACACCAGCCGCTTTCCGGCCCACGCCAACAGCGCGGCCTGGATCGCTTCGGTGGGCACGTCCACGCCTTTCCGGGCCGACTGGTGGCGCGGCGAGGATCCGACGCAGCGCGACGCCTACTACGGCATGCCGGTGAACGTGGTCGACGGCTCGGCCGCCACCACCTCCTGGAACCAGGTGCAGTACGACTTCAGCCCCTCGGGCGTGAGCAGCCAGGTGGGCTGGCCGCACGAGAGCGACTGCGCCGTGGCCGATGGCGCCGGCGGCCACACGCTCACGCGCGGCTGCAGCGCGGTGCCCGCCGACCAGCGCCGCTTCCCCTTCCCGCGCACCAACGTCAAGAACGAGGGCGGCACCTGCCACGACCCCAACAGCTGCGGCGACCACCACGTGCTGGTGGTCGAACAGGGCGCCTGCCGGCTGTGGGAGGGCTACGCCACCTATCCGATCGGCGGCCAGTGGTACACGATGTCCAGCGCGGCCTGGGACCTGAAGTCGCTGGCGCTGCGGCCCTCGGGCTGGACCGCGGGCGATGCGGCGGGCCTTCCGATCACGCCCTTCCTGGCCAAGGCGGCCGAGGCCGACACCGGCGAGATCCGCCACGCGCTGCGCGTGACGTTCCGCGACGCGGTGCTGGCGCGCAGCTTCAACTGGCCGGCGCGCCACTTCGCCGGCGGCGACACGCCCGGCGGCATCCCCTTCGGCGCGGTGCTGCGCCTGAAGGCCGACTTCGCCATCCCGGACCACTGGACGCCGCAGGCCAAGGCCATCGCGACCGCGGCCAAGCGCTACGGCCTCTACGTGTCGGACATCGGCATGGACTTCTACGTGCAGGGCGAGCCCAACGCGGCATGGAGCGAGCAGATGTTCCGCGACGTCAGCTCGATCCCGCTGTCGCAGATGGAGTTCGTGGACCTGGGCGCGATCACCCGCGATCCGCGCTTCTCGGCCGATTCGATGGCCGCGCGCTGGTAAGACCTGGGCGCCTGGGCTCCCAGGCGCCCTTCACCCCCCACCCGAGGCCCCCGCCAGCCTCAGGCTTGCGGAAACTGCGTAGCATGGACGGGCGGCCGAGCCTGTACACCCCCGCCATGCGCATCCTGCTCATCGAAGACGACCTGGTGCTGCGCGACGTGATGCTGCGCAGCCTGCACGACGCCGGCCACCGCGTGGACGTGGCCGGCTCGGTGGCCGAGGCCGACCAGGTCTGGCAGATGCAGGCCTTCGACGCCGTGCTGCTGGATCTGAACCTGCCGCACGGGCCGGGGCCGCGCAGCGGCCTGGCCAGCGGCCTGGCGGTTCTGAAGGCGGCCCGCGCCCGCGGCGACCGCACGCCGGTGCTGGTGCTGACGGCGCGCAACCGCACCGACGAGCGCATCGCGGGGCTCAATGCCGGCGCCGACGACTACCTGGGCAAGCCGTTCGACCTGGGCGAGGTGGAGGCCCGCCTGCGCGCCGTGGTTCGCCGCACCCAGGGCACGCAGGACCAGGTGCAGGTGGGCGCGCTGGCGCTGGACCGGGTGACGCGCCGCTTCGTGCTGCACGGGCACCCCCTGGACCTGCCGGCGCGCGAGTTCGAGGTGCTGTGGGAGCTGATGACGCCGGCCGGCCGGGTGGTGAGCAAGCGCGAGCTGTCCTCCAAGCTGTCGGACCTGCAGGACTACCTGGGGGACAACGCCCTGGAGGCCTTCGTGTCGCGGCTGCGCAAGAAGCTCGCGAGTGGCGGCGTCCACATCCGCACGCTGCGCGGCCTGGGCTACGTGCTGGAGGCCGAGTGCTGAGGCGCGATGGCCAGCAGCCGCTGTCGGCGCGGCTGCTGCGCCTGGTGCTGCTGCCGCTGGCGCTGACCTGGCTGGCGGGCAGCCTGGTGGCGGCCGGCATCGCCTACCACTTCACCCAGCGCGCCTTCGACCGCTCGCTGCTGGACGACGCGGTGCTGATCGCCTCCAACGTGCAGCTGCGCGGCGACAAGCTGGAGCTGGCGCTCACCCTGGACGAGGTCAACCGCGTGCTGTTCGACCAGGTCGAGCGCATGCTGTTCTCGGTGCGGGGGGCCGACGGCACGCTGGTCGCGGGCCGTGCCGACCTGCCGGCCGCGGGGCCCGACCTGCCGGGCGCGAGAGCCGACCTGGCCGCCGCCGCAGCCGCAGCCGGAACCGGCCCCTTCCGCTTCCGCGACTTCGAGCACGACGGCCTGGCGCTGCGCAGCGTGAGCCTGCACCGTGATTCGCCGATGCCTTTCGACGTGGTGGTGGCCGAGACCACGCGCGGGCGCACCGAGACCCTGCAGCGGCTGGTCTGGTACTCGCTGGTGCCGCAGGGCCTGCTGCTGGTGGTGCTGGCGTTCTGGCTGCGGCGCGCCATCCGCGACGAGCTGCATCCGCTGGCCGAGCTGGAGGCCGCGCTGGGCCGGCGCGGCGCCAACGACCTGGCGCCGGTGCAGGTCCACCACTCCAGCCGCGAGGTGACCGCGCTGTCGGCCGCGCTCAATGGCCTGCTGGCGCGGCTGGACCTCAGCCTGCGCAGCCAGCGCGAGTTCGCCGGCAACGTGGCCCATGAGCTGCGCACGCCGCTGGCCGGCATCCGCGCCCTCGCCGACTACGGGCTGGCGCAGCAGGACCCCCAGGCCTGGCGCGAGCAGCTGCGCAAGATCGCCGCCAGCCAGGCCCGCGCCAGCCGCCTGGTGGACCAGCTGCTGGACCTGGCGCTGGCGCTGGAGGGGGAGGCGGGACTGCAGGTGGGCGAGGTGGCGCTGGACGAACTGGTGCGCGATGCCGTCCTGCGCTTCCTGCCGCGCGCCGACGCGGCCGGCGTGGACCTGGGCGCGCGCGGCATCGACGTGCCCGCGCCGGTGCACGCCGATGCCTCGATGGTGGACGGCATCCTCAACAACCTGCTGGACAATGCGCTGCGCTACGGCGGCCGCAGCGACGGCGAGGCGTCGGCCGTCACGGTGGCGGTGGAACGCACGCCCCGGGAGGTGGTGCTCTCGGTGCAGGACAACGGGCCGGGGCTGCCGGGCGAGCTGCAGGCGCAGCTGGTGCAGCGCGGCGCGCAGGGCGAGACCGGCCAGCTGCTGGGGGAAGGCGCGGGCCTGGGCCTGGCCCTGGTGGCGCAGTACGCGCGCCTGATGAACGCGCGCATGGCCCTGGGCGCCGGCGAGGACGGGCGCGGCTGGCGCTGCGAGATCCGCTTCGCGCCGCCCGCGTGAGGGTCAGGCCAGCATCCCGGGCAAGTCCCGCATGCGGGTGAAGATGCGCACCGCGCCGGCCGCGAGCAGCGCCGCCGGGGCGTCGTGCCCGGCCTCGGGCGGGCTGTAGCCGAACACGGTGGCGCCCGCGGCCACGCCCGCGGTCACGCCGGTCACCGTGTCCTCCACCACCGCGCAGCGGCGCGGGTCCACGCCGAGCGCCGCGGCCGCCGCCAGGTAGACGTCGGGCGCGGGCTTGGACCGCGGCTGCTCATGGCCGCTGAAGATGCGGCCCTCGAACCAGCGCATCAGGCCGCACTTGGCCAGCTGCAGTTCGACCTTGATCCGGTCGGCGCCACTGGCGCAGGCGATGCGGCCGCCGCAGGCCGCGTGGGCCGCGGCGACCGCGTGGTCGGAGTCCTCGATCGGCGTGAGGTGCCGCTCCAGCATGTGGTTGCGCCGGTCGCGGAACTGCGCCAGCCACTCGTCGGTGAGCGGCTTGCCGGTCCGCGCCTCGATGAGGGCCCACTCGTCCTTGACGGCCTTGCCGATGAACAGGCGCATGCATTCGGCCGGCGTGAGCGTCCAGCCCAGCTCCTGCAGCATCTCGCGCAGCACGCCGATGGTGATGGGTTCGCTGTCGACCAGCACGCCGTCGCAGTCGAACAGCACGGCCTCGTAACGGGAAGGAAGGGTCATCGGGGCGGCATCGTAGCAAGCGACCCGGCTCACTTGCGCCAGAACTGCCCGGTGAACAGCACGAACACCGACATCAGCTCCAGCCGGCCGATCAGCATGCCGAAGCTGAGCACCCAGAGCTGGAACTCGGTGAGCAGCCCGAAGTGCCCGGCCGGTCCCACCAGGCCCAGGCCGGGGCCGATGTTGTTCACGCAGACGATGACGGCGGAGAAGGCCGTCACCAGGTCCAGGCCCGACAGCAGCAGCAGCATGGTCAGCCCGATCAGGCTGGCGCCGTAGATCAGCATGTAGGCCAGCACGTTGGCGATGACCTGCCCCGACACCGTGGTGCCGCCCAGCGTGACCGGGTTGACGACGCGCGGGTGGATGATGCGCACCAGCTCGCGCCGGGCCTGCTTGACCAGCAGCAGCATGCGGACCATCTTGATGCCGCCGCCGGTGGAGCCGGCGCACGAGACGAAGCAGCCCAGGAAGATCAGCAGCACCGGCGCGAACACCGGCCACTGCGCATAGTCGGTCGAGGCGTAGCCGGTGGTGGTGGCCAGCGACACCACCTGGAAGGCCGCCGCGCGCAGCGCCGACCAGCGGTCCTCGTGCACCCCGTGCTCCTCCAGCAGCAGCGTGAGCAGCACGATGGACGCGGCCAGCACCGCCGCATAGGCCCGCACCTCGGTGTCGGCCAGGAGGCTGCGCACCGAGCGCTGGCGCCAGGCGATGAAATAGCGGGCGAAGCTGATGCCGGACACCGCCATGAAAAAGATCGCCACGCCTTCGATGACCGGCGAGTCCCAGTAGGCGAAGCTGGCGTCGTGCGAGGAGAAGCCGCCCAGGCCCATGGTGCTGCACATGTGCATGAAGGCGTCGGACCAGGACATGCCGGCCCAGCGGTAGGCCAGCAGGCAGGCGCCGGACATGGCGAAGTAGACCGTCCACAGGCCGCGCGCCGTCTCGGCGATGCGGGGCGTGAGCTTGGCGTCCTTCAGCGGCCCGGGCGCCTCGGCCCGGTACAGCTGCACGCCGCCCAGGCCCAGCAGCGGGAGCACCGCCACCACCAGCAGGATGATGCCCAGGCCGCCGATGAACTGCAGGAAGCAGCGCCACACGTTCACCGAGATCGGCAGGCTGTCCAGGCCCGACAGCGCGGTGGCGCCGGTGGCGGTGATCGCGCTCATGGCCTCGAAGTAGGCATGGGCCACGTCGATGTCCGGCACGATCCAGTACAGCGGCAACGCCGCGAAGGCGGGCAGGACCACCCACACCAGCGTGACCAGCAGGAAGCCGTCCTTGGGCTGCAGCTCGCGCCGGAAGCGCCGGGTGGCGGCCTCCAGCAGCACGCCGGCCACCAGCGTGGCGGCCAGGCTGGTGAACCAGATGCCGCGCAGTGCCGGGTCGTCCAGCCGCCAGGCCCAGGCCAGCGGCACCAGGAAGGCGGCGGCAAAGCCCAGCAGGACCCTTCCCACCACCGACAGGACGGGGCCCAGGCTTTCCATCAGAAGAAGGTGGCGCTCACCTGGAACAGCCGCTCCACCTCGCGCACCAGCTTCTTGTTGGGGATGAAGATGATCAGGTGGTCGTCGCTTTCGATCCGGGTCTCCGGGCTGGGCATCAGCACGCGCTGGCCGTCGCCCTTGCCTCGCACGACCGCCCCCAGGCGCACGCCGGCAGGCAGCAGGCCGTCGACCTCGGGCACGGTGCGGCCCACCAGCCTGGAGGTCTTGGCATCGCCGTGCGCCACGCCCTCCAGCGCCTCGGCCATGCCGCGCCGCAGGCTGTGAACCGCCACCACGTCGCCGCGCCGCACGTGGGCGAGCAGCTCGCCGATGACGGTCTGCGCGGGCGAGACGGTGATGTCGATCGTGCTGCCCTGGATCAGGTCGGCGTAGGCGCGCCGGTTGATCAGCGCCAGCACGCGGCGCGCGCCCAGCCGCTTGGCCAGCATGGCCGCCAGGATGTTGTCCTCGTCGTCACTGGTCAGTGCGAGGAAGAGGTCCATGTCGCCGACGTTCTCGTCGCACAGCAGCTCCTCGTCGGTGCCGTCGCCCTGGAGCACCAGCATGTCGGTCGGCAGTTCGGTGGCCAGGTACTCGCAGCGCTTGGCGCCGCGCTCGATCAGCTTGACGTCCACCTGGCCGCGCAGCCGACGCGCCAGCCGCAGGCCGACGTTGCCGCCCCCGGCGATCATCACGCGCTTGACTGGCTTGTCGGCGCTGTGCACCGCGGCCAGCACCTTGCGCAGGTTCTCCTCGTCGGCCAGCAGGAACACCTCGTCGCCCACCAGCACGCGGGTGGACGGCTCGCAGGGCTGTTCGGCGTCCTGCCGGTAGATGGCCACCACCCGCACCGGCACGTTGGGAAAGTCATTGAGGAAGTCGCCCAGCGTGCGGTCGGCATAGCGGCTGTCGCGGGTGACGCGCACGGCCACCAGCTGCGCGAGGCCCTTGGCGAACTCCAGCACCTGCAGCGCCTCGGGGAACTCGATCAGCTTCTGCAGGTAGCGCACCACCGATTCCTCGGGGCAGATCACGTGGTCGACCGCGAAGCCGCCGCGCTCGAGCAGCTTGCTGCCCTCGACGAACTCCGACGAGCGCAGCCTCGCGATGGTCAGCGGCACGTTGAAGACGTCGTGGGCGATCTTGCAGGCCACCAGGTTGGTCTCGTCCTGGGCGGCGCAGGCGATCAGCATGTCGGCGTCGGGCATGCCGGCGCGCTCCAGCGTGGAAGGGTGCACGCCGTTGCCGGGCAGGCCGCGCAGGTCCAGCCGCTCCTCCAGCTCGCGCAGGCGCTGGACGTCGGGGTCGATCAGGGTGATGTCGTTGCGCTCGGAGACCAGGCTCTCGGCAACGCTCTCGCCGACCCGCCCCGCCCCGAGGATGACGATCCTCATCGGCAAGCCTCCGTGCTTTGCACGCAGGCGCGAGCGCCTTCGGGCGGCGGGGCGGCGCTCATAGCGCGCGCTGGATGAGGATCTTCTGCACGTCCGACGTCCCCTCGTAGATCTGGCACACGCGCACGTCGCGCCAGATGCGCTCCAGCGGGAAGTCGTTGACGTAGCCGTAGCCGCCCAGCGTCTGGATCGCCGCGCTGCACACGCGCTCGGCCATCTCGCTGGCGAACAGCTTGGCCATGGCGGCTTCCTTCAGGCAGGGGCGCCCGGCATCGCGCAGGCTGGCGGCATGCCAGATCAGCTGCCGCGCGGCTTCGAGCTGCGTGGCGCAGTCGGCCAGGCGGAAGCCCACCGCCTGGTGGTTGAAGATCGCCGTGCCGAAGCTCTGGCGTTCCTTGGCGTAGTCCACGGCGACCTCGAAGGCGCTGCGGGCCATGCCCACGCTCTGCGCGGCGATGCCGATGCGGCCGCCTTCGAGCGCGGACAGCGCGATGCGGTAGCCCTCGCCCTCCTCGCCGATCAGGTTCCCGGCGGGGACCCTGCACTGGTCGAAATTGATCTGCGCGGTGTCGCTGGAACGCTGGCCGACCTTGTCCTCCAACCGCGCCACCACGTAGCCGGGCGAGTCGGTGGGCACCAGGAAGGCGCTCATGCCCTTCTTGCCCGCGCCCTTGTCGGTGACGGCGATCACGACGGCGAGATGCCCGTACTTGCCGCTGGTGATGAACTGCTTGACGCCGTTGATCACGTAGTCGCCGCCCTCGCGCGTGGCCGTGGTGCGCAGCGCCGAGGCATCGCTGCCCACGTGCGGCTCTGTCAGGCAGAACGCGCCCAGCATCTCGCCCCGGGCCAGCGGCGCCAGCCAGCGCTTCTTCTGGGCGTCACTGCCGTAGCGCATCAGGATGGCGTTGACCGGGCAGTTGGTGACGCTGATCGCCGTGCTGGTGCCGCCGTCGCCGGCGGCGACCTCCTCCAGCACCAGGGCCAGGCTCACGTAGTCGAGGCCGGCGCCGCCGAACTCCTCGGGCACGCAGATGCCGTAGGCGCCGAGGGCCGCGAGCCCGCGGTGCGCCTCGCGCGGGAAGGTGTGCTCCTTGTCCCAGCGCGCGGCGTGCGGCCACAGCTCTTCCTTCGCGAACGCGCGCACGGCGTCGCGGATCATTTCCTGGTCGGGGGTCAGCAGCATCGCGTGTCGCTTTCGTCGGTCAGCGGCCCGCGCCCAGGTCCATCGTCAGCCGGCTGGCCAGGTACAGGCGGCGCGGGATCGCGTCGACCATCACGTACTCGGCCTGGTTGCTGTGGTAGCCGAAGCCGGGCAGGCCCAGGCTCTCGATCACGGGCTTGCCCGACAGCGCCGCGTACGCCGCGTCGGTGCCGCCGCCGGTGCGTTCCACGACGTTGAGCTTGCCGCCCACTTCCGAGTAGATGGCGACGGCGCGCTGCACCAGCGCGCGGCCGGCGGCATCGGCGTTGAACGCCGGGCGGCCGAACTCCGGCGCGATGGTGATCTCGCTCTTGGGGTTCTTCTTGCGGCCCTGGATGCGCTGCTCCAGCGTCTTGAACAGCGCGTCCAGGTCCTCCTTGCGCGCGTAGCGGATGTTGGCTTCCAGCTCGGCCGCGTCGGGGATGATGTTGGCGACCTGGCCGGACTTGCCGATGGTCCAGTTGAAGCGCAGGTCGCGCGACTTGTCGTCCAGGTCCATGGTGCGCAGCACGATGTCGGAGGCCTCCACCAGCGCGTTGACGCCCAGCTCGGGCGCGGCGCCGGCGTGCGAGGCCAGGCCCTTGACCTTGACGCGGTAGTACACGATGCCCGCGGTGCCCAGGGTCAGGCCCTCGGCCATCGCCAGCGTGGGCTCGAACGACAGCACGTAGTCGCTCTCGGCCGCCAGCTTCTGGATCAGGTCGCGCGAGCCGAAGGAGCCGCGCTCCTCGTCGGTGTTGAACATCACCGTGATCTCGCCGAAGTCCTGGAAGTTGCGCGCCTTGAGCAGCTTGAGCGTGTGCAGGATCATCGCCACGCCGGCCTTGTCGTCGGCGATGCCGGGGCCGAAGGCCCGGTTGCCGTCGACGCGGAACGGTGCCTTGGCCAGCGTGCCGCGCGTGTACACCGTGTCCATGTGGGCCATCATCAGGAGCTTGCGGCCGCCGCGGCCGGCCAGCTTGCCCACGATGTTCTCGCCCACGACGCCGGACGTGGCCGGCACGCGGGTCACGGTGGCGCCCAGCGTCTTGAGCTCGCCTTCCAGCAGGCGGCCCATCTCCGTCATGCCCTGCGCGTCGCCGGTGCCGGTCTCGATGTTGACCAGGCGCTCGAGCGTCTTGACCACGGCCGGCTGCTCGGCCGTGGCGGCCGCGAGCAGCGCGGCGTCGGCCGGGCGCACGGCCGCGGTCGGGGCGGCGGGCGGTGTTGCCTGAGCGGACTGCGCCGCCGGGGTGGGGGCCGCGCTCATCGCGGCAGGCGTCGTGGATGACGTCGGAGCCGTCGACGACGCGCAGGCGCCGAGCGCGAGCAGCGCGGCCAGCAGGCCGGCGTGGGTAAGGTTCGAAGCCATGGTCTTGTTCTTTCTTGTTGCGGGGAAAGGGGCTGGCGCGCTACCAGCCTTCGAACGGCGTGCCGTCGTGGTCGAGGAAGCTTCCGCTCTGGCCGGGGGCCAGGCCGGCGATCGCCCTGCGCATCGACGCGACGCTCTGGGCGGCCGTGAGCGGCGCGCCGGGGCCGCCCATGTCGGTCTGCACCCAGCCGGGACTCATCGCAACGAGAACGGCCCGGGGATGGTCGTGGCTGGCGGCGCGCACCGCCATGTTGAGCGCCGCCTTGCTCGCGCGGTACAGCCAGCCGAAGCTGGAGTGGGTGCCGCTGATGTGGCCCATGCCACTGGTGATGAAGACGAAGCGCCCGCCCGCGGCTTCCACCAGCGGACCGACCAGGGGGATGGCCTGCATCGCGCCCAGCACGTTGGTGCGCATGACGAGGTCGAAGTCCTGCTGCGTGGGCGGCGTGGTCGCGCCCGCGGTGCTGTAGACGCCGGCCACGTAGAGCGCGACGTCGAACTTCTCGCCGCGCAGCGCGCCGGCCAGGCCGCCGACGCTGGCGGGATCGGCCACGTCCAGCTGCAACGGCCGGGCGCCCAGGTCCTTCAGCTTTTGCAGGCCCGCCGCGTCGCGCGCGGTGGCGACGACGTTGTCCCCGGCCGCGCGGTACTGGCGGGCGAACTCCAGCCCGATGCCGCGCGATGCGCCGAGGACCAGGACGTTCACGGCGTCAGAGCAGTTCCAGCGCCAGCGCGGTGCCCTCGCCGCCGCCGATGCACAGCGTGGCGATGCCGCGCTTGCCGCCGCGGGCCTTGAGCGCGTGGATCAGCGTGACCATGATGCGGGCGCCGGAAGCGCCGATCGGGTGGCCCAGCGCGCACGCGCCGCCGTTGACGTTGACGATGTCGTGCGAGACCTTGAGTTCCTCCATCAGCGCCATCGGCACCACGGCGAAGGCCTCGTTCACTTCCCACAGGTCGACGTCGGCCACCTTCCATCCCGTCCTGGCCAGCAGCTTCTGCGTGGCGCCCACCGGCGCGGTGGTGAACCAGTTGGGTTCCTGCGCGTGCATGGCGTGGCCGGCGATGCGAGCGATCGGCTTGCAGCCCAGGCGCTTGGCCGTGCTCTCGGTCATCATCACCAGCGCCGCGGCGCCGTCGTTGATGCTGGAGGACGAAGCGGCGGTGATGGTGCCGTCCTTCTTGAAAGCGGGCTTGAGCGTGGCGACCTTGTCCAGCTTGACCTTGCCCGGGCCCTCGTCCTTGGCGACCACCGTCTCGCCGGAGCGGGTCTTCACCGTGACCGGCGTGATCTCGGTGGCGAAGGCGCCGGACTCGGTGGCTTTCTGCGCGCGGGTGACGGAGGCGATGGCGAAGGCATCCTGCGCCTCGCGCGTGAACTTGTACTTGGCCGCGCAGTCCTCGCCGAAGGTGCCCATGGAGCGGCCCGCCTCGTAGGCGTCTTCCAGGCCGTCCAGCATCATGTGGTCGTAGACCTTGTCGTGGCCCATGCGGTAGCCGCCGCGGCCCTTGAGCAGCAGGTAGGGCGCGTTGGTCATGCTCTCCATGCCGCCGGCGATCATCACCTCGTGGCTGCCGGCCAGCAGCATGTCGTGGGCGAACATCGCGGCCTTCATGCCGGAGCCGCACATCTTGGACAGCGTGACGGCGCCGGCGCTCTTGGGCAGCCCGCCCTTGAAGGCGGCCTGGCGCGCGGGCGCCTGGCCCTGGCCGGCCATCAGGCAGTTGCCGAACAGCACTTCGCCGACGGCGTCGCCCGGGATGCCGGCGCGCTCGACCGCGGCGCGGATGGCCGCGCCGCCCAGGTCGTGGGCGGACAGCGTGGAGAAGTCGCCCTGGAACGACCCCATCGGGGTCCGGGCGGCACTGACGATGACGACGGATTCAGCCATTTTTCACTCCTGTGATGGTCAATAGGTGGAGAGGAGCGCGCCGCGCTCCTCCTCGGCGATGCGGCGCAGGTACTCCTGGAACTCAGGGTCCTCGCCCCGCAGCAGTTGCGGCAGCAGGTTGCGGAAATCTTCGCGCCGGCACCATTCGCGCATGTAGTCGTCCCAGCTGTTCCAGCGGCGGCGGTCCACGTCGCCCATGTCGTCCTTGTACGCGACCAGGAAGGCGCGCTCGAACAGCGACATCAGCATATCGAAGATGACCAGCATGCGCTCGCGCTGCTCGGCCGTGGGGTTGTCCAACGGCTCGTTGGTGCGCAGCTGCAGGTCGGGGTGGAGCAGCACGATCTTGAGGAAGTCGATGTAGGCGTCCGAGAGCAGCTGGTACTGCTCCTCCTCCTCGTTGTCGCGCTCCTTGCGCTGCTCCCAGATGAAGATGGCGAGCGCCGTCGGAAGGCCCAGCACCGTCACCACGTAGCTGGCGAGTTCCCAGGCCTCTGCGCTCATGCATGGGCTCCTGCCGCCGCGTGCTCGAAGCGCTTGTCGTGCTCGTAGGGGAAGACGTCGTGCACGTGGCCGGCCTGGATGCGGGCCTTGTGGCTCTGCCAGAACTCCGCGTCCAGCAGGTCGCCGTGGTGGGCCAGGAACACGTCGCGCACCGACGGGTTGCCCAGGAGGAACGGGCCGAACGTCTCGGGGAAGACGTCCTTGGGCCCGACCGAATACCAGACCTCGCCGGACATCTCCTCCTCCTCGTTGCGCGCGGTGGGCACCTTGCGGAAGTTGCACTCGGTGAGGTATTCGATCTCGTCGTAGTCGTAGAAGACGACCTTGCCGTTGCGCGTGACGCCGAAGTTCTTCCACAGCATGTCGCCCGGGAAGATGTTGGCGGCCACCAGGTCCTTGATGGCGTTGCCGTACTCGACCACGGCGCGCTCCACCTGGTCGGCGGCGCCGGCGTCGAAAGCCTCCTGCAGGTAGATGTTCAGCGGGATCATGCGGCGCTCGATGTAGAGGTGCTTGATGATCACCTCCTCGTGGCCGTCGCCGTCGCGGTCGCTGATCTCCAGCTGGCTGGGCGCGAACTTGCGGATCTCGTCCAGAAGGTCCTCCTCGAAGCGCTCGCGCGAGAAGGCCACCTCGCTGTACTCCAGCGTGTCGGCCATGCGCCCGACGCGGTCGTGCTGCTTGACCAGCAGGTACTTGCCCTTGATCTGCTCGCGCGTGGTGTCCTTCTGCGGCGGGTAGTAGTCCTTGATGACCTTGAAGACGTAGGGAAAGGACGGCAGGTCGAACACCAGCATCACCATGCCCTTGATGCCGGGCGCGATGCGGAAGCGGTCGCTCGAGTGCTTCAGGTGGTAGAGGAAGTCCCGGTAGAACAGCGTCTTTCCCTGCTTGGCCAGCCCCAGCGCGTTGTAGATCTCGGCGCGCGGCTTGCGCGGCATCAGCGAGCGCAGGAACTGCACGTAGGCCGCGGGGATCTCCATGTCCACCATGAAGTAGGCGCGGGCGAAGGAGAACAGCATCTGCAGGTCGTCCTCGCCGAACAGGCAGGCGTCGATGACCAGCTCGCCCTCTTCGTTGTGCAGGATGGGCAGCGCGAAGGGCACCTCGTTGAAGCCGTTGATCAGCTTGCCCACCACGTACGCGCCCTTGTTGCGGAAGAACAGGGACGACAGCACCTGGATCTGGAAGTTGGCGCGCAGCTTCACCTGCGCCAGCCGCGCGCCCATGGCGGCCAGCACGTGGCTGGCGTCGCGGGCCAGGTTCTCGAAGGGGCGCTGCAGCCGGAAGTTGGTGACGATGCGCACGATGTTCTCGTGCAGGGTCTCGCGCGTGGGGTAGTACGCGCGGTAGGTGGGTGCGGCGGCGGGCTCGTCGTTCTCGATGTACTCGGTGCTGACCGCCGGCCGCACGAAGATGAAGTCGTTGTGGAAGTAGGTGCGGTGCAGGATCTTGGTGGTGACCGAGTTGAAGAAGGTCTCCGCCAGCTCCGGCTGGTGGTGCTCGATCAGCAGGCCGATGTAGTGCAGCTTGACCTGGTGCCACACCTCCATCGACTGCTCGCCGGCCTTGTATTCCTTCTCCAGCCGCACCACCGCTTCCTTGACGCGCAGGTCGTAGAACTCGATGCGCTCGCGCTGGGCGCGCTGCTGGCCGTGCCAGTCGGCCATCTCGAAGCGGTGCTTGGCGCGCTGCGACTCCAGCCGGAACAACCGGTAGTGCCGGTTGAAGCCGTCGAGCATCGCCTTGGCGATGTCGTAGGCCAGGGAAGAGTCGAGGCGTTGCGGGAACATGGCCTAGCGGCGCGCCTCTATGACACCTTGCACCGCAGCACGGTAGAGCGGTTCGATCGAATCGACGCTGGTGACGTTCATGTGCAGGTCCTGCAGCAGGCCGTCGTGCACGCCGAACGCCCAGCCATGGATCGTCACCTTCTGACCCTTGGCCCAGGCGTCGGTCATCACGGTGCTGACGCAGACGTTGACCACCTGCTCGATGACGTTCAGGTCCACCAGGGCATCGCCGCGGTTCTCGGGCGAGATGTTGTCCAGGATGCCGCGGTGCCGGTCGCGCACGTCCTGGATGTGGCGGATCCAGTTGTCGGCCAGGCCCACGCGCGTGTTGTTCAACGCGGCGAGCACGCCTCCGCAGCCGTAGTGGCCGACCACCATGATGTGTTCGACCTTGAGCATCTCCACCGCGAACTGGATGGCCGACAGCGCATTGAGGTCGGAGTGCACCACCACGTTGGCCACGTTGCGGTGCACGAACACCTCGCCCGGCTCCAGGCCGGTGATCTGGTTGGCCGGCACCCGGCTGTCGCTGCAGCCGATCCACATGAACTTGGGCCGCTGCTGCTTGACCAGGCTGGTGAAGAAGCCGGGGCGCTCGCGCTCCATCTGCGCGGCCCAGGCCCGGTTGTGGGTGAAGAGGTCTTGGATGTCGGGCATGGGCTTTATTGTCGAGGGACTAGGGGCTAGGGACTGGGGGCTAGGGGTTCTGCGTACCGGGGTACTCCCTAGTCCCTAGCCCCCAGCCCCTAGCCCCTGTTGCTCGCGCTGCGCGCGAGCAACTACATCGTCTCCGCGAACAGCTCCCGCCCGATCAGCATCCGCCGGATCTCGCTGGTGCCGGCGCCGATCTCGTAGAGCTTGGCGTCGCGCCACAGGCGCCCCAGCGGGTACTCGTTGATGTAGCCGTTGCCGCCGAAGACCTGGATGCCCTCGCCGGCCATCCAGGTGGCCTTCTCGGCGCACCAGAGGATGACGGAGGCGCAGTCCTTGCGCACCTGGCGCACGTGGTCGCTGCCCAGCATGTCCAGGTTCTTGCCCACCGTGTAGCAGAAGGCGCGGCCGGCCTGCAGCACCGTGTACATGTCGGCGACCTTGCCCTGGATGAGCTGGAACTCGCCGATGCTCTGGCCGAACTGCTTGCGGTCGTGGGTGTAGGGCACGACGTTGTCCAGCACCGCCTGCATGATGCCGATGGGACCGGCGGCGAGCACCGCGCGCTCGTAGTCCAGGCCGGACATCAGCACCTTGGCGCCGCCATTGACCGTGCCCAGCACGTTCTCGGCCGGCACCTCGACGTTCTGGAACACCAGCTCGCCGGTGTGGCTGCCACGCATGCCCAGCTTGTCGAGCTTCTGCGCGATGGAGAAGCCCTTCATGCCCTTTTCGACCAGGAAGGCGGTAACGCCGCGCGCGCCCAGCTCGGGCTCGGACTTGGCGTAGACCACCAGCGTGTCGGCGTCGGGGCCGTTGGTGATCCAGAACTTGGTGCCGTTGAGCAGGTAGTAGCCGCCCTTGTCCTCGGCCTTGAGCTTCATGGAGATCACGTCGCTGCCGGCGCCGGACTCGCTCATCGCCAGCGCGCCCACGTGCTCGCCGGAGATCAGCTTGGGCAGGTACTTGCGCTTTTGCGCCTCGTTGCCGTTGCGCTTGATCTGGTTGACGCACAGGTTGCTGTGCGCGCCGTACGACAGGCCCACCGAGGCCGAGGCGCGCGAGATCTCCTCCATCGCCACCATGTGGGCCAGGTAGCCCATGTTGGCGCCGCCGTATTCCTCGGGCACGGTGATGCCGAGCACGCCCAGCTCGCCGAACTTGCGCCAGAGGTCCGCGGGGAACTGGTCGCTGCGGTCGATCTCGGCCGCGCGCGGCGCGATCTCGCTCTCGGCGAACGACCGCACGGCCTCGCGCAGCGCGTCGATGTCTTCGCCCAGCTGGAAATTCAGGCCCAGGTTCATGGGATGCTCCTTGTCTCGGTCTAGTGCTTGACGTCGTCGCGTCCGGCGACGGCCATCAGCGTGGTGCTCATGGTGGCCACGAGCTTCTCGCGGCCGTCCTCGATCGCGAAGGCCCGCCCCTCCACGACCGTGATGGTGCGGCCCGGCTTGACCACCGTGCCGACCATGCGGAACTTCTGCCCGCGCGCGGGGGCGACGAAGTTGATCTTGAATTCGATGCTCAGGACGCCGACGTCGGCCGGCATCAGCGTGGAACCCGCGTATCCGCAGGCCGAGTCGAGCGCCGCGCCGACGATGCCGCCGTGCAGGAAGCCGTGCTGCTGGGTCAGGTGGGCCGCCCAGGGCAGCTGGATCTCGACCTCGCCGGGCACGGCGCGCACCAGGGTGGCGCCGAGGGTGGCCATGGCGGTCTGGCGCGCGAAGCTGGCGCGCACGCGCGCTTCGAATCCGTCGTCGGCGGGCTGGAAGGCGGGGGCGTCGGGCATGGCGATTCCGCTGGATTGAAGATTGACGTTTACGTAAACGTCAATTATGCCTGCCGCGCGCGGCCGGGCTCCTTCTCCAGCCGCGCCAGCAGCGCCCGGGCCTCCCGCTCGTGCACTTTCACCTCGTCGAGGTTGGCCTGCAGGTCGGCCATCTGGTCTTCCAGCTGACGGCGGTGCTGCGCCAGGATGGCCAGGAACTTCCTCAGCTGCGGCCCGGTGTCCCGCGGGCTGTCGTACATGTCGATGATTTCGCGGGCCTCGGACAGCGACAGGCCCAGGCGCTTGGCCCGCAGCGTGAGCTTGAGCCGGGTGCGGTCGCGCGAGCTGTAGATGCGGTTGCGCCCGCCGGGGCCGGAGCGCTCGGGCTGCAGCAGGCCCATGTCCTCGTAGAAGCGCATCGCGCGCGTCGTGAGGTCGAACTCCTTCGCCAGGTCGCTGATCGTGTAGGTGGTGGGCATTCGGTTGGGTTGCGGCTGCGGCCGGACGGCCGCGCGGCCTTGCCTGCGATGCGAGGATTACATCTGACGTTTACGTCAACGTCAATTCACCCCGTGGGGGTGGGCTCACCAGGGCGGCAGCGCCTCGTCGCGCAGCGCGCCGCGCAGCTGCGGGTAGTCGGGAACCACGGTGGCCACCGTCTCCCAGAAGCGCGGGCTGTGGTCCATCACCCGCAGGTGCGACAGCTCGTGCGCCACCACGTAGTCGATCACCGGCAGGCGGAAGTGGATCAGGCGCCAGTTCAGGCGGATGGTCCCGTCCGAATGCGCCGTGCCCCAGCGCGTGCCGGCGTTGCTCAGGACCAGCTTGCGCCACTGCACGGACAGCTGGGGCGCGAAGTGGTCCAGGCGCTCGGTGAACAGGCGCTTGGCCTGGCGCATCAGCCAGGCCTGGACCGTGTCGCGGATCTGCTCGGCGGTCGCGGTCTGCGGCAGGCCGACGTGCAATGTGAGGCGGGGCACGCCCGGCAGGGCCTCGCCGGCGGTGTTCAGTTCGGCGGTACCGCCCCGGCGCGGGTCCAGCACCAGGATCACCTGCTCGCCCAGGAAAGGGAAGGCCGCGCCTTCGCGCCACTGGATGCGGGCCGACTCGATGCGGTCCTGGCGCTGCCGGGCCGACTCCAGCTTGGACAGGATCCAGGACGACTTGCTCTGGACGGCGGCGTCCACTTCGTGCATCGGGACCCAGCGCGGCGCGCTGACCGTCAGGCCCTCGGGCCCGACCACGAAACCGATGTTGCGGCGCTTGCCGCGGCGCAGCTCGAAGGCCACGAAGGTGTGGCCCAGGGTGGCCTGCCGGTTGGCGCGCGGATGGTGGAAGGTGGCGGGCGCCAGCACCGCATCCAGCGGCTCCGCGGGCGCGTCCACGTGCAGCGGCTCACTCGGCAGCGGGGCCGGTGGGGCAGCGGAGGGGGCGGGAGCCGCGGGTCGCGGGGGCGCAGGATCGAAAAGATCGAGCGTGAGCTGGATGAGCTTCAGCACGGCCGCGAGTATAGGCAGCGCCGGGCCCGTCGCCGCCCCCGGCGACCGACTGTTACTCGTACGCCTCGGGATCCAGGCGGCGCATCTCGGCCTCGATCCAGGCCTCGACCTCGCGCATCAGCTCCTCGGGCTGGCGGCCCTGGCTCGGGATCGGCTTGCCGATGGAGACGTCGACCACGCCGGGGTGCTTGAGGAAGGACTTGCGCGGCCAGCACTTGGCGGACGTGACCGCCACCGGGATCACCGGCGCACCGGTCTCCACCGCCAGGCGCGTGCCGCCCGACTTGTAGGTGCCCTTCTGCCCGCGCGGGATGCGGGTGCCCTCGGGGAACATGATGATCCAGATGCCCTGCGCCAGCAGGCGCTTGCCCTGTTCGACCACCTTGTTGAAGGCCTGGGCGCGCTGGCTGCGGTCGATGTGGATCATGTCCAGGCGCGCCATCGCCCAGCCGAAGAACGGCACGTGCAGCAGCTCGCGCTTGAACACGTAGGCCAGCGGATGCGGCATCAGCACCGGCATCAGGAAGGTCTCCATGGTCGACTGGTGCTTGACCAGCAGGACGGCCGGCGCGGTGGTGCCCACGGGCAGGTTCTCCCTGCCGATGACGCGCCACTTGACGCCGCAGATCACCCGCGCGCCGTGCACGGCCCAGCTCAGCCAGGTCACGGCCATCCAGTACATCGGGATGCCGCGGCGCCAAATCGAGGCGACCAGCATGACGATCGCCCAGGGCATCACGGTCACCAGCATCCACAGCGCGTGGACGGTGGAGCGAAGGAACGCCAGCACTCAGGTCAGCGGACGCGGCGCGGGCCGGGTCACGAGATAGTCCGCGAAAGCCGCGAGGTCGCGGTGCACGCGCGTGCCGGCCGGGAAGGTCTCGGGCAGCGGGCGGCCGATGAATTCGGCGCCCTTGCCGGTGAGCACCAGGTGCGGCTCGCAACCGGCCGCGACGCCGGCCTGCAGGTCGCGCAGGCCGTCGCCGACCACCGGCGTGCCCTTGAGCTCGATGCCGAAGCGCTCGCCGATCTGCTCGAAGAGGCCGGGCAGCGGCTTGCGGCAGTTGCAGCCGTCCTCGGGCGTGTGCGGGCAGTAGAAGATGGCGTCCACCTTGCCGCCGTGCGCGGACAGCAGCTTGTGCATCTTGGCGTGCATGGCATTGAGCGAGGCCACGTCGAACAGGCCGCGGCCCAGCCCCGACTGGTTGGACGCGATGGCCACGTGCCAGCCGGCGTGGTTGAGCCGCGCGATGGCTTCGAGCGCGCCGGGCAGCGGCTCCCACTCCTGCGGCGATTTCACGAATTCGTCGCTGTCGGCATTGATCGTGCCGTCGCGGTCGAGGATGACGAGTTTCATGTGGCCAGCCTTGAAAGATCGGCCACGCGGTTCATGGCGCCGTGGAGCGTGGCCAGCAGGCCCAGGCGATTGAGGCGCAGGTCGGCTTCTTCGGCGTTGACCATGACGCCGTCGAAGAACGCATCGACCGGCGCCCGCAGCGCGGCCAGCGTCTGCAGCGAGCCGGTGTAGTCGCCGGCCTCGAACTTGGCCTTGGCGGCGGGCGCGAGTTCGCGGGTGGCGGCGTAGAGGGCCTTCTCGGCGTCTTCCTTGAGCAGGACCTCGCTGACGTGCGGATCGACGGCGCCATCGGCCTTCTTCAGGATGTTGCCGATGCGCTTGTTGGCGGCGGCGAGCGCGGGCGCCTCGGGCAGCGCGGCGAAGGCACGCACGGCCTCCAGCCGCGGCTTGACCTGATTCCAGGGCGGGCGGACGGCGATCACGGCGTCCACTTCGGCGGGGCCATGGCCCTGGTCGCGCAGGTAGCCGCCGATGCGCTCGTAGATGAACTGCAGCACCTGCTCGTTGCTTTCCTTCGGCTTGGGCAGCAGCGGGCCGAAGCTCGCGCCGGCCACGTCGACCAGCGACGGCAGGTCCAGCGGCAGGCCGCGCTCGATCAGGATGCGCACCACGCCCAGGGCGTGGCGGCGCAGCGCGAACGGGTCCTTGTCGCCCGAGGGCAGCTGGCCGATGCCGAACAGGCCGACCAGCGTCTCCAGCTTGTCGGCCAGCGCCACCGCCACGCCGACGTCGCCGCGCGGCAGCTCGTCGCCGGCGAAACGCGGCTTGTAGTGGTCCTCGATGGCGTCGGCGACCGGGGCCGGCAGGCCGTCGTGCTGCGCGTAGTAGCGACCCATGGTGCCCTGCAGCTCGGGAAACTCGCCCACCATGTCGGTGAGCAGGTCGGCCTTGGCCAGCCGGGCGGCCGTGTCCGCCGCCTGCGCGAGCGGCTCGCCGCCCAGCTGCGTGCCGATGGCGCGCGCGATGGTGCGCACGCGCTCCATCCGGTCGCCCTGCGTGCCCAGCTTGTTGTGGTAGACCACCTTGGCCAGGCCCTGCACCCGCGACTCGAGCGTCTTCTTGCGGTCCTGGTCGAAGAAGAACTTGGCGTCGGCCAGGCGCGGACGCACCACCCGCTCGTTGCCGCCGATCACCGCCGAGGGGTCCTGCGGGCGGATGTTGCTCACCACCAGGAAGCGGTGGGTGAGCCTGCCCTGCGCGTCCAGCAGCGGGAAGTATTTCTGGTTGGCCTTCATCGTGAGGATGAGGCACTCCTGCGGCACTTCGAGGAATTCGCGCTCGAACTGGCAGGCCAGCACGTTGGGCCGCTCGACCAGGGCGGTGACTTCGTCGAGCAGTGCTTCGTCGTCGATGGCGCGCGCGCCCGCGCCGACCTGCTGGGCCGCGGCGGCGAGCTGGCGCGCGATGTCGGCGCGGCGGGCGTCGAAGCCGGCGATCACAGCGCCCTGCTCCTGCAGCACCGCGGCGTAGCTGTCGGCGTCGGGGATGTCGACCTGGGCCTTGGCGGCCTCGAAGCGATGGCCCTGCGTGGTGCGACCGGCCTTCAGGCCCAGCGCCTCGACCGGCACCACCTCGCGGCCGTGCAGCGCGACCAGCGCATGCGCCGGGCGCACGAACTTCACGTCGCTCCAGCCGTCGGCCAGCTGGTAGGTCATGACCTTCGCGATGGGCAGGCGCGCGATGGCCTCGGCCAGCGCCTTCTGCAGGCCTTCGGCCAGCGTCGCGCCCCGGGCGGTGCTTTCGTAGAACAGCGCTTCGGCCTTGCCGTCGGGCGCGCGCCGCAGCGAAGCGACCGCCGACGCATCGGCGCCCAGCGCCTGCAGCTTCTTGAGCAGCGCCGGCGTGGCCTGGCCCTGCGCATCGAGGCCGACGCTCGCCGGCATCAGCTTCTGCGACACGGCCTTGTCGGCCGCGCGATCGGCCACCGCAGTGACGTGCGCGGCCAGGCGTCGCGGCGATGCGTAGGGCGTGAGGACCGATGCGTCGCCGGCCAGGCCTTGCGACTTGAGCTGCTCCAGCAGCGTGGCGCCGAACGCCTCGCCCAGCTTCTTCAGCGACTTGGGCGGCAGTTCCTCGACGAAGAGTTCGACCAGCAGGTTGGCATTGGCCATCACGCAGCCTCCACCAGCTTGTCGGCGACCATCCTGGCCGTGGCCGCTTCGGCCCAGGCCTTGGGCGCCATCGGGAAGCCCAGCCGTTGCCGGCTCAGCAGGTAGGCCTGCGCCACGGCGCGCGCCAGGTTGCGGATGCGGCCGATGTAGGCCGCACGTTCGGTGACGCTGATCGCGCCGCGCGCGTCCAGCAGGTTGAAGGTGTGCGCGGCCTTGAGCACCTGCTCGTAGGCCGGCAGCGCGAGCTGCTGCTCCATCAGGTGCCTGGCCTGCTTCTCGTGCGCGCCGAACGCGGTGAACAGGAACTCGGCATCGCTGTGCTCGAAGTTGTAGGTCGACTGTTCGACCTCGTTCTGCTTGTAGACGTCGCCATAGGACAGGCCTTCGGTCCACTTGAGGTCGTACACGTTGTCGACACCCTGCAGGTACATGGCCAGCCGCTCCAGCCCGTAGGTGATCTCGCCGGTGATGGGCTTGCAGTCGATGCCGCCCACCTGCTGGAAGTAGGTGAACTGCGTGACTTCCATGCCGTTGAGCCAGACCTCCCAGCCCAGGCCCCAGGCGCCCAGCGTGGGGTTCTCCCAGTCGTCCTCGACGAAGCGGATGTCGTTCTTCTTCAGGTCGAAGCCCAGCGCCTGCAGCGAGCCGAGGTACAGCTCGAGGATGTTGTCCGGCGCGGGCTTGAGCACCACCTGGTACTGGTAGTAGTGCTGCAGGCGGTTGGGGTTCTCGCCGTAGCGGCCGTCCTTGGGCCGGCGGCTGGGCTGCACGTAGGCGGCCTTCCAGGGCTCGGGCCCGATGGCGCGCAGGAAGGTGGCGGTGTGGGAGGTGCCTGCGCCGACTTCCATGTCGTACGGCTGCAGCAGCGCGCAGCCCTGGGCGTCCCAGTACGACTGCAGCTTCAGGATGATTTGCTGGAAAGTGAGCATTGGCTCGATTTTAAGTGCCCGCTCTCCTGCGAAGCCGCGGCAGCGCTCCCAAAACAGGAGCAAGGCCGAGCAGCCACAGCGGCAGCAGGCCCAGGCGCGAGGCCCACCACGCGAACGGGGTGGTGCCGCTGCGGCCCGCCACCTCGCCGGTGAGCGCGCCGCGGGTGTGCGGGGGCAGCGAATGGGTCACGCGGGCCCGGTGGTCGATGATGGCCGTCGCGCCGGTGTTGGTGGCGCGGATCACCGGCCGGGCGAATTCCAGCGCCCGCATGCGGCTGATGTGCAGGTGCTGGTCGATCGCCACCGTGTCGCCGAACCAGCCGATGTTGCTCACGTTCACGAACACGGTGGGCGCGCGGACCGGGTCGGCGAATCGCGCCGCCAGCTCCTCGCCGAACAGGTCTTCGTAGCAGACGTTGGGCGCCAGCCGCTGGCCCTGCCACTCGAACGAGGGCTGGCCGACCGAGCCGCGGTTGAAGTCCCCCAGCGGGATGTTCATCAGGTCGGTGAACCAGCGGAACAGCGGCGGGATGAACTCGCCGAAGGGCACGAGGTGGTGCTTGTCGAAGCGGTAGGCGTCGGCGCCGGGCTTGAGGCCCACCACCGAGTTGGTGTAGCCCTGCTCCAGGCTGCCCAGCGGCATGCCGATCAGCGCCGCACGGTCACCGCGCGAGAAGTGCTCGGCCAGGCCTTGCAGGTAGCCCTCGGGCAGTTGCTGCGGCAGCAGCGGCAGTGCGGTCTCGGGCGCCACCACCAGGCTGGAGCGGCTGGCCTGCAGCTGCTCGGCATACCAGGCCAGTGCGACCGGCACCCCGGTGCGTCCTTCGAACTTCTCGTCCTGCGGGATGTTGCCCTGCAAGAGCGTGACGGACAGGGGCGCGCCGGCGGCCTGGTCGTGCGAGGGAGCCACTTGCGTGCACGCGGCCAGCAGCAGCACGGAGGCGCCGGCCGCGGCCCAGTACCGGCGCGAGCGCCAGGCCTGGGGCAGCCACGACAGCGCCACCGCGATCGCCGCTGCCAACGCACCGATGCCATACACGCCGATCCACGGCGCCAGGAAGGCCAGCGGTCCGTCCACGTGCGCGTAGCCGCCCGCGCCCCAGGGGAAGCCGGTGAACCAGCGCCCGCGCAGCAGCTCGGCCAGCAGCCACAGGGCCGCGAACGAGACGGTGGCGATCAACGGCCCGCGCGGAGCGAGCCAGCGCCAGAACGCCGCAGCGGCCGCGTAGTAGCTCCCCAGGAACGCCGCGAGCGCCAGCACCGCGAACGCCGCCAGCGGCGCCGGCAGGCCCCCGTAGGTGTGCATGGAGATGAACAGCCACCAGAAGGTGCCGGTCAGCCAGGCCGTGGCGAACAGCCAGGCTTGCAGGAAGACGGAGCGCAGCGACGCGGGCCGGGCGATGCACCCCGCCAGCACCGCCAGCGAGGCGACCTGCAGCCACCAGAGCGGCTGACCCGACCACGGCGTGGCGATCGAGATCGCCTGGGCCAGGCCGGCGACGGCGGCCAGCACCCAGGGCAGCGCCGCGGAGCGGGCGGCGCCGATCACCCCGTGTCGTCGTCGCTGTGGGCGGGCGCCACCTTGAACCAACGGACGGCGCCGCCCTTGGTGTGCAGCACGACGAAGTCCAGGCCCGCCATGCGGTGGTGCTCGCCGCGCTTGGGCACGTGGCCCATCTCGTGGGCGATCAGGCCGCCGATGGTCTCGAAGCGGCGGTCGCCTTCGGCCGTCGCCGCCGGCGCCAGGTCGACGCCGAAGGCCTCGTTGACCTTCTCGATCGCCGTGTCGCCGCTCACGCGGTAGGTGCGGTCGGCCAGGGCGAAGATGTCGCCCTCTTCCTCGGCGATGTCGAATTCGTCCTCGATCTCGCCGACGATCTGCTCGAGCACGTCCTCGATGGTGATGAGGCCGGCGACGCGGCCGAATTCGTCGATCACCACGGCCAGGTGGTTGCGGTTGCCGCGGAACTCCCGCAGCAGGTCGTTCAGCCCCTTGCTTTCGGGCACGAAGACCGCGGGCCGCAGCAGCGCGCGGATGTTCAGCTCCGGGGCGCGCTGCAGCTTGAGCAGGTCCTTGGCCAGCAGGATGCCGATGATGTTTTCGCGATCGTCCTCGTAGACGGGGAAGCGCGAGTGCGCCGTGTCGATGACGAGGTGCAGGATGTCGTCGTAGGGCGAGTCGATGCTGATCAGGTCCATCCGGGGGGCCGCGACCATCACGTCGCCGGCGGTGAGGTCCGCCATCCGGATCACGCCTTCGAGCATCACGCGCGATTCGGCGTCGATGATCTCGTTGTCTTCGGCGTCGGCCAGGGTTTCGATCAGTTCATCGCGGGAATCCGGGCCGGGATGGATGAACTCGGCGACCTTCTGCAGGAACGTGCGACGGTCTTCTTTCTCATGGGACCGCGCAGGGTGGGGGTCGGACACAGCCTGTGCGTGCAGTACGTGCGGTGGTTGGGGGACGAATAGGATAGCGCATCGCACTGCGCGACCGTGGCGGGCCGCGGCCCCGCCCACGGTTCAGCTGCCGGAGCGGTGGCGCGCTTCGCGCACGCCCTGCCGCGTCTCCTGCACCCCGTCCAGGAAGTCCCAGAAGCTCTTGGCCTGCTGCTTGAGCCGGTAATCGGTCTGGGCCAGCTGCTCGTTGACCAGCTCGCTCATGTGCGTGTCCAGCGTCGCGGGCGGCAGGCGCAGGAAGGCTTCGGTCTCGGTGCCGAAGCGCTCCAGCGTGGCGCCGGCCGAGCGGGCGATCTTGAGCATGGCCACGTTCTCGCTGAGCGCATGGATGAAGAGCAGCTCCACGCCCTCGTTGCGGGCATGGAGCACGGCGCGCTCGAAGAGGCGCCGGCCAAAGCCGCGGCCACGCGCCCGGGGCAGCACCGACACGCCGAACTCGGCGCAGTTGGCCGAGTTGGGGTCGCGCGAATACGCCAGGTGCGCCATGGCGATGAGCTCCAGGCGCCGGTTGTAGATGCCGAAGATGTCGTCCTGCTCGAAGTCCAGCTGCTCCACGTAGCGCCGGATGTGCTCATCGTTGGCCGCGTAGCCGAACCGCAGGTAGCGGTCTTCGGGCGGCAACGCCAGCAGGTGGGTGGCGATCCGGTCCCGGTGTTCGGGCCCCAGCGATCGGATGGGGACGACCACGGGCAGGAGCCGGGTGTCGGAGGCCATGGGTAGTTCAGAGGCCATGGGACCAATTTAAGGGTTTTCACCGGGCTCCCAAGCCCGGCCGTTCTGGGGAGGTAGTTCTACCTAATCGGCCGTGTCCCTCGTGCCACGGCGGCGGAACTCCTACACGGGCATGGCGGTGGTGGCTTTCACGCTGTCGAGCACGAAGCTGGTCTTGCAGTCCTGCACGCTGGGGTGCTTGAGCAGGGTGTCCAGGATGAAGCGGCTGTAGTGCGCCATGTCCTGCACCACGACGCGCAGCAGGAAGTCCATGTCGCCGGTGAGCGCCGCACATTCGACCACTTCCGGCCAGCCCTGCACGCTGGCGCGGAAAACGTCCATCGGGTTGCGCTTGTGGGACTCGGTGTGCTTTTCAAGGCGCACGTTGATGTACGCCGTCAGCCCCAGGCCCACCGCCTCGGGGCGCACCAGGGCCACGTAGCGGTCGATCACGCGGGCGTCCTCCAGCCGCTTGACCCGGCGCAGCACCGCGCTGGGCGACAGCCCGACCTGCTCGCCGATCACGTCGTAGGTCTCGCGGCCGTTCTGCTGGAGCGCGCGCAGGATGGCCTTGTCGAGCTTGTCGAGTGCGAAGGAGTCGGCCATGTCGCAGGTTTCCTGCGCAAGGATACCTTTTGGAGCCGTTCTCCGGCGGAAACCTGAAGGGGCCTGCGCTTAGAGTTCCGGCTTCACCGCATTCCAAAGGAGACAGCATGGACGCCGCCCCGACCGCGCGCACCTTCACCGCCTGGGACAACCCCATGGGCACCGCCGGCTTCGAGTTCATCGAGTACGCGGCGCCCGATCCCAAGGCCATGGGCGCGCTGTTCGAGCGCATGGGCTTTCGCCCGATCGCGCGGCACCGCCACAAGGACGTGGTGCTGTACCGCCAGGGCGGCATCAACTTCATCGTCAACGCGGAGCCGGACTCCTTCGCGCAGCGTTTCGCGCGGGCGCACGGGCCCAGCATCTGCGCCATCGCCTTCCGCGTGCAGGACGCCAAGTCGGCGTACGAGCGGGCCATCGGCCTGGGCGCCTGGGGCTACGCGGGCCAGGCGGGGCCGGGCGAGCTGAACATCCCCGCCATCAAGGGCATCGGCGACAGCCTGATCTACCTGGTGGACCGCTGGCGCGGGAAGAACGGCGCCCGGGCCGGTGACATCGGCAACATCGGTTTCTATGACGTCGATTTCGAGCCGCTGCCCGGCATCGACGCGCAGGAAGCGCTGGACCCCAAGGGCTTCGGCCTCACCTACATCGACCACCTTACGCACAACGTGCACCGGGGCCGCATGGCCGAGTGGTCGGAGTTCTACGAGAGGCTGTTCAACTTCCGCGAGGTGCGCTACTTCGACATCGAAGGCCAGGCCACCGGCGTCAAGAGCAAGGCCATGACCAGCCCCTGCGGGAAGATCCGCATCCCGATCAACGAGGAAGGCAACGAGAAGGCCGGCCAGATCCAGGAGTACCTGGACAAGTACCGCGGCGAAGGCATCCAGCACATCGCCCTGGGTTCGACCGACCTGTACGACACGGTCGACTCGCTGCAGATGGCCGGCGTGAAGCTGCTGAACACCAGCGAAACGTACTACGAGCTGCTGCCCCGGCGCATCCCCAACCTGGCCGAGGACGTCAACGCGCTCCAGCAGCGCAACATCCTCGTGGACGGCCAGCCGGGCGAGCTGCTGCTGCAGATCTTCAGCGAGAACCAGCTGGGGCCGATCTTCTTCGAGTTCATCCAGCGCAAGGGCAACGAAGGCTTCGGCGAGGGCAACTTCAAGGCCCTGTTCGAGACGATGGAGCTGGACCAGATGCGCCGCGGCGTGCTGGCTACGCAGAAGTCCTGAGTCTGCGGCGCCCCTGTCAGGATTGACAGAGCGGCGCTTGCGAAGCCGGCCCGTGGCCTTGCGCGGGCGGAGGTCAGCTCGACAATTCCCGCTGGTCTTCGCCCTGCCCAGATGAACGCGCCCGCGCCTTCCACCCCGCCGGTTTCCTCGCCCCGCACCCGGGTCATCATGGTGCTGGACGTGGTCGAGTCGGTGCGGCTGATGGAAGGCGACGAGCCCGGTTTCATCGAGCGCTGGCAGCGTTTCGTGCGCGAAGCCGACCAGGTGGTGCCGGCGTTCGGTGGACGCATCCACAAGAGCACGGGCGACGGGCTGATGATCGAGTTCGGGCACGCCGATGACGCGATCGCGGCGGCCTTCGAACTGCTTCGCATCATCGAGGCCGGCAACGAGGGCCGCGGTCCCCATGAGCAGATGCAGCTGCGCATCGCGGCCCACATCGCCCGCTTCGTGGCCGACGAGTACGACATCTACGGCTGCGGCGTGAACCTCACCGCGCGCCTGGTGGACATCGCGCGGCCCGGCGAGGTGTGCGTCACGGCCGCACTGCGCGCGCTGCTCGAGGACGATGCGGCGCGGCGGATGGAAGACACCGGCACGCACCAGCTGCGGCACCTGAGCGAACCCGTCCAGGTGTACCGCGTGCAGCCCGCGCCAACCGTCACCAGCGGGCCGGAAGCTTGCGCTTGAGGACGACGCGGCGCAGGCCCAGTTCGACGTAGCCGCCCCGCTCCAGCTCCTTGAGGATGCGGCTGACCATCTCGCGCGACGAGCCGACGCGGCTGGCGATCGCCTGGTGCGTGAGGGGCGAGAGCACCACCGGCCAGCCGTCGCCCACGGAGCCCTGGTGGCCTTCCAACAGGCTGGCCACTCGCTCGTAGACATTCTTCAGGGCCAGCTGGCGTGCCTTCTCCGTCGCCGCGCGGACCCGCTGGATCATGCGAGCCAGCAGGTGCCGGGCGAAGTCGGGCGATTGCTCCAGGTGCTCGAACATGGCGGCGCGGCCGACCACCGCGCAGACGCAGGCCTCCAGCGTGATGACCGATGCCGAGCGCGGACCGCCATCCAGCCACATGTCGGCGAAGTAGTCGCCGGGGTGCACGAGGTCGTAGGTGATCTCGCGGCCGTCCACGTCGTTGGAGTACACCTTCGCGCGCCCCTGCAGGAGCACGAAGGTGGTGTCGCCCACCTCGCCCTCGTGGACGATCACCGTGTTCCTGCGGAAGCTGCGCAGCACGCCCCGGGAGGCGAAGGCGCGGACGGTGGGGGAGAGCGAGGAGAGGAGACGGTCTTGCGCCGCCGTATCGGACGTGGTCATCGGAAGGTGCGCGGCCACTCTAGCAGCGGTGCCGCGCCAGCCAAGGCCTGGCGGCCTGTTCAATGCATCGGCTCTTGCAGCAGCGGCGCGGGCGCGAGCGGCGGCAGCATGGCGACCCGGTTGACCAGCTCCCGCACGCCGCTGGTCCGCGTCTTGGCGCACAGGCTGCGGACGTGGCTGCGCACGGTGGAGACCGCCACCTGCAACTTGCGGGCGATCTCCGGCGCCGAATGGCCCTGGCACAGGATGGTCAGCACGTTCTCCTCGGCCGTCGTGAGGGAATGGCTGCGCGCGAAGAAGCAGAGCATCAGCGAACCGCACACCGTCGGCCGCGAGAAGACCAGGGCGGCGTGCGCCGCACCGCCCTCCTGCAGGCGGCGCAGGGGAACCACCGCCAGGCTCAGGCGGTGCGCCTCGGCGCCGCCCAGGGCGATCAGACTGCGGCGGCCCGCCGTCGCCTTGGCCAGGGCGCCGTGCAGCGTCTGCAGGTCCTGCGGGGTTTGCACCCGCAGGCGACCGTTCTGCACCCACAACGTGTGCTGGCGGCCCAGCTCATGCCGCGCCGCGTGGTTGGCATGGACCAGGTCGCCCACGCCCGTGGTGACGGCAACGCCGTAGGCGAGTTCGTCCAGTAGCAGGTCCAGTTGCGGCGATGCGGCCGGGTGCGCCGCGCCGTGGTTGCCGGCCTGCGATGTGAGGGTTGCCTGCATTTTTTCCTCCTGAGTCCTGGTGAGGCGCAAGCTTAGGAAGGCGAGCAGGTGCCGGGGCGTGAATAGCGCCGCGCCGGCTTGTGAAATGGATCACCGGACCGGGCGGTCCGGCGGGGCCGCAGACGCTCTGTCCGGCGCCCGTCTACTGGGCCAGGCCGGTGATTTCGGCGACGTCCAGGGGCTCGTTGCGCCCGCTCAGCCGCACGGCCGCGCGCCGACCGACGGTGACGGCGCCGGTCACCTGGCGCAGCGACGCGATGCTGGCCACGACCGACCACCCGAGTTCCCGGGCCTGGTGCTGCAGCAGCATGGTGGCGCTGACCGCGTCGCCCACCGGCAGGGTCTGCGCCACGGGCGAATGCAGCGGGTCGTGCAGCACGGTCAGCGTGACCGGCCCGGCATGGAGGGCGACATGGGCCTCGAAGCGAGGCAACTGCCGGTCGGCGTATGTCGACGAGAGGTACTGCTGGATCCCTCGCCCCGCCTCGATCAGCCCGAAGGCGGCGCGCAGGGCCCTCAGGCCATGGTTGACCGTGCGGGTGTCGCTGGCGTCGACGAACACGGCGAGCACGCCCTCCCCCACGAACTGGATGTGGCGGGCGCCAAAGAGGTTAGCCGAGTCGTTCGCGCTGCCGTAGAACCGCCGCACCAGCTCGGCCAGCTCGGCCGCGTCCAGGCGATCGGCCACGCCGGCGTAGTTGGGGACGTCGACGAAGAGCAGCGTGGCGGAGGGAAACCGCTCGTCGCCGGCGCCGCCGCCTTCCGTGGGCCAGCGGCCGCTCAGCTCGTTGGCCAGCCGCTGCTCGTAGAGCCTGGACAGCTGGTGACGCTGCTCCTCGAGCGCGGACTCGACCGCCCTTTCCACCACCATGCTCTGCAGGCTGGTGTGGATGGCGCGCTTGTTCAGCTGCGCGGCCACCGCTTCGCGCAGTTCGCCCGGGCGCAGGGGCTTGGTGAGGTAGTCGTCGGCCCCGGCGGTCATGCCGATGCGCATGTGCGCCCGCTCCGGCAGCGAGGTGAGCAGGACGACGGGGGTGCGGGCGATCGCGGGATTGCGCCGCAGCGACGCGACCATGTCGAAACCGTTGAGCCGCGGCATCTGGACGTCGCTGACGACCAGGTCGGGGCGCCGGGACTCGACCAGCGACAGCCCCTGTTCCCCGTCCTCGGCGGCGAGCACCTCGTGCCCATCCTTCTTCAGCACGGTGGCGATCAGGTTGCGCGTGAAGGCGTCATCCTCCATCACGACGATCAGGGCCATGGGGTCTTTCTTTCGGCGTCTTCGTCCGCGTCGGATCGATCTTACAGGCGAGCCGCCAGTTCGAACGTGTGGTCCATCACGGCCGGGCGAAACGCCAGGTCGACATGGGCGGCGCCTTCGTGCAGGCGGTTGTCGGCCGCCGGCAGCGTGGCCATGGAAGGCGGGAAGACGACGTTGTCGCAGTTGGAGTACCAGCAGGTGAACAGGCGCGACGCCTCCGGCTCGGCTCCCGGCAGGGCCGCGATCCAGTCGCAGCCCACCTGCATCTGGCGCCCGTTGGGAAGCCGGCTGAACCGCGCCAGCCAGGTGCCGCGGTGGGGCGTGCCGATGGTGACCACGTGCGCCGCACGCGTTCGGCCGCCGCAACGGCGCAGCCAGGCCCGGGCGGCCAGCCCGCCCATGCTGTGGCAGATGAGCAACGGTGCCCGCCCCGTGGCCCGGGTGACGGCGGCGACCGCCTGGTCGATGGTGTCGCAGTAGTCGTCGATCGAGCAGAACACCGGCTCCAGGTTCACCGCCACGAAAGCATGACCGCGGGCCCGCGCCTGGCGCATCCAGGGGTTCCAGAAGCCGCGGTTGCACAGAAAACCGTGGACGAAGACGATCCCGGCCGCCGGCGAGCCGGCCGGCAGGTGGTCGGGCTCGCGCCGCCAGTCGAACGGCTGCCGCCAACCGAAGATTAGGGCGTCGTAGGCCACCTCACGGGCCCATGCCGACAGCAGTTGCCCGAACGAAGGCCGCGGCGCCGGATCGCCCCGACTCTGGAAGCGCAACAGGGCGAACTCGATGCCCAGCGGGGCGGCGTGCGCGAAGGCGATCAGGAGGGCCACGACGCAGGCGACCCAGGGCGACCAGGGCCACAACAGCACCAACGCGGCAAGAGAGGCGGCCAGGAGCCCGATGGGCGCCCACATCTGCAGGCGGGCGAGCTGGGAACCCGGGGACATCAGGCGAGTATGGCCTCGCGTCCGCCGAGGCGCCGGACCAGCCCCTGGCCCAGCCGGTTCACGATGCCGTAGATGGACAGCTGCGGATTGGCGCCGATGCTGGTGGGGAACAGGGAGCCGTCGTGGATGGACAGGTTCTCCAGTTGCCAGTGCACCCCGTCCGGCCGCACCACGCCCAGCTCGGGCCGGCCGGCCAAGCCGCAGCCGCCCATGACGTGAGCGCTGACCACCTTGGTCAGCAGCGGCTTCATGGGCAGCGCGGCGATGGCGGACCGCGCCTCGCTCCAGCTGCGGTACGGGCGGGCGCTCTCGTGGACCGGCAGCACCTGCTGCGCGCCGGCGGCGAACTGGATCTCCGCCATGCTGAGGAAGGCTCGCCTGGCGCCGTCCATGACGAAGTCGGTCAGCGGGTAGTCGAGTTCGGGCGACCCGTCGCTGCGCAGCCGCACCGTGCCGCCGGGCGACTGCTCGTGGAAGCCATCGCGCAACAGGGCGAGCTGCACGTGGGTGCTGGGGAACTGCCGCAGCAGCCCGGACTGCTCCTGGCCATGGCCGGTCACGGTGGACGCGAAGATCACGGGGTGCAGCGGCGGGGCTTCCAGCTTGTAGCCGATGGGGCCGTCGATCGGGTGCGTCTCCAGGAAGTGGTCGGTGTAGATGGTCTGGGGCGCGCCCTGCCAGCCTTCGACTTTGGCGGGCATCTGCGCGGCCGACATCACCACCGGGTGCAGGAAGGTTCGGATGCCGAGTCGTCGATGCGGATCGGGGGCCTGCGAGCGCAGGAGCACGGCGGGGGAGTTGATCGCCCCGCCCGCCAGCACGTAGTGGCGGGCCACGATGCGGGTGGAAGGTCCGGGCTGTCCGGCAGGCGCGCAGAGGAGCGCGCTGACCTTGCCGTTGGCCAGCTCGAAGCGTTCGGCCCGGGTCTCGACCAGCAGCGTGGCCCCCAGCTCCAGGGCCGACGGGATCGTGGTCACCAGCATCGATTGCTTGGCGTTGGTGGGACAGCCCAGGCCACAGGACCCCAGGTTCCAGCATCCCTTGACGTTTCGCAGGATGGCGGCGGCGGGGATGCCGAGGCGGGCAGCGCCACGGCGCAGCAGGTCGTTGTTCTCGTTGGGCGGCGTCAGCCAGGGCCCGATGGAAAGACGCCGCTCCGCCTGCTCGAAAAATGGCGCGAGCGGGTCGTCGGCGAAATCGTGCAGCGCGAAGCGTTCGCGCCAGAAGGCCAGTGTCGCCGACGGCGTGCGGAACGAACTGGTCCAGTTCACCGTGGTGGAGCCGCCCACGCAGCGGCCCTGCAGGATGTTGATGGCCTTGTCGCGCGTCTTGCGGGCGGCGCTTTCCTGGTAGAGCGCCGGGTAGGCGTCGGACTCCAGCTGGCGGAAGTCCGAGCTGCTGCGCAGCGGTCCTTCCTCGACGATCACGACCTTCAGGCCCGACCTGGCAAGCAGTTCCGCGGTGATTCCGGCGCCGGCGCCGGAGCCGACGATCGCGACGTCGCAATCCAGGCGCGCCGGCCGCGGCGCGTGCGCCCCGCCGGTCACGCGCCAGCCGCGGCGCAGGCCGTCGACGATGGGGTCGGGCAGCTTGTTCATGCGCCGACCGCGATCGGGCCGGGGTAGCCGAGGACGGACCAGGTGCTGGGGTCTGAGAAGTAAGCCCCGCCCGTGATGTCGTGGAGCGCTTGGTAGGCCTGTTGCCGCAGGGTGAGCGAGGAGACGCGCATCGACTGCAGGGCGTTGCGGATCTCGGGGACGGTGGCGGTGCTCCAGTCCGGCGCGAGCCCGACAAGGCTTCTCCGACCGGCGCCCGTGGCGAGCAATGCCAGCAGCTGCGAGAGCTCCCGCTGCGCGTGGGCAGGCAATGCGCCGATCAACGCATCGGTGCGATCCAGGAAGGCGGCCAGGGCGTGGGTTCGCTGCTCCTCATCCGCCGGCAAGGAACCGTCCAGGAATGCGCGGGCGGTGTGCGTGAACACGAGGCGGCCGGCCGGGGACAGACGGCCGTTTCGCCATCCAGGCTCGATCCATGCGACCGCGCCTCCGCCGACCGCGAGCACCGCAGCCGCTCCGAGGCCCAGCTTGAGCCAGCTTCTCCTGTGCATGCGGGCACTATCGCAGGCGCCTGCCGCCCTCGGTAGAGCCCCTTGCCTAGTTAGACTGCGGGTTTGCATGGAAGCCGCCCGCGCCATCCGAGATGCCGTCGCCGCCGTCACGCGGCTGCGTCAGAGCGCCGCCGGTGATGCACCGCTGCGCGAGGCCCTCTTCGAGATCAAGCGGCTGCAGTCGCACCGGTTCGCGGGGACCTACGCCGACCTCCTGGCGGGCGGGCCTTTCGAGCCGGCCACGCGCTTCTTCCTCGAGGAGCTGTACGGCAACAAGGACTACACGCGGCGCGACGAGCAGTTCTCGCGCATCGCCGTCGCCATCGAGAAGCTGTTCCCCGCGCACGTGGCCGGCACCGCCGCCGCCATGGCGCAGTTGCATGCGCTGACGGAGGACCTCGACATGCAGATGGCACGCTTGTGGCGCCAGCAGGCGGACGCGCAGGCTCCCTTGGCGCGTCGCTACGTGCTGGCCTGGCAGGCGCTCGGGCGCAGGGACGAGCGTGAACGGCAGCTGGCGTCGGTCCTGGCCCTGGGCCAGGAGCTGGCGCGCCTGACCCGCATGCCTGGGCTGCGCACCATGCTGCGCATGATGCGCGGGCCCGCGGCCGCGGCGGGACTGGGCGATCTGCAGCACTTCCTGGAAGAGGGCTTCGACACGTTCGCCGGCATGGCGCGTCGAGCCGGCACCGTCGAGCAGTTTCTGCAGACTGTGCAGCAGCGTGAGCACCAGTTGTTCTCGCTGCTGTACGGCCGGGACCTTGTCGCCTGCGAGACGGAACTGGTTCGCGTCCTAGGACAAGCCCCGTAGCCCCATCGCGCGCGCTGATGACAATCGCGCGCAAGGAGACCACGGATGGACCGAATCTGGTTGCGCAACTATCCCGATGGCGTGCCGCACGACATCGATCCCGGGCAGTACCGCTCGCTCACGCAACTGCTGGAGGAGTCGTTCCGCAAGAACGCCAGGCGGCCGTTCTCGGTCTGCATGGAGCAGTGGATGACGTATGGGGAGGTGGACGAACTGTCCACGGCCCTGGGCGCCTGGCTGCAGGCGCAGGGGCTCGAACCCGGCGCGCGCGTCGCGCTGATGCTGCCCAACATCCCGCAGTTCGCCGTGACGATGGCGGCCATCCTGCGCGCCGGGTACACGTGCGTGAACGTGAACCCGCTCTACACGGCACGCGAGCTCGAGCACCAGCTCAAGGATTCAGGCGCCACGGCGATCGTGATCCTGGAGAACTTCGCCCACACGCTGTCCGAGGTCGTGAACCGCACGCCCGTGCAGCACGTGGTCGTCACCTCCATGGGAGACCTGCTGGGCTTCTGGTACGGGCGCTGGATCACTTTCGCGGTCCGCCACCTGGCCAAGATGGTCCCGGCGTTCAAGCTGCCGCTGGCCGGCGGACGCAAGGTCACGCCGTTCACCCGGGCCCTGGCGCAGGGGCGCTCGATGCAGCTGAGGCCGGCGGCGCAGACGCTGGACTCCGTCGCTTTCCTTCAGTACACGGGTGGAACGACGGGCCTGTCGAAGGGCGCCGTGCTGACGCACGGTAACGTGGTGGCGGCCATCCTGCAGGCGGAGGCCTGGTTCACGCCGGCGCTCGCTCGCATCGGGGACGTCAGCCGCACCAACGGGATCATGGCGCTGCCGCTCTACCACATCTTCGCGTTGACGCTGTGCATGCTGTCGATCCGCTGGGGCGCTCACCAGACGCTGATCCCCAATCCGCGCGACATTCCGCGGTTCATCGAAGTGCTCAAGCGGCGGCCCTTCCATCTGTTTCCCGCGGTGAACACGCTGTTCAACGCGCTGCTGCAGCACCCGCAATTCCGGAGCATCGATTTCTCCCAGCTGTGCGTGACCCAGGCCGGCGGCATGGCGGCCTCGGAAGGAACTGCGCGCGCCTGGCAGAAGACCACGGGCTGCACGATGGTGGAAGGCTGGGGGATGAGCGAAACCTGCGCGATCGGCACCAACAATCCCGTATTGAGCCGGGAGTTCTCGGGAACGATCGGGCTGCCGCTGCCGGGCATCGAGATCGCCATCAAGGACGATGACGGCCGCAGTCTTCCCCAGGGGGATTCGGGGGAGATCTGCATCAGGGGACCGAACGTGATGGTCGGCTACTACCAGCAGCCGGGTGAAACCGAAAGGGCGTTCACGCCGGACGGCTTCATGCGCACGGGCGACGTCGGGATCATGGACGCGAGCGGCTACACGAAGATCATCGACCGCAAGAAGGACATGATCCTGGTCAGCGGCTTCAACGTCTTTCCGAACGAACTCGAGAACGTCATTTCGATGTGCCCTGGAGTCGTGGAGTGCGCTGCGGTCGGCGTGGCGGACGAGAAACAGGGCGAGGCGATCAAGGTGTTCGTCGTCAAGAACGACCCGATCCTCACCGAGGAAGACGTGGCCAAGTACTGCCGGCAGAACCTGACCGGCTACAAGGTCCCCAAATACATTGAATTCCGCGAGGATTTGCCGAAGACGAACGTGGGCAAGATCCTGAGGCGGGAACTGCGGAACGGGAAGTAGGTCGGGCTAGACGTTCAGGGCCCTGATTCGCTGTGGACTGGAAATACCGGCCGTATTTCCACAATCTCGGGCCCGCGCAAGGAATCGTTTGCCCAAAGCAAAAGGCCCAGCATTACTGCTGGGCCTTTTGGGGCTGTAAGAGCCTGACGATGTCCTACTTTCACACGGGAATCCGCACTATCATCGGCGCAGAGGCGTTTCACTGTCCTGTTCGGGATGGGAAGGAGTGGGACCACCTCGCTATGGTCATCAGGCATAACTTTTTGCCATCTTGCAGAGTCTGCAAGACGACCAATTCATAGAGCAAATCAGCTTTTATTTTGATTGCGCCGACCGGGCATAACTCTTTGATCGACTGATCAAAGTTATAGGGTCAAGCCGCACGAGCAATTAGTATCGGTTAGCTTAACGCATTGCTACG
>NZ_LMQL01000011.1 GCF_001424545.1 Ramlibacter sp. Leaf400 | reverse complement strand
AGTTCAAGCAAACTGTTCGGGCTTCAGGCTAGCGGCTTGGCTCGTGCGCAATCTGCTGGATTACGGGTTCGGGACCCTAGTGCGTATCAGGCTGCACGAGCCTTGCCAAAAAAAGAAGCCGGGCCCGAAAGATACAAGTGCGTCCGCTTTCGCGGACTGCCGGAAGCTCTGGATCCCCGCCTTCGCGGGGATGACGGGTTGCGGATGTGGCGGTCGCGGGGGATCGTCAGGCGCTGAAGAAGCTCTTCAGCTTGTCCGACCAGCTCTCCTCGCTGGGCGAGTGCTTGGCGCCACCCTTCTTCAGGGCGTCGTCCAGCTCCTTGAGCAGCTTGCGCTGGTGCTCGGTGAGCTTGACCGGCGTCTCCACGCTGATGTGGCAGTACAGGTCGCCCGGGTAGCTGGACCGCACGCCCTTGACGCCCTTGCCGCGCAGGCGGAACTGCTTGCCGGCCTGGGTGCCTTCGGGGATGTCGATCGCCGCCTTGCCGGCCAGCGTGGGCACCTCGATCTCGCCGCCGAGCGCCGCCCGGGTGAAGGAGATCGGCACCACGCAGTGCAGGTCGTCGCCGTCGCGCTCGAAGATCGCGTGCTTCTTCAGCCGGATCTCGATGAACAGGTCGCCCGGCGGGCCGCCGTTGTGGCCCGGCTCGCCGTTGCCGGCGCTGCGGATGCGCATGCCGTCGTCGATGCCGGCGGGGATCTTCACCTCCAGCGTCTTCTGCTTCTTGACGCGGCCCTGGCCGTGGCAGGTGGGGCAGGGCTCGGGAATGATCTTGCCCTGGCCGCGGCACGTGGGGCAGGTCTGCTGCACCGAGAAGAAGCCCTGGCGCATCTGCACCACGCCGGCGCCGTGGCAGGTGCCGCAGGCCTTGGCCTGGGTGCCCGGCTTGGCGCCGCTGCCGTGGCAGGTGTCGCACGGGTCCCAGGTCGGGATGCGGATCTGCGCTTCCTTGCCGTTGGCGGCTTCCTCCAGCGTGACCTCCATCGCGTACGACAGGTCGTTGCCGCGGTAGACCTGGCGTCCGCCGCGCGCGCCTGCGGCGCCACCGCCGGCGCGGCCCTGGCCGAAGATGTCGCCGAAGATGTCGCCGAAGGCTTCCGCGAAGCCGCCGAAGCCTTCCGGCCCGGCGCCCGCGCCGCGCATGTTGGGGTCCACGCCCGCATGGCCGTACTGGTCGTAGGCGCCGCGCTTGTCGGCGTCCGACAGCATCTCGTACGCCTCCTTGGCCTCCTTGAACTTGGCTTCCGCGTCCTTGGCCGCGTCCCCCTGGTTGCGGTCAGGGTGGAACTTCATCGCGAGCTTGCGATAAGCCTTCTTGATCTCTTCCTCGGAGGCGTTCTTGGGCACGCCCAGGACGTCGTAGTAATCGCGTTTCGTGGCCATGTTGTTTTGAGAGGGACTAGGGGCTAGGGGCTAGGGGCTGGGGCGAGGCGGGGAGTTCTTCCCTAGCCCCTAGCCCCCAGCCCCTAGCCCCTCGAAAAGGCGTCAGCCTTTCTTGACCTCTTTCACCTCCGCGTCGACGACATCGTCGTCGTTCGCCTGCTGCTTGGTGGCGCCAGTGCCGCCAGTGCCGCCTTCCGGCTCGGCCCCCGGCGCGCCGCCGGCCGCCTGCGCGGACTGGGCCGACTGCATGTCGGCGTACATCTTCTCGCCCAGCTTCTGGCTGGCGGTCATCAGCGCGTTGGTCTTGTCCTCGATCAGCGCCTTGTCCTCGCCCTTGAGCGCTTCGTCGACTTCCTTGAGGGCGGCCTCGATCTTCTCCTTCTCGCCGCCTTCGAGCTTGTCGCCGTACTCGCCCAGGCTCTTGCGCACGGAGTGGACCAGCGCCTCGCCCTGGTTGCGGGCCTGCACCAGCTCGAGCTTCTTCTTGTCCTCGGCGGCGTTGAGCTCGGCGTCCTTCACCATCTTCTGGATCTCCTCCTCGGAGATGCCCGAGTTGGCCTTGATGGTGATCTTGTTCTCCTTGCCGGTGGCCTTGTCCTTGGCCCCGACGTGCAGGATGCCGTTGGCGTCGATGTCGAAGCTCACCTCGATCTGCGGCAGGCCGCGCGGCGCCGGCGGGATGCCTTCCAGGTTGAACTCGCCCAGCAGCTTGTTGCCGGTGGCCATCTCGCGCTCGCCCTGGTAGACCTTGATCGTCACGGCCGGCTGGTTGTCGTCGGCGGTGGAGAAGGTCTGCGCGAACTTGGTCGGGATGGTCGTGTTCTTGGAGATCATCTTGGTCATCACGCCGCCCAGGGTCTCGATGCCCAGCGACAGCGGGGTGACGTCCAGCAGCAGCACGTCCTTGCGGTCGCCGCCCAGCACCTGGCCCTGGATGGCCGCGCCCACGGCGACGGCTTCATCGGGGTTGACGTCCTTGCGCGGCTCCTTGCCGAACAGCTCCTTGACCTTCTCCTGCACCTTGGGCATGCGGGTCTGGCCGCCCACCAGGATCACGTCGTGGATGTCGTTGATCGACACGCCGGCGTCCTTGATGGCCGTGCGGCAGGGCGCGATGGTGCGCTCGATCAGCTCGTCGACCAGCGACTCCAGCTTGGCGCGCGTGAGCTTGATGTTCAGGTGCCGCGGGCCGCTGGCGTCGGCCGTGATGTACGGCAGGTTGATGTCGGTCTGCGCGCCGTTGGACAGCTCGATCTTGGCCTTCTCGGCGGCTTCCTTCAGGCGCTGCAGCGCGAGCACGTCCTTGGACAGGTCCACGCCCTGTTCCTTCTTGAACTCCACGATGATGTGGTCGATGATCCGCTGGTCGAAGTCCTCGCCGCCCAGGAACGTGTCGCCGTTGGTGGAGAGCACCTCGAACTGCTTCTCGCCGTCGACGTCGGCGATCTCGATGATCGAGATGTCGAACGTGCCGCCGCCCAGGTCGTACACGGCGATCTTGCGGTCACCCTTTTCCTGCTTGTCCAGGCCGAAGGCGAGCGCGGCCGCGGTGGGCTCGTTGATGATCCGCTTGACGTCCAGGCCCGCGATGCGGCCGGCGTCCTTGGTGGCCTGGCGCTGGCTGTCGTTGAAGTACGCGGGCACCGTGATCACGGCCTCGGTGACCGGCTCGCCCAGGTAGTCCTCGGCGGTCTTCTTCATCTTGCGCAGCACCTCGGCCGAGATCTGCGGCGGCGCGAGCTTCTTGCCGCGCACTTCCACCCAGGCGTCGCCGTTGTCGGCCTTGGTGATGGCGTAGGGCATGAGGTGGATGTCCTTCTGGACTTCCTTCTCCTCGAACTTGCGCCCGATCAGCCGCTTGACGGCGTACAGCGTGTTCTTGGCGTTGGTGACCGCCTGGCGCTTGGCCGAGGCCCCCACCAGGATCTCGCCGTCTTCCTGGTACGCGACGATGGACGGCGTGGTGCGCGCACCTTCGCTGTTCTCGATGACCTTGGGGGTGTTGCCCTCCATGATGGACACGCACGAGTTGGTGGTGCCCAGGTCGATGCCGATGATCTTGCCCATGTTTCTATCTCTCCTGTCTTCGCCGGGACTGCACGCCCCGGTCTCTCATGCTGACTTGTGGATAACTCTTGCCGTTTCAAGGGCTCACTGCGGCGGCGCCGCCACGGTCACCAGCGCCGGGCGGAGCACCCGCTCGGCGATCAGGTAACCCTTCTGCAGGACCGTCACCACGGTGTTGGCCTCCTGGCCGGGCGCCGGCACCATCGAGATCGCCTGGTGCTGGTGCGGGTCGAACTTCGCGCCGGCGGCCGGATTGACCTCCACCACCTTGTTGCGCTCCAGCACGCTCTTGAGCTGGCGCAAGGTGGCCTCGGCCCCCTCGCGGATCTGCTCGGGCTTGGCGTCCTGGATGGCCAGGCCGGCCTCCAGGCTGTCGGCCACCGCCAGCAGGCTCTCGGCGAAGCTCTCGATGGCGAACTTGCGCGCCTTGGCCATCTCCTCGTCGGTGCGGCGGCGGGTGTTCTGCACCTCGGCCTGCGCCCGCAGGTACTGCTCGGTCAGCTCCGTGTTCCTGGCCCGCAGCTGCTCCAGCTCGGACAGCGAGGCGGCCAGGTCGGCTTCGTTGGCCGCGGCGGCGGCCTCGGCTTCCTCGGGCGGCAGGTCGGCCGGGGCGGGGGCCCCGTCCAGCGTGGGTTCGATCTTGTTGTCGTCTGCGTTCATCTCTTGAAGGTGGAAAGCGGCTCGAATCAGCGGTCAACCTTGGGGCAGCGTAGCCCTTTTCAAGACGGGGAAAGGACGGCGGAAGCCGAAAAAAGGCTGAGCTAGTCCGGAGGGGCTAGGGCTGGCAGCGCGACCGGGGGGCGCCGGGGGCGTCCGGGGCCGCCGTACAGTCCCGGATTTGGCCAGGAGGGCGCGATGGCAAGGCGGTTGATCAGCTCCGGTTCGGTGTTCGAGGCCGAGATCGGCTACTCGCGGGCGGTGCTGGACGGCGACTGGGTCTTCGTCTCGGGCACCACCGGCTTCGACTACTCGACGATGACCCTCGTGGAGGACGTGGCCGGCCAGTGCGAGCAGTGCCTGGTCAACATCTCGACGGCCCTGGGCCAGGCCGGCGCCAGCCTGGCCGACGTGGTGCGGGTGAACTACGTGCTGCCGGACCGGCGGGATTTCGAGGCCTGCTGGCCCGTGCTCAAGCGGTATTTCGGCCAGGTCCGGCCGGCCGCGATGATGATCCAGGCCGGCCTGCTGGACCCCCGCATGAAGATCGAGATCGAGGTGACGGCGCGCCGGCGCAGCTGACCCGGCTCAGTGCGCGTCGAGCAGTTCGACGTCGAACTTCAGCGTGGCGTTGGGCGGGATCACGCCACCGGCGCCGCGCGCGCCGTAGCCCAGTTGCGGCGGGATGATCAGCGTGCGCTTGCCGCCGATCTTCATGCCGGCCACGCCCTCGTCCCAGCCCTTGATGACCATGCCCGCGCCCAGCGAGAAGGCGAACGGGTCGTTGCGGTCATGGCTGGAGTCGAACTTGGCGCCCTGCTTGCCGTTCTCGTAGAGCCAGCCGGTGTAGTGCACGTGAACGTGCTGGCCGGGCTTGGCCTCGGCGCCGTTGCCGGGGGCGGTGTCTTCGTACTGCAGGCCGGAGGGGGTGGTGATCATGGAGTTGGTGTCCTTCAGGTGGCGGCGGCGCCCAGCAGGCCCCGCCGGGCCAGGTCCCTCATCAGCGCGCCGGTGCCATAGGTCCAGGGCGGGATGCGGTCGCTGGTGTTGACGCGGTTGGCGAGTGTACCGAGGGCGGGTGCCTGGACCGTGACCACATCGCCCACCACGTGCGTGAAGCCCTGGCCGGGGCCGTGCCGGTCCTGCGTGGGCGCGAACATCGTGCCCAGGAACAGCATGAAGCCGTCGGGGTACTGGTGCGTGCTGCCGCGCGCCTGCGCCACCAGGTCCAGCGGATCGCGGCTGATCTTCGCGAGCGAACTGGATCCCCGCAGCACGAAGCCTTCCGGCCCGCGAACCTCCATCGCCAGCTCGCAGCGCCGCAGCACGTCGATGCCGAACCGCGCGTCGAACAGCCGGATGACGGGCCCGATGGCGCAGCTGCCGTTGTTGTCCTTGGCCTTGCCCAGCAGCAGGGCGCTGCGGCCCTCGAAGTCGCGCAGGTTGACGTCGTTGCCCAGCGCCGCGCCCTTCACCTGCCCGCGGCTGTCGACGGCCAGCACCACCTCCGGCTCGGGGTTGTTCCATTCGCTGCGCGGGTGCAGGCCGACTTCGGCGCCCGTGCCCACCGCGCTCATGGGCTGCGACTTGGTGAACACCTCGGCGTCGGGGCCTATGCCCACCTCGAGGTACTGCGACCACATGCCCTGCGCGATCAGCACGTCCTTCAGGCGCAGCGCTTCCGGCGAGCCGGGCCTGACCGCCGCGAGGTTCTCGCCGATCACGGCCACCACCGCGGCACGCACGCTCTCGGCCCGCGAGGCATCGCCGCGCGCCTGCTCCTCGATCACGCGTTCCAGCATCGACGCCACGAAGGTGACGCCGGCGGCCTTGATGGCCTGCAGGTCGCAGGGCGCGAGCAGCCAGGGCAGGGCCGGATCGTGCGCATCCCAGGCGCTGTTGGCCAGCACGGCGGCCGTGGCGCCGATGCGCGGTGCGGCGAAACCGCGCACCGCGGCGGCCGGCTCGGGCAGGTCGAGCAGTTCGCTCATGGTGGGCGCCAGGCCCGAGAGGTCGAACACGGCTTCGGGCGTGATTCGAACCAGCACGGCGCCCTGGCCCTCGACCCAGGCGCGGCCGACCAGGGTGGCGTCCGCGGCGTCCTGCGGCAGGGCGGTCCCGGGGCGCAGGGAGGAAGCGAGGTCGTTCATGTGGCGGCGCTGTGCTGCTGTTTCCTGCGACCCTGCCCCGCCACCCACTTGGCGGCGAAGGCAGGCAGTTCGGACAGGCGCTTGAGGAGGTCGGCACCGGCGGGAGTGACGCAATAGCCGTCGGGGCCGTGGCCGATCAGGCCCGCCTCGCGCATCTCCTTGATGCGGGTGTTCAGCGTGTTCGGGGTGATGCCGCCCACGCTGTCCTGCAGCAGGCGGAAGGTCTGCGGATGCCCGTCGCGCAGCGCCCACAGCACGCGGATCGCATAGCGCGCCTCCAGCAGGGCCAGCAGCTGGTGGATGGCCACGTTGTCCTTGGAACTCATGCTTTCTTGTTCTCCCCGCCCCGGCGCGGACGTCGCATTCGCGGCGTGGACGTCGCATTCGCGGCGCGGGCGTCGCGGCGGGAGGGGGAGTGTACGCAGCCTGCGCTACACAAACAATAGCGGGGAAACCCAGCTTCCTGCGGCTCCGCTACCATCTTCCGATGTGTTCGAACTACGTGCCGGTGAGCCGGCGCGAACGGCTGCTGACCTTCTTCGGCGTGGAACGCGACCGCGACGACGCGCCGGTCGACACCTGGCCGCTGGGCCTGGCGCCCTTCATCCGGCTGGCCGAGGAAGGCTCGGGCTTCGAGCGGGTGGTGGACGACGGCGTGTTCGGCCTGCTGCCCGATTTCGCCACCGAGATCGGATTCGGAAGAAGGACCTACAACGCACGCAGCGAGACCGTGGCGCGCCTGCCCAGCTTCCGCGAATCCTGGGCCCGCGGCTGGCGCTGCATCATCCCCTGCGAGGCGATCTACGAACCCAGCTGGGAGACCGGCCAGGCGGTGCGCTGGGCGATCTGGCAGGAAGGCTTCGTGCCGTTCGGCGTCGCCGGCATCTACCGCAAGTGGCGCCACCCCGATGGCCGCGACGTGTTCAGCTTCGCCATGCTCACCGTCAATGCCGACGCCCATCCGCTGATGCGGCGCTTCCACCGGCCCGAGGACGAAAAGCGCATGGTGGTGATCCTCGACCCCGAGGACTACGGCAACTGGCTCACCTGCCGCGTGCAGGAGGCGAGCAACTACCTGCGGATGTGGGACAGGCCGCTGGTGGCCGAGGCCTCGCCGCTGCCACCGCGCACGCCCAAGGCGTCCAGCGTCCGCACCACGCGTCCCCCGCCGCCGGAGACCGGCAGCCTGTTCTGACGCGGCGGTTTCAGACCAGGCTGCGGATCGGCTGCCGCTTCCACACCCCGTGGAAGTACGCGGCCTGCAGCAGCAGCCCGACGCCGTAGGTGGCGGGATAGGCCAGCCAGATCCAGCGCAGGCCCAGCGTGCGGTCGAACAGCCAGCCGAGCGGGAAGACCAGCAGCGCCAGGCAGCCCAGCGAGATGGCCGTGGGCACGCGCACCGTGCCGGCGGCGCGCATGATGCCGCTGAACACGCTGGCCATCCCGAACAGCACGCTGCCCACCACCATGATGCGCAGCACCGAGGCCGCCAGTGCCACCACCCCGGCATCGGTGAGGAACAGGCTGGCCGCGGGCCGCGCCAGCAGCGCCACCAGCAGGGCCAGCCCGCCGGTGATCGCCAGGTTCATGCCCAGGCCGATGCGCGTGACCTGCGCGATCTGCGCGAGGCGGCCGCCCCCGATCGCCTGCGCCGCGAACACCGAGGACGCGATGGCGATCGACATCGCCGGGAACTGCACGTAGGCCATCACCTGGTTGACCGCGCCCCAGGCCGCCGTGGCGTGCACGCCGTGCGCGTTCACCAGCGACAGCAGGGCGATGTCGGCCAGCGAGCCGACCGTGAAGAACAGGCCGGTCGGGATGCCCAGGCGCACCACCTGCCGCAGCAGGGGCCCTTCGAAGCGCAGGTGCGGCACCAGCGTGGACCAGGCCAGCACGTGGTGGCGGCGCGAGAGGTGCCAGGCCAGCCAGAGCAGCCCCGCCACGTTGCCGGCCAGCACGGCCCACGCCGCGCTGGCCACGCCGGCGCCGGCCCGGATCAGAGCAGGCGTCAGCAGCATCGAGAACAGCGTGGTGATCGCCAGCATGCGCAGCGGCGTGACGGTGTCGCCCACGCCGCGCAGCAGCGAGGCCGCGACGATGGAGACGAACAGCGCCGGCAGCGCCAGCAGCAGGACGTGGGCATAGGCGACCGCCTGCGGCAGCACCGCTGCGGGCGTGCGCAGCCCCTGCAGCATCCGGTCGATGCCCAGGAAGCCCAGCCCCATGATGACGACCCCGAGCACCACCGCGCCGGCCAGCGTGGTGCCGGCCACGCGCCGCACCACGTCGTGCTTGTGGGCGCCCCAGGCCTGGCCGACCAGGATGGTGCTGCCCGTGCCCAGGCCGATCACCAGCGCGATCAGGAACATCAGCAGCGGGAAGAAAGCGACCGCGGCGGCCAGCGCGCTGGTGCCCAGCATGCGGCCCAGGTAGATGTTGTTCAGCGTGCCGGAGAGCGCCTGCAGCACATTGGTCAGGACCAGCGGCGCGAGGAAAGCGAGGAAGCGGGTCCAGAGCGGTCCCGCGTCGCCGCGGGTCAACCGCCGGACCGCGGACGCTGCGCCGGCGGCGGGGAAGGCTCGATCGGCGCGGGCGCCGTCTTGCCGAAGACGGGCATGGGCTGCGTCTTCTCGAAGCCCATGGGCTGGGTCCGGGTGAAGCCCGAGCCGTCGCCACCGAAATCGCGGTCGCGTTCGCTGAGCATGCGCTCGAGCGCCTTGCGCCGGTCGTCGCCGGGCTGCTGGATGCGGGTGGGTCCGGTGATCACGTCGCCGCTGGCCTGCGCAGGCTCGGGGACCGGCCTGGCGACCGCACCCGTGCCCACGGAGAAGGGCCTGGCGGTGTCCGCGGTCCAGCTGCCGGGGTGGGGCAGGGGCGGGCAGATGGAGACGTCGTCCAGGTCGAACTGCCAGGACAGGCCCATCAGCCAGTGCTCGGCCTGCGGGTCCAGCGCGAGGATGCGCTTTTCCACGTGCTCCTGCAGGGCGACCGAGTGGTGCATCAGCCGGGCGTCCCAGTGCTTGACCACCAGCCGCACGTGCACGCCGGCATCGCGGCCGGGGGCGGACGTGGTGAGGGGATCGGCGCGGATCCAGGCGCTGGGGATGCCGTTGTGCAGCAGCGTCTCGCGGACCGTGACGCGCACCAGCTCCTTGCGGATCGACTGCGGCGTGCCGCCTCCGCCCCGGGTCGACGGGCCGACGCTGTTCTGCACGCTGCTCGCCGCGCGTGGCGCGGCAGGCTTGGCCGCCGCCTTGCCGAACAGGCGATCCATGAGTCCCATGCGAGTCCCTCCGGTGGCGCCGTTGCGGCGCTTGTTGTAGCTGTCGAGTATGCGCGCTGGCCGGCATTCCGGCAAAGCGACGTCGTTTTACTTACACGGCGGCCCGGCCCCGCGTGAAAGCACGTCCGGCGGCGCGTCGGGTGCGGCCGGGTTCATGGGACGATCACGGGTTCGAGGGCATCGCGACCCCAAAAAATGACAAGACAGGGATGAGGAAAACGACGCCCAGCACATCGGATTTCGGGCCGACCGTGATGTCGCTGGCCGTTCCGGCCGCTACGCTGCCCGGGCGCAGCGCGCTGGTCTGGGTGGCCGTGTTCGCCGTGGTTTCGGGGGTCCTGGTGGCCACCGCGCTGTGGCTGCTGCGCGGCGAGGCCGTGCGCTGGGGCGAGCAGCTCACCACCGCGCTGGCCCGCGTCATCACCGAGCAGACCACCCGCAGCATCCAGACGGTGGACCAGCGCCTGCAGTTCGCCGAACAGACGCTGCGCGATGCCGCCGAGGCGGGCCGGGTGGAGGGCGTCGCCGGGGACGCCCTGCTGCGCGCGCAGCTCAAGGACCTTCCCTACGTGCGCGCCCTGTGGACCACGGATGCCCAGGGCCAGGTGGTCCACCACACCGACGGCGGCGCGGGCATGCCCAGCGGCTCCGACCGCGAGTACTTCATGGGCCCGCGCGCCGCCGAGGGCCCGCCGGCCGCCTACGTCAGCCCCACGGTGCGCAGCCGCGCCACCGGGCGCCTGCAGATGACGGTGTCGCGCCCGGTGCGCGATGCCGGCGGCGCCTTCCAGGGCGTGATCGTCGCCGCCATCGAGCCGACCTATTTCCAGTCGGTCTGGCAGGGGCTGGACGTCGGCAGCGGCGGCATCGTGAACCTGATGCACCGCAACGGCCAGCTGCTGATGCGAAGCCCGCCGAACGAGTCGGCGCTCGGGCGCGACTACGGGCACCTGCCGCTCTTCAGGGAGTGGCTGAACCATTCGTCCCAGGGCCTGTTCCACGGGCGCAGCGTGATCGACGACGTCGAGCGCCTGGTGGCCTACCGCTCGCCGTCCACCTACCCGCAGCTGGTCGTGATGGTGGGCTCGTCGTACGCCAACATCCTGGCGCCCTGGCGCCGGTTCGCCGCGCTCACCGGCGGCGTGTGGCTGCTGTCCGTGCTGGGGGCCGCCGCGCTGGCGCTGCAGGTGCACCGGCAGGCGGCGCGCCGGCGCCACCTGGAGCAGCGGTTCGGCGATCTCGCCCAGGCGATGCCGCAGATCGTGTTCATCACCAACGCGCAGGGCGTGGTGGAGTTCGTCAACCAGTGCTGGTCCGACGCCACCGGCCGGCCGGCCGAGGAGACGCACGGCGTGCGCTGGTTCCAGCTGGTCCATCCGGAGGACGCGCTGCGGGCCGAAGCGGAAACGGCGCCCGGCGTCGCCGCCGGCGAGCCGGTGCAGGCCGAACTGCGCCTGCGCTATGCCGACGGCTACGACCGCTGGCAGCTGGTGCGCGCCCGGCCGAATCGCAACGGCGCCGGCCAGGTGGTGTCGTGGTACGGCACCTCCACCGACATCCACGAGCTGAAGATGGCGCAGGAGCAGCTGCAGGAGCAGGCCGACATGCTGCGGCTGGCCGGCGAGCTGGCGCGCCTGGGCAGCTGGGAGCTGGACCTGGAGAGCGGGCGCATCGCGCTGTCCGGGGTGGCGGCGGCGATGCTGGACCTGCCGCCCGGCGCCATGCCGGCGCTGGGGGAGTTCTACGGCCTGATGGGCCCCCGGGGCCGCGCCAAGGCCCAGGTCACCCTGCAGCGCTGCGTGCATTACGGCGAGCCCTTCGACCTCGAGGGCCGGGTGCGCACCCCGGCCGGCCGCGAGGTGTGGATCCGCGCCATGGGCCAGCCCGTGCGCGACGCCGCCGGCCGCGTCATCCGCGTGCAGGGCGCGCAGCAGGACGTCACGCAGCGCGTGCGCATGGTGGCCGAGATCCGCGAGCTCAATGCCACGCTGGAGCAGCGCATCGCCCAGCGCACCCTCGAGCTGGAACGCCAGGAGGCGCTGTTCCGCACCCTGGCCGAGCAGGCCCCTTTCCCGATCTGGACGCTGGACCCGAGCGGGCGCGCCACCTTCTTCAGCCCCGCCTGGTACCAGCTGGTCGGCGGCGCCGCGCCCGGCGGCCTGGGCATGGAATGGACCCAGGCGCTGCATCCCGACGACCGTCCCCTGGTGCTGGCCAACTGGTCGCGCTGCCAGAAGGACGGCGGCACCTTCCAGGGCACGCGGCGCCTGCGCGCGGGCGACGGCACCTTCCACACCACCTCGTACCGGGCGACGCCGGTTCGCGGGGAGGAGGGCCGGATCGTGTTCTGGGTGGGCATCGACGCCGACATCACGGACCTGAAGGCTAACGAGGCGGCCCTGAGCCTGGCCAACGACCAGTTGCGCTCGTTCTCCTACTCGGTCTCGCACGACCTGCAGTCGCCGCTGCAGCGCATCGGCTCGTTCGCCCAGCTGCTGGCGCAGGAGCTCGGGCCGCTGCCCGCCGGATCGAGGGCCGACCATTTCCTGCGGCGCATCCAGGCCAATGCGGAAGAGATGGTGCAGCTGGTGCAGGGCCTGCTGCTGCTGGCCGAGGTTTCGCAGGCCGACATCGTCCGCGGCCGCGTCGACCTGAGCGCCATCGCCACCGAGATCCTGGAAGGCCTGCAGGCCGAATCCCCCGCGCGCCAGGTGCGCTGGCACGTCGCGCCGGACCTGGTGGTGCTGGGCGACGTGCGCCTGATGCGCTCGGTGATGGAGAACCTGCTGGGCAACGCCTGGAAGTTCACGGCGCAGCGGGAGGTGGCCGAGATCGCCGTGGGCGGCTCGGTATCGCGCGGCGAGTTCTTCGTCCGCGACAACGGCGCCGGATTCGACATGGCCCATGCCGACAAGCTCTTCGGCACCTTCCAGCGGCTGCACGGTCAGAACGAGTTCCCGGGGACCGGGATCGGCCTGGCGACGGTGGCGCGGGCGCTGCAGCGGCAGGGCGGGGCGGTGCACGGCGAGAGCGAGCCGGGCCGCGGGGCCACCTTCCGCTTCACGATGCCGGTGCCGGCCGATGCGGCGCCTGCCGCCCTGCCGGCCTGAAGTTCAGGCCTCGGCGACGGGCAGGGTGAAGCGGCAGCGCGGGAAATCGGCGCAGCCCCAGAAGCCGGCGCCGCCGTTGCGGGCGCTGACCTCCACCATCTTCAGGCCGCAGCGCGCGCAGGTGGGCCGCCAGTACTCGCCCTCGTAGGCGAGTTCGATCAGCGCCTGCTGCTGCTCGGGCGAGCGCTGCGCGATCAGGTCCAGCAGGCCGTCGGCGTCGCGCGTGTGGATGCCGTGGGCGCGAGCGAACTTCAACGCGTCGGGCGTGAAGGTCGAGGTGGTGAGGTAGGTGCCGCGGGCCAGGTTGTGCGAAGCCATCAGGGCCAGGAATTCGCGCAGTTCCTGCACGCCCACCGGACGCGTGCGCCAGTGCCTGCACTGGACCACCGCCACCGGCCCCTGCGCGTGGCGCGAATGCAGCCAGAGGTCCGCGCCGCCATCCACCCCGTGCGACTGCAGCCGGGTCTCGAAGCCGGCCTGCGCGAACAGGCGGGCGCACACGGTATCGAAGCGCTGCCACTCGATGTCGTCGAACACCTGCGGGCCCCAGGTCCGCGCCGGCGGCCGCTGGCCGCGGTGCGAGCGCGGGTCGTGCGGCTCGGGCGGCGGCGTCATGGTGCCGACGAAATCGGTGGAGTCCACCGGGATCAGCGTGGCTTCTCCCGCGCGGCGCGCCAGGCTGGGCCGGGGCTTGAGCGCGTAGCCCACCGCGCCCAGCACCAGGCCGGTCAGCAGCACCACGGGCGCCGTCTGCAGCATCGAGCTGTCCGAGCTGCCCAGCATGAACCTGAACAGCAGCAGCGCGCAGCCCAGCCCGAAGAGCGAGACGGCCGTGCCCACGAGGGTGTGCGAGAAGTGGCGGCCGCGAGACTTCCTGGCCATGGGATGGTTCAGCTGTCGTGCCCGGCCGCCGTGCAGGCCAGCGTGAGCGAAAGCTGCTGCACCAGGTCGCCGAAGTCCAGCGGCTTGAGCCACAGCTCGTCCACCGGCACCGCGGCCGCGCAGGCGCGGTCCTCGGCCGTGAACCAGGTGCCGGTGAGCACGATGCGGGTCTGGTCGAAGCGCGGGTTGGCGCGCAGCACGCGGGCCACGTCGAGGCCGCAGCCGCCCAGGAGGTGGGTGTCGACCAGCACGGCGCGCGGTGTGGCTTCGCGCAGCCACACCAGCGCCTCATGCGGGCTGGCGGCGGTGCGAACCTGGTAGCCGCAGAACTCCAGCGCCATCGCCAGCGTCTCGCGGCAGTCCGCGTGGCTGTCGACGACGAGAAGGGTTTGGCTGGCGTGCCCCATGCGTTGCAGTCTGGCTCAGGTCGCGGCTGCTGGCAATCGCGGATCGATGAAGGAATCTCCTGAGGCAGGATAGTGCAGGTCCCCGGGTAAGACCCGATGCGTGGGCCAGGCCGCAACGAAGCGGTGAAACGGACGGCACTTTCGCAAGGCCGCGAATCACGCGGGCGTTGCTGAACCGCGACGAACTGCCGAGCTTGGTTACAAGACTCACGGTTTGTGCGTTGGCGTACGCAACGTTGCACTTCGGGTGCGACCACCGCCCCGCGGCTTGGCAGCATCAAGCTCAGCTGTTTCATCCGGAGCCACGATGCTGCCCCTTCGACCCACCTTCTTCGCCGCTTCCCTCGTGCTCGCCGCCGGACCGCTGGCTGCCCAGGACGACACCTGGCAAAGGCAGGTCTACAAGTGCAACGGCCACACCTATTCCCACGCGCCGTGCGCCGACGCCCCCATGGGCTCGCGCCGCGTTTCCAAGACCTTCGACTCGCCGGTGCCCCAGGACCGCGCCAAGCAAATGAACCGCGCGCAGCTGCCGCGCGAGGCGCGCGAGCAATGCGCCGATCTGGAGTCGTCCATCCGCCGCGAGGAGGCGCGCCTGAAGGGCAAGCCTTCGCCCACCGAGGAAGAGCTCGGCAACGTCGCGATCCAGCGCGTGAAGTACCGCGAGATGCGCTGCTGAAGGCAGCGGCGCTTCAGAAGCTCAGGCTGGCCGCGCCGGCCTTGAACTTCTCGTGGATCACGCTGGCGCCGGCGATCTGCACGCCTTCGATGAAATCCTCCTGCGCATAGCCGCGCGCCTTCACGCAGGGCGGGCAGGCGATCAGCGTTCCGCCGCGCGAGACGAAGTCCTGGATCAGCGACTTGAGCGGATCCATCGGCGCCACCTGCGTGGTGTCCACCGCCTTCTTGCGCACCAGGTCCACGGCCGAGCTGGTGAGGAAGGCCGTCACCTTGAGGCCGGAGGTGATGCCGCCGCAGGCGATGGTGAAGGCGACCGAGGAGAGTTCGTGGTCGGTACCGCGGGTGACGAGCACGACGAGTTCACGGGTGTCCATGGCAGGTTCCTTTCGAAGGGGCAAGGATCATCCGGCCGCGCCCCGCATCCCGCAAGATGGTGGACAGGCCGCTCGCGGAACCTTGTCGATTTCCGCCGCCCCCGTTCGTCGTGCGGGTGGACGGGCGCCCGGCGCGGGACGCGCCCGTCCTGCCCACCCCACAGGAGATCCGCCATGCCCACCCTCGACAGCTACATCTTCTTCGACGGCCAGTGCGCCGAGGCCATGCGCTTCTACGAGCGAACGCTCGGCGGGAAGATGGAAACCATGATGAGCTACGCCCAGTCGCCCGACCCGCAGGCCTGCCCGCCGGGCGACCCCGACCGCGTGATGCACGCCTGCGTCGTGCTGCCCGACGGCCGCATGCTGATGGCCTCGGACTCGCCCGAAGGCATGCACAAGCCGATGTCCGGCTTCGCTCTCTCGCTCAACTACCCGACGGCCGACGAGGCCCGCCGCGTGTTCGACACGCTCGCGGCCGGCGGCAGCGTGACGATGCCGATGGCCAGGACTTTCTGGACCGAAGCCTTCGGCATGCTCACCGACCGCTTCGGCACGCCGTGGATGGTCGGCGGCGGCCAGCAGCAGGGCGGCTGACGCAGCCCATCCGGGCGTGGCGGCGCCGTCCTACGACGGCGCTGCGCAGCTTGGTTAGATTGTCCGGGTCGGTGGCGCCGGCTGCGCCGCCGCGCCCACCCATGCCGTCGTTCCGTCCCAAGACCCTGAACCAGACGCTGTGGCGTTTGCTGGCGGCGGTGCTGGCGCCGCTGCTCCTGGGCACCCTGGGCCTGCTGGCACTGCAGACGGTGCAGGAGAACCGCCTTGCGCAGACGCGCCTGTCCGCGCTGGCGCAGACGCTGGTGCAGGCGGCCGACGCCGAGTTCGACCGCGCCCGCGCGCAGCTCGAAGTGGTGGCCGCCTCGCCCCTGCTGCACGAAGGCGACTGGCCGCACATGCGCGAGTTCGCCAGCGAGGTCACGCGCAGCCTGCCGGGCAGCCTGATCGTGCTGGTCGGCTCCGACGGCCAGGTGCTGTTCAGCACCGCGATCGCGCCGGGCGATCCCCTGCCCAACCTGTGGCAGCTGGGCGCCCAGAACAAGGAGGTGCTGTGGGAGGGCCGCCCGCTGCCGCTGAGTTCGGGCAACCTCTCGCGGCAGGCGCTGGAGACGGGCGGCCCGGTGTACAGCGATTTGTACTTCGGCGCCCAGGTCAACCGGCCGGCGCTGTCGGTGTCCATCCCCGTGCAGCGCGACGGCGTCGCGCACTACGCGCTGATCTTCTCCTTCTCGCCCAACCTGCTGCAGGAGCGCCTGCAGGCCGCGGTGCGCGTGCCGGAGATCCGCGCCGTGCTGGTGGACCGCCGCGGCGCGGTGGTCGCGGCCAACGATGCGGCGTCCACCCGCATGGGCGACCTGGCCACGCCGATCAGCCGCAAGGCCGAGGCCACCAGCGGCTTCTACCGCGCCCGGGGGTACGACGGCGTGGACCTCACCGGGGCCTACGCGGTGTCGCCGATCGGCTTCACCATCCGCGTGTCGCAGCCGCACGGCAGCGACCTGTTCCCCACGCGCTGGACCTCGCTGGCGCTGGTGGGCCTGCTGCTCACCGCCGTCGTCGTCAGCGCGCTGCTGGCCGGCGTGCTCAGCCGCAAGCTGGCGCGCCCGCTGCGCGAACTGGGCGACGACGTGCTGGCCGGCCGTTCGCCGCCGCCCGAGCGCGACACCGGCATCGCCGAGATCGACCTGCTGGCGCAGGCGCTGCGCGACGGCGCGACGGCCGAGCACCGCCGCGCCGAGGAGCAGACGCGCCGGCGCGTGGCCGAGCACCAGGAATCGATGCTGCGCCAGGCCGACCGCCAGAAGGACGAATTCCTGGCCACGCTGGCGCACGAACTGCGCAACCCGCTCGCCCCGATCCGCACCGCGGCCGAGCTGATCCGGCTGCGCGGGCCGGCCGACCCGGTGATCGAGCGCGCCCGCGCGGCCATCGAGCGGCAGACCATGCACCTGTCGCACCTGGTGGACGACCTGCTGGACGTGTCGCGCATTACGCTGGGCCGCATCCAGCTGCGCCAGGAGCCGGTGAACCTGGGCGAGGTGGCGGCGACGGCGGTGGACTCGATCACGCCCGCGGCCGCCAAGGGGGGCCTGTCGGTCGAGCGGGACATCGAGAGCCCGGCGCCTTTCGTCCGCGGTGACCCGACGCGCCTGGCGCAGTGCGTCGTCAACCTGCTCAACAACGCGGTGAAGTTCACCGCCAGCGGCGGCCGCCTCAAGGTGCGCGTGATGCGGCAGGGAGACCACGCGGTCGTCGAGGTACAGGACAACGGGGTGGGCATCGCGGCGGAGAATCTGGAACGCATCTTCGATCTGTTCGTTCAGGAGCGGCACAGCGGCCACGGCGGCAACACCGGCCTGGGCATCGGGCTGGCGCTCGTCAAGCGGCTGGTCGAACTGCATGGCGGCAGCATCCGTGCCCACAGCCACGGCCTTGGGCAGGGCAGCTGCTTCCGCATCGAGTTGCCCGTGACGGAGGCGCCCATGACATCCATGCAACCCCAGGCCGCACCGGAACGCGCGCGGGACAGCGGTGCTCGCGTGCTGGTGGTGGACGACAACCGCGATGCAGCCGAGACGCTCGGCGAACTGCTCGGCATGAGCGGCTACCGCGTCCTGCTCGCGCACGACGGCGTGTCGGCCGTGCGCGCCGCGCTGGACCAGGCACCGGACGTGGCGCTGCTCGACATCGGCCTGCCGGACATCGACGGCTACGAGGCCTGCCGGCGCATCCGCGCGCAGGCCGACCGCGAGCACCAGCCGCTGCTGGTGGCCGTCACCGGCTGGGGGCAGGAGAGCGACCAGAAGGCCGCCCGCGACGCCGGCTTCGATGCGCACCTGACCAAGCCGGTGGCGCCCGAGCAGCTGATGGCGCTGCTGAAGGAGCGCCTGGCGCGCTGAGGCCGCTCGTTGCGCTTATTGCGCGGGAGCAACAGCGCGGGCCACGGGCCCGTGCGGTATGCACGGTTCGCTGCCAGCGGGCCTGAAGGTCTTGTCACAGACGAGCCTGCGGTGCGCCCGAACCTAGCATCGTCCGTACATGCGACCTGCCTCGATCCCCCGCCGTCCGCTGTGCGCCGCGCTGTGCGTCGCGCTGGCGGGGATCGCGCACGCCGAGTCGCCCACACTGCCGGCGCCGCCGACGACCGCCGCGCCCACCACCGCCGCGCCCACGACGACCGCCGCGCCCGTGGCGCCCCAGGCACTGCCCGCCGCCCCCGGGGCGGCCACCGGTTCGCTCGAATCGCCCGAGGTGCAGCTGCGCTACGAGCTGGTGGCGCCGCGCGAGGGCCAGCAGGGCCGCGTGCTGCTGCAGGGCGAAGTGGAAGCGGGACCGACCCGCCTGCGCACGCAGGTGCGCATCGCGCCGGGGACCCAGGACCAGCCGGTGGGCGGCGTCGACGCGAGCTGGGACGTGCCCGCGCCCGGGCCGCTCGGCCGCATGGTGCTGGGCGACGGCTACACCGGCGGCGCGGGCTGGAGCCCCGCCGCGCGCATGACGGGCGTGCGCCTGGGCCGCCCCGTCGCCCTGCGCGAGCCCCTTCGTGCCGATTCGGTGCCGGTCGGCGTGCCCGCGTTCTCGGGGGCGCACCCGAGTGCCGGCTGGGAGGGCCGCTGGCGCGCCGAGGCGCGGCGACTGCTGCCCGCGCCCGACGGCCCCTCGGCCCCGATGCCCGGCGACGCGCAGCCGCTGGCCGTCGGCGCCACCGACTACGAACTGCAGCTCGGCCGCCTGCGCGAAGGCTGGGACACCACCGACCGTCGCTACGGCCAGGGCTTCGGCGCCGCCGCCTACCGCGCGGGCGTGCTGCGCGGGCTCACCGCCGAAGCGCGCGCCGAGTGGACGCCGACGCAGAGCGCGCAGGGCTTCGAGCTGCTGCAGCAGCTGGGCGGCGACACGGCGCTGCAGGCCGTGAGCGCCCAGTCGTCGGCGGTCGAAGGCACGGGGCAGCGCTGGGGCATCGGCCTCGTCAGCCCCGGTGATCGGCTGCGCTGGCGCCTGTCCTATGCCGCGGCGGACCGCGAGTTCCGCTCGCCCATCGGTGGCGCCGAGGCGCGCGAAGGCGTGCGCCTGGACACCCGCCTGCAGCTCACGCGCCGCGCGAGCGCCGAGGCCAGCGTCGCGCGCCGCATGGCCTGGGACGCCGTCGCCCCCGAGTCCACGCTGGCGCTGGGCAGCCAGCTGGAGCTGACGCAGCAGGTGCACATGCGCATGGACCTGTCGCGCCGCGTGGGCGTCGATCCGGCGTGGCGGGCAGGGGTGTCGGTGTCGCTGCCCTTCGAGTGAGCTGGCGACGAGGCGCTGGCGGGGGGTTCACCCGCCCGGAAGGTGAAGGTGGAGCCAGTAGCCCAGGCCCGCGCAGTGCGCGGCCACCGTGAACCAGTACACCTGCCGGAAGGACAGCTTGCTCGTCTTGTGGCGCAGCACCTGCTGCGCGAACCAGGCGCCGCCCCAGCCGCCGGCCAGGCTCCAGAAGTGCAGCGTGTCTTCGGGCGTGCGCCAGCCGCCCCGCCCGGCCGCGTACTTGTCCTGCCAGTAGGCGAAGAACGCCAGCAGGTTGACGACGGGCGACAGCGCGAGCACCCACCACGGCAGCTTCTGCGTCCAGACTGCCCACACCAGCACGGCCGCATAGCCCGCCATCAGCGGCAGGATCAGCCAGGCGCCGCTGGAAAGGGCGGCAGGGCGGTGGGTGGACGCCCGATGCGGCCTGTCGCGCGAAGGCGCTTTCTCGCGGGTCCGCTTTCCCTGTGTTCGCATGGCGCGGATTGTCGAGACGGGGCGTGCGGGCGGCAAGCGAGGGGCTGGCAGATTTCGCAATCGCGGCCGTCCTACGCCTGTCCACCGACGCGGGCGTCATGCTCCAGGGCAAGCGAAAGTCCCCATGCCCCAGCCCTGCCAGGCCATCCTTTTCGACCTCGACAACTGCCTCTGCGATTCACGCGAGGCCGGCGAGGCGCTGTTCGCGCCGGCCTTCGCGGCGATGGCGCAGGCCAACCACGGCCACCTGTCCGAGGAGCGCCTGCACCAGGCTTTCGAGGAGTGCTGGTACACGTCCCTGGACCTGGTCGCGCAGCGCTACGGCTTCACGCCGTGGATGTACGACGCGGGCCATGCGGCGTTCACCAAGCTGGACGTGACGCAGCCGCTGAAGGGCTACCCCGACCTGCAGGTCCTGCCGCGGCTGGCAGTGGACAAGCACCTGGTCACGTCGGGTTTCCGGCGCCTGCAGCAGACCAAGGTGGATGCATTGGGCATCGCCCACTGGTTCACCAGCGTGGTGATCGACGCCGTGGACGTGCAGCCGCACGTCGGCAAGCAGCGGATCTTCGAGGACATCGTGGCCGGGTACGGCTACACGCCAGGGCGGGTGCTGGTCGTGGGCGACAACCCGCTGTCGGAACTCAAGGCTGGCAAGGCGCTGGGGATGACCACGGTGCAGTCGCTGCGGCCGGGGGTGAAGAAGGCCGAGGCGGATGTGCATATCCGCAGCTTCGAGGAGTTGATTGCGCTCGTGGGACCGGCGAGCTGAGCTCGTTTCCCCCCACCGTCATCCCCGCGAAGGCGGGGACCCAGGGCTTTCGGCAGTCCGCGAAGGCGGACGCACTGGGGGCGAAGGCGGATGCACTGGATTCCCGCCTTCGCGGGAATGACGGGGCCCCGCCTACTTCTTGCGCCGATTGCGCGCCGCCGCCTTCCCCGGCTTGCCCTTCCCCTTCCCCTGCTCGCGCGGGTACTGCTCGCGCGCCTTCTCCAGCCACTGCAGCGTCTCGACCTGCGCGAGGAAGCGGCGCAGGTAGTCGGTGGACAGCTCGCGCATCAGGCCCAGTGAACGCAACACCAGCGCGTGCGAGTTGAGCGGGCCGGCGTTGGCCGGCGTGCGGGAGATGGCCTGTTCGATGCGGTCGAGCGTGCGGCCGCTTTCCCACGACTGGCGAAAGCGCCGGGCGTTCGGCAGTTCGTCGCGGCCGGACGCACCTTCGTCCGCATCCGTGCCGGCTTGCGCCGCGGTCGCATCGCGCAGGTAGGCGTTCAGTTCCGCGAGCGGGGCGCAGCCCGCCTTGGGCCGCGCCGCCGCGACGACCGGCTTGCGGGGTTCGCCCACCGGTTCGCGCTGCGGATGCTGCCGCGCGTAGTCGTCCAGCGCCGCCTGCAGCTTCCCCTCCAGCAGCCGCCGCACCGACGCCTGCTGCGCCGGGATGCGCTCCGACAGCGCCTCGATGTACCGGAACCGCGCCGGGTCGGCCCGCCACCCGCCGCCGTCGCGCAGGGCCGCGACGCGGGCGGCCAGGCTGCCCGCCCCGTCCTGCGAACCCTGCGCCCCCTCCATGCTCATCGAGTCGCCGTCGCCGTCGCCGTCGCCGTCGCCGTCGCCGTCGCCGTCGCCGTCGCCGTCGCGGCTTGCGCGGTCTTCGCCGCCTGCACCCGCGGCACCGGCGCCATCTCCACGCGGCGGTTGAGCGCGCGCCCCTGCTCGTTGGCATTCGACGCCACCGGCTGCTCCGGCCCGAAGGCCGCGGCGAACACCTGCGACGACGGCATGCCTTCTTCCACCAGCACGCGCGTCACCGTCAGCGCCCGCTGCGCCGACAGCTCCAGGTTGTCGTCGAAGCGGCGGTTGCCGCCCGAGACGGGCTTGTCGTCGGTGAAGCCGCTGACCATCAGCAGCTCGTTGCGCTCGCCCAGGTACACCTTGAGCGGATGCACCAGGCTCTTGAGCAGCAGGCGGCCGTCGGGCCGCAGCTGGTCGGAGTTGACGGCGAACAGCACGCTGCCGCTGATGCCGATGCGGCCGTTGTCCACGGTGATGCGTCCGGTGGCCAGCGGCACGGCCAGCGCCTTCTCCAGCGCCATGCGGCGCTGCTCCTCGATGCGCCGCTTCTCGATCTCCACCTGCAGCGTGGCCACCAGGTCCATCTGGCCCACCAGCACGCCCACCAGCACCAGCACGAACGCGCCCACCAGGCCGGCCATCAGGTCGGCGAACACCGTCCAGACCGGCGCGACCTCCTGCGCGGCCGCGTCGCTGTCGTCCATCTCGATCACGCGACGCTCTCCGCCACCGGCGCGCTGCGGGCCTTGCCCTGCAGCTGGCGCAGGCTCTCCACCAGGCCCTGCTGCGAGGCGATGCTCAGGTCGATGACCTCGCGCGCCTGCGCCACGTAGTAGGCCAGCTGCTCGTCGCTGCGCGCGGTGGACCGCGTGAGGGACGTCTCCACCCGCTGCAGCGTGTCGCTCAGCTTGTCGTGGCTGGCCTGGAAGTGACGCACGCTCTCGCCGAACGATTCGGCCACGCTCGCCATCTCGACAGCGCTGCCGCTCACGTGCGCCGCCATCTCGGCGGCCTGGCCGGCCTGCGTCTCCATCGTCTTCGCGAAGCGCTCCTGCGCCTGCGCCAGCACCGACGTGGCCGACCCCACCATGCCCTCGACGGCCGCGCGCTGCTCGCCCGCGGCCTGCTCCAGCGACTGCACCAGCGCGGTCAGGCGCTCCAGCAGCACGGTGCGTTCCTGCAGCGCGAGGTTGTCGCGCTCGGCCACGCGGCTCATCTCCTGGCGCAGCTGGCCGATCACGCCGGCCGCGGCCTGCGGCACTTCGGCGGCGGTGTTCAGCAGGCGCGTGATCGGCGCCTCCAGCGCGGCGCCCAGCGTGGCCAGGTGCTGCGCCACGGCGGCCTGCAGCTCGGACAGGCGCTGCACCGCGGCGTCGCCGCGCTGGCCTTCTTCCTGGCGCAGCGCGCCCAGTTCGCTGCGCCACAGTTCCGCGGCACGGTCGATGCGCTGAACGGCCGCTTCGCCGCGCTGGCTTTCTTCATTCCGCAGCGCACCGAGTTCCGTGCGCCAGAGTTCGGTGACCTGGTCCAGGCGCTGCACGGCGGCATCGCCCCGCTGGCTCTCTTCGGTGCGCAGCGCGCCGAGTTCGGTGCGCCACAGCACGGCCAGCTTGTCCATGCGCTCGCCGTGCTCCTGCAGCCAGCGCGCTTCCGCCTCGGCGCGGGCAGCCACGAGCTGCTGCGACTGGTCCAGCAGCCGCGACACCTGCTCCAGCGCTTGCCGCGACTGCGCGCCCGCGCGGTCGGTGACCTGGTTGGCGCGCTGCTCCAGCGCCCCGGTCCAGGCCTCGAGCCGCTGCTGCTCGGCGGCGGTGAACCGCTGCGTGAGCGCGTCCACCTGGTCCTGCGCCACTTCGCCCAGGCGCTGGTGCAGGCGCTGCGATTCGGCCACGACGTGCGTCATCGCCTGCTCGACGATGGGCTTGACCGTCTCGCCGGTGCTCTTCGCGTTCGCCGCCAGCGTCTGCTGCAGCGAATCGCCGACGCTGCGTGCCAGCGCCGAATAGGCCAGCGTGACGTCGCGCTGCAGCTGCGCCTGCCGCTCCAGCAGTTGCGCGTCCAGCTGCTCGCTGCGGCGCTCGATGCGGTCCATCACCGCATGCAGCGCGGTGACCACCTCGGGCAGCGAATGCGCCTGCGCCTGCAGCGCGCGCACGGTTTCCTGGCGCTGGTGCGCCAGGGAGAAGGGCTGCAGCACCGAGGCGATGCGGGTGTCCAGCAGGCGGCCCACCTCCAGGCGTTCGCGCCGGCCGATGGCCGACATCAGGCCCAGCATGGCGGAGGCGGCCACGCCGGCCACGGAGGTGCCGAAGGACAGGCCCAGGCCGCGGATCGGTTCGGCCAGCGCCGAGCGGATCGCCTGCAGGTCGGTGGAGCCCTGCAGCGCGAACACCGCGCCCTTGAACGTGACCACCATGCCCAGGAAGGTGCCCAGCATGCCCAGCATCACCAGCAGGCCCACGAGATACGGCGTGAGCGCCGGGCCGGGGAGGCCGCTGCGCTCGCCCTCGATGCGCGAGCGCACCACGGGGCGCAGGGCCGCGGGCACGCGATCCAGCCAGTCGGCCAGCGCCGCGGGCGGCTCCTTGAGGCCTTCCAGCGCCCCGCGCAGGCCGGTGGTGGTGGCGCGGAACTGCCGCAGCTCGAACGCGCCCACCAGGTAGACCGCGGCGATCACCGCGGTCATCACCAGGGCCAGCCAGCTGGTGCCGACGAAGCTCCAGCCCACCCACCCCAGTGCGAGCAGGCCGATGCAGAAGGCGATGGTGAAGAAACGGTGGTTCATGGGGTCGGGGATCCGGGTTCGATGTCCTGGCGCAGCGCGTCGACCAGGCCGGCGACGGGCTCCAGCCGCAGGTCCAGCTCGGCCAGCAGGGCCTGGCGCCAGTCCTGCGTGAAGGTGGCCAGCCAGCCGCCCGGCTGGGTCCACTGGCCGGGGTCGTCGGCCTCGCCGGCGGCTTCGAGCTCCTGCCGGTGGGACGAGCGAAGCTGGTGGAAGCGGCGCTCCAGCAGCGTGGTGGTGGTGGGCAGCAGCGCCTGCTCGCGGTCGGCGAGCAGTTCCTCGAAGGCCGCGTCCAGGAGGGCCAGTTGCCGCAATCGGGGCGAAACGCGCGAGACGGTCTGGCGCACGTGGTCGCGCAGCGCGCCCAGCATCTGGCCGAACTGCCGCTGCAGCTCGGCGTGGCGCTGCTGGTAGAGGAGCCAGCCGAAGTCCTCGTCGGCCGGCTTCAGGTGCGCCAGGGCCAGCGGGTCCTGCGCGACGGCCTTGGCCAGCACGCCGAGCACGCGCTGCACGTGGTCGGCCAGGGGCTGGGCCTGCCGGGCGGCCGCCTTCGAGGGCGCGCCGGCTTCGGCCGCGGCCAGGGACTGGTGCAGGCCCTGCAGGCGGATCGCGTCCAGCGGTCCGAACCACAGGCTCAACCGCTCGGCCACGTCCATGCCCGCGGCGTCCGTTTCCACGGGCGCCCACGGGTCCAGCACGCGAACCATCTTCGAACGGGTGAAGGTGCTCTGCAACAAACGATCCTCTGCACCCTCGTGGGGTGCGGTCCAAGTCCTCCGGGCCGGGGACGCGGATCCGCTTTCCGCGGTGCGCCGCCGCGCCTGCTTGTGCAGGCCGGCACCCTGGGCCCGGCTCAACCGGACCCCTGTGCGGGCGTATTAGAAACGATCCGGCTGGGCTGGCGGACGTCGGTTGCCGTCGGTTGCGTTACGCAGGACGAGCCCGCCCGGAGGAAGTTGCTCCAGGCCCCCGTCCGCGTGCATTTGTCGCGCCGGCTGCATCTTGATGCAGACAACGGCGGGCAAATGTGCCTATTCCCTCCGGGCGGCCGCCTGGGCGCGCCCGGCAGGCGGGCAGGTCAATATCCGGCCGTGGACAGCGAGGCGGCGGCGGCGGGTGGCGAGCCGGCCTGCGCGGACGCCGCGGGAGCCGTCCGCTCGACGGCCGCTACCGTGCCCGGCTGCACCAGCCCGGGTTGCCCGCTCGCCAGGGCCTCGTCGATGGCCGTGCAGATCTGCTCGTGGGCGTGGTGGTGCGCCATGTGCCCCACGCCCGCCAGCAGGCGCAGGCGGCTGTGCGGCAGCTGGTGGTGCAGCCGTTCGGACTGCCGCGGCGACACGATGTGGTCTTCCGCGCCGGCGATCAGCGTGAGCGGTGTGCGCAGGCGGTCGTACTGCTTTCGCAGCGCCCGCGCCTGGGGAACCATGTGGCGGCCATCCTCCGCCGCCGACCGCTGCTGCAGGGGCCGCAGCAGCATCTCGCGCGGCAGCAGCTCGCGGAAGCGCTCGGGCACCGGGGCCGGCGCGAACATCGCCCGGATCGCCATGTCCAGGGTGGCCCGGGCGGTCCAGGCGGCGGTGGTGTAGCGCAGCACGTCGCCCAGCACGGGCACGGCCGCCGGCAACGCCATCCAGCGGTCCAGCCGCAGGCTCGGCCAGTAGTAGCCGCCCACCAGCACCAGCCCGGCCACGCTGCCGGGGTCCTGCAGCGCCATCGCCATCGCCACCTGCGTGCCCAGCGAGTGGCCGACGACGACAGGCCTGTGCACGTGGAGCGTCTGGGCGGCCTGGTGCAACAGCCGGGCCTGCCGGGCCGGGGTCCACACCACGCCGCGCGGGCGATCGCTGTGCCCGAAGCCCGGCCGGTCGATCACCAGCACCTGGTGCCGCCGGGCCAGCCGGTCCACCAGCCCGCTGGCCTCGAAGTCGGCGCCGTCCACCATGTTGCCGTGCACCAGCATCACGGGCGGGCCTTCGCCCACCAGCCGGTAGTGCAGGCGCGTGCCGTCGATGTAGACCAGGTTGTGCGGCGCCTGGTGCCGGCGCTCGGCGGCGCGCGCCTGGCGCTCCACCCACAACGCGCTGCCCGCCGCGGCCACGGCGGCCAATGCACCGAAGGACGCGGCGCGTGCGCCGCCCGAGGGGATGTTCATGCTCATGGGACGAGCATCGCGGCTCGGGCCGGGCCTGCTGTCGGGCGCGACTGACAAATGGCGTAGTTCATTCCTGCACCACCCTCGCGGTGGCTCATGCGGGGCGGGTCAGCTGATCCCACTCGGGCCCGCACGGCGCCTCGATCCGCAGCCCGCCGGGCAGCGTGAGGCTGGCCGCGTGCAGCCACAGCCGGCTTGCGCCCAGGTGCGCCGCCACCGCCCGGTTGTGCGCGCCCTTGCCGTGCGTGGTGTCGCCCACCAGCGGATGCGCGATGTGCTTGAAGTGCCGGCGGATCTGGTGGCGGCGGCCGCTGAGCGGCTCCACTTCCACCAGCGCGTAGCGGCTGGCCGGGTGCCGGCCGTCCACGCTGAACGGCCATTCGAAGCAGCGCAGGCGCCGGTAGCGGGTGAGGGCGGAAACGCGAGGCTGGCCCGCGGAGGGCAACTCGGGGTCGCGGGCCAGGGCGTAGTCGATCTCGCCGGATTCGGGTGGCCAGCCGCGCACCAGGGCCAGGTAGCGCTTGGCGACGGCACCGGCTTCGAAGGCCTTGCCGTACTCGCGGGCGGCTTCCGCGCTGCGCGCGAAGAGCAGGACGCCGCTGGTGGCCTTGTCCAGGCGGTGCAGCGGGAAGAGGCGCTCGCCCAACTGCGCCTGCAGCAGGTCGAGGGCATTGAACGGCTCGTGTGCGTCGAGCCCGCTGGCGTGGACCAGCAGTCCGGCGGGCTTGGCGATGGCCACCAGCTGCGCGTCGAAATGCACCACGCGCAGTTGGCCAGGCCCCGCGTTGGCGCTGGAAGACATCGCCGGATCGCGGACCGCGGGACTCAGTCGCCCGACTCGCTGTCGTCCAGCACGCGCACCTTCACGCTGCGCCCCTTCACGCGGCCCGCGTTCAGCCGTGCCGCCACCTGCTGCGCGATGCCGCGCTCCACGGCGACGTAGGTCGAGAACTCGTTGACGTCGATCTTGCCCACCTGCTCGCGCGTGTAGCCCAGGTCCTTGGTGAGCGCGCCCAGCACGTCGCCGGGGCGGATCTTCTCCTTGCGGCCGCCCTGGAGGTGCAGCGTCGCCATCGGCGGCACCAGCGGCCCGCCCCCGGGCGCCGTGAGTTCGGCCAGCGGATGCCAGGTGCTCTCCTGGCCTTGCAGCAGCTCGATGCGGCCGACCGCGCCCATCTCGTCCAGGCTGGCCAGGCTGAGCGCCAGGCCGCTCTCGCCGGCGCGGCCGGTGCGGCCGATGCGGTGGATGTGCACCTCGGGGTCGGGCGTCACGTCCACGTTGAGCACGCAGGCCAGGCTGGCGATGTCCAGGCCGCGCGCGGCCACGTCGGTGGCCACCAGCACCGAGCAGCTGCGGTTGGCGAAGCGCACCAGCACCTGGTCGCGCTCTCGCTGCTCCAGCTCGCCGAACAGCGCCAGCGCGGAAAAGCCCTGCGCCTGCAGCGAAGCCGCCACCTCGCGGCAGCGCGCCTTGGTGTTGCAGAAGGCCAGCGTGCTGGCCGGGCGGAAGTGGTCCAGCAGCCGGCTGACGGCGGGGAGGCGCTCGCGCTCGGTCACCTCGTACCAGCGCTGCTCGATGGCCGCGCCGGTGTGCTGCGCCTCGACCTTCACCGTCACCGGCTCGCGCAGGAACTGCGAAGCCAGCTTGGCGATGCCCTCCGGGTAGGTGGCCGAGAACAGCAGCGTCTGCCGCTGCGCCGGGCATTGGCGGGCGACCTTGGCGATGTCGTCGAAGAAGCCCATGTCCAGCATGCGGTCGGCCTCGTCCAGCACCAGCGTGTTGAGCGCGTCCAGCTGCAGGCTGCCGCGGTCCAGGTGGTCCATCACGCGGCCGGGCGTGCCCACCACGATGTGCGCGCCGTGCTCCAGCGTGGCCAGCTGCCCGCGCAGCGGCACGCCGCCGCACAGCGTGACCACCTTGATGTTGTCCTCGGCGCGCGCCAGGCGCCGCACCTCGGCCGTCACCTGATCGGCCAGCTCGCGCGTGGGACACAGCACCAGCGTCTGCACCGCGAAACGGCGCGGGTTGAGGTTGGCCAGCAGCGTCAGCGCGAAGGCGGCGGTCTTGCCGCTGCCGGTCTTGGCCTGCGCGATCAGGTCCTTGCCCAGCAGGGCCGGCGGCAGCGCAGCCGCCTGGATGGCCGTCATCTCGGCGTAGCCGAGGCGGTCCAGGTTGGCGAGGGTGGCGGGGGAGAGGGGGAGCGTGGAGAACGCGAGGGAAGCGGGCATGCGGGGATCATTCCACACGCCGCACCGTCATCCCCACGTCCACGTCATCCCCGCGCAGGCGGGGATCCAGAGCGTTGGGCTCCGCCTGCTTACTGCTTGTTCTTCAGCTTGCCCTTGGGCATGACCGTGGTGGTCGGGGGGAGGGGACGGTCCGAAGTGGAAGAGGACTCCTTCGGGGGAGAGGTGTCCTTCTTCGGCTTCTTCGCCATCTTGTTGCTGCGTTGTTCGCCTTTGGCCATGGGGGTCTCCGAGGAAACTTGGACTTTAGCTCAGCGCGCAGTGAGGGAAGGACCTTCACGACCTCACACGTGGGCGCGTCGGGCGTCTCCCTGGCGAAAGTTGGCTACTGGATCTCTAGGCCTGCCCAGAACCCCGGATTGATCTGAAACGCTACGCCGTTTAATTCCCGCTTCTTGGCCATTGCTCTCAAGATCTTAATGTCGTAGTTAACGTTATAGATGTACCTGGTCTGTCTCGCATCGAGTGCGACGCCTAAAAATCCAAACCACAGCAAAAGATCAATGACATTGTCGACATCATTGTCTTCGACGTGGAATTGAGTACATGTTGATCGAACATCCTGCGCGGTGAGCGAGCGTGTCGAACCGATAAAAGCGTACAGAACGTCTTTGTACTTCGGGAAGACGTCTTGAATTTCAAGGCTGATCTCTGACAACAAATTTGTTGAGTACGCTCGGACGCCTTTCTCGATGTCGTCCTCCAATACCTTCATGTGTCGAAGATTGATCGCATACCCCTTGCAGTGATTGATCAGGTCGATTAGACACCGAGGTCTCATGAGGCATCGGTCAAGTAAGAACTGCGAACTTTCCTCGCCGAAAACATATGGGGCAAAGAGTTGGCGCCACAATACCTCGAAGCTTGGCTCTGTGTCGAGTTCCTCACTGAAAATGATGCGCCTTCGAACTAGCTCCCGGAGCAAGTCAGCATCCGTCCAATCAACATTCGCGCGTGTCTCTTTACCCCGATCAGGCGTCTCTTCGATTAGAAGTTCGTAAACGTCATTACGCAAAAAGACGACCGAATGGGCCTCGATCTGCCTGTTTCGCAGTTCCCGTTCAATCTTTCTCGTCGCTTCAAGGAGCGAACGAATAATCACCAGATCTTCTGCTCGGAGACCGTGAGTGGGCCATCCTTTATCCAGGTTGTCAAATAGAAGCCACAGTTCTTTCTTGAACTGCAAATAGGAATGGACTTCTTTTCTCAGCTTCGCAACGTCGTGCCGATACAAAAGCGCCGTCAGCTGCTGTCCCGTCAGCGCGACGCTTTCTCGAACGCTCCCGAACTGCGTGACGAAGTCTTGGCTGATGTGAGTGAGCATCTGGCTGAGTCGCTCCGCAAAGTCGCCTTCTCTCACATACGCATCGGATTCGTATAAAGCGCGCAGCCGTTGATAGGGTTCAAACAGTTTCTGATCGCGCTTGTGATTCTCTTCATCCTTCTCCAAGATTTTGTAGCAAATTTCTAGCATTAGGAGGTACTCCCAAAACGCGGTCAGCGTGTGTTCGACAGTACCTCCGGCCATGCTTGTTAGCACCGCATCCTTGAACTTAAGAAGTTGATAGCCGTCGGGCTTGAGATCCAAGACGACATTCTCACGATTTGATCTAATTTGATCTCGTAAGCGAAAGAATACTGCTGTCTTGCCGGAGCCCTTTCGACCAGTAACAAGCCTGACTTCTTTTCGCTTCGCCCGAAGAAATGCATCAGTCTCCAAGTAATACCCGCCGAGGTGCGCCAGTTCGTTTTCAGCCGATGAAGCACCAAGGTTTAGGGATTCGAGTTGAGTGCTTGGGGTGTGACTGGAGAAAGTAATCGACTGTTGAAGTGCTTCAACTACTTTAGGGCCAAACTTGGAGACAAGCTCCCCATACTGATCTGGGTGGAGGCAGACGTCGACGAGGTCTCTATAGTCGATAGGAGTCTGATCAACGCCAGATTGGATGAATAGATAGGGGATCTCCAGTCCATAGGCAAGGCCCGCAATGAAGGCGCCGCGGAGATTGTGCAACCGTTGCTCATCGATCTCTGGAGGCAAGAAGTGGACGATGACGCCGTTGGACGCGGAGACCTCACGGATTGCCTCGATGGCAGATAGACGCGGCGTTTCGTTGGGATCGAATTGGCGAAAGTAAATTCTCAGCTTTTTGATGGCTGAGATAATTTTTGATTCAAACTCGGTCTTGTGTTTTCCAACATTGATATAGAGAGGGGCTTTTTGATCCTTTTGGCTTGGGACCGTGAGCGGGTCTATGCTGTTGATGCTGGTGATGTGAGCGCATAGGGCCTCTCCGTTGTCATAGTTCACGTACCCTAAGGTATCAATGATCCCGAGCACTCCTGCGAGTTCGTCCTGTTTTATTGACGAGTTTCGAACAAGAAACACCCGCTTTCGCTTGCCGATTGCAAAACCGATCTCGAATAAAACGTTGCAATTCAATACGGTCACGTCGGCTACCAGTACATCTGATAGCCCGATGTGTTCGAGGATTGCCGCGGAGATTTCTTTGCCTCCGATATCCAAGCTCCGCCAGCTCTTCGCAGTGAGATTGGGGCGCCTGACCTGAAGTTGAAGAATCGAGCTTTCGATTGCGAGGCCGACAGATGTCGGCGCCGACGCGTAGGCAAAAAATGCGGAAACCGGCCCTTGCTGCATGTCTTCTTCCTCTGCTTTTTAGTTATCTGGGACGACTATCCTTCAGCCCCGTGACTCTATTGAGGATAGGCCGTATCCCGTTCTCACGATGCTCCACCCGATCCGCCACAAAATACCCATGCCTCTCGAACTGAAACTTCTCATCCCCCTTCGCTGACGCCAGCGACGGCTCCAGATACGCCGTCACCACCTTCAACGACTCCGGATTCAGCTCCTCCAGGAAGTCCTTCTCCCCCGTATCTGGCTGCGCCACGGCAAACAGCCGGTCATACAACCGCACTTCCGCCCTCAGCCCGTCGGCCACGCCCACCCAGCTGATGTTCCCCTTCACCTTCACCGCATCCGCGCCCGGCGTGCCGCTCTTGGTGTCGGGGACCAGCTTGGCGCGCACCTGCGTCACCGCGCCGTTCGCGTCCTTGTCCGCGCCGATGCACTCGATGACGTGCCCGTACTTCAGGCGCACCTTGTTTCCGGGGAACAGGCGGAAGAAGCCCTTGGGCGGCGTCTCTTCGTAGTCGCTGCGCTCGATCCACAGCTCGCGCCCGAACATGAACTTGCGGCGGCCGCGGGATTCGTCGTGCGGGTGCACCGGCGCGCTGCATTCGTCCAGCACGTCGTCGCCGCCCATCACCTCGCCCCAGTTCTCGATCACCAGCTTCACCGGGTCCAGCACCGCCATGGCGCGGGCGGCCTTGGGGTCGAGGTCGTCGCGCAGGGCGGCTTCCAGGATGCTGAAGTCGATCCAGCCGTTGGCCTTGCTCACGCCGATGCGCTCGCTGAAAAGCTGCAGGCTCTCGGGCGTGTAGCCGCGCCGGCGCAGGCCGACGATGGTGGGCATGCGGGGGTCGTCCCAGCCGCTCACGTGGCCCTCGTCCACCAGCTGCTTGAGCTTGCGCTTGCTGGTGACCACGTAGGTGAGGTTCAGCCGCGCGAACTCGTACTGGCGCGGATGCGGCGTGTTGATCAGGCCGCCTTCCGACAGGCGGTCCAGCAGCCAGTCGTAGAACGGCCGCTGGTCCTCGAACTCCAGCGTGCAGATGCTGTGGGTGATGTTCTCCAGCGCGTCCTCGATCGGGTGCGCGTAGGTGTACATCGGGTAGATGCACCACTTGTCGCCGGTGTGGTGGTGCTCGGCGTGCTTGATGCGGTAGAGGGCCGGGTCCCGCAGGTTGATGTTGGGGCTGGCCATGTCGATCTTGGCGCGCAGCACCGCGGCGCCGTCGGGGAGCTTGCCGTCCCGCATGTCGCGCAGGCGCTGCAGGTTCTCCTCGATGCTGCGGCTGCGGAAGGGGCTGTCCACGCCGGGGCGCGAGAAGTCGCCGCGGTTGGCGCGCATCTCCTCGGGCGACTGTTCGTCCACGTAGGCCAGGCCCGCCTCCACCAGGTATTCGGCGGCGCGGTACATGAAGTCGAAGTACTCGCTGGCCTGGTACAGGTGGCGGGTGCCGTGGGCCTCCCAGCTGAACCCGAGCCAGCGCACCGCGTCCTTGATGCCTTCGACGTACTCCATCTCCTCTTTTTCGGGATTGGTGTCGTCGAAGCGCATGTGGCACACGCCGCCGTAGTCGCGCGCCAGCCCGAAGTTCAGGCAGATGCTCTTGGCGTGGCCCACGTGCAGGTAGCCGTTGGGTTCGGGCGGGAAACGGGTGCGGATGCGCGCCGGGTCGGCGGAGCCGGCGTGGTGCGCGGCGGCGTCGGCGGGGTGGCCGGCCCAGTGCCGCTGCGCGTACGTGCCCTGTTCCAGGTCGCGCTCGATGATCTGGCGCAGGAAATTGCTGGGCTTGACGCTGTCTTTCTCGGCGGGGGAAGTCATATTGAAGGGCATTCTAGGTGGGCCCTTCGGGTTACCCCGAACTCGACGGGGTTACGTCTGGCAACGGTCTTGACCGTGCAGCCGTAGTCGCCACCCCAGCCGCAGCGTTAAATACGCACAGAGGGCGTGTGTTCGCCGCCCCTGAAACCGTTGCAGGAGATTTCACATGCTGTTCCGTTCCCTGTTTTCCAAGGCCCTCGCGGTCGCGGCCCTCGGGCTGGCCGCCGCCGGCGGTGCGCAGGCGAGGGACGTGTATTGGTCCGTCGGCGTCGATGCCGCACCCGGCGTCAGCGTCGGCGTGGGCAACCACCGGCCGGTGATCGTGCAGCCGGCGCCGGTCTATGTGGCGACGCCGCAGGTCGTCTACGCGCAACCCCAGGTCATCTACGCGCCGCAGCCGCAGATGGTCTACCCCAACGGCTACCTGGCTCCGGTGGTAGTGCACGGCCCGGTGTACCGCTCGTACGGCGGCCACCAACACGGCCACCACTGGCGCAGCCACGGCGGCCACGGCCACGGCGGCAAGCACTGGAAGAAGAACCGCCACTGGGATTGATTGAAGATGAGTGATCGCTGAAGGGCGAACCCTCTTTCGGTTCTCTCCAAGGCTGCCCCCGCAAGCGCATTGGCGCCGCGGGGGCTTTTTTCATGGCTTGCGGGTTTCGTCCCCGTCGGGCCCGTAGTCCTCGGGGAACGAAGGGCGCAACAGCCGCTGCTGCTCGAGCTGGGCCCTCAGGTGCGGGCGGATGCTTTCCATGCCGTAGCCGCTGCGGCCGATCCGCGCCGTCCAGCTGGCGCCCGGCCGGTCCCGCTGCACGCTGCGCGCCGCCGCGCCCGAGCCATTGCGCTTGCTCTCGGGGTCACGGGGGGAGTCGTCGTCGCGGGCCATGGTGTTGTGTCTTGCCGCCGGACCATCCTCTGTATCCGGCGTGTGAAGACACGGTATCGCGCCGTACGCGCCCGCGTTGACCGAGCCCTTCAAGAGCGCCGGTAGGAGGGACCTTACCTGTTTGCCTTCTCCTACAGTTTTCGCAGGCGAGGCCCACAGGCGCGTTCCGGCATCGCCTAGGACAAGTGGCAAGGAGGCAAAAGCAGGCGCCCAAAAAAGAGCCCCCAGGCTTTGGGCCTGGGGGCAACATGCCAGTCGCGGGACGGAGGGCCGGACCAGCTCACCCCGGAGGAGGAGGGGACTCAGAGGAGTCGGGGTGATTTCCGTAGCGGGGTGGGTCGACCTGTGGTACGGCCCGCCCTGCAAAACCGATGCCGTAGTAAACCGCAGCAGGCCCCCCGGCCCTGTAGGACGGGGCCGCATTTGTTGTCGGTTGGGACCTGTTCCGCGCGAGTTGGCATGCGTTCCAACGCGACGCGCGTGGCGGCCTACTGCGCGGCGTGCGCTGCACCGACGCCGCGCTGCCGCCCCCCTGCCTAGTCTTCGCCGATGGGCAAGACCGTGGGCGACCAGATCCTCGAACGCTTGCACGCCTGGGGCGTGCGGCGCGTGTTCGGCTATCCCGGCGACGGGATCAACGGGCTGATGGGCGCCTTCGGGCGCATCGGCGACCGCATGCAGTTCATCCAGGCGCGCCACGAGGAGCTGGCGGCCTTCATGGCCTGCGCGCATGCCAAGTTCACCGGCGAGGTGGGCGTGTGCATGGCCACGTCGGGCCCGGGCGCGATCCACCTGCTCAATGGCCTCTACGACGCCAAGGCGGACCACCAGCCGGTGGTGGCCCTGGTCGGCCAGCAGGCCCGCACCGCCATGGGCGGCGACTACCAGCAGGAGGTGGACCTGGCCTCGCTCTTCAAGGACGTGGCGAACGAGTACGTGCAGACGGCGATGGCGCCCGGCCAGGTGCGGCACCTGGTCGACCGCGCCATGCGCATCGCGCGCGACCGCCGCACCGTAACCTGCGTGATCCTGCCGCACGACCTGCAGGATGAGCCCGCGGTGGAGACGCCGCCGCGCGAGCACGGCACGGTGCACACCGGCATCGGGCTGACCTCGCAGGCCGGCGTGCCGGGCGCCTCGGCGCTGCAGGCGGCAGCGGACGTGCTCAATGCGGGCGAGCGCGTCGCCATCCTGGCCGGCGCGGGCGCGCTGCAGGCGGGGCACGAGTTGCTGGAGGTGGCCGACCGCCTGGGCGCCGGCATCGCCAAGGCGCTGCTGGGCAAGGCGGCCGTGTCCGACGACCTGCCGTTCGTGACCGGCGCCATCGGCCTGCTGGGCACGCAGCCGAGCTGGGAGCTGATGGAGGGCTGCGACACGCTGCTGATGGTGGGGTCGAGCTTCCCGTATTCGGAGTTCCTGCCCAAGGAGGGCGCGGCGCGCGGCGTGCAGATCGACCTGGACAGCCGCCGCCTGGGCCTGCGCTACCCGATGGAGGTCAACCTGGTGGGCGACAGCAAGCTCACCCTGCAGGCCCTGCTGCCGCTGCTCAAGCCCAAGGCCGATCGCGCCTGGCGCGCGCAGGTCGAGGCCGGCGTGGCGCGCTGGTGGAAGGTGATGGAGGAGCGCGCGATGAGCGACGCCCGGCCTATCAATCCGCAGCGCGTGTTCTGGGAACTGTCGTCGCGCCTGCCCGACGACGCGATGGTGATGTGCGACTCCGGCACCGTGGCCGGCTGGTACGCGCGCGACCTGCGATTTCGGGGCGGCATGATGGGCTCGGTGTCCGGCGGGCTGGCCTCGATGGGTTGTGCGATGCCGTACGCACTGGCCGCCAAGCTGGCGCATCCCAACCGCCCGGTGTTCGCGCTGCTGGGCGACGGCGCGATGCAGATGATGGGCCTGAACTCGCTGATCACCGTGGCCGACCGCTGGAAGCAGTGGCAGGACCCGCGACTGATCGTGATGGTGCTGAACAACGGCGACCTCAACATGGTCACCTGGGAGCAGCGCGGCACTGCGGGCAACCCGCGCTTCGATGCCTCGCAATTGCTGCCGCCTTTCCCGTATGCCGACTACGCCCGGATGCTGGGCCTGCGCGGCATCCGCATCGACCGGCCCGAGCAGGTGGGGCTGGCCTGGGAGGAGGCGCTGTCGTCCGACCGGCCGGTGCTGCTGGACATGGTGACCGACCCCAACGTGATGCCGATCCCGCCGCACGTCACGACCAAGCAGGCCCGGTCATACCTGTCGGCGCTGTGGAAGGGCGATCCGGAGGCGGTGGCGACGCTGAAGGCGACGGCGCGGGAGTGGTGGGCGTCGGTGACGGCGCGGTAGTTCCTGTTCCGTCGAACGCGCCCGTCCCGTCATCCCCGCGAAGGCGGGGACCCAGTGCTTCCGGCAGTCCGCGAAAGCGGACGCACTGGATTCCCGCCTCCGCGGGAATGACGAAGGCCGCTCACATCGCCTTGTAGAAGATGTAATCCGCCTGGTACTTCACCACCTGCTTGGCACCCACGTTCCCCTGGGCGCAGGCCATCGCCGGCGCCACGCCGCCCTGGGTGGCGACGCGCTGGATGTAGGTGGTGCCGGTCATCGCGCCGCTGCCCATGGCGGGGTTGGCCTTGACCAGTTGCAGCGGGATGCTGCCGGCGGCGGCCGGGGCCACGGCCACCTGGGTGGCGGTGACCTTGGAGCCGTCCATGTTCTCCCAGGTCGCGGGCGGGCCGAAATAGCGGCCGACCTGCTTGCCACCGCGGTCCATCAGCTTCGCATCGGGTCCGACGAAGACCCACTCGAACTGGCCGGGCATGTCGGCCTTCACGCGGCATTCATAGGTGATGTCGCCGGCGCCCACGGTTTCCATCGCCACCTTGTGGCCGGCGGGCACCTGAACGGCGGCCGGCAGGCCGCTCTGGCTGAAGGGCTTGCTCATGGCCATCGGCGTGCCGGCGCAGGCGGCCAGCAGGGTGGTGGCCGCGGCGGCGGCGAGAAGGGCGGGTCGGTTCATGTCGGGCTCCTGTTCGGTCTGCGAAAGTGACGTCGGGCGTCAGGAGCCGATACGCAGCAGGCGCGCGGATGGATTCAACCCATCGGTTTCACATCGCCTTGAACAGGTGCGAATAGAGCCGGCTCACCGCCAGCTTTTCCGGCCGGCCGCGGACCGCCAGGTGCAGCTTGCCCGCCTCGTCCCGCGTCACCGCCTCGATGGCCGACGCCCGCACCACCGTGCCCCGGTGCACCTGCCAGAACTCGCTGGCATCGAGCTGCGGCAGCAGGTCCTTGAGCGGCGTGCGGATCAGCAGCTCCTGCCCGGCGGTGAGCACCCGCACGTACTTGTCGGCGGCCTCGAACACCAGCACTTCGGCCACCGGCACCACGCGGATGCTGTTGCCCACGCCGGCCTGGATCACCTTGAGCGGTGCCGAGGCCGCGGGCGGCGCGGCCAGCAGGTGGCGCAGCCGCTCGACGGCGGCGTCCAGGCCCGGCTCGTCGCCGCGTTGCGCCAGCTGGTCCTTCAGGCGCGCGACGGTACGCTCCAGCCGCGCCGGCTGCACCGGCTTGAGCACGTAGTCGACCGCCTGCGCCTCGAAGGCCTGCACCGCGTACTGGTCGTAGGCGGTGACGAACACCAGCGCCGGGAAGGGCGCGCCGGCCGGCCACTCGTCGGCCAGCTGAACGGCGGCGTCCAGGCCGCCCACGCCCGGCATGCGGATGTCGAAGAACAGCACGTCGGGCTGGTGCGCCAGCGCCTCGCGCACGGCCGAGGCGCCGTCGCCCACGGTGGCCACGATGCGCAACTGCGGCCAGGCGCGCGCCAGCTCGGCCTGCAGCGCCTGGGCCAGCAGGGGCTCGTCTTCGGCGATGAGGGCGGTGGGCGCGGTCATGCGCGTCCGAGGGGAAGGCGGAGGGTGACGCGCAGGCCGGGAGTGCCCCCACCCCGGCCCTCCCCCAGCGGGGGAGGGAGCAAGTCCGGGTGCAGGGGCTCGAAAGACAGCTGCGCCGCCGGCCCGTACAGCGTGGCCAGGCGCTCGCGCACCTGCACCAGGCCGAAGCCGTCGCCTTCGAGCAGCGGCGAAGGCGCACCCATGCCGGTGTCGCGGACCTCGATCACCAGCTGGCCGCCTTCGGTGCGCGCCTGCACGTCGAGCCGCCCGCCTTCGACCTGCGGTTCCAGCCCGTGCTGGATCGCGTTCTCCACCAGCGGCTGCAGCAGCAGCGTGGGCACGGGCTGCTGCGTGAGCTCCGGCTGCAGGTCCAGGCCGTACGACAGCCGCGGCCCCATGCGGATGGCCATCAGCTCCAGGTAGTCGCGCACCCGGTCGAACTCCACCTGCAACGGATGCGTGGTGGCGCGCGAAGCGTCCAGCGTGGCGCGCAGGTACGCGATCATGTGGTCGAGCATGCGCTGCGCCCGCGGCGGGTCGACCGCGATCAGCGCCCGCAGGTTGGCCAGCGTGTTGAACAGCATGTGCGGCTCCAGCTGCGTCTCCAGCAGCTTGAGCCGGGCCTCGTCGGCGTGGCGGCGCGCCTCGGCCATCTTGTTCTCGAGGTAGTGGCCGCGGTTGATGCTGTAGAAGTAGAAGCTCGCCACCACGCCGGCCATGGCGGTGATCAGCAGGGCCGAGCGGTGGTTGGCGGCGTCGTGCACCGGCACCACGTCGCCGTACCAGCCGAAGGTGCGGCACAGCGCGTCGCCCAGCGCGGTGCCGCCGAAGAAGCCGGCCAGGATGCCCAGCAGCACCAGCACCAGGCCGGGCAGGCGGTCGGGCCAGCCGGTCTCGCGCGAGGAAGGGAAGAAATGCCGCCCCAGGTCCACCACCGCCCAGCTGATGCTGCCGATCGACAGCGAGAAGGCCAGCGCCGGCAGGAAGGGCTTGTTCGGCTCGAAGCCCACCTGCAGCAGCGCGATGGCCAGGCAGAACAGCCAGGTCTGCAGCAGGTGGCGCGCCTTCGAGCGCGGGTCGATGCGCACGCCGGGCAAGAGCGGGAGGGTGCGATCGGCGGCGGGGGCGGACATCAGCAGGGCATTCTAGGCAGCGCTCACCGGGCGTCGCGCCGCAGGGACAGGCGCAGGCGCTCCTGCTGCACCAGGCGCTCGTAGACGCCGCTGCCGTCGGTGAGGAAGAACACCACCAGGCCGTGGATCGCGACGCCGGTGCCCCAGCCCAGGGCCGGGTACACCGCCCAGGACCGGCCGCCCAGCGCGGACAGCAGGCCCAGCGCCGTGGTGACCACCACGTAGACGCCGGCGTGGATGTACCAGCCCAGGCGGGCCCCCGCGCGGCGGCGGGCGATGCGTTCGAGGTCGCTGTCGCTGAGGTTCGTGTCCATGGCTCGTGCTCCTTGGGTTGGGTTGAGTCAGGTAAGGGGAAGAGGTCAGGCCAGCCCGACCGCGCTCCAGAGCATCCGGCCGAGGTAGCGGTTGGGCAGCAGGGTGAAGAGGCCCGCCGTCACGCAGGCGCCCAGGTACAGGTTGCGCATCACCATCCGGTGGCCGGCGATGTTGCCCTGGGCCAGCTTGTAGAAGGCGCCGAAAAGGCTGATCAGCGTGACCGGCACGAGGAGGTGGATGGGCGTGTAGCCGGCCAGGTTGGGCAGCTGGAAGTCGCGGATGAACAGCGCCGAGAGCGCGGTCACCAGCATCAGCGTGACCCAGGCGTAGCCGAAGGCGCGGTGCAGCTTGGGCCGCTGCGCGCCGGCGCGGCGGGCCCACAGCGCGACCGGACCGGTGGCCAGCGCGCCCAGCGCGGCGGTCATGTGGACGGCGATGACGGGGGTGAGTTCCATGGCGGTGCTCCTGGTGGCGTCTTCGATGGGGGGACTGTGCTCGCGGGGCCGGGGCGCCGCGACGTCGGCGCGACGAACCGCCGCAGGGGCCGACGAAGCGCTGGAAAGCGGGAGTGAAAAACAAGGCCGTCGTCCTCGCGAAGGCGGGGACCCAGGGCTTCCGGCAGTCCGCGAAAGCGGATGCACTGGATTCCCGCCTCCGCGGGAATGACGAGCGGGCGCTGTGTCAGACTGCGGCGCTCACACCGCTGCCGAGGAGACCCCGATGCTGCACCCCCAGGCCCAGGCGCTGCTGCGCCTGATCGAGGAAAAGGGCATCCCGCCCACCCACACGCTGACGCCGGAGAAGGCGCGCGAGTACTACCTGGTGCGGCGCGCCGTCACCCAGCCCGACCCGCCCGAAGTGGCCCTGGCCCGCGACCTGGCCGCGCCCGGCCCGGGCGGCGAGATCCCGCTGCGGCTCTACCGGCCGATGGGCGCTTCGGCCGCACAGGTGCTGCCGGTGCTCGTCTACTACCACGGCGGCGGCTGGGTGATCGGCAACCGCGACTCGCACGACGTGCTGTGCCGCCAGCTGGCCAACGGCTCGGGCTGCGCGGTGGTGTCGGTGGACTACCGCATGGGGCCGGAGAACCGCTTCCCCGCGGCCGTGGACGATGCCATCGCGGCCACGCGCTGGGTGCATGCGAATGCCGCGCAGCTGAAGCTCGACCCGGCCCGGCTGGCGGTCGGCGGCGACAGCGCCGGCGGCAACCTGGCGGCGGTGGTCGCGCTGGAGGCGCGCGACCGCGGCGGGCTGCCCATCGCGTTCCAGCTGCTCATCTACCCGGCCACCGACCAGCGGCGCGGCTGGCCCTCGCACCAGACCAACGGGCAGGGCTACCTGCTCACGCGCGACTCGATCACGTACTTCCACGACCACTACATCGACGACCCGAAGCACGACCTGGACTGGCGTGCGTCGCCGCTGCTGCACGAGGACCATTCGAAGCTGCCGCCGGCTTTCGTGCTCATCGCCGGCTACGACCCGCTGCGTGACGAAGGCCTGGCCTATGCGCAGAAGCTCACCGAGGCGGGCAGCCGCGCGGCGCTGGTGAATTTCGAGCGGCAGATCCACGGCTTCATCACCATGGGCCGGGTGATCGACGAGGCCATCGTGGCGGTGCAGCTGTGCGCGGCGCAGCTGCGCGAGGCGCTGCGGCCGGGGTGAAGGCGGGAGCTCTGGATTCCCGCCTTCGCGGGAATGACGGCAACTCGTCGTCCCCGCGGAGGCGGGGACCCAGTGCGTCCGCCTCTCGGCCTACGGCTTGTCCGGACCGCCCTCGCGCGGCAGGTTCCCCGCCGCCAGCGCACGCGCCCGGTCCCACGCCTCTCGCGACGCCGGCCGCGCACGCTGCCAGTCCAGCCGCGACCCGCCGCAAGAGCCGCTCCAGCCATCGCACAGGTCGCCCTCCAGCTCGTCGAAGTCGCGCCTGGGATGGCGGTTGTACGCCTCCACGCCGTAGCGGTAGGCCGGGCTCCAGTCCTGCTCGTAGCTGAAGTCGCCTTTGGCGTACTCGCGCTGCTGCCAATTGCCGCGCCAGTACTCGTCCTCCTGCTCGGGATCGACGACGGCGTCGGCCGCCAGCGAGCCGGCCAAGCCGCCCGCCACCGCCCCGATCGCGCCCCCGACGGCGGCGCCGATCGGCCCGGCGATGCTGCCGGCCGCCGCGCCCGCCGCGACCGCGCCCGCCACGCCGCCCACGGCGGTGCCCACCGGGTGCGGTCCCAGCTCCTTGCCCTCGGCATCGCGCTCGATCTCACGCCCGACTTCACGCACGCGGGCGTCGGGCATCCTGGGCGCGCCGCGGGCCGCCGGCTTGTCTCGTTCCATGAGGGACTCCTTCGAAGGCTGCTGATGCTTCCATTTCAGCCCGCGTGTGGCGCGGCGGCATCGGTCGTGCTCCCCTTGACCTGTAGGCGGGCGCCGATGCGCGACGGCTGTGAGCCGATCGGGCCATTCGCGCCGAAATCATTGCTGAGGCAATCGATAATCCGCGATTCACATCGAGGAAAAGGGAGAGCGAGTGGATGTCGTCCTGCTGGTAAAGGCCGCGATCATGGGCGTGGTCGAGGGGCTCACCGAGTTCCTGCCGATCTCCAGCACCGGCCACCTGATCCTGGCGGGCTCGCTGCTCGGCTTCGTCGACGCCAAGGCCAAGGTCTTCGACATCGCGATCCAGACCGGCGCCATCCTCGCGGTCATCATCGTCTACTGGCAGAAGATCAGCAGCACGGTGGCGGCCCTGCCGACCCAGCGCCAGGCCCAGCGCTTCGCGCTCAACGTGCTGATCGCCTTCTTCCCGGCCGTGCTGCTCGGGCTGGCCCTGGGCAAGGCCATCAAGGAGCACCTGTTCACCCCCGAGGTGGTGGCCACCACCTTCATCCTGGGCGGGCTGGTGATCCTGTGGGCCGAGCGGCGGCAGCAGGGCAGCGTGCGCATCGAGGACGTGGACCAGATGAGCGCGCTGGACGCCATCAAGGTCGGCCTGGTGCAGTGCCTGGCCATGATCCCGGGCACCAGCCGCAGCGGCGCCACCATCATCGGCGGGATGCTGCTGGGGCTGTCGCGCAAGGCGGCCACCGACTTCTCGTTCTACCTGGCCATCCCCACACTGATCGGCGCGGGCGCGTACAGCCTCTACAAGGACCGCGGCCTGCTCTCGATGCAGGACCTGCCCATGTTCGCGGTCGGCCTGGTGTTCTCCTTCATCAGCGCCTGGGCCTGCGTGCGCTGGCTGCTGCGCTACATCTCCAGCCACAGCTTCACGCCCTTCGCCTGGTACCGCATCGCCTTCGGCATCGTGGTGCTGCTGACCGCATCGATGGGCTGGGTCGACTGGACGGAGTGAAGTTTGCTGCGCGCTGCACGCCCGCCGTGCGCGTCGCGTCCTACTCGCGCAGGCTTCGCGTCCGACACCCATCGGATATGCAGCGGATCATCATGGCTCGAGGCTGCCCCCAGGACAGCCAAGGCAGCAAGGATGGACCAGCAGGATCGAGGCCCGGACGCGAAGGCGCCCGAAGACAAAGCACCGGCGCAGGGAAAGCGTCCCACGGACGAATCCGCCAATGACAGCAATTGGGGCGTAGGCTCGGCCAGCGCCCTGGACAACCTGCGACGCCACGGCTATCGCGCCCGCCGCAGCAAGCCCGCGGACCTGGACGACCGGCCGTCGTCCGACTAGCTCAATTCACCGGCTTGTTGCGCCAGCGGCGCCATTTGCCTTCCGGCTGCGCGAGCCGGTCCACCACGATGCCCAGCACCCCGGGGTGGGTCGCCATGCCCAGGTGGCTGGCCGAGACTTCCACGCTTTCCGCCAGCGGCGAGCGGCGCTCGATGCAGTCCTGCCAGCACACCACGCCGTCGCTCTTGCTGTAGATCGAGGTGGTCGGCACCGGCGGACACTGGCGCAGGCGCGCCTTCAGTTGGGGCGTGACTCCGGCGGCGTCGCCGTTCAGGAGCTTGTAGACCGAGTCGGCATGCGTGGCGCCGCGCATCGACGCGAACGGCGTGCCCAGGGTGATCACCTGCCGCACGCATTCCGGCCGGCGCTTGGCCAGCTCGCGGGCATAGATGCCGCCCAGGCTCCAGCCCACCAGGCTGACCTTGCGGCCGTCCTGCTCGAACCGGTCTTCCACGTCTTCCTCCAGCCCGTCCAGCCAGTCGTCGAAGTCGCCGCTGGGGCCGGTGTTGATGCCGCGCCCCCAGCAGTGGGCGGTGAAGCCGCAGCCGTCCAGGTGGCCGCGCAGGTGGGAGGTGGTGAAGGGCGCGCCCCCGAGGCCGGGGAACACCATGACCGGATGGCCGTCGCCCACCGCTGCCGCGCGCACGGCGAGAGCGGCGGCGGCGAAATCGAACATGGCGCGCAACGGCTCCATGGCGAGCAGGGACAGGGGAGGGGCCTTGGGCGCTGAGCGCAGGATCGCTGTTGGCATGCCTCCATCTTGAGGCCTCGAGCCCATCCGTGGTTGTCGGGCTCTTCGGCGGGCCGCTGTAGGACGGGGGCGCCCGCGCAGACTCCTAGGCAGCGCTCTCCAAAGAGCGCAGCAGGGCTTCGATGGCCGCCGCCGTGGCGAGCGGCTGCTCCATCGGGAACAGGTGGCTGCCATCGAGCATGGCCATGCGCCCCTGCGTCACCTGGGTGGTCAGGGCCAGGCCGACCTGGCGCAGCTCCAGCGACTGCAGGCCGCCGACGAATGCCGCCGGGCAGCGCAGCGGATGGCGCTTGAGCACGCGTTCCAGGTGGTGCGGCAGCGTGTTGTAGATGGCGGTCTCGATGTCGCGGTCGAACGAGAGGACCCGCTCGCCGCCCTCGTCGTGGGTGCACAGGTGGACGTAGTCGCGCAGCACCTGCTCGTCCCAGCGCGCGAAGGCCTTCTTGTGGCGGAAATGCTCCATCGCCGTTTCGGGGTCGGGCCAGCGGTGGCGGCGCTTGCGGCTGATGCGGCCGGGCGAGATGGATCCCACCAGCTGCGTCGACTTGGCCGCGCCCAGCGCGGTGGCCTTCCAGCCGCCGATCACCGGCGAGTCCAACAGCAGCACGCCGCGCGCCAGCTGCGGGTGCCGGGCCGCGCACAGCAGGCTGAGAATGCCGCCCAGCGAGTGGCCCACCAGGAAGGCCGGCTCGCCCGCCCGCGCCACCTCGCGTTCGGCGAAGTCGTGCAGCTGCTGCACCAGGTGCGGCCAGTTGTCGGTGACGGGATAGCGCTCGTCGTGGCCGAATTTGTCGACCGCCTTGACCGTGAAGCCGCGCGAGCGCAGCTGCCGGAAAAGCACGCCGTAGGTGGCGGCGGGAAAGCTGTTGGCGTGGGAGAAGACGATGAGGGACATATCAGGGGCGTCGTCCCCGCGAAGGGCAGGGATCCAGGCAAGGCCGTCATTCCCGCGAAGGCGGGAATCCAGGGGGCGCGTGCGCCGAGAGGAAAGCTCTGGATTCCCGCCTTCGCGGGAATGACGAGATCAATTCGCGGGGATGACCGGCACGGTGCCCGAGGCGCGCGGCGTCAGATCAGTTTTTCTTCCGGCCGCGTGATCTTCTTCAGCGGCTTGTTCTGCGCATCGGTCACCTTCAGCGGCGTGTCGGTGTGGGCGTCGTCCCAGACCGGATCGTCCAGGCTGTCGAACACCTCGCGCAGCTTCTGGCCCCAGCTGGAATGCAGCATGCGGTAGTACGGGTTGGCCATGTCGATGCACACCAGCCGGTCGCTCTGGAACTGGTTGGCCTCGTACACCACCAGGTCCAGCGGCGGGCCGACCGAGAGGTTGGACTTCATGGTGGAGTCCATCGACACCAGGGCGCACTTGGCGGCTTCGTCCAGCGGCGTGTCGGGCGTGAGCACGCGGTCCAGCACCGGCTTGCCGTACTTGGACTCGCCGATCTGGAAGTAGGGCGTCTCCGGCGTGGCCTCGATGAAGTTGCCGGCCGAGTACACGGAGAACAGGCGCATGCCCTCGCCCCGGATCTGACCGCCGAAGATCATGGAGATGTTGAACTCCACGCCGGCGTACTTGAGCGACTCGCCGTCGCGCTCGTAGACGCGGCGCACCGCCTGGCCCAGCACGCGGGCGGCGTCGAACATGCTGCGCGCGTTCCAGATGGTGATCGGCTCGCCGCCCTCGGGGTCCTTGAGCTGCTCCACCTGCAGGATCTCGCGCACCGACTGCGAGATCGACAGGTTGCCGGCCGTCAGCAGCACCATGAAGCGGTCGTTGGGCCGCTCGTACACGATCATCTTGCGGAAGGTGCTGATGTGGTCCACCCCCGCGTTGGTGCGCGAGTCGGACAGGAACACCAGGCCTGCATTGAGTTTGATGCCGACGCAGTAGGTCATTTCGGTTCCAGTTTCTTCCTCAGCGCGTAGAGCGCGTCCAGTGCTTCGCGCGGGCTCATCGTATCCGGGTCCAGCGCGGCCAGCGCGGCCTCGGCCGGGCTGGGGCCCTGGCGCACCGGCTCGGGCGGCGGCGCGAACAGGTCGACCTGCTCGCGCGCGGCCTCCTGCTGCTGCTCGAGCGCGGCGAGCGCATGGCGCGCATGGTTGACCACCGCGGCCGGCATGCCGGCCAGCCGGGCCACCTGGATGCCGTAGCTGCGGCTGGCCGGGCCGGGCTGGATCTCGTGCAGGAACACGATGTCGCTGCCCGATTCGGTGGCGCTGACGTGCACGTTCACCGCGCAGTGGTGCCGGGCCGGGAACTCGGTCAGCTCGAAGTAGTGCGTGGCGAACAGGGTGAAGGCCTGCGTCCGGTCGTGCAGGTGCGCGGCGATGCCCGAGGCCAGGGCGAGGCCGTCGAAGGTGGACGTACCGCGGCCGATCTCGTCCATCAGCACCAGGCTCTGCGGCGAGGCCGAATGCAGGATCTGCGCCGCCTCGGTCATCTCCAGCATGAAGGTGGACTGGGCGTTGGCCAGGTCGTCGGCCGCGCCGATGCGGGTGTGGATGGCGTCCATCGGCCCGAGCCGGCAGGCCGTGGCCGGCACGTACGAGCCCATCGCCGCCAGCAGGCAGACCAGCGCTACCTGCCGCATGTAGGTGCTCTTGCCGCCCATGTTGGGGCCGGTGATGACCTGCATGCGCTGCCTGGGGCCCAGCCGCGTGTCGTTGGCGATGAAGGCGCCGCCGGAGGTTTCGGCCAGGCGCGCCTCCACCACCGGATGGCGGCCGCCGGTGATCTCGATGCCGGGTTCGCGGGTGAACTGCGGCCGGCACCAGCCCAGCGTGAGCGAGCGTTCGGCCAGCGCGCACAGCGCGTCGACGGACGCCAGCGCGCGCGCCAGCCGGCCGAGCGCGGGCACGTGCGGCTGCAGGGCGTCCAGCAGCTGCTCGTAGAGGAACTTCTCGCGCGCCAGCGCCCTTTCCTGGGCCGACAGCGCCTTGTCCTCGAAGGCCTTGAGCTCCGGCGTGATGAAGCGTTCGGCGTTCTTCAGCGTCTGGCGGCGGCGGTAGTCGGCCGGCACCTTGTCCAGCTGGCCCTGGCTCACCTCGATGTAGAAGCCGTGCACGCGGTTGAACTGCACCTTGAGGTTGGCGATGCCGCTGCGCTCGCGCTCGCGCCGTTCCAGCTCCAGCAGGAAGCCGTCGGCGTTCACCTGGATGGCGCGCAGCTCGTCCAGCTCGGCATCGTGGCCGGCCGCGATCACGCCGCCGTCGCGCACCAGCGCCGCCGGTTCTTCCATCAGCGTGTGCTGCAGCAGCTGCGCGCAGCCGGGCGGCGGGGCCAGGTCGGCGCGCAGGCGCGCCAACAGGTCCGTGCCGCCTTCCAGCGCACCGGCCAGCTGCAGCGCCTTGTCGAGCGACTGGCGCAGCCCCACCAGCTCGCGCGGGCGCACCTGGCGCAGCGACGTGCGGGCGGTGATGCGCTCCACGTCGCTGGTGCCCTTGAGCTCGGCGCGCAGCCGCTGCCAGGCGCCGCCGCGCAGCAGCTCGATGGCATCGAGCCGGTCCTGCGCCTGCGTGCGCTCGCGCCGCGGCTCCAGCAGCCAGCACTTGAGCAGGCGGCTGCCCATGCCGGTCATGCAGGTGTCCAGCAGCGAGAACAGGGTGGGCGAGTCCTCGCCGCGCAGCGTCTGCACCAGCTCCAGGTTGCGGCGGGTGGTGATGGGCAGGTCGATCAGCTCGTCGTCGCGCTGCACCTGCAGGCTGTGCACGTGCGACAGGGCGCGGCCCTGGGTGTGTTCGGCATAGCTGAGCAGCGCGGCGGCCGCGGCGTGCGCGTGGGTGAGTTCGTCCGCGCCCCAGGCCGCCAGCGTGGCGGCGTTGAGCTGCTCCAGCAGCTTGCGCAGGCCCAGGCCGGCGTCGAACTGGAAGGCCGGGCGCTCGGTGAGCGAGACGCTGGTGGAAAAGCGCAGCGCGTTCAGGCGCTGGGTGAAGACGGGCGTCGCCTCCGCGCTGTAGAGCAGCTCGCTGGGCGCGATGCGCGCCACCCAGGCCTCGACCTCGTCGCCGGCGCATTCGGCCAGCTGCAGCGCGCCCTGCGTCACCGACAGCCAGGCCAGGCCGCAGCGGTGGCGCGAGCCCTGGTGCACCGCCAGCAGCACGGCCTCGGACTTGTCGGAGAGCAACTCGGTGTCGGTCAGCGTGCCGGGCGTGACCACGCGCACCACCTTGCGTTCCACCGGGCCCTTGGACGCCCCGACGTCGCCCACCTGCTCGCAGATGGCGACCGACTCGCCCAGCCGGATCAGGCGGGCCAGGTAGCCCTCGACCGAATGGAAGGGCACGCCCGCCATCACCACCGGCTGGCCGGCCGAATTGCCGCGGCGGGTGAGCGTGATGTCCAGCAGGCGCGCGGCCTTCTCGGCGTCGGCGTAGAACAGCTCGTAGAAGTCGCCCATGCGGTAGAACACCAGCGTCTTCGGGTGCTGGGCCTTGATGGCGAGGTACTGGGCCATCATGGGCGTGTGACCGTCGGCCTTCAGGGCCATCTCTTCGGTGTTCAGGGGACTCTCCTCCATGCCGCGCCCTACCGCGCCGGCGCCTCGTTCCGCGTCCGGCTGCGGACTTATTGGGTGTGCCTTGCCGTTCCGCCCCCGATTATCCGGCCTGGGACTGAGCCGGACGGTGGGCGCGATAGACTGAACAGATGGATGCCGCCGTCAATCGCGAAGCCACCCGGAGGGACACCCAGGAGATCGTCCAGCGCACCCGCAACCGGGTGGCGGAGCTCCTGGCGCGCGGCGCCTCCCCGCGCGAGACGCTGTCGCAGCTGACCTCGGCCGTCGAACAGTTCGCCGAGGGTCGCACGGTGGCCTCCATCCTGGTGCTCGACCGGGAAGGCCTGCTGCGCAACGGCGCCTCGCCCAACCTGCCGGCGGACTACCTGGACAAGATCGACCGGCTGCGCCCCCATCCGGGCCTGGGCACCTGCGCGTCGGCGGCCGCCACGGGCGAGGTGACCCTCACGCCGGACTTCCAGCTGGACGACAAGTGGGCCGAGCTGCGGCACCTGCCGCTGTCGATCGGATTCCGGGGCGCGTGGAGCATGCCGATCAAGGGCGCCGACGGCCGGGTGCTGGGCACCTTCGGCACCTACTTCCGCGAAACGCGCGAGCCCACCGATGCCGAGATGCGGGTGGTCGCCGACCTGGCACCGCTCGCGGCCCAGGTCATCGAGGCCTGCGCCAAGGCGCGCTGAGGCGCCGGCCGCGCCGCGCCGCCAGGGCGCGGCGGCACCGGGCCGCAGCCCGGTGCGCGAACTTCAGCGCACGCTGAAGGTTCCACTCGAGGAGCGAACGCTCCAGCGCGCGGCGCCCTCCGGCGTGGCCCCGTCGAAGACCAGTTCCACCGACGAGCCCCGACCGCCCTCCAGGCGGCCCGGGCCGTAGCTGGTGCGGTTGCCGACCGACGTGTAGAGCTGGCCCGTGAGGGCGGTGAACGTGCCCGCGGCCACCGTCAACGCATTGCCGTCGCTGGACAGGGCCACCGCGCGCCAGTTGGTGTCCGTGCCGGGCATCTGCAGCGGGGCGAAGGTGGCACCGCCGTCGCGCGAGACCTGCACGCTGCCGGTGGGCGCGCCCGCGCCCGTGGCGTTCGTCAGGGTGGCGGCGATCACGCTGCCATCGCCGTTGATCGACACGGCCGTGTAGTCGCCGGTGGGCGTGTTCGCCCGCGTCCACGTCACGCCCTGGTCGCGCGAGAGGTACAGGCCCGAGTTGAAGCGCCCGGCGATCGCCATCACGCTGCCGTCGCGCGCGATCGCGGCCCGGTACCAGGAGTCGCGCAGCACCGTCCCGTTGACGACCACGGGCCGCGGCGTCCAGCCGTTGGCGAGGTTGGTGGAGACCAGCAGTTCACCGTCCTGCGAGCCGGCGACGGCGACGCCGGTCTGCGACAGCGCGATGCCGCGCCAGCCGCTGACGGTGGGCGTGGTCGTGCCCTGCAGCACGGTGGCCACCCAGGGGCTGGAGGTCGAGGCGCGGTAGTAGATCGGCGCGCCCAGGGCGGCGGCGATGGCCACGCCCTGGTCGATGGCGGAGACCGACTCCCAGTCGCGGACGGAGAAGTCGACGCCGGGCATGCCCGACTGCACGGCCACCCAGAAGCCGCTGGAGTTCGTCTCGAACAGCCCGCCGCCGAAAGCAGCGGCCAGCACGTTGACGTTCTCCAGGCCGTTGACGTCGTTGGGCCCGCTCGTGTGGTAGACCGAAGCGCCCACCCAGTTCTGGACCGGGCTGAGGCCCGGGTCCCAGGTCTGGCCGGCATCGCGCGAGACATGGATCTGCCCGGGGTTGTCCATCGCGACGAGCACGCGGCCCAGCCGGTCGGAGGCCACCCAGTGCCACTCCATGGGCGTCAGGCGCGGCGTCCAGACCTGGCCCGGCTGCGGATTGCCGGCGAGGTTGCGGGTGTCGATGACGATCGGCATCGGGGAGGGCCGCGCAGCGGTGGGCGGGACCCAGCCGGTGGTCAGCTGCCAGGGGGCGGATCCCGCGCCCGTGACGCGGACGGTGTCGCCCGGCTGGACGGCGTCGGCCATGGCCAGCGAAATGCCGATCGGCGAAGAGCCGTCGGCGACCACCGCGTAGCTGGTGTTGGGCCGCGCCGTGACGCTGGAGCCGATCTGCACGGCCGTCGTCGCGGCCGGGGCGCCGCCTCCGGCTGCCGGGCCGGGCGCCGGGCCGGCATCACCCCCGCCACCGCCACCGCAGGCAGCCAGGAACAGGGTGGTCAGGGTGGCGAGCACCGCCGCTCTCGGCCGCAGTGCGTGGGTTCGTAATTTCAAGGAGATCTCCCGACGCACCGTGCGCCGCGCGGCAATGCTGAGGCTGTATGGCCGCGCTCGGAGCTGCTGGGCCAGCGACAGGGCGTGTAGGCGCAGATTCCGTTCGAAAGTGGGACCCCATTGATCCGTCGGAAAGCGGCGTGGCGCGAACCCACAGCGCACGTCGTGCGCGTCCTACAGGGTGGCGGCTGTCGGCTTGCGACCATGCTTCATCCATTCGGAACACGCGCAGGGAGGCGTTTCCAACATGACGGGCAAGAAAGAGGAATTCGTGGTCGTGCCCCAGCACCAGCTGGGCTACCTCAAGGTGGTCTGCGCCGCCGCCAGCCGTTCCGCCGCCAAGGCCCAGGAGTCGGCCACCGCCGCCCGTGCCGAGCTGGCCGATGCGGTGGCCACCGGCCTGAAGCCCGCGCAGCTGCAGCACGTGTGGCGCCTGCACCGCGAGGCCATCCAGAAGATGAACATCGTGCTGTTCTTCGGACAGCTCTACGTGTCGGCGTTCCGCCGTCATCCGCCGCGCGGGCCTTCGCTGGCCTGGGACGGGAATTAGCCCAAGCCGTCATCCCCGCGAAGGCGGGGATCCAGTGCTTCCGATTTGCAGTGCGCCGCCTGGATTCCCGCCTACGCGGGAATGACGGGCAGGCGGGTGATCAGTTCGCGGAAACAGCCGCCACGCCGCCCGGCTCGCGCGCCCCGTCGGTCGCCTCCACCGCCAGGTGCCGCACGCTCGGCAGGCACTCCGGATGCTCCCGCGCCACCCAGGCGATCAACCCCTCCCGCACGTGGCAGCGCAGGTCGAACGCCCGTCCCGAATCCGTCGCCGAAACCAGCACCCGCACCTGCATGGTCCGTTCCGTCGCATCGGTGACCTGCACCACGAAAACGCGGCCGTCCCACTCGGCGGCGGACTCGACCAGGCGCCTGGCCTCGGCGCGAAGGGCGTCCATCGGCAGCGAGTAGTCGACGTTCAGGAACACCGTCCCCAGGATCTGGGCGCTGCTGCGGGTCCAGTTCTGGAACGGGTTCTCGATGAACCACTGCAGCGGGATGATGAGCCGCCGCTCGTCCCAGATCTTGAGCACCACGTAGGTGCCGGTGATCTCCTCCACCCGGCCCCATTCGCCCTGCACGATCAGCACGTCGTCCAGCCGGATCGGCTGCGCCAGCGCGAGCTGCAGGCCCGAGATCAGGTTGCTGAACACCGGCCGCGCGGCCAGGCCGGCCACCAGGCCCAGCACGCCCGCGGACGCCAGCAGGCTGGCGCCAACCTGGCGCGCGCCGGGGAAGGTCATCAGCGCCATCGCGATGCCCGCGATCAGCACCACCACCATCGCGCTGCGCGCCAGCACCCGCGCCTGCGTGTGGATGCGGCGCGCCTGCATGTTGTCCTCGACATCCACCGGGTGCTGCGAGATCACGCCGTCGGCCACGCCGCGGATCGTGGCGATGAAGAACCAGGTGAGCGCGCCGATCAGCAGCAGGCCGTTGGCATGGCGCACGTTGCCGATCAGGCGAAGGTCGTTGGGCGCGAGCTGCCACACGACCTGCAGCGCGATCAGCGGCAGCGCCGCGCCGGCGGCGCGTTCGACATCGACCAGGATGGCATGCAGGACGGGCGCGCTGCGCGTGGCGCGCCGCAGCAGCGACCCCACGATCCAGTGGAACGCCAGGGCGGCGACCACGGCCGCCATCGCCAGCACGGCGGTGGTGGTCCAGGGGTCCTGTTGCAGCAGTTCGGCGAACGGTCCCGTCATCTCACTCGGAACGGTCGTCGGGGGCGTCGGTGGCGTGGGTGGTGGGCGTGGTGTCCGGCGACACCAGGCTCGGGGCCTGGCGCACCAGGGCCTTCTCGCCGGCGGAGGCGAACTTGCTGTATTTGGAGAGCAGGCCGACCAGCTGGCCGTAGATGCGCGGGTTGCCCGCCACGCATTCGCGCTGGTCGATGAAGTCCGACTCGCCGGTGAAGTTGCCGATCAGGCCGCCCGCCTCGGTGACCAGCAGCGAGCCGGCGGCCACGTCCCAGGGCGACAGGCCGGTCTCGAAGAAGCCGTCGGTGAAGCCGGCCGCCACGTAGGCCAGGTCGAGCGCCGCGGCGCCCGGGCGGCGCAGGCCGGCGGTGCGCTGCATCACGTCGGACATCATGCGCAGGTAGTTGTTGAAGTTGTCGCCGGGGCGGAACGGGAAGCCCGTGGAGATCAGGCAGCGCGACAGCTCGGTGCGCTTGGACACGCGGATGCGCCGCTCGTTGACGTAGGCGCCGCGGCCGCGGGTGGCGGTGAACAGGTCGTTGCGCGTGGGGTCGTAGATCACGGCCTGCTCGATGCGGTCCTTCACGCGCAGCGCGATGCTGACGCAGTAGACCGGGAAGCCGTGGATGAAGTTGGTGGTGCCGTCCAGCGGATCGATGATCCAGACGAAGTCGGAACCCTGTCGTCCGTGCTGCTGGCCCGACTCCTCGGCCAGGATGGCGTGGTCGGGGTAGGCGGTGAGCAGCGTCTCGATGATGGCGTTCTCGCTGGCGTGGTCGACCTCGGTCACGAAATCGTTCACCTGTTTCTGCGAGACGCGCACCGCTTCGACGTCGAGGGCGGCGCGGTTGATGATGGCGCCGGCGGCGCGTGCGGCCTTGATGGCCACGTTGAGCATGGGGTGCAGATTGGACGACATGGGTTTTTAAGTGGCCGGTGCGCGGACAAAGGTTCCGTGCGCGGCGCTACAGGAGCGGCACCAGGGTGCGGGAGCCCCCGACGATGCGGGCGGCGACAATGCACGCGATTTTACCGGGCCTGCCTTGAAGACGCGCTTCATCCTCATTCAGACCAGCCACGCCGGCAATGTGGGCGCGGTCGCGCGCGCGATGAAGGTGATGGGCTTCGACGACCTGGTGCTGGTGGCGCCGCGCTGGCCCGACGTGTTGTCGCGCTCGGAGGCGGTCGAGCGCGCCAGCGGCGCCACCGACGTGCTGGCCAATGCCCGCATCGTGGCGACGCTGGACGAGGCGCTGGAAGGCGTCGACACGCTCTGCGCGACCGCGATGACGCCGCGCGACTTCGGCCCGCCCACGGCCACGCCGCGCGAGTACCTGCCGCTGCTGCCGCAGCGTTCCCAGGGCGTGGCCTTCCTGTTCGGTTCCGAACGCTACGGCATGCGCAACGAGGACGTGTACCGCTGCCATGTCGCGCTCACCATCCCGACCGCGCCCGACTACGGTTCGCTCAACATCGCCGCGGCGGTGCAGCTGATCGCCTACGAGTGGCGGCAGGCGCTGGGCGGCTTCGGCGTCGAGCCTTCGGCGACGCAGGTCGCCCCGGCCGATGCGCAGGCGGTGGCGGGGATGCTGGAGCACTGGGAGAGGGCGCTGGTGGACATCGGATTCCTGGATCCGCAGGCGCCCAAGAAGCTGATGCCGCGGCTGAACCGCCTGTTCAACCGCGCGCAGCTGACGCCGGAGGAGATCCACATCCTGCGGGGGGTGGCGAAGGCGATGCAGCAGGGGGCGGGGAAGGAGAAACGCTGAAGGAAGCCGTCATTCCCGCGAAGGCGGGAAACCAGAGCTTCCGGCTTTTCTCAGGTCGTCGCAGGCGCGCTGCGCTGGATTCCCGCCTTCGCGGGAATGACGGGGACAGGGGACCGGGATCGACATGCTCAGCGCGAACGGAGGGGGTGAGCGGACTTGCCCGCACCTGCACCCGTCCCGTTCCCGTTCCCGTTCCCGTTCCCGTTCCCGTTCCCGTTCCCGTTCCCGTTCCCGTTCCCGTTCCCGTCCCGCACCTTGTTCCCACGCGGCAGGCGGTGCCTGGCCCGGGCGATTTGTGGGACGAGCCGGGCTTTCCGCGGCCCGGCCGTTGCGAGCCGCAGGCGAGCTTGAGATCAACCTCTGACTCGCGGCAGCTGTCTGAACGGAGCGCTGCGCAGCAGCGCGCAGTGAGTTCTGCCGCGCAGGCCGGGCCGCGGAATGCCCTGCGAGTTCCAACCTCTGACTCGCGGCAGCTGTCTGAACGGAGCGCTGCGCAGCAGCGCGCAGTGAGTTCTGCCGCGCAGGCCGGGCCGCGGAATGCCCTGCGAGTTTGCGAGTGCAACGAGCAAACCGGCCCACCATGAGCCCGGGCCAGGCACCGCCTGCCGCGCGGGCGCGCGGCCCACGAAACAAATCAGAACCGGAAGGCCCTTTCCAGGAACCGACCGGCCTTCAGGCACAGCGCTTCTTCGCCCATCGACGCAACAACCTGCACCCCCACAGGCAACCCGTTCACCCCGGTAGTCCCCGGCACCGACAGGCAAGGCATATGCAGCAGCGTCCAAGCACGGTTCCACGTCGAAGCACCCGTGGACCCGAACCCCTCCGGCGCTTCATCCGGCGCACTCGGCGTGAGCAATACGTCGATCCCGTCGAACAGCGCCGGCAAGGCGCGACGGCCAGCAGCCGCCTGCACCAGGCCAGCCTCGTACTGCGCATCGGAAACTTGCCGTGCCTGCCCGAGGTACTCCCGCAAGATGGGCGACAGCGCGTCCGCATGGAACCCGTATTCATCCGCCAGCGCGCGAGAAGCCTCCCAGCCCTGCACCGCGTCATGCGCCTTGAACACAGCGCCCATCCACTCGGGCAGCTGCACGTCGCGCACCGTGGCGCCCGCCGCACGCAAGGCCGTGGCCGCAGCCTCCAGCGCCTTGCGGCCGCTGGCGGACAACGCTTCCCACGGGTAGTCCCACGCGATGCCGAACACCGGCGGGCGGCTTTCGCGCAGCCGCCAGTCGCGCCCGGCGAGAGCCGACGAAGACGTGGCCATCTCGTCCACCGTGCGGGTGAACAGCCCCACCGTGTCCAGCGACCAGGAGAAGGGCTTGAGCCCCGGCGTCGGCAGCGCGCCGTAGGTCGGCTTGAAGCCCACGACGCCGCAGTACGACGCGGGCCGGATCACCGAGCCGCCGGTCTGCGTGCCCACGGCGAGCGGCACCAGGCCCGCGGCCACGGCCGCGGCCGAGCCCGCCGACGATCCACCCGGCGTGCGGCCGGGCGCATTCGGGTTGCGCGTGTCGGTCGGGTTCAGGAAGGCGAACTCGGTGGTGCTGGTCTTGCCCACGACCACGCCGCCCGCGCGGCGGATCGCCTGCACGATGGCGGCGTCGCAGCGCGGCTGGTGGTCGCGGTACAGCGAGGAACCGTAGCCGGTGGGCAGCGCCGCCGTGTCGAAGATGTCTTTCACGCCGACCGGCAGCCCCTGCAGCACGCCATTGCCCGCAAGAGCCCGCTCCAGCTCCCGCGCCGCGCCGGCGGCATCGTGCAGCGCCACGAAGGACCGCAGCTCGCCGTCGCGCGCCGCGATGTCGTCCAGCGTGCGCTGCAGTTGCTGCTGCGCGCTCATGCCGCGCGCGGCGGACGCACCGCCGACTTGGGCCGGAACGCCTTGCAGACCTCGTCGTGGGTTTCGAGGTAGGGCCCGCCGATCAGGTCGATGCAGTAAGGCACGGCCGCGAAGATGCCGGCCACCACGGACTTGCCGCTCTCGTCCTTCAGGCCTTCCAGCGTCTCCTGGATGGACTTGGGCTGTCCCGGCAGGTTGATCACCAGGCTCTCGCCGCGGACCACCGCCACCTGGCGCGAGAGGATGGCCGTGGGCACGAAGCGCAGGCTGATCTGCCGCATCTGCTCGCCGAAGCCGGGCATCTCCTTGTCGGCGACGGCCAGCGTGGCCTCGGGCGTCACGTCGCGCCGCGCGGGGCCGGTGCCGCCGGTGGTGAGCACGAGGTGGCAGCCGACCTGGTCGACCAGGTCGACGAGGGCGGCGCTGATGCGCTCCTTCTCGTCGGGGATCAGGCGCGCCTCGAAGGTGACGGGGTTCTTCAGCGCGCGCGTGAGCCAGTCGCGCAGCGCGGGCAGGCCCTTGTCCTCGTACACGCCGCTGGAGGCGCGGTCGCTCACCGACACGATGCCGATGCGCACGGGGTCGAACGTCTCACTCATCCTGCAACTGCTCCTTCACGAGCTGGAAGATCTCGCGGAAGGCGCGCCCGTGGCGCGGCACCATCCCGCGCGAGATCTCGTCCTGGTTGGGCTGGCGGTCCTTGCGGGCCTGGCGGATCAGCGCGCGCAGCTGCTGGCTGTCGGTGCCGGGGTGCTGGTCCAGCCAGCGCTGCAGCGCGTCGTCCTTCTCGATCAGGTCGTCGCGCCACTGCTCGGCCTCATGCAGCGCCAGGCTCTCGCGCGCCGAGCCCTGGCGCTGGGTGTCCAGCGCCTCGCGCACGGCGACCAGCATCTCCTCGTCCAGGCCGCGCATCAGCTTGCCGATGTACTGCATCTGGCGGCGGCGGCCCTCGAAATCGGTGATGCGGCGCACCTGGTCGAGCGCCTCGAGCAGCTTCTCGGGCAGCTGCAGGCGATCCAGCAATTCGGCGCGCAGCGTGAGCAGCGACTCGCCCAGCTTCTGCAGCTCGGCGCTCTCGCGCTTGAGCTCGGTCTTGCTGTTCTCCTGGAAATTCTTGAGTTCGGCCTTGAGCTGCAGGTCCAGCTCGCTGCCTTCGGCGACGAACTGGCCGCGCACGAAGTAGCCCTTTTTTGGTTTGCGTGACATGGCGGGAAGAGGGGGCGCGGGGGCCGGTGGCGCAGGGTGGCCGCAAGTATCATAGCCCCGCCATGACAGACCACTCCCGCGCTTCCAACGCTTCAGCACCCGCCACTTCGTCGAACTCGGCCCAGGGTTTCTCGTACAGCCGCGCCACCTTCGAACAGCTCGTCGACACGGCACTCGCGCATGCAAAGAAGCTCGGCGCCACGGATGCGGCGGCCGAAGCCTCCGAAGGCTGCGGCCTCTCGGTCTCGGTGCGCAAGGGAGAGCTGGAGAACGTCGAGCGCAACCGCGACAAGTCGCTGGGCGTGACGGTCTACATCGGCCAGCGCCGCGGCAATGCGAGCACCTCCGATTTCTCCGAGGCCGCCATCGCGCAGACGGTGCAGGCCGCCTACGACATCGCGCGCTTCACCGCCGAGGACCCGGTGGCCGGCCTGCCGGATGCCGGCGACATCGCCGGCCCCGACGAGCAGCCCGACCTGGACCTGTTCCACCCCTGGTCGGTCGACAGCGAGGAGGCCGCCCGCATCGCGCTCAAGTGCGAGGCCGCGGCCTTCGCCACCGACAAGCGCATCACCAACAGCGAAGGCGCCGGCGTGTCGGCGCAGCAGAGCCATTTCTTCAGCGCCCACACGCGCGGTTTCCGCGGCGGCTATGCCAGCTCGCGCCACTCGGTGTCGGTGGCGCCGATCGCGGGCAAGGGCGAGGACATGCAGCGCGATGCCTGGTACTCGTCCATGCGCGCGGCCGGCGAACTGGCCGATCCCGAGGCCGTCGGGCGCTACGCGGCCGAGCGGGCGCTGGCCCGCCTGAAGTCGCGCAAGATCGCCACGCGCGAGTGCCCGGTGCTGTTCGAGTCGCCGCTGGCGGCGGGCCTGCTGGGCGCCTTCGTGCAGGCGGTCAGCGGGGGAGCGCTCTACCGGCGCAGCACCTTCCTGCTGGACTCGCTGGGCAAGCCGGTGTTCCCGTCGCACATCGACGTGCTGGAGGACCCGCACCAGAGGCGCGGCAAGGGCAGCGCGCCCTTCGACGAGGAGGGCGTGCGCACGTCGGCCCGCAAGGTGGTCGACGCCGGCCGCGTCGGGGGCTATTTCCTCTCCAGCTATTCGGCGCGCAAGCTGGGCATGAAGACAACAGGCAATGCCGGCGGCTCGCACAACCTGTCGCTGGTGTCGCGCCAGACGCGGCCCGGCGACGACCTGGTGGAGATGCTGCGCAAGCTGGGCACGGGCCTGTTCGTCATCGAGCTGATGGGGCAGGGCGTCAACTACGTGACGGGCGACTACTCCCGCGGCGCCAGCGGCTTCTGGGTGGAGAACGGCGAGATCGCCTTCCCGGTGCAGGAGATCACCATCGCCGGGAACCTGAAGGACATGTTCCAGGCGATCGACGCGGTGGGGTCGGACACGTACAACTACGGGGCCAAGACCGTGGGGTCGGTGCTGGTGAACCGGATGAAGGTGGCGGGGTCGTAAGCGACTCGTGAAGGGTCCTTGGGTGGTCGCCGTCCTGCAGCTAGTTTCTGCGGTCCTTCTACCGCGGGAGTGAACATCCAGGGGTTTTCTGAAGCAGCGGCGCGCCTCTTGGCGTTCGATGAACCTCCTGCTCGCTGAGTTGTAGTCGCCCAGTCAGTTCTTCAGGCCGGCGATGAAGTCCGCGGCGCTCACGCCGGCTTGCTTCAGGATTCCCGACAGGGTGCCCACCTTGACCTCCCGGTGGTCGGGCACGACGCATCCCGTGGCCCCTCGGCGCAGCACGACGTGGCTGCCGCGCTGGCGAAGGCGAACGAAGCCCATTCGTTCCAGCGCGCGAATGATCTCGGCGCCGGACAGGTGAGGCAGGCTAGGCACTCGCCTGAACGTCGAAGGTTGTGACGATCGGGTGGCCCGTGCTCAGAACCGGAAACTCCTCCAGATAAAGCGCCGTCGCCTCGCGCAGGTTGCTGATCGCATCCTGGATGGTCTCGCCTTCGGTGGTGGTTCCGGTCTCCGGATTGAGCGCGGTGTAGCCGCCTTCCGGTGCGGGCATCAGGACAGCGGTCAGTTGCATGATGGTCTCCGTGCGACGGTCTCAGCCGCCGGATAGTACCGCCTTCACCGCCGCCGACACCTGCCCCATCTCCGCCTTGCCCGCCAGCCGCTGCTTGGCGGCGCCCATCACCTTGCCCATGTCGCCGGGGCCCGAGGCGCCCAGTTCGGCCACGATGGCTTTGACTTCCGCCGCGACCTCGTCGGCCGACAGGCGCGCCGGCAGGTAGGCCTGGAGCACCGTCACTTCCGCCGCTTCCTTGTCGGCCAGGTCCTGGCGGGCGGCCTTCTGGAAGGCTTCGATGCTGTCCTTGCGCTGCTTGATGAGCTTGTCGACGATGCCGACCACGGCGGCGTCGTCCAGCTCGATGCGCTCGTCCACTTCCTTCTGCTTCATGGCCGCCGTCAGCAGGCGGATGGTGCCCAGCCGCTCGGCGTCCTTGGCGCGCATGGCGGCCTTCATGTCCTCGGTGATGCGTTCCTTCAGGCTCATGGCCAGTTCCTCCAGTCGTGAAATGAAAAAAGCCTGCCGCGAGCGTCCCCGGGGCAGGCTGGGCGGGCGGCCGCGCTGCGGCGCCTGCTGGATCAGTACAGCTTCTTGGGCAGCTGCATGCTGCGCACGCGCTTGTAGTGGCGCTTGACCGCGGCAGCCTTCTTGCGCTTGCGCTCGGCGGTGGGCTTCTCGTAGAACTCGCGGGCGCGCAGTTCCGTCAGCAGGCCGAGCTTCTCGATGGTGCGCTTGAAGCGGCGAAGGGCCACGTCGAAGGGCTCGTTTTCCTTAACTCGAATGGTCGTCATGAATCCGTGGATCTCGAAAGGGTGCCGCAAGAAGATCGGGCTTGCGACGGGGTGTCCCCGACTGAAGGTGATCAGGCCGTCGGGGGATGCCGGCAAAGCCAGAGATTATAGCGGGCTGAACCGGGCGGGCAACCCGGCCCCCTCCGTCATTCCCGCGGAGGCGGGAATCCAGGGCTCCCGACTTTGCACTGCGCCCCCTGGATCCCCACCTGCGCGGGGATGACGCTAGTGGGCGGCAGCCATCCCCTGCGCGCAGGCCCAGGCGCTGGCCCAGGCCCACTGGAAGTTGTAGCCGCCCAGCCAGCCGGTCACGTCGACCACCTCGCCGATGAAGTACAGCCCCGGCTGGCGCGATTCCAGGGTCTGCGACGACAGCTCCCGGGTGTCGACCCCGCCGGCCGTCACCTCGGCCTTGCGGTAGCCCTCGGTCCCGCTGGGCACCAGCTCCCAGTGGGACAACCCCAGGGCCAGCGCCCCCAGCGCCTTGTCCGAGGCCTCGTTCACCGGGCGCTGCCAGCCCGCATCGCGCTGCGCCCAGGCATCGGCCAGGCGCGACGGCACCCAGGCCGCCAGCTCGTTGGCGATGAGCTTGCGCGAACGCGCCTTGGCCCGCTGAAGCTCGGCCGGAAGGTCGGCCCCCGGCGCCAGGTCGATGCGCACCGGCGTGCCGGGCTGCCAGTAGCTGGAGATCTGCAGCACGGCCGGGCCGGACAGGCCGCGGTGGGTGAACAGCAGGTCCTCGTCGAACGCGACCGCCGATTTCTTCGCGCCGGTCGCGATGCGCACCGGCAGCGCCAGCCCGGCCAGCTGGGCGTACGGCGACCAGTCCTCGCCCTCGAAGGTCATCGGCACCAGGGCCGGCCGAGGCTCGACCACGCGCAGGCCGAACTGCCGGGCCAGGCGGTAGCCGAAATCGCTGGCGCCGATCTTGGGGATGGACAGCCCGCCGGTGGCGACGACCACCCGCTTCGCACCCACCGGGCCCTGGTCGGTGTCCAGCTCGTAGCCCTCCGCGCCCTGCCGCACGGCGGCCACGCGGCAGGGCTGCCAGCGCGTCACGCCACCCGCATCGCACTCGGCCAGCAGCATCCGGATGAAGTCCTCCGAGCTGCGGTCGCCGAACAGCTGGCCCTTGTGCTTCTCGTGGAAGGCGATGCCATGGCGCTGGACCAGGCCCAGGAAATCGGCCGCGGTGTAGCGCGACAGCGCGCTGCGGCAGAAGTTCGGGTTGTCGCCCAGGAAGTGCTTGTGCGGCGCGCGCGGGTCCAGGTCGCGGTTGGTGAAGTTGCAGCGGCCGCCGCCCGAGATGCGGATCTTCTCGGCGATGCGCTCGCTGTGGTCCACCAGCAGGACCTTCAGGCCGAGCTGGCCCGCCACCCCCGCGCAGAACAGGCCGGCCGCGCCGGCGCCGATGACGACCGCGTCGAATCGCTGCACCGCGGCTCAGCCTCCACGCAACCGCGGCGAGCGGTGCGGCGGGAAAGCGATCCAGGCGGCCGCGACGGCCAGCCCGAAGGCGGTGTACACGAGCGCGAACACCCAGGCCGGCGCCTCGTAGAACAGCAGCCACTGCACCCAGTGCTCGACGAAGCCGCGGTCGTAGGCGGTGTCGCCCGCCTGCAGGCGCAGCCAGCTTTCCAGCGTGGTGAGCGGGCAGGCCGCCCCCAGCCATTGCTGCGCCACCACGTAGCCGATGGCCGCCAGGTGGGCCAGCCGGAAGGCCAGCGAATTCACCCAGCGCCAGCCGCGCGCATTGCCCGCGACCACCAGCACCAGGCCGCCGACGACGAACAGCACGATGCCCAGGTGCAGCACCAGCACGGCGTCCGCCAGCAGGCGGTAAAGGGAAGGGGATTCGGCGAGAGCCATGGCAGCGGGCCGCCATTGTGCCGCGCCGAGTTCGTCATCCTCGCGGAGGCGGGGAAGTAATCCGTCATCCCCGCGGAGGCGGGGAGGGAATCCGTCATCCCCGCGGAGGCGGGGATCCAGTGCTTCCGGCTTTGTCGGGTGCCGGGGGCGCGCTGCGCTGGGTTCCCGCCTTCGCGGGAATGACGAACGCCGCGAACCCGCGCTCAGGCCGCGCGGACCTGCGGCTGCTCGTGCCGGATCGCGACCACGCCGCGGATCACGTCGCCCACCACGATGACGGCGGGGCTGGCCATCTGCTCGCGCGCGATGGTCGCGGCCAGTTCGCCCAGGGTGGTGACGGCTTCGCGCTGGTCGGGCATGGTGGCGCGCTGGATCACGGCCGCCGGCGTGCGGGCGGGCAGGCCGGCCAGCAGCTGGTCCTGGATCTGCTGCGCGCCGCTCACGCCCATGTAGATGACGAGCGTCAGGCGCGCCTGGTGCGCAGCCTCGGAGAGCGCGCGCCAGTCGGGCGGCTCGCCGCCGCGCTGCGCATGGCCGGTGACGAACACCACGCCCTGCGCATGCTCGCGGTGGGTCAGGGGAACGCCCAGCGACGTGACGGCCGCCAGGCCCGCGGTGATGCCGTTGACCACTTCCACCGTGACGCCGGCTTCGCGCAGGTGCTCCACCTCCTCGCCGCCACGGCCGAAGATGAAGGGGTCGCCGCCCTTGAGGCGCACCACGTTCTCGCCCTCGCGCGCGGCCATCACCATCAGGCGCTCGATGAAGGCCTGCGGCGTGCTCTTGCAGCCGCCGCGCTTGCCCACGTGCACGATGCGAGCGCCCTTGGGCGCCAGCGCGACGATCTCTTCGCTCACCAGGTCGTCCACCAGCACGACGGTGGCGGCGCGCAGCGCCTTGACGGCCTTGACGGTGAGCAGGTCCGGGTCGCCGGGCCCCGCGCCCACGAGCGTGACCTTGCCTTGCGATTCATCCATGGTCTTCGTCTCCCTGTTCGTCATGCCGAGGCCAGACGCAAGATATGTTCCACCTGAAGTGCGATCGACGTGGGCAGCGGTTGCCGTTCCTCGATGACGTTTCGGATGTACGCGGCCGTGGCCGCGGCATCCACGCCCGAGGGCCAGCCGGGCAGGTCGGTCAGGGTGCCGCGCTCCTTTTCCTGCAGCACCACGCGCCGGCCCGCGACGAAGCCTTCCATCTGCGGCATGCGCCGCGCATCGGCCACTGCTTCGCCCTCGGTACCGCGCAGCAGCAAGGCCGTCGAGCCCATGAGCTCGAACACCGCGCCCATGGACTGCGCGTATTCCGGATGCGTGTAGCTGCCCACCAGCACCGCCGGACCTTCGCACGGGTCCATCAGCTTGACCAGGCTGTGCGAGGAATTGCGCAGGCCGACCACGCGGCGCACGTCGAGCAGGCGCTTGAGGCCCGGGTGCAGCCGTTCGGTGGGCGCGAAGGCCGCCTCACCCTTGTGCAGCGGCCGCAGCGTGTCCAGAGTGGCGATGCCGACCTCGGCCAGCACCTCGGTGATGAACACGCGGCTGCTCTCGGTCGAGGTGCCGTGCACCAGCACGGGCAGCCCGCGCTGCGCCAGCAGGAGCGCGAGCAGCGGCGTGAGCACCGGAAGGCGGCGCGCGCCGTTGTAGCTCGGCAGCACGACCACCGGCGCTTCGCAGCGCGGCAAGAGGTTCATGCGCGAGCGCGTGGCATCCAGGAAGCCGGCCATCTCCTCGGGCGTCTCGCCCTTGATGCGCATGGCCAGGCAGAAGGCGCCGACCTCCAGGTCGGTGACCGACCCGTCCAGCACCTGGCCGAAGAGGTCGGCCGCCTGCGCGCGGTCGAGCGGGCGCGCGCCCTGCTTGCCGCGGCCGATCTCCTTGAGGTACTGGCTGATGCCCACGCGTCGATTGTCCCAAAGGCGTTAGCACCGCCGGCTATAAGCCCAATGACGGGCTCAGGCGGCGCGGCGCAGCAGGGGCGTGGCGCGCACCAGCCGCTTGAGCTCGGGGATGCACGAGCCGCAATTGGTCCCGCAGCGCAGCCGGTCCTGCACCTGCTGCAGCCGCGCGCCGTCGGCGCCTTCGCAGTCGGCCAGCACGCCCAGGATCTCGGATTCGCCCACGTTGAAGCAGGTGCAGACCTGCTTGCCGCGCGAGACCAGCGCCACCGGCGCCTTGGCGCCCGGGGCCAGCAGCAGCCGGCCGTAGGCCTGGGCCGGCCGCTCCTCCTGCAGCAGGGTGCGGATCCAGGATTCGGCGCGCGTGTCGCCGGCCAGCAGGAAGGCCTCGAGCCGCGTGTCCTCGCCGTGGCGGACCAGGCGCGCCGCGCGCCGCTGGCCCCTGCGGCGGTCGGCGTAGCGCAGCACCTGCGGACCGTCGAGCTGGAGCGCGGCTTCCAGCCGGACCAGCAGCTCCTCGGGCGGCGCCTCGTAGGCGGCGGCACGGAACAGCACGCCGGAGCGCTCGCGCCCGAAGGGCACGCAGGTGGCGAAGGGGAAGGCCGACATCAGGCCGCGCAGCGTTTCGCGGGCGCGCAAGGCATCGTCCTCGGGCAGCCAGCCCATGGCCAGCAGCGTCCAGCCGAGCTCGGCCTTGATGATCTTGACGGCCGCGTGCTTGAGCTCGGGCTGCCTGGACTGCGGGCAGTAGGCCGAGGTGGTGATCGCGTTCACGCCGGCCAGCCGCGTGCCCGTGCTGGAGACACCCGAGAGGTACTCCTCGCCCCAGTGCATGGCGATGAAGGCCTGGTTGAGCCCCAGGTCCGGGCTGGCCTGCACCGGCACCACGATGGAGCCGCGCTTGGAGGTCAGGTGCACCAGGTCGCCTTCCTTGAGCTGGCGGCGCTCCATGTCCTGCGGGTGCATCTGCACCGCGGGTTCGGCGACGTGGCCGAACAGCCGTGGCAGCGTGCCGGTGCGGCTCATGCCGTGCCACTGGTCGCGCAGGCGCCCGGTGGTGAGCGAGAACGGGTAGCGCGATTCGCGCGGTTCGGCGACCGGCTTGTAGGGCGCGGCCACGAAGCGGGCCTTGCCGTCGGGCGTGGGGAAGCGGCCGTCTTCGTAGAGGCGGGGCAGGCCGGTGGTGGCGCCGGCGGGGAAGGGCCATTGCTGCGGGGCCTGTTCGAGCAGCGCGTAGCTCAGGCCGGTGATGTCCAGATCGCGGCCGCGGGTGGACTCGCGGTGTTCGAGCCAGACGGATTCGGGGGTGGGGTAGGGGAAGAGGGTGGAAGCGGGATCGCTCCCTCTCCCGCTTGCGGGAGAGGGCTGGGGTGAGAGTGCCCACCCTTGCAACCGCCGCTCCAGCCTCCGCGCAAAGTCCACCACGATGGCCCAGTCATGCCTCGCCTCGCCCGGCGCCGGCACCGCAGGCCGCACGCGGCTGATGCGCCGCTCGCTGTTAGTGACCGTCCCGTCCTTCTCGCCCCAGGTGGTCGCCGGCAGCAGCAGGTCGGCCCAGTCGCAGGTCGCAGTCGTCGCGAAAGCCTCCTGCACCACCACGAACTCCGCGCGCTCCAGCGCCCGCCGCACCGTCGCCTGGTCGGGCATCGACTGCGCCGGATTCGTGCAGGCGATCCACAGCGCCCGGATCTCGCCGTCGGCCGCGGCCTGGAACATCTCCACGGCCGTCTTGCCCGGCTTCTCCGGCACCGACGGCACGCCCCACAGCGCGGCGACTTCCGCGCGGTGCTGCGGGTTCGCCAGGTCGCGGTGCGCCGACAGCAGGTTGGCCAGCCCGCCCACCTCGCGCCCACCCATCGCATTGGGCTGCCCGGTCAGCGAGAACGGTCCCGCCCCCGGCCGGCCGATCTGCCCGGTGGCCAGGTGCAGGTTGATCAGCGCGGCGTTCTTGGCCGTGCCGCTGCTGGACTGGTTCAGCCCCTGGCAGTAGAGGCTGAGCGTCGCGTCCGACGTGGCGAACCACCTGGCCGCGGTGAACAGGTCCTCTTTGCGCAGCCCGCACACCTGGGCCACCACCTCGGGCGTGCACTCGCGCACCAGCGCCTTGAGTTCGTCGAACCCGGTGGTGTGGCCCGCGATCCAGTCGGGCCGCGTCCAGCCTTCCCACAGCATGATGTGCAAGAGGCCGTTGAACAGCATCACGTCGGTGCCGGGCTGCAGCGGCAGCACCAGGTCGGCCAGTTCGGCCGTGTCGGTGCGGCGCGGGTCGCACACCACCACCTTCATGTCCGGGCGCCGCGCCTTGGCTTCCTCGACGCGGCGGAACAGCACCGGGTGCGCCCAGGCCGCGTTGCTGCCGGCGATGAACAGGCAGCCGGCGTGGTCCACGTCCTCGTAGCAGCTGGGCGGCGCGTCGGCGCCCAGCGTCAGCTTGTAGCCCGCGACCGCGCTGCTCATGCACAGGCGCGAGTTGGTGTCGATGTTGTTGGTGCCGATCAGGCCCTTGGCCAGCTTGTTGAAGACGTAGTAGTCCTCGGTGAGCAGCTGGCCGGAGACGTAGAAGCCCACGCTGTCGGGCCCATGGTCGCGGATCACCTGCGAGAACGTCTCGGCGGCGAAATCGAGCGCCGCGTCCCAGCCGACCGCCCTGGGCGCATCGCCGCGGCGCTCGCGCCGCATCGGCTGCAGCAGGCGGGCCTGCCGCGTGATGGCCGGGGTCGCGGTCAGGTGCAGGGTCGAGCCCTTGGTGCAGAGGCGGCCGAAGTTGGCGGGGTGCTGCGGGTCGCCGCGCACGCCGGTGACCTGGCCGCCGCGCGATTCGATGATCACGCCGCAGCCCACGCCGCAATAGGGACAGGTCGACCTGGTTTCGCCGGTCATCGCCTCGCCTGCCATCTCACTGCCCGTGCGGCGCCTGCACGTCGTGCGAGGCGTCGCCCAGCGCGCCGGTGCCCGCGCACGGGCCGGCCCGCGGCGGCTCGACGTCGGTGGCCAGCGTCGCCAGCTCCACCGGGTCCAGCAGCACCTGGCCGTCCTGCACCTTGCAGGCGAAGCGCTGGGTGCAGCCTTCGTCCGGCCCCTTGGCGCAGCCGTCGTCCAGCCCGATGGTCCAGTTGTGCAGCGGGCAGGCCACGCTGGTGCCGAACACGATGCCCTGCGACAGCGGGCCGCCCTTGTGCGGGCAGCGGTCGAGCAGGGCGAACACCTGGTCCTGGTCGTTGCGGAACACCGCGACGTCCATGCCGCGCGGGCGCGCCACGCGCCGGGACCCCAGCACCGGGATGTCGTCCACCCGGCAGATCACTTTCCAGTCGTTCGTCTTCATGCTTCCTGTCCCTCGGCCTGCAGCTTGCCGAACTGCCGCGTGTCCACCTGCGCCTTGTCGTGCTCGAACCAGGGGTCGGGCTCGCCGTCCAGGCTGAACTGCAGCCGCTCCCACAGCGCCTTGCGGCCTTCGTGGTCGTCCAGCACCTTCTTCTTCACGTGATCCAGGCCGACGCGGTTCACGTAATGCACGGTCCGCTCCAGGTACCAGCCTTCCTCGCGGTACAGCTGCAGGAACGCGCCGCTGTACTCCAGCACCTCCTCGCGGGTCTTGACCTTGCAGAAGAACTGGCCGGCCTCGGTCTTGATGCCGCCGTTGCCGGCGACGTAGAGCTCCCAGCCGGAGTCCACGCCGATCACGCCCACGTCCTTGATGCCGGACTCGGCGCAGTTGCGCGGGCACCCCGACACCGCCAGCTTCACCTTGTGCGGCGCGTACATGCGCCAGAGCGCCTTCTCCAGGTCCTTGCCCATCTGGGTGGAGTCCTGCGTGCCGAAGCGGCACCACTCGCTGCCCACGCAGGTCTTGACCGTGCGCAGCGCCTTGGCATAAGCGTGGCCCGAGGGCATGCCGATGTCCTTCCAGACGTCCTGCAGGTCCTCCTTCTTCACGCCCAGCAGGTCGATGCGCTGGCCGCCCGTGACCTTCACGGTGGGGATCTGGTACTTGTCCACCACGTCGGCGATGCGCCGCAGTTCGGCCGCGGTGGTCTCGCCGCCCCACATGCGCGGGATCACCGAGTAGGTGCCGTCCTTCTGGATGTTCGCGTGGCTTCGCTCGTTGATGTAGCGCGACTGCGGATCGTCCCTGGCCTCCTTGGGCCAGGTGGAGATCAGGTAGTAGTTGATCGCCGGGCGGCAGGTGGCGCAGCCGTTGGGGGTGCGCCACTCCATGAACTTCATGGTGTCGGCGATCGTCAGCAGCCGGTTGGTGCGGATGGCGTCGCGCACGTCCTGGTGGCTGTGGTCGGTGCAGCCGCACACCGCCTTCTTCTTGGGCGTGGCCGAATAGTCGCCGCCCGCGGTGAACATGATGATCTGCTCCACCAGGCCGGTGCAGGAGCCGCAGGACGCGCTGGCCTTGGTGTGCTTGCGCACCTCGTCCAGCGTGAACAGGCCCTTTTCCTTGATCGCCTTGCAGATCGAGCCCTTGCTCACGCCGTTGCAGCCGCACACCTCGTCGGTGTCGGCCAGGGCGGCGGCCTTGCTCTGGCCCTGGTGGCCGGCATCGCCCAGGTTGGACTCGCCGAACATCAGCTTGTCGCGGATGTCGCTGACCTTGCGGCCCTCGCGCAGCAGCTTGAAGTACCAGCTGCCGTCCACGGTGTCGCCGTACAGGCAGGCGCCCACCAGCTTGTCGTCCTTGATCACCAGCTTCTTGTAGACGCCGCCGAAGGGGTCGCTCATCACGATCTGCTCGCTGCCTTCGCCGCCCATGAACTCGCCGGCGGAGAACAGGTCGATGCCGGTCACCTTCAGCTTGGTGGAGGTCAGCGAGCCGGTGTAGCGGCCGATGCCGAACTGCGCCAGGTGGTTGGCCGCCACCTTGGCCTGCTCGAACAGCGGCGCGACCAGGCCGTAGGCGATGCCGCGGTGCGCCGCGCATTCGCCCACCGAGTAGATGCGCGCGTCGGTCACGGTCTGCATGGTGTCGGTGACCACGATGCCGCGGTTGCAGTGCAGGCGCGCCTTCTCGGCCAGCTCGGTGCTGGGACGGATGCCCACGGCCATCACCACCAGCTGGGCTTCGTCCTCGGTGCCGTCCTTGAAGCGGATCGCCTTGACCCGGCCGCCGTCGTCGCCCACCAGCTCCTGCGTCTGCGCGCCCATGCGGAACTTCAGGCCGCGCTCTTCCAGCGACTTCTGCAGCAGCTTGCCGGCCACTTCGTCGAGCTGGCGCTCCATCAGCCAGGGCATGACGTGGACCACCGTGACGTCCATGCCGCGCTTCATCAGGCCGTTGGCGGCCTCCAGGCCCAGCAGGCCGCCGCCGATCACCACCGCCTTCTTGTAGACGCTGGCCGCCTCGATCATGGCGTTGGTGTCGGCGATGTCGCGGTAGGCGATCACGCCCTGCAGGTCCTTGCCGGGCACCGGCAGGATGAAGGGGTTGGAGCCGGTGCACAGCAGCAGCCGGTCGTAGGGCTCCTCGGTGCCGTCCTCGGCGCGCACCACGCGGCGCACGCGGTCGATCTCCACCACCTTCTTGCCGGCGTGCAGGCGGATGCCGTTCTGCTCGTACCACTCCCAGGAGTTCAGCACGATCTCGTCCAGCGTCTGCTCGCCGGCCAGCACCGGCGACAGCAGGATGCGGTTGTAGTTCGGGTGCGGCTCGGCGCCGAACACGGTGATCTCGTACAGCTCCGGTGAGATCTTCAGCAGTTCCTCGATCGTGCGGACGCCGGCCATGCCGTTGCCGACCATCACTAGCTTCATCTTCTTCATCGGGGGACTCCTGTCTTCAAGAAACGATTCGGGGATGCAATGCGGGCGCGCGCCGCTACCATCGGCGCATGGCGCTGCGGGTGGACATCGGCTGGCACAGCGAACGCGGCGCGCGGGCCGGGAACGAGGATTTCGCCGCGGCGCAGCGGCCGCAGGCGCATGAAACCGGGCACGGCCTGGTGGCGGCCATCGCCGACGGCGTCGCGGCGGGCGGCGGCGGCCGCGAGGCGGCCCAGACCACGGTGATGACGGTGCTGCAGGACTACTTCGGAACGCCGGCCACCTGGGACACCAGCGTGGCGCTGGACCGCCTGATCGGCGCCCAGAACGCCTGGCTGGCCTCGGCCAACCGGCGCGCCGGGGGCGGCGCCATGACCACGCTGACGGCCCTGGTTCTTCGCGGCCACAGCTACACCCTGGCCCACGTCGGCGACACCCGCGCCTGGCTGCTGCGCGAGGGCCGCTGCGAGCAGCTCACGACCGACCACGCCTTCGAGCATCCCGACCTGCGCAGCCGCCTCACCCGGGCCATCGGCCTGGAGGACCACGTGCGGGTCGACTACCTGCAGGGCGAGCTGCAGCGGGGCGACGTGTTCCTGCTGACCAGCGACGGCGTGCATGGCGCGCTGGGCGCGATGCAGCTGCGGCAGCTGGCGCAGCGCGCCACCGAAGGCGAGGCGCAGGCGGCCAGCGAGACCCTCGTGCGCGCCGCGCTGCAGGCCGGCAGCCGCGACAACGCCAGCGCGCTGGTGATCCGAGTCCTGGACCTGGCCGACGCGCGGCTGGAGGAGCTGATCGGCGGCCGGCAGCGGCCGGTGCCCGGGCGCCTGAAGGTGGGCGACACGCTGGACCAGTACACGGTCACCGCCGTCGTGGCCGACACCGGCCTGCACCGGCTCTACCAGGCCCGCGACAACGCCAGCCGCGAACTGGTGACGATCAAGACCCTGCACGAATCGCGTGCCGGCGACCCGGAGGAGCGCGCCATGCTGGCCCACGAGGTCTGGCTGGGGCTGCGGCTGGCCGAGCGCTCCGGCGGCACCGGCAGCGGCTTCGTCAACGTGCGCGAGCCGCGCGAGCCCAGCGCCTTCTACGCCGTGTTCGACTGGCATGGCGGCAGCACGCTGGAACAGGCGCTCGCGCGCAAACGCGCGTTCAGCGTCGAACAGGTGGTGCAGGGCGGCATCGCCGTGGCCCGCTCGCTCGGCCGGCTGCACCGCCAGGGGGTGGTGCACCGGGACATCAAGCCCGGCAACCTGCACCTGGGCGACGACGGCGCCTGGCGCGTGCTGGACCTGGGCGTCGCGGTGTCCGGCCAGGAGTCGGCGGTCGAACGCAGCCTGCATGCCGGCACGCCCAGCTACATGAACCCCGAGCAGTGGGAGGGCGAGGGCGGCGCCGCCGCGACGCCCGGCAGCGACCTGTACGCCCTGGGTGTGACGCTGTACCAGTGGCTCACCGGCCACCTGCCGTACGGCGAGGTCGAGCCCTACCAGCTGGCGCGCTACCGGCGCGACCCCAAGCCACCGTCGCGGCTGCGGCCGGACGTGCCGATCTGGCTCGACCACGTCGTGCTGCGCGCGGTCGCCCGCGACGCCCGGCAGCGGTTCGAGACCGCCGAGGAATTCGTGCTCGCGCTGGAGCGCGGCGCCTCCCGCCCGATCGCCGCGCCCGGCGCCACGCCCTACTTCAGCCGCGACCCCGCCGGCGTGTGGAAGGCCGCGCTGGTCGCGTCCGTGGTCCTGAACGGCCTGCTGCTGTTCTGGCTGCTGTTCCTGCCGAGATAGAGCCCTCGTCGTCCCCGCGGAGGCGGGGACCCAGTGCTTCCCTTGCGGGGCACCGGAATGCGGAAGCTCTGGATTCCCGCCTTCGCGGGAATGACGGGCTGTCATGCCGCCTTCCCTCCGCGCACCGGCGCCGGCGAAGGCCGCAGCCGCGCGCGGCCACCCTTCTCGGCCCAGGTTCGGGTCCAGCGGATCTGCATGATGCGCATCACCACCAGCACCACCAGGGACAGCGCCGCGAACAGGAAGAAGCCCCAGGCGTAGCTGCCCAGGTACTGGCGCGACAGGCCCATCGACGCCGGCACCAGTCCGCCACCCAGCGCGCCGATCTCGCCGATCATCGAGCCGGCCACCGCCGTGGTGGTGGGCCAGCGCAGCGGCACCAGCTGGAACAGCGCGCCGTTGCCCGCGCCCAGCGCGGCGAAGCACAGCATCATCAGGAGCGTGGTGGCCACCAGCGACGCGCCCGAGAACCCGATCAGCACGAGGGAGACGGTGACCACCACCAGCACCAGGGTGAGCGTGTTCAGGCCGCCCCAGCGGTCGGAGATCCAGCCGCCCACCACGCGCAGCGTGGCGCCCATGAAGGCCGCCAGCATGGTCAGCTGCCCCGCCTGCACCTTGCTCACGCCGAACTGCTCGAAGTAGTACGAGGGCAGGAAGCTGGTCAGGCCGATGAAGCCGCCGAAGGTGACGCAGTAGATCAGGCTGAACACCCAGCCGTCGCGCTCGAACAGGCAGGCCGTGTGCTCGCGCAGGCCCGCGTGCGGGTCCACGTCCTGGGGCTCGCGGGCGAAGATCACCATCACCGCGGCCGGGACCAGGATGGCGCAGGCCGCCACGCCGTAGACCGCCTGCCAGCCCAGCCACTGGGCCAGCGGCGGCGCCGCCAGCACCGACACCGCGGTGCCCACGTTGCCGGCGCCGACCAGGCCCATGGCCAGGCCCTTGTGCTGCGGCGGGAACGAGCCAGCGCCCAGGGACAGCGCCACGCCGAAGCTGGCGCCGGCGATGCCCAGCAGCACGCCCATGGCCAGCAGGTCGTTGAAGCTGTCGACGAACAGCAGGCCGAACAGCATGGCCACGCAGACCAGGCCCATCTCGACCAGGGTGGCCGACTTGCGGCCGATGTACTGCGCCAGCAGGCCCAGCGGGAAGCGCATGACGGCGCCGGCGATGATGGGCACCGACAGCATCAGGCCCTGCTGGGCGGCGGTGAGCTGATAGGCCTCGCGGATGAAGGGCGCCATGGCGCCGTTCAGCACCCAGATCGCGCAGGAGAACGCGAAGTACAGGAATGCCGCGACGAGGGTGGGAACGTGGCCGGACTGCAGGAAAGGCGTGCGCTGGTTCATCGTGTGTCTGGACCCGGGCGGAGCCGGGGCGGCTCCACCCCATTCGGGGGAGTACAGGACAGCACACGGCGTTGTGCGCGGGACCGGCGGTACGGTGCACGGTCCGGGTGCAGCATCGCACCCGACGCCTGCCTCCATGCACGGTCCGTGCCAGCGGCGCGCCGCAGGGCTTGCACTATGCTGTCGGCCCCTTCGAAAGCCCGCGCGTGACCTCCGTTCTGCTGCTCCTGACCCCCGATCCGTCGATGCCCGCGGTGGCCGGCGACCTTCGCAACGCCGGCTTCACGCTGGCCGGCGAGGGCGAGTGCGCGAACCTTGTGCGCGATGCACTGCGGGCGCAACCCGATGTGGTGCTTTGCTGGCAGCCCCGCCCGGACGACGCCTTCCTGGAGGCCGTGGGCACGCTGCAGGCGCAGCAGTCGGTGCCGCTGCTGGTGTTCACCCAGGACGCGGGCGCCGAGCCCATGCGGCGGGCCCTGGCGGCCGGGGTCCACGGCTGGGTGGTGCAGGGCTACGCGCCCAACCGCCTGCGGCCGCTGGTGCAGCTGGCCCAGGCACGCGAGGCGCACGAGCGGGCGCTGCGCGGGCAGGTGGCGGAGCTGGAGCGCAAGCTGGAGGAGCGCAAGCTGCTGGACCAGGCCAAGGGCGTGCTGATGCGGGCCCGCCGGGTCGACGAGCAGGAGGCGTTCGCGCTCCTGCGCAGCGCCGCCATGCACGGCAACCTGCGCGTGGGCCAGGTGTCGCGCCAGGTGATCGACGCGGCGCGCGCCGCCGACGCGATCAACCGCGCCGGCCAGCAGCGCATGCTGTCCCAGCGGCTGGTGAAGCTGTACGCCCTGGTCTGCCACCGCAGCGAGGCACCCTCGGCCCTGGCCCTGGTCCGGGCCTCGGTGGCCCGCGTGGAGGAGAACCTGCAGGCCCTGGACAAGGAGCTGTCGCCCGCCACCTTCGGCGACCTGCTGGCGGCGGCCCGCAGCGGCTGGCAGGCGCTGCGCGCCCCGCTGGAGGCGGCCCCGCGTGCGCAGGCGCTGGCCGCGGTGGACGCCCTGGCCGAGGACGTGCTGCGCCAGGCCGACGCGCTGGTGCTGGCGCTGGAGTCCTCGGGGCTGGCCACCACGGTGCGCATCGTCAACGTCGCGGGCCGCCAGCGCATGCTGTCGCAGCGCGCGGCCAAGCTGGCGCTGCTGGCCGCCCAGCCCGGCGCCGACGCAGGGGCCGCCGATGCCCTGGCCGCCACGGTGGGCGAATTCGAGGAGGGCCTGCGTTCGCTGGCCGAGGCGCCTCTGTCCACGCCGGAGATCCGCGAGCGGCTCGACCGCGGCCGCCAGGGCTGGGAGGCGCTGCGCCTGGCGCTGCCGCAGGCCGGCACCGCCCCGGGCCGGGCGAAGCTGGCGGCGGCCAGCGAGGCGCTGCTGGAGGACTTCGACCAGCTGACCGACGCCTACCAGCACAGCATCCAGGTCCTGATGGGCTAGGACGGCCCGGGTGGGCTAGGAGCGCCGCTCCATGTCGATGCAGACCAGCGCCGGCTGGTGGTTCCAGCGCAGCGTGATCACGCAGGGGTGCTTGCGCACGCGGGCCTGGATGCCGGCGCTGCCGTGCAGCTTCACCGGCACGCCGATGTTCAGCCCGGCGCCCAGGCTGCTGCGCGCGTTGCCGGCCAGGGTGTTGGCGATCTCGCCCACCGCGTCCAGCAGGTTGCCCGGCGACAGGTCGGTCTCCTTCTGCAGCAGGAGCAGCTCGCGCAGCAGCGGCGCCGGCATCGACACCATGACGTGGCCGTCGTAGCTGCCGGAGAAGCTGACGATGCCGTTGTAGTCGTGCCCCTGGACGTCGCCGGTGGCCAGGTAGGCCGAGGTGATCTGCGGCTCCTGCTGGGTGGTGGCCTTGAAGTAGTGGCGCACCGAGTCGACGAACAGCTTGAGCTCGGTCTCATGCAGCGGCTGATGTCCCATCACCGGACCTCCATCACTTCGAGCAGGGCCATCTTCAGCTCGTCGTCCGAGAACGGCTTGGCGACGAAGCCGCGCGCGCCCTTCCTGAGCGCCGCGATGGCGGTGCTCTTGTCGGACAGGGCGCTGACCACCAGGATGTTGAGCGTGGGCATCATCGCCAGCAGGTGGCCGATGCACTCGATGCCGTCCATCTCGGGCATGGTCAGGTCCATGGTGACCACGTCGGGGCGGGTGGAGCGCGCGATGCGCACGGCCTCGGCGCCGTTGCGGGCCAGGCCCACCAGGGACAGCGAGCCGATGCCGCCGTCCTGCACCACCCGCGAGATGCGCGAGCGGATCATGTTGGAGTCGTCGACGATGAGCAGGCGCATGCGGTGGTCTCCCCGCGTCAGGCGGCGAACCGCACCTTGAACTCGGTGCCCTGGCCCGGCGTGGACTGCAGCACCAGGCGGGCGCCGAGCTTGCGGATGTTGGCCTGCACCAGGTCCAGGCCGACGCCGCGGCCGGCGTGCATCGACAGGCCGTCGGCCGTGGAGAAGCCGGGCCGGAAGATGTGCGAGACCACCTGCCGCTCATCGAAGGCGTCCAGCTGCGCGGGCGTGTACCAGCCCAAGTCCAGCAGCCGCTGGCGCACGCGGGTGGCCGACAGGCCGGCGCCGTCGTCGCGCACGGAGAGCGTCCACTCGGTCTCGCCGCGGGTGAGCCGGGCCTCGACCGCGCCGGCCTCGGGCTTGCCGGCGGCGCGGCGGCGCAGGGGCGACTCGACGCCGTGCACCACGGCATTGCGCAGCAGCTGCACGGCGATCTCGCGCAGCAGCCCGGCCGGGCCTTCGTCCAGGTCGCCGAGGGCGGACAGCTGCACCACCGTCGCCACCTTCTTGCCGCAGTCGCCGGCCACCTCGTGCGCCAGCTGGGCCAGCGCGGCGTTGCCGGCCTCGGTCGCCGGCACGGCGGCCGACCGCTGCACGCCGGTCAGGCCCTTGAGGGCGGACACCTTGTTCAGCAGGTCCTCCAGCGGCAGGGGCAGGGCCAGCAGGGCGGCACCCACGTCGCCGCCGCCGGCCTCGCGCACCCGGGCCAGCTCGGTCTCGAACTGGTGCGCCTGCGACGCGACGGTGTCCAGGCCCAGCGTGCCCGCATCGCCCTTGATCGCGTGGATGCGGCGCGCCGCGTCCTCCAGGCGCTTGAGCACCGCGGCCTCGCCCTGGGCGGTGGAGGTGCTGCGCAGCAGGTCGTTGACCTCCAGCAGGCTGGCCTCGGCGCGCTCGACGAACTGGCGCAGCAGCGCCGGGTCGGCGTCGATGGCCTTGAGCAGCATGCCGAATTCCTTCTGCGACTTCAGGCGCTCGCCGGCCAGCTGGCGCTGCAGCTCGATGCGGGCCGTGATGTCCTGCACCGTCACCAGCAGGTGGCGCACGCCGGAGCCGTCCTGGACCCGGTTGAAGTGGAACGACAGCCAGCGCCGCTCCGGATTGCCCAGGCGGTTGCGGCCGAGCAGCTCCACCTCGGACAGCGGGTTGATGTCCTGCACCAGCGCCTCCTTGACGTGCGGCGCGAACAACAGGGCGACGTAGTCGCGCGCGTCGGTCAGGGCCTTCTCGGTCACCAGCGGCTGCAGGACGGTGAAGAAGTCCTCGCCGGCGGCGACGCGGCGGCCGAACAGCGTGTGGGCCGAGGCCGACAGCTGCGAGCCCAGGCGGTGGTCGGGCGTGATCAGGAACAGGCCCTCGCGCACCGCCTCCAGGATCTCGCGGTTCTCCTCGCCGGCGGCCTCGATCGCGGCGTCGGAGGCGCGCAGCCGGCGCAGGAACTTGAACAGGATGAAGGCGAAGTTCAGCAGCGCGAGCAGGATGCCGCCGGTCTGCACCATGCGCAGCGTGCTGGCCCGCGAGGCGCCGATCGACTGCGTCTCGGTGACGAACTCGTTGGCGATGTCCAGCAGGCGGATGTTGTTGGCCTGGCTGTAGGCCAGCGCGGCGGCCAGGTCCTCGGGCGTGAAGCCCTCGCGCAGCAGCGGCTGCAGGCGCTCGAAGTAGGGCTTCCACAGCGTGTCGATCCGCGCCTCGAGCTCGCGTCCGCGCGGCGAGGTCACGGCCTCCAGGAAGACCGGCTTGCCGTCGCCGCCCGGAATGGTCGCGCCGGTCTTGAAGGCCCCGTGCGACAGGTCGAAGATCCTGGTGCCCGCGCGCAGCTCCGCCAGCGTCTCGGGCTGGAAGGGGCGGCCGGCGGCCCGGGCCGCGTCCAGCTCCAGCAGGGTGCGGGCGATCCGCTGCGACACGTAGCGCTGGCGGCCGGCCAGGTTGATGGCCACGGTGTCCTGGTCGATCTTGAACGACGTGTAGAAGTTCAGCACCAGCACGCCGAGATCGAACAGCAGGAAGAAGGCCACCGCGATGACGATCTCGCGGTACTTGCCGGAGGCGAAACCGGCGCGGCGGGCGCGCGGGGAGGCCGCGGCGCGCGCGGGCGCGCCGGCGGCGGGGGCAGGGGCTAGGGACAGGACGGCGGCCAAGGATCCTCCGGGGTGGGTGCTTCGCGGTGGGGGGCGGGCGGCGCCGCCCCGGCTCACGTCAGGCGCGCAGGGCGACCTTCTGGCGCGCCATCGCCTTCGCGGGACGCGAGGGGTGGATGGGTTCCACCTTGCGCTGCTTCTCGTAGAGGAAGCTCAGGATCTCCTGGCGGCAGTGGTTGTAGACCCGGTCCTCGGCCAGCTGGATGCGGTTGCGCGGGCGCGCCAGCGGCACGTCCATGATCTGGCCGATGGTGGCGGCCGGCCCGTTGGTCATCATCACCACGCGGTCGGACATCAGCACGGCCTCGTCGACGTCGTGCGTGATCATCATCACCGTGTTGCCCAGCTCCGACTGGATGCGGATCACCTCGTCCTGCAGGTGGGCGCGGGTGAGGGCGTCCAGCGCGCCGAAGGGCTCGTCCAGCAGCAGCACCTTGGGCTCCATCGCCAGGGCGCGGGCGATGCCCACGCGCTGCTTCATGCCGCCGGAGATCTCCGAGGGCAGGCGGTCCAGCGCGTGCGACATGTTCACCATCGCCAGGTTGTGCAGCACCCAGTCGCGCCGCTCGGCCGCCGGGCGCGTGCCGCGGAAGATCTTCTCCACCGCAAGCTCCACGTTCTGGTAGACCGTGAGCCAGGGCAGCAGCGAGTGGTTCTGGAACACCACGGCGCGGTCCGGGCCCGGCGCGTTCACCTCGCGGTTGTCCACCAGCACGCCGCCCGACGTGGCCTTGAGCAGGCCGGCCACGATGTTGAGCACCGTGCTCTTGCCGCAGCCGGAGTGGCCGATCAGCGAGATGAACTCGCCGCGCTGGACATCGAGGTCGATGCCCTTGAGCACCGGGTTGGCGCCGTTGGCGCCCTGGAAGGTCATGTCGACCCGGGAGATGCAAAGGTAGGGAGTGCTCATCGCTCGTCCTCGTGGGTTCAGCTGGCGGCGGTGCCGCGGGTGACCTTGCGGCCGATGAAGGCGACGATGCGGTCCAGGGCGTAGCCGACCAGGCCGACGTAGACGAGCGCCAGGATGATGTCGCTGATGCGCGAGGAGTTCCACGCGTCCCAGATGAAGAAGCCGATGCCCACGCCGCCGATCAGCATCTCGGCCGCGATGATGGCCAGCCAGGACAGGCCCACGCCGATGCGCAGCCCCGAGAAGATGAAGGGCGCGGCGGCCGGCAGCATGATCTTGGCGAAGTACTCGATGCCGTTGAGGCGGATCACCTTCGCGACGTTGCGGTAGTCCTCGGGGATGTTCCGGATGCCGATCGACGTGTTGATGATGATCGGCCAGATCGAGGTGATGAAGATCACGAAGATGGCCGACGGATGCCCGTCGCGAAAGCCCGCCAGCGAGATCGGCAGCCAGGCCAGCGGCGGCACGGTGCGCAGCACCTGGAACAGCGGGTCCAGGCCGCGCAGCGCCCAGGTCGACTGGCCGACCAGCACGCCCAGGCTCACCCCCACCAGCACCGCGAGCGAGTAGCCGTAGGCCACGCGCTTGAGGCTGGCCAGCAGCTGCCAGGCGATGCCCACGTCGTTGCCGCCGTTGTCGTAGAACGGGTGGGCGATCAGCTCCCAGGTGTCCTGCACCACCTTGGTGGGCGCGGGCAGGGCGGCGCCGGGGCGGCTGCCCAGGGCCTGCCAGATCAGCAGCAGCACGCCGATGATGAGCAGCGGCGGCAGCACGTGCGTGACGAAGCCGCGCGCGGCGGCGGCCAGCCCGTTGCGCAGCGCGCCCGGCTCGGCCGGCGGGGCCAGCCGGATCGCTTCGACGGTGTCGGAGGGGGTCATGGGGTTTCCTTGGATGCGGGACGGGGGCTCGGTCAGGCGGCGGTCTTGAGGTACTTGATGGACAGGCTGTCCAGGTACTTCTTGGGGTTGGCCGGATCGAACACCTTGCCGTCGAAGAACTTCTCGATGCCGCGCGAGGTGGAGGTGGGGATGTCCTTCTTGTCCACGCCCAGCTCGGTGGCCGCGGCCTTCCACAGGTCCTCGCGGTTCACCTTGGCGATCAGCGCCTTGGTGTCGATGTTGGGCGGCAGGTAGCCCCAGCGGATGTTCTCGGTGAGGAACCACAGGTCGTGGCTCTGGAACGGGTAGCTCGCGTGGTCCTTCCAGAAGCGCATCTGGAACCTGCTGTTGGCCTCCACGCGGCCGGTGCCGTAGTCGAAGTCGCCCTTGACGCGGTCGATGACGTCCTCCACCGGCGCGTTGATCCAGCGGCGGCGCGCGCAGATCTCGGCCACCTCGGCGCGGTTCTTCGGGTCCTCGCACCACATCTGGGCCTCCATCACCGCCTTGAGCAGCGCCTTGGTGGCGTTGGGGTTGGCCTGCACGTAGTCGGCGCGCATCGCGAACGCCTTCTCCGGATGGTTCATCCAGAGCTCGCTGGTGGTCAGCGCCGTGTAGCCGATCTTCTGGTTGATCAGCTGGCGGTTCCAGGGCTCGCACACGCAGAAGGTGTCCATGCTGCCCACCTTCATGTTGGCCACCATCTGGGGCGGCGGCACCACGATGGTGTTGATGTCGCGGTTGGGGTCCACGGCGCCTGCGGCCATCCAGTAGCGCATCCACATGTCGTGCGTGCCGCCGGGGAAGGTCATGGCGGCGTTCACGGCCTTGCCCGTCTTCAGTCGCTTGGCCAGCAGCGCCTTGCCGAATTCCTTGTTGTCCAGCCCGACCTTCAGGTCCTTGTACTCGTTGGCCACCGAGATGCATTGCCCGCCCAGGTTGAGGCGGGCCAGGATGTTGATCGGCACCGGCACGTTGTTCGCCGTCACCGCGCCGGTGGAGATCAGGTAGGGCATGGGCGTCAGGATGTGGGCGCCGTCGATGCCGTTGCTCCTGGAGCCGAGCACCAGGTTGTCGCGCGTCGCGCCCCAGGAGGACTGCTTGAGCACCTCCACCTCGGTCATGCCGTGCTTCTTGAAGAAGCCCTTCTCGTCGGCGACGAAGAGCGGCGCGGCGTCGGTCAGCGCGATGAAGCCGATCTTGGCGGCCTTGGTCTCCAGGGCCGTGCCCTGCGCGAGCACGTGGCGCGGCCAGAAGCCTCCGGCGACTCCGGCGGCGCCGAGGGCGGCGGCGCCCTTGATCACGGTGCGGCGGGAAGGGGTGTTCGTCTTGGGGCTGTCCATGCTGTTCCTCCAGGGGGCGGTAAAAAAAATCGGCGTCCACCTCCCGCACGCCCGACCGGGCACGCAGGAGATGGACGCCGTTGTCCAGGTTCGCTTGTGCTGTCGTGCGCCGCCGTTGGCGCCCGTCTCGGGGGAGGAGTTAGCAGCATCCGTGCCAACTCTTGGCTGTCATCCCCGCGGAGGCGGGGACCCAGTGCTTCCGCCTTGGTTTGCGAGGGAGGCGGAAGCCCTGGATTCCCGCCTTCGCGGGAATGACGGCTTTTGAGTGGCAGTTCCCGGGCGCCAGCGCACCGTATTCGTGCGCAGCCGAGTGCGCGCCTCAGCGCACCTGCGGCAGCACCTCGGCCAGCGAGAGCACGTTGCTGGCCACGTCCACCAGGCGCCGGCCCTGGTTCATCGCCAGCTGGCGCAGCGCCTTGTAGGCCTCCTCCTCGGTCAGCTGGCGGTGGGCCATGAGCAGGCCCTTGGCGCGCTCGACCAGCTTGCGTTCGTTGAGCGAGGTGCGCACCGAATCGAGTTCGTCGCCCATGGCCTGCAGCCGGCGCGACTGCTCCTGCACCATGGTGAACAGCGACCGCTCCAGGTGCGGGCCGTAGGGCGCGGGGGTGGCGGCGCCCTGCGAGGCGGTGCGCTCCCACAGCGCGTCGAGGGCGGCGCGCTGGTCGCTCAGCCCGGCGCGGGCCTGCACGATGCGCTGGCCGCACAGCTCGCGCAGGTGGGCGGCCAGCAGGTCCTCCACCGCCTTCATCTCGTCGATGCGCCGGGTGCACCAGTAGTACCAGTCGCGGCTGAGGGCGGTGTCCAGCCCGCCGCGCAGGGCCCCGCCCAGGCGGCGCAGGCGTTCGATCTCCGAGAGCACGACCGGGTCGCGCGCGGCGAGGTCGGCGTGCAGCACCTCGGGCTCGGCGCACTCGGCGTAGACCTGCAGGCATCCCTGCTGCGAGTCGACCAGGTGGCGCCACAGCTGCAGCCCGCCGGCGTCGATGCCGCCGGCGGCGAACACGCGCCCGCCCAGCGCGCGCTCCTGGCCGGCGAACTCCTTGCCCTGCATGAAATGGAACATCGCCACCAGCGCGCGCGAGACCTTGGGGTCGCTGGCCATGTCGGCCGCCTCGAACACCACGCCCAACAGGCCGGAGACCAGCTTGACGATGGCGGCGGTGGCCTCCGCGGCGCCCAGCGCCTGGAGCGAGATGCGGGTGCGCAGCTCGGGCAGGCCTTCGAGGGCGTGCAGGACGACCGCCACGTGGCTGAACAGGCGCGCACCGTTGCGGGCGGTGCACGATTCCGTGTCCAGCCGGTCCAGGTGCCGGCGCACCTCGGCCTCGGCCGCGTCGCACTCCTGGATCTGCCGCTCGCGCTGATCGGCGAACTGCGTGCCGTGCGAGCTGAGGTAGATGTTGGACATGCCGCGCTCCCGCTGCAGGGCGTGGATGAAGCGCGCGATCACCCCCACCAGCTCGCAGGTCTGCGCCAGCTGCTCCAGCTCGGCGATCTCGCACTGCCGCGCGGCCAGGAGGAAGGTGAATTCGGTCTTCATCGCGGCAAGCCCTGCAACTCCCGTGCCGAGCCGCGCGCACGCGCTCGGTACACTCGAGCGATGCTGGTGCTGGGGATCGAATCTTCGTGCGACGAGACCGGTGTCGCACTGGTCGACGCCGGCGGGCCGGGCGTGCCGCGACTGCTGGGCCACGCCCTGCACAGCCAGGTGCGCATGCACGAGGCCTACGGCGGCGTGGTGCCGGAGCTGGCCAGCCGCGACCACATCCGGCGCGTGCTGCCGCTCACGCACGAAGTGCTGCAGCAGGCCGGCCGCACGCTGCAGGACATCGAAACCGTGGCCTACACGCGCGGCCCCGGCCTGGCCGGCGCGCTGCTGGTGGGTGCGGGCGTCGCGTGCGCGCTGGGGGCGGCGTTGGGCAAGCCGGTGCTGGGCGTGCACCACCTGGAAGGCCACCTGCTGTCGCCCTTCCTGAGCGCGGATCCGCCGGAATTCCCGTTCGTGGCGCTGCTGGTCTCGGGCGGCCACACGCAGCTGATGCGGGTGGAGGGGGTCGGCGACTACGAGCTCCTGGGCGAGACCATCGACGACGCCGCCGGCGAGGCCTTCGACAAGAGCGCCAAGCTGATGGGCCTGGGCTACCCGGGCGGGCCGGCGCTGTCGCGGCTCGCGCAGCAGGGCGACCCCAAGGCCTTCGCGCTGCCGCGGCCGCTGCTGCACAGCGGCGACCTGGACTTCTCGTTCGCGGGGTTGAAGACGGCGGTGCTCACGCAGGCGCGCAAGCTGGGCGACGGACTGGGGGCCCGCAAGGCGGACCTGGCCGCTTCGACCGAAGCGGCGATCGTGGAGGTGCTGCTGAAGAAGTCGCTGGCCGCCTTGAAGGCGTCAGGGCTCAAGCGCCTGGTGGTGGCAGGCGGCGTGGGCGCCAACCGGCTGCTGCGCGAGCAGCTGGACCAGGCGTGCGCGAAACGGGGGGTGCGGGTGCACTACCCGGAGCTGGAGCTGTGCACGGACAACGGCGCGATGATCGCGATGGCGGCGGCGATGCGGTTGGGGGCGGACGTGGAAAAGGCCAGCCGGTCCTACGCCTTCGACGTCAAACCGCGCTGGCCTCTGCACGAGCTGAGCGCTCGCCGCTGACTCGTCATCCCCGCGAAGGCGGGGACCCAGTGCTTCCGGCAGTCCGCGAAAGCGGACGCACTGGATTCCCGCCTCCGCGGGAATGACGGAGTGGGATTCCCGCCTCCGCGGGAATGACGGAGTGGGATTCCCGCCTCCGCGAGACGGGAGGTTTACTTGACCTCGATCTGCCGCGCGTTGCTCACCGGCTGCTTCTTGGCCAGCGTGAGCGTCAGCACGCCGTTCTCGAGCTTGGCGGTGGTGGCGTCGACGTCGATCTCCTGCGGCAGCTCGTAGGCGGCCTTGTACTGGCGCCGGGCTTCGGCCTTGGTCTCGATGCGCACGATGGCGCCTTCGATGTTGATCGACAGGTCTTCACGGGCGATGCCGGGCAGGTCCAGCGTGACGGTCCAGGCCTTGTCGTCCTGGTCCAGCTGGAAGCCCTTGCGGGCGCCGGCGCCGAAGAAGGCGTCGTTGACGAAGCGCTCGAAGCTGCGGTCGAACGAGCGGTGGGCCGGCACGGTGGCGCGGGTGCGGACGACGGGTGCGAAGAACATGGTGGAACTCCTTTTAAACTGCGCGGCTTCCATGCGCCGCTTGCATCCAACGTGTGCACGCGGCGCAGTTTTTTCAAGAGGAGATCGGGGTTGAAAAACGAACGCAGGCGGGTCTTGAAATCCCTGGCCGCAACGCTATTTGTTCCCGCCCTCGCGCAGGCGCAGGCGACCGGGGCTCCGGTCAAGCTGGCCCTGATCGAGGCGCTGTCCGGGGCGTTCGCCAACACCGGCGAGGCGGTGTTCCGCAACCTGCTGTGGGCGGTGGAGCGGGTCAACCAGCGCGGCGGCGTCAAGCTGCCGGGCGGCGCGCGGCCGCTGATGCTGGAGCGCTACGACAGCAAGGGCCAGGCCGAGGAGGCGATCTCGATGCTGCGCTCGGCCATCGACGACGGCGCGCGGTTCATCCTGCAGGGCAACTCGTCCGCGGTGGCCGCGGCGCTGCTGGACGCCATCAACAAGCACAACGAGCGCGAGCCCGACAAGCGCGTGCTGTACCTCAACTACTCGGCGGTCGATCCGGCGCTGACCAACGAGCGCTGCAGCTTCTGGCACTTCCGCTTCGACGCCCACGCCGACATGCGGATGGCGGCGCTGATGGAAGTGCTGGGCCCCGACAAGTCGGTGCGCAACGCCTACCTCATCGGCCAGGACTACAGCTTCGGCCAGTCGGTGCTGCGCGAGGCGCGCCGGCAGCTGGGCGCGCAGCGGCCCGACGTGCAGATCGTGGGCGACGAGCTGCATCCGCTGGGCCGGGTGAAGGACTTCCTGCCGTACGCCGGCAAGATCAAGGCCAGCGGCGCCGACGCGGTGATCACGGGCAACTGGGGCAACGACCTCACGCTGATGGTCAAGGCCGCGCGCGAAGTCGGCTTCGAGGGCAAGTTCTACACCTTCTACGGCAACGCACTGGGCGCGCCCGCGGCCATCGGCGAGGCGGGCCTGGGCCGAGTGGTGGCGGTCGCCGACTGGCTGCCCAACGTGCCGACGGCCCCCAGCGAGGCCTTCTACCAGTCGTTCCGGCAACGCTTCCCGCGGCCGCAGGACGACTACGTGCACATGCGCATGCAATTGCTGGTGGAGGCGCTGGCGCAGTCGATCGAGCGCGCGGCCAGCGTGGCCGCGGTGCCGGTGGCGAACGCGCTGGAGCGCGCCAGCGTCAGCCTGTCGGGCCAGTCCGGCCGCATGCGCGCGGCCGACCACCAGTTCCAGCAGACGCTGGTGGTGGGCGTGATGGACAGGCAGGGCGCGCCGGGCGTGAAGTTCGACGTCGAGGGCTCGGGCTACGGCTTCCGCGTGGTGCGCGTGATCGCGCCCGAGAAGGCCGAGCTGCCCACCTCCTGCAAGATGCAGCGCTTTTCCTGAAGGACCGGCCATGCGACAAGCCATCCTGAACCTCGAGGAATCCAAGATCCGCGAGGTCGCCAATGCCGGCATGGGCCGCTGCGACGTGCTGGCCTTCTGGTTCGGCGAGAGCGACGAGGTCACGCCGGACTTCATCCGCGAGGCCGCGATCGAGTCGATCCGCCAGGGCGAGACCTTCTACGCGCACAACCTCGGCCTGCCCGAGCTGCGCGAGGCGGTGGCGGCGTACACCTCGCGCCTGCACGGCAAGGTGGGTGCCGAGCGCATCGCCATCACGTCGGGCGGCGTCAACGCGCTGATGCTGGCCGTGCAGATGCTGGTGGACGACGGCGACGACGTGGTCGCCGTCACGCCGGTCTGGCCCAACCTCACGGCCCAGCCGCTGATCCTGGGCGGCAAGCTGCGCCGGGTGTCGCTCAAGCCCGAGGCGGGCGCCTGGAAGCTGGACCTGGCCGAGCTGCTGGACGCGGTGCGGCCCGGGACCAAGCTGTTGATCGTCAATGCGCCGAACAACCCGACCGGCTGGACGCTGTCGCGCGAAGAGCAGCAGGCCATCCTGGACCACTGCCGCCGCACGGGCACCTGGATCCTGGCCGACGAGGTGTACGAGCGGCTGTACTACGAGCCCACGCCCACCGGCTGCGCGCCCAGCTTCCTGGATGTCGCCACGCCGGACGACCGGCTGGTGGTGGCGCACAGCTTTTCCAAGAGCTTCCTGATGACCGGCTGGCGCCTGGGCTGGCTGGTGATGCCGGCCGCCATGACGCACCCGATGGGCAAGCTCATCGAGTTCAACACCTCCTGCGCCAGCGTGTTCACGCAGCGGGCGGCGCTGGCGGCGGTGCAGCGCACGGACGAGGTCACGCCGCGGGTGGTGGCGCACCTCAAGCAGTGCCGCGACACGCTGGTGCCGCGGCTGCAGGCGCTGCCGCGGGTGAAGCTGGCCCGCCCGTCCGGTGGGATGTACGCCTTCTTCAAGCTCGACGGGTTCGGCGATTCGCTGGAGCTGGCCAAGCGGCTGGTGGCGGAGGCGGGGCTGGGGATCGCGCCGGGGAATGCGTTTGCGCCGGAGGCGCAGGGGTGGTTGCGATGGTGCTTTGCGTCGAAGGACGTGGGGCGGTTGGGGCGGGGGGTGGAGAGGTTGGAGGGGTGGTTGAAGGGGCGCTGACCGGGCGTCGGTCTGCAGGTGGGCACGGCGCATTGGCGTTCGTGGCCTGCGGCAGGGGGTCCCCGGCGGGGGGCTCATGCTGTGCCTCTCCGCCTGCTTCGCTGGCGCTCGCAGTGCTGCGCGCGTCGCCTTCCGTGGTGCGGGCCCGCGCGGCAAAACTCACTGCGCGCTGCTTCGCACCGCTCCGTTCAGACAGTTGCCGCGAGATGGAGGTTCATGTCGAGCTGCGAGCTGCGCCCGCTTGCCGCGGGCTCGCAGGGCCCGCACCACTGCGCGACGCTCGGCACAGAAATCGCCCCCCGCCGGGGACCCCCTGCCGCTGGAGGCGGAGGCGGTTCGTTGGCAGGGCGATCGTCATCCCCGCTCCCCTGTCCGTCATTCCCGCTCCCCTTGTCCGTCATTCCCGCGAAGGCGGGAATCCAGCGCAGCGCGCCTCCGGATGCGGGTTGAAGGCGGAAGCCCTGGATTCCCGCCTCCGCGGGAATGACGGTGGCAAGAAAAAATTCGAGTGGCGGCGGCGGAGCGGCGAGGGCTTCCTGCCCGCCCCCGCACCCGCACACCGTTCCCACGCGACAGGCGGTGCCTGGCCCGGGCGATTTGTGGGCCGAGCCGGGCTTTCCGCGGCCCGGCCGTTGCGAGCCGTCAGGCGAGCTTGATGTCAACCTCTGACTCGCGGCAGCTGTCTGAACGGAGCGCTGCGCAGCAGCGCGCAGTGAGTTCTGCCGCGCAGGCCGGGCCGCGGAATGCCCTGCGAGTTGCGAGTGCAGCGAGCAACCGGCCCACCATGAGCCCGGGCCAGGCACCGCCTGCCGCGCGGGCGCACGGCTCGAACAAGCACCGTCCGCTGCTCAGCCCGGGGAGGGACCAAGACACCCGACCCCTTCCGCTATAATCCTCGGGTTCTGCACCTTGCCGGTGCGGATCAGCACGTTGGAGCCCTTCCAGCCCCAACGCAAGTCAAACCCCCTGTTTCAAGGAAACCAAGATGTCCGCCATCAACAAGGCCGAGATCGTCGCTGCGCACTCGCGCGGCACCAACGACACCGGCAGCCCCGAAGTCCAGGTCGCCCTGCTGACCGCCCGGATCAACGAGCTGACGCCCCACTTCAAGACCCACGCCAAGGACCACCACGGCCGCCGCGGACTGCTGCGCATGGTGAACCGCCGCAAGAGCCTGCTGGCGTACCTGAAGGACAACGATGCCGAGCGCTACACGGCGCTGATCGGCAAGCTGGGCCTGCGCAAGTAAGCGGGCCTCGACGAATCCGCAAGAGCGCCTGGGTTGGCTGACGCTGGCTCAGGCGCTTTGCACATCGGAGCTGCGACACGAATGCGCGCTGTGTCATTCCTCAGGGGCTAGGGACTAGGGGCTAGGGACTAGGGGTCAACCGGATCGGTATTCCCCTAGCCCCTAGGCCCCAGCCCCTAGTCCCTCAGGAATGGCATCGCGTTCGCGGCGGGCTCCACCTACCTGAGAGACAACGCAATGAGCATCTTCAACAAAGTCACCAAGACCTTCCAGTGGGGCCAGCACACGGTCACCATGGAAACCGGCGAGATCGCCCGCCAGTCCGGCGGCGCCGTGGTGGTCAACATCGACGACACCGTGGTCCTGGCGACCGTGGTCGCGTCCAAGACCGCCAAGCCGGGCCAGGACTTCTTCCCGCTGACGGTCGACTACATCGAGAAGACCTACGCCGCCGGCAAGATCCCCGGCAGCTTCTTCAAGCGCGAAGCCAAGCCCAGCGAACTGGAGACCCTGACCAGCCGCCTGATCGACCGCCCGATCCGCCCGCTGTTCCCCGAAGGCTTCTTCAACGAAGTGCACGTGGTCATCCACACGCTGTCGCTCAACCCCGAGGTGGACGCCGACATCGCCGCCCTGATCGCGGTCAGCGCCGCGCTGTCGATCTCCGGCATCCCGTTCGCGGGCCCGGTGGGCGCCGCGCGCGTGGGCTACGTCAACGGTGAATACGTGCTGAACCCGGGCCAGACCCAGCGCAAGGAATCGCAGCTGGACCTGGTGGTGGCCGGCACCGAAGCCGCCGTGCTGATGGTGGAGTCCGAGGCGCAGCAGCTGCCCGAGGAAGTGATGCTGGGCGCCGTGGTGTTCGGCCACGAGCAGAGCCGCATCGCCATCAACGCCATCCACGAGCTGGTGCGCGAAGGCGGCAAGCCGGTGTGGGACTGGCAGCCGCCGGCCCGCGACGAGGGCTTCATCAGCCGCGTCGAGCAGATCGCCGAGGAGAAGCTGCGCGCCGCCTACCAGATCCGCAGCAAGCAGGCCCGCACCCAGGCCCTGCGCGAGGCCAACGCCGCCGTGCACGCCGGGCTGAAGGAGCAGGGCATCGACTTCGACGCCGTGAAGGTCGACGAGCTGCTGTTCAACGTCGAGGCCCGCATCGTCCGCAGCCAGATCCTGGCCGGCGAGCCGCGCATCGACGGCCGCGACACCCGCACCGTGCGCCCGATCGAGATCCGCAACGGCGTGCTGCCGCGCACCCACGGCTCGGCGCTGTTCACGCGCGGCGAGACGCAGGCCCTGGTGATCACCACCCTGGGCACCGAGCGCGACGCCCAGCGCATCGACGCGCTGGCCGGCGAGTTCGAGGACCGCTTCCTGTTCCACTACAACATGCCTCCCTTCGCCACCGGTGAAGTCGGCCGCATGGGCAGCACCAAGCGCCGCGAGATCGGCCACGGCCGCCTGGCCAAGCGCGCGCTCATCGCCTGCCTGCCCAGCAAGGAGGACTTCCCCTACACCATCCGCGTGGTGTCGGAGATCACCGAGTCCAACGGCTCCTCGTCGATGGCCTCCGTGTGCGGCGGCTGCCTGGCCATGATGGACGCCGGCGTGCCGATGAAGGCGCACGTGGCGGGCATCGCCATGGGCCTGATCAAGGAAGGCAACCGCTTCGCGGTGCTGACCGACATCCTGGGCGACGAGGACCACCTCGGCGACATGGACTTCAAGGTGGCCGGCACGACCAACGGCATCACCGCCCTGCAGATGGACATCAAGATCCAGGGCATCACCAAGGAGATCATGCAGGTCGCCCTGGCCCAGGCCAAGGAAGCGCGCATGCACATCCTGGGCAAGATGCAGGAAGCGATGGGCGAGGCCAAGACCGAGATCAGCAGCTTCGCCCCGAAGCTGTACACGATGAAGATCAACCCCGAGAAGATCCGCGACGTGATCGGCAAGGGCGGCTCGGTGATCCGTGCGCTGACCGACGAGACCGGCTGCCAGATCAACATCGAGGAAGACGGCACCATCACCATCGCCGCCACCGACGCCGCCAAGGCCGAGGAGGCCAAGAAGCGCATCGAGCAGATCACCGCGGAAGTGGAGATCGGCAAGGTCTACGAAGGCCCGATCACCAAGCTGCTGGACTTCGGCGCGCTGGTCAACCTGCTGCCCGGCAAGGACGGCCTGCTGCACATCAGCCAGATCGCCCACGAGCGCGTGGAGAAGGTCACCGACTACCTGAGCGAAGGCCAGGTGGTGCGCGTCAAGGTGCTGGAGACCGACGACAAGGGCCGCGTCAAGCTGTCCATGAAGGCGCTGCTCGACCGGCCGGCCGGCATGGAAGACCAGGCGCCGCGCGAGCGCCGCGACCGTGGCGACCGCCCGCCGCGCGGTGACCACCGTGGCGATCGTGGCGATCGCGGCGACCGCCCCGAAGGCGGCGGCGACCGTCCGCCGCGCGATCCCCAGCCCCAGGCCACGCTGGACCCGCAGGAGTGAGGCGCCGGCCCGCCCTGCGGCGGGCCTGACGCTCAAGCCATGAAAGCGGTCGAGATCACCCGTTTTGGTGCGCCCGAGGTGCTTCGCCTGGGCGAGCGGCCCGACCCCGTCGCGGGGCCGGGCGAGGTGCTGGTGCGCGTCGCCGCCAGCGGCGTCAACCGGCCCGACGTGCTGCAGCGTTCGGGCAACTACCCGCCGCCGCCGGGTGCGCCGGACCTTCCGGGCCTGGAGATCGCGGGCGAGATCGTCGCCGGCGATGCGCAGGCCATGGCCCAGGCCGGGCTGCAGGTCGGTCAGTCGGTGTGCGCGCTGGTCGCGGGCGGCGGTTATGCGCAGCTGTGCGTCGCGCCGGTCGGACAGTGCCTGCCGGTGCCGCAGGGGCTGTCGGCCGTCGAGGCGGCTTCGCTGCCCGAGACCTTCTTCACCGTCTGGAGCAACGTGTTCGACCGCGGCCGCCTGCAGCCGGGCGAGACGCTGCTCGTGCAGGGCGGCACCAGCGGGATCGGCGTCACCGCCATCCAGCTGGGCAAGGCCTTCGGTGCGCGCGTGATCGCCACCGCGGGCAGCGACGACAAGTGCGCGGCCTGCCTGCAGCTGGGCGCCGACCACGCCATCAACTACCGCACCCACGACTTCGCCGAAGAGGCGAAGAAGCTCACCGGCGGCAAGGGCGTGGACGTGGTGCTGGACATGGTGGCCGGCGACTACGTGGCGCGCGAGGTCGAGTGCCTGGCCGAGGACGGCCGGCTGGTGATCATCGCGGTGCAGGGCGGCGTGAAGTCCGGCTTCAACGCCGGCCTGGTGCTGCGGCGCCGGCTGGTGATCACCGGTTCGACGCTGCGGCCGCGGCCGGTGGCCTTCAAGGCGGCCATCGCCGCCTCGCTGCGCGAGAAGGTGTGGCCGCTGCTGGCCTCCAGGGCGGTGCGGCCCGTGGTCCACAAGACCTTCGCGGCCGCCGACGCGGCGCAGGCGCACGAATTGATGGAATCGAACCAGCACATCGGCAAGATCGTGCTGACCTGGTGAACGAAGAGTGGAGCGCCCCCCGCATCGTCATTCCCGCGCAGGCGGGAATCCAGTGCGTCCGACTTGGCGAGCGGGAGGGAAGCTCTGGATCCCCGCCGTCGCGGGGATGACGGAGAAGAACGCGAAATGAAGAGAAAGCTGATCGCCGGCAACTGGAAGATGAACGGCAGCATCGCGGCCAACGACGCGCTGGTGCGCGCCGTCATCGCCGGGATGAAGGACGCCACCTGCCACGTGGCCGTCTGCGTGCCCGCGCCCTACCTGGCGCAGGTGCAGATGCTGCGCCACGGCAGCGCGCTGGACCTGGGCGCGCAGGACGTCTCGCACCACGAGCAGGGCGCCTACACCGGCGAATGGTCGGCGGCCATGCTCAAGGAGTTCGGCGTGCGCTACGCCATCGTGGGCCACTCCGAGCGGCGCCAGTACCACGGCGAATCCGACGAGCTGGTGGCCGACAAGGCCAAGGCGGCGCTGGCCCACGGCATCACGCCCATCGTGTGCGTGGGCGAGACGCTGGCCGAACGCGAGGCCGGCCGCACCGAACAGGTGGTCAAGCGCCAGCTGGCCGCCGTGGTCCACACCAACGGCCACTGCATCAGCGAGATCGTGGTCGCCTACGAACCCGTCTGGGCCATCGGCACCGGCCGCACCGCCACGCCCGAGCAGGCGCAGCAGGTGCACGCCGTGCTGCGCGCCCAGCTCCACGCCGCCACCGAGCACGCCGACCGCGTGGCCATCCTCTACGGCGGCAGCATGAACGCGGCCAATGCGGCCAGCCTGCTGGCCCAGCCGGACATCGACGGCGGGCTCATCGGCGGCGCCGCGCTGAAGGCCCCCGACTTCCTGCAGATCATCGCGGCGGCGCGCTAAGAAGCGCCCCCGCCCCAGTTCCCCGGAGCGACAAAGACAATGAACGTGATCCTCACCCTCGTCCTGGCCGTGCAGATCCTGACGGCCCTGGGCATGATCGGCCTCATCCTCATCCAGCACGGCAAGGGCGCCGACATGGGCGCGGCCTTCGGCAGCGGCAGCTCGGGCAGCCTGTTCGGCGCGTCCGGCAGCGCCAACTTCCTGTCGCGCACCACGGCCGTGCTGGCCAGCGTGTTCTTCGTCTGCACGCTGGCGCTGGCCTACTTCGGCAACTACCGCCCGGCGGAATCGGGCAGCGTGCTCGACCGTGCCGCCGCGCCGGCCACCGCGCCGCAGCCGGCCGCGTCGGGCCCCGCCGCGCAGATCCCGAGCACTTCGGTGCCCGCGGCGATCCCGGGCACCACCGTGCCGGCGGCGCCCGCCACGCCGGCTTCCGGCGCGGCGCAGATCCCGACCAAGTAGGACCACGTACCGATGCGCTAGCACCGGAAAGCGCATCCGATTCGGAGTAAACTCCAAGGCTGCCCGGAAAGCCGACAACAAGACAGATTCCTCAAGGCTGTCCGGGCGAGCAACACACGGCCGTCGTGGTGAAATTGGTAGACACGCTATCTTGAGGGGGTAGTGGCGAAAGCTGTGCGAGTTCGAGTCTCGCCGACGGCACCAACATAAGAAGAGTCGCGGAGCATTCGATACCGGCGCGGCCGGTGCGTCGAAGCCCCCGCGGCTTGAAGCGCCGACCAGAGCCTCAGATGCAACTCGATCAGTACCTCCCGGTCCTTCTCTTCATCCTGGTGGGCATCGGTGTAGGGGTGCTGCCGCAGGTGCTGGGCTACGTCTTCGCCGGCGCGGCGGGCTTCAACAAGCCGGACGCCGCCAAGAACTCCCCCTACGAGTGCGGCTTCGAGGCCTTCGAGGACGCGCGCATGAAGTTCGACGTGCGCTACTACCTCGTGGCCATCCTGTTCATCCTGTTCGACCTCGAGATCGCGTTCCTCTTCCCGTGGGCGGTGGCGCTCAAGGAGATCGGGCCCGTGGGCTTTGGGGCCATGATGGTCTTCCTCGCGATCCTCGTGGTCGGGTTCATCTACGAGTGGAAGAAGGGCGCGCTCGACTGGGAATGATCCCGGCCGCGGCCCCAAGGACTCACAAAGCAATGGCTAACGAAGGCATCCTCGACAAGGGCGTCGTCACGACGACCGTGGACAGCGTCATCAACTGGGCCAAGACCGGCTCGCTCTGGCCCATGACGTTCGGGCTGGCCTGCTGCGCGGTGGAGATGATGCATGCGGGCGCGGCCCGCTACGACATCGACCGCTTCGGCATGCTGTTCCGCCCCAGCCCGCGCCAGTCCGACCTGATGATCGTGGCCGGCACGCTGTGCAACAAGATGGCGCCGGCGCTGCGCAAGGTCTACGACCAGATGCCCGAGCCGCGCTGGGTGCTCTCCATGGGCACCTGCGCCAACGGCGGCGGCTACTACCACTACAGCTACTCGGTGGTGCGCGGCTGCGACCGCATCGTGCCGGTCGACGTGTACGTGCCGGGCTGCCCGCCCACGGCCGAGGCGCTGCTCTACGGGATCATCCAGCTGCAGCAGAAGATCCGCCGCACCCAGACCATCGCCCGGGCCTGACCGCATGACCGCCCCCCACCGTTACGCGGTCGATCCCGCGGACCTGCACAAGACGATCACCGACACCCTGGGCGCGCTGGCCAGGCGCGTGGACCTTCGCCTGGGCGAGGTCACCGTCACCGTCTCGCCCGACAACTACCTCAAGGCCGCCGAGGTCCTGCGCGACTCGCCCGCCTGCCAGTTCGAGCAGCTGCTGGACGTGTGCGGCCTGGACTACTCCGACTACCGCAACGGCGGCTGGGACGGCCCGCGCTACGCGGTGGTGTCGCACCTGCTGTCGGTCAGCCTCAACCAGCGCGTGCGGCTGCGCGTGTTCTGCGCCGACGACGAGCTGCCCGAGGTGGAGTCGCTCAACGGCCTGTGGGGCTCGGCCAACTGGTTCGAGCGCGAGGCCTTCGACCTCTACGGCATCGTCTTCCTGAACCACCCGGACCTGCGCCGCATCCTCACCGACTACGGCTTCATCGGCCACCCGTTCCGCAAGGACTTCCCGGTCTCCGGCCACGTGGAGATGCGCTACGACCCGGAGCGCCAGCGCGTCATCTACCAGCCGGTGACCATCGAGCCGCGCGAGATCACGCCGCGGATCATCCGCGAGGAGAACTACGGCGGCATCCAGCCGGGACGGGGCCTGGACAACCATGGCTGAAATCAAGAACTACACGCTCAACTTCGGCCCGCAGCACCCGGCGGCGCACGGCGTGCTGCGCCTGGTGCTGGAGCTGGACGGCGAGGTGATCCAGCGCGCCGACCCGCACATCGGCCTCTTGCACCGCGCCACCGAGAAGCTGGCCGAGACGCGCACCTACATCCAGTCGCTGCCGTACATGGACCGGCTGGACTACGTCTCGATGATGTGCAACGAGCACGCCTACTGCCTGGCCATCGAGAAGCTGATGGGCATCGAGGTGCCGATCCGCGCGCAGTACATCCGCGTCATGTTCTCCGAGCTCACCCGCCTGCTCAACCACCTGCTGTGGCTGGGTGCGCACGGGCTGGACTGCGGCGCGATGAACATGCTGATCTACACCTTCCGCGAGCGGGAGGACATCTTCGACATGTACGAGGCGGTGTCCGGCGCGCGCATGCACGCGGCCTACTTCCGCCCGGGCGGCGTCTACCGCGACCTGCCCGACAGCATGGCGCTGTACAAGGCCAGCAAGGTTCGCAACGAGCGCGAGATCAAGCGCATGAACGAGGACCGGCAGGGTTCGCTGCTGGACTTCATCGAGGCCTTCACCCGGCGCTTCCCCGGCTACGTCGACGAGTACGAGACGCTGCTCACCGACAACCGCATCTGGAAGCAGCGCACCGTGGGCATCGGCGTGGTGACGCCCGAGCGCGCGCTCAGCCTGGGCTTCACCGGCCCGATGCTGCGCGGCTCCGGCATCGCCTGGGACCTGCGCAAGACGCAGCCCTACGAGGTCTACGACCGGATGGACTTCGACATCCCGCTGGGCCGCACCGGCGACTGCTACGACCGCTACCTGGTGCGCGTGCAGGAGATGCGCGAGTCCAACCGCATCATCCAGCAGTGCGTCGCCTGGCTGCGCGCCAACCCCGGCCTGCCGGTGATCACCGACAACCACAAGGTGGCGCCGCCCGACCGCGAGAGCATGAAGGCCAACATGGAGGAGCTGATCCACCACTTCAAGCTCTTCTCCGAGGGCTTCCGCGTGCCCGAGGGCGAGGCCTACGCCGCGGTGGAGCATCCCAAGGGCGAATTCGGCATCTACATCGTGAGCGACGGCGCCAACAAGCCCTACCGCCTGAAGATCCGCCCGCCGGGCTTTCCGCACCTGGCGGCGCTGGACGAGATGGGCAGGGGCCACATGATCGCCGACGCCGTGGCCATCATCGGCACGATGGACATCGTGTTCGGGGAGATCGACCGTTGATCATCACTGACAGCACCAGGAGCCGCTTCGACCGCGAAGTGGCCAAGTACCCCGCGGAGCAGAAGCAGTCCGCCGTGATGGCCTGCCTGGCCATCGTGCAGCAGGAAGAGGGCTTCGTCAGCAAGGAAGCCGAGAAGGCGATCGCCGACTACCTGGGCATGGCGCCGATCGCCGTGCACGAGGTCACGACCTTCTACAACATGTACAACCAGCACCCGGTCGGCAAGTTCAAGCTGAACGTGTGCACCAACCTGCCGTGCCAGCTGCGCGACGGCGCCAAGGCGCTGCACCACCTGGAGCAGCGGCTGGGCATCCGCATGGGCGAGACCACGGCCGACGGCCTGTTCACCCTGCAGCAGAGCGAGTGCCTGGGCGCCTGCGCCGACTCGCCGGTGATGCTGGTCAACGACCGCACCATGTGCAGCTTCATGAGCAACGACAAGCTCGACCAGCTGGTCGACGGATTGCGCCAGTCGGAGGGCAAGGCATGAACGCCCAACAGGTGCTCCAGCAGTTCCAGGCCACCGGCGTGCAGACCTGCTTCCACGACCGCCACATCGACCCGCAGATCTACGCGGGCCTGGACGGCACCAACTGGCGCCTGAAGGACTACGAGGCGCGCGACGGCTACAAGGCCCTGCGCAAGATCCTGTCCGAGGGCCTCACCCAGGACCAGGTGATCGCCACCGTCAAGGAATCGGCCCTGCGCGGCCGCGGCGGCGCGGGCTTTCCCACCGGGCTGAAGTGGAGCTTCATGCCGCGCCAGTTCCCCGGGCAGAAGTACCTGGTGTGCAACTCCGACGAGGGCGAGCCGGGCACCTGCAAGGACCGGGACATCCTGCAGTTCAACCCGCACATCGTCATCGAGGGGATGATCATCGCCGCCTACGCGATGGGCATCACCGTGGGCTACAACTACATCCACGGCGAGATCTTCCAGACCTACGAGCGCTTCGAGGAAGCGCTGGAAGAGGCGAGGGCGGCCGGCTACCTGGGCGACAGGATCCTGGGCAGCGGCTTCAGCTTCCAGCTGCACGCCTTCCACGGCTTCGGCGCCTACATCTGCGGCGAGGAGACGGCCCTGATCGAATCGCTGGAGGGCAAGAAGGGCCAGCCGCGCTTCAAGCCGCCTTTCCCGGCCAGCTTCGGCGTGTACGGCAAGCCCACCACGATCAACAACACCGAGACCTTCGCCGCGGTGCCCTGGATCATCCGCAACGGCGGCCAGGCCTACCTGGCGTGCGGCAAGCCGAACAACGGCGGCACCAAGATCTTCTCGGTGTCCGGCGACGTGGAGCTGCCGGGCAACTACGAAGTGCCGCTGGGCACGCCTTTCAGCAAGCTGCTGGAGCTGTGCGGCGGCGTGCGCGGCGGCAAGAAGCTCAAGGCGGTGATCCCGGGCGGCTCGTCGGCCCCCGTGCTGCCGGCCGACATCATGATGGGCTGCACGATGGACTACGACTCCATCGCCAAGGCCGGCTCCATGCTGGGCTCGGGCGCGGTCATCGTGATGGACGAGACGCGCGACATGGTCGAGAGCCTGCTGCGCCTGTCGTACTTCTACATGCACGAGTCCTGCGGCCAGTGCACGCCCTGCCGCGAAGGCACGGGCTGGCTGTGGCGCGTGGTCGACCGCATCCACAACGGACACGGCAAGCCGGCCGACATCGAGCTGCTCAACTCGGTGGCCGACAACATCCAGGGCCGCACCATCTGCGCCCTCGGCGACGCGGCGGCCATGCCGGTGCGCGCCATGATCAAGCACTTCCGGCATGAGTTCGAGGCCAGGATCACCCGCCCCGAACCGCAGCCCGACCCGAGAGCGCCCGTCCCCGCGGGCGCCCGGGCCTGAAAGAACCTATGGCCGAAATCACTCTGGACGGACAGAAGGTCGAGATCGCCGACGGCAGCATGGTCATGCATGCGGCCGAGAAGGCCGGCACCTACATCCCGCATTTCTGCTACCACAAGAAGCTCTCCATCGCGGCCAACTGCCGCATGTGCCTGGTCGAGGTGGAGAAGGCGCCCAAGCCGATGCCGGCCTGCGCCACGCCCGTCACCAACGGCATGGTGGTCCACACCCGCAGCGAGAAGGCCATCAAGGCCCAGCAGTCGGTGATGGAGTTCCTGCTGATCAACCACCCGCTGGACTGCCCGATCTGCGACCAGGGCGGTGAGTGCCAGCTGCAGGACCTGGCGGTGGGCTACGGCGGCTCCTCCTCGCGCTACGACGAGGAAAAGCGCGTCGTGCTGCACAAGGACGTGGGCCCGCTGATCTCCATGGAGGAGATGAGCCGCTGCATCCACTGCACCCGCTGCGTGCGCTTCGGCCAGGAAGTGGCCGGCGTGATGGAGCTGGGCATGATCCACCGTGGCGAGCACTCCGAGATCACCACGGTGCTGGGCGATACGGTCGACTCCGAGGTCTCCGGCAACATGATCGACCTGTGCCCGGTCGGCGCGCTCACCAGCAAGCCCTTCCGCTACAGCGCCCGCAACTGGGAGCTGTCGCGACGCAAGTCGGTGGCGCCGCACGATTCCAGCGGCGCCAACCTGATCGTCCAGGTCAAGAGCAACCGCGTGATGCGCGTTCTCCCGCTGGAGAACGAAGCCGTCAACGAGTGCTGGCTGGCCGACCGCGACCGCTTCTCCTACGAGGCCCTGAACGGCGACGACCGCCTGACCTCGCCCATGCTCAAGCAGGGCGGCGAGTGGAAGTCGGTCGACTGGCAGACGGCGCTGGAGTACGTGGCCAACGGCCTGAAGCAGATCAAGGCCGACCACGGCGCCGGCAGCATCGGCCTCCTGGCCAGCCCGCACAGCACGGTGGAGGAGCTGTTCCTCGCCGGCCGGCTGGTGCGCGGCCTGGGGTCGGAGAACATCGACCACCGCCTGCGCCACGCGCAGTTCACGGCCCCCGAGGGCGTGCGCTGGCTGGGCACCTCCATCGCGTCGCTGAGCCTCCTGCAGCGCGTGCTGGTGGTGGGCTCCAACCTGCGCAAGGACCACCCGCTGTTCTCGCTGCGCATCCGCGCCGCGGCCCGCAAGGGCGCGCAGGTCTCGCGCCTGCACGACGTGGAAAACGACTGGGCGATGCCGCTGGCCTCGTCGGTCACGGTCCCGGCGGGGCAGTGGGCCCAGTCGCTGGCCGACGTGGCCGCCGCGGTCGCGCAGTCCAGGGGCACCTCCGCGCCCGCGCAGGGCAACGCCAGCGATGCCGCCAAGGCCATCGCCGCGTCGCTGCTGTCGGGTGAACGCAAGGCCATCCTGCTGGGCAACGCCGCCGTCCACCATGCCAACGCGTCCACGCTGCTGGCGCTGGCGCAATGGATCGGCGAGGCCACGGGCGCGACGGTCGGCTACCTGACCGAAGCGGCCAACACGGTCGGCGCGCAGCTGGTCGACGCGCTGCCGGGGCAGGGCGGGCTGAACGCCGGCCAGATGCTCTCCGGTTCGCTCAAGGCCGCGATCCTGCTGAACACCGAGCCGCAGCACGACAGCGCCGCCGGCGCCAGTGCCGCGCAGGCGCTGGCCAAGGCCGAGATGGTCGTCACCCTCAGCCCCTTCATGGCCAACATGGACTTCAGCGACGTGCTGCTGCCCATCGCGCCCTGGACCGAGACACCCGGCACCTTCGTCAACGCCGAAGGCCGCGTGCAGTCGTTCCACGCCGTGGTCAAGCCGCTGGGCGAGACCCGTCCGGCCTGGAAGGTGCTGCGCGTGCTGGGCAACCTGCTGGGCCTGCAGGATTTCGGCTGGGATTCGGCCGGCGAAGTGCTGGCCGCCGCCCGCGGCGCCGCCGATGCCGGGCAGGCCCTGGTGCAGGGCGACAGGCTGTCCAACCGCACCTCGGCGGCCATCGACCTGTCGGTGCAGGCGGGCGCGCCGGCCACGGCCTCGATCTACCAGCTCGACTCCATCGTGCGCCGCGCCGAGTCGCTGCAGCTCACCGCCGACGGCCAGGCTGCGCTGCCGCAATCGCATCGCCTGCTGCGCGTGGCGCGGGAGCCGGAGGTGCTCGCATGATCGAATCGATCTACGGCTTCGGCAACGGCCTGATCGCCGCGCCCTGGTGGTCCGCCGCCGGCTGGCCGGTGGTGTGGACGCTGATCAAGATCGTCCTGGTGGTCGCGCCCCTGATGGGCGCCGTGGCCTACCTGACGCTCTGGGAGCGCAAGGCCATCGGCTTCACGCAGATCCGCATCGGCCCCAACCGCATCGGCCCCTTCGGCCTGCTGCAGCCGATCGCCGACGCCTTCAAGCTGCTGACCAAGGAGATCATCCTCCCGACGGTGGCCAACAAGGGCCTGTTCCTGCTGGGGCCGATCATGACCATCATGCCGGCGCTGGCCGCGTGGGTGGTCATCCCCTTCGGGCCCGAACTCGCGCTGGCCAACATCAACGCCGGCCTGCTCTTCATCATGGCCATCACCTCGCTGGAGGTGTACGGCGTGATCATCGCGGGCTGGGCCTCCAACTCGAAGTACGCCTTCCTGGGCGCGCTGCGCGCGTCGGCCCAGATGGTGAGCTACGAGATCGCCATGGGCTTCGCGCTGGTGGTGGTGCTGATGGTCACCGGCAGCCTGAACATGACCGACGTGGTGCTGTCGCAGGGCCGCGGCTACTTCGCCGACCGCAACATCAACTTCCTGTCCTGGAACTGGCTGCCGCTGCTGCCGATCTTCCTGGTCTATTTCATCTCCGGCCTGGCCGAGACCAACCGCCACCCGTTCGACGTGGTGGAGGGCGAGTCGGAGATCGTCGCAGGCCACATGATCGAGTACTCGGGCATGAGCTTCGCCATGTTCTTCCTGGCCGAGTACGCCAACATGTGGCTGGTCTCCATCCTGGCGGTGATCATGTTCCTGGGCGGCTGGCTGCCCCCGATCGACGCGCCGCTGCTCAACTGGATCCCCGGCTGGATCTGGCTGGGCATCAAGACCTTCATGGTCGTCACCATGTTCCTGTGGGTGCGCTCCACGTTCCCGCGCTACCGCTACGACCAGATCATGCGCCTGGGCTGGAAGATCTTCATCCCGGTCACGCTCGTGTGGCTGGTCGTCGTGGGCGCCTGGATGCAGACCCCGTACAACATCTGGAAGTAAACCCTTCATGTCCGCCCAAACCCTGCAACGGCAGCCCTCGGCGTTCTCGCTCAAGGACTTCCTCTCCAGCTTCATGCTGGTGGAGCTGTTCAAGGGCCTGGCCATCACCGGCAAGTACGCCTTCAGCCGCAAGATCACGGTGCAGTTCCCCGAGGAGAAGACGCCGCTGTCGCCGCGCTTCCGGGGCCTGCACGCGCTGCGCCGCTACGAGAACGGCGAGGAGCGCTGCATCGCCTGCAAGCTGTGCGAGGCCGTGTGCCCCGCGCTGGCCATCACGATCGAGAGCGACCAGCGCGCCGACGGCACGCGCCGCACCACGCGCTACGACATCGACCTGACCAAGTGCATCTTCTGCGGCTTCTGCGAGGAGAGCTGCCCGGTCGACTCCATCGTCGAGACCCACGTCCTCGAGTACCACGGCGAAAAGCGCGGCGACCTGTACTACACCAAGGAGATGCTGCTGGCCGTGGGCGACCGCTACGAGGCCGAGATCGCCGAGCGCCGGGCCCAGGACGCCAAGTACCGCTAGAAATGACGACCACCCCGAAGCGCCTTCGGCGCCTCCCCTCAAGGGGCGCCACCCCGGCCCGGCAAAGCCGGTTCCGTGGTGGCCGCTAGATTGACCATGGACATCAAGACCGGCTTCTTCTATCTCTTCTCGGCGGTGCTGCTGTTCGCCGCGTTCCGCGTCATCACGGCGCGCAACCCGGTGTACGCGGCGCTCTACCTGGTGCTGGCCTTCTTCCAGGCCTCGGCCGTGTGGCTGCTGCTCAAGGCCGAGTTCCTGGCGATCTCGCTGGTGCTGGTCTACGTGGGCGCCGTGATGGTGCTGTTCCTGTTCGTCGTGATGATGCTGGACATCAACGTGGACAGCCTGAAGGCCGGCTTCTGGAAGCACTTCCCGCTGGCCGGCACGGTCGGCGTGATCATCGCGCTGGAGATGGCGTGGGTGCTGATGGGCGGGTTCCGCACCATCGAGGAACCCCGGGCCGGGGCGGCCGCCGTGCAGGCGGCGTCCAGCGGCGTCGCCCAGGTCTCCAACACCAAGGAGCTGGGCAAGCTGCTCTACACCGAGTACCTGTACCCGCTGGAGGTCGCGGCCGTGATCCTGCTGGTGGCCATCGTCGCCGCCATCGCGCTCACGCTGCGCCAGCGCAAGGACAGCAAGCACATGGACCCGGCCCGGCAGGTGCGGGTGCGCGCCGGCGACCGCCTGCAGGTCGTGAAGATGCCGCCGACGATGGTGGCACCCCCGCCGCAGCCGGAGCCGGCGGCCGCGGCCGCCGCCGAAGGGGGCAAGGCATGAGCGTCACCCTCGGCCACTTCCTGTCGCTGGGCGCGATCCTGTTCGCGCTGTCCGTCGTCGGGATCTTCCTGAACCGCCGCAACCTGATCGTCCTGCTGATGGCCATCGAGCTGATGCTGCTGGCGGTCAACATGAACTTCGTGGCGTTCTCCTACTACCTGGGCGACATGCACGGCCAGGTGTTCGTGTTCTTCATCCTGACCGTCGCCGCCGCCGAATCGGCCATCGGCCTGGCCATCCTGGTGCTGCTGTTCCGCAACAAGTCGAACATCAACGTCGAAGAACTCAACACGCTCAAGGGCTAGGCGCGAACGACAAGAACGGCCCGGAAGAAACATGAGTCAGACCCTCTCTGCATCGACCCTGCTCGCGGTCCCGCTGGCGCCGCTGGTCGGCTCGCTGATCGCCGGCATCTTCGGCACCACCTTCGGCGGCAACCGGATCGGCCGGCGCCTGTCGCACACGGCCACCATCCTGGGCGTGCTGGTGGCCTTCATCCTCAGCGCCATGACGCTCAAGAGCGTGGCGATCGATGGTGCCCGCTTCAACGAGACCCTCTACGAGTGGATGGTCATCGGCGGGCTGAAGATGGAGATCGGCTTCCTGGTTGACGGCCTCACGGCCATGATGATGTGCGTGGTGACCTTCGTGTCGCTGATGGTCCACATCTACACCATCGGCTACATGGAAGAGGACGACGGCTACAACCGCTTCTTCTCCTACATCTCGCTGTTCACGTTCTCGATGCTCATGCTGGTCATGAGCAACAACTTCCTGCAGCTGTTCTTCGGCTGGGAGGCGGTGGGCCTGGTGTCGTACCTGCTGATCGGCTTCTGGTTCAACAAGCCCAGCGCCATCTTCGCCAACATGAAGGCCTTCCTGGTCAACCGGGTGGGCGACTTCGGCTTCATCCTGGGCATCGGCCTGATCGCCGCCTTCGCCGGCACCTTGAGCTATGCCGAGACCTTCGCCAAGGCCGGCGAACTGGGCACGCTGAAGTTCCCCGGCACCGAGTGGCTGCTGATCACCGTCATCTGCATCTGCCTGTTCATCGGCGCCATGGGCAAGAGCGCGCAGTTCCCGCTGCACGTCTGGCTGCCCGACTCGATGGAAGGTCCGACGCCCATCTCCGCGCTGATCCACGCCGCCACCATGGTGACGGCCGGCATCTTCATGGTGGCGCGCATGTCGCCGCTGTTCGAGCTGAGCGACACGGCGCTTTCGTTCATCCTGGTGATCGGCGCCATCACGGCGCTGTTCATGGGCTTCCTGGGCATCATCCAGAACGACATCAAGCGGGTGGTGGCGTACTCCACGCTGTCCCAGCTCGGGTACATGACGGTCGCCCTGGGCGCCTCGGCCTACTCGGTGGCGGTGTTCCACCTGATGACGCACGCGTTCTTCAAGGCGCTGCTGTTCCTGGCGGCCGGCTCGGTGATCATCGGCGTGCACCACAACCAGGACATCCGCTGGATGGGCGGCCTGCGCAAGTACATGCCCATCACCTGGATCACGTCGCTGCTGGGCTCGCTGGCGCTGATCGGCACGCCGCTGTTCTCCGGCTTCTATTCCAAGGACAGCATCATCGAGGCGGTGCACTTCAGCAAGCTGCCCGGTGCCGGCTTCGCCTATTGGGCGGTGCTGATCGGCGTGTTCGTCACGGCGTTCTACTCGTTCCGGATGTACTTCCTGGTCTTCCACGGCAAGGAACGCTTCGACCAGGTTCCGCCGCACGAGCACGATCCTTCGGAGGAGCCCGACCCGCACCACCACCAGGACGAGCACCACACGCCGCACGAGTCGCCCTGGGTGGTCACCGCGCCGTTGCTGCTGCTGGCCTTCCCCTCGGTCGTCATCGGCTTCCTCACCATCGGCCCGATGCTGTTCGGCGACTTCCTGAAGGACGCCATCGTCGTCGACGCGGCCCGCCATCCGGCCATGGCCGAACTGGCCAAGATCTTCCACGGCCCGGCGCAGATGGCGGTGCACGCCTTCAGCACGCCGGTGCTGTACCTGGCGATCGCCGGCGTCGCGCTGTCCTACTACATGTACATGGTCAACCCGGCGCTGCCGGCGCGGATCGCCTCGATGTTCGCCCCCGTCTACCGGCTGCTGGAGAACAAGTACTACATGGACTGGTTCAACGAGCACGTGCTGGCGCGCGGCGCACGGGGACTGGGCATCGGCCTGTGGAAGGGCGGCGACCAGGCCGTCATCGACGGCGCCATGGTCAACGGCAGCGCCCGCGTGGTGGGCCTGTTCGCCGGCGTCGTTCGCCGCGTGCAGTCCGGCTACCTCTATCACTACGCACTGGCCATGATCGTCGGGGTCTTCATCCTGATGACCTGGTTCGTCTGGCTCGCCCGATAAGGAGAACAAGAAAGTGGGTCTGCTGAGCCTTGCCATCTGGACGCCGATCGTCTTCGGCACCGTGCTGCTGGCGCTGGGGCGCGACGATCAGGCGAAAGCCGTTCGCTGGATCGCGCTGATCGGCGCCGTCGCCAGTTTCCTGGTCACGCTGCCGCTGTACGGGAAGTTCGACCGCGGCACCGCGGACATGCAGTTCGTGGAGCGCGCGCCCTGGATCGAGCGCTTCAACATCCATTACCACCTGGGCCTGGACGGCATCTCGTTCTGGTTCGTGCTGCTGACGGCCTTCATCACCGTGGTGGTGGTCATCTCCGCCTGGGAGGTGATCACCGAGCGCGTCAACCAGTACATGGGCGCCTTCCTGATCCTCTCGGGGCTGATGGTGGGCGTGTTCTGCGCGCTGGACGCGATGCTGTTCTTCGTGTTCTTCGAGGCCACGCTGATCCCGATGTACCTGATCATCGGCATCTGGGGCGGGCCTAACAAGATCTACGCGGCGTTCAAGTTCTTCCTGTACACGCTGCTCGGCTCGCTGCTGATGCTGGTCGCGCTGGTCTACCTGTACGGCAAGTCCGGCGGCAGCTTCGACATCTTCACCTGGCACCAACTGCCGCTGCCCATGGGTGCGCAGACGATGCTGTTCTTCGCCTTCTTCGCCGCCTTCGCGGTGAAGGTGCCGATGTGGCCGGTGCACACCTGGCTGCCCGACGTGCACGTGGAGGCGCCCACCGGCGGCTCCGCCGTGCTGGCGGCCATCATGCTGAAGCTGGGCGCCTACGGCTTCCTGCGCTTTTCCATGCCGATCGCTCCGGACGCCTCGCACGAGTGGGCCTGGTTCATGATCGCGCTGTCCATCATCGCGGTGATCTACGTGGGCCTGGTGGCGATGGTCCAGCAGGACATGAAGAAGCTGGTGGCCTATTCGTCGGTGGCCCACATGGGTTTCGTGACCCTGGGCTTCTTCATCTTCAACCCGCTGGGCGTGGCCGGCGGCCTGGTGCAGATGATCGCCCACGGCTTCGTGTCGGGCGCCATGTTCCTGTGCATCGGCGTGCTGTACGACCGCGTGCACTCGCGCGAGATCTCCAGCTACGGCGGCGTGGTCAACACCATGCCCAACTTCACCGCCTTCGCGCTGCTGTTCGCCATGGCCAACTGCGGCCTGCCGGCCACGGCCGGCTTCGTGGGCGAGTGGATGGTGATCCTGGGCACGGTCAAGGCCAACTTCTGGCTGGGCGCCGCCGCCTCCACCGCGCTGATCTTCGGCGCCGCCTACACGCTGTGGATGTTCAAGCGCGTCTACCTGGGCCCCGTGGTCAACGACGACGTGCGCCAGCTCACCGACATCAACGCGCGCGAGTTCCTCATGCTGGGCCTGCTGGCCGCCGCCGTGCTGTACATGGGCATCCACCCCAAACCCTTCACCGACATCATGGACGCGTCCGTCGCCAGCTTCCTGAAGCACGTCGCCGTCTCCAAACTGAACTGACGGAACCGCCCCCATGCTGGACAAACTGAGCCTGGTCGTCGCCGCGCCCGAGATCCTGCTGCTCGTGATGACGTGCGTCATCGCGATGGTGGACCTGGGCGTCAAGAGCCGCCTGCGCGGCCTGACCTACTGGCTGACGCTGGCCACGCTGGCCGTGGCGGCGTTCGCCACCGCCGACATGGCCATGGACGGCCGCACCTTCTACGCCTTCGGCCGCATGGTCGTGAGCGACCCGATGGGCAACTGGCTGAAATGCTTCGCCACCATCGCGGTGATGGTCACGCTGGTCTACGGCCGTCCCTACGCGGCCGACCGCGACATGCTGCGCGGCGGCGAGATGTTCACGCTGGCGATGTTCGCGCTGCTGGGCATGTACGTGATGATCTCCGGCAGCAACTTCCTGGTGATCTACCTGGGCCTGGAGCTGATGACGCTGTGCAGCTACGCCCTGGTGGCCCTGCGCCGCGACAACCACGTCGCCACCGAGGCGGCGATGAAGTACTTCGTGCTGGGCGCCATGGCAAGCGGCTTCCTGCTCTACGGCATCTCCATGCTGTACGGCGCCACCGGCTCGCTCGACATCGACGAGGTGTTCGCCGCCATCGGCAGCGGCCGCATCAACCACCAGGTGCTGGTGTTCGGGCTGGTGTTCATCGTCTCCGGCCTGGCCTTCAAGCTGGGCGCGGCGCCGTTCCACATGTGGATCCCCGACGTGTACCAGGGCGCGCCCACCGCCATCACGCTGATGATCGGTTCGGCGCCGGAGCTGGCCGCTTTCGCCATCGCCATCCGCCTGCTGGTGGAAGGCATGATCCCGCTGGCGCTGGACTGGCAGCAGATGCTGATGCTGCTGGCCGTGGCCTCGCTGCTGGTGGGCAACCTGGCCGCCATCGCGCAGACCAACCTCAAGCGCATGCTGGCCTACTCCACCATCGCGCAGATGGGCTTCGTGGTGCTGGGTCTGTCGGCCGGCGTCGTCAACGGCAACACCGCCAACGCCCAGCATGCCTACAGCGCGTCGATGTTCTACATCGTCACCTACGTGCTCACCACGCTGGGCGCGTTCGGCATCATCCTGCTGCTGGCGCGCGAAGGCTTCGAGAGCGACGAGATCACCGACCTGGCCGGCCTCAACCAGCGCAGCCCGCTGTACGCCGGCATCATGGCCATCTGCATGTTCTCGCTGGCCGGCGTGCCGCCGCTGGTGGGCTTCTACGCCAAGCTGCTGGTGCTGCAGGCGCTGGTCGCGTCGGGGCAGACGCTCTACATCGGCCTGGCGGTGTTCGCGGTCATGGCCTCGCTGATCGGCGCGTTCTACTACCTGCGCGTGGTCAAGGTGATGTACTTCGACTCGCCGATCACGGCCACCACCGTCTCGGCCCCGGCCGACGTGCGGGCGGTGCTGTCGCTCAACGGCGCGCTGGTGCTGATCCTGGGCATCCTGCCGGGCGGGCTGATGGCGCTGTGCGCCGACGCCGTCATCAAGACGCTGGCCACCTAGGAATCATGGCCCCCACGCTCCGCACTTCGTGTCGTCGCTGCCCCCCGAGGGGGCCCAGGCCGCCTTGGGGCGGCCCGGCGGCGGCCTGACGCGCCTTCTTCGTGTCGCAGACGGCCTCCATCTGGCTGGTGATCGCGGCTGCCTTCGTCGCGGCCAACCTGCCTTTCCTGCTCGACCGGCACCTGCTGGCGGTGTGGCCGCTGAAGGCCTCCAAGTCCATCGCGGTGCGGCTGGCCGAACTCGTGGCCTGGTACTTCATCGTTGGCGGCATCGGCCTGGCGCTCGAGCAGCGCGCCGGCCAGATCGCGCCGCAGCGCTGGGAGTTCTACGCCATCACCGGCGCGCTGTTCCTCACCTTCGCCTTCCCCGGCTTCGTCTGGCGCTACCTGAGGAAGCACCGGCGTGGCTGACGGCAAGGACGGCCACCTGCGCGAGCGCACGGTCTCGACCGAGCCGCTGTTCCAGGGCCACTTCCTGCAGGCGGTGCGCGACCACGTGGAACTGCCGGACGGCGGGCGCACCACCCGCGAGTACATCCTCCATCCCGGCGCGGTGATGGTGGTGCCGCTGCTGGACGACGGCCGCGTGGTGCTGGAGCGCCAGTACCGCCACCCGGTGGGCCGCGTGATGACCGAGTTCCCGGCCGGCAAGCTGGACCCGGGCGAGGACCGCCTGGCCTGCGCGCGCCGCGAGCTGCTGGAGGAGACCGGCTACTCGGCGCGCGAGTGGGCGCATGCGGGCGAGCTGCATCCCGTCATCTCGTACTCCACCGAGTTCATCGACATCTGGTTCGCGCGCGGGCTGACGCTGGGCGAGCGCCGGCTCGACGACGGCGAGTTCCTGGACGTCATCGCCGCCACGCCGCAGCAGCTTCAGGATTGGTGCCGCGCCGGCGAGGTGACGGACGCCAAGACGCTCATCGGCGCGCTGTGGCTGCAGAACGTCCTCTCCGGTTCCTGGGCATTGGACTGGCGCTCATAATTCAGCCATGAAGGTCCTGAACCTGCAGTGCGTCCACCACCATGCCTTCGAAGGCTGGTTCGGCTCGGAAGAAGACTTCCAGAGCCAGCTGGAGCGCGGCCTGGTCGAGTGCCCCTTCTGCGGCGACACGGGTGTTGCCAAGCTGCCCAGCGCGCCGCGGCTGAACCTGGGCGCCGCGCAGCCCGCGACGGCGCCCAAGCAGGAGGTGGCGGCCATGCCCGACGCGTCGCTGCAGGCGGCCTGGCTGAAGATGGTGCGCCACGTGATGGCCCACACCGAGGACGTCGGCGGGCGCTTCGCCGAAGAGGCCCGCCGCATCCACTACGGCGAGACCGAGGACCGCGGCATCCGCGGCCAGGCCTCGCGCGAGGAAACCGAGGCGCTCCTGGACGAGGGCATCGGCGTGCTGCCGCTGCCGATCCCGAAGGCGCTCAAGGGGCCGGTGCAATAACCGTCGTCCTCGCGACGGCGGGGACCCAGTGCTTGCCTCGGACATCGAAAAACAGAACACGCAGGCACAGAGGCACTGAGGGAAGAGGAGGCATTCCATTCGGAAGTCTCTGAATGCCTCTGTGCCTCTGTGCCTCTGTGTTCTGTTCTGCACCCTGGATTCCCCCCATCGCGGGAATGACGGAATTACGCCAGCGCGTCCGCCCAGATGTTCCGCGCCCAGTTCCACGCGTAGACGCCCTCCAGCTCCGTCGCCCCCGGCGACAGGCCGCCCGAGCCCTGCACCACGCGCCAGGTCTTTTCCGCCGGCGCGTACTCGTGCACGCTGGCCACGTGCATCACGCGCTTGTCGTCGACGAAGCTGTAGCAGGTGTTGGTGAGCATGGGCGCGGCCGGCACCTCCCAGCCCATCAGGCGCGCCACGATGGCCGCCGCCGCCACCTTGGCGTGGTTGTTGGCCATGTGGGCGCTCTTGGGCATGCCGGAGGCGGCGAGGATGGAGTCGCCGACCACGTGCACGTCCCTGGCCGCGGTGGACTCGAACGTCAGGTAGTCCACGCCGCACCAGCGGTTGGACGCCTGGTTGGCCAGCCCCGACTGCACCGCGATCAGGCCGGCGCGCATCGGCGGCAGCACGTTCATCACGTCCGCGCGCACGTCGTCCTGCAGGTCGAAACGGATGCGCTTGCTGGCCACGTCCACGCCCAGCGCCTTGTGGCTGGCGCGGTATTCGACGATCCCGCCGTACTGCTCGGCCCAGACCTTCCTGAAGAGCGCGCCCTTGGACGTGACGTCGGGGTTGGCGTCCAGCACCAGCACCTTGCTGCGCGGCTTGGCGTTCTTGAAATAGAAGGCCACCTGGCAGGCGCGCTCGTACGGGCCGGGCGGGCAGCGGTAGGGCTGCTCGGGGATGGCGATCGCATAGACGCCGCCATCGGGCACCGCCTCCAGCTGGCGCCGCAACGCCAGGGTCTCGGGCCCGGCCTTCCAGGCCTGCAGCACGGCGCCCGACGCCTGCGCGGCCGCCAGGCCCTCCACCTGGTCCAGCCGCAGGTCGACGCCGGGCGAGACCACCAGCTTGTCCCAGTGGATCTGCTGGCCGCCCGCGAGCGTGACCGTCTTGCCCGCGGTGTCGATGGCGCGCACGCTGTCCTGCACCAGCGTCACGCCGTGGCGGCTGGCCAGGCCCGAGAGCGGCGTGCTCATCTGCTGCAGGGTCGCGCTGCCGCCCAGCACCAGGTTGGACATCGGGCAGGAGATCAGCGCGGCCTGCGGCTCGACGAGCGTGACATCGACCTTCTGGCCGGAGAACAAGCGCACGTACTTGGCCGCGGTGGCGCCCCCGTAACCGCCGCCGACGACGACCACGCGCGGGCGCGACCCGCCGACGCCCGCGCAACCCGCCAGGGCCGCGGCACCCGCGGCAGCGCCCGAAAACTTCAGAAGTGTGCGACGACGCATGCGGTGCTCCTTAGCGGGGTTGGCGCGAGAAGTAGGTGGCGATCTGCTCCAGCTGGGCGTCGCTGTAGCCCTTGGTGAGCTGGTGCATGATGGTCGCGGGCCGTGCACCGGAGCGGAAAGCCTTGAGCTGCTCCAGCATCGCGTCCTTGTTCATCCCCGCCAGCGAAGGCAGCGCGTTGCCGACCCCCTTGCCCTGCGTGCCGTGGCAGTTGGCGCAGGTGGCGGCCAGGCCGGCGACCTGCAGCGTCTGCGCGTCCTGGGCCAGGACGGGAAGGGCGGACGCCGCGGCGGCGGCAGTGGTTGCGGCGGCGATCAGCCTGCGCAGGTGCATGGTGAAGCTCCGTTACAAATGGCGCGGCTGACTATAGGTTGCGCTTGCCGGCCGCGCAACCAGCGGCCCGGCCAGGGTCAGGCCAACAGCTGAAGCGCGGCCAGCCGCGCGTACACGCCGCCGGCCGCCACCAGTTCCTCGTGCCGGCCCTGCTCGACGATGCGGCCGTGGTCCAGCACCAGGATGCGGTCGGCCTGCTGCACCGTCGCCAGCCGGTGCGCGATGACCAGCGTGGTGCGATCGCGCATGGCGGACGCCAGGGCGGCCTGCACCATGCGCTCGCTCTGGGCATCCAGCGCGCTGGTGGCCTCGTCCAGCAGCAGCAGCGGCGGGTCCTTCAGGATCGCGCGCGCGATGGCGATGCGCTGGCGCTGGCCGCCGGACAGCCTCACGCCGCGCTCGCCCAGGAAGGTGGCGTAACCCTCGGGCAGGGCCTGGATGAAGTCGTGCGCGAAGGCGGCCTGCGCCGCGCGGACCACCTCCTCGTCGCTGGCCGAGGGACGGCCGTAGCGGATGTTCTCCATCGCGCTGGTGGAGAACACCACCGGCTCCTGCGCCACCAGCCCGATGCGCCCGCGCAGGTCGTGCAGCGCGAGCTCGCGGATCGGCAGGCCGTCGATCGAGATGGCGCCGCGGGCCGGGTCGTAGAAGCGCAGCAGGAGCGCGAACACCGTGGTCTTGCCCGCGCCGCTCGGCCCGACCAGCGCCACCGTCTCGCCCGGCGCGACCTCCAGCTCGAAGTCCTGCAGGGCCGCCGTGGCCGGGCGCGAGGGGTAGTGGAACGTCACGCCGCGCATCGACACGGCGCTCGCGCCCGCCGACGGTGGCGCGGCGAGCGGCCGCTCGGGCGGCGCCACGGGGGAACGCGCGGCCAGCAGCTCCATCAGGCGCTCGGTCGCGCCGGCGGCGCGCAGCAGGTCGCCGTAGACCTCGCCCAGCACGGCCACCGCGCCGGCGAAGATGACCACATACAGCGCCGCCTGCCCGAGCTGCCCGGGGCTCAGCTGGCCCGCCATCACGGCCTGCGCGCCGCGGTACAGGCCCCACAGCACGATGGCGGCGTTGGCGATGATGACGAACGCCACCAGCACGGCGCGCGCGCGGGTGCGGCGCACGCCGGTGTGGAAGGCGTGGTCGGTGGCCTCGGCGAAGCGCCGGGTCTCGCGTTCCTCGCCGGTGTAGCTCTGGACCACCGGGATGGCATTGAGCACCTCGGCCGCGATCGCGCTGGAGTCGGCCACGCGGTCCTGGCTGGCCCGTGACAGGCGGCGCACCCGGCGCCCGAAAGCCATCGCCGGCAGGACCACTCCCAGCACCGCCGCGAACACCAGCGACATCACGTAGGGATGGGTGTAGACCAGCATGGCGAGCGCCCCGATGCCCATCACGCCGTTGCGCAGCCCCAGCGAGAACTGGGAGCCGACCACGGTCTGCACCAAGGTGGTGTCGGTCGTCAGGCGCGACAGCACTTCGCCGGTCTGGGTGGTCTCGAAGAACTCGGGACTTTGCTTCAACACGTGCGAGTACACGGCCGTGCGCAGGTCGGCGGTGACGCGCTCGCCGAGCCAGCTGACCATGTAGAAGCGTCCCGCCGAGAACAGGCCCAGGGCGACGGCCACGGCGAACAGCTCCAGGAAATGCCCGCGCAGGCCGACCAGCCGCTGGCCCTGGGCGCCCGGCGCCAGGCCCTGGTCGATCAGCCCGCGCAGCGCGATCGGGAAGAGCAGCGTCGCCGCGGCCGCGAGCACCAGGAAGAGGACCGCCAGCGCGATGCGCCCGCGGTAGGGGCGCACGAAGGGCAGCAGGCCCGAGAGCGAGCGGGGCGAAGCGGTGGAAGGGGCGGAGGCCATGACGGCAAGTGTAGGAAGGCTCAGCTTCGTACCCAGCCGTTAATCGGAACGCAGCTCTTTACAAAATCGACGTGATGCCGATGCATGAGGATGGAACACTGCAGATCTCTCGAGGGGAGGTTGACATGTCGCCGATCTTCACGCCGGTGCTGGGATGGGTGGCCGCTGCCGGCGCGGCCATGGGACTCGCGGTGGCTGCACCGCACGAAGACTGGGTGCTGGGCAAGATCCCGAGCATCCTGGCGGAGCGCCTGGACCGCACGCCGCTGCAATTGCCGCAGGAATTGCCCTCGGGCCGCACGCTGGCCCTGGTGGTGTTCAACGGCCACCAGCAGCGCGAGGAGGCCCACAGCTGGATCGAGGGGCTGGAACTCCACCGCGACAAGTCGATCGCCTGGTTGAAGCTCCCGGTGTTGAACGACCCTGGTGACGAGAAGGCGCGGCGCGGCATCGTGCAGCGTCTCCTGGACAAGCACCAGGGCGAGGACGATCGCACCCGCATGGTCCCGGTGTTCACCAACCGCGACGCCTTCGTTCGCGCCACCGGCCTGGACAGCGCCGACCACGCTTCGGTGCTGGTGATCGATCGCAAGGGCAATGTGCTGGCACGGGCGCAGGGGCGCTTCGATCCCGACAAGGGGCAGGCGCTGCGCGAGACGCTGCTGGCTCGCAGCGATTGACACTCTCCGTCATCCCCGCGCAGGCGGGGATCCAGGGCTTGCGGCAGTCCGCTGAAGGCGGGCGCACTGGCTTCCCGCCTTCGCGGGAATGACGGCTTCCAGCTACAGCCTGAGCCGCTGCGCGTACCCCGTCATCTCCAGGTACCCGCGCCCCACGCGCCGCCCATTGCTGTCCAGCAGGTCCGACAACCCTTCCCAGTACACGCTCCCCGTCGACTGCCGGCTGTCCAGTTCCTGCGCGTCGATCACGGCCCGCACCGTGTAGAAGTCGGCCGGCGTCTGCACCATCCACTCGACCGGATAGGTGGCGCCCGACAGCGGGCTGGTCCAGCGCCGCTGCGCCTTGAAGCGCGTCTCGCCGCGCGAAGCGATGTAGGTGCTGCCGCTGGCCGCGCGGAAGGAGCCGCCGTCCCACAGCGCCGTGCCGTCCTTGCGCCGCAGCTGGAAGGCGGTGAGCGCGCTTCCGTCGTCCAGGTTCATGCCGATCCAGTCCCAGCCCACGGCTTCGGGGTGCATCAGCGCCTCGCTCCATTCGTGGTCCAGCCAGGCCTTGCCCTGCACCTCGAAGCGGCGGCCCTGCAGCCGGATCGAGCCCGCGGCCGCCAGCTGCGGGATGCTGTAGTAGTAGCTGGCCTGCTTCGGATCCGGCCCCTTGCGCGACAGGCCCTGCGCGCCCTGCAGCAGGGGCGGCTGGGTGGGCGAGAAGCGCAGGTCCAGGGCGAACTCCTGCGTCGGGAGCTGGGCCAGGTACACGCCATCGGCCTGGCGTTCCAGCTGCCAGTCGCGCAGCCGCACCCGCGTGTCGCCGGGCTCCGCCTGCGCCACGCCGAAGCCCTGGCGCGCGATGCGCTGGTCGTGCAGCAGGCGCCGGCCCTGCACGTCGGTCACCGCGGCATGCGCGAACACGAGCTGCCGGGCGGCGAACTTCGAGGACATGTCCTGGGTGGCGTCCACGCGCGAGCGGAAGAAGGTGAGCTGGAAGCCGAACTCGCGCCCCTCGCCCGCGGCGGTGCCGGTGATGTACCACCACTCGGTGCGCAGGTCGGGATGGGCGCCGTGGTCGCGCGGGAACTGCAGCCTGCGCGGCGCCAGGGCGTGGGCCGCCGGCAGGCCGAGCAGGGGCAGGGCGTAGAGCAGGGCGCGCCGGTGCATCACCAATCCTCCTTCACGGCCAGCACGGCGTCGCGTCCCGCGGCGGCGCGGCCCGCGAGCCAGGCGGTCAGCGTGCCAGCGGCCACCACGGCCACGGCCAGCGCCAGCAGGCGCCCCCAGGGCACGAGCAGGTCCATGGTCCAGTGGAAGCTCTGCGGGTTGACCACGTGCACCAGCACCACCGCCACCGCGAGCCCGAGCACGATGCCGGCGAGCGCGCCCACCAGCGTCCAGGCGGCGCCTTCGCCGGCCACCACGGAGAGGATCTGCCGGCGCGTGAGTCCCAGGTGCGCGAGCAGCCCGAACTCCTTGCGGCGCGCCAGCACCTGCGCGCTGAAGCTGGCGGCGACACCGAACAGGCCGATGCCGATCGCCACCGCCTGCAGCCAGTAGGTGACCGCGAAGCTGCGGTCGAAGATGCGCAGCGAGGTGGCGCGCAGTTCGGCGGCCGAGGCGAATTCCAGCAGCGGCCCGGCGGCGCCGGCCAGGTCGCGCAGGCGCGCCTGCACGGCGGCGGGATCGGCGCCCGGCGCCAGCCAGAGCTGCAGGTCGTTCACGCGGCGGTCGCCGGTCAGGCGCTGGTAGTCCGCCTGCCGCAGCAGCACGGCGCCGCTCTGGCGCACGTAGTCGCGCCAGACGCCGGCCACGGCGAAGCGGCTGGCGCCTTCGGGCAGGGACGGCAGGCCGAGCGCGGCATCGAGCAGCGGCAGGTCGGCGCCCAGGCGAGCGCCGTGCAGGTCGACCAGCGCTTCGCTCACGTACACCGGCACGCGCCCGGGCGCGACCGTCGACAGGGCGCCGACCAGCGGCAGCTCGCGCGCCGCGTCACCCAGCGGCCGCGCCAGCAGGGCGACCGCCGGGCGCTGCGGGTCGGGCAGCAGCGAGCGCACGCGCTGGGTGGCGGTGCGTTCCACGCCCGGCAGGCGCCCGGCGGCGGACACCAGCGCTTCGTCCAGGAAGGCCGTGTCGGCCGTCGAACCGCTGAAGCCGGTGCGCACGTAGAGGTCGGCCGGCAGCACCACGTCCAGCCAGCGCGTGACCGAATCGCGGAAGCTCGCCACCATCACGGTAAGCGCGACCGCCAGGCTGAGCGCCGCCACCACGCCGCTCACCGCGACCGCCGCGGTCTCGCGCACGCGCCGGGCGCGTTCCACCGCCAGCAGCGGCAGCACGCGGTGCGCCAGCAGCGGCGCCAGCCGGTCGTAGGCCAGGCCCACCAGCGGCGGCAGCGAGGCGATCCCGCCCACCAGCAGCAGGCCGACGGCGAAGTAGGCCGCCAGGGGCAGGTCGAACACCGGCGGCAGGAGCGCCATCGCCAGCGCGGCCACCAGCAGCACCGGACCCAGCCACTTCAGGCGCGGCGCCGCCGAGCCGGCGCGCAGGCCCTTGAGCGATTGCGCCAGCGGCAGCCGCTGCGCGTCGCGCGCCGGGAACCAGCCGCCCGCCATCGCGGCCACCACGCCGAGGAGCCCGTAACCCACGGCCGCCGGGGTGCTCCATTGCAGGCGGGGGGCCACCCCCTCGAAGTAGCCGCCGCCCAGGTCGCCGCCCAGGAGGCGCAGCGCGATCGCGGCGAGCCCCGCCCCCAGGCCGACGCCCGCCAGCGCGCCCGCGGCTCCCAGCGCCGCCGATTCGAGCAGCACCAGCCGTTGCCGCTGCTTCGCATCGAGCCCCAGCACGCCCAGCAGCGCGAACTGCTGGGCGCGCCGCGCCACGCTGAGCGCGAGCACCGAGAACACGAGGAAGGCGCCGGTGAACAGCGCCACCAGCGCCAGCACCATCAGGTTGACGCGGTAGGCGCGCGAGAGGTTGCTCACGCGCTGGGTGGCGTCGCCCGGCTCGGCCGCCACCACGTCGGCGGGCAGCGCCATCTTCGCCAGCCAGGCCTGCCGGTCGGTGCCGGGCCGCAGCTTCACGTCGATGCGCGAGAGCTCTCCCGCGCGGCCGAACAGCTCCTGCGCCGCGGCGATGTCCATCACCGCCAGCGGCGCGCCCCCGGCGGTCACGCTGCCGGCCACGCGGGCTTCGCGCAGCTGCAGGCCGGCCTGCAGGCGCACCTGGCGGTCGCCCAGCTGCTCGCGCGCCGTCGCATTGAGGAACACCGTCGCGGGCGCGAACAGCGAGAGCCGGTCGGCGTCGGCCCCGGGCACCGGCACCAGCGCGGGGGCGAGCGCGGCGGCCGCCAGCGCGTCCAGGCCGACCACGCGCAGCGGCACGCGCCGGCCCTGCAGGTTGACCGTGTTGGTGGCCAGCTCCAGCACCGGGCTGGCCAGCTCCACCTGCGCATCGGTGGCCACGCGTGCGAACAGGGCCTCGTCGAAGCCGCCGCGCGCGGCACGCAGTTCCAGGTCCGGCTGGCCGTTGACCGCGCGCACCGCCGCCGAGAACTCGCTGAGGGCGGAAGCGTTGATCAAATGGACGGCCAGCGCGAGCGCCACGCCCAGCATCACCGCGCCGACCGCGCACAGGCTGCGCCACGGGTGGTGGCGCAGGTCCTGCCAGGAGAACGTGCGCAGCAAGGCGAGCATCCGGCCATTGTGCAGAAGCTAGGATGGGCACCATGGATCAGCAAGCCGTCGAATCGCTGGAAAAGGCCACCCTGGCGGCGGTGCCGCCGAAGGCGGTCGAGGCGCTCGACGGCTGGCTGCTCGCGCTGGACCAGGGCACGGTCGGGCGGGCCCACAGCGCGGTGCCCACCCGTCACGAGCGCATCGATCCGGCGGTGGCGGCTGCGATCGAGCAGCGCTATGCGCAGCACGGACTGTCCGCGGTGTTCCGCGTGCCGCAGTCCGCGGCCTTCGACGGGCTGCGCGCCGAACTGCGCTCGCGGGGCTACGCCGAAACGCAGCCGACGCTCACGATGGTGGGCCAAGCCCAGGCCGCCGCGCGGGAGGCGCCGCGGATCGCGGTGGACCTGTCCTCCCAACCCGATGAAGACTGGGCGTCCGTCTACCTGGGCGAAGGCTTCGATCCGGTGGACGGGGCGAGCCGGGTGGGCTTCCTGCGCCGCTCCCGGCACAGCGTCTTCGCGCGCGTGCGGGCCCAAGGGGAGGTGGTCGCCGTCGGCTGCGGCTGCTTCGCCGAAGGCTGGTGGGGCGTGCACGGCATGCGCACCGCGGTATCGTGGCGCGGGCGCGGGTTCGCGGCCGCCATCCTGGCCGCGCTGGGCCGAGAGGCGGTCGGGCGTGGCATCGCGCGCGCCTTCCTGCAGGTGGAACAAGACAACGCGGCGGCACAAGAGCTGTACCGCCGCGCGGGGTTCGGCGACGCCTGGTGCTACGAGTACTGGCGCCGCTGAATTTGCCGGCGTGCCGTCAGGCCGCGGCGCCCATCTCCGACATCAGCTCTTCCTTGCGCGCTTCGATCTCGTCGCGCATGGTCACCAGGTCGAGTTTGCGGGCGGCGCGGGCCTTGGGGAAGATCTCGCCGCGCTCTTCCTTCACGTGGTGGTCGATGTACTCGCCGAGCACCTTGACCTTGGCATCGAACTTGTCGTCGGGCTCCGCCGCCCCCTCGATCTGCGCGATCAGGTCCTTGGCGGTCTGGTGCTCGACTTCGGCTTCGTCCAGGAGGTCGGTGTCCTTGATCGCGGCGCGCAGGGCGGGATAGAAGATCTCTTCCTCGACCTGGGCATGCACGGTCAGCTCCATGCAGATCTGGTGGGCGAGTTCGAGCTTCTTCTGCGCGGCGCCGCGGGCGCGGGACCCGGTCAGCTCCTCGTATTCCTTGAACATCTTCTTGACGGCCCGGTGGTCGGCGTCGAGAAGGTCGCAGGCGTCTTTTCCGGCGCGAGTGGTGGGCATGGGGAGGCTCCTTGGTGTGATGTCCGATCTTGAAAGCGACGAACCGGCCAACATGTAGGAAAAGCTCGCGTCAGCCCTGCCGACTATGGGTGTGCGTGGGGTTCACGACTTCCGTGGCCGCCTTGGGGTGAACCTACATACGGTTCAGCAACGAGGACCGCGCGGACGCGAAACGCGCCTGCCTGAACGGTCGGCGTGGGCCTGCCTCGTCGGGCCGCCCGCAGGTGCATAGTATTATCATGTTATTCACCTATCAGACTCCGATGGAAGACAAGCTGGAAGACAAGCCGGCCCGGTTCACGATCCTCATCGACGCCGACAAGAAGAAGGCCTTCGATGCACTCTGCGCGGCCCAGGACGTCACGGCCTCCCAGATGATCCGCCAGTTGATGCGCGACTACCTGGACAAGCACGGGGTCGACTACGCACCGGGTCCGCTCAGGACCAAGAAGGAACGCAGGAAGGCGGCTTGAGGGCGGGCGGTTTCCCGTTTCGGACAAGGCGCAGTGCGTGCAGGGGCCGCTCCCCCACGACCGGTAGCAGTGGCGTCAAATTGAAATCCGCAACGCGTGCGGCCAGCGGGCGACCACCGGCTTGAATTACAATCCGGTTAACATCATTGCGCTCCCATGGAGAACAAGACCGCCAGGCTCACCGTCCTGATCGATCCGGCCAAGAAGGCCGCATTCGAGAAGCTCTGCTACTCGCAGGACATGACGCCGTCCCAGGTGATGCGTCGCCTGATCCGCGAGTTCATGGACCACCAGGCCCCGGCCCCGTCCCCCGCCCGCAAGGCTCCCGCGCGCAAGCAGCCCGCGGCGCGCAAGCGCGTCGGCTGAGCCGCGCCTCTTCCCCTCTCCCCTCAGATCCGGCCGTCATCGGCCTGTCACCTCCGGGCGCTGTACTGGCAACTCCGCAAAGGAGGTTCGCCATGCTGCTGCAGAAGACCGACAAGGCGCGCCGGGAACTCGATCCCGGCATGCGCACGCTGGGCCTGCGCGAGCGCAGCCTGCTGCTGTTGGCCGACGGCCGCAAGTCCCTGTCCGACTTCGGGCCGTTGTTCGCCGGTGAGGGCGAACGCATCGTGCTCGACCTGGTCCGCCAGGGTTACCTGGAGCCGGTGCGCGCGACCTGGTGAGTTCAGGCCGGCCGGATGCCGTCGGCGGTGAGCCGCAGCACGCGGTCGGCGCGGATCGCCGCGGCCTGCGAGTGCGTCACCAGCACCAGCGAGGCCTGCTCCGAGCGCGTGCGCTCGATCAGCACGTCCAGCACCTGTTCGGCCGTCGACGGGTCGAGGTTGCCGGTGGGCTCGTCTGCCAGCAGCAGGGGCGGCGAGTGGACCAGCGCGCGCGCGATCGCCACGCGCTGCAGCTGCCCGCCGCTGAGCTGCTGCGGCAGCCGCGGCCCCAGTCCGGCCAGGCCCACGGCGTCCAGCATCGCCTGCACGCGTTGCGCGTCCGGGCGTCCGAGCAGCAGCAAAGGCAGGCCGACGTTCTGCGCCACGTCCAGGTGCGGCAGCACGTGGAAGGCCTGGAACACGAAGCCCACCTGGCTGCGCCGCAGCAGCGCGCGGCGGGTGTCGTCCAGCGCGGCCAGGTCGTGCCCGGCCAGCGCGATGCGGCCCTCGTTCCAGTCGTCCAGGCCGGCCAGGCAGTTGAGCAGCGTGGACTTGCCCACGCCCGATTCGCCCACGATGGCGACGAACTCCCCGCGTTCGACCTGCAGCGACACGTTGCGGAACACGTGCACGTCGCCGTAGTGCTTGCCCAGCCCCTCGACCGTCACCAGCGGCGCGGCGTCGCTCACCGAAGCACCTCGAGCGCCAGGGCCACCACCTGTTCGCGGGCATCGGGTGCGTCGCAGGCGATCACGCGGCGTTCCATGCCGCGCAGCCAGGTGAGCTGCCGCTTGGCCAGCTGGCGGGTGGCGAAGATGCCCCGGTCGCGCAGTTCGGCCGGCGGCCAGCCTTCGTCCAGCGCCTGCCAGGCTTGGCGGTAGCCCACGGCCCGCATGCTGGGCAGGCCGGGATGCAGGTCCCCCCGCGCGCGCAGGCGCCGCACCTCGTCCAGGAAGCCCGCGGCCAGCATCGCATCGAAGCGATCGGCGACACGCTGGTGCAGCCAGGCGCGGTCGGTCGGCTCCAGCGAGAGCAGGGCTGCGGGGCGCAGGCCGCCGGCGGAGGCGCCGCGCTGGAATTCGCTGAGCGGCCGGCCCGTGCCGCGCCAGACCTCCAGCGCGCGCTGGATGCGCTGGCTGTCGTTGGGCGACAGGCGCGCCGCAGTGGCGGAATCGGCCTGTGCCAGGTCGGCATGCAGCGCCGGCCAGCCGCGCTGCTGCGCCTCGGCCTCGATCTGGCGGCGAAGGTCCGGATCGGCCGGCGGCATGGCATCCAGGCCTTCGAACAGCGCCTTGAAGTACAGCATGGTGCCGCCCACCAGCAGCGCGACGCGGCCGCGCGCGTTGATCTCGCCGACCAGGCGCTGGGCGTCGGCGGCGAACTCCGCGGCGCTGTAGGCCTGCGTGGGGTCGCGGATGTCGATCAGGTGATGCGCAACGGCGGCGCGTTCGGCCGCCGTGGGCTTGGCCGTGCCGATGTCCATGCCGCGGTAGACCAGGGCGGAGTCGACGCTGACGATCTCGCAGGGGATGCGTGCGGCCAGGGCCAGCGCGGCTCCCGTCTTGCCCGAGGCGGTGGGGCCGGCAAGGGCCAGCAGGCGGGGGGCGGTCGGCATCGCGGCCGAGCCTAGCAGAACGACCGCGAGCCGCGCCGCGCGTGGTCAGCGCAGGCTGAACAGCTGCCGGATCGCCTCGCGGTAGCGGCCCTGGCCCACCCACATGGTGCTGTGGTGCGAGCCGCCTTCCACCAGCAGGAAGTGCTTCTTGCCCGTGGCCGCCTCGAACAGGCGCTGGCCGAGCTCGGAGCGGATCAGCGTGTCGTTGGTGCCGTGCACCACCAGCAGCGGCGAACCGATCCTGCCGACCTTGTCGATCGAGGAGAAGCGCTGCGTGATCAGCGGCCCGATCGGCAGCCAGCCCCACTTGAAGCTGCTGGCCACGTCGGGGATGGAGGTGAAGGTGCCTTCGACGATGGTGCCGCGCTCGTCCTCCACGCGGGAGGCCAGGTCGATGGCGACCGCGCCGCCCAGAGAATGGCCGAACACGTAGCGCGGCCGGTCCGGGAACCGTTCGCCCAGCCAGTCCCAGGCGCGGCGGGCGTCCTCGTAGGCCATCTCTTCCGAAGGCAGGCCGGGGCTGCTCTTGCCGAAGCCGCGGTAGTCGATGGCCAGCACGGAAAAGCCCATGTCCTGCATGCGGCGCATGCGGCCCGACGAGCCCATCACGTTCCAGCGGGCGCCGTGCAGGTACAGCATCACGGGCGTATGGGGCCCCGCGTTGTCGGCCTCCAGCCAGAGCGCGTGCAGCCTGGCCGGCTGGCCGGTCACCCGGGAGTTGAACTCGATCCAGACGTCCTCCATGCCCTCGGCGTAGCTGGCGCTGCCGCCCCAGGCGCGGTCACTGGGCTGGAAGATCCATTCGCGCTGCTTCTCGTCGAGCGTGGAGCAGCCGACCGCGGTGGTGATGGCCAGCACGATGCTGGCGGAGACGGCGAGGAGTCGGCGGACCATGGCCATGGCAGAGTCGCGACGAAGCGTCGAAGTTCCGCGGTTTACGTTTTCAGCGACCGCGCAGGAACAGCGAATCCAGCTCCCGCACCGACAGCTGCCGCCAGGTGGGGCGGCCGTGGTTGCACTGGTCGGAGCGCTCGGTCTGCTCCATCTGGCGCAGCAGCGCGTCCATTTCCTCCAGCGTGAGCCGGCGGTTGGCGCGCACGGCGCCGTGGCAGGCCATGGTGCCCAGCAGTTCGTTTCGCGCCCGCTGCACCACCGTGCTGGCGTCGTGCTGCGACAGCTCGGCCAGCACGCTGCGCGCCAGTTCCACCGGGTCGCCGTGCGCCAGCGTGGTGGGCACGGCGCGCACGGCCAGCGTCTTGGAGGAGAACGGCGTGATCTCCAGGCCGAGCGTCTGCAGCGCGTCGGCGCAGGCTTCGGCGGTGGCGACCTCCTGCGGCGTCGCGGCGAAGGTGGCGGGGATCAGCAGCGGCTGGCGCGAGATGGCCTGCGCGCCGGCATCGCCGTCCAGCTGGGCCTTGAGCCGCTCGTAGACGATGCGCTCGTGCGCCGCGTGCATGTCGACGATCACCAGGCCGTGGCGGTTCTGGGCCAGGACGTAGATGCCGTGGAGCTGGGCGAGGGCGCGGCCCAGAGGCAGGTCGTCGTCGGGCGCGGCTCCCGTTCTGGCTGAGCTTGCCGAAGCCCCGGTGCCCAAGCCATCGAGAGGCTCCGGCCGAACGGGTGCAGCGAAGAATTGGTCGATGGCCTCGGGCCGAGCGGAGGAGGGCGCCGGCCCCGGTTGCCACAGCGCGCCCAGTTCCGACACCCGGTGCCCCACCGGCGCGTCAAAGGCCATGCGCGGCTGCGTCCACGAGGGCGCTGCCGGGGAGAACGGCTCCGGCGCGAGCGAAGCTGGTGCGACCTCCGCCGCCTGTCCCGCGCGCGGAGCCGCCAGCGCCGCTTCCACCGCGCGCCGCACGGCCTGGTGCACCTCGCGGCTCTCGCGGAAGCGCACCTCGATCTTGGTCGGGTGCACGTTCACGTCGACGCGGGTCGGGTCGATCTCCACGTACAGCGCGTACACCGGCTGCCGCTGGCCGTGCAGCACGTCCTCGTACGCGCTGCGGGCCGCATGCGTCAGCACCTTGTCGCGCACGTAGCGGCCGTTGACGTAAGAGAACTGCTGGTCGGCGCGCGCGCGGGCCGCGTCGGGGATGCCGGCGCGGCCGGTCACGCGCACCGGGCCGGCGGCGTAGTCCACCGCGATGCTGCTGGAAAGGAAATCGTCGCCCAGCACGTCGGCCAGGCGCTGGTCGCGCGTGCCGGGGCGCCACTGCTCCACCAGCCGGCCCTCGTGCCACACGGCAAAGCCGATCTCCGGCCGCGCCAGCGCATGGCGGCGCACCGCCTCGATGCAATGGGCGAGTTCGGTGGCATCGGTCTTGAGGAACTTGCGGCGCGCCGGCGTGCTGAAGAACAGCTCCTTGACTTCCACCGTGGTGCCGGTGGCGCGCGCGGCGGGTCGCAGCTCGCCGCTGCGCGCATCCAGCAGGAAGGCACTGGCCTGGCCCGGGCAGCGCGAGAGCAGGCTCATCTCCGACACCGAGGCGATGGCGGCCAGCGCCTCGCCGCGGAAACCCATGGTGCCCACCGATTCCAGGTCGGCCAGGCTGCCGATCTTGCTGGTGGCGTGGCGGCGCAGGGCGATGGGCAGTTCCTCGCGCGGGATGCCGCCGCCGTCGTCCTCGACGCTGACCAGCCGCACGCCGCCCGCGAGCAGCCGCACCGTCACCTGCGTGGCGCCGGCGTCGAGCGCGTTGTCGACCAGTTCACGGACGACGGACGCGGGTCTTTCCACCACCTCGCCGGCCGCGATCTGGCTGATAAGCTCATCGGGCAGCTCCCGGATGGGCCGGCGCGGATGGTCCGAATGGAGCACGGCGTTCACGAGCGGCATTCTAGGTGGCCCCCGATAATCGCCCCCCAATGGAACTAGTCTCCTTCCTCATCGACTTCATCCTGCACGTGGATGTCCACCTCGAGACGTTCGTGCGCAACTACGGTGCGTGGGTTTACGCGCTCCTGTTCATCATCGTCTTCGTCGAGACCGGCGTGGTGGTCATGCCGTTCCTGCCGGGCGACTCGCTGCTGTTCGTGGCCGGCGCGCTGGCGGGCCTGGGCTTCATGGACTACGGCACCACCTGCCTGGTGCTGGTGGCCGCGGCCGTGCTGGGCGACCAGTCCAACTACATGATCGGCCGCTACCTGGGGCCCAAGGTTTTCCAGTGGGAACAGTCGCGCTTCTTCAACCGGCGCGCCTTCGACCAGGCCCACGCTTTCTACGAGAAGTACGGCGGCATCACCATCATCCTGGCCCGCTTCGCGCCGTTCCTGCGCACCTTCGCGCCCTTCGTGGCGGGGGTGGCGGAGATGACTCGCACCAAGTTCAGCTCGTACAACGTGGTGGGCGCGCTGATCTGGGTGTTCGGCATCGTCACCGCGGGCTATTTCCTCGGCGGCCTGCCGTGGGTCAAGGCCAATCTGGACAAGATCATCTGGGCGATGATCATCATTCCGGGATTGGTGGTGCTGGCGGGTGCGTGGAAGGCCCGCCGCTCCGAGGCGGCCCGGCTGGCCTGACGCCTGGGTTCGTCGTCCTCGCGAAGGCGGGGACCCAGGGCTTCCCGACAGTCCGTGGAAGCGGATGCACTGGATTCCCGCCTCCGCGGGAATGACGGGAAAAAAGCGCGGGAATGTCGGGACGCTACTGCCCCGCGGTCAGCTTGTGCACCAGGTCGGCCGTCGTGTTGGCCTTGTACTTGCGCATCAGGCGCGCGCGGTAGATCTCCACCGTGCGGTGGCTGATGACCAGCGCCTTGCCGATCTCCTTGGACGTCATGCCGTCCAGCAGCCGCGCCGCCACCTCGCGCTCGCGCGCCGTCAGTTCCGCCTTCACCGGCCGCTGCGAACTCAGGTCCTCGAACGACCAGATGCCCGACTCGTGCGGCGCGTCGCGGTTGAGCGCGCGGCCGGTCACGTGGCACCAGAACACCTCGCCGCTGGCCCGCTTCATGATGCGGTCGTCGGCGTAGTGGCCCTTGGCATTGAGGATGGGCGCCATGCGCGCGCCCAGCCGTTCGTATTCGTCGGCGCTGGGGTAGAGCGTCATGAACGACTGCCCGATGAGCACCTCGCGCGAGAAACCGAACATCTCGCACAGCTGGCGGTTGCAATCGACAATCGAGCGGTTGCGCGAGAGGCACAGGCCGATGGGGGCCATGTCGAATGCCTGCCGGTAATCGACGTCCATCGGGCTAACCTTTACGAGTAACTACGTAACGCATTAAGTAGTATCGTACCCCGGTTTTCCGGCGCTCCGCCGGCCTGCAAGAGGAGACCTCCCCCGTGAACAAGCTCTTTCCCAACGCCGCGGCCGCGCTCGACGGCGTGGTGCGCAGCGGCCAGCTGATGGCCGTGGGCGGCTTCGGCCTGTGCGGCATCCCCGAGGCGCTGATCGACGCCTTGCGCGACAGCGGCGTCAAGGACCTGACCGTCATTTCCAACAACGCGGGCGTCGACGACTTCGGCCTGGGCAAGCTGCTCACCACGCGCCAGATCAAGAAGATGGTCTCGTCGTACGTGGGCGAGAACAAGGAGTTCGAGCGCCAGTACCTGGCCGGTGAACTGGAGCTGGAATTCACGCCCCAGGGCACGCTGGCCGAGAAGCTGCGCGCGGGCGGCGCCGGCATCCCGGCTTTCTTCACCAAGACCGGTGTCGGCACCATCGTCGCGGAAGGCAAGGAGCTGCGCGAGTTCGACGGCGAAACCTACGTCATGGAGCGCTCGCTGGTGCCCGACGTCGCGCTGGTCAAGGCCGCGGTCGCCGACAAGAGCGGCAACCTGCGCTTCAACCTCACCGCGCGCAACTTCAACCCCGCCTGCGCGATGGCCGGCAAGGTCTGCATCGTGGAAGTGGAGAAGATCGTGGAAGTGGGCGAGCTCGCCCCGGACGACATCCACCTGCCCGGCATCTACGTGCACCGCCTGGTGCTCAATGCCACCCCGGAAAAGCGCATCGAGAAGCGCACCACCCGCCCCGCCTGAGGAGATCGACATGCCCTGGACCCAAGACCAGATGGCCGCGCGCGCGGCGCAGGAACTCGAGGACGGCTTCTACGTGAACCTCGGCATCGGCATCCCCACGCTGGTGGCCAACTTCACCGGCGACAAGGAGGTGTGGCTGCAGTCGGAGAACGGCATGCTGGGCATCGGCCCGTTCCCCACCGAAGCCGAGGTCGACGCCGACCTCATCAACGCCGGCAAGCAGACCGTCACCACCATCAAGGGCTCGTCGATCTTCGGCAGCCACGACAGCTTCGCCATGATCCGCGGCGGCAAGATCAACCTCTCGATCCTGGGCGCCATGCAGGTCAGCGAGAAGGGCGACCTGGCCAACTGGATGATCCCCGGCAAGATGGTCAAGGGCATGGGCGGCGCAATGGACCTGGTGGCCGGCGTCAAGCGCGTCATCGTGCTGATGGAGCACGTCGCGAAGAAGAAGGACGGCACCGAGGACATGAAGGTGCTGCCCCAGTGCACCCTGCCGCTCACCGGCGTGGGCGTGGTCGACCGCATCATCACCGACCTGGGCGTCATGGACGTCACGCCCAAGGGCCTCAAGGTGGTCGAGCTGGCGCCCGGCGTGAGCTTCGAGCAGATCCAGTCCAAGACCGGCGTCAAGCTGCAGCAGTAGCGCTGCACTCCTTCACCGCGCTCACAACTCGCAACCCGCTGCCGGCCGTGGCTGACAGCGGGTTGTGCTTTTGGCTGGCTTGCTCAGCCGTGTCGAGGCTCGACCATCCGGCCAGCGATGCCGACGGTTCGGCGTGCGGGAGGTGTCATGCATTCCAAGAAAGCCCTGATGGCCGCCCTCGCGGCGCTGGCGGCCGGCCCCGCGCTGGCCTGCTTCACGGTCTACGACCGCAACAACCTGGTGGTCTATAACGCGCTGGAGGCGCCGGTGGACATGAGCAGGCCGCTGCACGAGACCCTGCCGCAGAAGTACCCCGGCGGGCACCTGGTGTTCGACAACACCGCCGACTGCCCGACCGCCGCGCCCCAGCGCCAGATGCGCGTGGCGTCCACGCCCGGCCGCTCGCCGCTGCTGATGGACATCGCCACCGCCGAGAAGCTCGGGCTCAAGCACACGGTCATCGCCGACGGCGTGGCCATGGTCCCGGACCGGCCCGACAACATGCAACCCGGCGTGGTGCTGGCCGAATCGGGCCTGCCCGCCGCGGCCGGCCCCGACACCCGGATGATGGGTGCCGGCCCGGCCCGCCCGAACACCGCGACCCAGGGGCCCGCCGCCCGAGCGGGTCAGCGCAACAGCCCGGTCATCACCGAGATGCACAACCCGCCGCTGACGGCAGTCCAGCCCGGCCCCTACCGCGCGCGCTGAACGGTAGACGAACTCAGCCGAAGCGACGGCTGAGGTAACGCGAGCCGGCCTCGCCGAAGCGCCAAGGCAAGTCCATCGCCTTGCTGATGCCGATGCGCGGCCCGGCGACCACCTCCACCCCATGCGGCGGCGCGATCACCTGGAAGGGCTTGCGGTCCAGGCGGTGGCCGTTGAGCGCATGCGTGATGCCCAGCGCTTCCCCCACCCGGCCCGGACCGGAGCAGAGCAGCCGCGGGTCTTCCAGCCCGCGCCTCTCGCGCATCAACGCCAGGCCTTCGGTGGGTTCGATCGCGCGGATCAGCACCCCCGCGCCGTGCCCGGCTTCGCGGCAGACGAAGTTCAGGCACCAGTGGATGCCGTACGAGCGGTAGACGTAGGCGCGCCCCGGCGGGCCGAACATCGAGGCATTGCGCGCGGTCGGCCCCGAGAAGCTGTGCGAGGCCGGGTCCTCGCGGTCGTAGGCCTCGGTCTCCACGATGCGCCCGCCCACGCCATTGACCAGCAGCACGGCGCCGATCAGGGCGCGTGCGACCTCGTGGGAGTCGCCGGCGAAATCTGCGGGCGCCAGCGTGGCGTGCCTAGACAAGCAGCCGCCCTCCGCCGAGGGCCGTGGCCAGCGCATGGACGAGAGCGAGCTCCTTCATGCCGAGCGTGGCGGCCTTGACGTGCCGCCAGTTGCTCTCGTAAAGGGACAACGCTTCCTGCGGGCTGACTTCCTCCACGCCCTGCAACTGCCAAGCGAGTTTGTTCAGCTGCGGGTAGTCGGCCAGGCGGATGCGGTCGGGCAGGGTGGTTGCCGCAGTGGGGGCGTGCGGGTCCAGGAGGTTCACTTGCAATCCCAGCGCGGCTGCGGCTGCGGCCCAGGCCCCGATCGTCACGCTGGGTTCGCCTCGTTCGATGCGGTGCAGCGTCACGCGCGACAGGCCCGCGGCCTCGGCCGCCGCCGTGGCCGAGATCCGCTGCTCCTTGCGGTGCTGCCGCAGCCGCTCGCCCATGCGCGCGAGTTGCGCGGAAGTGGCGGCGGCTAGCGGCGGAGGAAGGGATGGCATGTTTCTCATTTTGGTCAAAAACACATATTTGTCAAGAATGAGAAACAAAGTATCGCCCTTCCAACTCTGGCTGCGTGGGCGAGTCAGCCGAAAACGCACAGACGAGGCCAGCACTTTACTGTATAAATTGACAGTACTTTCTGCCCTTCCCATTCCCTGCTTTTCCACCCATGCAGTCCGCTGCGGTCCTGGCCATCCCCCACGTCTGGCGCGTGCCCGACCTCGCGCACGAGGAGAGCGTGCTCGCCAGCGGCCACCCGGTGCTGGACGAGCAGCTCCCCGGCGGCGGCTGGCCGGTGGGGAGCCTGGTCGAGCTGATCCAGGCCCGGCCCGAGGCCCATGTCTGGCAGCTGGTGCTGCCGGCGCTGGCGCAGGCCACCGGGGAGAAGGCGGGGCCCGTCGTGCTGGTCGGCGCGCCGCATCCGCCCTTCGGTCCCGCGCTGGCGGCGCAGGGCCTGTCGGCCGAAAGGCTGCTGTGGATCCGCACCGACAAGGCCGCGGCGCGCCTGTGGGCGAGCGAGCAGGCGCTGCGCTGCGCCGACGTGGTGGGACTGGTTGCCTGGCTGCCGCAGGCGCGCGCGCAGGAGTTGCGCCGCCTGCACCTTGCCGCGCGCCAGCACCGCAAGCTGCTGTTCGTGCTGCGCGGCCTGCCGGTGCTGGCCCAGGCCAGCCCGTCGCCGCTGCGGCTACTGCTGGAAGGGGTGGAGGACCTGCAGGTGCGCATCGTCAAGCGCAAGGGGCCGCCGCTGGAGCAGCCGCTGCACCTGCCCGCCATCCCCGCCCGCCTGCAGGCCCTGCTGAACTCTCGCCGGCGCAGCGTGGAGCTGCCCGTTCCCGTCATCGAAAGGAGATCGCATGTACTGGATCGCCTTGTCACCGAATCTTGAAAACGAACGGCTGGCCTGGAGCTGGTGGGCGCTGCGCTTCACGCCCCGCGTGGCCTGGGTCGAGGAGACGCTGCTGCTGGAAGCCTCGTCCAGCCTGCGTCTGTTCGGCGGCCGCAGGGGCCTGCTGGAACTGCTGCTGTCCTCGCCGGACGACCTCGGCGCGGCCACCTGGGCGGTCGGCCCCACGTCGCTGGTGGCGCTGGCGCTGCTGCGGTGCAAGCAGCGCGACGTGCCCGCGCCCAGGCCCTGGCCCGAAAGCCTTCCGCTGGACCTGCTGAGCGCCGCGCTGCCGCACGTCGCGCTGCTCGAACGCACCGGCATCCGCACCTGGGGCCAGCTGCGGGCGCTGCCGCGCGGCGGCCTGTCGCGGCGCTTCGGCGCCGGGCTGCTTGCCGCGCTGGATGCCGCTTTCGGCGAGCGCCCCGAGCAGTACGCCTGGGAGGTGCTGCCCGAGGTCTTCGACATGAACGTGGAACTGGCCAGCCTGGCCACCACCGCCCCCGACCTGATGCTCGCCGCCGAGCACCTGCTGCGCCGCCTGCAGCAATGGCTGCAGGCCCGCAACCGCGGCGTGCTGGCGCTGGAACTGGAATGGACGCTGGACCTGCGCCGCCTGAACGGCGTGCGGCTGCCGCCGAAGGAGCAGCTGCAGGTTCGCACCGCCCAGCCCACCCAGGAGATGGCGCACCTGCGCCGCCTGGTGCGCGAACACCTGGACCGGGCCTCGCTGGCGGCGCCGGCCAACCACCTGCGGCTGCGGTCGATCGAGACGCTGCCCTGGGCCGGTGCCACCACCTCGCTGCTGCCGCAGGACCGCGTGGAAGGCGAGCGCCTGCACCAGCTGGTGGAGCGCCTGTCGGTGCGCCTGGGCGAGGAGTGCGTGCTGGTGCCGCAGGCGCAGGAAGACCACCGCCCCGAATCCAAGCAGGCCTGGGTGGCCGCACGCGGCCATGAGGCCACGGCCTGCGCCGATGCGGACGCGCTCTATCCGACGTGGCTGCTGCCCCAGCCCGTGAAGCTGAAGATGAAGGGCGAGACGCCGTGCTTCGGCGGACCGCTGCGCCGGCTGGCGCGCATGTACCGGGTGGAAACCTCGTGGTGGGACGCATCGGGCCCGGCGCTGCGCGACTACTTCATCGCCCGCAGCCCGCAGGCCGGCCTGGTGTGGGTCTACCGCGAGCGACCGCCCAACCTGGCGCAGGACCTCGCGGCCTCCGGCCAGTTCGACTGGTACCTGCAGGGCCTGTATGCCTGAGACGCAAATCAAGCCCAAGCCGTTGCTGGACGAGGAGCGGCTGCCGCCCGTGCTGGGCAGCGGCCCGGACGTGCTGCCGCGCTACGTGGAGCTGCACTGTCTGTCCAACTTCAGCTTCCAGCGCGGCGCCTCGCATCCGCAGGAGCTGGTGCGGCGGGCCTACGACCTGGGCTACGAAGCGCTGGCCATCACCGACGAATGCTCGGTGGCCGGCGTGGTGCGCGCGGGGTCGGGGCTGCGCGACTACCTGGAATTCATCGAGCGACTGGAAGAGGCCTACCCCGACCAGCCGCGCAAGCGCCCCTTCCGCCTGCTGTACGGCGCCGAGTTCGATTTCGGCGAGGGCCGCCTCGTCGCCCTGGCGCGCAACCTGCACGGCTGGGGCGGCCTGTGCGAGTTCATCACCGCCGCCCGCACCACCGCGCCCAAGGGCAGCTACAGCGTGGGCTGGGACACCAGCGACCTGCGGCTGCTGCAAGGCTGCGAAGTGCTCTTCGTGCCTCGGCGCACGCCGGGGCAGCCGGTGGATGCGGGAGCGTTGACCGAGCGGCTCACCCGCCTCAGGCAGCTGTATGGCGACAGCCTCTGGCTGGCCGTCAACCTGCCGCACCTGCTGGACGACGACCTCTGGCTGGCCGACCTGCGCCAGGCCGGCGAACGCAGCGGCGTGCCCCTGGTCGCCACCGGCGACGTGCACATGCACGCGCGATCGCGCAAGCGCCTGCAGGACGTGATCACCGCCGTGCGACTGGGCCGGCCGGTCGACCAGTGCGGCCTGGCGCTGCAGGCCAATGCCGAACGCCACCTGCGCCAGCGCAAGCGCCTGGCCGAGCTGTACCCGCGCGAACTGCTGGACCGCACCTGGAAGCTCGCGCAGCGCTGCGACTTCCAGCTGGAGGAGATCCGCTACGACTACCCGCTGGAGACGGTGCCGCCCGGCATGACGCCCCTGCAGCAGCTGCGGCGCCTCACCTACGAAGGCGCGCAGGCCCGCTACCCCGAGGGCATCCCCGACCGCGTGAAGGAGCTGCTGGAAAAGGAACTGCCGCTGATCGAGCGCTGCCGCTACGAGATGTTCTTCCTCACGGTGCACGACATCGTGAAGTTCGCCGAATCGCGCAGCATCCTGTGCCAGGGCCGCGGCTCGGCCGCCAACTCGGTGGTGTGCTTCTGCCTGGGCATCACCGCCATGGACCCGATGCTGTCCAAGCCGCTGCTGGAGCGCTTCATCAGCGACGACCGCCGCAACGAGCCGCCCGACATCGACGTGGACTTCGAGCACGAGCGGCGCGAGGAGGTGATCCAGTACATCTACGGCAAGTACGGCCGCGAGCGCGCCGCCATCGCCGCGGTGGTCATCAGCTACCGCATGCGCAGCGCCATCCGCGACGTGGGCAAGGCGCTGGGCGTGGGCGAGCCGCTGGTGGACGCCTTCGCCAAGGACCACTTCTGGTTCGACCACGAGCTGGCCACGCACAAGCTGCAGGACCTCGCGACGACGTGCGGCGTGACGCTGCATCCGCACCAGGCCGCCCTGTGGCTGGAACTCACCGAACAGCTCATGGGCTTTCCCCGCCACCTGTCGCAGCACGTCGGGGGCTTCGTGCTCACGCAGACCCGGCTGACCCGCCTGGTGCCGGTGGAGAACGCCAGCATGAAAGACCGCTCCATCATCCAGTGGGACAAGGACGACCTGGAGGACATGGGCCTGATGAAGGTGGACGTGCTGGCGCTGGGCATGCTCACCGCCATCCGCCGCTGCATCGACCTGGTGGCGCTGCGGCGCGGCGCGCCCTTCACCCGCTACGACATCCCCGACGAAGACCCGGCCACCTACGAAATGGTGCGCCGCGCCGACACGGTGGGCGTGTTCCAGATCGAGAGCCGCGCGCAGATGTCGATGCTGCCGCGCCTGAAGCCGCGCACCTTCTACGACCTGGTGGTGGAGGTGGCCATCGTGCGGCCCGGCCCCATCACCGGCGGCATGGTCCATCCCTACCTGAAGGCGCGCGAGCGCCAGTCCCGCAATGAGGAGATCGTCTACGAGCGTTCCCGCTACGACACCGGCGAGCCGCGGCTGAAGAAGGCGCTGGAGCGCACGCTGGGCATCCCGATCTTCCAGGAACAGGTGATGGAGATCTCCATGATCTGCGCCGGCTTCTCGGCCACCGAGGCGGATGCGCTGCGCCGCGCCATGGCCGCCTGGAAGCGCAAGGGCGGGGTGGACAAGTTCGAGGCGCGCCTGAAGGGCGGCATGAAGGTCAACGGCTACAGCGACGAATTCGCCTCGCGCATCTACGAGCAGGTGAAGGGCTTCGGCGACTACGGCTTCCCCGAAAGCCACGCCTACAGCTTCGCCCTGCTGGCCTACAAGAGCAGCTGGCTCAAGTGCCACGAGCCGGCCTGCTTCCTGGCCGCGATGCTCAACTCGCAGCCCATGGGCTTCTACGGGCCCTCGCAGCTGATCCAGGATGCGCAGCGCCACGGCGTGCAGGTGCTGCCGCCGGACGTGTCCTCCAGCGACTGGGACTGCACGCTCGAAGGCGCGATGGACGCCCCCGCGGTGCGGCTGGGCCTGCGCCTGGTGGGGAGCCTGCGGGAGGAGGCCGCGCGCCGCATCCCCACGGCCCGGGAACAGGGCGCCTTCGCCGACACCGAGGACCTGGCCCTGCGCGCCAACCTGGACGTGCAGGACCTCGCCGCCCTGGCCGCCGGCGACGCCCTGCAGTCCCTGGCCGGCCACCGCCGCCAGCAGGTGTGGGAGGCCTCGGCCCAGCGCCGCGCGCCCGAGCTGCTGCAGCAGGCGCCGATCCGCGAGGAGCCTCTGGCGCTGCCGGAAGCCCACGAAGGCGAGGAGATCGTCTTCGACTACGCCTCGATGGGGCTCACCTTGCGGCGCCATCCGCTGGCGCTGCTGCGGCCCAAGCTGTCGCGGCTGCGCTACCGCACCGCCGAACAGCTGGGCCAGCTGCCCGACGGCCGGCGCGCCTCGGCCTGCGGCATGGTCACCGTGCGCCAGCAGCCCGCCACCGCGGGCGGCACCATCTTCGTGACGCTGGAGGACGAGACCGGCCCGGTCAACGTGATCGTCTGGAAGCGGGTGCGCGAGGAACAGCGCGAACCGCTGCTGCATGCTCGGCTGCTGGCGGTGCACGGCACCTGGCAGCGCGACGAGGCCAGCGGCGGACGGGTCTGCCACCTGCTGGCCGAGCGCCTGGAGGACCTCACGCCCCTGCTGGGCCGCCTGGGCCGCGACAGCCGCAGCCGCGACTTCCACTGAAACCACGGCCGAGCCTTCCACGCGACCGCGTCCGACATCCGCCTTTCGCGGCCTCGCGCAGGATGTCGCCCTGGAGCCCTGCCATGCTGGAAAAACTGCCCGAAGCCCTTGGCCACGCGCTGCGCGACCTTCGCGCCGGGCTGGACAAGATCGTCTTCAACACCTGCGGCATGCGCTCCGGGCTGGGCATGATCCAGGTGACCAGCCTGGCCTTTGCCGACCATGCGCCCATCCCCGAGCGCTACACCGCCGACGGCGAAGGCCTGTCGCCGCCGATCGACTGGACCGGCGTGCCCGCGGGCGCGCACAGCCTGGTGCTCATCGTCGAGGACGCCGACGCCCCCAAGTCCGACCCGCTGGTCCATGCCATCGTGGTCGACCTGCCGCCGCAGGACGGCTCGATGCACGAAGGCGCGCTCAAGAGCCCGGGCCACGCCGGCGAGGACGACGTGCACTCGGGCCGCAACTCCTACTTCATGGCCGGCTGGATCCCGCCCGACCCTCCGCGCGGGCACGGGCAGCACCGCTACGCCTTCCAGCTTTTCGCGCTGGGCCAGGGCAAGCCGTTCAGCGGCAAGCCCACGCGCGGCGAGGTGCTCAAGGCGATCCAGGAGCGCGGCCTGGCCGGCGGCCTGCTGGTGGGCACGTACACGCGGCCCGACGGCAGCATCAAGGCCGGCGAACCCGCTTCGACCGCCCCGCGCATCGCGGGCTGATGTCCCCGCCCTTGGCGCCGCTTGCGCATGTGTTACGGGTGGTTCCCCGTCGTCGCCCGTGCGTCCTGCGGCGTGTATGGTGGTCGGATCGGCCCCAGGGCCTCACCTTGGAGATGCCATGAACAGAGCAGTACTCGCGGCCGCTGCGGCCGCCTTGATCTCAAGCACGCCGGTGTTCGCGCAGACGTCCGGCCTCGTCAGCATCGAACTGACCGAGGTGTCGTCCAACATGGCCGAGCGGCTGAAGGTGGACGAAGCCAAGATCCCCATGAGCATCATGGTGCCGCCCGAGGTGGCGGCCGAAGCGTGCGGCGTCTCGCCCGGTGCGCCTTCTCCCCAGGTCGCGCGGCGCGGCGACGGCTGCATGGCGCGCAAGTCCACCCCGTTCCTGGACAAGCTGATCACCTCGCGCATGGAAGCGGACGATCCCTCGGCCATGGGCGGCCCGCCCGCGAAGGGTCCCGACGCCGCCAGCCCGCGCTAAGCCGGCCGGCCCGCGGCCTGCGCCTCGGCGCCCGAGCGGGCCTGCAGCAGGCCGACGATCACCAGCACCGGCAGGCCGAGCTCGAGCGGCTCCTCGATGACGGCCTGCAGCGCGTAGACCGATCGGCTGCTGCTCACGCCGAACGACTCGGACAGCACGCCCAGCGAACGGTCCAGCAGCTTGGTGCCCACCAGCACGGCCCCCGCCGTCACCGCGGTGATGGCGGCCGCGCTGGAGCGACGGAAAGCCTGCAGCAACTGCCGGCCGTGCCGCCGCAGCAGGTAGAGCCCGGCGGCCGCCAGCACCCCCACCACGGCCAGTGCGCCCAGCTTGTGCGCGAGCGGCGCGTCGCCCAGGTAGAAGCGCGACTTCAGGATGCTCATGCCCGTCAGCTCGATGTGCCAGTCCAGCTCGCGCGCCGCGCACGCCAGCAGCAGCAGGGCCAGGGCGAGGGCGCTGCCGCGCGTCGTTCGGTCGAACGCGAAGCGGACCAGCGCGACCACGGCGGCGACGACGAACAGCACCGCGGTCGACATCTCGATCGGGCCGTGCTCGGCGGTCCAGTGCAGGATGGCCTCGGCCGGCGCGAAGACCCACACGGCCACCGCCAAGACCAGCATGGCCAGCACGAGCAGGGGCGAGAACGTGGGGCGGTTCAGGGCCGACATCGGGGAAGCCTTGTTGGGGAAGGGTTGCGACATCGGTGCGGCCGGCTTGGACCGTCGTGCGATTCGCTGGGGGCTGGAGCGGGCGATGGGAATCGAACCCACGTCTTGAGCTTGGGAAGCTCAGGTCCTGCCATTGAACGACGCCCGCGGTTCAGCTGCGCATTTTAACTGGATGGGCAAGCGGACGAACGAAGGTGGGCCTACTTCCTGCGTCGTCCCGCGCCTGGTCAGGTTCAACGCACATCCACGCGTTAGACGGCTTCCGGGCTGGCGAACTAGTCGACGTTCAGTGCTGGACGCAGTCTTGGGTGCAGTTTTCGTCGATGAGCGGGCCGGCTGAAGCGATCTGGAGCGGGAAGCGAACTTGCAACCGGCCAGACGGCGTGCACGCGTTCGTGAGGGCAAGTCATGAATGGGAAGGTGCTCACGGAAGCGGACATTCGCACCGACCCGAAGCATGGCGAACCCAACTTGTCGGGCGTCGCGCGCGCAAGATCGCCGCCGCTGCGCCCCGCCAATGGCGCAGCCATGGCACCATGCGTGCAATTCCTGGAGCCGACACGATGGAATCCCTCAGCCTGTCAAACCACGGTCTTGCACATTGGTTGAAGGTCATGGTGCTCGCCATCCTCACCCTTTATCGCGCCGCCATGGCGCTCCTGGCGACGGGCACCCTCTTTCTCATCTGTGCGAGCAGTGCCTGGGCTGCCGCGGGCGACCTGGATTCCACGTTCGGCGGCGACGGCAAGGTGACGACGCCTTTCTTCACCGAAGCCAACGACAGCGCGACCGTGTATGCGATTGCGGTGCAGCCCGATGGCAAGATCGTCGCGGCGGGCAGCGCTTCGCGCTCTCAACAAAGCGGCGCCGGCAGTGGCAGCGAGTTCGCACTCGCCCGCTACAACACCGACGGCAGCCTGGACACCAGCTTCAGCGGCGATGGCAAGGTGACCAAGGATATCGCCGGCGGCCAGGACTACGCATACGGCGTCGTGGTGCAGCCCGACGGCAAGATCGTTGCAGTGGGCTCTGCCAACGTGAACGCAGCGAGCTTTTACACCCGTTTCACGCTGGTTCGCTTCAACCCCGACGGTAGCCCGGACAGCGGTTTCGGCACGGCCGGCGTCGTGAGCACCGATTTCTTCGGCACGGAAAACGTAGCCACCTCGGTAGCGCTCCAGGCCGACGGCCGGATCGTGGTGGCGGGGAGCGCCCACGATGGGATCGGCAGGCGCTTCGCGCTGGCGCGGTACAACGTCGATGGCAGCCTGGACGCCAGCTTCGGCACAGGCGGCAAGGTGACCACGAGTTTCTTCGGCTTCGATGACGGGGCCACGGCGGTCGCGGTGCAAGCGAACGGCAAGATCGTGGCGGTCGGCAGCGCCTACCCCGGGGGCGCCAACAATCAATTTGCGGTGGCGCGCTACAACGCCGACGGCAGCCTGGATGCGAGCTTCGGGACCGGCGGCAAGGTGACGACCGACTTTTTCGGCCGGAACGACCTTGGCCATGCACTCCTCTTGCAGAGCGACGACAAGATCGTGGCCGCAGGCATGGCCTATCCGGTCGTGGGCGGCATCGACGAATATGCGCTGGCCCGCTACAACCCCGACGGCAGCCTTGACAACAGCTTCAGCGGCGACGGCAAGACAACGCTGGTTTTTTCCAGCGCTTATCTCAGGCGCCTGGCAGCGGCTCTTCAGCAAGACGGAAAGATCGTCGCCGTGAGCTGGGGCGTCGATGGGTCGACCGGATTCGACGTATTTTCGCTGGCCCGATTCAACAGCGACGGCGGGCTCGACCTGGACTTCGGGGCCGGAGGCAAGGTGACCACCAACGTCCTGGGGTCCCAGAACCAGGCGTATGCGCTCGCGGTCCAGGCCGACGGCAAGATCGTGGCCGCAGGTTCGGCGTTCGATCCCAGCCGTTCCCACAGTGTCTTCGCGCTGACCCGATACGACGCCGGCGCTGGCGGTTCTCCCGCGGCGGCGCTCTCGTCGCTCCTGGTCGATCCGGGCAGCGTGGTGGGCGGCGTGTCCTCGGCCGGGACCGTGACTCTGACCGCGGCAGCGCCGGCGGGAGGGGCACTCGTCGCCCTTGCCGACGACTCGCCGGCGGCCACCGTACCAGCCAGCGTGAGAGTGCCGGAGGGCGCCACGACGGCGACCTTCAGCGTTGCAACCACGGCGGTGGCGACCAGTACCACTGCGACGTTGACGGGGACCTACAACGGGGTGAGCCGTGCGAGGACCTTGACCATCACCCCGACGACGACGGCGCCGCCGCCGCCGGCGCAGCCCGCGCTCTCCGGCCTGGTCGTCAGCCCGACGAGCGTGACCGGCGGCAGCGCGTCGGTCGCGACGGTGACGTTGACCGGTGCTGCCCCGGCCGGCGGCGCGACGGTCACGCTTGCCGCCAGTTCGCCGGCGACCGTCATTCCCGGCAGCGTCACGGTGCCGGCCGGAGCGACGGCGGCGGCCGTCACCATCACCACGAGCACGGTCGCCGCGCCGAGCGCGTCGACGATCACCGGGTCTTACGGCGGGGCCACGCGAACGGCAACGCTGACCGTGAACCCGGCTCCTGCCGGCGCGACGCTGACGGTGCGGGCCACGGGCCGCAGTGGCGAGAGTGTGGTGTCGAGCCCGGCGGGAATCAATGCGAAGGTCGGGACGACGGCCTCGGCGAGCTTCGCGGTGAACACCGTGGTCACGTTGCGCGCAAGTAACAATCGCGACGTGATCTGGTCCGGCAGCTGTTCCAGCGGCGGCAACAAGGCGAAGAGCTGCACGTTCACGATCAAAGCCAATTCATCGGTGACGGGCAACGTGCAGTAGGGAGGCGAACACCACGCTGCTGCGCTACTCCACGGAGATGCCCGAGCGGCGCACGACTTCGCGCCAGCGGCTGAAGTCCGCCTTCATGAGAGCCGAGACCTTGGGGCCGGAGCGACCAGAGACCTGTCCAGGGTGAAGGCCGAGCCCTGCCATTGAACGACGCCCGCGGTTCAGCTCGGGTTTTTACGCGGCTTTGCCGGTCGGAATGGAAGGGGCCAGGTTCGGTGTGGCAGGCCGAAACTCGTGGAAACGTTCGTCGAGTGACACAATCGCGGGACCTGAACGTTCGCGATCGATGGCAATGATTTCCGTGCCACCGTGCAACGAGGGGAAGTGAGGAAGAGGGACGAATTTTCCGCGAAGGAGCTTGTCCATCATGACCCTCCCGAATCGCAGCGCCTGGGCGAGCCTGCGCGCGCTGTTCGTCACCCTGGCCACGTCGCTGTCGATCGCCGGCGCCTTCGCCCAGTCGCCGACTTTCGCAAGAACGGACTATCCCTTCATCGGGCACCAGGTCGTCGGTGACTTCAATGGTGACGGATTGCCTGACCTGGCAGGGCAAGCCTATCTGGTCCAGGCCGTCGCGGTTCGTTTGAACAACAACAACGGGACGTTCGGCCCGGTGGTCGAATACCCCGTGCCCGTTGCCGCCCAGGCCGTTGCGGCCGGTGACTTCAATGGCGACGGCAGGCTGGATCTCGTCGTCACCCACAACGACCCGAACATCAGTCTCTCCTTGCTGGCGGGCAATGGCGACGGCACCTTCGCCGCGCCGGTGAGCTTCCCGAACACCTCCGGCTTCGACTCGCCGGACATCGTTGCAGCGGACGTCAACAACGACGGAAGGCTCGACCTCCTCATCGCCCACAATGCCGCCTGCTTCACCGCACCTTGCGTGATCGCCGAAACGATCTCCGTGATGCTGGGCAACGGCAACGGCACCTTCCAGCCTTCGCGCGAGATCGTCGTCGGCCGGGGAACCGGCCCCATCGCCGTCGGCGACTTCAACCGCGACGGCTTCAAGGACCTGGCGATCGCCGGCAGCAATGCGCAGGTCTTCCGACTCTTCGGCGTCGGCGACGGAACCTTTGTCCAACAACCCACATTGACGCTGCTCGCCGACACCGGCTTCGTCATCGGTACCGACATCGATGTCGCCGACTTCAACCGCGACGGCATCGAGGACCTGGTGGTGGCCATCGCCACCAATGGCAGCCGGACGGCCGTCCTGTTCGGCAACGGCGACGGCACGTTCCGCACCCCCCTGATCCTCACGGATCCCAATCTCAATATTCCCCAGTACCAGGCCGTCGCCGACTACAACGGCGACGGTTTCCTGGACCTGGCGCTCAGCATGGGAAACGGCCTCCAGGGTTTGATGAACATACGCAACGGCAATGGCGACGGCACGTTCCAGGCGCCGGTGGCCTTTGCCGTGCCGGGCCCGCTGTCGAGTGCCGGTGGTGCCCACATCGTTGCAGCGGACCTCAACGGCGACGGCAAGCCGGACATCGTGCTGGGCCAGGCCGGCGCCTTCCCGGGTTTGCTGGTCCTGGTCAACTCCACGGGCGTCCCAGCCCCTGCGACGCCCGCGGCGCCGACGCTGATCTCCCCGGCAGCCGACGCAACGCCTGGGCAACCGGTGAGTTTCGACTGGACCGACGTGGCCAATGCGACGAGCTACCAGATCCAGGTGGACGACAGCTCGACCTTCTCGGCGCCCTTCAGGGCGGACCAGACCGTCGGCACCTCCCAGGTGAGCATCGGCGGGCTGCCCGCGCAACGCTTGTGGTGGCGCGTGCGGGCGCGCAATTCGGCCGGCGTGTTCGGCCCGTTCTCCAGTGCACGGCGCTTCACGCCGCGGGCCGCGGCGACAGGCCCGGCAACGCTCCAGGCGATCGCGCTCAGCCCGACGAGTGTCGTCGGCGGCACCACCGCGCAGGCCACCGCGACGCTGACGGCCGCTGCGCCCCCGGGCGGAGCGGTCGTGACGCTCTCCAGCAGCAACCTGAGCGTGGCCACGCTTCCTGCAAGCGCCACCGTGGCCGCTGGCGCCACCAGCGTCACGATCACGGTCAGCACGGTGCCGGTCGCCGCGCCGACCCTGGCGACCATCACCGCGGCCTTCGGCGGGGCCACCCGCAGCGCGACGCTGACGGTGACGCCACCGCCGCCACCTCCACCGCCGTTGGGACCGGCTTCCCTGTCCGTGTCCCCCGCGACGGTCGACGGCGGCGCCAGCGCGGTCGGCACGATCTTCCTGTCGTCGGGGGCTCCCGCCGGCGGGCTGGTCGTCGCGCTCACGAGCTCGGACACCACCGCGGCGACCGTCCCGGCAGCGACGACCATCTTCCTGAGCAGCGGCACCTTCCCGATCACGACGCTGGCCGGCGCGACGAACAGGACGACGACCATCACCGCCTCGGCCAACGGTGTCGTGCGGACGGCGACGCTCACCGTGCTCGGCACCGCTGCGCCGCCCTTGCTCTCGGCGCTGACGGTCAACCCGACCAGCGTGACCGGCGGAACCTCCGCGCAAGGCACGGTCAGCCTGACGTCGGCGGCGCCCGCGGGCGGGTTCGCCGTGTCCCTGTCGAGCAGCAACGCCGCGGCGGCGGTGCCGGCCAGCGTGGCTGTGGCGCAGGGGGCGACGAGCGCAAGCTTCGCGATCCCCACCAGCACCGTCACGTTCCCGACGCCGTTGACGCTCACGGCGAGCGCAGCGGGGGTGACGCGAACCGCGTCCCTGACGGTGACGGCTGCGGCGCAGACAGCCACGGTGACGGTGACGGCGACGGGGCGCAGCGGTGAACGGGTCCTGTCGAGTCCGGCCGGTATCAGCGTCAGCGTCGGCAGCAGCGGTTCGTCCTCCTTCACCTCGGGAACCGCGCTCGTGCTGAGCGTCTCGAATGGCCGCGACGCGATCTGGTCCGGAGCGTGTTCCAGCGGCGGCAACAAGACCAGGACGTGTACGTTCACGGTCAACGGCAATGCGTCCGTGGGGGCCAACGTGCAGTAGGCAACTGGCACCTCCCTGCGTTCCGGCCCCTCGGGAAAGCCGCGTAAAATCGCGAGCTGAACCGCGGGCGTCGTTCAAATGTCCCCGAGAATTCCAGACTCCCCCATTTCGCGCCGCGTGGCGTTCCGCGCGGCAGTCGCTGGACTGCTCTTCTGGCTGCCGTGCGCATCGCTTGCCACCGGGCCGGGTTCCACCCCCGTCGCCCGCTGGGGCGACACCCTCGCCGCCTTCGAGCGCTCCGACCGCACCTCGCGCCCCGCCCCCGGCGGCGTGCTGTTCGTCGGCAGTTCCTCTATCCGCCTCTGGCCGCGCATCACCGACGACTTCCGGCAGGTGACGGTGATCAACCGGGGCTTCGGCGGCTCCACGATGGCCGACTGCAGCCAGCTGGCGCGTCAGCTGGTGGTGCAGTACCGGCCGCGGCACGTGATCGTCTACGCCGGCGACAACGACCTGGCCGAGGGCCGCACGCCGCGGCAGGTGCTGGAGAGCTTCCAGGACTTCGTGAACATCGTGCGCTCGGAGCTGCCGGACGCGCGCATCAGCTACATCTCGGTCAAGCCCAGCCCCCTGCGCGAGCCGCTGCTGGACAAGGCGCGCGAGGTCAACGGGCTGATCTCGCGCTACCTGCAGGAGCAGCTGCCCAACGCCAGCTACATCGACGTGTTCACCGCCATGCTGGACGGCGACGGCCGGCCCCGCACCGACCTGTACGGCCCCGACCGCCTGCACATGAACGCAACCGGCTACGCGCTGTGGCGGCAGCTGGTCACCACGCACATCCTGGCGGCGCAAGCCGGGCCCGAAACTATCGCGCCTGCCGTCGGCCCGCCGGCACGCTGACGCCCACCGGCCGCTGCTCCCACCACAGCGTGAGGCGCCCGGCGCCCCACAGGGCGGTGAGGGCCACCGCCAGCAGCGGCAGGTCGATGTGCCAGGGCCGCGTGGTCACGCCGCCGAACAGGCTCAGCACCAGCAGCACGATGACCAGGTGCGCGCAGAACACGGCCAGCGAGGCCGAGCCCATCATCTCCAGCGGTCGCAGGCGCGGCAGCGCGCGGGCCAGCGCGGGCCCGAAGCGCAGCGTCAGGACCAGCAGGGCCGCCAGGTTCAGCAGCCGCAGCGGCCCGAGCTGCCACTTGTCGAACAGCAGGTTCATGCGCTCGTCCGCGCCGAAGGGCGCCTGGCCCTCGACGTGGCGCCACACGAAGCCGATCAGCCCGACGAGCACCGCCACGACCACGACGGCGGGCGGGAAGCGCAGCGACGGCGGATCGTCCTGGTGGCGCGAGGCGCCCAGCCACAGCCCCAGCACCCACGGCAGCTGCCAGGCGAAGCCGTTGAAGGCGCCGGTCTCGGCGTAGGGCACCGGCAGCTTCGTGACGAGGGCCGCGGCGTGGTACAGGCGCTCGGCCAGCCCGAACTGCGCCAGCACCCACAGCGTGACGCTGCCCGCCAGCACCCAGAACCAGCCGTAGCGCATGCCCAGCACGAAGGCCCAGGGGCTGGCCAGCATGAACAGCACGTACATCGGCAGGATGTCCAGCAGCGGCGGCTGGTAGATCAGCAGCAGCCCGCCCGCCAACGCCTGCACCGGGTGCTGCAGGTAGTAGCTCATCAGGTTCTTGACCGCCGGCTCGTCCACCTTGATCCCGATGACCGCGATGACGGTGAACAGGAACAGCAGGGTGGCGGCATGGCAGGCATAGACCAGCAGGGCGCGGCGCCAGAAGGCCCGGCGCGTGGCGGGGATGCCCTGGATGACGGCCAGGCGGCCGTACACCAGGCCGGCCATGTAGCCCGAGAGCAGCACGAACCCTTCGGCGGCCGACACGTAGCCGAAGGGCTGGCCCAGCGGATCGGTCAGACGCGTGGGCAGGTGCGTCAGCGTCATCAGCAGGAGCATCAGCCCGCGCAGGGCGTCGATCTCCCAGCGGCGGCGGGTGGGGGAGTGGTTCTCGGCCATGGGCCGCCCATGGTGGGGCGGCGGCGGGTCGCGTGTTGTAGGACGCGGCTGTGCAAGCAAAGGGGCAGTGGCGGGCGCTCGACGGTCCACTCCGTCATTCCCGCGGAGGCGGGAATCCAGTGCGTCCGCCTTCAGCGGACTGCCGGAAGCCCTGGATTCCCGCCTTCGCGGGAATGACGGGGGCGGGGAGCGGGAATGACGGGGGCTTCTTGTCCCTACGCCACCACCTTCACACTCACCCCCGGATCCTTCTTCAGCACCTCCACCCCCACGCTGCGCTCGTGCCGCGTGAGCATCAGGTCGCAGAAGGCCCCCGGCATGCCCAGGCGCTCGATGCGCAGCCAGTCGATGAAGGGGGGCAGCCGCGGCGTGCGAAGGCTCACGCTCTTGGTCTCGCCGTCGAACTCCAGCCCCAGGCAGGCCTGGATCACGGCGAAGGGGGCGGCGGCGGCCCAGGCCTGGGGCGAGCAGGCCACGGGGTACAGCGTGGGGCCGGCGTCCTGCCGCCGCGGGAAACCGCAGAACAGCTCGGGCAGGCGGTGCAGGTCGAAGTGCAGGCTCGACTCGAACATCGCGGCCATCAGCTTCATCGCGTCCTCGGTGCGGCCGTAGCGCGCCAGGCCCATGGCGGCGATGGCGTTGTCGTGCGGCCAGATCGAGCCGTTGTGGTAGGACATCGGGTTGTAGCGGGCCTCGCCCTCGGCGATGGTGCGCACGCCCCAGCCGCTGAAGAACGCGGGGCCGAGCAGGCCGTCGGCGATGCGCTGGGCGTGCTCGGGCGCGGCGATGCCGCTCCACAGGCAGTGGCCCACGTTGGAGGCCAGCACCTCGCAGCGCCGCTTGTCGCCGTCCAGCGCCAGCGCGTAGCTGCCGCGCTCCTCGGACCAGAAGGCCGACTGGAAGCGCACGGCCAGGTTCTGCGCTTCCTGGGCCAGGCGCTGGGCCAGCACCGTGTCGCCGAAGGCCTCGGCCATCTCCGACAGGGCCAGCTTGCCCTGGTAGACGTAGCCCTGTACCTCGCACAGCGCGATGGGCGCATCGGCCATGCGGCCGTCGCGGTGGAACACCGAGTCGTGCGAGTCCTTCCAGCCCTGCTGCGTGAGGCCGTCGGCGCTCTTGCGCGCGTACTCGACGAAGCTGTCGCCGTCGGCGTCGCCGTACTGGTCGATCCAGCGCACCGCCGCCATCAGGTTGGGCCAGAGCCGCTGCACCGTGGCGCGGTCGCCGGTGCGCCGCCAGTAGGCGCCGGCCAGCACCAGGAAGAGCGGCGTGGCATCGACCGTGCCGTAGTACTGGCCGAAGGGGATCTCGCGCGTGCGCGCCATCTCGCTGGAGCGCGCCTCGTGCAGGATCTTGCCCGGCTCGGCGTCGCGCTCGCGGTCGATGCCGGTGGCCTGGGTGACGGCGAGGAACTCCAGCACGCCGCGGGCCATCGACGGGTCCAGCCACAGGTATTCGAGCGCGGTGAGGATGCCGTCGCGCCCGAACGTGGTGGAGTACCAGGGCACGCCGGCGAAGGGGTAGGGCCCGCTCTTGAGCTGCGTGGTGAGCATGGCCAGGTCCGACACCGAGCGGTCCAGCCACAGGTTGACCAGCGGGTTGGACGAGCGCACGTGGCAGGCGGCCTCGCTCACCTGGCGGCGGGCGGCGTTGTTGGCGCGGAAGGCGTCGATGTAGCTGGCCAGCGGCTGCACCGGCTCGCCCTCGCGCTCGCACGCCACGGTGAAGTAGAAGTGGCGCTCCTCGCCGGGCTTGAGCTGCAGGTCGAAGCGCGCGCGGTGCGGCTCCAGCGCCTGCGGCGGCGGATCGAAGCGCAGGCGGGTGCGGCGGTGCGTGGCGTCCAGCCCGTGGTAGGGCAGGGTGACGCAGTCGGCCGTCACCTCGGGGGGCAGCCGCTCGCCGCGGCGCTGCCGCTCCATGCCGCGCACCTCGAACAGGTCGACGAAGTCGGCGTCGAAGGCCAGCTCGATGCGCACGTTCGCGGGCCGGGTGCCGTGGTGGCTCACGCGCAGGTGCTCGTAGCAGGCGCCCTGCCACAGCAGCTTGGCGCGAAAGAGGTGCAGCTCGCCCTTGGGCAGCACCACCTCGCCGCGCTCCGTCAGGTCCGGGTTCATCAGGTCGATGGCCAGCAGGCTGTTGGCCTCCTGGATCGACGAGCCCAGGTACAGCGGCCGGGCGCCGTTGATGGTGAGCTCCTGGTAGGCCAGGTAGCGCGTGTCCTCGTGGTACAGCCCTTCCTGGCCCGGGGCCAGCACCGAGATGTCGCCGGTGCGGTCGAACATCGCGAAGCAGTGGTCGCTCTTGATGGTCTGGGGGTGTTCTTCGGGCTTGGCGAAAGTGGCCAGCACGTACCACTTGTCGTCGACCCGGATCTTGCGTTCCGCCATGTGTTTTCCTCCTTGCCGTTTCAGGCCGCCTGCCGCTGGTGGATCAGCCCGCGGTACAGCGCCGCATAAGAGGCCGCCATCACCGGCGCGGCGAAGCGGCGCTCGAACTGTTCGCGGCAGGCGCGACGGTCGATCTCGTCAACGCGCCGTGCCGCCGCGATGGCCTGCTCCTGGTCGCGCACGATGAAGCCGGTCACGCCATGGTCCAGCAGCTCCGGCACCGAGCCGTGGCCGTAGGCGATCACCGGCGTGCCGCAGGCCAGCGCCTCGATGATCACCAGCCCGAAGGGTTCGGGCCAGTCGATCGGTGTCAGCAGCGCCCGGGCGTTGCCGATGAAGTCGTTCTTCTCCGCGTCGTCGATCTCGCCGACGAAGGTGATGAGCGGGTGGTCGAGCATGGGCTCGATCGCCTGCTCCCAGTAGGCACGGTCGGTGTCGTCCACCTTGGCCGCGATGTGAAGGGGCGTGTTGCAGGCCAGGGCGATCTCGATCGCGCGGTCGCAGCGCTTTTCCGGCGAGATGCGGCCGACGAAGGCGAAGTAGTCCTGCGCCTGCGGATGGAAGTGGTACAGGCCCAGCGGCAGGCCGTGGTGCACGGTGGCGCTCCAGTGGGCGCGCGGCAGCGGGTCGCGCTGCGCCGTCGAGATGGACACCAGGGGGTGCTGGTGGAAGTGCCTGAACAGCGGCTGCAGGTCCGGCAGGTCCAGCCGGCCGTGCAGCGTGGTCAGGCTGGGCGTTTCGCAGCGCACCGCCATCGGAAGGTGCAGCGAATCGATGTGGAAATGCATGACGTCGAAGGTGCGGCTGAGCTCGAACACCCGGTCGACTTCCAGCGTGTGCCAGATCACGGGATCGGGTTTGGCCGGGTGCAGCCGCAGCGAACGGTCGACCACGGGCACCAGCCGCGCTCGGGTGCGGGAGTCGCCGCTCGCGAACAGGGTGACGTCATGGCCGAGGTCGATCAATGCTTCCGTCAGGTAGTGCACCACTCGCTCGGTGCCGCCATAAGCCCGGGGCGGCACGCTTTCGTAAAGGGGGGCGACTTGTGCGATTCTCATGAGCTGCCGCGGTGCGGCTTCCTCCAACGCTTCGGTGGGCAACGCTACCAAGCAAGGCGACTGTTCGGTGTAGGAGAAGGCTCTCAGCGGCTGCGGGAGCGGGCGCGGCTCCTGTATCGGGCACCAAGGTGGCCCAGCGGGAAGGATTCCACCAAAAGAAAAAGGCCCCGCACTGCGGGGCCTCTTTTGCTGGTCGCCTGTACTTACGGCCGCGTCACGGTCAGGGACATGAAGTGCCGCGTGGCCATGGCGTCGATCGCGACGGACATGTTGGTGCCGGGCAGGTTGCGGATGTAAACCGCGCTGATCGTCTGGCCGGACAGGTTCGAGGGGCCTTCGGCCCGGGAGCGCAGGCCCGGGATCGGGTTGTTCAGCTGGACCGTGTCGATGCGACCGTTGTCGGTGCCGCTGCTGGTGAGCTGTCGCGTCACCGAAGTTTCCGTCGAGGCCGTCACCGTGATGGAGTTGCGGGCAGGCGCACCGGCGAACAGCACGGGTTGGCCGCCGCTCGTCGAGGTCGGCTGGTACAGCTGCGCGATATCCCAGAACTTCGAGATCGACCCCACCGCCTGCGTGTCATTCCTCTGCGGTCGCGTGAGGACGAAATTCGTCTTCAGGAAGCCCGAAGCGGTGTTGCCGGTCGGGTTGTAGGTGCCGAACAGCGTCAGCGCACCGTTGGGTCCGCGGAAGCCGTAGACGAGACCGGTCGTCTGGCCGTAGTTCAGCACCAGGGCGTCACCGGATTGCTGCAGCGAAGCGGCTTCGTCGGTATCGACGACGCAGCTGCTGAAGTTGTTCTGCGCCACGTCGTAGTCGCACACGGTGACCTTGCCGTCGGCGGCGATGTCCATCTCGCCGATCCAGTGCTCGCCTTGCTGCGTTTCGTTGATCCCGCTTTCCAGGAACTCCCATTTGCCCTGCACGGAGGCGAAGCTGTGGGCCTGCACGGGGAAGATGTAGCCGATGCGCTCGCCGTCGCGGATCGCGCCGGCGCCCGACGGGCCGATGACGACGGTCGTCGGCACCGAGCCGTTGGCGAGGAACTCGCAGGGCTGCGTCGAGTTCGCGGTGAGGGTGACCACCTCTTCGCCTGCCGTAAGCGACATGGCGCCGAAGTCGATGTCGACCACGTCAGTCGCGCCAACGTAGTCGAGCAGGCGGTACTTGCCGCTCAGCGCCTGGGGGCAGCCGGCCAGGCTGCCCTTGCTGACGTTGGCCACGACTTCGGTCAGCGTCACCGGTGCCGTCGAGCCCACGGTGCTGGCCACCTGGCTCACCACCTGGGGCAGGGAGGCGACGCTGAGCGTGGTGCCGATCTGGTCGAGCAGCTTGTCGTAGTCGTTGCCGCCGCTGAGGTTGCCGGGGGTCGCGGCGACCAGGGCGGCCTTGAACGGATCGACGCCGCTCAGGTCCACGCCCGCGGCCGTGCCGATGGCCGCCAGGATGTCGGTGGTGGCCTGCGTCAGCGCCGCGGCCGTGACGGCCGTGCCGGTGCCGAAGTTGGTGAACAGGTCCGACGGCAGGGTGCCGCCCGCGCGGGCCAGGATCAGCTCCGTGAGCGGGGTGACGTTGGCGGTCGCCGTCGTCGTCGAGCCGTTGGTGGTGCCGGCTTCGGCCACGGAGTGCAGCGTCACCGCCACGCCGTTGGCGGTGCCGGTCACCTTCACGATGCAGGGCAGGGCGCCGTCGGTGACGGTCACGGTGTAGCTGCCCGCGTCATTGGTCGTCGCCGAGCCGGTGCCGGCCGCGCATTTCACGTCGACCGCGCTGTTGGCCAGGGCCAGGCCGGTGGCGGCCACGCCGGACAGGACCACCCCGGACTGCGCCGGGGTGGCGGTGGCGCTGTCGCCGCCGCCGCCGCCACCACCGCAGGCCGCCACGAGGGCGGCCACCGAGACGGCCACGGCCGTCAAACCTAGTGCTTTGATATTCATTCGAGTCCTCTGCAAAGTCGTTGCGCCGACCACGCGGGTTGGCATGCCATACCGGGTTACGAGACGTTTCCGGCAGCACGCGAGGATCGTTGAAAACCGATGAACTCAGCCATCCCCCATTTGGGGTACCGGGGTCCGAGCCGCGATTCCTGCACGGCCTCGTGGATCAAGTGCAGCAGCGGGTCACCCATTTGGGCGTAGACGAGGTCCGCAGGGATCACTCGTAGACCGCGTTGTGCGGCAGGTGCAGCAGCAGCCGAACCAGCTCCGGCTGTCGATTGGTCGACGTCTTCTGGTAGATCGACTGCAGCTGCTTGCGCACGGTCTCGTGCTGCGTGCCCTGCGCGTCCGCGATCTGCTTGAGCGACAGGCCTTCGGCCAGCAGGGTGGCGATGCGGCACTCGGCGGGCGTGAGGCCGAACACCGCGTACAGCAGGCCCGTGTCCACCGGCGGCGCGGACGACGGGTGGTAGAAGAGCAGCATCACCACGGGCCGCAGCCCGAAGGTGCCCATCACGCTGCCGGGCGACAGCATGCTGTAGAAGGCATAGAGCGCATCGCCCGCGCGGCGCGTGCCCTCGGTGATGCGCAGCGACCGGAACTTCGAGCCCGAGGGCTGGTGCGCCGCGTCGGCGGCTTCGGTGGCATCGGACTGCGCCGTCTTGCGCACCTGCTCCAGGTCGGCGCAGCCCTGGAGCAACTGCTCGAGGTGGGGCTGGGGCAGGCGCAGCCGGCCGTCCTCGATCGTCACCAGCCGCGTGTCGTGCAGCAGGTCGCGCGCGGACTCGTTGGTGTGCATCACGTGGCCGTCCGCCGTCATCAGGATCACCGGCTGGCGCAGCTTGTTCACCAGCATGTGGCCCACCAGCGCCTGGCTCGAATACACGAAGTTCTGCAGGCCGATGCGGCAGGCGCGCTGCAGGTGCGGCATCAGCCGGTCCATGAACGCCAGCGCCTCGCCCGTCAGCGGGCCCTGCGACTGGCTGCTCAGCGTGGCCAGGACGACGGTGGCCTCGCCCGTGTCGACCAGCTTGGTGCCGCTCATGTAGCGGCGGTCGTAGGGCAGCAGGAACTCCTGGTAGAACGGGTGGGTGGCCACCACCGATTCGTCCAGGATCTCGTGGCAGTGGGTCCAGTCGCCCGGGCCGCGCTCCAGGATCACCGGCAGGCGTGGGTCCAGGGTCCGGTAGTGCTGCATGTACGCCAGCTCGCCCTGCACCGGGAGGTTGGCGCCGTCGCTGTACGAGAGGGTGCCATGGCGCTTGTCCAGGGCCAGCATGTGGACCGACTTGACGCCGATGGCCTGCTGCAGTTGCTCGTAGACGCGGCGCCAGTGCTGGGGGTTCTCGACGGCGTCGTAGACGAGACCGATCAGGTGGTGGAAAGACTGATCCGACAAATCCATCTTGGCACTGTTCGTTCTGCTTGGCGCGCGACCCGGCGCGCCGAAGCCCGGCAGTGTAGCGTTGGCATGCCTACGGAAAAGCCTGATCCGCCCCCGGGCCGGATGTGATAGCGGCGCCCTGGGGCGCCGTTTTTGCCGTTGCGCCGGTCGATGCCGGCCTTCTTCAGGTCTCGGTCCGCTGCCGGGGCGTCGAAGGCGTGGGGGACATCGGGTCGCGGCTGTCCTGCGGCCGTGCCGTGCCGGTGCGCGGGCCACCGTCGGTGGGGTACTGCGGGCCGGCGCCGGCCGGGCGTGCACCGCCAGCGCTGCCGCCGCCCGGGCCCGGGTAGGCGCCGCCGCTGGCCGCACCGCCCGCGTAGCCGCCGCCGGACGGGGCGCCACCCTGGTAGCCGCCGGCGACGCTGGCGCCCTGGTAGCTGCCGGCCGAGCTTGCGGCCGATTGACTGCCCGTCACGCTGGCCGCCTGCTGGCGCGCCATGTCGCTGCCCGCCTCGACCGCGTGGGCCAGCTGCGGGCCCTTCTCCTGCGCCTTCGCGTACCACTTGCTCAGGATCTGGCCGGCCGTCTCGCGGCCGCCCAGGCCGAAGGCCAGGCCCAGGCCCAGCGCGATGGCGCCGACGAAGGCCATGAACAGCGTGTTGACCAGCTCGGTCGCGATGCCGATCTGGTTGACCGCGACGACGATGGCGAAGGCCCACACCAGCGCCGAGGCGATCTTGGCCAGCAGGTTGGCGTTGGACAGGCCCGCCTCGCCGGCCGCGCCCCGCACCAGGTTGCTCAGCGCACGGGCGGCCAGGCCACCGATCACCAGCACCACCAGCGCCACGACCACGTTGGGCAGCCACAGGAGCAGCTCGCGCAGCACTTCCGACACCGCGGGCAGGCCCAGCGCGTCGAACGCCACCACCGCCGCGATCAGGCGGACGAACCACTTGGCCACCAGGCCGATCATTCCCGCGGAGTCGATCGCCTGCGAGCGTCCGTGCGCGCCGGCGGGCTGCGGGCCGGCGTTCATCTTGCTCACGAAGCCCGCGAACCCGGACTTGACCGCCAGGTCGTTGAAGCGCACGGCGCGAAGGACCGCGGCCACGCCCTTCTCGACCAGCGAGGAGAGCAGCCAGCCGACCACGAGGATGACGGCGAAACCGATGATCTTGGGAATGGCCGACAGGAACATGGCCAGGGCAGCGGCCAACGACGTCATCATCGCTGCGCTCCAGTCTGATACGGCGGTGGGCATGGGATGAACTCCGGTGTAGGGGATGCGCTGCAATTTGTTCCTCGGCCGCACGGGGCGAGGTCGGCGCAGGACAGCGACTGGTGTAGGAGGGGGCTCCGCGACGGTGGGGCGACCGAAAACGGCTGAGGCACTCGAGCCTCAGCCGCCGCTACTCGTCATTCCCGCGGAGGCGGGAATCCAGTGCTTCCGCCTTTCTGCGCCTGTGTGAGGGAAGCCCTGGATCCCCGCCTTCGCGGGGATGACGGTCGCGGCTTCCGCGGGCGGCGTGCCTACTTCAGCACGTCCCCCAGGCAGAGGTACTTGATCTCCAGGTACTCGTCCATCCCGTGGTGCGACCCCTCGCGCCCCAGCCCCGACTGCTTCACCCCACCGAAGGGCACGTGCTCCGTGGCGATGATCCCGACGTTGATGCCCACCATGCCGTACTCCAGCGCTTCGCCCACGCGGAAGATGCGGCCCACGTCGCGGCTGTAGAAGTAGCTGGCCAGGCCGAACTCGGTGTTGTTGGCCGCCTCGATGGCTTCCTGCTCCGTCTTGAACCGGAACACCGGCGCCAGCGGCCCGAACGTCTCCTCCTTGGCGCAGAGCATGTCGCCCTTCGCCTCCGAGATCACCGTCGGCTGGAAGAACTGGCCTTGCAGTTTGGAGCCGCCCACCACGACCTTGCCGCCCTTGGCCCTGGCGTCGTCCACGTGGCGCTGCACCTTGTCCAGCGCGGCCGGCTCGATCAGCGGGCCCTGCACCACGCCGTCCTCGAAGCCGTTGCCGACCTTCATCGCCCGGACCTTGGCCGCGAACTTCTCGACGAAGGCGTCGTACACGCCGTCCTGGACGTAGAGGCGGTTGGCGCAAACGCAGGTCTGGCCGGCGTTGCGGTACTTGCTGGCGATGGCGCCTTCCACCGCCGAATCGATGTCGGCGTCGTCGAACACGATGAAGGGCGCGTTGCCGCCCAGCTCCAGGCTCAGCTTCTTGACCGTGGGCGCGCTCTGCGCCATCAGGATGCGGCCGACCTCGGTGGAGCCGGTGAAGCTGATGTGGCGCACCGTGTCGCTGGCGCAGAACACCTTGCCGACGGCGATGCTGTTGGCGCCGTCGGCCGTGAGCACGTTGAGCACGCCCGCCGGGATGCCGGCGCGCACGGCCAGCTCGGCGGCGGCCAGGGCGGTGAGCGGCGTCAGCTCGGCCGGCTTGATCACCACCGGGCAGCCGGCCGCCAGCGCCGGCGCGACCTTGCGCGTGATCATGGCCAGCGGGAAGTTCCAGGGCGTGATGGCCGCGCACACGCCGATCGGCTGGCGGATCACCATCAGGCGCCGGTTGTTGTCGAAGGGCGGCAGGGTTTCGCCGTTGACCCGCTTGGCCTCCTCGGCGAACCACTCCACGAAGCTGGCGCCGTAGGCCACCTCGCCCTTGGCCTCGGCGAAGGGCTTGCCCTGCTCGGCGGTCATCAGGCGGCCCAGGTCCTCCTGGTTGGCCATCAGCAGGTCGAACCACTTGCGAAGCAGGATGCTGCGCTCCTTGCCGGTCTTGCCGCGCCAGGCTGGCCAGGCGGCGTTGGCGGCGGCGATGGCCTGCTCGGCCTCCCCGGGGCCCAGGTTGGCGACATCGGCCAGCTTGCGGCCGGTGGCGGGGTCGTTCACGTCGAAGCGGGCGGGGCCCTTGAGCCAGCGGCCGTCGATCAGGGCGTCGGTCTTGAGCAGGGTGGCGTCGTTCAGGGCGGCCAGGGGCGAAGTCTTCATGTCCATCGTCGTCTCCGGGAGGAAGGCGCCCGCGGTCCCGGGCGCAGTGAAAGGATTCTGAACCCCGCCGCAGGGGAGCAAAAGGGCCCGAAACCTATAATCGGCGGCTTCGCCGAGCGCAGCCTGCGCCCCCGGCACCCAGCCCCCGCCGGGCCCTTTCGCCGGCCCCCCGCACCATGACCCAGAAGCCGCACGCCACCGTCGCCGAAATCCGCAAGACCTTCCTGGACTTCTTCGCCAGCAAGGGCCACACGGTGGTCGAGTCCAGCCCGCTCGTGCCGGGCAACGACCCCACCCTGATGTTCACCAACTCGGGCATGGTGCAGTTCAAGGACGTGTTCCTGGGCTCCGACAAGCGCCCGTACGTGCGCGCGGCCTCGGTGCAGGCGTGCCTGCGCGCCGGCGGCAAGCACAACGACCTGGAGAACGTGGGCTACACGGCGCGGCACCACACCTTCTTCGAGATGCTGGGCAACTGGAGCTTCGGCGACTACTTCAAGCGCGAGTCGCTGAAGTGGGGCTGGGAGTTGCTGACCGAGGTCTACAAGCTGCCCAGGGAGCGCCTCTGGGCCACGGTGTACGAAGAGGACGACGAGGCCTACGACATCTGGACCAAGGAGATCGGCCTGCCCGCCGAGCGCGTGGTTCGCATCGGCGACAACAAGGGCGCGCGCTACGCCAGCGACAACTTCTGGATGATGGCCGACACCGGCCCCTGCGGCCCCTGCTCGGAGATCTTCTACGACCACGGCCCGGAGGTCGCGGGCGGCCCGCCCGGATCGCCCGACGCCGACGGCGACCGCTACATCGAGATCTGGAACCACGTGTTCATGCAGTTCGACATGCAGCCCGACGGCAGCGTGAAGAACCTGCCCGCGCCCTGCGTGGACACCGGCATGGGCCTGGAGCGCCTGGCCGCCGTGCTGCAGCATGTGCACAGCAACTACGAGATCGACCTGTTCGACACGCTGATCCGGGCCGCCGCGCGCGAGACCGGCATCCAGGACCTGGAGACCCCGTCGCTGCGCGTGATCGCCGACCACATCCGCGCCACCGCCTTCCTGGTGAGCGACGGCGTGATCCCCAGCAACGAAGGCCGCGGCTACGTGCAGCGCCGCATCATCCGCCGCGGCATCCGCCACGGCTACAAGCTGGGGCGCAAGCAGCCCTTCTTCCACAAGATGGTGCCCGACCTGGTCCAGCTGATGGGCGCCGCCTACCCGCGCCTGAAGGCCGAGGAAAAGCGCATCACCGAGGTGCTCAAGGCCGAGGAGGAGCGCTTCTTCGAGACGCTGGAAAACGGCATGGAGATCCTGGACGCCGCCCTGCCGGAAGGCGCCAAGGTCCTGCCGGGCGAGGTGGCGTTCAAGCTGCACGACACCTACGGCTTCCCGCTCGACCTGACGCAGGACGTCTGCCGCGAGCGCGGCGTGACGGTGGACGCGGCCGGCTTCGACGCCGCCATGGACAAGCAGAAGGCCGCCGGCCGCGCCGCCGGCAAGTTCAAGATGGACCGGATGCTGGAGTACACCGGCTCGGGCCATCCCTTCACCGGCTACGAGAAGCTGGAGGAGCCCGCCACGGTGGTGGCCCTCTACAAGGACGGCACGCCGGCGCAGGAACTGGCCGAGGGCGACGTCGGCGTCGTGGTGCTGGACACCACGCCGTTCTACGCCGAGAGCGGCGGCCAGGTGGGCGACTGCGGCGTGCTCGCGGCCGAGGGCCTGCAGTTCGGCGTGGAGGACACGCAGAAGATCAAGGCCGACGTGTACGGCCACCATGGCGCCCTCACGCAGGGAAAACTGAAGGTCGGTGACAAGGTGCTGGCGCGGGTCGACGTCGCGCGCCGCCAGTCCACCATGCGCAACCACAGCGTGACCCACCTGATGCACAAGGCCCTGCGCGAGGTGCTGGGCACGCACGTGCAGCAGAAGGGCTCGCTGGTCGACGCCGACAAGACGCGCTTCGACTTCACGCACAACACGCCGGTCAGCGAGGACCAGGTGCGCGAGATCGAGCGCCGCGTCAACGCCGAGATCCTGGAGAACCAGCCCACGCAGGCCCGAACCATGGAGATCGAGGCGGCCAAGGCCACCGGCGCGGTGATGCTGTTCGGCGAGAAGTACGGCGACTCGGTGCGCGTGCTGGACATCGGCTCCAGCCGCGAGCTGTGCGGCGGCACCCACGTGCAGCGCACCGGCGACATCGGCCTGTTCAAGATCGTCAGCGAAGGCGGCGTGGCCGCGGGCGTGCGCCGCGTGGAAGCGGTGACCGGCGCCAACGCGCTGGCCTACCTGCAGCAGGTCGAGTCGACGGTGCAGAGCGCCGCGGCCGCTCTCAAGGCGCCGGTGCCCGAGCTGCAGGCCCGCATCGGCCAGGTGCTGGAGCAGGTGCGCTCGCTGGAAAAGGAAGTCTCGCAGCTCAAGGGCAAGCTGGCCTCCTCGCAGGGCGACGAGCTGGTGAACCAGGCGGTGGACGTCAAGGGCATGAAGGTGCTGGCCGCCACCTTGCAGGGAGCGGATGCCAGGACGCTGCGCGACACCATGGACAAGCTCAAGGACAAGCTCAAGACCGCGGCCATCGTGCTGGCGGCGGTGGACGGCGGCAAGGTGCAGCTGGCCGCGGGCGTGACCGCGGACCGCATGGGCCAGGTCAAGGCCGGCGAGCTGGTGAACTTCGTCGCGCAGCAGGTCGGCGGCAAGGGCGGCGGCAAGCCCGACATGGCCATGGCCGGCGGCACCGACGCGAGCAAGCTGCCCGGCGCGCTGAAGTCGGTGCAGCAATGGGTGGCGGACCGGGCCTGATGCGGCGGCGCGTCGTCCTGGGCGCCGCGGCGGCGCTCGCGCTGCCGCTGGCGCGGGCCGCGCAGATCGAGCGCTCGCCCGGCGCGCTGCCCGCGTTCCAGGCGCCCGACATCGAGGCCGCCCGGGCCGCGGTCCCCACGCCGGGACGGGCCACGGTCGTCAACTTCTGGGCCACCTGGTGCCCGCCCTGCCGTACCGAGATGCCGCTGCTGCTGCAGCTGACCGAGCTCTACGGCGACAAGCTGTCGCTGCTGCTGGTGAACTTCAAGGAGCGGCCGGCCACGGTGCAGCGCTACATGAAGGACGCCGGCTGGGCCCGGCCCGTGCTGTTCGATGCGATGGGCGAGGGCGCGGCGGCCTGGGGCGTGAAGACCTTCCCCACCACCTTCGGCTTCGATGCGCAGGGGCGCGCGAAGTGGCGGGTGCGGGGCGAGTACGACTGGAGCAGCGCGGAAGCGGGGCGCCTGGTCGAGGGGCTCTGGCAGGGCTGATTGCTTCGAACACGGAAGCACTGGATTCCCGCCTTCGCGGGAATGTCGAACAAAGATTCCCGCCTTCGCGGGAATGACGAACAAAGATTCCCGCCTTCGCGGGAATGACGACCCAATGAACAACCGACGCGATTTCCTCCTGACGACCTCGGCGGCCGCCGCCGCGTCGGCCCTGGCGCCTCTCTCCGCCCTGGCGCAGGAGCGCCGCTTCGCGCCGCAACCGGCCGGCTGGCGGACCTTCGAGGTGAGCAAGCGCGTCGAGCCGGCGCTGGCGCAGGGCGCGTCGCAGGTGTGGATCCCGATCCCGTCGGTGGACACGGGCTGGCAGCGCTCGCTGGAGAGCCGCATCAGCACCAACGGCCGCGCCGAGCGTGCGGCCGACGGCGTGGACGGCGCGCGCATGCTGCGCGTGTCCTTCGATGCTTCGGTCCCCCAGCCCTTCGTGGAGCTCACCACCCGCGTGCAGACACGCGACCGCGCGGTCGACTGGTCCGCGCGCGCACCGGCACGCGAGGACGCCGCCACGCTGGCGCATGCGCTGCGGCCCACGGCGCTGATCCCCACCGACGGCATCGTGCGCGACACCGCCCGCAAGGTGGTCGGCGACGCGCGCAGCGACGCCGACAAGGTGCGGCGCATCTACGACTGGGTCGTCGGCAACTCCTGGCGCGAACCCAGCGTGCGCGGCTGCGGCGAAGGCGACATCAAGACCATGCTGGAGAACGGCGACCTGGGCGGCAAGTGCGCGGACATCAACGCGCTGTTCGTCGGGCTGTGCCGCTCGACCGGCGTGCCAGCGCGCGACGTCTACGGCCTGCGGCTGGCGCCCTCGGCCTTCGGCTACAAGGAACTGGGCAGCAACCCCGCCAACCTGAAGGCTTCGCAGCATTGCCGCGCCGAGGTGTTCCTGCAGGCCCACGGCTGGGTGGCCATGGACCCGGCCGACGTCGCCAAGGTGATGCGGCAGGAGACGCCCGAGTGGATCAAGACCGTGCGCCACCCCGTCGTGGCGCCGGTGTACCAGGGCCTGTACGGCGGCTGGGAAGGCAACTGGGTCGCCTACAACACCGCGCACGACGTGGTGCTGCCCGGCTCGCGCCATGGGCGCCTGGGGTTCCTGATGTACCCGGTGGCCGAGGACGCGCAGGGGCGCTTCGACTCGTACGCGCCGGACGATTTCCGCTACCAGATCTCGGCGCGGGAACTGGAGGCCTGAGCCTTTCCGTCATCCCCGCGCAGGCGGGGATCTAGTGCTTGCGCCTTGGATGAGTTCGAGTTGAAAGCACGGGATTGCCGCCTTCGCGGGAATGACGGTTGAGGTGGCGGTGCCCGCTGGCGGCCCCACGGCGCCACCCGCCGAGGTAACCTCGGCCTGGTGATGCACCTTATCGGCCGCTTCTTCTCGGCGATCCACGCGATCATCGCCCTGATGTTCACGGGCGCCGCGATCGCCCTGATCCTGACCTCGCTGGGCGTGGCCTCGTCCGCGCTCCATGCCGGCTTCGACCAGGACACGGCGCAGGAGGTGATCGAGGCGCTGGGGCTGCTGGCCGCCGCCGTGGTGGCGCTGCAGTTCGCGCAGACCATCGCCGAGGAGGAGATCGTGCGCAGCGCGGACATCAGCGCGCCGACGCGCGTGCGGCGCTTTACCTCGCGATTCCTGGTGGTGGTGGTGGTCGCCCTGGCCATCGAGGGCCTGGTGGCCACCTTCAAGGCCATCCGCGAGGACTTGTCCCAGCTGACCTACGCCGCCGCCCTGGTGGCCGCCACCGGCGTGCTGCTGGCCTCCTGGGGCGTGTTCATCCGCCTGAACCGCGCGGCCGAGGAACTGGAGCCCGAGGCGATGGCGAAGGCCAAGCGCGAGGACCGCAAGCTCGAGTGAGTCCCGTCATTCCCGCGGAGGCGGGAATGCAGGTGAATCTCGTCATTCCCGCGGAGGCGGGAATCCAGCGCAGCGCGCCTGCGGATGCGGGTTGGAGGCGGAAGCCCTGGATTCCCGCCTTCGCGGGAATGACGGCTCAACGCACCACTTTCCCGTCGGCCGTGATCGTCACCAGGTCGATGGTCCGCACCGAATCGCGCACGCCGGCGCGCAGGTTGATGCGGAAGCCCCCGATGTCGTAGTCGCCCATCCCGGCCATGGCCTTCTGCAGGGCGGCGCGGTCGGCGTTGCGACCGGCACGCCGCACCGACTCGCCCAGCGCCTTGGCCGCGATGAAGCCTTCCAGGCCCTCGTACGAGGCGGTCTGGTCCGAGTTGTCGATCGCCGTCAGGTACTCCTTGACGATGGGCGTGGCCGAGCTGCGCGGCGAGGGCACGACCTGCGAGACCACCACGCCGCTGATCTCCTTGCCCAGCGCGGCGAAGAGCGGATCGATGCCCACCACCGAGAAGTTCATGAACGCGCCCACGTAGCCGGTCTTGCGCATCTTGCGGATGAAGGCGGCGGTGGTGCTGAACAGCGACACCTGGATGATGGCGTGCGGCTGCACCTTGGCCAGCTGCGCCACCGCGGCGTCGACCCGGTCGCTGTTGACCGGCACGATGGCCGAGCCCACCAGCGGGGGCAGCTTCAACTCCTGCAGCGCCTGGTTGACGGCGGCCAGGCCGGCCCGGCCCATGGCGTCGTCCTCGGCCACCACGGCGATGCGGTTCTGGCCGAGGGTGGCGCAGTGCCGCACCATCTTGAAGGCCTCGTCCGCGAGGCTGGGGCGCACGTGGAAGACGTGGTTGACGGACGGATCGCGCAGCGCGTCGGAGGCGGCGAAGGGCGCGAACAGCAGCGCGCCCTGCTCGCGAGCGACCGCGGCGCCGGCTTCGCTGGTGCCGGTGCCCACGAAGCCGAACAGCAGGTCGGCACCGTCGGCCAGCAGCTTCTTCGCGTTGGCCGCGGCCCTGGCCGGGTCGTAGCCGTCGTCCACCTGGCGCAGTTCGAAGGTCCAGCCCGGATTGTTCTTCGCCCCGTTGAACGCGTCGAAGTACAGCTTGGCGCCGGCCGCGAAGGCCAGGCCGATCTGGTCGCCCGCGCCGGTGAGCGGCACCGACTGGCCCAGCACTATCCTGCGGCGCGCCTGCGCCCACGAGGGGGTGGCGGCCAGCAGGGCGAGCGCGCCCATGGCGCCCAGGGCCTGGCGGCGGTCGTTCTTCATCATCTCGGAATCCTCCTCGTCTCTTTCTGCAAGTCCGGTGCCACCGCGCGTCACGCGCGGGTGAACACCACGTCCCACACGCCGTGCCCGAGCCGCAGGCCGCGGTTCTCGAACTTGGTCAGCGGGCGATAGTCGGGCCGCGGCGCGAAGCCTTCGGCGCTATTGCGCAGCCGCGGCTCGTCGCCCAGCACCTGCAGCATCTGCAGCGCGTACGGCTCCCAGTCGGTGGCGCAGTGGATGTAGCCGCCGGGGCGCAGGCGGTCCGCGATCCTGGCCACCAGGGGCGGCTGGATCAGGCGGCGCTTGTTGTGGCGCAGCTTGTGCCAGGGGTCGGGGAAGAAGACATGCACGCCGTCCAGCGTCGCCGGACGCAGCATGCGGTCGAGCACTTCCACCGCGTCGTGCTGCACGATGCGGATGTTCTCCAGCCCGAGTTCGCCGATGCGCTTGAGGAGCGCGCCGACGCCCGGCTCGTGCACCTCGCAGCACAGGAAATTCTTGTGCGGCATCAGCCCGGCGATGTGGGCCGTGGCCTCGCCCATGCCGAAGCCGATCTCCAGGATGGTGGGCGCGTCGCGGCCGAAGGCGGCGGCGAGGTCCAGCGGCACGGGCTGGAAGGGCACGAGGAAGCGCGGGCCCAATTGCTCGAACGCGCGCGCCTGGCCGGTCGTCGTGCGGCCGGCGCGGCGAACGAAGCTGCGGATGGTGCGGGGATGCGGGACGCCTTCGGGCGTGCCGGCGGCGGGAGGCGGGCCGGGTTCAGTCACCCCTGGATTGTAGAAAGGGCCAGCGGGCCACCCAGGCGGCCAGGGCGGCGGCCACGGCTCCCGTCTGGGGCGGCAATCCGAGCACCGCGGCGGCTTCGTTCAGGGCCCGAAGCGGCTCGGCCAGGTCCAGCGGCTGGGCGCCGTTCTGCTTGGACAGCTTCTCGCCGTTGGCCCCCAGCACCAGCGGCGCGTGCAGGTAGGACGGCGTGGCGACCCCGAGCGCGCGCTGCAGCAGCAGCTGGCGCGCGGTGTTGTCGGCCAGGTCCTCGCCGCGCACCACGTGCGTGATGCCCTGGTCGGCATCGTCCACCACCACGGCCAGCTGGTAGGCCCAGAGGCCGTCGGCGCGCAGCAGCACGAAATCACCGACCTCGTGCGAAACGTCCTGCTGCCGTGGCCCCAGGCGGCGGTCCTGCCAGTGCACCACGCCGTCCGGCACGCGAAGGCGCCAGGCGCGCGCCGGCCGGCCGTGCAGGCCGTCGCGGCAGGTGCCGGGGTAGGGCGCCTCCTGGCCGCGCACGCGGGGCCGGCCCTGGGCCGCCAGCGCCTGCTCGATGTCCTTGCGCGAGCAGGCGCAGGGGTAGGCCCGGCCTTGCGCCACCAGCCGGTCCAGCGCCGAGCGGTAGAGGGCACTGCGCGCGGACTGCCACACCGGGGGCGCGTCGGACACCAGCCCGCAGCGCGCGAGCTGCTCCAGGATCAGGCGATCGGCGCCGGGCACGCAGCGCGGCGTGTCCACGTCCTCGATGCGCACGCCCCAGACGCCGCCGTGCCGGCGCGCGTCGAGCCAGCTGGCCAGCGCGGCCACCAGCGATCCCGCATGCAACGGACCGGTGGGCGAGGGCGCGAAGCGCCCGCGGTACGGCGCGCCCATGGTTGGCGAACTCAGGCCGCGGCCAGCGCCAGCTCCAGGCCCGAGACGAAGGCGTTCTCGACGCGGTGGCCCAGGCACCAGTCGCCGCAGGCGCCCAGGCCGATGTGCGCGTCCCACAGGTGCGACTGGCCCAGCGGCGCCAGCGTCTTGGCATGGCGCCAGCGCCGCACCTCGGTGTGGTTGGGCCGGGCGCGGATGCCGGTCACTTCGGCGAAGGCCTTGAGCAGCTTGGCCTCGACGCGCTGTTCGTCGTCGCCCAGGTGCTCGGTCGACCAGGCGGGGCTGGCCTGCACGGTCCAGCGCTCGACCGCGCCGCGTTGCGGCTTGGACGATTCGCGCGCCAGCCAGGCGATGCGGTGGTGCGTGCTCAGTGCGGCGTTCCACTGCGGGCCCAGGTGCGGCAGGCCGGGTTGCACCGCCTGCGGGAAGGCCAGCATCAGCGTCCAGCAGGGCGCGATGTCGACCGCGCGCAGCTTCTGCACGAAGGCCGGCGCCAGGCGCGAGCGCTCCAGCAGGGCGGCGGCCTGCGGCGCCGGGATGGCGAGCAGCACCGCGTCGAAGCCGGGGTGCACCCGCAGCGCGTCGCCGGCGCCGCTGGTTCGCAACTGCCAGCGCTTGGGGTCGAGCGCGTCGGTCTCGATGCGCTCGACCTGCGTGTCGAACTCGACCCGGCCGCCGGCCTTCAGCGGTTCGGCCCACTCGCGCGGCAGCGCATCCATGGACGGCGTGCCGACCCAGTGCCGCTCCGGCTTGGGCAAGGAGGCCTCGGCCACCCGGCCGAGCGGGTCCAGCACGCGGACGGCGTTGGCGCTCCAGGGACGGAAGGACTGCGGCGCCGTGTCCAGCGCCTGCTGGAAGCGCGTGTCGCGCACGGTGAAGTACTGGGCGCCGGCGTCGAAGCTGCCGAAAGTGCTCTGGCGGCTGGTCATGCGCCCGCCCACGGTGCCGGACTGCTCCAGCAGCGTCACCTCGTGGCCGGCCTCGCGCAGGGTGCGGGCGCAGCTGATGCCGGCCAGGCCGGCGCCGACGACGGCGAAGCGTCGGGGGGTGGAAGTCTTCGTCGCGCGGGGGGTGGGCATCGCGCGCATTGTGGCATCAGCCCGTCAGCGCGCTGGTGTGGCGGTCCAACAGGGCGTGGCGGGTGGCCGGGCTCTCCAGCTGCTGCAGCCACCAGCGCAGCCCGCGGCCGGGGCCCAGCGGACCGGTTTCGCGCCACGCGTAGCTGGGACGCAGCAGCCGCGGCGGCCGCTGCACCTGCTTGGCCACCAGCCGCCCCGTCTCCAGGTAGGGGCGGGCCATGGGCTCGGGCAGGAAGCCGGCGCCCAGGCCGCGCAGCTGCGCGTCGAGCTTGGCGACCATGGTGGGCACGGTGAAGACCTCCTGGCCGGCCAGCAGGCCCAGGGTGAGGCCGGTGCCCTGCTGCACCGAGTCGGCCACCGCCACCGCACGGTACTTCTGCATGGTCTCGTCACTGATCGGCTCGGGCAACGCCGCCACCGGGTGGTGCGGCGCGACGGCGAACACGAAGCCGATCTCCTCGAGCGGCCGCGCGTGCAGCCCGCTGGCCGTGCCGTGCTCCACCATGGACACGCCCAGCGCCAGGTCGGCGCCGCCGCTGGTGAGCGCCGCCAGCGTGCCGGAGAGCGCCTCGTCGCGCAGCCGCAGCCGGGTGTGGGGCGCCACCTCGAAGAAGGCCTGCGCCAGCTCCATCACCGTGCCGCAGGAGACGATGGCATCCACCGCGATCGTGAGCTGAGACTCCCAGCCGGTGGCGACGCGGCGCACGCGGCTGGCCACGGCGTCAACTTCCCCCAGCAGCCGCTCGCCTTCGCGCAGCAGTTCGGCGCCGGCCTCGGTGAGCCGCGCCTGGCGCGAGGCGCGGTCGAAGAGCAGGGCGTCCAGGGCGTCCTCGACCTGACGCACCCGGTAGGTGACCGCGCTGGGCACCAGCCCCATCTCGCGCGCCGCGCCGGCGAAGCTGCCGGTGCGCGCCACCGTCTGCAGCAGCGAAAGCGCTTCGGGGGTGAGGACTTCGCGGGGGGTGGGCATGCTTCTCGTCGTCATTCCCGCGGAGGCGGGAATCCAGTGCTTCCGTGTCTGATGGGCTGAGCGCCGCCGCGCTGCGGTGGGTCCCCGCCTGCGCGGGGACGACGGGCGTTCAGTTTTTTTGAATGATGCCATCAAAGCGCGCCGGTGCATGACGCAGGTCAGGCCCCCTACATTGACTCCATCGACGACGTGATCCAGCCAAGGAGCCCAACATGCTGACCCTCCGCAAGTCCCAGGAACGCGGCCACGCCGACCACGGCTGGCTCGACTCCCACCACAGCTTTTCCTTCGCCAACTACCACGACCCCGAGCACATGGGCTGGGGCAACCTGCGCGTCATCAACGAGGACCGGATCGCCCCCGGCACCGGCTTCGGCACCCATGGCCACCGCGACATGGAGATCATCAGCTACGTGCTCCAGGGCAACCTGGCGCACCAGGACAGCATGGGCAACGTCAAGGGCATCCCGCCCGGGGACGTGCAGCGGATGAGCGCGGGCACCGGCGTGCGGCACAGCGAGTTCAACCACGCGGAAGGCCAGACCACGCACTTCCTGCAGATCTGGATCGAACCCGACGTGCGCGGCATCCCGCCCAGCTACGAGCAGAAGACCTTCGCCGACGAGGAAAAGCGCGGCCGGCTGCGCCTGGTGGCTTCGCCCGATGGCGCCGAAGGCTCGGTCAAGGTGCATGCCAGCGCACGGCTCTACGCCGGCCTGTTCGACGGCGACGAATCCGCCGAACTGCAGCTGGCCAGCGGCCGCAAGGGCTACGTGCACCTGGTGCGCGGCGAGCTGCAGGTCAATGGCAAGCCGCTGCGTGCAGGCGACGCCGCCCTGCTCGACAATGAAACCCGGGTGCGCCTGGACCAGGGTCGCGACGCCGAAGTGCTGGTGTTCGACCTGGAGCCCTGACGACCCCGGAGCCGGCGGGAACCGTTTCCGCCGGCTGACTTCCAACCATTCCCATCACCATCCGTTCGGAGAAACGACCATGAGCACCACCAGTACCAGCCCCTACGGCACCAACACCGCCCTCGCCGGCACCACCGGCACGCAGGACGTGGCCACCCTCGTCGGGCGCATCCTGCTGTCCTGGCTGTTCATCCCGTCGGGTTTCTCCAAGATCGCGGGCTTCGCCGGCGTGACGGGCTACATCGCCTCCAAGGGCATCCCGCTGCCCGAGGTCTGCGCCGCCATCGCCATCGTGGCGGAACTGGGCCTGGGCCTGCTGCTGCTGGTCGGCCTGAAGGCGCGCTGGGCCGCGCTGGGCCTGGCGGTCTTCCTGGCCGTCATCACGCCGCTGTTCCACAACTTCTGGGCCATGCCCGAGGCGCAGCAGATGATGCAGAAGCAGGCCTTCTGGAAGAACCTCGCCGTGCTGGGCGGCCTGCTGTTCGTCTACGCGTTCGGCCCCGGCGCCTGGAGCATCGACGGCCGCAAGCGCGTCTGATCGAAGGGCGGGTGCCGGCCGCGAACGCCGGCGCCGCGCCCGGGATTTCTCTTCTTCCACCCCCTTCAGAAGTCACCCGCCACCATGGCCAACATCGCAGTCGTCTACCACTCGGGCTACGGCCACACCCAGCGCCAGGCGCAAGCCGTGGCGGAGGGCGCGGGCGCCCAGCTGATCGCCATCGACGCCGACGGCAACCTGCCCGAAGGCGCCTGGGAGCAGCTGGCCGGGGCGGACGCCATCGTGTTCGGCTCGCCCACCTACATGGGCGGCCCGAGCTGGCAGTTCAAGAAGTTCGCGGACGCCTCGTCCAAGCCCTGGTACGCCTCGGCCTGGAAGGACAAGCTGTTCGCCGGCTTCACCAACAGCGCCAGCACGATCGGCGACAAGACGAGCACGCTGAACTACTTCATCACCCTGGCCATGCAGCACGGCGGCGTGTGGGTGGGCACCGGCATGATGCCCGCCAACGCCAAGGCGTCGACCCGCGACGACCTCAACTGGCTGGGCGTGTGGAGCGGCGCCGCGTCGGTGTCGCCTTCGGACGCCTCGCCCAAGGACATGTTCGAGGGCGACCTGCGGTTCGCCGAGGCCTTCGGGCAGCGCGTCGCGCAGACGGCCGCCCGCTGGACACGCAAGTAGGAAGGAGCCCACCATGGCCGCGCAGCAGCTCTCCGGACACGAGAAGGACCTGGGGGGCGGATTCAAGGTCCGCCGCCTGCTGCCGGCCGCGCGCCGGCGCAGCGTCGGGCCCTTCGTCTTCTTCGACCATTTCGGCCCGGTGACCGAGCACCCGGGCGAGCTGCACGACGTGCGGCCGCACCCGCACATCGGCCTGGCCACGGTGACCTACCTGTTCGAGGGCGCGATGATGCACCGCGACAGCCTGGGCACCGAGCAGCTGATCGAGCCCGGCGCGGTCAACTGGATGACGGCCGGCCGCGGCATCGTGCATTCCGAGCGCAAGCCCGACCACCTTCGCGACCGCAGCTTCGTCAACCACGGCCTGCAGCTGTGGGTGGCGCTGCCCGAGGAGAAGGAAGAGGTCGAGCCGTCCTTCGTGCACGCGGCGGCGGCCGACATCCCCGAAGTCGCCTTCGGGCCCGCGAAGGCGCGCGTGCTGGTGGGCGAGGCGCTGGGCGTGCGTTCGCCGGTGCAGCCGGCGTCGCCCACGCTCTATCTCGACTTCGCGCTGCCCGGCGGCGTGCTGGAGCTGCCGCCCCTGGCGCCGGAACTGGCGGTCTACCCGATCTCGGGCGAGCTGCGCCTGGACGGCGAGGCGATGACGGCGCACCAGATGCTGGTGCTGGAGCCGGGGCGCAGCGTCCGCATCGAGGCGGCCGGCCCGGCGCGCTTCGTCGTGGTCGGCGGCGAGACCGTCGGCCCGCGGTTCATGTACTGGAACTTCGTCTCCAGCCGCAAGGAGCGCATCCTGCAGGCCAGCGACGACTGGGCCGCGCAACGCTTCGATGCGGTGCCCGGGGAGACGGAGTTCATCCCGCTGCCCGCGACGCGCTTCACGCCGCCCGAGCCGATGTCCTGAGCACGGCTCCTATGATGCCGGCATGAACCTGCTCGCCATCCTGTCCCTGGCCGACTGGCTGGCCGCTATCTGGTTCGTGGCCGTGTGGGTGGCCTACGCCTGGTTCTCGCGCCGCGCGAGCCGCAGCGGCTCGACGCTGCTGGCCACCACCAACCGCTGGCGCACCCGCTGGATGCTTCAGGCCACCTCGCGCGACCCGCGCGTGCTGGACGGCATCATCATCCAGAGCCTCTCGTCCAGCCCCTCGTTCTTCGCCTCCGCCACGCTGATCATCATCGGCGGCCTGCTGGCCCTGCTGGGCACCACCGACAAGGCCGCCGAGTTCGTGCGCGAGATCCCGTTCGCCGCCCGCACCACGATGCTGGTGTTCGAGATCAAGGTGCTGTCCGTGATGGCGATCTTCGTGTTCGCCTTCTTCCGCTTCACCTGGTCGATGCGGCAGTACACCTTCGCCGCGCTGGTGCTGGGCTCGATGCCCGAGCCGCGCGCCTTCACGGAGGGCCATGCCGACCGCGAGCACGTGGCCACGCGCGCCGGCAAGCTGGTCGGGATGGCCGCGGAGACCTTCAACGACGGCATCCGCGCCTACTACTTCTCTTTCGCCGCGCTGGCCTGGTTCTTCTCGCCGCTGGCCTTCGCCATCGCGGCGGCGGTGGTGGCCGGCGTGCTGTACGCGCGCGAGTTCAACTCGCACGTGCTGCACGTGCTGCGCGACTAGCCGGCAGGGCCGGTCGTGCCCGGAACGCTGCCCCGCCTCAGGGCCTGCTCGCGGGCCGCAGCAGGACCAGCGTGCCGCCGTCCGCCGTGGCCAGCACGGTGCCGTCGTCCGCGACGGCGATCACCGTCTGCAGCACGCCGGGCCCCGGGCCCGAGAGCCGGTCGTTCAGGTCCAGCATGCCGGTGGCCTCGGTCCACACGAAGGCGTGCGGCACGCCGGTGGCGGTTTCGGCGTTGCCGCCGACCAGCCCGGACGCATTGATCGCCGAGGCGGCGGACGCGCGGCCGCCCAGGGTGCCCAGCGCGCGCATCGCGCCGTCCCGCCAGAGGAAGGCCACCGAGGCGCCGTCCGCCGTGTCGGCCGTGCCCACCACCCAGCCCGAGGCATTGAGCGCGTTGGCCGTCGCGGTCGCACCGCCCAGCGTGCCGAGGTCGCGCATGCCCGTTCCTTGCGTCCAGAGGAAGGCGCGCTCGTTGCCTTGGGCATCGCTGGACTGCCCGGCCACCTGGTCCGCGTCGTTCAGTCCCGCCGGTGCGGACGCCGCGCCGCCCAGCGTGCCCAGGTCCAGCACGTCGGCCGCGCCGGCGCGCCAGAAGGCCGCGTGGACCTGGTCGCCGGGGGCATCCGAAACACCGGCGACGGCGCCGGCCGTGTTGATGAACAGGCCCGTCGAGTTGGCCGGCGGCGCCGGGTCGAGCTCGGCCAGCCCCTGCGGCAGGAACGCTCCGGGCGTCCAGCGGATGGCCGATCCGGGGAGGTTGCGCCGGGCGCTCAGGTTGCCGGTGATGACGCCGCCCGCATTGATCGCCTGGGCGGTCGAGGAGATGTCCGGCGGCGAGCCGAGCCGGGTGTTGGTCGTCGTCTGCGTGCGGGCCTCCCAGCGGAAGAGGTCGGTGTTCGACTCCGACTGGAAGTGGCCCGCCACCTGGCCGGCTTCGTTCACGGCGACGGCGGTGGCCGCCGTGTCCACCAGCTCGTGGACGGCCTGGCCGTCGAAGAAGCGGGCCCGGGGACCCTGGTCGGTAGGGGCGGTGAACGCGAGCAGGCCCGTGCCGGGGCTCAAGCCCTGCCTCGTGGCGCGGCCGTCGGGGTCCGTGAAAGCGACGCTCCAGCGGGGCAGGGTGGCCGCAGCCGTCGCCGGCGGTGGGGTCGGGCCGGAGGCCGTCGGCCCCGTGCCGGACGCCGGGGCGCCGGAACCCGCCGCATCAGGGTTCGAGGTGGCGACGTCGGAACTGCTGCCTCCGCAGGCCACGAGGACGATCGCGAGCAGCAAAGCCCATCTTCTCCGGGGGCGAGCACCCGGAACGATGGAATCCGGACGGATGGTCTGGTCCATGGGACCCTCCTGGCCGCCTGCTCCGTGGGCGCCATGGCCGCGCAGGCGACGGCCGGGGCGCTACGGTCGCTGCGGGCGCAGCGGCGCGCCTGCAACTCCATCCCATTCTGGTGCCGTGGCTTTCCGGTGGACCGCGCGGGTGGTAACCAGGCTGGCGAAGCTGTGACGGCGCCTCGCTGTGCCGGCCGGGCGGCTCAGTCGCGCGCCGGCTTGAGCGAGGCGTCCAGCACCTCGCGCTGGTCGAACACGAAGCACTCGCCTCGGAAGTGGGCGCCGCCGGCTTCCTCGAAGTACTTGAGGATGCCGCCCTCCAGTTGCCACACGTGCTGGACGCCCGCTTCACGCATCGAGAGCGCCGCCTTCTCGCAGCGGATGCCGCCGGTGCAGAAGCTCACCACGGTCTTGCCCTCCAGCTCGCCCTTGCGCGCCTGCAGCTGCGCGGGGAAATCGCTGAACTTGCCCAGGCGCCAGTCGATGGCACCTTCGAAGCTGCCGTGGTCGACCTCGAAGGCGTTGCGCGTGTCCAGCATCACCACCGGCCGGCCTTCGTCGTCGTGGCCCTGGTCCAGCCAGCGGGCCAGGGTGGGGGCGTCCACCGCCGGTGCGCGCCCCTCGTGCGGCACGATCGCCGGCCGGTCCATGCGGATGATCTCGCGCTTGACCTTGACCAGGAGCTTGCGGAACGGCACCAGCGCCGACCAGCTCCGCTTGGCCTCGAAGGCCCGGAGCCCCGGCTGCGCGCGCAGCACCGCCAGGAAATCGTCGACCGCCGCCTCGCGGCCCGCCAGGAACAGGTTGACGCCTTCGTGCGCGACCAGCGCCGTGCCGCGCAGCCCACCCGGGGCCGCGGCAGCGTGAAGCACGTCACGCAGGCCCTGCGGATCGGGCACGTGCGTGAATTGGTAGCCGGAGATGTTGAGCACGTCGTCCACGGGGGCGATTCTAGGGAGCCGAGTCCTGGATTCTGGCTCCCCGCCTTCGCGGGGATGACCGCGGCCCTGCCGCGGCCACTTTCCTACAATCGAGCGCATGTTCGTCCACCTGCGCCTGCACTCCGAGTTCTCCGTCGTCGACGGCACCAACCGCATCGACGATGTCGTGAAGGCGGCGGCGGCCGACGGCCAGCCCGCGCTGGCCATCACCGACCTGAACAACCTGTTCGGCGCGATCAAGTTCTACAAGGCCGCGCGCGGCGCCGGCGTCAAGCCGCTGATCGGCGCCGAGCTGTTCGTGCAGGGCCTGGGCACCGACGCCAACGCGCTGTCGCGCCTGCTGGTGCTGGTGCAGAACCGCACCGGCTACCTGAACCTGTGCGAGCTGCTGGCCCGCGCGTGGACCCGCAACGTGGTGCGCGCGCAGGGCGTGTGCAAGCTGGAGTGGCTGCGCGAGCTGGGCGAGGGCCTGATCGTGCTGTCGGGCGCGCAGGCCGGCCCGGTCGGCCAGGCGCTGGTGCAGGGCGACGCCTCGCGCGCCAGCCAGGTGGCGCTGGAGCTGGCTTCGGTGTTCCCGCACCGCTTCTACGTGGAGATCCAGCGCGCCGGCCGGCCCGAGGACGAGCCGCACGTGGCGGCGGCGGTGCAGCTGGCCGCCAACCTCAAGTTGCCGGTGGTCGCCACCCATCCCGTGCAGTTCACGGTGCCCGACGACTACGAGGCGCACGAGGCGCGCGTCTGCATTTCCGAAGGCGAGATCCTGGGCAACCAGCGGCGCGTGCGCCGGTTCACCCAGGAGCAGTACTTCAAGAGCGCCGAGCAGATGGAGGCGCTGTTCGCTGACGTGCCCTCGGCCGTGGCCAACACGCAGGAGATCGCGCGGCGCTGCAACCTGGTGCTGGAGCTGGGCAAGCCGCGGCTGCCCAACTTTCCCACGCCCGACGGCATGCCGATCGAGGACTACTTCCGGCTGGCCTCGCACGAGGGCCTGAAGGAGCGCATGGCGTACCTGTACCCGGACCCGGCGCTGCGCGACAAGGAGATGCCGCGCTACGTCCAACGGCTGGAGTTCGAGATCAACACCATCCTGAAGATGGGGTTCCCGGGCTACTTCCTGATCGTGGGCGACTTCATCAACTGGGCCAAGGGCAACGGCTGCCCGGTGGGCCCGGGCCGCGGCTCGGGTGCCGGCTCGCTGGTGGCGTACGCGCTGAAGATCACCGACCTGGACCCGCTGCAGTACAACCTGCTGTTCGAGCGTTTCCTCAACCCCGAGCGGGTGTCGATGCCCGACTTCGACATCGACTTCTGCCAGAGCAACCGCGACCGGGTGATCGAGTACGTCAAGCAGAAGTACGGCCGCGATGCGGTGAGCCAGATCGCCACCTTCGGCACCATGGCCGCGCGCGCGGCCATCCGCGACGTGGGCCGCGTGCTGGACATGAGCTACACGTTCTGCGACGGCATCAGCAAGCTCATCCCCAACAAGCCCGGCCAGCACATCACCATCGACGGCGCGATCAAGGTCGAGCCCATCCTGGCCGAGCGCCTGGAGAAGGAGGACGAGGTCAAGACGCTGCTGGGCCTGGCCCAGAAGCTCGAGGGCCTGACCCGCAACGTCGGCATGCACGCCGGCGGCGTGCTGATCGCGCCGGGCAAGCTGACCGACTTCACGCCGCTGTACCAGCAGCCCGGCAGCGAGTCGGCCGTGAGCCAGTACGACAAGGACGACGTGGAGGCGGCCGGCCTGGTGAAGTTCGACTTCCTGGGACTGGCCACGCTCACCATCCTGGAGATCGCCCGCGAGTTCATCCAGAAGCGCCACAAGGGCCGCGAGGACTTCGCGTTCGAGAACATCCCGCTCAACGACGCGGCCACGTACAGGCTGTTCGCCGACGGCAAGACCGAGGCGGTGTTCCAGTTCGAATCGCGCGGCATGCAGGGCATGCTGCGGGACGCCCGGCCCACGCGGCTGGAGGACCTGATCGCGCTGAACGCGCTGTACCGCCCGGGGCCGATGGACCTGATCCCCAGCTTCGTGGCGCGCAAGCACGGCCGCGAGGAGGTGGAGTACCCGCATCCGCTGGTGGCCGAGATGCTCTCCGAGACCTACGGGATCATGGTCTACCAGGAGCAGGTGATGCAGACGGCGCAGATCCTGGGCGGCTACACGCTCGGCGGCGCCGACCTGTTGCGCCGCGCGATGGGCAAGAAGAAGGCCGAGGAGATGGCCCAGCACCGGGAGATCTTCCGCGCCGGTGCGGCCAAGAACGCCATCCCCACGGAGAAGGCCGACGAGATCTTCGACCTGATGGAGAAGTTCGCGGGCTACGGCTTCAACAAGTCGCACGCCGCCGCCTACTCCCTGCTGGCCTACCACACGGGCTGGCTGAAGGTGCACTACACGGCCGAGTTCTTCTGCGCGAACATGACCGTGGAAATGGACGACACCGACAAGCTCAAGGTGTTGTTCGAGGACGCGGTCAAGAACTTCGGACTGTCGTTCGAGCCGCCGGACGTGAACCGCGGCTTCTACCGCTTCGAGCCGATCTCGGACAAGGTGATCCGCTACGGCCTGGGCGCCGTCAAGGGCACGGGCCAGCAGGCGATCGAGGCCATCGTGCGGGCGCGCGAGGAGGGCGGCGCCTTCAAGAGCCTGTACGACTTCTGCGTGCGGGTGGACCGCACCCGCATCAACAAGCGCACGGTGGAAGCCCTGATCAAGGCCGGTGCCTTCGATGCGCTGCACCGCAACCGCGCGGAGCTGGTCGCCTCGATCGACCGCGCCTTCGACTTCGCCAGCGCCTGCGAGGCCAATGCCAACCAGGGCGGCCTGTTCGACATGGGCGATTCGCATGCGGCCAGCACGCAGGAGCCGCCGCTGGTGGAGGCCATGCCCTGGCGCGTGAAGGAGCAGCTCACGCTGGAGAAGACGGCGGTCGGCTTCTACCTTTCGGGCCACCTGTTCGACGAGGTCGCGGCCGAGGTGCGGCGCTTCGCCCGCACGCCGATCGGCGACCTGATCGACAGCCGCGAGCCGCAATTGCTGGCCGGGATCATCACGGACTTCCGCGTGATCAACGGGCAGCGGGGCAAGCTGGCCCTCTTCAAGCTGGACGACAAGAGCGGCACCCTCGAGGCCACGGCCGACGAGAACGTGATCAACACACACCGCAACCTGCTCAAGGACGACGAGCTGGTGATCGTGCAGGCGCGCCTGCAGCCGGACCGCTTCTCGGGCGGGTTCCGGTTGTCGATCCAGCAGGCCTGGGACCTGGCGACGGCGCGTTGCCGGTTCGGCAAGTTCCTGCGCGTGGCGGTCAATGGCAAGGCGCCGGACGTTCAGCGGCTGGTGCGGGAGTTTCCGGCCAGGAGGGAGCAGACGGAGCAGGGGGAGCTTGTTCGCGGGCTTCCGGTGCGACTGGCGGTTCGGCGGGATCAGGCGGTGGCGGAGTTGCAGCTGGGGGAGGCTGCTCGGTTCTTTCCGAGTGATGCGGCGCTGGCGAGCTGGATGGCGCAGGCTGATCAGGGGTTGGCGCAGATCGTTTACGACTGAGTGCTCGTTTTTTTTGCCGCATTGCTGTTCGTGGCCTGCGGCAGGGGGTCCCCGGCGGGGGGCTCATGCTGTGCCTCTCCGCCTGCTTCGCTTTCGCTCGCAGTGCTGCGCGCGTCGCTTGAGTGGTGCGGGCCCTCGCGGAAAAACTCACTGCGCGCTGCGATGCAGCGCTCCGTTCAGACAGTTTCCGCGAGTCAGTGGTTGATCGACGAGCTTCGCCGCTTGCCGCGGCTCGCAGGGCCCGCACCACTGCGCGACGCTCGGCACAGAAATCACCCCCCGCCGGGGACCCCCTGCCGCTGGAAGCGGTGGTGGTTTATTCGGTAGGGCCTAGTCCCAGCAGCGGTTCCCAATCGAGCACCGGGGGTGCCCCCACCCCAGCCCTCCCCCGGAGGGGGAGGGAGCAATACCCCGCGCTCCTTGTCCTCTGCGCCGTTTGGTCCGGGCGAGCCCTTGCCTTTTTCCCTCCCCCTCCGGGGGAGGGCAGGGTGGGGGCGCCCCGGAGCCGAAGCAAGCAGCGCAGTTTGGGTTTGAACCTGCCCACCCCCGCACCCTGCTCCCACGCGGCAGGCGGTGCCTGGCCCGGGCGATTTGTGGGACGAGCCGGGCTTTCCGCGGCCCGGCCGTTGCGAGCCGAAGGCGAGCTTGAAATGAACAACTGACTCGCGGCAGCTGTCTGAACGGAGCGCTGCATCGCAGCGCGCAGTGAGTTCTGCCGCGCAGGCCGGGCCGCGGAATGCCCTGCGAGTTGCGAGCGCGTAGCGCGAGCCAACCGGCCCACCATGAGCCCGGGCCAGGCACCGCCTGCCGCGCGGGCGCGCTGCCAAAACACGCGCCCACAAGACCGCCTACCTCTTCGGCTTCATCTCCACCGGAAAGTCGCTCACATACCTCCCATCCACATCCGCCGGAATCCGCTCACTCCGCTCGATGGCTCGCACCGCGGCCTCATCCCACGCCGCGTTCCCGCTGGAGCGGCTCAGCTTCGCGCTGAGGATCTCGCCGGTCGGCGACACCCGCACCTGCACCACGGCCACCGGATTCCCCGCGATGGTGTCCACCCCACCCGGAAACACCACGTTGCGCTGGAACAGCGCCGACAGCCGACCCGCGTAGCTCGCGCTCGGCCCCGACGAACGCAGGGCGGTGCCCGTGGACTCGCGCGGGCCCGTGGCGCCGGCCATCCCCGCCATGCGCTTCATGTTCTCCTCGCGCATCTGCGCCATGCGCTTGTCCTCTTCCTGCTGCTTGCGCGTGCGGGCCTGTTCTTCCTTGCGCTTCTCGTCGGCCTTGCGCGCCTGCTCCTTACGGGCTTCTTCCTTGCGCGCCTCTTCCTGCTGGCGCTTGCGCTCGGCCAACTGCTTCTGCCGCTCGGCCTCCTCGCGCCGGGCCTTGGCCTCGGCCTCCTTGCGCTCGCGCTCCTTTTCCAGCGCGATCTCGGCGTCGCGCTCCGCCTGGGTGGGCTGTTGCGGCTGCGGCGGGGCAGGAGGTGGGGGCGGCGGGGCGGGCGGGGCCTCGACCGGCTTGGGCGCGGCCTGTTGTGGCGCGTTGGCCCAGAGCTCGGCCTCGGCCGTGACCACGGGGTCGTCGCGCTTCCATTTCACGCCCCAGCTCAGGCCGAGCGCGAGGACCGCGTGGGCCAGCAGCGCCAGCCCGATGGACCGCGTCAGCCCGCCTTCGGTGGGCGGCGTGAATTCAGGACGTTCGGTGGCCTGCATCGTGCCTTCAGCGGGACATCTGGACCGACAGGCCCACGCGCTGCACGCCCGCGCGCTGCAGCGTGTCCATCACCATCACGACCGATTCGTACTTGACGCTGCGGTCGGCGCTGATGACGACCGCGACCGACTCGTTCGGCTGCCCGGCCTGGGCGGCGACCACGGACGCCGCGAGTTCGGCGATCGACAGCGACCGCGACTGGTCGCCCGACTTGAGCACCAGCTTCTCGTCCTTGCCGATCACCACTTCCAGCTTGCGGTCGGGCGAGCGCTTGGCCTTGCCCACGGTGGGCAGGTCGATCAGGCTGGGCGTGATCAGGGGCGCGGTGACCATGAAGATGATCAAGAGCACCAGCATGACGTCGATGAACGGGACCATGTTGATCTCGTTGATGGTGCGGCGGCCCCGGCCGCGGGAGGCGACGGCGGGCATGTCAGAACCTCGACTGCCCGGCCGCCGGGGCGGCGGCCACGGCGCCCAGGTTGCGCTGCAGGATGTTGGAGAACTCCTCGATGAAGGTCTCCAGGCGGATGGCCACCCGGTCGATGTCGCGGGCGAAGCGGTTGTAGGCGACCACCGCCGGGATGGCGGCGAACAGGCCGATGGCCGTGGCCACCAGCGCCTCGGCGATGCCCGGCGCCACCGTGGCCAGCGTGACCTGCTGCAGGCTGGCCAGGCCGGTGAAGGCGTGCATGATGCCCCACACCGTGCCGAACAGCCCCACGTACGGCGAGACCGACCCGACCGAGGCCAGGAAGGACAGGTGCGATTCGACCGCGTCGACCTCGCGCTGGTAGCTGGCGCGCATGGCCCGGCGGGCGCCGTCCAGCACGGTGCCCGGGTCCTGGATGCGGCGCTCGCGCAGCTTCTGGTATTCGCGCATGCCGCTGGCGAAGATGCGCTCCATCGGCCCGGCATTCTTGGCGTTCTGCGCGGCGCTGGCGAATAGCTCGTTCAGGCTGGTGCCCGACCAGAATTCGCGCTCGAAGTCCTCGTTCAGGGACTTCACGCGCTTGAGGGAAAACAGCTTGCCGAAGATGGCGGCCCAGCTGGCGACGGACACCGCCACCAGCAGCGCCATCACGAGTTGCACCACCCAGCTGGCGCCCAGCACCAGCTGGAGGATGGAAAGGTCCTGGTTCATCTGTTCAATGCCTCGAGAATGACGGCCGGGATTCTGGCAGGCCGCAAGGTGGCCGCGTCGACCCAGCCGATGCGGATGATGCCTTCGGCCAGCACGCGGCCGGTGGTGGGTTGAAGAGCTTGCTGGGCGATGGTCATCGAGGCGCGGCCAGTCTCTTGGAGCTGGGCCGTGGCCAGAAGTTCGTCGTCCAGGCGGGCGGGGGACAGGTAGCGCACCTTCGTCTCGGAGACGATGAAGATGCCGCCGGTCTGCTCGCGCAGCCGGTGTTGCTCGATGCCCAGCGAGCGCAGCCACTCGGTGCGGGCGCGCTCGAAGAACTTCAGGTAGTTGGCGTAGAAGACGATGCCGCCGGCATCGGTGTCCTCCCAGTAGACGCGGATCGGGAAGCCGAACGCCATCAGGGCGCCATCTCCCTGAGGCGGTGCACCGCCTCCTGCAGGTGCTCCATGCTGCTGGCGGTGGAAAAGCGCACGAAGCGGCGGGTCTCGGCGCTGCCGAAGTCGCGGCCCGGGGTGACGGCGACGTGGGCGCGCTCCATCGCCGCGAAGGCGAACTCCCAGCTGCCCCGCAGGTCCAGCGCGCGGCACCAGTCGGAGCAGTCGGCCCAGGCGTAGAACGCGCCGTCGGGCACCACCGGCACCGGCAGGCCCAGGCCGTTCAGGGCGGGGATGAACCAGTCGCGGCGTGCCTTGAATTCGGCGCGGCGCCGCTGGTATTCGGCCAGGCTCTCCGGCTCGAAGCAGGCGAGGGCCGCGTACTGCGAGACGGTGCTGGGGCAGATGAAGAGGTTCTGCGCCAGTCGCTCGAGCACCGGCACCAGCTCCTGCGGCGCGACGATCCAGCCCAGGCGCCAGCCGGTCATGCTGAAGTACTTGGAGAAGCTGTTGATGCTGATGACCTGGTCGTCCAGCGCCAGCGCCGACTGGCCGAAGCGCTCGTCGTGGCTCAGCCCCAGGTAGATCTCGTCGACGATGGTGACGCCTCCGCGCGAGCGCACCACGTCGTGGATGCGGCGCAGTTCCTGCGGCTCGATCGAGGTGCCGGTGGGATTGGACGGCGAGGCCAGCAGCACGCCGCGCGTGAGCTCGTTCCAGTTCGCCTCCACGGCCGCGGCCGACAGCTGGAAGCGCTCGGCCGCGCTGGCCGGCACAAGCACGGCGCGGCCGTCGGCGGCGCTGACGAAATGCCGGTTGCAGGGGTAGCTCGGGTCCGGCATCAGGATCTCGTCGCCGGCATCGACCAGGGCCAGGCAGGCCAGCTGCAGCGCCGCCGACGCGCCCGCCGTCACGACGATGCGCGAGGCGGGGACCTCCAGGCCGAAGCGCTGGCGATACCAGCCGCTGATCTTCTCGCGCAGCGCGTCCAGGCCGGTGGCGTGCGTGTACTGGGTGCGGCCGGCGCGCATGGCGCGTTCGGCGGCCTCGCGCACCAGCGGCGGCGCGGTGAAGTCCGGCTCGCCGATGTTGAGGAACACCATCGGCCGGTCGCTGCGCGCGACCTCGCGCGCCAGCTGGTGGGCGGCCTTGGCCACCTCCATGACGTAGAAAGGTTCGATGCGCTCGGCCCGCTGGGCAATCTTCATGGGCGCGCCTTGCCGGAGGCCTTGTCCGCCTCGACCTCGGCCGGGCGCAGGCCGGGCGCCAGGCCGTTGAGCACGGCGTTCACGTACTTGTGGCCGTCGGTGCCGCCGAACTCCTTGGCGAGCTCGACGCACTCGTTGATCACCACGCGCCAGGGCACGTCGGGCGCGTTCTGGAACTCGTAGACGCCGATCCACATCACGGCACGCTCGATCGGGGAGATCTCCTGCAGCTTGCGGTCCAGCAGCGGGACGATCAGCGCGTCGAGCGCCTCGGCGTTCTCGATGCAGCCGTGCAGCAGGGCGTCGTAGTGGACCGAGTCGGCCTTGTGGAAGCCGGCCAGGTCGCGGGTGAAGTGGTCGATGGCCTGGGCCTCGTTGTGGCCGACCAGGTGCTGGTAGAGCGCCTGCAGCGCGAACTCGCGCGCGCGCGAGCGGGCCGACTTGGCCGAGGCCTTGCGGGCGCCGGTGGCGGTGCGGCCGGGCGCCTTGGCGGGGGGGATGCGGTCTTCTTCCATCACACGCCGGCCATCAGGTTGGCCATCTCCACCACGACGCGCGCGGCGTCCACGCCCTTGTCGCTCTGGCGGGCGACGGCCTGCTCGAGGTTCTCGGTGGTCAGGATGACGTTGGCGACCGGCAGCTTGTGGTCCAGCGACACGCGGGTCACGCCGGCGGCCGACTCGTTGGCCACCAGCTCGAAGTGGTAGGTCTCGCCGCGGATCACGCAGCCCAGCGCCACCAGCGCGTGGTAGCGCCGCTTGCCGGCCAGCGCCTGCAGCGCCAGCGGGATCTCCAGCGCGCCCGGCACGAACACCTGGTCGATGTCCTCGGCCTCCACGCCCAGCCGGACCAGTTCGCCCCGGCAGGCCTGCGACAGCGCGTTGGTGATGCTCTCGTTGAAGCGGGCCTGCACGATGCCGATGCGCAGGCCCTTGCCCTGCAGCCCCTGCGCCTTGCCCTTTTCTGCGCCAAACATGAAGTGTTCCTAGTGTTGGGTGGGGGCCAGGTGCCCCGTGATCTCGAGGCCGTAGCCGGCCATGCTGGGCAGGCGGCGCGGCGTGCCCAGCAGCGTCATGCGGTGCACGCCGCAGTCGCGCAGGATCTGCGCGCCGATGCCGTAGGTGCGAAGGTCCATGCGGCCGCGCTCGGGGGCCTGCGCCGCGCGCGCCGTCCCCTCGAACTGCGCGAGCAGCTGGCCGGCCGATTCGCCGCAGTTGAGCAGCACGGCCACGCCCTTGCCGGCGCGCGCGATGTGTTCCAGGCTGGCGTCCAGGCTCCAGGAGTGCATCGACCGCCCGGTCTCCAGGGCGTCCAGCACCGACAGCGGCTCGTGCACGCGCACGCACACCGGTTCGTCGGGGCTCCATTCGCCCAGCACCAGGGCCAGGTGCAGGCCCTGGCTGGGCTTGTCCTGCCAGGCGTGGGCGGTGAAGCGGCCCCATGCGGTGTCCAGCGGGCGGGTGCCCACCTTCTCGACCAGCGACTCGTTGCGGCTGCGGTACTCGATCAGGTCGGCGATGGTGCCGATCTTCAGGCCGTGCTCGGCGGCGAACACCTGCAGGTCCGGCAGGCGGGCCATGGTGCCGTCGTCCTTCATGATCTCGCAGATCACGGCGGCGGGCGTCAGGCCCGCCATCGCGGCCAGGTCGCAGCCGGCTTCGGTGTGCCCGGCGCGCATCAGCACGCCGCCGTCCACCGCCTGCAGCGGGAAGATGTGGCCCGGTTGCACCAGGTCCTCGGACCGCGCTTCGCGCGCCACCGCGGCCTGCACCGTGCGGGCGCGGTCGGCGGCCGAGATCCCGGTGGTGACGCCTTGCGCCGCCTCGATGGAGACGGTGAAGGCGGTGCCCATCTTGGTGCCGTTGCGCGCCACCATGGGCGGCAGGCGCAGGCGCTCGCAGCGCTCGCGGGTGAGCGTCAGGCAGATCAGGCCGCGGCCGAAGCGCGCCATGAAGTTGATGGCCTCCGGCGTGACGTGTTCGGCCGCCAGCACCAGGTCGCCCTCGTTCTCGCGGTCTTCCTCGTCGACCAGGATCACCATGCGGCCGGCCTTGAGCTCGGCGACGATTTCCTGGACCGGCGCGATGTCGCCTCCGGGCTTCATGCCGCCACCTTCGTGGCGCCGGCGCCCAGCATGCGTTCGACGTAGCGGGCGATGAGATCGATTTCCAGGTTGACGCGGCTGCCGGCCTGGAGGGCGTGAAGGGCGGTGTTCTGCACGGTGTGCGGGATCAGGTTGATGCTCAGTTCGCAGCCTTGGGCGGCGTCGCGGACCGAATTGACGGTGAGGCTCACCCCGTTGACGGTGACGGAGCCCTTGTAGGCCAGGTACCGGGCGAGGGAGCCGGGGGCGAGGACGCGCAGCTCGTGGCTCTCGCCCACGGGGGCGAAGTGGCTCACGGTGCCGATGCCGTCGACGTGGCCGGCCACGATGTGGCCGCCCAGGCGGTCGTGGGCGCGCAAGGCTTTCTCGAGGTTGATCGGGCCGGGCTCGGCCAGGCCGCTGGTCTTGTCCAGCGATTCGGCGGAGACGTCGACGGTGAAGTGGCCCTGGGCGGGGTCGAGGCTGGTGACGGTCATGCAGGCGCCGTTGAGCGCGATGCTGTCGCCCAGGCCCACGTCCTCCAGGTAGCCGGCGGGTGCCTCGACGGTGACGCGCTTGCCGTGCTCGCGGCTGGCGCCGAGGTCTCGGACGGCGGCGATGCGCCCCACGCCGGTGATGATTCCGGTGAACATCCGCGCATTTTCGCAGGGAACGCGCGGGGGCCCCGGACCCAGCCCCCTAAAAGCGGTCGCGGCCGGTCACGCGGGCCACCACGCGCAGGTCGACGCCCACCGATTCGGTGGAGACGAACTGCAGCGGCAGGGCCTGGTCCAGGGCGGAAAGCGGCCCGAATCCGGCGATCGGCTGGCCCAGCCCGATCAGCTTGGGCGCCAGGTACAGGAGCAGTTCGTCGACCAGTCCTTCGCGCACCAGCGACCCATTGAGCTTGTGGCCGGCCTCCACGTGGAGCTCGTTCACCTCCCGCATCGCCAGGTCCCGCAGCAGCGCCGCCAGGTCCACCTTGCCGCCCGGGCCGGGGAGGGCGATGACCTCGGCGCCGCGGTCCTCCAGCGCCTGCCACTTCGGCGAGCGGGGCTGGGCGGTGTAGATCCACAGCGGTCGCCCGGGCACGAAGAGGCGCGCGGTGAGCGGCAGCTCCAGCCGGCTGTCCACCAGCGCCAGCGGCGGCTGGCGGGGGGTGGGCGCCAGGCGGACGTCCAGCCGGGGGTCGTCCTGCAGCACCGTGCCGATGCCGGTGAGCAGGGCGCCGGCGCGGGCCCGCCAGGCGTGGCCGTCGGCGCGGGCGCCCTCCGAGGTGATCCACTGGCTGGTGCCGTCCTCCAGGCCGGTGCGGCCGTCCAGCGAGGCGGCCACCTTGAGCCGCACCCAGGGCGTGCCGCGCACCATGCGGCTGAAGAAGCCCAGGTTCAGCTCGCGCGCCTCGGCGGCGCCGGGGCCGGTCTCCACCTCGATGCCGGCCGCCCGCAGCCGCTCGAAGCCGCGGCCGCCCACCAGCGGGTTGGGGTCGCCGACGCTGGCGACCACCTTGCGGATGCCGGCGGTGACCAGCGCCTCGCAGCAGGGGCCGGTGCGCCCGTGGTGGGCGCAGGGCTCCAGCGTGACGTAGGCCGTGGCGCCCCGGACCTCGCGGCCGGCCGCGGCCGCGTCGCGCAGGGCCACGATCTCCGCATGCGGCCCGCCGGCCTCCTGGGTGTGCCCCTGCCCGAGCACGGCGCCGTCGGGGCCGACCAGCACGCACCCGACGCGCGGATTGGGCTCGGACAGGCCCACGGACCGGTGCGCGAGGTCCAGCGCCTGGCGGATGGGGGCATGCGGCGTCGTCATCGGCCGATTCTCGGGGATGCCACGCCCCCGTGCCATTCGCCCGCCACAGCCAACCGGTCATCGGTCTGGGGATGCGGGGCCCCGACGGCTGAGCTAACTTCGGTGCCCGGACCACTAGGAGGGGCGATGCCGCGCACGAGGAATTTGGGCTTCACGCTCATCGAATTGATGATCACCGTGGCGATCATCGCGATCCTCGCGTCCGTGGCCTATCCGTCCTACACCAGCCACACGCGCAAGGCCGCGCGCCGCGCCGCCCAGGCCCAGATGATGGACATCGCCAACCGGCAGCAGCAGTACCTGCTGGCGAACCGGGCCTACGCCACCGCCGTCGCCGACCTGGGCTACTCGATGCCCGCGGAAGTCACCGGCAAGTACACGGCGGGCATCGCCACCAACACCACCGTCTCCCCGGCCACCACGGTGCCGGCGTTCACCGTCACCTTCACGGCGGCCGGGTCCCAGGCCAGCGACGGCAACCTGACCCTGACCAGCGACGGCACCAAGGGGCCGACCGGCAAATGGTGACGCGCCGCCCCCCCGTCGCGCAGCGCGGCGCGACCCTCATCGAGGTGCTGGTCAGCATGGTGATCATCGCCTTCGGCCTGCTCGGCATGGCCGGCCTGCAGGTGCGAATGCAGGTCTCGGAGCTGGAGTCCTACCAGCGCAGCCAGGCGCTGCTGCTGCTCAACGACATGGCCAACCGCATCGCGTCCAACCGCAACAACGCGGTTTCGTACGTCACCGGCACCAGCGCCGTCGGCACCGGGATGTCCTGCCCGACGTCGACCAGCAGCCCGGCGGCGATCGACGCCCGCGAGTGGTGCCTGGCCCTGCAGGGCGCCAGCGTCACGCAGGGCTCGGCCAACAAGGGCGCGATGGTCGGCGGGCGCGGCTGCGTGCAGCAGCTGAGCGCCAACGAATACATGGTGACCGTGGCCTGGCAGGGGCTGACCGGCATGGCCGCGCCGCCTTCATCCGTGGCCTGCGGCGCCGGCGAGTACAACGGCTCGCAGTGCAGCGACGACAAATGCCGGCGCGCAGTCACCACCCTGGTCCGGATCGCCCCGCTGACATGAACACGCGCAACCTCCGTCAAGCCGGCTTCACCCTGGTGGAGCTCATGGTCGGGCTGGCGCTCGGCCTGTTCATCCTGCTCGCGCTGCTGACGCTGCTGGCCAACGTGAGCCGCAGCAACAGCGAGTTGAGCAAGACCAACCGCATGATCGAGAACGGCCGGCTCTCGGTGCACCTGATGCAGTCGGACATCACGCACGCGGGCTTCTGGGGCGGGCTCGTGCCGCAGTTCGACGACCTGACCTCCAGCGTCGTGCCCACCCTGGCCTCGGCCGGTGGCCAGGTGCCCACCGCGCTGCCCGACCCGTGCGCGCCCGACTGGACCAGCAACGAGTACAAGGCCAACGTGATGGGCGTGCCCGTGGCCGCCTACGAGGTCTCCGGTGCGTTCAGCCGCACCGCGGCCGGTTCCGCGCCGGTGTGCAGCGGGATCGTCACCACCCCCGTCGCGGCCACCGACGTGCTGGTGGTGCGCCATGCCGAGCCCTGCATGGCCTCGGCCACCGGCAGCGACGAGTGCGGCCCGGTGCCCGCGTCCACCAACGATGTCTACTTCCAGGCGAGCCGCTGCTCCACGGCCCCCGGCGCCTTCCTCCTGGAGCCGGCCACCACCGGCGCGGCGGGCTTCGGGCTGCTCCAGCGCGACTGCACCGCGGCGGCGCCGGTCTACAAGTACGCCTCCACCCTCTACTACGTGAAGCTGGTCAACGGCGTGCCCACGCTGATGATGTCCCGGGTGAGCAACGGCACCCAGGGCGCCGCGCAGGCCCTGATCGAGAACGTCGAGGCCTTCGTCGTCGAGTTCGGCATCGACAACCGCAGCGACACCGGGGCGGCGCCGAACTTCACCTCCGCGGTGACCTGGACCGGCACCGGCTACGCCTCGCCGGCCAACCGGGGCGACGGCAATGCCGACACCTACGTGCGCTGCACCACCAGCACCCCGTGCACGGCCGCGACGCTGATGAACGCGGTGTCGGTCAAGATCCACGTGCTGGTGCGCACCGACGAGCCCACTGCGGGCGTCACCGACGGCAACCAGTACGAGCTGGGCGCCTCCGCCGACAAGCTGACGCTGGCCGCCGCCAACGACGGCTACCGCCGCCAGCTGTTCACCCAGACCATCCGCCTGCCCAACGTCTCGGGCCGCAGGGAGACGCCATGAACCGCCGTTCGCAGCGAGGCGCCACGCTGGTGGTGTCGCTGATCATGCTGGCGGTGATCACCATGATCGTGATCGCCGGCTTCACCCTCAGCAACGCCAACCTCAAAGCGGTGGGCAACATGCAGATGCAGCAGGAGGCGGTGGCGGCCGGCAACCGCGCCATCGAGGTGGTGGTGGGCTCGGCTTTCACCAGCGCCCCTGTCGCACAGTCCATCAACGTGGACATCAACAACGACGGTACTCCCGACTACACCGTGGCGGTGGCGGCGCCCACCTGCGTCAAGGCGGTGATCGCCTCGACGGCGCCGCCCAGCGGCATCGGCCTGAGCATGGGGTCGAGCAGCGGCACCACCTGGCACACCGACTGGGACGTGGAGGCGACCGTCGACGACGGCGCCACGGGCGCCCGGGCCACGGTGCACCAGGGTGTGCGGGTGCTCCTGGTGGACAGCGAAAAAACGGCGGTCTGTCCGTGATCCCGCAGAGGGGGAGAAAAAAATGACGAGGTTCATCGCCACCGCGCTCCTGGCCCTGATGGCCCTGCTGCGTCCGCTCGGGGCCGCGGCGGAGGACATCGACCTGTTCGTGGGCAACAACGCGGGCGGCGCCGCTGCGCCGAACGTGCTGATCATCCTGGACAACACGGCCAACTGGAACAACGCCTTCGCCAACGAGAAGTCGGCGCTGGTCACGCTGTTCAACAGCCTGCCCGTGAACGCCGACGGCACCGCCAAGTTCAACGTGGGCCTGATGATGTTCTCCGAAACCGATCCCGGGGACTCGAACACAGACGGTGGCTACGTCCGCGCGGCCGTTCGACCGATGAACACCGCCAATCGGGCGCTGTACGCCTCCATGATCAACGCCTTTGACAAGAACGACGACAAGTCGAACGGCGGGAAGGCGTCCCTCGTCATGATGGAGGCCTATCGCTACCTCAAGGGTGAACGCGCCTATGCCAGCCCTGGCAAGAACAAGACGGACTACGCCGGCAACGGCAGCTCTACCCACGGCAAGGCGGTGGACCGGGCCGTTTGGGCGCTCAGCGGCAATGCCTTGGGGTCCTCCAACGGCACGACCTACACCTCGCCGATCAATGCCGAGGTCTGCCCCAAGACCTACATCATCTACCTGAGCAACGGCACTCCGTCGGAAAACACCAGCGACCTGGAGGCATCGCGCATCGCCCTGCGCGATGCCAACGGCGATACCAACCAGATCAGCCTGAACCCCGCCGGCTCGCAGGACAGCTACGTCGACGAATGGGCGCGGTGGTTCAAGAGAAGCTCCATCGGCGCCGCGGTCTACACGCTGGACGTCGACCGGGTCACCAACGGCCAGGGCCCGGGCTGGTCGGCCGCGCTCAAGAGCATGGCCGGACAGAGCGGCGGCAAGTACTTCGCCATCTCCAGCGACGGCTCGGCCGTGCTGGAGACGCTGCAGAACATCTTCTCGGAGATCCAGTCGGTCAACAGCGTGTTCGCCTCCGTCTCGCTGCCCATCAGCGTGAACACCCAGGGCACCTTCCTGAACCAGGTCTTCATCGGGGTGTTCCGGCCGGAGCAGGATTCGCTGCCGCGCTGGTCGGGCAACCTCAAGCAGTACAAGATCGGCCTGAACGACGGGGTGCTGCGCCTGCAGGACGCGGCCAGCGAACCGGCGATCAACACCACCACCGGCTTCATCACCGAGTGTGCTCGCAGCTACTGGTCGCCCACCGCGCTGGACTCCGAATGGGCGAGCCTGCCCAAGGGGGACTGCATCACGATCGCCAACTCCCAGCGGTCCAACTATCCCGACGGCAACGTGGTCGACAAGGGCGGGCAGGCCTACAAGCTGAGGAACACGACCACCGCGCGCAACGCGTTGACCTGCAGCGGCGCCACTTGCACGGGCGCGGTTCCGTTCAACACCACCAACGTCACGCAGGCCATGCTGAATGCCAGCAGCGGCACGGAGCACACCACGCTGGTGGACTGGGCGCTGGGCACCACCGTGCCGCCGCTCGACGCGGCACTGGACAGCCTCAACGCCTCCGGCAAGCGCCTTTCCATGCACGGCGACGTGGTGCACTCGCGGCCGGTCGCCGTGAACTTCGGCAGCCAGACCTCGCCGAGCGTGATGGTGTTCTACGGCGGCAACGACGGCTGGCTGCGTGCCGTCAACGGCAACCGCTCGGCCGACATCGGCACCGGCACCTTCGCCGTGACGGCGGGCAGCGAAGCCTGGTCCTTCATGCCCACCGAGTTCCTTCCCAAGATCAAGCGCCTGTACAACAACACGCCGGCGGTGCAGTACCCGGGCACCACCGTGCCGGGGGCGACGGCCAAGGAATACGGCATGGACGGCCCGATCACGGCCTTCAACGGCACCGTGTCGGGCGTGAACAAGACCTGGCTGTATTCCACGATGCGCCGCGGTGGCCGTTCGATCTATGCCTTCGACGTGACCAGTTCGGCCACCACGCCCAAGAGCCCGACCTTCAAGTGGCGGGCGGGCTGCACCGCCACCGGCACCTGCTTCCCGACCGAGCTGTCGGGCATCGGGCAGACCTGGTCGTCGGTGAAGACCTTCAAGCACGCCAGCTACCTGAGCGGCGCCAAGCCCCTGCTGATCTTCGGCGGCGGCTACGACACCTGCGAGGACTTCGACGCAGGCACCGCCGGGGGCGCCAACCACAACTGCACGTCCTCGTCCAAGGGCCACTACGTCTACGTGCTGGACGCCGACACCGGCGACCACGTCGCCACTTTCGACACCGGCGAGACCCGCGGGATCATCGCCGACGTGCTGGTCGTGCCCGACGCCACCGGCAATGCCCGGTACGCCTATGCCGCCGACCTGGGCGGCAACGTGTACCGGATCAACTTCGCCGGCGCGTCCACCTCGTGGAGCATGTCCAAGATCGCGTCACTGGGCTGCGCCGTCCCGGGCACCTGCACCCCGAACCGCAAGTTCATGTTCGAGCCCAGCGTGATCGAGAACCTCGATGGCAGCTTCAACATCTACCTGGGCTCGGGCGACCGCGAGAAGCCGGTCGTCGCCTACGCATCGTCCAACGCGGTGAGCAACCGGTTTTTCGGGTTCACCGACAAGCCGACGGTCGCCGCCGCCACCTATCCCGGCAACACCGACGGCTGCGGTTCCAACATCATCTGCCTCGGCTCGCTGTTGGGGATCACCGGCAACAACCCGCCGTCGGAAGCTGCGCTCGCGGCGAAGAAGGGCTGGTACATCAACCTCGATTCGACCGAGCAGGTGGTGACCTCCGCGATCACCATCTTCGGCGTGGTCACTTTCAGCACGCACCAGCCCCAGGTCAACACCACGGACAACACCTGCGATTCCGACCTGGGCACCACGCGCGTCTACAACGTCAACTACAAGAACGCGGCTTCGGAGAACGGCACCAACAACCTTTTCCAGGACGTGGCCGGTGACGGCCTGCCGCCCTCGGCCGTGGCCGGGCAGGTGACGCTGGACAACGGCCAGACCGTGCCGTTCTGCATCGGCTGCAGCGCGGATTCGCCCCTGGAAGTGGTGCAGAAGAGCGGTGGCACGAGCAGCAGCCGGCCCAAGTCGCGCCTGTACTGGTACATCAAGAAGTGATGATGCGACCCGGTCACCCGCCGCGCCGGCATGCCGGCTTCACGCTGATCGAGCTGATGGTGACGCTCACCGTGCTGGCTGTCGTGGCCATGATCGCGGCGCCTTCCTTCCAGCAGGCGGCGCTGAGCAGCCGGCTGACCTCGTATGCGAATGCCTTTTCCGCCAGCCTGAAGCTGGCGCGGTCCGAGGCCATCAAGCGCAATGCCACCGTCACGATGTGCCGCTCGGCCGACGGCACCAGCTGCGCAGGCAGCGGCAGCTGGGAGCAGGGCTGGATCGTGTTCAACGACGCCAACGCCAATTCGACGGTGGACGGCACGGAAACCCGCTTCGCCTACGAACCGGCGGCCAGCTCGGACTACAGCATCACCAGCGCCGGCGGCGTGTATGCCCTGAGCTTCAAGGGTTCCGGCATGAGCGCAACCACGGAGACGGTCACGCTGTGCCGGGCCAACCCCACGCCGGGCACCCAGAAGCGCACCATCGGCATCGACGCGACCGGTCGCACCAGCGTCGCCCGCGTGAACGACGCCACCGCCTGCCCCTGACCTCGCGCAGGCGGCCTAGTCAGGTCGCAGGAGCGGGGGCGCCTCCAGGCCCGCAGCGGCAGGGTCGCGCGGCTACCGTGGGCAGATGCCCGCTCCCGGTGCGTCCCGCCTCGATCGCCGCCCTTGCGCCGGCTTCTCGCTCACGGAGTCGCTGGTCATCGTCGGCCTGTGCGCGCTGGCGGCGGCCATCGCCGTGCCGGCCTTCCAGTCCGCCACCAATTCCATGCGGCTGGCCTCCATCACCAATGCCTTTGTCGGCCACCTGCACCTGACCCGCGCCGAGGCGATCAAGCGCAATTCGCGGGTCGTGATGTGCAAGTCGTCCAGCCGGGCCGCCTGTGCGGCGTCCGGCGGCTGGGAGCAGGGCTGGATCGTCTTCCACGACGCCAACAACAACGGCGCGCTCGATGCCGGCGAAGCCGTGCTGGACGGCTACGCCACGCTGCCGGCTGGCTTCCGCCTGAGCGGCAACGGCCCGGTGGCCGCCTACCTGTCGTACACCGGCATGGGCTGGACCCGGTCGGCTTCGGGCGCCTTCCAGGCCGGCACGCTGACGCTGTGCCGCGAGGGCGACCCGTCGCTGCAGGGGCGGGAGATCGTGATCAACATCCTGGGCCGGCCCAGGATCCGCAAGACGACCCTGCCGGCCTGCTAGCCGCGCGCGCCTAGCGCCGGATCTCGTCGACGACGGTCTTGAACTCGTCGATGTCCTCGAAGCTGCGGTAGACGCTGGCAAAGCGCACGTAGCCCACCTTGTCCAGCTTCTTGAGCTCGCGCATCACCAGTTCGCCGATGCGGGCGGAGGGCACCTCGCGCACCCCCAGGTTCAGCAGCTTCTCCTCGATGCGCTCGACGGCGCTGTCGATCTGCTCGGTGCTCACCGGGCGCTTGCGCAGCGCCAGGTTGAGCGAGCCGAGCAGCTTGCCGCGCTCGTAGTCGATGCGGCGGCCGTCCTTCTTGACGACCGCCGGGAAGCTCACTTCCGGCCGCTCGTAGGTGGTGAAGCGTTTTTCGCAGTGCGCGCACTGGCGCCGGCGGCGGATGAAGTCCCCGTCTTCGGACACCCGGGTTTCGACCACCTGGGTGTCGGCGTTGTTGCAGAAGGGGCACTTCATCGGGTGCGGCTACTTGTAGACCGGGAAGCGGCGGGTGAGGGCGTTCACCTTTTCGCGGACCGCGGCGATGTTGTTCGCGTCGCGCGGCTTGTCCAGGACATCCGCGATCAGGTGGGCCGTCTGGCGTGCTTCATCTTCCTTGAACCCGCGCGTGGTCAGGGCCGGCGTGCCGATGCGCACGCCGCTGGTGACCATGGGCTTCTCGGGATCATTGGGGATGGCGTTCTTGTTGATCGTCATGTGGGCGTCGCCCAGCACGGCCTCGGCTTCCTTGCCGGTGATGCCCTTGGCGCGCAGATCGACCAGCATCACGTGGCTCTCGGTGCGGCCGCTGACGATGCGCAGCCCGCGCTCGACCAGCGTCTCGGCGACGACGCGGGCGTTCTTGACCACCTGCTCCTGGTAGGCCTTGAACTCGGGCGTCAGCGCTTCCTTGAAGGCGACCGCCTTGGCGGCGATCACGTGCATCAGCGGGCCGCCCTGCAGACCGGGGAAGATGGCGCTGTTGATCGCCTTCTCGTGTTCGGCCTTCATCAGGATGATGCCGCCGCGCGGGCCGCGCAGGCTCTTGTGCGTGGTGGAGGTCACCACGTCGGCGTGGGGCACCGGGTTGGGGTAGACGCCGGCGGCGATCAGGCCGGCGTAGTGGGCCATGTCCACCATGAAGATCGCGCCGACTTCCTTGGCCACGCGGGCGAAGCGTTCGAAGTCGATGCGCAGGGCATAGGCCGAGGCGCCCGCGATGATCAGCTTGGGCCGCGTCTCGCGCGCCTTGCGCTCCATGGCGTCGTAGTCGATCTCCTCGCGGGCGTCCAGGCCGTAGCTGACGACGTTGAACCACTTGCCGCTCATGTTCAGCGCCATGCCGTGGGTGAGGTGGCCGCCTTCGGCCAGGCTCATGCCCATGATGGTGTCGCCCGGCTTGAGGAAGGCCAGGAACACGGCCTCGTTGGCCTGGGCGCCGGAGTGCGGCTGCACGTTGGCGGCGTCGGAGCCGAAGAGCTGCTTGACGCGGTTGATGGCCAGCTGCTCGGCCACGTCGACGAACTCGCAGCCGCCGTAGTAGCGCTTGCCGGGGTAGCCCTCGGCGTACTTGTTGGTCAGCTGGGTGCCCTGGGCGGCCATGACGGCGGGCGAGGCGTAGTTCTCGCTCGCGATCAGCTCGATGTGTTCTTCCTGGCGGCGGTTCTCGGCGGTGATGGCCGCCCAGATCTCGGGGTCGGTTTGCTCGATGAGGATGTTGCGGTGGTACATGCGGCAGTCCTTACAGACGTGTGGTCCCTGTGATGCACAAGGGCTGCCCAGGCGAACGGCGGATCGCGGGGGAAGGGGCGGCGCCGTGGCGCCATCGCGCGCGGCTCGAGCCGCTTTCCCTCGCGGTACGCTTCCCAGTGGTGTCCCACGTCAGCGCGGGCTGCCCGCTCGGGGCGCCGCGCCTATCGCCAGTCGCGTACGGGGGAAAGTGTAGCCGAGGGCCCGCCTCAGGGCAGCGAGAAGGCCGCGGCGACCTTCTCGGGGTCGGCCGGGCCCTGCGCCGGCCCGGGCGTGGCCGGCAGGGGAGCGACGGTGCGGATGGCCGGGGTCGCCGGGGTGACCAGGGGAACGGGGCGGCCGGACGCGACCTGCTGCAGGCGGCCGTGCTCGGCCAGCACCTTTTCGGCGTAGCCGCCGTCATCGGGCAGGTGGGCGGCGCCCACGTAGAACTTCAGCCCGGCGTGCAGCGAGCCGGCGCGCTGGATGCATTCCTGCAGCACCTTGACGCCCACGCGCAGGTTGGTCACCGGGTCGAAAGCGGCCAGCTTGCCGCCGAACACCTCGTACTTGTCGCTGTGCACGCCGGTCATGACCTGCATCAGGCCCTGGGCGCCCACCGGGCTCTGCGCGAAGGGGTTGAAGCCGGATTCCACGGCCATGACGGCCAGGATCAGGGTGGGGTCGAGCTTGGTGCGCCGGCCGATCTCGTAGGCCTCGGCCACCAGCGCGCTCAGCGGCTCGGGGGCCACGCGGTACTTCTTGCTCAGCCAGTAGGCGACGGCGGCCTGCTGCTTGGGCAGGTCCTTGGGATTGGCGGCCGTGGCGCGGTCGATCGCGTCCAGCTCGGGCACCAGGCCCAGGGCCGCCACCTGGCGGGCCTGCAGCCAGCCCATGAGCTGGGCTTCGCCGGCCTGGCGCAGGTCGGGCCGCGCCGCCAGCGTGGACAGGGCAAGGACGACCGCCACGCCGAGCAGGGCGAGGCCGTTGTGGGTGATCTCGAAGAAACCTTCGCCGACGTCGGCGGTGAAGGTACGCAGGCCCTGGGCCAGCATGGCGGTGCCTCGCACCACTTCTCCTGACGCTGTCATAGCACTTCCTTTCTACGCGCGGGGCCGGGCGGGGACGCTCTCGCGAGCGGCTGGGCCGTCAGGCTCCTCGTTTGGATTGGTACGCCATCGAATGACCGGGGGCTCCTCTCAGGGCCTGCAACAGTGATTCGACTTCGCCGGGTTCGGCAGCGGTTCGGGGGTTGGTCCCTAGGTCAGCACTGGGACGGGCGGATTCTAGGAGCCTGCCAAATAACGAGTCAAGAATAAAGATGTCAGCGCTTATGCAATTTATTGCTGTTTGAAGCCAAAATTTACACCCTGGCTCGGCAGTAGGGCGGTCGGACGGGAGCGTCCACTGTCGTCGGACACTTCGGACAACATGCCGGCCGGTTGTCAAGGCAACTGGCTAAATCACGTCGCCGACAGTCATTGAAAACCAGCGCTTGAAAAGATCGGGGTATCTACCTAACGTGGAGGCACCCGAGCGATCGGGCCCTTGTACCGGGATGTTTGTGCTTCGGCACCCCGTCCCGGTCTATCCTGGGGGCAATCTCTTGCTCCCGGTGCCGTTGGGACCTTCATCCTCCCACGGTACGCCCAGACGGCCGGACTCGCGCCGCCGTCAAGCCCGGCAGACCGGCTTCAGGTCGTCTGCCGGGCTTTCTGTTTTCCGTCGCCGGAACGGTGTTTTGCGCCGCGGCCGGCGCCCGCGCGAATCGCGGCGAGAATACGCGCCGGCCCCCGCGATGCGAGGGCGTGTTTTTTTCAGACCAACGAAGTGACCCAAGCCAGTCTCAAATCCTCCGACACCCACGCGCTGGACACCCTCACCGGCGGCGCCTTCTCGGCGCCCACCTCGGGAGAGCGGGCGGCCCGCGTGCGCGAATGGCTCGCCGCCAATCCCAGCGCCGAGCAGATGCAGGAGGTGTACCGGGAGCTGAGCGCCCGCGACAAGGGTGCCGCCAGGGCGGTGCGCGAGAAGCTCGACGAGCTCAAGCGCGCCCGTGGCCAGGAGGCCATCGCCGCCGAGTGGGCGCAGAAGGCCCAGGCGCTGCTGGAGCCGCCGCGGCTGAACATCGCCGACGCCATGGCCTGGCAGCGCGACGCCGCCAAGGCCGGCGCCCCGCTCAGCCGCGAGCCGCTGGCCGGCCTGAAGGCGAAGCTGGGCGATCGCATCAAGGGCATCGAGGACCTCCAGCACCGGGTGCAGGTGCAGCGCGAGGCCGCGGTGCTGCTGGCCCAGCGCATCGAGGTGCTCTCCACCAAGTCCTGGCGCGACGCACAGGCGGCGGCCGATTCGCTGCGCGCCGACGTGCCCGAATGGCAGGCCCAGGCGCAGGCGCTGGTGGAAGACACCAACTGGGCCAGCGTGGATGCGCGCTTCCCGCCGCTGCTGGACGCCTCGCGCTCCCAGCTGCAGGTGGTCTGGGACGCCTTCCAGAGCGCACTGGCCCAGGCGATCGCGGCCGACGCCGACGCGGCCGCGCCGCTGCCCCCGGTGCCGGTTTGGGCCGATGAACTGCGCAGCGCGCGCGGCGTGCCCGTCGAGGCGCCGCCCGCACGGCCGGCCAGGCCCAAGGTCGACCCGGAACTCAAGGCCAAGGCCGCCGAGGCGGTGGCCGCGGCGATCACCCGGCTGGAGCAGGAAGTCGCCCAGGGCCATGGCAAGGGCAGCGCCAGCGCCGGCGCCGCCCTGCGTTCCGCGCTCAAGGAGCACGGCAAGCTGATCGACGACAAGCTGGAGAACCAGGCCCATGCGCTGCTGGCGTCGGCCGGCGAGCTGGAAGGCTGGCAGCGCTGGCGCGCGGACCAGCTGCGCCAGGAGCTGGTGGCCAAGGCGGAAGCGCTGTTCGAGACCGAGCGACCGGCTGGAACCCGTGCGCCGGCCCCTGCCCGGGGCAAGGCTCCCGCCGAGGCTGCTGCACCCGTCGAGGCCGCTGCTCCCATCGAGGGTGCTCCCACGGAGACCGTTCCCACGGAGGCGGCCGCAGCCCCCATCGAGGCTGCTGCGCCGGCCGAGGCTGCAGCTGCTGCCGATGTCGCTGGCCCGACCGAGGCCGCAGCGTCCACCGAGGCCGCGGCCCCCGTGGAGGCCTCGGTCCCCACCGAATCCGCAGCTCCGGCTGAAGCCGCGACGCCCGCCGCTGCCCCCGCGGAACCGGCCGCCCCGGCCGGACCGGCCATCCGCAAGCCCAAGTACGGCGGCCGAAAGATGCAGGAACAGTTGCGTTCGCTGCGGGAGCAGTGGAAGCAGGTCGACCAGGGCGGCCCGCCCAACCACGCGCTGTGGAAGCGTTTCGACGAGGCCTGCAACGAGGCCTACAAGGTGGTCGAGGCCTGGCTGGACAAGATGAAGTCGGAGGCGGCCGACCACCGCAACCAGCGCCTGGCGCTGATCGCGGAACTGCAGGCCTGGGCCGGGCAGAACACCGGCGCGCCGGGCGGCGACTGGAAGTCGTTCAACCGCGCCATCCACCAGTTCGAGACCCGCTGGCGCGAAGCGGGCCACCTGAGCGAGAAGGCCTTCGCCGAGATGCAGCCGCAGTGGAAGCAGGCGCTGCAGGCCGCCGAGGCGCCGCTGGCCGCGGTGCAGAAGCAGAGCCTGGAGCGTCGCCACGCGATGATCGACGAGGCCAAGGCGCTGGGCGCCGCGCCGCAGCTGCGCATCGACGCGGTCAAGGCGCTGCAGCAGCGCTGGCAGGCCGAGGCGCAGACGGTGCCGCTGGACCGCAAGCACGAGCAGAAGCTGTGGGACGCGTTCCGCAAGCCGATCGACGAAGCCTTCAACCGCAAGACCGAGGAGCGCGAACGCGCCGCGTCGGCGCTGAGCGATCGGGATCGCGCGGTGCTGGAAGCGTCCAAGGCGCTGGAAGCCGCCAATGCCGGCGGCGACGCGCACAAGATCCGTGCCGCCATGGCGCAACTCGACGCCGCGCTGAGGGGCCAGGCGCAAGCCCAGGCCGACAAGGCCCGGGCCGATGCCCAGCCGGCCGAGTCGGCGCCCGCCGCCGCCGCGGAGGCCGCCCCGGCCGCTGCTGAAGGCGCCGAGGCCTCGGCCGAAGCGGAAACCGCCGCCGAAGGCACGGAGGCAGCGGAGCCCACGCCGGCGCCCGCCCCTGCGAAGGCGCCGCCCAAGCCGGTCATCGCCATGCGCGGCGACGACCGTCCGGGGATGCGCAAGACCGAGCCGGCGGCGCCCGGCCGCGGCGGCAAGTTCGGCGACCGGCGCGGCGCGCCCGGTGCCGGCGGCTTCGGTGGCCGCGGCCCCGGTGCCGGAGACCGGATGGGCCGGGACTCGCGCGGCAGCGGCCGCTTCGGCGACCGCGCGCCGGAAGACCGCGGCCCGCGCCTGGGCGACGTGGCCTTCCGCGCCCAGCGCGACGCGCTGGAGCACGCGCAGCAGACGCTGCGCAAGCTGGCCGCGCAGGCCCACGGCGAGGCGCTGACCCAGCTGCTCTCGGCCTGGGAGGAGCGCTCCGCCGAACAGGTGCCCAGCCAGAGCGAGCTGGGCCGCGCGGTCACGCCGGCGGTCCGTGGTAGCTGGGTCAAGGCCCTGCAGTCCGCGCCTTCGGGCGATGCGGGCGATGCGTTGCTGCGGCTGGAGATCGCGGCCGAAGTGCCGACGCCGGCCGACCAGCTGGACGCGCGACGCCGGATGCAGCTGCACCTGCTGACGCGCCGCAACGATCCTTCGCCCGCGCAGACCTGGGGCGAGGACACGGCGCGCGTGCTGGCCACCGCCCACCAAGAGGGCGCGGCGCGCCGCCTGCAGAACGTGCTGAAGGTGCTGCTGCGCTGATGCGCTGATGCGAAGCGGTGGCTAGGCCGCCGGCTGGAAGAAGCCGTCGAACAGCGCCAGCAGCGCCGGGAAACCGGCGCCGAAGGCGCTTCGGTTGACGAAGTAGGCTTCCCCGGCCACCGCGAAGAACTCGCCGATGTTCTCGGCGCCGTAGGGGTCGAGCCAGGTCGGTTCGCCGCCGAAGCGCTCGGCGATCACCACCTGTTCGCGAAAGCGCTCGTACTCGGCCTGCATCGCCGACCGCCAGGCCTTGCGCAGCCGCGCCGGCATCGGCGGGCAGCCGTCCGGTTGACCGTCGCGCATGTCGATCTTGTGGATGAACTCGTGGACGACCACGTTGTAGCCCTGGGCGGCGGCCTCGCCGGCCTGCTGCACGTCCTGCCAGCTGAGCATCACCGGGCCGCGCTCCATCGCCTCGCCGGCCAGCACCTCCTCCCACTCGTGCACCACGCCCACCTCGTCCTGCGAGGTGCGCCGGGCCACCACCTGGTCGGCGTGCACGACGATGCCGACGAAGTCGTCGTACCAGTCCAGGCCCAGGTGCAGCACGGGCAGCACGGCCTGCGCCGCGATCGCGACCGCCATCGCGTCGGTGATGGCCAGGCCCTGCGCGCCGTGGAATTCCTTGTCCTGCAGGAAGCGGGCGGCCAGCTCGCGCAGGCGCGCCAGTTCCGCTTGGGGACGCTCGCGCAGGAAGGGGTAGGCCGAGAGCACGTCCTGCCAGAGCGGCTCGGGGATGGGGCGCGTCGCGCGCCGGCGCCACCAGCCGAACATCAGGCCAGCGGAACGCGACGCGCGCGGCCTTCGACGGAAAGCCGCAGCGCTTGGGCGCGCGGAGGTTGCGCCTGCAGGTCCCAGTCGGTCAGGACCACGCGCCGAAGGCCGTCGCCCAGGTCGTGTTCGGCCGGGCGGTGCGTGTGGCCGTGGACCAGCACGGTCGCGCGCGCTGCGGCCAGCCAGGCCCGGGCCGCGTCGGTGTCGACGTCGGCGTAGGTCGCGCCCGAACGCTTGCGGCCCTCGCTCTTCGCGCGCAGCGAGCGGGCCAGGGCCTGCCGTTCGGCGAGGGGCCGCGCCAGGAGGGCGCGCTGCCATTTCGGGTCGCGCACCTGCTCGCGAAAGCGCAGGTACTCGACGTCGCCCAGGCACAGGGCGTCGGCGTGGCTGAGCAGCCAGCGTTGCCCGCCGAACGCGAGCACGGTGGGATCCGGTAGCAGCTGCACGCCGGTGGCCTGGGCGAAGGCCTCGCCCACCAGGAAGTCGCGGTTGCCGTGCATGAAGAAGACCGGGCGTGCGGCCGACGCGGCCCGCAGCACGGCGGCGCAGTCGGCGGAAAAGCCCGGCACCTGCAGCACGTCGTCGCCCGGCCAGGCCTCGAACAGGTCCCCGAGGATGACGATCGCATCGGCGCCGGGCGAGGCCAGGTAGCGCCGCCAGGCCTCGAAGGTGGCGGGTTCGCTGTCCTGCAGGTGCAGGTCGGAGATCAGGTCGACCGAGCGCCAGGAGGGCTCGGCCGCGAGTTCGTGGACGGGCGGCAGCGCCACCGGGCGGCGCGTCAGCCGGCCACGACGGCCTTCTCGATGACGACGTCCTGCTGCGGCACGTCGTCATGGAAGCCCTTGCGACCGGTCTTCACGCCCTTGATGCGGTCGACGATGTCCTGCCCGGCGACCACCTTGCCGAACACCGCGTAGCCCCAGCCCTGCGGGCTCGGCGAGGAGTGGTTGAGGAAGTCGTTGTTGGCCACGTTGATGAAGAACTGCGCCGTGGCGGAGTGGGGCGCGTTGGTGCGCGCCATGGCCACGGTGTACTCGTTGTTCTTCAGGCCGTTGGAGGCTTCGTTCTCGATCGGCGCGTCGGTGGGCTTCTGGGTCATGCCGGGCTGGAAGCCGCCGCCCTGGACCATGAAGTTGCCGATCACGCGGTGGAAGATCGTGCCGTCGTAGTGGCCCTTGCGGACGTAGTTCAGGAAGTTCTCGACCGACTTGGGCGCCTTGTCCTGGTCCAGCTCGAGGGTGATGGTGCCGTAGCCGGCGATCTGCAGGTCGACCTTGGGATTGGCCATGTTGTTGTTTCCTTTACTTGGCTGGCGTGACCGACTTGATCACGACCGGCGTGGTGGGGACGTTCTGGTGCGGCCCGCGCGAGCCCGTGGCCACACCCTTGATCTTGTCGACCACGTCCATGCCGGAAACCACCTTGCCGAAGACGGCGTAGCCGTGTCCGTCCGGCATCGGGGCGTTCAGGTTGGGGTTGTCGACCACGTTGATGAAGAATTGCGCCGTCGCCGAGTTCGGGTTGGCGGTGCGTGCCATCGCGAGCGTGCCGCGATCGTTCTTCAGCTCCGGACGAGTCTCCAGGGGGATCGGCGTGCGGGTGGGTTTCTGCTGCATGTCCTGGCTGAAGCCTCCGCCCTGGATCATGAAGCCGTCCATCACGCGGTGGAAGATGGTCCCCTCGTAGTGCTTGTCGCGCACGTACTGGAGGAAGTTCTCGACCGTCTTGGGCGCCTTGTCGGGATAGACCTCGACGACGAAATCGCCGGCGCTGGTGCTGAACTTCACCCGGGGTGCTTCCTGCGCCCAGGCGGCGCCGCAGGCGGCCAGGCCGAGGACGAGGGCTGCCGCCGCGCGGCGCGTCACTGCTGGGATCAACCGATCACTCCTTCGTAAAAGATCTTCCACTGCCCCCCGGTGCGCATCCAGTACTGGCGCTTGACCGCGCCCGTGCGCGCGCCCTGGGGGACCTCGCCAAAGGTTACCACCATGGTGTCGGACGAGTCGGTCCAGCGCAGGAAGGACACGTCCTTGAGCTGCACCTCGCGCCCGCGTGTTCGCTGCAATTCGGTGCGCAGCTGCGGCGTCCATTCGGCCACGCTCTTGCCGGCCGCCACCGAGTCGGGCGTGTAGAAGGTCAGGACCCGGTTGACGTCGCCGCTGGAGCGCGCGGCCCGCCACGCGGCCAGGGCCTCGCCGAAAGGCCGGGCCTCGGCCTGCAGCTGCTGCGGCGCCACCCATTGCAGCGCCGACGCGATCACCACCGGCGTGCTGCGCACCTCGACCGTGCGGATGATGCGTTCCAGGTCCGGGTTGGCCAGCACCACGCAGCCGTCGGTGGCCTTGGGCGCGCGCGAGAACTGGTTGGGCGGCGTGCCGTGCAGCCAGATGCCGCTGCCGGTCTTGCCACGGCGCGCGTCGTAGGGGTTGGGGTAGTTGATCGGCAGCGCGCCGACGCCGTAGAAATCCTTCAGCGTCTTCGGGTCGAGGTTGCTGGTGACGTAGTAGACGCCCAGCGGCGTGCGCAGGTCGCCTTCGGCGTTCTTCTCGATGCCCGACTTGCCCACCGAGATGTAGTAGTCGGCCAGGAGCTTCAGGCCCGAGGCGGTGTTCTCGAACAGGTACAGGCGCGCGCGCGAGGTGTCGACCGCGATCGCATGGCGGCTGCGCGGCGACAGCTGCAGGAACTGCGCGGGCACGGTGCCCGGCAGCGGGCGCTCGCGCAGCGCGCGGATGCGCAGCTGCGATTCCTCGCGCAGTTCGGCCAGCAGCTGCGCGCCGGCTGCGCCGGCCGCCTCGGGCACGTCGCCCAGCCCGCGCACGGGCCGCGCACGCGAGGCCAGCAGGTCGCCGTAGACCAGCTGCGCCAGCTGGAAGTTGGGGTGGTCGCGCACCAGCGTCTCGGCCTCGGCCAGCGCCTCGCGCACCTGGCCGGCGCCGACGCGGCGGTAGACCGAAAGCAGGCGCGCCTCGGCCTGGCCGTCCTGCACGACCGGGCGCGCGGCCGGGGGGCGGTCCTTGGGCTTGCGCGGAGCCGAGTTCGCGGCGCCGGACCAGGCCAGCGCCAGGCAGGCGCAGGCGGCGAGCACCCGGAGGGGGCGCGACCGGAGGGACGGGAGGCGAAGGTTCAAGACTGCGGGACCTTGGGCGCCCAGGGCGCGTCGCGCTGCGGCGTCAGGCGCCGGCGTTCTCGCGCACGATCAGCCAGCGGTCGCCGACCTTGTGCAGCTCCAGCGTCTTGCGGCCGGTGACGTTCAGGCTGTCGGCACTGTAGGCCTGGCGGAACCGGGCCGTGGCCTTGTCGCCCTCGACGCTGACCGACAGGTCGGACAGGCGCACCGAGATGCGCGACTTGCCGACGATGCGGTCGCGGCGCTCTTCTTCCCAGGCCTTGCGCGACTGGTTGCCGGGCGGATCGAACGCCTTGCCGTAGGCGCCCAGGTAGGCGCCCATGTCCTTGGACGACCAGGCCGTGGCCCAGGCGTTGACGGCGGTCTCGACCTCGCGCGCGGCGCCGGCGGAGGCGGCCGGGGCGGCAGCAGGGGCGGGCGCCGCCGCGGGTGCCTTTGCAACCGTGGCCGGCGCGGAAGCCGCAGCCGCGGGAGCGGCGGCAGGAGCCGGTGCGGGCGCAGCCGCCGCGGCCTTGGCCACCGTGGTCGCGGGCGCCGGGGCAGCGGCGGGCGCGGGTGCCGGGGTGGGAGCCTTGGCCACGGTCGTGGCCGGCGCTGCAGCCGGTGCGGCCGCGGCCGGCGAGCCGGGCTTGACGCCGCGCGCGCCCGGCGCGAACAGCTCGCGGATCAGCGCCAGCTTGGGCTGCACCGCGGTGTTGCCGGCATCGAGCTGCAGCGCCTTGCTGTAGGCCTGGCTGGCCAGCTTGGCGTACACGTCGCCCAGGTTCTCATGCGCCGTGGCGTAGCTCGGGTTGGTGCGGATGGCCATCTCGAGCGCGGCGCGCGCCTTGTCGAACTGGCTCTGGCCCGCGTACAGCACCGCGAGGTTGTTGTACGGCTCGGGCAGCTCGGGGTAGTCCTCGGTGAGCTTGACGAAGGCGGTGATGGCGTCGTTGGCGCGGCCGGACTCGGTGAGGATGACGCCGCGCAGGAAGCGCATCTGCGGGTCGCGCGGCTTGGCGGCCAGGTACTGGTCGGCCTTGGCGAGCGCGTCGGCATGCCGGCCGTTGCGCAGCAGCTGGCCCACGTCGCCGTAGTCGTCGGCCTGCGCGAACGCGGGCACCGCCAGCGCGGCCACCAGGGCGATCAGGCGCAGCGAGCGCGGAAGATGGGGGCGTGCGAGCGACATGGGAGCCTCGATAAAGCGCGTGCAGGGCGGCCCGGACAGGGCTATATACTGCGGGCCGATTGTACCGGGCACCTCGACCGCAAGCCCGGGAAAAAGACTCCCACAAGCGACCCCGACCTCGCGCCGCCCAAGCAGCGCAGGTGCTCTTCGAAGATCCATGAGCCTGCGCATCTACAACACGCTGACGCGTGCCTTGGAGGACTTCGCCCCGCTGGAAGCGGGCCACGTGCGCATGTACGTGTGCGGCATCACCGTCTACGACCTGTGCCACGTCGGCCATGCCCGCGCCAACGTCGCTTTCGACATCGTGCAGCGCTGGCTCAAGGCGTCCGGGCTGCGCGTCACCTTCGTGCGCAACATCACGGACATCGACGACAAGATCATCCGCCGCGCGGTGGAGAACGGTGAGCCGGTGCGCCAGCTCACCGACCGCATGACGGCCGAGATGTACCGCGACTTCGACGCCCTGGGCATCGAGCGGCCCACGCACGACCCGCGCGCCACCGACTACGTGCCCCAGATGCTGGACATCGTGCGGCGCCTGGAAGGCAAGGGCCTGGCCTACCGCAGCGGCGGCGACGTCAACTACGCCGTGCGGCGCTTCCCCGGCTACGGCAAGCTCTCCGGCAAGTCGCTCGACGAGCTGCACGCGGGCGAGCGCGTCGCGGTGCTGGAAGGCAAGGAGGATCCGCTGGACTTCGTGCTGTGGAAGGCCGCCAAGCCCACGGAGCCGGCCGATGCGCAATGGGACAGCGACTACGGGCCCGGCCGCCCGGGCTGGCACATCGAGTGCTCGGCCATGTCCTGCGCATTCCTGGGCGAGACGTTCGACATCCACGGCGGCGGCGCCGACCTCACTTTCCCGCACCACGAGAACGAGATCGCCCAGAGCGAGGGCGCCCACGACAAGCCGCTGGCCCGCTTCTGGATGCACAACGGCTTCGTCAACATCGACAACGAGAAGATGTCCAAATCGCTGGGCAACTTCTTCACCATCCGCGACGTGCTGCAGAAGTTCGACGCGGAGACGATCCGTTTCTTCATCGTCCGCGCCCACTACCGCAGTCCGCTGAACTACAGCGACGTCCACCTGGACGACGCCCGCGGCGCGCTGCGGCGGCTGTACACGGCGCTGGGCTCGACCGCCCCGGCCGACGTGGGCATCGACTGGGCCGACCCCTACGCCGCCCGCTTCAAGGCCGCGATGGACAACGACTTCGCCACGCCCGAGGCGGTGGCCGTGCTGTTCGACCTGGCCGCGGAGGTGAACCGCAGCCGCTCTGCCCGGCACGCCGGCCTGCTCAGGGCGCTGGGCGGTTGCCTGGGCCTGCTGCAGGGCGACCCGCAGGCCTTCCTGCGCAGCGGCGCGACGCTGGACGAAACCACGATCCTGCAGCGCATCGAAGAGCGCGCCGCCGCCAAGAAGGCCCGCGACTTCGCGGCCGCCGACCGCATCCGCGCCGAGCTGCTGGCCCAGGGCATCGTGCTCAAGGATTCGCCCACCGGCACCACCTGGGAGGCGGCAACGTGAGCGACGCCGGCGGCTCGCCCGTCGAATTCGCGCGCCCGGACTACTGGCCGGACGCCTGCAAGCACCTGTCCAAGCGCGACCGGGTGATGAAGCGCCTGATCCCGCAGTTCGGCGACGCCTGCCTGCAGTCGCGCGGCGACGCCTTCACCACGCTGGCGCGCAGCATCGTGGGCCAGCAGATCTCGGTGAAGGCGGCGCAGACGGTGTGGGACCGCTTCGCCCACCTGCCGCGCAAGATGACGGCGGCCAACGTGCTCAAGCTCAAGGTCGACGACATGCAGGCCGCGGGCCTGTCGGCGCGCAAGATCGAGTACCTGGTCGACCTGGCGCTGCACTTCGACTCGGGCGCCATCCACGTGAACTCGTGGAAGGAGATGACCGACGAGGAGATCATCACGGAGCTGGTGGGCATCCGCGGCATCGGCCGCTGGACCGCCGAGATGTTCCTCATCTTCCACCTGATGCGGCCCAACGTCCTGCCGCTGGACGACATCGGACTGATCAACGGCATCAGCCGCAACTACTTCTCGGGCGACCCCGTCAGCCGCAGCGAGGCACGCGAGGTGGCTCAGGCGTGGGAGCCGTTCTGCAGCGTCGCCACTTGGTATATTTGGCGGTCGCTCGACCCGCTGCCCGTCGAATACTGACGGGCCAGAAGAAGCAAAAGATAGGAGCCATCCCCTTGGCCAAGAAGACCTTCCTCGATTTCGAGCAGCCGATCGCCGAACTCGAGACCAAGATCGACGAGCTGCGTTACGTCCAGACCGAATCCGCGGTCGACATCTCCGAGGAGATCGACCAGCTCTCGCGCAAGAGCCTGCAGCTCACCAAGGACATCTACAGCCAGCTCTCGCCGTGGCAGATCACCAAGATCGCGCGCCACCCGGAGCGGCCCTACACGATGGACTACGTCGGCGAGCTCTTCACCGACTTCATCGAACTGCACGGCGACCGGCACTTCGCCGACGACCTCTCCATCGTGGGCGGGCTGGCCCGCTTCAACGGCAGCCCCTGCGTGGTGCTGGGCCACCAGAAGGGCCGCGACACCAAGGAGCGCGCGGCGCGCAACTTCGGCATGAGCCGGCCCGAGGGCTACCGCAAGGCCCTGCGCCTGATGAAGACGGCTGAGAAGTTCAAGCTGCCGGTGTTCACCTTCGTCGACACGCCCGGCGCCTATCCCGGCATCGACGCCGAGGAGCGTGGCCAGTCCGAGGCGATCGGCCGCAACATCTACGAGATGGCCCAGCTGGAAGTGCCCATCATCACCACGGTGATCGGCGAGGGCGGCTCCGGCGGCGCGCTGGCCATCGCGGTGGCCGACCAGGTGCTGATGCTGCAGTACTCGATCTACTCGGTGATCAGCCCCGAAGGCTGCGCGTCCATCCTCTGGAAGACGTCGGACAAGGCGCAGGACGCCGCCGACGCCATGGGCATCACCGCGCACCGGCTCAAGGCCATGGGCCTGGTCGACAAGATCGTCAACGAGCCGGTGGGCGGCGCGCACCGCGACCACAAGCAGATGGCCGCCTTCCTCAAGCGCGCCTTGAACGACGCCTGGCGCCAGGTCGCGGACCTCAAGTCGCGCGAGCTGCTGGACCGGCGCTACGAGCGGCTGCAAAGCTATGGCCGCTTCACCGACACCAAGGCCGAGTCCCGCTGAAGCGGGGGCCGACGTTGTCCTGGCGCCCCTGGGGGCGCTGAATCCCCCGCTCCCCCTGGGCGTCGCCTTCAGCGGCGGCGCCGATTCCTCGGTGCTGCTGGCCGCCGCCGCGCGGCTGTGGCCGGGCGCGGTGCAGGCGATCCACGTTCACCACGGGCTGCAGGCGGCGGCCGATGCCTTCACCGAACACTGCGAGCGGGCCTGCGCGGGCCTGGGCGTCCCCCTGCACGTGCGGCGGCTCGATGCGCGGCACGCGCCCGGCGAGAGCCCGGAAGACGCCGCGCGCCGTGCGCGCTACGAGGCGCTGGCCGCGTCGGCGCAGGAACAGGGCCTCGCCTGCGTGCTGCTCGCCCAGCATGCCGACGACCAGGCCGAGACCCTGCTGCTGGCCCTGAGCCGCGGCGCCGGCCTGCCCGGGCTGGCCGCGATGCCGGCGCGCTTCGAGCGGCACGGCGTGGCCTTCCTGCGTCCGCTGCTGGGCGTGCCTGGTTCCGAGCTGCGCCGCTGGGCTCGCGAGCAGTCCATCGTTTTCGTCGAGGACCCGACGAACGCCGACACGCGCTACACGCGCAACCGCATCCGCCACGAGCTGCTGCCCGCGCTGGAGAGCGCCTTCCCGTCGTTCCGCGAGACCTTTGCCCGCTCCGCCCGCCACGCGGCGCAGGCCAAGGGCCTGCTCGATGAAGTCGCGGCGACGGACCTGGCCGCCATGGACGGCGAACCGGACATCGCGCAGCTGCAAGCCCTGTCGCCCGCGCGCCAGGCCAACCTGCTTCGCCACTGGCTGAAGACGTTGCACGCCCAGCAGCCCAGCGCCGCGCAGCTCGATGAGTTGCTCGCCCAGGTGGCCGACTGCACCACGCGCGGCCACCGACTGCAATTGAAGGTGGGCACCGGGCACGTCCTCCGGGATGGTCCCCGGTTGCGCTTTGCGCCCGGCTGACCGAAGAATGCCGGGCACAACCACCAGGAGACAGACGATGGGCATTTCCCGGCGCACGGCTCTCAGACGGATCGGCGGCGTCTCCGCCGCGTTCGTGGCCTTCCCCTCACTGGCGCAGCAAGGCTGGCCGAACAAGCCGATCCGCTACATCGTGCCGTTCGCGCCGGGGGGCACCACCGACATCCTGGCGCGCATCGCCTCCGAGCGGCTCACGCCGGTGCTGGGGCAGCCGGTGGTGGTGGAGAACAAGGCGGGGCAGGGCGGCTCCATCGGCGCGGCCGAACTGGCCAAGGCGGCGCCCGACGGCTACACCATCGGCGGCGGCACCATCAGCTCGCACGCGATCAACGCGTCGCTGTACTCCAGGCTGTCGTACGACCCGGTCACCAGTTTCGCGCCGATCACGCTGTACGCGACCCAGCCCAACGTGCTGCTGGTGCACCCCAGCGTGCCGGCGCAGTCGCTGGCCGACTTCATCAAGCTGCTCAAGGCCAATCCGGAGAAATACTCGTTTGGTTCTGCCGGCAGCGGCACCTCGCAGCACATCTCGGGCGAGCTGTTCAAGAGCATGGCCGGCGTGAAGATGCAGCACGTCCCGTACAAGGGCAGCGGCCCGATGATGACGGACCTCCTGGGCGGCAACCTGCTGGCGGCGGTGGACAACATCGCCACCGCGATCCCGCACATGAAGGCCGGCAAGCTGCGCCCGCTGGCCGTCACCACCGTGACGCGATCGCAGGCCGCGCCGGACGTGCCGACCTTCGCCGAGCAGGGCCTGCAAGGCTATGAGCTCAGCTCGTGGCAGGCCGTGTTCGCGCCGGCGGGAACGCCCCAGGCCATCGTCGATCGGCTGCACGCGGAGATCAGCAGGTTCCTCAAGACGCCCGAGATCCAGAAGCGCTTCGCCGACCTCGGGCTCGACCCCAGCGGCATGCCGCCGCAGGAGCTGGCCGCCCTGATCAAGGCCGACGTGCCGCGCCTGGGCAAGGTGGTGCGGGACAGCGGCGCCAGGGCGGACTGAAGGCCGCGCGCCGCGCGATCGGCGCGCCATGGCAGAGCTGCCGCTTCCGCGGCAGTTAAAATGCGGGATTCCCCTAGGTGGCCGAAGCCGGCGCAACGCCGGCCTGGCCCTTCTTTTCGCATCTTCCATGGCATTGATCGTTCACAAGTACGGCGGCACGTCGATGGGCTCCACCGAGCGCATCCGCAACGTTGCCAAGCGTGTCGCCAAATGGGTGCGGGCCGGCCACCAGCTGGTGGTGGTGCCCAGCGCCATGAGCGGCGAGACCAACCGCCTGCTCGGCCTGGCCAAGGAGCTGGCGCCCGCCAAGCCGGGTGACGCCTACCTGCGCGAGCTGGACATGCTGGGCTCCACCGGCGAGCAGGTGTCGGTCGGACTGCTGTCCATCGCGCTGCAGGCCGAAGGCATGGAGGCCGTCAGCTACGCCGGCTGGCAGGTGCCCATCCGCACCAATGGCGCCTACACCAAGGCGCGCATCGAATCCATCGACGACAAGAAGGTCCGCGGGGACCTCGAGGCCGGCAAGGTGGTCATCATCACCGGCTTCCAGGGCGTGGACGACGGCGGCAACATCACCACCCTGGGCCGCGGCGGCAGCGACACCTCGGCGGTGGCCGTGGCCGCCGCGATGAAGGCGGCCGAGTGCCTGATCTACACCGACGTGGACGGCGTCTACACGACCGACCCGCGCGTGGTGCCGGAGGCGCGCCGCCTGCACACGGTGAGCTTCGAGGAGATGCTGGAGATGGCCTCCATGGGCTCCAAGGTGCTGCAGATCCGCTCGGTGGAGTTCGCCGGCAAGTACAAGGTGCCGCTGCGCGTGCTCTCGAGCTTCACCCCCTGGGACATCCCGATCGAGGAAGAGGCCAAGTCCGGCACCCTGATCACATTCGAGGAAGACGAACAAATGGAACAAGCCGTCGTTTCAGGCATCGCGTTCAACCGCGACGAGGCCAAGGTGTCGATCCTGGGCGTGCCCGACAGGCCGGGCATCGCCTACAACATCCTGGGCGCGGTGGCCGACGCCAACATCGAGGTCGACGTCATCATCCAGAACATCTCCAAGGAAGGGAAGACCGACTTCAGCTTCACCGTGCACCGCAACGACTATGCGCGCACGGTGGACCTGCTCAAGTCCAAGGTCCTGCCGACCCTGGGCACCGACACCATCGAGGGCGACACCCGCATCTGCAAGGTGAGCATCGTGGGCATCGGCATGCGCAGCCACGTGGGCATCGCCAGCAAGATGTTCCGCGCGCTGTCCGAGGAGGGCATCAACATCCAGATGATCTCCACCAGCGAGATCAAGACCTCGGTCGTGATCGACGAGAAGTACATGGAGCTGGCCGTGCGCGCGCTGCACCGCGCGTTCGACCTGGATCAGCCGGCGACCTGAAAGGGCTACCGCACTCGACTGCAGAGTGAAATGCTTGGGGCATAATGCCCCTCTTGCTGGAGACGTGACCGAGAGGCCGAAGGTGCTCCCCTGCTAAGGGAGTATGCGGTGTAGAGCCGCATCGAGGGTTCGAATCCCTCCGTCTCCGCCAGACAGTAAGCAGTGACGCGCCGCAAGGCGCGTTTTCTGCTTTTACATACCCAAAAGCATGCCCAATGCTTGGGGCAGCCCCCTGCTGGGACGTGGCTTGGGTCGGCGAAAACGGCCTAGGTGCTCTCGGAGCCGGCGCGCAGAGTCCGGCCAAGGTACTGCGCAGCATTACTGGTTGCGAACGTTGTGCCTCGTCCGCGGCAGGCCCCCCGCCACCACCGGAACTCCCCGCCAGGCGCAATCCAGCGACCCCACCGTACCCCCACCCCTCGAAATGGCTGGATGGGACCCAATGCATGGGCGAACACGGATTGGCGGGCGGAACTATCAACAACTGGATTTGCATGTCCAACTTTGGATCAGCAGGCATTTTGCTGACCGCGTGGACATCGGGCTCCCGCGTTAGTCGGCCATCGAACGCGCGCCAGCCACTCGGGGCACCGCTATGGGGTCTCCGGAGCACCGGTGGTACAAACGCAGATCGACGCCGGTCGCGCGTCGGCCTTGGTGCGTAGAAGGGGGAAACAGCAGTGCGCAGGCGGTCTTCACCATGAACCGGTCCGGCTTCACAGCCGCCCAGCTCGCGGCTATCAATCACGTTGCCGGCAATCTTCAGCTCATCGCGTGCGCCGGCTCTGGTAAGACAGAGGTCGTCGCGCAGCTTGTCGTGAGCTTGCTACGCCCGTTGGCCGACGGCGGCGCGGGATGCAGGCCAGAGAACATCGTGGCGTTCACCTTCACGGAGAAGGCGGCCGCCGAACTGAAGGAGCGAATTCACGCCCGCTGCCATGAACATCTTGGCGACGTCACCGGTTTGGCCGAGATGTACGTCGGCACGATCCACGGCTACTGCCTCGAGCTGCTGAAGTCCGAGGTGCCGGTGTTCATGAAGTACGAGGTGCTCAACGAAGTGCAGCAGTCACTGTTCGTCGATCGGCACTCGAAGGTCTCTGGGCTCACCCAGTGCACCACACTTACCGGTCAGCCGCTCAAGCGATACACGGACACGCGCCATTTCATCGCGGCGATGGGGATTCTTCGCGAAGATGTGACTGTGGCGCCCGAGCAGCTCGTCGGCAACTCGGTCGTTGCACAGCTCCCTGCCTACGAAGGCCTGCTGCGCCAGCGGGCCTATTTGGACTACTCCGGCATCCTGAAGGGCGCTGTCGACGAGCTGGAGGGAAATCCCGGGCTTCGGGAACGGTTGGCCGCCCGCGTCAGGCACGTGATCGTCGATGAATACCAGGACGTCAATCCGGTCCAGGAGGCGGTTGTCGCAGCACTGAACCGACTTGGCGCCGACGTCTGCGTGGTCGGCGACGATGACCAGACTGTCTACCAGTGGCGCGGCAGCGACGTCCGCAACATACTGACCTTCGGAGAACGATATTCCCGGGTCGATCAAGTGCGCTTGGAGGAGAACTTCCGCTCCAGCGAAGGCGTGGTGGCTGTCGCGCGCGATTTCATTCGCCAGATCGTTCGCCGCCTGCCGAAGGAGATGAAGCCCACAGAGGCGCAGGTATACGAAGCTGGCGACATCACCGCGTTGCCCTTCGATACGCCCCAGGATGAAGCCCGGCACATTGCCCGTACCTGCCAAGCACTGCGTGGCGTCGCGGTGCGCGAGGACAGGAACGAGCGCGGCGTCTCGTGGTCCGACATGGCCATCCTGCTCCGGTCGGTGCGGCGGGACGGTGACCCGTTCATCGCGGCGCTGGACGAAGCGCAGGTGCCGTATGTGATCACGGGCATGGACAATCTGTTCCAGACCGCAGAAGCGGAAGCGGCGCGTCAGCTTTTCTATTTCTTGGCGGGCGACGTGGATGCCGCCACAGTTCGCGCCGCATGGCAGGATGCCGATCTGGGTATCTTGCCCGCCGCACTCGATCGGGCGGTCGGTTTAGCCGCGCAGGCCCGGGTGGATATGCCGCGGGCCGACATTGGCCAGTTCAAGGTCTACAACCTTCAGCGCCAGTTCATCGCGTTCATTGAGAACACTGGTCTGCGTGAGGAGCAGGTTCCTGGCGCGCGCGGCGAGGTGGTGTTCTACAACTTGGGCAAGTTCAGCCAAGCGATCTCGGATTTCGAGAGCATCCACTTCCATTCGAAGCCGGTCGAGAAGTACGTCAGCTTCGCCGGCTTCCTGCGCTACCACGCCGAGAGCGCCTACCCCGAAGGATGGCAGGAAAACACGTTCGTTAGCCCCGACGCGGTGCGGATCATGACGGTGCACCAAGCCAAGGGGTTGCAGTGGCCAGTCGTCTTCGTCCCGCAACTGGTGCGCAACCGCTTTCCGTCGCGCGCAGCCGGCGGCCGCACGGCTTGGCATCTCATCCCAGAGGCCGCATTTGATAACGCGGCCCGCTATCGCGGCGGGCTAGATGATGAGCGCCGGTTGTTCTACGTCGCGGTCACGCGGGCGCAGAAGTTCCTCCATTTGAGCTGGGCGCCGCATGCCGGCAACAAGACGGCGCAGGCGCCGTCTGAATTCTTTACCGAGGTCCTGGCGTCGAAGTACGTCAAGCGCCGGCCTCCTGACTACACCGCGCGCAAGCGCCTGGATCCGCGGCCGAAATCGTCGGTGGCCAACGTTACGCTCTCGTTCTCGGACCTGAAGTACTTCTTCGAGTGCCCTTACCAGTTCAAGCTGCGAATCTTGTACGGCTTCAATGCGCCACTGGATGAAGCGCTGGGCTTCGGTAAGTCGTTGCACGATGCGTTGGCCGAAGTGCATGCCCGCGCACTCCACGGAGAAGACGTGGATCCCGGCGAAGCAGCCACGCTCGTCATGCGCCATCTGCGCGCGCCGTACGCCTACCCTGCGCTGCGCGTCAAGCTCGAGCAGGCTGCTCGCCGAGTAATCGAGGCCTACATCCGCAAGAACGCCGCGGAGTTCAAGAACCTTGAGTTTTCCGAGAAAGCGATCGAGATCGCGCTGGGGGACGGCGTGTCGGTGGCTGGCCGCATCGATCTGGTCCGCAGAATCGACAGCGGCGAAGTGACCATTGTGGACCTGAAGTCGAACGACCGCGCGCAGGCAGAGGCCGTCACTGAGACGCAACTGCACATCTACGCGCTGGGGTATCAGGAACTGACTGGACGGCCGGCTGACTACGTGGAGATCTACGAGCTCGACGAGCAGAAGCAGAAGCGGCGCTCCGTGGACGACGACTTCATCGGTGATGTGAAAAGGGACGTGCGCGCCGCCGCGCAAGCGCTGCGCCAGAACGATTTGCCGCCTCGACCCAGCGCCAAGACTTGCGCCCAGTGCGACTACTGCAACCTGTGTTCCGCCTCGGCGGCGAAATAACCAAGACGAAGAAGAGGATGGGGATGAACCTGAAGCGAGTGGTGCTTGACCTGCTGATGCCCGAGCAGCTCAAAGAGCTGTGTGCTGAACTCGAACTGGAAGCCGATCGCCGATCTCGAGAATCGATGGTGGCCACTCTGGCCAGCGCGAAGCGAGCGAAGCCCGAGACGTTGGTCGAGGGCCTCACTGTCGCGCAATTGCGAGACGCTTTAGGTCAGTTTGAGCAGCCCACTCAGGGCAAGCGCGATGAACTCGTGCAGCGCCTGATGGCGGCAGGCGGGCGCGCCTGGCCGGTGCCGGGCTCGCGCGAGCTTGAGGCTGGCGACTTAAAGAGCGAGACCGCGGCAGCCCGCGTTGGACGTGCCGGCTTGGACGCGACCGAGCAGTACCGCCATCCGGACCAGGTAGTGCAGCGCCCCGACGCCGGCCTGCAGGACCAATTTCAAGCGCGGAAGCCGCCGAAGACCTACCGATACGACAGCTCTCTGGATCCGGCACTCTCGTGGGATCAGCAGCGCGAACGGGACTTAGGTGAATGGCTGCTGGGACTCATCGTGCGTGCGGGCAAGGAGGGGGAGAAGTCGGTCTTCTCGGAGCCGAAGGAGTGGAAGGGCGGAGGCGTTCGCATCACATCCACTGCAGATGCCGCCCAGATGCTGCAGCAGATCAGCAAACCGTTCCTGAACTGGGCAGGCAAGGCCGAGCGACACCAAATCCAGATCCCGACATCACCACTGTTCGTGCACGAACGGCATTCGACAAAGGCGATCCTCGACGGCATTCGACACCGCAAGGCGAGAGGACAGACGTTGGACCTATTCGGGGACTCAGGGATGGACATCCGCGAGAACCTCGAGGCATACGAGCACAAGGGGCCGTGGCAGAACCGCATGGTTCTTGGAGACTCGTTAGCAGTGATGAACTCGCTGCTCGAGTTCGAAGGCATGGCCGGCCAAGTGCAGATGATCTACATCGACCCGCCATATGGGGTGAAGTTCGGCAGCAATTTCCAGCCCTTCGTGCGGAAGAAGGAGGTCAAGCACGGCGCGGATGACGAGATGACGCGGGAACCAGAGATGGTGAAGGCGTACCGCGACACATGGGAACTGGGGCTGCATTCATATTTGACATACCTGCGCGATCGATTGCTGGTGGCGCGGGAGCTGCTGCACCAAAGCGGCAGCGTTTTTGTGCAGATTTCAGATGACAACGTGCACCACGTCCGTGAAGTGCTGGACGAGATCTTTGGGGCATCAAACTTCCGGGCGCTGATCGCCTTCAAGAAGACGGCTGGCCTTGGCACGCAGGGCCTTGCGTCAGTTGCGGACTATCTGCTTTGGTACGCGCGCGATATCTCGCTTCTCAAGGAGCGCACCCTGTACGAGCGGCAAGACTTCAGCGACGACCCAAACTATGTGTGGCTGATGAACGCCGCGGGTGACAAGCGCCGGATTACCGCCGAAGAGGCTGCCGCTGATTCGCTCCCGACAGGTTGGCGACTCTTTCGCCATCAAATCTTCCTTGCAGCGGGGCGAACCGAGAGTTGCATTTACGACCTGGAGTTCGGCGGGGCTTCGTTCAAGCCGACGGCCGGGGCAAGTTGGAAAACCAACACTGCTGGAGCAAAGCGACTGATCGAGTTGAAGCGTTTGACCAAAAACGGCAACACGGTGAACTACGTGCGCTTCGCCGACGACTTCGGCTTCCAACCGCTGAACAACTTCTGGCCGGATGGTGCCTCCGGGGTCGGCATGCAGAAGGTTTACGTCGTTCAAACCAATACGAAGATCATCCAACGGTGCCTTCTTATGAGCACCGATCCAGGAGACTTGGTGCTGGACCCGACCTGTGGCTCCGGCACGACAGCGTTCGTCGCGGAGCAATGGGGGCGACGCTGGATCACGATGGATACGTCGCGCGTGCCGCTCGCACTGGCGCGCCAACGGCTGCTGACTGCCACGTTTCCTTACTACGAGCTCAAGTCTCCGCAGGTCGGCCCCTCCGGCGGGTTCGTCTACAAACGAAAGCAGAACCGCAAGGGCGAAGAGATTGGCGGACTTGTTCCGCACGTCACGCTGAAATCCCTTGCCAAGGATGAGCCCGCTGTCATGGAGGTGCTGGTGGACCGCCCCGAAGAAGTGGGCGGCGTAACCCGTGTGGCCGGCCCTTTCGTCTTCGAGGCCGCTATAGCCCCAGTGCAACCGCTCGAGTCGGCGGGCGACGGCGAGGCTGTGGTTCCAGACGACGACGTGTCAACCCATATCCAGCGGATGACCGAGGTGTTGCGCCAGTCCAAGACGCTGCGGCTTCCTGGCAACCGGGAACTCACATTGGCAGGTGTGCGCAGCACCGTGGAGACAGAGTACCTGCATGCGGAGGCGAAGGAGGGTGATAGGCGCGTGGCAATTGTCTTTGGCCCGCCTGACGGCGCGGTATCGGCGTCGCTTGTCTACGAGGCCGGACGTGAAGCGCATTACTTGAAGTACGACCGACTCTACTTCTTCGGCTTTGCGGTCGAGCCCAATGCGCGGGCAATGATCGAAGACGAGAAGAAGTTGCGCATCCCTGCGGCATACGTGGCCGTGACGCCTGACGTGGCGATGTCGGATCTACTAAAGACGACACGCGCTTCGCAGATTTTCTCCGTCACGGGCCTTCCCGACGCGACGATACGCTCCCTGAGGAAGAGAGGCCCGGAGGGCCAGCCGCTGTACGAGGTGGAGCTACGTGGCCTCGACCTGTTCGACCCTGAGTCACTCGACACCGATTCGGTCGGGGGTGAGAACGTACCTTGCTGGATGCTCGACACCGACTACGACGGCCTTTCGTTCTACGCAACTCAGGTCTTCTTCCCGAGGACCAGCGCCTGGGATAATCTGCAGCGCTCTCTGAAGGGCAGCTTCGAGGAATCGATCTGGTCACACTTGGCGGGCACGGTCAGCGAGCCATTCGCCCTGGGTGATCGAAGGCAGGTGGCCGTGAAGGTGATCGATGAGCGCGGCAATGAACTGATGCGCGTGCTCGACGTCACGGAGTAGCGGGCGATGACTCAGCAGATCAACGCCGTCTCCAACCCGATCATCAACTCCCCTTACCAGGAGCCGCGCCGCCACTGGCACATCGAAGAGGGGCAGCCGCCATCACTTCAGGATGGACGACGTCCGGCGAGCTACTTCCTACGCGTACCTCAAGGCGCGGCCCGAGGCCGGCGCGGTGCGGGCCAGGATGAGATGTTTGACGAGGACTTGAAAGGTAACGAGTACCTTCTGGACCTTGCCAATCTGCTCCGTCAACGGGTTCAGGAGTGGCGCGATCGTCAATACCAGGGTGCAACCAAAGTCACCCGGGAGCTGATTGAGTTGTGGCGCGCGCCGGACCGGCTGCACCCGCTGTTTTACGCGCAGCTCGAGGCCGCGGAGGCGGCGATCTTCCTCATTGAAGGGCCCGCCGATTTGCTCCAAGGCATTGATGTGCCCGTCGACGAGCCCGGACCGGCAGCCAAGAAAGACGGCTTCAAGGCCTTCCAACGAGTCGCGTTGAAGATGGCGACCGGGTCTGGCAAGACCACGGTGATGGGCATGCTCGCCGCGTGGTCCATTCTCAATAAGGTTGCCGACCCGCAGAATGCGGCCTACTCAGACACGGTTCTGATCGTCTGTCCGAACGTTACGATCCGGGACCGTCTGCAGGAACTCGATCCCGCGCGCGACGAGCTTTCGCTTTACCGTATGCGGGACTTGGTCTCGGCGCACCGGATGCCTGAGCTGCGCCGGGGCGAGGTGTTTGTGACCAACTGGCACAACCTCGAGCGGCGCGAGATGCGTGAAGTGAACGGCCAAGGTGCGCGCGTCGTTAAGCGCGGGCAGCCCGTGGACAAGATCCGCACCATCAAGGTAACGGCTGCGGCTACTGCAGAGAATATCCGCCATCAGGCCACCGTCGGCGCGTTCGAAGTTCTAGGCGTCGAGAGTAAGCGCGACGGCACCCTCAAGGCGGTAACCGTCAGGGAGACCCAGTACCTGGAAAGTGATGCCGCCTTCCTTAAGCGCGTGCTCGGTGGCCGGAAGGGACGTAGCTCGGCCATCCTAGTCATGAACGATGAGGCGCACCACGCTTACCGACGGGGCAGCATCGAGCAGGCCGATCCATTCGGTGAGGAGGACGAGACAACAGAAGCCAACGTCCGTGAGGCCACGGTTTGGATCGAGGGCTTGGATCGCATCAACAAGGCGCTCGGCGGGCGTGGCAATGGCATCCGGCTCTGCGTGGATCTTTCCGCCACTCCCTTCTATATTCAGGGCAGCGGCAACGAGGTCGGGAAGCCATTCCCATGGGTGGTATCTGACTTCAGCCTGCTCGAGGCTATCGAGGCCGGGCTCGTGAAGGTTCCGCAATTGCCGACAGAAGACGGCTCGGGAGAGGAAGTGCCGCGCTACTTCAACGTTTGGCGTTGGGTGCAGAAGCAGGCGCAGGGGGACGGTCTGATCGGTCCAGTGACGGTGGCCGAGGTCATGCGCTACGCCACTGCTCCCATTGTCACATTGGCCTCTAGCTGGCGGGAGACACTGGCCACCTGGCGTCGGCACTTCGCCGAAGGAAACCGGCGCCACGACGTGCCTCCCGTGTTCATCATTGTCTGTCGCGACACGACTATTGCCAAGTCGATGTACGCCTGGCTCGCTGAAGGCGATGCGCAGCACGGAGCTGGTGTGCCCGAGTTCCGCAATGCGCCTGGCGCTGAGATGACGATCCGCATCGATAGCAAGGTGGGCGAAGATATCGCCGCCGGTGGCACGAGCGACGAGACGCGGCGCCTGCGCTTCGTGCTGGAGACGATTGGCAAGACCGAATGGCCCGGGCGTAAGGTTCCGGAGGAGTACGCGGCGCTCGTTGAGCGCCACAACCGGAAGGCGCTTGAGGATGAGGGAAGCGGCCTCGTGGCGATCAACCCGGACGTGCCGCCGGGACGTAACGTGCGTTGCATCATCTCGGTGGCCATGCTCTCTGAAGGCTGGGACGCAACGACTGTCACGCACGTCGTCGGTCTGCGGCCATTCGGATCGCAGTTGCTGTGCGAACAGGTCGTGGGGCGCGCGTTGCGGCGGACGTCATACACCGTTGTGCCTGAAACGGGGCTATTCGCGGAGGAAACGGCGCAGATCTTCGGCGTACCCTTCGAGCTGATCCCGTTCAAGGTGGAGGGCGGCAAGCCGCAGCCCCCGTCGCCGCCAGCGAATCACGTCTACGCCGAGGCGGATCGTGCCGAGTACGAAATTGAGATCCCAGTCGTTGAGGGTTACCAGGACCCGGGAATCGTGCAGATCAAGGTGAACTGGGATCGCGTGGGCGAACTGGTGCTCGACTCCGAAGAGGTGCCTGACGACGTTCTGCTGCGGGGCCTGACGACACACGACGGGCGGCTGATCGCCTTTGGACCGGGGGCCCCGGCGCGCGTCAATCTGCAGGCGTGGCGCGCGGGCGTGCGTGTGCAGCAGGTTGCGTTCGAGTTGGCCAAAGTGCTGGCCCGGAAGTGGCAGGAAGATCGTGGAGACGCGATACCGACTCATCGACTCTTCCCGCAGACGCTGGACGTGGCAACCCGTTTCATTGCAGGGCACGTCACGCCGGTAGGGTCGAGAGCGAAGCAGGACTTGGCTATCAATCCGTACTTCGTGAAGGCGGTCGCGATGCTGGTCAACGCGATGGAGGCGGTCGATCGGGGTGGCGCCAGTCAGGAGAAAGCGGTGTTCGCTCCGGGAGCTGCCGGTATGCGCTCTACCCGCATGGTGGACTTCCACACCGGCAAGCCGCTGCACGATGTTCGTCGCTGCCATCTCAATGCGGCGGTGTTCGACTCCGACTGGGAGCGCCAAGCGGCCGAAGTGCTCGGCTCGCATCCAGCTGTTGTCTCGTGGGTCAAGAATGACAGACTCGGGCTCGTGATTCCTTACCGAAAGGAAGGTACGCCCAGGAAGTACCTCCCCGATTTCGTTGTCGAACTGGTGAATGGGGATCTGCTTGTGGTCGAAATCAAGGGGCAGATCGGCGATGCGATGATCAAGAAGGCGGCGGCGGAACGCTGGTGCACGGCTGTCAGCAACAGCACTCGGTTCGGGCGCTGGTCTTACCGGCTTTGCTTCGGCTCGGGTGACCTGAAGTCCTCACTCGACAAATTCGCGTCGAGCGTCGGCGCAATGCCGGCCTGACTCTTGGCGGCAGCGCAGCTCCCGCAGTTGGGCGGGGCTACGCCTGCCCTGGGCGCGGACCTATATCGAAGGGCGAGGGCGCAAACTTGTGACTGCAGACCTCAGCGATCTCGCGTGCCTTGCGCATGAAAGGATCGTTGAGGCCAGACCAGTTCGCACCAACGCAGTCCAGGTCGGGAGTGTCCGGAGCGATTTTGTGCGCGATCGATCGTGCATTGAAGATTAACCCGTGCCCTGAAGAAATCGGGCCCGCCTCAAGCACTACGCGGCGGCTAGCGATGACGAGGAGGAAGCGGTGAAACCTACCGCTATCACGGACGTCGGCATCACAGTAGTAGGTTGCCTTGACCGCGATCCGCGGTACGAATCGAACCCAAAGCTTCGGGTCGGTTCCGAGAAAAAATGCGAGTAGCTGGTCGGTTTGGTCGATGTGCGGCATGGCGGCTGCTCCAAGGGTGGGCCCTGAAAGGTACAAGTCCGCTGCGCAACCGGAGAAATCCTTGTGGCCTTGCGGGCGAGCGTGTTTTTCGCTAGCGAGCAAATGGGGCGCTGCGCGCGGCGGGCACGCCCTGAAGCCATTACCACGACAATTTGCGCAGGAAGCTGCCTGTGCGGCCAATGCTCGCGGGCAACGGCGAGCACGCGCCGTTCTCGCACTCGGACTGGATCTTCGAGATCAAGTACGACGGCTACCGCATGCTGGCGGAGTTCGTGGCAGGGCAGGTTCGGCTGCGCACGCGGCAGGGCCAGAACTGCACCAGTCTGGTTTCCAGAGACCACTCTCGTGCCTTGAGCACGTTCGAAGGCGGCCCTTTCCGTGTAAACGGCGGTGTGTGCGTTCTTGACGACCTCGGGCGCTCAGCCTTCAACCGCCTCCAGGCCCGCGCGCGGAGAAAGTGCCGCTACCCCTGGCGGGACCCGGTGACCTACTGCATTTTGACCTTCTGCATGCGGGGCGTGCGCTGTTGACCTTGCCCCTGGTGCTGTGGAAGGGGCTGCTCGGAAGGGGCTGCTCGCGCAGCTATTCACGCCCAAGCCGACTCACGATCTGCTGGTCGTCGAGAGCATTCCAGACTGCTGGCCCGGACCTCTATTCGGCAGCGTTGAAGCTGGAACTGGAGGGACTTGTCGCCGAGCGGTGCGACAGCTCCTACCTGCCCGGTGAACGATCCCACAGGTGGCGCAAGCTGAAAGACCCGGCGCGGTACCGGCGGAGCGCTTCGCGAGCAAGCGGCAACGGCTGACCTGACCTGTCCATTGTCTGGTGTGGCGCCAAGCCAGAGCTTGCGGTGGATGCTGTATGAACGTACAGTGTCAACCATGGACGAGAGAACCTACACCGTTGCCCTCCTGGCAGAAGGCGTGCCGGCCAGCGAGAGGATTGCCGCCGAATTGCGCTTCATCGGGGCGCTAGAACGGGCCCTGGGCGCTCCGGAGACCGTCGCCGACACCTACAACGCGTGGATTGCCGCCAGCGAGTCCCAGGCTGACGAGATCGACAAGCACACCGCCGAGTTGGCCGTCCGCTGGCCCCAGGTCTACCAAGCAGCGGCGCAGGCCGGCCTCCGTGGAGTGAAGGGCGTCCAAGAGGCCCATTTCGAGCTGCGGCTCGCGCGTGGCGCGTGAGTGTTCGCCAAGGTGCACTTCGGGTACCGCGACGGGGTGCCACTGGCAAGCGGCCATGCTGCCCCACCGGTCTACGGCAAGATGATCAGTGAGCGCGTCCGCGGTATCCAGGCGGTCAAGCTGTGGCCACACAACTTCCCCATGAACGCCAGGACGAAGCATAGCGAGCCGTTGGCGGCGCTGTGGCGCCCCGAGGCCAGTTGCTTTCTCGAAATGGAGTTCGGGCTGACCGGGCTGGTGCGCATGGCGAAGGGGCAATCGGTTGCCCAGCGCTGGCATGAAGTTCGCTGACAGCGAGCGCGAGCGCGGTCAGGCGCGAACGCAGCGCGGATAGCAGCGTCCTGCTCTCGAAGTGGGCAAGGCTCGGCTCCGTGCGAGACTTCAGTCCATGACAGCCCCGAGCGACGAAACTCCTGTCGCCACCCGCGCGCTAGACCAGCCACCCGCCCGCCCCGACCTCGAAGTCGGCGTGGAGGTCCGCCGAATTCGCAAGTACCTACGCCACTACAGCGCCCGGTCGGTGGTGGCCTTGGCGCTTGACGAGCTGTGGACCGATCGCGGCTCGAAGATGGAGAACCTGCGTTCGGCACCTTGGATCACGCTGCTGCTGGTGAAGTGGGCGCTGCAAGATCGCACGATCAGCATGAAAGTCGGCCAGCGTATGCCCGCGGCGGTTTTTGATGCGCTGCGGCAGCAACTCTGGGAACTGCCCGCATGGCGTGGACGCCCGGACCGACCGCTTCGCCTTGCCGCCATGATTCGCCCCATGCTGCAGCAGCAGCTTGAATATCAGCGGGCGCACGGCTGGGGCTTCTTGCGCTGGCCTGCCCTGATCGCGCGGTTGCCGGTTGGTGCCAGATTGGCGCAGCATTTCCGGGAGACGCTGGGTATGGACCCAGACACCTACATCGACCTGTCATTCGCCCTGTACGCGAGCGTGGTGAATGGCGAGCAGTCCATCCCGAGCCACTACTTGTACCCCCTGCGTCAAAATTACGGTGGTGCGGTCGACCGCCTGCTGGAATTATTTGTGCGTGATCTGCCAGCGCTGCGGGATGAACTGCAGAAGCCAGAGGCGCAACAGGTCCGCGGTCGCGCGGAACTTTACGAGTTCGCCTACTTGCGCCGCTTCCCATTCGTGCGGCTGAAATCTGGTGTCATCACGTGTTGGCACCCTATGGTGCTCGCACGTGGACTGGAGGACGCCGTTCACCTGCGGCTGTCGGACCGCGGCGAACAGTACACCCGGCCATTCAGCCGCCTGTTCGAGGCCTACGCGACCGAGTTGGCGGTGGAAGCTGCTCCGCAGGTTGTCACCGAGGTCGAGTACGAGGGCGCGATGGGAAGTGAGGCACCGAAAGTCGAGGCCGTCATCCAGGAGGACGGGTGCAACGTGCTGGTGGAAGCGAAGATGGCTCTTTTTGCTGACCCCGTTCTAGTCACGGACGATGCGGACACGATGTACCGAAAAACGAAGCGGGTGTACGAGGCCGTGCACCAAGGCTGGAAGGTAACGCGCGCGCTGGGCCAGTCTACAAACCCCTTCCACCGTGCTGGCGTGGTCAACTATCTTCTGGTGGTCACCAGCCGACAACTGCACCTGGGTCACGGTGGCAACCTGACCAACCTTTATCCCACCGACAAGTTGGACTACCCCGATGAGAACGCGGCCGCGCGGCTGCCGCTGAACAACGTGTTCATCCTGTCCATCGAGGAGTTCGAACGCACGATGGGTGCGGTTCAAGCCGGCGACGTGAAGCTGCCGGACCTGCTGCGCAAGGCCGCCCGTGACAACGGCGATCCAGTCGAGGGCCGGATGTACTTCTCCCACTACCTGGAGCAGCACGTCAAACGGTACCAGACGCCGGTGCTTATTGCTGACGCAGTGGAGCGGTCGAAGGAGAGGCTGGCGGCAATGAAGGACGCTTGACTCGATCCAGTAGAGGACGAGGCTGGAACAGGGACAAGTGCACTGGCCCCGCGCTCACCACCACGACGTGAGCCCGAAGGCGCGCACGCGCTCCATCGGCGAACCCGGGAGAACGGCGGACGCGCAGGTCCGGGGCTGCTATGCACTTCCCTCGGGCACCGCGGTGCACTCGAGCGCGACTGAACTTGCGCGATTCGCCTGACACCGATCAGCGCGTCGTGACGCGCTGGGACTTCATGGCACGCTGGGCTTTCGTAGGTTTTGGTGGTGATCCCCCCGCCCGGCCTAGCAAGGAACTTTCCCGAATGAGGGGAGGAAGGCACCATCAAAACCAACGAAACGTGGGCGGCAGTGGTGGACGAACGCTGCCCCGCGGTTGTGCGTGGTCGCACGACGATTCCGATATCGACCTGAGAGCTCGTGGATTGCGCCGATCTTCAAGGGCCGCGATGCTACAGCGGGCAACGTAAATGTGCGTTGGCCGGCTATGACATGACCTTTGACTGAGTGCCGAAGAAGTGAAAGCAGATGCTGAGCGGCCAACCCGCAAGCTAGGATTCGCGTACTTTGCCGATGGAAATTCTCTCGTGGGTCGCAACAAGTTCCTCTTCTCGCCGTCTGCCCGGCTTTATCAGCAGTCGGAAAACTTGGCCAGCTTTCTGCTGGAGAGCTATTTAGACGACGATGCCCCCTTGGCCGAGCCGGCGGCTGTTCTAGTCAGGACTGAAGCATCGCGACTGACAGATGAGTGCGCCCGCAAGAGAGCGGTTGAAGTTGCATGGAACCACTTGGTGGCAGTCGGAAGCGCCCTTGACCCCCGGTCAGTCGTACCAGGGCTGCTTGAGGCAATCGAGCAGTACTACTATGGCATGGGCCCGATCAAGGATGCCGTTCCGTGGCTCGGCCCAGCCTTGAAGACGGCGACGAGCGTGATATGGGCGAATCAGACCGTCATAGGGCCCAGCACGAAGGCGCACAACCAAGTCCGGCGGCTGGTGGCGGCTGCTGCCGCGTGGGAACAACTGGCCCTCTATGACGCACAGGCGCGCGCACTAGAACTTGGCCCGGCGGAATTTCTTCCCTCGGGAATCCGGGTAGTGCGGGAGGAGGACAGAGAAGTTAGGAAAGCATGGAGAGCCTCGGCGCTCGCACGCGGCCTTGCACACCGAACCTTGCAGAACTCCAGAGACGTAATTTGGAACGACGTCAGCCAATTCATGGAAGCGGTGGCCGCAGTGCTGGGTGGCGAGCAGCCTTCTCGCATCCCCCTATTCCAGGGCACGGTCTTTGAGCAGATCGAACCTCAGCCGAATTTCTGGCTTGGTCTTTCTGTCCGCCTTCATCTGTTGGCGCACGCTATGCAGTTTCGTCGCCTAGGCCGACCCGACAGCACGCCCGGGATTTCGCTCTTCGAGCCCTTCGCGTCCACGTCCAGCTTCATCGGCGAGGATCCAGAGACAGTCAATGCCGCCGTCCGAGCAATGTTTTGGCAGCGTGAGTGGCATAGAGGACGCTTGGCGAGGCGCGATTCCCTATCCAATATGGTCGTGGAGAGACCAGCGATGCGGATTGACGATCGGACCTTTGCGGTCGCAATGACGCACATTGGCGATTCAATCAATGGCTTCGTTGAGCATTCGGTCCTTGGCTACACAGGATATGGCGGCGTGCCGGTGTCGCAAGAGGCTTTCCGGCGGTTTGTGTCCCAGCCGTTCGAAGACCGTGTTATCGCGTACTTCAGCGAGCGAGGCTGGAAGGCCGACCACATCTCGGAGGGCGGCGCATGGTCAGGAGCTAGGCTCTGCCACTTGGCTGGCCAGCGGATTCCGGGTGAAGTCGACGTACTCGCGAAACACCCCCGGGCTCGTATGGCGATCTTGGTCGAGTGCAAGGTGCTTGCGTTGCCATTCAACGCCACGAAGCTCTTGAACGTGGCGCAGAAGCTCGGTCACGTCGATGCGGAGGGCTTCCACCGGAAATTGGAGATGAAGGCCGAATGGCTGCGAGGTACACCAGACTTTGCCGACGTCCAAGTGATACCGATGCTGGTTGTTGACGATTGGGCATTTCTTGGAAGTACCGGACCTAATCCAGTGGTTGACGTGGACGCTTTGCCAGGACTAATTGATGAGTGCGGGCGCCATGGATGACGACCCGCGTTAAGTGAGAAGGGGCTAGCTCCGGACATTCTGGTCCCGAAACCAATGCGGACCGCCGCGCATTTTTGCCCGGGGCCATCATCCGCACCAGTTTGTGGAACACTGCCATGAGCAGCGGTCAAGAAGAAGGAAGCAGAAAGAATGCAGGCGAACGAGTTGGAACTCAGGTCGGTGGAGACACTGCGGGCGGAAACGTTCATCGTCCCCGCTTACCAGCGTGGTTACCGCTGGACTCGGCAGCAGGTGGTTGAATTGCTGGAGGACGTCTGGGAGTTCGCGCGAAGGGGGGGAAGGGCTCGTGGCGAGTTCTACTGCCTCCAACCGGTGGTAGTCGCGGCGAGTCCCGAGGGAGGATGGGAAGTTGTTGACGGTCAGCAGCGGCTGACCACGTTGCATCTGCTGCTCTCACATTTCAATGAAAGAAAGGCAGAGAAGTACCGGTACAAGTCTTTCGAGATGTCCTACAAAACCAGGCCTGCCAGCGCCAAGTTCCTCCAACGTGTCCGCCCGGAGGATGCCGCGGAAAACATCGACTTTTTCTACATGGCCGAGGCTGCAGCCGCGATTGAGGCATGGTTCGAGGAGCGCTCCAGCATTGTCGAGGATTGCGAGTCGACGTTCCGAAATGACGTCAAGGTGATCTGGTACGAAATCACCGGCGACGTTAGGCCTACCGACGTGTTCCGACGGCTGAACGTGGGCAAGATACCGCTCGCAGACGCTGAGCTGGTGAAAGCTCTCTTTCTGCGGGCGAGCAACTTCAAGGGTGAAGACGGGCGGCTGCAGCAGATGCGGCAACTGCAGATCGCCTCTGAGTGGGATGCGATCGAACGGCGCTTACAAGACGACGATTTCTGGTACTTCCTGACCAACTCCTCTCGCGAGTCAAACCGCATCGACCTTATTCTCCGGCTTTGCGCAGATTCTCAGCCTGCAGCGAAGGGCTCGGCACCTTGGAACGAGGATTCCATCTTTCACGCATTCGATCACCGGCTCCGGCGCGAGGGCTCCAATGCATGGCAGGAGTGGGCACAAGTCAAGCGGGTGTTTCTCACCCTGGTCGAGTGGTTTGAAGATCCGGTGCTGCATCACCTGGTCGGCTTCGTGGCCACCCAGTCGAGGGTTCGTTCGCATGACGCGGTCTTGGAAGTGACTCAACTGGCCGAAAGGGCGGGGAGTAAGCAGGAATTTCGCGCGTTGCTAAAGCAGGGAATTCGCGCGCTGCTCTTTCGACGCTCTTGGAAGTCAGGCTCTGGCGAACCCCTGCGCGACTTTATCCGTGAGGACCTCGCCGGCCTAGAGTACTCGCCCGACCGCGTACGGATACGTGCCGTACTACTCCTCTTCAACCTTGTCACGCTGATGGCAAGCGGATCGAACATGCGTTTCCCGTTCGGCGCCTACAAGCGTGAGAGATGGGACATCGAGCATATCCGCTCCGTGGCTTCTCGGATGCCCGAGCGTGTCGATGAACAGAAGGCTTGGCTCGCGAGGGTAGTCGACTTCTTCGGGGGGGCTAACCGCGGGAACCTGCTAATCGACCGCGCAGACGCCCTTGTCCGGGCCGAGAAGTTCGATGGCCCGGCGTTCCGCGACCTGTTTGAGAAGCTCCGCGAGCAGCATGATCCCGGACAGGACGTGGACGTGGATAACAGTATCGGCAACCTCACGCTGCTCGATGCGGAGACTAATCGAAGTTACGGCAACGCAATGTTCCCACTTAAAAGACGGCGTGTGATCGAGCGCGACAGGACCGGCGGCTTCGTTCCCCTGTGCACCAAGAACGCCTTTCTCAAGTACTACAGCACGGACGTGGATCGCATGCTGATGTGGAATAAGACGGACAGCCAAGCACATGCCGAGGCCATAGTGGAGCGACTGGCCACGTTTTTCGAGGAAGGGCATTTGGCGTGAGCAACGGCCAACAGCATACTTTTGCAAGCCTGATGGTTGACGTGGATTTCATCGAGATTCCCATCCTCCAGCGCGACTACGCACAGGGCTCCCAGGCGGCTGCGGAGATCCGGGATGCCTTCCTCGACAACTTGCGCAGCGCGCTCACCGGTACCGCCGCGCCGCTCGACTTGGATTTCATTTACGGCAGCATCCAGGGTAGGACGCTGTCCTTGCTTGACGGCCAGCAGCGGCTCACGACTCTTTTTTTGCTCCATTGGTATCTCGCCCATCGTGACGGCGAGGCCGAGGACTTCCGGCGGCGGTGGGTTTCGGCTTCGGAGGGGCGCTCTCGCTTTTCTTACGCCACGCGCCCGAGTGCAACTGAGTTCTTCGACGCGATTGCAACACGATCGTTTTCGCTTCCGACCGCGGGACGACTGTCTGAGACACTGCAGGACGAGAAGTGGTTCTTCGACACATGGTTGCGGGACCCAACCGTACGCTCCGCGTGCGTCATGCTTGACGCCATCGATCACTATTTCGGCGAACACACGGGGCTATACGGCAAGCTCGTCGACGAGCGGCTAATAACGTTCCACTTTCTTGAGCTCCGTAACTTCGGCTTGTCCGACGACCTCTACATCAAGATGAACGCTCGGGGCAAGCCACTCACGCCCTTCGAAAATCTGAAGGCGTGGCTGGTGGAGCGCGTCGCTGGAAAGCCGTGGGCGAACGACTTCGATACCAAGCTGGACCAGTCCTGGACAGACTTCTTCTGGACCTTGGCGCGCCGCGGGGGGGCGCAGCATCGAGCGACGTTTGACGAGCTGTTCCTGCGATTTTTCTATGTCGCGGCATTTCTCCAGGCATGCGAGATGGTGCCCGGAAGCTTTTACGCACTGCCCGCGGACGGCAGGAACTGGATCACTACGTTACGTGACGTGCCTGCGCAAATACCGCTGCGTGAGCTCGAATCGCACGGAGCCCTGTCCGCTGACGCGCTGGGCGATCTGATGTGTTCGCTGGATCACTTCGCGAGCAAAGAAGGAGCACATCACGTCCCGCTTTTGCGGAGTGTATTGGTCCAACGGCCGGAGTACGACGACCTATTGAAGCTTCACGCTCTAATCGTCTTCCGGCGGAAGGTCGCCAATTCGCAACCTGACCTCTCGCTAGCACCCGCGCAACTCGACGCATGGCTTCGAGTGACTACCAATCTCATCCGCAACAGCCGCATCGAGGAGCCGGGGGCCGCCGTGCAGGCTGTGAGAGGGTTGACGACGCTATCGGGCCATGCGCTGTCGCTGTACGAGCATTTATCGCAAGGCGTGCCGGCCGGCCTTGGATTCTCGCGTGAGCAGGTGGAGGAGGAGGTACGCAAAGCGGCGTTGATCGTGGCGGATCCATCTTGGGAGCCATTGCTCCTGCGCGCCGAAAGTCACTGGTATCTCCAGGGGCGCATTGGCTTTCTCTTAGAACTCGCTTCCGTTTCGGCGTCGGCTCCCCCGGATCCGTCAAGCTTCGAAAAGTACGCGTCGGCTTTGGCCGATGTTCTCACCAGGGAAAATTTGACGTCGCGCGACTTCATCCTCCAACGCGCTCTGCTCTCGTTGTACGACTTCATGCCTGCGGCATCCGGCGGCAACCACACGTTCTGCATTGCCAATGCCACGTCGTACCGCGATCGGCTTGAAAACTGGCTGCCTGTCGTCCAAGACAAGCGCTTTCGTCAACTGCTGGACGTCGTCGTGCGTCGTGGGGCGGACGCGCTCCCGCACTTGGTAGAGAACAGTGGCGCCTCTGACTGGCGCGCCTACCTGATTTCGAATCCTGCGTTGATGAGTTATTGCGGCGCTCGAATGGTCCGCCACTCCGGAGCGGGCGACATCTTGCTATTGACGAAGACACGGCTTACCGGCTTCCACGCCGAACTTCGTAGCCTCGCTCTCAATGAGGAACTCCGGCGGCGGCTCAAGCAAGGCGAACTCGACGGCGTACAGGACGTGCGCTACCGTGATGTTCATGGTGACGACCGGCCCGAGCTAATCCTTCGCGCAGGCGCCGATTACAGGATCAGTTGGTCTGGCGGCATCTGGAAGTGCTCTCGCGAGACAGGCGAGGCTGCGCCATTGCCGGAGGCTGTCGTGGCCATCGCCGCGGGCTACGCAGCCTGAGAGGATCTCATCCATCGGTAGGGCCTGCGTCTACCTTGACGAGAACACCGGCCGTTAACGCCGGGGCCGCGGGCACCCACGCCCGAACAGACCAAGGTGCCGAGCGAGATATTCCAGATGCTTGATCCTTTTGGCGGCTGCGCGGTGCGCCCCCCGGACGGCCTTGGTCTCCTGGCCATGAGTGGTTCTGGTCGCGGCGCACTTCTCGAGGCCGGCCTGCGTACGTGGCCCGGTGGACTTGCCCCCGTGAAACTTGCACACCAGCTTGCCCTTCATGGCGGGCGCCCGACACTGGTTCCCGGTTCGCTTCGAGCGGGCTTGACATTGCGCGCAGGTGATGCGGTCACCCATGGTGGTCATCACGGCGGATCTAGGTGTTGGTGGGATGGACATGGCGGTGAACAGTTCCAAGGGGAGCGGCGGCGAGCCGCGGGTGCTTTTTTCGCAGGACCTCATGGACGCGGCGCGCTGCAGGGTGGTTTCGTAGGTTTTGATAGTTACCCCCTACTGCGTTTTGCGTCAGTCTCGACCTTTCCGTGCCGCTACAAGGGTGGGGGGCGCCATCAAAACCTACAAAAGGTCGGCCGAGATGCCGGCGGCGATCAAGTACCTGGTCGTCGGCCGGCCACCGCCGGGCTTCCGGTCATCGTGCTCGATCAGCCAGCCGAGTTCCACGAGCGCGTCCAGGGCGGCCTGCATCTGTTCATCTCGCCCTAACCCCGACCAACATTTCTGCTTCAGCGTCCGGCGGCTGAAGCCAGTTGCAATGGCGCCGTTGAGCAGCTTCTCGGCGAGCACGCGTGCCGCGCCGTAGTCGTGGCCGTACATCGAGCCGTACACCCGGTGTGCGTGCGCCTTCAAGTAGCTGGCGAAGCCGATGGCCCTCTCGGTGCAGCAACGGCATACCTTCCCCGGCTGGCAGTCCAGCAGATGGAAAAGGAGCGCGAGTGCGGGTACCAGACTGCGGTACTTCGCGAAATGGCTTTGCCGCGACGAGTCCAGCCTGCCCGACTTCACCAGTTTTTCGTTGGCCAAGTACCAGACGTTGAACGTCTGCTGGGCATCTCCCGCGAAGTGAACCATCGTCGGCTGGTCCCCGGCTTCGCCATTCACGTGCATCGTGTTGCCGGTCGCGCGGTGCAGGTCGTCCATGGCTCGGTGGTAATTGCCCATGGCTTGAGCGTCGGGTGACCGGTCCACCAACTGAAATTCGCCAGTGCAGTCCGGCCACACCAGGAGCTGGAACCGCTGCAGTAGCCCGTCGCTCTTTTCTCCCCGCTGCGCCTCACGCACGTACGACTTCATCAATTCCGGCTGGAAGCCACCGAACATCGTTAACGAGTAGCGGGGCAGCACGATCGCGCCGCGACCGATTCGGTCGAAGCTGTACCCGGAGTTGCCGCCCCAACCGGTTAGGAAGAAGCCACGGGCGGCCTCTTGACCGGGCGCGTCGAGCCCCCGTAGCAGACCCGACAGCTCGTCTGCCAGGGCGAGAACGCCGCGAGGGTTGTCCGCCAAGATCTGGCCGAGGGCCTGGTAGGTCGTATCGTGCACCACAATGCGCTGTAGCTTCGGCTCGGGCGGCGGGCCGACGGGCGCCTCACCGGCCTTGTCTTTCTTCCACGCCTCGAACGCCTTGTCGTACTGCGCCTTCTCGGCTTTGTAAAGCTTGTACTCCAGCCCGAATTTTTCGCGCGCACGCTCTTCGAGGTGCCGCAGCGGAACGTGGGCGACCTGCATGGCGGGCGTCTTCTTCGTCCCGGGGTCGCCGACGATGGCTCCCCAGAGTGCCGGGAACACGGTCCACGTTTCGTCCTTGGCCATCGGCCAGATGCCGAGCCGGTTTCCCACGATTGCTCCGGCGGCGGTGAGCATCGACACGGCGAGGTAGTCAGCTGGGCACTGCAGGCGTTCAGCCGCGTCGACAACCGCTGGGGCGATGGCTCTCGGGAGAAGGTCGGCCGACAGATGCGGAACGGGCTTGAGCGCGGGCGGCAGCTTCTGGGGCCCAGCCGGCGGTGAAGCTGTCGGCGGGGCCGATTGGTTTTCTACGAGGTCACGCAAGGCGTGCCAGTCGCGCCCGGTGCAACTGTCGTGGAAGCACTTGAATCCGAGTCGCCCTTCCTGGCCGCGGTAGACGGCAGATTTCTTGGGCCCGTGCGCCGGGTCAAAGGGGCAGCGGTCCAGGTGGAGCCACTCATTGCCGTCGGTCTTCCGCTCGAGGGTGAACGGAATGCCCAGCTTCGCCATGAACGCGTCAAGGTCAAATCCCGCGCCCGCCGCCATCGATCGGGCTTCACCGTTCTGCAGCCAGGTCGGCATCGGCCCAAGCGGCCACGGCCGCGAGGACGGGCCGGCGAGTTGCATGAGTGCTTCTGACGGAACGACCCGACTTTGCTCGGGCACGCGGAGCACCCTTGCCCGCCGGTGGGGCGTGGCAGGCGTGTCGGCCCCCTTGTTTGCGACCGTGCCGTACAGCTTGATGATCCGCCCGGCGTTACCCATCGACTTGTCGATCTTGACGCTGCCGGTGCTGAACTTGACGTCGAGCGAATGCAACCCAGCCTCGACGAGCCTGCGCGATTCGTCATCGTTCGGCAGATCGATCGAGTACAGCAGGTGTACGCCGTTGCCAGAGGCGCATTCGATCGGATCAGGCCATCCGCGGGCAGAGAGATATGCCTTGATAGTTTTGCCGAGCTCCTCGGCTTCTCGCAATTGCGCGTCAGTGGCCGATGTGTCGGCGGGCCTGGCGGGATCGAGGTCGATCGGGAAGAACTCGCGTTTCTCTATCGAGCTGTTGCCAACGAGGCCGGTCGGCGACCGCTCCAACTGGTTTACCGCGGCATGGTTGTGGTCGTTTCGAATCGGGTTGAGGTTGACGTACACCGCCCGCCCGCCGGCATTCCGCTCCAAGGCGAGGGCGATCATCTCGCCCAGGTGCGCTCGATCGAAGAGCCCCGCGTCGACAAACGTCCGGCCCTGCCTCTTGTGCAGGAGGCGGAGCTCGAAGCGGCTGCGGTTACCCCAGAGAAGATCGATCGCGCGCCGAATTTCCTGCGCCTCTGGCACCGCCGCCAGCGAAGCCTCTCCATACTCGTGCTCAATCATCACGAACTCCCGAGGCATCGTCCCAGTCGGGCGCGCTTTTCTCGGCGACTTTCAATCGCTCCACGATGTGATCGAGCTCGCCCACGTTCTCCTTCCGAGTAATCAGGTACCCACGCGTGGCCGGCAAGCCGCCACAGGCGTCGTGGCCACCACAGTATGGAGAAAGCCTGATCGGCAGATCGGCAATCACAAAGCCAGCTGCAACGAGTGCGAGGCGCTGGTCCGGCTCCACGTGGGAGTAGCTCTCGTTCAGCAGAAACTCCGCCCCTGTGCTGCTGACGCATAGACTGCATTTTTCTAGGTAGACAATGTCAAGCAACCTTTCGCAGAACTTGAGCTTCGCCTTGCGTCGGTAAATCGGCTGAAGCTCTGCAGCGTCGAAGAACAGAACGGCCCGGCGCTCTCGAACCAGCACCTCCAGGCATCGGTGATCCTCAGGCTGTCGAAAACGGCGTGCAGTGCGACTCGAGGTCGTGTGAAGCCCGAAGTACGTGTAGTTCTCGTAGAAACGGGCTGGATGGGCCGCTTCGATCAAGATGTAATCTCGCTTGATCGCCCCACAGGAGGCGCGGTACGGCGGGCCGTAGCGAAGAAGCTTTCTCACTTCACGGCCCCCTTCCTGGGATAAGGTGCTTGCGCGAAACCGGCTGGATCGCTGGCCCAGCGGCGCACTTCACCAAGGCGCCAAGCCGTGATGTTGGCCGAGACCTTCACCGGAGCGGGAAACTTGCCTGATCGGCACTTTCGCCAGTGGGTGGGCGCTGACCAGGGAACGAGCCCGCTCGAAATGAGCAGGGCCAGGCGGACAAGAGCGTCGTCGGGGAGATGGTCAATCCCCGGTGCTTGCAGTGAACTCACGTTGCACCCTCATGGAAATTCATGAGGCATTGTTGGATGCAGACGGCCCGCTACGCGCGCCTGCAGCTAGCACTGCGCGATCGCCCTGCTAGCAAACCGCGCGGCTCACTTTTGTCGTTGAGCGCGATACAGGGTGATCTGCCTGCGCGCCCAAGAAGGAGCGCGACCGAGGCCCCGAATTGCTTTCACTGCGTCGGCTGCGCAGAGGTCGAGCCGCCCTGGGTACCGGGGGAGGTTCTTGTCCAGCCAAGCGAAGAGGAGCTGCTGCTTCTCGTCTGCTTGCGCTCTCGCGCGCTCCCGCGACTTCCCCTGGTTGGCCAGCGCGCGCATTGACTTCGCATGATCAATCGTGAAAACGACCAGTTCGAAAAGAACTTCAGTTGTGATCTGGCGGCGCAAGGCTTCGTCGATCTCCTGCTCTTGCAGCACGTGCCGGTAGAGCCGGGTCGCGACGTTCCGCGCCTTACCGTCCCCTCCATGATTGCCGCCGACGTCATCGCGAAGAATCGCAGAGCTACGACTGGTCATGCTGCATCCCTCCGCAGGCTGGCAACCTTGGTGCTGGCGAGAGCACTCGGGCGGTCCAGGAAGTTCGCCCACTCGGTCATCATCTGGCGGCGCTTCTCGAGCAAGTCGGTGCGTTCGTACGCTTCCTTCACCCGATCGCCGACGGCGTGGCCTGACGCTGCCTTCCGAATGTCGTCGGGGTACCTCGTGCGCTCGGCTGCCCAGTCGCGGAAAGTGCTCCTGAACCCATGTGGCACCGCGTCGACAGGCAATTCGCCCCGTTCGCGCATTCCCCGCATGAGCTGGGAAAGAGCCATGTCGGAGAGAGGACCGCCGCGCGGACTCGGGAAGATCACATCCTGGCCGGCAATGCGAGGCACCGCCTTCAAAAGCTCGATCGCCTGCCGAGGCAGTGGAACGCGGTGCTCCTGCCTGGTCTTGGTATGGGCGGCAGGGATGATCCAGAGCTTTTGGCCGAAGTCGATCTCCTGCCAGCACGCAGCCCGCACCGAGCCAGACCGCACCGCGGTCACGATCAAGAATTCCAGGGCTCGCGCGCTGATGCTGTCATTCGCCCTCAGCTTCGGCATGAAGTCGCCCACCAGCGAGTAGGGCAGGGCCGGGTGGTGGGTGGCTTCCTGCAGCTTGCGCGGGGAGGGCAGTTGGGTGTCGAGGTAGCCCTTCCAGGTTGCCGGGTTGTTGCCGGTGCGGTACTCGTTGACCGTCGCGTAATCAAGGACCGCCTTCAAGCGGCCGAGCAGTCGGTTTGCGGTTTCGCTCTTGACGTACCAGAGCTTGCCCGGCTCTCCGTCTGGGCACTCGGTCTGCTGCAGCAGCACATCGAGCACATCGCGCATGGTGACTTCGGCGACGAGCATCTGGCCGATCACCGGGTACGCGTACGTCTGAAGCGTCGCAGCCCACTGCTTTCGGTGCTTGTCGTTCGAGTAGTCCCGGCTGTGGGCCTCCATGTAGGCTTCGGCGCATTCCGTGAAGGTCTTGCTCCTGGCGGCTGCCGCGATTGCAGCACTGCGCTGCGCGCGCTTCTTGGCGCGGAGATCGACACCCTGGCGGGCTTCAGCGACCAACTTCTTGGCCGCTTCGCGCGCCTCGGCCAAGGAAACTTGCGGGTAGGGGCCCAAGCCAACCACCTGCCGCTGCCCGGCAACCCGAACGCGCAGAACCCAGGAACGTGGCGTGGGCGCACCCATCTGCGCAGGCGCCCGAATCTGCAGCAGCAGACCCGCCACACCCCCCACAGCGTGCCAGCCGACCATCCGGAGTCGATTTACTTCGACCGGGCTGAGCAGTTTCGCGATCTTGGGCATAGCGCACCCACCTACATATCCAAACATGCATTGTCGCGTTGCGTGCCATGATTCACCGTGACGCAACGGTCTCACCTGTTTCAGAGGGAAAAAACGAGAGTTCGATGCGTAGTGGAGCTTCCTGACCCCCTACATGGGCGGACTCCGTCTCCGCCAGCAACCCCAAGAAAGCGGCCTTCCGGCCGCTTCTTTCTTTTCAGGCGCCGTTGCGCCTACGGGCGCCGCCGGATCCGCGCCGCCACCTGCTCGAGCATCTCCGCAGCCCTGGCATCCGACCCGACGGGCCACGTCTCCACCAGAACGGCGCAACGCTCCCTCTCGATGGCGATGATCTCGGCCGCGATCAGGTTCACCTGCTCGTTGCCGTAGGGCGGGGGGCCGCCTACCGGTTGATGGGTTGCCCCGGCGTTCTCCTGCTGGACAGCGCGGGCTGCAGCTTCGTCCTCGGCGTGGCGCCGCCAGCGTTCGTTGGCGGCCTTGGTGTGCTGCGTGTCCATGATGGCGCCTCCTGGGCTGCTGCTCGCAGCCGGCTCGTCAACGCGAGTGTGCGCGCCTGGCGGCTCTTGCGCAGCGCGGGCACAAAAAGTTTCCAGTGGCCGCGCCGCGCTCGCCTTGCCTCAGCGCAGAGGGGCTAGATTTCCCTGCAGTCCTGCACTGGAGAACGCCATGGCCCTGACCACTGAACGGCGTGCCGCGCTCGCCTTCGCCTGCCTGCTTCTCCTCGTCGGCGCGGGCGTGCTGGCGTGGTTCCTCCTCGCGTCGGCCCGCGCCACCGCCTACGAGATCCGCACCGGGGACGCGGTCTCGGGCCTCATCGCGGGGGCGCCCGTCGAGTTCCATGGGGTCGAAGTCGGCCACGTCACGAACGTCGCGCTGCTCGGGCCGGCGGCGGTGCGCATCCGCATCGAGGTCGACCGCAAGACCCCCATCAGTTCGGCCACGGTGGCCATGGTGTCCAGCCGCGGCCTCGCGGCCCGGGGCTTCACCGGCTACGTCTACATCAGCCTGGACGACCGGGGTCCCGCCGGCGCGCCGCTGCACCGCGCCGGCGACGGTCCGGCGGTGATCGCCACCGGGCCTTCGCAATCGGCCAGCCTGGACACCGTCATCGTCGACATGAACCGGGCCGTGCAGGCCACGTATGCCACGCTGCGCGAAGCCCTGGACGCCGAGACGGTCGCCGACCTCAAGCAGACCACGCGCTCGCTTCGCCGGCTGACCGAGACCCTGGCCGCCGACCGCGGCCGGCTGGAAGCGATCCTGGCGAGCACGGAGGCCACGAGCCGCCGCCTGCCCGCGCTGCTGGACCGGGGCAACGCGCTGGCGGCCCGGCTGGAGTCCGAAACGCTGCCGCGCACCGTGCTCACGCTGGAGGCGATCGACCGCGCGTCGACTTCGATCGGCGGGCGCATGGAAACCTTCATGGACCGGACGCAGCAGGCCGGCAGCCGCATCGAGCCGCTGCTGGTCACCAGCGGCGAAGTGGCCCGTTCGCTGCAGGCCGACCTGCTGCCCCAGGCCGACCGGACGCTGCGGCGCCTGGAGCGGCTGTCGCTCACTCTGGACGAGACGGCCACCACGCTGCGCCGGGATCCTTCGGTGCTGCTGCGGGGGCCGTCGCCACCCGCGCTCGGCCCTGGCGAGGAGCAGTGACCGTGCGGCGTGTTGCCGCAAGGCGGGCGCGATTCGCGATGACGTTTGCGGTCGTGGCCCTGGCGGGTTGCCTTCGTGCGCCGCCGGCGCAGGTCCACCTGGCCCTGCTGGACAGGGTGCCCACGGAGGTGGTCCGGGCCGCGCCCCTCGCGCAGGCGCTGCTGGTGCACCGGCCCGAGGCCCGGCCGCTGCTGGACACGGTGCAGATCGCCTACCGCACGCGTCCGCACGAGGTGGCCTACTTCGCGCTGAACCGCTGGGCCGAACGACCCACGGAGATGCTGCACCCGCTGCTCGTGCGCACCCTGGAGCGCGGCGGCCGCTTCGCCGCGGTGCTGGTTCCGCCCGGCGGCGGGAACGCCCGGTTCTCGCTGCGGACCGAGGTCGTCGAGCTGGTGCAGGACTTCAGCGTGGCGCCGCCGGTGCTGCGCCTGGCGATCGGCGTGCGCCTGACGGAGGAGCCCGGTGGCAAGGTGCTGGTCGCCCGCGAGATCCGCCGCACGCAGGCCATGGAGCGGGGCACGCCGGCGGCCGGCGTGGCCGCCGCGAATCAGGCGGTCTCCGATGCGCTGGCGGAGCTGGCGCGGCTGGTGGCGGAGTCCACCTCGTAGCGTCCGGGCAGCATGCGCCGCAGCGAGTCGTCGCGCAGCACGAAGTGGTGCCGCAGCGCCGCGGCCGCGTGCACGGCGACCAGCAGCGCGAAGGCGTAGGCGAGCCACTGGTGGACGGCCACCCAGGCGTGGAAGTGCTGTTCGTTGACCGGCACCAGCGCGGGCAGGTCGAACAGGCCGAGCACGCTCACCGGGTAGCCGCCGGCCGAGGACATCAGCCAGCCGCTGAGGGGGATGGCGACCATGAAGCCGTACAGGCACAGGTGGGCCAAGCGGGCCGCGAACCGCTGCCACTCGGGCAGCCCCGCGGCCAGGTGCGGCAGCGGGTTGGCCGCGCGCCAGGCCAGGCGCAGGGCAACCGCGATCAGCGCGGCGACGCCCACGGCCTTGTGCAGCAGGATCCAGGTGATCTTCGTGCGATCGAAACCGACATCGGGAAGCCCGACCATCCAGACGCCCGAGACGAACAGCGCGAGCAAGGCGAGGGCCATCGCCCAGTGCAGGACGATGGCCACCCAGCCGTAGCGTGTCGCGGTGTTCATGAAGGCGGCGGGTTGCGGCCGGTCCATGGATCGCAGGATAGGGGAGGCGGGGAGGGCGGCAAGGACAGCCGTGGCCAGGACGCCGATCCCGCGCAAGAGAGATCAGGGAAGCACTGGATCCCGCCTTCGCGGGAATGACGGGGTCCGTGCGTGCGACCGTCAGTTCGCGGTGCGCCAGATCTCCGGCGTGATCACTTCCGGACAGGGCGATTGCCGCACGTCCGTGGCGATCGACTTGAGCGCGGCGGCGGCCTGGCGGATCGGGGCGTCGTTGGCACCGTCGTTGTTGTGGGCGCGGGCCATGGCCGCCATCCCGCAGAACGACCAGGCCTGGGCGTTGGCGGGATCGCTCTGGGCTCGCTGCAGGTAGCCCTGGGCGATGGGCTCGAACTTCCTGTAGTCGCCGCTGCTGGCGGGCGCGGCGGTCCGCGTGCCGGTGTTGCCCGCGGCGGCGGGCGCGGCGCTCACCAGCGACAGCTTCGTGCCCGGCTGGCCGCTGCCCGGCTTGAAGGCTTCCAGCGTCTTCGCGTCCACGACCTTCAGGCCGTAGCGGATGTTGTTGGTGGGGTTGGTGAACTCGTAGACGCCGGGGCCGGTGCTGCGGTACTCCGACTGCTTGTTCGGCTCGACCACCGTCAGCGAGTTGCCGCCGAACCGGACGTCGATGGAGTAGCCGGTGCCGGTGCTGTAGGTGCCGCTGGTCTGGGCCAGAGCGGCCCCGGCGGCCAGGGCGATCGTCGCCACGCAGGCGATGCGGTGGATGGAGCGCATGGTCTTTCCTCTTCGAGTGGTGCGCCGCCCCCTCGGCGGCCCCGCCACTCTAGCCTCAGCCGGTGCGCCCGCCGGATCGGCCGTTTGGGGGACCGCGTGCACAAAAGCAAAGAGCCGCCCTCGGGCGGCTCTTGAGCGTGGCGCGATCGAACGCGCCGTGACTATGCTTTGCGCGAGCTGTTGGTCAGCGCCAGCGTTGCATGCTTGAGCGGCTGGGTCGCGGCCACCTTGCCGGTGACGCCCTGGCTGCCGGTTCGCCCGGCGATGCCGGGCGGCAGCTGCAGGCCATACGAGGCCGCCGTGACCGCCAGGATCACCGGCATGCGCTGGAGCATCGAACTGGTCTTGCGTTCTTGCATCGAACTCCTCTTGTGTTTCTGAGCCCTCGAGTATCGGCCGGGATCGTGGCGGTCTCGTGACGAAATGCTGCGCTCTACAGCAGCTCGCGGCGCGGGCCGACGCTGCTGTCGGAGCTGTCCGACAGCAGCGTCGCGTCACGTCATGTCACGCCGGCCAGTCGCGCGTTCACCTGCTTCCAGGCCGCGAGCTGGCGCAGCAGAACGGGCACCACCATCGCGGCGCCCACCAGCGTCACGATCAGGCCGGGCGCGATCAGCAGCAGCGCCGCGGCCACGCAGACCAGCTGCTCCCAGCGCTTCATCTCCACCAGGAAGAACTTGCTCAGCGCCGCGGCCAGCACGGTGATGCCCAGCACGCAGCCGATGAACGTCACGCTGAAGTCGTACCAGGTGAAGCCCTTGGCCACCAGCAGGAGCGACGGCGAGAACACGAACACGAAGGGCACCAGCACCTTGGCCAGGCCGAGCCGGAAGGCCATGTTCCCGGTGCGGAAGGGATCGCCGCCGGCCATGCCCGCCGCGGCGTACGCGGCCAGTGCCACCGGCGGCGTGATGTCCGCCAGCACGCCGTAATAGAAGACGAAGAAGTGCGCCACCAGCGGCTCCACGCCCAGCTGCACCAGCGTGGGCGCGGCCACCGTGACCATGATGATGTAGTTGGCCGTGGTCGGGATGCCGCAGCCCATGAGGATGCAGACCACGCCCGTCATCACCAGCGCCGCGAACAGCGTCAGCGAGCGGGTGTCGGCCAGGAAGGCGGGCACCACGGTCGACAGGCCGCCCGCGATGGTCTGCGCCCAGGCGGTGATGATGTAGCTGATCTTGAAGCCCACGCCGGTGAGCGTTACGACGCCGATCACGATGCCCACCGTGGCCGCGGCGGCGCCGACCGCCAGCGCGTACTTGGCGCCGGTCTCGAAGGCCTCCACCAGCACGCCGTGGCGGATGCGGCCGGTGACGCCGGCGAACTTCCACGCGGCCAGCGCCAGCACGGTGCCGGCGGCGAAGATCGCCAGCTTGATCTCCTCGCCGCTGGAGCCGAAGTCGCCGAAGGCGATCAGCGCCAGCAGCGCATGCAGCACCACCAGCATCGCCCAGTTCTTGATGCCGTTGCCGCTGACCTGGGTGGTCAGGCCGACGATGGCGCAGGAGGCGATGCCGGTGAAAGCCGCCAGGTACGGCGTGCGTCCGGACACCAGGATCCAGATCAGCAGCACCAGCGGGATCAGCGTGGGCCAGCGCTGGCGCAGCGATTGGCGCAGCCTGGGCATCTCCTCCTCGGTGAGCCCTCGCAGCCCGAATCGCTTGGCCTCGAAGTGCACCTGCATGAACACGCCGAAGAAGTGCATGAAGGCGGGGATGACGGCGGCCGCGATGATGGTCTGGTAGGAGACGTCCAGGAACTCGATCATCAGGAAGGCCGCGGCGCCCAGCACCGGCGGCGTGATCTGGCCGCCGGTGGAGGAGGCCGCTTCCACCGCGCCGGCGAACTCTCGCTTGTAGCCCACGCGGATCATCGCGGGGATGGTGAGCGAGCCCACCGTCACGGCGTTGGCCACCGAGGAGCCCGAGAGCATGCCGAACATCGCCGAGCCGAACACGCTGACCTTGGCCGGGCCGCCGGCGTAGCGGCCGGCCACGGTGGAGGCGATGTCCAGGAACAGCTGCCCCAGCCCGATGCGCGTGGCCATCACCCCGAACAGCACGAAGTGGAAGACGTAGGTCGCCACCACGCCCACCGCCACGCCGTAGATGCCCTGGCTGGTGAGGTACTGGTGGTTGATCATCTGGCTCCAGCTGGCGCCGGCGTGCTTGAGCAGGCCGGGGAAGTACGGGCCCGCGAGCGCGTAGGCGGTGAAGCCGATGGCGATCAGCGGCAGCGGCCAGCCCATGGAGCGGCGCGTGGCCTCCAGCAGCGTGAGGAAGAGGATGGAGCCGAACACCACGTCGGCCAGGCCAGGGTTGCCGACCCGGAACGCCAGGTCGTCGAACACCCAGGGGATGTAGAGCACGCTGGCCGCGCAGGCCAGGCCCAGCGCCCAGTCCGACAGCGGCACGCCGCCGGGCGACAGCCAGGTCGACCTGAGTTCGCGGTCGTGCGCCTTCTTGCTGGCCGCGAACACCAGGAAGATCAGCCCCAGCACGAAGGCCAGGTGCACGCCGCGGTGCGTGGTCTCGCGCAGCAGGCCGAAGCCGGCCGTGTAGAAGTGGAAGCACGACAGCGTGATCAGCAGCCACTTCACGATCACCGAAGCGGGCGGGACCGTGGGCCGGAAACGCATCTCCGGGTCGAACTTCTCCTCCAGCTCCTGCAGCTTCCTGTCGTCCAGCGTCGTCGTGATCGTCATGGGGACCGCCCCTCCCGCGGTGATGCGCCAATAAAAAAGGGAGGGCGCGCCCTCCCTGGTGGGAAACCGCGCCCGCTTACTTCAGCAGGCCGGCTTCCTTGTAGAACTTCTCGGCGCCCGGGTGGAACGGGATGCCGACGCCCTGGATCGCATTTTCCTTGGTGATCAGCTTGCCCTTGGCGTGGCCGGCCTGCAGCGCCTTCTGGGTGGCGTCGGAGAACAGCGACTTGGTGATCTGGTAGACGGTCTCGGTGTCGGCCTTGGCGCTGGTCACCCACTGGGCGCCCACGGCCAGGGTCTGCACGGCGGCCACGTCCTTGTAGGTGTTGGCGGCGATGCTGTCGGTGGCGAAGTAGGGGTTGGCCTTGCGCAGGCCTTCGGCTTGCGGGCCGGTCAGCGGCACCAGTTCGATGCCCGTGCCGCCGGAGGCCAGTTCGGCGATGGCGCCGGCCGGCGCGCCGCCGACGAAGAAGAAGGCGTCGAGCGCGCCGTCCTTGAGCTTGTCGCCGGCCTGGTTGGGCTTGATGTATTCGGGCTTGATGTCCGCTTCCTTCACGCCGTAGGCGGCCAGCACCATGCGGGCGTTGATCAGCGTGCCCGAGCCCGGCTCGTCCAGCGCCACGCGCTTGCCCTTGAGGTCGGCCACGGACTTGATGTTCGAGCCCTTCTTGACCACCAGGTGGATGCTCTCGGGGTACAGGTTGGCGATCATGCGCAAGTCGGCGATCTTGGGCTTGCCCTCGAAGGCGCCGGTGCCGGTGAAGGCCCAGGTGGCCACGTCCGACTGCGAGAAGCCCGATTCCATGGCGCCGCCGGCGATGGCGTTGACGTTGGCCAGCGAGCCGTTGCTGGCCTGGGCCGTCACCACGATCTTGCCGGGCTGGCTGACATTGTTGGCGATCATCCCGCCCACCGGGTAGTAGGTGCCCGACGTGCCACCCGTGCCGATGCGGAAGAACTGCTGCGCCTGCGCGGCCCCGGCAAAGGCGAGGGTGGCCGCGACGGCCGCGGCGAAGTGTTTGAGGGTCATGGATGGAGCTCCTGTGGTTCTGCGCGAAAGCGGTCAGTACACCACGCCATGCATGAACCGGGCCATAGTGAAACCCCGGGAGGCGGACACCGCGCGGCCGTCACTTGGAGCCCCTCATTCCCGCGAAGGCGGGAATCCAGTGCTTGCGCCTACTAGTCGTCGTCGATCGACGCGCTCCACCGGTCGCCCCAGCCCTTCTGGGCTTCGTCCAGCTCGCGCCGGCCCCGCTTGGTGGGGCGGCCATGTTCGATGGACAGCGCCGGCTCGCGCGCATAGCGGCGCTGCTGCGCGGCGTCCTCGCGGGCCTTCAGGCTCTCGGCGGTTTCCTCGTACAGCTGCTGCGCCACCGGCGCCGGCCCGCGCAGGTTCGACAGCCCCTTGACCACGACGGTGCGGGTGACCGAGTCGCGCCGCACGGCCACCGTGTCGCCGACCTTCACCTCGCGCGCGGCCTTGGCTGGCTGGCCGTTGACCTCCACCCGGCCCTTGCCGATATCTTCCGCCGCCAGCGTGCGCGTCTTGAAGAAGCGCGCGCTCCACAGCCACTTGTCGATCCTGAGGCGTTCCATTCGCCTCCATTGTCGCCGGTGTGGTCCGGCCGGCCAGCGCGGCGCTACCATCCCAGCCCATGCAAGAAGACATGCTGCCGCGCGACGGCCAGCGCATCCTGGAGCTGGCGGCGCGGTCGATGTTCGACCTGTTCGCCACCGCCAGCGAAGGCATGCTGCTGGTCGACCGGGACGCCCGCGTCGTCTGGATCAACGACCAGTACAAGCGCTTCCTGCCGGCGCTGGGCTTCGAGCGGGTGGAGGACTTCGTCGGCCACCCGGTGTCGGAGGTGGTGCACAACACCCAGATGGACCGCGTGATCCGCACCGGCAAGCCGATCCTGATCGACCTGCTGTCCAACCGCGCCGGCACCTTCGTGGTCAGCCGCATCCCGCTGCGCGACGAGGGCGGCCAGGTGATCGGCGCGCTGGGCATCGTCCTCTTCGACCATCCGGAGACCACGCTGCAGCCGCTGATCCAGAAGTTCGCCAATTTGCAGCGCGACCTGGACGACGTGCGGCGCGAGCTGGCCACGCAGCGCCGCACCAAGTACACGCTGGGCAGCTTCATCGGGTCGAGCCCGCCGGCGGTGGAGGTCAAGCGCCAGGCGCGCCGGGCGGCGGCCTCGTCCAGCCCGGTGCTGCTGCTGGGCGAAACCGGCACCGGCAAGGAACTGCTCGCGCACGCCATCCATGCCGGCTCGTCGCGGGCCAAGGGGCCCTTCGTCAGCGTCAACATCGCGGCCGTGCCCGACACGCTGCTGGAGGCCGAGTTCTTCGGCGTCGCGCCCGGTGCCTTCACCGGCGCCGACCGGCGCGGCCGCGACGGCCGGTTCAAGCTGGCCGACGGCGGCACGCTGTTCCTGGACGAGATCGGCGACATGCCCCCCAGTCTGCAGCCCAAGCTGCTGCGCGCGCTGCAGGAAGGCGAGATCGAGCCGCTCGGCTCCAACAAGGTGGTGCCGTTCGACGTTCGCGTGATCGCGGCGACCTCGCGCGACCTGGGCGCGCTGGTGCGCGAAGGGCGCTTCCGCGAGGACCTCTACTACCGGCTCAACGTGCTGCCGATCCGCGTGCCGCCGCTGCGCGAGCGCCGCGCCGACATCCCGGCCCTGGTGGAGGCGCTGGGCGAGGACATGGCGCTGCGCAACGGCACGTCGGCGCCCGAGCTCAGCGCCCAGGCCATGGCCCTGCTGGCGGCGCAGTCCTGGCGCGGCAACATCCGCGAGCTGCGCAACGTGCTGGAGCAGTCGGCGATGCGCAGCGATTCGCCGCGGCTGGAGGCCGGGCAGGTGGAGGAGGTGCTGCGCGCGGCCGGCATCGAGCACATCGCGCCGCCGGCGCTGCCGGCCGATCCGGCCGTCGAGTCCGAGCCGCAGCTGCTGCGGCCGCTGGCCGAGCAGGTGGCCCGGCTGGAGCGCGCGGCCATCGCCGCCGCCATGGCCGCGACCGGCGGCAACAAGGTCGCGGCGGCCCGGATGCTGGGCATCTCCCGGGCCAAGCTCTACGAACGCTTGATGTCTGACGATCAGGCAATTGCCTGATCGTCAGACAGTGAATTTGTCTTGTAATCAGACAATATCGAGGTTGCGGCTGTAGGCTGCCTTTGAAATCAAGCACTTACGTGCTGGCACGGGCCGTGCAACCGCCAGCCCGGGTTTGCAGTTCAACAGGAGACAAGCAAATGCAACGACGCACCTGGGTCGCACTCGCCGCGCTGGCCACCACGGCCTTCGCCACCCCCTTCACGCTCGCCCAGTCCAAGGGCGACATCAAGATCGCCCACATCTACAGCCGCACCGGCCCGCTCGAGGCCTACGGCAAGCAGACCCAGACCGGCCTGCTGATGGGCCTGGAGTACGCCACCGGCGGCACCATGACGGTCAACGGCCGCAAGATCACGGTGATCGAGAAGGACGACCAGGGCAAGCCGGACGTGGGCAAGAGCCTGCTGGCCACCGCCTACAGCGACGACAAGGTCGACCTGGCCGTGGGCCCGACCTCCAGCGCCGTGGCGCTGGCCATGCTGCCGGTCGCCGAGGAATACAAGAAGGTGCTGCTGGTCGAGCCCGCCGTGGCCGACGCCATCACCGGCGACAAGTGGAACAAGTACATCTTCCGCACCGGCCGCAACAGCTCGCAGGACGCGGCCAGCAACGCCGCGGTGGCCGACCAGGACGGCGTGTCCATCGCCACGCTGGCACAGGACTACGCCTTCGGCCGTGACGGCATCAAGGCCTTCAAGGAAGCGCTGAAGAAGGCCAAGGTGGTCCACGAGGAGTACCTGCCGCCCAACACCACCGACTTCACCGCCGGCATCCAGCGCGTGGTCGACCAGCTCAAGGACAAGCCCGGCCGCAAGTTCGTGGCCGTGGTCTGGGCCGGCGCCACGCCGCCGTTCAACGCGCTCGCCGCGCAGAACCTCAAGCAGCGCTACGGCATCGACGTGGCCACCGGCGGCAACATCCTGCCGGCCATGGTGTCGTACAAGCAGTTCCCCGGCATGGAAGGCGCCACCTACTACTACTTCGGCATCCCGAAGAACCCGGTGAACGAAGCGCTGGTCGCGGCCCACTACAAGCAGTTCAAGTCGCCGCCGGATTTCTTCACCGCGGGCGGCTTCTCGGCGGCCATGGCCATCGTCACCGCCCTGAAGAAGACCAACGGCGACACCGACACCAACAAGCTGATCACCTCGATGGAGGGCATGAGCTTCGACACGCCCAAGGGCAAGATGACCTTCCGCAAGGAAGACCACCAGGCCATGCAGAGCATGTACCACTTCAAGATCAAGTCCGACCCGGCCTTCGCCTGGGGCGTGCCGGAGCTGGTGCGAGAGATCAAGCCGGAAGAGATGAACATCCCGGTGCGCAACAAGCGCTAAGGCGACCATCGGCGGGCGCCGTCGGCGCCCGTCCTTTTCTCCCCCTCATTTTTTTCAAGGGCTGTCCGTGCGAACGGACAGGCTTGGCGCTCGCTCACCCTGGATGACCATGAGCCGACTCGAAACCCGCGACCTGACGATCCGCTTCGGTGGCCACGTGGCGGTCAATGCCGTCTCGTGCAGCTTCGAGCCCGGCACCCTCACGGCCATCGTGGGGCCCAACGGCGCGGGCAAGACCACCTACTTCAACCTGATCTCCGGGCAGCTCAAGGCCAGCAGCGGCAGCGTGAGCCTGGGCGGCCGCGACCTGTCGGGCCTGTCGGCCTCGGAGCGCACGCACGCCGGCCTGGGCCGGGCGTTCCAGCTGACCAACCTGTTCCCGCGCCTGACGGTGCTGGAGAACGTGCGGCTGGCCGTGCAGGCCACCCGCGAGGGGCCGCACCGCCGCGGCCTGAACCTCTGGAGCGTGTGGAGCGACCACCGCTCGCTGCTGCAGCGCGCCGACGAGATCCTGGCGTCCATCGCGCTGAAGGACAAGGAGCACGAACTGGTGGCCAACCTGCCGCACGGCGACCAGCGCAAGCTGGAGGTCGCGCTGCTGATGGCGCTGGAGCCGCAGGTGTTCATGTTCGACGAGCCCACGGCCGGCATGAACGCCGCCGAGGCGCCGGTGATCCTGGACCTGATCCGCCGGCTGAAGGCGGACCGCAGCAAGACCATCCTGCTGGTGGAACACAAGATGGACGTGGTGCGCGAGCTGGCCGACCGCATCATCGTCCTGCACAACGGCAGCCTGGTGGCCGACGGCGAGCCGGCCGAGGTGATCGCCTCGCCCGTGGTGCAAGAGGCTTATCTCGGCGTGAGCAAGGAGGCCGCATGAACAAGGACAACCTGCTGGCGCTGGAAGGCGTCCACACCCACATCGGGGCGTACCACATCCTGCACGGCGTGGACCTGCAGGTGCCGCGCGGGCAGCTCACCATGCTGCTGGGGCGCAATGGCGCGGGCAAGACCACGACGCTGCGGACCATCATGGGCCTGTGGAAGGCCTCGCGCGGGCGCATCGCCTTCAACGGCCAGGACATCACGGCCGCGCCGACGCCGCAGATCGCCGGCCGCGGCGTCGCCTACGTGCCGGAGAACATGGGCATCTTCGCCGACCTCACCGTGCGAGAGAACATGCTGCTGGCCGCGCGTTCGGCCAAGCACGCCGGGCAGATCGACGAGCAGCGCCTCAAGTGGATCTTCTCGCTCTTCCCCGCGGTGGAGAAGTTCTGGAACCACCCGGCGGGCAAGCTCTCGGGCGGGCAGAAGCAGATGCTGGCGGTGTCGCGCTCCATCGTCGAGCCGCGCGAGCTGCTGATCATCGACGAGCCGAGCAAGGGCCTGGCGCCCGCGATCATCAACAACATGATCGAAGCCTTCGGCGAGCTCAAGCGAAGCGGCGTGACCATCCTGCTGGTGGAGCAGAACTTCAACTTCGCCAAGCGGCTGGGCGACACGGTGGCGGTGATGGACAACGGCCAGGTCGTGCATGCCGGCGGCATGAAGGAACTGGCAGAGGACGAGGAACTGCAGCACTCGCTGCTGGGGCTGGCGCTATGAAGAACCTGGATTTCGACTGGAAGCCGCTGGCCCTGGTGCCGCTGCTGGCGCTGCTGGTGCTGCCCTTCATCGGCTCGGGCTCCACCTGGGTCACGCTCACCATCGCCGGGCTGGCGATGGGCATGATCATCTTCGTCATCGCCTCGGGCCTGACGCTGGTGTTCGGCCTGATGGACGTGCTGAACTTCGGCCACGGCGTGTTCATCGCGCTGGGCGCCTTCGTGGCCACCAGCGTGCTGGGCGCGATGGGCGACTACACCGGCTCGGCCAGCCTCTGGCAGAACCTCATGGCGGTGCTGCCGGCCATGGTGATCGCGATGCTGGTGGCGGCGGCCATCGGCCTGGCGTTCGAGCGCTTCATCGTGCGGCCGGTGTACGGCAACCACCTCAAGCAGATCCTGATCACCATGGGCGGGATGATCATCGGCGAGGAGCTGATCAAGGTCATCTGGGGCCCGCTGCAGATCCCGCTGCCGCTGCCCGAGGGCATGCGCGGAATGATCCTGCTGGGCGATGCCGCGGTCGAGAAGTACCGGCTGCTGGCCGTGGTGGTCGGGCTGCTGGTGTTCGGCCTGCTGCTGTGGACGCTCACCCGCACCAAGCTGGGTTTGCTGATTCGCGCCGGCGTGCAGGACCGCGAGATGGTGGAGTCGCTCGGCTACCGCATCAACCGGCTCTTCGTCGGCGTCTTCGTCGCCGGCAGCGCGCTGGCCGGGCTGGGCGGCGTCATGTGGGGCCTGTACCAGCAGACCGTGGTGCCGCAGATGGGCGCGCAGGTCAACGTGCTGATCTTCATCGTGCTGATCATCGGCGGCCTGGGCTCGACCACCGGCGCATTGATCGGCGCGCTGCTGGTGGGGCTGATGGCCAACTACACCGGCTTCCTGGTACCCAAGGCGGCGCTGTTCTCCAACATCGCGCTGATGATGGCCATCCTGCTGTGGCGGCCGCAGGGCGTGTACGCCCTGAGCAAGTGAGGACCCCATGCTCGCCCGACTGCTTTCCAACGACTTCCCGCGCAACCGGGTGCTGGCCGTGCTGCTGGTGCTGGTGCTGCTGACCCTGGCCCTCACGCCCTTCGTGGTGCCCGGCATCAAGGCGCTGAACGTCGCGGCCAAGGTGCTGGTGTTCATCGTGCTGGTGGCCAGCTTCGACCTGCTGCTGGGCTACACCGGCATCGTGAGCTTCGCCCACACCATGTTCTTCGGCATCGGCGCGTACGGCGTGGCGATCGCCTTCACCCGGCTGGGCCCGACGTGGACGGCGCTGGGGGCAGGGGTGGCCGGGGCGCTGGCGCTGTCCTTCGTGCTCGCGCTGGCCATCGGCCTGTTCTCGCTGCGGGTTCGCGCGATCTTCTTCTCGATGATCACGCTGGCGGTCGCCGCCGCGTTCCAGACGCTGGCCTCGCAGCTGTCGGAGATCACCGGCGGCGAAGACGGCCTGAGCTTCAAGGTGCCGGAGCTGCTGTCGCCGAGTTTCGAGTTCGCAGCGCAGCCTTTCCTGGGCGTCAGCCTGGACGGCCGGCTGCTGTGCTACTACCTGCTGTTCTTCACCGCCCTGGTGCTGGTGCTGGCGCTGCTTCGCATCGTCAACTCGCCTTTCGGGCGCGTGCTGCAGGCGATCCGCGAGAACGAGTTCCGGGCCGAGGCCATCGGCTACCGCGTCGTGGTCTACCGCACCACGTCGGCCATCCTGTCGGCGCTGTTCGCGACGTTGGCCGGCGCCATGCTGGCGCTCTGGCTGCGCTACAACGGGCCGGACACCTCGCTGTCGTTCGAGATCATGCTGGACGTGCTGCTGATCGTGGTGATCGGCGGCATGGGCACCATCTACGGCGCGGCCATCGGCTCGGGCCTCTTCGTGGTGGCGCAGAGCTACCTGCAGGACCTGCTGCGCCTGGGCAGCGAGGCCACCTCGGGCCTGCCGTGGCTGTCGGCGCTGCTGTCCCCGGACCGCTGGCTGCTGTGGCTGGGCCTGCTGTTCGTGCTGTCGGTCTACTACTTCCCCACCGGCATCGTCGGCAAGCTGCGCGCGATGCGCGCGGCGGCGGCCAAGCGGCCGCCCTCGGCCGGCGAGCCGCGGCCCATCCCCGTGCTCAAGTAGATCCCGCGCCTCGACACGAAAGGCCCACCATGGTCCCGACCTCGAACTACGTCACCTGCGCCGGCCGCGAGATCCACTACATGGAGTGGGGCGCGGGCAACGCGGCCACCGTCATCGCCTGGCACGGCCTGGCGCGCACCAGCCGCGACATGGACGAACTGGCCGGGCACCTGGGTGACCGCTACCGCGTGATCTGCCCCGACACCCTGGGACGCGGCTTCTCGCAGTGGAGCCCGCAGCCGCAGGTCGAGTACACGCTGGCCTTCTACTCGCAGCTGGCCGCCGAGCTGTTCGACCGGCTCGGCATCGACAGCGCGCACTGGGTGGGCACCTCCATGGGCGGCGCCATCGGCACCGTCTGCGCAGGCGGGCTGTCGCAGCCCCGGCTCAAGGGCCGCATCCGCAGCCTGGTGCTCAACGACAACGCGCCGCGGCTGGCGCAGGCGGCGGTGGACCGCATCAAGGCCTACGCCGGCAATCCGCCGGCCTTCGCCACCATGGCGGAACTGGAGGCCTTCTTCCGGCAGGTCTACAAGCCCTACGGCTGGCTGAGCGATGCCCAGTGGCGCCGCCTCACCGAGACGTCGGCGCGGCGCCTGCCCGATGGCCGGATCACGCCGCACTACGACCCCGCGATGGTCCGCCAGTTCATCGACCATCCGCGCGACTACGACCTCTGGCAGCACTACGACGCCATCGAGGCGCCGGTGCTGTGCCTGCGCGGCGCCGAGTCCGACCTGGTGCTGCCCGATGCGCTCGACGAGATGAAGCGCCGCGGTCCCGGTGCTCGGGGCCGCCTGCGCGTGGTGGAAGTGCCCGGCTGCGGCCACGCGCCGGCGCTGAACGTGCCCGAGCAGCTGGAGCTGGTGGCCGGCTTCATCGAGGACTGCGAGCGCGCCTTCCAGGCCGCCCGCCTGGTCACCGCGTAGCGCCCGCCGCCATCGCCGCCTGGCGCGAACGCTCCTGCGCCTGGGCATCGGGCGCGGCCTGCGTGGGCCAGCCCGACAGGTGGCGTGCGGTGATCTCGCCCAGGGCACGGATCCACTTCGGCTCGGCGTTCAGGCAGGGGATGTAGCGCAAGTCCTTGCCGCCGGTGGTGAGGAAGGCGTGAAGGCCTTCCTGCGCGATCTCCTCCAGCGTCTCCAGGCAGTCGCTGGTGAAGCCGGGGCAGGCCACGTCGACCCGCTCCACGCCCTTGCGCGCCAGCTCGCGAAGCGTGGGCTCGGTGTAGGGCTCCAGCCATTTGGCGCGGCCGAACCGCGACTGGAACGCCACCGTGTAGTCGCCCTCGGACAGACCGAGCCGGCCCGCCAGCAGGCGTGCGGTCTTGCGGCATTCGCAGTGGTAGGGGTCGCCCAGGTGCAGCGTGCGTTCCGGCACGCCGTGGAAGCTCATGACGAAATGGCCGGGCCGGCCGTGCTCGCGCCAGTAGTCGCCGATGCGGTGCGCCAGGGCGTCGATGTAGCCGCCATCGTCGTGGTAGCGCTGGACGAAGCGAAGCTCGGGTACGTTGCGCACCGTGCGGGCCCAGGCGGTGACGTCGTCCACCACGCTGGCCGTGGTGGTGCCGGAGTACTGCGGGTAGGCGCTGACCACCAGGATGCGGGTGGCGCCCTCGGCCTTGAGCGCATCGAGCTGCGAGGCGATCGACGGGTTGCCGTAGCGCATCGCATGCCGCACATTCACCCGATGCCCGGCCTCGCCCAGAGCGCCCTGCAGCAGCGTGGCCTGGCGCTGCGTCCACACCTGCAGCGGCGAGCCCTCGGGCGTCCAGATGCTGGCGTACTTGGCCGCCGACTTCGAGGCGCGAAAGGGCAGGATCAGCCCGTGCAGCAGCGGCCACCAGAGGATGCGGGGGATCTCCACCACGCGCGGGTCGGAGAGGAACTGGCGCAGGTAGCGGCGCACCGCGGGCGGCGTCGGCGCGTCGGGCGTGCCCAGGTTGCACAGCAGCACGCCGGTGGCCGGGGCCTGGCCATGGGTGAACGCGGGCTCGGCGCGGTAGCGGGAGGGCAGGGGCATGCGGTTATTCTCGCCGGATGCTCGACACCCGGAAGGTCAGGGCCATCAGCCTGGACCTGGACGACACCCTCTGGCCGATCTGGCCCACCATCGAACGCGCGGAGAAGGTCCTGCACGACTGGCTGGTGGCGCATGCGCCCATGGCCGCCGCCTTGTTCGCCAACCCCGCGGCCCTGCGCGAGATCCGCAACCACGTGGCCGACCAGCGGCCCGAACTCAAGCACGACCTGAGCGCGGTGCGGCGCGAGTCGATCCGCCTGGCGCTGTACCGCGCGGGCGAGGACCCGCTGATGGCCGAGGCCGCCTTCGACGCCTTCTTCGCGGCACGCCAGCAGGTGGAGCTGTTCGAGGACGTGCGGCCGGCGCTGCAGAAGCTGTCGGAGCGCTTCCCGCTGGTGAGCCTGTCCAACGGCAACGCCGACCTGGAGCGGGTCGGCCTGGCGGCCTACTTCCGCGCCGCGGTGTCGGCGCGCGAGTTCGGCGTGGGCAAGCCGGACGCGCGCATCTTCCTGGCCGCCGCCGGCGCGGTGGAGGTGATGCCGCAGGAGGTGCTGCACGTGGGCGACGACGCCACGCTGGACGTGCTGGGCGCGCTCAACGCCGGCATGCAGGCCGTGTGGGTCAACCGCGGCGACCACGCGTGGCCGCATCCGCAAGAGCCGCACGCAACGGTGACGACGCTCACGCAGCTGTGCGAGCTGCTGGCGGACTGAGGCGCTCGACCGCCGCCAGGGCCGAGCGCACCGCCCCTTCGATCGTCGCCGGGTAGGGGCCTTCCACGTAGTCGCCGCAGGCCAGCAAACCCTCGGCCACGCCCACCGGCGGCCGGACCAGCCCGGGCAGGCAGGCGAAGGTGGCGCGCTTTTCGACCACGGTCTTGAGCGGCCGCACGCTCCAGCCCAGCGATGCGGCCTGCGCGGTCACGTGTTGCTCGATCGCCTGCGCCTCGCGCGGGCTGGCGCTGACGACGAAGGCGAGCACGCCCGCGGGCCCGCCGAGCTGGGCCCGGTCGAACACGAACTGCGCGGGCGCGTCGGGGCCGGATTCCAGGGACAGCATCGGCAGGGGCAGGGCGGGCCCGCCTTCGGCGTAGACGGTGGCGATGGGCTCGTGCGAGAGGCCGCGCGCGGCGGCCAGCCAGGCCGGAGCATCGATGCCGCTCTCGCCAACCAGGCGCTCGGCTTCCCAGGGCGGGCAGGCCAGCAGCACGGCGTCGAAGGGTTCGCCGTCGACGGCCCAGCCGGCGCCTGCACGCCGCAGTGATTGGACGCGTGCGCCCAGACGAAGCTGCGCCCCCCGCGTCTGCAGCCACGCTGCCGCGGCTTCGGGGAAGACCCGGCCCAGGTCGAGCCGCGGGATCAGCAGGTTGGAAGCATTCCAGCCGTCCTGCGCCGGCCCGAACAAGCCGTCCTCGAGCACGCGCAGGAACACCGCGCCGCTGGCCCGCTTCGCGGGCGTGTTGAGCGCCGCAACGCACAGCGGCTCCACCAGGTCGCGCATCACGGCCGGCCGCAGGCCCTCGCACAGCTGCTGCACCGTCAGCGCCTCTTGGCAGCGAAAGCGTCGCAGTTGCCACTGCAGGGCGTGCCGCAGCAGCGATAACTTGTCGCGCCAGCTCCAGCCGCGCGCGCTGGCGATGCCCCAGGCCGCATCGAGCGGCGTGGGCCAGTCGGGCAGCGCCAGCCCGTTGCCGGCCGGGGACCGCAGCGTCAGGGGCAGCCGCAGCAGCGCCTGTGCGGGATCGACGCCGACTGCGCGCATCAGCCCGAGCGTCTCGCGGTAGGCGCCGATCATGATGTGCTGGCCGTTGTCCAGCAGCGCGGTGCCGCCGCCGGGCAGCTTCAGCTCCAGCGAGCGCGCGCGGCCGCCCCACTGGCGCGAGGCTTCATGGACCACGACGTCGTGCCCGGCCTGCGTGGCGCGCACGGCGGCGGCCAGGCCGGCCCAGCCTGCGCCGACGATGGCCAGCTTCACAGCCGGCCCAGCGCCTGGACCTTCCAGGCCAGCCAGAGCTTGCGCAGCGGCGTGAGGCTGACGCGCTGGTTCAGCACCTGGAAGCCGTCGGCCTCGATCTCGCGCAGCAGCGTGCGGTAGATGCTGGCCATCATCAGGCCCGGCTTCTGGCTGCGCCGGTCCTGCGGGGGCAGCAGGGCCAGCGCCTCGTCGTAGAGGCGGTGCGCCCGCTGCGCCTGGAAGCGCATCAGCGCCACGAAGCGGTCGGAGTACTTGCGCTGCAGCACCTCGTGCGCCTTCACGTCGAACTGCTGCAGCTCGTTGATCGGCAGGTAGATGCGGCCGCGCAGCGCGTCCTCGCCGACGTCGCGGATGATGTTGGTCAGCTGGAAGGCCAGCCCCAGCTTGTGGGCGTATTCGGTGGTCTGGTCCTGGCTCTGGCCGAAGATGCCCGCCGCCACCTCGCCCACGATGCCGGCCACCAGGTGGCAGTAGCGCTCCAGCGCCGGGAAGTCCAGGTAGCGGGACTGCTCCAGGTCCATGCGGCAGCCCTGGACCACGGCCTGCAGTTGCCGCTCCTCGATGGCGAACTCGGGGGCCAGCGGCATCAGCGCGCGCATCACCGGATGCTGCGGATCGCCGGCGAAGGCGCGCGCGACCTCGGTCTGCCACCACGCCAGCTTGGTCTGCGCCACGCCGGGGTCCTCCACCTCGTCGACGACGTCGTCGACCTCGCGGCAGAAGGCATAGAACGCGGTGATGGCGGCGCGCCGCCTCGCGGGGAGGAAGAGGAAGGCGTAGTAGAAGCTGCTGCCCGAACCTGCCGCCTTCTCCTGGACGTATTGCTCCGGGGTCATCGGGCGATTGTCACATCCGCACCATGCGAGTCGCGACCACCAGCGCATCGAACGGTCCGAGCTTGGGGCGGTGGTGGAAGGTGTCGAAGCCGAGCGCCTCGACCCGGTCCAGGATGCGCAGGCCGCCCTGCACCACGCCACGCAGCTCCCAGCCGGCGCGGCCCGGAACCCGGCGCACCAGCGGCGCGCCTTCGAGCATCAGGCCGCGCGCCCACTCGCACTCCTCGCGGATCAAGGCTGTCCGCTGCAGCGCGGGGGCCGACCCGGGCGCCGCCGGATCGACGCCGTGCGAGGCGCAGTCGGCCTCGGGCAGGTAGCGGCGGCCGCGGGCCAGGTCCTGGCCGACGTCCTGCCAGAAGTTGATCAACTGCAGTGACGTGCAGATCGCATCGCTTCGCGCGATGGAAGCCGCGTCGTCCACGCCGTACAGGTGCAGCATCAGCCGGCCCACCGGGTCGGCCGAGCGGCGGCAGTAGTCCAGCAGCTCCGCCCGGTCGGCATAGCCGGCCCCGTCGCGGGTCTTGGCCACGTCCTGTTCGAAGGCGCTGAGCAGGTCCTGCAATGCGGGCAGGGGCAGGCGCCACTCCGTCATCGCGCGGGCCAGCGGGAAAAACACGCGGGGCCAGCGGTCCGACACGAGCCGGCCGGCCGCGGCCGCGTGCAGGTCCGCCCGGTACGCGGCCAGGTCGTCCAGCCTCTTCGGGGGCGGCGCATCGCCCTCGTCGGCGATGTCGTCGGCCGTCCGTGCGAACCAGTAGATGGCCGCGACGGCGGGCCTCAGCCGGGGCGGGCAGAGCCAGGAAGCAACCGGAAAGTTCTCGTAATGGTCGACGCGCGGTGCGCTGTGCAGGGCAGTCACGGCCCGGATTCTCGCTTGACAAGCCGGGGCGCTTACAATTAGATTACTAACCGGTCAGTCATTAGCGTCCGCCAATCCAATCCGGTCTTCCTCGGGGTTTCCACCATGCGCCTGTTTCCTGCCCGCCCGCGGCTGCTCCTGCCGCTGCTCCTCGCAGCCACCCTCGCAGCATGTTCCAAACCCGAGCCGGCGCCCGAGCCGATCCGCTCGGTCAAGGTACTGACCGTCGGTGCGAGCACCTTCGGGTCGGCCCACGAGTTCGCGGGCGAGGTGCGCCCCCGGCTGGAATCGCGCCTGGGGTTCCGGGTCGCCGGCAAGATCGTCCAGCGGCAGGCCGAGGTGGGGCAGCGAGTGAAGCCGGGCCAGGTGCTGGCGCAGCTCGATCCGCAGGACTACCGCCTGGCCGCCGAAGCCGCACGGGCGCAGGTCGCTGCCGCCAGCACCAACCGCGACCTGGCGGCGGCGGACTTCAAGCGCTTTTCGACCCTGCGGGACCAGAACTTCATCAGCGGCGCCGACCTCGAGCGCCGTGAGACGGCGCTGAAGGCGGCCCAGGCGCAACTTGAGCAGGCCCAGGCGCAGCTGGCCACCCAGTCCAACCAGGCCGGCTACACGCGGCTGGTGGCCGACGTGTCGGGCGTGATCACCGCCATCGAAGCCGAGCCGGGCCAGGTGGTGACCGCCGGTGCGCCGGTGGTGCGCATCGCGCAGGACGGGCCGCGCGACGTGGTGTTCGCCGTGCCCGAAGACAAGGTGGCCGCGATCCGGCCGAACTCCGACGTGGACGTTCGGGTCTGGGCCAACGGTGCCACGGTGGCAGGAAAGGTGCGCGAAGTGGCGGCCAGCGCCGATCCCGTGACCCGCACCTATTCGGTCAAGGTGTCGCTGGAGCCCTCCGTGCAGCCGCCCCTGGGCGCCACGGCCTACGTCGCGCCGCAGTCGCTCAGCCAGGCCGGCGCCCAGGTCATCAAGCTGCCCACCAGCGCGCTGCGCCAGGACGGCAACGCCACCGCGGTGTGGGTGCTGGACAAGGCTTCCATGACCGTGCGCTCGCAGCCGGTGCAGATCGCCACGGCCGACGGCAACGAGGCCGTGATCGCGCGCGGGGTGGAGCCGGGCATGCTGGTCGTGGCCGCCGGCGTGCATGTGCTTGCACCAGGCCAGAAGGTGCGCATCTACGAGGAACGCGTGGGTTCGCCGAACGGCGTGGCCACGCCCAAGGACGCCAACGGCGCCATCTCCGCGGCGGCGGTGCAACCGGTCGCCGCCGGCAAGTGAGGGCCGCCATGCGCGACGACGACACGCCCGCCCGCGGCTTCAACCTTTCCCGCTGGGCGCTGGAGCACCCGGCGCTCACGCGCTACCTGATGGTGGTGCTGATGGTGCTGGGCTTCGCGGCCTACTTCCAGCTGGGGCAGGACGAGGACCCGCCCTTCACCTTCCGCGCGATGGTGGTGCGCACGAACTGGCCGGGCGCCACCGCGCAGCAGGTGGCCGAGCAGGTCACCGACAAGATCGAGCGGACGCTGCAGGAGGTGCCGTACGCCGACGTGATCCGCAGCTACTCCAAGCCGGGCGAATCGCAGATCATCTTCCAGATCAAGGACTCGTCGAAGCCTTCCGAGGTCGCCAACGTCTGGTACACGGTGCGCAAGAAGGTCGGCGACATGCGCGCCACGCTGCCGCCCGGCATCCAGGGCCCGTTCTTCAACGACGAATTCGGTGACGTCTATGGCGTCATCTACGCGCTGAAGGCCGACCCGGGCTTCAGCTACGCCGAGCTCAAGACCTTCGCCGACGACGTGCGCCAGCAATTGCTGCGCGTGCCCGACGTGGCCAAGGTGGAGCTGTTCGGCGTGCAGGACGAGAAGCTGTTCGTCGAGGTGTCGCAAAAGCGCCTGGCGCAGCTGGGGCTGGACCTGAACCAGGTGCTGGCCCAGCTCGGCCAGCAGAACGCGGTGGAGTCGGCCGGCGCGGTGCAGACGCCGCTGGACGTGGTGCAGGTGCGCGTGGGTGGGCAGTTCGAGGCGGTGGAACAGCTGGCCGCGATGCCGATCCGCGGCAGCTCGGGCAACCAGCTCAAGCTGGGCGACATCGCCGAGATCCGGCGCGCCTACGTCGATCCGCCGCTGGTGAAGGTGCGGCACGACGGGCGCGAGGTGATCGCGCTGGGCGTGTCCATGACCAAGGGCGGCGACATCATCGAGCTGGGCCAGTCGCTGCGCAGCGCGTTCAACCGGATCGAGGACGGCCTGCCGGCCGGCGTCCGCCTGGTGCAGCTGCAGGACCAGCCCAAGGCCGTGGCCACCTCGGTCAACGAGTTCGTGCGCGTGCTGATCGAGGCCGTGGTGATCGTGCTGGCGGTGAGCTTCATCAGCCTGGGCCTGCACAAGCGGCCCGACGCCGCGGCATTGCCGCTGTGGAAGCGCTGGTACGTGGACATGCGGCCCGGCCTGGTGGTGGGCATCACCATCCCGCTGGTGCTGGCCGTCACCTTCCTGGCCATGCACTACTGGGGGATCGGGCTGCACAAGATCTCGCTGGGCTCGCTGATCATCGCGCTGGGCCTGCTGGTGGACGACGCCATCATCGCCGTGGAGATGATGGTGCGGAAGATGGAGGAGGGCTACGACAAGGTCCGCGCCGCCACCTTCGCCTACGAGGTGACCGCGATGCCCATGCTCACCGGCACGCTGATCACGGCCACCGGCTTCCTGCCGATCGGCATGGCCAGGTCCACCGTCGGCGAATACACCTTCGCCATCTTCGCGGTGACGGTGGTCGCGCTGGTGCTCAGCTGGCTGGTGTCGGTCTATTTCGTGCCCTACCTGGGCACGCTGCTGCTCAAGCCCAAGCCCGTCTCCAGCGAGCACCACGAGCACTTCGACACGCCGTTCTACCGGCGCTTCCGCCGCACCGTCGACTGGTGCGTGGAGCACCGCTGGCTGACGATAGGCGCGACGCTGGTGGTGTTCGCCCTCGGCATCGCCGGCATGGGCAAGGTGCAGCAGCAGTTCTTCCCCGATTCGAGCCGGCCGGAGGTCCTGGTGGCGCTGTGGTCGCCCGAGGGCACGTCGTTCACGGCGAACGAGGACGTGGCGCGCCGCGTGGAGGCGCGCCTCAAGCGCGAGGCGGGCGTCACCTCCGTCAGCACCTGGGTGGGCTCGGGCGTGCCGCGCTTCTACCTGCCGCTGGACCAGGTGTTCCCGCAGACCAACGTGTCGCAGCTGATCGTGATGCCGCAGGACCTGAAGACGCGCGAGACGCTGCGCGTGAAGCTGCCCGGCCTGCTGGCGGCGGAGTTCCCCGAGGTGCGCGGCCGCGTGACGCTGCTGCCCAACGGGCCGCCGGTGCCTTACCCCGTGATGTTCCGCGTGGTGGGCCAGGATCCCGCGACGCTGCGCGGCTACGCCGACCAGGTCAAGCAGGTGGTGCGCGCCAGCCCCAACACGCGCGGCGTCAACGACAACTGGAACGAAGCGGTCAAGGTGCTGCGCCTGGAGATCGACCAGGCCAAGGCGCGCACGCTGGGCGTGACCAGCCAGTCCATCGCGCAGGCCTCGCGCACCATCCTGGCCGGCACGCCGGTCGGGCAGTACCGCGAGGGCGACAAGCTGATCGACATCGTGCTGCGCCAGCCGCTGGACGAGCGCAACGCGATCACCGACCTGGGCAACGCCTACCTGCCGACGGCTTCGGGCAGGTCGATCCCGCTGACGCAGATCGCCAAGCCCGTGTTCACCTGGGAGCCGGGCGTGATGTGGCGCGAGAACCGCAGCTACGCGATCACGGTGCAGGGCGACATCGTCGAAGGCCTGCAGGGCGCCACGGTGACGGCGCAGTTGCTGCCCAAGCTGCGCGAGCTCGAGGCGAAGTGGACGCCGGGCTACCAGATCCAGGTGGCCGGCGCGGTGGAGGAGAGCTCCAAGGGCTCGTCCTCGATCTCGGCCGGGGTGCCGGTGATGCTGTTCATCACCTTCACCCTGCTGATGCTGCAGCTGCACAGCTTCAGCCGCGCGATGCTGGTGTTCCTGACCGGGCCGCTGGGCATCGCCGGCGTGGCGGGCGCGCTGTTGCTGCTGGACCGGCCGTTCGGCTTCGTGGCGCTGCTGGGCGTGATCGCGCTCATGGGGATGATCCAGCGCAACTCGGTGATCCTGATCGACCAGATCGAGCAGGACCGCGCGCGCGGCGTGCCGGCCTGGGAGGCGATCGTGGAATCGGCGGTGCGCCGGCTGCGGCCCATCGTGCTGACCGCCGCCGCGGCCGTGCTGGCCATGATCCCGCTCTCGCGCTCGGTGTTCTGGGGGCCGATGGCGGTGGCCATCATGGGTGGCCTGATCGTGGCCACCGTGCTGACGCTGTTGGCGCTGCCGGCGATGTACGCGGCCTGGTTCCGGGTCAAGCGGCCGGGCGCGCAGGCGGCTGAGCCGGCCGCTCCCGCGGAGCCGGTGCCGGTCTAGATTAAAATCGTGGACTGACCGAATTCGGGCGGGCGGCCGGTGTTCAATCCCGGCCGCCCGCCCTGCTTTTGGACCGCGCGGGTGGCGAAATTGGTAGACGCACCAGGTTTAGGTCCTGACGCCTTCACGGGCGTGTCGGTTCGAGTCCGACCCCGCGCACCACGATTGAAACCTCGAAGAGAACCACCATGGCCGTGACCGTTGAAACCCTCGACAAGCTGGAACGCAAGATCACGCTGACGCTGCCCGCCGACGCGATCAAGTCCGAAGTCGATTCCCGCCTCAAGCGCCTGGCGCGCACCGTCAAGATGGACGGCTTCCGGCCCGGCAAGGTGCCGATGAACGTCGTGGCCCAGCGCTACGGCTACTCGGTGCACTACGAGGTGATGAACGACAAGGTGGGCGAGGCTTTCGCCCAGGCCGCCAACGAGGCCAAGCTGCGGGTGGCCGGCCAGCCCAAGATCACCGAGAAGGAAGAGGCGCCCGAGGGCCAGCTGGCCTTCGACGCGGTATTCGAGGTGTTCCCCGAGGTGAAGATCGGCGACCTGGCCACGGCCGAGGTCGAGAAGCTTGCCGCCGAGGTGAGCGACGCCGCCATCGACAAGACCCTGGACATCCTGCGCAAGCAGCGCCGCACGTTCGCGCAGCGCGCGCAGGACGCCGCGGCCCAGGACGGCGACCGCGTCACCGTGGACTTCGAGGGCAAGATCGACGGCGAGACGTTCCAGGGCGGCAAGGCCGAGGACTTCCAGTTCCTGGTCGGCGAAGGCCAGATGCTCAAGGAGTTCGAGGACGCCGTGCGCGGCATGAAGTCCGGCGAGAGCAAGACCTTCCCGCTGGCCTTCCCGGCCGACTACCACGGCAAGGACGTGGCCGGCAAGACGGCCGACTTCATGGTGACGGTCAAGAAGATCGAGGCGGCCAAGCTGCCCGAGGTCAACGAGGACCTGGCCAAGTCGCTGGGCATCGCCGAAGGCACGGTCGAGGCGCTGCGCGCCGACATCAAGAAGAACCTGGAGCGCGAGGTCAAGTTCCGCCTGCTGGCCAAGAACAAGCAGGCCGTGATGGACGCCCTGGTGTCCAAGGCCGAACTGGACCTGCCCAAGAGCAGCGTGCAGGCCGAGATCGACCGCATGATCGAGGGCCAGCGCGCCGAGCTGAAGCAGCGCGGGCTGAAGGACGCCGACAAGCTGCCGATCCCCGAGGACATCGTGCGCCCGCAGGCCGAGCGCCGCGTGCGCCTGGGCCTGGTGGTGGCCGAACTGGTTCGCTCCAACAGCCTGCAGGCCAAGCCCGAGCAGATCCGCGCCCACGTGGAAGAGCTGGCCGCCAGCTACGAGAAGCCGGCCGAAGTCGTGCGCTGGTACTACGGCGACAACCGCCGCCTGGCCGAGGTCGAGGCCGTGGTGATCGAGAACAACGTCACGGAGTTCGTGCTCGCCAAGGCCCAGGTCAAGGACAAGCCGGTGTCCTTCGACGAGCTGATGGGGCAGGGCTGACGAGGGCGGCCCGAGGGCCGTTCGCTCCCAGGGGCCTGGTGCCGGGACTTGCAGTCCGGCGCGCAGGCCCCATGTCTTTTTTGGCTACAGTAAGAGCCGCACTTCCCGAGAAATTAATGAGCGCACTTGACACCCAGGCCCTCGGCATGATCCCGATGGTCATCGAGCAGTCCGGCCGCGGCGAGCGGTCCTACGACATCTATTCGCGCCTGCTCAAGGAGCGGGTGGTGTTCCTGGTGGGCCCGGTCAACGACCAGACCGCCAACCTGGTCGTGGCGCAGCTGCTGTTCCTGGAGAGCGAGAACCCCGACAAGGACATCTCGTTCTACATCAACTCCCCCGGCGGCAGCGTGAGCGCCGGCATGGCGATCTACGACACGATGAACTTCATCAAGCCGGACGTCTCCACGCTGTGCACCGGCATGGCCGCCAGCATGGGCGCCTTCCTGCTGGCCGCCGGCGCCAAGGGCAAGCGCTTCTCGCTGCCGCACTCCAAGATCATGATCCACCAGCCGCTGGGCGGCATGCAGGGGCAGGCCACGGACATCGAGATCCACGCCAAGGACATCCTCAAGACCCGGGCGATCCTGAACAGGATCCTGGCCGAGAAGACCGGCCAGCCGCTCGAGCGGATCGAGCGCGACACCGAGCGCGACTACTTCCTGTCCGCCGACGAGGGCAAGGAATACGGCCTGGTCGACCAGGTCATCGCCAAGCGGCCCTGAGCGCCGCCGACCCCCGTTGCGCACGACTTCTGCCGCCTTGCGGTTGCGGTGGGACAACGGCATCCCCACTGACAGGGGCTGCCGGGGTCCGTTTGGTTATCATTGAAAATCCACGCGACGGAAAGCGCATCCATGGCCGACAAGAAGGGCTCATCCAGCGAGAAAACGCTCTATTGCTCGTTCTGCGGCAAGAGCCAGCACGAGGTCAAGAAGCTCATCGCAGGGCCTTCGGTTTTCATCTGCGACGAGTGCATCGACCTGTGCAACGAGATCATCCGCGACGAGCTGCCCGCGGGTGAGGAGCAGCGCGAGGCGCGCGGCGACCTGCCCACGCCCAGCGAGATCAAGGCCAACCTGGACAACTACGTCATCGGGCAGGAGGCGGCCAAGCGCGCCCTCTCGGTGGCCGTGTACAACCACTACAAGCGCCTGCGCCACAAGGAAAAGGCCAAGAAGGACGACGTCGAGCTCACCAAGAGCAACATCCTCCTGATCGGCCCCACCGGCTCGGGCAAGACCCTGCTGGCCCAGACCCTGGCGCGCATGCTCGACGTGCCCTTCGTGATGGCCGACGCCACCACGCTGACCGAAGCCGGCTACGTCGGCGAGGACGTCGAGAACATCATCCAGAAGCTGCTCCAGAGCTGCAACTACGAGGTGGAGCGGGCCCAGCGCGGCATCGTGTACATCGACGAGATCGACAAGATCTCGCGCAAGTCCGACAACCCCAGCATCACGCGCGACGTGTCGGGCGAGGGCGTGCAGCAGGCCCTGCTGAAGCTGATCGAAGGCACCATGGCCAGCGTGCCGCCGCAGGGCGGACGCAAGCACCCGAACCAGGACTTCCTGCAGATCGACACGACCAACATCCTGTTCATCTGCGGCGGCGCCTTCGCCGGGCTGGAGAAGGTGATCGAGCAGCGCACCGAAGGCTCGGGCATCGGCTTCGGGGCGGCGGTCAAGAGCAAGGCCCAGCGCAGCCTGACCGACGTCTTCCGCGAGGTCGAGCCGGAGGACCTGATCAAGTTCGGCCTGATCCCCGAGCTGGTCGGCCGCATGCCGGTGGTGGCCACGCTGGCCGAGCTGTCGGAAGACGCCCTGATCCAGATCCTGACCGAGCCGAAGAACGCCATGGTCAAGCAGTACGCCAAGCTGCTGGCCATGGAAGGCGTGGACCTGGAGATCCGGCCCAGCGCGCTTCGCGCCATCGCCCGCAAGGCGCTGGCCCGCAAGACCGGGGCCCGGGGCCTGCGCTCCATCCTGGAGCAGTCGCTGATCGACACCATGTTCGAGCTGCCCAACACCTCGAACGTCGACAAGGTCGTGGTGGACGAGTCCACCATCGAAGAGAACAAGCCGCCGCTGCTGGTCTACCGGGAAGCGGCCAAGAAGGCCTGACACCCGACCGTTTCCTGGTGATTCCCCGCAGTCTTCCCGTCCCCCGCGCCCCGCGTGCGGCCGGACGGGTTGAAAATGCCTCCTTCCGTGCCATCTAAGCCCGGTAACACAAGGATTTTCATGTCCGGACACATCCCGCTCCCCGCCACCCCGATCGACCTGCCGCTGCTGCCGCTGCGCGACGTGGTGGTGTTCCCCCACATGGTGATCCCGCTGTTCGTCGGCCGGCCCAAGAGCATCAAGGCGCTCGAGGCCGCGATGGAGGCCGAGCGCCGCATCATGCTGGTGGCGCAGAAGGCCGCGGCCAAGGACGAGCCATCGGTCAACGACATGTTCGAGGTCGGCTGCGTCTCCACCATCCTGCAGATGCTCAAGCTGCCGGACGGAACGGTGAAGGTGCTGGTCGAAGGCCAGCAGCGCGCCCGGGTGAACAAGATCGAGGAGGGCGAGGCCCACTTCGTCGCCAACGTCACGCCGGTGGATGCGGCCGAGCACGAGTCCAAGTCGAGCGAGATCGAGGCGCTGCGCCGCGCGGTGATGCAGCAGTTCGACCAGTACGTGAAGTTGAACAAGAAGATCCCGCCGGAGATCCTCACTTCCATCTCGAGCATCGACGACGCCGGCCGCCTGGCCGACACCATCGCCGCGCACCTGCCGCTGAAGCTGGACAACAAGCAGATCGTCCTGGACCTGGCCGACATCAAGGGCCGCCTGGAGAACCTGTTCGAGCAGATCGAGCGCGAGGTCGACATCCTCAACGTCGACAAGAAGATCCGCTCGCGCGTCAAGCGCCAGATGGAGAAGAACCAGCGCGACTTCTACCTGAACGAGCAGGTCAAGGCCATCCAGAAGGAGCTGGGCGAGGGCGAGGAAGGGGCCGACATCGAGGAGATCGAGAAGAAGATCAAGTCGGCCAAGATGCCCAAGGACGCCCTGAAGAAGGCCGAGGGCGAGCTCAAGAAGCTCAAGCTGATGTCCCCCATGTCGGCCGAGGCCACCGTGGTGCGCAACTACATCGACGTGCTCACCGGCCTGCCGTGGAGCAAGCGGACCAAGATCAAGCACAACCTGACGCATGCCGAGGACGTCCTCAACGAGGACCACTACGGCCTGGAGAAGGTCAAGGACCGCATCCTCGAATACCTCGCGGTGCAGCAGCGCGTCGACAAGGTGAAGGCGCCCATCCTGTGCCTGGTCGGCCCGCCCGGGGTCGGCAAGACCTCGCTGGGGCAGTCGGTGGCCAAGGCCACCGGCCGCAAGTACGTCCGCATGGCGCTGGGCGGCATGCGCGACGAGGCGGAGATCCGCGGCCACCGCCGCACCTACATCGGCGCGCTGCCGGGCAAGGTGCTGCAGTCGCTGTCCAAGGTGGGCACGCGCAACCCCCTGTTCCTGCTGGACGAGATCGACAAGCTGGGCACCGACTTCCGCGGCGACCCGTCCAGTGCTCTGCTGGAGGTGCTGGACCCCGAGCAGAACCACACCTTCAGCGACCACTACGTCGAAGTCGACTTCGACCTGTCGGACGTGATGTTCGTGGCGACGTCCAACTCGATGAACATCCCGCCGGCGCTGCTGGACCGGATGGAAGTGATCCGCCTCTCGGGCTACACCGAGGAGGAGAAGGTCAACATCGCCATCAAGTACCTGCTGCCCAAGCAGCTGAAGAACAACGGCGTCAAGAGCGAGGAGCTCGAGGTGGCCGAGGACGCCATCCGCGACATCGTGCGCTACTACACGCGCGAGGCCGGCGTTCGCTCGCTAGAGCGCGAGCTGTCCAAGATCTGCCGCAAGGTGGTCAAGGGCCTGCAGCTCAAGAAGATGAAGCCCCGGGTGATCGTCAATGCGGAGAACCTCAACGACTTCCTCGGCGTTCGCAAGTTCACCTACGGCCGTGCCGAGAAGCAGAACCAGGTGGGCCAGGTGGTCGGCCTGGCCTGGACCGAGGTGGGCGGCGACCTGCTGACCATCGAGGCCGCGCTGATGCCGGGCAAGGGCGTCATCCAGCGCACCGGTTCGCTGGGCGACGTGATGAAGGAGTCGGTGGAAGCCGCGCGCACCGTCGTGCGCAGCCGCTCGCGCGTGCTGGGCATCAAGGATGAAGTGTTCGAGAAGAAGGACATGCACATCCACGTGCCCGACGGCGCGACGCCCAAGGACGGCCCGAGCGCCGGCATCGCGATGACGACGGCCATCGTCTCGGCGCTCACCGGCATCCCGGTGCGCAGCGACGTCGCCATGACGGGCGAGATCACGCTGCGCGGCGAGGTGACGGCGATCGGCGGCCTGAAGGAGAAGCTGCTCGCGGCGCTGCGCGGCGGCATCAAGACGGTGCTGATCCCCGAAGAGAACGCCAAGGACCTGCAGGACATCCCGGACAACGTGAAGACGGGCCTGGAGATCGTGCCGGTCAAGTGGATCGACCGCGTGCTGGAAGTGGCGCTCGAACGCCAGCCGACGCCGCTGGAAGAAGAGGCCGCGGCCGCTGCCGCGGCGCCCGACGTCGCGCCCGCGGTGCCGGTCTCGGTGAAGCACTGAAAATTTTCTGTCGAGCTGCGAGGGAGGCGATTTTTTCCCCCTATAATCGTGGACTCACGCGGGAGTAGCTCAGTTGGTAGAGCGCAACCTTGCCAAGGTTGAGGTCGCGAGTTCGAGACTCGTCTCCCGCTCCAACTACTCGAAAAAGGGAAGCCCAGGCTTCCCTTTTTCACTCGAGATGCTGGCGCGTTAGCAAAGCGGTTATGCAGCGGATTGCAAATCCGTTTAGATCGGTTCGACTCCGGTACGCGCCTCCAGCTGTGCAGCCCCGCCTCGGCGGGGCTGTTTCCTTTTTGGCGTACATTGAGCCGCGCGCCTCGATGGTGAAATTGGTAGACACAGCGGACTTAAAATCCGCGGCTCGCTGAAAGGCGGCGTGCCGGTTCGACCCCGGCTCGAGGCACCACGAGCGGCGGGACGGGCCCGCGGCAGGCGCGCCCCCAGAGGCAGACGGACATGGCCAATTACGACAACGCCCCCTTCGAGATCCACGTCCACGGCGACGTGCCGCTGCGCGCCGACGTCAGCTACGCGCAGCTGCAGGAGGCGCTCAAGCCCTTGTGGAAGTACGCCGGGGCCCGCTCACTGGCCGACGGCGCCGAGAGCGCCTACGAGGAAGAGCCCGGCATCAAGTTCGACGCCCAGGAGCACCTGCTCACCATGTGCTGGACCGTCGGCGGCGACATGGACTTCCGCCAGTCGCTCGACGACATGTGCATGAGCCTCAACGAACTGGCCGAGCAGGGCGCCGCCATCGAGGTCACCTTCTACGACGCCGAGTTCGACGAGGAAGAAGAGCCGCCCGAGGCCGAATCGCGCGACGACTTCGTCATGCTCTTCGTCGGCCCCACGCCCGCGGCCATCATGCAGGTGCAGCGCGACCTGCTGGTGGAGGACGTTGTCAACCTGATGGAACGCCACTTCGACAGCCAGGAGCTGGGCGGCGTGGTGGCCGAGATCGACAAGCTGTTCTCCCAGCGCTTCGACGCGCTGGTCAGCTCCCTGGAGATCGGCAAGCCGCCCCGCGGAGGCGGTGGTGGCGGTGGGCACGGCGGCGGGCGGCGACCGCGCCACCTGCATTGAGGCGAACGACACGCGGCCCCCAAGGCCGCGTTTTCACTGGAGGAGGGCGGCAATGGCCTTGTTCCCGCAGGACGCGCTGAATCCCGGCGTGCGCAAGCGCGAGGTGTTCGGCTGGGCGATGTACGACTTCGCCAACTCGGGCTACACCACGGTCGTGATCACGGCGGTGTTCGCGGCCTACTTCGTCGGCGGCATCGCGGGCAAGGCGCCCTGGGCCACCTTCGCCTGGACGGCGGCGCTGTCGATCTCCTATGCGATCGTGATGCTCACCATGCCCAGCCTGGGCGCCTGGGCCGACCTGCGCGCAGCCAAGAAGACGCTGCTGATGGTGGTCACCGCCGCGTGCGTCGTCAGCACCGCGGCGCTGGCGCTGGCGCAGCCGGGATCGGTCGCGATGGCGATGCTGCTGATCATCGTCTCCAACACCTTCTTCAGCTATGGCGAGTCGCTGACGGCGTCCTTCCTGCCCGAGCTGGCCCGGCCCCACGCGCTGGGCAAGGTCAGTGGCTGGGGCTGGGGCTTCGGCTACTTCGGCGGCATGCTGGCGCTGGGCATCTGCCTGGCCTACGTGCTGTGGGCGCAGAAGCAGGGCATCCCCGCGCAGGAGTTCGTGCCGGTCACCATGCTGGTGACGGCGGCGATCTACGGCCTGGCCTCGCTGGTCACCTTCCGGCTGCTGCGCGAGCGCGCCCAGCCCGACCCCAAGGCCCTGCGGCAGGGCGGCCTGAGCGCATCGCTGCAGCAGCTGCGCCAGACCTTCCGCCAGGCGCGCCGCTACCGCGACTTCATGTGGCTGATGGCGTGCGCCGTGTTCTACCAGGGCGGCGTGGCGGTGGCCGTTGCCTTGGCCGCGATCTACGCGGAGCAGGTGATCGGTTTCGAGCCGCAGGAAACCATGGTGCTGATCTTCGTGCTCAACCTCGCGGCCGCGGGCGGAGCCTTCGCCTGGGGCTACCTGCAGGACCGCATCGGCCACAAGCTGGCGCTGGGCAGCACGCTGGTGGGCTGGATCGCCACCTGCGTGATCGCGGCGCTCACCACCACCAAGGGCGGCTTCTGGTGGGCCGCGGCCATCGCCGGCCTGTGCATGGGGTCCAGCCAGTCCGCGGGCCGCGCGATGGCCGGCATGTTCGCCCCGAGGAAGCAGTCGGCCGAGTTCTTCGGCCTGTGGACCTTCGCGATCCGTGCCGCCAGCATCGTGGGGCCGCTCACCTACGGCGCGATCACCTGGGCCACCGGCGGCAACCAGCGCACGGCCATCCTGTCGACGACCGCGCTGTTCGTCGTCGGGCTCGTGCTGCTGGCCAAGGTGGACGTGCAGCGCGGCCGGCAGGCCGCGTCGGACGCCGACGAAGCGGCGCTGCCCGAAGGGCGGCTCGCGCCCGCCTGAGCGTCCCCGTCAGGCCGCGGCCACGGGGATGTTCTTGAACTCCCCGGTGGCGATGCGCTTGCTCCACTCGGCCGGGCCGGTGATGTGGGCGCTGGTGCCGCCGGCGTCCACCGCCACCGTCACCGGCATGTCGACCACGTCGAACTCGTAGATCGCTTCCATGCCCAGGTCCTCGAAGCCGACCACGCGAGCCTGCTTGATCGCCTTGCTCACCAGGTAGGCGGCGCCGCCCACCGCCATCAGGTAGGCGGAGCGGTGCTTCTTGATCGCCTCGATCGCCGTCGGGCCGCGTTCGGCCTTGCCGATCATCGCGATCAGGCCGGTCTGCGACAGCATCATGTCGGTGAACTTGTCCATGCGCGTGGCGGTGGTGGGGCCGGCCGGGCCCACGGCCTCGTCGCGCACCGGGTCCACCGGGCCCACGTAGTAGATCACCCGGTTGGTGAAGTCCACCGGCAGCTTCTCGCCCTTGGCCAGCATGTCCTGGATGCGCTTGTGCGCAGCGTCGCGGCCGGTGAGCATCTTGCCGTTGAGCAGCAGCGTCTCACCGGGCTTCCAGCTCGCCACTTCCGCGGGCGTCAGGGTGTCCAGGTTCACTCGACGGCTCTTCTGCGTGTCGGGCATCCACTCCACCTGGGGCCACAGGTCGAGGCTGGGCGCCTCGAGGTAGACCGGGCCGGAGCCATCCAGCACGAAGTGCGCGTGGCGCGTGGCCGCGCAGTTGGGGATCATCGCCACCGGCTTGCTGGCGGCGTGCGTCGGGTACATCTTGATCTTGACGTCGAGCACGGTCGTCAGGCCGCCCAGGCCCTGCGCGCCGATGCCCAGCGCATTGACCTTCTCGAACAGCTCCAGCCGCATCTCCTCGACCTGCGTGAGCTTCTCGCCCTTCGAAGCCTTGGCCTGCAGCTCGTACATGTCCAGGTCGTCCATCAGGCTTTCCTTGGCCATCAGCACCGCCTTCTCGGCGGTGCCGCCGATGCCGATGCCCAGCATCCCGGGAGGGCACCAGCCCGCACCCATGGTCGGCACGGTCTTGAGCACCCAGTCGACCACCGAGTCGCTCGGGTTGAGCATCACCATCTTGCTCTTGTTCTCGCTGCCGCCGCCCTTGGCCGCGACCGTGACGTCCACCTTGTCGCCGGGCACCAGCTCCGTGAAGATCACCGCCGGCGTGTTGTCCTTGGTGTTCTTGCGGGCGAATTGGGGGTCGGCCACCACGCTGGCGCGCAGCGTGTTGTCCGGATGGTTGTAGCCGCGGCGCACGCCTTCGTTGACCGCGTCTTCCAGGCTGCCGTCGAAGCCTTCAAATCGCACGTCCATCCCGATCTTCAGGAACACGTTGACGATGCCGGTGTCCTGGCAGATCGGCCGGTGGCCGGTCGCGCTCATCTTGCTGTTGGTGAGGATCTGCGCGATGGCGTCCTTGGCCGCGGCGCTCTGTTCGCGCTCGTAGGCGCGGGCCAGGTGGGCGATGTAGTCGGCCGGGTGGTAGTAGCTGATGTATTGCAGCGCGGCCGAGATGGATTCGATGAGGTCGGCGGCTTTGAGGGTGGTCGTCATGTCTGTTGAGCAGGCGTTGCTGGCGCAGCCTGCGATTATCCCATCCGCACCGCGCCGACCCTGGTAGCGTGCCTTGACGCCCCTCGACGGCGCGCCGCATCATCCTTGTTCCGCGGCACCGTCCGCTCCACGAGAGGAGATGACCATGACCCTTCGCATCAACGACGTGGTGCCCAACTTCAAGGCCGAAACCACGAAGGGCCCGATCGACTTCCACGAGTGGATCGGCGACGGCTGGGCCATCCTGTTCTCGCACCCCAAGGACTTCACGCCCGTGTGCACCACCGAGCTGGGGTACATGGCGCGCATCGAGCCCGAGTTCACCAAGCGCAATGCCAAGCTGATCGGCCTGAGCGTCGACCCGGTGGACAGCCACCAGAAATGGCTGGGCGACATCGAGGAGACGCAGGGCGCCAAGGTCAACTACCCGATCATCGCGGACCGCGACCTGGCCGTCTCCAAGCTCTACAACATGCTGCCCGCCGAGGAGCCCGGCAGTTCCGACGGCCGCACCGCCGCCACCAACCAGACGGTGCGCACGGTGTTCGTGGTCGGCCCCGACAAGCGCATCAAGATGATGCTGGCCTACCCGATGACCACGGGCCGCAACTTCGACGAGATCCTGCGCGTGATCGATTCCATCCAGATGACCGCCAAGCACCGGGTGGCCACGCCGGCCAACTGGAAGCAGGGCGATGACGTGATCATCGCCGGCTCCGTGACGGACGAAGAAGCCAAGAAGCTGTTCCCGGGCGGCTGGAAGACCGTCAAGCCCTACCTGCGCGTGGTCAGCCAACCGCGCTGACGCGGGGCGGCGCCATGCTGTTCGAGCAGATCGCCACCGGCGGCTGCCGTTCCTACCTGGTCGGCTGCCAGGCGACCTGCGCGGCCGCAGTGGTCGACCCCGAGGTGAGCCAGATCGACCGCTACCTCGCGCTGGCCGCGCGCGACGGCCTGCGCATCCGCTACGTCATTGACACCCACACGCACGCGGACCACTTCTCGGCCAGCAAGCAGCTGGCGCGCAAGGTGGACGCGCCCGTCGTCATGCACCGCGAAAGCACCGTGCCCACGGTGGACATGCGCGTGGACGACGGCGACATGGTGGTGGTGGGCAAGCTGCGCCTGCAGGTGCTGCACACGCCGGGCCACACGCGCGACTCGATGTGCCTGCATGTCGAGGACCGGGTCTTCACCGGCGACACCCTGCTGATCGGCGGCACCGGCCGCACCGACCTGCCGACCGGCGATTCGTCGGCGCTGCACGACAGCCTGTTCGGCAAGCTGCTGCGGCTGGACCCAGCCACGCTGGTGTTCCCGGCGCACGAGTACAAGGGCCGGGACCACACCACGCTGGGCGAGGAGCTGGCCGGCAACCCGCGCCTGCAGGTGCGCGACCGCGACGAGTTCGTGGCGCTGATGGCCAGCCTCAACCTGGACATGCCGACCCACATCACCGAGGCGCTGCGCACCAACCTCAGTGGCGGCAAGACGGTGGCGCAGATGCTGGCCGAGGCGGCCGCGTCCGTGCCCTTCATGTCCATGGCGCAGCTGCGCGACCGCATCGCCGCCGGCGACACCGAGCTGGTGGTGCTGGACGTGCGCGAGCGCGAGGCCTGGGAGGCCGGCCACATCCCCAGCGCCAAGCTGCTGCCGCGCGGCCAGCTGGAGCTGCGGGTGAACGAGGAACTGCCCGATCCCACCCGCCACATCGTCACCTGCTGCGAATTCGGCCGCATCTCCACCCTGGCCGCGGCCACGCTGCGCGAGATGGGGTTCCAGCGCGCGGTGGCGCTCGATGGCGGGATGAAGGCCTGGCGCGAGGCCGGCTACCCGCTCGAAGCCGCGCCGCCTCGGCACTGACGACAAGCCCGCCCCGACTCTGGTACGGTGGACTCACCGTCCCTCCACCATCGAACCGCCATGCCTGCCACCCGCACCGAGAAAGACACCTTCGGCCCGATCGACGTGCCGGCCGAGCGCCTCTGGGGCGCGCAGACGCAGCGCTCGCTGCAGAACTTCGACATCTCCGGGGAGCGCCAGCCCCGCGAGATCATCCGCGCGCTGGTGCAGGTCAAGCGGGCCTCGGCCGTGGCCAACCACCTGCTGGGCCTGATGGACGACCGCAAGGCGTCGGCGATCATCGCGGCGGCCGACGAGGTGCTGGCTGGCCGGCACGACGAGGAGTTCCCCCTGGTCGTGTGGCAGACCGGTTCGGGCACCCAGACCAACATGAACGTCAACGAGGTGCTGGCCAACCGCGCGAGCGAGCTGCTGGGCGGACCGCGCGGCGAGGGCCGCCTGATCCACCCGAACGACGACGTGAACCGCAGCCAGTCGTCCAACGACGTCTTTCCCACCGCCATGCACGTCGCGGCGGTGGAGGGCATCCGCAACCGCCTGCTGCCCGCCTTGCAGAAGCTCAAGGGCACGCTGGCGGAGAAGCGCGAAGCGTTCCGCGACATCGTCAAGATCGGCCGCACGCATCTTCAGGACGCGACGCCGCTCACGCTGGGGCAGGAGTTCTCCGGCTACGTGGCGCAGCTCGAACAGGCGGACCGCCACCTGCATGCCAGCCTGCCGCACCTGTGCGAGCTGGCGCTGGGCGGCACGGCGGTGGGCACCGGCCTGAACGCGCCGCCGGGCTACGCCGAGAAGGTGGCGCAGGAGCTGGCCCGCCTCACGGGGCTGCCCTTCGTGAGCGCGCCCAACAAGTTCGAGGTGATGGCGGCGGCCGATGCCATCGTCCACGCGCATGGGGCGCTCAAGACGCTGGCCGCCAGCATGATGAAGATCGCCAACGACATCCGCTGGCTGGCCAGCGGGCCGCGCAGCGGCATCGGCGAGCTCTCCATCCCCGAGAACGAGCCGGGCTCGTCGATCATGCCCGGCAAGGTCAACCCGACCCAGAGCGAGGCGGTGACCATGCTGTGCTGCCAGGTGTTCGGCAATGACGTCGCCATCAACTTCGGCGGCGCCTCCGGCAACTTCGAGCTCAACGTGTTCCGGCCGATGATGGCCCACAACTTCATGCAGAGCGTGCGGTTGCTGGCCGACGGCATGAGGAGCTTCAATGACCACTGCGCCGCGGGCATCGAGCCCAACCGCGAGCGCATCGCCGAGCTGGTGGACCGTTCGCTGATGCTGGTGACGGCGCTCAATCCGCACATCGGCTACGACAAGGCGGCGCAGATCGCCAAGAAGGCGCACAAGGAGGGCACGACCCTGCGCGAGGCGGCCCTGGCCACCGGTTTCGTCACCGGCGAGCAGTTCGACCAGTGGGTGCGGCCCGGGGACATGGTCGGGCCGCGGTGACGCACCGCTAGGCCGCGGCGGCGGGGTGCCCGCGCCGGCGCCGCCGCCACCAGCCCAGCGCGACCGCGGCCACGGCCGTCACGGCCAGGAGGCCGATCGCGCCCGCGCCCCAGAGGATGATCAGCGCGACCGGCACGATCCCTTCGAGCCAGCCGGCCGAACCCTGCAGCGTGCGCATCAGCCACTCGAGCAGGGGCGCCATGGCGCCCAGCCACTCGCGCCAGGCGTCGCCCAGCCAGAGTTCCAGCAGCGGCGGCAGCTGGATGCTGCGCGCGGCTTCGGCGGCCTGCGACCAGGGCAGGGCGGCCAGCATCGTCCAGCCCAGGTACGCCACCCACATCGAGGCGCTCCACAGCACCAGCAGCAGCAGGCCCACGGCCCAGACGGCGATCAGCATGGCGTTCTCTCGGTTGTGTGCAACAGGTCATGGACCGGCCGGGCGCGACGGGGTTCCCGCGATCGATGGAAATGAAAACGGCGCCCGAAGGCGCCGTTGAATTGCGAAGCGGGAAACGTCCCGATCAGAGCGTGTCGATGAACGAGCGCAGCTTGTCGCTTCGGCTCGGATGCTTGAGCTTGCGCAACGCCTTGGCCTCGATCTGGCGGATGCGCTCGCGCGTCACGTCGAACTGCTTGCCGACCTCTTCCAGCGTGTGGTCGGTGCTCATCTCGATGCCGAAGCGCATGCGCAGCACCTTGGCCTCGCGCGGCGTCAGCGAATCGAGGATGTCCTTGACCACGTCGCGCAGGCCGGCCTGCATGGCCGCTTCGATCGGCGCGGTGTTGCCGGTGTCCTCGATGAAGTCGCCCAGGTGGCTGTCGTCGTCGTCCCCGATCGGCGTCTCCATGGAGATCGGCTCCTTGGCGATCTTCATGATCTTGCGGATCTTGTCCTCGGGGATCTCCATCTTGGCCGCCAGGATGGACGCATCGGGCTCGAAGCCGAACTCCTGCAGGTGCTGGCGCGAGATGCGGTTCATCTTGTTGATCGTCTCGATCATGTGCACCGGGATGCGGATGGTGCGGGCCTGGTCCGCGATGGAGCGGGTGATGGCCTGCCGGATCCACCAGGTGGCATAGGTCGAGAATTTGTAGCCGCGGCGGTATTCGAACTTGTCCACCGCCTTCATCAGGCCGATGTTGCCCTCCTGGATCAGGTCCAGGAACTGCAGGCCGCGGTTGGTGTACTTCTTGGCGATGGAGATCACCAGGCGCAGGTTGGCCTCGATCATCTCCTTCTTGGCGTCGCGCGACGAAGCCTCGCCCTCGTTCATGCGCTTGTTGATCTCCTTGAGCTCGACCAGCGGCACCACAACGCGCGACTGCAGGTCCATCAGCTTCTGCTGCAGTTCCTGGATCGGCGGGATGTTGCGGGCGATCACCACGCTCCACGGCTTGCCGGCGGCGGCCTGCTTTTCCACCCACTTCAGGTTCAGCAGGTTGGGCGGGAACTCCTTGATGAAGGTTTCCTGCGGCATGCCGCACTTGTCCACGATGATGCGGCGCAGCTCGCGCTCCTTCTTGCGCACGTCGTCGACCTGGCCGCGCACCATGTCGCACAGCTTCTCGATGGTCTTGGCCGTGAAGCGGATGGTCATCAGCTCCTCGGACAGGGCCTTCTGGCACTTCATGTAGCTCGGGGTGCCGTAGCCTTCCTTGTCGTAGACCTTGTGCACCTTCTCGAACAGCTCGGCGATGCGCGCGAAACGCTCCAGCGCCTGCGACTTGAGCTCCTCGAGCTTCTTGGTCAGCGCCTTGGAGCCGCCGTTGCCGTCATCGTCGTCGTCCGCGTCGAACTCGTCGAAGTCCTCCTCGGCCACGTAGTCGTCGGCCTCGTTGGGGTTGGAGAAGCCGTCGACGATGGTGGAGATGACGACCTTGCCCTCGCGGATGTCCGCGGCCAGGCGCAGGATCTCGGCGATGGTGGCGGGCGACGCGGAGATCGCCTCCATCATGGCCTGCAGGCCGCCTTCGATGCGCTTGGCGATCTCGATCTCGCCCTCGCGCGTGAGCAGTTCCACCGTGCCCATCTCGCGCATGTACATGCGAACCGGGTCGGTGGTGCGGCCGAACTCGCTGTCCACGGTGGACAGGGCGGCTTCGGCTTCCTCTTCCGCTTCCTCTTCGGTGGCGGCGGTGGGGCCGGTGTTGGTCAGCAGCAGCGTCTCGGCGTCCGGCGTCTGCTCGTACACGGCCACGCCCATGTCGTTGAGCATGGAGACCACGACCTCGAGCGTCTCCGCGTCCACCAGCTTCTCGGGCAGGTGGTCGGTGATCTCCGCGTGCGTGAGGTAGCCGCGGGTCTTGCCCAGCTTGATCAGCGTCTTCAGGCGCTGGCGGCGCTTGGTCATCTCCTCTTCGGTGAGGATGGTCTCGTCCAGGCCGAATTCCTTCATCAAGGCCCGTTCCTTGGCCTTGCTGATCTTCATGCGCAGCGGCTTGACCTTCTCGGTCGTGGTCGTCTCGGCCGGCTGTTCCTCGGCGAATTCGGCCTCGATGTCCGACAGGTCCTCGTCCTCACCGCCGGCCTCGGGCTTGTCGGTGGCGGACTTGGGCTTGCGGCCGCGCTTGGCGCCGGTGGTGGTCTTGGCGGGCGCGGAGCTTTCGGCGGCGGCGGCCTTGGGCGGGCGGCCGGGCTTCTTCTTGACCGGCTCCTCGACGGCCACGGTGGTCTTGGCCTTCTTCGGCTCTTCCTTGGCAGCGGCTTTGTCGGTCTTGGCGGTCGTGGTCTTGGTACTGCTGGGCACGGGCTTGGCTTTCGTGAGAGAGGGCTTCGGTTCCTGGGCCGGGGACGCGGAAGGCTTGACGACCTTCAGCGGGGCCTTGGCGGCCGTCGAAGCGGGTTTGACCGGTTTCTTGGCGGCGGGTTTCGCGGGCAGCTTTGCAGGCTTCTGTGCGGGCATGGACGACCTCGTGCAACGGAAACGAAAAGAAGCGCCACTACTACCCGGCGCGGGCGACGAAGGCGGAACGCAGGGCGGGCCGGCCAGGGCCGGGAATCCGCAAGGCGCGCGCCTCCAGTGGGCAAGATGGGTGGGCGAACATTTGGGGTGCAGTCCTTGCGGTTTGTTGGCGCTGTCGTGCCCGCTGTGGGTGCACGGTCGGCCGGCCCGGAGGTGCTGCTGTCGCTCTTGCCGCTAGCAAACCCTAAATTATATCGTTTCCGAAGGTTTTCAAGACCTGAGCGACTGCTTGTGCTGTAGAAGCTGGTGCTGCCTGCGGCTGAGCTCCATCAGGCGGTCGACCCGCGACGGCTCGCTCTGCGGCAGCTGGCTGGCCTGCTCGATCGCGCCGCCCACCAGGTCCAGGTGGATCTCCACCATGGAAAAGCGCAGGTCGCGCTCGGTGGTGTCGATGTCCTCCACCACCCGGCTGAGCGGCTGGCTGCCGTCGTAGGCCATCAGCTCCGCCGCCTTGGGCTCGAACGCCTGGCCCTGCAGGCCGACCTCGAGCGCGGCCCAGGGCTGGCCGCCGTGCTCATGGGTGGTGGCGTCGATCCAGGAGAACAGGTCGCCCAGCGGCGGCTGCAGGCCGCACAGCACCTCGTGGTCGTCGTGGGCCAGCAGCTCCCAGGCGCCCGAGTGGCGCAGGACCAGCCGGGCCACCGTCTCGGCGAAGGCCACGGTCTTGGGCTTGACCGGCTGGCGCAGGCCCGTGCCGTAGGCGCGCGGGGCGCCGCGGCCGCCGGATGAGCCGGACCGCTCGCGGCGCTCACGCCCCGTGCGCTCGTGCCCGGGGACCTTCCACAGCTGCGCCAGCTCGCGCGGACCGACCTGCGATCGCTCGGCGATGCCGGCGAACAGCTGGCTCTTGAGCGCGCCGTCGGGCAGCAGCGTCCACAGCGGGTGGGCCACGGTCAGCATGCGCGACCGGCCCTCGGCCGTCGACAGGTCGCAGTCCTCGGATGCCGCCTCCAGCAGGAACACGCTCAGGGGCACGGCCTGGCGCACGTAGCGCTGGAACTCCTCGCGGCCGAACTCGCGGATGAAGCTGTCCGGATCGTGTTCCGCCGGCAGGAACAGGAACTTCACCGTGCGCACGTCGCTGGCGTAGGGCAGGGCGCCCTCCAGCGCCTTGCGGGCGGCGCGCCGGCCGGCGGCGTCGCCGTCGAAGCTGAAGACCACGCTGTCGGTGAAGCGGAACAGCTTGTGCACGTGCTCCGGCGTGCAGGCCGTGCCCAGCGTGGCCACGGCGTTGGGAAAGCCCAGCTGCGCCAGGGCCACCACGTCCATGTAGCCCTCGGTGACCAGCACGTAGCCGGCCTCGCGCACCGAGTTGCGCGCCTCGTACAGGCCGTACAGCTCGCGCCCCTTGCTGAACACCGGCGTCTCGGGCGAGTTGAGGTACTTGGGCTTCTCGTCGCCCAGCACCCGCCCGCCGAAGCCGATGCACTCGCCCTTGACGTTGCGGATCGGGAACATCACGCGGTCGCGGAAGCGGTCGTAGCGCTTGCCGTCCTCCTCGTTCACGATCACCAGGCCGCTTTCGGCCAGCAGAGGGTCGTCGTATTCGGGAAAGACGCTGGCCAGGCTGCGCCAGCCCTGCGGCGCGTAACCCAGGCCGAACTGCCGGGCGATCTCGCCCGAGAGGCCGCGGCCCTTGAGGTAGTCGACCGCGCGCGGCGACGACTTGAGGTGCTTGCGATAGGCCTGGCCGGCCTTCTCCAGCACGTCGGCCAGCGTCGCCTGCTTCTGGCGCTGCTGCGCGGCCCGCTCGCGGTCCTCGGGCGAGCGCTCGTCCTCCGGCACTTCCAGGCCGTACTCGCCGGCCAGGTCCTTCACCGCGTCGATGAAGCCCATGCCGGCGTGCTCCATCAGGAAGCCGATGGCGTTGCCATGCTTGCCGCAGCCGAAGCAGTGGAAGAACTGCTTGGTGGGGCTGACGGTGAAGGAGGGGCTCTTTTCCGAGTGGAACGGGCACAGCCCCGAGAAGTTGGCGCCGGTCTTCTTCAGCTGGACATGGCGGCCGACGATCTCGACCACGTCCGCGCGGGCCAGCAACTCCTGGATGAACGTCTGGGGGATGGCCATCGTCTCGGTATTCTTACTTAATGTTCGCGCGACTCGGCCGGGCGTACGCTTGTGCCTGCCCCCGATCGAAGAACACCAGGAGACACCGCATGGCCACCATTTTCGACCAGGACCTGCCGCGCAATGCGGCCAACTTCGCGCCGATCACGCCGCTGTCGTTCCTGGAAAGGTCGGCCGAGGTCTATCCGCAGCGGCTGGCGGTCGTGCATGGCGAGCTGCGGCGCACCTGGGCGGAGGTCCATGCCCGCTGCCGGCAGCTGGCCTCGGCGCTGCGGCGCCGCGGCATCGGCAAGGGCGACACGGTGGCCGTGATGCTGCCCAACACGCCGCCGATGGTGGAGGCGCACTTCGGCATCCCCATGGCCGGGGCGGTGCTCAATGCGCTGAACACGCGGCTCGATCCGGAGACCGTCGCCTTCATGCTGGACCACGGCGAGGCCAAGGCGTTGATCGTCGATCCCGAGTTCGCGCCGGCGATGAAGAAGGCGCTGGCGCTGCGCACCCGCACCACGCCGCTGCTGGTGATCGACGTGGAGGACCCGCTGTTCACGGGGCCGGCCGAGCGCATCGGCGAGATCGCCTACGACGCCTTCGTGGCACAGGGCGATGCCGCCCAACCCTGGGAGCCGCCCGCCGACGAGTGGGACGCGATCGCGCTCAACTACACCAGCGGCACCACCGGCAATCCCAAGGGCGTGGTCTACCACCACCGCGGCGCCGCCACCAACGCGGTGTCCAACATCCTCGAGTGGGACATGCCCAAGCACGCGGTGTACCTGTGGACGCTGCCCATGTTCCACTGCAACGGCTGGTGCTTCCCGTGGACGGTGGCCGCGCGCGCGGGCGTCAACGTGTGCCTGCGGCGCGTCGAGGCCAAGGCCATCATCGAGGCGATCCGCCAGCACGGCGTGACGCACTACTGCGGCGCGCCCATCGTGCACGGCATGCTGGTCAACGCGCCCGACGAGATGAAGCAGGGCCTGCCGCGCGGCGTGAAGGCCATGGTCGCCGGCGCCGCGCCGCCGGCGTCCATGATCGAAGGCATGGAGCGAATGGGCTTCGACCTCACGCACGTCTACGGCCTGACCGAGGTCTACGGCCCCGCGACGGTCTGCCCCAAGCACGACGAGTGGGAGCAGCTGGACATCGGCGAGCGCGCCCGGCTCAACGCGCGCCAGGGCGTGCGCTACCACCTGCAGCAGGGCGCACGGGTGATGGACGCCGAAACCATGCAGCCCGTGCCCTGGGACGGAGAGACCATGGGCGAGATCATGTTCCGCGGGAACATCACCATGAAGGGCTACCTCAAGAACGCGGCCGCCACGCAGGAGGCTTTCGCGGGCGGCTGGTTCCACACCGGCGACCTCGCGGTGCAGTACCCGGACGGCTACATCAAGATCAAGGATCGCAGCAAGGACATCATCATCTCGGGCGGCGAGAACATCTCGTCGATCGAGGTGGAGGACGTGCTGTACCGGCATCCCGACGTGCTGGCCGCCGCCGTCGTCGCGCGGCCCGATCCGAAGTGGGGCGAGACGCCTTGCGCGTTCGTCGAGCTCAAGCCGGGCGCGGCCACCAAGGCCGAGGACATCGTCGCCCACTGCCGCAAGCACCTGGCCGGCTTCAAGGTGCCCCGGGCCGTGGTGTTCGGCGAACTGCCCAAGACGTCCACCGGCAAGATCCAGAAGTTCGAGCTGCGCAAGCAGGCCGGCAGCGCGGCGGCGATCGACATCTGAGCTGGCGCGCTCAGGTCTTCATCGCCAGCCCGAGCCGCTCGATGATCTGCTTTTCCTTCTGGAACTGCTCGCGCATGAACTTCGTGTAGTCCTCGGTGTTCATGTAGATCACCGACTGGTCGTACTTCTCGAAGCTGGCCAGCACCGCGGGGTCCTCGATCGATTTCCTGAAGGCGTCGTGCAGCCTTCGCGTGACAGCGGGCTCCATGCCCTTGGGTCCGCCGACGCCGAAGGGCGAATCGGACACGGTGTCGTAGCCCAGCTCGTTGAGCGTGGGCACGTTGGGCCAGCGCTTGGTTCGCCTGGATCCATAGGTGGCCAGCAGGCGGCATGTGCCGGCGTCCACGTGCGGCCCCCAACCGGTGGCGTCGCTGTGCGACATGACGTGGCCGCCCAGCAGGGCCTGCATGCCGTCGGCATTGCCCTTGAAGGGCACGTGCTGCAGCTTGATGCCGGCCTTCATCGCGAACTCCTCCACCGCCAGGTGCGGCGTGGTGCCGTTGCCGGTGGAGCCGAAGCTGAACTGGCCGGGGTTGGCCTTGGCGTAGTCGACCAGGTCCTTGACCGACTTGATCGGCGAGTCCGCCCGCACCACCAGCCCGAAGGTGTAGCCGGTCAGCAGGGCGATGTAGGTGAAGTCGGCCATTGGGTCGAACTGCATCTTCTGCATGTGCGGCAGCCGCACCACGCCGATGGTGAGCTGCGAGAGCGTGTAACCGTCGGGCCGGGCCGTGACCAGCTCGTTGGGGCCCAGCATGCCGCTGGCGCCGGCCTTGTTCTCCACCACCATCTGCCCGCCCAGCGCCCTGGCCGTGCTGTCGGCGATGGACCGCATGACGGCATCGGTCGAGCCGCCGGCCGGCCACGGACAGATCAGCCGGATCGGCCGCGCGGGGAAAGCCTGGGCGAAGGCCAGCCGCGGGGCGGCGATGGCGGCGGCGCCGGCGGCCAGCGCCTGGTGGAAGCCGCGGCGGGTGGGTCGGTTGAGGCTCATGGGCGGTCTCCTGGAAGGGTGAGCTCAATCTAGACCGCGTGCCCAGCCTGAACCATGGGACAAGCCCGATCCGGGCAAGCCCTGTAACAGCGGCGCCCCGCGCACCGGTCGGCGTCCCATACTGGATTCATGAGCATGCTCAGTCCGGCCGCCGCCCACGTGTTCGCCCACCCCGGGGAGTTCCTGCGGCTGGTGCTGCGCAACTTCGTGCGCAACCAGGGCCTGCTGCTGGCGGGCGCCGTGGCGTACTACGCGCTGCTCTCGGTGGTGCCGCTGCTGATCCTCACGGTGGTCGGCCTGTCGCACTTCGTCGACCAGGGGCTGCTGCTGGACACCTTGTCCCGCTACCTGGAGTGGCTGATGCCGGGACAGTCGCGGGCGGTGGTGGGGGAACTGGCCGCGTTCGTCACGCACCGCGACGTGGTGGGCTGGGTCCTGCTGGTCACCATGCTTTTCTTCAGCTCACTGGCGTTCACCGTGCTGGAGAAGGCGATGTCCGTCATCTTCCTGCACCGCGTGGTGATCCGAAGGCGCCACTTCATGGTGTCGGCGCTGCTGCCGTACTGCTACATCGTCTGCCTGGGGGTGGGCCTGCTGGTGGTCACCATCGTCTCGGGCAGCCTGCAGGCGCTGGGCGACGAGAGCCTGGCGGTCGCGGGGCGGGAGTGGTCGCTCAGCGGCCTCTCGGGCGTGCTGCTGTACCTGCTCGGGTTCACCGGGGAGGTGTTCCTGCTCACCTCGGTCTACATGGTGATGCCGGTGGGCAAGCTCACCTGGCGGCATGCGCTGCCGGGGGGGGCGACGGCGGCGGTGCTGTGGGAGCTCACGCGGCATGGGCTGGTCTGGTACTTCAGCACGCTGTCGCAGGTGAGCGTGGTCTACGGCTCGCTGACCACCGCCATCGTGGTGCTCCTCAGCCTGGAGATCGCCGCCACCTTCCTGCTGCTGGGCGCGCAGGTGATCTCGGAGTACGAGCGGATCGACCGCAAGGAGGCGCAGGCCGGGGCCGCCCCCTGAGGGCGGCCGCCGGGATCAGTCGCCCATCACCACGCCTTCGCGGCGCGGGTCGGCGCCGCCGAACCAGAACAGCTCGCCGTGGGCCTGGCCGCGCGTGATCGCCTGCAGGCCGCTGGTCATCGCCTGCTCACGCACCTCGGCGCCCCGCGCGCGCAGGGCTTCGACGGTGGGCGCCGGGAAGCGCTTTTCCTCCAGCAGCGTGGGGCCGTTCAGCGACGCGAAGTTGGGCAGGTTGATCGCCTGCTGCGGCGTCATGCCCCAGTTGAGAGTGCCGTAGAGCGTCTTGGCCGTGAAGTGGATGATGAGCGCGCCGCCGGGGCTGCCGCCGCTCATCACCAGGTCGTTGGTGGACTTGTCGAACACCAGGGTCGGCGCCATCGAGGACCGCGGCCGCTTGCCCGGCTGCACCCGGTTGGCGATCGGCTGGCCCTGCGCATCGGCGGGCGCGAAGCTGAAGTCGGTGAGCTCGTTGTTCAGCAGGAAGCCGCGCACCATCTGGCGCGAGCCGAACTGGTCCTCGATGGTGGTGGTCATCGCGACCGCGTTGCCGAAGGCGTCGACGATGCTGATGTGCGAGGTGCCGTACTCGGGCTGGTCCGGCATGGGCGCATGGCCGCTGCGCACCGCGCCGGGCGTGCCGGGCTGTGCGACCTTCATGCTCTGCGCGCCGATCAGCTTGGCGCGCTGCGCCAAATAACCGGGGTCCAGCAGCGACATCCAGTTGCCGCCGGGCGGTTGCACGAAGTCGGGATCGCCCACGAACTGAGCGCGGTCGGCGAAGGCCAGCCGCGCGGCCTCGGTATAGAGGTGCAGCCAGTCCGCGCCGGGCAGGCCGTCGGCCAGCGGCAGCGTGCCCGCATTCGTGTTCGACAGGATGCCCAGGATCTGGCCCACCGCGATCGCACCCGAACTCGGCGGCGGGAAGCCGCAGACCCGATAAGACTTGGTCTGAGCCTGGTAGTCGTGGCACAGGGGCGAGCGCTTCTTCGGCTGGTAGCCGGACAGGTCGGCCAGCGTCAGCTTGCCGGGGTTGCCGGGATGCTTCTGCACCTTGTCGACGATGGCCTGCGCGATCTCGCCCTCGTGCAGGGCCTTGGAGCCGTCAGTGGCGATGCGCCTCAGGACGGCCGCGAGTTCCGGGTTGCGGCGCACGGAGCCGACGTCGATCGGCTCGCCGTCCGGCTTGTAGAAGTAGGCGGCCGCGACCGGGTCCTTCTTCAGGTGGGCCTCGGCCTTGAGCAGCGTGTTGAGGCGCGGGCTGACGCGAAAGCCCTGTTCCGCCAGCGTGATGGCCGGCTGGAACAGCGTGGCCCAGGGCAGCCGGCCATGCTGCTTGTGCGCCATCTCCAGCATGCGCACCGTGCCCGGAACGCCCACCGAGCGGCCGCCGACCACGCCCTCGTAGAAGGGCAGGGGCTTGCCGTCGGCGCCCAGGAACAGCTTCTCGTCGACGCCGGCCGGTGCGGTCTCGCGGCCATCGAAGGCCTCGACCTCGCGGCCCTTGGCGTGCAGCAGGAAGGCGCCGCCGCCGATGCCGCTGGACTGCGGCTCAACCAGCGTGAGCACCATCTGCACCGCCACCGCCGCATCGATCGCGGAGCCGCCGGCCTTGAGCACCTGGTAGCCCGCATCGGTGGCCAGCGGGTTGGCCGCCGCGACCGCGTACTTCCTGGTCGCCCAGCCGGGCTTCTCGGTGTAGCCCGAGGGCGCTTCCGGCAGGACCGGCGGCTGGTAGGAGAAGTTGGGGGCTGTGGCGGCGCAGCCGGCCAGCAGCGCGGCCAGGGCGAGGGCAGTGAGCCTGGGGTTCATGGCGTCTCCCGTTTGTTCGGAAGGCGCATCCTAAACCCCGGCTGCAGGGCCGAAGGTCAGCGGGGCGCGAGCCGGATCGCGCCGTCCAGGCGGATCACCTCGCCGTTGAGCATGTCGTTCTCGAAGATGTGCTTGGCCAGCTTGGAGTAGTCCTCCGGCGTGCCCAGGCGCGAGGGGAAGGGCACGGCCGCGGCCAGCGAGTCCTGCACCTCCTTGGGCATGCCGAACATCATCGGCGTGCCGAAGATGCCGGGCGCGATCGTCATGTTGCGGATGCCGCTGCGCGCCAGGTCGCGGGCGATCGGCAGCGTCATGCCGACCACGCCGCCCTTGGAGGCGCTGTAGGCCGCCTGGCCGATCTGGCCGTCGTAGGCCGCCACCGAGGCGGTGGACACGATGCAGCCGCGCTCGCCGGTCGACTCCGGCTCGTTCTTGCTCATGGCGTCGGCGGCCAGGCGCGTCATGTTGAAGGTGCCGATCAGGTTCACCGTGATGCACTTGGTGAACACCGCCAGGCTGTGCGCACCGGTCTTGCCGACCGTCTTCTCCGCGGGTGCGATGCCGGCGCAGTTGACCAGGCCCATCAGCTTGCCCATGGACACGGCCTTGGCCACCACCGCCTGGCCGTCCGCCTCCTGGCTGACGTCGCACTTCACGAAGGCGCCGCCGATCTCCCTGGCGACGGCCTCGCCCTTCTCGACCTGCATGTCGGCGACGACGACCTTGCCGCCCGCGGCCGCCAGCATGCGCGCCGTGCCTTCGCCGAGGCCGGAAGCGCCGCCGGTGACGATGAAGACCTTGCCCTTGATGTCCATGAGTTGCTCCAGTGTGGTTGACGTGTACGTCAATTATCGGGTCAAGCAAAAGGGCCGCTTTCGCGGCCCTTCTGGGGGGATGACGCAAGGGGCGCGACTGGCGCCCTGCATCTCACTTAAAGCCGACGCGGTCCAGCATCTGCTGCACCTTGACCTGGTTGGCGCCCACGGCGGCCAGCGGGATGGTCTCGGCCTTGAACTCGCCGCCGCCGCTCATGGACTGCAGGGCGGGGTTGTTCACCTTCACGCCCTTGGCGGTGGGCCACTCGTTGTTGCCGTTGGCGAAGTAGTTCTGCGCTTCGGCGCTGGCCAGGTACTCGAGGAACTTGACCGCGGCCGCGGTGTTCCTGGCGTTCCTGGCCACCGCGCCGCCGGCGATGTTCAGGTGCGTGCCCCAGGTCTGCTGGTTGGGGAACACGATGCCGACCTTCTCGGTCACGGCGCGGTCCTCGACCTTGTCCGAGCGCAGCAGGCGAGCGATGTAGTAGCTGTTGCTCACCGCGATCTGGCATTCGCCGGCGGCCACGGCCTTGATCTGGTCGGTGTCGCCGCCCTTGGGGTCGCGCGCCAGGTTGGCCTGCAGGCCCTTGATCCAGTCCTGCGCCTTGGCTTCGCCCAGGTGCTCGGTCACGGCGCCGAAGAGCGACAGGTTGTACGGGTGGGAGCCCGAACGGATGCAGATCTTGCCCTTGTTCTTGGCGTCGGCCAGTTCCTCGTAGGTGTCCACGTCCTCGCGCTTGACCTTGTTCTTGTCGTACACCACCACGCGGGCGCGGGTGGAGAAGCCGAACCAGGGCGTGCCTTCCGCCGAGGCGGTGCCGCGGTACTGCGCCGGGATCGCGTCTTCCAGCACCTTGGACTTGACCGGCTTGAACAGGCCGTCGACCTCGCCCTTGTACAGGCGCGCGGCGTCCACCAGCAGGATCACGTCGGCGGGCGAAGCCGCACCTTCGGCCTTCAGGCGCGCCAGGATGCCCGCGTCATCGGCGTCGACCCGGTTGATCTTGATGCCGGTGGCCTTGGTGAAGTTGTTGTACAGGGCCTCGTCGGTCGAGTAGTGCCGCGCGGAGTAGAGGTTCAGCACCTGCTCCTGGGCGAACGAGGAGGAGGCGAGGGCGGCCAGCGCGAAGGCGGCAAGGGCTTTGCGGGACATGCAGGGGCTCCTATGGATGAGATCCGGGTCGGTGTGGCGTAGATGATAAACCAAACACGAATCATTCTCAGTTGCAAGGCGCACGCTGGCCCCGAAACGAAGGAAGCCCAGGGCCATTTCAGCCGGGCAATAAAAAAGCCCCAGCCTTGTGAGCTGGGGCTAAGGATCCCTGAACCCGAAGGTGTCGAAAGGACCCGAGGAGACAACCTGAAGAACTCTCGGTCGATCACGAGAGTGTCCTATAGAGGCTCCGTGATGGGTAGAGTTCCGACTCCAGTCACTTGCGGGCCGGAACCCCCGTTTCAAGGTTGCTCAGCGCTTGGCGCGGGCGGTCGTCTTGCCGGCGTTCACGGCCGTGTTGGCGACGGCGTTGAAGTTGGCTTCGGCCACTTCGGTGGCTTGCTTGACGGCCTTCTGCACCGACTCCAGGGCGTTGTTGCCGGCGGCAACGGCGCTCTTGAACACGGCGACGGCGGTCTCGGAACCGGCGGGCGCGTTCTTGGCGGCGTTGTCCACGACGGCCAGGAACTTCTTCTGCGTTTCAGCGGCCTGGCTCTCGAAAGCCTTGCCGAACTCGGCGCCGGTACCGGCGGCGATGTCGTACAGGTGACGGCTGTAGGCGGCGGTCTTCTCGGCCAGGGGCTGGAACAGGGAGGCCTGCAGGGCCAGCAGTTCCTGGGCGTCCTTGACGCTCAGCAGCGACTGGGTGGTGCCGGCGGCTTCGGTCAGCGCGGCCTTGGAGGCGGTCAGGTTCAGCTCGACGAGCTTCTCGACGCCTTCGAAAGCCTTGTTGGTCAGGCCGAAGAGGGTTTCGACGGTGGCTTTCTGGGAAGCCAGGACTTGTTCAGCGGTCAGCATTGCAAATATCTCCAGGAGTGAGGGGCGAAAGGACGCTGCTCTGTGGCCCGAAGCCTATGTTGCAGTGCAGCATGGGTCCAATTATAGGGAGGCCGGACGCGAGCGCAAGCATTTTTTGTTGCGCCGCAACATTCTAGGCCGCGACCCCTAGAACCCCGCCAAACGCGCCGGCCGGGACAATCGGCCCCATGCAGGTCTTCTACGCGACCCAGTTCGTGCTGCCGCTGCCGCCGGGCCACCGCTTCCCCATGGCCAAGTACCAGCTCTTGCGCGACCGCCTCGCCGCCGAGCTGCCCGCGATCCAGCTCATGCAGGCCTTGCCGGCCACCGATGGCGAACTGGCCCTGGCCCACACGCCCGGCTACATCCAGGGCATCAGCGACGGCAGCGTCGACCCGGCCATCCTGCGAGAGATCGGCTTTCCGTGGAGCCCCGCCATGGCCGAGCGGGCCCGCCGCTCGGTCGGCGCCACCATCTCCGCCTGCCGCGCCGCGTTCGCCGAAGGCGTGGCCGCCAACATCGCCGGCGGCACCCACCACGCCAGCGCCGACCGCGGTGGTGGCTTCTGCGTGTTCAACGACGCCGCCGTGGCCGCCCGCCTGATGCAGGCCGAGCAGGCCCGCCGCGGACGCCGGCTGCGTGTCGCCGTCGTGGACCTGGACGTCCACCAGGGCAACGGCACGGCCCGCATCTTCCGCGGCGACGACAGCGTCTTCACCCTGTCGATCCACGGTCAGAAGAACTTTCCCTTCCGCAAGGAGCCGTCGGACCTCGATGTCGACCTGCCCGACGGCTGCGTCGACGACGAGTACCTGCACGCGCTGGAAGGCGCGCTGTCCGAACTGGAGCGCCGCTTCGACCCGGGCCTGGTGATCTACCTGGCCGGCGCCGACCCGCACGAGGGCGACCGCCTGGGCCGGCTCAAGCTCACCTGGGACGGCCTGGAGGCGCGCGACCGCCGCGTGTTCGACTGGGCCTGGGAGCGCGGCCTGCCGCTGGCCTTCGCCATGGCGGGCGGCTACGGCCGCCGCCTGGAAGACACGGTGCAAGCCCAGGTCAACACCTTCGGCGTGGCGATGGCGTACTGGCAGCGCTGGCAGAATCGCCGGCGATGAGCGACAGCCCCGCCGCCCCCGCCCGGCCCCAGCCCGAACCGCGCAGCGCCTACAAGGCCTTCCGCACGATCAGCACCCGCTGGATGGACAACGACGTGTACGGCCACGTCAACAACGTCGTCTATTACAGCTGGTTCGACACCGCGGTGAACGCCCACCTGATCGAGCACGGCGCGCTCGACGCCCACGGTGGCCCCACCATCGGCCTGGTGATCGAGACCCAGTGCAACTACTTCGCCCCGCTGGCTTTCCCGCAGACGGTCGAGGCCGGCATCCGGGTGGCGCAGCTGGGCAGCTCCAGCGTCCGCTACGAGGTGGGCCTGTTCGCCGCCGGCGCCCCGGTCACGGCGGCCCGGGGCCATTTCATCCACGTCTATGTCGACCGCGCGACGCGCCGTCCCGTGCCCCTGCCGGCGCGGCTGCGCTCGGTCCTGGAGGAACTCCGATGAGCACGACCAGCAACCACCGGCCCCGCGTGGCCGATGCCACCAGCGTCGAGACCGCGATCGAGACGCGCTTTTCCGCGCGCGCCTTCCTGCCCAAGCCGGTGCCGCGCGAGACCATCGAGCGCCTGCTCGAACTGGCCGCCCGCGCGCCCTCGGGCACCAACACCCAGCCCTGGAAGGTCTACGTGCTGCAGGGCGCGAGCCGCGACGAGCTGGTGCGCAAGGTCTGCGCGGCGCACGACGCGCTCTACGCCGACCCGGCCCTGGCCGCGCAATACCGCGAGGAATACGACTACTACCCCGAGAAGTGGGTGTCGCCCTACATCGACCGGCGGCGCGAGAACGGCTGGAGCCTCTACGGCCTGCTGGGCATCGCCAAGGGCGAGAAGGACAAGATGCACGAGCAGCACCAGCGCAACTTCCGCCTGTTCGACGCGCCCGTGGGCCTGATGTTCACGCTGGACCGCGTCATGGGCCGCGGCTCGCTGGTGGACTACGGCATGTTCCTGCAGAACCTGATGGTGGCGGCCCGCGCGCACGGCCTGCACACCTGCCCGCAGGCGGCCTGGAACGGCTTCGCCCGGATCATCCTGCCGCACGTGGGCGCGGGCGACAACGAGATGCTGGTCTGCGGCATGTCGCTGGGCTACCTGGACGAGGAAGCGCGCGTGAACAGCTTCCACACGCCGCGCGAGCCGGTGGCCAGCTTCACGCACTGGCTGGAATAACCGCCCGCGAAAAAAGAAAGAGGGCGCGGCCCCGGTGCCTCGGTGCCGCGCCCTTGCATGAAGAGCCGCCCCGCCGGACGGGCTCCCGCGATGGCCGCTGTCCGGACGGCCACCGAATCCACTTCGCGCTCAGGATCCGTCGAAACGGTAGTCCGGGTTGCGCTGCTCGAAATCCTTCACCTGCCGGTTCGCTTCTTCCTTGGCGATGCCGTGCCGCTCCTGGATGCGGCCGAGCAACTGGTCGCGCCGGCCGGCGATCACGTCGAGGTCGTCGTCCGTGAGTCGGCCCCAGCGCTCCTTGAGCTGGCCCTTCCACTGTTTCCACTGGCCCTGGACACGGTCGTTGTTCATCGCGGTTCGGAATGACGCACTGGCTTCGAAACCACTTTAGGTCGCGCGCCTTTGACCGGCGGTAGGAAGGCCGGCCCAGCGCCCGTAGGCCGCCTGCCTACAGCCGAGCTCGGGCCTGGCGGGTTGGTATGCTCGGCGGTGGCCGGGCACACCGGCCGTGTTCGAGGAGACTCCCCTGAAATCCGCACGCTCCATCGCCATGGGGCTGGGCCTCCTGGTGCCCCACCTTGCCATGGCCGCCGAATTCGACGGTCGCCAGCTCTCGCCCGCCTGGGGCGTGCCGTTCGCCGGCATCCTGCTGTCGATCGCGCTCATGCCGCTCCTGGCGCCGGCCTTCTGGCACCACCATTTCGGCAAGGTGGCGGCGGCGTGGTCGCTCGCCTTCCTGGTGCCCTTCGCCTTCGCCTTCGGGCCCGGCGTCGCGGGCTCGGCCTTCGTGCACGCGCTGGTGGGCGAGTACATCCCCTTCGTCATCCTGCTGACGGCGCTGTTCACTGTCGCGGGCGGCATCTACATCCGCGGCAACCTGCACGGCAGCCCCGCGCTGAACACCGGCATCCTGGCGATCGGCGCCGTGCTGGCCAGCGTCATGGGCACGACCGGGGCGTCGATGCTGCTGATCCGCCCGCTGATCCGCGCCAACGACAACCGCCGGCACAAGGCCCACGTGGTCGTCTTCTTCATCTTCATCGTCTCCAACGCCGGCGGCTCGCTCACCCCGCTGGGCGATCCGCCGCTCTTCCTGGGCTTCCTCAAGGGCGTGGACTTCTTCTGGACCGTGAGCCACATCTTCCCGGAGACGCTGTTCCTGGTCGGATCGCTGCTGGTGCTGTTCTACCTGCTGGACAGCTGGTACTACCACCGCCGCGAGGAACTGCAGCCGGTCGACCCGACGCCCGACACCACCCGGCTGGGCTTCGACGGCGCGCGCAACTTCTGGCTGCTGGGCGTCATCGTCGCCCTGGTGCTGCTGTCCGGGCTGTGGAAGACCTCCATCGCCTTCGACCTCGCCGGGACCGAGGTGGGCCTGCCGGGCCTGGTGCGCGACGTCGGCCTGGTGCTGGTCACGCTGGTCTCGCTCAAGATCACGCCGGCCGCCGTGCACGCGGACAACCAGTTCGCCTGGGCGCCGATGCAGGAGGTGGCCAAGCTCTTCGCCGGCATCTTCCTGACCATCATTCCCGTGATCGCCATGCTGCGCGCGGGCATCGACGGTCCGTTCGGGGCGGTGATCGCCGCCGTGACGCGGCCCGACGGCTCGCCCGATCCGGCGATGTATTTCTGGGCCTCCGGCCTGCTCAGCTCTTTCCTGGACAACGCGCCGACCTACCTCGTGTTCTTCAACACGGCGGGCGGCGATCCCCAGGTGCTGATGACGACGATGGCGGCCACTTTGGCCGCGATCTCGGCCGGCTCCGTCTTCATGGGCGCGAACAGTTACATCGGCAACGCGCCCAATCTCATGGTCAAGGCGATCGCCGAGGACCGGGGCGTGAAAATGCCCAGCTTCTTCGGCTACATGGCCTGGTCGGTGGGCATCCTGGTCCCGCTGTTCGCCGTCATGACCCTCATCTGGTTCCGCTAGCTCCCCTTTCGCATGAACAAGCCTTCCATCCTCATCGCCCGGGCCGTCTTCCCCGAGGTGATCGCGCGCCTGCAGCAGCATTTCGAAGTCGAGCAGAACGACTCGGACGAGCCGCTCTCCCGTGACCAGCTCCTGGCCCGCCTCCAGGGCAAGGCCGGCGTCTTCACCACCGGCGGCGAGCGCATCGACGCGGCGCTGCTGGCCGCCTGCCCGCAACTGCGCATCTGCGCCAACATGGCCGTGGGCTACAACAACTTCGACCTGCCGGCGATGACGGCGGCCAAGGTGCTGGGCACCAACACGCCCGACGTGCTCACGGAAACCACCGCCGACTTCGGCTTCGCGCTGCTGATGGCCACGGCCCGGCGGCTGACCGAGAGCGAGCATTTCCTGCGCGCCGGCCAGTGGACCAAGTGGTCCTACGACCTTTTCGCCGGCGCCGAGGTGCACGGCAGCACGCTGGGCATCCTGGGCATGGGCCGCATCGGCCAGGGCATCGCGCGGCGCGGCGCCCACGGCTTCGGCATGAACGTGATCTACCACAACCGTTCCCGGCTCACGCCCGAGCTGGAGCAGGAGTGCAAGGCCCGCTACGTGGGCAAGGAAGAACTGCTGCGCGAGGCCGACCACCTGGTGCTGGTGCTGCCGTACTCGCCCGAGTCCCACCATGCCATCGGGGCCGCCGAGCTGGCGCAGATGAAGCCCACGGCCACCCTGGTCAACGTGGCGCGCGGCGGCATCGTCGACGACGTGGCGCTGGCCAAGGCGCTGCGCGAGCGGCGCATCGCGGCGGCGGGCCTGGACGTGTTCGAAGGCGAGCCCAAGGTCCACCCCGACCTGCTCACCGTGCCCAACGTGGTCCTCACGCCGCACATCGCCAGCGGCACCGTGAAGACGCGCCTGGCCATGGCCAACCTGGCGGCCGACAACTTGATCGGCTACCTGGTGCACGGCAAGCCGGTGACCCCGCTCAATCCCGAAGCGGTGGGGTCCTGACGGTGCAGGGTTCGGTGGGGGTGCCGCCGGTCGCGACCGGCATGGTGGGGCTGCTCGTCGCGGCCGCGGTCCTGATCCTCGTGGGCGTGGTGGCCGGGTGGTGGCTGGCCCGCCGTTCGGCCGGCGCGCAGATCGAGGCGGTCACCGCCCAGGTGCGGGCCGAGGCGTCGGTGGAAGTCGCCACGCTGGCGGAGCGGGCCCGCAGCCTGGAGGCCGAGCGCCACTCGCTGGCCACGGAACTGCATGAGGCACGCGGCCAGTCGGCCGTGCTGCGCGACGCGCTGGACAGCTCCCGCGACGAACGCGCCCAGCTCGGCGAGCGGGCGGCCCGGGTCGCGGTGCTCGAGGCCGAGATGGCCGCCGTCGTGGTGCGCGCCGAGAAGCTGGCGCAGGACCTCTCCGGCGTCGAGCGCCGCGCGGCCGCGCAGGAAGCGTCGCTGCGGGCCGAAACGGAAGCCCTGGAAGTGCTGCGCCGCGAGCTCGCCGTGACCGCCGAGGCCCGCGAAGGCCTGCGCCACCAGGCCGGCGAGCTGGGCCGGCAGGTGGCCGAGCTCACCACGCAGCTCAACGCGGAACGCTCGCAATCCCAGGAAAAGCTGGCGCTGCTGACCAACGCGAAGGACGAGCTCTCCAACCAGTTCAAGGCCCTGGCCAACGACATCCTGGAGGAGAAGTCCCGCAAGTTCTCCGAGCAGAACCAGGCCAGCCTGGGCCAGCTGCTGGATCCGCTGCGCCTGCGGCTGCAGGAATTCCAGGGCCGCGTGGAGAAGCTGTACGACACCGAGGGCAAGGAGCGCTCGGCGCTGGCCCAGCAGGTGCTGCAACTCCTCGAACTCAATCGCACGCTGGCCGACGAGGCCAAGAACCTGACGTCGGCGCTCAAGGGCTCGGCCAAGGTGCAGGGCAACTGGGGCGAGCTGATCCTGGAGCGGGTGCTGGAGGGCTGCGGCCTGCGCAAGGGCGTGGAGTACGAGACCCAGGCCAGCGTGAACCGGGAGGAGGGCGGCCGGGCCCAGGCGGACGTGGTGATCCGCCTGCCCGAAGAGCGCAACCTGGTCGTCGACGCCAAGGTGTCGCTGGTGGCGTACGAGGAATACGCGAGCACCGACGACGACGACGTGCGCGTGGCCGCCCGCAAGCGCCACCTGGAGTCCATCCGCGCCCACGTCAAGGGCCTGTCCGAGAAGAACTACCAGCTGCTGTACGGGCTCAAGTCGCTCGATTTCGTGCTGATGTTCGTGCCCATCGAGCCGGCCTTCATGCTGGGCATCACGGACGACTCCGGCCTCTTCATGGAGGCGTGGAACAAGAACGTGCTGCTGGTCAGCCCCTCGACGCTTTTGTTCGTGCTGCGCACCGTGGCCCACCTGTGGCGCCAAGAGGCCCAGAACCGCAACGCGCAGGAGATCGCCCGGCGCGGCGCCGAGCTGTACGACCGCCTGACGGCCTTCGTGTCCGACCTCGAAAAGGTGGGCCGCAACATCAAGCAGGCCAGCGACGCGTACGGCGAAGCCTTCGACAAGCTCACCAAGAACAAGGGCAACGTCATCCGCCAGGCCGAGATGCTGCGCAGCCTCGGGGTCAAGCCCACCAAGTCGCTGCCGGCCCCCCTGGTGGCCGATGCCATCGGCGACAGCGACAGCGAAGGTGACAGCAGCCAGGCCTAGTTCCGGAATGTCGGGCGAGCTCGCCCGGCTGATCACCGGCCACATCTTCCTGCACGCCAGCATGGCCGGCATGCGGCTGGCCACGCCCCTGCTCGCGCTGCGCAGTGGCTACAGCGAAGCCGCGGTCGGCGTGCTGCTGGCGCTGTTCGCGCTGACCCAGGTGTTCCTGGCGCTGCCGGCCGGCCGCTACGCCGACCGCCACGGCCTGCGGCGTCCCTTCGGATGGGCCTCGCTGGCCGCCACCGTGGGCTGCAGCCTGGCGGTGGCGTTCCCCATCTTCCCCGTGCTGTGCGTGGCCGCGCTGCTCACCGGCGGCGCGACCGGTGCGGCCTCCATCGCGCTGCAGCGCCACGTGGGCCGCGCCGCCGAGGGGCCGACCCAGCTCAAGCAGGTGTTCTCCTGGCTGGCCATCGGGCCGGCGTTCTCCAACTTCCTGGGCCCGTTCGCCGCGGGCGTGGCGATCGACAGCGGCGGCTTCCGGGTCGCCTTCCTGCTGATGTCGGTGCTGCCGGTGATCGCCTGGTTCTGGGTGCGCAATGCCAAGGAGCTGCCGCCGGTGGAGCGGCCGCCCGGCACCCGGGAAGCGGCGGCCTGGGACCTGCTGCGCGACCAGGGCTTCCGCCGGCTGCTGCTGGTCAACTGGTTCCTGTCGTCCTGCTGGGACGTCCACACGTTCGTTGTGCCGGTGCTGGGGCACGAGCGCGGGCTGTCGGCCTCGGTGATCGGCACCATCCTCGGGGCCTTCGCCATCGCGGCGGTGGTGGTGCGCGTCATCATGCCGGCCGTGGCCGCCTACCTGCGCGAATGGGCGGTGCTCACCGGCGCGCTGGCGTGCACGGCGGTGCTGTTCCTCATCTATCCGCTGCTGGATTCGGCCCTGGCGATGGGCCTGTGCTCGGTGCTGCTGGGCATCGCGCTCGGCTCGGTCCAGCCGATGATCATGAGCACGCTGCACCAGATCACGCCGGAGCACCGGCACGGCCAAGCTCTGGCCCTGCGCCTGATGGCCATCAACGCCTCCAGCGTGGCCATGCCCATCCTGTTCGGCGCGGCCGGCGCCGTGATCGGGATCTCGGGTGTGTTCTGGGCGACGGCGCTGCTCGCCGTGGGCGGCACGCGCCTGTCGATGCGGCTTTCCAGCCCGGCCGGGCCTCAGAGCCGGTAGAAGGCCTTGATCGCTTCCCAGGCCGTTTCGGCGTCGTCGGCGTAGCTGAACAGCTCCAGGTCGGCCGGCGAGATCACGCCTTCCTCGATCAGCACGTCGAAGTTGATCAGCCGCTTCCAGTACTCGGAGCCGAACAGCACGATGGGCACCTGCTTGGACTTGCGGGTCTGCACCAGGGTGATCACCTCGAACAGCTCGTCCAGCGTGCCGAAGCCGCCGGGGAAGGCCACCAGCGCCTTGGCGCGCATCATGAAATGCATCTTGCGCAGCGCGAAGTAGTGGAACTTGAACGACAGCGCCGGCGTGACGTACGGGTTGGCCGCCTCTTCCATCGGCAGCGCGATCGCCAGGCCCACGCTGATGCCGTCGCCTTCGTAGGCGCCGCGGTTGGCGGCCTGCATGATGCCGGGCCCCCCGCCGGTGCAGATGAAGAGCATGTCGCGCGGTTCCTTGCCGGCGCTGTACTGCGCCACCAGCTTGCCGAACGCCCGGGCCTTTTCGTAGTAGTGGGCGTTGCGGGCCAGCGCCTTGGCGCGGCGGATCACCGCCTCGTCGCCGCCGGCCTCGGCTGCCGCCACCAGCGCCACCGCCTCCTCTTCGCTGCGAAAGCGGGCGCTGCCGAACACCACGATGGTGTTCTCGATGCCGTGGGCCTGCTGCTCCAGGTCGGGCTTGAGCAGCTCGAGCTGGAAGCGGATGCCGCGGGTCTCGCGGCGCAGCAGGAACTCGGGGTCGGCGAAGGCCAGCCGGCTGGCGTCGGGGTCCAGCGGGAGACCGGCGTCGGAATGGGATTTCAGGGTGGCCCAGGCGTCGGCCAGGCGCTTGTCGTGGAGGTCGCGGTTCGAAGACATGAACCGATTTTGCGGGCAAAGGCCCGGGTCGGGGCAGGACGGAGGCAGCGCCTCTTCGCTAGCCCCCCGGCAAAGCGATCGCCAGCCCCAGGGGCACGAACAGCACGGCCACGGCATTCCCCAGCAGGATCATCGCGGCCACGCGTTCGGGCTCCTGGCCATAACGCTCGGCCAGCAGGAACTGCATGATGGCCGGCGGCAGCGCGCCGAACAGGATCAGTTGCGCCCGCGCCGGCCCACCGAGGTCCAGGGCCCAGGCCATCGGCACCGCCAGCAGCATGCCGATCACCGGCCGCGCCACCGCGCCCAGCAGGCCCTTGGGCAGGTCCTCGAGCCGCAGCGTGGTCAGCCGCACGCCCAGCGCGAACAGCATCAGCGGCAGCATGGCCTCGCCCAGCAGCCGCATGCCGGTCATCAGCATGTCGGGCGGACGCACGCCCGTGGCCGCGCTGGCGAAGCCCAGGGCGGACGAGATCATCAGCGGGCTGAGCAGCAGGTCGCGCGTGCGTGCATGCGCGCTGGTGACGCGCGCGCCCAGCGAGAAGTGGATCAGGTTGCTGACCGAGAACAGCGCCACCGCCGCGCCCAGCTGGGCCGGCCCAAAGGCCAGCAGCGCGAGCGGCAGGCCCATGTTGCCGCAGTTGTTGAACATCACCACCGGCACCAGGGTGCGCGGCTGGACGTGCAGGGCCCGCGCCAGGGGCCAGGCCAGCAGCCCGCAGGCGACGATCAGCAGCGCGCCGGCCATCAGCAGCGTGCCGTGGTCCTGCAGGCGGAACTCCTTGCCGGCCAGGGCCGTGTAGACCAGCAGCGGCGACAGGATGTCCAGCACGATGCGGTTGAACCACGTCATGTCGGGCCGCACCCGGCGCGCGTAGAGGAAGCCGATCGCGACGATGAGGAACACCGGCACGATGACCTGCGCGATGCGAAGCAGCAGCTCCATCAGGCCGCCGTCCCGGCCAGCCAGCGCAGCAGCGGCTCGCGCGCGGGCGCCAGGCCCTTATAGACCAGCACCGCCGGCGTCATCGAGGCCAACGCATCGTGCAGGCGCGCGGCCTTGGCGGGGGTGTCCACCACTTCGGCCAGCGGCGCGAGCATCACGCGGATGGTGAACACCGCCTGCCGCGTGCCCTGGCCCACCGGCAGGAAGGTCTGGCGCTCGGCGCGGAACCAGCACTGGCGCGCGAATCCATCCGTGTCGTCCGCCGCGGCCGGCCAGGGCGTGCGGGCATGGCGGCGCGGATGCTGGTCGTGGCGCGGCGAAGGGCTGACGGTCCACACGTGACGCTCCCAGCGGTCGCCCGACGTGGCCAGTCGCACCAGGTGCGGCGCGGCCGCCAGCAGCGTCGTGGCGTCGGCCACCGGCGCATGCACGGCGGCGAACGGCAGGCCCAGCTTGTCCTCGGGCGCCCAGTGCGAGGGCACGCAGACGCTCAGCCAGGGCAGGGCGCCGGTGTCGCCGTCGAGGATGGCGAAGTCCTCTTCGAAAGCCAGTTCGAGCGAGCCGGGGTCGAAGGCCGGGTGCCCCTCGCGCCGGGCCTGCGCGGCGATGGCCGCCAGGGCGGGCGCGGGGTCGAAGCCGGGCACCTGCAGCCGCGAGCCGCCGGCCTGCACCACCGCCAGCTTCTCCCGGTACAACGCGCTGTCCGTGCCCAGCGGGGTGAGCTGCGGCTCATCCGGCCCGAGCTTGCGCAGCCCCGGCTGCATCCGGAACGGCGCGGCGATCAGCTCGAAGTCGAAGTCCACGGTAGGGCCGGCGAAGGATCTTGGCGAGGCGAAAAAAAGGCTCCTCGCGGAGCCTCGTCGGAAAGCGCTGCCGCTCAGACGCGGCGGCGGTATTCCCCGGTGCGGGTGTCGATCTCGACCTTGTCGCCCTGCGCGACGAAGATCGGCACGCCGATCTCGAAGCCGGTGGCGATCTTGGCGGGCTTGAGCACCTTGCCCGAGGTGTCGCCCTTGACGGCCGGCTCGGTCCAGGTGATCTCGCGCTCGACGCTGGTGGGCAGTTCCACCGAGATCGCCTTGCCTTCGTAGAACACCACCTCGGCGGGCATGCCTTCCTCGAGGTAGCTCAGGGCGTCGCCCATGTTCTCGGCCTCGACCTCGTACTGGTTGTACTCGCTGTCCATCCAGACGTACATCGGGTCGGCGAAGTAGGAGTAGGTGCAGTCCTTCTTGTCCAGGACGATCTGGTCCATCTTGTCGTCGGCCTTGAAGACGACTTCGGTGCCCTGGTTGGACAGCAGGCTCTTGAGCTTCATGCGGACGGTGGCGGCGTTGCGGCCGCCGCGGGCGTATTCCGTCTTGAGCACGACCCAGGGGGCGGCGTTCTGCATGATCACGTTGCCGGCGCGGATTTCTTGAGCGATTTTCATCGGTAGCTTGAGCGAAAGTAGGCCGCGGGGCGCTGGCGTCGAGCGCGGGAGGGCGGCGGAAGGGCGCGAAGGCCGGCTTCGAAAGCCAACCCGCGCAAAGCCTTGAATTTTACTTCGAAACCATTGCCCGTCCCGGGAGAGCGGACAGATTCCGGGCGAAGCGCTGCAGTTGGCCGGTCAGGTCCGGCAGAGCCGCCAGGCGCCGGTGCGCCCCCTGCGCGCAAGCCTGCCAGGGGCGCAGGTCGGCCGGCAGCACCGGCTCGCCCCCCTCGTTCCAGGCCGAATGGAAGGCGCGCAGGTCGGGCGGGGCGTCCAGCCAGACCAGGAAAGCGTCGAGCTTGGCCAGGTGCGCGTCGTCGTGCTGGGGGTAGATGTGCCACACCGCCGGCCGGCCGGCCCAGAGCGCCCGCGCCAGCGAATCCTCGCCACGCACCAGGTTGAGGTCGCAGGCCCAGAGCAGGTGGTCGAACTCCCGCTGGGGCATCAGGGGCAGCCAGTGCAGGCGCAGCGCGCCGGGGTCGAAACCACTGGCGAGCAGGCCCCGGACCGCCGCTTCGGCGCGGCCGGAGGTGACCAGCAGGCGGGTGGCCTGACCGTCGCGCGCGAGCTGCGCCAGGAAGGCGGCCAGGCCGGGCGGTTCGTAGCAGAACAGGCTGACCACGCGGCCGCCGTCCGCTTCGATGCCGCGCTCGCCCAGCCACGCGGCGCGATCGAAAGCCTGCTGCCGAGCCAGCAGGTCGGGCTCGCGGATCAAGCCTCCGGTGGCCGGGGTGAAGCCGGGATAGAAGAAGTGCTTGCTCAACCCCGCGCCCGGGCCGCTCATCACCGGCGAGGGCAGGGCGTGGCAGCGCTCCACCCAGGGCTCGGCGGACAGGTATTCGAGGTTGATCCAGGCCGGTTGCATGCCGGTGGCTTTCGTGCGCGCCGCGATCGCCGCGATGAAGGCCGGCTCCAGTTCGCAACCGAAGGCTTCGACCACCCCGTCGCCCGGCTCGGCCCCGATGCAATCGCCCCAGGGCAGGGCCTGGACGCCGGGGTGGCCGTGCGGCGCCATCCAGGCCAGTGCACTCCCGTCGTCGACCCACAGCCGCACGGTGTCGCCGCGCCCGGCGAGGTCGGCGGCGAGGCGCCAGCACACGCCGATGTCGCCGTGGTTGTCGATGACCTTGCAGAAGATGTCCCAGAGCATGCCGGGATAATACGAAGCGATGTCCGCCGTGCATTCCGACCAACTGCTGGCCGAGGTGGCCGCGCTCCCGCAGCTGCCCGGCGTGTACCGCTACTTCGATGCCGAGGGCGGCGTGCTGTACGTGGGCAAGGCGCGCAACCTGAAAAAGCGCGTCTCCAGCTACTTCCAGAAGAACCACGGCGGCACGCGCATCGGCCACATGATCTCCCGCATCGCGCGCATGGAGACCACCGTGGTGCGCTCCGAGGCCGAGGCGCTGCTGCTCGAGAACAACCTCATCAAGGCGCTCGACCCCCGCTACAACATCCTGTTCCGGGACGACAAGAGCTACCCGTACCTCAAGATCCACGGCGCGCCGGACAAGGTCGGCTTCGACGATCCGGGTGCGGGGCAGGGCGGGCATTCGGCGGCCGACTTCCCGCGGGTCGCTTACTACCGCGGCTCGGTGGACCGCAAGCACCGCTACTTCGGCCCGTACCCCAGCGCGTGGGCGGTGAAGGAGTCGATCCAGCTGCTGCAGAAGGTGTTCCGCCTGCGCACCTGCGAGGACACCGTGTTCGCCAACCGCACGCGGCCCTGCCTGCTCTACCAGATCAAGCGCTGCTCGGGGCCCTGCGTGAACCTGGTGTCGCCGCAGGACTACCGCGAGGACGTGCGCAACGCCGAGGCCTTCCTGCGCGGCGAGACGCAGGCGGTGCTGGCGCAGCTGGAGGCGCGGATGGTGCAGCATGCGCAGAAGCTGGAATTCGAGCAGGCGGCCGAGCTGCGCAACCAGATGTCGGCGCTGTCCAAGGTGCTGCACCAGCAGTCGGTGGACACCGGCTCCGACAAGGACGCGGACGTCCTGGCCGTGAAGGTGCAGGGCGGCAAGGCCTGCGTCAACCTGGCCATGGTGCGCGGCGGCCGCCACCTGGGCGACCGGCCGTACTTCCCCTCGCACGTCGAGGACGCGGCCGCGGTGCAGGACTTCGACGACGCGCAGGACGCCGCGCCGGCGCAGCCGGTCGAGGTGCAGATCCTGGAGGCCTTCATCGCGCAGCATTACATCGGCGTGCCCGTGCCGCCCACGCTGATCACCAGCGTGGCGGTCAGCCGGCCGCTGGTTGCCGCGCTGTCCGAGCAGACCGGCGTGAAGATCAACGCCGTCCACCAGCCGCGCGAGCAGCGCCGGCTGTGGCTGGAGATGGCCGAGAAGAACGCCGGCCTGCAGCTGGCCCGCCTGCTGGCCGAGGAGGGCTCGCAGCAGGCCCGCACCCGTGCCCTGGTGGAGTCGCTGCACCTGGAGCCCGACGAACTGGACGCCTTCCGCGTCGAATGCTTCGACATCTCGCACACGGCGGGCGAGGCCACGCAGGCCTCGTGCGTGGTGTTCCACCACCACCGGATGCAGAACGGCGAGTACCGCCGCTACAACATCGACGGCATCACGCCGGGTGACGACTACGCCGCGATGCGCCAGGTGCTCACCCGCCGCTACGCGCGGCTGGCCGAGGCCGGGCGCGATTCGCCGGAGGCGGCGCCGCCCATCGGGCAGGAGGAGGCGCCCCCGCCGGAGGCCGAAGACGCTTCGAGCGAGGAGCCGCTTGCCCTACCGACCGCTGAAACAGGAGAAGCCCCGCGCAGGAAGCCGTCCACCCGTGGCGGCGGCGCGCCGCGCCTGCCGGACTTGGTGCTGGTCGACGGCGGCCGGGGCCAGGTGAGCATGGCGCGCGAGGTGTTCGCCGAACTGGGACTGGATTTGTCGGTCATCGTCGGCGTGGAGAAGGGCGAGGGCCGCCGCGTCGGGCTGGAGGAACTGGTGTTCGCCGACGGCCGCGAGAAGGTGTACCTGGGCAAGGACTCGGCGGCGCTGATGCTGGTGGCGCAGATCCGCGACGAGGCGCACCGCTTCGCCATCACCGGCATGCGGGCCCGGCGCGCCAAGGTGCGCGTGGGGGGGAGCAAACTGGAGGAGATCCCGGGCATCGGTGCCAAGAAGCGGGCCCGCCTGCTGCAACGCTTCGGCGGGATCCGCGGCGTGGCTTCCGCGGGTGTGGACGACATCGCCTCGGTGGAAGGCATCGGGCGAGAACTGGCGGAGGAAATCTATCGTGCGCTTCATTAAGACCCTGTCCTGTGCCTGGGCCGGCCTGCTGGCCGCCTGCGGCGCGCCCGGCCCCGCGTCGACGACGGCCAGCGTCGCTTCGCCCGGGGCGCAACCGGCCACGGTGGCTGGCACGGGCATCCCGATCCCGTCGTCGTCCGCCCGCGCGCGCGAGTGGAGCGACTACAAGCTGCGCGCGGCCCAGCGGATCCACGCCGCCAATCCGGGCGAGACCTTCGCCGGTCCCTTGCCCGACCCGCTGCAGTCGATCCCCGTGCTGCAGGTCCACCTGAACCGCGACGGCTCGGTGCGCGACATCACCGTGCTGCGCACACCCAAGCAGTCGCCGCAGACGCTGGAGATGGCGATGCGCGCCATCCGGCGTGCCGCGCCCTTCGGCCCGGTGGGCCACCTGCCGCGCCCCTGGCAGTTCAACGAGACCTTCCTGTACAACGAGGACCTCAAGTTCCAGCTTCGCTCGCTGGTGGAAGCCACGCCCTGAAGGACCTGCGAGCCGCTCCCTGGGGCGCCATGACAGAATCGCGCCCATGTTTTTCACCGTCCCCACGATCCTGACCTGGACGCGCATCGTCGCGATCCCCTTGATCGTCGGGGTGTTCTACCTGCGCACGCCGCCCGAGTCGTTCCAGAACCTGGTGGCCACGGTGATGTTCATCGTGTTCGCGCTCACCGACTGGCTGGATGGCTACCTCGCCCGCCGCCTGAAGCAGACATCGGCCTTCGGCGCCTTCCTCGACCCGGTCGCCGACAAGTTCCTGGTCTGTGCCTCGCTGCTGGTGCTGGTGCACCTGGGACGGGCCGACGTGTTCGTGGCGCTGATCATCATCGGCCGCGAGATCGCCATCTCCGCCCTGCGCGAGTGGATGGCGCAGATCGGCGCGTCGCGCAGCGTGGCCGTTCACATGCTGGGCAAGGTCAAGACCACCGTGCAGATGGTGGCCATTCCGTTCCTGCTGTACGACGGCCCGCTCTTCGGCCTGTTCCACACCGGCGTGTGGGGCCACTGGCTGATCTGGGGCGCGGCCATCCTGACCGTCTGGTCGATGGTGTACTACCTGCAGAAGGCCCTGCCCGAGATCCGCAAGCGGGTGAAGTGAGCGCCATGACCGATTCCGACCGGCAGGACCTGCTGGTGCGGGCCATGCCCGTCGTCTTCGTCCTGATCTGGGCCACCGGCTTCATCGTCGCGCGCTATGGCATGCCGCACGCGCCGCCGATGAAGTTCCTGGCGATGCGCTACGTGCTGTCGGTCGCCTGCTTCCTGGCCTGGGCCGCGTGGGCCCGCGCCGCCTGGCCCCGGGGCCGGACGCAATGGGGCCACCTGGCCGTGACCGGCATCCTCATGCACGCAGGCTACCTCGGCGGCGTCTGGGCAGCGGTGAAGGACGGCATGGGCGCGGGGCTTGCGGCGCTGCTGGTGGGCCTGCAGCCGGTGCTGACCGCGTTCTGGGTGTCGGGGCGCGGCGGCGACGTCGGCCGCCGGCAGTGGATGGGCCTGGGGCTGGGGCTGGCGGGGCTGCTGCTGGTGGTCTGGCAGAAGCTGGGCATGGGCGAGGTCCATGCGCGCAACCTGATGTTCGCCCTCGTCGCGCTGCTGTCGATCACGGCCGGCACGCTCTACCAGAAGCGGTTCGTCAAGCCCTGCGACGTGCGCACGGCCAACCTGGTGCAGCTGGCGGCCGCGTTCCTGGTCACCTTGCCGCTGGCGCTGGCCGAAGGCGAGGGCATGCGCTGGACCACGGCCACGGGCGGCGTCAACGCCGAACTCGTGGGCGCGATGGCCTGGTCGGTGCTCGGCCTCACGCTGGGGGGCAGTTCGCTGCTGTACCTGCTGATCCAGCGCGGCGCCGCGACCACGGTGACCAGCCTCATGTACCTGGTGCCGCCCACCACGGCGCTGATGGCCTGGGCGCTGTTCGGCGAACCCATCACCGCCGCCATCGTGGCCGGCGTGGCGCTCACCGCCGTGGGCGTGAGCCTCGTGGTGCGGCCGGTGCGGGGCTGAACCGCCAGGGCTCGCCGCGGAAGCGCTCGACCAGGAAGTCGACCAGGAGGCGGATCCGCCTGGGTGTCGTGGGCGTGTGCGGCGCCAGCCAGTGGATGTCGGCATCGGTCATCGCATAGGCAGGCAGCACGCGCACCAGCTCGCCCGAAGCCAGCGCGCCGGCGATGTCCCAGAGGCTGCGCAGCATGATGCCGTGGCCGGCCAGGCACCAGTCGCGCACCAGCTCGCCGGAATTGCTCGAGAGCGGCCCGCCCACCCGCACCCGCACTTCGCTGCGGTCCCGCTCGCGCTGCAGGCGCCAGACGTCGAAGCGCTCGTTCTCGCGCACCACCAGGCAGCGGTGCGCCGCCAGGTCGTCGATGCCGGCCGGCGTGCCGTGCCGGCCCAGGTAGTCGGGCGCGGCCACCAGCACGCGCTGGTTGCGCGCCAGCCGCCGGGCCGTCCATTCGGTGGCGCGCGGGCCGCGCACCGCCCACAGCCACACCGCGCCGTCGAACCCTTCGACGGCCAGGTCGGGCAGCTGCTCGGTCAGCTGCAGCTGCACCTCCAGCTGCGGATGGCGCTGCTGGAACTCGGCGATCGCCGGGCCCAGCCACGTGCGGCCGAAGCCGAAGGTGGCCGCCAGCCGGATGCGGCCCACCGGGTCCTTGTGGCGCTCCCGCAGCTCGGCCTCCATGGCCTGGAAGCCGGCCAGCAGGCCGGTGGCCCGCTCGCACAGGCCTTCGCCCTCGGCGGTGGGAACCACCCGGCGCGTGGTGCGCTGGAACAGCTTCAGGCCCAGCCGCGCTTCCAGCGCGGCCAGCCGCTTGGTGACCACGGAAGGCACGACGTCCGCGGCCGAGGCGGCGCCGGCCAGGCTGCCGTGCTCGCGGATCGAGAGCAGCAGCTCGAGGTCGGCGCGGTCCAGGCTGGGCTTCATTGCTGCTCGAATGGAAAGAATGGCTTGCCGGATTATTGCTGTTTCGCTCCGCCCGCGAGTGCCAGAATCGGTCCCATGCTGGAAGGCTTCTCAAGCGAGCGCATCGAGCGCGACGGCGTCACGATCAACGTGCGCCGGGCGGGGCAGGGCGCGCCCCTGCTGCTGCTGCACGGCCATCCGCAGACGCACGCGATGTGGCATCGCGTGGCGCCGCGGCTGGCCGAGCAGTTCGAACTGGTGCTGATGGACCTGCGCGGCTACGGCGACTCCGGCCGGCCGCCGGCCGGCGACCAGTCGGCCCGGTACGCCAAGCGCGAGATGGCGCTGGATGCGATCGAAGCCATGCGCCGGTTCGGGCACGAGCGCTTCCAGGTGCTGGCGCACGACCGCGGCGCCCGGGTGGCGCACCGCCTGGCACTGGACCATCCCGACGCGGTCGAGCGCCTGCTGCTGCTGGACATCGCGCCGACGCTGGCCATGTACCGCAACACCAGCGAGGCTTTCGCCCGCGCCTACTGGCACTGGTTCTTCCTGATCCAGCCGCCGCCCCTGCCCGAAGCGCTGATCGCGTCGGACCCGCGCCGCTTCGTGCGCAGCGTGATGGGCGGGCGCCATGCCGGCCTGGCCGCCTTCGCACCGGAGGCGCTGGCCGAGTACGAGCGCTGCGCGGCGATCGCCGGCAACGCGGAGGCGATCTGCGCCGACTACCGGGCCGGCGCCGGCATCGACCTGGCGCACGACCAGGCCGACCAGGACGCCGGCCGGCGTCTCACGCAGCCGCTGCGCGTGCTGTGGGGCGAGCACGGCGCGGTGGGCCGCTGCTTCGACGTGCCCGCGCTCTGGCGCGCGGCCGCCACCGATTTCTCCGGCCGCAGCCTGCCCTGCGGCCACTACATCGCGGAAGAGGCGCCGGCCCTTCTGCTCGACGAAACCCTCGCCTTCTTCAGGAGCAACCCGTGAGCAAGAAACGCATCGCAGTCATCGCCGGCGACGGCATCGGCAAGGAAGTCATGCCCGAGGGCATCCGTGTCATGGAGGCCGCCGCCCGCAAGTTCGGCATCGACCTGGCCTTCGACATCTTCGAATTCGGCTGCTGGGACTACTGCGAGAAGCATGGCAAGTACCTGCCGGACGACTGGAAGGAGCGCATCGGCGGCCACGACGCCATCTTCTACGGCGCGGTCGGCTGGCCCGACAAGATCCCCGACCACGTGTCGCTGTGGCAGTCGCTGCTGCTGTTCCGCCGCGAGTTCGACCAGTACGTGAACCTGCGGCCCGCTCGCCTGATGCCCGGCATCATCGCGCCGGTGGTGCGCCGCGACGGCAGCCCCCGCCAGCCCGGCGAGATCGACATGTACATCGTGCGCGAGAACACCGAGGGCGAGTACTCCGCCATCGGCGGCCGCATGTACCCGGGCACCGAGCGCGAGATCGTCATGCAGGAGACGGTGATGTCCCGCGTGGGCGTCGACCGGGTGCTGAAGTTCGCCTACGAGCTGGCCAGGTCGCGCCCGAAGAAGCACCTGACGAGCGCCACCAAGTCCAACGGCATCGCCATCACCATGCCGTACTGGGACGAGCGCGTGGCCGAGATGGCCAAGGCCTATCCCGACGTGAAGACCGACAAGTTCCACATCGACATCCTCACCGCCCACTTCGTGCAGCGGCCGGACTTCTTCGACGTGGTGGTGGCCAGCAACCTGTTCGGCGACATCCTCAGCGACCTGGGGCCGGCCTGCACCGGCACCATCGGCATCGCGCCCAGCGCCAACCTGAACCCGGACCGCAAGTTCCCCTCGCTGTTCGAGCCCGTGCACGGGTCGGCGCCGGACATCGCGGGCCGCAACATCGCCAACCCGATCGGCCAGATCTGGTGCGGCGCGATGATGCTGGAGTTCCTGGGCCACAAGGAGGCGCACGACGCGGTGCTGCGCGCGATCGAGCAGGTGCTCGATCCCCAGTCCGGTGCGCCGCGCACCGCCGACATCGGCGGCAAGGCCTCGACAACGGACGTGGGCAAGGCCATCGCAGCGGCCTTGTGAGGCTCGTTCCGGCGCCCCTTCGCGTGACAAAGTTCGTGGCCCCGCGGCCCGGAAACCCGCGCCACGCAAGGCTTGCGCCTAGAATCCGCCCCCGGCTGTTGTAAAGCTGCGAGCCTTGTTGACACGGTTTGTCACCGTGGCTTTAATCGGCGGCAGTGGCCTGCGGCTGCTCAAAAAGTCTCCCTCCTCCTGGCAACGGCACCGCGACCGGCGGGCAACCAGGAGCGGGAGACGAAAATTTTTAAGAGACGACCTGTCCAAACTCTTACTCTGAACGAGGGGCTCCTGTGAACAAAACCGAACTGATCGAGCACATCGCGAAGCATGCCGACATCTCGAAAGCGGCAGCTACGCGTGCGCTGGAATCGATGATCGGCGCCGTCAAGACGACGCTGAAGAAAGGCGGCTCCGTGTCGCTGGTGGGCTTCGGCACCTTCGCCGTCGGCAAGCGCGCCGCCCGCAGCGGCCGCAATCCCCGCACCGGCGCGCAGATTAAAATCAAGGCTGCCAAGGTGCCCAAGTTCCGTCCCGGCAAGGCGCTCAAGGATGCGCTGAACTGATGACTGGCTGCCGGTGGGGTGCTTAGCTCAGCTGGTAGAGCGGCGCCCTTACAAGGCGTAGGTCGGCGGTTCGATCCCGTCAGCACCCACCAACCCCAGCGAAGGCGAACGGAATGTTCGCCTTTCGTTTTTTCCGGGCCTCGCGTTCATTGATTGAGAGTCGCTGATGTTTGATTTCGTCCGCAAGCACAACAGGATCATGCAGGTGCTGCTGTTCATCCTGATCGTGCCTTCGTTCGTGCTGTTCGGCCTGGAAGGCTACAACCGCTACCAGGAGCGCGGCGCCACTGTCGCCAAGGTCGACGGCCGCGCCATCACGCAGTCCGACTGGGACAACGAGCACAAGAACCGCATCGACCGCCTGCGCGAGCAGATGCCCACCCTCGACGCCAAGCTGGCCGATTCGCCGCAGGCCCGCTTCGCCACGCTGGAGCAGATGGTGCGCGACCGCGTGCTGGTCGCCGCCGCGGCCAAGGGCCGGCTGACCGCCAGCGACCAGCGGCTCGCGCGCGAGCTGCAGGGCAACGAGGTGATCGCCTCGCTGCGCGGCCCCGACGGCCGCCTGGACATGGACGCCTACAAGCAGATGCTCGGCCGCCAGGGCCTCACGCCGCAGATGTTCGAGGAGCAGGTGCGCGAGGAGATCGCGCAGCGCCAGGTGCTGGGCGGGGTGACGGGCACCGGCCTGGCCACGCCGGCGCAGGCTTCCGTGTCGCTGGGCGCCTTCTTCGAGCGCCGCGAGGTGCAGGTGGGCCGCTTCGACGCTTCCGCCTACCAGTCCAAGGTGAACCCCACGCCGGCGGAGATCGAGGCCTTCTACAAGGAGAACCCGCAGCTGTTCCAGGCGCCCGAGCAGGCCGCCATCGAGTATCTGGTGCTGGACCTGGCCTCGGTGCAAAAGAGCATCGCGGTCAACGAGCAGGACCTCAAGACCTACTACGAGCAGAACGCCGCGCGCATGGCCGGCCAGGAGGAGCGCCGCACCAGCCACATCCTGGTGCAGGTGCCCAAGGGCGCGCCGGCCGCCGAACGCGAGAAGGCCAAGGCCCGCGCGCAGGAGCTGCTGGAAGCCGCGCGCAAGTCGCCGCAGGCCTTCGCCGAGCTGGCCAAGAAGAACTCCGCCGACACGGTGTCGGCGGCCAACGGCGGCGACCTGGACTGGTCGGCGCGCGGCGGCTACGCCAGCAAGGCGCTGGAAGACGTGGTGTTCGGCCTGAAGAAGGGCGAGCTGGGCCTGGCCGAGACCGAGTTCGGCTGGCACGTGGTGACGGTGACCGACGTGCGCGCACCGCAGCAGCGCACCTTCGAGCAGATGCGGCCCGAGCTGGAGACGCAGCTGCGCAAGGAGCAGGCCCAGCGCAAGTTCGCCGAGTCGGCCGACGCTTTCAGTAACGCGGTCTACGAAGCGTCCGACGGCTTCAAGTCCGTGGCCGAGCGCTTCAAGCTGGAGGTGCGCAGCGCCGCCAACGTGGCGCGCACGCCGGCGCCGGGCGCCAGCGGCCCGCTGGTCAATCCCAAGTTCCTGGGCGCCGTCTTCTCGCCCGACAGCGTGGAGAAGAAGCGCAACACCGAGGCGGTGGAGATCGCCCCGGGCCAGCTCGCCTCGGCCCGCATCACGCAGTACAGCCCGGCGCGCACGCGTCCGCTGGCGGAAGTGCAGGACGAGGTGCGCCAGCGCCTGGTCGCCACCCGTTCCGCCGAGATGGCCAAGAAGGAAGGCCAGGAAAAGCTTGCCGCCTGGAAGGCCGCCCCGGCCGGCGCCAACCTGTCCGCGCCCACCGTGGTCTCGCGCTCCGAGCAATCGCAGTTGCCGCCGGAAGTGGTGGAGGCCGCCCTGCGCGCCGACCCGGCCGCGCTGCCGCAGCTGACCGGCGTCGACCTGGGGCCGCAAGGCTACGCGGTGGTGAAGGTGAACAAGTCGCTCCCGCGCGAGGCGCCCGCCGCGCCGGTCGCCCAGCAGGAAGTGGCGCAGTACACCCGCCTGTGGACGTCGGCCGAAGGGCTGGCCTACTACAACCTGCTGCGCGAACGCTTCAAGGCACAGATCTTGGTGCCCCGGCCCGCGCCGGAGACCGGAGCCACCGCGCAGCGCTGAACCGGAAGGCCCGCACCGCGGGCTATAATCTCGGCCTTCGACGGTGGCTGTAGCTCAGTTGGTAGAGTCCCAGATTGTGATTCTGGTCGTCGTGGGTTCGAGTCCCATCAGCCACCCCAGACACCCATGAAGAAAAGCCGGCAGCCCACGCTGCCGGCTTTTTTCTTTGGCGCGCCCGTCCTCAGTTCACCATCACCAGCTTGCCCTTCACGCCGCGCGAACCCATGTGCGCGTAGGCTTCCTTGAGCTGCGCCATCGGCATGGTGCGGTCGATCACCGGCTTGACCTTGCCTTCGGCGTACCACTGGGCCAGCTCGCCCATCATGTCGGCGTTGGCCTTGGGCTCGCGGCGGGCAAAGTCGCCCCAGAACACGCCGACCAGCGACGCGCCCTTGAGCAGCGGCAGGTTGAGCGGCAGCGAGGGGATGGGCCCGGAGGCGAAGCCCACCACCAGGTAGCGGCCGCGCCAGGCGATGGAGCGGAAGGCCGGCTCGGCGTACTCGCCGCCCACCGGGTCGTAGACCACGTCGGGGCCCTTGCCGTCGGTGGCGGCCTTGATCGCGTCGCGCAGGCTGCCCTGGCTGTAGTTGATGGTGGCGTCGGCGCCGATGGACTTGCACAGCTCGCACTTCTCGTCGCTGGACGCCGCGGCGATGACCCGTGCACCCTTGGCCTTGGCGATCTGGATCGCGGCCGTGCCCACGCCGCCGGCCGCGCCCAGCACCAGCACCGTCTCGCCGGGCTTGAGCTGCGCGCGGTCCACCAGCGCATGGTGCGAGGTCGCGTAGATCATGATGAAGGCGGCCGCGTCCACCGCGGGAAAGCCGGGCGGCAGCGGCATGCACAGCGCCGCCGGGGCTAGCGTGTGGGTGGCGAAGCCGCCGGTGCCCGAGAGGCAGGCGACGCGCTGGCCCACCTTCAGCTGCGTGACACCTTCGCCCACCGCCTCGATCAGGCCCGCGTACTCCGACCCCGGCACGAAGGGCAGCGGCGGCTTGATCTGGTACTTGTTCTGCACGATCAGCAGGTCGGGGAAGTTCAGGCTCGCCGCCTCGATGCGCACCAGCACCTGGCCGGCCTGGGGCCTGGGCGTGGGCAACTCCTTCCACTGCAGCGCGTCGACGCCGACGGGGTTCTCGCATAGCCAGGCGTGCATGCCGGTCTCCTTGTTGCGCAAAGCGGACCATCATAGGCACCGCGCCCGCGCCGGGCAGTCCCAGCGGCGACCCCACCCCTACAATGGCCGCAGGCTGCCCCGCATGAAGATCCTCCTGTCCAACGACGACGGCTACCAGGCCCCCGGCCTGGTGGCCCTGCACGAAGCGATCCGCGACCTCGCCGATGTCGAGGTGGTCGCCCCGGAGCACAACAACAGCGCCAAGTCCAACGCGCTCACGCTGCATTCGCCGCTGTACGTGCAGGAAGGCGCCAACGGCTTCCGCTACGTGAACGGCACGCCGGCCGACTGCGTGCACATCGCGCTCACCGGCCTGCTCGACTGGCGGCCCGACCTGGTGGTCAGCGGCATCAACAACGGCGCCAACATGGGCGACGACACCATCTACTCGGGCACGGTGGGCGCGGCGATGGAGGGCTACCTGTTCGGCATCCCCGCCATCGCGTTCTCGCAGGTCGAGAAGGGCTGGGGCCACCTGGACGCGGCCGCGCGCAAGGCGCGCGAACTGGTGCAGAGCGTGCTGGAGCAGGGGCTGGATGCGGAGCGTCCCTTCCTGCTCAACGTGAACATCCCCAACCGCGCGCAAGGCGAGCTCGGCCCCTTCGAGGTCTGCCGGCTCGGCCGGCGGCACGCGGCCGAGAAGGTGATCCCGCAGCCCAGCCCGCACGGCCAGACCATGTACTGGATCGGTGGCGCCGGCCTGCCCAAGGATGGTGCCGACGGCACCGACTTCCATGCCACCGCGCAGGGGCGCGTGTCGGTCACGCCGCTGAAGGTGGACCTCACCGACCACGCCGGCCTGGCCGACTGGTCCGCGCGCGTGGGCCGCTTCGCGGGTGGGCGATGACCCGCCGCCCTGGATTTCCCGCGCAACTCGGTCCCTCGCAGGCGAAGCCGCAGCAGCCGCAACGGGCCGTCTCGGCGCGCACGGGCGTGTCGTCGGTGACGCCGCTGCGCCCGCAGGGCGTGGGCCTGGATTCCGAAGCGGTGCGCACGCGCATGGTGACGCGGCTGGCGGGGCAGGGCGTGGCCGATCCGCGCGTGCTGGGCGCGCTGGGCCGCGTGGAGCGGCACCGCTTCGTCGACAGCGCCCTGGTCAACCAGGCCTACGAGGACACCAGCCTGCCGATCGGCCTGGGCCAGACCATCTCCAAGCCCAGCGTGGTGGCGCGGATGGTCGAGCTGCTGCTGGGGACGACGCCCGGGGGCGCGCGCCTGGGTCGTGTGCTGGAGATCGGCACCGGCTGCGGCTACCAGGCCGCCGTGCTCGCGCAGGTGGCCACCGAGGTGTACAGCATCGAGCGCCTGCGCGGCCTGCACGACAGGGCGCGCGAGAACCTCAGGCCCCTGCGGCTGGCCAACGTGCACCTGCTGTTCGGCGACGGCATGGAAGGTTTCGCCAAGGGCGCGCCCTACGCCGGCATCATCGCGGCCGCTGGAGGCGAAGCGGTCCCTCGCGCCTGGGTCGATCAGCTCGCCGTCGGCGGGCGAATCATCGCGCCCACTGTCGTGCCGGGCGGAAGGCAGTCGCTGATGCTGCTGGAGAAGACGGCCACCGAAGTGCGGCGAAGCATTCTTGAGACGGTTCACTTCGTCCCCCTAAAATCCGGCATCGCTTGAAGGAACTGGAACGATGAAGGGCATGGCCTGGCACGCGGGCAAAGGTGTGGCGCTGGTGTTGGCGGCGTTGGTGCTCGCCGGCTGCGCGTCGCGCGCGCGTTCGCCTGCGCCGGTGGTGGATCGCAGCAGCGGGCAGCCGCCCGTCTCCGCGGTGGTCGCCCCCGATCCCGCCCTGCGCCCCCTGCCAGGTGCCGAGAACGCGGGCAAGCCGGGCTACTACACGGTGCGTCCCGGCGACACGCTGATCCGCATCGGCCTGGACAGCGGCCAGAACTGGCGCGACATCGCGCGCTGGAACGGCATGGACAACCCCAACGTGCTCGAGGTGGGGCAGGTGATCCGCGTGACGCCGCCGCCCGAGTCGGCGATCGTGCGGCCGGTGGCATCGTCCACCGTCGCGGCCGCGCCCGTGGCGGCCCAGCCGGCCAGTGCGGCGTCGGCGCCGGCCGGCGCGGCGTCCACGCCGGTGTCGGCCGCCTCCGCGCCGCTCGCAGCGGCTTCGTCGCCCACGGCCTCGGCCAGCGCGCCGCGCGCCACCGTGACGGCCGCCGCACCGGGGCCCGATGCGTCGCAGCCGCCCATCCCGGCCGGCGACGAGATCGCGTGGGCCTGGCCCGCGCCCGGCAACACGGCGGTCGTGGGCACCTTCGACGAGGTGCGCAACAAGGGCCTGGACATCAGCGGCAAGGCGGGCGACCCGGTGCTGGCCGCGGCCGATGGCCGCGTGGTCTACGCCGGCGCCGGCCTGCGCGGCTACGGCAACCTCATCATCCTCAAGCACAACAACACCTACCTCACGGCGTACGCCCACAACCAGGCGCTGCTGGTCAAGGAAGACCAGTCGGTTCGCAAGGGACAGAAGATCGCCGAGATGGGTTCCAGCGACACTGACAGGGTGAAGCTGCATTTCGAGATCCGCCGGCAGGGCAAGCCTGTCGATCCCGCCCGCCTGCTGGCGCCGAGGTAGCCATGGCCAAGCGCAACGGAAAGGGCACGACACCTGATCCGGGCGCGATGGGACAAGGCGTGCCCCCCGATCCTGCCGAGGCGCCGGCGGAGCCGGAAGCGGTGGTCCCCAATGGCCGCGAGCTCAGGACCGACGTCGCCGGCGAGTCCAGCGACACGCTCACGCTCTACCTGCGCGACGTGCGGCGCACCGAGCTGTTCACCGCCGAGGAGGAGTTCGCCGCCGCCACCCGCGCGCGCGCCGGCGACTTCCAGGCCCGCCAGTCCATGATCGAGCACAACCTGCGGCTCGTGGTCAGCATCGCCAAGGGCTATCTCGGCCGCGGCGTGCCGCTGTCCGACCTGATCGAGGAGGGCAACCTCGGCCTGATGCACGCCATCGACAAGTTCGAGCCGGAGCGGGGCTTCCGCTTTTCCACCTATGCGACCTGGTGGATCCGGCAGTCCGTCGAGCGCGCGGTGATGAACCAGGGCCGCGTGATCCGCCTGCCCGTGCACGTGGTGCGAGAGCTGCAGCAGGTGCTGCGGGCGCGCCGCACGCTGGAGAACGATCCCGCCTTCCAGGCCGCGCGCGTGGGCATCGGCGGCGACGGCGTGCGGGTGGAGGACGTGGCCGCGCTGCTCGGGCGCAACGTGCAGGACGTGGCCGACCTGCTGGCCATGGCCGAGGCGCCGCGCTCGCTGGACGCGGCGCTGGACCGCTCGGACGACGAGCACACGCTGGGCGACTCGCTGGCCGACGAACTGGCGGCCGATCCCACCGGCGTCACCCAGAACCACGAGGTCGAACGCCTCCTGGCCACCTGGATCGACACGCTGTCGCAGCGCGAGAAGGAAGTGCTGGAAGGCCGCTTCGGCCTGAAGGACCGCGAGCCCGAGACGCTGGAAGTCCTGAGCGAGCGCCTGGGCCTCACGCGCGAGCGGGTGCGCCAGATCCAGAACGAGGCGCTGCTCAAGCTCAAGCGCCAGATGACGCGCAGCGGCATCAACCGGGAAGCGCTGTTCTGAGCGAACCCTCCCCCTCCGGGGCGGGCGGGGTGGGGGCTCCTGAAGCCGCAGCGGGCCGACTCATGAAGGGCACTGCTAAAGTGCCCTTCATGAGTTGGCCTGTCCTAGTCTTCGACATCGAATCCATCCCCGACGTTTCGGGCCTGCGGCTGCTGCGCGATTCGCCCGCCGAGAGCAGCGACCAGCAGGTCTACGAGGCCTGGGTCGAGGAGCGGAAAGTCCGGGGCCAGAGCGACTTCATGCCGCTCCACCTGCAGCGCGTGCTGGTCATCAGCTGCGTGTTCCGCAACGCCGAAGGGCTGCGCGTGCACTCGTTCGTCGACCGCGACGGCGCGAGCGAAGGCAAGGTGGTGCAGAACTTCTTCAACAGCATCGACAAGCACGTGCCGCAGCTGGTCAGCTGGAACGGCGGTGGCTTCGACCTGCCGGTGCTGCACTACCGCGGGCTGCGGCACGGCGTGGTGGCCGACAAGTACTGGGACCTCGGCGACGACGACCGCGAGTTCAAGTGGAACAACTACATCAGCCGCTACCACATGCGGCACCTGGACCTGATGGACCTGCTGGCGATGTACCAGCCGCGCGCCAGTGCGCCGCTGGATGCCATGGCCAAGCTGTGCGGCTTCCCCGGCAAGATGGGGATGGACGGCTCGCAGGTGTTCCAGGCCTACCAGGACGGCAAGCTGGAGGACATCCGCCGCTACTGCGAGACCGACGTGATGAACACCTACCTGGTGTATTGCCGCTACCAGAAGATGCGCGGCGGCCTCACCGAGGCCGAGTACGAGCAGGAGGTCGCGATGGTGAAGAACGCGCTGGCCGAACTGGCCGGCGCCGAGCCGCACTGGCGCGAGTACCTGGACGCCTGGCGTTGAAGCGCGTTCAGGCCGCGGGCTGCAGCAGCTCGTCGTAGCCGCGGCCGCGCAATTCCAGCAGGTCCAGGCCGTGGCCGAAGGGGTCGGCCAGGTTGGCCATGCGGCCCCAGCGCCGGTCCTGCACGGGGCGCTCCAGCTTCGCACCCTGGTCCACCAGCCGCTTCACGGCGGCGTCGACATCGTCGACCACGAAGTCCAGGTGCACCGGCGTCCAGTGCCGCTGGTAGTCGCGGCGCTGGGGATGGGCCTCGCCCAGGGGCGCGGTGCCGGACGCGTTCGCGAGCAGGTCGATCGTGCTGCCGCCGCCCAGCAGCTCGGCCCAGTCGTCGCCCAGGCGCCGGCCCGGGCGCAGGCCGAGGCCGGCCGTGTAGAAGGCGATGGCGCGTTCCAGGTCGGGCACGTCGATGCAGATGCGGATGTCCATGGCGTCCTTTCGGCGGGCCGCCAGTATGGCCTGAGACAATCGAGGGATGACAGGAGAGAACGAGAGCGCCGCACCCGAGCTGCCGGAAGGCTGGCTCCGCGTGGACGCGCTGGACATCGAGGCGCAGGGCGTGGCCCGCCGCGCCGACGGCAAGGTGGTGTTCATCGACGGCGCGCTGCCCACCGAGGTGGTGAGCGCCAAGGTGACCCGCCGCAAGAACAACTGGGAGCAGGCCCAGCTCATTGAGATCCACAGCGAATCGTCGCAGCGCGTGCGGCCGCGCTGCCCGCATTTCGGCCTGCACGAGGGCGCCTGCGGCGGCTGCAAGATGCAGCACCTGCACGCTTCCTCGCAGGTGGCGGTCAAGCAGCGGGTGCTGGAGGACAACCTCTGGCACCTGGCCAAGGTGAAGCCCGAAAGGGTGCTGCGCCCGATCGAGGGCCCGGCCTGGAACTACCGCTGGCGCGCCCGCTTCTCGGTGCGGCACGTGCGCAAGAAGGGCACGGTGCTGATCGGCTTCCACGAGCGCAAGAGCCGCTACGTGGCCGACATGCGCGAATGCCACGTGGTGCCGCAGCACGTCAGCGACCTGCTGCTCCCGCTGCGGGCGCTGATCGGTTCCATGGACGCGATCGAGACCTGCCCGCAGATCGAGCTGGCCTGCGGGGACGAGGTCACGGCGCTGGTGCTGCGCCACCTGGAGCCGCTGAGCGAGGGCGACCTCGCCAGGCTGCGCACTTTCGCCCTCGAGCATCCTGGCGTGCAGTGGTGGCTGCAGCCCAAGGGGCCGGACACCGTGCGCCTCCTGGACGAGGGCGGGCCGGAACTGGCCTACGCGCTGCCGGAGTTCGGCATCACCATGCCTTTCCGGCCGACCGATTTCACCCAGGTCAACCCGCACATCAACCGCGTGCTGGTGGACACGGCGCTTCGGCTGCTGGACGTGCGTTCCGACGACCGGGTGATCGACTGGTTCTGCGGCCTGGGCAACTTCACCCTGCCGCTGGCCACCCGCGCGCGCGAGGTGCTGGGCATCGAGGGCAGCGAGGTGCTGGTGGCGCGGTCGCGCGAGAACCTGGCGCGCAACGCGGCCCGGCGGCCGCTGGCGCCGGTGACTTTCGCGGCCCGCAACCTCTTCGAGATGACGCCGCAGCAACTGGTGCAGGACGGCGATGCTCAGAAATGGCTGGTGGACCCGCCGCGCGAAGGCGCCTTCGCGCTGGCCAAGGCGATGGCCGACCTGCACCAGCAGCCCGAGCTGGCCGGGGGCTGGCGTGCGCCGCAGCGCATCGTCTACGTGAGCTGCAACCCGGCGACCCTGGCGCGCGACGCCGGCCTCCTGGTGCACCAGGCCGGCTACCGCTGCAGCGCGGCCGGCGCGGTGAACATGTTCCCGCACACGGCCCACGTGGAGAGCATCGCGGTGTTCGACCGCGACGACTGAAGGCGCGAACGGCCAATGAAAAAGGGCGCCGAGAGCGCCCTTTTTTCGTTGGAGCCGGAGCCCTCAGTCGGAGCTGCCGCCGATGCCGAAGATGGCCAGCAGGCTCTGGAAGATGTTGTAGAGGCTCAGGTACACGCCCAGGGTGGCGGTGATGTAGTTGGTCTCCTCGCCGTCGCGCACGCGCTTGAGGTCGTACAGGATGAAGAACGAGAAGATGCCGATCACCAGCACCGACAGGGTGATCATCAGCGCGCTGCTCTGCAGGAACACGTTGGCGATGCCCGCCACCAGCACCAGGACGGCGCCGATGAACATGAACTTGGCCATGCTCGACAGGTCGCGCTTGACGAGGGTGGACATCGTCGCCATGCCCAGGAAGATCGCGCCGGTGCCGGCGAAGGCCGTCATGATCAGCCCGGTGCCGTTGGCCAAGCCGAGCACCATGCCCAGCAGGCGCGAGAGCATCAGGCCCATGAAGAAGGTGAACGCCAGCAGGATCGGCACGCCGGCCGCGGAGTTCTTGAACTTCTCGATGGCGAACATGAACCCGAACGCGCCCACCAGGAAGACGACCAGGCCGACGCCCGGCGACATCGCGCGGGTGATGCCGGTGGCCACGCCCAGCCAGGCGCCCAGCACCGTGGGCACCATGGACAGCGCCAGCAGCCAGTAGGTGTTGCGCAGCACACGGTTGCGCTCCTGCAGCGAGGGCAGGGCATAGCCGCCGTAGCCGGAAGGGGTGGTCACATGTTGGTTCATTTCCTGAGCTCCTTGGCCTCAACAGGCCCGTTAGACGGAACGATTCTAGGTTGGTTCCGCGACAGTGGCGCCCGAATAGCCCCTCGCGCCGGCCGTTATGCTTCGGGCTCATTTTTTCCCTGCAAGCACCATGAACACCAAGCCTGCCCTCGAACTGTCCGACATCAAGAAGATCGCCGCCGCCGCCGAAGCGGAGGCCCTCAAGCACCAGTGGGCCGTGTCCATCGCCATCGTCGACGACGGCGGCCACCTGCTGTGGCTGCAGCGCCTGGACGGCGCGGCGCCGATCTCGGCCCAGATCGCGCCCGCCAAGGCCAACACCGCCGCCCTGGGCCGCCGCGAGAGCCGCGTCTACGAGGAGATGATCAACGGCGGCCGGGTGTCCTTCCTGAGCGCGCCGCAGCTGCGCGGCATGCTGGAAGGGGGCGTTCCGATCCTGAAGGACGGCCAGTGCCTGGGCGCGGTGGGCGTGAGCGGCGTCAAGTCCACCGAGGACGCACAGATCGCGCGCGCCGGCATCGCCGCCATCGGGCTTTGATGAACTGGATCCCCGCCTGCGCGGGGATGACGCTGGCTGTGAACTGGATCCCCGCCTGCGCGGGGATGACGCTTCGCGTCACTTGGTCAGGATGAGCTTGCCGGTGCGGGTGGCCTGCAGCCGGTAGAGCTCGCCGTTGTGGTGGATCTCCACCGCACGATGCCCCTGGAACAGCTGGCTGCTGTCCACCAGCGGCGGTCGCACAGGCACGCGGGCCTCGGCCGCGCCGGCCGCCGCCTCGGGTTGCGCGTGCGGATGCGAAACCGGCCGGCCCGGGCTCATTGCGCCGCCTTCGGTTCGGTGATGAAGCCGATCTTGCGCAGGCCCGACTGCTGCGCCGCCGCCATCGCCTGCGCCACGCGCTCGTAGCGCACGTCCTTGTCGCCGCGGATGTGCAGTTCGGGCTGCGGCTCGCGCGCGGCCTCGGCCCGCAGCAGCCGGGGCAGGTCGGCGTCGGTCACCTGGCCCTCGTTCCACCAGTAGGCGCCGGAGGCGTCCACCGACAGCCGGATGGTCTGCGGCTTGGGGTCCTGCGGCTGGTTGGTGGCGCGCGGCAGGTCGATGTTGACCGAGTGCTTCATCACCGGGACGGTGATGATGAAGATGATCAGCAGGACCAGCATGACGTCCACCAGGGGCGTCATGTTGATCTCGTTCATCACCTCGTCGGTTTCGTCCTGGGTGCCGAAGGCCACGTCAGGCTCCCTTCTTCATCGGCACCACGCGGGTCGTGCCATTGGCGGTGGACACGCGGGCGCCCGTCACCAGGTAGGCGTGCAGGTCATGTGCGAAGCGGTTCAGGCGGAACAGCACCGACTTGTTGCCGCGCACCAGGGCGTTGTAGCCCAGGACGGCGGGAATGGCGACCGCCAGGCCCAGCGCCGTCATGATCAGCGCCTCGCCGATCGGGCCGGCCACCTTGTCGATGGTGGCCTGGCCGGCGGCGCTGATCGCCAGCAGCGCGTGGTAGATGCCCCAGACCGTGCCGAACAGTCCCACGAAGGGCGCGGTGGAGCCGACCGAGGCCAGCACCGCCAGCCCCGCCTGCAGCCGCGCGGTGGACTCGTCGATCGAGTTGCGCAGGCTGCGCGTGAGCCACTCGCTGGCGTCCAGCGAGTCGTGCAGCTGCGGCTGCGCGTGGTGGTGCGCGGCAGCCTCGCGGCCCTCCAGCGCCAGCGTGCGGAACGGGTTGGCCGGGTCGGTGCCCAGCTTGTTCAGGCCGTCGGCGAAGTCGGCGGCGTGCCAGAAGCTCTCGATGCGGCGCGCCTGCGAGGCGTAGCGGCGCAGGTCCAGCGCCTTGATGATGATCACCATCCACGAGGCCAGGGACATGCCGAGCAGGAGCAGCGCAACGCCCTTGGTGACGATGTCGCCCTGCTGCCAGAGGTTCACGAGTCCGAACTGGGAATCCATCTTCTTCTCACTCCAAAACGAAATTGATCGGCACGTTGAACCACATGGTCTCGGGCACGCCGCCGCGCTTGCCGGGCACGTAGCGCCACTTCAGCACGGCGTTCAGCGCGGCCTGGTCGAGCCGCTCGAACCCGCTGGAGCGGCTGACCTGGGCCTGCTGCGCGGTGCCGTCGGCGCCGATCAGCACGCGCACCATGACCTGGCCCTGCTCGCCCAGGCGGCGGCTCATCGCCGGGTAGGCCGGCGGCGGGTTCTGCAGGTAGTCGGCGCTGCTGGAGGGCAGTTCGATGCGCGGTGGTGCGGGCGGGGCCGGCGGCGCAGGTGGCGCCTCGGTCACGGGGGCCGCGATCGGCGGTGCGGGCGGTTGCGGCGTGGTCACGCCCACGGGCGCCTGGGGCGACGGGGCGGGGGAAGGGACCGCGACCGGCTGCGGCGGTGGGGGCGGCTGCACCTTGCGCACCGGGGCGGGCTTGGGCGGCGGGGCCGGCGCGGGCGGCTCGGGCCTGGGGGCCGGCGGCTCGACCTTGGGCTGGGGCGGCTCGACGATCTGGGCCAGGATCTCGACCGGCACGATCACCTCGACGGCGCGGCGCAGCAGCCCGGATTGCAGGGCCCACAGGGCGGCCACGTGGAACAGCACCACCCCGGCGGCGATGGCCGTGTTGCGGTGGGTGCGGGACGCGGGCACGGGAAGGGAAGCGGCGGGGGGGCCCATAGTTTAGGAACGGCCCTGCGGACCCTTGCCGCGGAGGGCCCAGCAGGCGGCGACGACGACCAGGATCAGGCAGCCGCCCAGGGTGACGACGAATTCCATGCCGGGCTCTCCGAGATGCGGGGGGCGAGCTGGATGGCGGCGACCGGGGCGGTGGCGCTGCATTGGGCGACCACGTCGCGGGCGCAGCTCTCGCATTGCCCGCACTGGGTCGCCACCCCCAGCTCCAGCTGGATGTCGCTGAAGTCCATGCCGGCGCGGACGTGGCGGGCGATGTCCCGGTCGGAAACGCGGTGGCAGACGCAGACGATCATGGCTCGGAGAGGGTTTGGCTGGCGGTTGAGGATCGGGGTGACTGGCTCGCAGTATAAATGCGAATCGATCGCATTTGCAATAACTATGATGACGGTCGGGCTTCAGCGCGACGGTCGATCCCGGCTCAGGTGTCGGCCCACATCCTCAGGAGGTTGTGGTACGTGCCCATCAGCGCGACGGTGGCGGGGCTTTCGCCCGCGCCCTGCCGCACTTCGGTCAGGGCCAGGTCGAATTCGTGCAGCAGGCGGCGCTGCTCGTCGGTGCGCACCAGGCTCTCGACCCAGAAGAAGGCCGCCATGCGGGCTCCGCGCGTGACCGGCGAGACCTCGTGCACGTGGGTGCCGGGGTAGAGCACGGCGTGCCCGGCCGGCAGCTTGAAGCGGCGCTCGTCGCCCGGCTCGTGGATGACCAGCTCGCCGCCGTCGTAATCCCCGGGATCGGACAGGAAGACGGTGCAGGAGATGTCCGTGCGCACGCGCTGGCCGTTCTCGCCGAAGCGGATCGACCCGTCCACGTGCCGCCCGTACGCGTTGGTCGCGCCCGAGTAGCGGTTGATGCGCGGCGGGAACACCTTGCGCGGCAGGCAGGCCGAGAGGAACCGCGGCGAGCGGTCGAGCGCACCGAGGACGATCGCCCCGATGCTGCGCGCGGCCTCGCAGTCGGCCGGCAACTGCTCGTTGTTCTTGGCCTGCACGGCCTGCGAACCGGCGCCGATGCGCCCGTCGGCCCAGGGGGCTTGCGCCAGCAGGCGCCGGGCGAGCGCGAGTTCGTCTTCGGTCAGCAGGTCGGGCAGGGTCAGGAGCATGGCGGCGGCTGTGCTGGGGACAGGTGGATCAGAACCTGGCGGACAGGGCCACCTGCAGCAGGCGGCCGGCGCCGGGCACGTAGTGGCCGCGGTAGAGCGACTCGCCGTAGAGCTTGTCCGTGATGTTGGACAGGTTGGCCTTGACCATCATCGAGGAGCTGATGGCGTACTCGGCCATCAGGTCGGCCGTCACGAAGCCTGGCGCTTCCCAGGCCGGCGCGGTCACGTCGGCGGGCGACTGCTCGCTGCGGAAATTCAGGCCGCCCCCCACGCGCCACTTCGGCGTGAGCTGGTAGGTGCTCCACACGGTGCCGCTGTGCTTGGGCGTGAGGCCCGGGCGGTCGCCCACCCGGTTGCCCACGGTCGTGGCGGTGGAAGCGGCCTCGTCGACCTTGGCGATCGGCATCCACATGTACGAGCCGTAGACCTCCCACTTGGGCGTGAGGCGGCCGACCACGTCGACTTCCACGCCCGCCGTGTGGCGCTTGCCCGAGAGCAGCAGCCGGTCGGCGGCGGTGTCGGGGTCGGTGTTGCGCTCGTTCTTCTTGGTCGAGCGGAACAGGGCCAGGCGGGTGGAGTAGCGTTTGTCGGCCGAGTCCAGCTTGGCGCCGACCTCGATGTTCTCGCTCTGCTCGGGCGGCGTGTTGGCGCTCTGGGCGTTGTACGAGTAGGTGTCGCCCGAGGTGTTGAACGAGGTGCCGTAGGAGAAGTGGAAGGAGCGCAGGGCGTCGGGCTGGTACAGCAGGCCCACTCGCTTGCTCACCTCGGAGATCTTCTGCGCGAAGTTCACGGCCGTCACCGGGCCGGCGGCGTTGGTGGGGAGGTTGAACTGGTCATAGCGGCCGTCCAGGCTGTCGTAGCGCAGGCCGCCCAGCACCTTCCAGTGCGGCGCCACCTGCACCAGGTCCTGCACGTAGGCGCCCCAGCCCTTGGCGGTGAACTGGTTGCCCAGGCGCAGCACGCGGCGCGACTCGTCGATGGACGCGCCGTCGTCGGGCGTGCCGGCCAGCGTGGTCGGCTTGACCAGGTCCACGCCCCCCTGCGCCGCCGAACGGGCGGCGAAAACGGTCTTCTCCTCGCGCGCGGCGTCGATGCCGGTCTGCAGCTCGTGCTGGAGGCCCAGCGCCTGGAACTTGCCCGAGTAGTCGCTCTGCACGTGCAGGGTGTCGACGTCCTGGATCTTCAGGCTGGTGCCGCGGGTGAACACGGTGCCCGGGCCGAAGTTGCCCAGGTCCGCGGCGGCGCGTCCGGGCTGCGCGGCGGCGGGCGCTAAGCGGATCGCGCTGGCTCGCAGGTCGCGCTCGAACTCGCCCTTGCGCAGCTGGGTGCGCAGTTCGCCGCCGTTGTCGAAACGGTGGATGTGGCCGAAGCTGGCGATCTTGGCGCCGCCGTTGTTGCGGTCGCTGGCCATGCCGTAGTAGGAGCTGGGGTCCAGCCCGGGGATGATGGTGTTGGAGGCGCTCGTGTCGGTGGCGCGTGGGCGGATCCACGGCAGTCCGTAGTTGATGCCGTTGTCGTTGTCCAGCCAGTAGAGGCTGGCCAGGAACTCGTCGCGCCGCCCGATGCCCCAGCGGAACGAGCCGGCCGCGCCGTACTTGTCGAGGCTGCTGCCCGAGCCGTTGTTGTCGGCGCGGGTGCGCATCAGGTTCACGCGCAGGGCCGCGTCTTCACCGGTGTGGAAGTTGAAGTCCCCCGTGATGCGCCCGTACTGGTGGTTGCCCACCGTGGTCGTCACCTCGTGCTCGTTGATCAGGCGCGGGACCTTGCTCACCTGGTTGACGGCGCCGCCGGTGGAGCCGCGGCCGAACAGCATGGACGCCGAGCCGCGCAGCACCTCCATGCGGTCGAGGTTGAAGGTGTCGCGGTCGTAGAACGCGGGGTCGCGCATCCCGTCCAGGAAGATGTCGCCGGTGCCGGCCAGCGAGAAGCCGCGCAGGCGGATGTCCTCCTCGCCGCCTTCGGCCGCCAGGAAACTGACGCCGGCCGTGCTGCGCAGCGCATCCTTGACGGTGTCGAGGTTGCGGTCGTCCATCAGCTTCTCGGTGACGACGGTCAGCGATTGCGGGATGTCGCGCAGCTGCTGCGTGCCGCGGCCGATGTGGGTGGTGGTGGCGCGCAGCGCCTCCTTGCCCTCGGGCGCCTCGGCCTGTTCCTTCACCACCACGGGGGCGAGGCTGCGGGTTTCGGTCGGTTGCGCCGACTGGGCCCAGGCGCCGGCCGAAGCGGCGAACAGCAGGGCGCCCAGCGGCAGCAGGGCGGGGGACGGATTCGAGTTTTCTTGTGCCAAGGCGGCCTCCAGGGTGTGCCCGCTCGTGCGGGCGTTCTTTGGGGAGGCTGGCTGGAGGCGCGCCGCAGGACGGGCGCGCAGGCTTGGCTGGCCGGGATCGGCCGCGATTCTAGCTCAAATGCGAATCAGTCGCATTCGCGCGGACGGACGCTCACTCGGATGCGGGTTCGCCCATGGCCGACTGCAGGTAGTTCTGCAGGCCGACCTTGCCCAGCAGGTCGAGCTGGGTCTCGAGGTAGTCGATGTGCTCCTCGGTGTCCTCGAGGATGCGCTCCAGGATCTCGCGCGAGATGTAGTCGCGCACGGCTTCGCAATGCGCGATGCCTTCCTTGACCGTGGCCTGCGCGCCGCGCTCGCTGCGCAGGTCGCACTCCAGGATCTCCGGCACGTTCTCGCCGACCATCAGCTTGCCCAGGTCCTGCAGGTTGGGCAGGGCGTCCAGGAACAGGATGCGCTCCATCAGCCGGTCGGCGTGCTTCATCTCGCCGATCGACTCCTCGTACTCCTTCTTCGCGAGGCGGTCGAAGCCCCAGTGCTTGAGGATGCGGTAATGCAGGAAGTACTGGTTGGTGGCTGTCAGCTCGTTCTTCAGCTGCGCCTGCAGGTGCTGGATGACGCCGGGATCGCCTTGCATTTTCTAGTTCTCCTGGAGCGGAAAGTGACGCTTCATTCTCGCGCCATTTCCGCTCCGCCAGAACATCAGGCCGCCACCGGCGCCGGGCTGCGGATCAGGTGGTCGAAGGCCCCCAGCGCGGCCTTGGCCCCGTCGCCGGCCGCGATGATGATCTGCTTGAACGGGACCGTGGTCGCGTCGCCCGCCGCGAACACGCCGGGGATCGACGTCTGCCCCTTGGCATCGACCACGATCTCGCCGTGCCGCGACAGCTCGAGCGTGCCCTTGAGCCACTCGGTGTTGGGCACCAGGCCGATCTGCACGAACACGCCTTCCAGGTCCACGCGCCGGCTCTCGCCCGAAGCGCGGTCCTGCCAGACCAGCCCGTTCACCTTCTGGCCGTCGCCCGTCACTTCGGTGGTCTGGGCGTTGAGGATCGTGGTCACGTTGGGCAGGCTGGCCAGCTTGCTTTGCAGCACCGCGTCGGCACGCAGCTGGTCGCCGAACTCGATCAGCGTCACGTGGCTCACGATCCCCGCGAGGTCGATCGCCGCTTCCACGCCGGAGTTGCCCCCGCCGACCACCGCCACGCGCTTGCCCTTGAACAGCGGGCCGTCGCAGTGCGGGCAGTAGGCCACGCCCTTGTTGCGGTACTGCTCCTCGCCAGGCACGCCCAGCTTGCGCCAGCGGGCGCCGGTCGACAGGATCACGCTGCGCGCCTTGAGGGCCGCGCCGTTCTCCAGCTCCACCTCGATCAGCCCGGATCCCGGCTTGAGCGCCTTGGCGCGCTGCAGGTTCATGATGTCCACGTCGTAGTGGCGCACGTGTTCCTCCAGCGCCAGCGCGAACTTGGGGCCTTCCGTCTCCTTGATGGAGACGAAGTTCTCGATGCCCAGCGTGTCCAGCACCTGCCCGCCGAAGCGCTCCGACGCGATGCCGGTGCGGATGCCCTTGCGCGCCGCGTACACCGCGGCCGCGGCGCCGGCGGGGCCGCCACCGACGATCAGCACGTCGAACGGGTCCTTGCCCGAGATCTTCTGCGCTTCGCGCTGGCCGGCATTGGCGTCCACCTTGGCGACGATCTCCTCCAGCGTCATGCGGCCGTTGCCGAACATGGTGCCGTTCAGGAACACCGTGGGCACGCCCATGATCTGGCGCTGCTCGATCTCGTCCTGGAACAGGCCGCCTTCGATCATGGTGGTCCTGATGCGCGGGTTCTGCACCGCCATCAGGTTGAGCGCCTGCACCACGTCCGGGCAGTTGTGGCAGGTCAGGGACACGTAGACCTCGAACTCCAGGTCCTGGTCGATCGCGCGGATCTGCTCCAGCAGCTCCTGCTCCACCTTGGGCGGGTAGCCGCCCACCTGCAGCAGCGCCAGCACCAGCGAGGTGAACTCATGGCCCATCGGCAGGCCGGCAAAGCGCGGGCCGTGGTTCTGGCCAGGGCGGTTGACGGCGAACGAGGGCGCGCGGTGCGGACCGGCATCGCGTGTCTCCACCACCCGCATCAGCGGCGAGGCCTCGGCGATGTCCTTGAGCAGCGCCTGCATCTCGCGCGAGGCGGGCGAGTCGTCCAGCACCGCCGTGATCTCCACCGGCTGCGAGATGCGCTCCAGGTAGGCGGCCAGCTGGGTCTTGAGTTGGGCGTCGAGCATTCGGGGGCTCCCTTCGGGATGTGTTCTTGGGGTTCGGAAAAAGCAAAGGCCCGGGTGCGCAAGGGCACACCCGGGCCTTGGGGGGCGCGGCCACCGCCGAACCGGCTTTGCCGGGCCGCTGGTGGCGCCCCTTGAGGGGAGGCGCCGAAGGCGCTTCGGGGTGGTCCTAGTTCTTTAGATCTTGCCGACCAGGTCCAGCGAGGGCTTGAGCGTCTCGGCGCCTTCGCTCCACTTGGCGGGGCAGACTTCGCCCGGGTGCGCGGCCACGTACTGGGCGGCCTTCAGGCGGCGCAGCGTTTCCTTGGCGTCGCGGCCGATGCCGTTGTCGTGCACCTCGATGGTCTTGATGCGGCCTTCCGGATCGATGATGAAGGTGCCGCGCAGCGCCAGGCCGGTGTCCTCGCCCTCGGTGATCAGCACCTGGAAGAAGCGGGCCAGCTGGTGGCTGGGGTCGCCGATCAGCGGGTACTGCACCTTCTTGATGGTGTCGGACGTGTCGTGCCAGGCCTTGTGGGTGAAGTGGGTGTCGGTGGACACGCCATACACCTCGGCGCCCAGCTTCTGGAACTCGGCGTAGTTGTCTGCCAGGTCGCCCAGCTCGGTCGGGCACACGAAGGTGAAGTCGGCCGGGTAGAAGACCACGACGGACCACTTGCCCTTGAAGTTGTCCTGCGAAACCGGGACGAACTTGCCCTTGTGGTAGGCGGTGGCCTGGAAGGGGACGACTTGCGTGTTGATCAGGGACATTTGTGCTTTTCCTCTTTGAAGTTGCCGATGGCTCGTTGGAAGTCGATAGGTTAGGGCCGCCGGGTCAATTAAGCCAATTCATTGACTCAATTCAACTCATGGCTTTTGGCTATTGAAAGCCGCCATGGCCGAGCCAGACCGGCCCGATCGGAGCCGGGCCATTGACAGGGTTGCGGCGAATCCGGCGACTTCAAGGCCGCCGTCGGCCGGGCCGGCTTTCAGTACTCGAGCCGTTCCGGCCGGATCTCCTGCAGGATCGTGGTGGCGATCTCTTCGATCGACTTGGTGGTCGTCGACAGCCACCGGATGCCGGCGCGCCTCATCATGGCCTCCGCCTCGGCCACCTCCATGCGGCAGTTCTCCAGCGCGGCGTAGCGCGACTTGGGCCGGCGCTCGTTGCGGATCTCGGAGAGCCGCTCGGGCTGAATGGTCAGGCCGAAGATCTTCTTGCGGTGCGGCACCAGCGCGCCGGGCAGCTGCTGGCGATCGAAGTCCTCGGGGATCAGCGGGTAGTTGGCCGCCTTCAGGCCGTGCTGCATCGCCAGGTAGAGCGAGGTCGGCGTCTTGCCGCTGCGGCTGACGCCCACCAGGATCACGTCGGCCATGTCGAGGTCGCGGTTGCTCTGGCCGTCGTCGTGCGCCAGGCTGAAGTTGATCGCCTCGATGCGGTCGTGGTACTCCTTGCTCTTGCTCACGTCGGAGAAGCGCCCCACGCGGTGGTTGGACTTCATGCCCAGCTCGATCTCCAGCGGCCGCACGAAGGTGCCGAACATGTCCAGCAGCATGCCCTTGCAGCCGTCCTCGATGACCTGCAGGATCTCCACGTTTACCAGCGTGGTGAAGACCACCGGCCGCCGGCCCTCGACCTCGGCCACGTGGTTCACTTGCCGAACCACCTGGTGCGCCTTGTCCACCGTGTCGATGAAGGGCAGGCGCACGTGCCGCGGCTTGAATTCGAACTGGGCCAGGATGGCGTTGCCGAAGGTCTCGGCCGTGATGCCGGTGCCGTCCGAGATGAAGAACACGGTGCGGGTGTGCTGCGAGGCCATGTGATGCTTTCAGACCAGTGCCAGGCCGCGGTACCCCCCGCGTGCCTACAATGGCCGGCAATTATCAGCCGCCTGTCATGAAGCGTTTTGGCCCATTCGAACAAGCACAAAGCCGAACCGACGGACATGGCCGCTCGCGCCGCTGGAGCGCAGACCCGGTTTCAACTTCTGGAGTTTTCCCATGTCTGCCCTTTTCAGCCCGACCGCCCTGGTCGTTCCGTTTGAGAACCTGAGGATGACCGATGTCGAGGCGGTCGGCGGCAAGAACGCCAGCCTCGGCGAAATGATCTCGCAGCTGCCCCAGGGCGTGCGCGTGCCCACCGGCTTCGCCTCCACCGCCCACGCCTTCCGCCAGTTCCTTGCCCACGACGGCCTGGCCGATCGCATCCAGAAGCGCCTGTCGACGCTCGACACCGAAGACGTGCGCGCGCTGGCCGCGGCCGGCGCGGAGATCCGCCGCTGGATGGAGGCGCAGCCCTTTCCCGCGGACCTGGAGCGCGAGATCCGCACTGCGTTCGAGAAACTGAGCGCCGGCAACAACCAGGCCAGCTTCGCCGTGCGTTCCTCGGCCACGGCCGAAGACCTGCCCGATGCATCGTTCGCCGGGCAGCAGGAGACCTTCCTGAACGTGGTCGGCATCGACGACGTGCTGCACAAGATGAAGGAAGTGTTCGCCTCCCTCTACAACGACCGGGCGATCAGCTACCGCGTGCACAAGGGCTTCGCGCATTCGGACGTGGCGTTGTCGGCGGGCGTTCAGCGCATGGTGCGCAGCGACCTCGGCGCGGCCGGCGTCATGTTCACCATCGACACCGAATCGGGCTTCTCGGACGTGGTGTTCATCACCTCCAGCTACGGCCTGGGCGAGACGGTGGTGCAGGGTGCGGTGAACCCGGACGAGTTCTACGTCCACAAGCCCATGCTCAAGGCCGGCAAGCGCGCCGTAATCCGCCGCAACCTCGGCTCCAAGCTGATCCAGATGGTGTTCAGCAGCGCGCAGGAAAAGGCCGCCAGCGGCAAGCTGGTCAAGACGACCGAAGTGCCGCTGGAGCAGCGCAACCGCTATTCGCTGACCGACGCCGACGTGGAGCTGCTGGCCAAGTACGCGCTGGTGATCGAGGACCACTACGGCCGCCCGATGGACATCGAGTGGGGCAAGGACGGCGTGGACGGCCAGCTCTACATCCTTCAGGCCCGTCCCGAGACGGTGAAGAGCCAGCAGCAGGGCAAGGCCGAGACCCGCTACAAGCTCAAGGGCAAGGGCAACGTGCTGGCCGAGGGCCGCGCCATCGGCCAGAAGATCGGCACGGGCCCGGTGCGGCTGGTGCACAGCATCTCGGAGATGGACAAGGTGCAGGCCGGCGACGTGCTGGTCACCGACATGACCGACCCGAACTGGGAGCCGGTGATGAAGCGCGCCAGCGCCATCGTCACCAACCGCGGCGGGCGCACCTGCCACGCGGCCATCATCGCGCGCGAGCTGGGCATCCCGGCCGTGGTGGGCTGCGGCGACGCCACCTCGCAGCTGAAGGACGGCACGCTGGTCACGGTGAGCTGCGCCGAGGGCGACACCGGCTTCATCTACGACGGCCTGCTCGAGACCGAGGTCACCGAGGTGCAGCGCGGCGAGATGCCGCCCATCCGCACCAAGATCATGATGAACGTGGGCAACCCGCAGCTGGCCTTCGACTTCGCGCAGCTGCCCAACGACGGCGTGGGCCTGGCGCGCCTGGAGTTCATCATCAACAACAACATCGGTGTGCACCCCAAGGCCATCCTCGACTACCCCAACGTCGACGGCGACCTGAAGAAGGCGGTGGAGTCGGTGGCGCGCGGCCATGCCTCGCCGCGGGCGTTCTACGTCGACAAGGTGGCCGAAGGCGTCGCCACCATCGCCGCGGCCTTCTGGCCCAAGCCGGTGATCGTGCGGCTGTCGGACTTCAAGAGCAACGAGTACCGCAAGCTGATCGGCGGCAGCCGCTACGAGCCGGAAGAAGAAAACCCCATGCTGGGATTTCGCGGTGCGGCGCGCTACGTGAGCGGCGAGTTCTCCGAAGCCTTCGCCATGGAGTGCGAGGCTCTGCGCCGCGTGCGCAGCGAGATGGGCCTGACCAACGTGCAGGTGATGGTGCCCTTCGTGCGCACCCTGGGCCAGGCCGACCGCGTCACCCAGCTGCTCGCCCAGCATGGCCTCAAGCGCGGCCAGGACGAGCTCAAGGTGATCATGATGTGCGAGGTGCCCAGCAACGCCATCCTGGCCGACGAGTTCCTCAAGTTCTTCGACGGCTTCTCGATCGGCTCCAACGACCTGACCCAGCTCACCCTGGGCCTGGACCGCGACTCCGGCCTGGAGCTGCTGGCCGCCGACTTCGACGAGCGCGATCCGGCCGTGAAGGCGCTGCTCTCGCGCGCCATCGCCGCCTGCCGAGCGCAGAACAAGTACGTGGGCATCTGCGGCCAGGGCCCCAGCGACCACCCGGACTTCGCGCAGTGGCTGGCCGACGAGGGCATCGCTTCGATCTCGCTCAACCCCGACAGCGTGATCTCCACCTGGCAGCAGCTCGCGCAGCGTTGAAGCGCCTGAGGGAATCCCTAACCGCGGCGGGGCGCCGCGGTGAGAAGATTCCCCGATGAGTTCGCCGCGCCAGGAATCCCACAAACCTCAGGTCCTGGCGCTCAAGGCCGGCCTGCTGGTGGTGTGGGCGCTGGTGAGTTTCGCGGCTTGCTTCTTCGCCCACGAACTGCAGTTCTCCATCGGCCCCTGGCCCTTCTTCTACTGGCTGGCCGCGCAGGGCGCGCTGATCGTCTTCATCGCCATCGTCGTGGTCTACGCCTGGGCGATGGACCGCCTGGACCCCGAGGAAGAGGACCGGCCCCATGCCTGAGGCCCGCGAGTACGCGGACTACAAGCGCCGGCTGCACCTGATGCTGGCCATCTACGTGACCGGCGTGGTCACGGTGCTGGCGCTGCTGGCGTGGGCGGAGCAGGCCGGGCTGTCGCGGTTCTGGCTCGGTCCCATCTTCATCTTCGTCAGCGTGATGTCCTATGCGGCCATCGGCATCTCGCGGCGCACCAGCGAACCCGAGGAGTACTACGTCGCGGGCCGGCGCATCCCCGCCATGTACAACGGCATGGCGGCGGCCGCCGACTGGATGAGCGCGGCCTCCTTCATCAGCCTGGCCGGTGGCCTCTATCTGCAGGGGTTCAGCGGCTCGGAGACGCAGACGGGCGGGCTGGCCTACCTGCTGGGCTGGACCGGCGGGTTCTGCCTGGTGGCGCTGCTGGTGGCGCCGCACCTGCGGCGAATGAACCTGCACACCGTGCCCGACTACTTCGGCGAGCGCTACGGCGGGCGCTGGCCGCGGATCATCGCGGCGCTGTCCGCGGTGCTGTGCTCGTTCACGTACGTCGTGGCGCAGATCTACGGCATCGGCCTGATCGCCTCGCGGCTGACGGGCGTGCAGTTCGAGATCGGCATCCTCCTGGGCCTGGGCGGCGTGCTGCTCTGCTCGTTCCTGGGCGGCATGCGCGCCATCACCTGGACGCAGGTGGCGCAGTACGTGGTGCTGCTGCTGGCTTTCCTCATCCCGGTGTCGTGGCTGGCGTACAAGCAGCTGGGCAACCCGCTGGCGCCCCTGGTCTACGGCTCGCAGGTCGCCAAGATCAGCGAACTCGAACGCAAGCTCGCGCAGGACCCGGCCGAGCGCGAGGTGGCCGCGATCCACCTGCAGCGGGCCCGCGAGTACGAGCGCAAGCTGCAGAACATCCCGAAGGCGCTGCGGGAGGACCGTGCGGCGGCGCAGGCGCGCGTGCGCCAGCTCAAGGCCCAGGAGGCCGACTCCGACCTGATCGTGCGGGCCAACCGCGCGCTGGCCGCGCTGCCGAAGGACGAGCAGATCGCGCGCGAGCAGTGGACGCGGGCGATGCAGGAGAACTACGACCGGGCCCGTCCCCTGGGTGGCGTGCCGCGCCATGCGCAGCCCTTCACCGGTGATCCCGCGGGGGACGAAGAAGCGCGCAAGACCTTCAGCGAATCGCGCATGAACTTCCTGGCCCTGATGTTCTGCCTGATGGTGGGCACGGCCGGACTGCCGCACCTGCTCACGCGCTACTACACGACGCCCACCGTCTCGGAGGCGCGTAAGTCGGTGGCCTGGTCGCTGTTCTTCATCGTGCTGGTCTACATCAGCGTGCCGGCCCTGGCGGTGCTGGTGAAGTTCGAGGTCATGAACAACCTGGTGGGCAGCAGCTTCGATGCGCTGCCCTCGTGGATGGCGCAGTGGTCGCGGCTTGACGCCTCGCTGCTGTCGGTGGAGGACGTCAACGGCGACCGCGTGCTGCAGTGGGGCGAGATCCGGCTGGCGGCCGACATGATCATGCTGGCCACGCCCGAACTCGGCGGGCTGCCCTATGTCATCTCGGGGCTGGTCGCGGCCGGCGGACTGGCGGCGGCGCTGTCGACTGCGGACGGCCTGCTGCTCACGATCAGCAACGCGCTGGTGCGCGACATCTACTGCCACGAGATCCGGCCCACGGTGCGGCCCGAGCACCGCGTGATCCTCTCGAAGTTCGCGCTGCTGGCGGTCGCCCTGGTCGCGGCGGTGGTGGCGTCGCTCAAGCCGGCGGAGATCCTTCCCCTGGTGGCCGCGTCGTTCTCGCTCGCGGCTTCGGCCTTCGTGCCGGCCATGGTGCTGGGCATCTTCTGGCGGGGCGCCACGGGGCCGGGCGCGGTTGCGGGCATGGTCGTCGGCCTGTCGCTGACCATCTGCTACATGGCGATCAACGCGCCGGCGCTGCGGGCCTTGCTGTCCCTGGCCCCGGGCCCGGACCTGTGGTTCGGCATCCAGCCGATCTCGGCCGGCGTGTTCGGCGTCCCGGCGGGCGTCGTGGTCACGGTCCTGGTCAGCCTCTTGTGGCGGCAAAAGCCGGTTTCCTAGGGTTATCACCGAGGCTTTGGTCTTTTTGACGTCAGCCTGACGTCAGTGGGGCTGCGAAGACTCGCAGGACCCCAACCACAAGGAGACAAGTCATGTCGACAGCGACTGCTGGCAAGGCGCCCAAGGCGTCCTCCCAGCCGATGACGAGAGAGGAAAAGAAGGTCATCTTCGCCTCGTCGCTCGGCACGGTGTTCGAGTGGTACGACTTCTACTTGTACGGGTCGCTGGCGGCGATCATCGCCCGGCAGTTCTTCGCCGGCCTGGATCCGACCTCCGCGTACATCTTCGCGTTGTTGGCCTTCGCGGCGGGCTTCCTGGTCCGTCCGTTCGGCGCCATCGTGTTCGGCCGACTGGGCGACATGATCGGGCGCAAGTACACCTTCCTCGTGACGATCCTGATCATGGGCGCGTCGACGTTCATCGTCGGCCTGCTGCCCGGTTATGCCTCCATCGGCGTGGCCGCCCCGGTGATCCTGATCGCCTTGCGCCTGCTGCAGGGCCTGGCCCTGGGCGGTGAGTACGGCGGTGCCGCGACCTACGTCGCCGAGCACGCGCCGCACGGCAAACGCGGTGCGTACACCTCGTGGATCCAGACGACGGCCACGCTGGGCCTGTTCCTGTCGCTGCTGGTGATCCTGGGCGTGCGCAACTTCCTGGGCGAGAAGGACTTCGGCGACTGGGGCTGGCGCATTCCGTTCCTGCTGTCGATCGTGCTGCTGGGCATCTCGGTGTGGATCCGGCTGTCGCTGAACGAGTCGCCGGCCTTCCAGAAGATGAAGGCCGAGGGCAAGACTTCCAAGGCGCCGCTGTCCGAGTCGTTCGGCGAGTGGAAGAACCTGAAGATCGTCATCCTGGCGCTCCTGGGCCTGACCGCCGGCCAGGCCGTGGTCTGGTACACGGGCCAGTTCTACGCGCTGTTCTTCCTGACGACGATCGCCAAGGTGGACGTGACGACGGCCAACCTGCTGATCGCCGCCTCGCTGCTGATCGGCACGCCGTTCTTCATCGTGTTCGGCGCGCTGTCCGACCGCATCGGCCGCAAGCCGATCATCATGGCCGGCTGCCTGCTGGCCGCGCTGACCTACTTCGCCGTCTTCCCGATGCTGCTGAAGTACGCCAACCCCGCCCTGGTGGAAGCGCAGGCCCGCACCCGCGTGACCATCACGGCCGACCCGAAGGAATGCTCGTTCCAGGGCAGCCCGATCGCGCGTGACATCGACTTCCGCACCTCGTGCGACATCGCCAAGCGCGCGCTCACCCAGGCCTACATCCCGTACGAGAACAAGGCGGGCACCGGCCCGGCGACCATCTCCATCGCCGACAAGGTGCTGACCGCGCCCAGCGCCACGCTGAACGACAAGCGTGACGCGTTCTCGCCGGACAGCGCCAAGACCCTGGCCGAATTCCGCAAGCAGCTGGGCGACACGGCCAAGGCCAACGGCCTGATGCAGGGGGCGGACACGGCCAAGATGGACAAGGTCATGGTGCTGGTGATCCTGGTCTACCTGGTCATCCTGGTGACCATGGTGTACGGCCCGATCGCCGCGATGCTGGTGGAGCTGTTCCCGACCCGCATCCGCTACACCTCCATGAGCCTGCCGTACCACATCGGCAACGGCTGGTTCGGCGGCCTGCTGCCGACCACGGCCTTCGCGATGGTGGCGGCCACCGGCGACATCTACTACGGCCTGTGGTACCCGGTGATCGTCGCGGCCGGCACCTTCATCATCGGCCTGCTGTTCGTGCGCGAGACCAAGGACGTGGACATCTACGCCCGCGACTGAGATCGGACCGATCGCATTTCGCAAAGCCCGCTTACGGCGGGCTTTTTTGCTTAGAGCGCCGTCGGGAAAGGCCCAATGCAGGCTCGCGTACGGCTGTGCCATCCTGAATCGCAGCGGAAGACTCGACGGCCGCGATGGAGGGCACATGATCGTTGTGAAGACGGAGCTGGGATCCAGGGTGGTCCAGGACCGCTCGGTCCCGCTGACGCCGCGCCAGCGCTCGGCACTGATCCTGGTGGACGGCAAGCGCACCGTCGCCGACCTCCACGCCGCCATGGCCGTGGCCGGCATCGACCGGCAGGAACTGGTGCGGCTCCTCGAGCTGGGCCTGGTGCGCGACATGGCGCCCGAGGCGACCGCGGCCGAGCTTTCCGCCGCCCGCGCGGCCGAGTCGGCGGCCCAGAAGCACAGGCAGCGGACTCCCCAGGAACGCTACGCCCAGGCGTATCCCATCGCGACCAAACTGACGGCGGCCCTGGGTTTGCGCGGATTCCGGCTCAACCTCGCGGTCGAGGCGGCCACCAGCTACGAGGACCTGGCCCAGCTGGCCCCGCGCATCCGCGACGCCGTGGGGGCTGACCGCTACTCGCCCCTGGAGAGCGCCCTGAGCGACCGGTAGCGCCCGGCTGCTATAATCATCGGCTTTGCCTTGCCACACCGCCGTTTCGGGCGCCTTTTTGCGCCTCGGGGCAGCGACCTTCCGGGTCGCGACGCAGCGGGTGGCTGATCCACAAGGAGAGTCCATGCGTCATTACGAAATCGTGCTGCTGATCCACCCGGACCAGAGCGAACAGGTTCCGGCCATGCTGGAGCGCTACAAGGGCATGATCACCGCCGGCGGCGGCAAGGTGCACCGTGTCGAGGACTGGGGCCGCCGCCAGCTGGCCTACCAGATCAACAAGCTCGCCAAGGCGCACTACCTGTGCGTGAACATCGAGGCCGACCAGAACGTGATGGGCGAGCTCGAGCACGCCTTCCGCTTCAACGACGCCGTGCTGCGTCACCTGACGGTCCAGAAGAAGAAGGCCGACACCGGCCCGTCTTCCATGATGAAGACCGTCGAGCGCGAGGAAGCGCGCAAGGCCCAGCAGGCGGAGTACCAGTCGTAAGTCGCCTGCCGTTGCGGCCCGTCCGCCGGTGAACCAGGTCAGCCTGTCCGCCCGCATCGCCGAGACCAGCGCACTGCGCTACACCCCGGCGGGGCTCCCGGCCCTGGACTTGAGGCTCGAACACGAGTCCGAAGTCCTCGAAGCCGGCCAGGCCCGGCAGGTGAAGGCGGCGGTCAAGGCGGTGGCGATCGGAAGCGTGGCGGAAGGCATCGTCCGCCAACCGGTCGGCAGCGCCTGGTCCTTCCGGGGATTCCTGGCCACACCACGCAACGGCAAGCACACGGTGCTCCACATCCAGTCGTTCGAACCCGTTTAGAGAAAAGAGGCACACCATGGCCACGTTCAAGAAATTCAACAAGGACAAGCGTCCGAAGCGCAACACCCAGTCGCTGCTGTTCAAGCGCAAGCGCTTCTGCCGCTTCACCGTCGCCGGCGTCGAGGAGATCGACTACAAGGACGTCGACACGCTGCGTGACTTCGTCGCCGAGAACGGCAAGATCATCCCGGCGCGCCTGACCGGCACCCGCGCGATCTACCAGCGCCAGCTCAACACCGCCATCAAGCGCGCTCGCTTCCTGGCCCTGGTCCCGTACAGCGACCAGCACCGCATCTGAGGAGCCAAGGACCATGCAAGTCATTCTTCTGGACAAGGTCGTCAACCTCGGCAGCCTCGGCGAGATCGTCAAGGTCAAGGACGGCTACGCCCGCAACTTCCTGATCCCGTCCGGCCGCGCCCGCCGCGCCACCGAGGCGAACAAGGCCGAATTCGAAGCCAAGCGCGCCGAGCTGGAGAAGGTCGCCGCCGCCAAGCTGAAGGAGTCGCAAGGCCAGGGCGAGAAGCTCTCCGGCACCACGCTCAAGCTGACGCAGAAGGCCGGCGTCGACGGCCGCCTGTTCGGCTCGGTCACCAACTTCGACATCGCCGAGGAGCTGGGCAAGCAGGGCTACAAGGTGAACAAGTCGCAGGTGCGCATGCCCAACGGCCCGATCAAGACGGTGGGCGATTCCACCGTCAGCGTGGCGCTGCACACGGACGTGGTGGTGGACATCAACATCACGGTCTACGGCGAGACCGCTTAAACCGCAGAAACCGCTTCGCTCCAGAGACGAAACAAGGCTGCTGCGCAGCCTTGTCCTTCGGATAGAAAAAGACCGGTCCGCACCGGTCTTTTTCTTTTTGGGCTTCGCGCAATCCACAGGCTCCGCCCATTCATCCACAGGTTCTCAACGCGATCTTCCCAGCGTTGTGCCTCGACCTTTTTCAGCGTGGCCCCTAGCATTCGGGCCGAGGAGAACCCCATGTCCGCCGTCCTGACGCCCGTGAACGACGAATTCCCGCGGGACCGGCAGGTCGCGCAGCTGCGCGTGCCGCCCAATTCGATCGAAGCCGAGTCCAGCGTGCTGGGCGGCCTGCTGATCGACAACGGCGCCTGGGACCGGGTGGGCGACCTGCTCGCCGACGCCGACTTCTACCGCTACGAGCACCGCCTGATCTACGCGGGCATCGGCGCGCTGATCAACGCCAGCCGGCCGGCCGACGTGGTCACCGTCTACGAGCACCTGCAAAGCCTGGGCAAGGCCGAGGAGATCGGCGGCCTGGCGTACCTGAACTCGCTGGCGCAGTACGTGCCCAGCGCCAGCAACATCCGGCGCTACGCGGAGATCGTGCGGGAGCGCTCCATCCTGCGCAAGCTGGTGTCGGCCTCCGACGAGATCGCCACCGCCGCCTTCAGCCCGCAGGGCAAGGCGGTCGACCAGATCCTGGACGAGGCGGAGCAGAAGATCTTCAACATCGGCGAGGAAGGCTCGCGGATGAAGCAGGGCTTCCAGGGCATGGACAGCCTGGTGGTCCAGCTGCTGGACCGGGTCCAGGAGATGGCGGACAACCCGAACGACATCACGGGCGTGCCCACCGGCTTCTACGACCTGGACCGCATGACGTCGGGGCTGCAGGCCGGCGACATGGTGGTGCTTGCGGCGCGGCCCTCCATGGGCAAGACGGCCTTCGCCATCAACATCGCGGAGCACGTGGCGCTCAACGAGGGCCTGCCGGTGGCGGTGTTCTCGATGGAAATGGGCGCCTCGCAGCTGGCCGTTCGTATCGTGGGCTCGATCGGCCGCATCGACCAGGGCCACCTGCGCACCGGCAAGCTCACCGACGACGAGTGGCCGCGGCTGACCGAGGCGATCGAGAAGCTGCGCAACGTCTCGCTGCACATCGACGAGACCCCGGGCCTCACGGTGAGCGAGCTGCGCGCCAACGCGCGTCGCCTGGCCCGCCAGTGCGGCGGCAAGCTCGGCCTGATCGTGATCGACTACCTGCAGCTGATGAGCGTGTCCTCGGGCATGAGCGACGAAAACCGGGCCACGGCGGTGGGCGAGATCTCGCGTGGCCTGAAGATGCTGGCCAAGGAGCTGGGCTGCCCGGTGATCGCGCTGTCGCAGCTGTCGCGCGGCGTGGAGTCGCGCACCGACAAGCGGCCGATGATGAGCGACCTGCGCGAATCGGGCGCCATCGAGCAGGACGCCGACGTCATCATGTTCATCTACCGCGACGACTACTACAACAAGGACTCCAAGGAGCCCGGCGTCACCGAGATCATCATCAGCAAGCAGCGTAACGGCCCCACCGGCACGGTGAAGCTGGCCTTCCTCAAGAACCTGACCAAGTTCGAATCGCTCGCCAACGGCGGCGGCAGCGACTTCTGAGCGGGTCTCAGTAGGCCCAGAAAGGTCCGGGCCCGTTGGGCGCGGCGTAGCCGACGAACACCGACCGCCCGAAGAAGAACGGCAGCCCGTAGTCGAAGCTGCCCGGGATGCCGTTGGTGCCGCCGATGTGGGCCGCGGCCGCGCCGGGCCGGATCGCCGTGATGCTGTCGATGAAGAAGTCGACCGGGGCGGACAGGCCGCTGGCCGACGTGTTGGTGGCGGTCAGCGAAAGCGGTGTCGTGCCCGGGCAGTAGAAGTCGCCGCACGAGGGCAGCGCAGCGTCGTTGAAGAACAGCCCGTTCGAGCCGCTGTCCAGGAAGCTGGCGGGGAAACTGACGCCCTTGTAGGTGGTCGTGAAGAACCCCTGCGCGTCCGCGGAGAAGATCGTCGCGCCCGCCAGCTGGTTGTTCGCCTGCGTGGCCACGCCCAGGATCAGCGAGCCGGTCGCTTCGCCGGCGCCTCCGGTCGGGACGGGCGGCATGACGACCACCACGCCGTTGTTGTTGGCGCCGAAGGAGATCACCGGGTTGCTCACCTGGTTGGCCAGGGCCAGCCGGCTCGGCGTGCAGGCGCCGCCGCCGGTGCAGCCGTAGTAGAAGTTGGGCGCACCCGGCACGCCGACGTCGCAGGCCGAGCCGCAGTCCTCCTTGAAGAAGCCCACGCCGAGGATGCCGTTGGCGCCGCGGCCCGAACCGATGTTGGGCCCGGTGGACGAGCAGGACGCCGGCACCTGCGAGTAGGGCGCGGCCGGATCGTTCACCACCTGGATCGGCAGGCTGCTCGCGACCTCGCCGCCCATGCGCACGTCGGCCACGCGCACCGAACCCCACGAGAAGCCGCTGGCGAACTGGGCGCACTGGCCGACCGCATTGCCGTCGGAGTTGGTGATGGGAGCGAGGGCGAAACCGGCGGGCAGGGCCGACGCCGCGACGCGCAAGCCCGAAGAACCGGTGTCGAGCACGACGTGGTCGATATCCGCGCAGGTGGTCGTGCCCGGCTGGCAGACGCGCACCGTCACGAAGGGCGTGTTGATCGAGGTGCCGTCGGTGCCGGTGTCGACCAGCACCTGCAGCACGTTGGCGCCCGGCACGAAGGGCGTGGACACGCTGGAGGTGCCGCTGCCCGCGCCGCGCATCGCCGTCGCGTTGTCGCCGCCCCCGCCGCCGCCGCAGCTGGCGAGCAGGGCGAACCCGCAGGCCGCCAGGCCCAGCATCGCCTTGTCGATCCAGGAAGAAGTGCGGGCGTTCATGGCACGGCGCGGGGGTCGAAGCCCGCGGGAAGCTGGCGGGGCAGCCACGCCCGGCCCTGGAAGGCGCCCATGCGCCCACCGGACAGGATGGCGACCTCCGGCCGCTGGATGCTGACGGCCGAAGCACGGCCCACGCCGGACGCATGCTCTTCGAGCGCCGCGAAGTGGGTCCCCAGCAGCGCGCGCAGGTCGGGCAGGAAGGGACCGCTCCACGACACCGCGAACACCGTGCCTGCGGCATCCGCGTATTCGCGCACCTCGGTGCCGGACTCCAGTCTGCGCGTCAGCTGCGTGTAGCGCGCGCCCGCCGGCGTCTGCGCCGTGACGCTGGTGGTGCCGGCCACGCGCGCGAGCGCCGCCGCGGGCTCGCCCAGGGCGGCCCAGCAGGAGCCCGAAGCGGCCACCAGGGCCGCGGCCAGGCACCGTCTGGTCGGAAGTGAAGGAGTCATTGCCGGCAAGCTTAGCCGGGTGTGCCCGCTTGGGGGCGTCTTCGCAACCGGACGCTACAGCCGCGCTGGGCGGCCGTGCGCCGGAACGATCAGAGCACTTCGCTGGCGAAGTCGGCCAGGCGCGAACGCTCGCCGCGCGCCAGCGTGATGTGGCCGCTGTGCGGCCAGCCCTTGAACTTGTCGACCGCGAAGGTGAGGCCCGATGAGCCTTCGGTGAGGTAGGGCGTGTCGATCTGCGCCAGGTTGCCCATGCAGATGATCTTGGTGCCCGGGCCTGCCCGCGTGATCAGCGTCTTCATCTGCTTGGGCGTCAGGTTCTGCGCCTCGTCCAGGATGACGTACTTGTTGAGGAAGGTGCGGCCGCGCATGAAGTTCATGCTCTTGATCTTGATGCGGCTGCGGATGAGCTCGTTGGTGGCCGCGCGGCCCCATTCGCCGGCGCCGGTGTCGGTCTTGGCCAGCACCTCCAGGTTGTCGTCCAGCGCGCCCATCCAGGGGCCCATCTTTTCCTCTTCCGTGCCGGGCAGGAAGCCGATGTCCTCGCCGACGCTCACGGTCGCGCGGGTCATGATGATCTCGGTGTAGCGGCGATCGTCCAGCACCTGCGTGAGGCCGGCGGCCAGCGCCATCAGCGTCTTGCCGGTGCCGGCCGTGCCGGTCAGCGTGACGAAGTCGACCTCGGGGTCCATCAGCAGGTTCATCGCGAAGTTCTGCTCGCGGTTGCGCGTGGTCACGCCCCAGACCGCGTTCTTCAGGTGCCCGTAATCCTTCAGTGTGCGCAGCACGGCGGTCTTGCCGCGGATCTCGGTCACGCGCGCGTACAGGCTGGGCTCGCCCGGCGCCTCGAAGTACACGAACTGGTTGATCATCAGGCTGGGCACGATCGGCCCGGTCACCCGGTAGAAGGTGGTCTGGCCGCTCTGCCAGCTCTCCACAGTCTTGCCGTGCTTGGCCCAGAAGTCCGGCGGCAGCGCCAGCGCGCCGGAGTACATCAGCTCCAGGTCGTCCAGCGTCTTGTCGTTTCGGTAGTCCTCGGTCGCCAGGCCCAGCGCGCGGGCCTTGACCCGCATGTTGATGTCCTTGGAGACCAGCACCACGTCGCGCGGCGAATGCTGCTCGCGCAGCGCCTGCACCACGCCCAGGATCTGGTTGTCCGCCTTGCCCTGCGGCAGGCTGGGCGGCAGGTGGTTGGCCAGCGCCTGGGTCTGGAAGAAGAGGTTGCCGCCGGCTTCGGTGTGGCCGGTCGACTCGAGCTTCAGGCCCGCGCTGATGTCCGCGCCCTGCGCGCCCGCGAGGGCATCGAGCGAGCGGCTGGCCTGGCGTGCGTTCCGGGCGACCTCGGTGGTGCCCTTCTTGTGGCCGTCCAGCTCCTCCAGCACGATCATCGGCAGGAAGATGTCGTGTTCCTCGAAGCGGAACAGGCACATCGGGTCGTGCATCAGCACGTTGGTGTCCAGCACGAACAGCTTGGTGGGGCCGGTCGTCTTGGGCTTGCGGCGGCCGGCGGGCTCGGCGGCGGGACGCTTGCGCGCCTGCTGCGGCCTTTCGGCGACGGGGGCTTCGTCCTGGAAGGCGACGGGATGCGCGGTCTCGCGCTCGCCACCGCCGCGCGGGTCGAAGTCCTCGGCCTGCGGGCGTTCAGCCAGCGGGTTTTCCGCGCCGGCAGCCTCCGATTTTCGAGCAGCCTTGTGCGAGGACCGGGCCGGGGCGTCGTAGGCCTCGGGCGGGAGCAGGGCGGCGCGTTTCGTGGGGGCGGGGGGCAGCGGCATAGGGCAGGACGTTCCTGGATGAAGCAGGGGTCATGAAACGAAAAAGCCGCCTGGCGAGCCCGGCGGCTTTTCCTTCGGATGCGGTGTCGACGCGAAGCGCCGTGATCAACTGCATGAGCCCATTATGCACAAGGCCCGTGAAGCGACCACCTCGGTGCGGCGCCTGTTGCTGACAGGCGTCACGGACGGATCAGGCGGCCTTCTTGAGCAGCTTGACGGCCTTCAGGACCTCGTCGACGTGGCCGGGCACCTTCAGGCCGCGCCACTCCTGCTTGAGGATGCCGTCGGCGCCGATCAGGAAGGTGCTGCGCTCGATGCCCTTGACCTTCTTGCCGTACATGATCTTGTTCTTGACCACGCCGAACATGTGGCACATCTTTTCCTCGGTGTCGGCGATCAGCTCGAAGGGCAGCTCGAGCTTGGCCTTGAAGTCGTCATGCGACTTCATGTTGTCGCGCGACACGCCGAAGACGGTGGCCCCGGCCTTCACGAAGTCCTTGTACTTGTCGCGGAACTGCATGGCCTCGGTGGTGCAGCCCGGGGTGTTGTCCTTGGGGTAGAAGTACAGCACCAGGATGTGGCCGAGGTGGGACGTATTGCTGACCTTCAGGCCGCCCGTGGCGTTCGCTTCGAATTCGGGGATGGGCTTGTTGACAACGATCGCCATGGATTTTGTACTCGTGTGACAGGAAAAGTGCCCAGGGAGACCGCGCGCGCGAGGCCGGCTGGCAACACGAGATTTTACCCGAAAGGGGCGACGCGCGCCGCTCAGTCGCCCGACTCCAGCAGCAGAGCCACGGCGACCTGCCGACCTTCCTGGGCCAGGATGTTGTAGGTGCGGCAGGCCGCGGCCGTGTCCATGGTCTCCAGGCCGATGCCCCGCTCGGCCAGCGGACGCAGCCAGGCCGGCCGGGGAAAGCGGATGCGCGCGCCGCTGCCGAAGATGACCACTTCCGCCTGCAACTCGGCCAGCCGCACGAAGTGCTGCGGCCCCAGGTCCTCGTAGGAGCCCGCGGCCCAGTCGATGCGTTCGCCGCGCGAGCTCAGGATCACGCTGTGGGTGATCCGGTCGCTGCCCACGCCCACCCAGCCGGGGCCATAGCCGGTGATGGCCTGCACGTCGAAGCGGTCGGGTTGGAGCTTCATGGAAAAAGGGGAGGGATTCGAGGGAATCGAGCGGGCGGCAGCCCATCCGATCTATGGTCAAATTATAGGTTTCACCCTTGACAACGCCGCCGCAGGAGGGGCTTTGAAGACCGTCCAAAAATCCGCCAAGCTGGCCAACGTGCTGTACGACATCCGCGGGCCGATCATGGACGCGGCCCGCCACATGGAGGAAGAGGGCCACAAGGTCATCAAGCTCAACATCGGCAACCTCGCCCTGTTCGGCTTCGACGCGCCCGAGGAGATCCAGCAGGACATGATCCGCAACCTCGGCAATTCGGCGGGGTACTCGGACAGCAAGGGCATCTTCGCCGCGCGCAAGGCGGTGATGCACTACACCCAGCAGCAGGGCATCCAGGGCGTCGCGCTGGACGACGTCTACCTGGGCAACGGCGCCAGCGAGCTGATCGCCATGGCCACCAACGCGCTGCTGAACGACGGCGACGAGCTGCTGCTGCCTTCGCCCGACTACCCGCTGTGGACCGCGGCCACCAGCCTGTCGGGCGGCACGCCGGTGCACTACCGCTGCGACGAGTCCAACGGCTGGATGCCCGACCTGGACGACCTGCGCGCCAAGATCACGCCGCGCACCAAGGGCATCGTCGTCATCAACCCGAACAACCCGACGGGGGCGCTGTACTCCGACGCGCTGCTCAAGGACATCGTGGCCATCGCGCGCCAGCACGGGCTGGTGCTCCTGGCCGACGAGGTCTACGACAAGGTGTTGTACGACGGCGTGAAGCACACCGCCATCGGCAGCCTGTCGGACGACGTGCTCACGCTCACCTTCAACTCGCTGTCCAAGAGCTACCGCTCCTGCGGCTACCGCGCCGGCTGGATGGTGGTGTCGGGCGACAAGCGCGACGCGGCCGACTACATCGAGGGCCTGACCATGCTCTCGAACATGCGCCTGTGCGCCAACGTGCCCGGCCAGTACGCGATCCAGACCGCGCTGGGGGGCTACCAGAGCATCAACGAGCTGATCGGCGCCGGCGGGCGCCTGCGCCGCCAGCGCGACGTGGCCTACGAGCTGATCACCGCCATCCCCGGCGTCAGCTGCGTCAAGCCGCAGGCGGCGCTGTACATGTTCCCCAGGCTCGACCCCAAGGTCTACCCGATCGCCGACGACCGCCAGTTCTTCCTGGAGCTGCTGCAGGAGACGCGCGTGATGCTGGTGCAGGGCTCGGGCTTCAACTACCCGGACAACAACCATTTCCGCATCGTCTTCCTCCCGCACGAGGACGACCTTCGCGAGGCCATCGGCCGCATCGCGAAATTCCTAGACCACTACCGCAAGCGTCATTCCTCATGAAAGCCATCCAGGTCGGCCTGCTCGGCATCGGCACCGTCGGCAGCGGCGTCTTCAACGTCCTTCGCCGCAACCAGCAGGAGATCCAGCGCCGCGCAGGCCGCGGCATCGAGATCGCGATGGTCGCGGACCTCGACACCGCGCGCGCCCAGTCCATCGTCGGCAGCGCCGTCAAGGTGGTGAAGGACGCGCGTGAAGTCATCGCCAACCCCGAGATCGACATCGTCATCGAGCTGATCGGCGGCTACGGCATCGCGCGCGAGCTGATGATGGAAGCGATCGCCGCCGGCAAGCACGTGGTCACGGCCAACAAGGCGCTGCTGGCGGTTCACGGCACCGAGATCTTCGCGGCTGCCCACCAGCGCGGCGTGATGGTGGCCTTCGAGGCCGCGGTCGCCGGGGGCATCCCCATCATCAAGGCGCTGCGCGAAGGCCTGACCGCCAACCGCATCGAGTGGATCGCCGGCATCATCAACGGCACCACCAACTTCATCCTGTCGGAGATGCGGGACAAGGGCCTGGACTTCGACGTGGTGCTCAAGGAGGCCCAGCGCCTGGGCTACGCCGAGGCCGACCCCACTTTCGACATCGAAGGCGTGGACGCGGCGCACAAGGCCACGATCATGAGCGCCATCGCCTTCGGCATCCCGGTGCAGTTCGACAAGGCCTACGTCGAGGGCATCACCAAGCTGGCCGCGCAGGACATCCGCTACGCCGAGCAACTGGGCTACCGCATCAAGCTGCTGGGCATCACCAAGCGCGTGCCGCAAGGCATCGAGCTGCGCGTGCACCCCAGCCTGGTGCCGGCCCGGCGCCTGATCGCCAACGTCGAAGGCGCGATGAACGCGGTGGTGGTGCAGGGCGACGCCGTCGGCACCACGCTGCACTACGGCAAGGGCGCGGGCAGCGAGCCCACCGCCAGCGCGGTGATCGCCGACCTGGTGGACATCACCCGCCTGCACACGGCCGACGCCGCGCACCGCGTGCCGCACCTGGCCTTCCAGCCCGACCAGATGAGCGGCGAGGTGGTGCTGCCGATGGACGAGGTCGTCACCAGCTACTACCTGCGGCTGCGCGTGGCCGACCAGGCCGGCGTGCTGGCGCAGGTGACGGGCCTGCTGGCCGCGCAGGGCATCTCGGTCGACGCCATGCTGCAGCGCGAAGCGGGCGAGGGCGAGAAGCAGACCGACCTGATCATCCTCACCCACAGCGTGCGCGAGGGCACCATGAACGGCGTGCTGGCGCAGATGCAGGCCCTGCCCACCGTGCTCGCGCCCATCGTGCGCATCCGCAAGGAAGAACTGGCCTAGAAACATGAGCCCCCACGTTCACTTCGTTCTCTGCCCCCCGAGGGGGCTATCGCCCTTCGGGCGGCCGGGCGGGCGATGACTCCCGTGCTGTACGTCTCGACGCGGGGCCATCCCGACCGCAAGCACTTCTGCGAGATCCTGCTCGAGGGCCTGGCGCCCGACGGCGGCCTCTACCTCCCCGAGCACTATCCGCAGGTCGACGCGGCCACGCTGGACCAGTGGCGCGGGCTGCCGTACCACGAGCTCGCCTTCGAGATCCTCTCGCTCTACATCGACGACATCCCGGCGGCCGACCTGCGCGCGATCTGCGCCAAGACCTACACGCCCGAGGTGTTCGGCACGAAGGCGATCGTCCCGCTGCGCAAGCTCGAGGACGGCCTGTACCTCCAGGCCCTGTCCAACGGACCGACGCTGGCCTTCAAGGACATGGCCATGCAGCTGCTGGGCAACCTGTTCGAGTACGAGCTGGCCCGCCGCGGCGAAGAGCTGAACATCCTGGGCGCCACCTCCGGCGACACCGGCAGCGCCGCCGAATACGCGATGCGCGGCAAGAAGGGCGTGCGGGTCTTCATGACCTCGCCGCGCGGCCGCATGAGCCCCTTCCAGCAGGCCCAGATGTTCAGCCTGCAGGACGCCAACATCCACAACCTGGCGATCGAGGGCGTGTTCGACGACTGCCAGGACATCGTCAAGGCGGTCAGCAACGACCTGGCGTTCAAGCGCCGCTACCGCATCGGCACGGTCAACTCGATCAACTGGGCCCGGCTGATGGCCCAGGTGGTCTATTACTTCGCGGGCTACTTCCAGGCCTCTGCGCAGAAGGTCGACTTCGCGGTGCCCTCCGGCAACTTCGGCAACATCTGCGCGGGCCACGTGGCCCGCATGATGGGCCTGCCGATCGGCCGCCTGGTGCTGGCCACCAACGAGAACGACGTGCTGGACGAGTTCTTCCGCACCGGCGTGTACCGCGTTCGGTCAGGCGCCGACACGCACGAGACGTCCAGCCCCTCGATGGACATCAGCAAGGCCAGCAACTTCGAGCGCTTCGTGTTCGACCTGCTCGGCCGCGACGCCGCCCGCACCCGCGCCCTGTTCGCCGACGAGCTGCCGCGCACCGGCCGCTTCGACCTCGGCCGCGACCCGGCCTTCGCGCAGGCCCGTGAGCGCTTCGGATTCGTCAGCGGCAAGAGCACCCACGCCGACCGCGTCGCCACCATCCGCGACACCTGGGAGCGCCTGCACGCGATGGTGGACACGCACACGGCCGACGGCCTGAAGGTGGCGCGCCAGCACCTGCAGCCGGGCGTTCCGATGGTCGTGCTGGAAACGGCGCTGCCGGTGAAGTTCGCCGCCACCATCGTCGAGGCGCTGGGCCGCGAGCCCGAGCGGCCGGCCCGCTTCGAAGGCATCGAGAGCCTGCCCCGGCGGGTGACGGTGCTGCCGGCCGACGTGGCCCGGGTGCAGACTTACATCGCCGCCCAGTGCGGTTGACCGCATGAAAGTCGTCGGCTTCGCCGGGTACTCCGGCTCTGGCAAGACCACGCTGATCGAGCGCCTCATCCCCGCGCTCAAGCTGCGCGGGCTGCGCGTCTCGGTGGTCAAGCATGCGCACCACAGCTTCGACATCGACCATCCCGGCAAGGACACCTACCGGCATCGCGAAGCGGGCGCCTTCGAGGTGGTGGTCGCGTCGCGGCGCCGCCTGGCGCTGGTGCGCGAGTTCGAGCGGGAGGCCCAGCTCACCGTGCACCAGCTGATCGCCGAGCTGTACGACGGCGTCGACTGGGTGATCGTCGAAGGCTTCAAGCAGAGCAACCTGCTCAAGGTCGAGGTCTGGCGGGCCGAGCCCGGCAAGGCGGCGCGCTACCCGGAGGACGACTTCATCGCCGCGATCGCGACCGACACGCCCGACCAGCTGCCCGAAGCAACCCTGCGCCCGGTGCTGGACCTGAACGATCCGGATGCGATGGCGCAGTGGCTGGTCGACAATGGCCACCGTTTCGAATACGACCCGGAGATGTACGCGTGACGAGACCGGCGCTGCGATCGCTGGACGAGACCTTGGCCGACCTGCTGGGCCGTGCGGTTCCGCTGTCCGGTGTCGAGCGCATCGCCACCTTCGACGCCGATGGCCGCGTGCTGGCGCAGGACCTGATCTCGCCGCTGCAGATCCCGCCGCAGGACAACAGCGCCATGGACGGTTATGCCGTCCGCCGCGCCGAGATCCCCGACGAGGGCGTGGTGCTGCCGGTGAGCCAGCGCATCCCGGCCGGCCAGGCGGCGCAGCCGCTGCCGCCCGGCACCGTGGCCCGCATCTTCACCGGCGCGCCGGTGCCCGAAGGCGCCGATGCCATCGTGATGCAGGAGCAGACCGAGGCGGTGGGCGAGTCGGCCGTGCGCATCCAGACCGTGCCCGCGGAAGGGCAGTGGATCCGCCGCGCGGGCGAGGACGTCACCCGCGGCGCCGTGGTGCTGCAGCGCGGCCACCGGCTGGGCCCGGCCGCCTGCGGCCTGGCCGCCGGCATCGGCTGCGACCGGCTGCAGGTGGCGCGGCGGCCGAAAGTGGCGCTGTTCTCCACCGGCGACGAGCTGGTGATGCCCGGCACCGTGCCGCCCGAGCGCATGCCGCCCGGCGCGATCTACAACTCCAACCGCTTCTTCCTGCGCCAGCTGCTGGCGCGCTGCGGCTGCGAGCTGGGCGACCTGGGCATCGTGCCGGACAACCGCGAAGCGACCGTGCAGGCGCTGCGCACCGCGGCCGAGGGCCACGACGTCATCCTCACCAGCGGTGGCGTGTCGGTGGGGGAAGAGGACCACATCAAGCCCGCCGTCGAGCAGCTCGGCTCGCTCGACTTCTGGCAGATCGCGATGAAGCCCGGCAAGCCCTTCGCGTACGGCAAGGTGGGCCAGGCCCACTTCCTCGGCCTGCCCGGCAACCCGGTGTCCAGCTTCATCACCTTCCTGCTGCTGGTGCGGCCCTTCCTGCTCAAGCTGCAGGGCGCGACCGCGTTCGCGCCCGCGGCGGTCACGCTCCAGGCCGGCTTCGACTGGAAGCGGCCGGACAAGCGGCGCGAGTTCCTGCGCGTTCGGCGCGATGCCCAGGGCGTGCTGCAGCTGTTCCCCAACCAGAGCTCGGGCGTGCTGACCTCCACGGTCTGGTGCGACGGCTTCGTCGACAACCCGCCCGGCCAGGCCATTGCGCGCGGCGACGCCGTGCGCTTCCTGCCGCTCGCGGAGCTGCTGTCATGAAGAAGATCCAGCTGCGTTACTTCGCCTCGGTGCGCGAGGCCATGGGCCGCGGGGGCGAGGAGCGACAGACCGCGGCGGCCAGCCTGGCCGCGCTGCGCGACGAACTGGTCGCGCTGGGCGAGCCCTATGCCCAGGCGCTGGGCGGTGGCAAGGCGGTGCGCATGGCGCTGGACCAGGTGATGGCGGACGACGACACGGCCCTGCGCGAAGGCGGCGAGGTCGCCTTCTTCCCGCCCGTCACCGGAGGCTGAGATGGCCGCGCCGCGCGTGTCCATCCAGGCCGCCGACTTCGACGTGTCGGCCGAACTCGAGGCGCTGCGTCGCCAGGACCACCGGGTCGGCGCGGTCTGCAGCTTCGTCGGCACCGTGCGCACGGCCAACCAGGGCAGCGACAGCCCGGTGCTGTCGATGGAACTCGAGCACTACCCGGGCATGACCGAGAAGGCGATCGAGGCCATGATCGACGAGGCGCACAGGCGCTTCGACATCTTCGCCGCACGCGTGGTGCACCGCGTCGGCCTGCTGATGCCGGGCGACCAGATCGTGCTGGCCGCCGTCACTTCGGCCCACCGCGGCCAGAGCTTCCAGTCCTGCGAGTTCCTGATGGACTACCTCAAGACGCAGGCGCCGTTCTGGAAGAAGGAACGCACGCCGCAGGGCGAGCAGTGGGTCGATGCGCGCGTGAGCGACGACCAGGCCCTGGCGCGCTGGGGCATCCGCGCCGGCAACGCCGGCTGAACGGGCCCCTCAGCCTTCCTGCCGCGCGGGGGGCACGAAGGCGGCCCGCGCCTCGTCTTCCAGTTCGCCGGTCAGCAGCTGCAGCAGCGCCAGCAGCTGTTGCTGCTGCTCGCGGTCCAGCGGGGCCATCAGGCGGCGGTAGGCGCGCTCGGCGGGCTTCTGCGCGCTCTCCAGGGTGCGCGAGCCGGCCGGAGTGAGCTGCACCGACACGTTGCGCCGTCCGGCCGAGGACTCGCGTTCGACCAGGCCGCGCGACTCCAGGCCGCGCAGCACGCGCAGCACCGTCACCTTGTCGAAGCCCAGCGCGCGCGCCAGGTTCGACTGGCCCAGCCCGGGGTGCGACTTGAGCACGGTGAGCACGCCGAACTGGGCCGGCGTCAGCTGGAGGTCGCGGCACTCGTCCTCGAACACCGCGGCGGAGATCTGGTGCGCGCGGCGCAGCAGGAAGCCGGGCCGGGCGTACAGGCGCGAAAGGGTGGTGGTGCGGGAGGCGGAAGTGGGCACGGGGGCGGGCGGTGGCTCGGCTAGGGAATCCGTGGATTGTGCCTTGCGGTCCCCGGTCGCCATACTCGTTAGCATGCGAACTCAAGTGGAGCCTGCGATGCCGAGCATCTCCCGTCGTCTCCTGCTGGCCCTGGGGCTGGGTGCGGCCGCCACGGCGCTGCACGCGCAGCCCGCAGCGCAGCCGCCCGCCGCCGGGGGTGGCGCAGGCGCCCAGCCGCTGCGGCTGATCGTGCCTTTCACGCCCGGCACGGGCATCGACCTGATCGCCCGCACCGTCGGGCCCCGCCTGGGCGAACGGCTGGGCCGCACGGTGGTGGTGGACAACCGTGCCGGCGCCTCCGGCAACATCGGCACCGAAGCGGTGGTGCGCGCCGCGCCCAACGGCAACACGCTGCTGGTCAGCGTCAACACGCTGGTGATGAACCGCAGCCTCTACCCCAAGCTGCCGTTCGACCCGGTCAGGGACCTCACCCCGGTGTCGCTCACCAGCTGGGGCCAGCTGCTGCTGGTGACGCACGCCAATGCCGGCTGGCGCACGGCGGCCGACCTGGTGCAGGCCGCCAAGGCCAGGCCCGGCACCATCAACTACGCCAGCCCCGGCGTGGGCACGCCGCATCACCTGTCGATGGAGCTCTTCAAGGCCACCAGCGGCATCTCCGTCACCCACGTGCCCTACCGCGGCACGGCCGGGGCCGTGACCGACCTGCTGGGCGGGCAGGTCGAGCTGATGTTCCTGCCCATCCACGTGGCGCTGCCGCACGTCAAGACGGGCAAGCTGGTGGCCCTGGGCATCGGCAGCGAGAAGCGCCACGCGCTGCTGCCTCAGGTGCCCACGCTCACCGAGGCGCGCGCCGGCAATGTCAACGTCGACATGTGGTACGGCATCTTCGCCCCGCCCGGCACGGCGCCGGACTTCGTGGCGCGCCTGAACCGCGAGCTCAAGGACATCCTGGCGCTGCCCGAGGTGCGCACCGCCTTCGAGACTCAGGGCATGGACCCCGCCAGCAGCACGCCCGAGGACTTCCGCCGCCTGGTCGAGCAGGACGCGGAGCGCTGGGCCAAGCTGATCAAGTCCCAAGGCATCACGGCTGAATGAGGCAGGTATGCGCGTAGCCATCATCGGCGGCGGCATCGGGGGCCTGGCGCTCGCCTTGTCGCTGCACCGCCACGGGATCGCGTGCGACGTCTACGAGACCGTGCCCGAGGTGCGCGAGATCGGCGTGGGCATCACGCTGCTGCCGCACGCCATGCGCGAGATCGCGGCGCTCGGGCTGCAGGCCCAGGTCGAGCCGCTGGGCATCGAGAACCTGGAGAGCGTGTTCTTCAACCGCTGGGGCCAGTTCATCTACCGCGAGCCGCGCGGCCGCCACGCCGGCTACGAACTTCCGGAGATCGGCCTCCACCGGGGCAAGCTGCACCGCGTGCTGTACCAGGCCGTGCTGGACCGCCTGGGGCCGCAGGCCGTGCACCTGGACCACCGCTGCATCGGCGTCGACCAGGACGAGCAGGGCGTCACCCTGCGACTGCAGACCAGCGGCGGCGCGGCGCTCCCGTCCGCGCAGGCCGATGTGGCCGTCGCGTGCGACGGCGTCAACTCCGCCGTGCGCCGGCAGTTCTACCCGGACGAGCAGCTCGCCTTCGCCGGCATCAACACCTGGCGCGGCGTGACGCTGCACCCGCCCATCCTCACCGGCCGCAGCTACCTTCGCATCGGCTCCATCGGCACCGGCAAGATGGTGATCTACCCGATCGTCGACAACGTCGACGGCCAGGGGCGCCAGCTGGTGAACTGGGTGGCCGAGATCCAGCGGACGGGCGCACCCAAGAACGACTGGAACCGGGCCGGCAGCCCCGAAGACTTCGTCGACCTGTTCGCCGACTGGCGCTACGACTGGCTCGACGTCCCGGCGCTGATCCGCGGCGCCGCGCAGATCTTCGAGTACCCGATGGTGGACCGCGACCCGGTGCCGCGCTGGACCTTCGGCCGCGTCACGCTGCTGGGCGACGCCGCCCACCCGATGTACCCGCGCGGCTCCAACGGCTCCGCCCAGGCGCTGATCGATGCGCGCGTGCTGGCGGGGGAACTGGCGGCCGGCGACGGCGTGGCGGCGCTGGCGCGCTACGAGGCGCAGCGCCTGGGCCCTACGTCGCGCATCGTGGAGACCAACCGTTCGGTGCCACCGGACTTCATCAACATCCGCGCGGACGAACTCAGCGGCGGGCGGCCTTTCCCCGGCACGATCGACGACCTGATCAGCCAGGACGAGCTGCGCCGCATCTCGGACGAGTACAAGCGGATCGCCGGTTTTTCGCTGGACCCCGGCCCGCGCGGCTGAGGCCGCAGCCTTCGCTCAGTTGAGGTAGCGCGGCCGCTCTTCGCCGAACTCCGCCTCGGCGCCCTCGACGGCGGGCGAGGTGGGCATGACGAAGGGTTCGCGCCACTGCGCGCGCACCAGCGACTGCTCGAGCAGGTGCATCATGCCCTGCACCAGCCGCAGGTCCATCTCGAGCTGGAAGCCGCGCGGCTTGTCGCCGCCGGCCACCGCCCCGCGCTCGTTGAATGCCAGGCGCAGCCGGCCGTTGGGCAGGGGCGAGGCGTCGATGTCGGTCACCAGCAGCGGCTCGCTGCCCAGCGGGTGGCTGCCCTTGTCCTCGTAAGGGGTGTCGAAGTCGGCCCGCTGCAGGAACTCCTCCTTGCGAAATTCCGTGAGCATGCGCCGCAGCTCCTGGTCGCTCAGGTCCATGGAAGCGGCGCCGGCCTCGCTTCGCAGCAGCTGCTCGGTCTGCAGCCGGGTCAGCAGGGGCCACAGCCCGATCATGAGCCGGCGCGTGAGCCACAGCCGCATCTCATCGCCGGTGGTGCTGCTCACGCGCAGCAGCAGGCGGTCCTGCTCGGCCTGGTAGGTCACCGACACCTGGTGGATCTGCATCCCGCGATTCTAGTTTCTGGACAGTGCCGCCGCTGAGCCATGGCGCACCCGGTAACCCTTGAAAACCAATGGACAAGCCTAAGCTTCGAGGGCAACGGAGGTCCATCCATGCGACTCGACAAACTCACCACCAAGTTCCAGGAGGCTTTGGGAGAGGCCCAGAGCCTGGCGCTCGCCAACGACCACGCGTACATCGAAGCCGAACACCTGATGGTGGCCATGCTGCGGCAGGAGGACGGGCCGCGCTCGCTGCTGCAGCGCGCCGGCGTCAACGTGCCGGGCCTGCAGGCCACGGCCGAAGCCGCGATGCACAAGCGCCCGCAGGTGCAGGGCCAGGAGCAGGTCCAGGTGGGCCGCGAGCTGGTCACGCTGCTGCAGGCGGCCGAGAAGGAAGGCCTCAAGCGTGGCGACCAGTTCATCGCCAGCGAGCTGTTCCTGCTGGCGGTGGCCGACAGCAAGGCCGACATCGGCCGCATCGCCCGCGAGAACGGGCTCACCCGCAAGTCGCTGGAATCGGCGGTCGATGCCGTGCGCGGCGGCCAGAGCGTGGACAGCGCCGGGTCCGAGGGCCAGCGCGAGGCCCTGAAGAAATACACCGTCGACCTCACCGAGCGGGCCCAACGTGGCAAGCTCGATCCGGTGATCGGCCGCGACGAGGAGATCCGCCGCGCGATCCAGGTGCTGCAGCGGCGCACCAAGAACAACCCGGTGCTGATCGGCGAGCCCGGCGTGGGCAAGACCGCCATCGTCGAAGGCCTGGCCCAGCGCATCGTCGCGGGCGAGGTGCCCGAGTCGCTGAAGAACAAGCGCGTGCTCTCGCTGGACATGGCGGCCCTGCTGGCCGGCGCCAAGTACCGCGGCGAGTTCGAGGAGCGCCTGAAGAACGTGCTTACCGAGCTGGCCAAGGACGAGGGCCGCACCATCGTCTTCATCGACGAACTGCACACCATGGTGGGCGCCGGCAAGGCCGAAGGCGCGATGGACGCGGGCAACATGCTCAAGCCGGCGCTGGCGCGCGGCGAGCTGCACTGCGTGGGCGCCACCACCCTGGACGAATACCGCAAGTACATCGAGAAGGACGCCGCGCTGGAGCGCCGCTTCCAGAAGATCCTGGTGGGCGAGCCGACGGTCGAAGCCACCATCGCCATCCTGCGCGGGCTGCAGGAAAAGTACGAGGTGCACCACGGCGTGGAGATCACCGACCCGGCCATCGTGGCCGCGGCGGAACTCTCGCACCGCTACATCACCGATCGCTTCCTGCCGGACAAGGCCATCGACCTGATCGACGAGGCCGCCTCCAAGATCAAGATCGAGATCGACTCCAAGCCGGAGGCGATCGACCGGCTCGACCGCCGGTTGATCCAGCTGCAGATCGAGCGCGAGGCCGTGCGCAAGGAAAAGGACGAGGCCTCGCAGAAGCGCCTGGGCCTGATCGAGGACGAGATCACCCGGCTGCAGAAGGAGATCGCCGACCTCGAGGAGATCTGGAAGGCCGAGAAGGCCAGCGCGCAGGGCAGCGCCCAGGTCAAGGAGGAGATCGACCGCGCACGCTTCCAGATCGAGGAGTTCAAGCGCAAGGCCGACTTCAACAAGGTGGCCGAGCTGCAGTACGGCCGGCTGCCCGAGCTGGAGCGAAAGCTCAAGGCCGCGCAGGACGCCGAGACCGGCAAGGCCAAGGCCGGCCGGCCGCAGCTGCTGCGCACCCAGGTGGGGGCGGAAGAGATCGCGGAAGTGGTGGCCCGTTCCACCGGCATCCCGGTGTCCAAGCTGATGCAGGGCGAGCGCGAGAAGCTGCTGCAGATGGAAGAGCGCCTGCACCAGCGCGTGGTGGGCCAGGACGAGGCGATCAGCGCGGTGGCCAACGCCATCCGCCGCTCGCGCTCGGGCCTGTCCGACCCGAACCGGCCGACCGGCTCCTTCCTGTTCCTGGGCCCCACCGGCGTGGGCAAGACGGAGCTGTGCAAGGCGCTGGCGAACTTCCTGTTCGACAGCGAGGAGCACCTCATCCGCGTGGACATGAGCGAGTTCATGGAGAAGCACTCCGTGGCCCGCCTGATCGGCGCGCCGCCGGGCTACGTGGGCTACGAGGAGGGCGGCTACCTGACCGAGGCCGTGCGCCGCAAGCCCTACAGCGTGATCCTGCTGGACGAGGTGGAGAAGGCCCACCACGACGTGTTCAACGTGCTGCTGCAGGTGCTGGACGATGGGCGCCTGACCGACGGGCAGGGCCGCACCGTGGACTTCAAGAACACGGTGATCGCGATGACCAGCAACATCGGCTCGCACATGATCCAGGCCATGGCCGGCCGGCCCTACGAGGACGTCAAGGACGCCGTCTGGGACGAGCTGAAGAACCACTTCCGTCCGGAGCTGCTCAACCGGATCGACGAGACGGTGGTGTTCCATGGGCTGGGCGCCGACCACATCGCGCGCATCGCGCAGATCCAGCTCAAGGTGCTGGAGCAGCGGCTCGCCAAGATGGACCTCACGCTGCAGGTGTCGCCGGCGGCGCTGGAAGAGCTGGCCAAGGTCGGCTTCGACCCGGTGTACGGCGCGCGTCCGCTCAAGCGGGCGATCCAGCAGCGCATCGAGAACCCGCTGTCGCGCCTGATCCTGGAAGGCCGGTTCCCGCCCAAGAGCGCGATCCCGGTCGAGGTGGACCCGGTGCGCGAGCCCGGCGTGTTCCATTTCGGCCCGGTCAAGGCCGAGCCGCGCGAGCAGGCGCCCGCCTGAGGCCAGTAGCCGACGGCGGTCAGGGGCAAATCCGGGCCCGCTTGCCCGGTCCGCCGGGGCGGGCCAAACTGGACTCTTCCAGCGACGTTTCACGAGAGACTTTTTGCGAATGCCCGCTTTCCTCGCCTTCCTGATGCACCTGCTGGCCCTGGCGGCCGGCCTGGTGGTCGCCGCCGGCATGCTGGTCGTCAGCTTCGTCGGCGCCGTGCTGTGGCTGCTGCACTCCGGCTGGGTCCGCCTGGGCGGCAAACCCGTGTGGTCCGTCCTGCTCGCCGCCGCGCGCCGCCGCGGCGCCCCGGGCGGCTGGAGCGAAAGCGCCCGCCCGGCCCCCGGCTACGTGCCGCGACGTGCGCGCGTGCCGGTGCGCGACATCACCGACGTCGAGCCGAAGTAGCCCGCGATGTTCAAGGCCCTCGTGCTGGACAAGGCCCCGGAATTCTCGGCGGCCGTCCGCGAGGTCGGCGACGACTTCCTGCCCGAGGGCGACGTCACCGTCGAGGTGGCGTATTCCACGCTGAACTACAAGGACGCCCTGGCGATCACCAACCGCTCGCCCATCGTGCGCAGCTGGCCCATGGTGGCCGGCATCGACGGCGCGGGCCGCGTGGTGGAGAGCGCCTCGCCCAAGTGGAAGCCCGGCGACGAAGTCGTGCTCAACGGCTTCGGCGTGGGCGAGGCGCACAAGGGCTGCCTGGCCGGCCGCGCCCGACTGAAGGGCGAGTGGCTGGTGCGCCTGCCCGAGGCCTTCACGACGCGCCAGGCGATGGCCATCGGCACGGCCGGCTACACCGCCATGCTGTGCATCCTGGCGCTCGAGAAGCACGGCCTGAAGCCGGGAGATGGCGAGGTGCTGGTGACGGGCGCGACCGGCGGCGTCGGTTCGATCGCGATCGCGGTGCTGGCCCGGCTCGGGCACCGCGTGGTCGCGGCCACCGGCAAGGCGGGCGAAGAGGGCTTCCTGCGGCAGCTGGGCGCGTCCGCCGTCATCGACCGCGCCGAACTTTCCGCGCCCGGCAAGCCGCTGCAGAAGGAGCGCTGGGCCGGCGTGGTCGACGCGGTGGGCAGCCACACGCTGGCCAATGCCTGCGCGCAGACGCGTTACCGCGGCGCCGTCGCGGCCTGCGGGCTGGCCCAGGGCATGGACCTGCCGGCGACCGTGGCGCCCTTCATCCTGCGTGCCGTGAGCCTGCTGGGCGTCGAGAGCGTGCTGGCGCCGATGCCCTTGCGCGAGCAGGCCTGGTCGCGGCTGGCGCGCGACCTCGACCCGAAGCTCCTGGAGGCGATCACCACCGAGATCCCGCTGGCCGATGCGATCGGGCATGCGCAGCGCCTCATGGCCGGGCAGGTGCGCGGCCGGCTGGTGGTGAAGACGGGCGGCTGAGCCAGCGTGTTTCGCGCGGGTAAATCCTGTCCGCCCCGGCGGATGGGGCCGCGTTGGTGCAAGTGGAAAGGCAGGTAGTACAGATGCTGGTCCAGCGCACCCCCATGTCCCCGCGCGAGCTCGAGGCTTTCGAGAGCGCCATCCGCGACAGCGGCAGGGACCCCGGCAGCTTCAAGGCCCAGGTGTTCGAAGCCGCGGCCAACGACGATGCCGTGCCGCTGCGCCGGGTGCACGTCGTCACGCAGCGCGCCGCAGCGCAGTACGACGCCAGCGGCGGCGAGCGCTGGACCGAGAACTTCGCGCGCCACCTGGCGCGCGGCTTCTTCGGCTGAGGGGCCTTCAGCGGCCGGTGAACTTGGCCGGCGCCTGCTGCGCGGCCACGGCCAGGGTGGGCAGGGCGGTGCGGTACAGCACGCCGCCCACGGTGCCGAAGGCGATCGCCATGGTCGCCGCCACCAGGCCCCAGGGCCATCCCGAAGCGAATCGAGTGGGCTGCGCCGCCGTGGCGGCCGCCTCGGCGCGGCTGCGGGCTTCGCGCGCCTGCAGCCACTGGTCGTAGCTGGCGCGCCGGCCGGGGTGCGACAGCACCGCGTAGGCCTCGTTGATCGCCGCCATCCTGTCCTGCGCCCCCGGGTCCTGCGGCAGGCGGTCGGGGTGGTGCTGCTGGGCGGCGCGGCGGTAGGCCATGCGCAAGGCGTCCTGCGCGGCGCTGCTGGGCACGCCGAGGAGTTCGTAGTGGCTGGGTTGCGCGGTTCTGGCCATTCGGGGTGTCGCGACGGCGCGCGGACACGCGCCTTCCTGCTCCTGAAAGTGTAGCTGCGCACGCTTGCGCGGACCAAGCTCCGGCCGCGTTCCCACGCTGGCGCGGCGGCGGTTTTACAACACTCCCACAACACTCTTTCGACCCCGTCCTACGGACGCGCCGGCCCCGGCCCGGGAGCATTCGCGCCGTCTTCACCTTCCCTTTCGCGAGGTCCTATGCCGGTTGCTTTCTCCTCGAGCGCGACGCGCGGGTCGAGTCTGCCGTCGCCGTCGATGCACGACAGCAGGACGACTACTGGAGCCGCATCTACTCGAACCAGCGCTACTTCCGGCCGGGCTGCGATTACGAGGACTACGCGCCGGCCTACTGCGTGGGCTACGTCGGCCATGCGCAGTACGGCGGCAGCTGGGACGAGGCCGAGGTCTCGCTGCGGGCCAACTGGGAGCGCATCAAGGGCGGCTCGCGCCTGACCCGCGAGGAAGCGCTGGCAGCGATCCGTGCGGCATGGGACAAGGCCGCGGCGGAACACCGCCCGCACGCCTGCTGAGCTGGCCAGCCGCTACGGCTCGCCTAATATCGGTCCCTCCCGGGGGGACCATGAAACCGATTCTTGCCCTGCTGCTCGCCTTCTGCGCGTGGCACGGCCTGTCGTTCGCAGCCGCGCCGACCGGCACGGCCAGTGAAAGCTCCGTCAAGGCCGCCTTCCTGCACCGCATCGCCGGGCTGGTCGAGTGGCCGGCCGGCAGCTTCCAGGACGCCGACGATCCGCTGGTGATCGGCGTGGCCGGCAACGACGCGGTGGCGACCGACCTGGAGCAGTTGTCCGAAGGCCGCCGAGTCAACGGCCGGGCCATCGTCGTGCGCCGCTGGCGCGACGGCGATTCGCCCGCGGGCCTGCACGCGCTGCTGATCGGGGCCGGCCGCGAAGCCCGCGTGCAGGACCTCGCCTCCATCGCCGGCCCGCTGCTGGTGGTGACGGAGCAGGAGGAGGGCCACCGCCTGGGCGGGGTCATCAACTTCGTGGTCGTCGATGGCCGCGTCCGCTTCACCGCCTCGCTGCCGCTGGCCGACGCGCGCGGCCTGCGCCTCTCGGCCCGCCTGCTGGCGGTGGCGCATTCCGTGGAGGGCCGCGGCCGATGAAACCCAGCGAGCGGCGCTCCATCCGCAGCAAGCTCAATTCCATCCTGGCGACCACCACGCTGGTGGCCCTGGTGGTCGCCGCGATCGCGCTGCTGGTGGTGGACCTGCGGCGGGAGCTGGCCGACATCAACGAGGACCTGCTGACGCAGGCCGACGTGATCGCGCTGGCCACCGCGCCGGCCCTGGCCTTCGCCGACGTGCGCGTGGCCACCGAGAACCTGGCGGTGCTGCGGGCCAAGCAGGCGGTGGTCGCCGCGGCGCTTTACGACGAGAGCGGCGCGCTGTTCGCGATCTACCGCCGCCCCGAGGCCGGTGGCTTCGACATCCCGCAGCGGCCCCAGGCCTTCGGCGTGACGGTGGAGGGCGACTGGGCCTCGGCCTGGCGCCCGGTGGTGCTCAATCGCGAGCGGGTCGGCACCGTGTGGCTGCAGATGCGGCACGAGCGCCTGCGCCAGACCTTCGAGTACCTGGGCGTGCTGGCCGTGATCATGGGCGGCAGCCTGGCGGCGGCGCTGCTGCTGTCCAACCGGCTGCAGCGCTCGCTCACCAGCCCGATCCTGGGCATCAGCGAGGTGGCCCGCAAGATCCTGCGCGGCGAGACCGGCGACCTGCGCGCCACGCGCAGCAGCGACGACGAAGTTGGCGAACTGGTGGACGCCTTCAACGCCATGCTCGACGAACTCCAGCGGCGCTCGCAGACGCTGGAGGGCGCCAACCAGGCGCTGCGCTCCAGCGAGGCGCGCTACCAGCTGGCCGTGCGCGGCTCCAGTGCGGGCCTGTGGGACTGGGACATGCCGGGCGGCACGATGTTCTATTCGCCGCGCTTCAAGGCGCTGCTGGGCTACACCGACGAGGAGTTCCCGGACAAGCCGTCGTCGATCCGCGACGTCCTGCACCCGGACGACTGGCCGGCCGTCGCCGCCACGCTGCGGGCCCACCTGCGCGAGCGCGCGCCCTACCAGGTCGAGTGCCGGCTGCGCGACCGGGCCGGCCACTGGCGCTGGTTCTTCGTCGCCGGCGCCGCGCTGTGGGACCCCGCCGGCCAGCCTTTCCGCATGGCCGGCTCGGTGGTGGAGGTCACCGAGCGCAAGGAGGCCGAGCGGGTGCTGCAGGAGGCCAACCGGGCCAAGGACGAATTCCTGGCCACCTTGGCGCACGAGTTGCGCAACCCGCTGGCGCCGATCCGCACCGGGCTGGAGATCCTGAAGAAGGACACCGCCAACGGCGCGCCCTCGCAGATCGCGCGGGCCACCATGGAGCGGCAGCTGGCCCACATGATCCGGTTGATCGACGACCTCCTGGACATCTCGCGCATCAACAGCGGCAAGATCCGGCTGGAGGTCTCGCGCGTGCGGCTGCGCCCGGCGCTGGACAGCGCGGTGGAGATCAGCCGGCCGGCGGTCGCCTCCGGCGGCCACTCGCTCTCGGTGGAGATGCCGGAGGACGAGATCGAGGTGATGGGCGACCCCACCCGGCTGGCGCAGGCGCTGGGCAACCTGTTGAACAACGCCGCCAAGTACACGCCGCCGGGCGGCCGCATCGCGCTGCGGGCGCGCCGCGAAGGCGAATTCGCGCTGATCGAGGTGGAGGACAACGGCGAAGGCATCCCGCGCGAGATGCTGGACACCATCTTCTCGCTGTTCTCGCAGGTGCGCAGCACGCTCGACCGGGCCCAGGGCGGCCTGGGCATCGGCCTGTACCTGGTGCGCAGCCTGATCGAGCTGCACGGCGGCACCGTGGTGGCCGAGAGCGCCGGCCCGGGACTGGGCAGCCGCTTCATCGTGCGCCTGCCCTGCCTGGCCGCCACCGCGCATCCGCTGCCGCAGCTGGCCCCCGCGGCCTTGGGCCTGCCCCAGGGAGGCGTCAAGGTGCTGCTGGTCGACGACAACGTGGACGCCGCCGAGACGCTGTCGCTGGTGCTGGAGATGGCGGGCTGCACCACCCACGTGCTGCACGAGGGAACGCAGGTGGTGGCGGCGGCCCACGGGTTCGGGCCGGACGTGATCCTGCTGGACATCGGCCTGCCCGGCATGAGCGGCTACGAGGTCGCGCAGCGGCTGCGCCAGGAGCCGCGCTTCGCCCGCACGCTGCTGGTGGCGATCACGGGCTGGGGCACCGAGCAGGACCGTCGCCGCTCGCAGGAGTCGGGCTTCGACCAGCACCTGACCAAGCCGGTGGACTTCTCCGCGCTGGAGCCGCTGCTGCACCAGGCGGTCGCCGGCCGCGCGGCGGCCACGGTCCGCTGAGCGGCGCGGGCATCAGCCGGCGCCGGCCAGCAACTGCTCCAGTCGTTCGACGAAAGGCTGCTGCGCGGGCAGCAGCTTGCGGCGCGCGGTGGCCGGGTCGAACCAGGCCACACGGTCGATCTCCGGGAACTGCTGCATCCGCCCCGAGCGCGGCGGCCACTCCATCTCGAACAGGTTGCACAGGAGGCGTTCCGGATCGAGGTCGCCCTGGAAGGCCCAGGCCTGCACGCGCTTGCCGCTCTTCTGGCGGATCTCGCCCAGGTCGAGGAAGGGTCCGGTGGGCACGCAGCCCGTCTCCTCCTCGAATTCGCGCAGCGCCGCGGCGAACGGGTCCTCGCCGTCCCCGAGTTCACCCTTGGGCAGGGTCCAGGCGCCGTCGTCCTTGCGGGCCCAGAACGGCCCGCCGGGGTGGGCCAGCAGCAGCTCCAGCCCGCCCGAGGCGCGGCGGAACATGAGCAGGCCGGCGCTTCGCATCGCCGGCGATTCTGCAGCCGCTAGCTGCGGTCGCGCTCGCCGCCGTTGTCCTGCTGGCGCTGCCGGTCCTGGGAGATCTGTTCCAGGGCACTGGCGGCCCCCTCGCCGGAGCGGCGGCCGGGGGCCTGGTCGGCGGGCGCGCGGCCGGTGGGCTGCGGGCTGTCGTTGCGGTCCTGCGATTGGCTCATCTGGACTTCCTCCAATCACGCGCACGGGGTCGCCGCGCGCTGGCCCATTGAAGCGTTGACGGCATAGCTCAGCAGTCGGCGCAAGCCCAGCCGTGGTGTAGGACAACGGCTGAGGTCGCGGCCCGCGTCAGGCCGTGGCGCGGCCCTGGAAGTGGCGCGGCGGCTGGCCCATGGCGGACTTGAACATGGCGCTGAAGGCGCTTTCGCTGGCGTAGCCGGTGGCCGCGGCCACCTGCTGCACCGGCACGCCGCGCGCCAGCAGGGGCAGGGCGTGGGCCAGCACGGCCTGCTGGCGCCACTGCTGGTAGCCGGTGCGCAGCTCGGCGCGGAACAGGCGCGCCAGGGTCCGCTCGCTGGCGCCCACGTCGGCCGCCCATTCGGCCAGGCTGCCGCGCTGGCCGGGGTCCCGCAGCACGGCCTCGCACAGGGCCCGCAGGCGCTTGTCGCCGCCGGGGGCGGGCAGGGGCACGCCCAGCGCCTGCGGGTCGGCGTGGCGCAGTTCCTCCAGTACCAGCGAGCACAGCAGCTGCTCGCGCGGACGCGGCAGCGCGGGAGCGTCGAGGGCCTGGACCAGCTCGCGCAGCAGGGCCGACACGTGCAGCACGCGGCAGCCGCTCCAGTCCGGCGGCGTCACGGACGCGTGCAGGTAGAGCGTGCGGAACTGCGCGCTCTCCAGCACGTGGACCGAGTGGCGGGCGCCCGGCGCGATCCAGACCGCGCGCGACGGCGGGACGATGTAAGTCACCTCGTCGGCCACGCCGCGGCCCTGCTCGGCGCAGACCTGCAGCACGCCGGTGGAGCAGTAGGCCAGCTGGGCCCAGGCGTGGCGGTGCGGCTCGAAGTGGGTGTCGGCGGGCAGCGTGCGGGCGCGCAGCCGCACCGGCCGGGCCGTGCTCGGGCGGAAGGCTTCGGCGTCGCCGATCGGCGTGGAAAGGGAAGGGCGGCCCATCCCGCGATTTTGGCGGGAATCCGGGGAAAGGTGGCGAACCGTCGCATTCCGGAATCGGGGCCCGCGGGCTAGGATGCCCGCCATGGCTTCGAACCCGACCGCCGGCAGCGTGCCGCTTCCTCCGCTTCGACAGGACGCCGGCGTGATCGGCCTGGTGGGGCTGGCCCACATGATCAGCCACTTCAGCCAGTTGCTCCTGGCGCCGCTGTTCCCCTGGCTCAAGGACGAGTTCAACGCCAGCTACGTGGAGCTGGGCTTCCTGATGACGGTGTTCTTCGTGGTCTCCTGCGCGGTGCAGGCGGCCTCGGGCTTCCTGGTCGACCGGCACGGCCCGCGGCCGGTGCTGCTCGGCGGCCTGGCGCTGGTGGGCCTGGCCGGCTTCGGCTTCGCGGCCAGCACCAGCTACTGGATGATGGCCGGGTTCGCGGTGGTGGCCGGCGTCGGCAACGGCGTGTTCCACCCGGTCGACTACACGCTGCTCAACCGCAAGGTGAGCGCGCCGCGGCTGGGCCATGCCTACAGCTTCCACGGCATCACCGGCAGCCTGGGCTGGGCGCTGGCGCCGGCCCTGCTGGTGCCGCTGGCGATCGCCTTCTCCTGGCGCGTGGCCCTGGCGGCCGCGGGCGCGCTGGCCTGGGGCGTGCTGCTGGTGCTGTGGCTGCAGCGTGCGCGGCTCGAGCTGCCGCGGGCGCCGGTCGCAGCGGGGACGGCCAGGGCCGCCGAGGCGACCTTCGACTTCCTGCGCATCCCGGCGGTGTGGATGTGCTTCGCCTTCTTCTTCGTCTACGCCGGCGTGCTGAGCGTGGTGCAGGCCTTCGCGCCGGAAGCCGCCCGCCAGCTGCACGGCGTTCCCGTCGGCCTGGTGGCGGCCTGCCTGACGATCTACATGGTGTGCAGCGCCGGCGGCATGGTGCTGGGGGGCTTCCTGGCGTCCGACCCGTCCCGTTGCGAGCGCATCGTGGCGATCGGATTCGGCCTGGCGGCGGGGGTGGCGCTGACGATCGGGGTGGCGCCGCTGCCGGCGCTGGCCATCCCGGCGCTGTTCGGCGCCATGGGCTTCGCCAGCGGCATCGCGGGGCCTTCGCGCGACCTGCTGGTCAAGCGCTCGACGCCGGAGAACGCCAGCGGCCGGGTGTTCGGCATCGTCTATTCCGGGCTGGACATCGGGCAGGCGGTGGCGCCGCTGGTGTTCGGCAGCCTGATGGACCATGGCCATTACGCCGGCGTGTGGCTGGGCCTGGTGGCGCTGCAGACGCTGCTGATCGCCAGCGCGTTCAACGTGCGGCGCGCGCGCCGCAGCGTGCTCGCGCCCGCCTGATCTCCGCCGCGCCTTCGGGCGCGGGTATCCTTCGCGCATGTACGCGCCGTATTTCGGGCTGTCGCACGAGCCGTTCTCGATCGCGCCGGACCCGCGCTATCTCTTCATGAGCGAGCGCCACCGCGAGGCGCTCGCCCACCTGCTGTACGGGCTGGGCGGCGGGGGCGGCTTCGTGCTGCTCACCGGCGAGATCGGCACCGGCAAGACCACCGTGTGCCGGGGCTTCCTGGAGCAGATCCCGGACAACTGCAACGTCGCCTACATCTTCAATCCCAAGCTGACGGTCACCGAGCTGCTGCAGTCGGTGTGCGAGGAGTTCCGCATCGAGGTGCCGCGCCGCGAGGGCGTGGCGGCCACCGTCAAGGACTACCTGGACCCGCTCAACGCTTTCCTGCTGCGGTCGCACGCGCAGGGGCGCAACAGCGTGCTGATCATCGACGAGGCGCAGAACCTTTCGGCCGACGTGCTGGAGCAGCTGCGCCTGCTGACCAACCTGGAGACGTCCGAGCGCAAGTTGCTGCAGATCGTGCTGATCGGCCAGCCCGAGCTGCGCGAGCTGCTCTCGCAGCCGCAGCTGGAGCAGCTCGCCCAGCGCGTCATCGCGCGCTTCCACCTCGACGCGCTGACGCGCACCGAGACGCAGCAGTACGTGCGGCACCGGCTGGAAGTGGCGGGGCTGTCGCGCGCGCTGCCGTTCGATCGGTCGGCACTGGAGCGCATCCACAAGCGCAGCGGCGGCGTGCCGCGCCGGATCAACCTGCTGTGCGACCGCGCGTTGCTCGGCGCCTTCGGCCGCAGCGAAGCCGGCGTCACCCGCGCGATCGTCGACCAGGCGGCGCGAGAGGTGTTCGGCGATCCCGCGCCCTCGGCGCAGCGGACCTGGCCGCGCCAGGCCGCGGTGCTGGGCGTGGGCCTGCTGGCCGGCGCCGGCCTGGTGGCCGCCGCGCACTGGTGGACCGAGTCGTCGCTACCGGTGGCCACGCCCCCCGTGGCCGCGGCCGCGCCGGCCGTGCCGCCGCCGGAGCCGCCCGCCACGGTGGAGGTCGCGTCGGTCCAGCCGGTGGTGGCGCAGGCCGCCGCGCCCGCGGCTGCGGCCTCGAGCCCCACGCCCCCGACGCTGCTGCGCGACGAACGCCAGGCCTGGCGCGAACTGGCGCAGGCCTGGAAGCTGGAGCCGGGCGAGGGCGATCCCTGCCAGGCCCTGGCCCGCGAATCGGTGCACTGTTTCACCCGCACGCTGCCGCTGGTGCTGATCCGCCAGCTGGACCGGCCCGGCATCGTCACGCTCGACCGCGACACCGGCAAGCCGTCGTACGCCGTGCTCACGGCGCTGAACGACAAGTCGGCCACGCTCTCGGCCGGCGGCAGCGAGCAGACCGTGACGCTGGCCGCGCTGGCGGCGCGCTGGAACGGCGAATGGGCCACGCTCTGGCGCGCGCCGGCGGGCTTCGATCCGCGCTCGCCCGAGCGCGAGGGTCGCAAGCTTTCGCAGTGGGTGGACGAGCAGCTGGCCAGGGCCGGTGCGAAGCCGGGTGACGGCGAGGCCACCGGCGGTTCGCTGCGCACTCGCATCCGCAGCTTCCAGCTGGCGCAGGGCCTGCCTGCCGACGGGGTGCTCGGCCCGATGACCTTCATGCAACTCAATCGCAGCGCGGGCCTGGACGAGCCGCATCTGCGCCAGGCGCCCTGACCATGTCGTACATCCTCGAAGCCCTGCGCAAGGCCGACGCCCAGCGGGAGCGCACGCGCGTGCCCGGCCTGCACGCGCACCCGCTCGCGGCCGACGCGCCCGCCCCGGCGCCGCGCTGGCGCGCTCCGGTGCTGGTCGCCGTGGTGGTGGTGGGGCTGGCCTCGGTGGCGGCAGCCGCCTGGCGGCTTGCCGGGGACAACGCGTCACCGGCGGTGCCGGCGGCAGAGCGCGTTGCCCTGGCCGAGCCGAGTTCGCCGAAGCCTCCGGTCCTCGACACCGCCCCGGTGGTGACCGCGCCGGTGCCGCCCGCGGGGCCCGCCACGGCCATCGTGCCGCCTGCGCCCGCGCCCTTGCCGGCGCCACCGGAAGCCGAGCGGCCCGCGCGCGCGCCGCGCGCTGCTGCGCCCGCGCAGCAGATGGAGGGCGCCCCGGCTGCGGCCGTTGCGCAATCGCCAGCATCCGCGCCTGGACCAACGACCGCACCTGTGCCTGCGGGCACACCGGTGGCCACCGCCAACGCCTCCACGCCGACGCCTGGGGTTGTCGCCACACCCACGCCCGTGGTCGCCACGTCGGCCCCCGCGGGCACGCCGCAGCTCGCGGTGAGCGGCGGCGTGTACTCGCAGAACCCCGCGCAGCGCATGCTGATCGTGAACGGCCAGGTGTTCAACGAGGGCAGCGAGGTCGCGGCCGGCGTGAAGCTGGAGGAAGTGCGGCCCAAGCAGGCCGTGCTGAATTTCCGCGGGCAGCGCTTCTCGCTGCCCTACTGACGCTCAGCGCGTCATCGGGGGCTGGAACACCGACCAGCGTCCCTCGCGGAACAGGTACAGCGCCGACGACACGCGGCTGCGGTTGGAGCCCGCGTAGAGCGCCGCGGCGCTGAAGCGCAGGGCCGCCACCGCCTCCTCGTCGTCGGCCGGTGCGTACAGCAGGCCGCCGCGCTGCGGCACCGCCACCACCAGCCCCTGGGCATGGCGCGCCTCCAGCGACCGCCAGAAGGGCCGGTCGAGGAAGTAGCTGCTGTTCAAGTCGTCGGCGCGGCCCAGCACCTGCATCAGGCCGCCGCGCCAGGGCCGCACCGTGGGCTCGCCGTAGGTGCGGCGCATGTTCTGCACCGCGACCTGCAAGGCTTCTTCGGGGTCCAGCCGCAGCCGGTCGAGGTCGTCGGGCGAGGCGCTCTGGAGCTGGGCCCGGCTGTCGAACACCAGGCGGATGTGCATGTCGCCCACGTAGCGGAACCAGCTGGTCTCCAGTTCCACCTCGCTGCCGTCGGGAAGCTGCGCCCGCAGCGTGCCATAGGGCTGCAGCGTCTCGCGCTCCTGGTTGCTGCCGGCCGACTCGCGCAGCACGGCCAGCAGGTTGCCCGCGCCGATGTCGAAAACTTCCTGCGCTTGTGCGCCCCAGACCGCCAGCGACATCGCAAGCGCCACCCAGCTCTTCTTCATTCCTGCTTCTCCTCTCGAGACCTCATCGTGCGACGAGCAGACAAGGCCCGCAACGCGTGTTACACGATGTGTGGCCGATGAGCTGCTTTGCCGTGGCATGTAAACGGTTACGGAACTTGCTGAGCCAAGCGTGCTTGTAAGCAACCTCATCCCTAGCATGCAGGGTTCAACCACCCCACTGAGAGGAATTCCGATGGCACTGCAGTCCCCCTTCTTCAACAACGGCAAGCGCGAAGACGTGCGTCCGAACACCCCGAACGGCGCCGCCCTGAGCACCCCTGCCGTCACGACTGCCCCCGCCGCCAACACCGCGCCGGTGCAGGAAGGCGAAGCCAAGCTGACCGTCGGACCGAACATCAAGCTCAAGGGCGTGGAGATCACGGACTGCGACACGCTGGTGGTCGAGGGTTCGGTCGAGGCCACCATGGACTCGCGCATGATCCAGATTTCCGAGCGCGGCTCCTTCAAGGGCTCGGCCGAGATCGACGTGGCCGAGATCCGCGGCTCGTTCGACGGCAACCTGACCGTGCGCCAGAAGCTGGTGATCTACTCCACCGGCAAGGTCACCGGCCGCATCCGCTACGGCAAGGTCGTGATCGAGGAGGGCGGCCAGCTCTCCGGCGAGATCGAGTTCGGCGCCACCCCTTCGTCCAGCGCCACCGGCACCGGCACCGCCCGCGGCACCAGCACGCCCAAGCTGCAGGTCGCCTGAGCGTTTTCGCCCTCCGGAAGAAGCAAGCGCGGCCCTGGCCGCGCTTTTTCTTTGGGGGTCGTTTTCCGGGGCCTCCTGCCACTGGACACGGTGGTGGCCGCCTGCCGCGCGGGCGCGCTGCCTCGAAAATCAGACCGAACTGCGATGCCGCGCGATGCAGGTATCCAACACCTCGCCCATCTCCCGCTGCCACCAATCCTGCGCCGAAAAGATCTCCACCTCGCTGTACCCCTCGAACCCCTGCTCCTCCACCCAGCCTCGGATCCGCGGGATGTCGATGACACCATCACCCATCATCCCCCGGTCGTTGAGCAGGTCGCGCGTGGGCGTGAGCCAGTCGCACACGTGGAAGGCCAGCAGGCGTTCACGGCCCGCGCGTTCGATCTGTTCGCGCAGCTTCGGGTCCCACCACACGTGGTAGACGTCCACCGCGACGCCCAGGGCCGCCGCTTGCGGTGGCCCTTCCGGGTCCGCGCCGCTGCGCGGCAGCGGGTCGAGCGCGTCGCACACGTCCAGCGCGTGCTCCATCGTGTTGATGCAGGCCCGGTCGGCCGCGTACATCGGGTGCAGCGGCTCGATGGCCAGCGGCATTCCGGCCGCGCGCGAATGCTCCAGCAGGCGGCCGATACCGTCGTGGACCTGCTGGCGTGACAACGCGATGTTCTTGTGCGCCGCCTTGCCCGCCAGCGCGCCGGGCAGGGCGCCCACCACCAGCACCAGGCAGGTGGCGTCGAGCTCGCGTGCCTCGTCCAGCGCGCGCCGGTTGTCGTCGTCCGCCGCCTTCAGGCCGCCGTCGTCGGTGGCGGTGAACATGCCGCCGCGGCAGTAGCCGGACAGCGCCAGGCCGTGCGCCTTGACCTGCCGCGAGACCTCGGCCAGGCCCGTCGCCGCCACCTGGTCGCGCCAGGGCGACACGGCGCGGATGCCGCGCCGCGCGCAGGCGTCCAGGATCTCGGGCAGCGGGACTTCCTGGCCCCGGCTCTTGCGCACGGTGGCCGTGTTGATCGACAGCCAGCGGTGGTCCTGCGAGAAGTCGCGCATCGCGTCAGGCCCCGACGCCGTGCAGGGCCAGAAGCGTGTTCATGCGGCGCACCGCCAGGTCCGGCTGCTCCAGCAGGTTGGCCGCATCGGCCAGCCGGAACAGCTCGGCCAGGTGCGGCAGGCTGCGCGTGCTCTGCTGGCCGCCGACCATGGTGAAGTGCTTCTGGTGGCCATTGAGCCAGGCCATGAACACCACGCCGGTTTTGTAGAACCGCGTGGGCGCCGCGAAGATGTGGCGCGACAGCGGCACGGTCGGCCCGAGGATGGCGTGGAAGCGCTCGAGGTTGCCCTGCGCCAGCTCGCCCAGGGCGGCGCTGGCCGCCGGTGCGATGGCGTCGAAGATGCCCAGCAGCGCATCGCTCTTGCCGTGCGTGGGTTCGCTGCCGAAGCCGTCGCCGGCGATCAGCTCGGCATAGTTGAAGTCGTCGCCCGTGTACATGCGCACGCCCGCAGGCAGGCGGCGCCGCATGGCGATCTCCTTGTCCTTGTCCAGCAGCGAGATCTTGATGCCGTCGACCTTGTCCGGGTGCGCGGCGATCACGCCCAGGGCGGTGGCCATCGCGGCGTCGACATCGCGGCCGCCCCAGTAGCCGGCCAGTGCCGGATCGAACATCTCGCCCAGCCAGTGCAACACCACCGGCTGCTTGGCCTGCGACAGGATGCGGCCGTAGACGCGCTCGTAGTCGCCGGGATTGCGCGCCACGCGGGCCAGCGCGCGGCTGGCCATGATGATCAGCTTGCCGCCCAGCTTCTCGATGGCGGCCATCTGCTCCTCGTAGCCGCGGATCACGTCGTCGACGGTCTTCACTTCGTCGAGCGCGAGGTGGTCGGTGCCGCAGCCCGAGGCGACCAGCGCGCCCGGGTAGTCGCGCGCCGCGTCCAGCGAACGCCGGACCAGCTCCAGCGACGTGGGCCAGTCCAGGCCCATGCCGCGCTGGGCCGTGTCCATGGCTTCGGCCACGCCCAGGCCGAGCGACCAGAGGCGCTGGCGGTAGGCGATGGTGGCGTCCCAGTCGAGTGCGGCGGTGAGCCACGGGTCGACCGCCGCCAGCGGGTCGGCGACGACGTGCGCGGCCGAGTAGGCGATTCGGTTGAACTTCACGCCCTTGGCGGGCTGCACCGGCGTGGCGCCCCGGACGGTGTAGTCCTCCAGCGCGCCGGAGCGCGTCGGCAGCTTCAGGAAGGTGGCCATGACTTCGCCCTCAGAACTGCAGCGCCGGCACGTGGACGAAGCGGCGTTCCTTCCAGCTTTGCAGCGCGGCCTCGACCAGCTGCACGCCCTTGGCGCCGTCGGGCAGGGTCCAGCTGTAGGGCGCGTCTTCCACCACGTGGCGGATGAAGTGCTCCCACTGAATCTTGAAGCCGTTGTCGTAGAACTCCGTGTCGGGCACTTCCTGCCACTGGTCGAAGAAGTTCATCGGCTGCTTGACCTCGGGGTTCCAGATCGGGCGCGGCGTGGCGACGCGGCTCTGGGCGCGGCACTCGGTCAGCGTGGCGACGGCGGAGCCGTGCGTGCCGTCGACGTGGAAGGTCACCAGGTCGTCGCGGCGCACGCGCGTGGCCCACGACATGTTCAGCTGGGCGATGATCGGCTCGCCGTCGTGGCCAGTGATCTCGGCGATCGCGTAGGCCGCGTCGTCGGCCGTCGCATGGTACTTGTTGCCCTGTTCGTCCCAGCGCTCGGGGATGTGGGTGGCGCCCAGGCAGGAGATCGACTTGACCTCGCCGAACAGGTTGTCCAGCACGTAGCGCCAGTGGCACATCATGTCCAGGATCATCCCGCCGCCGTCCTCGGTGCGGTAGTTCCAGCTGGGGCGCTGGATCGGCTGCAGGTCGCCCTCGAACACCCAGTACCCGAACTCCAGCCGCAGCGACAGGATGCGGCCGAAGAAGCCGGCGCGGCGCAGCATGTCCAGCTTGCGCAGGCCGGGCAGGAACAGCTTGTCCTGCACTGCCCCGTGCTTGAGGCCCGACTTCTGCGCCGTCCTGGCGATGTCCATGGCTTCGGCCAGCGTGGTGGCGATCGGCTTCTCGCAGTACACATGCTTGCCGGCGCGCAGCGCCTTGGCCAGCAGGGTGGGGCGCATCTGGGTGGTGCCGGCGTCGAAGAAGACGGTGTCCTCCTTGTTGGCCAGCGCCTTGTCGAGGTCGGTGCCCCAGCGCTCGATCTTGTGGGTGCGGGCCAGGGCCTCGATCTTCTCGGCATTGCGGCCGATCAGGATGGGGTCCGGCATCACCTTGTCGCCGTTGGACAGCGTCACGCCGCCCTGGTTGCGGATGGCGACGATGGAGCGGATCAGGTGCTGGTTCATGCCCATGCGTCCGGTGACGCCGTGCATGATGATTCCGAGGCGCTGGGTGGCCATGGTTTCGGGTCCTTCGGGTTGGGAGCCGGCCCGTGCGTGGGGCCGGCGGGGCGGTTTACTTCTGCACTTCCAGGCCGGCGGCCTTGACCAGCGCAGCGTTGCTGCGGATCTCCTCGCGGATGTAGGCGTCGAACTGCTCCGGCGAAAGCGTCCAGGCATCGGCGCCGAGCGTCGTGAAACGCTCCTTGACCTCCGGCGTGTTGAGCGCCTTGACCACCTCGTCGTGCAGGCGGCTGACGATCTCGCGCGGAGTCTTGGCCGGCACCATCATGCCGATCCAGAAGTTGAACTCGGAGCCGGGCACGCCGGCTTCGGCCGTGGTCGGCACGTTGGGCAGCGCGGCGGCGCGCTTGGGCGAGCCCACCGCCAGCGGGACCAGCTGGCCGTTGCGGATCTGGCCGATCACCGGCGCGATCGGCGAGAAGTAGTAGTCCACGCGGCCGGCCATCACCTCGGTCACCGCCTCGGCGGAGCCCTTGAAGGGGATGTTCTGCGCGTCGATCTTCGCGGCCAGCTTGAACTTCTCGGCGTTCAGGTGGGTGGCGCTGCCCTGGCCGGCGGAGGCGAAGTTCATGCTGCCCGGCCTGGAGCGCGCGGCCGTGAGCAGCTCGCCCAGGGTCTTCATGTTCTTGGAGGGCGAGATCACCAGCACGTTGGGCGTGCTGGAGATGGGGGTCACGCCGATGAAGTCCTTCTCGGTGTCGAATGGCAGCTTGGCGAACGTGTGCGGGCTGACCGTGTGCGAGGACGAATGGATCATGACCGTGTAGCCGTCCGGCGCCGACTGGGCCACCGCCGCCTGGCCGATGGTGCCGCTGGCGCCGCCCCGGTTCTCCACCACGAGCTGCTGGCCCATGCTCTGCCCCATCTTGTCGGTGATGGCGCGGGCAATGATGTCGGTGGTGCTGCCGGCGGCGAAGGGCACGATCACGCGGATCGGCTTGTTCGGGTAGCCGCCCTGCGCCGAGGCGCCGAAAGGCGCGAGGGCGGCCAGGCCGGCCAGGGAGAAGGCAAGGGCTCGTCTCTTCAGCATCGCTGTGTCTCCTGGAGTGAGTTGCTTGTTTAATTCACTATCCGGTGAATTATAGGGAAGGCTTCGCCGCACGCAAGCGCGACCGGGACGGCCGCGCTCTCAGTCCCTCAGGGCATACCCGAGGATCACGTCGCACATGTGCGTGAGCCGCTCCTGGCGCGCCTTGGCCGAGAGCAGGTCGCGCCCGAAGATGGCCGACAGGGTGTGGTTGTTGGAGAGGTAGAAGTAGGACATCCCGGCGATGGAGATGTACAGCTGCAGCGGATCGACGCCGCCGCGGAAGCTGCCGTCCTTGCGCCCGCGCTCCAGGATCTGCGCCAGCATCTCGATCAGCGGCGAGTTCAGCTGGCGTGCCCGCTGCGACTCCTGCAGGTGCCGGGCCTTGTGCAGGTTGGCGCTGTTCAGCAGGGTGAGGAATTCGGGGTGGTCCAGGTAGTAGGACCAGGTGAACTCCACCAGGCGCCGCAGCGCATCGGCGGGGCGCAGCTCCAGCAGGTTGAGCTGGCGCTCGGCCTCGCGGATGTCCCGGTAGGACTGCTCCAGCACCGCCTGGAACAGCGACTCCTTGTCCTGGAAGTAGTAGTAGATCAGGCGCTTGTTCAGGCCCGCGCGCTCGGCGATGCGGTCCATGCGGGCGCCGCCCAGTCCGAGCTCCGCGAACTCGTCGCGGGCCGCCGCTAAGATGGTGCTCTGCGATCGGTCGGCGTCGCGCACACGCTCTTCCGCGGCGGGCGCGGCCTGCAGCCTGGGGCTTCGGGTCATCGTTCGATAATTCACTCACTGGTTAATAAAGTCAAGCCATGTCCACGGAACGCGCTCCCACGATCGCCGGCCACCTGATCGTCGAATGCCTGGTGGCCCAGGGCGTCACCCACGCCTTCGGCGTCCCCGGCGAGAGCTACCTGGCGGTGCTCGACGGCTTCCACGCCTGGCGCGACCACATCCGTTTCGTCATCAACCGGCAGGAAGGCGGCGCCGCCTTCATGGCCGAGGCGGCCGGCAAGCTCACCGGCCGGCCGGGCGTGTGCTTCGTCACCCGCGGGCCGGGGGCCACCAACGCGTCCATCGGCGTGCACACGGCCTTCCAGGACTCGACGCCCATGGTGCTGTTCGTCGGCGACGTCGCCTCCGACCAGCGCGACCGCGAGGCTTTCCAGGAGGTCGAGTACACCAGCTTCTTCGGGCCCAGCACCAAGGGCATGGCCAAGCGGGTGGAGCGCATCGACTCGGCCGACCGCATCCCCGAGTACGTCGCCCGCGCCTTTGCCACCGCGATGAACGGGCGGCCGGGCCCGGTGGTGCTGGTCCTGCCCGAGGACATGCTCGTCCAGACCACCACCGCCGCGCCGCTGCCGCGGGTGGAGCCGGCCGAGGCGTGGAGCGATCCCGGCTCGCTGCGCCGTCTGCGCGAGATGCTGCTGGCGGCGCACCGCCCCTTCGTCATCGCCGGCGGTGGCGGCTGGACGCCGCAGGCCGCCCAGGCGCTGCAGCGCTTTGCCGAGAACTGGAAGCTTCCGGTGGGCAATGCCTTCCGCTTCCAGGACACCTTCGACAACCACCACCCGCTGTACGCGGGCGACGTGGGCATCGGCATCAATCCCAAGCTGGCGGCGCGCATCCGCGAGAGCGACCTGGTGCTGGCCATCGGCCCGCGGCTGGGCGAGATGACGACCGGCGGCTACACGCTGCTGCAGCCGCCCAGGCCCCGGCAGAAGCTGGTGCACATCCACGCCAGCGCCGAGGAGCTGAACCGCGTCTACCACGCCGACCTGGCGATCAACGCCACGATGAACGCGGCGGCTCGGTCGCTGGAGGTGCTCGCGGCGCCGCCCGAGCTGCCCTGGCAGGCCTGGGCGGAGGCCGCGCACGCCGACTACGAGGCCAACCTGGTGCCGCAGCCGCTGCCCGGCGACATCGACATGCCGGCCATCGTGGCGGTGCTGCAGAAGCACCTGCCGGCCGATGCGGTGCTGACCAACGGCGCCGGCAACTTCGCCAGCTGGGTGCACCGCTTCTTCCGGCACCACGGCCTGGCCAAGGGCTTCAAGACGCAGGCGGCGCCGACCGGGGGCGCCATGGGCTACGGCGTGCCGGCGGGCATCGCGGCCAACATCGTGACGGGCCGCGTGGGCTTCACCATCGCCGGGGATGGCGACTTCCTGATGAACGGGCAGGAGCTGGCCACGGCGGCGCAAATCGGCGCCAAGAGCATCGTGGTGCTGCTGAACAACGGCATGTTCGGGACCATCCGCATGCACCAGGAGCGCGAGTACCCGGGCCACGTGCACGGCACCCACCTGGCCAACCCGGACTTCGCCGCGCTGGCCAAGGCCTACGGCTACGAGGGCGTGCGCATCACGACGACGGCGCAGTTCGAGCCCGAGCTGGTGGCGGCCCTGGAGCGGCCGCAGGGCACGCTGATCGAGGTGGTGCTGGATCCGGAGGTGATCACCACCCGCGGCACGCTGAGCGCGATCCGCGAGGCGGCGCTCGCGCGCAAGTGACGGCGCCGCGCCAATGAAAAAGGGCCGCGTGTGCGGCCCTTTTTCATTTCGGCGAGGCGAGCTTATTTGACGTGCTTGCCGATCAGGCCGGCCATCTCGAACATCGAGACCTGGGCCTTGCCGAAGATGTCCTTCAGCTTGCCGTCGGCGTTGACCATGCGCTTGTTCACCGAGTCCTGCAGCTTGTTCTTCTTGATGTAGGCCCACAGCTTGCTGACCACTTCGGTGCGGGGCATCGGCTGGTTGCCCACGACCGCGGCCAGCTGGGGGCTGGGGGTCAGCGGCTTCATGAACGCGGCGTTCGGGGTGCGCTTCTTGGCGGGCGCCTTCTTGGCGACAGCCTTCTTCGCCGGGGCAGCCTTCTTGGCCGGAGCGGCCTTCTTCGCCACGGCCTTCTTGGCCGGTGCCGCCTTCTTCGCCGGGGCCTTCTTGGCGACGGCCTTCTTCGCCGGAGCCGCCTTCTTTGCCGGGGCCTTCTTCGCGGCCGCTTTTTTCGCAGTTGCCATGATTCAATTTCCTTCTAGAAGTTGAGTGATCACCAGTGGGAAATTGCTAGCTACCACTGGCAAGGCGGATGCTAAAGGGAAAGAAACGCGTTTCCAAGGGGAGAGAAGCGTTTTTCACTGGGGGCTGTCGTTTTTTTCGCCGCTGGCGAGCGGCGTTTCCCCTCTGGGGGAGGGAGGCGTCAGCGCTCCTCGCGCGCCACCTTGCCCCGGAAGATCAGCACCACCCCGGTGAGGACGACGGCGCAGGCGCCCCACTCGGCGCCGCTGACCGCCTCGCCGGCGAGGGTCACGCCCAGCAGCAGGGCGATCGCCGGGTTGACGAAGGCGTAGCTCGTGGCGAGGGCGGGCGAGGCATGGGCCAGCAGGTACAGGTAGGCGCTGAAGGCGACCAGCGAGCCGGCCACCACCAGGTACAGCCAGGCCGCGGCGGCCAGCGGCTGCGGCGGCCAGTGCGGCTGCTCGCCCAGGCCCAGCGACACCGCCAACAGGGCCACGCCGCCGCACAGCATCTCGCTGGCGAACCCGGCCGCGCCCGGCGCCAGCGGCGAGCGCGTGGTGGACAGCACCGAGCCGAGCGACCAGGCCAGGGTCGCCGCCGCCAGGCTGGCAATGGCCGCCGGCGTGGCCGCGAAGCCGTCGCCGCGCACCAGCAGCAGCACGCCGGCCAGTCCGACCACCATGCCGGCGATCTCCATCCGCCCCGGCTTCTGGCCGAACAGCAGGCCCCAGAGGCACACCAGCATCGGCACTACGGCGATGAAGGCCGCCACTAGGCCCGAGCCCACGTGCTGCGCCGCGCTGGCGGTCAGGCCCATGCCGGCGCCCAGCATCAGCGTGCCGACCAGCGCGGCGTTGCGCCATTGCGGCAGGCTGGGCCAGGGGCCGCCACGGACCGTCACCCAGGCGAGGAGCAGCGCGCCGGCGAACAGGAAGCGCGTGCCCATCTGGAAGAACGGCGGAAAGCTCTCCAGCGCCCAGCGGATGGCCAGGTAGGTGGAGCCCCACACCAGGTAGCAGGCGAGCAGCGCCGGCACCACCAGGTTGCGGGCGGGCAAGGACGGGGCGAAGGGTGCGGACCGGGTGTTCATGGCGAAGGATCGTAGGAGGCCGAACACCCTGAATCCATGCACAATTCGCGGACACGCGCGGACCCCCGCCTTGTTTTTGAAGGTTGATCGCCATGCCGACCGAAGTTCCTGAAATCGACGCCTACGACAGCCGGATCCTGGCCGAACTCCAGCAGGACGCGCGAATCAGCATGGCCGAACTCGGCCGGCGGGTGCACCTGAGCCAGCCCGCGGTGACGGAGCGGGTGCGCAAGCTGGAACTGCAGGGGGTGATCAAGGGCTACCGCGCCGTGGTCGACTACCAGCGCCTGGGCTACGGCATCCGAGCCATCGTGCGGGTGGGGCGGGTGGAGTACGCGCGGGTGGTCAAGCTGATCGAACAGACGCCGGAGGTGGTGAACGCCTTCAACGTCACCGGCGAGGACAGCTGGATCCTGGAGATCGCCGTCATCGACGTCGAGCACCTGGACGCCGTGGTCACCCGGTTCTGCATCCTCACGGAGACGTCCACGTCCATCGTGCTCAACATGCCGCGCGAGAACGCGAACGTGCTGCCCGCCCGCCGGGAGAACATCCGGCCGCCGATCCGGAAGGTGACGGGGCGCTGAGCGGGCCCCGAAGCCGGCGTCAGCGCCTGAACGGCAGCGTGGCCAGCAGCACGCCGGCCAGGGCCAGCGCGAAGGCCGCGGCCTGCAGGGCGCCGAAGGGCTCGCCGAGCAGCAGGACGCCGACCAGGGCGGCCGAGATCGGCAGCATCACGGTGAACACGCCGGCCATGGCCGCGGGCAGGTGCCGCAGGCCTGTCATCCAGAGCCACACGCTCCACACGCTGGCCGCCAGCGAGTAGAAAAGCAGAAGCATCCAGGTCGACGCCGCCGGCGCCGCGAAGTCGAACGAGGCGGCCTGCCACAGGCCGAACGGCGTCACCAGCAGCAGGCCCCAGAGGTTGACGATGGCGCTGATGCGCCGCGGGCCCAGCGCCCCGGTGAGCTTCTTGCCGATCACGGCATAGGCGGCTTCGCACAGCACGGCGCCGACGACCAGCAGGTTGCCCAGCCAGGCGGTCCGGCCGCCGGCCGCGTCGGACTTCCCCAGCGCCAGCACCGCGATGCCGCCGACCGCGCAGGCGACGGCCACCCAGACGCGGGGCGCCACCCGCTCGCGCAGGAACACCCAGCTCATCACCGCGACCACGGCCGGGATCGACGCCATGATCACGCCGGCCGACACCGCGCTGGTCATGCTGACGCCGAACAGCATGCAGATGGAGAACAGGAAGTTGCCCAGGAAGGATTCGAGGAACAGCAGGCGCCGGGTGTCCGTCGACAGCGGCCGCTCGTTCGCGGGCCGCGGCAGCCAATGCAGCATGGCCACGGCGCCGATGCCGAAGCGCAGCCAGGCGAGCAGGAAGACCGGGATGGCCGCCACCAGCGGCTTGGACAGGGCCACGTAGCTGCCCACCAGCGACATGCTGAGGGCCAGGCAGGCGCAGGCGAGCCAGCGGGGGAGGGTGGGGGGCACGGGGTGGCGAAAAAGCGCGCATCTTGCCCGAGCGAGCGGCTTGCCATCGGACGCGGCATTTCATCGGTTCGCCAATGCGTTCCGCATCGCGAAAAGAGTAGATGCTGCAGCGCGGCAAATTTTCCCAATATGAGAATGTGGTTGCCGCATTGCGAAATTCCTTCGATAAGTGGCTGTCGGGGAACGAAAAAATAAATAGTCTTCTATAAGACACAAGAGCCACACGAAGTCTTGTACAAGACTTAAAGTGCTCTCCAGCGGCCGATGCGCCGAACGGCTTTCCAACAACCAACCCCTGACCGGAGTGAAAACCATGAGCAACTGGACGCACCTCAGCCGCGAGCAGCAGATCGCCCAACTGGAGAAGGACTGGGCGGAGAACCCGCGCTGGAAGGGCATCAAGCGCGGCTACAGCGCCGCCGACGTGGTGCGGCTGCGCGGCTCGCTGCAGATCGAGCACACGCTGGCCAAGCGCGGCGCGGAGAAGCTCTGGAACCTGATCAACACCGAGCCCTTCGTCAACTCGCTGGGCGCCCTGACGGGCAACCAGGCGATGCAGCAGGTCAAGGCCGGCCTGAAGGCGATCTACCTGTCCGGCTGGCAGGTGGCGGGCGACGCCAACAGCAACGGCGAGATGTACCCCGACCAGTCGCTGTACTCGGTGGATTCCGTGCCCAAGGTCGTGCGCCGCATCAACAGCACCTTCCAGCGCGCCGACCAGATCCAGTGGAGCGAGGGCAAGGTCCCCGGCGACGAAGGCTACGTGGACTACTTCGCGCCCATCGTGGCCGATGCCGAGGCCGGCTTCGGCGGCGTGCTGAACGCCTTCGAGCTGATGAAGGCCATGATCGAGTCGGGCGCCGCCGGCGTGCACTTCGAGGACCAGCTGGCCGCCGCCAAGAAGTGCGGCCACATGGGCGGCAAGGTCCTGGTGCCCACGCGGGAAGCGGTGTCCAAGCTGGTGGCGGCGCGCCTGGCGGCCGACGTGATGGGCACGCCCACCGTGCTGCTGGCCCGCACCGACGCCGAAGCGGCCGACCTGGTGACCAGCGACGTCGACGAGAACGACAAGCCCTTCTTCACCGGCGAGCGCACGATCGAAGGCTTCTACCGCAGCCGCAACGGCGTGGAGCAGGCGATCAGCCGTGGCCTGGCCTACGCCGAGTACGCCGACCTGATCTGGTGCGAGACCGGCACGCCGGACCTGAAGTTCGCCAAGGACTTCGCCGATGCCATCCACGCCAAGTTCCCCGGCAAGCTGCTGGCCTACAACTGCTCGCCCTCGTTCAACTGGAAGAAGAACCTGGACGACGCCACCATCGCCAAGTTCCAGAAGGAACTGGGCGCCATGGGCTACAAGTTCCAGTTCATCACCCTGGCCGGCTTCCACAGCCTGAACTACTCGATGTTCAACCTGGCCTACGGCTACGCGCGCAACCAGATGAGCGCCTTCGTCGAACTGCAGCAGGCCGAGTTCGCCGCCGCCGAGAAGGGCTTCACCGCGGTCAAGCACCAGCGCGAGGTGGGCACCGGCTACTTCGACGCCGTCACCACCACGATCGAGAGGGAAGCCTCCACCGCCGCCCTGAAGGGGTCCACCGAGGACGCCCAGTTCTTCGACGAGAAGAAAGCCGCCTGACCGTCTTCCACGGTCGAGCCGGGGCCGGTGCGCTTTGCGTGCCGGCCCCTTTTTCATGGGCGCGGGCGTAGGATTTCCGATCCATCCGTGCAGGGCGGCGACTGCCCCGCGCTTCCCGTCGTGACCGCGCAGCCGCTTCCTCCCGATCCCCACGCCCCGCACCCGCACCGCCCCTGGGTGGTGCCGACATTCGTCTTCCTGCTGGCCCTGCTGTTGACGGCCGTGCTGCTGGCCTCGGTCACCCGCTCGATCAGCGCACGAGACAAGGCCGCGTTCGAGGCCGAGGCCACGCGCACAGCCGACGCCATCCGCGAGCGCATCGACACCACCACCACGCTGCTGCAGGGCGCGGCCGGCCTGTTTGCCGCGCGCGGCGAGGTCAGCCGGGAGCAGTTCCGCGACTACGTCGCCCAGCTGGGCTTGCGGGAGCGCTACCCCGGCATCCAGGGCATCGGCTACACGGCGCGGGTCGGCCCCGGTGCGGCGGGCGAGGCCGTGGTGCGCGACGGCGACGACCCGCCGCTGCGGGTCTGGCCGGCCGGGCCGCGCGAGGAGTACCACGCCATCGTCTTCCTGGAACCGCTGGACGAGCGCAACCAGGCGGCGATCGGCTACGACATGTTCACCGAGCCGACGCGGCGCGCGGCCATGGCCCACGCGCGGGACACGGGGGCGGCCGCGGCATCGGGCAAGGTGATCCTGGTCCAGGAGATCGACGCGAGCAAGCAGGCCGGCTTCCTGATCTACCTGCCGGTGTACCGGGGCGGGGCCGCGCCGCGGTCGCAGGAAGAGCGGAGGCGCGAGCTGCAGGGCTTCGTCTACGCACCGCTGCGGGTGGGCGACCTGCTGCACGGCGTGCGCGGCAACGGCGTGCGCGAGGTCGACCTGGAGCTGTACGACGGCACCGCCCAGGAGCCGGAGGCGCTGATGTGGTCCACGGCCGAAACTTCCAGCCAGCCGCCGGCCCACGCGTCCACCCGGCAGCTGGACGTCGCCGGCCGCCCCTGGCTGCTGGTCATGAGCAGCCGGCCGGCCTTCGAGGCGCTGTCGCACTGGCGGCTGGTGCCCTGGCTGGTGGTGGTGTCGCTGGCGGCCAGCGTGCTGCTGGCCTGGATCACGCTGGTGCAGGCGCGGGCGCGGCAGGATGCGGAGCAGGCGGCCCTGGAGCGCCGCGCCAACGAACTGGCGCTGCACGCCAGCGAGGAGCGTGCGCGCGAGCGCGCGCAGCAGCTGGAGGAGCTGTACGGCCGGCAGCGCGAAAGCGAGCAGCGCAAGGACGAATTCCTGGCGGTGCTGGCCCACGAGCTGCGCAATCCGCTCGCGCCCATCCGCAACGCGCTGGAGATCCTGCAGCGCGCGCCCGACCCGGGCCTGGCGCAGCGCTCCCGCGACATCGCCCAGCGCCAGCTGCGGCACCTGGTGCGGCTGGTGGACGACCTGCTGGACGTCTCGCGCATCTCGCGCGGCAAGATCGCGCTGCAGTGGCAGCGCGTCAGCGCGGGGGACGTGCTGGAGTCGGCGGTGGAGACCAGCCGGCCGCTGTTCGAGCGGCGGCGGCACGAGCTGGTGGTGTCGCCGATCGACGGGGCGGTGGAGATCGAATGCGACCCGACCCGCGTGGCGCAGATCCTGACCAATCTCTTGAACAACGCCGCCCACTACACGCCTGAAGGCGGCCGGATCGAGGTCGAGGCGAACGCCGACGGGGACACGGTGCGCATCGCAGTCCGGGACAACGGCTTGGGGCTGTCGCCGCAGCAGCTGCGCGAGGTGTTCGAGCTGTTCGTGCAGGTCGACCGCAATGCCAAGGGCGGCGGCCTGGGCATCGGCCTCAGCCTGGCGGCCCGGCTGGCCGAACTGCACGGCGGACGGATCGAGGCGCGCAGCGACGGCCTGGGCTGCGGGGCGGAGTTCATCCTCATCCTGCCGCGCGGACGCCCGGCTGCGCCCCCGGCGGCGAGCAGTTAGAATCGGGGCCTTCCCCAAGGCACAACAAGGGCGAGAAAGGCAGCTTCGGTTATGACACCGCGAACTACTCCGGAAGGAACCACGGCCCTGTAGCGGCCGGGTAGTCGCGCGTCCGAAAGAACCTCGGTTTCCAGCAAGAGCGCGGCTACAGGCCGCGCTTTTCGTTTTTCGTCTCGCTGGAGCTTGCACCCATGATCTCGATCACGCTTCCCGACGGCTCGCGCCGGGAGTACCCGGGCCCCGTCACGGTGGCCGACATCGCCGCTTCCATCGGCGCCGGCCTGGCCAAGGCCGCCCTCGCCGGCAAGGTGGACGGCAAGGTTGTCGACACCTCCTACACGGTGGACCGCGATGCGCCCGTCTCCATCATCACGGCCAAGGACGCCGACGGCCTGGACGTGATCCGGCACTCGACGGCGCACCTGCTGGCCTACGCCGTCAAGGAGCTTTTCCCCGAGGCCCAGGTCACCATCGGCCCGGTGGTGGAGAACGGCTTCTACTACGACTTCTCGTACAAGCGGCCCTTCACGCCGGAGGACCTGCAGGCGATCGAGAAGCGCATGGCCGAGCTGGTGGCCAAGGACGAGCCGGTGGCGCGCCGGGTGCTGCCGCGCGATGCGGCGGTCGAGTACTTCAAGGGCCTGGGCGAGCACTACAAGGCCGAGATCATCGCCAGCATCCCCAGCAACGAGGAAGTCTCGCTGTACCGGGAGGGCTCATTCGAGGACCTGTGCCGCGGCCCGCACGTGCCCAGCACGGGCAAGCTGAAGCATTTCAAGCTGATGAAGGTGGCCGGCGCCTACTGGCGCGGCGACCACCGCAACGAGATGCTGCAGCGCATCTACGGCACGGCCTGGGCCAGCAAGGAAGAGCTGCAGCAGCACCTGCACATGCTGGAGGAGGCGGAAAAGCGTGACCACCGGCGGCTGGGGCGCGAGCTGGACCTGTTCCACATCGACGACGTGGCGCCCGGCGTGGTGTTCTGGCATCCCAAGGGCTGGGCCATCTGGCAGCAGGTCGAGCAGTACATGCGCCAGGTCTACAAGGACACGGGCTACCAGGAGGTCAAGGGCCCGCAGATCCTGGACAAGAGCCTGTGGGAGAAGACGGGCCACTGGCAGAACTACCGCGAGAACATGTTCACGACCGAGAGCGAGAAGCGGGACTACGCGCTCAAGCCGATGAACTGCCCGGGGCATGTCCTCATCTTCAAGTCGTCGCTGCGCAGTTACCGCGACCTGCCGCTGCGCTACGGCGAGTTCGGCCAGTGCCACCGCAACGAGCCCTCCGGGGCGCTGCACGGGATCATGCGGGTGCGCGGCTTCACGCAGGACGACGGCCACGCGTTCGTCACGGAAGACCAGATCCTGGACGAGTGCGTGGCGTACACGGCGAAGCTCCAGCAGGTCTACCGGGACTTCGGCTTCACGGACATCCTCTACAAGGTCGCCACGCGGCCGGAGAACCGGGTCGGCTCCGACGAGCTCTGGGACAAGGCCGAACACGCGGTCATGGAGGCGCTGCGGCGCTCCGGCGTGGATTTCGTGGTCTCGCCCGGCGACGGCGCCTTCTACGGCCCCAAGATCGAGTACACGCTCAAGGACGCGCTGGGCCGCCAGTGGCAGTGCGGCACCATGCAGGTGGACTTCAACACGGCCGAGCGCCTGGGCGCCGAGTACGTGACGGAGACCAGCGGCCGCGCGCACCCGGTCATGCTGCACCGGGCCATCGTCGGCAGCCTGGAACGCTTCATCGGCATGCTGGTCGAAAACCATGCCGGCGCGTTGCCGGCCTGGCTGGCGCCGGTGCAGGTGGCGGTGCTCAACATCACGGACGGACAGGCCGATTGGGCCCGCGAGGTTGCGAAAACTCTGCAGAATCAAGGGTTTAGGGTAGAGCTCGACCTTCGCAACGAGAAGATCACGTATAAAATACGGGAGCATTCGCTGCAGAAGCTGCCTTACATCCTGGTCGTCGGCGACAAGGAAAAGGCGGCAGGTGCCGTCGCAGTGCGCGCCCGGGGCAACCAGGACCTCGGTGCAATGCCCCTCCAGGCCTTCGTCGATCGCCTTTCCGGGGACATTGCCAGCAAGAGCTGACCTTCACTGAAGTTCAAGCTGAGCCGGGCGTGGACTGGGGCGGCTCAGCTACTTGGGTAGCCCACTTTTTTAAGGATCGAGACCATCGCTACTGAATTCCGCGACCGCCGCCACCGCGAGGAACGCAAGCACCGCCTGAACCGGGAGATCATGGCCCCGGAAGTCCGGCTATCCGGACCCGACAACGAGCCCCTGGGCATCGTCAGCCTCCAGGAGGCCCTGCGGATGGCAGGCGAGCTGGATGTGGACCTGGTCGAAATTGCCGCCACCGCCAGCCCGCCCGTGTGCCGGCTGATGGACTACGGCAAGTTCAAGTACCTCGAGCAGAAGAAGGCCGCGGAAGCGAAATCCAAGCAGAAGGTCATCGAGGTCAAGGAAATCAAGTTCCGCCCGGGCACCGACGACGGTGACTACAACATCAAAATGCGCAACATCCGGCGTTTTCTTGAAGAGGGCGACAAGTGCAAGATCACGCTGCGCTTCCGCGGCCGCGAGATCACGCACCAGGAGATCGGGATGGCGCTGCTGCAGCGCATCCGCGACGAGCTGGGCGACACCATCCTGGTGGAGCAGTTCCCCAAGCTCGAGGGCCGGCAGATGATCATGATGATCGCTCCGGGCCGCAAGAAGACGGGCGGCGGACAAGCCAAGCCCGCGGCCGAAGCCACCGGGGCGGCGACGGCTTAAAGAGGATCCCAGGATCGCATCGGTTGGTCGCCGGCGCGGTCCGGTGAAGGGAAGGCTTTGGCCTTCCCGAACATGGCGAGCTTCAAGAACTCGCCGACAAGTGGCGAGCTTGAAAACTCGCCGACAAGTGGCTCGGGGCCATCAAGACGCGAAGGATTCGCGGCGCCTCACGAGCACAAGAAGAGAAGGAGCATTCACATGCCCAAGATGAAGACCAAGAGCGGAGCCAAGAAGCGCTTCCGCGTCCGTCCCGGCGGCACCGTCAAGCGCGGCCAGGCCTTCAAGCGTCACATCCTGACCAAGAAGACCACCAAGAACAAGCGCCACCTGCGTGGCCCCGTGACCGTGCACGAGACCAACATGGGCCACATGGCCCAGATGTTGCCGTTCGCCGGCCTGTAACCCACGACGAAGAAGGAGAACACACATGCCTCGCGTCAAACGTGGTGTAACGGCTCGCGCCCGTCACAAGAAGGTCCTCGCCCTCGCCAAGGGCTTCCGCGGCCGCCGCGGCAACGTCTTCCGCATCGCCAAGCAGGCGGTGATGAAGGCGGGCCAGTATGCGTACCGCGACCGCCGCGCCAAGAAGCGCGTCTTCCGCCAGCTGTGGATCGCCCGTATCAATGCGGCCGCCCGCGAGAACGGGCTGACCTACAGCCAGTTCGCCAATGGCATCCGCAAGGCCGGCATCGACATCGACCGCAAGGTCCTGGCCGACATCGCCGTGCACGACCCGGCGGCTTTTGCCGGCATCGTGAACCAGGTGAAGGCCAAGCTGGCTGCTTGAGTTCGCGGCCGGACGCGCCGCAAGGCGCATCCGGTGCAACGGTAACTTCAAGGACAGGGGCTAGGGCGCTGCACTAGCCCCTGTTTTCTTCTGATGACCCAAGATCTGGATTCGATCGTCGAGACCGCGCGACGCGCGTTCGCCCAGGCCGCCACCCCGGCCGACCTGGAGAATGCCAAGGCGCAGTTCACCGGCAAGGCTGGCCGCATCACCGAGCTGATGAAGGGCCTGGCCGCGCTGCCGGTGGAGGAGAAGAAGGGCCGCGGCGCCGCGATCAACGTCGCCAAGCAGGCGATCGAGGCGGCCCTGGCCGAGAGGCGGCAGGCGCTGGCCGACGCCGAACTCGAGCTGCAGCTCAAGGCCGAGGCGCTGGACGTCAGCCTGCCGGGACGCGTGCGCGAGCCCGGCGGCCTGCACCCCGTGAGCCTCACGCTCGAGCGCATCGAGCTAATCTTCGCCAGCATGGGCTTCGACGTGGCCGACGGCCCCGAAGTCGAGAGCGACTGGCACAGCTTCACTTCGCTGAACAACCCGCCCAACCACCCGGCGCGGTCGATGCAGGACACGTTCTACGTCGACATCAACGGCGAGGACGGCATCCCCTACAACCTGCGTCCGCACACCAGCCCGATGCAGGTGCGCTACGCGCAGCAGCACGTGAGGAAGTACGCCGGAGGCGAGATGCCCGAGATCCGCGTCATCGCGCCGGGCCGCACGTACCGCGTCGACAGCGATGCCACGCACTCGCCCATGTTCCACCAGTGCGAAGGCCTGTGGCTGGGCGAGAACGTCAGCTTCAAGGACCTGAAGGTCGTCTTCACCGACTTCTGCCGCACGTTCTTCGAGAGCGACGACCTGGCCCTGCGCTTCCGTCCGAGCTTCTTCCCCTTCACCGAGCCCAGCGCGGAGATCGACATCCAGTTCCAGAGCGGTCCGCTGGCCGGCCGCTGGCTGGAAGTGGCCGGCTCGGGCCAGGTGCATCCCGCCGTGGTTCGCAACATGGGCCTGGACCCCGAGAAGTACATCGGCTTCGCCTTCGGCATGGGCCCGGACCGCCTGACCATGCTGCGCTACGGGGTGAACGACCTGCGCCTGTTCTTCGACGGCGACATCCGATTCCTTCGCCAGTTCCGCTGAACCGCAAGCCAAGAGCCAACATGCAATTCCCCGAGTCCTGGCTGCGCGAGTTCTGCAACCCGCCGCTGTCCACGAAAGAGATCGCCGACGTGCTCACCATGGGCGGGCTGGAGGTCGAGGACCTGCGCCCCGTCGCGCCGCCGTTCAGCAGGGTGGTGGTGGGCGAGATCAAGGAAGCCGTCCAGCACCCCAACGCCGACCGCCTGCGCGTGTGCCAGGTGGACGTGGGGCAGGGCGAGCTGCTGAACATCGTCTGCGGCGCGCCGAACGCGCGCCCGGGCATCCGCGTGCCCACGGCGCTGGTCGGCGCCGAGCTGCCGCCCGGCGAGGACGGCAAGCCATTCCAGATCAAGCTGGGCAAGCTGCGCGGCGTCGAGAGCCAGGGCATGCTGTGCTCAGCCCGCGAACTGAAGCTGTCCGAAGACCATGGCGGCCTGCTGGAGCTCGCCGCCGATGCACCCGTCGGCCAGGACGTGCGCGAGGTCCTGCAGCTGGACGACCACGTGTTCACCCTCAAGCTCACGCCCAACCTCGCGCATGCGCTGAGCGTCCACGGCGTGGCGCGCGAGCTGTCGGCGCTGACCGGCGCCCCCTTGAAGCAGCCGAAGTTCGAGCCGGTGCGCCCGGTCCACGACGGCAAGCTCAAGGTCAAGGTGCAGGCGCCCGACCTGTGCGGGCGCTTCTCCGGCCGCGTGGTGCGCAACGTGGACACCAAGGCGAGGACGCCGCAGTGGATGGTCGACCGGCTGGCGCGCTGCGGCCAGCGCAGCGTCACGCCGCTGGTGGACATCTCCAACTACGTGATGTTCGAGTTCGGCCGGCCGTCGCACATCTTCGACTTCGACAAGATCCATGGCGGGCTCGAGGTGCGCTGGGGCCGCCCGGGCGAACAGCTCAAGCTGCTCAATGGCAACACGATCGCGGTCGACGAGAAGGTCGGCGTGATCGCCGACGACCGGGAAGTCGAGTCGCTGGCCGGCATCATGGGCGGCGATGCCACCGCCGTCTCGGACGAGACCCGCAACATCTACGTCGAGGCCGCGTTCTGGTGGCCGCAGGCAGTGCAGGGGCGCTCGCGCCGCTACAACTTCTCCACCGACGCCGGGCATCGCTTCGAGCGCGGCGTCGACCCGAGCCTGACGGTCGAGCACATCGAACACATCACGCGGCTGATCCTGGAGATCTGCGGCGGCGAGCCCGGCCCGATGGACGACCAGGTGCTGTCGCTGCCCGAAGCCAGGCCGGTGGCCATGCGCGTCGCGCGCGCCGCCAAGGTGATCGGCATGCCGGTGTCGCAGGAGCAGTGCCTGGACGCCTTCCGGCGCCTGGGCCTGCCGGCAAGGGCGGCCGAAGGCACCGTCACCGTCACCCCGCCGCCGTACCGCTTCGACCTCTCGATCGAGGAAGACCTGATCGAGGAAGTCGCGCGCATCGTCGGCTACGAGCGCCTGCCCACCACGCCGCCGCTGGCGCCGATCACGGCCAAGCTGCCGCCCGAGTCGCGTCGCTCGCGCTTCGCGATCCGTCGCCTGATCGCGGCGCTCGGCTACCAGGAGACGATCAATTTCAGCTTCGTCGAGGAAAGCTGGGAGCGCGATCTCGCCGGCAACGCCGACCCGATCCGCCTGTTGAACCCGATCGCCAGCCAGATGAGCGTGATGCGCTCGTCACTGGTCGGCTCGCTGCTGCAGGTGCTGCGCTTCAACCTGGACCGCAAGGCCGAGCGCGTGCGCGTCTTCGAGGTGGGCCGCGTGTTCCTGCGCGACGCTTCGGTCGCCACGGGTGAATCCACGGTGCGCAGCGTGCGGCAGCCGATGCGCGTGGCTGGCCTCGCGTACGGCGAGGCCGACGGCCTGCAATGGGCGCGCAAGGGGCTTGGCGCGGACTTCTACGACATCAAGGGCGACGTCGAGGCACTGCTGTCACCGCGGCGCGGTGTGTTCCGGCCGGCCACGCATCCGGCCCTGCATCCGGGCCGTTGCGCGTCGATCGAGATCGACGGCTGTCCCGTGGGCTTCCTCGGTGAACTGCATCCCCGCTGGCGACAGGCCTGGGACCTGCCGCACGCTCCGGTGCTGTTCGAGCTGGACCTCGATGCCGTGCTCGCGCGCGAGATCCCGTCCTTCCAGCCGGTGCCGCGCTTCCAGCCGGCCGAGCGCGACATCGCCGTGATCGTGGCCGATGCCGTCTCGCATGCGGCGCTGATGGACGCGATCCACGCCGCCGACACGGGCGGGCTACTGCGCGACGCGTTGCTGTTCGACGTCTACAAGCCCAAGCAGGCCACTGCCGGCATGGCCGCGGGCGAGAAAAGCCTGGCCGTTCGCTTGACGCTCGCCAGCCCCGAGGCCACACTGACCGACGACCAGATCGAAGCGGCAGTGCGGGCCGTCGTCGCCAGCGTCGGCGATCGGCTCGGCGGCCGGCTCAGGAGCTAGGAGGTCCGGCATGCTGACAACAACAAGGGAAGAACCCACGATGGAGTTCACGGTCGAAAGCCTGGAGACGCCGGCGCTCACCAAGGCGCAACTCGCGGAGCTGCTGTTCGAGCAGATCGGGCTGAACAAGCGCGAGTCCAAGGACATGATCGACGCGTTCTTCGACCTGATCGCGGGCAGCCTGGTCGAAGGCAAGGACGTCAAGATCTCCGGCTTCGGCAACTTCCAGATCCGCACCAAGGCGCCCCGCCCCGGCCGCAACCCGCGCACCGGCGAAGCGATCCCGATCAAGGCGCGCCGCGTGGTCACCTTCCACGCCAGCCACAAGCTCAAGGAACAGATCCAGGGGCAGGGCGCCGAAGCCTCCGCTGGCGATTGAGCAACAACCGCGCGCAATGCGCGTCGGCCGCTTTGCGCGGCGGCTGTCTTAGAGTAACCTAGCAGCTTTCTCTCCTACGACATTGATTTCAGTGGAGAAAGCACTCCCCGCAATCCCGGCCAAGCGGTACTTCACCATCGGTGAGGTCAGCGACTTGTGCGGCGTCAAGCCGCACGTGCTGCGCTATTGGGAGCAGGAGTTCACGCAGCTTCGCCCGATGAAGCGGCGCGGCAACCGGCGCTACTACCAGCACCACGAGGTGCTGATGATCCGGCGCATCCGCGACCTGCTGTACGACCAGGGCTTCACCATCAGCGGCGCGCGCAACAAGCTGCAGGAACTGGTGCAGATGGAGCGCGACAAGCGCCGCGCGGGCGAAGTGATGCTCGAAGGTGTCGAGGTCATCGAGGTGGAAGATTCCACGCTCGAGGACTTCGAGGACAGCACGCCGCCGCCCGAGTCCGACGAGGTGTCCGAGAAGCTGCTGCTGGTCCGGCGCGAATTGTTCGAGATCCGCGACCTGCTGTCGGCCAACCACTGAAGACGTCGGGCTATAATGGCGGGCTCGGCGTGTAGCGCAGCCTGGTAGCGCACTTGCATGGGGTGCAAGGGGTCGCGAGTTCGAATCCCGCCACGCCGACCATTTTTTGCTGAAGTCACTTCGTGGCCGGCGCGACACCGTCGCGCCGGCTTCTTTGTTCTTGCAGAGCTTGGCGCATAGAATGGCCGCGACATGGCCACCGTTGTTTTTGCTGACCTGGTCGGAAGCACCGGCATCTTCGAGAGGCTGGGCGACGAGACGGCCGGCCGCTTCGTCACCCAGCTCACGACGGCCCTTTCACGCAGCTTCGAACAGCACCGCGGCCGTGTGGTGAAGCTGCTGGGCGATGGCCTTTTCGTGGTCTTTCCCGACGAATCCGATGCCATCGCCGCCTGCGTCGGCATCCAGAAGCGCCTGCAGGACGCGCCGGTCTACCCCGGCGGCGCCGGCAAGCCGGTCCAGATGCAGATGGGTGTCGAATCGGGCGAAGTCGTCGAGATCCAGGGCGACTGCTACGGCGACGCGGTCAACAGCGCCGCGCGGCTGGCCGACCTGGCGGGCGCCGAGCAGATCCTCACCACCAACCGCGTGCTCGATGCGCTCAAGCCCGACCTGCGCGCCAAGCTGCGCAGCCTCGGGCCCATGTTCCTGCGCGGCAAGAACGAGCAGACCGAGGTGTACCGCGTGCAGTGGCAGCCCGAGCGGGATGCCGACGCCACCATGATGGGCGCGTCCATGTTCAAGGCCTCGGACGACGCGCACCTGGAACTCACCGGCGGCGGCCAGACTCTTCGGCTCGACCCGCACGGGGCGTCGCTCACCCTGGGCCGCGCCGCCACGGCCGCGCTCTCGATCAACGATGCCCGCGTGTCACGCGTCCACGCCACGGTCGACTGGAAGGGTGGCCATTTCATCCTGAGCGACCAGTCCAGTTTCGGGACCTGGGTCTACATGGGCGGCGGCAACACTCCCCTGGTCCTGCGGCGGACCGAGTGCTACCTGGTCGGCAACGGTCTCATCACGCTGGGCTGCGAGCGTGAGGCCGAAGCCGCGCCCCGGGTGGAGTTCGCCGTCGTGGCCTGACACTTGCAAGCGTCTCACGTGCACCTCAAGAAACTCGGCCGCTACGACCTCGTCCGAGTCCTCGGCAAGGGCGCCATGGGCGTCGTCTACGAGGCCCTCGACCCCAACCTGGACCGGCAGGTCGCCATCAAGACCATCATGGTCGACGGCCTGGGCACGGCGGCCGCGGCGGAATACGAGGAGCGCTTCCGCATCGAGGCGCGATCCGCGGCGCGGCTGCAGCACCCCAACATCGTCAGCGTCTACGACTCCGACCGCGACGGCGACACGGCCTTCCTGGTGATGGAGTTCGTCTCGGGCGACGACCTCAAGCAGCTGCTGGACCGCGGCGGCCGCTACGAAGTGACCGACGCGCTGCACCTGGTGCACGACCTGCTGGCGGCGCTCGACTACGCCCACCGGCAGGGCGTGGTCCACCGCGACATCAAGCCGGCCAACCTGCTGGTCGAAGTCGGCGGCCGCCTCAAGCTCACCGACTTCGGTGTGGCGCGCATCGCGGGCGAGTCCACCCGCACGCAGGGCAGCATGATCGGCACGCTGAAGTACATGGCGCCCGAGCAGGTGCAGGGCCTGAAGGTGGACGCCCGGGCCGACCTGTTCTCGGCCGCGGTGGTCACCTACCAGATGCTCACGGGCTCGCGGCCCTTCGACGGCGACAACGATTTTTCCGTCATCCACCAGGTGCTGGGGCACGCGCCCGCGGCGCCCAGTTCGGTGGTGCCGGAACTGCCGCCCGCCGTCGACATCGTGATGGCGCGTGCGCTGGCCAAGAACCGCGACGAGCGTTTCGCCACGGCTGCCGAGTTCTGGCAGGGCCTGCGGGGAGCCTTCCCCCACCTGGACCTGCCGGCCATGGTGGTGCCGCAGGCCCAACCGCGCGTGCCGTCGCCCACGTTGCCGGGAATCGCGCCGCTGCCCTCGATCCCGTCCCACCGCGCCCCGACCATCCCCGGCGCACCGATCACGCAGGAGCTTGAGCTGGAGTACTGGCGCGACGTGCGCGATGCCACCGACCCGCGCGAGCTCGAAGGCTTCCTGCAGCGTTTCCCCGAAGGCATCTACGCCGACCTGGCGCGGCGGCGCCTGCAGCGGCTCGCCACGCCCGAGAGTCCCGACCTCACCATGCTGCGTGGCATGACGCGCGTGCAGGTGCCCCCCGTGGCCGTCGAGCCCTCCCTGCCGCCCTCCACGGCGACCATGCCCCTGGCCTACGGCAGCGACCCCTCCGAGGCCGAGCGTGCCTGGCAGGCGTTGAGGGAATCGCAGGGCACACCGCAGGAGCAAGCGGCGCCCGCCGTCGTTCGCCCGGTGCCTGCGAGCGACGCCAGGCCGGCATCCATGCCGCGCGCCAAGCCGGCCCTGCCCTGGGTCGGCGCCGCGGCGGCGCTCGCGGGCGTCGGCCTCGTCGCGATTCTGCTCTGGACCCGCAGCCCCGGGGCGGACGCGGGCACGCCCGTGGCGGCGGCTTCGCAGGCGAGCACGGCCCCAACGCCCGCGACGCCATCTTCCGGTCCGGCCGCGCAGACGTCCGCGCAACCCGCCAACAACGCGTCGACGGCGGCCACTGCAGCCTCACCGGTGGCCAGCGTGAAGCCGTCAGCTTCCGGGGCGGCGCGCCCGGCTTCGACCACCACTCCCGCCAAGCGTCCCGCCCCCACGCCGACGGCCATCACTGTCGCCGGAGCGCCCGCGGCCGCGCCCGCACCGGTGGTGGAACAACTCCACGCGCGCGTCGAAGAACCGGGACCGTCCCAGACTGCCGCGCGCGCGCCGCAGCAACCCCGGCTGGTGCCGCCCTCGGAAACCTGCAAGGACAAGATGTTCCTGATGAAGGAGTTCTGCCTGCAGACCGAATGCGCCAGGCCCGGCTACCAGGCCTTCCCGGCCTGCGTGCGCCTGAAGGAAGAGGCGCGGCTGCGCGACGAGAGCCGCGTGCGCAACTGATCGCCCGCGCGGGCGATCAACTCACCGAGAGGTTGTGCACCGTGTGCTGGCCGCGGCGGCGGTCCTCGAAATAGCACAGCAGCGTTTCGCGCACCGTCTTGAAGGCGATCTCCTCCCAGGGGATCTCGTCCTCGGAAAAGAGCCGGGCCTCCAGGCTCTCGTGGCCCGGGGCGAACTGGTCGCTCAGCAGCCGGGCACGGTAGAACAGGTGAACCTGGCCCACGCGCGGCACGCTGATCACGCTGACCAGGTCCTCCATCTGCACCTGCGCGCCGGCCTCCTCGTCGGTCTCGCGCGCAGCGCCTTCCTCGGTCGTCTCGCCCAGTTCCATGAAGCCGGCCGGCAGCGTCCACTTGCCCCAGCGCGGCTCGATGTTGCGCTTGCACAGCAGCACCCGGTCGCCCCAGTACGCCACGGTGCCGACCACGTTCAGCGGGTTCTCGTAGTGGATGGTGCCGCAGGCGGGGCACACGGCGCGCTCGCGCGTGTCGCCGTCGTCGGGCACGCGGTAGACCACCGCCTGCCCGCAGTTGCGGCAATGCTTGATCGGGGTTCGGAAGGGCGGCAAGGTGGACAAGGAAGGGGCTCGCGGGAGAGCTGCACAGCAAAACGCCCCCGAGGGAGCAGCACAGCAAAAGGGCTCCCGAGGGAGCAGCACAGCAAAAGGGCTCCCGAGGGAGCCCTTGGACGGGAAGGCGAGGGAAGTTTAAGCCTTCTTGCCGGCGGCCGGCGCGGCCTTGCCGTGCTTCTCGATCAGCGACTTGGCCGTGTCCAGCAGCTTCTTGCCGTCGAAGCCGCGCTTGTTCATGTCTTCCACCCACTCCACTTCGACCAGGCGCGCCTTGCGCTTGAACTCCTGCGCGTCGGCGGCGGAGATGGTGTGGATGGTGTTCTTGCGGTCCACCGCGGCCTTGCGGCCGACGGCGTCGTTGCCCTGCTGCACCTTGCCCAGCCAGGCCGAGGTCTCCATGCCGGAATTGGCGTCGATCACCTTCTTCAGGTCGGGCGCCAGCGAGTTGTACTTGGCCTTGTTCATGGCCATCACGAAGGTGGTGGTGTAGAGCGCACCGCCGGCGGGATCGAACTCGCTGTGGTTCTTGGTGAGCTCGTGCACCTTCACCGAAGGCACGACCTCCCAGGGGATCACGCAGCCGTCGATGGTGCCCTTGGACAGCGCATCGGGGATCTGCGGCAGCGGCATGCCCACCGGCGTGGCGCCCAGGTAGCCGAGCATCTTGGTGATCTGGCGGGTGGGGCCGCGCACCTTCAGGCCGCGCAGGTCGTCGGCCGACTTGATCAGCTTCTCCTTGGTGTGGAACATGCCCGGGCCGTGCACCTGCAGGGCGAGCACCTGCGTGTCCTTGAACTCGTCGGCCGCGACCGTCTGCACATACTCCCAGTACGCCTTGGACGTGGCCTCGGCGTTGTTCATCATGAACGGCAGCTCGAACACCTCGACGCGCGGGAAGCGGCCGGCGGTGTTGCCCGGCAGGGTCCAGATGATGTCGACCACGCCGTCCTTGGCCTGGTCGTACAGCTGCACGGGCGTGCCGCCCAGCTGCATGGCGGGGTAGCCCTCGAACTTGATGCGGCCGCCGGAGTCCTTCTCCACCTTGTCCATCCAGGCCTTGTGCATGGTCAGCCAGACATTGGACTGGGGCGCCATGAAGGTGTGGAACTTCAGGGTCACGGACTGCTGGGCCAGGCCGCTCAGGCCGGGCGCGCCGAGGGCCACCGCCGCGGTGGTCTTCAGGAGCGTGCGTCGCTGGATCATGGTCGAAATCTCCTAGGGATGCCGGAAGTTAACTGCAGGCTCGAGGGTGTGCCACGGGGCTTTCCCTCAACGGATGAAGCCCACCAGCCACAACGGGATGATCGGGAAGAAAAGGAACAGCAGGGTGCGCAGCACGTCGCTGATCAGGAAGGGCATGACGCCGCGGTAGGTCTCGCCCATCGGCACGTCCTTGGAAAGGCCGTTGACGATGTAGACGTTCAGCCCCACCGGCGGCGCGATCAGTCCGAAGCCCACCGTCATCAGCACCACGATGCCGAACCAGATCGCCACCGATTCCTTGGGCATGCCGAAGTCCAGGCCCACGATGATCGGAAAGAAGATCGGGATCGTGAGCAGCAACATGGACAACTCGTCCATCACGGCGCCGAGCACCACGTAGAACAGCAGGATGGCCACGACCACCAGCAGCGGCGAGACGCCCCAGCTGCCCACCACCGCGGCCAGTTGGTTGGGCACCTGCGTCAGCGCCAGCGCCGCGTTCATCAGGTCGGCGCCCAGGAAGATCAGGAAGATCATGGCGGCGCTCACCGCGGTGCCGTAGAAGCATTCCTTGAACTTGCGCAGCGTCATCTGGCCCTTGAGCAGGGCCGTGAGGAAGGTGGTGGACGCGCCCACGGCCGCGCCCTCGGTGGGCGTGAAGAAGCCGCCGTAGATGCCGCCGAACACCAGCAGGAAGATGATGGCGATGGGCGCCACGCCCAGCAGCGCGCGCAGTGTCATCCGCGGCACCTCCTCCACTTCGGGCGCGTGGCCCGGCACCAGGCGCACGTAGAGGGCGACGGCGATCATGTAGCCGACCATCGCGATGATGCCGGGGACGATGGCCGCGGCGAACAGCTTGCTGATGTTCTGCTCGGTCAGGATCGCGTAGATCACCAGCACGATCGACGGTGGCAGCTGGATGCCCAGCGTGCCGCCGGCCGCCAGCGTGCCGGTGGCGATGCGGCCGGAATAGCCGTGGCGGCGCATCTCCGGCAAGGCCACGCTGGTGATGGTGGCGGCGGTGGCCACCGACGACCCGCTGATCGCCCCGAAGGCGGCGCAGGCCAGCAGCGAGGCCATCGCCAGGCCGCCCTTGAAGCGGCCCATCACGGCCGCGGCGAACTCGAACAGCGACTTGCTGATGCCGCCCTTGGTGGCGAAGTGCCCCATCAGGATGAACAGCGGGATCACCGACAGGTCGTAGCTGGCGAAGCGCGCGAACGACTGGGTGTTCAGGAAGAACGAGAAGGGCGCCCATCCGGTCTGCAGCACGTAGCCGATGGCGCCGGCCGCGAACATGCTCACCGCGATCGGGATGCGCACGGCCATGCAGGCCAGCATGATCCCGAAGATCAGGACCGTGAGGGTGATCGGGCTCATTGCACGGCCTCCTCGGCGGCGTGCACCGGATCCTCCGGCTTGGTCTCGCCGAAGCCGGACACCGCCTGGACCAGGCCGATCAGCGCGGTGAGCGCGAAGGCGGGGACCATGAAGGCGTACACCACCCACTCGGGAAAGCCCATGATCTGGGTCTCCGAATGGGACTGCCAGACGTTGATGCCGCCCAGCGTGGTGCGCCAGGCGAGCAGCGCGAACAGCACCGCCAGCAGCAGCGCGCCGGCGCGATCGAGCTTGTCGTTCACCCGCTCGGGCAGGCCCGCGGTGAAGAAGTCCACGATGATGTTCCCGCGCCGGACCTGGCACAGGGGCATGAACAGCGCGATGGCCGCGCCGGCCGCCACGCCCGTGAGCTCGAAAGCGCCCACGATGGAGTCGCCGGTGGTGTTGCGGCCGATCAGGCTGCCGCACGTCATCAGGGTGATGCCGGTCAGCAGCACGCCGGCCAGGATGGCGCACAGCTTGGCCAGGGGTTCCAGAACGCGCACGGGCAGGCTCCTTCTTGTTGTTTGCCGCGCCGCCACCGGCGCGCGAGCGCGATTATGGTCGCGCCGCGCCGTTGTGGATCAGGCGACGCGCACGCGCAGCTCGCCCAGCCCGGCCACGCTGCCCACCAGCGTGTCGCCGGCCGAGACCGCCGCCACGCCTTCGGGCGTGCCGGTGAAGATCAGGTCGCCCGGCTGCAGTTCCCAGGCCGCCGACAGGTGTTCGATGGTCTCGCCGATGTTCCAGATCAGCTTGGAGACGGTGCTGCGCTGGCGGTCCTTGCCGTTCACCTGCAGCCAGATCTCGGCCTGGGTGACGTCGCCGGCCTGCGCGGCCGGCGTGATCGGCCCCATCGGGCCGGACTGGTCGAAGGCCTTGCCGATGCACCAGGGGCGGCCCTGCTTCTTCATCTCGCCCTGCAGGTCGCGGCGCGTCATGTCCAGGCCCACGGCGTAGCCGAAGATGTGCTTCTGGGCGTCGGCCGCCTTGATGTTGCGCCCGCCGGTTCCGATGGCCACCACCAGCTCGATCTCATGGTGCAGGTCCTTGGTGAGCGGGGGGTAGGGGATGGTCCCGGTCTCGCCCGCGGGCACCGGCACGATGGCGTCGGCCGGCTTCAGGAAGAAGAAGGGCGGCTCGCGTCCGGTGAAGCCCATCTCCTTGGCGTGCTCCTCGTAGTTGCGGCCCACGCAATAGACGCGGTGGATCGGGAACCGTTCGCCGCGGCCCTGCACGGGGACGGACGGCACGGGCGGGGGATTGAAGACGTAGCTCATGACAACCTTTCTTCCTTGTGAAGGGCCAGCGCCTGGTGGACGGGCCGGTCCGAATAACTGAACAGCACGCAGCCGGTGGCCGAAGCGAGCCGGGCAGTGTGCCATGAGGGAATCACGAAATGATCGCGCGGGCCGACGTCGAAATGCCAGCGCTTGTCGCCGGCTTCGACCTCCACCGTGCCCGATCCCTCCACCACGCTGTAGACCGCGCCGTCGGTCTGGCGCCAGCCCTTGCCCGCGAAGCCGGCGGGCAGCTTCTGCATGAAGGTGGCCATGGTGGGCATCGGGTAGCCGCCGGTGAGCGGGTTGACGTAGCGCAGCTTCACGCCGTCCCAGGCGTCCACCGGCGCGTCGCGCTCCAGCCGTTCGAGCGCCTCGCGGCTGCGTTCGTAGGGGTAGCTGAAGATCGGCGAGGTGGCGCCGAAGGGCGCGTCGTGCCGCACCGGCACCATGTTGTGGCCGTAGCGCGCGAGGCTGGTGCCCTCGGTGCGGCTGACCTGCTGCGAGCGGGCGGCATCGTTCTCGGCGAAGCCCGCATCGAAGAAGCGGACCATGGGGATGTCCAGCCCGTCCAGCCAGACCACCGGGCCGTCGGCGTCGCTGCCGTGGTCGTGGAAGGTCCAGCTCGGCGTGATGATGAAGTCGCCCGGGTGCATCGTCGTGCGTTCGCCGTCGACCGCGGTGTAGGCCCCGCTGCCTTCGACGATGAAGCGCAGGGCGCTCTGGGTGTGGCGGTGACTGGGCGCCACCTCGCCGGGCAGGATCAGCTGAAGACCCGCATACAGCGACTGCGTGATGGCTGACTGGCCACGCAGCGCCGGGTTCTCCAGGATCAGCACGCGCCGCACCGCCTCCTCGGCGGTGATGGCCTGGCCGGCGCGCATCAGGAAGGGCCGCACTTCGTCGTACGCCCAGTGCGCGGGCACGCAGGGCGTGGAGGGCTTTTGCGGCACCAGGGCGTGCAGCACCTCCCACAGCGGCGTGAGGTGGTGCGGGTCCATGTCACGGTACAGCTGCTGGCGCGCCATCAGCGGATTGTCGGGAGCGTTCATGCGGTTTCTCCTTCGCAGCGTTCAGTCCTCCAGGCCCAGCCAGGCGCCCTGGGCCTGCAGCCTGGTCTGCAGTGCGGCAGTGTCCACCCGCGCCGCGGTCGTGTTCCCTTCCAGCGCAAGCGACGCCGCGCAGCCGGCCGCCTGGCCCATCACGAAGCAGGCGCCCGTCACGCGCGCGGCCGACTGCGCCTCGTGCGTCATCGACGCGCAGCGGCCCGCGATCCACAGGTTGGCCAGGCCCGGCGGCACGGTCATGCGGTAGGGCAGGTGGTTGAAGCCGCGGCTCTGCGGGATCTTCGGCCAGCGGAATTCCACGTCGCCCTTCAGGTGCAGCTCCAGCGGCCAGCCGTTGACGCCGACGGTGTCGTCGAAGCTGGCGCACTCCAGCACGTCGGCCTCGGTCAGCTGGTAGAGGCCCCGCACGCGCCGGGTCTCGCGGATGCCCACCTGGGGCGCGATGTCGACGATGTAGGAGCGCTCGAAGCCCGGCACCTCGCGCAGGAATCCGGCCACGCCCGCGATCTGGCGCCGGCCCAGCACCTCGGCCTGCGTCAGTTCGTCGGCGTCGGTGCCGTCCAGCGCGTTGCCCTGCGCGTTGGCCAGCTGGGTGAGGTTGACCCGCCACTCGATGCCGCTCTTTTGCGGCCGCACGATGGGCGTCTTGCGCGGAAAACGGTGGCGCCCCTCGGCCTCGGCCTGCAGCATCAGGCCGGGGATCGTCTCCCAGGCCTTGCCGGCGCGGTCCGGGTCCACGCCGTTGATGCGGAAGATGGTGGAGGGGTAGAGGAAGTTGCCCGCGCCGTCGCCCTTCTCGTAAGGCACGCCGGCCCAGGCCGCCAGGTCGCCGTCGCCGGACGCGTCGACGAAGGCGCGGCCCAGGACCGCGCGCCGGCCCGACTTGGTCTCCACCAGCAGCGCGTCGATGCGGTCGGGCGACGCCATCACCACGCCTGCCGCCAGCGCATGGAACAGCAGCTTCACCCCCGCCGAAGCCATCAGCTCGTCGGCCGCGATCTTGTACGCCGCCGTGTCGTAGGCCTGGGCCACCGTCTTGCCGAACAGCGCATGCGGCGTGTTCAGCCCGCCCAGCCGGTCGATGCGGTCCAGCAGCTCGGTGGCAACGCCATGCACCACGCGGCGGATGTCGCCGTGCACGTTGGCGTGCAGGCCGCAGAAGTTGGTGACCCCGGCGGCCGTTCCCATGCCGCCGAGGAAGCCGTAGCGCTCGACCAGCAGCGTGGAGCAGCCCGCCTTCGCCGCCGCCACGGCCGCCGCGATGCCGGCCGGGCCGCCGCCGAGCACGACCACGTCGTAGTCGCCATGGACCTCGGTCTGGCGGGAGGGTTCGGTGAGGGTGCGGGCCATGGTCAGGCGAACAGCCGCTGCGGGGCTATGCCCTCGTACATCCACTTCAGGCCGGCGAAGCCCGCCGATTCCTGGCCGCCCTGGAACATGCGGTTGCGCAGTTCGCGGGCCACGCCGCTCGCGTGGTAGATGTCGCCGTAGAAGCGCGCCGTGAGCTGCACGCGGCCGGTTCGCAGGTAGCGCTCCTGCTGGTACAGCTGGAACGACCGCTCGAAATCGCCGCCGGTGTGGCGCAGCGCCTCGCCGAGCACCACGGCGTCCTCGATCGCCTGGCCCGCGCCCTGCGCCAGGTACTGCAGCATGGGGTGGGCGGCATCGCCCAGCAGCGTGACGCGGCCGCGGCTCCAGTCGCGCACCGGCTCGCGGTCGCACAGCACCCACATCTTCCAGGTCTCGATCTTGCCCAGCAGCTCGCGCACCTGCGGCACGGCCTGCGCGAAGCGCTCGGTCAACTCGGCGGTGTCGCCGAAGGTGTTCCAGCCTTCGTCGTACTTGTTGCTGTGGAACACGGCCACCAGGTTGAACAGCTCGCCCCGCCGCAGCGGGTAGTGCACCAGGTGGGTCTTCTCGCCGCCCCACAGCAGCACGTCGTCGCTCCACAGGTGCGCAGGCACGTCCTCCCGCCGGAGCACCGCGCGGTAGGCGATGTGGCCGGACACGCGCGGCTTGCCGTCGCCCACGATGGCTTCCCGCACGCGGCTCCACAGGCCGTCGGCACCGATCAGGGCCGCACCTTCCACGACTTCGCCGCCGGCGAGCGTCACCCGCACGCCGGCGCCGTCCTGCTCGAAGGCTTCGACCTTGGCGCCGGTGCGCAGCGTCACCGCGGGCAGGGCCTTGACCGCGTCGAGGAAGACCTGGTGCAGGTCGGCCCGGTAGATCACGCCGTACGGAAAGCCGTAGGCCGCACGCGCCGTGTCGCCCAGGGGAACGCGCACCACCTTCTCGCCGGTGCGCACGTCGTTCATGCCCAGCCCGGGCGGGAAGTACGCGACGTCGTTCACCGCGCCGGTGAGGCCCAGGTACTCGAACATGCGGAAGATGTTCGGCCCGAGCTGGATGCCGGCGCCGATCTCGCCGAAGGCGGACGACTGTTCCAGCACGGTGACCGGCAGTCCCTGGCGCGCCAGCACGTATGCGGCTGCGAGGCCGCCGATGCCGCCGCCGGCCACGAGCACGGATGAAGGTGAAGGCATGGAGGGATCCTCAGGCTGGCTCGGCAGCGGGGCCGGCACAAATGCTAAGCATACATACTATCTGGCGCCCCGGCAACGGCGCAAGCCGCTGCGGCGCTGGCTACACTCGGTCGCATGCCCAAGAGCTTCGACTTCGAGCAGGCGCCCGGCCACCTGATCCGGCGCGCGCACCAGGTCGCCGTGGCCATCTTCATGGAAGAGACCGGCGAGCACGAGGTCACGCCGGTGCAGTTCGCCATCCTCAATGCCCTGATGGACGACCCGGGCGAGGACCAGGTCACGCTGGCCGGGAAGGTCGCGTTCGATGCGGCCACTTTCGGCTCGGTGATCGGGCGGCTGGAGGCCAAGGGCTGGGTTCGGCGCGAGCCCGACGCGGGCGACCGCCGCCGCAAGCTGCTGTGGGTCACGCCCACCGGGCAGGAGGCGGCGCTGGCGATGAAGCGCGCGGTGGCCCGGGCGCAGCGCCGCATCCTCGGGCCGCTGGAGCCGCAAGAGCGGGAGACGCTGGTGGAGCTGCTGAGCAAGCTGGTGCAGGGGCACGCGGCCGAGTGAACCGCTGACCCGGCGTTCCGAAATCGCCCGTTTTCGTCGTCCTCGCGGAGGCGGGGACCCAGTGCTTCCGCTTTCACGCTTGGGAGACGGGAGCACTGGATTCCCGCCTTCGCGGGAATGACGGCAGCGTCGCGGCTAGGTCTGCGTCGGCGGCAAGTCGACCGTCAGCCCATCCAGCGCCGGCCCCAGCGCGATCTGGCACGACAACCGGCTGTTCGCCCGCCGCGGGGATGCGGTGAACTCCAGCATGCCCAGCTCGTCCTGCGTCGGCGGCGGCAGCGCGGCCAAGAACGGCTCGCGCACGTACACATGGCAGGTCGCGCAGGTCATCAGCCCGCCGCATTCGGCTTCGATGCCGTGCACGTTCGCGTCCACGGCCGCCTGCATCAGGCTCTGGCCGGGCTTGCCTTGCACGGTGAGCGCCTCGCCGCCGTCGGCGGGCACCAGGTGGACCTTGATCATGGGAACCCTAGAAGCGGCTGAAGTACTCGCGCCGCATGAAGTCGGTCTTGTCCTCGGCGGCCTCGTGCCGCTGCAGCTCCGAGGTCTTGACCGTCACGAAGTAGTCGATGAAGGAGGGGCCGAATCCCTCGCGCAGCACGGCGTCGGAACGCAGGGCCTCCAGGGCTTCGCCCAGGCTGGTGGGCAGGCGCGCGTCGGCCTCGCCGTACGGGGCGTCAGTGGCGGGCGGCGGCTGCAGCTTGCGCCCGATGCCGTCCAGGCCCGCATGGATCTGCGAGGCCATGTAGAGGTAGGGATTGGCCGTGGGCTCGCCCACGCGGTTCTCGATGCGCGTGCCCGCGTCGCCGCACTCGCCGACCACGCGCAGCATCGCGCCGCGGTTGTCGCGGCCCCAGAGCACCGATTGCGGCGCCAGCGCATTCGGGCGGAAGCGGCCGAAGCCGTTGACCGTCGGCGTGCAGAACACGGCCATGGACCGCGCATGCGCCAGCAGCCCCGCGAGGTAGTGCGCCCCGAGGTCCGACAGCGTGTGGTTCGCGTCCACCGGCGTGCTGCCGGCGGCCGGCGCCTCGCGCCGGAAGGCGTTGCGGCCGCTGGCGGTCTCGACCAGCGACTGGTGCAGGTGCCAGCCGCTGGACATGATGTTGGGAAAGGGCGGCCGGCACATGAAGGTGGCGTGGTAGCCCGCGCGGCGCAGCGCCTGCCGCACGCCGTTGCGGAACAGGACCATGTTGTCCGCCGCCGTCAGCGCATCGGTGACGTCGAACACCGCTTCCACCTGGCTGGGCCCAAGTTCGATCTCCAGCGACAGCAGCGGCAGGCCCAACGCCTGCGCGGTGCGCTGGACGATGCGCAGCGGCTCTTCGGCGCGGTCGTACCAGTTCTCGGCCAGCAGGTTGTAGCCGGGGTGGACGAGCTCCAGCGCGGGCGGCAGGCCGGGCCACGCCGCCTGCTCGGGATCGAGTTCGGCCGAGTCGTCGGTGATGCGGTAGACGTGGAACTCGACCTCCAGGCCGCAGTGCATGCCCAGGCCGGCTTGGGCCAGGCGGTCCAGCGCCTGCTGCAGCACGCGGCGCGTGTCCAGCGGCACCGGCGTGCCGTCCTGGAACCAGGGCTGAGCGCGCAGCCAGCCGGTGCCGGGGGTCCAGGGCAGCTGGCGGAAGCTCTCGGGGTCGGGCAGCAGCAGCAGGTTGTTGGCGAAGCCGAAGCCCGGCAGGCTGGCCGTGCCGCCGCGCTCGAACACCTTGTATGCGGTGCGGTCCGAGGTGTCCTTGAGCATCAGCGTGCTGACCATGCCGATGCCCTCGTCCAGCGCGCGTCGCACGGCCGAGGCCACCAGCGTCTTGCCGCGCGTCACGCCGTGCAGGTCGCACCACGCGATGCGCACCAGCTCCAGTCCGGCCGCGTCGATCAGCCGGGTGGTGCGCTGGCTGGCCTCTTCGCGGGCAGGGGTGTGGAGGCCGCAGCGCTCGGCGAAGCGGGTCACGCCGGCTCCGTCCCGGCCTTGGCGTCGGCCGGCTCGGCCTGAGCCGATGCCGAGGCGAGCCAGGGCGCGCCTTCGCGCTTGGCCCGCACGCGCTCTAGCCACCAGGTGGGCCACTCGCCGGCCGGGGCGATGCCGTCGACCGTGTCCGGGCCCTGCATCTGCGGCGCCAGCGACGCATCCGCCACGCCGGGCGCGGTGCCCCCGGCCTGCACGGCCTCGATCGCCTTGAGCAGCATGCGGCGGTTGGCCATGATCACCTTGTCGCTGGTGCCCAGGTGTTCGCGCGTGCGGTCCTGGATCGGGCCCATGCTCTCCACCGCCCACTGGTCGTGCACGTTGATGTCTTCCTCGCCCATGCCCAGGTAGGTGGTGGTGCGCTGCTCCTCGGGGTTGAAGCCCCAGCGGTTGTGGCGCCCGGCGTTGGGGACGTAGTCGGGCAGCGAGATGAACTGCAGCCGCTGCCGGCGCATCGCCTCCTTGTCCACCGGTCCGGCGAAGCTGGTGAACACCGAATACCAGTACGTGTGGGTGTCGTCCACTGGCAGGTGCAGCTGCGTGATGGTCAGCGTCTCGGACAGCGGGATCACGAAGGTCTGCGGGAAGATCGCGTGGGTGATGCGCACGTGGGTGAGCTCCTGCGTCATCGGCCGCAGCGCAGTGAGCTGCAGGCCCCAGGGCCTGGGCTCGAACGAGATCTCCGGCTGGTGGAACTCCCGCATGATCCGCGTCATCGGCCAGCGCTCGCCACCCTGGAACTCGCCCGCGCTGGCGCTTCGGAACTGCTTGCCGGCGGCGTTGTCGCCGATGGCGTCGAGCGAGGCGTCGTTCAGGAAGCGGTGCAGGAAGGACGGGTGCGCCGGGTCGATGCCCACCTCCATGGCCTGCAGCCAGTTGCAGTTCCACAGGCCCTTGAACGCGAAGGTGTGGGTCGGGGGCGCGGCGAAGCAGTCGAACTGCGGGAAGGGCGGCGGCTCGGTGCCTGGCTCGCCGAACCACGCGAACAGGATGCCGCTCTTCTCCAGCACCGGGTAGCTGCGCTGGCGCACGCGCTCGCACAGCTTGCTGCCGGCGGGCTCGGCCGGCGTCTCCAGGCAGGTGCCGGCGGCATCGAACTTCCAGCCGTGGAAGGGACAGCGCAGCCCGTCGCCCTCGTGCCGGCCGAACGACAGGTCGGCGCCGCGGTGCGGACAGGCGCGGTCGAGCAGGCCCCAGCGGCCCTGCTGGTCGCGCAACAGCACCAGGTCCTGGCCGAGCGCGCGCACGGGCTTGACCGGCCGCTGCGCCATGCGAGGGTCCAGCGCCGGGTCGAACTCGTCCACCAGCGCCACCGGTTGCCAGTACTGGCGCAGGACGGCCCCGCAGGGCGTGCCCGGGCCGATGCGCGTCACCAGCTCGTTCTGTTCGGCCTTCATCGCGATCCTTCCAAAACGGTATACCGAAATTGAAGATCAGTGTACAGTCCGCTCCATGAACCTGCAAGAGACCGTGCTGATGCAGCTGCGCGACCTCATCCTGCGCGGTGAGTTCGCGCCGGGCCAGCGCCTGGCCGAGCAGCAGCTGGCCGAGCGCCTGGGCGCTTCGCGCACGCCGGTGCGCGCGGCGCTCGTCACGCTGGAGCAGGAAGGGCTGGTCGAGGCCAACGAGACCGGCAAGTACCTGGTGCGGCAGTTCACGCCGCGCGAGGTGGCCGATGCCATCGCCGTGCGCGGCCATCTCGAAGGCATGGCGGCGCGGCTGGTGGCCGAGCACGGCGTGTCACGCCAGCTGCAAGGCGACCTGGAGGCCTGCCTGGCCGAGGGCGACCGGCTGCTGGCCAGCGACCCGCTGGACTACGACAGCTACGCCGGCTACGCCACGATGAACGACCGCTTCCATGCGCTCATCCTGGAAGCCAGCGGCAACCGCGCCCTGCAGCGCGCGATCGCGGTGAACAACGCGCTGCCGTTCGCGCCCGCGTCGGCCATGCTGCCGATGCAGTCCACCCTGCAGCAGGATCGCGACTGGATGCTGTACGCGCACCGCCAGCACCACATGCTGTTCGACGCGCTGCGGCGAGGCGAGGGCGCGCGCGCCCAGGCGCTGGCGGTGGAACACACCGAGGTGGCGCAGATGAACCTGCGCCTGGCGCTGGAGCGCCGCAGCGAGACCGAAAGGCTGATGCCGGCGATCCGCCTGGTGGTCGGGCGGTGAGCGAGGCGCCGGTCCGCTTCACCCGCGAGGGCGTCTGGCGCGGCTTCGTGCTCTCGCAACCGCTGGCGCCGGGCGTTGCCGTCTACGGCCTGGTGTTCGGCGCGCTGGCCGGCGAACGCGGGCTGTCCTGGCTGCAGGCCACGCTCATGAGCGGGTTCGTCTATTCCGGCAGCGCGCAGCTCGCGGCCCTCCAGGTGTGGAGCACGCAGTCGTCGGCCGTGCTGGCGCTGGTCCTCACCGTGTTCGCGATCAACGCGCGCTACCTGCTCTACAGCGCTTCCCTCCACCCCTGGCTGTCGCAGGTGTCGCGGCCGAAGGCGCTGGGCACGCTGTTCCTGCTGGGCGACGGCGGCTGGGCTTTGTCGATGCGCGAACACGCCGCGGGCTACCGCGACGCCGGCTTCGTCCTGGGCAGCGGGCTGGCCGGCTTCCTGCCGTGGATGGGCGGGACGCTGGTGGGGCACCTGCTGGCGCGCGAGATGCCGGACCCGCGCGCGTGGGGGCTGGACTTCATGCTGCCGGCCTTCGCCGCCGCCATCGGCATCTCGCTGTGGCGCGGCCGGGCGGACGTGGCGCCGCTGGCCTGCGCGGTGGCGGTCGCGCTGCCGATGCAGCTGTGGGCACCCAGCGGCTGGACGGTCGTGCTGGCCGGCCTGGCCGCGGGCATCGCGGGAGCCCTGCGCCATGGACGCTGACGCCAGCTTCTACCTGGCCGTGCTCGGCATGGCCGTGGCGTCGTACGCCTGCCGTGTCGGCGGCTTCCTGCTCATGGGCTGGCTCCCGATCACGCCGCGGCTCGAAGCGGCGCTGCGCGCCATGCCGATCGGCGTGATGGCGGGCATCGTCGCGCCCTCGGTGGCGGCCGGCCGCCCGCCAGAGATCGCCGGACTGCTGGCGGTGGCGGTCGTGATGAAGCTCACCCGAAGCGACATCGTCGCGGCCCTGGCGGGCGCGGCCGTGGTGGCCATCGGTCGCCGGCTGCTGGGCACGTCGTAGACGTGCGTCGGGCCGCGCGGGCGGGTTTATGCTCGCCGCGATGAAGCTGCACAACTACTTCCGCTCCTCGGCCTCGTTCCGCGTGCGCATCGCGCTGGAACTCAAGGGACTGTCGTACGAGTACCTGCCGGTGCACCTGGTCAAGGGCGAGCACAAGCAGTCCGCCTATGCGGCCGTGTCGCCCTCGAACCTGGTGCCGACCCTGGAAACCGACCAGGGCGAGCGCCTGGGGCAGTCCATGGCCATCATCGAATACCTGGACGAGACGCACCCGCAGCCGCCGCTGCTGCCGGCCGACGCCCTCGGGCGCGCGCGCGTGCGGGCGCTGTCGCAGCTGATCGCCTGCGAGATCCATCCGCTCAACAACCTGCGCGTGCTCAAGTACCTGGTGAGGGAGCTGAAGGTGGAAGAGGAGGCCAAGAACACCTGGTACCGCCACTGGGTGCGCGAAGGCCTGCTGGCCTTCGAGCGCGAACTGGCGCAGCTGCCGCGCGGCAGCTACTGCTACGGCGACACGCCGACCCTGGCCGACTGCTGCCTGGTGCCGCAGATCTTCAACGCCAAGCGGTTCAACACCGACTTCTCCGGCCTGGAGCGCACGATGGCGGCGTTCGACACCTGCATGCGCCACCCCGCCTTCCAGAAGGCGCAGCCTTCCAGCTGCCCGGACAACGAGCCCTGATGCGCGAAGCCCCCGCGGGGTTCCTCGTGCCGGACTGGCCGGTGCCGACCGGCGTACGCGCGCTGTGTTCGACGCGCGAAGGCGGCGTCTCTGTCGCGCCCTACGACAGCCTGAACCTGGGCGACCACGTCGGCGATGACGGTGGGGCGGTCGCGGAAAACCGGCGCCGTTTCGCGGAGGCGCTCGATGCGCGTCCGGTGTTCCTGAAGCAGGTGCATGGCGTGGAGGCCGTGCAGCTGTCGAACGGCAGCGCGGACGGCCTGGAAGCCGACGCCTGCTGGACGCGCGAGCGCGGCGTGGCCTGCACCATCATGGTCGCCGACTGCCTGCCGGTGCTGCTCGCCGACCGCGCGGGCACCTGCGTCGCCGCGGCGCATTGCGGCTGGCGCGGGCTGGCCGGCGAGGGTGGACGCGGCGTGCTGGAAACCTTGTGGGCCACCTGGTGGCCGCGGGTGGCGAACGACCCGCAGTCGGCCGCGGACCTCACGCTCGCCTGGTTCGGTCCCTGCATCGGACCCACCGCCTTCGAAGTGGGCGACGAGGTCCGGGCGGCCTTCGAAAATGCGGACTCGCGCGCGGCGCGCCATTTCGTTCCCGCTTCGCCCGGCAAGTGGCTGGCGAACCTTCCCAGCCTGGCCCGCGATCGGCTGCAGGCCCTGGGCCTTCGCAGCGTGCACGGCAACGACGGCAGCACCGGCTGGTGCACCGTCTCCCATCCCTCAAGGTTCTTTTCGCACCGGCGCGACCGCGTCAGCGGACGCCTGGCCGCTGCCGTCTGGCTGGCCTGAAACGGCCGCCTGCTGGGCTTCGTGCTCGGCCTGCTCGCGCGCCTTGATCGCGCGCTTGCGCGCGGGCGTGGCCATGATGTAAGCGACCAGAGACACCGGCCCCACGCCATAGAGCAGAAAGGTGAAGATGGCGCCCAGGACGGTGCCGTCGGTGCTGGTGGCTTCGGCCACGGCCATCATCAGCGCCACGTACATCCAGCCTATGAGAACGATGTACATCAGCGGGACAACAGAAAATTGTTGCAGTGCAACATGAGAGGTGGAATACTTCGGGATAACCCTAGGTAAAACGATTCAGGAGACAAGATGATGAATTCTGGGCCCGATTGGGCGGCCAACGCCCGCCAGCTCCAGCAGTCCCTCGAAGAAGGCTGGCAGCGAACCCTCGAAACCTTCGGCGGCGGCAAGCCGCTCACGGCCTTCGCCGGTCTCGGCGAAATGACCAACGCACCGCCCCTGCTGCCGCAGCTGTCCTTCTCCGCGGACAAGCTGGCCGCGCTGCAGCAGGCCTACCTCAAGGAAGCGTCCGAACTGTGGAACCACGGCCTCTCGGGCGTGGCCGGCGGCGACAGGCGCTTCACCAGCGAGGCCTGGGGCAGCAACCCGGTTTCGGCGTTCACCGCCGCGAGCTACCTGCTCAACGGCCGCACGCTGCTGGGCCTGGTGGAGGCCGCCGAGACCGACGCCAAGACCAAGGCCCGCCTGCGCTTCGCGGTGGAGCAGTGGATGGCCGCCTCGGCGCCCAGCAACTTCCTGGTGCTCAACGCCGAGGCCCAGAAGAAAGCCGTGGAGACGCGCGGCGAGAGCATCGCCAAGGGCGTGCAGAACCTGCTCAACGACATCCAGCAGGGCCACGTCTCCATGACCGACGAGCGCCAGTTCGAAGTCGGCCGCAACGTGGCCACGACCGAAGGCGCCGTGGTGTTCGAGAACGAGCTTTTCCAGCTCATCGAATACAAGCCCAGCACGGCCAAGGTGTACGAGCGGCCCTTCCTGGTGGTGCCGCCCTGCATCAACAAGTTCTACATCCTGGACCTGCAGCCGGAGAACTCGCTGGTCAAGCACCTGGTCGACCAGGGCCACCGCACTTTCGTCGTCAGCTGGCGCAACCCCGACGCGCAGCTCGAGAGCAAGACCTGGGACGACTACGTGGGCGAGGGCGCGCTCGAGGCCATCCGCGTCGTGCAGGAGATCAGCGGATCCAAGCAGATCAACGCGCTGGGCTTCTGCGTGGGCGGCACCATCCTGGGCACCGCGCTGGCCGTGCTGGCCGCGCGCAAGCAAAAGCCCGTGGCCTCCGCCACCTTCCTGACCACGCTGCTGGACTTCACCGAGACCGGCGTGCTGGACCTCTTCATCGACGAGAACTTCGTGAAGTTCCGCGAGATGCAGATGGGCGAGAAGGGCCTGCTCAAGGGCCAGGAACTGGCGTCCACCTTCAGCTTCCTGCGACCCAACGACCTGGTGTGGAACTACGTCGTGGGCAACTACCTCAAGGGCGAGACGCCGCCGCCCTTCGACCTGCTCTACTGGAACAGCGACTCGACCAACCTTCCGGGCCCGATGTACGCCTGGTACCTGCGCAACACCTACTTCGAGAACAATCTCGTCAAGCCGGGCAAGTGCACGGTGTGCGGCGAGAAGATCGACCTGCGCAAGGTCGACATCCCGGTGTACCTCTACGGTTCGCGCGAGGACCACATCGTGCCCATCGGCGGCGCCTACGCCAGCGTGCAGCACCTGCCGGGCAAGAAGCGTTTCGTGACGGGTGCGTCCGGCCACATCGCCGGCGTGATCAACCCGCCGGCCAAGAACAAGCGCTCCTACTGGACCAACGACAAGCTGCCTGCCACCCACGCCGAATGGCAGGCCGGCGCCCAGGAGCACGCGGGCAGCTGGTGGCCCGACTGGATGTCCTGGCTCAAGCCGCAGGCGGGCAAGCAGGTGCCGGCGCCCAAGCGCTACGGCAAGGGCAACGCCTACCAGGCCCTCGAGCCGGCGCCCGGTTCGTACGTGAAAGCGAAGGCGTAGCCTTTGCTTGCACAGGGGCCAGGGGCTAGGGGCTAGGGTCTAGGGCAACAGCCAGGACGCCACCCCAAGCCCTAGCCCCTAGCCCCCAGTCCCTAGCCCCTCAAGGAGTCCCCATGGAAGACATCGTCATCGTCTCGGCCACGCGCACCGCGGTCGGCAAGTTCGGCGGCTCGCTCGCCAAGATCCCCGCGACGGAGCTAGGCGCCCTCGTGATCAAGGAAGCCCTCGCGCGCGCCAAGGTCGATCCGGCCCTGGTGGGCGAAGTGATCATGGGCCAGGTGCTCGCCGCCGGTGCGGGCCAGAACCCCGCACGCCAAGCCTCGCTCAAGGCCGGCCTGCCCAAGGAAGTGCCGGCGCTGACGATCAATGCGGTGTGCGGCTCCGGCCTGAAGGCCGTGATGCTGGCCGCGCAGGCGATCGCCTGGGGCGACAGCGAGATCATCGTGGCCGGCGGCCAGGAGAACATGAGCGCCGCGCCGCACGTGCTGCTGAACTCGCGCGACGGCCAGCGCATGGGCGACTGGAAGATGATCGATTCCATGATCGTCGACGGCCTCTGGGACGTCTACAACCAGTACCACATGGGCATCACCGCGGAGAACGTGGCCAAGCAGTTCGGCATCGACCGCGCCGCGCAGGACGCGCTGGCCCTGGGCAGCCAGCAGAAGGCCGCCGCCGCGCAGGAAGCCGGCCGCTTCAAGGACGAGATCGTCCCGGTGAACATCCCGCAGAAGAAGGGCGACCCGGTCGTCTTCGCGCAGGACGAGTTCATCAACAAGAAGACCAACGCCGAAGCGCTGGCCGGCCTGCGGCCCGCCTTCGACAAGGCCGGCAGCGTCACGGCCGGCAATGCGTCGGGCATCAACGACGGCGCCGCCGCGGTGGTGGTGATGTCCGCCAAGAAGGCGGCCGCGCTGGGCCTCAAGCCGCTGGCGCGCATCGCCGGCTTCGGCACCTCCGGGCTCGACCCCGCCACCATGGGCATGGGCCCGGTGCCGGCGTCGCGCAAGGCGCTCAAGAGCGCCGGCTGGAACGTGCAGGACGTCAACCTGTTCGAGCTCAACGAGGCGTTCGCGGCGCAGGCCTGCGCGGTGAACAAGGAGTTGGGCATCGATCCTTCCAAGGTCAACGTCAACGGTGGCGCCATCGCCATCGGCCACCCCATCGGTGCGTCGGGCTGCCGGATCCTGGTGACGCTCCTGCATGAGATGCAGCGCCGCGAGGCGAAGAAAGGCCTGGCCGCCCTGTGCATCGGCGGCGGCATGGGGGTTTCCCTCGCCGTCGAAGCGGTCTGATTGGCTAGAGTGGTCCGGCGCCCGCGCAATGCGGGCTCCCCACTCGCATTCGTCACAAAACGCAAGGAGAAGACATGGCTCAGAAAGTGGCATACGTGACCGGTGGCATGGGCGGCATCGGCACCGCCATCTGCCAGCGCCTGCACAAGGAAGGCTTCAAGGTGATCGCGGGCTGCGGACCCACCCGCGACTTCAAGAAGTGGCTCGATGAGCAGAAGGCTCAGGACTACTCCTTCCACGCGTCGGTCGGCAACGTGGGCGAGTGGGAGTCCACCGTTGACGCGTTCAGCAAGGCCAAGGCCGAACACGGACCGATCGACGTGCTGGTGAACAACGCCGGCATCACGCGCGACCGCATGTTCCTGAAGATGACGCGCGAGGACTGGGACGCGGTGATCGAGACCAACCTCAATTCCATGTTCAACGTCACCAAGCAGGTGGTGAGCGACATGGTGGAGCGGGGCTGGGGCCGCATCATCAACATCTCGTCGGTCAACGGCGAGAAGGGCCAGGCCGGCCAGACCAACTACTCGGCGGCCAAGGCCGGCATGCACGGCTTCACCATGGCGCTGGCGCAGGAGCTGGCCAACAAGGGCGTGACGGTCAACACCGTGAGCCCGGGCTACATCGGCACCGACATGGTCCGCTCCATCCGCCAGGACGTGCTGGACAAGATCGTCGCGACGATCCCGGTCAAGCGCCTGGGCGAGCCCAGCGAGATCGCTTCCATCATCGCCTGGCTGGCGTCGGACGAAAGCGGCTATTCCACCGGTGCGGACTTCTCCGTCAACGGCGGCCTGCACATGGGCTGAGGGCGCGTCTGCCAAACGAAGAAGGCCCGCGCTGCGGGCCTTTTTCTTTGGCGAGGGCGCCAGGCGCTAGGCCAGGTCCTCGATCACCAGCATCCGGTACCGCTCCGCGAAGGCCGGCATCTGGTCCTTGAGCAGCGCCATCACGCGCTCCGCGTCCTCGCCGTGGGGCGCGTGGATCAGCAGCGCGTAGTGCCCCTTGGACGCGTAGTCGGCATAGCGGCGCACCGTGTCGGCTTCGGTGCCGGGCGAGGGCAGCGTCGAGTCGGCGCTGCCGACGGTGCGCACGATATCCCTCAGCATCACCTCCGGCGTGATGAGGCAGATCTCCTCGTCCGCGACGCCGCCGTCCGACAGCGTCCGCCCGGCGTTGCGGGCGGCCTTCTCGTCCGCGAACATCGCCACGATGTGGCCGGTGGGGTAGAACTGCCCACCCATGGTGAGCATGTTCTTGCTGAGCTCGAAATTCCGCATTGGCGCCTCCAGCACTTTCGTATGAACGGAACCATTCCAGCGTGGCCGGCCCGGCCGTCGTGTCGGTGACTGAGGTTTGACCCTGTAGGAAGGCTCCCCGGATGGCACGGCTTACAGTGCTGCCCGTGAACGAATTTCCCCCCGCGGACCGCTGGCGCCTTTCGGTGGCGCCGATGATGGACTGGACCGACCGCCATTGCCGTTTCTTCCACCGCCTGATGACCCGGCGCACGCTGCTCTACACCGAGATGGTCACCACCGGCGCGCTGCTGCACGGTGACGTGCCCCGGCACCTGGACTTCGACGAGACCGAGCACCCGGTGGCCCTGCAGCTGGGCGGCAGCGAACCGGCCGACCTGGCGCATTGCGCCCGGCTGGGCCAGCAGTGGGGCTACGACGAGATCAACCTCAACTGCGGCTGCCCCAGCGAACGGGTGCAGCGCGGCGCTTTCGGCGCCTGCCTGATGTCGGAACCGCAGCTGGTCGCCGATTGCGTGAAAGCCATGGTCGACGTGGTCGGCATCCCGGTGACCGTCAAGCACCGCATCGGCATCGACCAGGACGACCGCTACGAGTTCGTGCGCGACTTCGTCGGCACCGTGGCCGAGGCCGGCTGCCGCGTCTTCGTCGTCCACGCCCGCAATGCCTGGCTCAAGGGCCTGTCGCCCAAGGAGAACCGGGAGATCCCGCCGCTGCGCTATGAAACCGTGCACCGGCTCAAGCGCGACTTCCCCGGCCTGCTGTTCGTGATCAATGGCGGCCTGGCCACCAACGCCCAGGTGCAGGAGCACCTGCAGCGCGGGCTGGACGGCGTGATGGCCGGCCGCGAGGCGTACCACAACCCCTGGTGGCTGGCGTCCTGGGACGAGGCGTTCTACGGCGAGGCGGCGTTCGCCGGCAGCCGCGAGTCGGTGGAGGCGGCGCTGGTCGACTACATGGCGGCCGAGAAGCGCGAGCGCGGCACGTCCTGGTATTCCGTGGCCCGGCACATGCTCGGGCTGCGCAACGGCCTGCCCGGCGCGCGGCGCTGGCGCCAGGTGTGGAGCGACCACCGCTTGAAGACACTGGACCCGCACGAGGTGATGGCCCGGGCGCACCGCCAGGTCGCGCTGGCCGCCTGAGCCTGGGCGCCGCCTGGGCTTGCGCCCGGCGGTGCGGACGAGTGGCTTCCCGCGGCCAGATGCTTTAAACTTAAATTATCCAGGCTTGGAGTATCTGAATGAAGATCGTCTGCATCGGCGGCGGGCCCGCCGGCCTGTACTTCGCCCTCCTGATGAAGAAGCAGGACCCGCGGCACGACATCACCGTCGTGGAGCGCAACAAGCCCTACGACACCTTCGGCTGGGGCGTGGTGTTCTCCGACCAGACCCTGGGCAACCTCCAGGCGGCCGACCCGAAGACCGCGGGCGAGATCCTGGGCGCTTTCAACCACTGGGACGACATCGAGGTCAACATCCGCGGCGAGAAGATCGTCTCGGGCGGCCACGGCTTCTGCGGCATCGGCCGCAAGCGCCTGCTCAACATCCTGCAAAAGCGCTGCGAGGACCTGGGCGTGCGCCTGCAGTTCGAGACCGACGTGCAGGGCGACGAGCAGTACCCGGACGCCGACCTCATCATCGCCAGCGACGGGCTCAACAGCCGCATCCGCACCAAGTACCAGGCCAGCTTCCAGCCCGACATCGATTTGCGGCAGTGCCGCTTCGTCTGGCTGGGCACGCACAAGCGCTTCGAGGCCTTCACCTTCGCCTTCGAGGAGACCGAGCACGGCTGGTTCCAGGCCCACGCCTACCAGTTCGACGGCGACACCTCCACCTTCATCGTGGAGGCGCCCGAGGAGGTGTGGTGCAAGGCCGGCCTGGACAAGATGGAGAAGGAAGAGTCGATCGCCTTCTGCGAGCGCCTGTTCGCCAAGTACCTCGACGGCCACGCGCTGATGTCCAACGCCTCGCACCTGCGCGGCTCGGCCCAGTGGATCCGCTTCCCGCGCGTGGTCTGCCGCACCTGGGTGCACCACAACGGCCGGCAGCCGGTGGTGCTGATGGGCGACGCGGCCCACACGGCGCATTTCTCGATCGGCTCGGGCACCAAGCTGGCCCTGGAGGATTCGATCGAGCTGGCCCGCTGCATCGGCGGCTCGCAGGGCGACCTCAACCGCGCCCTGGCCGACTACGAGGCGGTGCGCAGCGTCGAGGTGCTCAAGATCCAGAACGCCGCGCGCAACTCCACCGAGTGGTTCGAGAACGTGGCGCGCTACGTCAACCTGCCGGCGCCGCAGTTCGCCTACTCGCTGCTCACCCGCAGCCAGCGCATCAGCCACGAGAACCTGCGGCTGCGCGACAAGGGCTACGTGGAGCGTTTCGAGGACTGGATCGCGCAGACCGCGGGCGTGCAGCGCACCCCGGCCCAGCAGCCGGTGCCGCCGATGTTCACGCCCTTCCGGTTGCGCGAGACCGTCCTGAAGAACCGGGTGGTGGTCTCGCCCATGGCCCAGTACCTGTGCGAAGACGGCGTTCCCGCCGACTACCACCTGGTGCACCTGGGCGCGCGCGCGCTCGGCGGCGCCGGCATGGTGGTGGCGGAGATGACCTGCACCTCGCCCGACGCCCGCATCACGCCCGGCTGCCCCGGGCTGTGGAACGAGGAGCAGCAGGCCGGCTGGAAGCGCATCGTCGACTTCGTGCACCGGACCACCGACGCGAAGATCGCCATGCAGCTCGGGCATGCCGGCTCCAAGGGCTCGACCCGCGTGCCATGGGAAGGCGAGGACCTGCCCCTGGAGAGCGGCAACTGGCAGCTGCTGTCCGCCTCGCCGCAGCAGTACATCGACGGCGTGAGCGACTGGTCGCACGCCATGACGCGGGCCGACATGGACCGGGTGCGCGACGACTTCGTGCGCAGTGCGCGCTTCGCCGCGGCCGCGGGCTTCGACTGGCTGGAGCTGCACTGCGCGCACGGCTACCTGCTCTCCAGCTTCATCTCGCCGCTGACCAACCTGCGCACCGACGAGTACGGCGGCTCGCTGGAAAACCGCCTGCGCTACCCGCTGGAGGTTTTCGGGGCGATGCGCGCCGTGTGGCCGCAGCAGCTGCCGATGTCGGTGCGCATCTCGGCGCACGACTGGGTGGAAGGCGGCATCACGCCAGACGACGCGGTGGCGATCGCGCGCGCCTTCAAGGCGGCCGGCTGCGACCTGATCGACTGCTCGTCCGGCCAGGTGAGCAAGAAGCAGAAGCCGGTGTACGGCCGCATGTACCAGACACCTTTCGCCGACCGCGTGCGCAACGAGGTGGGCATCGCCACCATGGCGGTGGGCGCCATCTCGGAAGCTGACCACGTCAACAGCATCATCGCCGCCGGCCGCGCCGACCTGTGCGCGGTGGCGCGGCCGCACCTGGCCAACCCGGCCTGGACGCTGACGGAAGCCGCCCGCATCGGGTACGGCGACATCCAGTGGCCGGTGCAGTACCTCTCGGGCAAGGTGCAGCTGGAGCGCAACCTCGAACGCGAGAAGGCGATGGCGGCGCAGGGCGCCGGCCTGTCGCCGCTGGAGCAAGCCAACCAGGCGCAAGGCGTCTGAGTCCCCCCACGAGCCAAGGAGACCTGCATGAAAGAAGACAACGCGCCGCGGCTGGACCCGGCGCTGGCGGCCGGCAACATGAAGCCGATGGCGGGCTACGCTGCCCGTCATTTCGGCTGGTCGGTGGACGGCAAGGTGGCCACCATCACGCTGAACCGGCCGGAGCGCAAGAACCCGCTGACCTTCGATTCGTACGCGGAACTGCGCGACCTGTTCGGCCAACTGCGCTACGCCACTGACGTGAAGGCCGTGGTGGTCACCGGGTCGGGCGGCAACTTCTGCTCGGGCGGCGACGTGCACGAGATCATCGGCCCGCTGGTGCGGCTGACGGCGCCCGAGCTGCTGATGTTCACCCGCATGACGGGTGACCTGGTCAAGACCATGCGCGCCTGCCCGCAGCCCATCGTGGCCGCGGTGGACGGCGTGTGCGCCGGCGCCGGCGCCATCGTGGCAATGTCGTCCGACCTGCGCCTGGGCACCTCGCGCAGCAAGACCGCCTTCCTGTTCAACCGCGTCGGCCTGGCCGGCTGCGACATGGGCGCCTGCGCCATCCTGCCGCGCCTGATCGGCCAGGGGCGCGCGAGCGAGCTGCTCTACACCGGCCGCTCGATGTCGGGCGAGGAGGGCGAGCGCTGGGGCTTCTTCAATCGCCTGTGCGAGCCCGACGCGCTGCTGGGCGAGGCCCGCAAGCTGGCGGCGGACATCGCGGACGGCCCCAGCTTCGCCAACGGCATCACCAAGACCATGCTCCACCAGGAGTGGGCCATGACGCTGGAGCAGGCCATCGAAGCGGAGGCGCAGGCCCAGGCCCTCTGCATGATGACCGAGGACTTCAAGCGCGCCTACCACGCGTTCGTGGCCAAGCAGAAACCCGTTTTCGAGGGCAACTGACATGAGAGCCTTGGCGAAGCATGTCATCCCCGCGAAGGCGGGGATCCAGGAGCGGGCATGAGCGATCTCGCCTACCTGGATTGGCCCTTCCTCGAGCCGCGGCACAAGGAGCTGGCCCTCTCGCTCGACGCCTGGGCCACCGAGCAGGTGCCGCATGGGCACGGCCTGGATGTGGACTCGGAATGCCGCGCGCTGGTCAAGTCGCTCGGCGCCGCCGGCTGGCTGCGCCATGCGGTGGGCGGCTCGCACGGCGCGGCCGCCGCCATCGACACGCGGGCCATCTGCCTGATCCGCGAGACGCTGGCCCGCCACAGCGGGTTGGCGGACTTCGCCTTCGCCATGCAGGGCCTGGGCTCCGGCGCCATCAGCCTGCAAGGCACGGCGCAGCAGAAGGACCGCTACCTGGCTCGCGTGTCGAGCGGCGAGGCGATCGCCGCGTTCGCGCTGTCCGAGCCGGAGGCCGGCTCCGACGTGGCCGCGATGCAGTGCTCGGCGCACATCGAAGGCGACCAGGCGGTCCTCAATGGCGAGAAGACCTGGATCTCCAACGGCGGCATCGCCGACTTCTACGTGGTGTTCGCGCGCACGGGCGAGGCCCCGGGCGCGCGCGGCATCTCGGCGTTCATCGTCGATGCCGGCACGCCGGGGTTCGAGATCGCCGAGCGCATCGAGGTGATCGCGCCGCACCCGCTGGCCCGCCTGCGCTTCACCGATTGCCGCATCCCGCTGTCGCAGCGCATCGGCGAGGCGGGCGAGGGCTTCAAGGTCGCGATGCGCACGCTGGACGTGTTCCGCACCTCGGTGGCCGCGGCGGCGCTGGGCTTTGCGCGCCGTGCGCTGGACGAAGGCCTGCACCGCGCCACCACGCGCAGGATGTTCAACCAGAGGCTGGCCGATTTTCAGCTCACGCAGGCCAAGCTCGCCCAGATGGCGACCACCATCGACGGCGCCGCGCTGCTGGTCTACCGCGCCGCCTGGCAGCGCGACCAGGGCCGCAACGTCACGCGCGAGGCGGCCATGGCCAAGCTCACGGCGACCGAGGGCGCGCAGCAGGTGATCGACGCCGCCGTGCAGCTGTTCGGCGGCCTGGGCGTGGTGAGCGGCCAGCCGGTGGAGACGCTCTACCGCGACATCCGCGCGCTGCGCATCTACGAAGGGGCGAGCGAGGTGCAGCAGCTCATCATCGCCCGCGAACTGTTGAAAGACCTGAAGGGAGAAACCAAATGAGCCACGAAGTGGTGCTTCCGGCCGGCTGGCCGCGCCCGAAGGGCTACGCCAACGCGGTCGTGGCCCGGGGCAGGCAGCTCTACATCGCCGGCATGATCGGCTGGGACGCCGAGCAGCAGTTCCACAGCGACGATTTCGGCGACCAGGTGCGGCAGGCGCTGAAGAATGTCGCCGACGTGCTGAAGGAAGCGGGCGCGAAGCCGGAAAATATCGTCCGCATGACCTGGTACGTCACCGACAAGCGCGAGTACCTGGCGGCCGGCAGGCAAGTCGGCCAGGCGTTCCGCGAACTGATCGGGCACTACGACATCGCCATGACGGCGGTAGAAGTCAAGGCCCTGATCGAGGACCGTGCCAAGGTCGAGATCGAAGTCACTGCCGTCCTGCCGGACTGAACCGAGGAGTTCCCCACCATGGCAAGCAAGGCCACCTTCCACTGGGCCGACCCGCTGCTGCTGGACCAGCAGCTCACCGGCGACGAGCGCGCCGTGCGCGACGCCGCCCAGGCCTACTGCCAGGAAAAACTGGCGCCCCGCGTTCTCGAAGCCTTCCGCACCGAGACCACCGACCCGGCCATCTTCCGCGAGATGGGCGAGCTGGGCCTGCTGGGGCCCACCATCCCCGAGCAGTACGGCGGCGCGGGCCTCAACTACGTGAGCTACGGCCTGATCGCGCGCGAGGTCGAGCGCGTGGACTCGGGCTACCGCTCGATGATGAGCGTGCAGTCCTCTCTCGTCATGGTCCCGATCTTCGAGTTCGGCAACGAGGAGACCAGGCGCAAGTACCTGCCGAAGCTCGCCACCGGCGAGTGGATCGGCTGCTTCGGCCTGACCGAGCCCAACCACGGCTCGGACCCCGGCAGCATGGTCACGCGCGCCCGCAAGGTCGAYGGCGGCTACAAGCTCACCGGCAGCAAGATGTGGATCTCCAACTCGCCGTTCGCCGACGTGTTCGTGGTCTGGGCCAAGGACGACGAGGGCGCCATCCGCGGCGGCTACAAGCTCACCGGCAGCAAGATGTGGATCTCCAACTCGCCGTTCGCCGACGTGTTCGTGGTCTGGGCCAAGGACGACGAGGGCGCCATCCGCGGCTTCGTGCTGGAGAAGGGCTGGAAAGGCCTGTCGGCGCCCAAGATCATGGGCAAGGTSGGCCTGCGCGCCTCGGTCACCGGCGAGATCGTGATGGASGARGTGTTCTGCCCCGAGGAGAACGCCTTCCCCGAAGTGCGYGGCCTCAAGGGCCCCTTCACCTGCCTGAACTCGGCGCGCTACGGCATCGCCTGGGGCGCGCTGGGCGCGGCCGAGGACTGCTGGCACCGCGCGCGCCAGTACGTGCTGGACCGCAAGCAGTTCGGCAAGCCGCTGGCGGCCAACCAGCTGATCCAGAAGAAGCTGGCCGACATGCAGACCGAGATCACGCTGGGSCTGCAGGGSTGCCTGCGCCTGGGCCGCATGAAGGACGAGGGCACGGCTTCGGTGGAGATCACCTCGATCATGAAGCGCAACTCCTGCGGCAAGTCGCTGGACATCGCGCGCATGGCGCGCGACATGATGGGCGGCAACGGCATCAGCGACGAGTTAATGGGCGGCAACGGCATCGGCTGGGCCGCATGAAGGACGAGGGCACGGCTTCGGTGGAGATCACCTCGATCATGAAGCGCAACTCCTGCGGCAAGTCGCTGGACATCGCGCGCATGGCCCGCGACATGATGGGCGGCAACGGCATCAGCGACGAGTTCGGCGTGGCCCGGCACCTGGTGAACCTGGAGGTGGTGAACACCTACGAGGGCACGCATGACATCCATGCGCTGATCCTCGGGCGGGCGCAGACGGGGATCGCGGCCTTCTGACCCCTGGCGCGGCCCTGTGCACTGGAGACCAGGGCCCATGCAGCAACAACTTCTCTCGCTCCGCCGCCGCCAGCTCTGCCTGGCGGCGGCAGCTTGCGTTGGGCCGCATGCGTTCGCACAGCCAGCCGCTTCGGGCTACGAGACCGTGCCGCGCAGTGCGGACGGCATCGGCAAGGCCTTCATGGGCCGCGAGATCGCCGGCGTCATGGGCTGGCAGGGCGCGGCCTGGCTGGAGCGTGAGGAGCGCGAACGCCAGGAACGCTCCGACCTGCTGCTGCGGGAACTGCGCCTCGCACCGGGGATGCAGGTCGCGGACGTGGGCGCGGGCACCGGCTATCACGCGCGGCGCATCGCGCGGCTGGTCGCGCCGGGTGGAACGGTCCAGGCTGTCGACGTGCAGCCACAGATGCTGGAGCAGCTGCAGGCGCGGGCGCGGCGGGAGGGGGTCGATAACATCGTCCCGGTGCTGGCCAGCGAACGGGATGCGCGGCTGGCGCCTGCGAGCCTGGACCTCGCCCTACTGGTCGACGTGTACCACGAGCTCGAGTACCCGGTCGAGGTGATGGCCGGCGTCGTGCGGGCCCTGCGGCCCGGCGGGCGCGTGGTGCTGGTCGAGTACCGGGCCGAAGACCCGGCCGTCCCCATCAAGTCGCTGCACAAGATGAGCGAGGCGCAGATCCGGCGCGAGATGGCGGTGCATCCGCTCGTGCACGAGCGCACGGCCAACGTGCTGCCCTGGCAGCACATCGTGGTGTTCGTGCGCCGCGACTGACCGCGCTTTTCGCCGCGGCGCGCCTGCGGTTTTCCCGGTGCCCTCGTCCGTGGGCCCTGGCCAGAATGGGCCACCTACAAGGAGACACCCGCATGAAGTCCACCCGCCTGGGGCAGTTGCTGACCGTCGCCCTCCTGGCCATCGCCTCGCTGGGCGCGGCCGCGCAGAACGCCTGGCCCACCAAGCCCATCCGCATCGTCGTCACCTTCCCGCCGGGCGGCGCGCCCGACACGCTGGCGCGGGTGCTGGCGGACAAATGGGCGGCGCTGGGCCAGCCGGTGACGGTGGACAACAAGCCGGGCGCCGGCGGCAACATCGGCACCGACCTGGTGGCCAAGAGCGCGCCCGACGGCGCGACGCTGATCGTCGGCACCGTCGGCACGCACGGCATCAACGCGTCGCTCTACCCGAACCTGCCGTACCACCCGCAGCGCGACTTCACGCCGATCACCTTCCTGGCGTCCACGCCCAACCTGCTGGTGGTCAACAACACGGTGCCGGCCAGGACGACGCAGGAGCTGATCGACCTGGCGAAGAAGACGCCGCTCACCTTCGGCTCCAGCGGCAGCGGCACCTCGATCCACCTGTCGGGCGAGCTCTTCAACACGCTGGCCGGCGTGAAGATGCAGCACATCCCCTACAAGGGCCGCGCGCAGGCCATCCCCGACCTGCTGGGCGGGCGCATCAGCATGATCTTCGACAACATGCCGTCGGCGCTGCCGCTGGTGAAGGCGGGCGAGCTGCGCGCCATCGCGGTGACCAGCGCCCAGCGCTCGCCGGCCGCGCCGCAGATCCCGACGCTGGCCGAGTCGGGCCTGCCGGGCTTCGAGGCCACCTCGTGGTTCGCTCTCTTTGCGCCGGCGAACCTGCCGCGCGAGGTGCAGATGAAGATCAACGCCGAGACCACGCGCGTGCTGGCCCTGCCCGACGTGAAGGAGAAGCTCGCCACGCTCGGCCTGGAGCCGGCGCCCGGCACGCCCGACCAGCTGGCCACGCTGGTGCAGTCGGAGATGGCGAAGTGGGCGAAGGTGGTCAAGGAGTCGGGCGCCAAGCCCGACTAGCGCGAGCGGCCGGGGCCGCCGGCCGTCAGCACTGGATGGTGTTGCGGCAGAACCGCTCGAGTTCGCTCACCACGGTTTCCCGGGCCACCGGGTTGACCGCGCGCGGCCCCACGTCGAAGCTGAGCTTGGCCTGGTACTTGCGGAAGAACTGGTCGAACAGTTCGCCACCCAGCGTGGCGTAGGCCGTCAGCGAATCGTCCTTGGGATCGTGCGTGAGCAGCACCGCGCACAGCGGCTGCTCCGCGGGACCGGAGAGCACCTGGGCGCCCTTGGCCGGGTCGTACTGGCTGTGCTCCGCGCAGCAGTGGATGAGGTCGTCGCGCACGCCCTTGCTGGCCTTCCTCGGGCGGAAGCTGATGAAGCTCACGTCCTTGGTCGGGTACACCAGCTGGTGCGCGCAGATCGCCGAGAAGGCGACGATGCTGCGCCGCGGCCCGACCCCGCCCGGCCAGGCGTAGGTGTCGCGGCTGCGGGTGGTGAGCGTCTGCGGGCCCGCGGCCTTGCCCAGGTCCAGCAGGAAGGCGGGCGTGGCCTCGAACGGGTAATGGAAGACGTAGTTGCTGCGCGCCTTCAGGCTGGAGGCCTTGAGCGGCCGGCGCTGTTCGTCGACCAAGACAGCCTTGGCGTATTCCTTGGGCTTCGCATCGGCAGCGAATGCCGGCAAGGCCGCCGCGGTGGTCAGGCAGGTCGCCTGGGCGGCACAAGACTCGATGAAGCTGCGGCGGTCCATGGCGCTCCTTCCGGCGTCGGCAAGTCGCCGCAGGGTAGCAAAAAACCGCTGGCGGCAGGGCCCCGTGGCTCGGCAGGCGGCTGTAAACCCAGGCCGCGCTGTGGCCTCAGCCCGCCGCTTCCAACCCGTTGCGGAAGTGCTCCTGCATCCGCCGCATCGCCGCCGCGCCGTCGCGCTTTTCCAGCGCCTTCATCACCAGCCCGTGTTCGGCCAGGCTCTCCGCGATGCGGCCCGACTTGAGCAGCGAGTTGTGGCGATTGAGCTTCATCACCTTGCGCAGGTCGGCCACCATCTGGTTGCGCCAGCGGTTGCCGGCGATCTCCAGCAAGCGCATGTGGAAGCGCTCGTTGACGGCGAAGAACTTCTCGCGGTTGCGCACCGCGCCTTCCAGTTCCTTGTGCAGGGCCTGCAGCTCGCGAAGCTGCTCGTCGGTGGCGCGCGTCGCGGCGACCGCGGCGGCATCGCTCTCCAGCAGCGAGAGCAGGTGGTAGACCTCGGCCAGGTCCTGGTCCGACACCTCGGTGACGTAGGCACCACGCCGCACCTTCATGGTCACCAGGCCTTCGGCCGCCAGCACCTTGAGGGCCTCGCGCAGCGGCGTGCGGCTGATGCCGTACTCCTGCGCGATGCGCACCTCGTCGATCCAGCTGCCCGGCTCCAGCTCGCGCCGGAAGATGCGCTGGCGCAGCAGCTCGGCCACCTCTTCATAGAGGGCGCGGGGGGCGAGCGAGACGGCGGACATGGGCGGCGATTCTAGGCGTCATCCGCATTCTGAATCAATAATTATGAATGCGGTAAGATGCCGGCCGTCTTCGCGAACCGACCCTCCCCATGAGCTCAGCCCCCGAATTCCCGCCCGTCAGCCTCGAGGCGTGGGCCAAGGCCGCCGCCAAGTCCGCGCCCGGCGGCGACCCCCAGGCCCTGAACTGGATCACCCCGGACGGCATCGCCGTCAAGCCGCTCTACACGGCCGAGGACCTCAAGGGCCTCGAGCACACCAACACCCTCCCGGGCTTCGAGCCTTACGTGCGCGGGCCCCAGGCCACGATGTACGCGGTGCGGCCCTGGACCCTGCGCCAGTACGCGGGCTTTTCCACGGCCGAGGAGTCCAACGCGTTCTACCGCAAGGCGCTGGAGGCGGGCGGGCAGGGCGTGTCGGTCGCCTTCGACCTGGCCACGCACCGCGGCTACGACAGCGACCACCCGCGCGTGACCGGCGACGTTGGCAAGGCCGGCGTGGCGATCGACTCGGTGGAGGACATGAAGATCCTGTTCGACGGCATCCCGCTGGACAAGGTGTCGGTGTCCATGACCATGAACGGCGCCGTGCTGCCGGTGCTGGCCGGCTACGTGGTGGCGGCCGAGGAGCAGGGCGTTGCGCAGGACAAGCTGTCCGGGACCATCCAGAACGACATCCTCAAGGAGTTCATGGTCCGCAACACCTACATCTATCCGCCGCAGCCCAGCATGCGGATCGTGGGCGACATCATCGAGTACACGGCGAAGAACATGCCGAAGTTCAACTCGATCTCGATCTCCGGCTACCACATGCAGGAGGCGGGGGCGAACCAGGCGCTGGAGCTGGCCTTCACGCTGGCCGACGGCAAGGAGTACGTGAAGACGGCGACGGCCAAGGGCCTGAACGTCGACGACTTCGCCGGCCGCCTGTCGTTCTTCTGGGCGATCGGGATGAACTTCTATCTCGAGATCGCCAAGATGCGCGCGGCCCGCCTGCTGTGGTGCCGCATCATGAAGGACTTCGGGGCCAGGAGCCCCAAGAGCCTGATGCTGCGCACGCACTGCCAGACCTCGGGCTGGTCGCTCACCGAGCAGGACCCCTACAACAACATCGTGCGCACCACCGTGGAGGCGATGGCGGCGGTGTTCGGAGGCACCCAGTCGCTGCACACCAACAGCTTCGACGAGGCGATCGCGCTGCCCTCTGCGTTCTCCTCGCGCATCGCGCGCAACACGCAGCTGATCCTCCAGGAGGAGACGCACATCCCCGACGTCATCGATCCGTGGGCCGGCAGCTACCTGATGGAGAAGCTGACCCAGGAGATGGCCGACGCCGCCTGGAAGATCATCGAGGAAGTCGAGGCCATGGGCGGCATGGTGCGCGCGGTGGACTCGGGCTGGGCCAAGCTGAAGATCGAGGCCGCCGCGGCCGAGAAGCAGGCCCGCATCGACGCCGGCAAGGACGTGATCGTCGGCGTCAACAAGTACCGCCTGGCCAAGGAGGATCCGGTCGAGACCCTCGAGGTGGACAACCACATGGTGCGCGAGCAGCAGGTGGCGCGCCTGCAGAAGCTGCGCGCCGGGCGCGACGGCGCCAGCGTGCAGGCCGCGCTGGAGGCCCTGACGGCCGCGGCGCAGAAGGGCGACGGCAACCTGCTCGACCTGAGCATCCGGGCGATCCGCCTGCGGGCCACGGTCGGCGAGGTGTCCGACGCGCTGGAGAAAGTGTTCGGGCGCCACCGCGCCGATACCCAGAAGGTGACCGGCGTGTACGCAGCTGCCTACGACTCGGCCGAGGGCTGGGAAAAACTCAAGGACGAGATCGACCGCTTCGCGCAGGAGCAGGGCCGGCGCCCGCGGGTGATGGTCGCCAAGCTGGGCCAGGACGGCCACGACCGCGGCGCCAAGGTGGTGGCCACGGCCTACGCCGACCTGGGCTTCGACGTCGACATGGGGCCGCTGTTCCAGACGCCGGAGGAGTGCGCCCGCCAGGCGATCGAGAATGACGTGCACGCGGTGGGCGTCTCCACGCTGGCCGCCGGTCACAAGACCCTGGTGCCGGCCATCATCGAGGAGCTGCGCAAGCAGGGCGCCGACGACATCATCGTGTTCGTCGGCGGCGTGATCCCGCAGCAGGACTACGGCTTCCTCTACGACGCGGGCGTCAAGGGCATCTACGGCCCCGGCACCCCCATCCCGGCCAGCGCCAAGGACGTGCTGGAGCAGATCCGCAAGGCGCAGGCCGCCTGAGCCGCTTCGATTGCGTATACTTGTGTGACTGTCATACGTCATACAGCCGACCGCCATGTCCACCTTGTCCATCCGGCTCGATCCCGAACTCGAGCGCCGCCTCGACCTGGAGGTCGCCCGGCGCGGGAGCACGCGCTCCCGGTTCGTGCAGGAGCTGCTGCGCGAGGCGCTCTCGCCGCAGGACCCCGTGCACCTGCTGCAGGAAGCCCGCGCCGCCTACGGCCTGCCCGATCCGGCCAAGGCCAGGGTCCGCACCAACAAGGCGGCGGACGTGAAGGCGCTGGTGCGCAAGGCCGTCGCCGACAAGCAGGGCCGCAAATGAGATTCGTGCTGCTCGACGCCAGCGTCATGGTGGCGCTCTTCGACGACGCCGAGCAGCGACACAGCCATTACGCCGGCAAGATCGGCCGGCATTCACCCGGCTACCAGCTCGCCACCACCTGGCCCTGCGTGGCCGAAGCCAGCTACCTGCTGTCGCCCCGCAACCACCTGGCGATGCTGCACTGGCTGCACAAGGGCGGTGCCATCGTCCTGAACTTCGAGGCCGCGGACCTGGGCGAGCTGCTGCCCTGGATGCAGCGCTATTCCGAGAAACACAAGTCCCTGATGGACCTGGCCGACGCCTCGCTGGTCTGGCTGGCCAGCCAGCTCGACACGCAGGCCATCCTCACCGAGGACCGGCGCGATTTCCTTCGCTACAAGCTGCCGGACGGCCGCGGCTTCGAGGTGCTGGCGTGAAGGCGGTCGTCGCGCCGGCGGACATCCTCGCCTGCGATGGGGGGCGGCAGCGTCGCGCGATCGCCAAGGCGATCACGCTCCTGGAATCGACGCGCGACGACCACCGAGCCCGGGGCGACGAGCTCCTCACGGCCCTGCTGCCCCACACCGGCAAGGCCTTCCGCCTGGGCATCTCGGGCGTCCCCGGCGTGGGCAAGAGCACCTTCATCGAAGCGCTGGGCCTGTACCTGATCGACCAGGGGCAGCGCGTGGCGGTGCTGACCATCGATCCGTCCAGCAGCGTCTCGGGCGGCTCCATCCTGGGCGACAAGACGCGGATGGAGAAGCTCTCGGTGCACGAGAAGGCGTACATCCGCCCCAGTCCCTCGTCCGGCACGCTGGGCGGCGTGGCGGACAAGACGCGAGAGGCCATGCTGGTCTGCGAGGCCGCCGGCTACGACGTGGTGATCGTGGAGACGGTCGGCGTGGGCCAGAGCGAGACGGCGGTGGCCGGCATGACCGACATGTTCGTGCTGCTGCAGCTGCCCAACGCCGGCGACGACCTGCAGGCGATCAAGAAGGGCGTGATGGAGCTGGCCGACCTGGTGGCCATCAACAAGGCCGACCTCGACCCCGACGCCGCCACCCGAGCCCAGGCCCAGATCACCAGCGCGCTGCGCCTGTTCAGCCAGCAGGGGCGCGACCGCGGCCCCTGGCATGCGCAGGTGCTGCAGCTGAGCGCGCTCACCGGCGAGGGCATCGAGAGCTTCTGGCAGGCGGTGAGCCGCTACCGCCAGCTGCAGGGCGGGGCCGGCGCCATCGAGGCCCGGCGCCGGCACCAGGCCCGCAACTGGATGTGGGAGCGCATCGAGAGCGGGCTCAAGCACGACTTCCGCGCGCACCCGCAGGTCAGGGCGCGGCTGCCGCAGCTGCTGCAGGAGGTGGAAGGGGGCGGCGTGCCCGCGTCCACCGCGGCGCGGCAGCTGCTGGCGCTGTGGCACGCGGCGCCGCCGGAACGGATCGACTAGGACATTCGGAGAAGAGCAATGCAGGACATCCTGGAACAACTGGAGAAGAAGCGCGACGCGGCGCGGCAGGGCGGCGGCGTGCGCCGCATCGAGGCGCAGCACCGCAAGGGCAAGCTGACGGCGCGCGAGCGCATCGAGCTGCTGCTGGACGAGGGCACGTTCGAGGAATGGGACATGTTCGTCGAGCACCGCTGCCACGACTTCGGCATGCAGGACCAGAAGGTGCCGGGCGACGGCGTGGTCACCGGCTACGGGATGATCAACGGCCGGCTGGTGTTCGTGTTCAGCCAGGACTTCACGGTGTTTGGCGGCGCGCTGTCGGAAGCGCACGCCGAGAAGATCTGCAAGGTGATGGACCAGGCGATGAAGGTCGGCGCGCCCGTGATCGGGCTCAACGACTCCGGCGGCGCGCGCATCCAGGAAGGCGTGGCCTCGCTGGGCGGCTACGCCGACGTTTTCCAGCGCAACGTGATGGCCTCGGGCGTGGTCCCGCAGATCAGCATGATCATGGGCCCCTGCGCGGGCGGCGCGGTGTACTCGCCGGCGATGACCGACTTCATCTTCATGGTCAAGGACAGCTCCTACATGTTCGTGACCGGGCCGGAGGTGGTGAGGACCGTCACGCACGAGGAGGTCACCGCCGAGGAGCTGGGCGGCGCCACCACGCACACCACCCGCAGCGGCGTGGCCGACCTGGCTTTCGAGAACGACGTGGAGGCGCTGATCATGCTGCGGCGCCTGTACAACTACCTGCCGCTGAACAACCGCGAGAAGCCGCCGATCCGCCCGAGCAACGACCCGGTGGACCGCATGGACGCTTCGCTCGACACGCTGGTGCCGGACAACCCGAACAAGCCGTACGACATGAAGGAGCTGATCGTCAAGACCGTGGACGACGGCGACTTCTTCGAGCTGCAGCCCGAGTTCGCGAAGAACATCATCATCGGCTTCGCCCGCATGGAGGGGCAGACGGTGGGCATCGTGGCCAACCAGCCGCTGGTGCTGGCCGGCTGCCTGGACATCAAGAGCTCCACCAAGGCGGCGCGCTTCGTGCGCTTCTGCGACGCGTTCAACATCCCGGTGATCACCTTCGTCGACGTGCCCGGCTTCATGCCCGGCACCAGCCAGGAGTACGGCGGCATCATCAAGCACGGCGCCAAGCTGCTGTACGCGTACGCCGAGTGCACCGTGCCCAAGGTGACGGTCATCACCCGCAAGGCCTACGGCGGCGCCTACGACGTGATGAGCTCCAAGCACCTGCGCGGCGACGTCAACTTCGCCTGGCCCAACGCCGAGATCGCGGTGATGGGTGCCAAGGGCGCGGTGGAGATCATCTTCCGCGAGGACAAGAACGACCCGGCCAAGCTGGCGGCGCGCGAGGCCGAGTACAAGGCCCGCTTCGCCAACCCCTTCGTGGCCGGCGCCCGCGGCTTCATCGACGACGTGATCCTGCCGCACGAGACCCGCAAGCGCATCTGCCGCTCGCTGGTGATGCTGCGCGACAAGAAGCTGGAGAACCCGTGGCGCAAGCACGGGAACATCCCGCTGTGACGTCCCCTCTCGTCATCCCCGCGAAGGCGGGGATCCAGTGCTTCCCTCCGCGTGCCGGACTGGATTCCCGCCTTCGCGGGAATGACGGCGACAAGTGAGAACCACCATGTTCGAAAAGATCCTCATTGCCAACCGTGGCGAGATCGCCTGCCGCGTCATCAAGACGGCCCGCAAGATGGGCATCAAGACGGTCGCCGTCTATTCCGACGCCGACCGCGACGCCCGCCACGTGGCCCTGGCCGACGAGGCCGTGCACATCGGCCCGGCGCCCAGCCGCGAGAGCTACCTGCGCATGGACCGCATCATCGAGGCCTGCAAGCGCACCGGCGCGCAGGCGGTCCATCCCGGCTACGGCTTCCTGTCGGAGAACGAGGAGTTCGCGCGCAAGGTCGAGGAGGAGGGCATCACCTTCATCGGCCCCAAGCACCACTCCATCGCCGCCATGGGCGACAAGATCGCGTCCAAGAAGCTCGCCAAGGAAGCCCGGGTCAACACCATTCCCGGCTGGAACGACGCCATCGAGTCGGCCGAGAGCGCGGTGCAGATCGCCAGGGACATCGGCTACCCGGTCATGATCAAGGCCAGCGCCGGCGGCGGCGGCAAGGGCCTGCGCGTGGCGTTCAACGACAAGGAGGCGCTGGAAGGCTTCACCTCCTGCCGGAACGAGGCCCGCAACAGCTTTGGCGACGACCGCGTCTTCATCGAGAAGTTCGTCGAGGAGCCGCGCCACATCGAGATCCAGGTGCTGGGCGACGCGCACGGCAACGTGCTCTACCTCAACGAGCGCGAGTGCTCCATCCAGCGCCGCCACCAGAAGGTGATCGAGGAGGCGCCTTCGCCCTTCATCAGCGACGCCACCCGCAAGGCCATGGGCGAGCAGGCCGTCGCGCTGGCCCAGGCGGTGAAGTACCAGAGCGCCGGCACGGTGGAGTTCGTGGTCGGCAAGGACCAGTCGTTCTACTTTCTGGAGATGAACACCCGGCTGCAGGTGGAGCATCCGGTCACCGAATGCATCACCGGGCTGGACCTGGTGGAACTGATGATCCGAGTGGCCGCCGGCGAGAAGCTGCCGCTGACGCAGGCCGGGGTGAAGCGCGAGGGCTGGGCGATCGAGTGCCGCATCAATGCCGAGGACCCGTTCCGCAACTTCCTGCCGTCCACCGGCCGTCTGGTGCGCTTCCAGCCGCCCAGGGAGGCTATGTGGGCGGCCGACACCGAACACCTGTACGGGGTGCGGGTGGACACGGGCGTGGCCGAGGGCGGCGAGATCCCGATGCAGTACGACTCCATGATCGCCAAGCTGATCGTGCACGGGAAGGACCGCCCCGAGGCGATTGCGAAGATGCGCGAAGCGCTCAACGCCTTCGTCATCCGCGGCATCTCCAGCAACGTGCCCTTCCAGGCGGCGCTGCTGGCGCATCCGAAGTTCGCGGCGGGCGACTTCAACACCGGCTTCATCGCCGAGCACTACGGCAAGGGCTTCCGCGCCGAGGAGGTGCCGCACGACGACCCGGACTTCCTGGTCGCCCTGGCGGCCTACGTGAACCGGCGCGCGCTGCAGCGCTCGGCCGGCATCAGCGGCCAGATGCGCGGCCACACCTTCCGGGTGGGCGAAGAGTTCGTGGTGGTCAAGGTGGGCGAGGGCGGGCACGACCAGCGCCAGGCCGCCAGGGTGTCGGACTTCCAGGCCGTCTCCGGCTCCAGCGTGGTGGAGACCGGCGGCCGGCGCTACGAGATCTGCAGCACCTGGCACCTGGGCGCCTCGCGCATCCGCGGCACGGTCGACGGCCGGCCGTTCGCGGCCCTGGTGGAGCGCGGCGTCGGCAAGAACCCGCTGGCCACCGCGATCAGCCACAACGGCACCCGCCTGGTGGCGATGGTGATGACGCCGCGCACGGCGCAACTGCACGAGCTGATGCCCTACAAAGCGCCGCCCGACATGAGCCGCTACGTGCTCTCGCCCATGCCGGGGTTGCTGGTGGACGTGGCCGTGCAGCCCGGCCAGAAGGTGCAGGCCGGGGAGCGCGTGGCCGTCATCGAGGCCATGAAGATGGAGAACGTTCTGTTCGCCAACGCCGACGGCGTGGTCGCCCAGGTGCTGGCGGCCAAGGGCGAGTCACTCAGCGTGGACCAGCCGATCGTGGAGTTCGAGAAATGACGACGACCAGACCCTTCCGCGTGCTGGGTGTGCAGCAGATCGCCATCGGCGGCCCCGACAAGCAGCGGCTGCGCAAGCTCTGGGTCGACGTGTTCGGCCTGGAGGTCACCGGCACGTTCAGGAGCGAGCGCGAGAACGTCGACGAGGACATCTGCGCGCTGGGCGCCGGGCCGCTCAAGGTGGAGGTGGACCTGATGCAGCCGATCGATCCGAACGGCAAGCCGGCGGTCCACGCGACGCCGCTCAACCACATCGGCCTGTGGATCGACGACCTGCCCGTGGCCGTCAAGTGGCTGGGCGAGCAGGGCGTGCGCTTCGCGCCGGGCGGCATCCGCAAGGGTGCCGCCGGCTTCGACATCTGCTTCATCCACCCCAAGGGCAACGAGGACAGCCCGATCGGTGGCGAAGGCGTGCTGATCGAGCTGGTGCAGGCCCCGCCCGAGGTGGTGAAGGCGTTCTCGGCCCTGGCTCAGTCCGCGATCATCTGAGCCTGCGAGGCCACCTTGCCCAGCCGCACGTACTCGGACTGGGTGAGCTTCTCCAGCTCCTCGGGCGTGGAGCCTTGCGGCGTGAAGCCGGCCTTCTCCAGCTTGTCCTTCACCGCGGGCTGGCGCAGCGCCTCCACCAGCGCGGTGTTGAGCGCGCGCACCACCTTCGGGTCCATGCCGGCCGGCCCGTACACGCCGAACCAGGGATCCACTTCATAGCCCGCCAGGCCCGCCTCGGCCATCGTGGGCACGTCCGGCAGCGCGGGCGAGCGGCGCTTGCCCGCCACGGCCAGCGGCTTGAGCTTGCCGGCCTGGATGTGCGGCAGCGAGGCCGGCAGGTTGTCGAACATCGCCGGCAGGTGCCCGCCCAGCATGTCGGTGATGCCGGGAACGCTGCCCTTGTACGGCACGTGCACCAGGTTCACGCCGGCCATCTGCGCGAACATCGTGCCGGCCAGGTGCATCGAGGTGCCGGCGCCGGCGGTGCCGAAATGCAGGCCCGGGTTGCGGCGGGCATGGGCGATGAAGTCCTTCACGTCCTTCACCGGCACGCCGGGGCCCACCTCGAGCACGATGGTCGAGTAGCCCAGCATGCCGACGGCGGTGAAGTCGCGCCGCGGATCGAAAGGCATCTTGCGGTAGATGTGGGCGTTGAGCGCGTTGGTCGAGATCGCGCCGAAGCCGATGGTGGTGCCGTCGGGCGCCGCCTTGGCCACGGCATCCATGCCGATGTTGCCGCCGGCGCCGGGCCGGTTCTCGATGACCACGGGCTGGCCGAGCCGGCGCGCCATCTCCTCGCCCACCGTGCGTGCGACCAGGTCGGTGGTGCCGCCCGCCAGGTAGGGCACGATGAAGCGGATCGGTTTGCCGCTGGAAGCGGATTGGGCGTGCGCGAAGGCTGCGGTACAGGCAAGCAGGGCGACGACGAGCCGGCGGAAGGGCATTGGAACTCCTGTGGGATGGAGCGCCGATTCTAGGGAGCGGCGGTGTTTAAGATCGGCGCATGGACCTCTCCCGATTCCCCCGCCGGCGCTACACGCCGTTCGCCACCCCGATCGAATTCCTCCCCCACTTCACCGCCGCGCTCGCGAAGACCTGCCCCGGCGGCAAGGGCCCGCGCGTGTGGATCAAGCGCGACGACATGCTGGGCCTGTTCCCCGGCGGCAACAAGACGCGCAAGCTGGAGTTCCTGGTCGCCGACGCGCTGGCCCAGGGCGCGGACACGCTGGTCACCTGCGGCGCGCCGCAGTCCAACCACTGCCGCATCACGCTGGCTGCCGCGGTGAAGGAGGGGCTGAAGTGCCGCTTCGTCATCGAGGAGCGCGTGCCCGAGAGCTACGACCCCAAGGCCAGCGGCAACAACTTCATGTTCCGCCTGCTGGGCGTGGAGAAGATCACCGTCGTGCCCGGCGGCAGCAACATGGCCGCCGAGATGCAGAAGATGGCCGACGCGCTGGCAGCCGAGGGCCGCAAGGGCTACATCATCCCCGGCGGCGGCTCCAACGCGCTGGGCGGGCTGGGCTACGTGGCCTGCGCGCAGGAGCTGCAGCAGCAGCTGTTCGAGCAGGGGCTGAAGATCGACCGCGTGGTGGTGGGCTCGGGCAGCTCCGGCACCCATGGCGGCATGGTGGCCGGCTTCCTGGGCAACAACATCCGCATCCCCCTCGTGGGCATCGGCGTCAGCCGTGATCCGGCCGACCAGGAGCCCCTGGTGCACAAGGAGGCGCAGGCCGTGATGGACCTGCTGGGCACCGGCATCCAGGTGCCGCGCGAAGCCGTGCAGAGCATCGGCGGCTACTGGCAGCCCAAGTACTCGGTGCCGAACGCGGCGATGGTGGAGGCGGTGCAGCTGCTGGCCCGCACCGAGGGCATTCCGCTGGACCCGGTCTACACCGGCAAGATCATGGCCGGCCTCATCGGCCTGGCTCGCCAGGGCTTCTTCGAGCCGGAAGAGAACGTGCTCTTCCTGCACACGGGCGGCCTGCCTTCGCTGCACGCATACGAAAGCATCGTGCTGGGCGACACCGCGCCGCGCGGTTGAGTTGCCCACCCGGGTAAGCCCCGAGCAGCGGCGGGGGACCCGGGCGCCATAGTGGGGGACGGGGATTGAGAGCCCCGCCCCGGCGAGCGCCGCAGGGCGCCGGCGGGATGCGCTAAAGGAGACACCTTGCAGCGAACCGATACCGCCGATCCGACCTATTTCCACAAGGTCGTCGATTGCCAGTACGCCTGTCCCGCCCACACCCCCGTTCCCGAGTACATCCGGCTGATCGCCCAGGGTCGCTACAGCGACGCCTACATGGTCAACTGGGTGTCCAACGTCTTCCCGGGCATCCTGGGGCGCACCTGCGACCGCCCCTGCGAGCCGGCCTGCCGGCGCGGGCGGGTGGAGGAGGCCAACGCGGAGCATCCCGAGCCGGTGGCGATCTGCCGCTTGAAGCGCGTCACCGCCGACTTCAAGGGCGACGTGCGGGGCCGCATGCCCCAGGTGGGGCCGAAGAACGGCAAGCGCATCGCCTGCGTGGGAGCGGGGCCCGCCTCGCTCACCGTGGCGCGCGATCTCGCACCGCTGGGCTATGACGTCACGATCTTCGACGGCGAGGCCAAGGCCGGCGGCTTCATGTGGACGCAGATCCCGCGCTTCCGCCTGCCCGAGTCGGTGATCGACGAGGAGACCGGCTACATCCTGGACCTGGGCGTGCGCTTCGAGGGCGGCCGTCGCATCGATTCCATGAAGGCGCTGCTCGCGCAGGGCTACGACGCGGTCTTCGTCGGCTGCGGCGCGCCGCGCGGGCGCGACCTCGAGCTGCCCGGCCGCAAGGAAGCCGCCACGAAGATCCACATCGGCATCGAATGGCTGGCCTCGGTCTCGTTCGGGCACGTCACCAGCGTCGGCAAGCGCGTGATCGTGCTGGGCGGCGGCAACACGGCGATGGACTGCTGCCGGTCGGCGCGGCGCCTGGGCGGCACCGACGTCAAGGTCATCGTGCGCAGCGGATTCGAGGAGATGAAGGCGTCGCCCTGGGAGAAGGAGGACGCCATGCACGAGGGCATCCCCATCCTCAACTACCACGTGCCCAAGGCCTTCGTGCACGAGGACGGCCGCCTGACCGGCATGACGTTCGAGCTCGTCAAGGCCGAATACGACGAGCGCGGCCGACGCCGCCTGGTGCCCACCGGCGAGCCCGACGCCTTCTTCGAGTGCGACGAGGTGCTGGTGGCCGTGGGGCAGGAGAACGCCTTCCCCTGGATCGAGCGCGATTGCGGCCTGGCGTTCGATGAGTGGGGCCTGCCCAGGCTGCACAAGGAAAGCTTCCAGTCCACGCTGCCGCACGTTTTCTTCGGCGGCGATGCGGCCTTCGGGCCCAAGAACATCATCACCGCCGTGGCCCACGGGCACGAGGCGGCGGTGTCGATCGACCGCTTCCTTCACGGGCAGGACGTGGCGGTGCGGCCGGCGCCGATGACCAACCTGATGTCGCAGAAGATGGGCATCCACGAGTGGAGCTACGACAACGACACCTCGCTGGACCTGCGCTACAAGGTGCCCTGGGCCAAGGCCGAGCGGGCGCTGGCCAGCATCAAGGTGGAGGTGGAGCTGGGCTTCGATGCCGCCACCGCCTTCAAGGAGGCGCAGCGCTGCCTCAATTGCGACGTGCAGACCGTGTTCACCGAAAGCGCCTGCATCGAGTGCGACGCCTGCGTGGACATCTGCCCGATGGACTGCATCACCTTCACCGAGAACGGCGAGGAGCCGCAACTGAGGCAGCGCCTGAAGGCGCCGGCGCTCAACCTGGCGCAGGACCTCTACATCGGCGGGCCGCTCAAGACCGGCCGCATCATGGCCAAGGACGAGGACGTCTGCCTGCACTGCGGCCTGTGCGCCGAGCGCTGCCCCACCGGCGCCTGGGACATGCAGAAGTTCCTGCTCGACACCACGCAGGCCGGGCCCCGGGCCCGCGACCCTGCGCGAAAGGCCATCGCATGAAGCCCATCGAAGCCGTCAACGACTTCGTCGTCAAGTTCGCCAACGTCAACGGCTCCGGCTCGGCGTCGGCCAACGAGCTGTTCGCCAAGGCCATCCTGCGCATGGGCGTGCCGGTCAGCCCGCGCAACATCTTCCCCAGCAACATCCAGGGCCTGCCCACCTGGTACGAGGTGCGGGTGAGCGAAGCCGGCTGGCTGGGCCGGCGCGGCGGCATCGACATGATGGTGGCGATGAACCCGCAGACCTGGGACGCCGACGTGGCCGAGCTCGAGCCCGGCGGCTACCTGTTCTATGACAGCACGCGGCCGCTGCCGCCGTCGAAGTTCCGCCCCGACATCTCGGTGATCGGCATGCCGCTCACCGAGATCTGCAACGCCGTCTACAGCGACCCGCGCCAGCGCCAGCTGTTCAAGAACATCGTGTACGTGGGCGCGCTGTCGGTGCTGCTGGAGATCGAGCCCCAGGTGATCGAGAAGCTGTTCGGCGAGCAGTACCGCGGCAAGGAGAAGCTGCTGGCCTCCAACGTGCAGGCGCTGCACCTGGGCCGCGATTTCGCCAGCGAGCACCTCAAGCCGCCGATCGGCCTGCACGTGAGGCGCGCCGACAAGGTGCGCGACGGCATCTTCGTGGACGGCAACAGCGCCGCGGCGCTGGGCTGCGTCTACGGCGGGGCGACGGTGGCGGCCTGGTACCCGATCACGCCGTCTTCGTCGGTGGCCGAAGCCTTCCAGAAGTACTGCGCCAAGTTCCGGGTCGATCCGGCCACCGGGCAGAACCGCTACGCCATCGTGCAGGCCGAGGACGAGATCGCGTCCATCGGCATGGTGGTCGGGGCCGGGTGGAACGGCGCGCGAGCCTTCACGGCCACCTCGGGCCCCGGCGTCTCGCTGATGACGGAGTTCATCGGCCTGGCCTACTTCGCCGAGATCCCCGTCACCATCATCAACGTGCAGCGCGGCGGCCCTTCGACCGGCATGCCCACGCGCACCCAGCAGGCCGACGTGCTGGCCTGCGCCTACGCCTCGCACGGCGACACCAAGCACATCCTGCTGTTCCCCGAGGACCCGCACGAATGCTTCGAGCATTCGGCGGCGGCGCTCGACCTGGCCGACCGCCTGCAGACGCCGGTGTTCGTGATGACCGACCTGGACATCGGCATGAACCAGCGCCTGTGCCGGCCCTTCGCCTGGGAGGAGGGGCGCGGCTTCGACCGCGGCAAGGTGATGACGGCCGACGAACTGGAGGCCGGCAAGGACTTCGGCCGCTACAAGGACGTGGACGGCGACGGCATCCCCTGGCGCACCCTGCCGGGCACGCACCCGACGCGCGGCAGCTACTTCACCCGCGGCACCACGCGCGACCCATACGCGCGCTACTCCGAGCGCGGGCCCGACTACCTCTACAACGTGGAACGGCTGCTGCGCAAGTTCCGCACCGCGGCGGACCTGGTGCCGCAACCGGTGGTGCGGACGGCCGCGGCGCCGACGCGGCTGGGCGTGCTGTACTTCGGCTCCACCAGCCCGGCGATGGCCGAGGCGCTGGACGTGCTCACGGCGCAGGGCGTGCAGGTGGACGCGATGCGGCTGCGCGCCTTCCCGTTCCCCGACAGCGTGGCCGCGTTCATCGCGGCGCACGACCAGGTCTTCGTGGTCGAGCAGAACCGCGACGCGCAGATGCGCACCCTGCTGGTCAACGAGCTGGAGATCGACCCCGCCCGGCTGGTGAAGGTGCTGCACTACGACGGCACGCCGATCACCGCGCGCTTCATCACCTCGGCCATCCTGCGCCACGTGCAGGCGACGCCCGCCACGCGCATGCCCGCCCGCCACGCCACGGAGCTGCAGCCATGACCTACATCGCCAAGCCGCCCCTGCGCCATCCCACGCTGGAGAGGAACCGCGTCGGCTACACCCGGCGCGACTACGAGGGCAAGATCTCCACGCTCTGCGCGGGCTGCGGCCACGACTCGATCTCGGCCGCCATCATCCAGGCCTGCTGGGAGCTGGACATCGAGCCGCACCGCGTCGCCAAGCTCTCGGGCATCGGTTGCAGCTCCAAGACGCCGGACTACTTCCTGGGTGCTTCGCACGGCTTCAACACCGTGCACGGCCGCATGCCCAGCGTGCTGACCGGTGCCAACCTGGCCAACCGCGAGCTGCTGTACCTGGGCGTGTCGGGCGACGGGGATTCGGCCTCCATCGGCCTGGGCCAGTTCGCGCACGCGATGCGGCGCGGCGTGCGCATGGCCTACATCGTGGAGAACAACGGCGTGTACGGCCTGACCAAGGGGCAGTTCTCGGCCACGGCCGACCAGGGCTCCAAGAGCAAGAAGGGCGTCATCAACAGCGACAGCCCGGTCGACCTCGTCGGGCTGGCGCTGCAGCTGGGCGCCACCTTCGTCGCCCGTGCCTTTTCCGGGAACAAGGAGCAGCTGGTGCCGCTGGTCAAGGGCGCGCTGCAGCACGGGGGCGCGGCCTTCATCGACGTGATCAGCCCCTGCGTGGCCTTCAACAACCACCCGGGCAGCACCAAGAGCTACGACTACGTGCGCGAGCACAACGAGTCGGTCAGCCGCATCGACTTCATCACCGGCCGCGAGGAGATCACGGCCGACTACGGGCCGGGCGAGGCGGTCGACGTGCGGCAGCACGACGGCACCCTGCTGCGGCTTCGCAGCCTGCATGCCGGTTACGACCCGACCGACCGCGGTCAGGCCATGGCCTACATGCAGGAACACCAGGCGCGGGGCGAGGTGGTCACGGGGCTTCTGTACGTGGACCCGCTGGCCACCGACCTGCACACCGCGCTGAACACCAGCGACCGCCCGCTCAACGTGCTGGGCGAGCCGGACCTGTGTCCCGGCGCGGCCGCCCTGCAGAAGCTGAACGCATCGCTGCGCTAGCGCAACGCATCGCTGCGCTAGCGCAGCGGCAACCCTGCGCAGGCGCGCAGCCCCGGCCCCGGCGCGGGCCATCCAGGAGGTGCCCCATGAGCGAACGCACCGTGTTCCAGTCGATGTCGCACAAGCACGTGGTGCGCGTCGGTCCCGACGCGTCCGTCTACGAGGCGGCCTGCATGATGACCCGGGCGAGCTGCGGCAGCGTGCTGGTGATGGAGCCGCCCGACAAGCTGCTGGGCATCCTCACCGAGCGCGACCTGATGACGCGGGTGCTGGCCCGCGCCCTCGATCCGGCCCACACGCCGGTGCGCGAGGTGATGACGCCCCAGCCGATCTGCGTGCGGCCCGAGCTGCCGGTGTCCGAGGCCGTGCTGATCATGCTGGAGCGCGGCTTCCGGCACCTGCCGGTGGTGGGCGGGGGCCGCATCCTGGGCGTGTTCTCGGCGCGCGACGCGCTGCCGCGCGAGGTGGGCGCCGCGATGGGCCTGGCGGAGTTCAACGAGCAGGTGAACGACGTCGGCGGCGGGTGAACCGGGAACAGAACACAGAGGCACGGAGGCACAGAGGCACACAGAGGTTTCCATTAAAGGAGTCCTCCCCTTGCCTCTGTGCCTCTGTGCCTCTGTGTTCTGTTCTCAAGACTTCCCCCGCCGCGCCTTCGCCCGGGCCAGGGCCGCTTCGATGATGGCGCGCTTGCGATCGGCTTCCGCGCCCTCGGCCCCGTGGGTGTGGGCCGGCAGGTCGGCGAGCTTGGCCTCGGCCTTGCGCTCCAGGCGGTCCTGCTGCTCGACCTGTTCGCGCGCCAGGCGCTGCTTGCGCGCCTCGTAGCGGTCCAGCGCCAGCCCGGCCTGTTCGGCATCCCATGCCTGCCAGCCGGTGCGGTCGCCGGTGACGTTCTCCAGCGAGATGCAGTCGACCGGGCACACCGGCACGCACAATTCGCAGCCCGTGCAGTACGGCTCGACGACCGTGTGCATGCGCTTGTGCACGCCCAGGATGGCGTCGGTGGGGCAGACCTTCAGGCAGAGGGTGCAGCCTATGCACCAGGCCTCGTCGATCACGGCGACGGTGCGAGGACCTTCCAGGCCGTTGGCCGGGTTGAGCGGCAGCGGGGGGCGGCCGGTGAGGGCGGCCAGCCGGGCGATGCCTTCTGCGCCGCCGGGCGGGCACTGGTTGATCTGCGCCTCGCCCTCGGCCATGGCCCGGGCGTAGGACTCGCAATCGGGATAGCCGCAGCGCGTGCACTGCGTCTGCGGCAACGCGGCGTGCAGCCGCGCCGCGAGATCGGACATGGCAAAGACTCCGGGCGGGGCGCCTTCGGCCGGCCGGGCGATCAGGCCGCCGGCTCGACCGCCTTCTTGCGGGCCGACACCTTGGCCGGCGCCGTGCGTTGCGCGGTGGGCACGACCGCCCCGTCATTGAAGCGGGCGATGAACGCGCGCACCTCGGGGTAGACGATCTCCCGCCACTTGCGGCCCGAGAAGATGCCGTAGTGGCCGGCCCCCTCGACCTCGATGTGCTTCTGGCGCGATTTGGGCACGTTGTAGCAAAGCTCGTGCGCCGCTTCGGTCTGGCCGGCGCCGGAGATGTCGTCCAGCTCGCCTTCGATGGTCAGGTGCGCGGTGGTCGTGATGTCGTGCGGCTTGACCCGCTCGAGCTCGCCGTCCTCGCTGATCACGTCCCAGGTGCCGTTGACCAGGGCGAACTCCTGGAACACGGTGCGAACGGTCTCCAGGTAGTAGTCGGCGTCCATGTCGAGCACGGCGTTGTACTCGTCGTAGAACTGGCGGTGCCCCTCGGCCTTGTCGTCGTCGCCGGCGACCAGGTGCTTGAAGTAGTCGTAGTGGCTGGACAGGTGGCGGTCGGGGTTCATCGCCACGAAACCGGTGTGCTGCAGGAAGCCCGGGTACACGCGGCGGCCGGCACCGGGGAAGCTGGTCGGAACGCGGTAGATCACGTTGTTCTCGAACCATTCGAAGCTCTTGTTCATCGCCAGGTTGTTCACCGCGGTGGGCGACTTGCGGGCGTCGATGGGGCCGCCCATCATGGTCATCGTCAGCGGCGTGACCTCGCCGCGCGAAGCCATCAGCGACACCGCCGCGAGCACCGGCACGGTGGGCTGGCACACGCTGATCACGTGGCAGTTGCCGTAGGTGCCTTGCAGGTGGCGGATGAAGTCCTGCACGTAGTTGACGTAGTCGTCCAGGTGGAACTCGCCTTTTTCCAGCGGCACCGTGCGGGCGTTCTTCCAGTCGGTGATGTAGACCTTGTGGTCGGCCAGCAGGCTGCGCACCGTGTCGCGCAGCAGGGTGGCGTAATGGCCCGAAAGCGGGGCCACCACCAGCACGGCCGGTTGCGACTTGAGCTTGGCCAGCGTGCCGGGATCGTCCGAGAAGCGCTTGAAGCGGCGCAGTTCGCAGAAGGGCTTGTCCAGCTCCACGCCTTCATGGATGACGACGTCGATGCCGTCGACTTCGACGGTCTTGATGTCGAACTGGGGCTTCTCGTAGTCCTTCCACAGGCGGTACACCAGCTCGTACGCGGCGGAAGCGCGCTGCGCGAGCGGGTTCTGGCCAAAGAGGGTGAGGGGGTTGCTGTAGAGTTTTGCCGCCGCCTGAGCGAAGTCGGCGAAGGGTTCCATCAGCGAACGTTGGGCTTCGTAAATATGGTAGAGCATGTGCTGTGGCCCCCAAAGGGAATGGTGCGATGCAATATATCAGTCCTGCAGTCCCGGTGCTCATCCATAAAACCCGAAGGCGCCGATTGGGACGCTTCTTCCGACCAGCGGCATCGTCGCCGTTTTGCAGTGCACGATTTGCGGGAATTTTCAGCAAGCTTCTGTCAACCAAGAACCCATGACCTCCGAGGAATCCGACCTGTCACTTTCCTTGCAGAGCCTGCGGCCCAGCCCGCGGATGCCCGCGATGTTCATCGGCCACGGCAGCCCGATGAATGCCATCGAGGACAACGAGTGGCGCCGCAGCTGGCAATCCCTGGGTCTCGAGTTCGGCCCGCGCTGGCCGGTGCCGCAGCTGATCCTCTGCATCTCCGCCCATTGGCTCACCCACGGCTGGTGGCTGACCGGCATGGAGCGGCCCAAGACCATCCACGACTTCGGCGGGTTTCCGGCGGAGCTCTTCGCGCAGCAGTACCCGGTGCCGGGCGCTCCGGCCGCGGCGGGCGAGATCGCCCGGTTCCTTGGCGCCGGCGTCGACAAGGCCGAGTGGGGCCTGGACCACGGCAGCTGGTCCGTGCTCAAGCCCATGTTCCCCTCGGCGCAGATCCCGGTGGTGCAGCTGAGCCTGGACTGGGACCAGCCGCCCGCCGGGCACCTGGCCATGGGCCGGCGCCTGCGTGCGCTGCGCGAGCGCGGCGTGCTGGTGGTGGGCACGGGCAACACGGTGCACAACCTGCGCACCATGCGGCGCGACCTGCCGTCGAACCAGGCCTACGACTGGACCGTGGCCTTCGATGCCAAGGTGGCCGAGTGCGTGCGAGAGGGGAACATGGACGAACTGGCGCGTTTCCAGTCGTGGGGCGAGATGGCGCAGCTCGCGCATCCGAGCCACGAGCACTACCTGCCGCTGCTGCACGCGGCGGGCGCCGCGCAACCGGGCGAGCCGGTGCGCTTCTTCAACGAGGGCTACCAGGGCGCGTCGATCGCGATGCGGTCGATCGTGTGGGGCTGAGCGGCCCCGGCGCCCCTCAGATCACCGAAGCGATCGACCGGCAGACGTAGTCGATGTTCTTGCTGTTCAGCGCCGCCACGCACATGCGGCCGGTGTCCGTGCCGTAGACGCCGAACTCGTTGCGCAGCCGCACCATCTGGTCCTTGGACAGGCCCGAGTAGCTGAACATGCCGATCTGGGTGGTGATGAAGCCCATGTCCTCCTTCACGCCCGAGGCCTTGAGCTTTTCCACCAGCGCCAGCCGCATCTGCTTGATGCGCAGGCGCATCTCGCCCAGCTCCTTCTCCCAGAGCGCGCGCAGTTCGGGGTCGCTCAGCACCGTCGTCACCACGGTCGCGCCGTGGATGGGCGGGTTGCTGTAGTTGGTGCGGATCATGATCTTGAGCTGGCTCAGGACGCGGTGGGTTTCGTCCTTGTCGCCGCACAGCACCGACAGGGCGCCGACCCGTTCGCCGTAGAGGCTGAAGCTCTTCGAGAACGAGGTCGCCACGAAGAAGTCCTGGCCGGAGGCCACGAACTTGCCGATCACCGCGCCGTCTTCGGTGATGCCCGTGCCGAAGCCCTGGTAGGCCATGTCCAGGAAGGGCACCAGCTTCTTCGCCTTGGTGGCGGCGATCACCTGGTCCCACTGCTCGGCCGTGATGTCGTAGCCGGTGGGGTTGTGGCAGCAGGCGTGCAGGACCACCACGGTGCCTTCGGGCGCCATGTTCAGCGCGGTGAGCATGCCGTCGAAGTCGATGCCGCGGCGCGCGGCGTTGTAGTACGGGTAGGTCTCGACCGTGAAGCCGGCCTGGCTGAACAGGGCGCGGTGGTTCTCCCAGCTCGGGTCGCTGATCAGCACCTTGGCGCCGGGGTTCACCTTGCGCAGGAAGTCGGCGCCGATCTTCAGGCCGCCGGTGCCGCCCAGGGCCTGGACGGTGGCGATGCGGCCGGCCTTGACCGGCTCGCTTTCGGCCCCAAATACGAGGTTCCTGACGGCTTGGTCGTACGCGGCGATGCCGTCGATGGGCAGGTAGCCGCGCGCCTTTGGCGCTTCCATCATCTGCTTTTCCGCCCGCTGCACGCACTGCAGCAGGGGGAGCTTGCCGCTGTCGTCGTAGTAGACGCCCACGCCGAGGTTGACCTTCTGCGGGTTGGTGTCGGCGTTGAACTGCTCGTTGAGACCCAGGATGGGGTCGCGCGGGGCCATTTCGACGGACTGGAACAAAGACATGCGGGGGATCCTCTGGAAGATGTCGGAAAGCGGGGAGTGCGGTGGTGCCGGAGCATGCTGTAGGCTGTCCGGCTTGCCTGCGATTTTAAGCGCGCGTCCCCTCCATCACCTCAGCAGCACCCATGCCAGAAATCGCAACCGCCATGCCGGAAACGCACAAGGGTGAGTTCATCACCTATCCCGGTTCGCCCTTCGAGCTGTACCAGCCGTACCCGCCCGCGGGGGACCAGCCCAAGGCGATCGAGAAGCTGGTGGAAGGCGTGCTGGACGGCGAGGTGTTCCAGACCCTGCTGGGCGTGACCGGCTCCGGCAAGACCTTCACGATGGCCAACGTGATCGCGCGCCTGGGGCGACCGGCCATCGTGTTCGCGCCCAACAAGACGCTGGCCGCGCAGCTGTACTCGGAGTTCCGCGAGTTCTTTCCCAAGAACGCAGTGGAGTACTTCGTCAGCTACTACGACTACTACCAGCCCGAGGCGTACGTCCCGCAGCGCGACCTGTTCATCGAGAAGGACAGCTCGATCAACGAACACATCGAGCAGATGCGGCTGTCGGCCACCAAGAGCGTGCTGGAGCGGCGCGACACCGTCATCGTGGCCACGGTGAGCGCCATCTACGGCATCGGCGCCCCCGAGGACTACACGCAGATGCGGTTCATCTGCCGCGTGGGGGACAAGATCGGCCAGCGCGACGTGATCGGCCAGCTGATCCGCATGCAGTACACCCGCAACGAGCAGGACTTCTCGCGCGGCACCTTCCGCGTACGCGGCGACACCATCGACGTGTTCCCGGCCGAACACAGCGAGCTGGCGGTGCGCCTCGAGCTGTTCGACGACGAGATCGAGTCGCTGCAGCTGTTCGACCCGCTCACCGGCCGCATCCGCCAGAAGGTGCCGCGCTTCACCATCTACCCGTCCAGCCACTACGTGACGCCGCGCGAGAAGGTGGTCTCGGCGGTGGAGTCGATCAAGATGGAGCTGGAGCAGCGCCTGAAGGAACTGGTCGGCATGGGCAAGCTGGTGGAGGCCCAGCGCCTGGAGCAGCGCACCCGCTTCGACCTGGAAATGCTCAGCGAGGTCGGCCACTGCAAGGGCATCGAGAACTACACGCGCCACCTCTCGGGCTCGCCGCCCGGGGCGCCGCCGTCGACGCTGACCGACTACCTGCCCAAGGACGCCATGATGTTCCTGGACGAGAGCCACCAGATGATCGGCCAGCTCAATGCGATGTACGCCGGCGATCGCCAGCGCAAGACCACGCTGGTGGAGTACGGCTTCCGGCTGCCTTCGGCGCTGGACAACCGGCCGCTGAAGTTCGAGGAGTTCGAGACCCGCATGCGGCAGGTGGTCTTCGTGTCGGCCACGCCGGCCAACTACGAGAACGAGCACGCGGGGCAGGTGGTAGAGCAGCTGGTGCGGCCCACCGGCCTGATCGACCCCGAGGTCGAGGTGCGCCCGGCCACGCACCAGGTCGACGACGTGCTGCAGGAGATCCGCATCCGCGCCGAGAAGCACGAGCGGGTGCTGATCACCACGCTGACCAAGCGCATGGCGGAGCAGCTCACCGACTACCTGGCCGACAACGGCGTGAAGGTGCGCTACATGCACAGCGACATCGACACGGTCGAGCGGGTGGAGATCCTGCGCGACCTGCGGCTGGGCGCCTTCGACGTGCTGGTGGGCATCAACCTGCTGCGCGAGGGCCTGGACATCCCGGAGGTGTCGCTGGTGGCCATCCTGGACGCGGACAAGGAAGGCTTCCTGCGTGCCGAGCGCTCGCTGATCCAGACCATCGGCCGGGCCGCCCGCAACCTGCACGGCCGGGCGATCCTCTACGCGGACAACATGACGGAGTCGATGAAGAAGGCCATCGGCGAGACGGAGCGCCGCCGTGCCAAGCAGATCGCCCACAACCTGGCCCACGGCATCACGCCGCGCAGCATCCGCAAGGAGGTGCGCGACCTCATCGACGGCGTCTACAGCGAGAAGGCGGCCAAGGAGCAGGAAAAGCAGGAACTGCAGCGCGCGATGGCCGAGGACATGTCGGAAAAGGACGTGGCCCGCGAGATCAAGCGGCTGGAAAAGCAGATGCTCGAGCACGCCCGCAACCTGGAGTTCGAGAAGGCGGCCCGGGTGCGCGACCAGCTGGCGCTGCTCAAGGAACAGGCCTTCGGCGCCGTCGTGCACGACAACGTCGTGCCGATCAGCTCGGCGGGTCGCCGCGCTTGAGCAGGCGGTGGAACCAAAACGCGACTGGCCAGTCTACTTACCCGAGCGATTCACCCGGGTTTTCTGGTATACTTGACGGAAACGCTCAGGATCAAAAGAACTTCGCAGGCGCAGGAGCGCCGATATGACCGGCGCCACTGGGCAGTCGGCGAGGGCCGGCAGGAGCCGGGAACATGGGTGGAGACGAACCGTACCGGCTGATGCTTGTGCGGTGCACAACGGTCAGTTAGGCAACAAGGAGGTTGCGATGCGTCTCACAACCAAAGGCCGCTTTGCGGTTACCGCGATGATCGACCTGGCCCTGCGCCAGAACAACGGTCCCGTCACCCTGGCGGCGATCAGCCAGCGCCAGCAGATTTCGCTTTCCTACCTGGAACAGCTGTTCGGCAAGCTGCGCCGGCACGAGCTCGTCGAGTCCACCCGGGGCCCGGGCGGCGGGTACACGCTCGGCCGCAAGGCCGCCGAGATCACCGTGGCCGACATCATCGTCTCGGTGGACGAGCCCATCGACGCCACGCAATGCGGCGGCAAGGAAAACTGCACCGGTGATGGTGGCCGCTGCATGACCCACGAGCTGTGGTCGCAGCTGAACCAGCGCATGGTGGAGTTCCTGGACTCGGTGACGCTGCAGAAGCTCGTCGACGACCAGCTCGCCAAGGGCATCCAGATCGAGGACAAGCCGGCGGTCAAGCGCGCCATTTCCAGCGCGCCGGTTGTCAAGCCGATCCGCGTGAACGCGCCCAACTCGGTGTTCGCGCTGGGCAGCATGTCGCCCGCCAAGTCCTGACATCCACGCCACTCGCCGCAGCAACCCGCCAGCCTTACCGCCAGCTTCACATGGACATGACCCCGCACTTCCCGATCTACATGGACTATGGCGCGACGACGCCGGTCGACCCGCGCGTGGTCGACGCCATGATCCCCTGGCTGCGCGAACACTTCGGCAACCCCGCCTCGCGCAGCCACGCGTGGGGCTGGGAGGCCGAGGCCGCGGTGGAGAAGGCGCGCGAGCAGGTGGCCGAGCTGATCGGCGCCGACCCGCGAGAGATCGTCTGGACCTCGGGCGCCACCGAGTCGAACAACCTGGCGCTCAAGGGCGCGGCCCAGTTCTACAAGAGCAAGGGCAAGCACCTGATCACGGTGAAGACCGAGCACAAGGCGGTGCTGGACACCATGCGCGAGCTGGAGCGCCACGGCTTCGAGGTCACCTACCTCGAGGTGCAGGAAGACGGCCTGCTCGACCTAGAGGCGTTCAAGGCCGCGCTGCGGCCCGACACCATCCTGGTCAGCGTGATGTTCGTGAACAACGAGATCGGCGTGGTGCAGGACATCCCGGCCATCGGCGCGATGTGCCGCGAGCGCGGGATCATCTTCCACGTCGACGCGGCCCAGGCCACCGGCAAGGTGGAGATCGACGTCAAGGCGCTGCCGGTCGACCTGATGAGCCTGGCCTCGCACAAGACCTACGGGCCCAAGGGCATCGGTGCCCTGTACGTGCGCCGCAAGCCGCGCGTGCGGCTGGAAGCGCAGATGCACGGCGGCGGCCACGAGCGCGGCATGCGCTCGGGCACGCTGCCCACGCACCAGATCGTCGGCATGGGCGAGGCCTTCCGGCTCGCCCGGCTGGAGATGGCGCAGGACAACGCCAAGGCGGCGGCGCTGCACAAGCGCCTGCTCGAAGGCCTCAAGGGCATCGAACAGGTGTTCATCAACGGCACCAGCGAGCCGGGCCGGCGCGTGGCGCAGAACCTGAACATGAGCTTCAACTTCGTCGAAGGCGAGTCGCTGATCATGGGCATCAAGGGCCTGGCCGTGTCTTCGGGCTCGGCCTGCACCTCGGCCTCGCTGGAGCCCAGCTACGTGCTGCGCGCCCTGGGCCGCAGCGACGAGCTGGCCCACAGCAGCCTTCGCATGACGATCGGCCGCTTCACGACCGAGGAAGAAATCGACTACGCGGTGGAGACGATCAAGAAGAACGTCGCCAAGCTGCGGGATCTCAGCCCGCTCTGGGAGATGTACCAGGACGGCGTGGACCTCAGCACCATCCAGTGGACCGCGCACTGAAATCAAGGAGAGAACATGGCTTACTCTGAAAAGGTCGTGGACCATTACGAGAACCCGCGCAACGTGGGCTCCTTCGAAAAGGGCGACGAGACGGTCGGCACCGGCATGGTGGGCGCGCCCGCTTGCGGCGACGTGATGAAGCTGCAGATCAAGGTCAACCCGCAGACCGGGGTGATCGAGGACGCGCGCTTCAAGACCTACGGCTGCGGCTCGGCGATCGCGTCGAGCTCGCTGGTGACCGAATGGGTCAAGGGCAAGACGCTGGACCAGGCGGCCTCGCTGAAGAACAGCCAGATCGCCGAGGAACTGGCGCTGCCGCCGGTGAAGATCCACTGCTCGATCCTGGCCGAGGACGCCATCAAGGCGGCCGTCGAGGACTACAAGAAGAAGCATGCGCATTGATCCGGTTGAAACCGCGGCCGTCGAAGGCGTCGGTGGCGAGACCGGCAAGTCCGTCACGCTGACCGACGCGGCGGCCCGCCACGTGCTGCGCTACCTCGCCAGGCGCGGCAAGGGCATCGGCGTGCGCCTGGGCGTCAAGACCACGGGCTGTTCCGGCCTGGCCTACAAGCTCGAGTACGTGGACGAGCCCGCGCCCGAGGACGTGGTGTTCGAGAGCCAGGGCGTGAAAGTGCTGGTCGATCCCAAGAGCCTGGCCTACATCGAAGGCACGGAGCTGGACTTCGTGCGCGAAGGCCTGAACGAGGGCTTCCGGTTCAACAACCCGAACGAACGCGATCGCTGCGGGTGCGGCGAGTCGTTCCGGGTGTGAGCGTCGCCGGGCCGCCCCAAGACGCGAAGGCCCCATCGGGGGGCAGCGACCACACGAAGTGGGGAGCGTGGGGGCTTTGAACATCGGGGACGACGACTTCATCCTGTTCGGGCTGCCGCAGCGGTTCGCGCAGGACCGGGCGGCCATCGACGCCCGCTGGAAGGAACTGCAGCGCGAGGCTCACCCGGACCGGTTTTCCGCGCAAGGCGCCGCCGCCCAGCGCGTGGCGATGCAGTGGTCGGTGCGCATCAACGAGGCCTACCAGCGCCTGAAGGATCCGCTCAAGCGCGCCGCCTACCTGTGCGAGCTGCGCGGTGCCCCCATCGACGCCGAACGCAACACCGCGATGCCGCCGGCCTTCCTGATGCAGCAGATGGAGTGGCGCGAGGCACTCGACGAGGCGCACACCGCGGCCGAACTCGAGGGCCTGGACGATCGCCTGCACCAGGCTCGCTCCAGGGTTTTTGACGAGGTCGAGCGGCTGCTCGACCGTGAAGGCGACGCGGCCGCTGCGGCGCAGCGGGTGAGGGCGCTGATGTTCATCCAGCGCTTTGCCCATGACGTCGAAGCGCGAATCGACCAGCTGGGACAATAGAAGCCATGGCGCTCCTTCAGATTTCCGAGCCGGGCCAGGCTCCCGACCCCCACCAGCGCCGCATCGCAGTCGGCATCGACCTTGGCACCACCCACTCGCTCGTCGCGTCCGTGCGCAACGGCGTGGCCGAATGCCTGCCCGACGACCAGGGCCGCGTGCTGCTGCCCTCGGTGGTCCGCTACCTCGAGAACGCAGGCCGCCAGATCGGCCACGAGGCGCAGGCCGCGCAGGCGCATGACGCCGAGAACACCATCGCCTCGGTGAAGCGCTTCATGGGCCGGGGCCTGGCCGACATCGCCAACCGCGAGCGGCTGCCGTACGGCTTCGTCGACCAGCCGGGCATGGTTTCGCTGCGCACCCGCGCCGGCGAGAAGTCGCCGGTGGAAGTCAGCGCCGAGATCCTGGCCACGCTGCGCTACCGCGCCGAGGACACCTTCAACGACGACCTGTACGGCGCCGTGATCACCGTCCCCGCGTACTTCGACGACGCGCAGCGCCAGGCCACCAAGGACGCCGCGCAGCTGGCCGGCCTGAAGGTGCTGCGCCTGATCAACGAGCCCACCGCCGCGGCCATCGCCTACGGCCTGGACAACGCGTCCGAGGGCGTCTACGCCGTCTACGACCTGGGCGGCGGCACCTTCGACATCTCCATCCTGCGGATGTCGCGCGGCGTGTTCGAGGTGATCGCCGCCGGCGGCGACTCGGCGCTGGGCGGCGACGACTACGACCGCGCGCTGGCGGAACACCTGCTGGCCAAGGCCGGTGTCCGGGCGGCCACGCCCGCCGACAAGGCCGCCGTGAAGGTCGAGGCCCGCGCCGCCAAGGAGCGCCTGACCGACGAAGAGCAGACCGAAGCCGTGCTGCTGCTGTCGAGCGGCGAGGTCAGCGTGCCGGTGACGCGAGCCGACTTCGAGCGCGTCACGGCCGACCTGACGCAGCGCACGCTGGCCGCGGTGCGCAAGGCCGTGCGCGACGCGAAGCTGCAGCGCGACGAGATCCAGGGCGTGGTGCTGGTCGGCGGTTCCACCCGCATGCCGCAGGTGCGCCGCGCCGTCGCCGACTTCTTCGGTCGCGAGCCCCTCATCAACCTGAACCCGGACGAAGTGGTCGCGCTGGGCGCGGCCCTCCAAGCCAACCAGCTGGCGGGCAACAACGCCTCGGGCGACCTGCTGCTGCTGGACGTGATCCCGCTGTCGTTGGGCATCGAGACCATGGGCGGGCTGGTCGAGCGCATCGTGCCGCGCAACGAGACCATCCCGACCGCCAAGGCGCAGGACTTCACGACCTACCAGGACGGCCAGACCGCGATGGCGCTGCACGTGGTGCAGGGCGAACGCGACCTGGTGCAGGACTGCCGCAGCCTGGCGCGCTTCGAGCTGCGCGGCATCCCGCCGATGGCGGCCGGCGCCGCCCGCATCCGCGTGACCTTCACCGTCGATGCCGACGGGCTGCTGAGCGTGAACGCGCGGGAGCAGGGCAGCGGCGTCGAGGCCCGCATCGACGTGAAGCCTTCGTACGGCCTGTCCGACGACCAGGTGGCGACCATGCTGCAGGAGAGCTTCTCCACCGCGCAGCAGGACATGAAGGCGCGTGCCGTGGCCGAGGCCCGGATCGACGCGCAGCGCATGCTGCTGGCGACGCAGAGCGCGCTGAATGCCGACGGCGGGCTGCTGGACACCGGCGAGCGCGCCAGCGTCGATGCCCTGATGCAGGAGCTGCGAAGCGTCACCGAATCCAGCCAGGACGCCGGCGCCATCGAAGCCGCCACCGAAGCCCTGGCCAAGGGCACGGAAGACTTCGCCGCGCGCCGCATGAACCGCAGCATCCGACAGGCCCTGGCCGGCCGCAACGTGGAGACCCTCTGAGCATGGCCACGATCCGCATCCTTCCGCATCCGGAGTACTGCCCGCAGGGGGCGGAAGTGACCGTGCCCGCGGGTACCTCGATCTGCGAGGCGCTGCTGGACAACGACATCAAGATCGAGCACGCCTGCGACATGAGCTGCGCCTGCACCACCTGCCACGTGGTCGTTCGCGAGGGCTTCAACTCGCTCAACGAGATGGACGAGAACGAGGAAGACCTGCTCGATCGCGCGTGGGGCCTGGAGCCGAACTCGCGTCTGTCCTGCCAGGCCATCGTGGCGCAGAAGGACCTGGTGGTCGAGATCCCGAAATACTCGATCAACCACGCCAAGGAAAAGCACTGAGCGTGGTCGGCTCGCCGCGGGCGTGCGATTGGCGCCACTGCGGCGTGCCGAGTGCCCTCGGTGGCCCCAAGGGCAGGGCCTACGGCCCAGCATAATCGCGGCCATGCGCCAGATCGTCCTCGACACCGAAACCACCGGCCTCTCGGCCGAAACCGGCGACCGCATCATCGAGATCGGCTGCGTCGAACTGGTGGGACGCAAGCTGACCGGCAACAACCGGCACTGGTATCTCAATCCCGAGCGCGAGAGCCACGAGGACGCGCTCAAGGTCCACGGCATCACCAGCGAGTTCCTGCGTGACAAGCCCAAGTTCGCGGCGATCGCCGAGGAACTGGTGGAGTACGTGGGCGGCGCCGAGATCATCATCCACAACGCCGCCTTCGACGTGGGCTTCCTGAACAAGGAACTCGAGCTCGTGGGCAAGCCGGGCTTTCGCAGCTTCGTGGACAACGTGATCGACACGTTCGCCATGGCCAAGGAGATGTTCCCGGGCAAGCGCAACAGCCTCGACGCGCTGTGCGATCGCCTGGAGGTGGACAACTCCGGGCGCACGCTGCACGGCGCGCTTCTGGACGCCGAACTGCTGGCCGACGTCTACATCAACCTCACCCGTGGCCAGGAAGCGCTGCTGATCGACGCCTCGCCGCAGGATGCCGTCACGGGCATCCAGACCCGCGTGGACCTGCGCCAGTTCACGCTGCCGGTGCTGCTGGCCAGCGAACAGGAAGCGGCCGCGCACGAGGAGGTCCTGGCGCAGTTGGACAAGGCCAGCGGTGGCAAAACGCTCTGGCGCATCCAGACCCGCGAGGGTGGTTCCGAACCTGTGGCATAATCGTGGGCTTCGGTCAGCGGACGAAAGTTCGCGAAGCCTGAAGGGTGATTAGCTCAGCGGTAGAGCACTGCCTTCACACGGCAGGGGTCACATGTTCGATCCATGTATCACCCACCAACCGTTTCGTTGAGACGGTTTCGCGAGTGCTTCGACAAGAAGCGGCAAGCGAAAAAAATTCAGCAGCGGTTGACGGAACGCTAAAAACTCTGTCATAATCGAGGGCTTCGCTGATCGCAGCGGGCAAGGCAAGACAAGAAGCGGCAAGCGAAAAAAATTCAGCAGCGGTTGACGGAACGCTAAAAACTCTGTCATAATCGAGGGCTTCGCTGATCGCAGCGGGCAAGGCAACGGAGGGCGGCGACGCTGACCGGGAGCCGCGAAGGTTCGTTAACAACATACAGCCGATAAGCGTGGGCGTTTGATGGCGATTGCCAAGTTCTTCGGAACTAATCAAACGCTCAACGAAAAGAAGTGAAGTAAAGGTTCGTTAACAACATACAGCCGATAAGCGTGGGCGTTTGATGGCGATTGCCAAGTTCTTCGGAACTAATCAAACGCTCAACGAAAAGAAGTGAAGTTCACTTCGATTCCTAGAGCAAAAATCAAGATCGAACTGTAGAGTTTGATCCTGGCTCAGATTGAACGCTGGCGGAATGCTTTACACATGCAAGTCGAACGGCAGCACGGGGGCAACCCTGGTGGCGAGTGGCGAACGGGTGAGTAATACATCGGAACGTGCCCAGTCGTGGGGGATAACTACGCGAAAGCGTAGCTAATACCGCATACGAACTCTGGTTGAAAGCGGGGGATCGCAAGACCTCGCGCGATTGGAGCGGCCGATGGCAGATTAGGTAGTTGGTGGGGTAAAGGCTCACCAAGCCGACGATCTGTAGCTGGTCTGAGAGGACGACCAGCCACACTGGGACTGAGACACGGCCCAGACTCCTACGGGAGGCAGCAGTGGGGAATTTTGGACAATGGGCGCAAGCCTGATCCAGCCATTCCGCGTGCAGGATGAAGGCCYTCGGGTTGTAAACTGCTTTTGTACGGAACGAAACGCGCCGAGTTAATACCTTGGCGTAATGACGGTACCGTAAGAATAAGCACCGGCTAACTACGTGCCAGCAGCCGCGGTAATACGTAGGGTGCGAGCGTTAATCGGAATTACTGGGCGTAAAGCGTGCGCAGGCGGTGATGTAAGACGGATGTGAAATCCCCGGGCTCAACCTGGGAACTGCATTTGTGACTGCATCGCTGGAGTGCGGCAGAGGGGGATGGAATTCCGCGTGTAGCAGTGAAATGCGTAGATATGCGGAGGAACACCGATGGCGAAGGCAATCCCCTGGGCCTGCACTGACGCTCATGCACGAAAGCGTGGGGAGCAAACAGGATTAGATACCCTGGTAGTCCACGCCCTAAACGATGTCAACTGGTTGTTGGGTCTTCACTGACTCAGTAACGAAGCTAACGCGTGAAGTTGACCGCCTGGGGAGTACGGCCGCAAGGTTGAAACTCAAAGGAATTGACGGGGACCCGCACAAGCGGTGGATGATGTGGTTTAATTCGATGCAACGCGAAAAACCTTACCCACCTTTGACATGTACGGAATTCCGCAGAGATGTGGAAGTGCTCGAAAGAGAACCGTAACACAGGTGCTGCATGGCTGTCGTCAGCTCGTGTCGTGAGATGTTGGGTTAAGTCCCGCAACGAGCGCAACCCTTGTCATTAGTTGCTACGAAAGGGCACTCTAATGAGACTGCCGGTGACAAACCGGAGGAAGGTGGGGATGACGTCAAGTCCTCATGGCCCTTATAGGTGGGGCTACACACGTCATACAATGGCTGGTACAGAGGGTTGCCAACCCGCGAGGGGGAGCTAATCCCATAAAACCAGTCGTAGTCCGGATCGCAGTCTGCAACTCGACTGCGTGAAGTCGGAATCGCTAGTAATCGCGGATCAGAATGTCGCGGTGAATACGTTCCCGGGTCTTGTACACACCGCCCGTCACACCATGGGAGCGGGTTCTGCCAGAAGTAGTTAGCCTAACCGCAAGGAGGGCGATTACCACGGCAGGGTTCGTGACTGGGGTGAAGTCGTAACAAGGTAGCCGTATCGGAAGGTGCGGCTGGATCACCTCCTTTCTGGAAAACCGCAATCCAGTCAAACGTCCACACTTATCGGTTGTTGGAAGATGTCGCCAGCGACGTCAATTGCTCGTCATGCGACCGGCCTGGGTCTGTAGCTCAGTTGGTTAGAGCACCGTCTTGATAAGGCGGGGGTCGTTGGTTCGAGACCAACCAGACCCACCATCTCCTTTGTCGGGATCCTGGGGGATTAGCTCAGCTGGGAGAGCACCTGCTTTGCAAGCAGGGGGTCGTCGGTTCGATCCCGTCATCCTCCACCAATAACATTAAGTTCAACACCAAAGCGGCTTCCGCAAAGAGGCTGCTTTGTTGTTGATGCCAGGATTGCCTGGCTCAATCGGCTGTTCTTTAACAATTCATAGAGTCGAATCAGCGTTGCTTGCGGAAACCGCTTCATGGCGGACCGTGCCGCAAGCAACATTTTTGATTGCGTCAACCAAAGATTCATCTTCGAGTAATTCGAATATGAACGGCATAACGCGTCAGGTGAAAGACCTGACCATTCCTTGATTGACTTTGCTTCTCGTGAGAGGCGTCAAAGTTATAGGGTCAAGTGAATAAGAGCATGTGGTGGATGCCTTGGCGATGATAGGCGACGAAGGACGTGATAGCCTGCGATAAGCCTCGGGGAGCCGGCAAATAGGCGCTATATCCGAGGATTTCCGAATGGGGAAACCCACCCTTAGGGGTATCGCATGATGAATACATAGTCATGCGAGGCGAACCGGGTGAACTGAAACATCTCAGTAGCTCGAGGAAAAGACATCAACCGAGATTCCGAAAGTAGTGGCGAGCGAAATCGGAAGAGCCTGCTAGTGATAGCACAAGACTTAGCGGAACGGCTTGGAAAGGCCGGCCAAAGCGGGTGATAGCCCCGTACGCGAAAAGACCTGTGTGGTACTGAGCTAGCGAAAAGTAGGGCGGGACACGTGTAATCCTGTCTGAATATGGGGGGACCATCCTCCAAGGCTAAATACTCATCATCGACCGATAGTGAACTAGTACCGTGAGGGAAAGGCGAAAAGAACCCCGGGAGGGGAGTGAAATAGATCCTGAAACCGCATGCTTACAAAAAGTAGGAGCCCGCAAGGGTGACTGCGTACCTTTTGTATAATGGGTCAGCGACTTACATTCAGTGGCAAGGTTAACCGAATAGGGTAGCCGCAGGGAAACCGAGTCCGAACAGGGCGATTTCAGTCGCTGGGTGTAGACCCGAAACCAAGTGATCTATCCATGGCCAGGATGAAGGTGCCGTAACAGGTACTGGAGGTCCGAACCGACTAGTGTTGCAAAACTAGCGGATGAGCTGTGGATAGGGGTGAAAGGCTAAACAAACTTGGAAATAGCTGGTTCTCTCCGAAAACTATTTAGGTAGTGCCTCAAGTATTACCGTCGGGGGTAGAGCACTGTTTTGGCTAGGGGGTCATGGCGACTTACCAAACCAAGGCAAACTCCGAATACCGACGAGTACAGCTTGGGAGACAGAGCACCGGGTGCTAACGTCCGGACTCAAGAGGGAAACAACCCAGACCGCCAGCTAAGGTCCCTAAAATTGGCTAAGTGGGAAACGAAGTGGGAAGGCTAAAACAGTCAGGATGTTGGCTTAGAAGCAGCCATCATTTAAAGAAAGCGTAATAGCTCACTGATCGAGTCGTCCTGCGCGGAAGATGTAACGGGGCTAAGCCAGTTACCGAAGCTGCGGATGTGCGCGCAAGCGTACGTGGTAGGAGAGCGTTCTGTAAGCCTGTGAAGGTGGCTCGTGAGGGCTGCTGGAGGTATCAGAAGTGCGAATGCTGACATGAGTAGCGTTAAAGCGGGTGAAAAGCCCGCTCGCCGTAAGCGCAAGGTTTTCTACGCAACGTTCATCGGCGTAGAGTGAGTCGGCCCCTAAGGCGAGGCAGAGATGCGTAGCTGATGGGAAACAGGTCAATATTCCTGTACCGATGTGTAGTGCGATGTGGGGACGGAGAAGGTTAACTCATCCGGGTGTTGGATGTCCCGGTTCAAGCCTGTAGTCGTGCCTGGTAGGTAAATCCGCCGGGCTTAGATGAGAGGTGACAACGAGACGGCTTGCCGTCGAAGTGAGTGATACCCTGCTTCCAGGAAAAGCCACTAAGCTTCAGCTACACACGACCGTACCGCAAACCGACACTGGTGCGCGAGATGAGTATTCTAAGGCGCTTGAGAGAACTCGGGAGAAGGAACTCGGCAAATTGACACCGTAACTTCGGAAGAAGGTGTGCCTTTAGTAGGTGAAGTCCCTTGCGGATGGAGCCCAATGAGGTTGCAAAAAATCGGTGGCTGCGACTGTTTAATAAAAACACAGCACTCTGCAAACACGAAAGTGGACGTATAGGGTGTGACGCCTGCCCGGTGCTGGAAGATTAAGTGATGGGGTGCAAGCTCTTGATCGAAGTCCCAGTAAACGGCGGCCGTAACTATAACGGTCCTAAGGTAGCGAAATTCCTTGTCGGGTAAGTTCCGACCTGCACGAATGGCGTAACGATGGCCACACTGTCTCCTCCCGAGACTCAGCGAAGTTGAAATGTTTGTGATGATGCAATCTCCCCGCGGAAAGACGGAAAGACCCCATGAACCTTTACTGTAGCTTTGTATTGGACTTTGAACGGATCTGTGTAGGATAGGTGGGAGGCTTTGAAGTGCGGTCGCTAGATCGCATGGAGCCAACGTTGAAATACCACCCTGGTGCGTTTGAGGTTCTAACCTAGGCCCGTAATCCGGGTCGGGGACAGTGCATGGTAGGCAGTTTGACTGGGGCGGTCTCCTCCCAAAGCGTAACGGAGGAGTTCGAAGGTACGCTAGTTACGGTCGGACATCGTGACGATAGTGCAATGGCATAAGCGTGCTTAACTGCGAGACTGACAAGTCGAGCAGATGCGAAAGCAGGACATAGTGATCCGGTGGTTCTGTATGGAAGGGCCATCGCTCAACGGATAAAAGGTACTCTGGGGATAACAGGCTGATACCGCCCAAGAGTTCATATCGACGGCGGTGTTTGGCACCTCGATGTCGGCTCATCTCATCCTGGGGCTGTAGCCGGTCCCAAGGGTATGGCTGTTCGCCATTTAAAGAGGTACGTGAGCTGGGTTTAAAACGTCGTGAGACAGTTTGGTCCCTATCTTCCGTGGGCGCTGCAGATTTGAGGAAGCCTGCTCCTAGTACGAGAGGACCGGAGTGGACGCACCTCTGGTGTATCGGTTGTCACGCCAGTGGCATTGCCGAGTAGCTATGTGCGGAAGAGATAACCGCTGAAAGCATCTAAGCGGGAAACTCGTTCCAAGATGAGATCTGCCGGGGCCTTGAGCCCCCTGAAGAGTCGTTCAAGACCAGGACGTTGATAGGTCGGGTGTGGAAGCGTAGCAATGCGTTAAGCTAACCGATACTAATTGCTCGTGCGGCTTGACCCTATAACTTTGATCAGTCGATCAAAGAGTTATGCCCGGTCGGCGCAATCAAAAAAGAGTTATGCCCGGTCGGCGCAATCAAAA
>NZ_LMQL01000010.1 GCF_001424545.1 Ramlibacter sp. Leaf400 | reverse complement strand
GGCAAAAAGTTATGCCTGATGACCATAGCGAGGTGGTCCCACTCCTTCCCATCCCGAACAGGACAGTGAAACGCCTCTGCGCCGATGATAGTGCGGATTCCCGTGTGAAAGTAGGACATCGTCAGGCTCTTACAGCCCCAAAAGGCCCAGCAGAAATGCTGGGCCTTTTGCTTTGGGCAAACGATTCCTTGCGCGGGCCCGAGATTGTTCGGAGCCCTCGTGTTCGTCGGCGCCGGCCAGCTTTGTGGGATGCATGAAGCTCAAGAATCATGGCCTCCGCGCTTCTCGAGGTCGAATGGGGCGTAATGGGGCGGAGCGGCTCCGGAGCATCCCTGTTTCGGAACACCGAAAGCGAAATCATCCTCCGAGGTAATACCAATTACCGTCCAATTTCGGTACCATCCGACCTCCATTGGACTACGGGGCTGCATCCATGACCACTTACCTCGAACTGAAAGCGCAAGCCGAGAAATTGCTTGCGCAGGCCGAAGACCTTCGCCGCAAGGAAGTGGACGACACCATTGCCGACATCAAGGCCAAGATCCAGGCCTATGACCTGACCGCGAAGGATCTCGGCCTGGCGTCTGGCGCCACGGGTCAACGCGGGCCGCGCAGCCGCGCTGCCAGCACTCCGGTTGCGACGATCAAATACCGGGGACCGAATGGTGAAACCTGGTCCGGCGGCCGCGGGCGGCGGCCAAAGTGGGTGATGGACGCCCTGGCCAGCGGAAAAAAGCTGGAAGACTTCGCCGCAAAGTGAAGGCCGTAGTGAGCTGCGCCGCAATGAAGGCGCCGCAGTGAGTTGCGCCGCAATGAAGGCGCTGCAGTGAGCTGCGCCGCAAAATGAAGGGGCCGCCCTTGGCGGCGACAAAGGGCCTGCGAAAGCAGGCCTTTTTCATTGGGGCGATTCAAGGACAACCGGCATGGGAAATGCTGCGCAGACTTCCCCATGCCGCAGTCTTCCCCCAGACCGCAGCGTTCCCCCCGACGAGGGTTCCGCACAAATGAGCTACCCCCACCAGCACTACCCGAAGGAAGACCACCCGGAGGTGCGCGAGACCTTCGCGGACTCCCTGGGGCTTCTCACTTACGACGGCCGCACCCTGCGCCTCGAGCTGACCTGCTCACGCGTCGATGAACTGACGCCGGGGAAGGAGGCCAAAGGCCGGCGCCACGTCGTCGCTCGCCTCGTCCTCACCCAGGAAGCGGCCGGTGACCTGCACGTGAAGCTGAGCAACATCGCCGCGCAATTGCGGCAGGCGTCACGGATCCCGGAGATGGCGACGAAGCACTGAGGTCGACGCATGGGGCAGTTGCCCCGACCGTGGGGGGAAGCACCCAGCCTTTTTCCAACGGCGACCATGGGCGGGCAGGGCAGAGGCCTCATCCAATGACGCGAGCAACAGTCAAGTCTCCGTCAGCCAACGCTCCCAGCCCCCCAAAACCGTCTTTGGTCATTTTTCCTTGCGTGAGCCCATCGGTGCGGGAGAGAATTTGTTGCGCACTGTCACAAATGGACCTCTCCAGCCCACCTCCGCAGTTTTCGGGCCGATCCGCAACCGAGGCCCAGCTCCTGCGCCCGCTCGCCGCGGCTCTCTCGCGCGCCACCCTTTCGGAAGCCGCAGCCGGCTTCGGTGCCGAGCTGTGCGAACTGCTGAACTGCAGCCGCGCCTCGGTGGGCGTGCTCGAGGTGGGTGTCCTGCGGCTGGCGGGCAGTTCGCATCCCGCCGAACTCCAGCCCGGCCAGCCGGCCACCGCAGCCTTGCTCGACGCCATGCAGGAGGCCTTGGACCAGCACCAGCCGGTCGCCTGGCCCGCGGCGCCGGGCCAAGACCTGATCACGCTCGCCCACCGCCAGCTTGCCCACGCCGGCACCGCCTGCACGGTACCCCTCGTGGACGGGACCCGCGTCATCGGCGCGCTGACGCTGGAACGCGCCTCGGCCCCCTTCGCGTCCATGGAAGTGGACGCGCTGCACGACCTTTCGCGGCTGGCCGGCCCGGTCTTCGAACTGAAGCGGCAGCTGGGGTTGCCGTGGCACGTCCGCCTCCTGCAGCACGCACGAACGCGCCTGGCCCACCCCCAGCGCCGCCCGCTGGCCATCGGCGGTGCGATCACATTCGTCCTGCTCGCGCTGGCCGTGCCCATCCCCTGGCGGGTGAGCGCGCCCGCCCGGCTCGAAGGCTCGGTGCAGCGCGCCGTCGTCGCCGCCACCGACGGATTCCTCCAGCAGGCCAACGTGCGCCCCGGTGACCGCGTGCGGGCCGGCCAGGTGCTGGCCGAACTCGCCGCGCAGGACCTGGAGCTGGAGCGGCGTCGCCGCGAGAGCGAGGTGCGCCAGCACGAGGGCGGCTTGCGCGCCGCGCAGGCCGGCGCCGATCGCGCCCAGATGGTCACCTACCAGGCCAAGGCCGCCGAGGCGCAGGCGATGCTGTCGATGGTGGAAACGCAGCTGCAGCGGGCGCGCATCGAAGCGCCTTTCGACGGCATCGTCATCAAGGGCGACCTCACCCAGAACCTCGGTGCGCCGGTGCAGCGCGGGGACGTTCTGATGGTGCTGGCCCCCAACGACAGCTTCCGCCTGATCCTGGAGGTGGACGAGTCCGACATCGGCGCCGTACGCGTCGGCCAGCCGGGGCAGCTCGCGCTCACGGCGCAGCCGGACCGCACGCTGCGCTTCGTCACCCGGCGCGTCGTTCCGGTGGCGGCCACGGCCGAGGGCCGCAACTACTTCGAGGTCGAGGCCACGCTGGACGAGGCACTGCCGCAGTTGCGCCCGGGCCTGAGCGGCATCGGCAAGGTCGAAGCCGGCTGGCGCCCGATCGCCTGGCTGCTGGCCCACCGCGCCGTCGACTGGCTGCGCCTGGCCTGGTGGAAGGTGACCCCCTGGTGAACGAACCGCTGGTCAGCGCCTCGTGGCATCGCGTCGCGGGGCTGCGGCCCAGCCTGGTGCCCGGGCTGCGCATCGTGCGCCAGCAGGTGCGCGACCAGGTCTGGCACGTGCTGGTGGAGCCGGCCTCGGGCAAGCAGCTGCGGCTCAACCCCGCTGCCTACGCGCTGGTCGCCCGCTTCGACGGGCAGGCAGCGGTGGACCAGCTGTGGCAGCGGCAGCTGGTGCAGCTGCGCGAGGATGCTCCCACGCAGGACGAGGTGCTGCGCCTGCTCGCGCAACTGTTCCGTGGCGGCATGCTGCGCTTCGACGCCGCGCCGCACCTGTCGCTGCTGTTCGCGCGCCGCGACGAGGACGCCCGCAAGCGCCGGCGGGGGATGCTCAATCCGCTGATGGTGCGCATGCCGCTGGGCAATCCCACCGCGCTGCTGGACCGGCTCGCGCCCCTGGGCCGGTGGCTGTTCCGCCCCGCGGCCTTCGTGGCCTGGGCCGCCGCGGTGCTGCTGGCGTTGCTGGCCGCCGGCGTTCATTTCGGCGAACTGAAGGCCCATGCCAACCGCCTGTTCGCCACGCCTTCCAGCTACCTGGTCGCCTGGCTCTGCTACCCGGTGCTCAAGCTGCTGCACGAGCTGGCCCACGGCCTGGCGGTGCGGCGCCACGGCGGCCAGGTGAGCGAGATCGGCATCTCGCTGATGTTCCTCACGCCCGCGCCCTACGTGGACGCCAGCGCCGCCAACGCCTTCCCGAGGCCGCGGCAACGCCTGGTCGTGAGCGGCGCCGGCATCCTGGTGGAAGTGGCGCTGGCCTGCCTGGCGCTGTGGGCCTGGCTGCTGGTGAGCCCCGGCCTCGTGCGCGACATCGCCATGGTGGTGATGCTGACCTGCTCGATCTCCACCGTGCTGTTCAACGCCAATCCGCTGATGCGGTTCGACGGCTACTACGCGCTGTGCGACGCGCTGCAGCTGCCCAACCTGGCCCTGCGCAGCAACGCCTGGTGGGCGCGCCGCTGGCGCCAGTGGATAGGCGCACCGGCGGCCGGCCCCGCGCCCTTGCTCGCGCGAGGCGAAACCAAGTGGCTGGCCGCCTACGCGCCCGCCGCCACGGTGTACCGCGTCGTGCTCCTGCTGACGCTGGTGTTCTGGATCGGCAGCCAGTCGTGGCTGCTCGGGTGGCTCGCAGGCCTGGCTTTGCTGGCGTGGGGCGCACGCAAAGTGTGGCGCTGGGCGCTCGGCGGCGCGGCCGGGGGCGACCCCGCGCTGCAACGGCGCTCCTTGCGCGCCGCCGGCCTGGTCGCGGGCGCCGCGGTGCTGCTCCTGCTGGTGATCCCGGCGCCGCAGTCCGTGGTCGCCCGGGCCGTCGTCTGGCCGCCCGAGCAGGCGCTGCTGCGCGCCGGCGCCGCCGGCTTTGTGGAGCGGCTGGAGCTGCCGCAAGGCGCCCAGGCCGAAGCCGGCCAGGCGCTGGTGATGCTGCAAGACCCGGTGCTGGTCGCCGGGCACCAGCGGGTCTCGTCCGAGCGCACCGGCCTGCTCGCGCAGCAGTACCGGGCGCTGCTCAGGCAGCCGGTGCGGGCCGCGTCGCTCGCCGAAGACCTGGACCGCAACGCCGCCGAACTCGCCCGGGCCGAGGAGCAGTTGGCGCTCCTGGAGGTGCGAGCCCGCGTAGGCGGCGAAGTGGTGTGGGCGCGCCCGCAGGACCTGCCCGGCAGCTTCGTGCGGCGTGGCGCCATGCTGGGCCACGTGCTGGCCGGCGGCCCCGCGCACGTGCGCATCGCGCTCCTGGAAGACGACTACCTGCGCACGCGCGGCCGCGTCCGCGCGGTCGAGGTCCGGCTGGCGGAGGACGCGGCCAGGGTCTACGAGGCCCGCCTGTCCGATGCGGCCCCCGGCGCGAGCCTGGAGCTGCCAGCGCAGGCCCTGGGCGACCGCTTCGGTGGGCCGATCCCGCTCGACCCCGCCGACCCCAACGGCCATCGGACCCTGGTGCCCGTGTTCCTGCTCGATGCGCAGGTGCCGGCCCTGCAGGCTACGGCCTTTGGCGGCCGGGCCTGGGTCAAGCTGGTGCTGCCGCCGCAGCCGCTGGGCCTGCAGTGGTTCTCGCGCCTGCAGCGGCTGCTGATCAAGCAGTTCAGTCCCACCGGCCAGGCATGAGCGCTGCGGTCTCCTGGCCATTCCCCGGGCTGGTCTGGGGGCCGTACCCCCAGAGGCGCCTGCCGGTCGAGGAGTCACGCCGACGCGCACAACTGCGGCCGCGCGCCCTGGCCGATGCGGCGCGCGCACTGCACGCGCAACTGCAGGCCCCGATAGCGCTGGCGCCCGCGCTGCAGGCGCTGCGCCAGGTGCCGCAGGCGCGGCGCGACGAGGCCTGGCTGCAGCAGGCGCTGCGGGTGGCCGGCGCGGCGATGGAGCAGGCGCTGGGCGTGCGGGCCTACTGGCAGCAGCTCATGGCCGCCCGTGCGCTGCTCGACCAGCGGCTGGTGGAGATGGACACCGGCGAGGGCAAGACCGTCGCGATCGCCCTGGCCGCCGCCACGGCGGCCCTGGCCGGCACGCCGGTGCACGTGGTCACCGCCAACGACTACCTCGCGCAGCGCGACGCCGACGAGCTGCGCGTGTTCTACGACCGGCTCGGCCTGTCCGTGTCCTCGATCGCGCAATCCCTGGAGATGGCCGGGCGTCGTGCCGCGTACGCCTGCGACGTCACCTACTGCACGGCCAAGGAGCTGGCCTTCGACTACCTGCGCGACAGCCTGCTGCAGCCCAATGACCTCTCGCCGCTGGAGCGCCGATTGCGCGAAGGCGCGGTGCGCCAGGCGCCGGTGCTGCGCGGGCTGTGCCTGGCCATCCTCGACGAGGCCGACACCCTCCTGATCGACGAGGCGCGCGTGCCGCTGGTGCTGTCGCAAGCCGCGCCTTCGCTCGCGGAACAGGCCTTTTTTCGCCGGGCGCTGGCCATCGCCCGCCGCCTGGTCCAGGGACGCCACTACACGCTGGAGTCCGGCGCGGTGCGGCTGACCGATGCGGGCCTGGCGCAGCTGCAGGACTGGCCCGCCGATCCGCATCCGCTGCTCGGCCATCCGCAGCACCGCGCCGCCACGCTGGAGATGGCCGTCACCGCGGTCGCCCGGCTGGCGCGCGACCGCGACTACGTGGTGCGCGAAGGCGAGGTGCAGCTGGTCGACGAGACCACCGGCCGCACGGCGCCCGGCCGCGCGTGGAGCCGGGGGCTGCACCAGCTGGTCGAACTGAAGGAAGGCGTGCCGTTGACCCGTCGCAACGCCACCCTGACGCAAGTCACGTTCCAGCGATTCTTCATCCGCTACCTGCGGCTGGCCGGGATCAGCGGCACGCTGCGCGGGTCGGGCGCGGAGCTGCGGGCGGTGTACGGCCTGGGCACGGTGCGCGTGCATCCGCGCACGCCGCGCCAGGTGCGGCACGAGCCCACGCGGCTGTTCGCCGACAGCGCCACGCTCTGGCAGGCGGTGGCCGCGCGCGCGGCGGACCTCTGCGCCGAAGGCCGCGCCGTCCTCGTCGGGACCGAAAGCGTGCAGCAGTCGGAAGCGCTGGCCGACGTCCTGCGCGCACGCGGGCTGGCCCCGGTGGTGCTCAACGCGCGCCAGGAGCGCGACGAGGCCGAAGTGATCGGTGCCGCAGGGCAACCGGGCCGCCTGACGGTGGCCACCAGCATGGCGGGGCGGGGCGCCCACATCACGGTGGCGCCGCAGGTGCTGGCCGCGGGGGGCCTGCACGTGATCCTGTGCCAGCTCAATGCTTCGCAACGCATCGACCGCCAGTTCCTCGGTCGTACCGGCCGCCAGGGCCAGCCGGGCAGCTGCCAGGTGATGGTGGCGCAGGACTTTCCGCTGCTCCAGCGCTGGCTGCCCCCGTGGTGGCAAACCCTGATCAAGCGGCTCGGCTTCCCCCGTTCATTCGTTGCCGCCAGCCTTTGGGCGGCGCAAGTGACCGAGGTCTGTACGAGAACGCAACAACGTGTAAGACTTTCCCGAGTGGCGGAAAACGAGGAGCGCGATCTGAACTTCAGTCGTTGGGGATTGGGATGAAAAGCCTGCGCCTTGCATTGCTGTCCGCGGGCCTGTCCCTGGGCTGCGCCGCCGCCCACGCGGCGCCTGCGCAGGCCCTGGGCTGCCTGATCGAGCCGGCCAGCGTCTCGGAGCTGGGCAGCCCGGTGGTCGGCGTGATCGAACAGGTCCACGTCGAGCGCGGCGACCGCGTCCACGCGGGCCAGCCGCTCGCCACGCTGCGCGCCGACGTCGAACGCATGTCGGTGAGCGTGGCCGAGGGGCGCGCGCAGGGCCTGGGCGAGCTGAAGGCGGCCGAGGCCAACGCTGAACTGGCGCGCCAGAAGCTGGCCCGTGCCGCCGACCTCGCGGGCAAGGAATTCATCAGCGCGCAGGCGCTGGAGCAGGCCCGCGCCGAAGCGCTGGTTGCCGAGAACCGGTTGATCCAGGCGCGCGAGCAGCGCGAGATCTACGGCCGCGAGCACGAGCTGGCCCGCGCGCAGCTGGGCCTGCGCACCATCCGCAGCCCGGCCGACGGCGTGGTGGCCGACCGCTACATGTCGGTGGGCGAGCGGGTCGAGGAAAAGCCCATGTTCCGCATCGCCGTGGTCAACCCGCTGCGAGTCGAGGTGGTGCTGCCGGCCTCGCTCTATCCGGTGGTGCGCAAGGGCGTCACGCTGCGCATCACGCCCGAATTCCCCGGCGCGCCGGCGCGCCTGGCCACCGTGAGCCTGGTGGACGGCGTGATCGAAGGCGCCAGCAACACCTTCCGGGCCCGGCTGTCGCTGCCGAACCCGAACAACAGCCTGCCGGCCGGGCTGCGCTGCAAGGCCGACCTGCCCGGCAACGACGTGGCCGCGACCGCGCGACCCGTGTCCGGCGCCGGCTCTCCACCACCGATTGCGCCGTTGACCCCCGGCCTGCGGGCACGACAGGGACTCTGAGCGCGCCATGATCCGCGGCTGGCTGGGAAGCAGGACACCCCCACGGCCCCGCCGGAGTGCTCCGCATGCCGAGTGGCTGGAGCCGCGCCTGCTGTACTCGGCCGACGCGGGCGCGCTGCTGGCGGCCACCACCGGCACCGAAGCCCCCGACAACCGCACGCTGGGCGAGGGCCTGGAGTACACCGCCACGGCCGCGGCCACGCCCACCGACACCGAGGTCCGCTCGGCCTACGCGCTGACGCCGCTGCAGTTCGAGGCCGACGCCGGCCAGCTGGGGGAGGGCGTGGACTTCGCCGCCTCGGGCATCGGCTACGCCGTGCGCCTGGGCGGCGGCGGCCAGGCCGAACTGCTGCTGGACGGCGCCGAGCAGCCGGTGCGGCTCGAACTCGTGGGCGCACGGGACGGCACGGCCGTCGGCGAGAACCTGCTGGCCACGCGCAGCAACCACCTGGTGGGCCAGGACGCGTCGCGGTGGATCACCGACATCGCCAACTACGGCAGCGTGCGCTACCAGGGCGTCTGGGACGGCATCGACATCCGCTACTACGGCAACCAGGACCAGCTGGAATACGACTTCCTGCTGGCGCCGGGCGCCGACGCCTCGCTGCTGCAGTTGCGCTTCCATGGCGTGGGCGACGTTCGGCTGGACCCCGGCGGCGACCTGGTGCTGAAGGTCGCCGGCACCGACCGGGAGATCCGCTTCCAGGCGCCCATCAGCTACCAGGAGGGTGCGCAGGGCCGGGAGAGCGTCGAGAGCCGCTACGTGCTGCAGCCGGACGGCACGGTCCGCATCGTGGTCGGGGCCTACGACACGAGCCGGGCGCTGGTGGTCGACCCGGTGCTCACGCACGCCAGCTACTTCGGCGAAGGCGGCGGCGAGACGGCGCTGGGCGTCGCCGTGGGGGCCGACGGGTCGGTCTACGTGACGGGGCACACCACGTCGACGACCGGCAGCTTCGGCAGCCGCGTGGGCGGCGGCGCCGACGGCAACGAGGCCTACGTCGCCAGGTTCAACGCCGACCTCACCAGCCTCATCTACGCCACCCGCATCGGCGGCAGCAACCAGGAGACCGGCACCGCCATCGCGGTGGACGCCGGCGGCAACGCCATCGTCACCGGCTGGACCCGGTCCACCGATTTCGTCGGCGTGACGGCGGCCAGCGACCAGGCCACGCGCAATGGCACGCAGGACGCCTTCGTGGTGAAGCTCAACGCCGCGGGCAACGGCCTGGTCTTCAGCACCTACTTCGGCGGCAGCGGCAACACCGACATCGGCGCCGGCGTGGCGGTCGGCGCCGACGGCACCCTCCACGTCGCCGGCACGGTCTCGGGCAGCTCGGACAACGCCTTCCTCAACAAGTACAGCGCCACCGGCACGGCGCTGGCCAAGCTGCAGTTCGGCGGCAGCGGCGACGACGGCGCCGCCGGCGTCGCCGTGGATGCCGCGGGCAACGTCTACGTGGCAGGCAATACGCTCTCCAGCGACCTCGCCATCACGGGCGGGGCGCAGACCACGCGTCCCGGCACGAACGACGGCTTCCTGGTCAAGTACGACGCGACCGGTGCGGTCGCCTATTCGACCTACATCGGGTGGACCAAGGCGGACACGGTCACCGGCGTCGCCGCCGACGACAGCGGCCGCGCCTACGTCATCGGCCGCACCAAGGACCCCAGCCAGGGCTTTCCCACCACGCCGGGCGCCTTCGCCACCACCGCCTACACGCATGAGACCGGCTTCCTGCGCATCTACGACACGGCGCTCACGGGGGCGGCGTCGCTGGAGTACTCCAGCTTCATCGGCGGCTCCCTCAATGCCGGCGGCGCCACGTCGGCCACGCTCACCGACAGCCCCACCGGCGTGGCCGTCTCGGGCGGCTACGTGGCCATCGTGGGCACCACCGACACCTCGAACTTCCCGACCACCCCCGATGCGGCCAGCCGCACCAACACGAGCGGCGCCACCGGTTTCCTGATCGTGCTCAAGCCCAAGGCCGGCGGCAGCAGCGACCTGGCCTACGGCACCTACTACGGCACCGGCCTGGCCATGGGCGGCGTCGCCTGGGGCACGGGCAACCGCATCTACCTGGTGGGCTCCACCACCGTCAACGGGCTGGCCACGGCCGATGGCTACAAGCCCGCCATCGGCAGCGGGGGCGACGGGCTGGTGGCGGTCTTCGCCGGCTTTCCCAACAGCGCGCCGGTGCTGGCCGGTCCGGTCAGCCTGCCAGCGCAGCTCGAGGACATCGCGGGGAACGGCACGCGCGTGGCCGACCTCGTGGCGGGGCACGTCACCGACGACGACGCCGGCTCGCAGCTGGGAATCGCGGTGACCGCCACGCCCAACGGCAGCATCGGCGGGACCTGGCAATTCAGCCTGGACGACGGAGCCACCTGGCTCTCGCTGAACGCGAACACCAACAACTCCCGTCTGCTCGGGCCCGACGCGCGCGTGCGCTTCCTCGGCACCCCCGGCGGCAACGTCAACGGCCCCATCCCCGGCTTCACCTTCCGCGCCTGGGACGGCAGCAGCGGCGTCCCCGGCGCCACCGCCTCCACGAGCGCCTCCGGGGGCACGACCGCGTTCAGCAGCACCAGCGTGACGGTGGACCTCACCATCACGCCGGTCAACGACGTTCCGGTCCGCTACAACGTCGGCACCGGCACCTTCGTCGCCGCGCCGGTCGACGTGACGGTGAACGAAGGCGCGGCCCTCGCGTCGCTCGGCCTGGGCGCCATGCAGTACATCACCGGCTACGCGCTGGACGAGTACACCGACCAGGCCCTGGGCTACTCGGTGGCGAGCGTGCCGGGTGCGGGCGTGGGCACCGTCTTCCTGGCGGACGGCATCACCGTGGTCACCGCCGGCACCAGCTACACGCTCGCGCAGATCCAGGGCATGCGCTTCCTGGCCGCCGCCGGCGTGCAGAACGCCGCCGGCACCTTCAGCTGGGTGGTCCAGGACGACGGCGGCACGGCCAACGGCGGCGTCGACAGCCTGCTGGAGTCCATCACCGTGCGGGTGCGCAACGTGGCCCCGGTGCTGAGCGGCGCCAATGCCATCCCCGCCGTCGCCGAGGACGCGCCCGGCAACGGCATCCGGGTCGCCGACCTGGTCCTGGGCAGGATCGTGGACCCGGGCAACTCTTTCGGCATCGCGGTCACCGCCGCGGCGGGTGGCAGCGCCGGCACCTGGCAGTACACCAGCAACGGTGGCATCAGCTGGACATCCCTGGCCGCTGCCACGTCCAGCAGCGCCGTCCTGCTGGAGACGGGGGGGCAGTGGCGGGTGCGCTTCAACCCGTCGGCCAACTGGAACGGCACGGCGCCCGCCTTCACCTTCCGCGCCTGGGACCGCAGCACGGGCACGGGCGGCGGCACGGCGGACACGACCCTCAATGGCGGCACCACGGCCTTCAGCGCGGCGACCGCCAGCGCCAGCGTGGTCGTGGGTGCGGTGAACGACGCGCCGGTGCGCACCGATGCGCCCGGCGTGCCGCTCGGCCCGCTGATCCTCCTGGACGGCACGCCGACGACCTCGCTCGGGCTGGCCGGCGTCACCGTGGGCGCGGGCGGCGGCACCGACGAGGCCGGGCAGTCCATCCTCGGCTACACCATCACGGCGCTGCCGTCCAGCCTGGGCACGACCTACCTGGCCGACGGCACCACGCCGGTGGTGCTGGGCGGCAGCTACACGCTGGCGCAGATCCAGGGCATGCAGTTCGCGTCGTACGGCATCGGCTCGCTGGGCACGCAGGCGTTCTCCTTCGCGGCCCGGGACAGCGGCGGCGTGGCCAGCGGCGGCGCCGACACGGCGACGTTCTCGGTGAACGTGGTCGTCAACCGCGCGCCGGTGCTCAATGGCGCCAACTCGCCGCTGACCGTCTACGAGGACTTCGACTGGACCTCCAACGTCCCGTCCGGCAACCCGCCGCCCTGGGCGACCTCCGCGCAGCGGGCCGGCGTGCTGGTGGCCGACATCATCGCGGGGCAGGTCTTCGACACCAGCGGCAGCCAGGGCGGCATCGCCGTCATCGGCACCACCGGCAGCGGCACCTGGCAGTACACGCTGGACGGCGGCACCACCTGGACCACGCTGGCGGGCCTGGGCAACACCGGCGCCCTGCAGCTGGCGGCCGACTCGCTCACGCGGGTGCGCTTCCTGCCGGGCACGGACTGGAACAGCACGCTCGGGACGGCCGGCATCACCTTCCGGGCCTGGGACCTCACCGTGGGCACGCCCGGCACGCTGGCGGACGTCTCGTACAACGGCGGGCCCTTCGCGTACAGCGCCGCCACCGCGACCTCGGTGGTCACGGTGGTGTCGCGCAACGACGCGCCGGTGGCCAGCAACACCGCAGGAGGAACGGTCGAGGAGGGCGCCGCCCCCGTGACGATGCTGGTGGCCGGCAGCTTCGCGCCCGGCCCGGCCACCGCCACCGACGAAGCCGGCCAGACGCTCACGTTCCGATTCACCACCCTCCCGAGCCGGGTCGAGATCCTGCTGGCCGACGGCGTTACGCCGGTGAGCCTGGGCACCGCCTACACGCTGGCGCAATTCCAGGGCATGGTCTTTCGCTCCGGCCCCGGCGCCACGCCGGGCGTGGCAACCGTGGGTTACGACGTGCAGGACAGCGGCGGCACCGACAACGGCGGCACCGACCGGTCGAGCCACACGCTCAGGCTCACGGTCACCAACCGGGCCCCGGTGCTCGCCGGCGCCAACCCGCTGGCGCCCGTCCTGGAGGACACCGCGGGCCCCGGCACGCTGGTGGCCGACCTGGTCGCGGGGCAGGTGAGCGATCCCACCGGCACGCGCGGCATCGCCGTGGGCGCCGTGGGCAACAGCCAGGGCAGCTGGCAGTACACCACGGACGGCGGCACCATCTGGACCGCCTTCGGCAGCCCGTCCGCCGGCAGCGCGCGGCTGCTGCTGGCCGACGCGCTGACCCGCGTGCGCTTCGTGCCCGCCACGGACTGGAACGGCACGGCCACCCTGGGGTTCGCGGCCTGGGACGGCACCTCGGGCAGCGCGGGCGGCCTGGGCGATTCGCGCATCGCCGGGGGCAGCACCGCCTTCAGCACGGCGACCGCCACCGCCAGCGTCACCGTCGTGCCGGTGAACGACGCGCCGGTGGGGGGCGTCGTCACCGACCTGGCCGTCGCCGAGGACAGCGGCAGCAGCTCGCTGGGCCTGGGCGCGGTGAGCTACGGCCCCGGCGGCGGCGCCGACGAGGCGGGGCAGGGCCTGGCCTTCACGCTGACCGCGCTGCCGCCGGTGGGCTTCGGCCGGATCACGCTGGCCGACGGCACCGACGTGGCCCTGGGCAGCTACACGCTGCAGGAACTGCGCGGCATGCGCTTCGTCACCGCGGGCAACGCGGTCGGCACGGCCAGTTTCGGCTTCCACGTCCGGGACGACGGCGGCGGCGCGACCGACACGCTGGTGCAGACCGTGCAGATCACGGTCAACCCCGTCAACGACCCGCCGGTGACCAACACCGATGCCGTCAACGCCACCGAGGACCAGCCCCTGGTGATCGCCCCCGGCACGCTGCTGGCCAACGACACCGACATCGACGGCGATGCGCTGACGCTCACCGGCGTCACCAGCGGAACCGGCGGGAGCGTGGCACTCTCGGGCGGCAACATCGTGTTCACGCCCGACGCCGACTTCAACGGCACGGCGACCTTCAGCTACACCGTCCGCGACCCCAGCGGCGCCCAGACCACCGGCACGGTGAACGTCACGGTGGCGCCCGCCAACGACGCGCCAGTGGCCAACGACGACAGCCTCACCGCCGGCCCGCTCACGCTGGCCATCGACACGGCCGCCCTGCTGGCCAACGATTTCGACCTGGAGGGCGATACCCTCACCGTCACCTCGGTCAGCGCCGCCTCCCACGCCACGGTGACCCTGCTCGGCAACACGGTGCTCTTCCTGGCCGACGTCCTCTACACGGGGCCGGCCAGCTTCGACTACACCGTGAGCGACGGCCGCGGCGGCTTCGCGACCGCGACGGTGCACGTCAACGTGGTCCTGCTGAACCAGGCGCCCACCGCGGGAGCCGACACCGTCGCGGCCACCGAGGACACGCCGCGCACCATCGCCGCCGCCACGCTGCTGGCGAACGACTCGGACCCGGACCTGTTCGACACGCTGTCCATCACCGGCGTCTCCGCGATCCTGGGCGGCACGGTCAGCCTCTCGGGCGGCACCATCACCTTCACGCCCGACGCCGACTTCAACGGCGCCGCCCGCTTCAACTACACGGTGAGCGACGGGCGCGGCGGCTCCGTCCTGGGAACGGTCACGGTCAACGTGGCGCCGGTGAACGACGCGCCGGAGATCGGCGCCGACACCGTCGCGGGCACCGAGGACCAGGTCCTCGTCCTCGCGCCGGCGGCGCTCCTGGGCAACGACAGCGACGCCGAGGGCGATGCGCTGACGATCACGGGCGTCGCCAGCCGCAGCGGCGGCACCGTCGCCCTCGTCGGCGGCAACGTCGTCTTCACGCCCACGGCGCACGCCACCGGCCCGGCCAGCTTCGACTACACCGTGTCCGACGGCCGCGGTGGCACCACGACGGGCACGGTCACCGTGGTGCTGGCGGCGGTGAACGACGCGCCCGCGGCGGCGGCCGACGCCTTCGCGGGCACCGAAGACCAGCCGCTGAGCCTGGATGCCTCCCAGCTGGTCGCCAACGACGGCGACCTGGACGGCGATGCCCTGGCCGTCACCGGCGTGGCCAACGGCTCGGGTGGCACGCTGTCGCTGTCGGGCACCACCATCGTCTTCACCCCGGCGGTGAACCACAACGGTCCCGCCACCTTCAGCTACACGGTGTCCGACGGCAAGGGCGGCACCGCGACCGGCGTCGTGACCGTGAACCTGGCGCCGGTGAACGACGCACCGGTGCCGACTGCCGACACCTTCACGACGGGCGAGGACGCGCCGCTCACCTTCACGCCGGCCGCGCTGCTGGGGAACGACACCGACGCCGAGGGCGACACCCTGTCGATCACCGGCGTCACGGCGCTGGCGGGCGGGGCGGTGCAGATCGTCGGCGGCAGCATCGTCTTCACCCCCGACGCCGACTTCAACGGGTCGGCCAGCTTCCGCTACACCGTGTCCGACGGCAACGGCGGCACGGCCACCGGCACCGTCACGGTGGTGGTGGCGCCAGCCAACGACGCGCCGGTGGCGCAGGACGACACGGTCACCGGCACCGAAGACCAGCTGGTGGTGATCACGCCGGCGATGCTGCTGGGCAACGACGGCGACCTGGACCTCGACACCCTGGGCATCGTGGGCCTCGCCAACGGCACCGGCGGCACGGTGGCGTTCTCCGGCGCGAACATCGTGTTCACGCCCGACGCCGACTTCGACGGCACGGCCAGCTTCCACTACACGGTGAGCGACGGCCAGGGCGGCACGTCCACGGGCACGGTGCTGGTGAGCCTGGCGCCGGTGAACGATGCCCCGCTGGGGCATGCCGACGTGCTGGCGGCCACGGAAGACACGCCGCTCGCCATCGACACGGCCACGCTGCTGGCCAACGACGACGACACGGAGAACGACACGCTGGCGATCACCGGCGTCGCCAATGCCTACGGCGGCGTGGTGTCCCTGTCGGGCACCACCATCGTCTTCACGCCCGACCCGGAGCACGCCGGCACGGCGGGCTTCACCTACACGGTGTCGGACGGGCGGGGCGGCTTATCCAGCGCCGGCGTGACCCTCGTCGTCGCGCCAGTGAACGACGCCCCCGTGGTGGTCGGCGAGACGGCCGCGACGAGCGAGGACGCGCCGCTCGTGTTCACGCCCGGCGCGCTGCTGGCCAACGACAGCGACGTCGAGGGCGACGTCCTGCAGATTTTGTCCGTCGCCGACGGCGTCGGCGGGCAGGTCAACATCGTCGGCGGCAACGTGGTGTTCACGCCCGACGTGGACTTCAGCGGCACCGCAAGCTTCAGCTACACCGTTTCGGACGGCAACGGCGGCACCGCCACGGCGCAGGTGACGGTGACCGTGGCCGCGGTGAACGATGCGCCGGTGGCCATGGACGACATGCTGGCCGGCGCCGAGGACACGCCCTTGGCGGTGGCGGCGGCCGACCTGCTTTCGAACGACAGCGACGCGGAGGGCCAGGGCCTCGCGATCACCGGCGTGACGGCCATCGCCGGCGGCAGCGTCACGCTCTCGGGCGGCACGATCAGCTTCACACCGGACGCGCACTTCAATGGCACGGCCCGCTTCAGCTACACCGTTTCGGACGGCAACGGCGGCCAGTCCACCGGCATCGTGACGATCAACCTGGCCGCGGTGGATGACGCACCGGTGGCCGTGGACGACACGCTGGCGGCCACCGAGGACCAGCCGCTGACGATCACGCCCGCCGTGCTGCTGGCCAACGACCGGGCGTTCGACGGCGAGACGCTGGCCCTCACCGGCGTGACTGCCGGGACCGGCGGCACGGTCGTGCTCGACGGCGGCAGCATCGTGTTCACGCCGGACGCCGGCTTCAACGGCACGGCCACGTTCAGCTACACCGTGGAGGACGGCGAGGGCGGCACGACGACCGCCACGGTCAGCGTCCAGTTGTCCGCGGTGAACGATGCGCCGGTGGCCGGCGCCGACGCGGTCGCGACCAGCGAGGACCAGGCGCTGACCCTGCTGCCGGGCGTGCTGCTGGCCAACGATTCGGACAGCGACGGCGGCGTCCTGTCGATCACGGGCGTCAGCGCGGTCAGCGGCGGCTCCGTCGCGCTGTCCGGCGGCAGCATCGTCTTCACGCCGACGGCCAACTTCCATGGCACGGCCAGCTTCACCTACACGCTGGTCGACGGGCAGGGGGGCACCACCACGGGCACCGTCACCGTGACCGTGGCCTCCGTCGACGATGCGACGGTGGTGGCGGCCGACACCGGTGGCAGCGCGGAGGACAACGCCGCCACGGGCAACGTGCTGGCCAACGATTCCGATGCCGATGACCTGCTGCAGGTGGCGGGCTTCAGCATCGGCGGGACCTCGTACGCCGCCGGCGCGACCGCGACGCTGGCCAGCGTCGGCAGCTTCACGCTGGCGGCCAATGGCGACTACACCTTCACGCCGGCGGCGAACTGGAACGGGTCGGCGCCCCAGGTCGACTACACCACGAGCACGGGCGCAGGCGGGACGCTGGACCTCACCGTGGGCGCGGTGGACGACGCCACGCTCGTGAACCCGGAAACGGCCGCGACGGCCGAGGACACGCCGGCCACCGGGAACGTGCTGGCCAACGACGTCGACGTCGACACGCCGCTGCAGGTGGCGACGTTCAGCATCGGCGGGACGAGCCACGCGGCCGGCTCCACGGTGGCGATCGCCAGCATCGGCAGCTTCACCCTTGGCGCCAGCGGCGATTACGTCTTCACGCCCATCGCGCATTGGAATGGCGCGGTCCCCCAAGTCACCTACATCACGAACACGGGCGCCAGCAGCACGCTGACTTTGACGGTCGACGCGGTCGACGATGCGACCGTCGCCGCCGCGGACGCGGTCGCCACCAACGAGGACACCGCTGCGACCGGCAACGTGCTGGCCAACGACAGCGACGCCGACGACGCGCTGCAGGTGGCCAGCTTCCAGCTCGGCGGCACCACGTACGCGGCCGGCGCCACGGCCACGATCGCGGGCGTGGGCAGCTTCACCCTGGGCGCGGATGGCGGTTTCACCTTCACGCCGCTGGCGGACTGGAGCGGCAGCGTCCCGCAGGTCAGCTACACGACCAGCACGGGCGCAACCAGCACGCTGGCCATTTCGGTGGCTGCGGTCGATGACGCCACGGTGGCGACGGCCGACACCCTGGTCGTCGATGAAGACACGGTGGCCACCGGCAACGTCCTGGCCAACGACACGGACGTCGACTCGGCGCCGGGCGTGGCCTCTTTCCAGGTGAGCGGCAGCACGTACGCCGCCGGCAGCACCGCGGCGCTCGCAGGCATCGGCAGCTTCACGCTGGGGGTGAACGGCGACTTCACTTTCACGCCGGTGGCCCACTGGAACGGAGTGCTTGCGCAAGTCAGCTACACGACCACCACCGGCGCCAGCAGCACGCTCGACATCGCCCTGGCGGCCATCGACGACGCCACGGTCGCCGCGGCCGACACGCTCATCGCCAACGAGGACACCGTCGCCACCGGCAACGTGCTCGCCAACGACAGCGATGCGGACGACCTGCTGCAGGTCACGGGGTTCAGCGTCGGCGGCACTGCCTACGCCGCCGGAGCGACGGCCAACCTGACGGGGGTCGGCAGCCTGACCCTGCGGGCCGATGGCAGCTACACCTTCACGCCGGTGGGCGACTGGAGCGGAACCGTTCCGCAGCTCACGTACGCCACTTCCACCGGCGCGACCGGCACGTTGACCGTCACGGTGGCGCCGATCGACGACGCGAGCGTGCTCGCGCCCGAGGCACCGGCCGTGGACGAGGACACGGTCGCGTCGGGCAACGTGCTGGCCAACGACACCGACGTCGACACGCCGCTGCAAGTGGCGAGCTTCAGCATCGGCGGGACGGGCCATGCAGCCGGCTCCACGGTGGCGATCGCCGGCATCGGCAGCTTCACCCTGGGCGCCAACGGCGATTACGTGTTCACGCCCATCGCGCATTGGAATGGCGCGGTCCCCCAAGTCACCTACATCACGAACACAGGCGCCAGCAGCACGCTGACTTTGACGGTCGACGCGGTCGACGATGCGACCGTCGTCACCGCCGACACGTTCTCTACGTCCGAGGACACCGCCGCGACCGGCAATGTCCTCGCCAACGACAGCGACGCCGACGGCGCGCTCCAGGTGGTCGCCTTCACCATCGGAGGCACGACCTACGCCGCCGGCGCCACGGCGAACCTGGCCGGGGTCGGCAGCTTCACCCTGGGATCGGACGGCGCCTTCAGCCTTGCGCCGATCCCCCATTGGAACGGTGCGGTCCCGCAGGTCAGCTACACGACCAGCACGGGCGTCAGCAGCACCCTCGACATCTCGGTCACCCCCGTCGACGACGTGACGGTCGCAGCGGCTGACACGCTGGTCGTCGACGAAGACACCGTCGCCCCGGGCAACGTGCTCGCCAACGACAGCGACGTCGACTCCCCGCTGCAGGTCGCCAGCTTCACCCTCGGAGGCACCACCCATGCCGCCGGCGCCACGGCCAGCCTGGCCGGCATCGGCAGCTTCACGCTCAGCCTGAACGGTGACTTCAGCTTCACGCCGGTCGCTCACTGGAACGGAACGCTTCCCCAGGTCAGCTACACGACCACCACCGGCGCCAGCAGCACGCTGGATGTCTCGATGACGGCCGTCGACGACGGAACCGTCCTGGCGGCCGACACGCTGGTCGTGAACGAGGACACGTCGGCCACGGGCAACGTGCTGGCCAACGACTCGGACGTGGACTCGGCGCTGTCGGTTGCTTCATTCGAGTTGAACGGAACCGTGTATGCCGCGGGCAGCACGGTGGCGCTGGCGGGCATCGGCTCGTTCTCGCTCGCCGCCACCGGGGATTACGTGTTCACGCCGGTGGCGGACTGGAACGGCAGCCTGCCGGTCGTCAGCTACGCCACCAGCACCGGTTCAACGAGCACGTTGGCCCTCACCATCGCCCCGGTGGACGACGCCACCGGGGTCGCCCCGGACACCCTGACCGTGGACGAGGACGACGTCGCCACCGGCAACGTGCTGGCCAACGACAGCGATGTGGACGATGCGCTCCAGGTGGTGGGGTTCAGCATCGGCGGCACTGCCTACGCGGCGGGGACGACGGCGAATCTCGCCGGGATCGGCGGCCTCACGGTGCGTGCCGACGGCAGCTACACCTTCACGCCGCTGGCGGACTGGAACGGGACGCTCGCGCCGATCACCTACACGACGACGACCGGCGCCAGCAGCACGTTGAGTGTCGCGGTGACCGCCGTCGACGACGCCAGCGTCCTCGCGCCCGAGGCACCGGCCGTGGACGAGGACACGGTCGCCACCGGCAACGTGCTGGCCAACGACACGGACGTCGATACGCCTCTGCAAGTGGCGACCTTCAGCATCGGCGGAACGACTCATGCCGCCGGGACCACGGTCGCGCTCGCCGGCGTCGGCAGCTTCACGCTGGGCGCCAACGGCGATTACGTCTTCACGCCCGCGGCCCACTGGAACGGCGCCGTCCCGCAGGTCACGTACACCACGACCACCGGCGCCAGCAGCACGCTGACCCTCACTGTCGATCCGGTGGATGACGCCACCCTCGTGACGGCCGATGCGGTGACGGTCACCGAGGACAGCCTCGCCACTGGCAACGTACTCACCAACGACAGCGATGCCGATGGCGCCCTCCAGGTGGCCAGCTTCACCATCGCAGGCACCACCTATGCCGCTGGCGCGACGGCGAGCCTGGCCGGGGTCGGAAGCTTCACGCTGGGATTGGATGGCGCCTTCAGCTTCACCCCGATCGGCCACTGGAACGGCACGGTCCCCCAGGTCAGCTACACGACCAGCACCGGCATCAGCAGCACCCTCGACATCTCGGTCACTTCCGTCGAGGACGCAAGCGTCGTGGTGGCCGACACCCTGGTCGTCGACGAGGACACGGTGGCGGTGGGCAACGTACTGGCCAACGACACGGACGTCGACTCCGTGCTGACGGTGGCCTCGTTCCAGGTGAACGGCACGGTCTACGCGGCGGGCGGCACGGCGACACTCGCGGGCATCGGCAGCTTCACGCTCGGCGTCAGCGGCGACTTCAGCTTCACGCCGGTGGCCCACTGGAACGGCACGCTGCCCCAGGTCACCTACACCACCACCACCGGCGCCAGCAGCACGCTCGACATCGCGGTGACGGCGGTCGAGGACCCCACGTCGGCGGCTGCCGACACGGTGCTCGTGAACGAGGACACCCCGGCCACCGGCAACGTCCTGGCCAACGACACGGACGCGGACTCGGCGCTCTCCGTGGCGTCGTTCGAATTGAACGGAACCGTGCATGCGGCCGGCAGCACCGCGACGATCGTCGGCGTCGGCAGCTTCACGCTGGGCGTGAATGGCGACTACGTGTTCATGCCCGCGACCCACTGGAACGGCAGCCTGCCCATCGTCAGCTACACCACCAGCACCGGTGCCACGAGCACGCTGGCCGTCACCGTCACGGCGGTCGACGACGCCACCGTGACCGCCGCGGACACCCTGACCGTGGACGAGGACACGATCGCCACTGGCAACGTGCTGGGCAATGACAGCGACTTCGACAATGTCCTGCAGGTGACGGGGTTCAGCGTCGGCGGCACCGCGTATGCCGCTGGGGCCACGGCCACCCTGGCCGGCCTGGGCAGCCTGAGCTTGCAGGCCGATGGCAGCTACACCTTCACGCCCGCGGGTGACTGGAACGGGACCGTTCCCCAGCTCACGTACACCACGTCAACGGGTGCGACCAGCACGCTGACCGTCACGGTCAACGCGGTCGACGATGCGACCGTCGTGGCTGCCGACGCGGTATCCACGGCCGAGGACGCCCCCGCCACGGGCAACGTGCTCACCAACGACAGCGACGTCGACTCCCCACTGCAGGTGGCCAGTTTCGTGGTCGCAGGCACCACCTACGCCGCCGGCGCCACGGCCAGCCTGGCCGGGGTCGGCAGCTTCACGCTCAGCCTGAACGGCGACTTCAGCTTCACGCCGGTGGCGCACTGGAACGGGACGCTCCCCCAGGTCACCTACACCACCACGACCGGCGCCAGCAGCACGCTCGACATCGCGGTGACGGCGGTCGAGGACCCCACGGTGGTGGCGGCCGACACCGGGATCGTGAACGAGGACACCCCGGCCACGGGCAACGTGCTGGCCAACGACACGGACGCGGATTCGGTGCTCTCGGTGGCCTCTTTCCAGGTGAACGGCACGGTGTTCGCGGCGGGCAGCACCGCGACGCTCGCTGGGGTCGGCGCGTTCACGCTGGCCGCGACGGGCGACTTCGTGTTCACGCCGGCATCGAACTGGAACGGCGCGGTCCCCCAGGTCAGCTACACCACCAGCACCGGTGCCACGGGCACGCTCGCCCTCACCGTCGCCGCGGTGGATGACGCCACCGTGGCCACCGCCGACACCGCCGCCGTTCCCGAAGACAGCCCCGCCACCGGCAACGTGCTCGCCAACGACAGCGACGCCGACGACCTTCTCCAGGTGGCGAGCTTCCGGATCGGCAGCACGACCTACGCCGCCGGCACCACCGCCACCCTGGCCGGCATCGGCAGCTTCACCCTGCACGCGAGCGGCGCGTACACCTTCACGCCGCTGGCCGACTGGAACGGCGCCGCGCCGCAGGTGGCCTACACCACCAGCACCGGCGCCGGCAGCACGCTCGACCTGGCCGTCACCCCGGTCAACGACGCCCCGGTGCGCACGTCGGCGGCGCCGGCACCGGTCATCGTGGTCGAAGGCAGCGGCGCGGTGTCGCTCGGCCTGGGCGGCCTGGGCTACGGCGTGGGCGGCGGCGCGGACGAGGCGACGCAGGCCATCCTGGTCACCGTGACCGGCCTGCCGTCCGGGCTGGGGACGTTGGTGCTCGCCGATGGCCGCACCCCGGTGGCCGCGGGCTCGAACTACACGCTGGCCGACCTGCGGGGCCTGCGGTTCCTGGCCTCGTCGTCGGTCAGCAGCGGGACCGGGCAGTTCAGCTTCTCGGTCCGCGACGACGGCCCCGGCCCCGCGGTGGCGCTGGGCGAGAGCATGGCCATCACCATCGTCAACCAGGCGCCCACCCTGGTTGGCGCCAACGCCTTGCCGTCCCTCGCCGAGGACGCGAGGGACAACGCCGGCATGCGCGTGGCCGACCTGGTCGCGGGCCAGGCCGCCGACCCGCTCGGCCGCGCCGGCATCGCCGTGATCGCGGCGCAGGGCAATGGCGGGCACTGGGAGTTCAGCCGCGACGGCGGCGCCCGCTGGTCGGCCTTCGTCAGCGTGGCGGCCCATGACGCCGAGCTCCTGGCCGCCGCCGCGAGGCTGCGTTTCGTGCCCGACGCCGACTGGAGCGGCGACGCGGGCGGCCTGGCCTTCCGGGCCTGGGACCTGAGCGGCGGAACCGCCGGCAGCACGCGCGCGGACACGCGGGTCAACGGCGGCAGTTCGGCCTTCAGCACCGGCGTCGCCTTCGCGGGCGTCACCGTGCAGGCCGTCAACGATGCCCCGGTGCGGCTGGATGGCGCGGCCCTGGAGGTCGCGGCGGGGGCCGGGGGCGGCACCACGCCGCTGGGGCTGGGGCTGCTGGCCTACGGCCCCGGCGGCGGCCTGGACGAGTCGAGCCAGACGCTGGCCGTGACGATCACCGCGCTGCCTCCACCGGAAGCCGGCACCGTGCTGCTGGCCGATGGCCGCACGGCGGTCGGACTCGGTGGCACCTACACGCTCGCCGATCTGCGCGGCATGCAGTTCGTCTCCGCGGCCGGGGCCCTGGACGGCTTCAGTGAGCTGGCCTGGACGGTGCGCGACGACGGCGGCACCGACGGTGGCGGGAGCGACCGTGTCCCGGGCGCCCTGCGCATCCGGGTCGGCACGGGTGCGGTGGATGCGCCCGTCGGCCCGCTGCCGAACGCCGGCGCCGTGCTGGAGCCGCCGTCGCTCGCGCCGGTGGTGCAACCGCCGTCGCCGGTCGCGCCCGCCGATCCGGTGGCCTCGCCGGGCCGCGTGCCGGCGGCGGGCGAGGGCGGCGACATCGCTGCCGCCCTGGCCGGCACCAACGTGCTGGGCGCGATCCGGGGCTTCGCGCCGGCGCAGCTGCAGGGCGGGGGCGATGTGGACCGCACGACCCCGCTGGTGCAGGTCGAACCCGGCCCGCTGGGCCTGGCCGACCTCGACTTCGCAGGCGACTTCCTGGTGACGGGCTTCGCCGGCCTCGAAAGCGACTTCACGCGGGTGTCGGCCGACCAGCTCCAGCAGGCGCTGCGCTCCGCGGCCTTCGTGGACGAACTGAACCGCCTGCGCCGGCAGCTGCAGGAGGAATTCGACCTGGACCGCAGCACCACCATCACCGTGGCCGGCCTCTCGCTGGGCGTCTCGCTGATCTACGTCCTCTGGCTGATCCGCGGCGGCGTGCTGGTGGCCAGCTACCTGTCCGCGCTGCCGGCCTGGCGCCTGCTCGACCCGCTGCCGGTGCTGGCGCGGTCCGCCGACGACGACCAGGACGAAGACGACGACGAGGCGCTGCCCCGCGCCGCGCCCACGCCGCCCGATCCCCTGCGAGGTTTCGCTTGAAGTTCCTCAACACCCGCACCTACATCGCGCTGGGCCTGGCGTCCATCGTCACCACCGTCCTGCTGGCGGCGTCCTTCCTCGGCCTGGTGCCCGACCGGCGCGCGGCCGTGCGGGCCGGCCACGTGGCGCTGGCCGAGGCGGTGGCGGCCAGCAGCGCCGCCTTCCTGAACAGTTCCGACCCGGCCCGGGTGCAGGAGCTGCTGCGCTTCATCCAGAGCCGCAACGACGACCTGGAGTCCATCGGCCTGCGCTCGCGAGAGGGCCGGCTGCTGCTGACGACCGGCGAGCACGCGCGCCACTGGGTCCCGGTGGAAAGCGGCCGCGCCAACGAATCGCAGATCCAGGTGGCGCTCTTCGCCGGCAACCAGCCCTGGGGCCAGCTCGAGATGCGCTTCGCGCCGCTGGGCGCGCCGGGCATCGCCGGCATCCTGCAGATGCCGCTGGTGCTGCTGCTGGCCTTCGCGGGCGGCCTGTGCCTGCTGTCCTTCCACGTCTACCTGCATCGGGTGCTGCGCCACCTGGACCCTTCGCGCGCCATCCCCTCGCGCGTGCGCTCGGCGTTCGACTCGCTGGCCGAAGGCCTGGTGGTGATCGACCAGCAGCAGAACGTGGTGCTGGCCAACGAGGCGCTCACCCGCCTGCTCGGCCGCGCGCACGAGCAGCTGATGGGCCGCCCGGTGGGGGAGATCGCGTGGCTGGATGCCGCCGGCCGTCCGCTGCAGCCCGACCACCACCCCTGGGCGGCCGCGCTGGCCAGCGGCAGCGTGGAGCACGACGTCTCGATGAAGCTGCGCGACGTGGAGGGCGTGGTCCGCAGCTTCGTCGTCAACTGCTCGCCGGTGCTGGCGCAGGGCGGCCGCGCCTCGGGCGTGCTGGTCAGCCTGAAGGACATCACGCAGCTGGAACGCAGCCAGGAGCAGCTGCGCGAGGCCCGCGACGAGGCCGAGGCGGCCAACCGCGCCAAGAGCGAGTTCCTGGCCAACATGAGCCACGAGATCCGCACCCCGATGAACGCCATCCTCGGCTTCACCGAGCTGCTGCGGCGCGGCTTCGGCCGCAACGAGGGCGAGTCGTCGCGCTACCTGGACACCATCCACCGCAGCGGCCGCCACCTGCTGGGCCTGATCAACGACATCCTCGACCTCTCCAAGGTCGAGGCCGGCCAGCTGGCGGTGGAGACGATCGCCTGCGCCCCGCACCAGGTGGTGCAGGGCGCGGTCGAGGAGCTGGGGCTCAAGGCCCGCGAGAAGGGCATAGGCCTGTCGCTGCGGCTGGAGACGCCGGTGCCCGAGAGCGTGCAGTCGGACCCCGCGCGCATCCGGCAGGTGGTGCTCAACCTGCTGAGCAACGCGATCAAGTTCACGGCGGCCGGGCAGGTCGAGGTGGTGCTGGCCCGCCACGGCGAGCGCTACACGGTGGCGGTGAACGACACCGGCATCGGCATCGACCCCGGGAAGATCGAGGCCATGTTCGACCCCTTCACCCAGGCGGACGCGTCGATCACGCGCCGCTTCGGCGGCACCGGCCTGGGGCTGGCGATCAGCCGCCGGCTGGCGCGTGCGCTGGGCGGCGACCTCACCGGCACCAGCCGGCCGGGGCAGGGCACGAGCATGGTCTTCAGTTTCGCCACCGGCGACCTGCAGGGCGTGCGGCTGCTCGACGCCTTCCAACTGGCCAGCGCGGCGCCCGCGCCGGTGGCGGGCCGGCGCCGCTGGCGCATCCCGCCCGCGCGGGTGCTGGTGGTGGACGACGGCGCCGAGAACCGCGAACTGGTGGCCCTGGTGCTGGCCGAGCAGGGCCTGTGGGTGGAGGAGGCGCAAAACGGCCAGGAGGCGCTCGACCGCCTGGCCGCCGCCAGCTTCGACCTGGTGCTGATGGACATGCAGATGCCGGTGATGGACGGCTTCGCGGCCACGCGCGAGCTGCGCCGCCGCGGCGCCGGCCTGCCGATCGTGGCCCTGACCGCCAATGCGATGAAGGGCTCGGAAGAGGAAGTGCTGCAGGCCGGCTGCACCGCCTACCTGGCCAAGCCGATCGACATCGACGCCCTGGTGCGGCAGGTGGCGCTGCTGCTGGGCGGTGTCCCCGAGGACGCGCCGGTGCCCGCGGCGGCGGCGCAGGCGGCACCGGCGTTGGACCTGGACATCGACCTGCAACCCCCGTCCGGGCGGATCCGCTCGCGCTTTGCCGACAACGCGAAATTCGCGCCGATCGTGGGCCGCTTCGCCGCGCGCCTGGCCGAGCAGCTCGGGCACGCCCGCACCGCGGCGGCGCAGGGCGACCTGGCCGAGGTCGAGCGCCTGGCGCACTGGCTGGCCGGCGCGGCCGGCACCGTGGGCTACGACGACTTCACGCCGCCCGCCCGCGAGCTGGAGGCGGCCGCCCGGGCCGGCGACGGCGCGGCGGCCGGCGAGGTCCTGCAGCAGCTGAACCGCATGGCCGGGCAGCTCGAGATTCCCGAACACCCCTAGAGAAGTACCCATGAACAAACCATTTTCCCAGTCGAACGATCCGGGCACGGTCCCTTCCAGCGAATGCCGCGAGTCGGAACTCGACGCCCTCGCGACGGTGCCCACGATGTTCGCGCCGGGCGACGACAGGCTGTCCCAGCAGGAGTTCGGCGCCCATTCGCGGCCGGCCCCGCTGGGGCCGCAGGGCGGCTCGATGGCCGGCCTGCCGGACTCGCTGATCATGATGGTCGACGACGAGATCCTGAACATCGAGATGACGCAGGCCTTCCTGCTGGAGGCCGGCTACCGCCACTTCGCCAGCACCGATGCGCCCGAGCTCGCGGTCGATGCCATGCGCGCGCAGCCGCCCGGCGTGCTGCTGCTGGACCTGAGCATGCCCAGGGTCAGCGGCCTGGACATCCTGGAAGCCATGGGCGCGGACCCCGTCCTGCGCCACGTGCCCGTGATCGTGCTGACCAGCAGCACCGACCCGCAGGTCAAGCTGAAGGCGCTCTCGATGGGCGCGATGGACTTCCTCTCCAAGCCGGTCGACCCGAGCGAGCTGGCCCTGCGCCTGCGCAACACGCTGACGGCCAGCGCCTACCGCGACTACCTGCGGCAGCACGATCCGCTGACCGGCCTGCCCAACAAGCAGCGCTTCCGCCAGGACGTGGCCCGGGTGCTGGCTTCCGCCCAGTCCGAGGGCCGCTCCGGCGCGCTGCTGCTGGTGGGCGTGGATGCGCTGGGCCGAGTCAACGACGCGCTCGGCCGCGCCAGCGGCGACAACGTGCTCAAGCGCATCGCCAAGCGCCTGGCCGCCTGCGTGCAGACCGAGGCGGGCGGCGAGCTCAGTTCCGCAGAAGGCGACCCGACGCTGTACCGGCTGGATGGCGACGAGTTCGCGGTGATCGTTCCCCACATCGACGGCACGCACAGCGCCGCCGCCTTCATCAACAAGCTGCTGGACGACGCGGCCGTGAGCTACCAGCGCCGCGACTCGCCCGAGCTGTTCGTGACCTGCAGCATCGGCGTGGTCGTGTTCCCCTCCGGCGGCAACCCGGAGCTGCTCGCCGGCAACGCGGGGCTGGCGCTGCGCCATGCCAAGCAGGCCGGATCGCACCGCTACGAATTCTTCTCGCCGCGGTTCACCGAGCTGGCGCAGAACCGGCTCGACCTGAGCGCCGAGCTGCGCCGCGCGATCGGGCGCGACGAGGTCGAGCTGCTCTTCGAGCCGCGCGTGGAGCTGGCCACGGGGCGCCTGCGCGCGGCCCAGGGCGTGCTGCGCTGGAAGCATGCGTCGGGCCGCGTGGTGGAGGGCGACGAGCTGATGGACCTGGCGCGGGCCTCCGAGATGAACGTCGCGCTGGTCGAGTGGGTGCTCGACCGGCTGCGCCAGAGCGTGCGCAACTGGCGCGGGGCGGGCCTGCACCCGGTGCCCGTCGGCATCGGGGCGTCGCTGGCGAACCTGCGGCTGGTGGAGCTGGGCCACCTGGTGTCCGCGGCCGTCGCCAGCGGGCTGGAGCCGCAGCAGCTCACGCTGGAACTGCAGCACCTCGGGGGCGACAGCCGCCTGGCCGAGCCCGACGCCAAGGCCATCGCGATGCTGCGCAAGAAGGGCGTGCGCCTGTCCCTGGACCGGTTCGGGTCGGTCACGTCGGTGGCCCACCTGCGCATGTTCCAGTGCGAGGAGATCAAGATCGATGCGTCCTTCGTGCAGCAGCTGGAGAAGGACGCCCGCACCCAGGCCATCCTGCTGGGCATGGGCGACCTGGCGCGGCGGCTGAACCTGGACTGCATCGCCCCCGGCGTGGGCAGTTCCCCGGCGCTCGCGTTCCTGCGCAAGAACGGCTGGCAGCAGGGGCAGGGGCGCCTCTTCGGCGAACCGCTGGCCGCGGTCCCCTTCGCGGCCCAGTGGCTCACGCGCACCGGCAAGCCGCAGCGGGCGGAACTTCCGCTGGGGTGAGGCGATGCTGACGCGCCGCGATTTCACCGCGCTGCTCGGCGCCACGCCGCTGGCCGCGGCCGCGCAGGCGCCGGCCGACGCCTTCGCCGGCCTGGACAAGCCGCTCGCGCAGCAGCTGACCGACATCCAGGGGGCGGTGGTCTTCCAGCGCGGACGGCCGGTCTTCGAGTACCACCGCGACGGCTCGCCGGAGGCCCTGCGCGACGTGCAGTCCGTGGTCAAGAGCGGGCTGGCGACGCTGGTCGGCATCGCGCTGGCGCAAGGGCACTTCGCCAGCGCCGACCAGCCGGTGGCCGCGCTGATGCCCGAGTGGACCCACCCCGATCCGCGCGCCGCCTCGATCACGCTGCGGCACCTCCTCGCGATGACGGCCGGCTTCGAATCCACGTCGGTGGGCGGCGTCGGCGGGTTCATGCCTGCCGCGCAGGGCTGGGCACGGCCGCTGGCCTCGGACCCGGGCAGCACCTTCCGCTACGACAACGCCAACGTGGCCCTGGTCTCGGCCCTGCTGGAGAAGGCGACGGGGATGCCGCTGGCCGAGTTCGGGCGCCGCCACCTGGGCGCGCCCCTCGGCATCGCGCCGGCCACCTTCGAGCGTTTCCGCATGCGGACGGTCGACATGGCCCGGCTGGGGCAGCTGTGGCTGCAGCAAGGACAGTGGGAGGGCCGGCAGCTGATGCCGGCGGCCTACGTGGCCGAGGCGACGCGGGCGCACACGGCGGGCGGCCCGCCGGTGGGGATGCCGTACGGCTTCATGTGGTGGATCGTCTCGCCGCGACCGCACATCTACATGGCCAGCGGCTATGGTGGCCAGCTGGTCTGGGTGGCGCCCGCGCAGGACGCCGTGGTCGCCGTCGCTTCGACGGTGTCGCCACAAAGCCAGCAGCGCGGCCACTCGGTCCAGTGGCTGCAACGGCACCTGGGGCCGGCGCTGCTTCGCTAGCGCGGCCCTGGCTGGCTGCTGGTCGGTCTAGACGGGCCGGAGGCTGCGCAGCTGGAACTGCAAGCTCGTCACCCGGCTGTGGAGAACATCCACGTTCCGCTCGGCTTCGCGGATGTCCCGCAGGGATCCCATCGCCCGGAGATGGTGTGCGCGCCGCAAGGCCTCGGCCTGCTCGGCCCGGGCCATCGCCAGTTCATCGCGCACTGCTTCGATTTCAATAGATTCGTCCACATGCATGGACGGAGGATTCTTCGCTGACTGGCGGGTCGCGGCAGTTACCTGGTGCCCCCAGGAGGTGACTTACGGAAACGGCCACCACCAAGCCTAGCTCGGCGGGACCGGCTCATTTTGGTGCGCGGCAGCGGCACCTGGGGGCCTACGGACGCCTGTGGGCCGCGCTGCCCATCAGCGTCCCCGCGAGGCCGGCAGCGCCGTGCGCACCCATGAGGATGTTTCCGTCAGCGCAACACCAGCACCGGCAGCGTGCCCTGCGTCAGCACGTTCTGGGTCTCGCTTCCCAGCAGCACGCGCTGCAGGCCCTTGCGTCCGTGCGAGGCCATCACGATCAGGTCGCACCTGTGCTTGCGCGCGGCGGCCAGCACCGATTCGGCCACGCGGTCGGAGCAGGTGACCGTGGCGCGGGCGGCCACCCCGGCGGCGCGCGCCGCATCGACCACCCGGTCCACCAGCGCGCGGCCGTGGTCGGCCCATTGCCGCTCGATCCGGGCCACGTCGTCCGCATCGAAGGTCGCGGCGCCTTCGAAGAAGTGGGTGGGGTAGCGCGGCACCACGTGCAGGGCCACCAGTTCGGCGCCGACCGACGCGGCCAGCGCGATGGCCGAACGCACGGCCCGGCGCGAGAGCCGGGAATCGTCGGTGGCGACCAGGATGCGTTGGTACATGCGGGGCAGCTTAGGCCGGCCGATGCGCCGCCGACTTGACCCAGCGCAAGTCCACACCGCGCGGCCGCCCCTAGCCTCGGGGTCCATGCAAGCTGCGCACCTCCTGCCCGCCGACCAGGCGCCCGCGCCCGGTCCCGACGCCGCCCTGGACGAGCGCGGGGTGTGGGAGGAGTTCAGCCGCCCGCTGCTGCAGGCCGCGCAGGCCGGGCTGTGGGAGTCCTACCTCGCCATCGAGGGCATGCACTGCGCCTCCTGCGCGCTCACCGTGGAGCAGGCGCTGGCCGGCGCGCCCGGCGTGCGCGAGGTCCGGGTCAACGGCTCGGCCCAGGTGGCGCGCGTGGTCTGGTCGCCGGGGGAGGGGCGGCCGTCGCAGTGGTGGCAGGCGCTGCGCCGCGCCGGCTATGGCGCGCTGCCGGCGGGCGACCAGCTGGCGGCGCTGCCGCGCGAGCGCGAGGCCCGCCGGCTGCTCTGGCGCTGGCTGGTGGCGGGCTTTTGCATGATGCAGGTGATGATGTACGCGACGCCCGCGTACATCGCGGGCCCGGGCGAACTGCCGGCCGATGCGCAGGCGCTGCTGCGCTGGGCCTCCTGGGTGTTGACGCTGCCGGTGGTGCTGTTCTCCTGCCGGCCGTTCTTCGCCTCGGCGCTGCGCGACCTGCGCCATGCCCGCGTGGGCATGGACGTGCCGGTGGCGCTGGGCATCGCCATCGCCTTTGGCGCCAGCACGGCCGGCACCTTCGATCCGGCCGGGCCGTTCGGCCGCGAGGTCTGGTTCGACTCGGTCACCATGTTCGTCTTCTTCCTGCTCTCCGGCCGACTGCTGGAGCAGCGGCTGCGCGACCGCACCGCCGGCGCGCTGCAGGCGCTGATGCGCCGGGTGCCCGCCACCGTGGAGCGGCGCCGCGAGGACGGCGGCTTCGAGCGCGTGGCGGTGCGGCGGCTGGCCGCCGGCGACGCCATCCGCGTGCTGCCGGGCGAGGCCTTCCCGGCCGACGGCGTGGTGCTGGAAGGCCGCAGCCGGGTCGACGAAGCCCTGCTCACCGGCGAATCGACGCCGCTCGCGCGGGCCCCTGGCCAGGCCGTGGTGGCGGGCAGCCACAACCTGGCGTCGCCGCTGCTGGTGCGGGTGCAGCGCACCGGCGACGCCACGCGCTACGCGGCCATCGTGGCGCTGATGGAGCAGGCCTCGGTGGACAAGCCGCGCCTGGCGCTGCTGGCCGACCGGATCGCGCGGCCTTTCCTGCTGGCCGTGCTGGCGGCGGCCGGTGCGGCCGCCTGGTGGTGGTGGCCGCAGGGCCCGTCGCAGGCCCTGGGCATCGCGGTCGCGGTGCTGATCGTCACCTGCCCCTGCGCGCTGTCGCTGGCCACGCCCACGGCCACGCTGGCGGCGGCCGGGGCGCTGGCGCGGCGGGGCATCCTGGTGCGGCGGCTGGAGGCGCTGGAGACCGGCGCCACCGTCGACACCGTCGTCTTCGACAAGACCGGCACGCTGACCACCGACCGGATGGGGGTGCTGGGCGTGCGCACGCGGCCCGGCGTCGAGGCTTCGCAGGCGCGCGCCCTGGCCGCCGCCCTGGCGCGGCATTCGCTGCACCCGGTGTCGCGGGCGCTCACCGCGGCGGGGCCGACCGCCGGCGTCGAGGTGTCCCACGTCGAGGAACTGGCGGGCCGCGGCCTGCGCGGCACCCTCGTGACCGGCGCCCGCCCGCGCGCGCTGCGCCTGGGCTCCGCCGCCCTCTGCGGCGTGCCGGACGACCGGGCCGGCGAACAGGTCCACCTGGCCGACGAACAGGGCTGGCTCGCCAGCTTCCGCCTGGACGAGACCTTGCGCGACGATGCCAGGGAGGCCGTCGCCCGCCTGCACCGCCAGCGCCTGGAGTTGCGGCTGCTCTCGGGCGACCGGCAGGAGGCCGTGCAGCGGCTGGCGCGGCGCGCCGGCATCGCCACCGCCACCGGCGAGCGCACGCCCGAGGACAAGCTCGCCGCCGTCCAGGCGCTGCAGGCCCAGGGCCACCGCGTGGCCATGGTCGGCGACGGCCTGAACGACGGACCCGTGCTCGCCCGGGCCGACCTGTCGCTCGCGATGGGGGAGGGCGCGCCGCTCGCGCAGGCCCAGGCCGACGTGGTGGTGCTGGGCGGCCGGCTCGACGCGGTGCCCACGCTGCTCGCGCAGGCCCGCCGCACGCGGCGCGTCGTGCGGCAGAACCTGGCCTGGGCGGCCGCCTACAACGCCGTCTGCGTGCCGCTGGCGCTGGCGGGCTGGATGCCGGCCTGGCTCGCGGGCCTGGGCATGGCCGCCAGTTCGCTGGCCGTGGTGCTCAACGCGGCCCGGCTGGCCTCGGTGCCCTCGGGTGCAAAGGCCGGGAGCTGACGCATGGACATCCTCTTCCTCCTCGTTCCGCTGTCGGTGGCGCTGGCGCTGCTGATCCTGGGCGGCCTGGCCTGGGCCGTCTGGCGCGGCCAGTTCGAGTCGCTGGACGGCGAAGCACAGCGCATTCTCGAAGGCGATTGACTTTCCTCAAGTCACGGCCGAGGGGGCGCGCCGACACTGGGTGCGTGAAGAAGACTTTCCCCCTCGCGTCCATGAACCCCCAACAGAACCTCCCCGCCGCACAGTACGCCGACACGGTCGTGCGCCAGTTCTCGCTGGCCGCCGTGGTCTGGGGCGTGGTGGGCATGCTGGTCGGCGTGCTCATCGCGGCCCAGCTGGCCTGGCCGTCCCTCAACTTCGGCGTGCCGTGGCTGAGCTACGGCCGGCTGCGGCCGCTGCACACCAACGCGGTGATCTTTGCCTTCGGCGGCTGCGCGCTCTTCGCCACCAGCTACTGGGTGGTGCAGCGCACCTGCCAGGTCCGACTGTTCATGCCCAGGCTGGCGGCCTTCACCTTCTGGGGCTGGCAGGCGGTGATCGTGGCCGCGGCCATCAGCCTGCCGCTGGGCTACACCCAGGGCAAGGAGTACGCCGAACTGGAGTGGCCGATCGACCTCTTGATCGCCGCGGTCTGGGTGTCCTACGCCATCGTGTTCTTCGGCACCGTGGGCATCCGCAAGGTGCGCCACATCTACGTGGCCAACTGGTTCTTCGGCGCCTTCATCCTGGCCGTGGCCATCCTGCACATCGTCAACAGCGCGGCCATCCCGGCCGGCTGGATGAAGTCGTATTCGGCCTATGCCGGCGTGCAGGACGCGATGGTGCAGTGGTGGTACGGCCATAACGCGGTGGGCTTCTTCCTCACCGCCGGCTTCCTGGGGATGATGTACTACTTCATCCCGAAGCAGGCCGAGCGCCCGGTGTACAGCTACCGCCTGTCCATCGTGCACTTCTGGGCGCTGATCTTCACCTACATGTGGGCGGGCCCGCACCACCTGCACTTCACCGCGCTGCCGGACTGGACCCAGTCGATCGGCATGCTGTTCTCGCTGATCCTGCTGGCGCCCAGCTGGGGCGGGATGATCAACGGCGTCATGACGCTCTCGGGCGCCTGGCACAAGCTGCGCGACGACCCGGTGCTGCGCTTCCTGATCGTGGCCCTGTCCTTCTACGGCATGGCCACCTTCGAAGGCCCGCTGATGTCGATCAAGACCGTCAACGCGCTGTCGCACTACACCGACTGGACCGTGGGCCACGTGCACGCCGGCGCCCTGGGCTGGGTGGGGCTGATCACCATGGGCTCGCTGTACTACCTGGTCCCGCGCCTGTTCGGCCGCCGCCAGATGCATTCGGTGGGCGCCATCGAGCTGCACTTCTGGATGTCCACCCTGGGCATCGTGCTCTACATCGCCGCCATGTGGATCGCCGGCGTGATGCAGGGCCTGATGTGGCGCGCCGTGAACGCCGACGGCACGCTCACCTACACCTTCGTGGAGTCGGTCAAGGCGACCTATCCGTTCTACGTGATCCGCTTCATCGGCGGCCTGCTGTACCTGGGCGGCATGGGGGTGATGGCCTGGAACACCTGGATGACCGCCGTCGGCGGCCACGCCGCCCGCGTGCCGGTTCCCGCGGCGCAACCCGCCTGAGCGGAGCAACACCATGAGCAACGCAAACCCGACCCCTGGTTTCTCCCACGAGAAGGTCGAGACCAGCAATTTCCTGATGATCGTGCTGATCCTGCTGGTGGTCGCCGTCGGCGGCCTGGTGGAGATCGTCCCGCTGTTCTTCCAGAAGAGCACCACGCAGCCGCTGGAGGGCGTCAAGCCCTACACCGCGCTGCAGCTGGCCGGCCGCGACGTCTACCTGCGCGAGGGCTGCTACAACTGCCACTCGCAGATGATCCGGCCGTTCCGCGCCGAGACGCTGCGCTACGGCCCGTACTCGGTGGCCGGCGAGTTCGTCTACGACCGCCCGTTCCAGTGGGGCAGCAAGCGCACCGGCCCCGACCTGCACCGCGTGGGCGGCAAGTACAGCGACGAGTGGCACCGCATCCACCTGGTCAACCCGCGCGACCTGGTGCCCGAGTCCAACATGCCGGCCTATCCCTGGCTGGAACGCAACCCGGCCGACGCCGGCTCGATCGCCACCCACATGAAGGCGCTGCGCGTCGCCGGCGTGCCCTACACCGACGCCGAGATCGCCGCCGCGCCCACCCAGCTCAAGGGCCGCACCGAGATGGACGCGCTGGTCGCGTACCTGCAGGGCCTGGGCCTGGCGCTCAAGTAAGAGGAGTCCCCCATGGACCTGGACGTCACCACGATGCGCATCCTGGCCACGCTGGCCTCGTTCGCCGCCTTCCTGGGCATCGCCGGCTGGGCCTACGCCCGCGGCAACAGGGGCCGCTTCGAGCAGGACGCGCGCATCCCCTTCGAGCAGGACTGAACATATGAGCGACTTCGACGCCGACTTCTGGTCGATCTACGTGGCCGGGCTCACGCTGGTGAGCATCCTGGCCTGCCTGGTGCTGCTGTGGTTCACCTCCCGCAAGAAGGTGCCGGCCAACGCCGACAACACGACCGGCCACGTCTGGGACGAGGACCTGGTCGAGATGAACAACCCGCTGCCGCTGTGGTGGGTGTGGCTGTTCATCCTCACCGTCGTCTTCTCGCTGCTGTACCTGGTGGCCTACCCGGGCCTGGGCTCGTGGGACGGCGGGCTGCAATGGAGCTCGCGCGGCGAATACGCCGGCGAGGTGAGGAAGGCCGAGGGCGAGCTCGCCCCCCTGTACGCACAGTTCACCGGCCGCAAGGCCGAGGAACTGGCCGGCGACGCGCAGGCCATGGCCATCGGCGAGCGCCTCTTCATGAACAACTGCTCGCAGTGCCACGGCTCCGACGCGCGCGGCAGCAAGGGCTTTCCCAACCTGGCGGACCCGGACTGGCTGCACGGCGGCTCGCCCGCGAAGATCGCCGAGAGCATCCAGGGCGGCCGCAACGGCAGCATGCCGCCCATGGCCGCGGCCGTGGGCAGCGCCGACGACGTCAAGAACGTCGCCCACTACGTGCTCAGCCTCTCGAACAGCCCGCACGATTCGCTGCGCGCGCAGCTGGGGCGGTCCAGGTTCTCGGCCTGCGCCGCCTGCCACGGCGCCAATGGCAAGGGCAATTCCGCCCTGGGCGCGCCCGACCTCACGGACGACACCTGGCTGCACGGCTGGGGCGAGCAGGCCATCATCGACATCGTCAACCGCGGCCGCACCAACACCATGCCGGCCCAGGCGGGCAAGCTGACCGAGTCCCAGGTGCACCTGCTGGCGTCCTACGTCTGGGGACTGTCGAACAAGCCGGTGCCGGCCAAGCCCTGACCCCGCCGCGCCTGCGGGACCCGAGCCCATGAAAGTCATCCCCATCATCCCCGTGACCGCGGCCGAAGAAGGCGGCCGCTCCCTGTACGAGGCCCGCCGCAAGATCCATCCGCGCGACGTCACCGGCGTCTTCGCGCGCTGGCGCTGGGCCTTCGTGTGGATCACGCAGATCGTGTTCTACGGCCTGCCCTGGCTGCAGTGGGGCGAGCGCCAGGCGGTGCTGTTCGACCTGGCCGCGCGGCGGTTCTACCTGTTCGGCTACGTGCTGTACCCGCAGGACTTCATCTACCTGACCGGGCTGCTGGTGATCAGCGCGCTGTCGCTGTTCCTGTTCACCGCGGTGGCGGGGCGCCTGTGGTGCGGCTTCGCCTGCCCGCAGACGGTCTACACCGAGATGTTCATGTGGATCGAGCGCCGGATCGAGGGCGACCGCAACGCCCGCCTGAAGCTCGATGCCGCCCCCCTGGGCGCGAGCAAGCTGCTGCGCCGCGTCGCCAAGCACGCGGCCTGGGGCGCGGTGGCGATGTGGACCGGCTTCACCTTCGTCGGCTACTTCACGCCGGTGCAGACGCTGTGGGCCGAGGCCTTCACGCTCTCGTTCGGGCCCTGGGAGTGGTTCTGGGTGAACTTCTACGCCCTGGCCACCTACGGCAACGCCGGCTTCCTGCGCGAGCAGGTCTGCAAGTACATGTGCCCCTACGCGCGCTTCCAGAGCGCCATGTTCGACCGCGACACGCTGATCGTCAGCTACGACATGGCACGCGGCGACCCGCGCGGCTCGCGCCCGCGCAAGGCCGACCCGGCCCTGCTGGGCCTGGGCAGCTGCGTGGACTGCAACCTGTGCGTGCACGTCTGCCCGACCGGCATCGACATCCGCGACGGCCTGCAGTACGAGTGCATCGGCTGCGCCGCCTGCGTGGACGTGTGCGACGGCGTGATGGACAAGATGGGCTATGCCCGCGGCCTGATCCGCTTCACCACCCAGAACGCGCTGGACAACGGCTGGCGGGGCTCGCAGCTCCTGCGGCGCGTGCTGCGGCCGCGCGTGCTGGCCTACGCCGGCGTGCTGCTGGCGCTGGCCTTCGGCCTGGCCCTGAGCCTGGCGCTGCGCACGCCGCTCAAGGTGGACGTGGTGCGCGACCGCGGCGCGCTGGCCCGCATCGCCGCCGGCGGCAAGCTGGAGAACGTCTACCGGCTGCAGGTGATGAACGCGACCGAGGAGGCGCAGCGCTACCTCGTCTCCGCCGACGGCCTGGAAGGCCTGGTGGTGGCGGCCGGCGGCGAGGTGCTGGTGGGACCGGCGCAGTCGCGCTGGGTGGCCGTGCGGCTGCAGGTCCCGTACGGCACGGCCGCGGCCGGCTCGCTTCCCATCCATTTCGACATCGAGGCCCGCGGCGGCGGCGCGCACGTGCGCGAGAAGTCCGTGTTCCTGGTGCCCCGGTGAACCTGGAGGAAGACCTGATGAACCCCGAAACGATTGCCCAGCCTCCCGCCGCCCCGTGGTGGCGCCACGGCCTGCTGTGGCTGGTGATCGCCGGTCCCGTGGCCGCCGTGGCCGCGGGCGTGGCCACCGTGGTGATCGCGGTGGGCCGGCCCGACCCGCTGGTCAACGGGCGGGCGCAGCCCGGTGCCGTGCGCCTGGATGCGCAGACCGTCCGCGAGCGGGCGCTGCTGCCGGCGCAGCAGGCGCGCAACCACGCGGCCACGCCGTCGGCGCAGCGCTGAGGACGCCATGCGGCTCACCCGCCTCCTGCGCGTCGCCTGGCCGGCCTTCCTGTCGGCCTGCCTGCTGCAGATGGTCGTCTTCGCCGCGATCGACCCGGCCGAGCTGCACCTGCGCTGGGGCCAGGAGGGGCCGGCCTGGTCGCGCCAGGCGGTCTACGCGCTGGCGTTCTTCCTGTTCTGGGCGGGTGCCGCGCTGGCCGCCGCGATGACTGTCCTGCTGGAGAGGAGAGGGGAAGAAGAGGGCCGGTGACGCGCCGCGGGCCGGGGGGTCCGCGGCGCGGCGGGGCGATTACTTTCTTGCAGGCCGCATCCCGGGCTTGCCAGCACTTGGCTTGCTCCCTCGACCGGCACCCGCAGCCGGCGATTGCTTCATCTCCAGCGATGTATCCCCCAGACGGGTTCGTGAGGATGCAGGTGACCCGCTTCGCTCCAGGTACATGTCGATCGCCTCGTTGACGATCGCGTTGAGAGACGCGCCTTTCCGAAGCGCACGCGTTCCCAGTTCGCAGTGCTTCTCGGGTGAGGTCCGGACGTTGAACACGCCGCCATAGGACTTCCTCGGGGCGCGGTTCAGTTGCCTGCAGGTTTCGAGGTAGTCGTCGACAGCGGCCTCGAACGCGCCCACCAGTTCCCTCGGGGTCGCGGCTTCATAGGTCACCAAGTCATCGATCAGCCGGATGCGGCCATGGCAAACGCCACGCTGCAGGTCCACTTCCGCGCTGCCTTCATAGCCCTTGTAGCGAAGTACCGTCATCTCCAACTCCTTCAGATGAACCCATGGGCGCGCAGCAGCTCCCGGACCTGATCCATGGCCGCCTTGCAGACCTCGGGCGACGGATGAGGTTCATGCAAGCTGATGAGCACGTTCTTTCCTTCGTGGAAAAACTTGCGCCTGGAGCCCGAACCCTTCAGCAGCTCGAAACCCAGCGATTCCAGCGCGCCCTTCAAGTCGTCCCAGCGCATGTCGGCCGGCGCTGGCTTGCGAGCGATTCGATCGAGGTTCCTGGCGTGCTTGGGCATCGACTGTAACTGAACGCCAGTTACAGCAGCAGGACAAGGCCGGAAGTCGGGCAGGGGAGGCCGGCATCAACGATCCTGCTTCCCCGGCCATCAAGGCCCCCTGCGGTAAATTCCCCGGCGTGCCCCACTCCGATCTCACCGCCAGCCACGCCGCCGCCCGCCTGGCCGGGCTTCTGGACTCCGCCATGGACGGCATCATCTCCGTGGACGAGGGCCAGACCATCGTGCTGTACAACCGCGCCGCCGAGAAGATCTTCGGCTGGCCCGCCTCGCAGGTGAAGGGTCGGCCGCTGGAGCTGCTGATCCCCGAGCGGTTCCGCCACGGCCATGGCGCGCAGGTGCGCCAGTTCGGCCGCACCGGCGTGAGCTCGCGCCGCATGATGGGCCGCGGCGGCGACCGCATGGTGTACGGCCTGCGGGCCAACGGCGAGGAGTTCCCGATCGACGCCTCGATCTCGCAGCTGGACACCGAGGAAGGCAAGCTCTACACCGTCATCCTGCGCGACATCACCGACCGGGTGCGCGCCGAGCGCGAACTGGCCACCTTCGCGGCCGAGGCCGCCGGCGTGCGCGAGCAGGAGAAAACGCGCATCGCGCGCGAACTGCACGACGAGCTGGCGCAGTCGCTCACCGCGCTGAAGATGGACACGCAGTGGCTGCGCGAGCACCTGCAGGCCGATCCCGCCGCGGCCCGCGACCGGCTGGACGGCATGCTGGCCCTGCTCGACGCCAGCGTGGCCGCCACCCGCCGCATCGCGGCCGACCTGCGCCCGCTGGTGCTGGACGACCTGGGCCTGGCCGCCGCCATCGAATGGCTGGCGCAGAACTTCACCCAGCGCACGGGCATCCCCTGCGAGCTGGACGTGGACGAGGCGCTGGAGCTGCCCGAGCCCTACGCCACCGCGGTGTTCCGCATCGTCCAGGAGTCGCTGGCCAACGTGGGCAAGCATGCCCGCGCGAGCCGGGTGCGGCTGCGCGTGGCGCGCGAGGGCGACGCGATGGTGCTGGCGGTGCAGGACGACGGCATCGGCTTCGCGCCCGGCGCGCCGCGCAAGCCCCAGTCGCTGGGCCTGGTGGGCCTGCGCGAGCGCGCCTACCTGCTGCAGGGCGAGGTGGGCATCGACAGCGCGCCGGGGCAGGGCACCCGCGTGCAGGCGCGCATCCCCATCGTGGCGGCGCCGGGAGAAGGCGCATGAGCCGCATCGTCATCGCCGACGACCACGCCATCGTGCGCGAAGGCCTCAAGCGCATCGTCGGCGAGGCGCCCGACCTGCAGGTGGTGGGCGAGGCCGCCGACGGCACCGAGGTGATGGAGCGGGTGCGCGGGCTGGAGTTCGACCTGCTGGTGCTGGACCTGTCGATGCCGGGCCGCAGCGGCATGGAGCTGATCAAGCTGGTGAAGGCCGAGAAGCCGCGCCTTCGCATCCTGGTGCTGTCCATGCACCAGGAGACCCAGTACGCGGTGCGCGCGATCAAGTCGGGCGCGAGCGGCTACCTCACCAAGGAAAGCGCGCCGGCCCAGCTGGTGCTGGCGCTGCGCAAGATCGCCGGCGGCGGGGCCTACATCAGCGCCGAGGTCGCCGAGCAGCTGGCGCTGGGCGCCATGCCCGGTGCGGCGGGAGCACCGCACGAGGCGCTTTCCGACCGCGAGTTCGACGTGCTGCGGCGGCTGGCGGGCGGCGCTTCGGTGACGGACATCGCGGCGGCGCTGAACCTGTCGGTGAAGACCGTGAGCACGCACAAGGCCAACGGCATGGCCAAGCTGGGGCTGTCGAACCAGAGCGAGCTGGTGCGGTACGCGCTCAAGCAGGGGTTGATCGAGGACTAAGCGGCGCGCGGGTGGGAGAGGCCGCTGCCGATCCCCGCGCCACCATGCAAATTATGCCTGTTTCCCGGCAAGTTATTCGCTCCTAAGTTATTGTATTTCAAGGGATTTTGTCGTATTCTGCAATGTACATTGTGGGATCGGGAGTGCCCATGAAGCTCGATAGCAAGTTGCGGATGTCGCTCACCAAGCGACCCGGCAACGTGGTCCTTCGCCGCGATCTGTCGGGACTGGGGAGCCCTTCGCACCTGACCGAAGCGATCAACAGCCTTGTTGCCGCGGGTCGACTCGTTCGCCTGGGATCGGGTGTCTATGCAAAGGCCAGCCCAGGCGCCGAAGGAACGGTGCACCTCGCCGCCGAACCGGACGTCTTGGCAAGGGAAGTCTTCGAGAAGCTGGGGATCGAGGTGCGCGTGGTGGATGTGGGTGACGAAGGCGGGCGCCGGGCCTACGTCCTGGATACGGGCAGGCGCCGGATTTCGCGCAAGCTGGATTTCGGCGATGCGGCGGTGGCCTATCCGGATCGCCGGCATGCGCCCCGAACCGGCGGTTTCACGTTGCCCGACGATCTGGACCGCCTGCCCAGGCAGGGCGTTCGCGCGTTCGTGGAGCGGCTCGCACAAGCCCATGGGATCCAGCACCACCGCACGGGCGTGGATGACTTTGCCGAGGCCGTGACACGCGCATCCGGCGACGACGTCAGGCTGGATCGAACGGGGAAGTTGCTGGTGGCCTTGAAGAAGAACAGCGTCATCACCGGTCGGCAACTGGCGCGGCTGATGACGAACCACATGGAGGAGGCGCAAGGTGTTCGACCCGTTCGGGGACTTCCGGACCGCAGGCTATCTCCGCAACGTTGAAGGCCTGACCGACCTGGAAAAGGTCAAGATCCAGGAACACGTCTTCTTCGAAGCCAACTTCGAGGAGGCTCTCGCCTTTCTCGGCAAGGCCAAGGGCGCGATCACCTACGAGCACTTCCTGGAAGTTCATCGCATCCTGTTCGGGGAGTTCTACCCCTGGGCCGGCCAGGATCGGCGAGCGCTTGGCGTCGGACGGTTCGTCGCCAAGGGGTCCCAGGTCCAGTTCGAGGCTTCGGAGCGCTGCCAGAGGGCCGTCGAATGGGGCTTGCAGATGGGCAACGACCCCGCGACCCACCGCGCGCAGCCGGGCACGGTCATGGGTGCATTCGCCTGGGGCCATCCGTTCCTGGACGGCAACGGACGCACGATGCTCCTGGTGCATGCCGAACTGTGTCAGAGAGCCGGCTTCGGGATCGATTGGAGGGCGTCGCACAAAGGCTCATTCCTCGACGCGCTGACGAGGGAACTGGCAGACCCGGCTGGCAAGCACCTGGATCGGTACCAGCTTCCCCTGGCGGCCCCGGTCGCGACCGGAAGCACCCTCCTGGATCAACTGAGGGCGGTGCCTGGGTTGGATGGGCAAGAGGAGGCGGTTGACCAGAACATCGCCTACCAGGCGGACGATCCGCAGGCGATCCAGACCTACCTGGAGACGAAGCGCGCCCGGGGAGAGCCTCTCGGTGATGGGTTGGGCGGGCCCCGAACGTCCCCAGGGCCAGGTCCGTCCGGCCCGTAGTTGCTTCGCGCCACTAGGACGATTCCTAGCCCCCCTCGGACCCCCGCCCGCGCCGTCCCGGAATCCGCCGAGCGCCTGAATCAGCGCACGCCGATGCCGCGTCCCGCCCCCGGCGGGCACAGTGACGGCATGCAAACGAAAGAGACCCTGCGGGTGTTCCTGGCCGAGGACTCCGCCCCGATCCGCGAGCGCATCGCCGGGTTGCTGGACGGTGGCCGGCTGCGGGTGATCGGCGGCGCCGCGACGCCGGCCGACTGCATCGCCGGCATCCTGCGCGAGCAGCCCGACGTGGTGGTGCTGGATTCCCAGCTCGAAGGCGGCAGCGGCCTGGAGGTGCTGCGCGCCGTGCGCCGCGTGGAGCCGGCCATCGCCTTCGTGGTCTTCAGCAACCACGCCCAGCCGCCGTATGCGCGGCGCTACCTGGCCGACGGCGCCGCCAGCGTGCTCGACAAGAGCCTGGACTTCGAGCGGCTGTCCCAGGCCGTCGAGGCCGCGCCCGCCGCCCACCGCATCCACTGACTTTCCGAAAGAGAAGAAAAGCCATGTCCGCCGCCACCGCCCTTGCCCAAGCCCCCGCCGCCCTGCGTGTCATCCCCGTGCGCGAGGTGCGCGCCATGGCCGCCCGCCCGCAGCAGGCGACCCTGTGCTCCACCTGCCACCTGAAGGACCTGTGCCTGCCCTGCGACCTGGCCGAGGCCGACGTGCAGCGCCTGGACGGCCTGATGTTCGGCCGGCGCCGGTGCGCAGCGGCACCTTCAAGTCCGAGCTGCAGCTGGCCGACGGCCGCGAGCAGGTCAGCGGCTTCCACATGGCCGGCGAGCTGATGGGCCTGGACGGCCTGGCCCAGGGCCGCCACGCCAGCGGCGCCACCGCGCTGGAGGACGCCGAGGTCTGCGCCATCCCCTACGGCCAGCTGGCCGACCTGTCGGCCGGCAGCGCCGCCCTGCAGGCGGTGGTGACGCGCCTCATGAGCCGCGAGATCGTGCGCGAGCACAGCCTGATGCTGCTGCTGGGCAGCATGAGCGCCGAGGAGCGCCTGGCCGCCTTCCTTCTCAACATTTCGCAGCGCATGAAGGCGCGCGGCTGGTCGCCCAGCGAGTTCCACCTGCGCATGTCGCGCGCCGAGATCGGCAGCTACCTGGGCCTGAAGCTGGAGACCGTCAGCCGCACCTTCTCGGCCTTCGCCCAGCAGGGGCTGCTGCAGGTGGACCGGCGCCACGTCCGCATCGTGGACCTGGAGGGCCTGGCCCGCCTGGTCGAGATGCGCATGCACTGACCTCCAGCCGGAGCCCGCGCAAGTGCGGGTCTTCGCTGGCGGACGGCCCGGGCTTGAGCCGGATCAAACCCGCGGCCGCGCGCCGGCGCCACGATCGCCGCATCGAGAGTCTCGCCATGAACAACGTCTCCCCCTTGCTGCCCCTGGACCTGCTGCGCCGCCACGACGTGCCGGGCCCGCGCTACACCTCCTACCCCACGGCCGACCGCTTCGTCGATGCCTTCGGCCCCGCCGACCTGCTGGCCGCGCTGGACCAGCGCCTGGCCGCCCCGGGCCCGGCGACGCAACCGCTGTCGCTGTACGTGCACATCCCGTTCTGCGAGCAGCTTTGCTACTACTGCGCCTGCAACAAGATCATCACGAAGCACCATGACCGCGCCGCGCCCTACCTGGCCCTGCTGGGGCGCGAGGCTTCGCTTTACGCGCAGCGCATCGGCCCGGGCCAGCAGGTCTCGCAGCTGCACCTGGGCGGTGGTTCGCCCACCTTCCTGGACGACGCGCAGCTCGGTTCGCTCATGGCGATGCTGCGCGAGCGCTTCACGTTCGCCCCCGGGGCCGAGTGCTCCATCGAGGTCGACCCTCGCACCGTGGACGGCGGGCGGCTCCAGGCGCTGGCGGCCCTGGGCTTCAACCGCCTGAGCTTCGGCGTGCAGGATTTCGATCCGGCCGTGCAGCAGGCCGTGCACCGCGTCCAGCCCCACGAGCAGGTGGCGGCCCTGATGGCCGAGGCCCGCCGCATCGGCTTCGACTCGGTCAACGTCGACCTGATCTACGGCCTGCCGAAGCAGACGCCCGACAGCTTCGCGCGGACGCTGGCGCAGGTGGCGGGCCTGCGGCCGGACCGCATCGCGCTCTATGGCTACGCGCACCTGCCCGAGCGCTTCAAGCCGCAGCGGCGGCTGTCGGCGGCCGACCTGCCCGAGGCGGCCGCCCGCGTGCAGATGCTGGAGCAGGCGCTGGGCGCCTTCCTGGGTGCCGGCTACGACCACGTGGGCATGGACCACTTCGCGCTGCCGCAAGACGCGCTGGCCGTGGCGAAGCGGCAGGGCCGGCTGCACCGCAACTTCCAGGGCTACAGCACGCAGCCGGACTGCGACCTCCTGGGGCTGGGCGTGTCCGCCATCGGCCGCGTGGGCGCCACCTACGCGCAGAACGCGCGCACGCTGGAGGAGTACCGCGACCGGCTGGAGCAGGGCGGGCTGCCGGTGGTGCGCGGCCTGGCCCTCACGCGCGACGACCTGGTGCGGCGCGCGGTGATCATGGCCCTCATGTGCCAGGGTCAGGTGGTGTTCGAGTCGATCGACGTGGCCTGGCTGGTGGACTTCCGCCGCTACTTCGCCGCCGAACTGCGCGAGCTGCAGGCGCTGGAGGGGGAGGGCCTGCTGAAGGTCGACGACCAGGGCGTCCAGCTGACCGCGCGCGGCTGGTACTTCGTGCGTACCGTCGCCATGGTGTTCGACCGCTACCTGCAGGCCGACCGCCAGCGCACGCGCTTCTCGCGGGTGCTCTGAGCATGTCGGCGACGCTATTGGCCAGCGCCTTCCTGCTCGGGCTGGGCGGCTCGCCCCACTGCGCCGCCATGTGCGGCACGGCGTGCGGCGGCGTGACCGGGCGCGACAAGCGGCGGCGTCTCCTGTTCCATGCCGGCCGGATCTGCGGCTACGTGGGCGCGGGCGCGGTGGCCGGCGCGGCGGGGCAGAGCCTGGGCTGGCTGGCCGGCCACTCGGCGGCGCTGCGGCCGGTGTGGGTGCTGTTCCACCTGGCGGTGCTGGCCTGGGGCCTGTCGCTGCTGGTGCTGGCGCGGCAACCGGTGTGGGTGGAAGGCGCCGCGCGCGCGGCCTGGCAGCGGGTGCGGCCGGCCGCCGGGCGGGCCGCCTTCGTGGCCGGGGCGCTGTGGACGCTGCTGCCCTGCGGCCTGCTCTGGTCCGCGCTGCTGGTCGCGTCGCTCACCGGCGGTGCGGCGCAGGGCGGGGCGGCGATGGCGCTGTTCGCCGCGGCGACGCTGCCGGGCCTGACGCTGTGGCCGGCGCTGCTGGGGCGTCTGCGCACGTTGGGAAGAAGCTGGGGGACGCGCCTGGCCGGACTGCTGGTGACGGCGGGCGCGGGCTGGGGCCTGGGGGCGGAGCTCGCCCACCGCGTGGCGCAGTGGTGCGCGTGATTCAGCGGCGGCGCCGCACCACGCAGGTCCCCGGCGGGTGCAGCAGGGTGGCGTACAGCAGCCGGTCGGTCTTGTAGCAGTTGCACGAGACCGTGCGCAGGCCGTCGCGGTCCAGGACGGTGACGGTGCCGCGGCTGTAGTCGATCAGGCCGCTGCGCTGCATCTCCTTGGCGGCGGCGGTGATGCCGACGCGGCGCACGCCCAGCATGTCGGCCAGGAACTGCTGCGTGACGTGGATGCTGCGCGGGCCGGCACGGTCTTGCGTCATGAGCAGCCAGCGGGCCAGCCGGGGCGCGAGCTGGTGCTGGTGCAGGCAGGCGGTGGACGCCGCCATCTGGCGCAGGGTGACGTGGGCGATCCGGTTGACGGCCGCCTGCAGGGCCGGACTGCGGTCCACCTCGGCCTCGAAGTCCTCCGCGTCCGCGCGCAGCGCCGTGCCGCCTTCCTGCACGATGGCCGTGAGCGGCGCGATGGCGGTGCCCAGCGCGAGCTGCACGCCCACCATGCCTTCATGGCCCACCATGGCCACCTCCACGCAGGGATCGTGCTGGCAGTCGGCGAACAGGCTGACCAGCGCGCCGGCCGGGAAGTAGACGTGGCGCGTCGGCGCATCCGACTGCTGCAGCAGCTCGCCCAGCTCCAGCTCCACCGGCCGGCACATGGACTCCAGCAGCCGTCCCTCCTCGCGCGGGAGCAGGTCGATCAGGGTGTTGCGCAGGGGAGCCATGGGTTGCCGATCCAGCCAGGTCTCGTCCCATGCTCCTTCGTTGGCCTTCACCCGCCTGTCCCAGTGGTCTTGAAGTAGCGGGCCATCTCCACCAGGTCCTGCAGTTGCAGCACGCCGGCGGCCAGCCGCAGGCGCAGCACGCTCAGCAGGTGGTTGTAGCGGGCCTGGGCGAGGGTGCGCCGGGCGTCGAAGAGCTGCTGCTGGGCCTGCAGCACGTCCAGGTTGATGCGCTGGCCGCCCGCGACGCTGCGCCGGGTGGCTTCCACCAGCAGCAGCGCGGAATCGAGCGCGGCGCGTGCGGCGTCGTGGCGGGCCGCGCTGCTCGTGGTCAGGTCGAACTGCTTGCGCAGCTCCACCATGGTTTCGGCGGTTGCGGCGTCGAGTTCGGCCTGGATGCGCTCGGCATTCGACTGGGCCTGCGCCGCCGCCGCCGTGACCGCGCCGCCGGAGTAGATGGGCACGGTGAGCTGGACCCCGACGCTGCGGACCGTGGCCTTCTGGTTGAAGCTGTTGATGGTGTCCGAGTCGGTGCGGCCGAGGCTGGCCACCAGGTCCAGCCGGGGCAGGTGGCCGGCGCGGTGGCGGTTGGCTTCCTCCAGCGCGACGTCGACCGCGTGCCGGCGTGCCAGCAGCTCCGGGTTGCTCGACAGGGCCAGGCCGCGCCAGTCCTCGAAGTTGCCCGGCACCAGCTGCCGGATGGCGAAGTCGTCGGTGAGCGCGTCCAGGCGCGTCACGTCGCGTCCGATCATGGCGGACAGCGCATTGCGCGCGTTGGTCACGCTGTCGTTGGCTTCCAGGACCTGCGCGACGGCCAGGTCGAACCGGGCCTGGGTCTCCAGCACGTCGGTGCGGGTGCCTTCGCCGCGCAGGAACAGGCGCTGGTTGGTCAGCCGCTGCTCGGCCAGCGCCTCGCGCTGCGCGACGGCCAGCGCGAGCTGGTCCTCCGCGTACTTGGCGAAGGTGTAGGCCGAGGCCAGCCGCACCATCAGCTCCTGGCCGCGCGCCGCGAACTGCGCGTCGCTGCCGCGGGTCTGGGCCACGCCCTGGCGGTAGCGCGCCATGCCCTCGGGATGGAACAGCGGCTGCCGCAGCTGCAGCGCCGCCGACAGCGCGCTGTAGCGCCGCTCGTCGGTCGCGCCCCCGGCCACCGCCGTGTTGGTCACGTCGGCCCGGTTGCGCGAGGGCGAGTAGGTGGCCGCGACGTTGGGCAGCAGGTTGGACCGGCCCAGCACCGCGAACTGCTGGGCGGCCTCGTTCTCGAACTGCGCGGCGCGGTAGGTCGGGTCGTTCTTGACGGCGAGCTCGTAGGCTTCGATCAGGCTGAGGGCGAAGGCCGGCGCCGCGGCCGCCGCCAGCAGGGCCGCGGCCGCGGCCAGCCTCAAGCTTCTTCTTCTGGAGGAGCTCATGTCAGTCCTCCTTCAACGCCATCTTGGCGTTGTCGAGCATCGGCTTGAGCAGGTAGTTCATCATGGTCCGCTCGCCGGTCTTGATGAACATGTCCACCGGCATCCCGGGGCGCACCTGCAACTGCGAGACCATCCTCAGGCCCTCGGGCGCCACCTTGGCCTTGAGCTGGTAGTAGGGCTGGCCGGTCTTCTCGTCGACGATCCGGTCGGCCGACACGTGGGTGACGATGCCGGGGATGTGCGGCGTCATCGTCTGGTTGAAGGCGGAGAAGATCAGGTCCACCTTCAGGTTCGGGTTCACCTTGTCGATCAGGTGCACCGGCAGCTGGCCGTCCACGATCAGCGGATCGTCGCTGGGCACGATGTCCATCATCCGGTAGCCCGCGGGCACCACGCCGCCGTGGGTGAACACGTTCATGCCCACCACGGTGCCGTCCACCGGCGCGCGCACGATGGTGTTGCCCACCTCGTGGTCCAGGCTGGCCAGCTTGTTCATCATCGCCTCGGCGTCCTTCTGCGCCTCCGACAGCTGGGTGCGCACCTCCTTCTGGTACTCCTGCTGCTTTTGCAGGCGGCGCAGCCGGATCTCGGAGATCTGCCGCGCGCCGCGGCCGATGCTGCCGGTGTCCTCCGCGATAGAGGTGTTGATCTGCGCGTACAGCCGCTCCAGCTCCAAGAGCTTGTTGCGCGCCACGTAGCCTTCAGCGGCCAGGTCGCGCATGCCGTCCAGCTGCTCCTTCAGGTAGACCAGCTGCTCGCGCTTGCCCTGGCGCGCTTCCTCCAGTCCCCGGTTCTGCAGGGTCAGGCCCATCACGTTCTCGTCCAGGCCCGCCAGCTCAATGCGGATGGCCGACTGGCGCGAGGAGATCAGCTGCTGCTGCAGCCGCATCATGGCGGCCACCCGCGAGTCCTTCTGGAGTTTTTCCAGTTCTTCGGGGAACACGATGGTGCTCTTGCCATCGCGCTCGGCGACCAGCCGCGCCTCGGCGGCCCGCGCGTTGAAGTACTGCACGCGCACCGATTCGGCGGTGGAGCGGGCCTGCACCCCGTTCATGCGCACCAGCGGGTCGCCGGCCTTCACCACGTCGCCTTCGCGCACCAGGATGGCGTCGACCGTGCCGCCCACCTGGTGCTGCACCTGCTTCTTGTTGGTGGCGACGGTCACGGTGCCGGTCAGGGGCACGCCCTTGTCCAGCGGCGCCAGCGAAGCCCACAGGCCGAAGCCGCCGACACCGGCCAGGATGACGGCCCAGCCCAGCCGGACGTGCTTGCGCGAATCGATGTTGACCAGCGGGCCCAGCTGGCCGGAGAGCGGGGCGAGCGTGGTCGCCGGGGCGGACCCGGCGACCGGGCCGACTGCGTTCTCCGGCGAAACCGCGACTTCGTTGCGCGAGGGTTGGTTCATGGTGCTCTCCTCTTCACTCGGTTCGGATGGAACGCGCCTGCGTGGCGCCCAGCTCGGAAGCAGGCGTGGCAGCGCTCACGCGCGCCCCCTGGCTCTTTTCCTTGGCCGTCGCCAGGTCGGTCAGGACCTTGGCCGTGGGGCCGAACATCTCGCCGACGCCATTGCGCAGCACCAGCAGCTTGTTGGTCACGCCGATGGCGCTGGTGCGCTGGGTGATCAGCACCAGCGTCTTGCCGCGGCTGCGCAGGTCGACGATGGCGTCCACGAGCGCGCGCTCGCCGACGTCGTCGAGGTTGGAGTTCGGCTCGTCGAGCACCAGCAGGGACGGGTCGCCGTACATGGCGCGCGCCAGGGCGATCCGCTGCTTCTGGCCGCCCGAGAGGCCCGCCCCGCAGTCGCCCAGCGGCGTCTCGTAGCCCATGGGGAACTGCAGGATCATCTCGTGCACCCCGGTGCGCTTGGCGGCCTCGACCACCTTCGCGGCATCGATCTCGGCGAAGCGGGCGATGTTCTCGGCGATGGTGCCGGCGAACAGCTCCACGTCCTGCGGCATGTAGCCGACGGAAGGCCCGAGCTCGTCCTTGTTCCACAGGTACACGTCGGCGCCGTCCAGCCGCACGGTGCCCACCGCCGACGCCCACACGCCCACCAGCAGCCGCGCCAGCGTGGACTTGCCCGCGCCGCTGGGCCCGATGACGCCCAGCACGTCGCCGGGGACGATGGAGAAATTGAGCTGGCGGATCGTGGGCACGGTGGCGCCCGGCGGCCCGGCGGTCACGCCCTCCACCGACAGCCGGCCTTCCGGCCCGGGCAGCGACATGCCAGTGCGGCGCAGGGGGTTGGTGGACAGCAGGTCGTTCAGGCGCGACCAGGCGGTGCGCGTGCCGTCCCAGTTGCGCCACACGCCGATCAGCTGTTCGACCGGGTTGAGCGTGCGGCCCATGAGGATGGAGGCCACGATCATCATCCCGCCCGTCATCTTCTCGTCCAGCACCAGCAGGGCGCCGAAGCCCAGGACCAGGGACTGCATCGCGATGCGCACCGACTTGGCCATGGAGGTGATGGCGCCCGCCCTTTCGCTGGCGCGGGCCTGCAGGTTCAGGAACTGGCTGTGCAGGGCGAACCAGCGGCCCATCATGCTGGGCAGCATCCCCATCGCGTCGATCACCTCCGCGTTGCGCAGGTTGTTGGTCGCCTGGGTGTTGGCGGCGATCGAGACGCCGGCCGCATCGGCCATCGGCTTGCGGGTGGCCGACTCGTTCAGCCAGGCCAGGGCGACGAGCACGATGGCGCCGCACAGGGCGAACATGCCCAGGTAGACGTTGAAGAAGAAGATGATCGCCAGGTACAGCGGGAACCAGGGCGCGTCGAAGAAGGCGAACAGGCCGTTGCCGGTGACGAACTGGCGCACGGTCGTCAGGTCCTGCAGCGCCTGGCCGGCGTTGGTGCCCGGCTTCTTCAGGTTCTGCTCGAAGGTGGCGGTGAAGACGCGCTTGTTCAGGCGCATGTCCAGCTGGGCACCCACGCGCACCAGGACGAAGCTGCGCACGAACTCCAGCGCGCCCATGAAGAGCAGGGCGCCCAGGATCATCACGGTCAGCATCAGCAGGGTGGTCTGGTTGCGGCTGGCCAGCACGCGGTCGTACACCTGCAGCATGTAGATGGAGGGGGCCAGCACGGTGAGGTTGATCACCGCGCTGAAGAACGCGACGGTCCAGAAAGCGCCCTTGAACTCCGAAAGCGCCAGGGCGATCTCGCTCTTGCGCTGGCCGGGTGCTGTTTTCTGCATGAGTCACTCCTCGGGGACGAAGGGGCCGGGCGTCCGGGCCGTCGAGGGCCCGGGTTGCCACGGCAGAACAACAGGGATGGAAAAGCGCGGCTTGCTACAGGATCACGTCGCCCGCCGCCAGCGTGGTGACTCCGATCAGCGCCACCTGGGCGTCGGTGACGTTGCCGTTGGCGCCGCCCACGTTCACCTGCATGACGGACCCGGTCGTCCCCACCCCGGGGGTGGCCTCGTTGTGGTAGCGCAGCTGCGCGGGCGCCGTGAAGCCGTCACCGGACGTGGTGCTGAACTGGAAGGTGTCGTTCGTCGCCGTTCCGTTGTTGGCGTTGGCGTCGATCGTGCTGAAGTCCAGGTCGTCCGTGCCGGTCGTGAAGTCCATGACGCGTTCGCGCAGCAGCGGTGCCTCGTTCGGGATCTCCGTGATGTTGTTGAAGTCGAAGACGTCCGAGCCCGTGCCGCCGGTCAGGATGTCCTGCCCCGCGCCACCCGTCAGCGTGTCGTTCCCGGCCCCGCCGCTCAGCGTGTCGAGGCCGGCACCGCCGTCCAGCGTGTCCGCTCCCCCGTTGCCCGACAGCGTGTCGTTGCCGCCGTTGCCGGTCAGGGTGTTGTTCGACCCGTCACCGTTGACGGTGTCGTTGCCGCTGCCGCCCACGACGTTGTCGATGTTGCTGATCAGGTCGGTGCTGACTCCCGCCGTCCCGGTGCCCTGCACTTCGGCCGCGGTGGCCTCGTTGAGCGTCACGTTGATGCCGGTGGTATTGGTGCTGTAGTTGATCGTGTTGGTCCCGCCGGCGCCGTTGACCGTGTCACGGGCCAGGTCGTTGGTCATCACGAAGGTGTCGGCGCCCGCACCGCCGGTCAGCACGTTCGAACCCACGCCGTCGGTCATGGTGTCTCCACCCTGGCTGCCGGTGACGTTCTCGATGCCGTTCAGCGTGTCGGTGCCGGTCTGGGTGCTGGTCGACGTGTTGGTGGTCAGGTTCACCGTCGCGCCGGCCGTGGTCCCGGAAAGGTCGTACAGGTCGGTGCCCAGGCCGCCGGTGATCGAGTCGTTGCCGTCGTTGACGGTCGCCACCAGGGTGTCGTTGCCCGCCCCGCCGTTCAGGGTGTCGTTGCCGGCACCGCCGGTCAGCACGTCGTTGTTGTCGCCGCCGCTGAGCGTGTCGGCCCCGCCGTTGCCGGTCAGCGTGTTCACCGACGTGTCGCCCGTGATGGTGTCGTTGCCGCTGCCGCCGATGACGTTGTCGATGTTGCTGATCAGGTCGGTCGTCGTGCCCGCCGTGCCGGTGCCCAGCACCTGGACCGCGGTGGCCTCGTTCAGCGTCACGTTGATGCCGGCGGTGTTGGAGGTGTAGTTGATCGTGTTGCTGCCGCCGAGGCCGTTGATGGTGTCGCGTGCGCCGTCGTTGGTCATGACGAAGGTGTCGGCGCCGGCGCCGCCGGTCAGCACGTTCGAGCCCACGCCGTCGGTGATGGTGTCGCCGCCCGCGCTGCCGGTGACGTTCTCGATGCCGTTGAGCGTGTCGGTGCCGGTCTGGCCGCTGGTCGACGTGTTGGTGGTCAGGTTCACGGTGGCCGCCGCGGTCGTCGCCGACAGGTTGTACAGGTCGGTGCCCGCTCCGCCGATCAGCTGGTCGTTGCCGTCGTTGGTGCTGGCCATCAGGATGTCGTTGTCGTCCCCGCCGTTGACGACGTCGACGCCCGCGCCGCCGGTCAGCGTGTCGGCACCCGCCCCTCCGAGCAGCGTGTCGGCGCCACCGTTGCCGGTCAGCGTGTCGGCCCCACCGTTGCCGGTCAGGGTGTTGGCCGACCCGTCGCCGACGATGGTGTCGCTGCCGGTGCCGCCGATGACGTTGTCGATGTTGCTGATCAGGTCGGTGGTGGTGCCCGCCGTGCCGGTGCCCAGCACCTGGACCGCGGTGGCCTCGTTCAGCGTCACGTTGATGCCGGCGGTGTTGGCGCTGTAGTCGATCGTGTTGCTCCCGCCGAGGCCGTTGACTGTGTCGCGCGCGGCGTCGTTGGTCATCACGAAGGTGTCGGCCCCCCCGCCGCCGGTCAGCGCGTTCGATCCCGCGCCGTCGGTGATGGTGTCGCCGGCCTGGCTGCCGATGACGTTCTCGATGCCGGCCAGCACGTCGCTGCCCGTGGCCGCGCTGGTGGACGTGTTGGTGGTCAGGTTGACCGTGGCCGCGGCGTTGGTCGCCGCCAGGGAGTAGGTGTCCGTTCCGACGCCGCCGTCGAGCACGTCGTTGCCGGCGCCCGCGAGCAGCGTGTCGTTGCCGCCCAGGCCGAGCATGATGTCGCGGCCCACCGTGCCGGTCAGCGTCTCGCCGATGGAGGTGCCGATGATGGCCGTCTCGGCCGAGACCACCACGTCGGCGGCGCCGAAGCCGTCGTTGTACCGGACGACCACGCGCTCGGTCGCGCCGGACTGGCCGGTGATCGTGGCGCCGGTCGCGCCGGCGATGTCCACCCAGGTGCCGTCGGCCTGCTGGCTCTGCCACTGCATCTGGGGTTGCGAGGCCGGGGGCAGGCCCAGGAGGTCTTCGTCCGCCACCGTGCTCACGGCCGTCAGCGTGGCCGCGGTCGCGGTGGTGGCCCAGGTCGCGATGGTCACCGTCCCGGTGGCCGCGTCATCGGCGTTGGTGACGGTGACGGCGATGGCCTGGCTGGCCGACAGCACGCCGTCGGTGACCCGAACCGTCACGTCGTACACGTTGTTCGCGCCCACGTCGGCCGCCGCCTCGAAGTTGGGCGCCGTGGCGAAGGAGATGATCCCGTCCAGCGCGTCGATGTCGAACAGGGCCGCGTCGGCGCCTTCGAGGGAGAACAGGTACAGCGCGGCCGGGTCGGCGTTGTTCAGCGTGACGGTGGTGACCGCCTGCGTGTTCTCGGCGACCGAGAAGGTGGAGGGCGAGTTGATCGACAGTCCCAGTTGCACCAGCCGGTCGGCGAACTGCAGCTGCTCGATGTTGCGCAGGGTGTCGCTGCCGTCGTTGATCAGCGTCGTTGCCGCCTGGGTCGTGTGGGCCACGGTCACGACTCCGTTGTCGCTGGTGACCGTGTACTCCTCGAAGCTGCCGTTGTAGACCGCGGTGTCGATGTCGCCGGCCGCGTTGTCGAACTGGATCTCCCGCACGATGCTCAGCTGGGCCGGGTTGATCTCGCGGGTGAGCATCCGGTCGCGGATCTCCTCCATGCTGTTGACGGTGAAGTCGGGCTCCCCGCCTTCCGGCATGTCGACCGCGATGTGCACGCCCAGCCAGGCGTCCCCGTCGATGATGTCGTCGCCCAGGTTGCCGGTGATGGTGTCGCTGCCGCCGCCGCCGATGATGACCGTGGCGCCTTGCGTGACGTCGATGACGGAGACGTCGTCGGCCAGGGCGTCGACCTCGGCATCGGTCATGCCCAGCAGCTCGGCGAAGCCGTCGATCAGGCCGATGTTGCCGGCTTTGAGGTCGCTGGAGTCCAGGGGAACGGCCACGCCGTCCTCGGTGCCGGCGGCACCGCCGCGAAGGACGGTGGCGCCGGTCAGGATGTCGTCGTGCACCCAGCCGGAGAGGCCTTCGACGGAATCGAAGCGGTCGCGCAGGATGAAGTCGGGCTGGGTCACGAAGATCGGGATGCCCAGGTCCGAGTTGGCGGCGACCGTGTCGCCCTGGTGGGTCGCCCAGTCGAAGCCGAACATGCCGTTGCTGCGCTGGATGCCGGGGCCCTGGACCATGATGTCGTCGCCGGACTCGCCGTCGTAGTCGGTGTCGTTGCCCATGCCGTTGAGCACGTCGTGGCCGATGATCGGGCTGTTGAAGAACAGTTCGGAGTTCTCGCCGGACAGGCTGTCGAAGCCTTCGCCGCCTTCGATCCAGTCGTTGCCTTCATTGCCCATCAGGACATCGGGACCGTTGCCGCCCAGGACGAAGTCGTCGCCCCGGCCGGCGAAGACTTCGCTGAAGTCCTGGCCGGTGAAGATGAAGTCCTTGCCATCGCCGCCGAACAGCAGGTCATTGCCGGTGCCGCCGCTGATCACGTCGTTGCCGTTGTCGCCGCGCAGGAAGTCGGCGCCGCCGGCCACCGTGCCGTGGTCGACGATGATGTCGTCGCCGTCGCCGCCGTGCACCTGGTCCGACTCGTCGCCCGCGTCGATGTAGTCGTTGCCGGCGTCGCCCCAGACGGTGTCCATGCCGCGGCCGCCGAGCAGGATGTCGTTCTGGTTCGTGCCGCCCAGGACCACGTGGTCGCCGCCGTCGTAGTTGAAGCTCAGGAGGCCGTCGTACTCCATCGTGCCGTCGCCGTCCTTGTCCAGGCGGGCGTCGTAGCCGGCCGCCGCATTGGCGCGCTGGACCAGCGGGCTGAGCAGGTCGAGGATGTCGTCTCCGCGTGTCGGGTCGCCGTTCATCGTCAGGCCGTCGGGGCCGAGGAGGCCGGTACGCTGGTTGGCCTGGTCCATCTCCAGCACGTAGCTGGGCGTGGTGAACAGCAGGCTGGGCAGGTGCGCCGTGGTGCCGTCTTCACCCAGGTCGCTGTTGCGCATCACCATCTTCGAGAAGGTGTTGGCTTCCAGTTCGTTCAGCAGGTTCAGGCCCTGCGTGCGGCTCAGGTAGTAGAACCGGTCGCCGTTCTGCAGGTCCTCCAGCTGCTGCTCGAACACGAAGTTGAAGGTCGGGCCAAGCATCCCGCCGAACTCCAGCTTCGCCTCGGCCAGGCCGCCGATCCAGAAGTCGATGTTGTCGACGCCGCCGGCCTCGGTGGCATAGGTGCCGGTGCCGCTCAGGAACGCGAGCCGATCCGTCGGGGCCGCGGTCTCGCCGGGATCCGTCGTGTTGCCGTCGTTGTCCAGGTCGGCGCGGCCGAAGACCAGCATGTTGGCGGCGTCACGCTTTTCCTCCAGCGTCGTGGCCGCGGTGATGGTGGCGTGCGTGCCGTACGCCGCGATGAAGTTGACGACGGACGCTGGGTTCTTCAGGTGCGGGGCCAGGTCCACCCAGCTCGTGTAGGGCGTGTACTGGCTGTCGCCCGTCATCTCGTAGAACTGCTCGCGCGCCTCGTTGAAGGTGGGCATCGCGGTCTCGCGGGCCCGCGTCATGTTGATCGTCGCCAGGTCCAGCGGCAGGCCCAGCAGGTTGTTGCGCAGCGCCTCGGTGACGAACTCGTCGATCTCGTTGCCCACCTGGGTGGACATGCCCAGCATGATGTCGGCGATGGCGGTGCTCACGCCGCCGGCGACGTTGAACTCCACCGGGTTCAGGAAAGCCTGGATCAGCCCGATGTCGTAGTCGGTCATGGTGTCGCCGTCGGTGCGCGCGACCGTCTCCGTCAGCATCGAGTGGCCGAAGCGGTACACGACGTTGGCGAACTCCTCGACGATGGCCGGGTCGATGTCGGCCGAGTTCTGGAAGATGAAGGGGTCGATGGTGGGCGCCACCGCGCGGGCGAACTCCTCGAACACCATGTGCTGGTACTCCATCTCGGTGACGAAGCGGCCGGCCTGGAACAGGCGCTCGCCGTCCCATGTGGCCGTGGCTGCCACTTCGGCGCCGAGGGCCGCCCATTGCGCGGCCGTGCGTTCGGTCGTGGCCAGGCCGGTCGTGAGCCATTCGTTCAGGAAGGTCACGTCCTGCTTGGCGATGGCGTCGGCGATCAGCGTCTCCTTGTACTGGTCCACCAGGCGGTTGTGTTCCGCATGGAAGACCGAGTGGATCGCCGTCAGGCCGATGTTCTCGTTGCCGCGCCCGTCGCCGGTGACGAAGTGCCGGCCCAGGAGGTCGTCGTCGTAGGTCAGCGGGTCGCCGTCGTCGCCGATGACGTCGTCGTTGTCGGCCGTCTGCACCGTCCGGTCGCCGGTGGTGAGCGGGTTGCCGTCGGCGTCGAAGATGCTGGGCGCGGCGTCGTGCGCGATGTCGTCCAGGAAGGCGTGGCTGGTGCGGAAGGCGTCCTCGGGCACGAGGGAGCCGAGGCCGCCGTTGGCAGTGGGATCGGCCTCCACCAGGCCGCCGGCGGTGACGAACTGCACGTAGCCGTTCTCGCCGCGGATGAATTCGCCGTAGCGGTCGGTGGCCAGCAGCGGCACGTCGAACACGTCGGCGTCGGTCAGCTGCACGCCCAGCAACTCGGCGGCCTGCGCCTTCACCTCGGTCCAGTTGGCGGCGCCGTACTGCCCTTCCAGCAGGTTGCCCGTGGCCACCGTCTGGCCCGAGGCGTCGGTCGTGTATTCGCGCAGGAACACCTGGTGCGAGGGATGGGAGGTGTAGGTCTGGTTCTGGTCGACGAACGGGGTGGTCGTGTTGATGTGCCCGTCGTCCGCCGTGCCGGCGATGCCGTCCACGCCCACGTCGCCGGTGGTGGCCCGCGTCAGGACCATGAAGTTGGTCTGGCTGCCCGCGACGTAAAGAGGATCATCCTCCTGCAGCGGGACGAACACCGTGCCGCCGCCCTTCGTGAGCAGGTCCAGCCCGTGGTCGAAGAACTGGCCGAACAGGGTCATGATGCCGTTGAACGGAGGCGACAGGCCGATGTCGGGAGACTGGTTCGGGATGAACAGCGTGCCGTTCTCGGAGACCTGCACCGTCTCCAGCCCGGGGAAGGTGGACTCTCCGGCCCGGTCGTCCGCGGCGATCACCGCGGCCGGATTGGTGGCCGTCTGGTCGACGATCAGGTTGCTGATGATGCGCGGCTCCGCATCCATGTAGATGGTCGTGCCCGGGATCGCCGGCGTCGTGTACATCGGCAGCAGCGTGCCGGTGGTCAGCCTGGGCATGATGGTGTCGGCCGACCCGTACAACTGCTGCCCCGGCAGCAGGCTGTTCCAGGTGCCATCCACCGTGCGGATGCCGAAAGGCGCCAGCGGGTTCACGGCGTCGCGCAAGGCGTCGCCGTTGACGGTGCCGTCCGGGTTCGTGGTGGCCTCGGCGATCTTGACCTGGTTGAGGATGAACATCAGGTCTTCGAGCGTCACGAAGAAGTCGTACTGCGTCGCCATGGCGGTTCCTCCGGGGGTGTGGTGAGGTTTGACGGTTTCGTCCGCAAGTGGACGGACGACCACATGGTGGAAGCCGACCCCCTCCACCATCAATCCTCACTTTTCGTCCATCGTTTCTTGGGAGGACGCATGCCTCGCGATGCGACCGCGCGCTCAATCTGACCGGAGCCTGACCATGCTCGGGATGTTTTCCAAAGGGTGTTGCAAGCACCGATCGAAGCTATGCGTGGCCGATCCGGCACGCTCCGTTTTCGATAGCTGTATGGTCGCGCTAGGAAGGACTTTGCGGTGTCATTCAACGAACCTCGCGGGTCGCTGCGTTTCGCTGGAGAAGTTGTGCGTCACGAGCTGCGTGAGACGTAATGATTCGATTCGGCACACGGTGCTCTGCCCGGCCGTGGCTCGTTCCCTACGAATGTTCGTTGGCGTACAGACAGTGCTACAGCCATGAACTTACCTTCGGTTCCTGAGAGAGCAGTAAACGAGAGGGAATGGCGATGGAAGTAAACGAATGCTTGGCGACTGGCGCAATGCCGATCGCTCCGATCCGCACCCAGTCCAGCGGATTCTCGACCTTCAAGAACTCCCCCTGCATCTGGCCCGAGAGCATGAGCGGCCAGCCCGGCGCGCCGCTGCGGGTGCACATCGTCGACAGCGATGCGCACGTGCGCGGCGTCATCGCCCAGGAGCTGATGGGGGACACCCGGACTGTCGTGGCCGGCCAGGCCGGCACCCTGCGCGATGGCCGCCGCATGGTGCGCGACATCCGCTTCGACGTGCTGCTGGTGGACGTCGCGCTGTCCGACGGCGCCGGCTTCGAGCTGATCACGCACGCCCGCAGCCTGAACGCGAGCGCCGAGGTGGTGGCGCTGTCCAGGTCGGAAACGGATGACGACGCCGTGCGCGCTTTCGAGCTGGGCGCCGCCGGCTTCGTGGTGAAGAACTCGTGGTTCGTCAGCTTCGTGCAGGCGGTGCTGCAGGTGGCCAACGGCGGCGCGGCGATCACGCCCGCGCTCTCGCGCCGGCTCCTGCTCAAGCGTGGCCCGGGCGCCGCGGCCGCCGGCGTGGCCACGGCGAAGGTGGCGGGACCGGCCGGCGAGGTGGTGCGCATCAAGCTGTCGCTGCGCGAGCACGAGGTGCTGCGCATGATCGCCAGCGGCCTGACGAGCAGCCAGATCGGCGATCGCCTGGCCATCAGCTCCACCACCGTCAATTCCCACGTGAAGAACATGTACCACAAGCTCCACGTGCGCTCGCGCGCGCAGGCCGTCAGCTGCGCGAACTCGTGGGGCCTGCTCTGAGCGGCCTCCTTATTTTTTTTGCACCCAGTCTGGTCTTTCGTTGCCGGATGCAAGCGCGGGGCGTGCCCCACCCTGGTGAGTGCCCCGCCTAGAACGGGGTGGGAAAAAGGCGCAGGGCCGCGTCGCGACTCGCAGCGCGATGGATGGGTGGCGGCCGGCCGCGCAGCCGTCACCCGAAGAGCGGCTCGCCGCGCGCGAGGCCACGCACTGACCGCTACCTGACTCCCTCCCCAGATCTTGCGATCGGCCCCCCGGCACAGGGGCAAGCCGCCATCTAGATTTGCATCAACCGCGACGCGTCGCGAGAGCCGGGCTTCCCCGGCCGGCGCCGCCCGCCGGATCCCTTGCCGGAGGGTCGCATGAGCAATCGACAGGATCTCCATCCAAGCCCCGCCGGCTCGCCGCGGAGCCCCACGCGGCGGTTGCTGCTCAAGACGGCCGGTGCCTCGGCCGCCGGCGCTTTCGTGGCGCGGGGAAGCGCCCAGACGCTGGTCCCGCTCCGCCCGCCCAGCCCGCCCACGACGCCGTGGGCCCAAGAGCTGCCGGTCCAGCAGCCGATCCGGCCGGAGTCCTCGGTCAGCACCGACGCGACCGGCATCGCCGGCGCGGACGAGTGCGGCCGGGCCGACCACCAGGCGTGGTCGCGCTTCCCGCCGCAGCTGATGTACCGCGTGGACGTCAAGGTGGGCTCGCACCGCTTCCATCCGGAGCTGCCGACGCAGGAGGTGTGGGGCTACGACGGCCGCGTGCCCGGCCCGCTCTTCCACGCCCGCTACGGCCAGCCGATCCTGGTGCGGTTCCGCAACCAGCTGCCCAATGCACTGCAGGGCTTCGGATCGCCCGACATCTCGGTGCACCTGCACAACCTGCACACACCCTCCGAGAGCGACGGCTTCCCGGTCGACTGGTTCAGCGAGACCGCCTGCGGGCCGACCCTCACCCGCCCCGGCAGGTTCAAGGACCACCACTACCCCATGGTGTACGCCGGCGTGGAGGCCTTCGGCGGCATCGGCGACCCGCGCGAGGCGCTGGGCACCCTCTGGTACCACGACCACCGCCTCGACTTCACCGCGCCCAACGTCTACCGGGGCATGGCCGGGTTCTTCCTGGCCTTCGACGAGATCGACTCGGGCAACGAGCACGATGGCAATCCGAGCGCGCTGCGGCTGCCCAGCGGGGCCTACGACGTGCCGCTGATGTTCGGGGACAAGCAGTTCGACAGCGGCGGCAACCTGATGTTCGACCAGTTCAATGGCGACGGCTTCATCGGCGACAAGTTCCTGGTCAACGGCAAGATCCAGCCGTTCTTCCACGTGGAGCCCCGCAAGTACCGCTTCCGCATGCTGGCCGCGGGGACGTCGCGCGTGTGGGACTTCCAGCTTCGCTGGCAGAACCGGGTCCAGAGCTTCGCGCAGATCGCCAACGACGGAAACCTGCTCGTGGCGCCCCTCTTGCGCAGCAACGTGAGGCTGGGCAACGCCGAGCGCGCCGACATCGTGGTGGACTTCTCCAGGTTCCCGGTGGGCTCGGAGCTCATCCTGACCAACCGGCTCAAGCACCTGGATGGCCGCAAGCCGGAGAACGACTTCCTGTCCACGCCGGACCCGCTGCTCAAGTTCATCGTCGACAAGCCGCTCGCGGCAGCGGACGAGAGCCAGGTGCCCGGTCGGCTGCGCGAGCAGCCGCCCATCACCCTGTCCGAGGTGGTGACCACGCGCAACTTCCAGTTCAACCGCTCGGGCGGGGGCTGGACCATCAACGACCGCGAGTTCAACAACCGGCCGATCGCCACGCCCAAAGTGGGCACCGCGGAGATCTGGAACCTGGTCAACCCGAGCGGCGGCTGGGCCCACCCGATCCACATCCACTTCGAGGAAGGCCGCATCCTCCAGCGCAACGGGCGCGAGCCGCCGGAGCACGAGCGCGGCCGCAAGGACGTCTACACGATCGGGCCCAACGAAAGCGTGCGGGTGTTCCTGCGCTTTCGCGACTTCACCGGCAAGTACGTCATGCACTGCCACAACACCATCCACGAGGACCACGCCATGATGGGCCGCTGGGACATCGTGGCCTGACCGTCGAGGACCGCCATGACATCCGCATCTGAAACTCCTGAAGACCGGCCGGAACCGCCCGCGCGGGGCGGCGGCCGCCGCGGCAGCCTGGCCGTCCTGGGCGGCGCGCTCGCCGCGACCGCCAGTGCCGGACTGGCCTGGCGCTTCGGCAAAGCCTCCGCGCCGGCCCCGGTGGCGGCAGCCAACCCCCAGCGAGGCAGGCCCGGCCGCCTCCCTGACGTTCCCCTGGTCACGCACGAGGGCCGCCCGGTCCACTTCTATTCCGACCTGGTGCGCGGCCGCGTCGTCTTCGTGAACATGATGTACGCCCAGTGCAGCGAGCGCTGCCCGCCGATGACGCAGAACCTGCGCGCGGTGCAGGAGGCGCTGGGCGACCGCGTCGGCCGCGACGTGTTCATCTACTCGATCACGCTGCTGCCGGAGCACGACCGACCCGCGGACCTGAAGGCCTACCGCGAGCTGAACCGTGTGGGCCCGGGCTGGACGTTCCTGACCGGTGCCAAGCCGGACGTGGAGCGCCTGCGGTTCGCCCTGGGCTTCTACGACCCCGACCCGGCCACCGACGCCGACCTCGGCCAGCACATCGGCGCCGTGCGCGTGGGCAACGACGCGCTGGACCGCTGGTGCATGACGCCGCTGCTGACCGAGCCCCACCTCATCCTGGAAGCGCTCATGGCGGTGGACCCGGTGACGCGCGCCCGCGGGCGCACGTGGCCGGTCCCGCCGCAGGCGTAATGCGGTCCCACGAACGGCCCCACGAACGCACGAGCTTGTGTTAATTTGCCCGCCGGTCGCGCGAGCGTGCGCAGGGGGGCAGGATGGATCAGGTCGAAGCGGTCGTGGTCGGCGCCGGCGTCGTCGGGCTCGCGGTGGCGCGCGCCCTGGCCCGGGCCGGGCACGAGACCCTGGTGCTGGAAGCCGAAGGCGGCATCGGCCAGGGCGTGAGTTCGCGCAACAGCGAGGTCATCCATGCGGGCCTGTACTACGCGCCGGGCTCGATCAAGGCCCGCCTGTGCGTACGAGGCAAGGAGATGCTGTACGCGCTGTGCGCCAGCCACGGCGTGGGCCACCGGCGCTGCGGCAAGTTCACCGTGGCCAACAGCGAGGACGAGGTGCGGGCGCTGCGCGTCCTGCAGCAGCGGGCCGCGGCCAACGGCGTGCCGGTCGAGTGGCTGGAAGGCGAGGAGGCCTGCGCGATGGAGCCGGCCCTGCGCTGCATCGCCGCGCTGCATTCGCCCAGCACCGGCATCGTCGACAGCCACGGCTTCATGCTCGCGCTGCAGGGCGACCTGGAGCGCGAGGGCGGCATGGTGGCCTTCCGCTCCGCCGTGGCTTCGGTGCGGCTGGCCGCGGGGGAGGGCGGCCTGCACGTGCTGCGGCTGGCCGACGGCACCGAGCTGGCCACGTCGCTGCTGGTGAACTCGGCCTCGCTGCACGCCTGCGCACTGGCGCGCCGCTTCGAGGGGCTGGATGCGCGCTTCGTGCCGCGCGAGTGGTTCGCCAAGGGCAACTACTACGCGCTGTCGGGCCGGGCGCCGTTCAGCCGGCTGATCTACCCCGCGCCCGCCGACGCGCACCTGGGCACGCACCTCACGCTGGACCTGGGCGGCCAGGCCAAGTTCGGTCCCGACATCGAGTGGCTGGACATCCGCACGCCCGAGGAGATCGACTGGCGGGTCGACCCGCGGCGGGCCGACGGCTTCTATGCCGAGGTGCGGCGCTACTGGCCGGGCCTGCCCGACGACAGCCTGCAGCCCAGCTACAGCGGCGTGCGGCCCAAGATCCACGGCGAGCACGAGAAGGCGCCCGACTTCCGCATCGACGGCCCCGCGCTGCACGGCGTGCCCGGGCTGGTCAACCTGTTCGGCATCGAGTCACCGGGGCTGACCAGTTCGCTGGCGCTGGCGGAAGACGTGGTGGGGATATTGGGATAAGTCGTCATTCCCGCGGAGGCGGGAATCCAGTGCGCCCGCCTTCGCGGGCTGCCGGAAGCCCTGGGTCCCCGCCTGCGCGAGGACGACGAAAAAGCGCTCCACCACCATTTCTGCGACATCGGTCTCCAGAGGTTTCCCCCGCCGCGCAGCGCCGGTCCGGCTCCCCAGAATGTCTTTTTCTCCGGTACCGAACCTCATGAACACCTACCAGATCGCCGTCATCGTCGGGAGCCTGCGCAAGGACTCCTTCAACCAGAAGCTCGCTCACGCGCTGGCCAAGATGGGACCGTCCGACTTCAGCTTCCACAACTGCGCCATCCACGACCTGCCGCTCTACAACCAGGACGACGACAAGCAGCAGGCCGAGCCGGTGCGGCGGCTCAAGAGCGAGATCAGCGGCGCGCAGGGCGTGCTGTTCGTGACGCCCGAATACAACCGGTCCATCCCCGGCGTGCTGAAGAACGCCATCGACCACGCCTCGCGGCCCTATGGCCAGAGCGCCTTCGCCGGCAAGCCGGCCGGGATCATCGGCATCTCCGTCGGCGCCATCGGCACCGCGATCGCGCAGCAGCACCTGCGCGGCATCCTGGGCTACCTGGACATGCCCACGCTCGGCCAGCCCGAGGCCTTCGTGCAGAACAAGGAAGGCCTGCTGGGCGAGAACGGCACCATCGGCGTGGAGAGCACGCGCAAGTTCCTGCAGGGGTGGGTGGACAGGTACGTGGCGTGGGTGAAGCAGCACGTGAAGGTTTAGCCCGTCATCCCCGCGAAGGCGGGGATCCAGTGCGTCCGCCTTCAGCGGACTGCCGAAAGCCCTGGGTCCCCGCCTTCGCGAGGATGACGAGGCGTTTTACGCCGTCGTGAAGAACCGCGGCCGCGCGCGTTCGATCGCCTGTTCGTACACCTCGACGTAGCGCCGCGCGCTGGCCTCCCAGCCGAATCCCTTGGCCATCCCGTTCACCTGCAGCCGCCGCCAGGCCTTGGGGTTGCGCCATGCCGTGCGCAGCCGCGAGACGGCATCGGCGAAGCCGTGGGCATCGGGCGAGCGCATGACGAAGCCGGTGCCCCTGGCCGGGTCCGCGGTGGCGTCCACCACCGAATCGACCAGCCCGCCGGTGCCGCCGACCAGGGGCGGCGTGCCGTAGGCCTGGCTGTACATCTGGTTCAGCCCGCAGGGCTCGAAACGCGAAGGCATGAGGAAGGCATCGGCCCCGGCCTCGACCAGGTGCGCCAGCGCCTCGCTGAAGCCCACCGTCACGCTCATGGCCTTGGGCGACCGCGCCGCTGCTTCCGTCAGCGCCTGCTGCAGGCCCGCGTCGCCGGTGCCCAGGATCACCACCTGTGCGCCGTCGCGCAGCAGCAGCTCCAGCTGGCCCAGGACCAGGTCGATGCCCTTTTGCGAGGTGAGCCGGCTGACCATGCCGAACACCAGCGCGCCGGGATCGGGACGCAGCCCGCACTGCGCCTGCAGCGCGGCCTTGTTGCGCGACTTGCCGGCGAAGTCGCCGGGGCCGAAGCGGTGCGGCAGCAGCGGATCGGTCGCGGGGTTCCACACCTGCGGGTCGATGCCGTTGAGGATGCCGGCCAGGCGGTCGGCGCGCGACCGCAGCACGCCGTCCAGCCCCGCGCCGAACTCCGGCGTCTGGATCTCCTGCGCGTAGGTGGGGCTTACCGTGGTGATCGCGTCGGCGAACTGCAGGCCGCCCTTGAGCATGGACAGCTGGCCCCAGAACTCCACGCCCTCCAGGCCGCGCCAGTGGCCGGGGATCGCCAGCAGGTCGGCGTGCTCCATGGGGAACACGCCCTGGAAGGCCATGTTGTGGATGGTCACCACGCCGGCCGCGACCGCCTCGTGCGCATTCGCCTCGCGTGCCTGCGCCAGGTACAGCGGCGCCAGCGAGCAGGGCCAGTCGTTGGCGTGGACCACGTCGGCCTGCCAGCCCTCCAGCGGCGAGCGCGCGGTGCCCAGCATCGCGGCGATGCGGCTGAGGAAGCCGAAGCGCCGCACGTTGTCGGGGTAGTCGTGGCCGGTGGCGTCCACGTACGGCCCGCCGGCCCGCTGGTAGAGCGCGGGGCAGGCCAGCAGCAACAGCGTGACGCCGCTGTCGGTGCGCACCGGCAGCAGCTGCGCCGCCGGCCAGGGGCCGTCGGCCGGCAGGTCGACGCCGTCGCCGACCTCGCCGCTGACCTTCATGCCGCGGTAGGCGGGCAGCAGCACCCGCACGTCGTGCCCCAGGGCCGCCAGGGCCGTAGGCAGGGCGCCGCTCACGTCGCCCAGGCCGCCGGTCTTGACCCAGGGGGCGCACTCGGGCGTGGCGAACAGGATCTTCATTCGGCCCCCTCGCGCGGGCCCTGCGCCACCAGCACGGCGAAGGGCAGGCCGGCGGCGCCGGCGAACAGCGTCTCCACGGCCAGCGACCCGTCGGGCCCGGCCCCGGCGACCTCCTCGCCGGTCAGCCAGTTGCGCCAGCGCGGCCACTTGCGCAGGCCCGCGGCCTCGGCGGCGCGCAGCTGCGTGCCGCGCCAGAGGGCGGGCGTCCAGCGCGTCTCGGCGCTGTCGCACAGCGTGCAGGCCAGGCGCGCCGCGACCACCAGCACCGCCCGGTCGTCGCGCGTGCGCAGGAAGGCGATGGCATGGTCGCCCGCCGGGCCCTCGGCGGCCAGCGGCTGGTAGGCGCCGTCGCGGAACAGCTCGCGCATCGCCTGCCGCAGCTGCAGCAGGCGCCAGGTGACCAGGTGCTTGATGCGCCCGTCGGCCATGCCGGCGTGCAGCTGCCGCCAGAGCGACGCGGGCGGGACGCCGTCGCGGCACTGCGCCTGCAGCTCGGCCAGGCCGCGCTGCAGCTGGCCGAAGTCCACCGGCCGCCGGTTGTCCGGGTCGACCAGGCTGAAGTTCCACTGCTCGCAGCCCTGGTACACGTCGGGCACGCCCGGCACGGTGAACTTCAGCGCCACCTGCGCCAGGCTGTTGCGCCAGCCCCAGGGCGCGACGCGGGCGGTGAACTTCTGCAGCTCGTCGACGAAGGGGTTGGGCGAGCCGGGCCGCAGCACCGCGTCGATGTAGCGGGCCAGCGCGTCCTCGTAGGCCTTGTCGGGGCAGGTCCAGCTGGTGTGCTGCTTGGCCTCGCGCACCGCCTTGCGCATGTACTCCTGCAGGCGCAGCCGCAGCGACTCGCGATCCTGCGCATGCGGCACCTCGGCCGGCCACAGGCCCGCCAGCGTCTGGAACAGCAGCCAGATGTCGTTGCGCGAGGGCGCCACGCCGGCCTCGGTCTCGGTGAGGTACATCTCGGCCCAGCCGGCCCAGCGCTGCAGCGTCTCGGTCCAAAGCTGCGGCAACTCGGACAGCACGTCGATGCGCGCGCGCAGGTCCTCGCCGCGCTTGCTGTCGTGGGTGGAGGTGGCCAGCAGGCAGTGCGGCCGGTGCCGCTCGCGCGCCTGGTTGGCGCCATGGAAGGCGGCCACCGACAGGCCGTAGCTGGCCGGCTCGCCGCCCACCTCGTTGAGCGAGGTCAGGCGCAGGTAGCGGTAGAAGGCCGTGTCCTCCACCGCCTTGGCCATCACCGGCGAGGTGAATTGCTGCCAGCGGGCCAGGAAGCGGCCGCGCTGCTCCGGCGGCACGCCCGCCGCCTCGCCTTCGCCCAGCAGCACTTCGCGCACGTGGTCCAGCACGCCGGCCTCCGAGCCCCCCAGGCGCCGCAGCGCGGCCGCCACCGCCCAGTCGATGTGCCGGCGGTCGGCCGGGCTGGGCGTGTCGCCGGGGCGCAGGTAGGTGCGGTAGACCGGAAAGCCCGCCGCGATCTCGGCCAGCGCCAGCCGCAGCCGGTTGCGGGTGAAGTCGCAGCGGCGCCGGTTGGCGCGGGTGATGCGGTACATCGCCTCCACCAGCCAGTTCAGCTCCGAGAACAGCGAGGTCTCGATGATCAGCCGCTTGCACTGGTAGACGATCTCGGTGAAGGCCTCCTGCTCGCCGCTGAAGTCGCGGTAGGCCCGCTCCATCTCCGCGGCCCGCGTGCCGTCCACGAACAGGCCGTTGACCAGGCTGGCGAAGCGGTAGCCGGTGTCGCCGTGCACCGGCCACTGGTGCGACAGCGGCTCATGTTCGGCCAGGATCTTCTCCACCACCAGGTAGAGCGCGCGGGGCTCGCGGCCGGCCACCTCGGCCTGGCGTGCATGGCGGGCCTGCAGCCGCTGGAAGTACTGCTGCGGGTCGGACAGCCCGTCGGGGTGGTCCAGCCGCAGCGCGTCCAGGTGGCCGTCCTGCAGCCACTGCAGCACGCGCGCGTGCGTGGCCTCGAACACCTCCTGGCGTTCCATCCGCAGCGCCGCCAGGGTGTTGACGTCGAAGAAGCGGCGGTAGTTGACGTCGTCGCTGGCCGTGTGCCAGTCGGCCAGCCGGTACGCCTGGCGCGAGAGCAGCCGGTCCAGCAGGTCGAAGCTGGCCGGATCGGCCGGGTTGCCGTTGAAGCGCTGCACGCAGCTGTCCACCCAGTGCTGCAGCCATTCGTTGCGCGCCACCAGGCGCGCCAGGTTGCGCTTGTAGATCGAGGCGTCGCGCACGCGGGCGCGGCGCTGCTCGTCGTCGCTGCTGTCGCGCGGCGGCAGCCGCTCGAACGAGGCGAGCAGGGAGGCGACCACCGCATGGCTGTCGCTCTCGGCCTCGTCCTGCGCGGGCGGCGCCGGCAGAACGGCCAGGATGCCGGGGTAGGTGGCCGGGTCGACCGGGAAGCGGTGGTTCCAGTAGCGCAGGCCGAACTCGCCGGCTTCGGCATTGAAATGCAGCTGCAGCTCGCCCGACTCCAGCACCCGGCCGTAGTGGTCGCCCAGCACCGGCAGCAGCACGCGACCGGCCATCTCGGGCGCGGCCGGTTGCCACTCGATGTCGAAGGTCTGGGAGTGGGCCGAGGCCTGGCCATGCTCCAGCATCTCCAGCCACCAGGCGTTGTCGGCCTCCAGCACGCCCATGTGGTTGGGCACCAGGTCCAGCATCTGGCCCATGCCGTGGCGGCGCAGCGCGCGGCACATGCGCTCGAAGTCCTCCTCGTCGCCCACCTCGGGGTTGAGCGCGCCGTGGTCGACGATGTCGTAGCCGTGGGTGCTGCCCGGCCGCGCCCGCAGGAACGGCGAGCTGTACAGGTGGCTGATGCCCAGCGCGTGCAGGTAGGGCACGGCCTCGGCCACGTCGGTGAAGCGGCAGCCTTCGTGGAACTGCACGCGGTAGGTGGCCACCGGGATGCGCGCGCTGTCCAGCGGCGGCAGCTCGGCCGGCGCGGTGTCGGGGGCGGGGCCGCTGCGCTCGGCGCGCAGCACGGCGGCGACGGCGGCGAAGCGCTCGTCGCTGGCCAGGTCCTCCACCGCCACCGACAGCTTGCGCCGCCAGTTGGGGAAGCGGTCCTCGGTGGTGCCGGGCACGTTGACCTGCAGCCGCTGGCCGGTCACGTCCTCCAGCTGCACGCCCACCAGCCAGCTGGGCGTGCGGGCCAGGTAGGCGTAGACGCCGGCGACGAAGGCGGGCGTGGCGTCGGGCACCGATGTGGGCTGCGCGCTGGCGTCGGGCGGCAGCAGGCCCTGGTGCTGCAGCGCGAGCAGCAGGCGGGCCCGGTCCTGCGAGCGGTCGATCACGGCGCGCTCGCGCGCGGCCTCGTCGGGGAACAGGCCCAGGCTGGCGACCAGCTCCAGGTCTTCGCCCAGCCAGAAGCCGCGCAGCGTGGGCAGGTCGTGCGTGCTGACCACCGCCAGCGCCTGCGGCTGCCACTCGCCCGGCGGGCGGAAGCTGCCGTCGGCGGCGCGTTCGAACAGCAGCGGCCGGTAGGACAGCAGGCTGCGCTCTCGCATGGCGTCGCGCATGGCGGGCGCCACGTTGCCCAGGTCCTCGCCGATCACCAGGCAGCGGTGGCGATGGCTCTCCAGCGCCAGGATGCCCAGCAGGTCCTGCAGCGGATAGGTGACGTAGGTGCCGCCGCGGCCGCCGATCCAGAACAGGCGCATCAGCGCCATCACGTGGTCCATGCGCAGCGCGCCGCAGTGCCGCATGTTGGCGCGCAGCGTCTCGATGAAGGGGGCGTAGCGGGCGGCCTGCAGCTGCACCGGGTTGAGCGGCGGCAGGCCCCAGTTCTGGCCCAGCGCGTTCAGCGGGTCGGGCGGTGCGCCCACATGCATGCCCAGGGCGTAGAGCGAGGGCTGCATCCAGGTCTCGGCGCCGCCTTCGTTGACGCCCACCGCCAGGTCGCAGTACAGGCCCAGCCCCATGCCGCGCGTGCGGGCGTAGCGCTGCACCGATTCGAGCTGCACCTCGCACAGCCACTGCAGCCAGAAGCGGTAGCGCACCGCCGACGCGTGGTCCTGGCGGAAAGCCCGCACCGCCTCGCCTTCGGGGTCGCGCCAGGCCTCGGGCCAGGCCGGCCAGCCCCACACGTGCGGGTCGGTGGCGTAGAGGTGGCCCTGCACGGCCTCGAACAGCGCATGCGGGCCGAGCGTCGTCTCGCGCTCCTGCATGTAGCTGGCGAAGTGCGCGCCGCGCGAGCTGCCCGGGTGCATCTCGTGCTGCTCGAAGTGCCGCCACAGGATGGCCAGCATCTCCTCCTTGGCGGCGGCCACGGCGGGGTAGTCCACCAGCTCGGCTTCGCGCAGGCGGCGCAGCCGGTGCTGGAACTCCTCGCCGTGCAGCTTGCGCAGGGCCTCTTCGCAACCCGACAGTTCGGCCAGGGCCTGCACGTCCAGGTAGATCGGGTTGAGCGCCGTGCGGCTGGAGGGGCTGTACGGGCTGGCCACCTCGGGCCGGTGCGGGAACAGCGCGTGCAGCGGCGACAGGCCGATGAACGACGCGCCCTGGCGCGCCGCCGTGTCCACCAGCCGGCGCAGGTCGCCGAAGTCCCCGATGCCCCAGTTGCGGGCGGAGCGCAGCGCGTAGAGCTGGATGGTGCAGCCCCACCAGCGCTGGCCCTCCAGCAGCGATTGCGGTGCCCAGCAGCGCTTGGGCGCGACCACCAGCAGGCAGTAGGACGGCTGTCCGTCGACCACGAGCCGCCAGTAGCCGATGCGCGGAGCGGGCGGCAGCTCGATCACCGACAGCTCGCCTTCGCGCCGGACCTCGCCCTGCGAGGACTCGCCGCCGTCCTCGGGCGTGAGCTGCCAGCGGCCGCCCGCCGGACCGCCGGTCCACGCGATGCGCGCCGGCTCGCCTTCGGCCACCACCTGCACCGGCGGCAGGCCTTCGGCGGCGGGCGGGGGCGCATGGCGCAGACCCATGCTGTCGAGGGCCTGGGCCAGCACCTCGGGCGCCACCTGGAGGTCCTCGCCCCAGAAGGAGTGGTAGCGCAGGGCGACGCCATGGCGTTCGGCCTGCTGGGCGAGGTCGTGCGTTTCGGCTTCGAGGCTCATGGGGGATTCACAAGGACCGTCGTCCCCGCGGAGGCGGGGACCCAGGGCTTCCACGTCGTCCCCGCGGAGGCGGGGATCCAGGGCTTCCGATTTGCTGTGCAGGCGGAAGCACTGGATTCCCACCTTCGCGGGAATGACGGGTATGGGTTGAGGTTCAGGGTGCCCGTCACTGCGTGATCTCCGTACCAATGCGCCAGCGGGCGGCCCAGGCGGGCCAGGTGCCGGGGGCGGCGTCGGCCGGCCAGCGGTGAAGGAAGACGTCCTGCGGTTCCACCGGCCCGACGTGCTTGTCGGGCACGGCCAGCGGCGCGGGCCCGAGGTTGATCTCCAGCGACAGCACCTGGCCGTCGCCGTAGCGCCACTGCACGGCCAGGCCGGTCTCGCCGACGCGCTGCGCGGTGTGCTGTCCGGTCAGCAACTGCTCCTGCCGCGGCACGATCCACTGCCACCGGGCGGCCAGGGCGCTGCGCACCATGGCCTGCCAGGCGCGGCCGCGTTCGCCGTCGCGCTCGTCGTCGCCCGGCCGGCTGGCGTCGAAGGTGTCGGCACTGCATGGGTCCGGCAGCGGCAGGGGCTTGCCGTCCACCACCTTGTTCACATGGCCGAACTCGCGCTTGCGGCCTTCCTGCACGGCCTTCTTCAGCTCGCCCTGCCAGTCGGCGAAGTACAGCCACGGGCGGGTGCTGCCGAACTCCTCGCCCAGGAACAGCATGGGCACGGCCGGGGTGAGCAGGGCCAGCAGCGTCGCCAGCGGCGCGGCGTCGGGCCCGACCAGCGCGGCCAGCCGTTCGCCGAAGGCGCGGTTGCCGACCTGGTCGTGGTTGTGCGCGAAGTTCACCAGCGCCGACAGCGGCACCGGTGGCGTGGGCCGCGGCGCCTCGCGCGCACCGCCGGGCTTGCGCGCGCTGTCCTCGAACAGCATGCCGTGCGACAGCGACCGCGCCAGGAGTTGGAGCGGCGCCTCGGCCGCGGCGTGGCCGTAGTCGTGGTAGTAGCCGCTGGTCTCGCCGGTGAGCGCGACGTGCAGCGCATGGTGGAAGTCGTCGTTCCACTGGCCGTCGTAGCGGCCGGGCTCGGGCCGGGTGGCGAGCCGCTCGTGGTGGTTGTTCTCGTTCTCCAGCACCAGGTGGACGTGCCGGCCGCGGGTGGATTCGCGCACGCGGGTGGAGAGCTCTTCCAGGACGTGCGGCCGGCTGTCGTCGGCGATCGCGTGCACCGCGTCCAGCCGCAGGCCGTCGAAGCGGTACTCGGTGGTCCAGTAGACCGCGTTGTCGATGAAGAAGTCGCGCACCGGCCGGCTGTCCGGCCCGTCGAAGTTGATCGCCGCCCCCCAGGGGCTGCTGCGCGTGCGCGAGAAGAAGCCCGGTGCGTAGCGGTGCAGGTAGTTGCCGTCGGGCCCGAAGTGGTTGTAGACCACGTCCAGGAACACCATCAGTCCCAGGCGGTGCGCCGCCTGGATGAAGGCCTTGAGCTGGTCGGGCGTGCCGTAGGCGGCGTGGGGCGCGAACGGCAGCACGCCGTCGTAGCCCCAGCCGAAGCGGCCCGGGAAATCCGCCAGCGGCATCAGCTCGACCGCCGTGATGCCCAGCTGCGCCAGCTGCGGCAGGCGTCCTTGCGCCGCGGCGAAGGTGCCCTCGGGCGTGAAGGCGCCCACGTGCAGTTCGTACAGCACGACCTCGTGCCAGGGGCGACCGGTCCAGTCGTCGTCCCACTGGAAGGCCAGCGGGTCGACGACCGCGCTGGGCTCATGGACGCCGTCCGGGTTGTGTCGCGATGCCGGGTCGGGCACCGACTGCTCGCCGTCGATGCGCCACTGGTAGAGCGTGCCGGCGCCGGCTTCGGGCACGTGGCATTCCCACCAACCCTGCTCGTCTCGCCGCGCGGGCAGCAGGCGCGGCGTGGCGCCTGGTTTTTCGTGGAGCGCCAGTTCCGCCCGCTTCGCGCCGGGCCCCCAGAGCCGGAAATCCACCCCGCCCTCCGGCCGCAGCGACGCGCCGAAGCGCATGGCGTGCGCGCACCTCATGCCGGGCGGCCCTCGACCAGCACCGCCATCGCGTGCGACTCGAGGTCGATCTTGGCCTGCGGCTGCACGCGCTCGGCCTCCTCGTGCGGGTAGTGCCCCTGGCCGGTGTCCACGCGCACGCGCCACTCCTGGATGCCCGGCACTTCGGGCAGCGTGAAGATCACCTCCTCGTCGGAGGCGTTGAACAGCAGCAGCACGCTGGGGCTGGCGCGGCCGTCCACCGGCGTGAACTTGCCGTCGAACAGGACGGCGATGCAGCGCACCGAGGGGTTGGTCCACTCCTCCTCGGTCATGGGCAGGCCCCACACGCTGAACCAGGCCAGCTCGCTGCGGCCGCCGTCGTCCTGCTCGCCGCTGGGCCAGCGGTTGTCGCGCAGCACCGGCAGCTCGCGCCGCAGGGCCATCAGCCGGGAGGTGAACTCGATCAGCGGGTCGTTGCGGCGCTCCTCGCTCCAGTCGAACCAGCTGACCGGGTTGTCCTGGCAGTAGGCGTTGTTGTTGCCGCCCTGGGTGCGGCTCATCTCGTCGCCGCCCAGCAGCAGCGGCACGCCGCGCGAGCAGAACAGGGTGGCGATGAAGTTGCGCTTTTGCCGCTCGCGCAGCGCCAGCACGTCCTCGTCGTCGGTGGGGCCCTCGGCGCCGCAGTTCCAGCTGCGGTTGTGGCCCTCGCCGTCGCGGTTGTCCTCGAAGTTGGCCTCGTTGTGCTTCTCGTTGTAGCTGACCAGGTCCTCGAGCGTGAAGCCGTCGTGCACCGTCACCAGGTTGACGCTGGCGATGGGCCGCCGGCGCGAGGGCGAGAAGATGTCGGCCGAGCCCGACAGCCGCGCCGCGAACTCCTGCACCGCGCCGTCCTCGCCGCGCCAGAAGTCGCGCACCGAGTCGCGGTAGCGCCCGTTCCACTCGGACCAGCCCGCGGGGAAGCCGCCCACCTGGTAGCCGTTGTCGCCGATGTCCCAGGGCTCGGCGATCAGCTTGACCTTCTGCAGCACCGGGTCCTGCGCGGCGGCGGCCAGGAAGGGCGAGCGGTGGTCGAACTCGTAGTTGCCGTTGCGGGCCACGGCCGGCGCCAGGTCGAATCGGAAGCCGTCGACGTGCATCTCCTCCACCCAGTAGCGCAGGCTGTCCATCATCAGGCGCAGCGTGGCCGGGTGGCTGATGTCCAGCGTGTTGCCGGTGCCGGTGACGTCGTTGTAGTAGCGGCGGTCCTCGGGCACCAGCCGGTAGTACGAGGGGTTGTCGATGCCCTTGAGGAACAGCGTGGGGCCCAGGTGGTTGCCCTCGCAGCTGTGGTTGTAGACCACGTCCAGGATCACTTCGAGGCCGGCCGCGTGCAGCGTCTTGACCATGCGCTTGAAGTCGTTGGCGTCGTTGCCGGCGCAGTAGCGCGGCTCCGGCGCGAAGAAGGCCACCGTGTTGTAGCCCCAGTAGTTGGCCAGGCCCAGGTCGATCAGGCGGCGCTCGTCGTTGAAGGCATGGACGGGCAGCAGCTCGACCGACGTCACGCCCAGGCGCTTGAGGTGGGCGAGGGCCGGCTCGCTGGCCAGGCCGGAGAAGGTGCCGCGCAGGCCGTGCGGCACCTCGTCCATGAGCTTGGTGAAGCCGCGCACATGGACCTCGTAGAAGACCGTGTCCTCCATCGGCACCTCGGGCCGGCGGTCGTCGCCCCAGTCGAAGGCGTCGTCCAGCACCACGCACTTGGCGGCGCCGGGCGCGTTGTCGACCAGGTCCATGGCCAGGTCGCGCGCGGGGCCGCCCAGGGTGTAGGCGTACTGCCAGGCGCCGCCGCGCAGCGGGCGGTCCAGGGCCTTGGCATAGGGGTCCAGCAGCAGCTTGTGCGGGTTGCAGCGCAGGCCGTCCTGCGGCTGGTAGGGCCCGTGCACGCGCAGCCCGTAGCGGGTGCCGGCGGGCAGGCCGGGCACGAAGCCGTGCCAGACGTCGTCGCTGCGGCAGGGCAGGGGCAGGCGGCGCACCTCGCGCGTGCCGGTGCGGTCGAACAGGCACAGCTCGACCTTCTCCGCCACGCTGGAATAGACGGCGAAGTTGACCCCCTGCGCGGTCAGCGTCGCGCCCAGGGGCCACGGCCGGCCGGGCTCGCAGTGGTCCGGCAGCTGGGCTTCGAGGGGAGGCTTGTGGGCTGCGGCAACGGCCGCCGCCGTCATGCAACCACCTCCAGCTTGCCCTTGCCGGCGCGCACCGTGCCGCGCGTCGTGGCGTGGTGCCCGGAGCCGGGCCGGAAGTAGCCGGCCGGCACCACCACGATGCCGCTCTCGGTGACGTGGAAGCGGCGCCGGTCCTGCTCCAGGTCGAAGCCGATGCGCTCGCCGGCGGGCACGTCGTTGTCCTGGTCGATGATGGCGCGGTGCACCTGGGCGCCGCGGCCGATGCGCGAGCGCTCCATCACGATGCAGTGCTCCAGCCGGGCGCCGCGGTCGACGTGGACCGAGCGGCGCAGCATGGCGTGGTCCAGCGCCGCGCCGTCGACGATGCTGCCCGAGCCCACCACCGAGCGGTTGATCACGCCGTTCTCGATCTGCGCCGATTCCGCCTGGTCGGGGCTGGCGTAGATCGGCCAGCGCGAATTGGTCATGCGGAACTTGGGCGCCGCGCCCAGGGTGTCGAAGTGCGCCTGGAAGTAGGCGTCGATGGTGCCCACGTCGCGCCAGTAGCCGTGCTCCTCGTAGGGCTCGGTGCCGGGGATGTGGTTGGTGTCGAAGTCGTAGGCCACCAGCTTGTGGGTCTTCACCATGGACGGCAGGATGTGCTTGCCGAAGTCGCTGGTGCCGTTCTCGTGCATCTTGCGCAGCTGCTCCAGCAGCACGTCGGCGTTGAAGATGTAGTTGCCCATGGAGCCCAGCGCGTGGCTGGTGCTGCCCGGCATCGGCTTGCAGGCCTTGGGCTTTTCCTTGAAGTCGACGATCCGGTTGTTGTCGTCGATGTCGACGATGCCGAACTGGTCGCTCTGCGACAGCCGCACCGGCAGCGTGGCCACGCTGGCGTGGGCGCCGCTCTGGAGGTGGAAGTCGATCATCTGCCGCACGTCCATGCGGTAGATGTGGTCGGCGCCGAAGACCGCCACGATGTCCGGCTTCATGCTCTCGATCAGGTGGATGTTCTGGTACACGGCGTCGGCCGTGCCCTGGAACCACTCGGGGCCGTTGCGCATCTGCGGCGGCACGCAGGTGACGAAGTGCTGCGGCATGAAGCGCGCCATCGTCCAGGTCTGCCGCACGTGCTCGATCAGCGACTGCGACTTGTACTGCACCAGCAGGTAGACCGAGTAGATCTCGGAATTCACCAGGTTGGACAGCACGAAGTCCACGATCCTGTGCTTGCCGTTGAACGGGACTGCAGGCTTGCAGCGGTCCGCGGTCAGCGGGTGCAGGCGCGAGCCTTCCCCGCCGGCCATCACGAAGGCCAGCACATTTCGATGAACGGTCATTGGCGATTTCCTCCAGTCATGGGTGCTTCGGGCGCCTGTTCCACGAGCACCAGGGTTGCCAGGGGTGGCAAGGTGAGCGATGCGCTGGCCGGCAGTCCGGCCAGGGGGGTGTCGTGCGCGACCACGCGGCCGAGGTTGCCCATGCCGCTGCCGCCGTAGTGGGTGGCGTCGCTGTTGAGCAGCTCCTCCCACGTCCCCGCACGGGGCAGGCCCAGCCGCAGGCCCAGGCGCGGCTCGGGGGTCAGGTTGGTGACGGCCACGGCCAGCGGGTCGCCCGGGTTGCCGCGGCGCACGAACGCCAGCACGGTCTGCGGCTCCGAGGTCTCGACCGGCAGCCAGCCGAAGCCCTCCGGATGGAAGTCGTTCGCGTGCAGCGCGCCCAGGCGGCGGTAGGTCGCGTTGAGGTCGCACACCCAGCGTGCCACGCCCGCGTGCAGCGGCCGCGCCCACAGGTGCCAGTCGAGCGTGCGCTCGTGGTGCCACTCCTGCAGCTGGCCGAACTCGCCGCCCATGAACAGCAGCTTCTTGCCCGGGTGGGTCCACATGTAGCCGTACAGCGCGCGCAGGCCGGCGAAGCGCTGCCACTCGTCGCCCGGCTGGCGCCCGAGCAGGCTGCCCTTGCCGTACACCACCTCGTCGTGCGAGAGCGGCAGCATGAAGTTCTCGTCGAAGGCGTAGACGGAGGAAAAGCGGATGTCGTCGCCGTGCCAGCGCCGGAAGAAGTGCGGCCGCTGCGCGTAGCGCAGCGTGTCGTTCATCCAGCCCATGTTCCACTTCATGCCGAAGCCCAGGCCGCCGTGGTGCACCGGCCGCGAGACGCCGGCCCAGGCGGTGGACTCCTCGGCGATCATGTGGACGTCGGGGAAGGCGGCGTACACCGCGCTGTTGAGGTCCTGCAGGAAGCGCACCGCCTCCAGGTTCTGGTTGCCGCCGTGCTCGTTGGGGATCCACTCGCCCGGCTCGCGCGAGAAGTCCAGGTACAGCATCGACGCCACCGCGTCGACCCGCAGGCCGTCGAAGTGGTACTTCTCCAGCCAGAAGATCGCGTTGCTGATCAGGAAGTCGCGCACCTCGTAGCGGCCGTAGTTGAAGATCAGGCTGTTCCACTGCGGGTGGAAGCCCAGGCGCGGGTCGGCGTGCTCGTACAGCTCGGTGCCGTCGAACCGGGCCAGCGCATGCGGGTCCGAAGGGAAGTGCGACCCCACCCAGTCCAGCAGCACGCCGATGCCGTGCTGGTGCAGCGTGTCCACCAGCACCATCAGGTCCTGCGGCGTGCCGTAGCGGGCGGTGGGCGCGTAGTAGCCGGTGGTCTGGTAGCCCCAGGAGCCGTAGAACGGATGCTCGGCCACGGGCATCAGCTCCACGTGGGTGAAGCCCATGGTGCGGCAGTGCGAGGCCAGGCGCACGGCCAGGTCGCGGTAGTTCAGGACGCGGCCGTCCTCCTCGCGCTGCCAGGAGCCCAGGTGCACCTCGTAGATCGACATCGGCTGGCGGTGCCCCTGGCGCTCGGCGCGCCGGGCCATCCACTCGCGGTCGCCCCATTCGTGGGAGAGCTCCCAGACCTGGGAGGCGGTGTGGGGCGGGTGCTCGCAGCGGAAGGCGTACGGGTCGGCCTTGTCCATCCAGCCGCCGTGAGCGCCTTCGATGCGGTACTTGTAGTAGTCGCCCTGCCGGGCGCCTTCGATGCGCCCGTGCCAGAGGCCGCTGCCGTCCTCCAGCCGTTGCAGGGGTTCGCAGTGCCAGCCGTTGAAGGAGCCGGTGACGCCGACGCTGCGGGCGTTGGGCGCCCAGACGGTGAAGCGCGTGCCGCTGCCGTCCGGGTGCGCGCCCATGACGTCGTACTGGCGGAAGTGGTGGCTGGCCCGGGGGGCCTGTCGTTGCGTGCCCGTCGAGGGCGAGTTCACGGCGCCGGAAAGGATTTGCGAAGGCGTCATGTCCTGTAACTTGCGTGAGGAAAGATTGTGGGTGCCAAGGTCCGAGGAGGATGAAGGAAGCGCTGGCGAAATGCCGTAGGCAGACGCCTACAGAGCGGCGTCGATCCGGCCGACGCGGGTGCGGGCGCAGAGGTAGCTGAGCAGGGGGGCGATTCGGCGACGCCTGCGCGGCCTGCGGGCTGACAAGGCCGCGCCACGGTCGGGTGGCCCGAATGACCTTCAGGCTGGCCGCGCACGAAGTCTCTTCCCAAGCTGCGCGGCGCGGCGAACTTGCCCGCGACCCGAAGGAGAAGAGAAGTGTTGATGCGACCCCTTGCCCCCTTGTTGCTGGCCTGCCTGGGGGCCTCCGCCGCGGCCCAGGGTGGAATGCCCGGCCTGCTGCGCGACGCCTTGAAGGCGCTGCCGGAACGGCAGGCCCCTGCTGCTTCCCAGCAAGGCCAAGCCCCCGCCGCCCCCGCCCCCGCCGATGGCGCGGCGCCCGCGGCCCCCCAGATGCAGGCGCAGGCGCCCGCAAGCACGGCAGCGATGCCCGACATCGAGCAATGGAGCACGCAGCTGCCGCCGGCCAGCCCGGCTTCGCCGTACGTGGCGCTGCCCGGCCTGCGCTTCGAGGCTTTCTCCAACCCCTGCCCCGACGGCAAGGGGCGCTGCTGGGTGCCGATCGTCCAGCTGCCCGTGTCCGGCCGCCTCCCGACCGGCCAGGAAGTGCACGTCGCCTACCGGGCGGGCGGCAGGCCGTGGTTCACGGAACGCTTCCGCGGAACCGACGCCACCGCGCTGCTGCGGGACCGCAACAACACCTGGCTGCTGTACCGCTTCCGGTCGGGGCGCAACCAGGAGCATCTGGCCCGACACACCGGGCGGATCGAGTTCGAGGTGACCCACGTGGACGCACTCAATGGCAGCGCCCGCAAGATGGCGGGAGGCCACTTCAACGTGGGCAAGGAGGCCAGGCGCTCGGACGTCGCGGACAACGTCGACTACTACGTGTCCTACGACTGGGCGACCGAGATGGTGACGGTCGACTTCATGGGCAGCGGCAACCCGAACCTCGACTACCCCGGTCTCACGGTGAACGCCGTTTTCCTGCAGCCGGTAGAGAAGCAGGAATCGATGTCGCTGCACTTGTTCCACGGCGGCAAGGAGATCGCCTCCGCCACGCGCTGGCGCTGGGGCGAAGGGCAGGCGAACGCGCGCAACGGCAAGACTAGGGAAGGTTACGGCGCCGTGGAAACGGTCTGGGCGTTGCCCAACGTGGTCGCCTACGACCGGCGACCGGACAAGGGGCCGGGGTTCTTCGTCGTCGGCGAGAACCCGGGCGAGTACACGGTCAAGATCCTGCGCAACGGGGAGCTGGCGCGAGAGGCGAAGTTCATGGTCACGGCGGACGGCAGGATCGACCGCTCGCTGAACATCGCGGGCAACCTGCCGCACGGGTACACGGTGCTGCGGGCGAAGGCGCTCGGCACGCAGGACCGCGCACGGGCCAACTTCAGGGCGGATGGGTTCTGGGGGAATGCGGCCGGGTTGAAGTGAGGAGAGGAGCCGCAAGCGCTGGTTTCCCGCCTCCGCGGGAATGACGGGGGAGGGGCGGGAATGACCGATTCTTCTTTCGTCATCCCCGCGAAGGCGGGGATCCAGTGCTTTCCTCTGAACCGAGCTCTAGACGCCCAGGTGCTGCGTCAACACCTCGGGCCGCGACCGCAGCTCCTGCGACGTCCCGCTGAACACCACCTCGCCCTTCACCAGGATCAGGTTGCGGTTCGTCAGCTGCGTCACGTGCTTCCAGTTCTTGTCCACGATCACCGTGGAGATGCCCGACTCGCGGATCAGCCCGCAGATGCGCCAGATCTCGCGCGCGATGAGCGGCGCCAGGCCCTCGGTGGCTTCATCCAGGATCAGCACGTCGGGGTTGGTCATGAGCGCCCGGCCGATCGTCAGCATCTGCTGCTCGCCGCCGGACAGCTGCTGCCCGCCGTGCGACAGGCGCTCGGACAGGCGCGGGAAGGTCTCCAGCACCCTCTCATACGTCCAGTCCCGCTGACCGCGCGTGCCGGCGCGGGCCGCCATCTTCAGGTTCTCGACCACGCTCAGGTTGCCGAAGATGCCGCGGCCCTCGGGCACGTAGGCCACGCCCTTCTGCGCGATCTCGTACGGCGCGCAGCCGGTCATGTCGCGGCCCCGCACGTGCACCGTGCCGGCGCGCGGCTTGACCAGGCCCATGAGCGTCTTGAGCAGCGTGCTCTTGCCCATGCCGTTGCGGCCCATGAGGCCGATGGTCTCGCCGGGCCCGACCTGGAAGTCGATGCCGCGCAGGACGTGGCTCTGGCCGTAGTAGGTGTGCAGGCCGCGGGCGTCGATCAGGAGGTCCGCCATGTCAGTGCTCCTCGCCCAGGTAAGCCGCGCGCACGCCGGCATCGGCGCGGATCTGCGGCGGCGTGCCGCTGGCGATGACCTGGCCGTTGACCATCACGGTCAGGCGGTCGGCCAGCGCGAAGACGGCGTCCATGTCGTGTTCGACCAGCATGATGGCGTGGGCCGCCTTGAGCCGCTGCAGCAGCGCCACCATGCTTTCAGCCTCCACCGTGCCCATGCCGGCCAGGGGCTCGTCCAGCAGCAGCACCTGCGGCTCGGTGGCCAGCGTCATCGCGATCTCCAGCTGGCGCTGCTCGCCGTGGCTGATGGTGCCGGCCACGACGTCGCGGCGGTGTTCCAGGCCGGCCAGCACCAGGGCGTTCTCGGCGCGCTCGTTGGTGGCCGAATGCCCGGTGGCGCGGCTCAGCCAGCTGGCGGGGCGCTGCGCGCGCGATTGCGCCGCCAGGCGCACGTTCTCCCACACGGTGAAGGGCAGGAAGATGTTGGTCTTCTGGTAGCTGCGGCCCAAGCCGGCACGCGCGATCTTCTCGGGCGAGCGGCCGGTGGTCTCCGCGCCGCCCAGGTGGATGGTGCCGGTGGTCGGCGCAAGGTCGCCCGACAGCAGGTTGGTCAGGGTGGACTTGCCGGCGCCGTTGGGGCCGATCACCGCGTGGATGCGGCCGCGCCAGAGGTCGACCGACACGTCGTTCACCGCGGCCAGGCCGCCGAAGCGCTTGGTGAGGTTCTTCGCGGACAGCAGCACTTCGTCAGCCACGGCCGGCCCCCTTGCCGCGCAGCAGGCGATCGGCCAGGCCGAGCAGCCCGCGCGGCGCGAAAGCCACCACGGCGACGATGAACAGGCCCATCCACAGCTGCCAGTGCTTGCCGGCGCGAAAAGCCCCGACGTCGGGCAGGTCCTTGAACAGGTGCAGCAGGTACTCGAAGGCGAAGGCGCCGACGATGGCGCCCGCGAAGTTGCCCATGCCGCCGAGGATGACCATCATGATCGCGTGCGCGCTCATGTGGAATCCCATCAGCTCGGGGTTCACGAAGCCGGTCTGCGCGCCCCACAGGTAGCCCGCGAGGCCCGCGAGGCCGCCCGCCAGCGTGAAGGCCGCCAGCTTGTAGCCGAAGGTGCCGTAGCCCAGCGCGCGCATGCGGTGCTCGTTGACGCGGATGCCGGCCAGCACGCGGCCGAACGGGCTCCACAACAGCCGGCGCAGGAACAGGTACACGCCCACCAGGCAGGCGAGGGTGAAGAAGTAGAAGGTCTTCTTCTGCTCCAGGTCGAACACGGCGGCATCGGGCTTGAGGTTGATGTACACGCCGTCCGAACCGCCCGTGCGCAGCGACAGGCCCAGGAGGCCGATCTCCTTGTTGTCGAACACCAGGTAGAACAGCATCTGGGCGAACGCCATCGTGACCATGATGAAGTAGATGCCGTGGGTGCGCACCACGAAGAAGCCGATCACCAGCGCGAACGCCGCCGAGGCCAGCACCGCGCCGGGCAGGGTCCACCACAGGCTGACGGTGCCGCTGTCGGAGGACACCAGCGACAGGAAGTAGCCGCCGATGCCGAAGAAGGCCGCATGGCCCAGCGACACCAGGCCGGTGACGCCCTGGAGCAGGTCCAGGCTCATCGCGAAGATGGCCAGGATCATCATGCGGGCCATCATGGCCGCGTAGAAATCGGTGCTGACGAAGGGGAACACCGCCAGTGCGATGAAGCCCAGCACCAGCAGGAACTGCAGGCTGCGGGGCAGGACTTCGAGATGGGATTTGGCGGCGCTCATCGCGGCACTCCGTCATTCCCGCGGAGGCGGGAATCCAGTGCTTCCCGGGACCGACTGGACTGGGTTCCCGCCTTCGCGGGAACGACGATGATTTTTCTCATTGCTTGAACAAGCCTTCCGGCTTCCACAGCAGCACGGCCGCCATCAGCATGTAGACCAGCATCCCGGCGACCTGCGGCAGCAGCACCTTGCCGAAGGTGTCGACCGTGCCCACCAGCAGCGCCGAGATGAGCGCGCCGCGCACCGAGCCGATGCCGCCGATCACCACCACCACGAAGCACATGATCAGCACCTGCGAGCCCATGTTCGGGTAGACGCTGGAGACCGGCGCGGCGATCATGCCCGCGATCGTCGCCAGGCCCACGCCGATGGCGAACACGATGGCGTGGATGCGCTTGATGTTGATGCCCAGCGCCTCGGTCATGTCGTGGTTGAAGGCGCCGGCGCGGATCTTCATGCCCAGGCGGGTCTTCGAGATCAGGAAGTACAGCCCCAGCGCCAGCGCGATGCACACGCCCGACATGAAGAGCCGGTACACCGGGTACGACAGGTTGTCGGTGAGCGGGATCGAGGCGCCCAGCGTGGCCGGGATGTTGACGCCGTGCACGTCGTCGCCCCACAGGATGGAGCGCATCTCCTCGAAGACGTAGATCAGCCCGAAGGTGAGCAGCACCTGGTCGAGGTGGTCGCGGTGGTAGAAGTGGCGGAACAGCAGGCGCTCCAGCAGCAGCCCGAAGGCGACCGCGAGCACCGCGCCCAGCAGGATCGCCAGCGTCAGGCTGCCCAGTCGGCTGGAGAGCGACCAGGCCAGGTAGGCGCCCAGCATGTAGAAGCTGCCGTGGGCGAGGTTGACCACGCCCATGATGCCGAAGATCAGCGTGAGGCCGGCCGCCAGCATGAACAGCAGCAGGCCGTACTGCACGCTGTTGAGCAGCTGGAGCAGGAAGAGGGACAGGTCCATGCGTGAGGCCTAGGCGTTGCGGCGCGAGAGCAGCAGCAGGGCGCCCATGAGGGCGAACAGGCTGCCGCAGACGCGGTTGATCCAGCGAACCACGCCGGCCTGGCGCAGCCAGCCGGCGAAGCGGCCGACGCCTAGGGCGCAGGCCACCAGCATCAGGAAGTCGCCGGCCACGAAGGTGAACGACAGCAGCGCGAACTGCGGCAGCACCGGCGCGGCCGGGTCGATGAACTGCGGGAAGAAGGCGGCGAAGAAGAGGAGCGACTTGGGATTGCTCGCACCGACCAGCAGCCCCTGCATGAACAGCGAGCGGTGGGCGGGCGCCGGCGCGGCCGAGCCGAGCGACAGCGCATCGCCGCCGCGGAAGGTCTTGATCCCCAGCCACACCAGGTAGGCGGCGCCCAGCACCTTGAGGACGGTGAAGGCCGCCTCCGACGCCGCCAGCACCGCGCCCAGGCCGAGCGCCGACAGGGCCATCGCGCCCAGGCTGGCGGTGAGCGCGCCGGCCGACGACACCAGCGCGCGCGCCGGCCCGTGGTTCACGGCGTTGGCCAGCGTCATCAGCATGGTCGGCCCCGGCGTCACGATCAGCAGCCCGACGGCCGCCAGGTAGAGGAGGTAGGTGGGGGAGGACACAGGGGCCAGGGGCTAGGGGCTAGGGGCTAGGGGCTGGGGGCTGGGGAGAAGGCGGGGAAGGGAGCATAGTGGAAGGGGCTAGCGGCATTCCCTAGCCCCTAGCCCCCAGTCCCTAGCCCCTGCGAGCGCGCGCAGCGCGCGAGACTCAGCCCAGCTTGCAGCCGGCGCCCGAGTCGGCCAGTGCCTTGGCGGCGATGCCGACCACCTTGTTGTCCTTGTTCTCGACGCGGCGCAGGTAGATGTCCTGGACCGGGTTGTGGGCCTTGCTCATCGACCACTTGCCACGCGGGCTGTCGATGGTCTGCGTTTCCAGGGCCTTGTAGAGCGCCTGCTTGTTCGCGATGTCGCCCTTGACCGCGGCCATGCCCTGCGAGAGCAGCAGGCCGGTGTCGTAGCCCTGCACGGCGTACACGTCGGGCTGCAGCTTGAAGGTGCGGGCGAAGTCGCCGCGGAATTTCTGGTTGCGCGGCGTGTCCAGCGAGTCCGCGTAGTGCATCGTGGTCATGATGCCGTCGGCCGCGGGGCCGGCCGCATCGAGCACGCCTTCGGTCAGGAAGCCCGAGCCCCACAGCGGGATGCGGTCCTTCAGGCCCGCCGCCGCGTAGTCGCGGATGAACTTGGCCGCGCCGCCGCCGGCGAAGAAGCAGGCCACGGCGTCCGGCTTGAGCGAGGCGATCTCGGTGAGCAGCGCCTGGAACTCCACGTTGGGGAAGGGCAGGCCCAGCTCCTTGACGATGGTGCCGCCGGCCTTGGTGTAGCTCTCCTTGAAGCCCTCGAAGGCCTCGTCGCCCGCGGCGTACTTCCAGGTGATCCAGACGGCGCGCTTGAGGCCCTTGTCCACCATCGGCTTGCCCAGGGCCAGCGTGGGCTGGCTGTTGGTGAAGGAGGTGCGGAACACGTTGGGCGCGCACAGGGCGCGGGTGGCGGCATGAACGCCGGCGTTGGGGATGAGGCTGAGCACGCCGGACTCGCGTGCCACGCGCTGGATGCCCATCTGCACGCCCGAGTGCACGGTGCCGATCAGCACGTCGACCTTGTCGCGCTGCACCAGGCGCTGCGCGTTCTCCACGCCCTTGGACGGCTCGGATTCGTCGTCGACCTTGAACCACTCGATGTCGCGGCCGCCCAGCTTGCCACCGCGCTCGTCGATGGCCATGCGCACGCCGTTCTCGATGTTCACGCCCAGCTGGGCGAAGGTGCCCGTGTAGGGAAGCATGAAGCCCACGCGCACGCGATTGGACTGCGCGCGGACGATCTGCGGCAGCAGCAGGCCGACGGAAGCGGCGCCGACGGCGGCGGCACCGCGGGTGAGGACGAGGCGGCGGGTGGTCATGGTGGGCTCCTTTATCGTTTGTTTAGGCTTGAAGCATTTGTACCTGATGTCCCCGCCGGGTCGCCACATGAATAACCCGGAGGCGTGGGTGCCGCGAGCGCTCAGCGCGCCTGCGCCGAGGCGCGCAGCTTGAAGCGCTGGATCTTGCCGGTGGCCGTCTTGGGCAGCTCGGGCACGAACTCGATCCAGCGCGGGTACTTGTAGGGCGCCAGCTGGTTCTTCACGTGCTGCTGCAGGTCGGCCTGGCTGGCCGGCTGGCCGGGCTTGAGCACCACGTAGGCCTTGGGCTTGACCAGCTGGTCGCTGTCGGCCACGCCGATCACCGCGGCTTCCAGCACCGAGGGATGCGTCATCAGCGAGGCTTCCACCTCGAAGGGCGAGACGTAGATGCCGCCCACCTTGAGCATGTCGTCGCTGCGGCCGCCGTAGGTGTAGTAGCCGTCGGCGTCGCGCACGTACTTGTCGCCGCTGCGGGTCCACTCGCCGGCGAAGGTCGCCTTGGTCTTGGCGCGGTTGTTCCAGTACATCAACGCGGCGCTCGGTCCGCTGATCTGCAGCTCGCCGATCTCGCCCGCGCCGCACTCGCGGCCGTCGTCGCCGACGATGCGCAGCTCGTAGCCGGGGACCGCCTGGCCGGTGGTGCCGTAGCGCACCGCGCCCGGCCGGTTGGACAGGAAGATGTGCAGCATCTCGGTGGAGCCGATGCCGTCCAGGATCTCGACGCCGTACTCGGCCGTCCAGCGCTTGCCGATCTCGGCCGGCAGGGCCTCGCCGGCGCTGGTGCACACGCGCAGGTTCAGGTCCGCGCGCGCGGGGCGACCCGGCTCGGCCAGCAGGGCCGCGTACAGCGTGGGCACGCCGTAGAAGAGGGTCGGGCGGTGCTTCTTCAGCACGCCGAACACGTCGGCCGGCGTCGGCCGCGAGGGCAGCAGCACCGAGGTGGCGCCCACGCTCATCGGAAAGGTGAGGGCGTTGCCCAGGCCGTAGGCGAAGAACAGCTTGGCGGCCGAGTAGACGACGTCGTCCTCGCGGATGCCCAGCACGCCGCGGCCATAGAGCTCCGCGGTCTGGACCAGGTGGCCGTGCAGGTGCACCGTGCCCTTGGGCGTGCCGGTGGAGCCGCTGGAATAGAGCCAGAAGCAGGGGTCGTCGCAGCTGGTGGCGGCGACCTGCGGCTTCGCATCGCCGGCGGCCACCAGGCCCGCGACCGAGTCCGGGCCGTCGACGCCGGCCACGATCACCGCCTTGAGCGGCGGCACCTTGCCGACGATGCCGTCGAAGGCGGCGGCCAGCGGCTGGGAGACGAAGAGGGCCTGCGCGCGCGAGTCGCGCAGCATGAACTCGAAGTCCTGCGGCGTCAGCAGGGTGTTGGCCGCGACCGGCACCACGCCGGCCAGGATGCAGCCGAGGAACACCACGGGCCACTCGGGGGTGTCCAGCATCGCCATCAGCACGCGCGACTCGGGCGCGAAGCCGCGGGCGCGCAGCGCGTTGGCGAAGCGGTGCGCCTGCTGCTCCAGCTCGCCGTAGCTGAGGGCGCGGCCGCTGGCGGCGTCGATGAAGGCGGGCTTGGCGGCGCGGTCCGCGTTGCGCGCGAGCAGGTCGTGCGCCGCGTTGTACTCGCGCGGGATTTCCACCCGAGGCGGGCGGGTGCTGTGGTCGGCTTGGCTCAGGCGCATGGGTCTCCTCTTTGTCGTCGCCCTGGGTTCGCGGGACCGCGGCCCGCGGGGCTCAGGCCGCCGTTTCCTTGTCTTCCTCGTTCGCCAGGGCTTGCGACAGCCACTCGCGGCACCAGGTCGTGCCTTCTTCTTCGGGCATGGTCCCGGCGCTGGCGTCGTGGCACCAGACTTCGCCGATGCGGCGTGCGCCCAGGCCTTGCAGGCGCTCGTCGAACTTCTTGCCGCCGAAGCAGAAGGTCTGCTGGTAGGTCCAGTCGCCCAGGGCGATCACGCCGTAGCGGACCTGCCCCAGGTACTTGGGCGAGGTCTCCAGCGAGTCGTAGAGCGCCCGCGCGTTGTCCGGCACGTCGCCCGAACCGTAGGTGGAGCAGCAGATGAGATAAAGTGCATCTTCGTCGAAGGCCGAGATGTCCAGGCCGTCCATCAGGACGACTTCGATGTCGTCCACCAGATCGGCGCAATCCATCTGGATGGCTTGCGCCACGTAGTCGGCGGTACTGGTCATCGTGCCGACGAGGATCTTGAGCTTCATGTTCATGCGTCCCGGTTGACCCGACATGCACTAAACTGCTTGACATGTCGTTGACCGGAAGTATACTGCAAACATGATCCGCGTCAACCCGGATCGAAAAAACTTCCAGGTACCGACCCATGCAGCTCATGACCGACACCGACGCCAAGGCCACGCTGGCCGAGCTGGGCGCCCGCGTTCGGGCCTGGCGCGCGCGCCGGGGCATGACGCGCAAGCAGCTGGCCCACGACTCGGGCCTGTCCGAGCGTTTCCTGGCCGACGTGGAAAGCGGCAAGGGCAACGTCTCCATCAATTCGCTGGAGGCCACGGCCCGCGCGCTCAACATCACCATCCTGGAGCTGCTGCAGGACGCCCCGCGTCCCGCGCTGGCCCGGCTGCACCACCTGCTGGGCCGGCTGGACGAGGCGCAGCTCGAGCAGGCCTACGCGCTCCTGGCCGGCGCCTTCGGGCTGGGCGATGCGCAGGGCCGCGAGCGGCGCATCGCGCTGATCGGCCTGCGCGGCGCCGGCAAGTCCACGCTGGGCGCCCAGCTGGCCGCGCAGCGCGGCGTGCCCTTCGTCGAGCTCGACCGCGAGATCGAGCGCGAGGCCGGCACCAGCATGAACGAGATCCTGCTCTTGCACGGCCAGGCCGGCTACCGCCGCTACGAGCGCCGCGCGCTCTTTCGCATCGCCGAGGACCATGAAGGCGGCGTGGTGATGACCACCGGGGGCAGCATCGTGAGCGAGCGCGAGACGTTCGACCTGCTGCAGAGCCGCTTCTATTGCGTCTGGCTCAAGGCCAGCCCGGAAGAGCACATGAGCCGCGTGGTCGCCCAGGGCGACATGCGGCCCTTCGACACGACCCGCGGTGCGACCAGCGAAGCGATGGAGGACCTGCGCCGCATCCTGGTCAGCCGCGAGCCCCTGTACGCCCGTGCCGACGCGGTGGTGGACACCGCCGCCCGCTCGGTCAAGCAATCCCTGAAGGACCTGGAACGCGCCGTTCCGGTCCTCGTGCCCCGTAGCAAGGAGACGACTCATGCAGCGTAGGGCGAGGGGCCCCAGCTTGCTGGGGATCGACCCGCGGAATGAGGCGATGCGGGCGACCGCCCCGAAGTGAAGTTCAACCTGAGATTCAAGGAGCCCGTCTGATGAATGCCATGACCGAGCCGCTGCTGTTCAAGCAGGGCGACCGCGAACTGGTCCGCTTTGCCACGCATCCTGCCCAGTACCAGCACTGGACGCTTTCCGTGGAAGGCGACGTCGCTCGCCTGAAGCTGGACATCAACGAGGAAGGCGGCATCAAGCCGGGCTACAAGTTGAAGCTGAACTCGTACGACCTGGGCGTGGACATCGAGCTGCACGACGCGCTCAACCGCGTGCGCTTCGAGCACCCGGGCGTGAAGGTGGTGGTGTTCGAGTCCGGCAAGGAAAAGATCTGGTGCTCCGGCGCCAACATCTACATGCTGGGCCTGTCCTCGCACGCCTGGAAGGTGAACTTCTGCAAGTTCACCAACGAGACGCGCAACGGGCTGGAGGACTCCTCGCGCAACGAGGGCCTGAAGTCGGTGGCGGCCGTGACCGGCGCCTGCGCCGGCGGCGGCTACGAGCTGGCCCTGGCCTGCGACCGCATCGTGATGGTGGACGACCGCGCCTCCACGGTCAGCCTGCCCGAGGTGCCGCTGCTGGGCGTGCTGCCCGGCACCGGCGGCCTGACCCGCGTGACCGACAAGCGCAAGGTGCGCCGCGACCTGGCCGACATCTTCTGCACCACCAGCGAAGGCGTGCGCGCCGACCGCGCCAAGGACTGGAAGCTGATCGACGCCCATGCCAAGCCGCAGCAGTTCCAGCAGCTGGTCGACCATGAAGTCGACGCGCTGCGCAGGCAGTCGGACCGCCAGGGGCCGGAAAAGGGCATCGAGCTGACCCCGGTGGGCTGCACGCTGGACGAGAAGGGCTACCACTACGCCACCGTCGACGTGGCCATCGACCGCGACGCGCGCATCGCCACGCTGACGGTGAACGGCCCGGCCGGCGCCATCGAAGCGACGCCCGACGCCATCGTCGCTGCCGGCGTCAACTGGTGGCCGCTGAAGTTCGCCCGCGAGCTGGACGACGCCATCCTGCAGATGCGCACCAACGAGCTGGAGATCGGCACCTGGGTGATCAAGACGCGCGGCGACGCGCAGCGCGTGCTGCAGATGGACCAGGTGCTGGAGCAGCACAAGGCCCACTGGCTGGTGCGCGAGACGCTGGGCCTGCTGCGCCGCACGCTGGCCCGGCTGGACGTCACCAGCCGGTCGCTGATCGCGCTGGTCGACCAGGGCTCCTGCTTCGCCGGCACCCTCTACGAGCTGGCGCTGGCCTGCGACCGCATCTACATGCTGGACCTGCCCGATGCGCCGGATGCGGCGCCCGCGCTTCGCCTGTCGGTGGCCAACTTCGGCCGCTACCCCGAGGTCAACGGCCTGACCCGCCTGCAGACCCGCTTCAACGAGGACGCCGCCACCATCGAGCAGCTGCGCGGCCTGGGCGACAGCCCGCTGCGCGCCGACCAGGCGCTGGGCCTGGGGCTGGTGACGCTGACGCCCGACGACATCGACTGGGACGACGAGATCCGCATCATGCTGGAGGAGCGCGCGTCGCTGTCGCCCGACGCCCTGACCGGCATGGAAGCGTCGCTGCGCTTCCCCGGCAAGGAGACCATGGAGACCCGCGTCTTCGGCCGCCTGTCGGCCTGGCAGAACTGGATCTTCATCCGCCCCAACGCCGTGGGCGAAGAGGGCGCGCTCAAGCTGTTCGGCACGGGCAAGAAGTCCCGGTTCGACTGGAAGAGAGTCTGAAATACAGGGGCTAGGGGCTGGGGACTAGGGGCTAGGGAAACAGCCCCGGAACCCCCCCTAGCCCCTAGCCCCTAGCCCCTAGCCCCTAGGAAAATCCATGAGCACCATCGACCTGCAAGCCCTCATCCCCAACAACGTCGGCCTGTCCGACAACCGCCAGCTGCAGCGCGCGCTGGAACACTGGCAGCCGGCCTTCCTGCGCTGGTGGGACGAGATGGGCCCGAGCGACTTCAAGGCCAAGGACGTCTACCTGCGCACCGCCGTCGGCGTGGACGCCTCCGGCTGGGCCCAGTACGGCTACACGCCCATGCCCGAGTACCGCTGGGGCATCTTCCTGGCCGACAAGCAGGAAGGCCGCAAGATCGGCTTCGGCGACTTCATGGGCCAGGACGCCTGGCAGGAAGTGCCGGGCGAGTTCCGCTCCACCTTCCGCCGCCTGATCGTCACCCAGGGCGACACCGAGCCCGCGTCGGTCGAGCAGCAGCGCCTGCTGGGCCACACCGCGCCCTCGCTGTACGACCTGCGCAACCTGTTCCAGGTCAACGTGGAAGAGGGCCGCCACCTCTGGGCCATGGTCTACCTGCTGCACGCCTACTTCGGCCGCGACGGCCGCGAGGAGGCCGAGGAGCTGCTGGAGCGCCACTCGGGCGACCCGGACAAGCCGCGCATCCTGGGCACCTTCAACGAGCCGATGGACAACTGGCTGTCCTTCTTCATGTTCACCTACTTCACCGACCGCGACGGCAAGTTCCAGCTCAAGAGCTTCGCCGAGAGCGCGTTCGACCCGCTCGCGCGCACCTGCCAGTTCATGCTGACGGAAGAGGCGCACCACATGTTCGTGGGCGAGACCGGCGTGGGCCGCGTCATCCGGCGCAGCCTGGAGGTGATGAAGGAGCTCGACACCGACGACTGGAAGCAGGTTCGCAACGCCGGCGCCATCGACCTGCCGACCATCCAGAAGTTCATGAACTACTGGTTCAGCAGCTCGCTGGACCTGTTCGGCTCGGAGGCTTCGTCCAACGCCGCCAACTACTTCAGCAACGGCATCAAGGGACGTCCCGACGAGGCCCGGTTCGCCGACCACCTGGAGAGCGACACCAGCATGACCATCCACGTGCCGGACGGCAAGGGCGGCGTGATGGACGAGGCGATCTCGGTGCGCAACGGCATCAACGAGATCACCCGGCTGGAGTACGCCAAGGACTGCAACGTCGGCGTGACGCGCTGGAACATGGGGGTCAAGAAGGCGGGCGTGCCCTTCGAGTTCAAGCTGCCGTCCACGCGCTTCCGCCGCCAGGTCGGCGCCTGGGCCGGCCTGCACACCGACCCGCAGGGCAACCCGATCAGCGCCGCCGAGTTCGAGGCGAAGAAGGCCGAGTGGCTGCCCACCGAGGACGACATCCGCTTCGTCAAGAGCCTGATGCAGCGCGTGACCGAGCCCGGCAAGATGGCCGGGTGGATCGCGCCGCCCGACCGCGGGATCAATGCGCAGCCGGTGGACTACGAGTACGTGAAGCTCTGAGACTTGGTTCCGTCATCCCCGCGGAGGCGGGGATCCAGTGCTTCCCTCCCCACGCGCCACCTGGATTCCCGCCTTCGCGGGAATGACGGTGTGGCTCGAATAAGCGCCGGCCTCAGAGCCGGCTTTTTTTTGCCTCAGCACGAGGCATCTCCTACGCCCGGTCGGAATCGCCCCACTGGGATGCTTTCCCATGTCCGACCACCCGCAGCCCGGCCGCAGGCCATGCTCATCCCATGTCCCGGCGCCACCCGTCGCGCCAGGGCTTCACTTTGATGGAGATGAACGCATGAGCAAACTTCTGAGTCTTCTGGTCGCTTCGCTGCTGGCAGGGGGCGCCATTGCCCAGACCACCACTTCGAGCTCGACCACCACGCCGGCCGGCGTGTCTTCGAGCAGCAGCGGCAGCCAGGCGAGCGACGCCAGCGTCACGGGACAGGGCGCCACCACCACCGGCACCCTGGGGGCGAGCGGCGGGGCCATCGTGCAGCCGGGGGCGACGTCGGCCACCTCGGGCGTGCGCCCCAGCACGACGACGACGCAGCCCAGCGGCAGTGCGGGCACCACGGCCGGGACCGGCACGGCTGGGACGACTGGGACTACCGGGACTACCGGCAGCACCGCGGGCAGCGGCACGACGCTGTCGGGCAGCACCGGCACCGGCGCCGCGGTGGGCGCGAACGTTCCGGGGGCCTCGGTCGGCGCGAACACCCCGGCCGGCTCGGCTGGAGTGACCACTCCGGGTGTCTCGACCCATACGGGCACCACCGGCCACGCAGGCACCACCGGCCACGCAGGCACCACCGGCACGCTGGGCGCCAGCGGCTCCTCGGACACCTCGACGATGGGCAACCGCCGCGACTGCCCGCCGGGCCTGGACAAGAAGGACAACGGCTGCCTGCCTCCGGGACAGGCCAAGAAGGTCCAGCCGCAGTAAGCCATGGCCATGGCCCATGAAGAACGCCGGCCATGCGCCGGCGTTTTTTCTTGTCTGCGGGGCCGTTCAGCCGGCAGCGATGTCCGCGCCCCGCTTGGCCAGCAGCTCGCGCAGCACCGACCGGTGGCAGCGCGTCTCGTCCTCGCAGTAGCAGCCCATCGAGAAATTGCCCTGGTGCGACAGCGCCGCCAGCAGGTCCAGCGTCCGGCTGGCGTCGGGCTGCGCCATCTCGGCGCGGAATTTGCGCACGAACGTCGCCCACTCCTTGTCGGTCTGCGCGGCAAGCCCGGTCTGGACGTTGTCCGCGCTGGGCGACAGGTTGGGGAACCACACGTCGTACCAGTTGCCCGACGCGAACTGCGCCTTGGGCACGCCGCGCGGCGGCCGCCGCACGGTGCCGATGCGCAACCCCTCGTCCTTCGCCCTCGGGGTGCCCAGCCTCACGATCCGGATCGCCATCGGTCTGACTCCTGGGCCGACGGTCCGGCCGGTAGAATGCCTGGGTTCGGAGCGTAGCGCAGTCTGGTAGCGCATCTGGTTTGGGACCAGAGGGTCGTAGGTTCGAATCCTATCGCTCCGACCATCTAACCCGTTGATTCAAAACGATTTTTATCGTTTCTGCTGCTGCTCAAGAACCGAGCGGTTTTCTAACGCCGGCCGATTCTTCTAACGCGATCCGCCTGACGCACCGTCTTGTTCCGCATTGCGCATCGCCACGATGAACGAGTTGTACCAGCGGCTCAGACGGAAGATCCGCAGAGCAGCTCGCATCGAGAGAGTGATGCTGAGCACGAAGATCAGATAGCCAATGCCCCACGCGACCGGGGTAGCGCTTTCCAGAAACGGCCCCAGAGGATCCAGGATGGGCGGCCGGGGAAAGTACAGCGCCGCACAGATCAACGCGTAAAGAAGCGCGACGCACTGCGCCGTCACGAAAATCAAAAAGGCCGCACTGACACTCAGATAAGGAGAGGTCAGCTGGTTCTCGGTGGTGATCTGTTCACGGAAGCTGTCGCTGCCGAAACCGAGAAAGATCGCGAACCCCCCAAGAGTGAAGCCGAGCAGACTGGGCACTATGGCGATCGCCTGGTCCCACCAGCCTTGCCCAAGCCACTTATTCGCGCACAGCGCCGTGATGGCGAGTGCCACGACGAAATCAGCGCTGCGCACGAACGCGCGGGTGCCTCCCGTGATGCGCCACGCCAGCAAGAGAACCTGATGGTTCCTAAGAGGGCCGCTCAGGGAGGGCATCGCTATTTGAACTTGGCTTTCACTAAGCCGATGAAAGCGTCGGAATGCATCTGCACGTCCGGATCGTACAGGCCTATTTCCGTTCGGGGGTATTGCTCGGAGGAGGCCTCTTCCGCCTTTCCTTCTGGGTTGACCCCGGTCTGCTTGTAGATGCCATCGGTTACGGCGCGCCCGAACATCGCGACCATCTCGTCGTCTGGTGTGATTGTTGGAGCGTCTTTGGCCTTGTAGAAAACGTGCTCTTCTCGTCTGAGATTCCTTCGTTCGAGCATCTCGTAGAAGGCTTGGTCGTCCTCGTACTCGCTGGGATTCGGACGGTCGAGGACCACCCGGATCTGACGGATCACAGGCCAGGCGAGTAGTTCATCGATCACGCCTTCGCGGGTCATGATCGTCTTGTCTACGTCGCCGAACCGACTTATCACCTGTGGAGCCGAGCAGAGGAACTCGAGCAGACCGTGCACCATGCCCGGAGATACGCCGCCGTGCGTGCCCCCCGATTGGAAGTAGAGGCGATGCTTCGCGACGTCAAAGATGTACGGGATCTCTTCAAGATTCGGCTTCAGCTTCGGTGGGATTCGGACCTGCGCGACATCGTCATCGTCGGCCTGCTTCTGTTGCTCGATGTCAAACCAAGGTTCGTCCGGGTTGATGTTGAGGAAGCGGTACAGGTACCCGAACAGAGGCGAATTCGGGTTGCCGGATTCCAATGCGCGTGAGCTACCGATCATCAGCGCAGTGTCTCCGCGCAATTTGTGTTGCTTGAGCCGCACCAGCAACCGCCAGAGCGCAACGTACTCCTCGGGCGCATGTTTCGTGTGGACGCGCAAATTGATGCCGCTGGCTTTGATGGTTCGCTTTCTGGCCATTTCCCCTCCCTTTTCCTGCGAGGTGGGGTTATACCGAACTCAGCAGCACCCGGACATCGGGAATTCCGCGAACTCAGCGAGTGGCTGGCGTAATCTGCGCTTGGCGGTGTCGCACGTAATCGGCCGTTTGCGCTTCCGTGCTGTGCGCGCCCATTCGCCGTGCTGCCTGCATGCCTTGGGCTGCTTCCTTGTCCGTGAGCGCCTTGGCGCGCAGGTCGTTGAAATGGCAGTCGTTCACTCCAGCCAGCTTGACGGCGCGCTTCCAGCGTCGGAAGAACCCGCTGTAGGTGTAAGGTTGGGCGTCCTCCTGGGTGATCACCCAGTGCGTGTTCCGCCGCTTCATCGCGCGGATCCGCTCGACGACGGCTGACAGCCGCGGTGTCCAGGCGATCAAGACCTTGGCTCCGGTGCTGCCCGCCGTCTTGCTTGGCTTGAAGTAAATCCCCGCGGTATCGATGTAGGGCGCCACCACCTCGCCGGCCTTGTTCATGGTCAGCTTCTTGGACCAGCGCAGGTCCAGGATGTCGCTGACGCGCTGTCCCGTCAGGTAGGCCATGTCGATCGCGGCGCAGATCATCGGGCCCGCGCGCGTGATCTTGCCGCGGTAATCTCGCATGGCGGCGACCTTGATGCGCCGCAGTTCGCTGTCGGTGATGTACTTGTCCCGCGGCGGAGCACTGATAGTCCTGATGCTGTCCGCCGGGTTCGTGCCGGCCTCGCGGAAGCCCTTCTCCTCGGCAAATCGCATCAGCTCGCGCACTCCTGCGCGCATCTCATTGTGCGTTCGCGGCTTCAGCCGGAACGGCTTCAGGAAGGTGGCCACGTCCGGCGGCTTGATCTGGCTCGCGCGGAACTCGGCCAGGCTCTCGCTGATCACGCCCATCACCCAGCGGTCGTTCGCCTGGGTCTTCTTGGCATGCGACGTAGACACCTCGGCCAGCCAGTCGGAGACCAACGCCGGGATCCGGTCCGGCGCCACATCGCGCGCGTGAATGTCGGCGAGCTTCTGATACAGCGCGGGAATGCCGTCGTGGATCTTCGTCAGCTTGGTCCAGAGGCGCTTCCTCCCCTCCGCCGTGACCAGGTAGTACCAGCGGCCCTTCGGGTACACCCTGGGCGGAAGCTCGACGTGCTTGCTCATTTCACCCGACGCATCGGTGGCGGCCGCACGCGCGGCCGGTTCTCCTCGTTTGCTGCCGAGCCAGCCCCGGCGCAGACCGCATCATAGTGAGGACGCTCCAGGATCACCTCCCCGGTCACCCTGGCCCGCCGGGCGCGGTAGAAGCCGCGTGCCTTCAGCTCGCGCAGCTGGTCCCCCGGCCGCTTGTAGCCGGTCAGCTGCTCGATCTGGGCCGACGAGAGCAGGACCTCCATCAGAGTCACGACTGAAGTTGTCGGGACGCCATCCTCCGGGGGCTGACGTGCCAGCGGCAAGTGGCGGTGAGCTTCACCGTTCCGCCATACTTAGGTCGCGTACTGGACGGAGCTTCACGGTGAAGGAAGAAGAAGGGCTGCCAACATACATTGGTATCGGGATCGTGCTCGTGCTGCTCCTCGCGCTGGCACTTGCTGTCTATCCTGGATTGCCCACCGTGGGCACTTGGCTGGGCAACTCGGACGCCGCGGCTTGGGTACAGGCGGTCGGATCCATTGGCGCCATCGTGGCCGCCATATGGGTCGCCAACCGACACTCGAACCAGCAACGACTGGATCGAGTTCTGCAGGATGCGAATCGCCTTGCCGAGCGGTTTGCCCCAGCGATCACGCTTGCAACGGAGGCGCACGAAGAACTGAAGGAGCTGGCGCAGCTCCGAAAGCAGCCGCTTCGCACCGCTACAGGCGAGCGGTACAAGGTTGCTTCGCGAGCAGAAGAACGTCAGCGGACCCGTGCCCAGCGAATCTTGCAGGAGGTGACCCGGCTGGATCCGCTGGCAATGCCCTCCGTCGACAGCATCTTGGCAGTCCGGGAAGTGGTGAACGCTGTGCAGGACGCCGAGCGAGAGCTGCAGGAAATGTCCAATCGGCCTTGGATCCTCAGCCTGCAGGAGGCGATCGCCGAAGCCGAGTTCGGCAAAGCACTGCAACGAGTTCGTGATGCGAAAGCGGCACTTCAGACGGAGCTGGATAAGCTCTCCCGGACCGAGTAGTGTTGGTGTCCACCTTTCGCCCACCAAAACCTTCTCGAGGCACCACGGGCCGGTAGCCCGGGCACGACGCCAACCTTGCTCAGCCCTGGTCACCTTCCAAAGCGTGCTACCGTCCTCGGCTTTGCGGAGATGAGCATAAAGACCGAGTACCAATCTGGTCCGCGGGACGTGTCGTGCTATGCCCAGGCGTATGCGGACGGCACCTGGGGCGGCCGCGTGTGCGTCACCGCGCACCACGGCTCCCACTCTGACGACCAAATCCATGAGATGGACGCGCAAGACCCCAGCGAAGAGGCTGCCGTGAAGCGCGCCAGGAAGTGGGCGGAGGCCAAGTTCCCGCCGATACCCTGATCGTTGCAAGGCGATGGTCGCGGGCATCAGGCGGCCCTCCGCGCGAGTTGCTGTTCGCTGTAGTTCGCCGCCACGATCGCGCGGGCCAGCGGCGGGCAAACGCTGTTTCCGCACATGCGCACCTGGGCGGTCTTTGTCAGCGGCCGGCCGTCCGCGCCGCGGTCGATCACGTACTCGCACGGGAAGCCCTGCGCCGTGTAGAGCTCGCGCGGCGACAGCATGCGCAGGCCGATGTCAACGATCGCGTACGGCTGGCCGTGCACCATCACCAGGCTGAAGCGATCGCGCGTGGTGACCGTGGGCAGCGGCTCCTCAATGCGGGTGTCCTGGTCGACGCCGTAGTAGGTCTGCAGGAACGCGCGCACCTCGGCATGGTGCGTGCCGCCGGCGCTGATGGTGTGCAGCGGCTCGTCGGCGCCGGCGGCGGTGCTGGTGCCGCGCAGCTTCACCAAGCTGGACGTGACCAGTTGCTGGTGGCTCCCGCTCGTCGTCACGGTGCTGAGCGGCGCATCCGCCGCGCGGCCTGCGTGCGGGCGACTCCCCTCGTGGTTGTTGAACTGCGCCAGGAAGGCGGTGACGAGCGCGTGCCGGTTCTCCGTCGTGGTGGTGCGCAGTGGTTCGGTGGCGCTCCAGCTGCCCGCTCGTGAACTCTGGTTGTCGATGCCGACCAGCGTGGGCGCGACCAGGGCGTGCTTGTTCGCGCCCACGGCGGTGGCCAGCGGCTGCCGGATGCTGGCGGTGCGTGGCTGCTGGCCCGCGCGCTCGCCATAGCCGATCGGCACGATGAACGGCTCGGCCGCGTCCACCACGTAGCGCTGGATGCCCTTCGCGATCCGCCGCATCGTCGCCGCGGCCAACGGCCGCTCCCGCTCGAAGATCGAAGGCGCCGGCAGGCTCCAGTCGATGCAATCGGCCGCCACCGGCCAGGGCTTCAGCTTCTTGGCCTGCACCGGCAGGCTGCCTGGCGCGCCATGCGTCGGCTCGGGCCAGACAATCGGCTCCCCATCGCAGCGCGCGACCAGGAACAGGCGCTTGCGGATAGTCGGCGCCCCGTAGTCGCAACCGCGCAGCTCGCGCCACTCGACCTGGTAGCCCAGGTTGCGCAGCTGGGCGACCCAGCGCTTGAAGCTGTGGCCGCGGCGCTCGGGGCAGGGCTGGCCGTCGTCCAGCAGTGGGCCCCAGTGCTGGAATTCCTCGACGTTCTCCAGTGCGATCACGCGCGGCCGAACGGCCTTCGCCCAGCGGACCACCACCCACGCCAGCGCTCGGCGGCGCCGGGCTTGGTTTCGGTCGCGGTGCGGCTTGCCACCGCGAGCTTTGCTGTGGAAGGTGCAGTCCGGCGACGCCCAGAGCAGGCCCACCGGCCGGCCCTCGGTCACGGCGCGCGGCGCCGCGGCGAACACGTCGCTGACGTAGTGCCGCGTCTGGGGGTGGTTCGCCTGGTGGAGGCTGACCGCCTCCGGATCGTGGTTTATGGCGATATCGACCGGCCGGCCGATGGCCTGCTCGATGCCGGTGCTGGCGCCCCCGCCACCCGCGAACAGGTCCACCGTGATTTCGTCGTGCACGGGCAGGAGGAATTGAGGCGTCAGCATCCTGCCCCCTGCTTCTTCGGTTTCCGCTCCGCCCGACAGGTAGCATCGGCACTGGAGGAATGACAGACATGGACATACGCGCCTTCGAGATCGAAATGATCCGTCTGGTGCTCTGGTACGGAGCGGTCAGTCTCATAGGCTTCATCGTCACCATGTGGTGCCTGTACCACGTGATCCGTGCCGCGATTCGCGACGGAATCAGGGAAAGCGGGTTGGTCGGCACGTGGACGTCGGTCGTGGCGAGGACGCGGCGGGAATCTGCGGACACTCTGCCGCCCGATTTCAGCGCTCGGTGAGGAGTCAGGTGTGAACGATCCCGTCGATATCATCAAAGTCGGAGCCAGCGTGCTCGCGCAACAGCTGTTCCTCTCGGCCTTGCTGCGGCAGCAGCAAGGCAATGCAGCTCTCATCCGCGATGTCGAACAGACGCTCGCGACAACGAAGGAGGCTATGGCAGGGCCAGACGGGGATCCGTTCAGAGAAGACTTCAATCGGACAGTAAGCCAGCTCCTCGCCGTTCTGCGCGGTGTATGACGGGGGCCAGCGGGATGGGTGATCTCTGGCAGACCTGCTTTTTTGTGCCTGGGCCAACCAGGAGTGAGTGCGCGGCTTGGGTGCAGGCGTGGGGATCGATTCTGGCCATCCTCGCAGCCGTAGGATTGGCGATGTGGCAGCAGCGAGTTGCCCGCACCGGTGAAAGGATGCGTGCGCAGGTGCGGGCCGAACTTGCGGCCACCAGCATCCTCTTGCACATGTCGCCGGTGATCGGGGGGTTGCAAGCGCTTCGAGCCGCGGCAGGCGCTGCCTTTGAGATGGAGACGGCCGCCGACCTGCATCGACGGCTGAAGAACCTCCCATTCCCGTCGGAGGAGGACGTTGCCTCGGTGGCTGCGCACGACATCGACTGCGCCCGACATCTGGTCCGAGGAAGGAAGCTTGCGATGCAAGCCGAACTGTTCCTGGGCCTTCTGGTCACAGGCGAGCACCTGAACCAATCGATCAAAAAAATGACGTGGGGCACTCTTGCCGACCTGCTTGGGAACGCAACCGGGCAGTACGACGCTGCGCGGGCGGCATTGGAAAAACTGGCGCCGGTCTAGGCAACGGCGCAGGATCACCGCCTTCGGCGGCTCGTAGTTGATGGCAATGTCCAACGGCCGGCCGGTGGCCTGCTCGATGCCGGTGGAGGCGCCGCCGCCGCCGCCGGCGAACAGGTCCACGACGAGCTCGTCGTGCACGGGTAGCAGGAACTGCGGAGTGATCATGAAGATTCTTTTCTCGGGGCTTGGCTCAGAGGTGCCAGCGCCAGATTCCAAGCACGCTTGTCGCGGTGAAGCCCAGCTGTTGAAGCAGCAAGAACCAGTGCCGTCGTGCGGACGCAAATGCGATCCAAGCGACGTTGCTGGCAAGGAAGGCAACCCACCCCCAGCTGGCGTGGTCCCCCTTGACGGCCAGCAGCAGCGACCCGAACAGGCCGCACGCGGCCGCGACAGCCTCGAGGGCGACCGTGCGCCATCGCGGTGCTTGTTCGTCAGCGGCCCGGGCGTCCTGCGTCACGTCGATGCCTCCTCGCTCTCCTGTTCCTCTTTAAGCGGCTTGGCCTCTTCGCGCTGCAGATCCTCGGCGACCTTGTCGCGTACGGCGATCACGTCGATGCCGTAGCTCTCAGCCAGCTTCACCCGCGTCGCTGCGGGGATGCTGGTGTCCCATTCGCCGAAACCGATCTCGACTGCCGACATGGCCAGCAGCTGCCCGAGCTGCGCGGGCAGCAGGGCGTCGATCCAGGTCTCCATGTCGTGCCGGTCGGCCGCATCGCCGCTGAAGCCCATGTACTCCAGCGTCTCGTCGCAGCCTTCCTGCTCGACCAGGAGCAGCTTGAGCGCGAGCCGCAGTTCGTCGGCGCTTCGCTCGCGGGTGCGGATCGCGTCGAGCATCCGCAGGAGCACCGCGCGCTGGACGTTGTGGTCGTCGAGTGCGCGTTCTGCCGGCGTGCGGCCATCGTCCGGCGGAAGCCGGTCGGTGCTGCCCGGGCTGGCGGCGGCCGCGCCCGCCGTCTTGCCCTTGCCCGACGGCTTGCCGTCCTCAGTCGGCTGGAGCTTGTCCGCCAGATCCGTGGTGATCACCTTTTCGGCGGCGCCGGTGTGCGGGTCGATGAACACCCGCGGCTTGGGGGCTCGCTTACCCAGGGCCCGGAGCTTGTCCTCGAAGGTGACCTCGCGCTCGACACCGTCGTCACCCGTCTCGGTGGCGGCCACGTCGGTCAGGCGGACGTAGCCGCTGATGGGCCGCTGGTGCGGGCTGGGCCGCACGCGGTGCGCCTCCTCGCCCTCGATCACCTTGAAGCCGTCCTTCTGAGCCTTCGCCTTCACGATGGCCACATGGGCCTCGCGCTTTGCGGCGAAGCAGTCCGGGTCGGTGCAGCTGTCGGGCGAGTCAGTCGCGTCGCCAAACAGATCGCCATGGGCGCCGCTGCGCTTCGGACACGCGCTGCACGCGCCGGCGTCCGGCAGCAGCGACGCATCCTGGATGTCCCACACGGCCTGCTTCAGATCGAGGTTGAAGCGCTTGAACACCGCGACAGAGACCTTCCGGAAGGGCGCGGGCTCACCGGCCTCGGCCAGTGCTCTGATGAAGGCGACCACATCGGCCTGCTGGCTGGCGGGGTAGCGGGACACCAGGAGCCCGGTCGATCGGCCCAGCACGCCCTCGGACACGGCCTCGCGGCTGTCCGGCGTCAGGTCCAGCAGCTTCATCGTCTTGTAGATGTAGCTGGCCCCCTTGCCGCCGCCGATGCGCTCGGCGATCTGCTCGACCGTGTAGCCCAATCTCTCGCGCAGGAGTTCGAAGCCCTCCGCCTCCTCCATGGGGTCGAGGTCCTCGCGCTCGATGTTCTCCACCAGCTGCAGCTCCAGCGCTGCTTCGTCGGAGAGGTCCCGCACCAAGATCGGGATGAAGTCCAGGTCTGCGATGCGACTGGCGCGCAGGCGGCGCTCGCCGGCCACCAGCTCGTACTCCGGCAGCGGGCGGCCTAGCTCGCGATCCAGGAACGTGTCGTGCAAGCGGCCGGCAGGCAGCGGACGGACGAGGATCGGCTGCAGCACGCCTTGTGCGCGGATGCTGGTTGCGAGCGCGTTGAGGCTGTCGATGTCCAAGCCGCGGCGCTTGCGCGGGTTCGTCGCGCTGGTGGTAACTAGCCAGGGGCTGGCTTCGATGAGGTTGGTGGTCATTGGAAACTCCTCCGGGGTTTTTGAGAGAGCGGCCCGCTGGCCGCGGCGGGCTCAGTCGTCGCGATCGCCGGCGGCGGCTCGCTTGAGGTCGTGGAAGTGCGGCGCCGTCCAGGTGCCAGCGTGAATGGTCGAGCGCGAGCGGTGCCGCGGCGCTGCCATGAAGGGCCAGGCGTGTGCCCGCGCAGGCGTGACGCTGCCCGGATGCCGCGCGTTCATGGCCACCAGGCGCGAGTACGTCGGGTGCTCCATGGCGGCCTCGTAGGTCACCGGCCAGAAATCCTTGCGGCAGCGCTCGTAGGCGGTGCGCAGCGAGATCTCGTCGGGCTCGGTGGTGGTTGCCGTGAGTGGGTGAGCAATCGTCACAGCGGAGCGGCCAGCGTGCGCTGGCACCTTTGCTCGAGTGCCGCCCGGGCGCCGGCGCGGAACGCCTCGATACGCGCGCGCGCCAGATCCTGCTGGGTGTGGACCGCAGCGGCCTCGTCGAGCTGCACCTGCATCCAGGCCCACAGCACGCCCGACAGCGCCAGCAGCGCAGCCAGCACGAGCGGCCGGATCTTCGGCGCCGGGCGCTCGGCCGGCGTCGGTGGGAACGTGAGGCGCCCGGTAGTCATGCCGATGCGAAGCGCGCGTTTGGTGCGTCTTCCGCGGCCCCGTAGACCGCCTTGGCTATGGCGGCGTCTTCGACGAAAGCGCCCGACCGATAGCCGGTGCGTCGAAAAACATGCAGATGTCCGCGGCAGCCGAGATAGAACCGAGCCTCCGGAAGGCCGAGGTGCACCCAGCGCACCTCGCGCACGGTCCGCGGCGTGTGCTGCGGCGCGCTCATTGCACGCCTTTCCACTGCGGTCCGTATTCCTTCGGGGAGGAGAGGTGCTCGCGCTTGCAGCGGTTCTTCAGGCGCAGCAGATGGGCCCAGTGCTCGAACTCCGCGCCGACGTTGCGGCCATCGGCGTACATCGCGTTCAACACCTCGTGCACCTCGGTGTACGTGTGCCGCGCGTCCATGCGCAGCACCACCATGGCGGCCTCGAACAGGCTGCTGTCCAGGAGGCGCAGGTCGGTCAGGTCGAACCGGAACCTGGTGCCGTTGTAGAGACCCAGGAGCAGCTTGCCGCACGTGCTGCCCCCGCTGGTGTCCAGCATCGTCTGGGCCGCCACGTACAGGCGCTGGATGGCCTGCTGCTGCTCCGGGCCGTAGCGGGCGATGATCTGCGCGTAGAAGGGAGTCAGCCTCTCGTGCTGCGCAGCGCGCGCGGCCGCTGCTGCGGCATCAGCCGCTGGAACGCCTTGGAGGGTGGGTTGAGCGGGGGGCGTCTGCTCGACGCTGGAACTGACCTGCTGATGCACTGTTCGCTCCTTTGCCCGGATGGGCTACGGAGCTGCAGTATGCACAAGAGAAACTAGTAATGCAAGACTAACTTGTGGTTCTAGGCGCGCTTGCTGTTCCAAATCCAGACAACTCGGCCGAGAACCTCGAAGTTGGGGCGATCTTGAATGACTTCGACAGTCTTCGCCGTTGGGTTATCGCTGGTGATCTCGTGTCCACCGTCGAGGCGCTGGCGAACGCGCCGAGCGTGAACACGTCCAGTAGCGCTGAGCACGTAGATCCCATCCTCCTGGATCGCCCTGACGCTCGTGTCAACGAGCAGCATGTCCCCGTCGGTAAAGGTCGGCTCCATTCCATCGCCAGCGCCGTGAAGAAGGCGCAAGTCGGTGGGTGCAACGGTTGGGCACGCTCGCGCCACCCAAGCAGGGGCGAGAGGTAGCCGACCAGCGACGACGGCCGCCCGGCGCTGCTCAGAACCGGGCAGAGCGGGAAGCTCCAGCGCGCGGACCATCAGCTCTTCTTCAGCGGCCCCTTCAAGAAGGACTGCCGTTTCGCTCTCGTGGAGGTTCAGCAGCTTGGCCACAACCTGCATCCGAGTGCGCTTTGGGGCAGAAGTCCCGTTCTCCCACTGCTGCACGGTCTGCCAGCTCAGCTTTTTTGCGAGACCTTCTGCCTGGCTGATCTCATGCGCCAACCGCTGCATGGACCATCCCCTCCGCTCACGAGCGGCCTTGATCTGCTCGTGGATCGACTGCATGGACGCAAGTTTTTCATGTGTGAGCTTGCTCAACAACGCAAGATGTTCTAGCATCACTAGACGTTCTTGTGGGGCTCAGATGGATCTCCGACCGACATCACTCGTAAACCCGGCAGCTAAAGCTATCCGACTTCTTGGCGGGCCGGTACGTGCCGCAGCCAGCATCGGAGTGGAGCGCTACCAGACTGTTCAGTCGTGGGTCCGAAATCGTGTGCCGGCGGAGTACTGCCCCCTGATCGAGCGCGCGACTGATGGCGCCGTGCGCTGTGAGGAGCTTCGTCCGGACGTCGCGTGGGATGTGCTCAGAGCGAAAGCAGCGGCGAACGATGCGCCGCACGAAACGCCTTCGAGCACGGCCGCGGCAGGGCAGGGCGCCCACCGCGACACCGGCGAGCGCCGGCGGATCACGGACGGCGAGCCGCGCGTGGCGGTAGAGGGCTGAGATCGTGGGGCCGCTTGAAATCCTCCCCGACGCACTGGTGGTGCACGGCCGGAATGGCTTGGTGCTCTCGTTTTCAGCGCAAAACGCCCCCCCGGAGCCGGCGTTCTGGATCACGCTCGGAGGTTCGTTGACGGGCTGCCATGTCGAAGAGGCGCCCCACGCCGGGTATGTTCTGTTCGAGCGGGTGCCAACGCCGGAGGGACTCAACGAAGCAACGTGGAAATCCACTCGATGGCATCCGGAGCCTTTGCGAGCGCTTGGTCCAGTAGCTTGTCTGCGAGGCGTTCTATGGACTGCGCGGGGAGTTGCTTCAGTCGCTCGAGCAACGAGTCCTTCCTTTCGGCCGGAAGGTCGCTCGCTTTGATGCGCGCCGCGATCAGACCCCGGATGGTGTCCTCGTGCAACCGCACGGTGGTCACCTTCAGCACGGCAGACAGGCCGCCGTCTTGCTGGAGAAAGTCGAGCCCGTCGTTCGTGGCGCGCGCGAACCGGATAGAAAAATTGTTCGTGTCGATGTTGAGCGTGGCATCCAGGTGGATGAGGCCGTGCTCCTTCAGGTACTGCAGGTTGAACTTCACCGCGGGATCGTGGAAGTCCACCAAGCCATCGTGTGCACGAATGGCCCCCGGATACTCGTCGCTGATCTTCTGCAGTAGATCCAACTGCAACGCTCGATCCAGTCGCGTCATGGGTGCCCCTTCCTCGTTGGGTGGTCAGTTGCCAGCCCCATTCTGCGAGGTTGCGGGCAGCCCGCCAAGAAATCCCGCGCGCTCGCGCCGCCCGCGTCTTCATCTGCCGCCCTCTGCTCCTGTGTGAATGGCACGACTGTGCGACAGGGCGGGGCAGGGTGTCAGCAACAACGAAAGAGGGGATTCGTAGATGGACGTGATGACCGCAGCATGGAACGTGGCAGAGGACTACAACCCGGGGCAGGGTGCACCCCGCGGGGCTCACGGCCTGGCCAAGGCGATCGGCGAGGTCCCTCACACCTTCGGGCATGCCGTTGCTGGGCGGGGCGGAGCCAAGTTGGGGCTTCTCACCGCGGTGAAAATGACCAAGCGCACCGGGGATCTGCGCATCCTCCATGCATTCGCTGCCGAATGCGGCCAGATGTGCGTCGCACTGCCGGAGTCGCTTTGCCTGGAGAGCAACGACTGCATGAAGGCGCTCGCGGAAACTGCCAAGGAGTTCAACGATCTGGTGCAGGCGGTCTGCGGCTCGCTCGCCGACGACGGCGACATCAGCGAGAACGATCTGAAGCGGATCGATCGCGAGGGCGGCGAGGCCCTGGTCAAGCTGCAGCAGCTGCTCAATGCGGCGCGCGCGCTCCATCTTTCCCAGGAACGCAGCCGGCCCTGATGGAGAACTACGAAGACGTGGTGCGGCAGATGCGCGCCTACGGCGTGCTGCTCGACCGCGACTTGCCCCTGCAGGTGCCGACGCACAAGAGCCGCAGCTGCGGGCCGAGGAAGAAGTGCTGGTACTTCACCCGGGAGTTCCGCCGCGACGATGGCAGGCGCTTCGTGGTCGGCGCTTTCGGCTCGTACAGCCCCAAGCTGGCTCAGGAGCTCGGCCTGCCAGGCACGAAGGTCAAGATCGAGGTCGACTGGAGGGGACTTTCCGAGGAAGAGGCCGAGCGGATGAATGCCGACCGCGCCGCGGCTGCGGCAGCTGCAGCCACCGCGAAGGCCGAGTCCGCGCGCCTGGCCGCACTCAGCGCCGGCGCGCTGTGGTCCCTGATGGTGAAGGAGGGCCGGTCGGACTACCTGGTGCGCAAGGGCGTGACGGTCGAGAGTTGCAGGTTCGTGTCGCACACGATGCGGCTCGCCCGCCGCGATCCGCGGGACCAGCCCATCGTGCTGCCGGCCGGCACGATCGTGCTGCCGCTGATCCGCTATGACTTCTCACGCGAGGAGGCGCTGCGCGGCCTCCAGTTCGTAAAGCCGGACGGCTTCAAGTGCTTCACCGAGGGCTTCGGGAAGACGGGCTGCGCGATCCGGCTGGGCACGGTGGACGCGTCCACCCGCGTGGTCCTGGTCTGTGAGGGCTACGCCACCGGGCTGTCGATCCGCATGGCCACCGGCCGGCGCTGGCCGGTCTACGTCGCGCTCGATGCCTACAACCTGGGCCCGGTGTTGGAGATCCTGCGCAAGCTGCACCCCAGGCAACACCTGCTGATCTGCGCGGACGACGACTGGAAGTCGGCCGACCACGACGGTTCCAACCCGGGCTGCCGCAAGGCCACCAAGGTGGCCAAGGTGACGGAGCGGTGCGAGATCGTCTGGCCGGTGTTCGAAGCCGCGACGCGGCAGGAGAAGGACACCGACTTCAACGACCTGCACCAGCGGCAGGGCATCGAGGCGGTCGAGCGGCAGCTGTTGCGCGTGCTCAGCGCGATCGAGCGTGGAATGGAGGCGCTTTAGTGGCCGAGACGCCCGACACGCCTCCCGCACCCTCGAATGTGGTCGATCTCGCGGCCGCGCGGCGCGGAGAGGCGTCTGCGGGCCCTTCCGAGAAGGGTCCGCCTCCGGCCCACGACGGCGGCGCTGATGCGCCGAAAGAGGGGAAGGGGGGCAAGCGCGAGAAGAAGATCGACTGGGGTCGCTACAGCTACATGCTGGAGAACTTCGTCCTGATCTACCCCACCGACACGGCCTGGGACCGAGACAAGCGCAAGCAGGTGAAGATCGCCAACATGGCCCACATGTTCGGGGCCGACTACGTGCGGATGTGGAAGGGGTCGGCGGACCGCAAGACGATCGACGAGGAGGACCTGGTCTTCGATCCCACCCTGACGTGCGGGCCGGAGGCAATCAATCTGTACGACGGGCTGTCCGTCGCGCCAGTGCCGGCGAAAGATGGCGAATGCGACGTGATGCTCGAGCTGCTGAGGCACCTGTGCAGCCGATGCGACTCCGGCGTGACGAATGCCGACGACGTCATGGAATGGGTTCTGCGTTGGCTCGCACTGCCATTTCAGAAGCGAGGAGCCAAGATGGCCACCGCCCTGGTGTTCCACGGCCCTCAGGGAACGGGGAAGAACCTGTTCTTCGACGTGATCCGCGACATGTACGGCAAGTACGGCGTGATGGTCGGCCAGACCGAGATCGAAGAGAAATACAACGGGTGGGTGTCGGCCAAGCAGTTGGCTGTCTGCAATGAGGTGGTGAGTCGCCAGGAGCTGTATCACCATAAGAACCGCCTCAAGTGGATGATCGACGCGCCGAAGATCCCGATCCGCACCATGCACACCGACACCAGGTGGGAGAGCAACTGGTGCAACTTCGTCTTCATCTCCAACGAGAACAAGCCGCTGGTGCTCGAGGTTGGCGATCGTCGCCACCTGGTGGTCTACACGCCCACACCTGAAGACCGCGGACTCTATGACCGAGTGCGCGCGTTCCTGAAGGATGGCGGCGCGACCAAGTTCCTGGACTACCTGATCCGGTATCCGATGGGCGACTTCCATGAGCACACGAAGCCGCTGATGACGGAAGCCAAGGAGGAGCTCATCAGCTTGGGCATGTCGCCGGACGAGCGCTTCATGGCCGAGTGGCTCGATGGCTACCTGCACCTGCCTTTACGCGTGTGCTCCGCTGAGCAGCTGTACCGGGCCTTCCAGCGGTGGTGCCAAAGCGCCGGCGAGCGGTACGTGCCCCCGCGTGCCTCCTTCACCACCACGGCAAAACGCTGGGCCATGGAGCGCCTAGAGCGCGACCAGAACGGCACTCGCTTGCCGCCGTGTCTGTCCTACAAGATCGTGAACTTTCCGAACCAGCCAACGGCCAGCAGCTACCGCAGCGCCCGCATCTGGATTCCGCGCGGATCTGGGCCGCTCAACGGCGTGACTGAGGGAGAGTGGGCGCTGGGTGCCGTCGAGGCCTTCGAGGCCGATCTGGGTCGCTTCCTGCGCGCGCGGGACACCCTTGACGATCACCCCCCGCCCCCCCATGGCTCGAAGAAAGGGGGCGGAGATGGCTCCGTTTCGTCTGGTGCGTAACGACTATGCGCCGCAAACCCGCGCCGTTACGTGCCATGCGCTCGTTTCGCCGCTTTCCCCCGCAGGTGCGCGCACGTCACGCGCGTGTGGGTATGTGCGTGTGCACGTGGCGCACCCCCCGTAACGGACGCATATGACGGAACGGCGCGGGCTGGCGGCGCATACGCGCGCGCCTAGGGGCGTAACGAACGGGTCTTTCCTCTTCCCAGAAAAGAGGAGATGGATGGAGAGAGGGCATGGACGTTTCGATCAAGGTGGACCTGGGTGGCGCCTTTGCGGCGCTGGACCTGCTGCAGGCGGACATCCGCGAGCGGGCGGCCGTCTCGGCCATCAACAAGACGCTGGCCAAGGCCAACACCAACATGATCCGGGCCATCACCGGCGAGTTCGCCGTCACGGCCGCCTACGTCCGGGAGCGGCTGCGGATCAAGCGCGCCAGGTACGAGGCTGGCAAGGCGGTGATCACCGGGGAGCTCTTCGCCGGCAGCCGCCGCGGTCGCTCGGCCAACCTGATCCGGTTTGTCGAGAAGTCGGTGAGCCTGGCCCAGGCGCGCAAGCGGATGAAGGCGGGCGAGGGCGGCAGCTACCTGCTGCGCAACGGCGTGCAGGTGACCAAGGCGCTGGAGCTGCGATTCAAGATCAAGCGCAGCGGCCCGGCCAAGGTGATCAAGGGGGCGTTCATCGGCAACGATGGCCGCACCGTCTTCATCCGCGAGGGCGCGAGCCGGCTGCCGCTCAAGGCACTGAGCACGATCGACGTCGAGCAGATGTTCAACACGAAGCGCATCAACCAGGTGGTGGTGCGCGCGATCGAGCAGGATTTCCCGGGCATCTTCGCGCACGAGTCGAAGTTCTACATCGACCGCTTCAACCGGCGCCAGGCGGCGGCCCGCGGCCCGTCCGTGAGCATCGGTCCCCGCGGCGCAACCATCAGGTGAGAGCAATGGGTCCTTCCACGGCGATGCTCCTCACGGGGCGAAACGAGCGCGAAATCGCGCTAGCGAATCGGCCGGGAAAAGGTTGACAGGGCGGTTGACAGATGGCCAAGAGCGATCCGAAATTGTTGACACAGGCGGAGTACGCGCGCTCGCGCAAGGAGCGCGGGCTGCCCGGCGGGTCGAGGGAGGCCGTGCGGAAAGCGGTTGAAGAGGGACGCATCAGCGCTTTCGGGCCCGACAAGCTGATCGACCGTGAGCTGGCGGACGCCCAGTGGGAGCGCAACACCCGTGCCCGCCTGAGCCCCGAAGCTGCAGCAGGTGCTGTCCGGCCGGCGCCGGAGGCTGGTGGCCAGGATCTCGTCGACCAGGCTGGCAGCACCCCGGCGGCACCAGCGCCGGCGCCTGCTGCACCGGCGCCGGCGGGCGCGGAGACCGGCTACAGCGCCGCCCGCGCACGCCGCGAGATCGCCGAGGCAGAACAGGCCGAGATCGACCTGAGAAAGGCCAAGGGCGAGCTCGTGGCCTGGCAGGACGTCGCCCGAGGCGGGTTCGAGGTGGGACGCGAGCTGAGGGACACGATGGAGTCGGCAGTCAACGCCCTCGCGGCGGAACTGGCCGCGGTCGGGAGCGCCGAGCAGTGCGCGGAGATCTTGCGCCGGCACAACCGGGCCGTGTGTGACGTCCTGGTGAAGTCCTGGCGCGAGAAGATCGGCCCGGCGCCGGTTGAGGGCCTCGCCGCATGAACATGCGAGACGGGTACCGAGAGATCCTGGAGGCGATCGCGCTCGGCCTCGAGCCTGACCCCAACTTGCCTGTCGACGAATGGGCCGACGAGTTCCAGATCGTGCCGAAGGAAAGTGGCGCGTCGGAGCCTGGCCCCTACCGCACCAGCCGCACACCGCATGCCAGGCTGCCGATGCGGTGTTTGTCCGCCGCCCATCCCGCGAAACGCGTGGTGGTGATGGGGGCCTCGCAGATGCTCAAGACCCAGGTGGCCCTGAACTTCCTGGGCGAGACGGTGCACCAGCGGCCAAAGAACTTCCTCTGGCTGGTACCCACAGGGAAGCTGCACAAGCGCGCCGCCGCACGGATCGACAAGAACGTGGCTGCGGTGGCCCCGCTGCGGCAGCGGTTCGCCAAGCCGAACAGCCGAGACGCCACCAACAACAACGACATCAAGGCTTACCCCGGCGGCGCACTGTACCTGGCCACCGCCGGTGCCGCGGCCAACCTGTCCGAGCTGTCGGTGACGTACGTCGTGTTCGACGAGATCGACCGCGCGAAGGACAACGTGGGCGGGGAGGGGGATCCGCGCGAGCTGGCTGAGACGCGCCAGACCTCACACGAGCGGGACCGCAAGACGTACTACCCGAGCTCGCCAACGATCGAGGGCGAGTCAGCCATCCAGACGCTGTACCAGCTGGGCAGCCAGCGCCAGGCGCTGGCTGAATGCATCCACTGCGGGCACGCCCAGCCCCTGGACTTCTTCCGCCTGATTCGCAGCGATGACGGCAAGCGGGCGATGTACCCCTGCTTCGAGTGCGGCGGGCTGCACGAAGAGGGCGACAAGTCGAGGATGTTCGCGCGCGGCCTCTGGAGCGACGGCGTTCCCGGCGACGGCGAGACCGAGAGCTTCCAGATCTCCGCGATGTTTCTGCCCTACGGGTGGATGCCGTGGATCGCGCTGCTGAAGCAGTACGACGCGGCCAAGGCCAAGCTCGAGGATGGCAGCGAGGAATCCATGATCACGTTCTACAACACGCGCCTGGCGCTGTGTTGGGAGCGGACGAAGGAAGCCACGAAGTACGACGAGCTGATGAACCGGGCCGACGCCTACCAACTCGGCACCGTTCCCGCCGGTGGCCTGGTGCTCACGGCATCGATCGACACACAGGCCTACCGCCTGGAGTTCATGGTGATCGCCTGGGGCGAAGGCATGGAGGGGTGGATCGTCGACTACCAGGTGATCCACGGCTCGCCCGCAGAGGCGGAGACCTGGCAACGTGCCGACGAGTTGCTCAAGAGCCGATACCGGCACACCAGCGGGCAGATGCTGAACATCTCCGCTGCCTTCGTCGACTCGGGCGGATCGAACACGCAAGACGTCTACAACTTCACCGCGCCGCTGAAACGCCGCAAGGTGTTCGCCGTGAAGGGCCACAGCCGCCCGAACCGGCCGATCCTCTCGGGCAAGCCCACGATCGTCGATATCAACTGGCGCGGCAAGACGCAGAAGAACGGCGCCGAGCTGTGGCTGGTGGGCCCCGACACCACGAAGGACTACCTGCAGGCCCGGTGGAAGCGCGCCGCAGGGCCGGGCGCCATCCACTTCCCGGCCAACCTACCCGAGGCGTTCTACAAGGGCCTGGTGGCCGAGTACCGCACCCATGGCTACAAGCGCGGCCGCAAGGTTAGCTGGTGGGAGCAGAAGAAGGGCGAGGCCAACGAGCCGCTGGACCTGACGGTCTACAACGTGGGTGCGGCGCACCTGCTCGGCCTGCACAAGAAGACCGAAAACCAGTGGCAGCTGCTGCGCGACCGTCTGGTGCCGACACAGGGCGACTTGCTGGCGCCGGCTTTGGAGACGTCTCCAACTCCGCCCCCGATCGAAGTCCGGCCCATGCGAGACGGCGATCCGCCGCCCCGTCGCGTGGAGGTCCAGGACGGACGTGCCGTGCCGACGCAGCCGTCGAGGGTGGTGAACGGGAAGATCTCGCTCGGCCTGGGCGGAAGGCGGGGTGGCTGATTGAAGCCGCCCGGCGTCGACTCCGAACGTGAGCCGGACATCGTCCTGGTGATCCTGCAGATGGTTCAGCAGGAAGTGCCGGCGCTATCGGCGGAGACGGCGCGCGCGATCGAGCTGCAGGTGCGTGACCAGTATGGCGGCTTGCGGACGCGCATCGCCAAGCGCAAGAAGCACCCCACGCCGGAACTGCGGGCGAAGGTGTTCCAGGAAGCGCTGACCGCGACGCCCGACGCGGAGCTCACCGCGAGCTACGGGATCAGCCGGCGCACGCTGTACCGCTACCTGAAGCGCGGCGGTCAGTGAGGCAGTGCCAATTTGCCCTAGTTTCCAAGCTCATTGGTTCCTAGACTGCCAGCGCACAAAGGACAACCATGGCCGGAATCACCCTCGCACAAGCCGAAGCCCAACTCGCGCTGTACCTCGCCGCCGAACAGAAGGTCCTGCAGGGCCAGTCGTATGAGATTGCGGGGCGCAAGCTCACGCGCGCCAACCTGGGCGAGATCCATGCCGGCATTACCCTCTGGGATGGGCGGGCCAAGGAACTCTCGGCTCGTGCCGCCGGCCGCGGCCGCACCCGCACAGTGGTGGTGGGGGGCTGAAATGGCGAAGGATCCGGACGCAGCCCTGCGCGCCTTTGCGCGCCGGTTCGAACCCAACCTGGTCGAGCGCATGCTGGCGCATGTTCTGCCGAAAACGGCGCAGCGCCTGCACCGCGGCCGCATGCAGTTCGAGATGCAGGCCAGCATCGGCCGGGGGATCGGCGGCTACGTCGGGGCGCGCCGCGATCGCGCTGCGACCGCGGAGTGGCAGCCGGGCGGCGGTTCGGCCTCCTCAGACATCCTGCCCGACCTGCCGATGCTGCGGGACCGCAGCCGCGACCAGGTGCGCAATGCTCCGGTGGCTACCGGAGCCCTGAACACCGAAGTCACCCATGTCGTGGGGACCGGCCTGTCCTACACCCCTGCCATCGATGCGGCGCGGCTCGGTATCACCGAAGACAGCGCGCGGGAGTGGACGGCCGGGACCAAGGCACGCTTCAAGGCGTGGGCGGAATCCACCGACTGCCACCTGCAGCGGCAACTGGATTTCTACGGCCTGACGGACCTGGCCTATCGGTCCTGGATGGAGAGCGGCGACGTCTTCGTGCTGACCCCCATGATCGAGCGTGGCGGCGAAACGATGCTGGCGCTCCAGGTCATCGAGGCGGACCGGGTCTGCAATCCGCGCGGCAAGTTCGACAGTGACACCCTGCAGGACGGGGTTGAACTGGACCCGACCACGGGCGAGCCGGTGGCCATCCACGTGGCGAAGTACCACCCGGGCGATTTCCGCGGCCAGGCGAACAGCTGGGAGCGGATTGCGATGCGTGCAGACAACGGCCGCCGCAACGTGCTGCACCTGTTCGATAGCCTTCGGCCCGGCCAGGTGCGCGGCGTGCCGTGGTTCGGCCCGATCCTGGAGCCCCTCAAGCAGCTGCAGAAGTGGAGCGACGCCGAGCTCAATGCGGCGGTGGTGTCGAGCATCTGGGCCGTGTTCGTGGAGATGGACCACGAGGCCTTCGCGGAGATCTTCGACGACGAGTCGGCCTCCAGGCTGGTAAACGACGCGCAGCGGTGGTCCGGCAAGATGGACTCGGGCAAGACGATCAACCTGCTGCCGGGCGAGAAAGCCGAGATGAAGACGCCCGGGCGTCCGAACCCGCAGTTCGATCCGTTCTTCCAGGCCATGATGACGCAAATCGGCATGACTCTGGGCGTGCCGAAGGAAGTGCTGATGATGGCCTTCCAGAGCAGCTACACCGCCGCGCGCGGCGCGTTCGTGATGGCCTGGCGCCGGTGGAACACTCGCCGCGACAAGGTGGCCAAGATGCTGTGCCAACCGGTGCTCGAGCTGTGGCTCACGCACGATGTGGCCGAGGGCCGCATCGCTGCGCCGGGGTTCTTCGCAGACAAGGTAGTGCGAGCCGCCTGGTGCTCCAGCATGTGGACCGGCGATGGCCCCGGCTCCGTCGATCCGCTGAAGGAGGTCTCTGCAGCGGAGAAGCGCGTGCAGTTGGGCATCAGCACACTGCAGGCCGAGAGCATCCTGCACGATGGCCAGGACTGGGAGGCCAAGCAGCGCCAACGCGCCAAGGAGGTCCAGCTCCAGCGTCGGGACGGCACGCTACCGCAGACGACGCCGAGCGGCGCAGCGACGGCGCCCGAGTCTGCGGACAACGGCTCGGACGACGACACCGAGGCGCCTCCGCGGCGACCCGCCGCCCCGCCCGCGCAGCCGATGCCTCGGGCGCCGAGGCCTGCGGCACCGCCGAGTCGCTAGCTCAGCAAGTAGTGCCAATTTGCCCTATTTTTTAAGCTGAGCAATTCCTAGAGTCACGGCACTGAACTGATCGGTGCCATGCAACTGCTAGACATCCTTACCTCGCCCTGGGCCATCGAGCTGCCCAAGCTGCGCGAGATCCAGGCGATCTACGCCGCGCACCTGCGTGGCGAGAAGATCGATGTCGACGCGGTGGAGGCGCGCTTGCAGCGGCCGCTGGCCAACGAGCAGCAGGAGTACCGGATCCAGGACGGCGTGGCCGTGCTGTCGCTCGAAGGGGTGATTGCCCCCAAGGCTAACCTCTTCACCCGCATCAGCGGCGGCGTCTCGACGCAGCTGGCGCAAAAGCAAGTCGAATCGGCGATCGCGGACCCGCGGGTGCGCGCCCTGGTGCTGCAGATCGATTCGCCCGGAGGCAGCATCTTCGGCACCCCGGAGCTGGCCACCAGCATCCTCGAGCTCTCGAGCGAAAAGCCGATCGTCGCCGTCAGTGATGCCGTCATGGCGAGCGCGGCCTACTGGATCGGCTCGGCGGCCAACGCCGTCTACATCACCGGGCGGACGGTGCAAGTGGGCTCGATCGGGGTAGTGGCCACGCACAACTACAACCCGCGAGTGGCAGAGGGCACCACCGAGATCACCGCCGGCCGCTACAAGCGCATCGCCTCGGACACCGCCCCCCTGACCGAGGAAGGCCGCGCCTACCTGCAGGAGCGGGTCGACCACATCTACACCGTCTTTGTCGACGCGGTGGCGCAGCACCGCGGAGTCACGGTTGAACAGGTACTCGAGCACATGGCCGACGGCCGCGTGTTCGTTGGCCAGCAAGCGATCGACGCAGGCCTGGTGGACGGTGTCTCCACCGTGGATGCGCTCGTCGAGCAGCTGGCCGACAACCCCGAAGCCTTCAGCAAGCGCCGCCGCACGGCGCTACGCGGTGCGTCGGGGCCTGCGGCACAAGGCGCCGGTGTTGCGCAAGACCCGCCGAACCCTCCCACCTCAATCACAGGATTCCAAATGGACATCGAAAAACTGAAGGCCGAGCACGGATCCGTGTACCAGGCCGTTCTCGCCCTGGGCATCGCGCAGGGCGCCGACGCCGAGCGCGCCCGAATTCAGGCCGTCGAGGCCGCGCTGATCCCCGGCCACGAGGCCCTGATTGCCTCGCTGAAGTTCGACGGCAAGACCACAGGCGGCGACGCCGCGCTGGCAGTGAACGCCGCCGAGCGCCAGATCCGCCAGGCGCAGGGCAAGGCCAACACCGAAGCCGCGCCGAAACCTGTGGCCCAGGTGCCGGCCCCCACGGTGCCGGCGGATGCCGCGGCGAAGGACGCAGCCGAGCAGCAGCGCCTGGCAGCCATGCCGATCGACGAGCGGTGCAAGGCCGAATGGGACGCAAACGCCGAGATCCGCGGTGAGTTCGGCACCCTGAGCGCCTACACCGCCTTCGCCAAGGCGAGCGCCGCCGGCAAGGTTCGCGTGCTCAAGCAGCGCGCCAGCGCCTGACCTCCCACCCCTTTATCACTCAAGGAATGACCATGAAAAAGTCCCTGATTCTGGTGGCGCTGCTGGTTGCTGCGGCCGCCGCCACCGCGATGCCGGTGGAGACCCTGCAGCACTTCGTGCAATGGGTCGGCGCCGAGAACATCGCGGCGCTGTCCCTGGCCGGCACCACGCTGGCCACCAACTCCCCGCGGGCCTACGAGATTGGTAGCCGCAACGAGTTTCCGGTGATCGCGGCCGACATGATCTATGAGGGCGCGGCCGTTGGCCTGGTGGACGCGAGCGGCCATGCGCGCCCCCTGGCAAATGCCGATCGCTTCGCCGGCTTCGCCGAAGCCAAGGCGGACAACAGCGCCGGCAGTGCTGCAGACATCAATGTGCGCGTGGTGGAGAGCGGCAAGGTGCAGCTGGCCGTCACCGGCGCCGTGATCACGGACGTGGGCCAGCCGGTCTACGCCAGCGACGACGACACCTTCAGCTTCAACCCTGCCGGCGGCGCCTTCGTGGGCTTCGTGCACCGCTTCGTAGGCGCTGGCGTCGTCGTGGTTGCGTTTGATGCGCTGAAATACCGCGACCCCTGGGGCCACTACACCGTTCGCGAAACGCTGTCGGCCATCAAGACCTTCGACGCCGAGGACTGCGGCAAGCTGTTCTGCGTCGACGCAGACGCCGACGACGACGCGCTCACCCTGCCGGCGATCGCCGACGGCCTGGGCGGCATCACGATCCTGGCGGTGGGCGCCTTCGGCACCACCAAGGTCAAGATCAGCCCGGCCGCGGCCGACAAGATCCACGGCCCGGACATCACCAGCGCCGACGACAAGGACCTGATCCTGACCAAGGCTACCCAGCGCCGCGGCGACTTCGTCACCCTGGACCTGGGTGACGCCGACGGCTACGTCGTCACCGCACTGCGCGGCTCCTGGGCCCGCGAGGCCTGACCACCGGCCCCACCTGAACACAGCACACAAGGACCACCACCATGGACCAGCAAATCCTGTCGAGCCGCTCGATCATGGGCATGTACTTCGCCCGCCTCGAGCTCAACCCGGGTATGGCCTGGGTCAACGGCCTGTCCAACTTCTTCCAGTCCGACCAGGCCGGCGAGACCTACGCGTTCCTGGGCCAGTCGCCGCAGTTCCGCGAGTGGATTGGCGGGCGCCAGGGCAAGGGCCTCGCCTCCAGCAGCTTCGCCATCACGAACAAGCATTACGAGGCGACGCTAGAAGTCAGCAAGCGCGACGTGCGCCGTGACAAGACCGGCCAGATCATGGCCCGCGTCGAGGAGTTCGCGGACAAGTCCGTCACGCACTGGGCCAGCATGCTCTCCACGCTGCTGCTTAACGGAGACTCCACCGTCTGCTACGACGGGCAGTACTACTTCGACACCGACCACAGCGAAGGCAGCTCCGGTACCCAGAGCAACAAGATCTCGGTGACGATCGCCGGCCTGCCGGCGGCGGTTCATGGCAGCACCACGGCGCCGTCGGTGGAGGAGTTCCAGCAGTGCATGCTCAAGGGCATCGCCGCGATCCTGGGCTTCAAGGACAACCAGGGCGAGCCGATGAACGAGAACGCTCGCGACTTCGTGGTCAAAGTGCCGGTGGGTCTGTACCTCACGGCCACCGCGGCCGTGAGCACGCTTGCCACGGCGGCCCTAGCGCAGAACCTGAACCCCAACCTGATCGCGGGCCTGAACGTGCAGGTGGTGATGAACCCCCGCCTGACCTGGACCAACAAGTTCAGCGTCCACCGCACCGACAGCCCGATCAAGGGGCTGATCCGGCAGAGCGAGCAGGACGTCGAGCTCAAGGTGAAGGCCGAGGGCAGCGAGTTCGAGTTCGACAACGACGCTTGGCAGTTCGGCTTGGACAGCTGGCGCAACGTCGGCTACGGCTACTGGCAGCGCAGCTGCCAGGTGATCATGGCCTAACGGCGGCGAGGTACGCACCGTCATGAAGAAATTCACCGTGCTAGCGGTGCTGGGCTTGCCGCCCGGCACCATCGTCGGCCTTACCCACGCCCAGGCCGAGCCGCGCGCCCAGAGCCTGAAGGCGCTGGAGGTGGACGACAAGGCCAAGATGGGCCGCTACGAGGTCACCGCCCCCATCCAGTTCAAGGTGGGCGAGACCATCTGGTCGGACGCCGAGTTGAACAAGGCGATGGCCACCTCGCTCGAGCCGGAGGACGCAACCCGTCAGAAGGCCCGGGATGTCGCGAAGGCGCAGGCGCAGTCTAAGGACCTCGGGGAACTGCGGGCCAAGGCCAAGCAGCTCGAGGAGCTGCTGCCGGAGCTGGAGCGGCTGCGCGCCGCCTCGGCTCAGTTCGAGACCAAGGCGCTGGACGCCGAGATCCGGCAGCTGCGCGAGAAGGCCAATCAGTGGGACGAGGTGCAGGAGGAGCTCGCGGCCCTGCGCGCCTTCGTGGGCGAGATCGAGGCCCTGCCCAAGGAGCTGCACGACCAGGTGAAGGCCGAGGTCGAGAAGGCTCGCACGGCCGCCGCCGGCGACCAGAAGAAGTAAACGACCATGGCCTTCGTCGAAGACTTCACCGTGTTCTTCGCAGACTTCAGCGTCCCCGCGACGCCGGAAGGCGGCGCCGCCGTCACGGTGATCTTCGACCGGGCCCACATCGAGGCGATGGGAGGGGACATCAGCGGGACGCGGCCGGTGGCACTGGCCGTGTCTGCGGATGTCTCCTCCTGGCTGCCCCGAACCACGCTGGTGGCGATCCAGGGCAGCACCTACCTGCTGTCGGATGTCCAGCCTGACGGAACCGGCTTGTCGCTTCTGATCTTCGAGGTGGCGACCTGATGGCCACGAGCAAGCATCTCGCGATCAGAGCCGCCGTCGCGGCCCTTTTCGCAGCCGGGACCCCGGTGTCGGCGCACGTCTTCCAGAACCGCGGCTTCAGCTTGGCGCAGGGCCTGGCCAGCCAGGTGCACGTGAACTTCGACGGCGGCGCGCCGGCGGAGGACGAGGTCTACCAGAACCACCCGATCGACTGGGAGAGCCGCTTCGAACTGCGCTTTCTGGCGCGGGCGGGCGGTGGCCTCGAGGCTCACGACGTCGCCGACGCGCTTTGGACCGACGCCTACGCCCGGATCATGGCCGACCGCAAGCTTGGCGGCCTGGTGTGGGATCTCACGCCCGCGGACGTCGACGTCGACACCGATGAGGCCGACACCAGTGTGGCCGTCGTCATCTGGCGCTTCACCTGCAAGCACCGTACCACCGACAACTCCATCTCCTCCTGAAAGGCACTGCCATGGCCAACAAGAAGACCGTGATCCGCGCCGAGCCGGGCAAGCCCTGGCCGAACCCGCCGGCGGGCGGCAGCTGGATCCGCGACACCACCACCGGCGACCTGACGCTGGACGTCCCGCCGGCCTCCGACACCGATGCGGACCGGCAGAAGCGCCGGGCCGAGCAGCGCGCGGCGGCGCTCGCCCGGGGCGAGCAGCAAGCCTCGGCCGAGCAAGTCCAGCCCGACGCCGCGCCCAGCGGCTCCGAGGAGTAAGCCATGGCCGACCGTCTCGACCGGGACGCAATCATCCTGTCCAAGGAAGAGAGCTCCTACAACACCGACTCCACCCCCACCGCCGGCAGCGACGCGCTGCAGGTGAGCGGCTTCACCCTGGATCCGTTGAACGCGCAGAACGACAAGCGCGAACTGCTGCGCGGCTTCCTGGGCGGCTTCGAGGAGCTGGTGGGCGATCGACACATCGCCGCGCAGTACTCGGTGGAGTTGGTCGGCTCGGGAAGCGCCGGCACCGCGCCGGCCTGGGGAGCGCAGCTCAAGGCCTGCGGCTTTGCCGAGACGCTCAGCGCCACCACCCGCGCCGACTACACGCTGGTGTCGGGGAGCATGGGCAGCCTGACCAGCTACTACCACGACTCGGGCGTCAAGCACCTGTCCACCGGCGTGCGTGGCAACGTGGTGTTCGACTTTCCCCTCGGCAAGCGGCCGATGATGGAGTTCTCCATGCTGGGGATCCACAACAACGAGTCGGCCGCCGCCAATCCCACTGGCACCTTCACCGCGTTCAAGACCCCCGAGGCCGTCACCAACGCCAACAGCGGTGACATCACCTTGGGCTGCACGCACAGCTCCAGCGGCGCGCCGGCGCTGGTGGGTGGGCTGGCCTACCCCAGCCAAGGCATCCGCATCAACATCGGGAACGTGGCGGAGCACTCGGCGCTCCTCGGCGGCGAGAGCATCGTGATCCAGGACCGCGAGGTCACCGGCACCATCACGATCGACGCCACGGCGGCGCAGGAAGTGCAGCTGCTGTCTGACATCCGTGCCGCCACGCTGACCTCCATCGGGTTCGTGCACGGCACGGTGACGGCCCGCAAGGCACTGGTGTTCATGCCGTACTGCCAGTTCGTGCGCGAGCGCAAGATCAACTACAAGGGCAAGCGCATGGTCCAGATCGACTTCCGTGCGATCCCCAGCGCCGGGAACGACGAGTTCCGCCTGGTCACGAGCTTCTGACGCCATGCCGAAGTTCAAGCTCGCGATCGCCGACACGATCGGCGTCCTGGTCAAGGGCGCCTACATGGACGAGAACGCCGCGGAAAAAGAGTTCTCCTTCACGCTGTTCTGCGTGCGCCTCGCCAACGAGGAGCTGCGCCAGCTCTCCGAGAAGTACCCCACCGCGTTCGAGTTCCTGCGCGCGCATGCCCGCGGCTGGAAGGACCAGACGCTGGTGGTGGACGAGGCCAACCAGCCCGCCCCATTCAGCCCGGACGCACTCGAGGTGCTGCTGAACATGGGTGGCATGGCGTCGCTCTGCTACTCGGCCTACCGGGCGCAGGTAACGGTCACCGCAAAAAACTGATCGAGGCCGCCAGGCTCTGGGCTGGCGGCCAGTTCATCAGCGACTCAGAACAACGCAAACGAGACGAAGAAAGGCGAGGGGCCCTCCATGCAGACGCCGCGGCTTGGGGAATGCGGATCGAAGCTGACCCGGCACCTGCACGGGAGGAGCCCGAGGTCTTTCACCTCTGGCCGGAGAACGTCCGCACCTGGGGCCTGTTCCTGGAGTGTTCGAGCCAGTGGCGCACGTCCATGGACGGTCGCGAAGGGCTGGATCTCCCGGGTGTCGAGATCATCCTGCGGCGGTCGGGCCTGCCACGTGATCGCCGCGACCAGGCCTGGCACGACATCATGGCCATGCAGTTCGCCTGCCTCGAGGTCTGGGCGAACCGGCGCTCTGAGCGTGAGCGTGACTGAGGGTCGCCATGTCTGACCCGAAGATTCGTCTCACAGCCGAGGACGCCACCAAGCAGGCGTTCGAGTCGGTCAAGTCCGGCCTGACCGGAATCCAGGCCAAGGCCGCGGCCGTGACCGGCGCGCTCGCCGCCCTGGGCGTGACGGCCTGGGCAACGGACATGGCGAACGGCGTGATCGCCGTGATCGACGAGTGGGACGAGCTGGGTAAGGCCGCCCAGCGAGCGGGCTTCCAGTCCGCGCAGGCCATGGCCGAGTACCAGTTCGCGGCCAAGCTCGCCGGAGTGGAGGCGGCCGGGTTCGAGGCCGCCCTGAGCAAACTGAATGGGAAGATGGCGGACAGCGCCGGGGGCAACAAAGAGGCCACGGCGCTGTTCAAGGCTCTGGGCATCCAGGTGAAAACGGCCACCGGGGAGCTCCGGGCCAGCGATGCGGTGCTGGCCGACCTGGCGGAGAAGTTCGCCTCCTGGAAAGATGGCCCCGAGAAGGCAGCTCTGGCCGCAGACCTCTTCGGCGACAAGATCGGACGCCAGCTGATCCCCTTGCTCAACGGCGGCCGCGCCGGCATCGAGGCACTGCGGGAGGAGTTCCGCCGCCTGAACGGCGAGATCACCGACGAGAGCGTCAAGGCCGCCGAGACCTACAACGACAACCTGACGAAGCTGGAGACCGCTGCGGGACGGCTGAAGCGCGAGATGGCCGAAGGCATGCTGCCCGGTCTCGTGCAGGTCACCGACGCGATGGTGAAGCAGGCCGAGAAGGGGAACACGCTCTTGGCCATCTGGGCCGGGCTGGCGGAGTTCGCGAAGATCGGCACGAACACCGATGCCCTGGGCGGCAAGATCGTCGCCCAGCGCAACGCGGGCGCCGAGCTGGCCACCGCCGGCGGCAAGCTGGAGTTGCTGCTGCAGGCCCAGCGCAATGGCGGCGACAGCGACGCCCTGCAGGCCGAGATCCGCAAGGTACGCGCCGAGCTCGAGCAGCTGCAGAAGAAGGCACTGGACGCGACGGCAGCGGTCAAGGGGGCGCTCAACCCCAGCTACGACCCGGCGGCGGGTGGCACCGGCGATTTCGCTCGCGCGGACCGCGCTGCGCAGCGCACCGCCGCGCCTGTGGTGAAGAAGGACACCGGTGGCAAGTCCGAGTTCGAAGCGCTCATGGGGCGTATTCGCGAGCGGGTTCAGCTGCAAACCGCAGAACTTCAGAACGGGCGACAGCTCTCCGAGCAGGACAAGTTCGAGATCAAGGTCAAGGGCGAACTGACCGCTGCTGAGGGCGCGTACACCGCGGCCCAGCGCCGTGCAGCGGAAGCGGAACTGGCCAAGTCGCGGGCCAAGTACACCGCCTCGATCGCGCAGGAGAACCAGCGTGCCCAGAACAAGGCCTGGGCCGAGGAGCAGCAGCGCCAGGACGACGAGCTCGCTGCCTTCAACGTCGCCCGCGACAACGAGCGCAACCGCTTCCAGGCGCAGACGTCGGGCGAGACACGCGCGCTGGAAGACAGCGGCCGCATGCTCGAGCTCGAGGCCAGGTTGATCAAGGCCTCTGGGACCGAGCGTGCGATCGCGATCGAACACCTGCGCATCGAGCTGGACCTGCGCAACAAGCTGCGTGAGCTGGACCAGAACTCGATGCTCACCCCTGAGGCGCGCGACTCGCAGCGGAGCCAGTTGGTCGGCAATGCCCAGACGGCCAAAGATCAGGCCTCGATGCGCATCGGCCTGAATGAGAGTCGGGAGTTCGGAGAGACGCTGCGCGGCGACGTCCGCGGCGCGCTGCAGCGGGCCTTCGAAGACACCAAGAACCCGCTCAAGGCGTTCGGCGACGCCCTGGCCAGCACCGTCTACACGCGGCTGTCCGGCGCCCTGACCGACGCGATGCTGGATGGCATGGGCCTGCCGGGTGGGGGTGGAGGCGGCAACTACTTCACCGGCCTGGTCAGCGGCGCCATGGGGCTGTTCAGCGGCGGCGGTGCAGTCAACCTCGGCTCGGCCGGTGCGGATCTCGGCCTGTTCTATCACGGGGGTGGCATCGCTGGCGGCGCGCCGACCTTCACCCGGCCCGTGGATTCGCGGATCTTCGCTGGCGCGCCGCGCTTCCACGGTGGCCGCATGCCCGGGCTTGCGCCCGGCGAGGTGCCGGCGATCCTGGAGGAAGACGAGGGCGTCTTCACCCCGGAGCAGATGAAGGCGCTCGGCCGCGGCCGCGGCGGCGGCCTGACCTTCGCTCCGTCCTCTCAGATCGTCGTGCAGGGCGGCGGCGACCGCGGCGCGATCCTCACCGACGTGCAGCGTGCGCTCGACGCGCGCGATCAACAGTGGTCGGAGCAGCTGGAGCGCCTGGGCGTTCTGGGGGGCTGAGATGGCCGTCATCACCCTACCCAGCGGTCTGTTGGTCAAGGAGCAGCTCCCCGGCCAGAAGCGCTTCGACCTGCTGTTCGGCAGCGCCGAGTCGGGCGCCCAGCAGGCACGACTGCTCGGCCCGCCTCGGTGGATGTTCTCCATGGTGGCGCCGGATGCGCTCGAGACGGCGGCCGCGGCGCTCTGGCGCAAGCTGATCCTGTCGCTCGAGGGTCGGGTCAACCTGCTGGCGGTCTACGACCTGCTCAACATCGAGCCGCGAGGCACTGCACGCGGCACCTGGACCTGCAACGGCGGCGCTGCCGCGGGTGCCACGAGCATCCCCATCGCCGCCGGCGTCGGACAAGCGGGCACCACCGTGCTATCGGGCGACTGGGTTGGTGTGGGGCAGGGCTCCACCGGCCCCGCCCGTCAGCTGCTGCACGTTCAGGCGGACGTGACGCTGAACGGATCTGGCCAGGGGCAGCTCACTGTCACCCCGCCACTGCGCGTGGCGTTGACCAACGGTGCCGCCATGGTGTGGGACAAGCCCACGTGCCTGTGCCGCCAGACGGCCGACGAGACCCGCTGGAGCTCGCGCCGTGGCCGCCAGAGCGGCTTCAGCCTGGACCTCGTTGAAAGCTGGGAGGGCTCGTGAGCCTCACGACGGACGCTGCCTGGGACACTGCCGCCGCTGGCGGCGCGGTGGGCGCCCTCTACCTGATCGACCTGGACTTCGCCGGCGGCCGCCTGCGCGTCACCAACTTCCCGCTGGACGTCACTGCCATGGGCCATCCCTGGACCGGGGTCGGCATGCTGGGCGAGGTGGGGCAGCTGCAGGAGTCGGAGGACGGCAACTATCAGAAGGTGCGCCTGACGCTCACCCAGGTGCAAAGCTCCATCCTGGCTCTGGCCATGGGCTCGGCCGAGACCTACCAGGACCGGGACGCCATCGTCTACGTGGCCCTCTTCGACCAGACCTTCCAGATCCAGGGCGCGCCCGTGCGGCGCTTCGCGGGGAAGATGGAGAACGTCTCCATCGCCGAGCGCGACGACAAAGGGATGGGGAAGATCCACCTGGATCTCCAGGCCGGCGCCTACAACGTCCGCACCAACCCGGCCGCCCTGCGCATGAACCATGCGCAGCACGTGGCCCGTCATCCCGGCGAGACCGGCTTCCGCTACGTGCCGACCCTGATTGGCCAGCCCAGGCAGTGGCTGAGCGCGCGCTTCCAGCGAGTCTGAGCAGCATGCACGACGCTGTCCGTCCGCCCCGCTGCGAAGACTGGAAGGTGCGCCTGGACGCCTATGTGGCGCTGCACAGGGCCACCCCCTTCGATTGGGCGCTGCATAACTGCGTCACCTTCGCGGCCGGCTGGATAGAGCTGGCCACTGGCCATGCGGTGCAGCTGCCGCCCTATGACGGCGCGCTTTCTGCCCACCGCCGGATAGACGCGGTCGGCGGGCTACTCGCCGGCGCGCGCGACCGCCTGGGCGCCCCCGTGCCTGGCACGTTCGCTCAGTGCGGAGATGTGGTGCTGGTGCGGCTGCCGAGCACGGAAGAGAGCTTGGAGGGGCGGCGGGCATTCGGCGTTTGCATTGGGCCGACTGTGGTTGCGCCTGGGCCCACTGGCCTTCTCAGGGTGCCGATGGTGCAGGCGGAGGCCGCATGGCGCGTCTGAGACTCACCCGAGTCGCTGTGGCTGCGGTGGCCATGTTCTGCAGCGCTGCTGCGGTGGCCGACCCGATCACGATCGTCGCTGGACTCGCCCCCATCATCGGCGGCTCGGCCGCGGCTTTCATCGCCAGTCACGGGTTGATGATCGCCGTGGCGGGCTTCGGGCTGCACCGCACGGTCCAGGCGCGTCGCAAGCAGAAGGCCGCAGCTGCCCGAGCGCGCTCCGATTACAACGCCAATCTGCAGGACCGGAACGTCACGGTCATAAGCGCCGAAGCGCCATGGCAGGTGGTCTACGGAAGCCCCTCGCCCGTGGGCGGCGCCATTGTGGGCCTGTTCACCAGCGGCAGCCGCGACGAGTACAAGCACGTAGTGGTGGTGTTCGCCTCCCACCAGTGCGAGGCAGTTGACGAGATCTACATCGATGGCGAACCGCTGGGCGCGCGCGACAGCTCGGGCTGGGTGACGGGCGGCACCTTCCTGGAGCAGTTCGACGTCGGCACCTACTCGGACGTCTACTTCAACGACAGCGGCCAGGCGACGCTCGCGGGCGAGGTGCTGGGGCTGTCGCTGGTCCATGGCCTGCCGCTGGCAACGTCGGAGTACCCCGGCCTCACCTTCAACGTCAACTCCGTCGCGCGGACGACGGACTTCTCGGGCGGGCCTGTCGGCGGGCGCCTGACGCTGCACTACAACGTGCGCCAGAGCTACTCGCGCGTCAATGCTCAGATCCACCTGTCGCCTGGCGGCGCGGACACGGCTGACGCCTACCTGATGAACGCCGTGCCGGGCCAATGGGCGGCGGCGGACAAGCTCTCCGGCTACACGTACGCCGTCATCACGCTGGATCTCAACATGGCCCGCTTTCAGGGTGGGCCGCCCAACGTCTCCGCGAAGCTGCGCGGCAAGAAGATCCACGACTTCCGTACGGGAACGACCTACTACCACGCCAACCCGGCCAACTGCCTGGCCGACTTCCTGATGTCCGAGGCGGGCTTCTCTTGCACCCAGGCGCAGATCGAGAGCGCCGCCGCGATCGCCGCGGCCAACGCCTGCGACGCGGTTGGATTCAGCTGCGATGGCGCCTTCTTCACCAGCCAGGATCGCGAATCCACCAAGCAGCAACTCGAGGACTGCTTCGGCGGCGGCTGCTTCCAGTCCGGTGGGGTATGGCGCATTCGCGCCGGCTCGTGGACCACACCGGTGATGACGATCGACGAGGGTGACCTGGCGGGGCCCATCGAGATCCAGCAGATGAGCCACCCCAGCCGCGAGCGGTTCAACACCTGCCGGGGCACCTACGTCGATGGGGCCGGGCTGGGGGTGGCTACCGACTTCGCCCCGTGGTCCAACAACGCGCACCTCGCAGCTGACGGCTTTGCCAAGGTGAAGGACGTGAGCTTCCCGTTCACCAAGGACCATCAGCGTTGTCAGGATCTCGCGCGAATGCTCGTGGAGCGCTCGCGCGGCGGCATGACGATCGTGCTGCCGTGCCACATGGTCGCTTGGCCCGTGCAGCCCGGTGACCGCGTGGCTGTTAACAACGCGGAGTTCGGCTTCGTCAACAAGACGTTCCTGATTCTGGATTGGACCTTCCATCCCCGGGCGCCGGTCGGCCTGATTGGAGTGGAGGACGTGGCCGTCTACTATGACCCCGCTGCGGTGATCACCGTGGATGCTGCGCCCAACAGCGTGCTGCCCAACCCGTTTGCACGTCCTGCAGCGCCGCAGTCGTTCCGCGTGGAAAGCGGCACCGAGCAGCTACTGGTGCAGGCCGACGGCACGATTGTCACGCGCGTGCTGGTGCAGTGGGCCCAGGCGGACGCGTTGATCTCGGCCGCCGGCGAGGTTCACGTGCGCTGGTCGGACGCGCTCACCGGCGCTACGCAGACGGTGGTGGTGCCCGGCTACGAGACCAGCTGCTACCTCACCGGCGTCCGCGACGGTGCCATGCTGTTCCTGGCTGCGCGCTTCGTGCGATTTGTAGGCAACCTCAAGGTAGTCGGCAACGAGGCGGTGACCATCCACACCGTTATCGGCAAGACCGAGCCGCCCAGCGATGTCCAGACCTTCACCCTGGACGGCGACGTACTGCGCTGGCCCGCGGTGGACGACCTGGACCTGGCGGGCTACCAGATCCGCTTCGCCTACGGCAACAACCCGTTCTGGAATTCGGCCGCACCGCTGCACGAGGGCCTCGTCACCTCCAGCCCGTACACGATGGCGGCTCGCCCGTCGGGGGTGATGACCCTTCTGATCAAGGCGGTAGACACCTCGGGCAACGAGTCGCTCAATGCAGCGGTCATCGTGGCCAACCTGGGCGACACGGAGATCAGCAACGTCCTTATCAGCTATCCGGAAGCGCCGGACTTCACCGGGACGATCACAAACGGAGGTGTGAGCGGCGGGGTGCTCCAGGCGGACGCGACGGACCTGTTCTATGGCGACGACGCGCAGCCCTTCTACGGGGTGGACACCGACGACTTCTACTCGGCCGGCACGTACGCCCAGCTGGTGTACGAGTGGGGCCGGGCGCCGGAGGCCGAGGGCCGCGTCGTGCTGCAGCACACGATCGTCGCCAGCGACTACGCCATCGAGTTCCGCCGCGACAGCCAAGACGCCTTCTACGGCGGCGACGGCGACCTGTTCTACGGCGACGACGACGATCCGTTCTACGGCACGCCGGGCGACTGGAGCACCTGGCCGGGCGAGATCACGCTGCGCGCGCCCGAGACGATCACATGGCGGATCACCACCGCCGGCGGCCCAACGCAGGGCCAGGTTTCCGAGGCGACGGTGGTGCTCGATGTGCCGGACGTCACCGAGGAGCTCAACGACGTCGTCATCGGCTCGGGGGGCACGCGCCTGCCGGTCACCCAGAGCTACCGCTCGATCGAGAACCTGCTGCTCACCGTTCAGACCGATGGCAACGGCGGGGTGTCGGCGCGCATCGAGGACAAGAACGCCGCGCTGGGGCCCCTCATCACGGTGCGAAACGCCGCAGGCACCGCCGTGGACGGGCTGGTCGACGCGCGGATCAGGGGTTACTGAGAGAGGAAAACCACGATGAGTTCTCTACCGGACCGAACCGACGTTGCTGGCACCCCCAGCAACAGCACGGCCAAGACCGCCCTGGCGGCGCTGTTCGACTTCGTCGCGCAGCGGATGGCGCGCGGCACTACGGGCGCGGGCAGCGCTTCCAGCGCCGAGCTGGCCAGTGCCCGCGACTCGCTCGGGGTGCCGCTGCCCAATTGGCTCTACAACCCAGACGGCGCGATCTACCAGCGCACGGTCGCGGCAACGGCGGACGACACCTATGCCGAGGATCGCTGGTACGTCCTGACGCAGACGGCGTCGGTGACGCCGAGCCAGCAGAGCAACCCGGAGAACGGCTACCGCTATGCCTCACGCCTGACCCAGAGCCAGGCCGCGGCGCAGCGGATGGGGTACGCCCAGATCATCGAAGGCAAGGATGCGATACCGCTGCGCGGCAAGACGGTCACCTTCGGTGGCCGCTTCAAGTTGTCGACGTCCGCGAACCTGCGGCTGGCGATCCTGGCCTGGACTGGTACCGAGGACTCCGTCACCTCTGACGTCGTGAACGACTGGACGAACGCCACCATCGCGACGGGCGCCTTCTTTGCCAGCTCGAACCTGTCGCTGGTGGCCACGAGCTCCACGGCGCTGACGGCCGCCACGGCGGGCGATGCCTCGGTAAGTGGCGCGGTCCCGGTGGGCACGACCAACCTGATCGTCTTCTACTGGACCGAGGCCACTGCGGCTCAGAACGTCACGCTCGACGCCTGGGGCCGACGCCTGATCGAGTCGAGCTACCTGAACGAGCACATCCGCCGCAGCCACTCCACCGAGCTGGACGAGTGCCGCCGCTTCTACGAGCGGTGGACGCACACCTCGGCAAATCTGTTCATGGTCAATTTCGTCGCCGGTGGCCAGGCCGCTTCGCACATCCTGGGCAGGGTGGAGAAGCGCACCTCTCCCTCCATCACGATCCACTCGCAGACTCTGATCAACTGCACGCTCGGCGTCTTCGCCAACAACGCGATCGCGCACGGCATCACGATCACCTCCAGCGCGGCAGGCTTGGCCTACGTCACCGCGCTCGACGCCAGCATCTCCGCGGAGTTCTGACCATGTACCGACTCACCGAAGCTGGCGACGCCGTTGTTCGCCTCGCGGATGGCGCCCGGATCCCGCTGCCGCCGACCGAGCGCGAGGGGTTTCGCTATCAGCGCTGGCTCGACGAGGGCAATGCGCCCGGGTTGGCGCCGGTCCCGACCCGCGAGCAGGCGATCGCCGCCGCCTGGGATTCCATCAAAGCCGAGCGCGACCGCCGCACGCTGCAGGGCGGCTACCAGGCCGGCGGCAAGTGGTTCCACTCCGACACTTTCTCGCGCACCCAGCAGATCGGGCTGCTGCTGCTGGGCGCCAACGTGCCGCCTGGGACGCAATGGAAGACCATGGACGGCAGCTTCATCACCATGACGCAGACGATGGCCGGGCAGATCTTCTCCGCAGCGGCGGCTTCGGACATCGCGATCTTCACCGTGGCCGAGACACACCGCGCGGCGATGGTGGCGTCGGAGGACCCGGCGGCCTACGACTTCACCAGCGGCTGGCCCGTGGTCTTCGGCGAGGAGGCCTGAGATGAAGGTCGTCTTCTTCTACGGCAAGCAGCCGCAGTCGTTCCTGTGCCGGCTGTTCACGGGCTCGAGCTGCTACCACGTGGGCTTCACCGACGGCGAGAAGCTCTGGGACATGAACCTGCTGCGGCGCCGGCGTGTGTGGAGCGAGAAGGCCGCTGGCAAGTACATCCTGGTCGACACGCCGGTGCCGGTCACGGCCTCGTTCCTGGAGAGCAGGCTGGAGAGTGACGGCAGCCGCTACGGCGTGCTCGATTACCTGTCGTTCGGCCTGCGGCGGTTCTTCAAGCGCATGCGCGTCAACGGCAAAGGCCTGATCTGTAGCGAGATGGCGGCGCTGGACCTGATGCGCAATGGTTGGCTGCCGCGCCCAGGATTCCCCGAGGTGCCCTCGCCGGCGGACCTCGAGGAGGCGCTGCTCGAACGGCGCAATGCGATCACGTCCAGAGCATGAATTCAACGAGGGAGATCACCATGCCCGACCCCACCGCCTCTGCCGGCGCCGCCGGCGCTGCTTTGGGCTGGAAAGCCGTCGGAGGTGCTGCGGGCTTCGCAGCCTGTGGCGCCGGCTTGGCGGCCGTCATCGTCATGCTGATGACCCCGCCGCGCAGTCCGCGGGAATGGGCCGTCGGGTTGATTTGCACTGTTCTCGGCTCCATCTGCGGCGGCGCCGCCGTGGTCCAGCGATTCGGCTTGCAAGAATGGCTGCACAGCTACACCGGGCTGGTAGCCATCATGGGCGTGGCATTCGCCTGCGGTCTGCCGGCGTGGGCCATCGTGCGATGGGGGTTCACCTGGATGATCCAGCGCGAAGGAAAGCCGCTGGACGAGGTGATTGCCGACGCGCGCAAGGTGCTGCCGTGAGCGCCCTGCGTAGTGGCTCGGCCCGGTTCACCCAGACCTGGGCCGCGGACGACTGGTATTGCATGCTGGGGAAGCTGGGTGTGGCCCCGGTGACCGCATCCGAGTGGTCGGCGGCTTTCGCATGCGAGGTGCAGCCGGAGCGTTTTTCGGCCGGCCTCGCGGACGTCCGCCCCTTCGTCGCCACGTTCCTCCACGAGACCGGAATGCTCAAGACCTTGGCCGAGAACATGAGCTACACGGCCGAGCGCATCTGCGCGGTGTGGCCGAACCGGTTTCCTACGATCGCCTCGGCGAGGCCATACGAGCGCGATCCGCGCGCGCTGGCCAACAAGGTCTACGGCGGCCGCATGGGCAACACCGAGCTGGATGACGGCTGGAACTTCCGCGGGCGCGCGGCCGGCATCACGGGCCGCACGAACTACGCCTGGCTCGGCGATCGATGGGGGCAGGACCTGCTGGTCATGCCGCACATGCTGGAGCAGCCGACATTCGCGCTGGCCGGGTCGATCCATGCCTGGGAGGGCATGCTCCCCGACCGGCACCTGTCTGACCAGGTGAAGGTGCGCCGCATCTACAACGGCGGCGTGATCGGCCTGGAGCATTGCCAAGCGCTCTATGCGCGTGGCTGCAAGGTAATCGCGTGACGCGCCGCGTGCTCTTGGCGCTCCTGCTGCTGGGACTTGCCGCCGGGCTGGTGGGCGCCGCCGCGTGGGCGTACGAAGCATGGCGGGATCGGGTGCTCGAGGAGGGTGACCGGCGAGGCGAGGCGCGCGTGCAGGCGCGCTGGGACGAGGATCGAGCCCGCGCGCAGGAGGCTGCCCTCGACAAGGCCCGCCAAGACGCTGCGGAGACCCTGCGCCGGCTCAACCAGCAACAGGAGAACGAACGTGCACAACAAGCCCTTCTCGCGCAGCTCGCGCGCGACCGCGATGCTGCTCGCGCTGCTGCTGACGGCCTGCGCCTCCGCGCCGCCGCGTACCTCGATGCCGCCGGCTGCGGACACCTCGCCGGCGATTCCGCCCTTGGATGCGTCCGCGAGGCAGCTGCCGAGATCGGAATCGCACTCAGCCGAAGTGCGCAGATCGCTCAACGAGTTGCTGCCGATGCCGACGAAGCCCGCTCTCGCGGACTCCGCTGCGAAGCAGACTACGACGCGCTGACATTGCGGCTGTCGATGCTCTGAGAAACGGATAACTCTTGTAGCACGTTGAGCTCGAATTTCAGTGCTGAGGTGAGCCATTCCAGGACCAACCACAGGTTCCTGGCCAGCAGAAACTCACGACGCTCTGCTGCGCTGTCAATGTTCGCGCCCAGATCTGAGATCAGACTGATGCAGCTGCGCAGGGTTGCCAAGCAATCCATGCTCGAAATCAAGGGGTTTAGGTCGCTGGCAACGCTGCGGGACACCGATCTAGAATCCATTCGTTCGTTCCTTCCTTTCTGGGGTGGGTCGGATAGAGGCCCCGAGCGTTGCTGCGCATCGGGGCCTCGCCTTTTGGGGGCGGAGAAGATCATCCGTGTCCCAAAGCAGTGCACACAGTCGCCATCGCACTCAGGTTGAGCAATGGAGGTGTGAAGGTCATGAGGTGGCCGGGTGCTTGAACACCGTCGTCAGGTCCGGCCCGCAGTTTTCCCCGAAGGTCTTGTATCCCTGCGCGCCACCCGGCCTGTTCGGACGCACGCTGGAGACAAGTTCGTCCGCGGCGGGAATCAACATCCGCCTGACGGTCGTGTGTTCAGCACGTGTGCGGATGGTGGGCCAGGCTGCATGAGAACTGAAGGACGCTCGACACGCGAAGATCGCCGAAGGCGATCTAAGCAAATCACCTAGTCCGGCTCGCATCTGCGCTCAAAGCGCACTGGTTGTAAAGCCGATGCCCGATGCCGATGCTTATGCGATGCCCTGTCATATTTACTTGGGATGCGAGCGCTTGGAAATCGACCGGAGTCATGCTGGGCCGAACGGCGCGAATGCTACTAAGGGGCATGACGTCGAAGAAGTGTCAGTCCACCCATGTGCGCATCAGCGTCTACGCGGCTGCCTTCTTTGGCCAGAAAGTCTTTTGGGCCAGTGTGCGCCACGTGGGCAGCAACGGCAAGATTCACACCACCATTCCGTGCGCTGATCGTCTCCAGGCAGGGCGGGCGGCGGTTTTCTGGAGCGTGCTCCAGCAGAAGGATCTTTGTGAGATCGAGTACTTCGCTGAGTGAATTCAACGAGGTCGCTGCCCCTTCACTGGTTCAGGAGTTGCAGCCACCCTATGAGGCCGCTTCCGTCGGGAAGCGCAAAGTCCACGGGCCTGATGGCGAACCATTCCAGCATCACGACCCTTGCGTTGACGGAGTCCGCCCACGCGTAAGCCGCTCGAATTGGCTCGAAGGGCGTCGGATAGGCATTCGTGTAGTGAATGACCTTGCTGAAGCCTATGTACTTCACCCTTGCCCAGAACACTGGCTTGCCGCTTCTGCGCAGGATGGCGCTATTGACCGCGATCGAGACGAAAAGGATGGGTTTTTGAGAGGTCGTGTTCATGCGACCGTTGTCGCACTGCACCGCCTAGCTCAGCAATAAAGCTTGAGTGACTCAAGGCCCGGTAATCCACGCAGAGTGGCAGTGTCAAGTCTGACAGGAGACGCGCGCTCGACGCTCGCTGGAGTTGCTAGCCCAAGCGACGTATCGACCGCAGCAATGAGTAGTTCGAACGCGCTATGGGCGTCCTACTGAAGCTATCGTCAGACTGCGTGGCCTCGTCCCAGCGATGCCTGCGCTGCGCAGTACGCAGCGGTTCACCAGGAGTTCAATATGGAAAGCTTCAAGCCCTCTGAGCCGGTTGGCACGACTGACAAGCCAAATAGCCCGATCGTTGCAGCCTCACCGAACGCTGAGACTGACGATTCGAATACCCAAGCTGTCACGTGCACCTATGATGGAAAGAGCTACGGGAAGGGCGCCCGCCTATGCATGGGCGGAAAAGTGCATGAGTGCGGTAACGACGGTTGGATCAACCTTGGTAAAAACTGTTAGGAGCTTTATCCGATGCGCGTCGCTATGTCAGGGCGGCCTGGTAGCGACGCCAGTTCAGTATTGAATCAATCTAACGGCGGTCGGTCAGGTGATTGAGATCAGCTGTTGCGGCATTTCTAGCCGGGCTAAGTGAGCTAGTTGAACTTGAACCGAATGCCGGCGGTCGTCTTGTTCGCCCTGTCCGCCATGTTCAGGAAGTCCAATCCAACTTCTCGAGTGATGAACAGGGAGGGTTGCAATGCGGCCTTCTCGTCCTCCGGATTGAAAAAATAATAGTCCAGCGAAACGTTCGCGTACTTGTCGTGACGGCGAACGTTGCCGTCTGGGACATCACTGTCTCTCAGCTTACGATAGAGCAGCGAGGCCTTGAAGCGCTGTTTGCCCAGTTCGAAGGGCTTGGTGATGGCCACGCCGACATACGAGCTTCGCCAAACGCCGTCTTCAGGCCCGCCGCCGTTGCGACGGCTCCAAAGCAGCGCCACGTGCGGGACAACGCTCACGCCGCCCAAGAGGCTGCCGCTCGCGAGCGGCAGCCAGGCCAAGTCAAAGTGCGCTCGTGCAAGCACTCCTTCGCTCGGACCGTCGTAGACGTCTTCTCGGTTGGTCAGCTGCAGTGTAGTGAGCAGCGAGAACAGGTTCTCGGTGGGGCCGGAACTTTCCCAGAGAGGGCCTACCGTTCCGACCGTCACATCGCGGATATCCTTCTTCGTCGTGCCGGTGGTATCACGCAGCCAAGATACCCCAGCGAACGGTTGGATCCGACCTCCAAAATAGGCGCCCCAACGCGCGAATAGTGCGCCTTGAACTTGGGATGCGTCGTCACCGTCTTTGTGCTGCAAACTGATCGATGCTCCCTTGTCACCGAGGGTAAGACCGCTCATCTCAGCGACTGAGCTAGATTTGTCTCGCACAAAGAGCTTGAAGCCGAAATCCTCCTGCTCCTTCTTGCTCGCCGCCGCCGCTGCGGTGTCTTCCTCAGCGCGGAGCTTGGACACGTTTTGCCGGACGCAACTTGCGATTGCTGAGTCCGAGGCTAGCTTCTCGCATTCGAGAACCGTGGCACGCCAATCCACTTGCGCATAGACAGTGCCAGCCGTCAGCGCCATTACTGCGGCGCTCCACTTCATGTCGGCTCTCCAGCGGATACGGTGACCTTAGCGGCAGAGCATGCGAGCTTGATAAGGTCTCCGATCGTTTTCTTCTTCATTAGATCCAAACTGCCAACATTCTTCCAACCGCTGCCCGCCACCTTGCGCAGCGCCTTGTTGAAGCGAATGGGCATCATCGCCAGCACCGGATCATTAATGTAGAGGGTTATAAGTTTGGTCTTGGCGTCATACAGCTTTCCGCCGCTCGGCTTGTAGTTGTCGACGACGTCGTCTTTGCTAGCGAAGTCGTCAACGACGTCGATGACGGCGCGCTTGATAGCTGCATACGTGGCGGGCATGGGTGCGTCTCCCTTCGTATCAGTTCCTTGTGCGCGAAAAGGATATAGAGACGGGAAGTATCTAGACCATCCCCCAAATGGAGTAGAGACCCTGTCAATATTGACAGGGGCGACGGGGGATGCGGGTCCAGTTTGCCCGGCAGTAAGCGTCAGCGTGACAGGCGTGACACTTTCATCACACTTCTATGTAGACAGCTTCATCAAACCTTTGGAAATTAGCGGTCCCCCGATGACCAGGGTCCGCGTCGCGCGGTTCGCGGCTTCAGCTCCCGCCTTACTGAGTTGTGAGGTCGGGGGCCTTCGAAGGTGATCTATGCAAGTCAAAGTTCCTCACATTGAGTGGGTTGCGCACGCCATGACGAAGAGCATGCCGCCGGGGTTGATGGTCAGCGCAAAGGCGCGTGTTCCGACACCTGGCTGGAGGAACGCTTTGCTTGTCCCGTGGACCTATGTGACCGAGCCGGACGACGGAATATGGGATTTCGATTTCCTTGCGTCTCCGCCGACGAGCATGGACATTCAGGTCATTAGTGGCCTTGATGTGCAAGGGCATTTCTTTCCGGCTCCAAGATGGTGCCGAGGAGTTCGGGTGCATGGCTCCCAGAACAGCATCGCCAGCGGAGAAAAGGAAGCTCTTCCCGTGCTCGCGCTGGATGACAGGTTCGTTCCATTCCCGTGGGCCCGTCGGCAACTTATTGAAGTCGCCCGTTCGATGAGCGCTGAAGGCGCGCCAGCAAGGGATCCCGGTGACGCATTCCCGTGGACCTTGCCGGCCACTGATTCGATGGAAATCAAGAGTGACCAGCGGCAAGACTCCGTCAATATTCTCAATGAGCCAATCTCGACATTGATTGGCCCTCCAGTGCGCATATTTTCAGAAGGTGATGCGGTGACGATGGATTACCGCAAAGATCGCATTAACATTGTCCGTGCGAAGTACGGCAGCACCATCGTTCGAGTTTTCAGAGGGTGACTCTGCGCCGAGCGAAACCGCCGTCGATGTACAGCACGCGACCGGCTGCGTGCTGCATCCTGTCAGCCGATCACCTCGACACCAATTGTTAAGCGCGAGACGAGGTCGGGCTTCAGCCTGTCCACCTCCGGCCCTCCTGCCAGCCCGGCCGCTTGATCTTCACCCACGAGTCACTGCGCACGCCGGGTAGGTAAGGGCTATCCCGACGCTTGGCCATCACGCCTTCTATCTGCAGCCCGAGGCCGCCCTGTTCCTTCGGCAGCACCATGGCGTGGAACAGGGCGGCGTCAGCGGGAAGTTCTTTCACGAAGAGCAGTGGGCCCGGTCTCATGCCTGCCATCAGGTGCTGCAGGAGTTCCTTTCTAGTCATGAGCGGGAAATCCATAACCTTGCGGCCTTCGTGCACCAGGATGTCGAAGACGGCCAGCGTTATCGGCGGGGCGCCTGGGTACCACTTACGCCGCCGTGCTCGCTCCTGCAGGCGGTTGAAGTCGCTCGTGCCGTCCTCGCGCATCACCACAGCTTCTGCGTCTAGGACGTGCGGGCCGCCAGGTAGGGCAGCGAGCGCCGGCAACACCTCGGGATACCAGTTTGTGCAGTCGCTGCCACTCTTGGTCATGAGCTTCACCTCGCCCGCGTCTATGCCCGCCATGCAGCGGTAGCCGTCGAACTTGATCTCATAGATCCAGTCGGCGCTGGAGAAGGGCGCGCGCTGGCCTTCTGTCGCCTGCATAGGGGCAGCGATGGCGATCACGGCCGTTTCGGACAGCTAACGAACTCCGTCGATGAACTTAGCCCACTTCGCGAGCGCAAAACCTGCAGCGCCCAGAACGATCCAGGTCGCGTACCCGATGGCTGACTCCGGCACTGCCCAGAAGAATGGAAGTGCTGCATCAAGGGAAGTGGATAGGTCTTGGCCGACACGAGCAACGCGGCGGTCTAGACGCGACAGCAGCAAGCCTCGTCCGATGAAGAAGAGCGAAATCAGGAACAAGCCCCTGCCTAGGAGGCGGGCCACAGTCGGATCCAGGAGAACGGCTACGAAGCGCATGTGGCGATCATGCCAGCGCCACACGAAGCTAATAAGCAATGTCGTCTTCAGCTGGATCGAAGCCGGTGTAGTGCCCAGGCCGGGCCGGCACGCCAGGCCAGCGGTCGGGCGCGATGATGTTCGGCGAGCAGACCCAGGTCTGCCGATAGCGCTCCACGCTCTTTCGCCCCCGGGGGATCTGCTCCATGCCGGCGATCAGCATTGCCTCGCGCACACGCAGCACGCGGGCGCCGACCATCTGCGGGAGCAGCTCCTCTGTGGACGACCCGGGCTTGAGCAGCCGAGCGATGAACGAAGGCCGGCCGCCCCAGCCGCTCTCGTACAAGTCCAAGCGCAAGTCTCCGCGCATGCCCTCGTTGGCCATGTCGGTGCGGGACTGCCGCTGACCACCACGCCTCAACCGGTAGACCACCAAAAGCACTGGTGAAGCATACAGTACTTCGGGGGCTGGGAACTGCCGAAAAGCTACTAACGGCTGAGGATGCTCCCTCTGAGATCGGGGCTCAATCCCCGCTCGCGCCGTTAGAAGGAGCTCGCGCAACTGCCTGTCGCAATTGAAATCGACGACTGCTTTGGGACCAGAGGGTCGTAGGTTCGAATCCTATCGCTCCGACCATTTCACCTCGCTGCCCAGCGCCATCGGCTTGAAGCAAACACCGGCGCGAATCAGGGCAGCAGCACCCTCAGCTTCGCACTCACCCCCATCAAACACGGCGCCGTCACCGCGCCTGCCGGCTCCGCGTGGCGCTGCCGCCAATCGAGCGCGCGCACCTGGTCCGCCAGCACGACGCCCGTGATGGCACTGCCAGGAGCGCAGGCCACCGGGACTTCGAAGGGATAGCCCTTCGCCTGGTTCGTGATCGGGCAGCAGAGCATCAGCGAGCTCTTCGAGTTGTACACCGCAGGCGAGAGCACCAGCGCAGGCCGCCGGCCTGCTTGTTCTCGGCCCGCTTGCGGGTGGAAATCCAGCCAGACGACGTGCCCGCGGTCCGGGACCCACCCGTGGGCGGACGCGCTCACCAGGCTTCGGCGCCGACGGCGCTGTCGTCGTCGAAGGCAGGTCCGTGGCAGTTTTGCGGAGTGATCTTGGCCACCAGGTCTTCGAGGTTCATGGCGGCAGGTTCCAGCACCAGGCAGCCTTCTTCAACCCGAAGGTTGAGGGCTTGGCCGATCTGGAGGCCGGCATCCGCGAGAGCGCCCGCGGGGACGCGAACAGCAGCGCTGTTGCCCCACTTCGAAAGCTCGACTCTCATGGCGACCTCCTGTCCAGCGAATGTAGCGCCATTGTAGATACGTTTTCCACGTTCCGCAAACTCGACCATGACGCCCGGCGCCCGTGTCGCCTCACTTCCTGCCCGCCGGCTTCCCCCGCGCCCGGCTCGCCCGCGTCAGCAACTGCGCGAACGCCGCTGCCGCCGGCGACAGGCTGCGCCCGGTCCGGCGGATCAGCCCGATGGTTCGCATGATCGAAGGCGCCTCCAGCCGTACCCCGACAACCGTCCCGGCCTTGGCCGGCAGCGCCAGCTGCGGAACGATCGCCAGCGCCAGGCCGTTCTCCACCACGCCGATCAGCGTCGAGACGTGGCGCACCTCGCACACCGGGCGCGGCAGTCGTTCGACCTCGGCCAGCGCCTGGTCGATGAGCACGCGGTTGCGGCTCTCGTGCGAGACCAGCGCGTACGGGTGCCGGGCCAGTTCCTCCCAGCGCACCGACCGGCGTCGTGCCAGCGGGTGGTCGTGCGGGCAGGCCAGCACGAAAGGCTCCTTCAGGAGCGGCGTGAACTCCACCTCCGGGTCCTGCATCCCGGTGTAGTTCAGCGCGAAGTCGGCCTCGCCGTGCTTGACGCTGGCCAGCACCTCGTCGGCGCCCTCTTCGATGATGCGCACCAGCACGCGCGGATGCTGCTCGCGGAACGACCGGATCACCGGCGGCAGGAAGTGGTGCACCGCGGAGAACACGCAGCCCACGGTGACGTCGCCGGCCTCCAGGTGGGCCACGTCGTGCAGGCTCACCACCGAGCGGTCGAGCCCGTCGACCACGTTGCGCACCTGGCCCAGGAAGCGCCGGCCCAGCAGCGTGAGTTCCACGCTGCGGGTGGTGCGGTCGAAGAGGCGGACCCCGAGCTGGTCCTCCAGGTGCGAGATGCGGCGCGAGAGGGCCGGTTGCGAGAGGTGGAGCACCTTGGCCGCCGCCGCGAAGCTCTGCAGCTGGCCGACGGCGACGAAGGCGCGCAGGTCCGCCAGGGAGGGCGTCATGGCGCCGCCTCATTCATGCACGTCATGCAACAAGCCTTCCAAAAGATGCAATTTACAGCAACCGATGGGGCTCGCATGATCGTCCGCAAAGACCGGGAGACAACCACCATGCAACGCCGCCAGCTCCTGCAGGCCGCCTCGGCGGCCATCGCGCTGCCCGGCCTCGCCCTGGCGCAGGCCTATCCGAACAAGTCGATCCGCTACATCGTGCCGGTGTCCGCCGGCGGGGGCAGCGACATGATCGCCCGCGTGGTCACCGAACGCTGGGGCAAGGCGCTCGGGCAGGCCTTCGTGGTCGACAACCAGAGCGGCGGCGGCGGCGTGGTGGCCTGCCAGACCACGGCCCGGGCCCCCGCCGACGGCTACACGCTGCTGCAAGGCTACGTGGCCACGCACGGCACCACGCCGGCCACGCGCAAGGTGGCCTACGACGCGATCAAGGACTTCACCCCGATCGGGATGATCGGCGCCACGCCCAACGTGCTGGCCATCAACGCGGGCCTGCCGGCAAAGGACATCAAGGAGTTCATCGACTACGTCAAGCGCAATCCGGGCCGGGTGAACTACGGCTCGGCCGGCGCCGGCTCGCTCACGCACCTGACGATGGAGCTGTTCAAGCAGGAGACCGGCACCTTCATGCTGCACATCCCGTACCGCGGCATCGCACCGGCGATCAACGACGTGCTGGGCGGGCAGACGCAGGCGATGTTCCCCGGCCTGGCGGCCGCCTTGCCGCACCTGCGCTCGGGCCGCATGCGCGCGCTGGCCGTCACCGGCAAGGAGCGCAGCCCGCAGCTCAAGGACGTGCCCACGATGGAGGAGGCCGGCTTCAAGGGCTTCGACGCCATGCAGTGGTACGGCACGGTGGGGCCGGCCGGCCTCCCCGCCGACATCGTGCGGCGCCTCAACGAGACGCAGGTCGCGGTGCTCAAGGCCCCCGACCTGGCCGAGAAGCTGGCCGGCGAAGCGGTCGAGCCCTGGCCGATGACGCCGGAGCAGTTCGGCGAGTACATGCGCTCCGACATCGCCCGCTGGACCGCCCTGGCCAAGGCCCGGAAGATCCAGCTCGACGAATGACGGCGACTCCCGGCCGGCCCCAGTCCTTCAAGAAAGCAGTCCACCGTGGCACGCAACACGCAAGTCGCCGCCGACACCGCGGCCCCGCCGATCACGCAGATCCTGGCGCGCTTCGTCTCCGGCCATCCCGGCAAGGGCTGGAGCGACGCCGTCGAGCACGAGGCGCACCGCACCTTCTACAACTGGCTGGGCTGCGCCATCGGCGCCGCCCGCCACGAGGCGGCGGAGGCCGCCGTGTCGGCCGTGCAGCTCCTGCAGCCGGCGCCGCAGGCCACGGTGCTGGGCCGCACCGAGAAGGTGGACATGGCCAGCGCCGCGCTGGTCAACGGCATCACCTCGCACACCTTCGACTTCGACGACACCCACCTCAAGACCATCATCCATCCGGCCGGCCCGGTGGCCTCGGCCGTGCTCGCGCTGGCCGAACGCAGCGGCAGCAGCGGCCGCGACGTGCTGGACGCGCTGGTGCTGGGCATCGACGTGGCCTGCCGCATCGGCAACACCATGTACCCGGACCACTACGACCGCGGCTGGCACATCACCGGCTCCACCGGCATGCTGGGTGCCGCCGCCGGCTGCGCGCGGCTGCTGCGGCTGGACGAGCAGCGCACGGCGATGGCGCTGGGCATCGCGGCCTCGCAGCCGGTGGGCCTGCGCGAGCAGTTCGGCACCATGACCAAGCCGTTCCACCCGGGCGGCGCGGCCCGCGCGGGCCTGATGTCGGCGCTGCTGGCCAGCCGCGGCTTCACCGCCAGCCCGCGCGCGCTGGAGGCGCCGCGCGGCTTCGTGCAGGTGGCCTCGGACAAGCGGACCTGGACCGAGGTGACGGACGAGCTCGGCCAGCGGTTCGAGATCTCCTTCAACTCGTACAAGCCGTTCGCCTGCGGCATCGTGATCCATCCCAGCATCGATGCCTGCGTGCAGCTCAAGGCCAAGGGCGTCACGCCGGAGGAGCTGGAGCGCATCGAACTGCGCGTGCATTCGCTGGTGCTGGAGCTCACCGGCAAGAAGGAGCCGAAGGACGGGCTGCAGGGCAAGTTCAGCGTCTACCACGGCTGCGCGGTGGGCCTGATCCACGGCCGCGCCGGCGAGGAGGAGTTCTCCGACGCGGTGGTGAACGACCCGCGGGTGGTCGAGACGCGCCGCAAGGTGCAGGCCACGGTGGACGATGCCATCGACGAGGCCGCGGTCCAGGTGACCGCGGTGCTGCGCGACGGCCGCCGCATCGACGTGCGGGTGGACCACGCCATCGGCTCGCTGCAGAACCCGCTGTCCGACGCGCAACTCGAAGCCAAGTTCCACGACCTGGTCGACCCCGTCCTGGGGGCGGCCAAGGCCGATGCCATCACCCGGGCCTGCTGGGCGCTGGCTTCGCAAACGGACGTGCGCGTCCTCACGGCGCTGTGCCGGCCATGAATCCCCAGGAGACTTCAGAGATGAGCGTATCCCGCCGGACCCTCTGCGCCGCCGGTGCGCTGGTGCTGGCCGGCTGCGCCGCGACCGGCCGCGACCCGCGGGCCGCCTCGGCCGAACTCGCGTCCACCGGCAAGCTGCGCGCCGCCATCAACTTCGGCAACCCGATCCTGGCCAGCCGCGGCGCGTCGGGCGAGCCGCAGGGCGTGTCGGTCGACCTGGCCCGCGAGGCCGCGCGACGCCTGGGCGTGCCGATCGAGCTGGTCACGTTCAATTCGGCCGGCACGGTGGTCGAGGCGGTGAAGGCGCGCCAGGTCGACCTGGCCTTCGTCGCCATCGACCCGGTGCGCGCCGCCGACATGGAGTACACGGCGCCCTACGTGGTCATCGAGGGCAGCTACCTGGTGCGCAACGATTCCACCCTGCGCCGCAACGAGGAGGTGGACCGGGCGGGCACGCGGGTGGTGGTGGGCCGCGGCAGCGCCTACGACCTGTTCCTCACGCGCGAGCTGAAGTCGGCCACGCTGGTGCGTGCGCCGACCTCACCGGCGGTCACCGACATGTTCCTGGCGCAGAACCTGAACGTGGCCGCGGGCGTCAAGCAGCAGCTGGAGTCCGACGCCCGGCGCGTCGGCGGCGTGCGCCTGCTGCCGGGACGTTTCATGGTCATCGAGCAGGCGATGGGCGTGCCCAAGGGCCGGACCGCGGCGCAGGCCTGGCTGAGTGCGTACATCGAGGAGATGAAGGCGTCCGGCTTCGTCTCGGGAGCGCTCAAGCGGCACGCCATCGAAGGTGCGGCGGTGGCTCCGGCTCGCACTTGAAGGTTTCGCAGGGCAGAACACAGAGGCACAGAGGCAAAGAGGAGAGGAGACATTCGAGGATGTCATCTCTTCTTCCCTCTGTGCCTCCGTGCCTCTGTGTTGAGTTTCCTCAGTGGGCCTGCTGGAAGCGCACGCGCTGCAGGGCGGCGGCACCGCCGCTGGCGGTGTACTGGGCCCAGGCGGTCAGCGTGATCATCATGAAGAAGCCGCCGGCCACCAGGATGGGCCAGGCCGCCATGATCTGCGCCAGCGAGAACTGCCAGTTCAGCGGACGGCCGACGCCCAGCGCCGCCGCATAGAACCAGGACACGGCCGAGACCGCGCCGATGAACACCGCCAGCAGGCGGTTGCTGAACGACAAACGCATCAGCGCGCCGGCCCGCTTCATCGCCGGCAGCACGAAGCGCTCGAGCGCCAGGCCGTTGACGGTGAGCAGCAGCACGACCGCGAACTTGGCCTGCAGCTTGGGGTTGAACAGCACGTTGGTGCCGCCGCGCCAGACGTCCACGGCGACGAGCAGGAAGCCGGTCACCCACAAGGCCAGCAGGGCTCGAGCCAGGGTGTGGTGCAGCCCCGCCAGGTGGTTGGGCTCCACCGCACCCCCTTCACTTCGCATCAGCCCCTTCACCAGCTGCAGGTCGCTCATGAACACGGTTCCCAGCGCGACGCAGCAGGCGATCAGGTGCAGGTACACGATCCCCATTCTCATCAAGTCAAACTTCATCCTCTTGTCCCTTTCGTGGTTGCTCCAACAAACGCCCCTCCTCAAGCGGGCGGCAAACCCCGGAGTGGATTTGCTGGCTCAACTGTGGTGTGGATCGCTTTGGCTCGAAAGGCCGCTTTGAAACACCACGTTTGCTTACGAAGGGACATCTGCGGGTAACTCAGCAGCAGGTTTCACTGGGGCGCGCGTGACGGGTTACGGCTGAGCTGGGTTACATGCCCTCGCAATCGCACTCACCTTGGAGCACGCGTATTGCTGAGCCGTGGCACTTTGGATCGTGTGCCGGGGCACAGAGTGTCCAAATGCAGCTTTTTGCGGGCCGTTCCCGCCGGCAGCGCTGAAGAAGCCGGCAGGCAGGTCAGGCGAGGTTCTTCAACCCCTGGCCGCGCGACCAGAGCGCCAGGTTGTCGAGGAACATGCGCGCGACGCGATCCTCGTTGCCATCGGAGAAGCCAGCACTGTGCGGCGTGGCGATCACGTTCGGCAGCGTCCAGAGTGGCGAGGTTTCCGGCAGCGGCTCGGTGGCGAACACATCCAGGTAGGCGCCCGCCAGCCGGTGATCGCGCAAGGCTTCCACCAGCGCCGCTTCGTCCACCACTTCGCCACGCGCGACGTTCACGAATCCGGCGTGAGAAGGCAGCAAGGCCAGCTCGGCCACGCCCAGCATCCCGCGCGTCTGCGCCGTCAGCGGGCAGGCCATCACCAGCCAGTCGGCCTTGGGCAGCACGCTGCGCCACTGCTGCGCGGCGACGAAGCGAACGCCGTCCTGTTCGGCTCCGGCCTGGCGGCGCACCGCGATCACCTGCAGCCCGAAAGCCCGCAGCAGGCGGCCGATCTCCTGGCCCACGGGGCCCCAGCCGACCACCACCGCGGTCTGTCCCGGCAGGTCGCGCGGCAGGCCGCTGCCCATCAGCGACGCCCAGCGGCGCTCGCGTTGCGCCGCCAGCAGCAGCGGCCAGTGGCGCGCCAGGGCCAGCAGCCCCAGCACCGCCGTCTGCGCCACCACGGTCGCATTGGCGCCGGACGACGTCGTCACCTGCACGCCGCGCTCGCGCAGTTCCACGTACACCGGCCGATCCGCGCCGGCCGAATGGATGTGGACCCACCGCAGCGTGGGCGCGGCCAGCAGCCGGTCGTACATGCGCTGCGTCTGCGGCAGCACCTTGTGCTTGGTGGACAGCCCCGTGACGTCGCGCGAGACGAAGGCGACGTCGGCCTGGAGGGACTGGTCGTCCTCGGGTGTCACCAGCTCGTGCGCATGGCCGGCCAGCACGCGCGCGACGTCGGACGAGAGGCTGGCAGCCGCCTCTCGCGACATCAGGATCCGCAGGGGCGAGGTCGTGTTCACTCGGCCGAAGCGCCGGATTCACGCACCACGACGCGCCACTTCTCGAATTCCTTCTGCACGAACTGGCCGAACTGCTCGGGCGAGCCGCCCACCGGATCGGCGCCTTCGCGGATCAGCTGCGCTTCCAGCGACGGCAGCACGTCGTTCACGGCCCTGTTGACGGTGGCGATCACGCCGGGCGGCGTGCCCCTGGGCGCGAAGAAGCCGAACCACGAGCCGGCCTCGAAGCCCGGGTAGCCGCGTTCGGACACCGTGGGCACGTCGGGCATGGAGCGCGAGCGCTTCACGCTCGTCACGGCCAGGGCGCGCAGCTTGCCGGCCTGGATGTGCTGGATGACGGAAGGAATGGTGGCGAAGCTGAACTGCAGGCGGCCGGCCAGCAGGTCGTTCAGGCCTTCGGCGCCCTTGTACGGCACGTGCGTGGTGTCGATGCCGGCGCGCTTGCCCAGCATGAAGCCCGAGAGGTGGGCCGAGGTGCCGATGCCGGTGGAGCCGTAGTACACCTGTCCCGGCCGGGCCTTGGCGTAGGCCACCAGTTCGTCGAGCGTCTTCGCCGGCACGCCGGGATTGACCACGAGCACGTTGGGCACGTCCGCGATCTGCACCACCGGCACCAGGTCGGTGAGGGGATTGATGTTCAGCTTCTTGTACAGCGTGGGGTTCACCGCCATCGGCCCCACCGAGTTCACGATGAACGTGTAGCCGTCCGGCGTGGCGCGAGCCGCCAGCTCGGTGCCCAGGTTGCCGCCGGCCCCCGGCTTGTTCTCCACGATCACGTTCTGCTTCAGGCGCTCGCCGAGCTTCTGGCCGACCGCGCGCGCCAGGATGTCCGTGGTGCCGCCCGCGGTGAAGGCCACGATCACCCGCACCGGCTTGTTCGGGTAGTCGCCCGCCTGGGCGAACACGCCCTGCGGTGAGATCGCGGCCAGCGCCGTGGCGGCCATCGCGGTCCTGCGGTTGACGCGCGGGGTGGGGTGCGGCATGTCTTGGTCTCCTTGTGGGCCGTTGGGATCAGGTGCGCCAGGCCGGGTCGAGGCGATCGAGTTTTCTCAGCAACGCGGCCCATTCCATCAGGCCGTAGGGGCGGCGCGTGCCGGGCTGGTAGTTGTTCCAGGTCTCCTCCAGCACCTGCGGGGGCACGGGCCGCAGCTTGGTGTTGCAGGACATGGCGCCGATCTGCGAGCGGCAGGCCAGCTCCAGGCGGTGCGTCCAGTTGAAGGCCTCGCCCGCGGTGCGGCCGACCACCAGGGCGCCGTGGTTGCGAAGGATCAGCGCCTCGCCCTGGCCCAGGTCGCGCACCAGCGACTCCTTCTCGGCGTCGTTCAGGACCACGCCTTCGTACTCGTGGTAGCCGATCTTGAGGAAGCGCATCGCCGTCTGCGTGATCGGCAGCAGCCCGCAATCGAGCGCCGACACGGCCATCGACGCCCAGCTGTGCGTGTGGATCACGCAGCCCACCTCGGGCCGGGCCTCGTGCACCGCGCTGTGGATCACGTAGCCGGCCTTGTTGATGCCGTAGTTCAGCGTGCCGAAGTCCGGCTTGGACAGGACGTTGCCGGCCAGGTCGACCTTGATCAGGCAGGACGCGGTGATCTCCTCGTACATCATCCCGTAGGGGTTGATCAGGAAGGTCTCCTCGCCCGGCACGCGCACCGAGATGTGGTTGGCCATCATGTCCGACATGCCATACAGGTCGACCAGCCGATAGCAGGCCGCCAGGTCGAGGCGGGCCTGCCATTCCTCGGGGGAGCACTGGTCCTTCATCGAAGGGATCCGCAACATGCCATCGCTCATTCGAAACTCCTTTTCATTCAGTCCGCGCCCAGCTGCAGCCGGTTGGGCTGCCGTCGCTCGATCGCCCATTTGAGCAGGGCCGCCGACCGGTAGACGGCATGCGCGAACTTGCCATAGGGCAGGGTGAGGAACAGGGCCATCACCGTGCCCAGGTGCACGGCCAGCAGCAGCGCCATCGCGCCGGTGTCGCGCAGGACCAGCAGCGCCAGGCCCGTGAGGCTGGTGGCGAACAGCAGCACGATGAACGCGCGGTCCATGGATTTCTGCTGCGGATCGCCGTGGAGGGGATGCCGGCGCAGGTTCAACCACAGCAGGCCGGCCGGTCCGGCCAGCAGGCCCAGGCCGCCCACGGTGCCCAGCAGCACCGGCAGGCTGGCCACCGGGTAGGGCGCGGGCAGGCCCAGGCCGTAGTGGTACAGCGTGGCCACGCAGGTCGAGGCGAAGCACAGCAGGAAGCCGTAGAAGGTGAGGTGGTGGAAGCGCCGCCTCAGCTTGGTGAAGCGGTCGTCCTGGTCGTTGCAGCCGTCGCCATGCCCGCCATCGAGGTAGGTCAGGGCCAGCGCGTTCTTCGCGGCCTCGGCGGTGGCCGCGCCACTGGCCGGGCCGGGCGACTGGCCGCGCCAGAAGCGCGTCGCACCGATGCCCAGGGCCAGCACCGCCCAGCCGAACGCGGCGCCGAACAGCGCCACCATCAGGTTGTGCGGGAACACCGCGTAGAAGTTGCCGGCCAGCGGCTGGTGCCACAGCGTGCCGCGCAATGCCAGGGCGAGGATGAGGAACAGGGCCAGCCCGCCCGCCGTCGCCAGTGCCACGGTGATGCCGTTGCGCCGGTAGAGCGCACCGAGCGCCTTGGGCCAGGCGTAGTCGACGTAGGTTTCGCGGCGCACTTGCGCCATCGCCCGCGGGACGTTCACCGCGAACTCGTGCGGCGGCGCGTACTGGCAGGCGTGCAGGCAGGCGCCGCAGTTGTGGCACAGGTTGGCCAGGTAGTGGGCGTCGCCCCCCGTGAAGTCCAGGCGCCGCGCCATCGCCGGAAAGACGGCGCAGAAGCTCTCGCAGTAGCGGCAGGCATTGCAGATCTGCATCTGCCGCGACACCTCCGCCTCGGCGGCGCGCACCAGGGATTCAAGCTGCTGCATGCGCCACTTCCTCGTGCAATGCCGCCTTGGCGGCCTGGGTTCCGGCGATGCGGCCGAAGGCCGTGCCTATGCTCATGCCCACGCCGGCCGTGTAGCCCTTGCCCAGCACGTTGCCCGCCATCATTTCTCCCGCCACGAACAGGTTGTCGCTGGGCAGGCCGCCGAAATGCACGCGCGCGCGATCGTCGGTCTTCAGGCCCAGGTAGGTGAAGGTGATGCCCGGGCGCAGCGCGTAGCCGTAGAACGGCGGCTTGACCAGCGGACGGGCCCAGTGCGTCTTGGCCGGCGCCAGGCCTTCGGTGTGGCAGTCGTCCAGCACGGTGTGGTCGAAGCGGCCGACCCGGCAGGCGGCGTTGTAGTCCTCGACCGTGCGCACGAAGGTCGGCACGTCCAGCCCCAGGGCGGCCGCGAGTTGCGCCGGCGTGTCGGCCTGCACGCCCGGGAACACCGGCGGCATGAAGCGGCCGACGGCCTGGCTGTCGATGATGCAGTACGCGATCTGTCCCGCCTGCAGCGCGACCAGCCGGCCCCAGATGGCGTAGCGCTTGGGCCAGAAGTCCTCGCCCTCGTCGTAGAAGCGCCGGGCGTCCCGGTTGACCATGATGCCCAGCGACACCGCGTCCACCCGCGTCACGATGCCGCCGTCGTACAGCGGCGCGCGCGCGTCGATGGCGACGCAATGCGCCTGGGTCGGGTCGCCGATGATGTCGGCGCCCTGGTCCATCATGTGGCGCAGCAGCACGCCCTGGTTGAAGCGCGTGCCGCGGATCAGGAAGTTGTCGGCCGGCCATTCGCCGCGCTCGTTGCGGCCCCAGGCCTCGCGCAGCCACTCGCGGTTCGATTCGAAGCCGCCGGAGGCCAGCACGCAGGCGCGTGCCTCGATGCGCTCGCCGCCGCAGAAGGCCGCGACGAAGCGGCCGTCCTGCAGCTCCAGCCGGTCGACCGTCGCGTCGTAGCGGATGTCCACGCCCAGGTTCCCCGCGCTGCGGTAGTACGCGTTGACCAGCGCCTTGCCGCCGCCCATGAAGAAGGCGTTGGTGCGCGAGAGGTGCAGCGTCCCCGCCAGCGAGGGCTGGAAGCGCACGCCGTGCTTGCGCATCCAGGGCCGGCAGGTGGAGGAGGCGCGGATCACCAGCCGGGCCAGCTTCTCGTCGGTGTTGCCGCCCGTCACCTTGAGCAGGTCCTGCCAGAACTCCTCTTCCGGGTAGGCCTCGAGCAGCACGTCCTGCGGCTCGTCGTGCATGCAGCGCAGGTTGCGGGTGTGCTGGGAGTTGCCGCCGCGCCATTCGCGCGGGGAGCTCTCCAGGAGGAGGACGCTGGCGCCGGCCTCGCGGGCCATCAGCGCCGCGCAGAGGGCGGCATTGCCGCCGCCGACGACCAGGACATCATGCATCCACGGACTGTAGGGCCGCGGCCGGGCCCTGAACAGAAGGGATCGCTCAGGGCGGTATCACGGATCCTGATGGCAGCCGCGCGCCGGTCCAGCGGCCCTCGCGCACCAGGGAGCGGGCGCAGTCGGCCAGGGCGACCCGCACCCCCAGCGCGGCCGGTGACAGCTCGTCGTCCGACAGGCTGCACAGCGAGTTGAGCCGGTGCAGCCGGGTGCCGGCGATCTCGGCCATCTGGAACAGCCCATCGGCATCGGGAAACCGCGCCAGTGCCGCGCCCGGCTGGATGGTGAAGCCCAGGCCCGCGCGCACCGCATCCATGAGCAGGGCCAGCGAATCGATCTCCACGGGTGCCAGCGGCGGCATGCGGCTTCCGGACAGCGCGGTATCCATCGTGCTGCGCAGGCCGTGCGGGCCACTGGGCATGATGAGCGGGTAGTCCTTCAGCTGGGAGAGCTTCACGCGCGCGGGCAGTTTCTTCGGCGTGGCCCCGCGGGCGCCGATCAGGAAGAGCTTTTCCTCCAGCAGCGGCGTGACGCTCCAGCGGCGCCCGGGGTCGGTGTCGAACAGGACGGCCAGGTCGAGCTGGCGCGCATTGAGCATGGCCGCCAGGTGCCCCGACAGGCTCTCCACCACGTGCAGCCGCACGTCGGGGTAGCGCTCGCGCACCGCCAGGATCAGCGGCAGGCCCAGCATCGACGCCGTGCTGGGCGCGAGGCCGACGCTGACGCTGCCCGAGAGCCGCGACTGCTTGGCGGCCCGCGCCGCCTCGTCGGCATGGCGCAGGGCCAGTTGGGCCTGGCGGAAGAAGGCCAGGCCGGCCTCGGTGGGCAGCACGCCCTTGGAGCTGCGTTGCAGAAGCCGCGTGGCCAGTTCGCCTTCGAGCCGGCCGATCTGCTGGCTGAGGGCGGATTGCACCAGCCCCAGTTCCACCGCGGCGCGGCTCATGCTTCCCAGTTCGACGACGCGCACGAAGTAGCGCAATTGGCGCAGTTCCATGGGCGGCGAGGGTACACGCAGCCGTGTCGTCGCCTGGAATGCACCAATTCGGAGTCCGGGGCACGGCGATGTGCAAAGACCTTGCGCAAGCTCCGCCTTGCCCTGCAGGTAGGATGCAAACGCCATCGCCGCTTGGGCGATGCGCGCCATCAACGCGTCACGGACGCTGAGCACGCTTGTTGCTCTCCCATAACGCATGACCACCACGACGATCAATCTCGCCCTGCAGGGCGGCGGCTCGCACGGCGCCTTCACCTGGGGCGTCCTGGATGCCTTGCTCGAAGACGGACGGCTCTCCTTCGAAGGCCTGAGCGGCGCCAGCGCGGGCGCGATGAACGCGGTCGCGATGATGAGCGGCTGGGCCACCGCCAGGCGCACCAAGCGCGACCCGCGGGAATCGGCGCGCGAAAGCCTGGCGGGTTTCTGGGACGAGGTCGCCTCGCTGGGCGCCGCCGGCTCGGTGCACAAGAAGCTGTTCGCCAGCCTCTGGTCCGGGCCCATGGGCGCCTGGGGCTTCCTCTCGCCGAATCCCGTGTCGCCCTACCAGTTCAACCCGCTGGACCTCAATCCGCTGCGCAGCCTGCTGGAGCGCCGCATCGACTTCGCGGCCATCCGGCGCGACGCCACGCACCGCGTGTACGTCAGCGCCACCCACGTGGGCACGGGGCGGGCCACGCTGTTCCACGGCCGCGCGCTCACCGCGGACGCGGTGATGGCCTCGGCCTGCCTGCCGCAGCTGTTCCAGGCCTCGGTGATCGACGGCGAGGCGTACTGGGACGGCGGCTTCTCGGCCAACCCGGCGCTCACGCCGCTGGTGATGCACTCGCGCAGCCGCGACGCGCTGATCGTGCAGATCAACCCGCTGTCGCGCCCGGACACGCCCAAGTCGGGCGCGGAGATCGTGGACCGGATGACCGAGCTGGCCTTCAATGCCAGCCTGCTCACGCAGGTGCGGCTGGCGCACGCGTTCAACCGCTGGGTGGAGGACGGCGGGCAACTGGCCGAAGGCCGGGGCCCGATGCGGCTGCATCGGGTGGAGGGGTGGCGGGCGCTGGGCGAGTTGCCGCAATCGAGCCGCACCAGCGCCGATCCGGCCTTGATCCGCAAGCTGTTCCGCCTGGGGCAGGAGGCCGCGGCGGCCTGGCTGGAGCGGCACTTCGGCGATGTCGGCCAGCGCAGCACCATCGATGTGGAGAAGGAGTACGGCGACGACACCTGGCTGAAGGTGGCGCCGCCGCGTCCGGCCACGGTGCGGCGCCTGCCCGGCGCCTCGCTGGTGCGCCGGATGCCTCGCCCCTCCATCGTGCGCCGCAGGCGGCGCTAGCGCTTTCAGGCCGCGGCGGCGATGCGCTGACGCCAGTGGCCGGTGAGGGCGGTGCCGGCCTTGGCCTCGTGCCGCTCGTTCAGCAGGTGGCGCGCGAGCGCGGCCTGGCCCGAACGGAGGGCCGCGTCCAGCAGCGTGAGCGTGAGGATGTCGCGCTGGGCGTGGCTGCCGCCGAAGCCATGGGCGCGGTCGCGCACCTGCAACAGGCCTTCGGCCGCGCCGGCGAAGTCCTTGCGCGCGTAGGCGGCCAGCGCGCGGGCCAGCGGCAGGCCGATCTGCGACGCCATGCGGCGATTGGAGGACCCGCAGGACTCCGGCATGGCCATGCAGGCCAGCAGGCTGTCGCGCGAGTCGGCAAGCCCGTCTTCATCGCCCGCGCCGATGTGCGCGAGCAGCGAGTGCACGTCGTTGAACGCGTAGAAGCCGGCGGCCGGCCCGCGGTCGTGCCAGAACGAGCGCAGCCGGCGGAAGCGCCCGGTGACGTCCATGCCCAGCAGCTTCAGGCGCCACAGGATGGCGGTGCCGTCCACCCGCTGCAGCGCCATGTCGGTGGCCGGCGCGAGGTGCTCGTCGTAGACCGACAGCGCGGCGGCCGTGTCCATGCGCTCCAGGTGGAACAGCGCCGCATGGAACCAGTTGTGGAAGGCGAAGCCGTTGTCGATCGCCCAGTCGGCCGCGCGGCCGGACAGCCAGCGCGTGCCGTCCTCGTGGCGCCCCTGCATCTCGAAAACGTGCGTGACGGCATGGATGGCCCAGGGGTCGCGGCGGTTGACCTCCAGCGCCGCTCGCCCGCGGTCCTCGGCCTGGCCGTAGTGGCCCGCTTCCTCCAGGCCGAAGGCATGCATGCCCAGCACGTAGCCGTACAGCGGCAGCTCGGGCGACCACTGCGGCAGCACGCGCTCGGGACGGCGGCGCAGGTTGAGCGCGTCGCCTCGGTAGAAGTCGAACAGATGGGCGAAGAGCAGGGCGGCCACGTCGCGCGGGTGCTCGACCAGGAGGCGTTCCCAGAGGTCGCAGGCCGTTTCCCACTCGCCCTGAACGGCGGCGCGGGCGGCGGCGAAGTGGGCGCGCTCGCGTGGGTTGGCCGACAGCTGCGATGCCGCGGCCAGCTCGTCGGCGGCCTGGCGTGCCGGCTCGTACTCGCCGAGCGTGAGCAGCAGCGCCGCCTTCAGCACGCGCGGCCAGGCCCAGCCGGGGTCGCAGCGGGCGGCTTCGTCGAGCGCCTGCAGCGGATCGCCGAAGTACGACAGCATCGATTCGAGGGCGGCTTCGACGTGGCCCAGCGCCACGGCCGAGCTCGTCCCTGCGGCGCAGCCGCGCGCGTCCTTCAGGCCGGTGGCGGCGCCGGCCGATGCGATGTCGTCGATGAAGTAACCCATGGCGTGCTGTCCTTTCTCTCGATGGGAGGGTCTCGTGCGAGGTGCGCGGCTTCGCGTACGTGCGCGCGGGACAGCTACGAAAGGCTCCGGGATTCGGATGCAGTCGCTGGGAAGAAGGTCATTGCAGGGCCTTCCTATACTGCGCCCGATGAGCTCGACCCCGACGTTGCAGGACCTGATGGCCGCCGCCGCGCGGGGCGACCACGCGGCTTTCGCGCAGGTCTACGAACGCACGCATGCGCATCTGTTCGGCGTGGCCCTGCGTATCTTGGGCAGACACCAATCCGCCGAAGACGTGCTGCAGGAAGCCTTCATCAACATCTGGAAGAACGCCGCCGCGTACCGCAGCAGCGTGGGCGGCCAGGACATCCAGCCGATGACCTGGCTCATCGCCATCGTTCGCAACAAGGCGCTGGATGCCTTGCGCAGCCGCACGCGTCGACAGGAGACGGAGCTGGACGAAGAGCAGGGCGAGGGCGCTTCGACGCAGGCCGCGGCCCCCAGCGCGCTCGACCTCTTCAGCGCCGCCACCCAGGCCCTGCGCATCGAGGGCTGCATGGGCGGCCTGGACGGCACGCACCGCCAGAGCCTGGCGCTGGCCTACTACCAGGGCCTCACGCACAGCGAGGTGGCTGCCCGGATGGGGGCGCCGCTGGGATCGGTGAAGGCCTGGATCCGGCGCGGGCTCGACAAGCTCAAGGACTGCCTGAAGGCGCAAGGGGTTGCGGCATGAGGTACGCGCAGCCGGAACTGGTCGACCGGCTCGCGGCCGCCTACGTGCTCGGCACGATGCCCTCGCGGGTCCGCCGGCGGTTCGAGCGGCTGCACCGCGACCGTTCCGACGTGCAGCTGGCGGTCGCGCAGTGGGAGCAGCGCCTGGGGCAGCTCGGGCAGGCCGTGCCGCCGGTCGCACCTTCGCCGCGCGTGTGGCAAGCGATCGAAGCGCGGACCCGGCCGCATCGGCAGGACGGTCGCGCCGGCCGCGCGGGCGCGCGCTGGTGGTGGCCGGCGGGCTTGGGTCTCGGCGGCGTGCTCGCGGGCGCCGCGCTGACGGTGACGCTGCTGCTGTCGGCGCCTTCGCTGCTGTTCACGCCCGACCAGGTCGCCATGCGGGCCGGGCAGAAGCTGCCGCAAAGCTATGTCGGGCTGCTGACGGATGCGCAGGGCAACGGCAAGCTGCTGGCCAGTTCCCTGCGCCATGGCCGGACGATGACGATCAAGGTCATCGGACCGATCGAGGCACCTGCGCAGGGGCGCCTGGTCCTCTGGGCCGTGCCGGCGGCCGGCGCGCCTTTCGTGCTGGGCGACGTGCCGCCCGCGGGCTCGGCCACGAGCCTGCTGCCGGACACCTCGGAGAAGCTGCTGTCCAAGGTGGGCAAGCTGATGGTGACCGTGGAGACCACGCCCGCTCCCACCGCGCCTTCGGGCCCGTCGGTCTACGCCGGCAATTGCGCCAAGCTGTGGTGACCCGGCCCGCTGCGCCGGTGAGACAATTCCGCCTGCACTGCCCGTAGCTCAACTGGATAGAGCAGCTGCCTTCTAAGCAGCAGGTCGGGGGTTCGAGTCCCTCCGGGCAGGCCAGTCCAAATCCCCTTCGCGAGACCGGCTCAGGCGCGATGCGCTTCGAAAGGCGCCGTCGCGCTTGAATTTAAATTGAGTTGGAATAAAATAAAATGCATTCCAGCCGAGACCCGCCCATGCCTTCCCGCGCCTACAACAACGCAAGCCGCCTGCAGCAGCAGGCCGAGCTGAAGCGCCAGATCGCGGCGGCCGCCGCGCAGCTGCACGCGGAAAAAGGGGCGCTGCGCACGAGCTGGGCCGACATCGCGCAGGCCGCGGGTGTCTCGCTGCCGACCGTCTACAAGCACTACCCGGACTTCGAGACGCTGATCCCCGCCTGCGTCGGCCACGCGGGCGACTCGGCGCCGCAGCTGCCGGTCGACCTCATCTCCTCCTGCCCGGACCTCATGGCCGCGGCCCGGCTGCTCGCCGAGGCCTGCGACCAGCGCAATGCCTACTACCAGCCCTGGCTGGCCTGGGGCGAAGCGGGGCAACTCGAGCCGCTGGCTCGCCTCCTGGACGAGCAGCGCGTCGGGTTCACGGTCCTGTGCCGCCGGGTGCTGCAACGGCACCTGCCTGGCGACCCGCGTTTGGACGAGATGGCGGCGCAATGGCAGGCGCTGCTGGACTTCGGGTTCTGGAATGCGCTGGTGCGGCACCACAAGCTGCCGCGCGCCGCCGTGCGGCGCCACACAACGCAACTGCTGCTGGCTGTCACCGGACCACGGCCTGCCGCCGAAACCTCCCTGCGTCCGAAGAGGAAGTCGACACCATGAACGCCCCGCACGCCTCCATCCACCCGATCGCGCCGGACACCTGGCGCATCAGCGTCGCCATGCCGCCCGAGCTGTTCCCCGGCGGGTTCTCCTTCAACCAGTACCTGGTGGTCGACGAGCGGCCGCTCCTGTTCCACACCGGGCCCAAGAAGCTGTTCGGCCTGGTGCGCCAGCAGATCGAGAAGGTGATGCCGCTCGAGCGCCTGCGCTACATCGCGTTCTCCCATGTCGAGGCGGACGAGTGCGGCGCGCTGGCCGACTTCCTCGCCCTCGCGCCCGACGCGCAGCCGGTCTGCGGCCGGGTCGGCGCGATGGTGGATGTGAACGACATGGTCGACGTGCCGCCGCTCGTCATGCAGGACGGCCAGGTGCTCGACCTCGGGACCCATGAGCTGGTGTGGCAGTCCACGCCGCACCTTCCGCACGGCTGGGAGTGCGGCTACATGCACGACCGCACCACGGGCACGCTGTTCTGCGGCGACCTGTTCACCCAACCGGGGACGGGCGAGGAGCCGATCGTGACGCGCGACATCCTGGGGCCGAGCGAGGCCTTCCGCCAGCAGGACGACTATTTCTCCCACAGCCGCAATGCGCCGGCGCTGATCGAGAAGCTGGCGCGGCTCGAACCCTCGGTCCTGGCCTGCATGCACGGAAGCGCGTGGAAGGGCGACGGAGGCGCGATGCTGCGCAGCCTGGGCGCGGCGCTGGCGGCCTGATCCCACCCGCGACCTGCGGGAAGCGTCGCTCAGCTTGCCCGAGGGGCGCGGACGTTGCCCTCGCCGTCCACTGCCTTCGCAATCGCGCGTGCCACATCCCGCAAGGCCTCGCCATCTTCGTCCGCCAGGTCGGGCCGCGCCTGGCGACTGAAGCAGCACAAGGTCCCGAAGGCGCGGCCGTCGGGCAGGACCACGGGCGCACTGACATAGCACCCGATGCCGAGCCGCTCGGTGATCGGCAGCAGCGCCGCCTCGTGGCCGGCCTTGCGGATGTCGCGGATGACCGGTGGGAGCCGCCCCTGGAGCACGTACATGCAGTAGGTGTCCAGCAGGCGGTCGGACTCGCCGACCCGGATGGGGGAGTGCGTGGCGGGCGATTTGCTGACCACCTTGAACACGCGGCGCTGCTCCAGGAGTTGCGACACGAAGGCGACTTCCATTCCCAGCGCCTCCCGAACCTCTGCAAGGTAGCTGCTGAGCGCGGCCAGGCGCTGGTCCGTCGTCCCCGCCGAAGTGGCGAAGGCGATGGACTCCGCGATCTCGGCGAGGCGCGTGGCAACCGGAGCTTCGTAGGCCATGGCCCACCTTAGGCCATGGCGCGCCCGAATCAAGCTGTCGCAGCCCGTCCGGCTTCGAGCCGAGCGAAAACGATCGAAATCAGTGCATTGCGCTGATGCGGCGCCTCCAGTGGAGGGTCATCGGCGTTCCGGCCTTCTCGGGGCAGCGCTCGTTCAGGATGTGTCCAGCCAGGTCGGCGCGGCGGGCGCGGATGGCCGCGTCCATCAACGTCAGGGTCAGGATGTCCCTTTGGGCGTGGCTGCCGCCGAAGCCATGTGCCCCATCCCGCACCCGAAGCAGGCCTTCCGCAGCGCTGTCCCAGTTCCCGTTCGCGTAGTCCAGGAACGCTTGCGCCAGTGGCAGGCCCAGCTCGGCCGACATTCTTCGGTTGGAGGCGCCCGACGAGTCGAAGTCCGCCATCGCTTCTTGCAGCGATGTCAGGCCTTCCGAAGTCTCCGGCGTGACGCCCGCGCCGATGTGGGCAATGAGGGCATGCAGGTCGTTGAAAGCGTAGAAGCCGGCGCTCGGGGCCTGCGGCACCCACGTGCGACGCAGGTCGTCGAACCGGTCGGACACGTCGACGCCGAGCAGCTTCAGGCGCCACAGCACCGCTGTCCCGTCCACGCGTTGCAGCGCCATCTCTGTCGCGCACGCCAGGTGGGTGTCATAGGTCTGCAGCGCCGCCGCAGTGTCCAGCCCCTCCATCTGGAACAGGGCCGCGTGGAACCAGTTGTGGAATGCGAAGCCGTTGTCCACGGCCCAGTCCGGCTGGCGTGAGGCCAGCCAGCGGGCGCCCTCTTCGTGCTGTCCCTGCATCTCATGGACGTGGGCGACCGCGTGCACGGCCCAGGGATCCCGGCGGTTGATCGCCAGCGCCGCGTGTCCCACGTCTTCGGCCTGCGCGTAGTGGCCGGACTCCTCGAGGCCGAAGGCGTACATGCCGAGCACGAAGCCGTAGAAGGGCATCTCGGGCGACCAGGCCGGCAGCACCCGCTGCGGGCGCCGCTTGAGGTTGAGGGTGTCGCCGCGATAGAAGTCGAACAGGTGCGCGAAGAGGAGGGCGGCGACATCGCGTGGGCTGTGGATGAGCGTGGCCTCCCATCGCCTGCACGCCAGCGCCCAGTCGCCCTCGGCCGCCGCCTGCGCGGCTGCGTGGTGCGCCTGTTCGCGGGCATTGCGGGGCGCGGGCGCTGCCGCCAGGATGTCGCGGGCCTGCCGCGCAGGCTCGAACTCGCTGGACGTCAGCAGCAAGGACGCCTTGAGCGACTGGGGAAGCGACCAGCCCGGGTCGGCGGCGATCGCCTCGTCCAGCGCGGCCAGGGGGTCACCGAAGTAGGACAGCATGGCGTGCAGCGCGGTCTCGACCGCTTCCACGGCGCGGACGGATCCGGTGCTGCAGTCCAGGCCGCGGGCATCGCGAAGGCCAGGGCGCCAGGTCGAGTCGACCTGCTCATCGATGAAGTAACCCATGATTCGACTCCTCTCGGGGGTGCGCCACGGATGTGGCGCGACAGTGGGTGGCGGTGATCCGGGACCGTCGTCGCTCGCTGGGGCACGGCGGTCCGGTGCGGGGGAGGGAAGTCTCGGCGTGACGACCGCGACTTGCTAGAGTCATATCCGCACGAAACGGGTCAAAAGATGTCAAGTGCCGGCGGCCCCCTCACCGTTGCCTTGCTCGGCACGCCGGACGTGTCCGCGGCGACGCTCTATGGCTTCTTCGACCTGCTGTCGGGGGCACGGCGCGACTGGCACATGCTGCACGGCAACCCGGCGGTGAAGTCGCCGTTCGTTCCGCTGGTGGTGAGCCGGGATGGCGCGCCGTTCCTGGCCGGCAACGGGGTGCGGATCACCCCGGATGCCGGGTTTGCCGACTGCCCCTCCCCCGACATCGTCTGCGTGACCGACCTCATGGTTCCGCCGGGCGAGCCGCTCGCGGCGTCCTACGAAGCGGAAGTGGCCTGGCTGCGGCAGGCCTGGGACGCGGGCGCGACCTTGTGCTCTTCCTGTTCGGGCGCCCTGCTGCTGGCCAGGACCGGCCTGCTGGACGGGGAGGAAGCCACCTCGCACTGGGCGTACTGCGAACTGCTGGCGCGCGACTACCCCCGAACGCGGTGGAGTGCGGAAAGGTCGCTGGTGACGGCGGGGCCCGGCCAGCGCCTGATGATGGCCGGCAGCGGCACGGCCTGGCACATGCTGGCGCTGGCGCTGATCGCGCGCTTCGCCTCGCCGGACGAGGCCATGCAGGTGGCGAGGGTGAACCTGATCGGCACCTGTGACGTCAGCGCGGTCGCCTACGCCTCGCTGACCCGCGGCCGCGTCGCCGAAGATGCCGTCGTGGCCCGCTGCCAGGCCTGGGCCGCATCCCACTACCAGTGCGAGTCGCCCGTCGCGCAGCTGGTCGACCTCTCGGGGCTGGCCGAGCGCACCTTCAACAAGCGGTTTGCGCAGGCCACGGGCATGCGGCCGCTGGAGTACATCCACACCTTGCGGCTGGAGGAAGCCAAGCAGTTGCTGGAGTCCACCGATCTCCCGGTGGAGGCGGTGGCCCGGGAGGTCGGCTACCAGGACGGGACTTTCTTCAACCGGCTTTTCAGGCGCAAGGTGACGCTCAGCCCGGCCCAGTACCGGCGCCGCTTCTCGGTCATGAGGCAGCAGTTGAAACGGGCGGCCGGCTAGCGGCTTTCGACAGAGAGGTACCCCTGATGACAATGGACATCGGCTTCATCGGCCTCGGCGTCATGGGCACGCCCATGGCAAAGCATTTGGCGCGGGCCGGACACCGGCTGACGCTGCTGGACGCCAACGCGGCCATCGCCCGTGACCTGGCGGGCAGCCTGGGCGGCGACAGCATCGCCGTCGCCACCCCGCGCGAGGTCGCCGAGCGCTCCGACGTGATCATCACCATGCTGCCCAACGGCCAGGTCGTGCGGCAGGTGGTGCTGGGCGATGACGGCGTGATCCACGGATTGCGGAGCGGTGCGCTGGTGCTGGACACCTCCTCGTGCGAGCCCTGGCTGACCGAGGAGACCGCGAGGGCCCTGGCAGGCCGCGGCGGTGGGATGGTCGATGCACCCGTCTCCGGGGCCCAGTGGGGCGCGCAGGAAGCCAGCCTGGTCTTCATGGTGGGCGGAAGCCCCGGGCACGTGGCGCGGATCCGGCCGCTGCTGGACGTGATGGGCCGGGCCGTGTTCCACCTGGGAGGCGTGGGCAGCGGGCACGCGATGAAGTGCATCAACAACTGCATCACCGCGATCACGCTGGCCAATACCGCCGAAGGGCTGGTCGCCGGCAAGCGCTACGGCCTCGATCCCCAGGTGATGGTCGAGGTGTTGAACGAATCCACCGGCGGGTCGTGGATCACCCGCACGCACTTCAACCAGCGGGTGTTCAACCGTGCCTTCGACGACCCCTTCAAGCTCGAGCTGATGCTCAAGGACGTGGGCATCGCCCTTGAACTGGCGCGCGAGACCGCCACGCCCGTGCCCATCTGGGGCCTGGGGCAGCAGCTGTGGCGCATGGCCGACCACGCGGCGGGTCCGGGCGCGAGCGTCAGCGAACTGGTTCGCTGGGTGGAGAGGCAGTCGGGGACGGAACTGACACCGGGGGCACGACCGCGCGGCAGCGGCGACCGGGCACCGCCCCCGTCCGACGGCTAGATCGAGCCGCTGGAGAGCAGCCGCTCGGCGCGCCGGGCGTAGTAGGCGAAGACGGCCTGGTGGCGCTTGGGCGTCGACACCCAGCGCTGCGCCTCTTCTCCCAGGTCGGCCGGGATGGGCTCGATCTTGCCGGCGGCCATCGCCAGCAGCTGAAGGCGCGCCGCACGCTCGAACATCACGCCGAGCACGCAGGCCTCCTCCACCGTGGCACCGGCGACCAGCAGGCCGTGGTGCGCCAGCAGGATCGCCTTCTTGTCGCCCAGCGCGGCGGAAATGATCTCGCCTTCCTCGTTGCCGACCGGGATGCCAGGCCACTTGCCCAGGAAGGCGACCTGCCCGTAGAGGACGCACGTGTCCATGTGCGCGATCTCCAGCGGCACCTCGAGCATCGCCAGCGCGCTGGCGTGCGGTGCATGGGTGTGCACGATGCAGTTGATGTCGGGCCGCTGCCGATAGAGCCAGCTGTGGAAGCGGTTGGCCGGATTGGGCATGCCGTCGCCTTCGATCACGCGCAGGTCCTCGTCGACCAGCAGCAGGTTGTCCGCCGTGATCTCGTCGAGGCCCAGGCCCAGGCGCTGGGTCCAGTAGGTGCCGGGCTTCTCGGTGCGGGCCGTGATCTGTCCCGACAGGCCGGAGTCGTGGCCGAACGCATACAGCGTGCGGCAGGTCTGCGCCACCGCCTGGCGCAGCGGCAGGGCCTGCGTCTTCAGTTCGCTCTGCATCTGGCGCAGGGCCGAGCTGACGATCTGGTCCTTGGGCAGATTCATGGTGCTGGTGGTGTTCATGGCGTCCTCGAAGGTAGGGGTCAGATCCTGGGCGACCCGGCGAGCAGCTTGCCCCATTTGGCATGCTCGGCCTGGACCTGCTTGACGAACTGCTCGGGCGTCGAGCCGGTGGCATCGCTGCCCTGCACGAAAAGCTTGGCCTTGAGTTCGGTGCTGTTCAGGGCCTTGCGCGCGGCCGCATTCAACTTGGCGACCTGTTCGGCGGGCAGGCCTGCGGGGGCGATCAGCCCGGAGACGGACGACGAGCGGATGCCCGGGTAGCCGAGTTCGGCGGTCGTCTTCAGGTCCGGCGCCGAAGCGTGGCGCTTGGGGGCGGCGATGGCCAGCACCTTGAGCTTGCCCGATGCGGTGTGCGGCAGGACCACCGGCAGCGCCTCCAGCGTCATCGAGACCTGGCCGCTCATGATGTTGGTGACGCTCTCGGAGCCGCTCTTGAACGGCACGTGCAGGAAGCTGGCGCCGGTGGAGCTCTCCATCAGCTTCAGGCCCTGGTAGGGGGAACTGCCGTAGCCCGCGGTCCCGTAAGACAGGGCCTGCGGCTTCTGCCTGGCCAGCGTGACCAGGTCACCCAGGCTGCCGGCCGGGACCGATCCGCCCACCACGATGGCGTGCGGCGTGTCGGCGACCGTGCTGATATAGGTGAAGTCCGCTAGCGGATCGAACCGCAGGCTGGAATAGGTGTGCGGGTTGACCGCCACCAGGCCCATGGTGGTCAGCATGAGCGTGTAGCCGTCAGGGGCCGAGCGCTTGAGCTGCTCCGCCGCGATGTTGCCGCCGGCGCCGGGGCGGTTGTCCACGATGACCGACTGCTTGAGCTCGCGGCCCAGCTGGTCCGCGAAAGCGCGCGCCACGACGTCGGTGATGCCACCCGCGCCGAAGGGGACCAGCATGCGGATGGGCTTGTCCGGGTAGTCCGCCAGCGCGGGAACGGCGCCTAGGGCGCCGGTGGCCGCCAGCAGGCAGGTGAATGCTCGTCGGGTCAGGGTCTGGGTCATGGGGGGCTCGTGTGAAGGGCGGGGGCGAGGGGAGGTGTATGACACGCCCGTGTCATAGAGGCAGTATGACACAATCGTGTCCTCATGGAACCAAACGGGTCATCAGAAAAGTTCGGCTCGCGCATCGCGGCGCTGCGCCGATTGAGTGACCTGAGCCTGGAGGACGTCGCTGCTCGGTCCGGGCTGACCAAGAGCTACCTGTCCAAGCTCGAGCGCGGGCTGTCGCAGCCCTCCATCTCAACCGTGCTCAAGCTCTCCAAGTGCTTTGGCGTGCCCTCCGGCAGGCTGCTGGGCGAAGTCGAGGAGTCCGAAGACATCCTGCTGGTGCGCAAGGGGGACCGCGTGCCGTTCAGCCGCAGCGAAGGCCGGGCCGGCTACGCGTACGAGGCCATCGCGCCGCATCGGGCGGAAAAGAGCATGACGCCCTTCATCATGCGTCCGCCGCTGGCCAAGAGCGGGAAGATGGACCTGGTGACGCACGCGGGCGAAGAGCTGATCTTCGTCATCAGCGGCGAGCTGGAGCTGATCTTCGAGGACCGCAAGTTCACCCTGTCCGCCGGGGACTCGGTCTATTTCGCGGCCTCCATCCCCCACCGCTCACGCTCGCTGGGGGAGGTCCCGGCGGAAGCGCTGGTGGTCGTCAGCGTGCCGCCGGCCAAGGACACCGTGCCCGGTCAATGACCGTTCACAGGGCCACGGCGATCAGCAGGATGAACGCCACCCATGCCACCGCCTTGTCGATTTCCCACATAGGAGATTCCTTCCACCTTGGTCGGGGGTGAAGCCTAGGTGCTGGAAGGCGGAGTGCTTGTGGGAAGTTTTCCCAAGCCACGTCGGACATGGGAGATTCGACCATTCGCGCGATGGGCGCGGGTTGCTTTTTCAGCGGGGTGGAAGGCTCTTGCGGCTCGAGAGCATCGCATTCAGCGCCTCGTCCGCCTGCTTGCGCTTGTCGGTGGCGTCGCGGGCCAGCGCGGCCACTTCGGGGGAGTTCGCCGCCTGCATGCCATTGAGCTGCTCTTCCGCTGCGCGAGCCAGGCTTTCCAGCTCGCGCCACTGCCTGAGTTGATTGTCGAAGTCCTTCAAGGTGGGTGCGCTCCAGCTTGAAATTGTCACATCGGATGTGCGTCGGACCACGCAAGGCCAAGGTGAACGCGGTCTTGTCCTACAAGGTCACGGCCGGCCCGGAAAAGACAAACGGCGGCCCGGGCCCATGGCCCCGGCCGCCGCAGCGGTCGTCCCCCGAGAGGGTTAGAGCATGCCCTTCATGGTCGAGCCCCAGACGTTGCCCCCCTGCAGGTTGAGCTGGGCGCTCCAGCAGAACATGCCGCGGATGTTGGGGTGGGCGATGCGGACGGCGTCCCACTCGCGGATGCAGTCCTGCAGCGACGGGCCGTTGCCGTAGTTGGCCGCCAGGCCCAGGATCACCTTGTCGGCGCCCAGGTCGCCGACCCAGTCGTTGGTGCGGTTGGTGATGAAGCCGGGGGCGTTGAAGCCGGACCAGTCGTAGTACTGCGGGCCGGCCCAGTTGAGCACACCGGCGTCGGCCATGGCCTTGAGCATGGCGCGGTCCTCGGCCGAGTTCGGCTGCGGCGGCGCGGTGATCGCGAAGTCGGGACCGTACAGGGCCTTGAGCTGCTGGGAGATCCAGACCATCTCGGCCGGCGACGAGCCGATGTTGGCCTCGAAGTTGTTGAAGTCGCAGCCGTCCAGGCCGCCCAGGCGGTTGTACATGTCCTGGAACGAGGCCACGAAGTTCTGGCTCTTCTGGCGGGTGTTGAAGTTGAAGCCGGCCTGGGCACCGCCCACGGTCAGGATCACCTTCTGGCCGCGGCTGCGGCAGGCCTGGATGTCGGCCGCGGGCACTTCGCTGTAGTGCTCGAACTTGAACGAGCCGTCGCCCACGTTGTTCCAGCTGCCGTTGACCGTGTCGCCGTTCGGCTTGGCGTGGAACAGGTAGATGACGTTGAACTCGGACGGGATGTCGCTGATGCGGTAGCCGCCGGTGGCGAAGGCCGTGTAGTAGCAGCCCAGGATCTTGGCCGGCAGGGAAGAGGAAACCGGGGTCGGCTGGGCGACGCCCTGGCTGGTGCTGGTCAGCACGCCGCCGGTGGCCAGGTCGGTGGCACCGGCGCTGCCGCCGCCGCCACCACCGCAACCCGCGAGACCCAGGGCAGCAGCAGTGGAGCCAGAGAGGAAAAGACGTCGTTTCATGTTGTTCAGCTTTCCGTAGAGGTGGTCATGGAGCCGCTCGGTGGCGGCCTTGCGAGGACCTGTTGCAGATCAGCTGAAGCTCTCGAAACGGTGTCTTCTGCACCGCTGTGCCCGGGGCCGCCTTGCTTGGCAGCCGAGGCAGAAAGCTCAGCGAGTGGCGGACTGTAGTCAGCGCCGTCCCACAAACCTGTAGGAGACCGACTACAGCCGTAACCGAACATGAGCTTGGTGTATCCGTGATGGGCGTCACGGATCGAAGCCTGCCGAGCTTCGTCTTGTAGGAGCAGGCGTACGCGCTTGTAGTCCGTTTCCCCTCTGGGGAGGCTGAGGCAAGGGACGTCCTCAGCCGTTGCCCGCGAGCCTCATCAAGCTGTTGTTCTGGCGCCCGGAGGCCGGCTCAGCAGCTGTGTGGATCAGTCATTCCGTTACGTTTTTGCTGAGGCAGCGGACCGGAAAATGCTTGGCTGGCTCAGCCATTGGGCGCAAAAAAAGGGGCCCGAAGGCCCCGTGGAGGAGGAAAGCGGTTCAGCGCCGCTGGTACTGGGTGCCGCCGAAGAGCACCTCGCGCGCCTTGTCGTCGGTGATGGGCTTGCGCAGGCCGGCCAGCACCTTGACGCCGCGCTGGACGGCCGGCCGCTCCTCGATGGCGTGGAACCACTGCTCCAGGTGCGGGTAGTCCGACAGCTCGATGCCCTGGTTCTTCCAGTTGCGCAGCCAGGGCCAGGTGGCGATGTCGGCGATGCTGTAGTCGCCACCGCCGAGCCAGCGGCTGGATGCCAGGCGCCGGTCGATCACGCCGTAGAGGCGCCTGGCCTCGTTGGTGTAGCGGTCGATCGCGTAGGGCAGCTTCTCCGGCGCGTACTGCCGGAAGTGGTGGTTCTGGCCGAGCATGGGCCCCACGCCGCCCATCTGGAACATCACCCACTGCAGCACCTCATAGCGCCGCCGGTCGGTGTCGCCCAGGAAGCGGCCGGTCTTGCCGGCCAGGTAGACCAGGATCGCGCCGGACTCGAACAGCGAGATCGGCCGGCCATCCGGGCCCTGCGGGTCGGTCATCGCGGGGATCTTGTTGTTCGGGCTGATCGCCAGGAAGTCCGGCTTGAACTGGTCGCCCTGGCCGATGTCCACGGGCAGGGCCTCATAGGGGAGTCCGCACTCCTCCAGCATGATGTGCACCTTGTGGCCATTGGGGGTCGGCCAGCTGAAGACCTGGATCATTTTTCGCTCCACGGTTGAGGTTTGATTCGATAATCGGGCCACTGTAGGGGAAGCGACCGCCGCATGTTCGACAAGATCAAGAAGGCCTTCACCAAGGACCCCCAGGCCGGGCCGGGCGCCCAGCGCGACGGCTCCGCCGGCATCGCCGCCTGGGCAGCGCGCCATGGCTTCGCTTTCTCGCCCGCGGGCACGGGCTTCGCGCTCGACGGCCCGGTGGCCGGCAAGCCCTGCCGTATCGAGGTGGGGCGGTCCGGCCGCAAATACATCGAGGGCAACGAGCTGCGCGGCCGCGTCGACCTGGGCATCAGCCCCGACGTGATGCTGGTGCTGATGAACCGCCCGCTCAAGGATGCGCTGGAGAAGCAGGCCTATTCGACCTACACCGACACCCTGCAGACCAGCATCGACGCGACCATGCCTGAGGAGATGCGGCTGCTGGCCATGTACGAGGAGGTCGGCTGGGACAGCATGCCCCGCGTGTTCTGGAGCCGCTACGCCCTGGTGGCCGACGAGCGCGCCAACGCGGTGGGCTGGATGGATGCCAGCCTGTCGCAGCAGCTGCTGGAATGGCCCGAGCCGGCGCCGGCGGCCGACCAGCCCTTCCTCATGATGCTGCAGCGCGGCCGGGTCTACCTGCGGATGCAGAACGGCCCCGCGCAGCCTTCGATGCAGCACGTGCTCCAGCTGCTGGCCACGGCCGGCGAGAACGCGCTGCGCACCTTCCCGGCCAGGCCCTGACCGGGAAGGCGGCGCCCCGCGGTCAGGCGCCGCGCGTCACGGCCGCATCGGCATCCCGCCCGTAGCTGCCGTACTTGCCCAGCTCCCACTTGGCGATCGAGTTGCGGTGCACCTCGTCCGGGCCGTCCGCGAACCGCAGCGTGCGGGCGCCGGCATAGGCCGCGGCCAGCGGGAAGTCGTCGCTGACGCCGCCGCCGCCGTGGGCCTGCATGGCCCAGTCGATCACCTGGCAGGCCATGTTGGGCGCCACCACCTTGATCATCGCGATCTCGGTCTTGGCCACCTTGTTGCCCGCCACGTCCATCAGCCAGGCCGCCTTGAGCGTGAGCAGCCGCGCCATGTCGATCTTGCAGCGGGCTTCGGCGATGCGCTCCTGGGTGACGGTCTGCTGCGCCACGGTCTTGCCGAAGGCCACGCGCGAGAGCGACCGGCGGCACATCAGCTCGAGCGCGCGCTCGGCCAGCCCGATCAGGCGCATGCAGTGATGGATGCGGCCCGGGCCGAGGCGGCCCTGCGCGATCTCGAAGCCGCGGCCTTCGCCCAGCAGCATGTTGGCGGCGGGCACGCGCACGTTCTCGAAGTACATCTCCACGTGGCCGTGCGGCGCGTCGTCGTAGCCGAACACGCTGAGCGGCCGAACGATGCGGATGCCGGGCGTCTCGGCCGGCACCACGATCATGCTCTGCTGCGAATGGCGGGGCGCGTCCGGGTCGGTCTTGCCCATGGTGATGAAGACCTTGCAGCGCGGGTCGGCCGCGCCGGAGATCCACCACTTGTGGCCGTTGATGACGTACTCGTCGCCCTGGCGCTCGATGCGGGTGCTGATGTTGGTGGCGTCGGAGGAGGCGACCTCGGGCTCGGTCATCGCGAACGCCGAGCGGATCTTGCCTTCCAGCAGCGGCTTGAGCCAGCGCGCGCGGATCTCGTCGCTGCCGTAGCGGGCGATGGTCTCCATGTTGCCGGTGTCGGGCGCCGAGCAGTTGAACACCTCGGGCGACCAGGGCACGCGGCCCATGATCTCGGCCAGCGGTGCGTACTCCTGGTTGGTCAGGCCGGCGCCCTGGTAGCCGGAGGCCTCGGCCGTGTCCTTGGGCAAAAAGAGGTTCCACAGGCCGGCGGCCTGGGCCTTGGGCTTGAGGTCCTCGATCACCTTGAGCGCCGTCCAGCGGCGGCCCGCCTCGGTGTTCTTGCGCAGCTCGTCGTGGTAGCCCTGCTCGCTGGGATAGATGTGGTCGTCCATGAACTTCAGGAGCCGGGCCTGCAGTTCGCGGGTCTTGGGGGAGTACTCGAAGTCCATGTCTGCCTTTCGAAAAGGGGTGGGTTTCAGGCGCGCTGGGCGAACTGCCAGGCGAGTTCGGCCATCGGCCGGGCGCTGGCGCCGGACGCGGCGGCCTGGGCGCTGGACGCGGTGCCGGCCTCCACCCGCTTGGCGATGCCTTGCAGGATGGCGGCGATGCGGAACATGTTGTAGGCCATGTAGAAGTTCCAGTCGGCCTTGAGGTCGGCCACCGTGGCCAGCCCGGTGCGGTCGCAGTAGCGGCGCATGTAGTCGTCCTCGGAGGGGATGCCCAGCGCCGCATGGTCCAGGCCGCCGATGCCGCGGAAGGAGCCGTGCGGGATGTGCCAGGCCATGCAGTGGTAGCTGAAGTCAGCCAGCGGATGCCCCAGGGTGGACAGCTCCCAGTCGAGCACGGCGATTACGCGCGGCTGGCCGGGATCGAACATCAGGTTGTCCAGGCGGTAGTCGCCATGGACGATGGAGACCTTGCCCTGGTCGCGCGCGGCCGCGGGGATGTGCGCGGGCAGCCACTCGACCAGCTTTTCCATGGCCGGGATCGGCTGGCTCATGGGGCCGGCGCCATCGGTGGAGGCCTTGTACTGCTTGCTCCAGCGGCCGATCTGGCGCTCGAAGTAGTTGCCCGGCTTGCCGTAGCTGGCCAGCCCGCGCTCGGCGAACTTCACCGTGTGCAGCGCCGCGATGACGCGATTCATCTCGTCGTAGATCTCGCCGCGCTGCGCGGGCGTCATGCCCGGCAGGGCCTGGTCCCAGAGCACGCGGCCCTGCATGAACTCCATGACGTAGAACGCGCGGCCGATCACCGACTCGTCCTCGCACAGGCAGTACATGCGCGGCACGGGCACGCCGGTGCCCGCCAGCCCCGACATGACCGCGAACTCGCGTTCGACCGCGTGCGCCGAAGGCAGCAGCCTGGCCACCGGCCCGGGCTTGGCGCGCATCACGTAGCTGCGCGAGGGCGTGACCAGCTTGTAGGTGGGATTGGACTGGCCGCCCTTGAACATCTCCACCGAGAGCGGGCCCTCGAAGCCCGGGAGGTTCTGCTGCAGCCAGGCAGTGAGCGCGGCGACGTCGAAGACGTGCTTGCCTTCCACCGGCCGGGTGCCGACGAAGTGGTCGTAGTCGCTCATCAGCTGTCAGCCTCCACGATGCGCATGAGCGCCTCCCGGTTGCGCACCACCAGGCCGCCCGGCTCGATGCGGATCACTTCTTCCCGTTCCATGGCCTTGAGTTCCTGGTTCACGCGCTGGCGCGAGGCGCCCAGCAACTGGGCGAGTTCTTCCTGTGCCAGGTGCAGGCCGATGCGCATCTCGCTGCCGTCGGCCAGCTGGGGCACGCCGTAGCTGCGCACCAGGTGCACCAGTTGCTTGGCCAGGCGCGCACGCAGCGGCAGGGTGTTGAGGTCTTCCACCAGCCCGAACAGCTGGCGGATGCGCCGCGCATGCAGGCGCAGCATGGCTTCGTACAGCTCCACGTGCGTGGCCAGGATCTTGCGCAAATCCGCCTTGGCCACGCACAGGATGGTGCTGTCGCCGTGGGCATACGCATCGTGCGTGCGCCGGTCGCCGTCGAAGATGGCGACGTCGCCGAACCAGATGCCCGGCTCCACGTAGGTCAGCGTGATCTGCTTGCCCGAGATGGAGGTGGAGCTCACGCGCACCGCACCCTTCGCGCAGGCGATCCACTCCTCCGGCGGGTCGCCGCGGGCGGCGATCAGGTCGCCGTCCTTGTAGCGTTTGACGTAGGCGCATCGGAGGATGTCGTGGCGAAGGGATGGGGAGAGCGAGGAGAACCAGCGTCCGCCGTTGATCGCCTCGCGTTCCTCGATCGTAAGAATGGGCTCGTCCATGGTCTGTCTTTTGGGCGACTGGCGCGCGCGGGGATTGTCGCGCCGGGGACCCCGGCGCCGCTCAGGGTTGCCACCCGCACCGTGAAAGCGCGCGGGCAGGCTCAGCCGTAGCGGGGCTTTTCCTTCGCGAGGAAGGCGCCGATGCCGATGCCGGCGTTGGGGTGGTGCAGGTTGCGCACGAAATGGTCGCGCTCGGCGGCCAGCTGATCGTGCAGGCTGGCGCCCGCGGCTTCGTTCAGCAGCTCCTTGATGCTCGCCAGCGAATTGGGCGCCCGCGCCTCCAGCCGCTCGGCCAGGGCCAGCGCTTCGGTGAGCGCCGCGCCTTCGGGCACGACGCGGTTGACCACGCCCAGCGCATGCAGCCGCTCGGGCGTGATGCGCTCGGCGCCCATCAGCAGTTCGCTGGCCAGCTGGCGGGGCAGGGCGCGCGCCAGCGCCCAGCTTCCGCCGCCATCCGGCGACAGCGCGACGCTGCTGTAGGCCATGACGAACACGGAGTTGGCGGCCGCCACGATGAGGTCGCAGGCAAGTGCGAGCGAGAAGCCGGCGCCTGCGGCCGGCCCTTCGACCGCCGCGATCACCGGCTTGGGGAAGCTGCGGATCGTCTCGATCCAGTCGTGCAGGCCCTCGATGCTCTGCGCCTGCACCTCGGGCGGCTGCTGCCGGTTGGCCTGCAGCCGCTGCAGGTTGCCGCCCGCGCAGAAGATGCCGCCTTCGCCGGTGATGACCACGCTGCGGACCTCGGGATGCGACTCGGCGACGTTCAGCGCCTCGACGCCCGCCGCATAGATCTCGGGCCCCAGCGCGTTGCGCTGCTCGGGATTGCGGATGGTCAGCACCATGGTGCTGCCCTGGCTGGTGCTGCGCAGTTCGGCGGCCATCAGGACTCCTCCTGCAGCAGCGACAGGCCGATGGCGCCGCGGCGCCGCAGCCAGGGGCTGGGGCGGTAGCGCGGATCGCCATACACCGTCTGCAGGTTGAAGAGCACCTCCAGCACGTTGGCCGGGCCCCAGCGGTTGCCCATGGCCAGCGGGCCCATCGGGTAGCCCAGGCCCAGCGTCACCGCCGTCTCCAGGTCCTGCGGCGAGCAGATGCGCTGCTGGCAGATGTCGCTGGCGATGTTGACGATGGTGGCCACCACGCGCTGCGTGACGAAGCCGGCCGAGTCGCGGATCACGCTGACCGGCTTGCCGTCGCGCGTGAACAGCGCATGCGCGGCGTCGCGCATGTCGGTGCGGGTGGCGGGGTTGGTGGCGAGCACGCGGCGCCTGGTCGCGGCATCCTCGACCAGCATGTCGATGCCGATCGTGCGGGCCGGGTCCAGGCGTTCGACCACGGCCACCGTGGTGACGTCGAATCCGAGCGGCGCCACCAGCGACAGCGCGTTGGAGGAGGGGGACTGGCCCGTCTCGATCTTCGCGCCCAGCTCCTTGAGCAGCTGGTACAGCTCCTGCCGGCGCGCGGCGCGCGTCGACACCCACACGGGCGGGAGTTCGTCCACGGTGGGCGCGGCGGGCTCGGGCGGCACCTGCGCCTTGCCGTCGACGTAGCGGTAGAAGCCTTCGCCGGTCTTGCGGCCCAGCACGCCGCCGGCCTGCCGCTGCGCCGCCAGGGCGCTGGGGCGGTAGCGCGGCTCGTCGTAGTACTGGCGGTAGATGGACTCCATCACCGGCTGCGAGACGTCCAGGCCGGTCAGGTCCAGCAGCTCGAACGGGCCGAGCTTGAAGCCGGCCTGGTCGCGCAGGATGCGGTCGATGGTGGCGAAGTCGGCCACGCCTTCCCCGACGATGCGCAGGGCCTCGGTGCCGTAGCCACGGCCCGCGTGGTTGACGATGAAGCCGGGCGTGTCCTGCGCCTGCACCGGCGTGTGGCCCATCTGGCGCGCATAGGCGGCCAGGCCTTCGCACACGGCGGGGTCGGTCTTGAGGCCGGCGATGACCTCCACCACCTTCATCAGCGGCACGGGATTGAAGAAGTGGTAGCCGGCCAGGCGCTGCGGCCGCTGCAGCCCGGCGCCGATGGCGGTCACCGAGAGCGAGGACGTGTTGGTGGCCAGCACCGCGTCGGGGCCGACCACGGCTTCGAGGCGGGCGAACAGCTCCTTCTTCACGTCCAGCCGTTCGATCACGGCTTCGACGACCAGCCGGCAATCGGCCAGCGAGGACAGGTCGTCGGCAGCGGACAGGCGGGCCTTGCAGGCCTGCACCGCCTCGGGAGGCATCCGGCCCTTTTCCTGCAGCTTGTCCCACTGGGCGCCGATCTCCTGCAGGCCCTTGGCCACCGCGCCGGGCTGGGTGTCGTACAGGCGGACCTGGCTGCCGGCCTGCGCGGCGATCTGCGCGATGCCGCGCCCCATGGCCCCGGCGCCGACCACCGCGACCGTTTCGTATGTTGCTTGCATCGCGGGATTATCCGGCAGCGGTTTCGCGCGAAAGTCCCTCGCGGGACCGCGCTGCGCCCAGCTCAGCCTGCGACCGCGAAGGTCGCGCCGACCGGTTCAGCGCACGGGCGTCGATGCGGGCACGCCGCCCGGCTGCGCCTTGTGCGCGGCCCGCGCGGCCAGCGCGCTCACCGCGAGCGCGGCCAGCAGCCCGGCCAGTCCCGCCCAGTGCAGCACGCCGTATCCCGCGTGCACGATCAGCCAGCCGCCGCCCCCGGCACCGATGGCCTGGCCCGCGTACATGGCCGAGGAGTTCAGCGCGATCGACGCCGGCGCGAGCGGCGGCGCGATGCCGGCCAGCCGGGCCTGCTGCGCCGAGTTGGACGAGAAGCAGCCCAGCGCCCACGGCACCAGGACCACCGCCGCCAGCAGCAGGCTCACCGGCGCGAGCGGCCACAGCAGGAAGCTCAGGGCCATGGAAGCCACGGCCAGCATCACGGCACGGTCGACGCCCAGGCGGTCGACGTGGCGCGACATCAGCACGTTGCCGATGAAGCCGAACAGGCCGAACCACATGAAGAGCAGGCTGAGCGACGCCGCCGAGGTGCCCAGCGTCTGGCGGAAGTAGGGCGCGAAGTAGGAGAACAGCACGAACTGCCCGGCCGAGTAGAGCACCGTCACCGCCACCGTCAGCATCAGCGGACGCGAGGCGAAGGTCTCGGCCCAGGCCTGTTTCGAGAGCGCCGGCGGCCGCACGCCGTCGGGCAGCGTGCGCCAGACCCATGCCGCGCTCAGCAGCGAAAAAGCGGCCACGACCATGAACGCGGCCCGCCAGCCCAAGGTGCCGCCGATGTAGGCCCCCAGCGGCATGCCGAGGACCGAGGCCAGCGACCAGCCCACGAAGATGAAGGTGATGGCGCGTCCGCGGTCCTGCGGCGGCACCAGCAGGCCCACGCAGGCCGCGGCCTGCGGCGTGAAGATGGCCGGCGAGATGACGGCCAGGGCCCGCAGCGGCAGCAGCCAGGCGAAGCTCGGCGCGGCTGCGCAGGCCAGGTGGAGCAGCGCGTACCAGACCATGGACAGTGCCAGCAGCCGGCGCCGGTCCCAGCCGGCCACCAGCGCGGCGCACAGCGGCGCGCCCAGGCACATGAGGACGCCACCGACCGTGATCAGCTGGCCGGCGCTGGCCACCGGGACGTCGAGCGAGGTGCTGATCTCGTTGAGCGTCCCCGGCACCACCATCACGCCGGCGCCGATGACGAAATTGCCGAACAGCAGCGGCCACAGCACCCGCGGCATCGGGGCACGGGCCGGCGCCGCGCCCGTCGTGCCTCCGGATGCCGCCGCCATGGGGCGCCTAGCGCCTCACCTGGAGCGCGCCGGGGTTGACCACGTTGGTGGGGTGCCCCTCGATGTAATTGACCACGTTGTCGAACGCGGCGCCGAAGTACAGCTCGTAGCTGTCCAGCTCCACGTAGCCGATGTGGGGCGTGCAGATGCAGTTCTCCAGCCGCAGCAGGGCGTGGCCCTGCAGGATGGGTTCGCTCTCGAACACGTCGACCGCGGCCATGCCGGGGCGGCCCCGGTTGAGCGCCGTGATCAGGGCGTCCTGCTGGAGCAGCTCGGCGCGCGAGGTGTTGACGAAAAGGGCGGTGGGCTTCATGCGGCCCAGGTCCTCCAGCGTCACGATGCCGGCGGTTTCGTCGTTCAGCCGCAGGTGCAGGCTGAGCACGTCGCTTTCGGCGAAGAACTGCTCGCGGCTCTCGGCCGCCTGGTGGCCGTCGGCCTCGGCGCGCGAGCGCGAGCCCTCGCGGCCCCACACCATCACGCGCATGCCGAACGCGCGGCCGTAGCCGGCGACCAGCTGGCCGATCTTGCCGTAGCCCCAGATGCCCAGCGTCTTGCCCTTGAGCACCATGCCCAGGCCGAAGTTGGCGGGCATCGAGCCGGACTTCATGCCCGACTGCTGCCAGCCGCCGTGCTTGAGCGTCTGGATGTACTGCGGCAGGCGGCGCATGGCGGCCATCACCAGCGCCCAGGCCAGTTCCGCCGGCGCGACCGGCGAGCCCACGCCTTCGGTGACGACGATGCCGCGCTCGGTGCAGGCCTCGACGTCCACGTGCGAGCCGACCTTGCCGGTCTGGGAGATCAGCTTCAGGCGCGGGAGCTTCTCGATCAGCTGCCGGGTGATGTGGGTGCGCTCGCGGATCAGGACGATCACGTCGGCGTCGCGCAGGCGAACCGACAGCTGTCCGATGCCCTTGACGGTGTTGGTATAGACCTTGGCGGGGTAGGCCTCGAGCCTGGTCGCGCACTTCAGCTTGCGAACGGCGTCCTGGTAATCGTCGAGGATCACGATGTTCATGCCGCGATTGTGCCCTGCGGTCCGCAAGGCCTCGCGCCGGCAGAGTTGCCGGCGCGCCGCTAGCATGGCGCCTTTGCTTTTCGCACCCCCCTATTCAGGAGACTTCTCGATGGCGATTTCGATGTCCTCGGCCAGCCTGCCGATCTTCCGCACCATGCTGGCCAACCTGTCCCACCTGCTGGACAAGGGCCTGGCGCATGCCCAGGCCCGCAAGTTCGACCCGCAGGTGCTGGTGACCTACCGCCTGGCGCCCGACATGCTGCCCCTGAGCCGGCAGATCCAGATCGCCTGCGACGCCGCCAAGAACGGCGTGGCCCGCATCTCGGGCGTGGAGGCGCCCAAGTTCGAGGACAACGAGACCACCTTCGACGAACTGCGCGCCCGCATCGCCAAGACGCTGGCCTGGCTGGAGACCGTGCCGGCCGACAAGCTGGACGGAACCGAGGACAAGGACATCACCTTCCCGGTGGGCCGCGACGCCACCCGCACCATGAAGGGAGAGGCCTACCTGAAGCACTGGGCGCTGCCCAACTTCTTCTTCCACGTCACCACCGCCTACGCCATCCTGCGGCACAACGGCGTGGAGTTGGGCAAGGCCGATTACCTGGCCGGCGCGAAGTAAGCCCCGGTCGCTTCCAGCGCCACCAGGCGATCGAGCTCCGCGCACACGTCGGCCATCCGGCCCGAGATGACCATGCGGCCCGCGCTGCACGGGGCGTGGCCCGCATCGACGACGCGCAGCACCCGCAGCGGACGCCGCGCGCCGGCCGAACGGTGGGCCGGCGGCCAGGCCACGTGGCCGCGGCCGGGGGCGGTGTGCAGGCGCATGCCGCCTGGACGGGAAACCGCGGCGCGCGAGCCGGCGCTGCCGGACAGGCGCCCCAGCCAGCGGCCGAACAGGCGCAGTGCGCCGGCGAAGGTACAGATCGTGAGTCCCATGTCGCTCTCCTTTTGACTACAGGGTTCGAAACACAGGCGAGATTGGGAACGGGGAGCCGGAAGGTGCAGGGTGATGGCGCCTCGTGCGCCATACGCCCGCCACCTGCTGCCTTCCGGCGCGATGCCTACATCAGCATGGTGTTGCGGATCAGGCCGACGGCCAGGCCTTCGATCTCGAAGGGTTCGCCGGGCTCCACCACGATGGTGGGGTAGTCGGGGTTCTCGGCGTGCAGCTCGATCAGGTGCTTGTTGCGGCGGAAGCGCTTGACCGTGACCTCGTCGCCCAGGCGGGCCACGACGATCTGGCCGTTCTTGGCCTCCTTGGTGGCCTGCACGGCGAGCAGGTCGCCGTCCATGATGCCGGCGTCGCGCATGGACATGCCGCGCACCTTGAGCAGGTAGTCGGGGCGGCGCTGGAACAGGCTGCTTTCCACGTAGTACGTCTGGTCGACGTGTTCCTGCGCGAGGATGGGCGAGCCGGCGGCGACGCGGCCGATCAGCGGCAGCGCGAGCTGGGCCAGGCTTTGCAGCGGCAGCGGGAACTGCTTGAAGCGCGACTCGTGGATGGAGCGCAGCGTGTCGCCCTTCAGGCGGATGCCGCGCGAGGTGCCGCTGACCAGCTCGATGACGCCCTTGCGGGCCAGCGCCTGGAGGTGCTCCTCGGCCGCGTTGGCGGACTTGAAGCCCAGTTCGGCGGCGATCTCGGCGCGCGTGGGCGGCGCGCCGGTGCGCGCGATGGCCGACTGGATCAGGTCCAGAATCTGTTGCTGGCGCGCGGTGAGCTTGGGCGTCTCGTTCATACGGGCTCCTGAGGGCAGTTCACTGGCTGTCCATCCAGTAGCTGTATTTTTAACCAGTTTCGGGAAATAGTGCAAGTGCAAGTGCAAGTGCAGCAGATCGTGGTGCTGGCCACCGGCGGGACCATCGCCGGGCGGGCCGACCGGGCGGGCGATGCCCTCGGCTACCGCGCCGGGGAGATCGGTGTCGACGAACTCCTGGCTGGGCTGCCCGCGCCGGAAGGTGTCGCCATCACGGCCGAACAGGTGGCCCAGGTCGACAGCAAGGACATGGACTTCGCGCTCTGGCACAAGCTGGCGATGCGATGCCGGCACTGGCTGGATCGGCCGCAGGTGCAGGCCGTCGTGATCACCCACGGCACCGACACGCTGGAGGAGACCGCCTGGTTCCTGCAGCGCGTGCTGGCGCCGGACAAGCCCGTGGTGCTGGCCAGCGCGATGCGGCCGGCCACGGCGCTCGCACCTGACGGGCCCCAGAACCTGGCCGACGCTTTCGCCGTCGCGCGCACGCCCGGCGTGCAGGGCGTGCTGGCCGTGTGCGCCGGCACCGTGCACGGGGCGGCAGACGTGCGCAAGGTGCATCCCCATCGGCTGGACGCGTTCGGCTCGGGGGATGCGGGGCCGCTCGCCCATGTCGAAGAAGGCACCGTCCGCGCGTTGCGGCCCTGGGCCGCATCGGCAGGCTCGGCGGGTTTGTACGAGCGAGTCGTGGCCACGAAGCAATGGCCCTGGGTCGAGATCGTGCACAGCCATGCGGGCGCCAACGCGCGTGCGGTGGAGGCCTTGCAGGCGGCGGGCGTGCAGGGCCTGGTGGTGGCGACCACCGGCAACGGCACCGTCCACGCCGCGCTGGAACAGGCGCTGCTGCGTGCCCAGGCTGCGGGCGTGCGCGTCGTCCGTTCCAGCCGCTGTCTCGAAGGCCCGATCGTGGCGCAGGCCCACGAAGCGCTGGCCTCGACCCCGCTCACGCCCGCCAAGGCGCGCGTGGACCTGCTGCTCTCGTTGCTGGCCTGACGATGGAAGTCCTGCAGACCCATCCGTGGGCCTACCCGGCGCTGGAGGTCGTCCACATCTTCGGGATCGCGCTGCTGCTGGGCAACCTGGTGCTGCTGGAGCTGCGCGTTTTTGGCCGCGGCGCCGCACTGCCCGTGGCCGAGCTGGCCCGCATGAGCCTCACGGTGGCGGCCTGCGGCTTCGCCCTGGTGGTCACCAGCGGCCTGCTGATGTTCTCCAGCCAGACGCAGGAGCTGCTGGCCAACAGGGCCTTCACGCTGAAGATGCTTTTGATCCTGCTGGCCGGCGGCAATGCCCTGGCCTTCCACATGCGCGGGTCGCTGCAACGCCTGGACACCACGGCGCGGGCCCTGATGCTAGTCTCCACCGTCCTGTGGCTCGCGGTGCTCACCTGCGGGCGCTGGATCGCCTACCGATGAAAGGAGCGTGACGATGAAACGCAGAACCCTCCTGCTGTCCGTGGCCGGCCTGCCCACGCTGGCGCTGGCGCACCATGGGTGGAGCAGCTTCGACCAGGATCGGCCGCTCTACCTGGAAGGACGCGTCTCCGGCGTGCGCTGGCAGAACCCGCATGCCGAGCTCGACCTGGAAGTCAGCCCGACCCTGAAGGTGCCCGCCGACCTGGCGTCGCGCCAGTTGCCCGGCCAGAGCGCCGCCGTGGACGGCAAGGCGCTGCTGGCCAAGGCGCAGGTGCCCACGCGCAAGGACACCAAGTGGGAGGTTGAACTGGCGCCGCTTACGCGGCTGGAGGCCTGGAAGGTGGCCGAGATCAAGCCCGGCACGCGGATATCGGTCGTGGGCTTCGGCCTGAAGGACGAGAAGGGCGAGCCCGTGCTGCGCGCGGAGTACCTTTTCGTGGACGGCAAGGCCTACGGCCTGCGCTCCAGCCCCGCCTGAGCGGGCTCCCCGGTCAGCTCGACAGCGCGGCCATCGCGCGCGAGGTGATTTCCTCGACGCTGCCCATGCCGCTGATGGCGCGGTACTTGGGCGCGTTGTCCGGATCGGCCTTGGCCCAGCTCGCGTAGTAGTCGACCAGCGGGCGGGTCTGCGAGGCATAGACCTGCAGGCGCTTCATCACGGTCTCTTCACGGTCGTCGTCGCGCTGGATCAGCGGCTCGCCGGTGACGTCGTCCACGCCGGCCGCCTTGGGCGGATTGAACTTGACGTGGTAGGTGCGGCCCGAGGCCACGTGCGAACGGCGACCGCTCATGCGCTCGACGATGGCCTCGAAGGGCACGTCGATCTCCAGCACGTAGTCGAGCTTGACGCCCGCGTCCTTCATCGCGTCGGCCTGCGGGATGGTGCGGGGGAAGCCGTCGAACAGGAAGCCCTTGGCGCAATCGGGCTGCGCGAGGCGTTCCTTGACCAGGCCGATGATGATGTCGTCGCCGACCAGGCCGCCGGAGTCCATGACCTGCTTGGCCGCCTTGCCCAGGGGCGTGCCGGCCTTGACCGCGGCACGCAGCATGTCACCCGTGGAGATCTGCGGGATGCCGTACTTCTGGCAGATGAAGGTGGCCTGTGTGCCTTTGCCAGCGCCTGGTGCGCCCAGCAAGATCAGTCTCATGGATGTCCTCGGGTGGTTGAAGCGGGCGCTGCAGGCCCCTCGTCATCCCGCGCCAGGCCATTGCGCATCTTTGCGCTTGAGGATAGCACGCAGCCCTGCGGGACCTTACGCTGGCGGGCGCTCGAACAGCGCGCGGACGCGGGCCAGGTCCTCGGGTGTGTCGACGCCGGGTCCGGGCGCGTGTGGCGTGACGTGGACCGCGATGCGGTGCCCATGCCAGAGCACGCGCAGCTGCTCCAGCGACTCCAGCCGCTCGAGCGGCGCCTGCGGCAGCGTCGGAAAGGTGCGCAGGAAAGCGGCGCGGTACGAGTAGATGCCCACGTGCCGCAGCGGTGCCGGGTCGGGCAGGGCGTGAACGCCGCCGGCGAAGCCATCGCGCCACCAGGCGATCGGCGCGCGGCTGAAGTAGAGCGCGAGTCCCCGCGCGTCGATGACCACCTTGACCACGTTCGGGTTGGCGAAATCGGCCACCTCGTGGATCGGGTGCGCCGCCGTGCCCATCGGGGCGTCCCGGCTGGTGTCGAGCAGCTGCGCGACCGAATCGATCAGGCCGGGGTCGATCAGCGGCTCGTCGCCCTGGACGTTGACGACGATCTCGTCGTCGGGAAGCGAAAGCAGCCGGCTGGCTTCGGCCAGGCGGTCGGTGCCCGACGGGTGGTCCGGCGATGTCAACACGGCCTGCACGCCGTGGGCCTCGCAGGCCGCCACGATGGCCGGGCTGTCCGCGGCCACCACGACGCGCTGCGCCCGCGACTGGCGGGCCCGTTCGGCCACGCGCACCACCATCGGCCGGCCGGCGATGTCGGCCAGGGGCTTGTCGGGCAGTCGGGTCGACGCGAGGCGCGCCGGGATCAGGACAGTGAAGCGCACGCCGCTAGACCAGGGGCGTGCGGGCGGGCAGGCGCTCGATTTCCTCGTCGCTGAGCGTGCGGGCTTCGTCCTCGAGCAGGACCGGGATGCCGTCCCGGATCGGGTAGGCCAGGCGCGCGGCGCGCGAGATCAGTTCCTGCCGCGAGCGGTCGTAGTCGAGGTGCCCCTTGGTCACCGGGCAGACGAGCAGCTCAAGCAGTTTGGGGTCCATGCGCGGATGATAGCTTTGGCTGCAACAGCGAATCGAGCTGCGTCCAGAAGCCGTCATCGATCTCCACCTCGAGGGGTACCGCCCAGGCCCGGGGGTTGCGGCGCCAGAGCTTGACCGCATCCTTCTCCGTGCACAGCAGCGGAGGCTCGCCCTGCAGCCAGGGACCGTCGGCGGCGAAGTCGTGGTGGTCGTCCAGTGCCCAGGTGCGGTCAAGTCGAAGACCCGCGGCGGTGAGCATGTCGAAGAAGGCCTGCGGGCGCGCGATGCCGGCCAGCGCATCGCAGTCCTGGTGGGCGAAAGAGGCCAGGTCTACGCGTTTGCCGTCGGCGCGCCAGGCCGTGGTCGAGAGGCGTCGGCGGACGACGAAGCCCGGCAGTCCTTCGGCGCCTGCGGTGCGCAGCACCAGGTCCGCCGGGCGCGGCCAGGGCTCGCGCAGCGGCCCGGCCGGCAGCAGCCAGCCGTTGCCCAGGCCCCGGTCGTCGAAGACGCAGACCTCGACGTCCCGCGCCATCGCGTAGTGCTGCAGCCCGTCGTCGCTGACGACCACGTCGGTTTCCGGATAGGCCTGGAGCGCGGACTGCACCGCCTCGAAACGTCGCTCGGCCACGAACACGGGCACGCGGCAGCGGGTGGCGATCAGCAGCGGCTCGTCGCCGGACTGGGCGGGGTCGCTGCCCGGCGTGACTTCGAGGCAGCCGGTGCTGGTGCGGCCGTGGCCGCGCGAAACGACGGCCACCTTCAGGCCGGTGCGCACGAGGTGCTCGGCCACGGCCATCACCACCGGCGTCTTGCCGGCGCCGCCGGCGACCACGTTGCCGATGACGACCACCGGGACCGGGGCCTTGTGCGAGGCGAGCGAGCCCCGGCGGTAGAGCCACTGGCGCAGCCGCACGGCGGCGCGCATCGGCAGGCAGAGGGGCCAAAGCAGGCGGGCGAGCGGCCCGCGGCGCAGCCAGGCGCGTTGCAGCGCCTCGCGCATCCGCTCAGCGCGCGTCGGCCTGGGCCGACGACTGGGCTGCGAAGGTGATCTGCTGCAGGCCGGAGCGGCGAGCCGCCTCCAGCACGGTGATCACCGACTGGTGCGGCGCGGTGGCGTCGGCGCTGACGATCACCACGCTGTCCTTGCCGGCCTTGGCAGCCTCCAGCAGGGCGCTGGCGAGCTGGTCGGCGTTGCGCCCGGACACCGGCTGCCGGTTGACCGTGTAGCGGCCGTCGCTGGCCACGCCCACGATCACCTCGCGCGGGTAGTCGCGCTGGGCGTCGGCGTCGGCCACCGGCAGGCGCAGCTGGAGTTCGGTGAACTTGCTGTAGGTGGTCGACAGCATCAGGAAGATGAGCACGACCAGCAGGACGTCGATGAACGGGATCAGGTTGATCTCCGGTTCCTCGCGGGAGCGGCTGCGGAAGTTCATGCCGGGCTCAGGCTCTGCGCAGGGCCAGCAGGTGGCGCACGAAGCGATCGGACGCCAGCTCCAGCGTGAGCAGGTAGGCGTCGACGCGGGCACGGAAATAGCGCCAGAAGATCAACGCCGGGATGGCGACGATCAGGCCGAAGGCCGTGTTGTAGAGCGCCACCGAGATGCCGTGGGCCAGCTGGGCCGGGTTGCCGCCGGTGGAGGAGGCGCCCGGGGACTGCGAGCCGAAGATCTCGATCATGCCGATGACCGTGCCCAGCAGGCCCAGCAGCGGGGCCGCCGAGGCGATGGTGGCCAGCGCACTGAGGTAGCGCTCCAGCCGGTGGGCCACGGCGCGGCCGGTGCCTTCCATGGTGGCGCGCAGGTCGGCCTCGGTGCAGCGCGGGTCGCTGTTGAGCGCGCGGAAACCGCTGGCGAGCACTTCGCCCAGGGCGGAGTTCTGCTCGAGCTGGGTCACCACGTCGGGACTGGGCACCGAGCCTCGGGACACGGACATCGCTTCGTCCAGCAGCCGGGGCGGTGCCACGCGCGCCGACTTGAGGCTGAGGAAGCGCTCGATGACGAGGGCCAGGGCCAGGATGGAGCAGGCAACCAGGGGCCAGATCGGCCAGCCTGCGGCTTGTATGATCGAAAACAAGAGGGACTCCCGCGCGCTGTAGTGCTGAGGTGCGCGCGATTATGGGGGACGAGCGGCGCTGTCAGACAAAAGCCACGCGCCGTAGGACATGACCCACAGAAGTTGTGGATAACTTTGTGCAGAAACCCCCACCCTTGTGTCGCGAAGCCGCATCAATGCTTCTCCGCGTCAAAACGATGACAAATTCAGCAGGAAATTTCCCTTTCAAATCAATGGCTTGCTCGGTGCAGCCGTCATTTGCTCCGGTTGCGGCCCAGCCCGACCCCCTGGGCCCGGGGTTGTGGACTAATCAGGCCCTCCGATCGGCCGCCGAGCCGCATCGTCTTTGATGGTGCCGGCGTCCGACCCAGCAATTTCGCCGCGCATCTGGCAAGTCGGGGCGCTGTGCCGCGCCGTTGCTGACTTCCTGGATGCGCGGCTCAACCCGGTCGCGGTGCGCGGGGAGATTTCGGGGTTCTCGCGCGCCTCCAGCGGGCACCTGTACTTCTCGCTCAAGGACCCGCAGGGGCAGCTGCGCTGCGCCATGTTCCGCCGAGCGGCCGGCCTGCTGGTCTTCATGCCGCGCGACGGCGACCTGGTCGAGGTGCAGGGGCGGCTCACCGTCTACGAGCCGCGCGGCGACCTGCAGCTGGTGGTCGAGAGCCTGCAGCGGGCGGGGCAGGGCGTCTGGTACGAACGCTTCCTGCGCCTGAAGGCGGATCTGGAGGCCCTGGGGCTGTTCGACCCCGCGCGCAAGCGGCCGCTGCCGCGCCACCCGCGCGCGATCGGCCTGGTGACCTCCCTCGGGGCCGCGGCGCTGCACGACGTGGCCACGGCCTTGCGGCGGCGCGTGCCCCACATCCCGGTGGTGCTGGCGCCGGCGGCGGTGCAGGGCGGACAGGCCGTGGGCGAACTCGTCGGTGCGCTGGAAGCGCTCTACCGGCGGGCCCAGGCGGGCGAGGTCGACGTCATCCTGTTGGTGCGCGGAGGCGGCTCCATCGAGGACCTGTGGTCGTTCAACGAGGAGGCCCTGGCCCGCACCATCGTCCGCAGCCCGGTGCCGCTGGTGTGCGGCGTGGGCCACGAGACCGACGTGACCATCGCGGATTTCTGCGCCGACCTGCGAGCCCCCACGCCCACCGCCGCGGCGGAGCTGGTGGCGCAGCCGCGCGGCGAGTTGCTGCAGGCGCTGGAGTCGGCGCACGAGCGGCTGGGGCGCGCCGTGACGCGCCGGGTGGACGCGGCCGCGCAGCGGCTGGACCTGGCCGCCGGCCGGCTGGGTCGGCCCTCGGGCCGCCTCGCCCAGCAGCAGCGCCGGACCGCACAGCTAGGGGACGCGCTTCGCCATGCGGTGCTGCTTCGGCTGGAGCGGGGCCGGACGTCGCTGGAAGGCCGGCGGGCCGCGCTGCAAGGCGCGCTGGACCGGCGGCTGCAAAGGCAGCGCGACCGGGTGCACCGGGCGGAACTGCGGCTCGAGCTGATGGACCCCAAGCTGGTGCTGCAGCGCGGCTATGCGCTCATCACCGACGAGCACGGTGGCGTGGTCTTCAAGGCTTCGCAGACGAGGCCCGGACAGCCGCTGCGGGCGACCCTTGCCGAGGGCGAGGTTGATCTCACCGTCGCGCAGCCGCGCCTTCTTTAGTTGCCTAGAATCATTGGCTTCCCACAACACAATCAACTCGAGGATCCCATGGAACATACCCTGCCCCCGCTCCCGTACCCGATCGACTCGCTGGCGCCGCACTATTCCAAGGAAACCCTGGAGTTCCACCATGGCAAGCACCACAACGCGTACGTGGTGAACCTCAACAACCTGCAGAAGGGCACCGAGTTCGAGAACATGACCCTGGAGGAGATCATCAAGAAGTCCTCCGGCGGCATCTACAACAACTCGGCCCAGGTCTGGAACCACACCTTCTTCTGGAACTGCATGAAGCCGAACGGCGGCGGCGAGCCCACCGGCTCGCTGGCCCAGGCCATCAATGCCAAGTGGGGCAGCTACGCGGCCTTCCGCGAGGCCTTCGTGAAGTCGGCGGTCGGCAACTTCGGTTCGGGCTGGACCTGGCTGGTGAAGAAGCCCGATGGCGGCCTGGACATCGTGAACACCGGCGCGGCCGGCACACCGCTGACCACCGCCGACAAGGCCGTCCTGACCGTGGACGTGTGGGAGCACGCGTACTACATCGACTACCGCAACCTGCGCCCGAAGTACGTCGAGACCTTCCTGGACAAGCTGGTGAACTGGGAGTTCGCGCAGAAGAACTTCGGCTGAAGCGCTCCTTCTCCGAAATGAACAAGGCCCGCGCATGCGGGCCTTTTCCTTTGTGGGGCGCCTACTTCTGGAAGGGCGGGCCGGCGAGCTTCATGCCGGCCTTGATCCCGCGCTTGGCGAACCAGCCCTGGTTCATCTCGAGGACGTAGCGCACCGGCTTGGTCGAGCAATGCGAGTCCAGCGACCGCGGCTGCATGTCGGCGATGTTGGCGATGGTGCCGTCCTCCTCGATGAAGGCGGCCGAGAGCGGGATCAGCGTGTCCTTCATCCAGAAGCACTGCTGGAAGGCCTGGGGGAACTCGAACAGCATGCCCTCGTGCTGCGGCATCTGCGTGCGCCACATCAGGCCGGTGGCGGTCTGGCTCGGCGTGCGGGCGCGTTGCGCCTGGATCTTGTGCATGCCGGCGGACAGCTCCACGCGGGGCAGGTCCATCTGGGGCTCCTGGGCGAAGGCGGACGCCGCGGCCAGCAGCAGGGTCGAGGCGATTCGGGCGAGTTTCATGGCATTGATTCTGGCGCGCTCGGCACCCGGAAAGCGAAACGCCCGCGCTGGGCGGGCGTTTCGAGTGCATCCCGGAGGGATTTACTTCTTGGCTTCGTCCTTCTTGGCTTCGGCCTTGGCGGTGCCGGCTTCCTTCTTCTTCTCGGCGGTGGCGACCTTCTTGTCGGCCTTCGCTTCGGCCTTGGCCTTGGTTTCCTTCTTCTCGGCCTTGGCTTCCTTCTTGTCGGCCTTGGCTTCGGCCTTCACTTCCTTCTTCTCGGCCGTGGCTTCGGCCTTGGCAGCCGCCTTGGGGGCGGAAGCGGCGGCGGCGGGAGCGGCGGTCTGGGCGAAGGCGGCGGTGGCGAAGAGGGCCACGAGGGCGGCGAGCAGCTTGTTCATTGGATCAGTCCTCTGAGGATTGGTTATGGAAACCTCCCGTCGTGGGAGGTCCTCCGCCAACGGCTTGCACGTCTCATCGGTTGACAGGTTCGGGCTTTCCCCGATGGCGCATCGGGAGGGCCTCCGGCGTCAGGGCTAGAATCCCCGGGTTTGCCGCAGGCAACGCGCATTTCCCATCTCCCGGAGACCGTTTCCCCCATGTACCAGCACATCAAGGTGCCCAGCCAGGGCCAGAAGATCACCGTCAACGCCGACACGTCGCTGAACGTGCCGGACCAGCCGATCATTCCGTACATCGAGGGCGACGGCACCGGCATGGACATCACGCCGGTGATGCTGAAGGTGGTGGATGCCGCCGTGGCCAAGTCTTATGGCGGCAAGCGCAAGATCCAGTGGATGGAGATCTTTGCGGGCGAGAAGGCCACCAAGGTCTACGGCCCCGACGTCTGGCTGCCTGACGAAACCCTGAAGGTCGCCCGCGAGTACGTGGTGTCCATCAAGGGCCCGCTGACCACCCCGGTGGGCGGCGGCATCCGCTCGCTGAACGTGGCGCTGCGCCAGGAGCTGGACCTCTACGTCTGCCTGCGCCCGATCCAGTACTTCAAGGGCGTGCCTTCGCCGCTGAAGGAACCCGAGAAGACCAACATGGTCATCTTCCGCGAGAACTCGGAAGACATCTACGCCGGCATCGAGTACGAGGCCAACACCGACAAGGCCAGGAAGGTCATCGACTTCCTGACCAAGGAAATGGGCGTCAACAAGATCCGCTTCCCGGGCACGTCCGCCATCGGCATCAAGCCGGTGTCGGTCGAGGGCACGGAGCGCCTGGTGCGCAAGGCGCTGCAGTACGCCATCGACAACGACAAGCCCAGCGTGACCCTGGTCCACAAGGGCAACATCATGAAGTTCACCGAAGGCGGGTTCCGCGACTGGGGCTACGCCCTGGCCAAGCGCGAGTTCGGCGCGGTGGAGATCGACGGCGGCCCGTGGATGAAGATGAAGAACCCGAAGACGGGCAAGGACATCGTCGTCAAGGACAGCATCGCCGACGCCTTCCTGCAGCAGATCCTGCTGCGGCCGGCCGAGTACAGCGTGATCGCCACGCTGAACCTCAACGGTGACTACGTCTCCGACGCGCTGGCCGCCCAAGTGGGCGGCATCGGCATCGCCCCCGGCGCGAACCTCAGCGACACGGTGGCGATGTTCGAGGCGACCCATGGCACCGCGCCCAAGTACGCCGGCAAGGACTACGTCAACCCGGGCTCCGAGATCCTCTCGGCCGAGATGATGCTGCGCCACATGGGCTGGACCGAGGCCGCCGACCTGATCATCAGCTCGATGGAAAAGGCGATCCACTCCAAGAAGGTGACGTACGACTTCGCGCGCCTGATGGATGGTGCCACCCAGGTCAGCTGCTCCGGCTTCGGCCAGGTCATGATCGACCACATGTGAGCGGGGCCGGCGGCCGCGAGGCCGCTCGGCACCTGGCAAAGAAAAAGCCGCCCTCGGGCGGCTTTTCTCATGCGCAAGCAGCCTTCAGTCGGCCGACATGTCGGGACGCGGCGACGGCGCGTGGAACTGCGGGGCGCGCACCTTGGAGTGGCGCGGAGGCCGCTCGCCCTGCGGGGGCTGGGTCTGGATCGGCTGCACCTCGGCGTGGATGTTCTGCGCCAACTGGCCCTTGGGGCCTTCGGTGATCTCGAACGTGACCCGCGAGCCCTGTTTGAGGGTCTTGAAGCCGTCCATCGAGATGGCGGAGAAGTGCGCGAATACGTCGGAGCCACCGCCGTCCGGCTCGATGAATCCGAAGCCCTTCGCGTCGTTGAACCACTTCACAGTACCGGTTGCCATTGCAGGCCCTCTTTCTTGTCCCTCGTAACAAAGTGCGAGTGTCCGGGTTCAGGCAAGCGCTGTCAACATTTTCACATACTAAAGTTTAGATGGCCCGAACGGACCGGGAATCGACGGTGCGGTCGAGGCAGAGCGGACAATCGAGCGGCGCGTTCCTTCGGGGTCGCGAGGCCATCCGAGCGACGGAAGCCTGCCGCTTGAATGTGGCGCTGCCGTCACCATTTCACTTTTGCGGTGCAGTGCGAAAGCCTGCTCGATAGAATGAATTTCATGGCCAGCAAACCACCCGTGCCTGCCCCGGTTGCACCGAAGGCGCAGCCGACGGACGACGACGGCGGCTCCGTGGTGCTCGAGCGGCGGACGCAGAAGACACAGCCGCCCCAGATGTACCAGGTCGTCATGCTCAACGACGACTACACCCCCATGGAGTTCGTCGTGGTGGTGATCCAGGAATTCTTCAACAAGGACCGCGAGACGGCCACGCAGATCATGCTCAAGATCCATCTGGATGGAAAAGGCATCTGCGGGGTCTATTCGAGGGACGTGGCCGCCACCAAGGTCGAGCAGGTTCAGGAAGCCGCCCGGCAGGCAGGCCACCCGTTGCAGTGCGTCAGTGAACCCGTAGAGTGAAAGCGGGTCGAAAAGCGGTCTACAGTGAGCAAGCAAGATAGGCAAAAGGAAAGTTCATGATTGCCCAGGAATTGGAAGTCAGCCTCCACATGGCATTCGTGGAGGCGCGGCAGCAGCGTCACGAGTTCATCACCGTGGAACACCTGCTGCTGGCCCTGCTGGACAACCCCAGCGCGGCGGAAGTGCTCCGGGCATGCTCGGCCAACATCGACGACCTGCGCAAGTCGCTGTCCAACTTCATCAAGGACAACACGCCCCAGGTTGCCGGGACGGATGACGTCGACACCCAGCCCACGCTGGGATTCCAGCGCGTGATCCAGCGCGCGATCATGCACGTGCAGTCGACCGGCAACGGCAAGAAGGAAGTCACCGGCGCCAACGTGCTGGTGGCCATCTTCGGCGAGAAGGACTCGCACGCCGTCTACTACCTGCACCAGCAGGGCGTGACGCGCCTGGACGTGGTCAACTTCATCGCCCACGGCATCAAGAAGAGCGACCCGCCCGAGCCCGCCAAGAGCGGCGAGTCGTCCTCCGGCGAAGGCGAGGACGGCGGCGAGAAGAGCGAGAAGGCTTCGCCGCTGGAGCAGTTCACCGTCAACCTCAACCAGCAGGCCAAGGACGGCAAGATCGATCCGCTGATCGGCCGCGAGTACGAGGTCGAGCGCGTGATCCAGATCCTGTGCCGCCGGCGCAAGAACAACCCGCTGTTGGTGGGCGAGGCCGGCGTGGGCAAGACCGCCATCGCGGAAGGCCTGGCCTGGCGCATCGTCCAGAAGGACGTGCCGGAGATCCTGGCCGAATCCAGCGTGTATTCGCTGGACATGGGCGCGCTGCTGGCGGGCACCAAGTACCGCGGCGACTTCGAGCAGCGCCTGAAGGGCGTGCTCAAGTCCCTCAAGGACAAGCCCAACGCCATCCTGTTCATCGACGAGATCCACACCCTGATCGGCGCCGGCGCGGCGTCGGGCGGCACGCTGGACGCGTCCAACCTGCTCAAGCCGGCGCTCTCCAGCGGCGCTCTCAAGTGCATCGGCGCGACCACGTTCACCGAATACCGCGGCATCTTCGAGAAGGACGCGGCCCTGTCGCGGCGCTTCCAGAAGGTCGACGTGGTGGAGCCCAGCGTCGAACAGACGATCGAGATCCTCAAGGGCCTGAAGTCGCGGTTCGAGGAGCACCACAGCGTCAAGTACGCGGCCAACGCCCTGCAGGCGGCGGCCGAGCTGAGCGCCAAGTACATCAACGACCGCCACCTGCCGGACAAGGCCATCGACGTGATCGACGAGGCCGGCGCGGCCCAGCGCATCCTGCCCGCGGGCAAGCGCAAGAAGACCATCTCCAAGACCGAGGTCGAGGAGATCGTGGCCAAGATCGCGCGCATCCCGCCCGCCAACGTCTCCAACGACGACCGCGGCAAGCTGCAGAGCATCGAGCGCGACCTCAAGAGCGTGGTGTTCGGCCAGGACAAGGCGCTGGAAGTGCTGGCGGGCGCGGTCAAGATGGCGCGCTCGGGCCTGGGCAAGGGCGACAAGCCGATCGGCTCGTTCCTGTTCTCCGGCCCCACCGGCGTCGGCAAGACCGAGGCGGCCAAGCAGCTGGCCTACATCATGGGCATCGAGCTGATCCGCTTCGACATGTCCGAGTACATGGAGCGCCATGCGGTGTCGCGCCTGATCGGCGCGCCCCCGGGCTACGTGGGCTTCGACCAGGGCGGCCTGCTCACCGAAGCCATCACGAAGAAGCCGCACGCGGTGCTGCTGCTCGACGAGATCGAGAAGGCGCACCCGGACATCTTCAACGTGCTGCTGCAGGTGATGGACCACGGCACGCTGACCGACAACAACGGGCGCAAGGCCGACTTCCGCAACATCATCATCGTCATGACGACCAATGCGGGCGCCGAGACCATGAACAAGGCGACCATCGGCTTCACCAACCCGCGCGAATCGGGCGACGAGATGGCCGACATCAAGCGCCTGTTCACGCCGGAGTTCCGCAACCGCCTGGACGCGATCGTCAGCTTCAAGGCGCTGGACGAGCAGGTCATCCTGCGCGTGGTCGACAAGTTCCTGCTGGTGCTCGAGCAGCAACTGGCCGAGAAGAAGGTGGAGGTCACCTTCACCGACCAGCTGCGCAAGCACCTGGCCAAGAAGGGCTTCGATCCGCTGATGGGCGCCCGCCCGATGCAGCGCCTGATCCAGGACACCATCCGCCGGGCGCTGGCCGACGAACTGCTGTTCGGCCGGCTCACGGAAGGCGGTCGCCTGACGGTCGACCTGGACGACAAGGAGGAGGTCGTGCTCGACATCCAGCCCTTGCCGAAGAAGGAAGGCCGGTCCAAGCCGGAGCCGGAGGAAATCTCCAGCGAGTAAGCCAGGGCCTTCCCTTACGCCAACGAAAAAGCCGCCCTCGGGCGGCTTTTTTCATGCGCGCGCGATCAGGCGCCCAGCAGCTTGGTGATGAACCGCCAGTGCTTGGCCTCCACGGGCGTGATGGACAGCCGGTTGCCCTTCTTGAGCACCAGCATGTCGGCCAGCCCGGGGATCGATCGCATCTCCGGCAGCGTGAGGTTGCGCGTCTTCTTCACCACCTGAACGTCCACCAGCGACCAGCGCGGCGACTCCTGCTTCGAGGCGGGGTCGAAGTAGGGTGAGGACCGCTCGAACTGCGTGGGATCGGGGTAGGGCGTGGAGGCCACGCGGGCGATGCCGACGATGCCCGGCTCGGCGCAGCTCGAGTGGTAGAACAGCACGCCGTCGTCGATGCGCATGACGTCCCGCATGAAGTTGCGCGCCTGGTAGTTGCGCACGCCGGTCCAGGGCACGGTGGCCTTGGGCGCCGCGAGCGCGTCGTCCACGGAGACCTCGTCGGGCTCGGATTTCATCAGCCAGTACTGGACCACGCCGTCCCTCCTGAAAAAAGCCGGCCCGATTATGGTCGGGCCGGCCGCGGCGTGCTCACCAGCCGTTGGCCGCGATGATCTCCAGGACCCTGCGGGCCACGGCCGTGTAGCCGGCGACGTTGAGGTGGACCCCGTCGGCGCGCAGGGACGTCGGCACCACGTCATCCCGGCGGTCGATGACGTCGGCCGGGTTGGCCGGGTCGGACAGGCCGACCAGGAAGCTGCGCACGTCGAAGAAGCGATCCCCGTACAGCGCCGCGAGGTCGGCGTTCAGGCCGACGATGCCGTCGTAGTTCGCGCCGCCCCGGCGCTCGGCTGGCGCGGCCTGGTTCGTGACCGCGAGCACCAGGAAGCGCTGGTTGCCGGGCGCGAGCGACGCGATGGAGCGCGCCAGGTCGGCCTTGATCGTTTCGGCCTGGGTCTGGTTGTTGCCGCCATACCAGAACACGTTGGTCCAGTCGTCATGCGCGTCGTTCACCTGCAGGTTGGCGATCTGCGTCGACGTCAGACCGGCCGCGCCGCCCGTGAAGACTTGCCGCCCGCCGGCGATCTGCCCGAGCAAGGCGGCGTAGCCAGGCACGTCGGGCCGGCCGGGCAGTCCCGTGGTGTGCGAGTCGCCCCAGGCGGCGATGCTGCCCGACGCGGCGAACGCGCTGGCCTGCGGTTGCGGCGTGGTCGCGGCAACGATCTGGCCGCCGCCGCCACCTCCGCCGCAGGCGGCCAACGCCATGGAGGCGAGCGCCCCGAGGGCTGTTCTGCGTTGCATGCGCGAATCCAAGAGCTGAAAGTGCCAGATGTTCCGGCCTCAGCGCTTCCCGCCGTGTCAGCGGGCGCGGATGCCTCGGCGGCGCTGACGCAGGCGCCGGTGCAGGCGGGCGCCTACAGGCTCGATGCGATGCAGGGCGCCACCGTTCGGCTCACAGCCGAGCCAGCCGGGCGAGCGCCTCTTTCAGCGTCTCGTCGCGCTTGGCGAAGCAGAAGCGCACCACGCGCTGGTCGAATCCGTCGCCGTAGAAGGCCGACAGCGGGATGGCCGCGACGCCGATCTCGCGCGTGAGCCACAGGCAGAACTCGTCTTCCCGCAGGTCGCTCACGGCGGAGATGTCCACGCACTGGAAGTAGCTGCCTTCGCTGGGCAGCATGCGAAAGCGCGTGGACTGGAGCCCCTCGCGGAAGAGGTCGCGCTTGTGCTGGTAGAAGGCCGGCAGTTCCAGGTAGGGCTCGGGCCGCGCCATGTACGCCGCCAGCCCGTGCTGCACCGGCGTGTTGACCGTGAACACGTTGAACTGGTGCACCTTGCGGAACTCGGCGCTGAGCGATGGCGGCGCCAGCACGTAGCCGACCTTCCAGCCGGTGACGTGGTAGGTCTTGCCGAAGCTGGAGACGATGAAAGCACGCGCCGCCAGCCCGGGGAAGCGCGCCGCGCTCTGGTGCGGCTGGCCGTCGAACACCATGTGCTCGTAGACCTCGTCGCTGATCAGGAGCACGTCGGTGGGCGCGAGCAGGTCCTGCAGGCGCAGCATCTCTTCGCGCGTCCACACCGTGGCGCTGGGGTTGTGCGGCGAGTTGACCAGGATCGCCCGCGTGCGCGGCGTCAGCGCCGCGGCGATGCGGTCGAAGTCGGGGCGGAAGGTGCCGGGCACCAGCGGCACCCGCACGACGGTGCCGCCGGCCAGCTCGATGTTGGGCACGTAGCTGTCGTAGCAGGGCTCCAGCACGATCACTTCATCGCCCGGCCGCACCACGGCGAGGATGGCGGTGATGATGGCCTGCGTGGCACCGGCGGTGACCGTGATCTCGGCGCCCGGGTCATAGCGGCGGCCATAGAGCGCCTCGACCTTGCCGGCGATGGCCTCGCGCAGCGCGGGCACGCCGGTCATCGGCGGGTACTGGTTCAGCCCCCGCGTCATGGCGTCGGTGACGGCCTGCACCAGCTTCGGGTCGCACTCGAAGTCGGGGAAGCCCTGGCCCAGGTTGACGGCACCGGTCTCGGTGGCCAGGGCCGACATCACGGTGAAGATGGTGGTGCCGACGGCCGGCAGCTTGGTCTGCACGGAAGGCGTCCGCGCGGCGATGGCTTCAGAGCTCATAGTCGTTCACGTGGCCGGTCATGGCCTTGGCGATCAGGTTGCGGTCGAGCCGGCTGGACAGCAGCTCGGCGAAATGGAAGACGAAGTTGCGCAGGTAGGCGCTGCGCTTGAAGGCGACGCGGGCGACGTTCTGGCCGAACAGCGTGCCCAGCGGCCGCACCGCCAGGTCGGCGTTCTGGCCGTCGTCGCGCACCGCCATCTCGGCCACGATGCCGATGCCCAGGCCCAGGCGCACGTAGGTCTTGATCACGTCGGAATCGATCGCCTCGAGCGCGATGCGCGGCTCCAGCTTGCGGGTGGCGAAGGCGGTGTCGATGCGCGTGCGCCCGGTGAAGGAGGGGTGGTAGGTGATGATCGGCTCGGACGCCAGGTCCTCCAGGCTGATGCGCTCCTTGGCCACCAGCGGATGGTCCAGCGGCATCACCAGCACGTGCTGCCATTCGTAGCAGGGCAGCGTGACCAGCTCCTGGTAGTCGGACAGCGACTCGGTGGCGATGCCGATCTCGGCCGTCTCGTCGATCACCATCCGGGCCACCTGGTCGGGCGAGCCCTGGTGCAGGCTGACGTTCACCTTGGGGTAGGCCTCGCGCAGCCTGGCCACCGGCACCGGCAGCACGTAGCGCGCCTGGGTGTGGGTGGTGGCGATGGAGAGGGTGCCGCTGTCCTCGGCGCTGAACTGCTCGCCGATGCGCTTGAGGTTGCCCACCTCGCGCATGATCAGCTCGATGCTGCGCAGCACGTGCTGGCCAGGCTCGGTGATGCGCTTCAGGCGCTTGCCGTGCCGGGCGAAGATCTCCACGCCCAGTTCTTCTTCGAGTTCGATGATGGCCTTGGACACACCCGGCTGCGAGGTGTGGAGCGCCTTGGCCGCTTCCGTCAGGTTGAGGTTGCGGCGGGCCGCTTCCTGGACGAAGCGGAATTGATGGAGGTTCATGCCGGATGCATCTTAAGGAAGAACCTATTATGCAGGAATCGTCTAAGGGCCGACCTGCTGCAGGGCGGCCGCGGCCAGCAGTTCCAGCACGTCGGCCCGCTCGCCCACCGAGGGCAGGACGCGGAACGAAAGGCCCGGGTGCGCGGTTTGCGCAGCCTCGACGAGCCGCGGCAAGTCTTCCCGCGCATGCTTGCCGACGCCGAGGAACATCGGCAGCACGGTGAGGTGCCCAGCGCCGTCGTCCACCAGCTGGGAGACGGCCGCCGCGAAGTCCGGCGCCTGCAGTTCGAGGAATGCGCAGACCACGGGCGTCCCGGGCGCCAGCTCGCCGATGCGGCGCGTCAGGGCGTCCATCGGCGCCCGCCACGCGGGGTCGCGCGAGCCATGCCCGAACAGGATCACCGCTCGCCGCGTCATCGTCGCAAGACCAGCCAGCTGAAAGCGGCCAGCGACAGCAGCGAATAGAGCAACCCGGGCGCCGCCGCCGTCAGCCAGGGCCACCAGTTGCGCAGGTTGCCCACGTAGCCGAACACGTTGTTCAGCAGGAAGAAGCTGATGCCGATCAGCACGCCGCCGAACACGTACGTCGTGATGCCGCCCGAGCGGAAGTGCAGGTACGCGAAGGGCAGGGCCAGCACCACCATCACCAGGCAGCTGAGGGGGTAGAAGACCTTGCGCCAGAACTCGATCTCGTAGCGCTGCGAGGTCTGGCCGTTCTGCTCCAGGTGCTGGATGTAGTTGAACAGGTCCAGCGTGCTCATGCGGTTCGGCTTGAGCAGCGCCACCGACACCATCTCCTGCGTGATCTCGGTGGCCCAGCGCACCTGCGGCGTCGTGCTGCGCTCGACCTTCGGCGCGGTGGAGCGGGTCTGGAAGCGCGTGATCTCGGCGCCCTGCAGCAGCCACGCGCCCCGCTGGAAACTGGCCTTCGGTGCCACCGTGATGCTGACCAGGAAGCCGCGGTCGTCGGCCTGGAAGAGGCGCACGTCCTGCATCGAGCCGTCGGGCGCCAGGGACGACACGTTCACGTTGTAGGTGGACTGCTGCTGGCGCTCCTTCAGCCAGGCGCCGGTCTGTCCGATGCTGATGCGGCCCTGGAAGCGCGCGCGCAGCAACTGGGCGGCCTTGTCCGCGGCGGGGGCCAGGTAGTCGCCGGCCGCGAAGGTGAGGGCGGTGAAGGCCAGGCCCAGCGCGAGCAGGGTGCGCAGCGCCCGCCCCGGCCCCAGGCCGCTGGTGCGCAGGATGGTGTACTCGGAGCTTTGCGCCAGCCGCGCCATCACGAAGATGGTGCCGATCAGCACGGCGATGGGCAGCAGCTCGTAGAGGTGGCTGGGCAGCAGCAGCGTCACGTACAGCAGCGCCTGCGTCAGGCGGTAGGGGCTGACGCCGCGGCCCACGTTGGGCAGCTCCTCGACGAAGTCGAAGAAGAAGAAGAGGGCCAGGAAGCCCGCGGCCACGAACAGCACCGCGGCCAGCACCTCGCGGTAGATGAGTCGGCGGATCGTGTTCAAGCGCCGGCCCCAGCGGAGGTCCGGCGGATCCGCCCCCAGCCCCAGTTGTTGTGCTGCTTGCCCAGCCAGAGCGCCGACAGCAGGAACACGCCGCCGTGCAGGACCAGCATGAAGGCGGTGAAGCTGACCCGACCGGAGCCGATCCAGCCCTGGCCCAGGTTGAGCAGGTTGTAGTAGACGATGAAGGCGAACAGCGCGAACACCAGGTTGCCGCTGCGCCCGGCGCGCGGGTTGACACTGGACACCGTGATGGCGATCACGACGAAGTTGAACGCCGCCAGCGCCAGGCCGATGCGCCAGGCCAGCTCACCCAGGTTGCCGCGCGAGCGGTCCACCAGCAGCAGCGCGGTGGACCGCGCCTTGGTGGGCAGGCTGTCCTGCGGTCCGAGCTGCGGGCCGCCCACCTGGTTGCCCAGCTCCTGGAACTCGCTGATCTTCAGCTGGCCGCCTTCGACCGTGGTTTCCAGCCGCTGGCCGTCGCCGAGCAGCAGGAACTGGCGCTCGCCCTCGGTCACCACCCGCCCGGTGCGCGCGGACGTGACAGTCTGCTTGCCCTTCTCGACGGTGGAGATGAAGATGTTCTTGCCCGACTTGTTGTCCGGCGTGTCCTTGTCCAGGAAGAACACCCGCGTGCCGCTGGCGGACTCCTGGAACTGGCCGGGCGCCACTCGCTCCAGGTCGCCGCGGCTGCCGTAGCGGTCCTTCAGCTCCTGCGTCTGCTGGTTGGCCCAAGGCCAGATCAGGAGGGCCAGCACCGCCACGGCCGCGAGGATCGGCCAGGCGAAACCGAGCAGCGGCCGCACCAGCGCCGACAGCCCGCGGCCGGCGGAGAACCAGATCACCATCTCGCTGTCGCCGTACATGCGCGAGAGCGTGCCGACGATGGCGATGAACAGGCACAGCGTGAGGATCGGCGGCAGGTAGCCGAGCACCGTATAGCCCATGACCATCAGGATTTCCTGCGGGTTCACGCTGCCGCGGTTGGCCTGGCCCAGCGTGCGGATCAGGGTCATCGTCATGACGATCGTGACCAGCACCACCAGGGTCGCGCCGAAACTTCGGGCCAGCTCTTTGCGCAGGGAGGAATGGAATAACATCGGCGCGGACCGCTGAACTCGCGAACGAAAAACAACCGCCGATTATGGACTTCGAACTCAAGACCCTGGGGCTGGCAGAAGCCGCCGCACAGAAATGCGATGCCCTGGTGGTGGTGGTGCCGGAGGACTTCAAGGGGGCCGCGGATCCGCTGTCGCGCCTGGTGCAGGACGCGCGCAAGGCCGGCGATTTCGAGCCCAAGCCGGGCAAGCTGCTGCAGGCCTACCGCATGCCCGGCGTGGGCGCGGCGCGCGTCGTGTTCGCCGGCGCCGGCGACGGTTCGGGCAAGCGCATCCAGACCGCAGTGCAGGCGGCCGTGACCGGGCTTCGCATGAAGTCGGTCAAGCGCCTCGTCATCTGCCTGCCGCAGGGCGCGGGCGACGATGCGGTGCGGGCCGCCGTGGCCGCCACCGCCGAGGCCAGCTACGTCTACGTGGCCACCAAGAGCAAGCCGGAAGGCCGCGAGCTCGATCGCGTCACCATCGCGGTGGCGCAGGACGCCGGCTCGCTGCGCACCGCGTTCGACTCGGCGCGCGGCGCCGCCAACGGCATCGAGATGGCGCGTGAACTCGGCAACATGCCGCCCAACCTGGCCACGCCCACGCGCCTGGGCGAAGAAGCCAGGAAGCTCGCCAAGGCCCACGGCTTCCAGTGCGAGGTGCTGGGCCCCAAGGAGGTCGCCAAACTGGGCATGGGCTCCTTCATGGCGGTGGCCCGCGGGTCCGAGGAGCCGCTGCGGTTCATCGTGCTGCGCTACCAGGGCGCCGCCGCGTCGGAGGCGCCCGTGGTGCTGGTCGGCAAGGGCATCACCTTCGACAGCGGCGGCATCTCCATCAAGCCCGCGGGCGAGATGGACGAGATGAAGTTCGACATGGGCGGCGCGGCCAGCGTGCTGGGCACCTTCCGCGCGCTGGGCGACCTGCGCCCGGCCCTCAACGTCATCGGCCTGATCCCCAGCTGCGAGAACCTGCCCGATGGCCGCGCGATGAAGCCGGGCGACGTGGTCACCAGCATGAGCGGGCAGACCATCGAGGTGCTGAACACCGACGCCGAAGGGCGCCTGATCCTCTGCGATGCGCTGACCTACGCGGAGAAGTTCAAGCCGCGCGCGGTGATCGACGTCGCCACGCTCACCGGCGCCTGCATGATCGCGCTGGGCGGGGTGCGCAGCGGCCTGTTCTCCACCGACGATGCGCTCGCAGGCGCGCTGCAGCAGGCGGGCGAGTCGGCCTTCGACCTGTGCTGGCGCATGCCGCTGGACGACGAATACGGCGAAGGACTGAAGACCAATTTCGCCGACATGGCCAACGTGGCCGGCCGGCCCGGCGGCGCCATCACCGCGGCCAAGTTCCTGCAGCGCTTCGCGGCCAAGTACCCGTGGGCGCACCTGGACATCGCCGGCACGGCGTGGAAGGGCGGGGCGGCCAAGGGTTCCACCGGGCGGCCGGTGGGCCTGCTGGTGCACTACCTGCTGGCGCAATCGAAACCGGAATCGAAGACGCAAGCGAAGGCCGGCGCGAAGGTGGCCAAGGCCGGCAAACCGGCAGCACGCCGCAAGGTCGCGGCCTGAGAAAGGCATGACGGAGATCTCGTTCCACTTCAACGCGCCGGACAAGCTGGGTTATGCCTGCCGGTTGCTGCGCAAGGCGTTCGGCGCCGGCTCGCGCGTGGTGGTGACGGGAAGCCCGGAACAACTGCGCGAGCTGGACACCACGCTGTGGACGTTCGGTGCGCTCGACTTCATCCCGCACAGCCACGCCTCGGCCCAGGGCCAGCGCGTGCAGGCGCGCAGTCCCATCGTGCTGGCCGAGGCGCCGCGCAGCGCGCCGCACCAGCAGGTGCTGGTCAACCTGGGCGAGGGCCTGCCCGAGGGCTTCGAGCGCTTCGAGCGACTGATCGAAGTGGTCACGCAGGACGACGGCGACCGGATGCAGGCGCGCCAGCGCTGGAAGCACTACGCCGACCGCGGCTACGCCATCGTGCGGCACGACCTGGCGCAGGCCCAGTGATGGCGACGCGCCTGCCGCCCCGGTACGTGCCCACGCTCACCGAAGTGGTGCCGGGCACGCCGGCTCCGGTGGCGGCCGAGCGCCTCAACGAGGAGCAGCTGGTCCACCGCGTGATGCAGCGGGTCGACCTCACCCTGGACCGGCGCCTGCGCGAAGCCATCGCCAGCGTGGTGCTGGAGCACAGTCGCGCGCTGGCGCCGGCGCTGCGCGAGCAGATCGAAGCGGTGGTCACGCAGGCGGTGGCCGAGGCGATCGCCGAGGAGCTCGGGGCCGGCGACCGCGGCCCCGGCCCCGGCCCCCAAGGCTGAGGCAGCACACCCATTGGCGCGGGCTTTCGAATCCCGGCCAACGCACGAGGCCGCAAGCCGGCGTCCTGCTTTCCCCCTATGGTTTGGGCCCGGAAATTGCGATATGTTCGCGCCCGTTGAGCTCACAACAAATCTCAACCCCTTTCTCACTTTCGGAGGTTTCCCCATGCAGATGAAGATGAAGCTGACGGTCGCTGCCGCCATCGCCGCCGTGTGCGGCGTCGCCGCGGCACAGCAAGTGGTCAAGATCGGCCACGTTGCTCCCGTTTCCGGTGCGCAGGCGCACTACGGCAAGGACAACGAGAACGGCGTCCGCATGGCGCTGGAAGAACTGAACACCCAGGGCGTCACCATCGGCGGCCAGAAGGTCAAGTTCGAGATCCAGGCCGAAGACGACGCCGCCGATCCCAAGCAGGGCACGGCCGCCGCCCAGAAGCTGTGCGACTCCAAGGTCGCCGGCGTGGTGGGTCACCTGAACTCGGGCACCACCATCCCCGCTTCCAAGGTGTACAACGACTGCGGCATCCCGCACGTCACCGGCGCGGCCACCAACCCCAACCTGACCAAGCCGAACTACAACACCACGTTCCGCATCATCGCCAACGACAACGCCCTGGGCGCTGCGCTGGCCCTGCACGCGGCCGACACGCTCAAGCTCAAGAAGGTCGCCATCATCGACGACCGCACGGCCTATGGCCAGGGCGTGGCCGAGGTGTTCAAGAAGACCGCGCAGTCCAAGGGCATGCAGATCGTGGACGAGCAGTTCACGACCGACAAGGCCACCGACTTCATGGCGATCCTGACCGCCATCAAGGCCAAGGCCCCCGACGCCATCTTCTACGGCGGCATGGACCCGCAAGCCGGCCCGATGCTGCGCCAGATGGAGCAACTGGGCCTGGCCAACGTCAAGTACTTCGGCGGCGACGGCATCTGCACGTCCGAGATCATCAAGCTGGCCGCCGGTGCCAAGACGCTCGAGAACGTGATCTGCGCCGAAGGCGGCGCCTCGCTGGACAAGATGCCCGGCGGCAAGGCCTGGAAGACCAAGTACGACACCAAGTACCCCAACCAGTTCCAGGTCTACAGCCCGTACACCTACGACGCCACCTTCGTGCTGGTCGATGCCATGAAGCGTGCCAACTCCACGGATCCCAAGAAGTACATCCCGGAGCTGAAGAAGGCCAACTACAAGGGCGTCACGGCCACCATCGCGTTCGAGCCGAACGGCGAGCTGAAGAACCCGGCCACCACGCTGTACACCTACAAGGGTGGCAAGAAGGCCCCGCTCTAACTGATCGCTTCCGATCTCTGAAAGGCCACCGCAAGGTGGCCTTTTTTGTTTACACCTCGCATGCGCAGTGCACCTACTTTGCTGTCATTGAGGCTTCCTGCTGACCTGTAGTACGCGTGGCCCACTTGCTGTAGGCGCCGTCCTACGACCCGCGCCGGCATTGGCTTTGCAGGCCATCGGTGCATGGCCGAGGTTGCCTCATCCGTCGGAAATCACTACGCTGCGCCACCTTCCCGTCATCCGTGACGGGCGCTTACGTATTGGGGACCAAATCAAATGGAAGTAGTGGCGAAACTCCCGATCACTGAGCAGCGGGACACCGAGCTGGCGCTGCTGCTCAAGGCGCTGGGTGCGTTCCGGCGGGGAGAAAGCGGTGTGACGCTCCCGACGGACTGGGAAGGCGTCCACGGCAAGCTCGCGGCCGAGTTCAACGAACTGTCCGCGCAGACGGCCCGCACCACGCACAAGCTCAAGTCGGTGGAGACCGTGTCGCGCCTGGGCGGCAAGGCCAGCCGCAAGATCGACGACGCCCGCCTCACCGGCTTCTGGCAGGACAACGTCGCGGCCATCAACCTGCTCGTGGACGAGCTGGAACTCACCGGCGACAACACCCGCGCCCTCTTCAAGGCGCTGACCGACCTGAAGAAGGGCAACCCCAAGGCCCAGCTGCCGCCCGACTGGCCGGGCGTGTTCGGCAAGGTGGCCGACGCCTTCAACGACGTGGTGGGCGAGAACGTCCGCATGGCCCAGGAGCTGTCCCGCCTGTCGCGCGTGGTCGGCAAGGAAGGCAAGCTGAAAGAGCGGGCCCAGCTGCCCAACGCCGGCGGCTTCTGGCGCGACTCGGCCGAATCGATCAACTCGCTCATCGCCGACCTGGTGCACCCGACGTCCGAAGTGGCGCGCGTGATCGGCGCCGTGGCGCAGGGCGACCTGTCCAAGTCCATGGCCCTGGAGGCCGACGGCCGGCCGCTGGAAGGCGAGTTCCTGCGCACCGCCATGATCATCAACAAGATGGTGCAGCAGCTGGGCACCTTCGCCGCCGAGGTGACGCGCGTGGCGCGCGAAGTGGGCACCGAAGGCAAGCTGGGCGGCCAGGCCGACGTGCAGGGCGTGGCCGGCACCTGGAAGGACCTCACCGACTCGGTGAACTTCATGGCTTCGAACCTCACGGCCCAGGTGCGAAACATCGCCGACGTGACGAAGGCGGTGGCCGCGGGCGACCTGTCCAAGAAGATCACGGTGGACGTGAAGGGCGAGATCCTGGAGCTGAAGAACACCATCAACACCATGGTGGACCAGCTGTCCTCGTTCGCTTCCGAAGTGACGCGCGTGGCGCGGGAAGTAGGTACGGAAGGCAAGCTGGGCGGCCAGGCCGACGTGCAGGGCGTGGCCGGCACCTGGAAGGACCTGACCGAATCGGTGAACTCCATGGGCTCGAACCTCACGGCCCAGGTGCGCAACATCGCCGAGGTGACGACCGCCGTGGCGGCCGGCGACCTGTCCAAGAAGATCACGGTGGACGTGAAGGGCGAGATCCTGGAGCTGAAGAACACCATCAACACCATGGTGGACCAGCTGCGGTCCTTTGCCTCCGAAGTGACGCGCGTGGCGCGCGAAGTGGGCACCGAAGGCAAGCTGGGCGGCCAGGCCGACGTGCAAGGCGTGGCCGGTACGTGGAAGGACCTGACCGACTCGGTGAACTCCATGGCCGGCAACCTGACGGCCCAGGTGCGCAACATCGCCGAGGTGACGACCGCCGTGGCGGCCGGCGACCTGTCCAAGAAGATCACCGTGGACGTGAAGGGCGAGATCCTGGAGCTGAAGAACACCATCAACACGATGGTGGACCAGCTGCGGTCCTTCGCCTCGGAAGTGACGCGCGTGGCGCGCGAAGTGGGTACGGAAGGCAAGCTGGGTGGCCAGGCCGACGTGCAGGGCGTGGCCGGCACCTGGAAGGACCTGACCGACAACGTGAACTTCATGGCCGGCAACCTGACGGCCCAGGTGCGAAACATCGCCGACGTGACCAAGGCGGTGGCCGAAGGACCTGACCGACAACGTGAACTTCATGGCCGGCAACCTGACGGCCCAGGTGCGAAACATCGCCGACGTGACCAAGGCGGTGGCCGCGGGCGACCTGTCCAAGAAGATCACGGTGGACGTGAAGGGCGAGATCCTGGAACTGAAGAACACCATCAACGTGATGGTGGACCAGCTGTCCTCGTTCGCTTCCGAAGTGACGCGCGTGGCGCGGGAAGTGGGTACCGAAGGCAAGCTGGGCGGGCAGGCCGACGTGCAGGGTGTGGCGGGCACCTGGAAGGACCTCACCGATTCGGTGAACTTCATGGCGTCCAACCTCACGGCCCAGGTGCGCAACATCGCGGACGTGACGACCGCCGTGGCGGCCGGTGACCTCTCCAAGAAGATCACGGTGGACGTGAAGGGCGAGATCCTGGAGCTGAAGAACACCATCAACACCATGGTGGACCAGCTGCGGTCCTTCGCCTCTGAGGTGACGCGCGTGGCGCGCGAAGTGGGCACCGAAGGCAAGCTGGGGGGCCAGGCCGACGTGCAGGGCGTGGCCGGCACCTGGAAGGACCTGACCGACTCGGTGAACTCCATGGCCGGCAACCTGACGGCCCAGGTGCGCAACATCGCCGACGTGACGAAGGCGGTGGCCGCGGGCGACCTGTCCAAGAAGATCACGGTGGATGTGAAAGGCGAGATCCTGGAGCTGAAGAACACCATCAACACCATGGTGGACCAGCTGTCTTCGTTCGCCTCCGAAGTGACGCGCGTGGCGCGCGAAGTGGGCACCGAAGGCAAGCTGGGCGGCCAGGCCGACGTGAAGGGCGTGGCGGGTACCTGGAAGGACCTGACCGACAACGTGAACTTCATGGCCGGCAACCTGACCGCCCAGGTGCGCAACATCGCCGACGTGACCAAGGCGGTGGCCAACGGCGACCTGTCCAAGAAGATCACGGTGGACGTGAAGGGCGAGATCCTGGAGCTGAAGAACACCGTGAACACCATGGTGGACCAGCTGCGGTCCTTCGCCGCGGAAGTGACGCGCGTGGCGCGCGAGGTGGGTACCGAAGGCAAGCTGGGCGGCCAGGCCGACGTGCAGGGCGTGGCCGGCACCTGGAAGGACCTGACGGAGTCGGTGAACTCCATGGCCTCCAACCTCACCGTGCAGCTGCGCGACGTGTCCAAGGTGGCCACGGCCATCGCCACCGGCGACCTGACCCAGAAGATCACCGTCGAAGCGCGCGGCGAGATCCAGCAGATCAAGGACGTGATCAACACCACGGTGGACCAGCTCTCGTCGTTCGCCGCGGAAGTGACGCGGGTGGCGCGCGAGGTGGGCACCGAGGGCCGCCTGGGCGGCCAGGCCGACGTGCAGGGCGTGGCCGGCACCTGGAAGGACCTGACGGAGTCGGTGAACTCCATGGCCTCCAACCTCACGGTGCAGCTGCGCGACGTGTCCAAGGTGGCCACGGCCATCGCCATGGGCGACCTGACGCAGAAGATCACGGTGGACGTGCGCGGCGAGATCCTGCAGATCAAGGACGTGATCAACACCATGGTGGACCAGCTGCGATCGTTCGCGTCGGAAGTGACGCGGGTGGCGCGCGAGGTGGGCACCGAAGGCAAGCTGGGCGGACAGGCCGACGTGCAGGGCGTGGCCGGCACCTGGAAGGACCTGACCGACAACGTGAACTTCATGGCCGGCAACCTGACGGCCCAGGTGCGAAACATCGCCGACGTGACCAAGGCGGTGGCCCACCTGGAAGGACCTGACCGACAACGTGAACTTCATGGCCGGCAACCTGACGGCCCAGGTGCGAAACATCGCCGACGTGACCAAGGCGGTGGCCGCGGGCGACCTCGGCAAGAAGATCACGGTGGACGTGAAGGGCGAGATCCTGGAGCTGAAGAACACCATCAACGTGATGGTGGACCAGCTGTCCTCGTTCGCCTCGGAAGTGACGCGTGTGGCGCGCGAGGTGGGCACCGAGGGCCGCCTGGGCGGCCAGGCACAGGTGAAGGGCGTGTCCGGCACCTGGAAGGACCTCACGGACAACGTGAACTTCATGGCCGGCAACCTGACGTCGCAGGTGCGAGGCATCGCCAAGGTGGTGACCGCCGTGGCCAACGGCGACCTGCAGCAGAAGCTGACGGTGGAGGCCAAGGGCGAGATCGCCGCGCTGGCCGAGACCATCAACTCCATGACCGACACGCTGGCCACGTTCGCCGACCAGGTGACCACGGTGGCGCGCGAGGTGGGCGTGGAAGGCAAGCTGGGCGGCCAGGCCAAGGTGCCGGGCGCCTCGGGCACCTGGAAGGGCCTGACCGAGAACGTCAACCAGCTGGCGGCCAACCTCACCACCCAGGTGCGGGCGATCGCCGAGGTGGCGACGGCGGTGACGCAGGGCGACCTGACGCGGTCGATCACGGTGGAGGCGCTGGGCGAGATGGCCGCGCTCAAGGACACCGTGAACGAGATGATCCGCAACCTCAAGGACACGACCTCGCTGAACACCGAGCAGGACTGGCTCAAGACCAACCTGGCCAAGTTCTCGCGGATGCTGCAGGGCCAGAAGGACCTGGTGGCGGTGGGCCACCTGATCCTGTCCGAGCTGGCGCCCGTGGTGGGCGCGCAGCAGGCCGAGTTCTACGTGCTGCGCTACACCTCCGACCAGCCGCGCCTGCGCCTGATGGCCAGCTACGCTTCGGACGGGCACGGGGCCTACGGCAAGGAAGTCGACCTGGGCGAAGGCCTGGTCGGCCAGTGCGCCTTCGACAAGAAGAAGATCCTGCTGGCCTCCAGCATCCCGGAGACGCTGCGCATCTCCTCGGGCCTGACCGAGATGCCGCCGCTCAACGTGCTGGTGCTGCCCATCATCTTCGAAGGCCAGGTGCGCGGCGTGCTGGAGCTGGCTTCGGTCGAGCGCTTCAACTCCACCCACCAGCAGTTCCTGGACCAGCTGGCCGAGTCCATCGGCATCGTGATCAACACGATCGAGGCCAACATGCGCACCGAGGACCTGCTGACGCAGTCGCAGTCCCTGGCGCAGGAACTCCAGAGCCGGCAGCAGGAACTGCAGCAGACCAACGAGGAACTGCAGGAGAAGGCGCGGCTGCTGGTGCACCAGAACCACGAGGTGGAGCGCAAGAACCAGGAAGTGGAACAGGCCCGCCAGGCGCTGGAGGAAAAGGCCAAGCAGCTGGCGCTGACGTCCAAGTACAAGTCCGAGTTCCTGGCCAACATGTCGCACGAGCTGCGCACGCCGCTGAACTCGCTGCTGATCCTGTCGGACCAGCTGTCCAAGAACCCCGAGGGCAACCTCACGACCAAGCAGGTGGAGTTCGCCAAGACCATCCACTCGTCGGGCAACGACCTGCTGATGCTGATCAACGACATCCTGGACCTGTCCAAGATCGAGTCCGGCACGGTGGCGGTGGACGTCAGCGAGCTGCACCTGACCGACCTGCAGCTGTACGTGGAGCGCACCTTCCGCCACGTGGCCGAGGCCAAGAACGTGGACTTCCACATCCAGACCGGCCTGCAGCTGCCGGACGCCATGGTCACGGACATCAAGCGCCTGCAGCAGATCCTGAAGAACCTGCTGTCCAACGCGTTCAAGTTCACCCACCAGGGCAACGTGACCCTGACCGTCGAGGAAGTGGTCACGGGCTGGAGCTCCGACCACGAGGAACTCAACCGCGCCCAGCAGGTGATCGCCTTCGCGGTCGCCGACACCGGCATCGGCATCTCGGGCGACAAGCAGCAGATCATCTTCGAGGCCTTCCAGCAGGCGGACGGCTCCACCAGCCGCAAGTACGGCGGCACCGGCCTGGGCCTGGCGATCAGCCGCGAGCTGTCCAAGCTGCTGGGCGGCGAGATCCGCCTGGCCAGCGCGCCGGGGCAGGGCAGCACCTTCACCCTGTACCTGCCGGTGCACTTCCCGGCCACGCGCAACATCCGCCGCAGCAGCTCGTTCTCCGACACCCGGCCGCTCGAGCAGCCGGCGCCGCAGGCGCGCCGCCTGCCGCCGCCGCTGCCCGCGCCGGTGCCCGAAGTGCCGGACCCGCTGGACAACTCGCCGGCCCTCCTGAACGAGGCCGACGACGACCGCGCCAACATCCGCGACGGCGACCCGGTGCTGCTGATCGTGGAGAACGACCTGGCCTTCGCGCGCTTCCTGCTGGACGCCGCGCGGGCCAAGGGCTTCAAGGGCCTGGTGACGCCGGTGGGCGCCGGCGCGCTGACCTTCGCCAACCAGTACCAGCTGTCCGCGATCACGCTGGACATGTACCTGCCGGACATGGATGGCTGGCGCGTGCTGGACCGCCTGAAGCAGGACTTCGTCGCGCGCCACGTCCCGGTGTGCGTGATCTCCACCGACGACTCGCGCGAGCGCGCCTTCAAGGGCGGGGCGCTGGCCTTCGTCGAGAAGCCGATCCAGTCCAAGGAGATCCTGGACGACATGCTGGACAAGCTGCGGTCGTACTGCGCCCGCAAGCAGCGCAACGTGCTGGTGGCCATGAAGGACTTCGCCACGCGCGACGAGTTCCTGTCCAACCTGGCCAACGACCACATCACGCCCGTGGTGGTCGAGAGTGCCGACGGCTTCCTGTCTGCGCTGGACGAGGGCCAGTACGACTGCGTGGTGCTGGAAGACGCCTTCGGCAAGCTCGACACCTCCCAGGTGCGGCAGGCGCTCGCGCGCCACGCCGGCCTGGGCCCGCTGCCGCTGCTGCTCTACCGCAGCGACGACAGCGAGACGGGCCGCTTCGCCTGGCACTCCGACGACCGGGTGACCGTCACCGAGGTGCACACCGCCACCCGCCTGTACGATGCCGCGTTGGTGGCGCTGCACCAGAGCGTGGCCCGCCTCCCCGAGGCGCGGCGTGCACTGCTGGAAGAGTCGATCTCCCAGGCCAAGCCGCTGACCGGCAAGCGGGTGCTGATCGTCGACGACGACATGCGCAACATCTTCGCGCTGGCCACGGTGCTGGAAGAGCACTCGATGGACATCGTCTGGGCCGACAATGGGCGCGAGGCCATCAGCCGGGTGGCCAACGATCCGCAGATCGAGGTCGTTCTGATGGACATCATGATGCCGGAGATGGACGGAATGGCGACCATGAAGGAGATCCGCAAGCTCCCGCAGGGCAAGAACCTGCCGATGATCGCCGTCACGGCCAAGGCCATGAAGGGCGACCGCGAGAAATGCATCGAGGCAGGCGCTTGGGACTACCTTTCCAAGCCTGTGAACACCCATGACCTGCTGACCGTGCTGAGGGCTTGGCTCCACCAGTGACCGCGAGATCCAACAACGAAGCCCAGGCTGCGCTCCAGGAGCGCGAGAAGGCGAACATCCTGGTGGTCGACGACCTCCAGGAAAAGCACATCGTTTTCCGCTCCATCCTGGATGAGCTGGGCGAGAACATCGTCAGTGCCCGGTCGGGCAAGGAAGCGCTGCGCTACATCCTCGAGATGGAGTTCGCGGTGATCCTGCTGGACGTGAACATGCCCGACATCGACGGGCTGGAGACGGCCAGCCTGATCCGCCACTACAAGAAGTCGGCCCAGACCCCGATCGTCTTCATCACGGCCTACGTCGACGAGCTGCAGGCCAAGCGCGGCTACGCCCTGGGCGCGGTGGACTACATTCCCTCGCCGGTGGTGCCCGAGGTGCTGCGCTCCAAGGTCCGCGTGTTCGTCGAGCTGTGGCGCCTCAACCGGCAGCTGCAGCTGAGGGCGGCCGAGCGCGAGGCGCTGGCCCGCTCCGAAGCCGCACGCGCGGCGGCCGAAGAGGCCATCCACCGCGCCGACTACCTGGCGGAGGTGAGCCAGCTGCTGTCGCGCTCGCTGGACCTGGAACACACCATCCACGCGCTGCTCGAGCTGTCGGTGCCGATGCTGTGCGAAAGGGCGGTGCTGGCGCTGGTCGACCCCGACGGCGAGGTGGTCCGTTCCCACGGCAGCGAGGGCACCGACCTCGAGAGCCTGCCGCAAGACGCCCGCGACGCGCTCCAGCGCGCCATCGCCACCCGCCAGCTGCAGCTGGCCAAACTCGGCGCCGAAGCCGCCGCGCTGTGCCCGTTGCTCGCCGGCGACCGGGTGCGCGGGGTGCTGGTGCTGCTGGGGCGGCCGCAGCAGTTCGACGGCGCCCGGCTGGCGCTGGCGCGCGAAGTGGCCGACCGCGCCTCCATCGCCATGGAGAACGCCCGCCTGTACAGCGCCGTGCAGGAGGCCGACCGGCGCAAGAACGAGTTCCTGGCCATGCTGGCGCACGAGTTGCGCAACCCGCTGGCGCCCATCCGCAACGCCGTGCACATCATGCAGGGCAAGGACGTGGCGCCGCCCACCATGGGCTGGGCGCGCGACGTCATCAGCCGCCAGGCCGACCACATGGCGCGCCTGATCGACGACCTCCTGGACGTGTCGCGCATCGTGCAGGGCAAGGTGGTGGTCAAGCCGGAGAAGATGAGCCTGGCCTCGCTGATCGAGCGCTCCGCCGAATCGAGCATGCCCCGCCTGGACGCGCGCGACCAGCGCCTGGAACTGGAGCTGCCGCAGCAACCGGTGGTGCTGGAGGGCGACTCGGTGCGGCTGGCGCAGGTGCTGTCCAACCTGATCAACAACGCCTCGAAGTTCTCGCCCGTCGATAGCCGCATCCTCGTGAAAGCGGCCTACTCGGCGGAAGGCAAGGTCCGCATCACGGTAAAGGACCAGGGCACCGGCATCGACCCGGCCTTCCTGCCGCACATCTTCGACCTGTTCGCGCAGGCCGACCAGTCGCTGGACCGCTCGCAGGGCGGCCTGGGCATCGGCCTCACGCTGGTCAAGCACCTGGTGGAACTGCACGGCGGCACCGTGGACGCGACCAGCGAAGGGGTGGGCAAGGGCACCGAAGTGAGCGTCACGCTGCCGGCGCGGCTGGCCGAGGCCGGCGAGGCGCAGCCGGCGTCGATCGCGCCGATCAAGCCGGTCACGCCGCAGCCCACCGCCTCGCGAATCCTGGTGGTCGACGACCTGATGGCTTCGGCCGAGACGCTAATGACCCTGCTGGAGATGGAGGGCTTCGAAGTCAAGGTGGCCAACGAAGGCATGGCGGCCCTGCAGATCGCGCAGGAGTTCCGTCCCGACGTGGTGCTGCTGGACATCGGCCTGCCCGGCATGAACGGTTTCGAGGTGGCGCACAAGCTGCGCAGCGACCCGTCGTCGCGCGACGCGCTGCTGATCGCGCTCACCGGCTACGGCGAGGCCGAGAGCCGCACGCGCTCGGCCCAGGCGGGGTTCGACTTCCACATGGTCAAGCCCGCCGACGTCAACCTGCTGCTGTCGATGATCGCCAACCCCGAAGAGGCGCGCCGGGCCAAGGCGGCCTGATCAGCTGCGCCCGGAAGGGCAGGGGGCCGCTGCTACAATTGCGGGCTCGCAGGAGAGGTGGATGAGCGGTTTAAGTCGCACGCCTGGAAAGCGTGTGAGGGTTAATAGCCCTCCGCGGGTTCGAATCCCGCCCTCTCCGCCAGAGTGATTGCATGCAAGAAGCCCCGTAAGAGCAACAACTTACGGGGCTTTGCTTTTAGCCTTTCCCCCACGAGTTCCCGCGCGCATTCTGGCGCGCGATGCGCGAGCCATCGAAGCACCGTCGAGTTGGCTTCCCGTAACGCCGAGGCGCCCTTAATCCCTCGTTAATGTTCCAGCGCGAGCATCCCCCGCATGCCCGGATCCGGGCCAACGAGGGAGATCGCATGTCCAGGAACCTGCCCCACCACTTCAGCAGCGGAGGCACCGGCACGCTGGCAACGCAGCCGACCAGGATGACCGTCCACCCGCCCGGCGCCGAGGGTCGCGGCGAGGTGGAATCATTCATCGCCGGCGTCTACCGCCACCGCTTCGGCGCGCGCGTGGAGCAGTTTGCGACCTCGCTCGTTTCGCTGCGCGAGGGCGGTTGCATCGTTGCGGCGGCGGGGTACCGCGACGCCGGCGCCGAGCCGCTGTTCCTGGAGCACTATCTGGCCCTTCCGGTCGAGGCCGTGCTGGCCCCCCACGCCGCCAGGGCGCCCGCGCGCACCTGCATCGTGGAAGTGGGCCACCTGGCATCGGTGCAGGCCGGCCAGGGGTGGCAGCTGATCGCCCGCCTCGGCCCGCACCTCGCGGGCCTCGGCTACCGGTGGGTGGTGAGCACGCTCACGCAGGAACTGCGCCGGCTGCTGCTGCGCATGGGCATCGCACCGCTGTCCCTCGCGCCCGCCGATCCCGCCACGCTGGGCGAGGCCGCGCGGCATTGGGGCTCGTATTACGAACATCGGCCGGTCGTGGTCGCCGGGCACCTGCCGCAAGCGCTGCGGCACCTCCAGCGGCGCGCCGCGCGGTCCGCATGATGCCCGCCGATCCGGGCGCGGTGGCCGTGGCGGGCGGGGCGGGGCTGGCGCTCGGCCGCGAGGCGCTCCAGGCCGAGGTCCGCGCATTCTCGGAGTCCCTGCGCAAGGCGGGCGTGCGCGTGCTGGCGACGCTGTTCGACAACTCGCCGGCCTGGGTCGTCGCCGACCTCGCTGCCGAACGGGCCGGGGTCGTGCACGTGCCGCTGCCCGCGTTCTTCACGCCGGACCAGGTGCAGCACGTGCTGGCCGCCGCCGGGGTGGATGCGGTGCTGGTGGCGCCCACCCTGGCCGGACGGTGGGCGCCCGAGCGGACGGAGCCAGTGGGATTGCTGAAGAAGGCGCTCTCCCTCGTCCGCCTGACCGCGGTGCCGCCCCGCCTGCCGGCGGGCACGAGCAAGATCACCTTCACCTCGGGAACGACCGGCACGCCCAAGGGCGTCTGCCTCACCTCGGAAACGATGCGCGGCGTGGTGCAGGGAGTCGTGCAGGCGCTCGCGCCGCTGGGGCTGCGGCGCCACCTGAGCGCGTTGCCGTATCCCGTGCTGCTGGAGAACGTCGCCGGCATGCGGGCCCCGCTGGCGGCGCAGGGCACCTGCATCGCCTTGCCGCTGGCGGATGTCGGTCTCACCGGCTCTTCCAGTTTCGAACCGGCAGTGCTGCAGGGCGCGGTCGAAGCGAACGGGGCCGACAGCCTGATCCTCCTGCCGCAGATGCTGGCGGCGTGGACAGGGTGGCTGCGCGCGAGCGGCCAGCGGGCCCCCGCCAGCCTTCGCTTCGTCGCCGTGGGCGGCGCCGCGGTGGCTGCGCCGCTGTTGCATGCGGCGCGCGCCTGCGGCATCCCCGTCTACGAGGGCTACGGTCTTTCGGAAGGCGCCTCGGTGCAGACGCTGAACCTGCCCGGCGCCGACCGCCCCGGCAGCGCCGGCCGGCCGCTGCCGCATGCGCAGGTGAGGATCGCCGCCGACGGCGAAGTCGAGGTGGCCGGCAGCCTGCTTGCAGGCTACCTCGGCGACCCGGCTCCGGTGCCCGCGTGGTGGCCGACCGGCGACCTCGGCCGGCTGGATGCGGACGGCTTCCTGCACGTGCTGGGCCGCAAGAAGAACGTGCTGATCACGGGATTCGGCCGCAACGTGTCGCCCGAATGGGTCGAGGCCGCGCTGCGCGAACAGGCCGGGATCGCGGAGGCGGTCGTCTACGGCGACACCCAGCCGGCGCTGTCCGCGGTGCTGTGGCCGCTGCCGGGCGTCGGCCACGAGCAGCTGGGGCGCTGCGTGACCGCCGCGAATGCGCAGCTGCCCGACTACGCGCGGGTGGCGCACTGGGTCGTCGCCCGCGCGCCGTTCTCGGCCCGAAGCGGGCTGGCGACGGCCAACGGCCGTCCCCGGCGCCCGGCGATCCTGGCCGCGCATCCGGAGGTCCTTGTCCCCGGTATCACCCATTCAGCGGAGAGAGCATGAGTTTTTTCGAACGGCTGCAGGCGCAGACGGGGCAGGCACGGCAGGGCCTGCTTGCCGCGCCCATCATCCAGGGCTGCCTGCGCGGGGAGGTGTCGTTGTCCAGCTACGTCGCCTTCCTCACGGAGGCCTACCACCACGTGCGGCACACCGTGCCGCTGCTGGCCGCCTGCCGCGACGCGCTGCCGGCCCGCCACGCCTGGCTTCGTCCACCGCTGGACGAGTATGTCGCCGAGGAAGCCGGGCACGACGAGTGGATCCTGGACGACCTGCGAGCCTGCGGCGCCGATGCCGAAGCGGCGCGTCGCGGTCCGCCGCGGATCGCCACGGAGGTCATGGTCGCGTACGCGTACGACCAGATCGCGAGGCGAAACCCGCTGGGTTTCCTCGGGATGGTCCACGTGCTGGAAGGCACCAGCGTCGCACTTGCGCTGCAGGCGGCGGACAACATCCAGCGGCCGCTCGGCCTGCCGGACTCGGCCTTCAGCTACCTGCGTTCGCACGGCACGCTGGATCGGGAACACGTGGGCCATTTCCAGGCGCTGATGGATGCGATCGAGGAGCCCGGCGACCAGGCGGACATCGTCCACGCCGCCCGCGTCTTCTACCGGCTGTACGGCGACGTGTTCCGCTCGCTGCCCCTGCCGGCGGCCGCCGCAGCGGGAGTCGCGGCATGAAGGCGGGGGAAGCTCGCGTCCTGCTCACCGGTGCCACCGGCGGCATCGGCAGGCCCGTTGCCGCCCGCCTGCTGCAGGCTGGCGCCCGCGTGCTGCTCGCCGGCCGCTCGCCGGCCCGGCTGGCCGCGCTGGCGCGCGACCTCGAGCCGACCCAGGCCGGGCGGTGCGACTGGCACGAGGCCGACCTGGTGGAGCCCGCCTCGATCGAGACCCTGGCCCGCGCCGGCGCGCAATGGCGGTGCAATGTCGTCGTGCACGCCGCCGGTGCGCCGGCTTTCGGGCCCGCCGGGAGCATCCCGGTGCCGGCGATCCAGCGGGTGCTGGACACCAATCTGCTGGGACCGATGCTGCTCACGCAGGCCATGCTGCCGCACCTGGCACGGCTGGCGCGGTCGCAGGTGATCTTCATCGGGTCGGTGCTGGGCGCGATCGGGCTGCCCGGCTACGCCGCCTACTGCGCCAGCAAGTTCGGCCTTCGCGGCTACGCGCAATCGCTGCGCCGCGAACTCGGTGGCGGTCCGGTGCGCGTGCAGTACCTCGGCCCGCGCAGCACCCGCACCGCCTTCAACGCCGCGGCGGTGGAGGCCTACAACCGGGCCACCGGAACGGCGATGGACGATCCGGCCCGCGTGGCGGACGAGGTGCTGCGCGTGCTCGAGGACGAGGCCGCCGAGCGGTTCGTCGGCTTTCCCGAGCGGCTGGGCGTGCGCCTCAACGGCGCCGTGCCCGGCTGGCTCGATCGCAGCTTCGCGCCGCACCGGCGCGCCCTCGCGGACTCTTCCGCGCATCTCCCGCAACAAGGATGAATCCCATGCCTGTCCGTTCCGCTTTCCTTTACCCGTCCCTGCGGTGGCTGCTCGCGGCGCTCGCCGCATTGGCCTGGGGCGCCTTCTGCCTGCCGGCGCTCGCCGCCGTGGAAGACGACATCCAGGCGCTGCAGCGCGAGTGGGAAGTGATCCGCTACCAGTCGCCGGCGCCGGAGCGCGAAAGGCGCTTCGCCGACCTGGCGGGCCGCGCGCACGGCGTCAGCGAAGCCCATCCGAACCGCAGCGAGCCGCTGGTGTGGGAGGGCATCATCGTGAGTTCCTGGGCGGGCGAGAAGGGCGGCCTCGGCGCGCTCGGCCTGGCCAGGCAGGCCAAGGCGCTGTACGAGTCGGCCATCCGGATCGACGGCAGCGTGCTCGACGGCTCGGCCTACAACAGCCTGGGCGTGCTGTACTACAAGGTCCCCGGCTGGCCGCTCGGCTTCGGCGACAAGGCCAAGGCCCAGGAGCTGCTGCACAAGGCGCTGCAGATCAACCCGAACGGCATCGATGCCAACTACTTCTTCGCCGAGTACCTGGTCGAGACGCAGCAGGCGGACAAGGCCCCGCCGTACCTCGAGAAGGCCCTGAAGGCGCCGGCGCGCCCCGGGCGCCAGATCGCGGATGCAGGCCGGCGTGAAGAGGCGCGCCAGCTCCTCGAGAAGGTGCAGGCCGCGCGCTGAAGGCGTCAGCGGCTCCGCAGGACCGCCCGCACCCCGCGGCCGTCCTGGCAGGGCCCGTATTCCAGCACCAGCCCGTGCAACGGGGCGATGCCGCGGGCGATGGACACGCCCAGCCCGTTGCCCGACTCCCGTTGCCCCGCAGGACGCGTGAATCGCGCACCCAAGGCGGCTGGCGTGCCGGTGCGAGCGGGGGCCGTCGTTCTCGACCTCGATGAACTCGCGCCCCATGCGCAGCGTGACCGTGCTGCCTTCGGGCGCCGTCCCCGCAGCACCCGAGGGCGTAGCCGACGCCTCGTCGGCCGTGCCGCGCGCAGACCCGTAGATTGTCAAAGATGCGCAAAAGCGCCTCCGGGTGTGACGACCGCGTGCGATGCGTCCTACATCGCACTTCGCCGCGCCAAACGACAACCGCGGCGGATCCGCTGGGCGTCCGGGCGGTCTCCCTCCATGCCGGGCCGGAACTCCGTATGCAGAAGCACGGAACTGCATTCGTATGTTCGGTGGCGCATCCCAAGAAGTGGTCGGTCGCCCCGTATTCCGATCGGAGCCAGGGTTCTACATTGACTCGTGCCGCCCATCGGCATCAGGAGATCACCATGCGCATCCGTCCATCTGCCTTCGTCGCGGCCTCGTCTCTCGCTGTACTTGCAGTGTCAACCTCGGTCTGGGCTGACACCAACTTCACCAACGCGCCGAATGGCGCGCACTATCGCCAGGGGTCCGTGGAGCCGGTCTGCACGATCAGCGGCCTGAACGTCAGCTGTACCGGGACCGAGATCGCGGGCGTCGGCAACACGGATGCCGACCTGGTCTTGTCCGTGTCGTACTCGGCCACCGTGGATTGCACGAATCGTGGCGGCAAGCTGGTTCCGGTGAAGACCCGGATCACGACCGCCAGCTCGAACGACGAAGACACCGACGTGCGAAACGGGACCCTCTTCGTGAGCGCGATCAACGTGTCCAACCCGCCGACGGAGCAGGCGTTCAAGGACGCGGCGACCTGCCCCAACGGCAACTGGACCAAGTCGATGCCGGCGGGATCACCCACGGTTTCGGGCTTCACGTACACGCTGACGTTCGATGGCTTAAACGCTCCCGTCGTGATCATCGTGTTCCCGGCGTCCTGAGACGCTGAGAGGTCCGCCGCATGACGAGTCAGGGCCCGCAGCTCACCCCACCCGGCGGAGTGCATCTCCTGCGGCTGCCTGGCGGCGCGAGCCAGGAAGAAGACGCGTCGGTGCGCGCCACTCCCGGGCAACTGGCCCTGAGTCCCTTTTCAGGGCCCGGTCCCGGTCTGGTCGGGCCGACGGCGCCGGTTCAGTCCGGCCCTCATGCCATTTCCGAAACGGCTACTTTGCTGCAGCAGGTTCCGGCTGCAGTGCCGGCCTCCGTAGATGGCGACTGGACTCTGTCCGTCGTCGCCCTGGTGATCATTGCAACGGGACTCGCCTGGCGGGCAACCCGCCGATGACCGGCCGCTACAGCGAGGCTTCGCGCCGCACGCAGAGCACCGGCACCGGCGCCAGCCGCAGGATCTGCTCGGCCCCGCTGCCCAGCAGCAGCCGGCCCAAGCCCCGGCGGCCGTGGCTGCCGATGACGACCAGGTCGGCCTTCCAGTCCCTGGCGTGCTCGGCGACCGTCTCGCCGAGGCGCTGGGCCGGCATGTCGACCAGGCGCTTGTCGACCCGCACGCCTGCCGCCTTGGCGATGGCCTCGGCATCCTCCAGGACCCTGCTGCCGCGTTCGGGCGCGGATCCCACCCCGAGCCCACCGGCGGCGAGCAGCAGCAGCTCGTCCACGCAATGCAGCAGCAGCACCTGCGCGTCGCGGTCTCGGGCCAGCTGCAGCGCAGCGACCAGCGCCTTGTTCGAGGTGTCGCTGCCGTCCACTGCCACCAGGATTCGTCTGTACATGGTTGCCTCCTGTCGGGCGCCAGGCCGGCGGGTTGCCGCCTGGCCCCGATGGGTAAGCAATCTAGGCATACCCCGCGCGTCCCCGCTTGATCTTTCGCAAGTGGGCGTCCGATCCGGGCGCCTATCTTGAGTCTCCCGACCGGAGCCCTCCATGACCACTTCCTATACGCAGATCCTGGTGCACCTGGACGCCGGCAGGCGCATCACCGAAGCCGTGATGTGCGGGCGCCGCCTGGCCCAGGAGCAGGGCGCGGCCCTGGCGGCCCTGGACGTGACACGCCCCGCGCTGGTCTCGGTGCCCGTCGTGGGCGAGCTGGGTGCGCTCACCGGCGCGGCCCTGGCCGACCTGGACGCCCAGCGGCGCAAGGCCGTGCGCACGACCTTCGATGCCGCGATGTCGGGCCCCGGCCCGGCGGCGCAATTCGGCGAGATCTGCGAACTGCAGATGGCGGGCGCCTTTGCCCAGCAGGCCCTGTATGCCGACCTGCTGGTCCTGAGCCAGCCTCACCCCGACCTCGGCCCGGGCGAGGCGCCACGCGACTTCAACGAACTCGTGCTGGCCGCCAGCGGCAAGCCGGCGCTGATCCTGCCGGCGGTCGGACCGCTGCCGCAGGCGTTCGCCACCCTCGCGATCGCCTGGAAGCCCACGCGCGAGACGGCCCACGCGGTCGCCGGCGCCATGCCCCTGCTGCAGCGCGCGGCGCAGGTCCATGTGGTCACCTGGGGCCCGGACGAGGACGAGGACGAGGGGGGCGTGCTCGACCTGGACCGTTACCTGAACCTGTACGGCGTCACCGCACGCTGGCACCGGCGCGGGGAAGAGCCGGGAGACCTCGGCGAACTGCTGCTGTCGCAGGCGTTCGACCTCGGGGCCGACCTGCTGGTGATGGGCTGCTATGGGCACGGCCGGGCCCGCGAATGGATGCTGGGCGGGGTCTCGCGCACGGTGCTGCGGTCGATGACGCTGCCCGTGCTGATGGCGCACTAGCGTCCCAGCGCGCCCGGCCGGGCGCCAATGAACCCGTTCGTCTTCGCCTGCGCCGCCGATCTCAGTGCGCCATCAGCACCGGCAGCGCCATGCCGCGCAGGACGCTGCGGGACGCACCACCCAGAAGCCACTCGCCGGCCCGGCTGTGGCCATAGCAGCCCATCACCAGCAGGTCGGCGCCGAGCTCCGCCGATTGCGCCAGCAGGTGCTCGCCGGCGCGCGGGGGTTCCTGGTCCTGCAGGTGCCACTGCGCGGTGACGCCATGCGCCCGCAGGTAGCCGGCCAGGTTGAGCGGCAGGGCGCGCTGCCGGCCCCAGGCGAGCACGTGCACCCGGGCGGCCTTGCGCAGCAGGGGCATCGCCCCGGCCACGGCGCGGGCGGCCTCGCGCGTGGGCTTCCAGCCGATGGCGACCGTGCGGAACCCCATCGGCAGGGCCCCGGACGGCGGCAGGATCAGGCTGGGCTTGCCGCTGGCGGCGACCACCGCCTCGTTGAAGTCGTGCGGCACGTCCTCGGCCCGGTGCTGCGGATCCGGCTGGGTCAGCACCAGGAGGTCCGCACTGAAGGCGGCTTCGGCGAAGGTGCCCGCCAGCGGGAACTCGTTCACCTCTCCCCAGGTCGCCTCGACCGCCGGGCCCGGATCGCGCATGGCGCGCTCGAAGCTCGCGTGCACCGCGCGGCGTCGCTCCTTCTGGAACTCCAGGAAGGACTGGGCCGCGGGCCCCAGGCCCGGGACGATCGGCAGTTCCGCCATCGCCGGCACCGGGGCGTGCACGGCGGCGATGCAGGCACCGTGGTCGGCCGCCAGCCGGCGCGCGCAGGAGACCGTCTCGCGGATGCGCCGGCCCGCATCGAGGTGGACGAGGAGCTGGCGTATTTCGGTGGGCATGGGATTTTCTCCAGGGGCGTCGGCTCTACCAACGATAGGCGCGCGGAACGTGCGCAGCCTTGCGCCAGGTCAACCCCCAGGCGCGCCGCACGCGAGGTGCAGCGCGGCAATGCGGTCATTGCCGCGCCACGAGCTTCCTCAGCTCCTCGCCCCAGAGCACCGTGCTGCCCAGCCCCGCCAGCAGCAGCAGCGTCCACCCGGTCAGCGGCACCGTGTGCAGCATCGCGTTCATCACCGGGAGGTACAGCACGGCCAGCTGGAGCGCGATGGACAACAGGAGCCCGCCGAGCAGCCACCGGTTGCGCAGCAGCGCCGGCCCCAGGCTCGTCCGCGTGGCCGACTGGCAGTTCAGCACGTTGAACCACTGGCACATGGCCAGCAGGGTGAAGGTCTCGGTGCGCACAGCGGCGATGTCCCCGCCGCCCGCCAGGCGCCAGGCGAACCAGCCGAAGCACACCGCTACGGTGAGCGCGGCCATCAGGGCCACCCGTTGCAGCAGCAACCGGTCCAGCAGCGGGTCCGTGCGCGGCACGGGCGGGCGCCGCATCTCCCGGCCGTCCGCCGGCTCCATGACCAGGTTCACCGTGAGCGTGCCCTCGGTGACGATGTTGATCCACAGGATCTGGACCGCCGCCAGCGGCAGCGGGTAGCCCGCGAGCAGCGCGAGGAGCAGCAGGGCGATCTCGTCCACCGAGGTGGCGAACAGGAACAGGATGACCTTCTTGAGGTTGCCGTACACCACGCGGCCCTGCTCGACGGCGTGCACGATGGTCGCGAAGTTGTCGTCGGTGATGACGATGCGCGCGGCACTCTTGGCCACCTCGGTGCCCGTGATGCCCATGGCGACGCCGATGTCGGCCCGGGCCAGGGCGGGCGCGTCGTTCACGCCGTCGCCGGTCATCGCCACCACCTCGCCGCCGGCCTGCAGTGCCTCCACGATGCGCAGCTTCTGGGCGGGCTGCACGCGCGCGAAGACGGCGATGCCGGGCAGCGCCGCACGCAGCTGCGCCTCGCCCATGCGCTCCAGTTCCTCGCCGTCGAGGGCGAGGTCGCCGGGCCGGGCGATGCCCAGCGCCCTGGCGATGGCCAGGCCGGTGAGCTTGTGGTCGCCCGTCACCATCACCGGCCGGATGCCGGCGGCCCGGCAGTCGGCGACGGCCTGGCGCGCTTCCTCGCGGGGCGGGTCGATCTGGCCCGCCAGCCCGAGCAGGCGGACGCGGCCGGCCAGCGCGCCGAAGCCGCCCTCCAGTTCCAGCGCGCCGTCTTCCACTTCGGCGAACGCCAGCACGCGCAGCGCCTGCGAGGACATCTCGTCGGCACACGCGCGGGCGGCCCGCAGCAGCAACGGCGACTGGCCTGCGCACAGCCGCAGCACCGCCTCGGGCGCGCCTTTCACCAGCCCCCGGCGCCGTGCGCCCGGCCAGGCGTGCAGCGTGGCCATCAGCTTGGCATCGGAGTCGAACGGCAGTTCGGCGGCGCGGGGCGCCTGCGCGCGCAGGGCCTGCAGATCCAGGCCGGCCTTGAGCGCCAGCACCAGCAGCGCGCCCTCGGTCGGATCGCCGGCCACCCGCCAGCCGGTGCCGTCCTGCGGGGGCAGCAGCTGCGCGTCGTTGCACAGCGCCGCGGCTTCCAGCATCGCCTGCAGCGCGGGCGACCGCTGCGCCAGCGGCGCGCCGTCTTCGGCAAGCCCGCCTTCGGGGGCGTAGCCGGTGCCGCCGACGTCGATCCGGCGCGCGGCCCCGTCCTCCTCCGGCGGCAGCCACAGCCGCGTCACCGTCATCTCGTTGCGGGTCAGCGTGCCGGTCTTGTCGCTGCAGATCACCGTGGTGGACCCCAGCGTCTCCACCGCGGCGAGGCGACGGATGATCACACCCTGGCGCGCCATGCGCTGCATGCCCACCGCCAGCGCGATTGTCATCGCCACCGGCAGGCCCTCCGGGACCATGGAGACCATCTGGCTGATGGCCACCATCAGCACGTCGGCCAGCGGCAGTTGCCGCCAGAGGCCCAGCAGCAGCACCAGCACGAACAGCCCGAACGCGGCCGCGACCAGCGCCCGTCCGAAGCGCCCGATGCGCTCCTGCAGCGGCGTGTCCGGCTCCGTGGCCGCCGCGGTGAGCCGCGCGATGCGCCCGACCTGCGTGTGCGCGGCCGTCGCGACCACCACCGCGCGGGCGCGGCCGGCGGTGACGTACGTGCCGGAGAACACCATGTTGCGGCGGTCGGCCAGTCCCGTGGCTGGCGGCAGCACCTGGGCGGTCTTGGCGACCGGAACCGATTCGCCGGTGAGCGCCGCTTCCGCCGCGTGCAGCTGCGCCTGCTCCAGCAGCCGCGCATCGGCGGCGACGGCGTCGCCCGCCGCCAGGAGGACGAGGTCCCCCGGCACGAGCTGCGCGGCCAAGACGAGCGACTCCGTGCCTTCGCGCAGCACGCGCACCTGGACCTGGGACAAGCGGCGCAACGCCGCCATCGAGCGTTCTGCACGCCCCTCCTGCACGAGACCGACCAGCGCATTGACCAGGACCACCGACAGGATCACGCCCGAGTCGCCGTGGTGGCCCAGTGCCGCGGCCAGCGCGGCGGCGGCGAACAGGATCAGCACCAGTGGGCTTGCGAACTGTCGTGCGAAGACACGCCAGAGCGCGCGCGGCGGCGCCTTGGGCAGGACATTGGGCCCCTGCCGCCGCAGCCTTTCGTTCACCTGCAATCCATCCAGCCCACGGCGTGGATCGACATCGAGCCGCAGCACCAGATCGGGCGCCTCGAGCGAGTGCCAGGCGGGCTCGGGATGGGCGGTGGGTGCCTCGGCCCCCTTGCAGCCGGAATCATCCTGCCGGGTTGCGGCGTCCATCCGAACTCACTCCGCGCGGGCCCCCAGGCGCCTCACCCTGGCGAGCAACTTCCGCGCGCCTTCTTCACCGAGACCGCCCAAGCCTCCCACAAGGGTCTCGTGCACGGGGGCGATGCCGACGAAGCCCAGGATGTTGCGCTCCAGCGATTTCACGCTGTGCGCGCGGAACATCCAGCGGTACACCAGCGGCGGCATCCCCATGGTCACGATCACGCGCGCCGTGCGGCCCCGCAGGCCCTTCTCGGGCCAGGCCGTGCCACCTTCCTTGTAGCGGAACGCGAAACCCGGCCGCAGCACCTGTTCCAGGAAGCCCTTGACCAGCGCAGGCATGTCGCCGAGCCAGAGCGGAAAGACGATGACGACGTGGGACGCCCAGCGGATGTCCTCCTGCGCAGGTTGGAGCGCCGGCGGCAGCGCCCCGGCCTCCCACTGCTTCTGGCTTCGCAGGAGCGGAAAGTCGAGCGTGCCGATGTCGATGCGCCGCACGTCGTGTCCCGCCTCCTGCGCACCCTGCGCATACGAGTCGGCCAACGCGTGGCAGAGGTGACCTGCACCCGCATCGGGGTGGCCCTGGAGGATGAGGACGTTCTGCGGCATGGCCGACTCTAGCCAGGCGGTCCGCCCGCCTGGTTGATGCGTGTCAAGCGGCCGATGTTGCGCCGGGTCGGAAGGAGTGGATTCCCTGGTCCCGCGCGCGGCTTGCTTTGCGCGCGCGGGCCGCTAGAGTGGGCACTCCTGAACCGGATGCAGGGGGCATCTCATGCCGGGTTTTGCGTGGAAGGCCGATTCCAGCGCTGCGGCTCGCCTCGCCAGCCTGCTGGACTCGGCCATGGACGCGATCATCTCGGTGGACGAGGGGCAGCGCATCGTGCTGTACAACCGCGCGGCCGAGAAGATCTTCGGCTGGCCGCCCGAGCAGGCGCTCGGGCAGCCGCTGACCTTGCTGCTGCCCGAGCGTTTCCAGGCATCGCACAACGCCGCCGTGCGGCGTTTCGGTGCCACTGGAGTGACCTCGCGCCGGATGAGCGGCAGCGCCGTGGTGTACGGCCGACGCGTCAGCGGTGAGGAATTCCCGGTGGACGCATCGATCTCGCAGGTGGATCTGCCGGAGGGCAAGCTTTTCACGGTGATCTTGCGCGACGTGACGGAACGGGCCCAGGCCGAGCGGGAGCAGGCGCGGCTCGCATCGCGGCTCTCGGGCCTGGTCGACTCGGCAATGGATGCGATCGTCACGGTCGACGCCAGCCAGCGCATCGTGCTCTACAACCGGACGGCCGAGCGGATCTTCGGCTGGCCGGCCGTGCAGGTGATGGGCCGGCCGATGGAGATGCTGATGCCCCAGCGGTTCCGGGCGGCGCACCGGCAGCACGTCAAGCGCTTCGGCGAGACGGGCATCACCACCCGCCGCATGGGCGCGGGCGCCCTGATCGTCGGCCTGCGCGCCAACGGCCAGGAGTTCCCGATGGAAGCGTCGATCTCCCAGCTCGAGACCGACGAGGGCAAGCTCTACTCGGTGATCCTGCGGGACGTCACCGAGCGCGTCCAGGCGCAGGAGGAACTCGCCGCCTTCGCCGCCGAGGCCAGCGGCGCGCGCGAGCAGGAGAAGGCCCGCATCGCGCGAGAACTGCACGACGAACTGGCCCAGTCGCTCACGGCGCTCACGATGGATCTCCACTGGCTGCGCAAGAACTACAGGAGTGGCTCCGCGGACGTCCCCGCGAAACTCGACGCCATGGAGACGATACTGGAAGGCAGCACGGCCGCCACCCGCCGCATCGCGGCGGACCTGCGCCCGCCGGTGCTGGACGACCTGGGCCTTGCGCCGGCGCTGCAGTGGCTCGTGCAGGGCTTCCGCCAGCGTGCGGAGGTGGATTGCGATCTCGAGATGGACGAGGACCTGGAGGTGGACGAGCCTTACGCAACGGCCGTCTTCCGCATCGTCCAGGAGTCGCTCGCCAACGTGCGCAAGCACGCGCAGGCGCGGCACGTGCAGGTCCGCGTGGACAGGAGCGCGGAAGCGATCACGCTGTGCGTGCGGGACGACGGCGTGGGTTTCGCCACCACGGGCGCGCGCAGGCCCGAGTCGCTCGGCCTGCTCGGCCTGCGCGAACGCGCCAGGCTGCTGGGGGGCAGCGTCGCCATCTCCAGCGCGCAAGGCGAGGGCACCAGCGTGCAGGTGCAGTTGCCCGCCAGGCGCGCGGGAGTGGCCTGAATGCTGATCGGGCGGGCAGGCAGAAGCCCGCCGGCTGCTCTCGCAGGCGGCGGGCCCGGCTCGGGCTGGCTTGCGGCCATCCGTCGCCCGTCCCGGTGGTCCACCGGGACCCCGCGGGCCGCAGGGGGCCACGGTCCGCGGATGCCGGCGGGGGTGTTTCCCCACCGGCATGCGTTCACTCTATGCCGCGGGCGGCCGACTCCGCTTGACCTGAATCAAGGTGGCGGCCGCCCCGCGCTTGACGACGATCAAGCCGCGCGCCGCCGGGCCCCCGATGCTCGGGCGGCGCGCTGCCTGCGCAGGAGTTCCCGTGGCTGACATCGTCACCCTGACACTGAATCCGGCCGTGGACGTCGCCACCGCCGTCGACCGCCTGGTGCCCGGCGACAAGCTTCGCTGCGCGCCGCCCCTGGTGCATCCCGGCGGGGGCGGCATCAATGTCGCGCGGGTGGCGGCGCGGCTGGGCGGCGATGTCATCGCGCTGTACGCCGCCGGTGGCCCCACGGGCGAACTGCTGCAGCAGCTCCTGCGGGAAGAGGAGCTCACCTGCGAGGCCTTGCGGATCGCGGGGACCACGCGCGAGAACCTGGCGGTGCAGGACAAGTCGACCGGACAGGAGTTCCGCTTCGTGCTGCCGGGGCCCGCCCTCTCGCCGTCCGAATGGCAGGGCGGCCTCTCGCGCTGCGCGCAACTGGCGGGGCAGACGAGCTTCGTCGTCGCCAGTGGCAGCCTGCCGCCCGGCGTGCCCGACGACTTCCATGCCCGGCTCTCCTCGCGGCTGGGGCCTGGCGCCCGCCTGGTGGTGGACTCCTCGGGGCCCGCGCTCAAGGCGGCGCTCGAAGCGGGCGTGTTCGCGGTCAAGCCGAGCCTGACCGAACTGCGTCAACTCACGGGGGAACCGCTGGACACCCGGGCGGAGCAGCTGGAGGCGTGCCGCCGCCTGGTGCGCACCGGCCGCGCGATGATGGTTGCGCTGTCGCTCGGCCGTGAAGGCGCCATGCTGGTCAGTGCGCAGGGCGCGTGGCGCGCGGCAGGCCTTCCGGTGACCGTGGCCGGCACCATCGGAGCCGGCGACAGCTTCGTGGGCGGACTGGTCTGCGCGCTCGTGCGCAACGAGCCACCCCAGGAGGCCCTTCGCCATGCGATGGCGGCTTCGGCGGCGACCGTGCAGGAGCGCGGCACCGCGCTGTGCGATGCGGGGAAGGTGAGGCTGCTGCTGCAAAGGGTCGAGGTGGAGCGGCTCTGAGCGCGGACTTGCCTCGGCCACGCCCCGGACGACGTCACAGCGCATTGACGGGGATCTTCAGGTAGGACACCCCGTTGTCCTCCCGGGGCGGCATCTCGCCGGCGCGGATGTTCACCTGCACGGAGGGCAGGATCAGCACCGGCATCTCGAGCGTGGCGTCGCGCTTGGTGCGCATGTCTGCAAACTGTTCCTGCCCGACGCCGTCGTGGATGTGGATGTTCTTCTCCCGCTGCTCGGCGACGGTGGACTGGAAGGCCGGCGACCGGCCGTCGGGGGGGTAGTCATGGCACATGAACAGGCGCGTCTCGCCCGGCAGGCTGAGGATCCGGCGCACCGACGCGTAGAGGGCGTTCGCATCGCCGCCCGGAAAGTCGCAGCGGGCCGTTCCCACGTCGGGCATGAAGAGGGTGTCGCCCACGAACACCGCGTCCCCCACGTGGTAGGCCAGGTCGGCCGGCGTGTGGCCGGGCACGTGCATCACGCGGCCCGTGAGTTCGCCGATGCGCAACTCCTCGCCCTCGCGGAAGAGGTGGTCGAACTGGGTGCCGTCCTGGCGGAATCCGGGCTCGAGGTTGAAGATGCCCTTGAAGACCTTCTGCACCTTGCGGATGTGCTCGCCGATGCCGATGCGTCCGCCCAGCCTGGACTTCAGGTAGTGCGCCGCGGTGAGGTGGTCCGCGTGGGCATGGGTCTCCAGGATCCACTGCGTCCGCAGGCCGTGGGTCCGCACGTAGTCGATCACCTTGTCCGCCGAGTCGGTGCGCGTGCGGCCGGACTTGGGGTCGTAGTCGAGCACGGAGTCGACGATGGCGCAGGCCGTCCCCGCCCCGGCATGGACGACGTGCGTGAAGGTCCAGGTGGCCGGGTCGAAGAATGTCTGGACCTGGGGGAGGGGCGGAGCGGTCATCCTGGTTCCTTGATTAAGTTCAAGACAATATATTGCTCAATAGATTGAATTTCAATAGACTGTCTGCAGTTGAACGACATGAACACGATGCCCTCCAGTTCCCTGCCCCTCGACCGGATGCAGGCGGCCGCCCGCGAGGCCTGCGGCCTGCTCAAGGTGCTGTCCAATGCCGACCGCCTCCTGGTCCTGTGCCACCTGGCACGCGGCGAGGCGAGGGTGGGCGAGCTGGAGGAAGTCCTCGGGATCATCCAGCCCACCTTGTCCCAGCAGCTGACCGTGCTGCGCGAGGAGCAACTGGTGACCACCCGCCGCGAGGGCAAGAACATCTACTACTCGCTGGCGAGCACGAAGGCGCTCGCGGTCATCGAGACGCTGTACCGCGAGTTCTGCGGCGGGGGCCGCGGCACCGCCAAGGCCCGGTCCGGGCCGCGGTGAACCGTGGCCGCTGCGGCCGGATGCTGCCGTGTCGGCGGTGGCGGGCATGGAGGTTGACGGGAATGCGGACCGGCATCGGTCCGCAGGCAGGGTCGCCCAGGCGGCGGCCCCGGCGGTTGATGCGGGTCAAGGACCCGCGACGGCGCCGTCCTAGAGTGGTCGGGAAGTGCGGAACCGAGCCAACGATGGCGAGGGCCGCGTCGAGAAGGAGTCACCCATGAACATCGACTGGACCCATTTCACGCCCTGGGCCTCGCTGGCCGGCGGCGTGCTGCTGGGCGTCGCGTCCGCGGCGTTCATCCTGCTGAACGGCCGCATCCTCGGCATCAGCGGGATCGTCGGCGGCCTGCTCGGCCCCAGCCGCGGCGACGCGGGGTGGCGCGTGGCGTTCCTGCTGGGATTGCTGGCCGCTCCCGCCACGTTCGCCTGGTTCGCGCCAGCCGGTTTCCTGGCCGAACCCCGGATCGACGCCGGCTACGGGGCCATCGTCGTGGCCGGGTTGCTGGTGGGGTTCGGCACCCGCTACGGCTCGGGCTGCACCAGCGGCCACGGGGTCTGCGGGCTGTCACGCCTGTCGCCCCGTTCGGTGGTGGCCACGATGGCCTTCATGGCGGCCGGCTTCGTCACCGTCTTCCTGATCCGCCACTTCTGAGGGGGCCCGATGCAACGTGCAACAGAGTTTCTCGTGGGCCTCCTGTTCGGCTGGGGCCTGCTGCTGTCCGGGATGACCGATCCCGGCAAGGTCCAGGGCTTCCTGGACCTGTTCGGCCCGTGGGACCCGTCGCTCGCCCTGGTGATGGGGGGCGCCGTCGCCGTCGGGGTGTTCGCCTTCGCGCTGGCCAAGCGGCGGACGACGACCTTCCTGGGCGGTGCCCTCCAGCTGCCCGGGTCGCGCGACATCGACAGGCCACTCGTCATTGGCTCGCTGCTCTTCGGCGTCGGCTGGGGCCTGGCCGGTTTCTGCCCCGGTCCCGGCCTCGTGGCCATGGCCTCGGGGCAGGCCAAGGCGCTCGTCTTCGTGATCGCGATGCTGGCCGGCATGCTCGTCCACAAGCTCATGGACCGGGCCGGCGCGGGTCTTGCCGCGGACAAGCCGGGCGGCTGAACCCAGGCGGCCCCGCGCGCCGGGGACGCTTTGCTTGACGAAGGTCAACGAGGCCCGCCCGCCGCCTCCTAGAGTAGGCGGGATGGATCGCACCCTTGTCCTGAGCCGCTGGGTCTGGCTGCCCGCCCTGGGGATCGCCGTGCTGGTGGCGGCCGCCGCCCTGGGCTGGAACGTGCTGCGCGGCACCCCGGTCGCCGTCGCAGTCGTCCGCAACGGCGAGGTGGTGGTGCAGGTCGGCGGCCCCGGCACGGTCCAGGCCCGGGTGCCGCTCACGGTCAGTGCCCGGCTCACCTCCACGGTGGCCGAGGTCGCGGTCGACGTCGGCGACAGCGTCCAGCCGGGGCAACTGCTGGCCCTCCTGGAAGCGCGTGACCTGGTCGCGCGCCACGCAGCCGTCGCGCGGCAGCAGAAGTCGCTCGCCAGCCAGGTGGAGGCGGCGGCCGCCACCGTCGCCAAGGCGCATGCCGACCTGGAACTGGCCCGCATCCGCGAGAGGCGCGACGCCGACCTGCACGCCCAGGGCTTCGTTTCGCCCGCCGCGCTGGATGCCTCGGTCGCCGCCTCCCGCGGCGCCGAGGCCGTGCTCCGCGGCAGCGAGGCCAGCTGGGCCGCGCGCCGCTCCGACCAGCAGGCCCTGGCCGAGGAACTGGTGATCGCGAGAGCACAGGTGGGCTACACGCGCCTGGTCGCGCCCATGCCCGGCCGGGTGATCCAGCGGCTGGTCGAACCCGGCACGACCGTGGCCCCGGGCACCCCCATCCTGCGGCTGGTCGATCCCGCCACGCTGTGGATCGCGATGCGTGTCGACGAGGCGCTCGTGGACCAGGTGGCCGTCGGGCAGCCGGCGACGATCCGGCTGCGCAGCGGCTCCATCGTGCCGGGACGGGTCGAGCGCGTCACGCTCCAGTCCGATGCGGCCACGCGAGAGCTGGAGGTGAACGTGGCGTTCAGCGAAATGCCGCGGCGGATCGCCATCGACCAGGACGCACAGGTGCACATCGACGTCGGCCGCGAGCACGGATTGCTCGTGCCGGCTGCAGCGGTCGCGCACGACGCCGCGGGACGTGCCGGCGTCCTGCAGGTCAGCGGCGGGCGCACCCACCTCGTGCCGGTTCGTGTCGGCCCGGCTGGCGGCGGAATGGTCGTCGTGAGCGGGAGGCTGGAGGAAGGCGCGATCGTCGTGGCGGACGCCGGCCGGGCCGGCCCCGGCATGCGGGTGCGGCCCGCGGGCAGCGATCCCACCCGAGCGGGCATCCCATGGAACTCGCCCTGAAGGACATCCGCCGCCATCTCGGCAGGTTCCTGGCCACCATCGCCGGCGTGGCGATGCTCCTGACCGTCGTGCTGCTCATGAACGGCATCTACCGGGGCAACATCGAGGATGGCGTCTGGCTGATCGAGAACACCGCGACCGACCTGTGGGTGGTGGAGGGCGGCCGGGGCGGCCCGTTCAACGAGTCGTCGCGCATGCCGCTGGACAGCCACAGGAGCATCGCGGCGAGCCCCGGGGTGCGAAGCGCCAGCCCCCTGGTGATCTACACGGCCCAGCGCCAGCTCGGGCGGTCCCCCGCCAGCCAGCAGTTCACCGTCATCGGCTACGACGTGTTCGGCGGGCTGGGCGGGCCCGGCCGTCTCGTGCAGGGCCGCGGCTTGCAGGCGGCCCACTGGGAGATGGTGGCCGACAGCAAGCTCGGACTCGCGCTGGGCGACACCGCCGCGCTGGGGAACGACCGCTACCTGGTCGTGGGTCTCACGCGCGGCGCGGTGGACGCAAGCGGCAACCCCCTGGTCTACCTCTCGCTCCCGGACGCGCAGAAGGTGCAGTTCGAGCAGGACACGCATGCCGTCGTCGCCGCGCGCGTCGCCGCACTCGCGCAACTGGAGGCCCGCGGCGTGCGCGATGCCCAGGCGCAGGCCCTGCTGCCGCTGGTGACGGGCAGCGGCAACACCATCAATGCGGTCCTGGTGAAGCTCGGCCCGGGCGCGCACGCGGCATCCGTGGCACGACACATCGAGGACTGGCTGCATTTCAACGTCTACACCACCGAGCAGGAACGCTCCTTGATGCTGCAGGGCCGCCTGAGCCGGATGTCGGCCGTGCTCGGCCTGTTCCGCGGCCTGCTCGTCGTCGTCTCGCTCATCATCATCGCGCTGATCGTGTACGTGCTCACGATCGAGAAGATCCGCTCGATCGCCACCCTGAAGCTGATCGGCGCGCCGAACCACCTCATCGTGCGGCTGATCCTGACGCAGTCCCTCCTGCTGACGATCGGCGGGTTCCTCCTCGCGTACCTCCTGCGCGAACTCGTGACGCCGGGGTTTCCACGAACGCTCGCCTTCACGGACTTCGAGACCGGGGCCACGTTCGGCGTGATGCTCGTGGGCGGCGTGCTGGCCAGCCTGCTGGCCATCTGGCACGCCCTGCGGACGCCCGCCCAGCTGGCGCTGGGGAGTTGAAATGGCCGTGGTCGAGATCGAGAACGTGAGCCAGACGTTCGGCAGCGGGGAAAGCTCGGTCCAGGCGCTCAAGCCCACTTCGCTCGCCGTGCAAGCCGGCGAACTGGCCGCGCTGATCGGGCCGAGCGGATCGGGCAAGAGCACGCTGCTGCTGGCCATCGGCATGATCCAGCCCCCGACCACCGGCAGGATCGCCGTCGCGGGCCAGACGCTCTGGGACGACGGGGCCACGGGCGCGGACGTCCGCGCGTTCCGCCGCAGCAGGATCGGCTTCATCTTCCAGCAGCACAACCTGATCCCGTTCCTGGACGCCCGCGAGAACGTGGCGATCGTCCTGAGGCTGAACGGGGTGTCCAGGCGCGAGGCGTCGCGGCGTGCGCAGGAGGCGCTCGACTACCTGGAGATCGGCCACCGCGCCGGCGCGCTGCCGGCGCGGCTGTCGGGCGGCGAGCAGCAGCGGGTCGCCATCGCGCGGGCCCTCGTCAACGAGCCGGTGCTGATCCTCGCCGACGAGCCCACGGCGGCGCTGGACACGGAGCGTGGCATGAAGGTGATGGCATTGATGCGCAGGATCGCGCGCGAGAAGCGTTCCGCGGTGATCGCGGTCACGCACGACCACCGGATGATCGAAGGCTTCGACACCGTGTACCACATGGAGGACGGACGCCTCAGCCGCGTCGATCGGCATCCGCCCGGCAAGGCCGACCTGCCGCAAGTCCCGGCGTGGGCCGGCCCTGGCCGTGCATCGGCGCGCACGGAACCCTTCGCGGTACAGCCGGCCGCCTGACCGCAGGCGTCAATGCAGCCCCGCGGGCTCCACGGCGGGCGGCGCCAGTTCCCGGCCGACCATCGCACGCGCGTACAGGTAGTTGTTGCGGGCGCGGTCGCTCAGCCGGTTCAGCTCGACCTGCCCGCGCGCGTCGCAGGGGAAGGCAAAGCCGCGGCCGGGGTCGAAGAGCGAGCGGTAGCGCAGCTGGAAGGGCAGCTCGGGTGCGGGGCTCATGTCGCGTCTCCTGGTGGGGCTCACGCCGGCTGGGCCGGCTCGTAGAGAAAGGGCTGGATGCCGGCCCGCTCGCCTCCATCCGTCAGGACGCACACGCACAGATGCAGTCTGCAGACGCAATCCGACTGGGCAATGTTGACGGCCATCCGGATCGCTTCGATCGGAAAGTCAGCCGCCATGCGGCTGGAGCGGGCATCGGTGTTCGGATCCATGTCGCGTCTCCTGGTCCTGGGCACGCTTCCACTATGGTCGGCAGGAGCCGGAGGGACCATCCGAAACGTCTGATCGGGGGCTCGGCGCAGTCCCATTCGCGCCTCGCGATCCGCCTACCCGTCCTGGGACTATTCCGAGACGCATCCACTTGCGTTTACGCAAACACCGGCAAGGTAGTTTGCGCGAGCCTGTGAGTCGTGGGGTCCGATGGATCGATTCCACGCCTTGTCCAACCCTCATGGAGATCCCAAATGAAGATCAAGACCATCCTGGCCGCCGCAGCGGCCGTCATCGCATGTGCAGGCCAGCAGGCCCTGGCGCAGTCGGGCGAGGCCGACCCGGCCCAGTCCCGGGCGGCCCCGAGCGCCAAGGCAACCCCGGCCGAGAAGGCCGCCGCACGCCAGGCGCGGCGCAAGGAGGGCGCCGAAGTGGCCCGGTCGGCGACCGGGGCGGACGACAGTCCCTCGAGTGCAGGTGTCGCCCGCAAGGTCACCAAGCAGGAGCGCCAGGCGGCCGCGGCCAAGCGGCGGTCGGAAACGAGCGCGGCCGTCAGGCGCGGGGAAATCCCGTCCGGCGAGAGATAGCCGGCAGTGGCGGCGCCCCGGGGGGCGGGGCACCGCCCGGCTCCCTACGCGGCGACCGAGATCCGATCCACCACCCTGGCGACGCCAGGGGAGGCGATGGCCGTGCCGATCGCCTCGCCAGCCTGATCCTGACGATTCGACTGCATGATCGCGCAGGCCCCCAGGAAGGACGTCCATGCGCCCGGCCTGGTGCCGCAGATGGCCTGAAGCCGGCACCGCCCGAACCACCCACCCGAGGAGCTCGCAATGGACAGCATCATGGTCGTCTGCTATTCCTACACCGGCATCTCCCGCCGCGCCGCGCAACTGCTGTGCTCCCACCACGGCTGGCCGCTGGGCGAGATCACCGATGCCACGCCGCGCGGCACCTGGCGTTGCGTGCTGGACTCCCTCCTGCGGCGGCAGCCCGGGATCGGCTACCAGGGCCCGGACCCGGGCGACTTCCGCACCGTCGTGCTGGTCGCGCCGATCTGGATGTACCGCCTGGCGGGGCCGATGCGCAGCTTCGTTGTCCGCCACAGGGAGGCCCTGCGGCGGGTGGCGGTGATCACCACCATGAACTCCGTCGGCGCGTCGAATGCCATCGGCGAGATCGCGCACCTGCTGGGGCACGGCATCATCGATTCGGCCGCCTTCACCGCGCGCGAAATCGAGGACGGCAGCGGCACGGCGCGGCTGATCGCCTTCGGCGACGAGCTGCAACCCGGTTCCGCGGCCAGCCAGCGGGTGCGGCAGCCGGCGTGGACGGCGCCCGCGGCATGAACGGGCGGGCACGCGTCCCGGGCCGCACTCCCCGCCGCAGGCCATGAAGTACACGGACTACTACGCTGCGCTGGGCGTTCCGCGCGACGCGGATGCCGAGGCCATCCGCAAGGCCTACCGAAAGCTGGCCCGGCAGCACCATCCCGACGTGGCCAAGGAGGCCGGGGCGGAGGAGCGCTTCAAGGACGTGGCGCAGGCCTACGCGACCCTGAAGGACCCGGAAAAGCGCGCCGCCTACGACCAGCTCGGACGCCTGCGCAACGGCGAGGAGTTCAGTCCGCGCACGGGCCAGCCGTTCGCTGCCGGCGAGGAGGCCTTCGAACATGCGGACCTTGCCGACTTCCTTGCCGCCCTGAAGGCAGGACATCGCCGGGGCGGCGAGCGGCGGCCCGCGCGCGGCCGCGACTACGAAGCCGCGGTGCGGCTGACGCTGGACGAGGCCCACCGCGGAACCACGGTGAGCCTGGACGTCGCGCACGAGGACGGCACCCGCACGCTGGCGGTCACGATCCCCGCCGGCACCACCGACGGCCAGGTCCTGCGGATGCGGGGCCGGGGCGCGCCCGGCACGAAAGGGGGGCCGGCGGGCGACATCTACCTGCACGTCTCGCTCCTGCCGCATCCGGTCTTGCGCACCGACGGGCACGACCTCTTCTTCGACCTGGCACTGGCGCCCTGGGAGGCGGCGCTCGGCGCGGACATCGAGGTGCCCACCCTGGACGGCCCGGTGCTCCTGTCCGTGCCGACGGGATCGGGTTCGGGGCGCAAGCTGCGGATGCGGGGGCGGGGGCTGGCCACCGGCCACGGCGGCCGGGGCGACCTCTACGCGCTGGTGCGGATCGAAGTGCCCGCCCGGCCCACGCCCCGCGAACGGGAGCTGTTCGAGGCGCTGTCCCAGGCGTCGTCCTTCAATCCGCGGGCCGTCGCCGCGGGGGAGCCCGCCCATGCAAGCTGAATCTGCCGAACCGGTCACGATCGACGAACGCCGCGCGCTGACGCAGGCCGACCTGTGCAGCCTGTGCCGGCTGTCGAGAGAGGAAGTCGAGGAACTGGTGGAGGACGGGGTGCTCACGCCGGTGGTCGTCGCCACGGGAGGACCGCTTTTCAACGCCGCGGCCGCGCTCGCGCTGCGGCAGGCCGCCTCGATGCGTGCGCGGTTCGACCTCGACCTCTTCACGCTGGGGCTGCTGTTCACCCAGCTGGAGCGGATCGCCGGACTGGAGCGGCAGGTCCGCTCCCTGGAGGTCCACCTCCAGCATCCGGCCCGCGCCGATCGGCCCTCGGGATGGTGAAGAAGAAGCAGGCGCCGTCCCCGGGCCTGCTTTCGACCCAGATCCGGCCGCCGTGGGCCGTGACCACGCCCCTGGCGATCGGCAGCCCGAGGCCGGCGCCCTGGCGTTCCGCCCGGCGCGCCTGCCAGAAGCGGTCGAAGAGATGCGGCAGGTGGTCCGGCGGGATGCCCGGGCCGGTGTCGCGGACCCAGAACAGCACGTCGCTTTCGCGCGCCTGGGCACCGACGGTGACCCGGCCCGCGCCGCCCGTGAACTTCAGGGCGTTGCCGACCAGGTTCTCGAAGACCTGGCACAGGCGGTCGCGGTCGGCCCACAGCTGGGGGAGTTCGCCGGGCGCTTCCAGCCGCAGGTCGGCGCAGACCGCCTCGGCGAGCTGCCGCTGGGATTCGACGCAGTCCGACAGGAAGGCGCCGGCCTCCAGGGGCGCCTGCTCGACGGCCAGGGAACCCGCCTCGATGCGGCTGACGTCCAGCAGGTCCTCGATGAGGCGCGTCATGCGCGCCGCCGCCCGCTGGATGACCTGGCCCGAGTCCGCCTCGGTGCCGGCGCGCGGCTGCGCGCGCCGCCGCAGCAGCGTCGCCTGCATCGCGATGGTGCTCAGCGGATTGCGCAGGTCGTGCGCGACGAAGGCCAGGACCTCGTCCCGCACCCGGGTGGCCTCCCGCGCCGCGGCGTACAGGCGCGCGTTCTGGATGGACACGGCCGTGCGCCACGACAGCTCCTGGGCCAGCCGCACGTCGCGGGCGTCGTACGCGCGCGAGCCTTGCGAGGCGATCAGGGCGATCGCTCCGACCACGCGTTCGCCGGCGACGAGCGGCACGGCCACCATCGATGCGACCTCCAGCGCCCGCAGGAGGCGAAGGTGTTCCGGGCTCTGGGCCATCGCGACGAGCGCCTCGTCCGATGGACGCTGCAGCAGGACGGGCTGGCGCGTGCGGATGGCCTCGGACAACAGGGACGGACCGCTCCGGTCGAGCTGCACGCGCAGGATGGGTTCGGCCAGCCACTCCCGGGCGGGATCGCGGCTTGCGACCCGCTTGCGCTCCACCTGGCCGCCATCCCCGACGCTGTCGAGGATGCAGAAGTCCGCGATCCTGCGCGTGGCCAGCCGGATGACGCGGTCGAAGATCTCGTCCTCGTCCAGGGTGGACGCCAGGACCGGTCCGAGCTCGGCCAGGAAATGCTGCTCCTCGTCGTTGCGCCTGTGCTCGGTGACGTCCTCGACCTGCGCGATGAAGTGCAGCGGGCGGCCGTCCGGCGCGCGCAGTACCGAGCCACTGAGCTTGATGTGCACGATGGCGCCGCCCTTGCGGATGTAGCGCTTTTCCAGCGCGTAGCGCGGGATCTCGCCGCAGGCGAGCCGGGCGGCGAGCGCGAGGTCGGCGTCCAGGTCCTCGGGGTGCGTGACGGCCTGGAAGGTCATGCCCACCAGTTCCTCTGCCGGGTAGCCGAGGATGTCGCACAGGGCGCGGTTGACCCGCAGGAACCGGCCGTCGGTGCCGACCAGCGCCATGCCGATCGGCGCCTCGTCCAGCGTGAGGCGGAACCGCTCCTCGCTCTCCCGCAGCGCCCGCTCGGTGCGCTTGACCGCCGAGATCTCCGTGACCAGCACGAAGAACCCGCGCACGACGCCGTCCACCACGTCCGGGATGTAGTTGGCGAGGCTGTGCCTTGCCGGACCGCCGGCGGGGTCGGGGATCTCGCGCTCGAACTCCTGCGGCTCGCCCCGCAGGGCGCCCTCGATGTACGGCCGGTTCAGCACGTAGAGCGGGCCCAGCAGTTCACGGATGTGCCTGCCGATCAGGTCCTGCGGCCTGATGCCGAACCAGCGCTCGTACGCCAGGTTCGCGAACCGGCAGCGCTGGTCGGCGTCCCAGTAGGCCACCATGGCCGACAGCCGGTCGACCGCCATCCGCGGCAGGTCGTCGGCCGCGGGCAGGTCGGGGCCGAGCCGATGCCCGCCGGGCAGTTCCAGGACCTTGCGTCTGGTCAGTTCGTCCATGGGAACCTTCGCGGGTCGCGGCGCCGCCGCGGGAGCCGCATGATGGCCGCCCGTGGCGGACGGCATTTGATCTGCCTCAACGTCCCGCGCGAAGAATGCACGCGCGGTGACTTGATTCGGATCATCCGGGCGCCGCGGGCGGCGACCTAGAGTGGGCTGGCCGCCACTCAAGGAGCACGCCATGAAAGCATCCGACTTCTCCATTCCCGGACTGTGCCCGTGCCTGGTCCGGACAGGCCTGGCCGCACTGTGCCTGGCGGGCTCCGCGCTGGCCGGACAGGGCCAGGCCCCCGCGCCCGGCCCCGCCCCGAGGAACGTCTACGCGGCCGGGGGCGAGGTTCGCCCGGCACAGCCCGTGCGGGGAGACCTCGTGGCCGCGGGTGGCCGCATCGTCCTGGAACAGCCCGTCGGCGGCGACGCGGCGCTCGCCGGCGGCTCCGTGGACGTGCGCGCACCGGTGGGCGACGACCTGCGCGTCGCCGGCGGCTCGATCGGCATCGAGAACAAGGTGGGCGGCGACCTCTTTGCCGCCGGGGCCGACGTGGCCCTGCGGCCGGGCGCCGTCGTCACTGGCGCCGCCGAACTCAACGCGGCCAGCATCGTCGTGCAGGGGCGCATCGACGGCGGGCTTCGGGGGCGGGCGCAGAAGATCGTGGTCGACGGCGAAGTGGCCGGTCCGACCCACCTGGTCGCCGAGCGCATCGAACTCGGCGCCAATGCGAGGCTGACGGGTCCGCTGACCTACGTGTCCCCGGCCGAGATCGTCCGCGCGGAGGGCGCGGTCGTGCAGGGGCCGGTCACCCGCGAGGCCGCGCCCGGCGGTGGGCCGACCCGGGCGGCAGGGCAGGGCTCGGGCAGCGGCGGCTTCGGCGCCCCGGGCGCGGTCGCCCTGTATGTCGCCCTGTTCGCGATCACCTCGGGGTTCGTGCTGCTCATGCCCCGGTTCACGCAGGTCGCCGCGGCGCGCTTGCGCGCAGCACCATGGACGGCGCTCGGCACCGGGTCGGTGGCCCTGGTGGCGCTGCCCATCCTCACGCTGCTGCTGTTCATCACCCTCCTGGGCATTCCGCTGGGGCTCGCCTTGATGGCCCTGGCGCCGGTGCTGCTGCTGGCCGGATTCGCGGTCGGCGTGCTGGGCCTCGCGGGCCTGCCTGCGCTGGCTTCGCGCGGGCCGGCCCGGGCGGACCGCGCGGGTCCCCGGCTGGGTCGCCTGGCCCTGACGCTGCTGCTGGTGCTGCTGGTCGGGCTGGTGCCGGTGGCCGGCGCGCTGTTCATTTCCCTGCTGGGACTGGCCGGGCTGGGCGCGGCCCTGAGGCAGGTGCGCGCTGGCCGCGCGGCGGTGGCCGCGCCCGCCGCGCCGGCCCCGGAGTTGCCGCTGCCGGGCCGCGACGTGTTCCCGGCGTAGGCGGGATGGGCGCAGGCGAAGGCGAAGGCTTGATGCACGTCAAAGCCCCTGAGCGGGCGGGCGCCGAAGCTGCGTCTGGGCGGTCCTGCCCCGAGGAGATTCATCATGACCGAAACGTTCGAGATTCCCGCAGCGCTGCGCGCCGAGCACGAGGAGCTGCATGCCCGCCTGCTGGCGGCCACGCGCGAGCCCGGTGAAGTCGGCGAGGCGGCGCGCGAAGTCGCGCGCCTGCTCCATCCCCACTTCGTGCGCGAGGAGGAGTTCGCCTTGCCCCCGCTGGCCCTCCTGGGGCCGCTCGCGCGCGGCGAGACCCAGGGCATGTCGGACGTGCTGCCCATGACCCGGCGGCTCAAGGCCGAACTCCCGTCGATGCTCGCCGAACACCGGCAGATCGTCGGTGCCCTGGAGAAGCTGCGCAGCGCCGCGCGCAAGGCCGGACGCGAGGAGCACGAGCGGTTCGCCGACGCGCTCGTCCTGCACGCGCAGACCGAAGAGTCGGTCCTCTATCCCGCCGCGCTGGCGGTCGGCGAGCTGGTCGGGCTGCGCGGGCGCTGACATGCCTGGCGCGCTGGTCGGAGTACGGCCGTGAGCGCGGCCGCGAGGATCCTGCTGCTCTGCGGATGCCTGGCGGGCCCGGCCGGGGGCGCGGCGACGCCGGACTGGGCCCGGCCCGCCGCAGCCTGCCCGCCCGCCGTGGCGGCCGCGCCGGGGGCTTTCGAATCGGTCTTCCGCACGGCCGCGCCGGCCGTGGTGCGCGTCCTCTCGGTGCGCTACCGCCGGCCGGATGACCCGGAACCCCAGTACCAGCCCTTCCTGCCGCTGGCCGGGAGCACCGCGCAGGGCACGCTCGTCGCGGAGCGTTCCGCCGCGTCGGGCTTCATCGTCTCGGCCGACGGCCTGGTGCTGGGCAGCGCGCACGCCGTGCTCGGGGCGTCGGAGACCTGGGTCGAACTGCGCGACGGCCACCAGTGGCGGGCCCGCATCGTCGGCCTGGACCCGCAGCTCGACCTGGCCGTGCTGAAGATCGAAGCGCGGGGACTGCCGGTGCTGGCGGTGGCGATCGACGACCCGCGTCCCGGCCAGTGGGTGGCCGCGATCGGCGCGCCCTTCGGGTTCGAGCAGAGCATCTCGGCCGGCATGGTCAGTGCGTTCCCCCGCGAGCTGCCCGGCGTCGCGGGCGTGGGCCTGGTCCAGACCGACGTCGCCATCAATCCCGGCAGCTCCGGCGGGCCGCTGCTCGACGCCTGCGGCCAGGTCGTCGGCATGAGCGCGATGATCTTCTCGTCCCAGGGCCTCTACGTGGGCGTCACCTTCGCCGTGCCGGCGCGGCGGCTGCTCCAGGCCGCGGCCGCCATGCTCGACCCGCAGCCCCACGGCAGTGCCGGCCTGCGGACGCAGACGCTCACGCCTGCGCTCGCGCGCGCCTTCGGCGCCCCGCGCGACGAGGGCGCCGTGGTGGTGCGGGTCGAGCCCGGCGGCTCGGCGGCCTCGGCCGGGCTGCGCGAGGGCGACGTCGTCCTCGCGGTCGATGGCTCGCTCGCGCCCAGCGCGGATTCGCTGGATGAGCGCCTCGCCGCGTTGCCGGCCGGCCGCCGTGTCGCGGTCCAGCTCTGGCGCGACGGTGCGCTGAGGGGCATGGAACTGAGCCTGCAGGCGGCCTCGCCCCCGCCCCCGCCGGCCCCCGGGAGTGCCGGGCTGCCGCGGCTCGGCCTGCTCTTCGGCAAGGCGCCCGGCGGGCCGTCGCCCACCGGCCTGCACGTGGTGGCCGCCGAAGGGGCGGGCATGCTGGCGGGCATCGAGGAGGGCGACTGCATCGCCGCGGTGAACGGCCGCCGGGTGTCCACGCCGGAGGAATTCGACCAGGCCGTTGCGGCGGCGCGCGCGGCGGGTGCGCGCACCGTGGCCTTGCTGGTCGATCGCGAGGGCGTGCGGGCCTACCTGCCCGTGCGCGCGGGCGACGGCCCTGCCGATCCGGGGCGGCGCGCGACGCCGCCGTGACCGCATCGCCGGCCCGACCCGCGCGCGTGGCCTGGCTACCCGACGCGCGCGCTGCGCAGCCGCAAGGCGTTGGCAATGACGCTCACCGAGGACAGCGCCATCGCGGCGGCGGCCACCACCGGCGAGAGCAGGAGTCCGAACAGGGGGTACAGCACGCCCGCGGCGAGCGGTATCCCCGCCACGTTGTACGCGAAGGACAGGAAGAGGTTCTCCCGGATGTTGCGCATGGTCGCCCGCGAGAGCCTGCGCGCGCGGACGATCCCCAGCAGGTCGCCCTTGAGCAGGGTGACGCCGGCGCTCTCCATCGCCACGTCGGTGCCGGTGCCCATGGCGATGCCCACGTCGGCCGCGGCCAGGGCGGGCGCATCGTTCACGCCATCCCCCGCCATCGCCACCACCCGTCCCTCGCCCTTCAGGCGCTGGACGATGGCGGCCTTGTCCTGCGGGAACACCTCGGCCACCACCTCGTCGATGCCCAGTTCGCGGCCCACCGCTTCGGCGGTGGTGCGGCCGTCGCCCGTCAGCATGACGATGCGCACGCCGGCGTCGCGCAGGGCCTGGAGCGCCGCGGGCGTGGTCGCCTTGACGGGGTCGGCGACCGCGACGAAGCCGGCCGGGGTGCCGTCGAAAGCCACGTGGATGACGGTGGCCGAGCGGGCCCGCTGGGCCTGCGCGGCCGCGTCCAGGGCGCCGGCCACGATGCCGTGCTCGGCCAGGAACCTGGCGCTGCCGCTGACGACGAGGACGCCGTCGACCGTGCCGACCACCCCCTTCCCGACGGGGGAGTCGAAGTCCGCGGCCGGCGACAGCGCGAGCCCGCGCTCCTGCGCGGCCGCCACCACGGCCGCGGCGAGCGGGTGCTCGCTGGACCGCTCGACGCTGGCCAGCTTGCGCAGCACTTCGTCGCGCTCGAACCCCGCTGCGGCCTCGACGTGGACCAGCCGCGGGCGTCCCTCCGTCAGGGTGCCGGTCTTGTCGACGACCAGGGTGTCGACCTTCTCCATGTGCTCCAGCGCCTCGGCATCGCGGATCAGCACGCCGTGCTGCGCGCCCTTGCCCACGCCCACCATGATGGACATGGGGGTGGCCAGCCCCAGCGCGCAGGGGCACGCGATGATCAGCACCGCGACCGACGCCACCAGCGCGTACGAGAACGCCGGGTCCGGACCCCACGCCAGCCACGCGGCGAAGGTGATCAGCGCGACGCCGACCACGGCCGGCACGAACCAGCCGGCCACCTGGTCGGCCATGCGCTGGATGGGGGCGCGGCTGCGCTGCGCGGCCGCCACCATGTGGACGATCTGCGAGAGCAGGGTGTCGGCGCCGACCTTCTCCGCCCGGATCACGAAGCCCCCGGTCTGGTTCATCGTGCCGGCCGTGACCTTGGCGCCGGCTGCCTTGGCCACGGGCATGGGCTCGCCGGTGATCATGGATTCGTCGACGTTGCCCCTGCCTTCCACCAGCTCGCCGTCGACCGGCACCTTCTCGCCGGGACGCACCCGCAGCAGGTCGCCGACGGCGATGGTGTCGATCCCGACGACCGAGTCCGCGCCGCCGGGCGCCACCTTCACCGCGGTCCTGGGCGCGAGGTCCAGCAGCGCCCGGATCGCTCCGGAGGTCTTCTCGCGCGCGCGCAGCTCCAGCACCTGCCCGAGCAGCACGAGCACCGTGATCACCGCCGCGGCCTCGAAGTAGACCGCCACCGCGCCCGAGGCGCCGCGCAAGGCCGCCGGAAACGCCTGCGGCACCAGGGTCGCGACGATGCTGTAGAGCCAGGCTGCGCCCGTGCCCAGCGCGATGAGGCTGAACATGTTGAGGTTGCGCGTGCGCAGCGATGCGGCCGCACGCACGAAGAAGGGCCAGCCGGCCCACAGCACCACGGGCGTGCCGAACAGCAGCTGCACCCAGTTCGACGCCTGCGGCCCGATGAGGTGGCCCAGGCCCGTCAGGTGCGCGCCCATCTCCAGCACCACCACCGGCAGCGAAAGCGCGAGCCCGATCCGGAACCGGTGCGTCATCTCGCGCAGCTCCGGGCTGCCGGTGTCCCCGGTCGCAACGGCAGGCTCCAGCGCCATGCCGCAGATCGGGCAGTGGCCCGGACCGCCCTGCCGGACCTGCGGGTGCATGGGGCAGGTGTACGGGCCGGCCACGGCCTCTCCAGGCGCCTGGCGAGGAGGGTCCATGCCGGTTTTCCCCCCGCCCTACTTGCGCGGCATGGCGGCCTCGCGGTCCACCATCATCTGCATCATCTGTTCCATCATGGCCATGCGGTGCTCCATCCGCTGGTGCATGCCCATCCCGGGCCCCGCGCCCATGCCCATGCCCGCCCTCGCAGGCGCGTCCCCGGGGCCGCCGCGCGGCGGGCCCATCATGGCCATGCCCGACTGCATCAGCTTCATGTGCTCGTCCATGAGCGCGGCGCGTTCGGCCGGCGTCCTCGCGGCCTGCATGCGCTGGTGCATGTCCTGCATCGCCTTGAGCTGCCGCTCGAAGGCCTCGGGCGCGGGGCCGGGCCGCCCGGTTCCCGGGGCGGGCGCCTGCGCCGTCGCCGCGCTCCCTGGCGGGTGGTGGTCCGGATGATCCGCCCCAGCCGCGGGCCCGGCGCCGGGGCCCTGGGCCACGGCACAGCCCGAGATCAGCAGGGCCGCCAGGGCGGGGGTGAAGCTACGCGTGCGCATGTGGGTCTCCTCGATGTTCCCGGCCAGCATGGGCCAGCCCGGGACGGCGCGGCTTGACGAATGTCAACGGTGATCGATCGCCTTGCCGGAAGACGGCACCTTGACATCGGTCAAGGGCGCCCGGCGGCCGGTCGATCACAGTGGGCGGTAGCTCCAGGAGACCGACATGGACCTCGCCGTGCAGACCCTTCCCACGCAGCCTGCCGCCCGCGGCCAGCGATGGCTGCGCTGGTTCGAGCAGGTCGGGCTGGCCGACGTGCCGCTGGTCGGCGGCAAGAACGCCTCGCTGGGCGAGATGGTGCAGACGCTCGGGCCGCTGGGCATCCGCGTGCCCAACGGTTTCGCCGTCACTGCCGAGGCGTACCGGCACGTGCTGGACCAGGCCGGCGCCTGGCCCGGCCTGCGGCGTGCGCTCGACGGGCTGGACGTGCGCGACGTCGGCGACCTCGCGATCCGGGCGCGGGCCGCCCGGGACATCGTGGCCCGGGCGCCGCTGCCGCCGGAGCTGGTCGCCGAGATCGTCGACGGCTGGCGGGAACTGAAGCGCCAGTACGGTCCGGACGTGACCGTCGCCGTGCGCAGCTCCGCCACCGCCGAGGACCTGCCGGACGCCAGCTTCGCCGGCCAGCACGAGACCTTCCTCAACGTGGCCGGCGAGGCGCAGCTGCTGGACAGCGTGCGGCAATGCTTCGCCAGCCTGTTCAAGGACCGCGCGATCGCCTACCGCGCCGACCGCGGCATCGACCACTTCAAGGTGTGGCAGTCGGTGGGCGTGATGAAGATGGTGCGCGCCGACCGGGCCTGCAGCGGCGTCACCTTCACGCTGGACACCGAGACCGGCCTGCGCGACGTGGTCTTCGTCACGGGCGCCTGGGGCCTGGGCGAGAACGTCGTGCAGGGAACCGTCGACCCGGACGAGTTCTACGTTTTCAAGCCGGCGCTGCGCAGCGGCCACCGCACCGTGCTCAGGCGCAAGCTCGGCGGCAAGGAGGTGCGGATGGTGTACGCGAGCACCGCCGGCCGCGACAGCACGCGCAACGTGCCGACGGCCCCCGAGGAACGCGAGCGCTACTGCCTGGACGACGCCGAGGTGGTCGAGCTGGCCGAGGCGGCCATGCGGATCGAGGAGCACTACGGCGCGCGCGCCGGCGCGCCGACGCCGATGGACGTGGAGTGGGCCAAGGACGGCGTCGACGGCAGGCTCTACATCGTGCAGGCGCGGCCCGAGACGGTGGCCGCCAGGCGCGCACCCGGCCGGATCGAGTCGTTCCGGCTGCAGGGCAGCGGACCCGTGCTGGCCGAGGGCCGGGCGGTCGGCAACCGGATCGCGTCCGGGATCGCGCGGGTGGTCGCGCACGCGGACGAACTGGCGGCTTTCCGGCCCGGCGAGGTGCTGGTGGCCGACACCACCATGCCCGACTGGGGCACGGTGATGAAGTCCGCCGCCGCGGTCGTCACCAACCGGGGCGGACGCACCTGCCACGCGGCGATCGTCGCGCGCGAGCTGGGGATCCCGGCGGTCGTCGGCTGCTCGACCGCGACGTCGGCGATCCGCACCGGCGACATGGTCACGGTGGCCTGCGAGGGCGCCAGCGCCGGGCGGGTCTACGGGGGCGAGGTGCCCTTCACGCGCGAGGAGATCGATGTCGCCGCCATGCCCCGGCCGCAGACGCGGCTGATGCTCAACATCGGCAACCCGGACATCGCGTTCCAGGCCGCCGCCCTGCCGAGCGACGGGGTGGGACTGGCGCGAATGGAATTCATCGTGGCCGAGCACGTGCGTGCCCACCCGATGGCGCTGGCCCATCCCGAGCGGGTGGACGACCCGCAGGTGCGCGCCGCCCTGGCGAGGCTGACCGCGGGCCATGCGAGCGGGGCCGACTACTTCGTGCGCCAGCTCTCCGAAGGCATCGCCACCATCGCGGCCGCGTTCTTCCCGCGGCCGGTGATCGTGCGCATGTCCGACTTCAAGACCAATGAGTACGCCCGGCTGCCGGGCGGCCGCTGGTTCGAGCCGCACGAGGAGAACCCGATGATCGGGTTCCGCGGCGCCTCGCGCTACGCGCACCCCGCCTACGCCGACGGCTTCGCCCTGGAATGCGCGGCGCTGCGGCGCGTGCGCGGCGAGATGGGACTGCCGAACGTGAGGCTGATGATCCCGTTCTGCCGCCGGGTGGAGGAGGGCGAGCGGGTGCTGGCGGCGATGGCGGCGCACGGGCTGCGGCGGGGGGAGGACGGGCTGCAGGTCTACGTGATGTGCGAGATCCCGAACAACGTGATCCAGGTGGATGCGTTCGCGCGCCTCTTCGACGGCTTCTCGATCGGCTCGAACGACCTGACGCAGCTGGTCCTGGGCGTGGACCGCGACTCGGAGATCGTCGCGTTCGACTTCGACGAGCGCGATCCCGGCGTGCAGCAGATGCTTCGCATGGCGGTCGAGGGGGCCCGGCGCAACGGGCGCCATGTCGGCCTGTGCGGCCAGGCGCCCTCGGACGATCCGGAGTTCGCCCGCGCGCTCGTCGCGATGGGCATCGATTCGATCAGCGTCACGCCCGACACGCTGCTGGCGGTGGCGCGGGTGGTGCTCGAGGCGGAGGCCCGGCTGGGCCGGTCGCCGCGCAACCAGGAGGTGCAATGATGGACAAGACCGTCGGTGAACTGGCGAAACGGGGCTTCTGGTCGGTGGCGCCCGACGACCCCGTGGACGCGATCGCGGAGGAAATGGTGGCGCGGCGGCTCACCTGGGCGCCCGTGCTGGACGGCGGATCGCTGGTCGGGGTGGTCAGCGCCTGGGACCTGCTGCACCTGCGCGCCCGCGGGCAGTCGGGCGACACGCCGGCCTGGCGGGCGTGCACCTACAAGCCGCTGACGGTCGCCCCCGACACCCCCGCTGCCGAGGCGGCCCGGGTGATGCGCGAGTCCCACGTCCACCACCTGCTGGTGATGTCGGCGGAAGGAAAGATCGTCGGCATCGTCTCCCCGCTGGACCTGCTGGCCGAGCGGCCGTCGTGAAGCCGCCTGCGCGTGCGCTTGACCCGCGTCAAGTCGGTCGATGCACGGCGGCGTATCGTCAACCGCGCCTGCCTGCACGGGCAGGCCTGCAACCCCTGAATCCGGAAGGCGGAACATGAAGACCATCGAGACCAACGTCGGCAGGATCGACCAGGTCCTGCGCATCGCGGGCGGGCTGCTCCTCATCCTCCTCTTCGCCCTCGGCGTGATCGGCCCGTGGGGACTGCTCGGGCTCGTGGCGCTGGCCACGGGGCTGGTGCGCTTCTGCCCCGTGTACCGGCTGCTGGGCCTGCACACCTGCGGCTCGAACGTCCAGCGGCTGCCCTGAGCCGCGCGCAGGCCGGCTGCCGGCCGCCCGCTCACAGCAGCAGGTGGAACAGGTAGGCGCCGTTGTCCTTGAGCTTGTGCCAGGCGCCGCGCCGGCGCCAGGCGTCGAGCTGCACCTCCTCGGCGCGCGCGACGTACTTCTCGAACACCCCGTCGAGGCGGGCGGCGAGCGCGTCGTCCAGGATGCCCAGCGTGAGCTCGTCGTTGGTCTCGAACGAGCGGTCGTCGAAGTTGCTGGAGCCGATGGCGCTCCACGCCCGGTCGATCGTCATGGCCTTCTGGTGCAGCAGCGTGTGCGGGTACTCGAACAGGCGCACGCCGCAGCGCAGCAGCTTCTCGAAGTTGCGGTGTCCCGCGTGCTGCACCATCGGGTTGTCCGAGCCGCTGGTCGCGGGCATCAGCACGCGCACGTCCACGCCGCGGGCGACGGCTTCGCCCAGCGCGTCGATGGCGGCCGGCTGGGGGATGAAGTAGGGGTTCTGGATCCAGATCCGCTCGCGCGCCAGGCAGATGGCCGCGTGGTGCAGGATCTTCACCGCGGGCGCCGCCCCGTCCGGCTTGAGCCAGGCGGCGTGGATCGCCGTGTCGCCGGCCGGCGGCAGGTGGGGAAAGTGGTCCTCGCCGCCGAAGAGCTCGCGGGTCTCGGAGATCCAGTTCTCGCTGAAAACGCCCTGCAGCGTGTTGACGATCGGCCCGCCCACCAGCACGCTCAGGTCGGCGTTGTGCAGGTGGTCCTCGGCGTCGCCCAGCCAGGCGTCGACGATGCAGTGGCCGCCGACCAGGGCTTCGCGGCCGTCGAACACCACCAGCTTGCGGTGGTCGCGGTTGTTCAGCAGCCCGATGTTGCGCAGCGCGTTGTCGTGGAAGAACGCCACCTTGCAGCCGGCGTCTTGCAGGTGGCGCAGGGTCGGCGCGCCCATCCGCCGGCAGCCGTTGGCGTCCAGCATCAGGCGCACCTGGCATCCCGCGGCCGCGCGCTCGGCCAGCGCGGTGCCCAGCTGCCGGCCGATGGCGCCGTCCTTCCAGAGGAAGGTCTCCAGGTGCACGGAGTGCCGCGCGCCGCGGATCCGCTCGAGCAGCACGTCGAAGTAGCGCCCGTTCTCCACCAGCTCGACCGCATTGCCGCCGACCACGGGGCTTGACGAGAGGCCCGCCAGCGTGGGCAGCAGCTGGCCGATCCCCGCGCTGGCGGGAAGGCGCAGGTCGACGTCGCGCTGCCGCCGGATCGACCACAGCACCGCCACCAGCAGCGCCAGGAGGGCGAGCAGCAGGGCCAGCGCCCCGAGGATTGGCACGATCATCGCGGTGCAGTGTGGGGCAAGCGCGGGCGGGCTGCAGGCCGGGCCTGCCGGGCGCCTTCAGAGCACGACGAGCGAGACGCAGCCGAAGTAGACGACCAGGGTGAGCACGTCCTGGACGATGGTCGCGATCGGACCGCTGCCGTAGGCGGGGTCGGCGCCCAGGCGCTGCAGCAGCGCGGGCATGGCGAGCCCGAGGGTCGAGGCCAGCGTGCTGGCGATCGCCAGGGCCAGCGCCACGGCGGTTGCGAGCCGCGGGTTGCCGAACACCGCCAGGACCAGGGGGAAGGCGACCGCCGACAGCACCAGGCCCAGCAGGAGCCCGGTGCGAAGCTCGGCCGCGAACAGCTGCCGCAGGCTCATGTGGCTCAGCGAGAGGCCACGCACCGCGATGGTCTCGCTCTGCGTGCCGATCGCGTCGGCGAGGTACACCAGCCCGGGCATGAAGAAGGCGACCGCCGGAAGGGCGGCCATCGCGTGCTCGTAGCGCGCCACCACCAGGGTGGCAGCGGCGCTGCCCGCCAGTCCTGCCAGCAGCCAGGGCAGCCGGTGCCGCACCCGCCGCAGGGGCGCGGCGTGCAGGGCCTGGGGCGCCTGCGCGGACTCGCGGGCGATGCCGGCCAGCCGGTGCAGGTCCTGCACGTGCTCGCGGCGCAGCACGTTCATCAGGTCGCGGGGCCCCGCCACGTAGCGCAGCGCTCCCGCCTCGTCCACGACCGGCAGCGCCGACACGCCGTGGTGCAGGGCGATGGAGGCCATCCGCTCGTTGCTGGTGCCCGCGGTGGCGCGCGGCCAGCTCGCATGGGCTGCGGCTCCCAGCAACTGCGCCTCGGGCAGGGACAGCAGTTCCGCCGCGGAAAGGGATCCGAGCAGCCGTCCGCCATCGGTCACGCAGACCAGGTCCCAGGCGGGCGTGCGCTGCTGCCTCAGGCGAAGCCGCAGCTGGCCGGCCGATTCGTCGGGCCGGGCGAGCAGCGCGTGCCGGACCCAGCGGGCGGCACCGGGGAGGTCGCGCGGGTGCACTGCCCTGCGCGGATCAGCCGGGTCCGGCCGCGCCACCGCGGACCACCAGCACCGGCGCCGGTGCCGTGCGGATGATCTGCTCGGCCCCGCTGCCCATCACCAGGCGGTCGACGCCGCGGCGCCCGTGGGTGCCGACCACGATGAGGTCGGCCTTCCAGTCCGTCGCCTGCTTCGCGATCGACGTTCCCAGCCGCTGCCCGGGGGTGTCGATGAACGTCGACACCGCATCCACGCCAGCCGCCCGGCAGGTGTCGGCCGCCTCGCTCAGGACCTTGGCGCCGTTCTCCCGCACCAGGTCGATGATGGCGCCGACGTAGTCGTACGCGCCCAGGTAGGCCAGCTCGTCGACGCAGTGCACCAGGTGGATCTGGCCGCCGCTGCCGCGCGCCATCTCGACGGCCGTCGCCAGCGCCTTGGCCGATGTCTCGCTGCCGTCGACCGGAACCAGGATTCGCTTGTACATGGTGGATCTCCCGCGGTGGAAATGGAGGCAGTCTGCAAGCCTGGCGGCGCGGCGGCGTTGACCTGCGTCAACGGGCGGCGGCGCCCGTGCGATGCGCCCACCTGTGCGCCAGCGGCCAGCCGAGCAGCACGAGGTAGGCGGGCAGCCAGTAGAGATGGGCCGCGTAGCGCAGGGCCAGGAGGGTCCCTCCCACGGCGACGGCGGCGAGCGCTCCCGTGCGCGAGGACAGGTGCCGGCGCACGGCCGGCGGCAGGTGGGGGTGGTGCACGTTCGTTCCTCTGCGGTTCACCGCCCGGCGACCCGCTGCGGCGCCGGGAAGCGGTAGATCGTGTCGTTCAGGTGCCGGGCCACGGCGTCGATGTCCTCGCCGTTCCAGCCCAGGCGGGCCTCGCCCTGCCACTGGAGGACCAGCGCCCGCAGGGAGTTCCAGTCCTGGGCCCGGCGCTGCGCGCGCCAATGCATCTGCTCGGAGTGGCAGGCGCCGCAGTGGTTCTCGTAGAGCATGGCGCCGCGGGTGGCGGGGGTGGGCGGGACCTGGGCGATGGCGCTGCCGAGCAGCGTGGACAGGATCGCGGCCGTGAAGTGGACTGGGCGCATGGGGGAGGCCTCCTTGCAGGCACTCTGCTCCGGGCATGGCGTGCCCGCCTTGACGCACGTCAAGGCCCGTCGCCCCGGCTTCCCTAGCATGGCTGCACCACACCTCCAGGGAGACTCCCATGCTGAACGACAAAGTCGCCATCGTCACCGGCGCGGCCTCGGGCATCGGCCGCGCCATCGCGCTCTCTTACGCCGGCGCGGGCGCCCGGGTGGTGGTGTCGGACACCGACACGGCCGGCGGCGAGGAAACCGTGGCCCTGGTCCGCCGGGCCGGCGGCGACGCGATCTTCGCTGCGGCCGACGTCAGCGTCCCGGGCGACTGCTCCGGGCTGGTCGAACGCACCGTCGGCGCCTACGGCCGGCTGGACATCGCCTGCAACAACGCCGGCATCGGCGGCGAACTCGCGCCCACGGCCGACTACCCGCTGGACGCATGGAACCGCGTGATCGCGGTCAACCTGAGCGGCGTCTTCCACTGCATGCGCTCGCAAATCCGCGCGATGCTCAAGGGCGGGGGCGGCGCCATCGTCAACATGGCGTCCATCCTGGGCACGGTCGGCTTCGCCAACGCGCCCGCGTACACCGCGGCCAAGCACGGCGTGCTGGGCCTGACCAAGGCGGCCGCGCAGGAGTACGCGGCGCAGGGCATCCGCATCAACGCGGTCGGCCCCGCCTTCATCCACACGCCGATGATCGAGCGCCTCGAAAGCGATCCGGCGGCGCTGGCCGCCCTCGTCGCGATGCACCCCATCGGCCGGCTCGGCCGGCCGGAGGAGGTGGCGGCGCTGGTGACCTGGCTCAGCAGTCCGGCAGCTTCGTTCGCCACGGGGGCCTACTACCCGATCGACGGCGGGTACCTGGCCCGCTGAACCTTCAGGCCCGCTCGGCCACGGCCCGTTCGTCGGGGCCCAGCGGCTCGGCTTGGCCGGCGAGCCGGTCCAGCACTGCGGCGTCCGCCTCCGAGGCATCGCCGCGGCGCCCGGCCAGCCGCTCGCGCAGCAGCGCAGGGGGCGCCTCGCAGGCCAGGATGGAGAAGGGCGCGCACAGCGAGTCGGCCAGGGCGCGCGCCTGGTCCCGTTCGGCCCGCCGCAGGAAGGCCGCGTCCAGCACCACGGGATGCCCGGCCCGCAACGCGATCTCCGCCAGCGCCAGCAGGCGTTCATAGGTCTGCCGCGTCATGGCGGGCGTGTACAGGTCCACGCCGGCGGCGCGGGAGTCCGCCAGGGGCCCGAGGCCCGCCAGGCGCTTGCGCTCCACGTCGGAGCGCACGCGGATGGCGGCCTCGCCTTCCAGCCAGGCCTGCGAACGCCACGTCTTGCCCGAGCCGGGCAGGCCGTGCGTGATGCACAGGCGGGGCGTTCCCGGGGCCGTCCAGCCGCGCGCGGCGCTGGCATAGGCGCGGGCCTGCGCCGGCCTGCCGCGCATCCCCATCACCTGGGACCGCACCAGCGCGCGGTAGGCGGCGGCGAAACGCAGCGACGGCACGGCCTCGTGCTCGCCCAGCGCGTCCAGCCATGCGTTGAGCAGGCGGAAGGCGAGGGCGCGGCTGCCGCGCACGCCCAGGTCCATGACGGGGAACGCGATGTCGTCCAGCACGTCGATCCAGCGCAGCGCCGCATCGAACTCGATCCCGTCGAAGGCCGCGGGCGCGCCGTCCAGCCAGACCAGGTTGTCCAGGTGCAGGTCGCCGTGGCCTTCGCGCACGCGGCCGCCCCGCAACCGGGCGTCCCACAGCGGCGCCAGGCCGGCGGCCGCGTTCTCGAACCAGCGCTCCAGGCGCGCCGCATCGCCGGTGCCCGGCAGCCACCGCGCGGCGCCCGTGCAGGCCGCCAGCGCCGAGGCACGGCGCCGCTGCGGCGTGCCCCAGCCCGCGCCGGCCGGGGCCCGCGGCGCGCCGGCGTGGAAGCCCGCCAGCATCGCCGCCAGGGCGTCGACCTCGGCACGGCCGAGCCGCCCGGCCGCCAGCCGTTCGGAGAACAGGTCCTCCTGCGCGAAACGGCGCATGCGGACCGCGAAGTCGATCACCGGCCCGCAGCCGCCGAGGCGGGCGCCGCCGGGCGTGGCGGTGACGCTGTCCAGGCCGAGGTACAGCGCGGGCGCGAGCCGGCCGTTCAGCCGCAGCTCCTCCTCGCAGCAGCGCCGGCGCGCCTCCAGCGTGCCGTAGTCCACGAAGGCCAGCCGGACCGGCTTCTTGATCTTCCAGGCGGTGTCGCCCGCCAGCAGCACCCAGGAGATGTGCGTCTCCAGGCATTGCGCCCCCAGCGAGGCCGCCAGCTGCCGCAGCTGTTCGTCGGTCACGGCGCGCCTACCTGCGCCTTTGCACCCGCTGTCCGTCGGAGACCGAAGGAGGCGGGTAGAGGATGACGCTCTGGCCCGGCTGCAGTCCGCTGCGCACCCAGGCCTCGCTGCCGTTGCGGGCGGCGACGTCCACCGGCTGCAGCCGGGCGCGGCCGCCGTCCAGCCGGTAGGCCGCCATGCCGCCATCGGCGAAGGGGAACAGGGCCCCCACCGGCGCGAGCACGACCTGGTCGACGCTCTGGGTGACGATGCGGACGGTGACCCGGAAGCCATCGCCCATGGCCAGCCACTCGGGCGGTGGCGGATCCAGGTCGACCAGAACGTTCACGCGCTGCTCCTCGATGCCGAGCGCGGAAACCTTGGTGAACGCCGCGGGTTCCACCCGCCGCACGCGGCCTTCGACCGGCGGCCCGCCCCAGCGCTCGACCACGGCCCGGCGGCCGGGTTGCGCCTGGACAGCGTCGGTGGTCAGCAGTTCCGCCACCACCTCCATGCGCGCGGGGTCGCCGATGTCCAGCAGGGCCGTGCCGGCCGGCAGCGTGGCTTCGCTGGGCTGCGCCACCTTCAGCACCACCCCGTCGACCGGCGCCCGCACCACGAGCGGGCGGCCCGCCTCCGGCGCGCCGGCCGGCCGCAGCGTCGCGGCCGCCTGCGCCTGCTCCTGCACCGAGATCTCCCGTTCCGCGCGGGCCGCCTCCTGCTCGCGTTGCGCGGCGGAGAGGGCCAGCCGCGCCGCGTCCAGCCGCGAGGCGCTGAGGAAGCCCTCGCGGGCGAGCTTCTCGCTGCGGTGCAGCTCGAGCTGGGTCTCCTCCACGCCGATGCGGGCCCGCTCCAGGCGCGCGGCCGCGCGCTGCACCACGGCTTGCGCCGCCCGGTGGCGCGCGGCGGCCTCGCGCGCGCTGCGCTCGTCGATCATGGCCGACATCACCGGCAGCAGCACGGCCACGGTGTCGCCCGCGCGGACGCGGTCGCCTTCGCGCAGCACGATGCGGGTCAGCCGCGACGCCACCGGCACCGAGACGGTGTAGCGGTCCTTCACGCGCGTGCGGCCGTCCTCCTCGATGCCCTGCTCGAAACGACCGGAATGCACGGCGGCGGTCTCCACCGCCACCGGCCGGGGCGAGAACGCCCAGCCCAGCATCGCCAGCACGGCGGCGCCCGCGCCGCCCCACACCAGGACCCTGCGTTTGCCCATGTTCATTCCCTCGTCTTGAGTGCCGCGACCATGTCGAGGCTGTCGATGCGCCGGCGCACCACCAGCGCGCTGGCCAGGCCCGCGGCCACCACGCACAGGGCGGCCCAGGCATAGGTGCGCGGCCGGATCACCACCGGGAACAGGAACTGGTCCGAGCGCATCAGCTGCACCACGCCGTGCGTGAGCCCCCAGCCCAGCAGCATGCCCAGCGGCAGCGCGATGGCGATGCCCAGCGCCAGTTCGCCCAGCAGCAGCACCGAGACCTCGCCCCGGGTGAAGCCCAGCACGCGCAGGCTGGCCAGCTCCCAGGTGCGCTCGGCCAGGGCGATGCGCGCGTTGTTGTAGACCACGCCCACCGCGATCACCGCGGCGAAGGCGGTGAGCACCGAGCTCATGATCAGGATGTTGCGCGCGCTGACCTCCTGCATGTTGCGCAGCATGGTGGCCTTGCTGAAGGCGCCGGCCACCTTGGGCAGCCCCTGCGTGGTTTCCAGCACCCGCTCCACCGCGCCGGGGCCGGCCCGCAGGCTGAAGAAGTTGGCGAGGTCGCCGTCGCCCAGCGCCCGGTTCAGCGTGTCGCGGCGGATGAAGGCGTTCATGCCCATCATGTCGCGCACCGTCCGCTCGACCACCAGCCGCAGCACGGCGCGCCGGCCCTCGCGGACCTCGACGGTGACCGTGTCGCCGGGCTCCAGCCCCAGCTTGCGGGCCAGCCGGTCCGTCATGAGCAGGCCGTGCACGCCCGGCGGGCGCGGGACCTGCTCGACGTCCACCACCCGCTGCAGCGACGGAACGGCCGGGTAGGCATCGACCAGCCCCTTCTGGCTGCGCGAGCCGTGCACGAAGCGCACGGCGATGCGCCGCCCGGGCTCCACCTCCAGCACGCCCGGCAGGCGGGCCAGCTCGCGCCCGGCCGCCGCATCCACCGGGTCGGTCGTCCACACGATCAGGTCGCCGCGCATGGCCAGGCCGAACTGCGTCTCGACGATGGTCTCGATCGCGTCGCGGAAGAAGTTGCCCATGATCACGATGGCGGTGGCCGCGGCCATCCCGCCGATCGTCACGGCAGCGCGCAGCGGCCGCCGCTCCAGGTTGCGCAGGATCATGCGCAGCGAGGGCGCCAGGCGCAGGCGGGGGAGCCGCTCCAGCAGCGCGCGGCGATAGCTGCCCGGCGACGGTGGCCGCATCGCCTGCGCCGCGGACAGCCGCACCGTCGCCTGGATGGCCGTGAGCGTGCCCAGCACGGCGGTGGCCACGACCAGCGCCAGGCCGGCGACGACCAGCCCGGGCGGAATCCCGAAGTCGAAGCGGGGAAACCGGAAGAAGTCGGCGTACAGGCCGGTGAGCATCGTCCCCATGGCGTGTCCGAGCCCGATCCCGAGCACGAAGCCGCCCAGCACCATCGGGGCCACCAGCTTGAGGTAGTGCGCCGCGATGGCGGCGTCGCGGTAGCCCAGGGCCTTGAGCGCGGCGACCTGCTCGCGCTGCGTGGCCACCAGCCGCGCCGTGACCACGTGCAGGAGGAAGCCCGCCACGGCCAGGAAGATCGCCGGCAGGACGGTGCCGAGCACGCGCTGCTCGCGGATCTCGTTGTCCAGCATCGCGTGGGAGCCTTGCTCGTCGCGGCCATGCGGGGGCTCGCCGCCCAGCCCGGCCAGCCTCCGGGTCAGCTGCGCCAGCACCGCGTCCTGCGAGGCCTGCGGCGAAAGCTTCAGCGCGACGCGGTTGAACGCGCCGGCCATGTCGGTGGCGGCCGCGAGTTCGTCGTGGTCGACCCAGAACACGCCGAACGCACGCAGGTCCGGCATGCCGAACAGGCCGCCGAAGATGTATTCCGGCGAGAGCGCCGTGCCGGTGATGCGCAGCGTCCTGCGCTTGCCGTTGACGAGGGCCGAGACGGTCTCGCCGGGACCCAGCCCGTGCGCGTCGGCGAAGCTCTCGGTGACCACCGCGTCCAGCTCGCCCCCGGGGCGGCTGCCCCCCTCGGGCCAGCGGCCGGACCGCAGGAGCACGCGATTGAGGCGCTGCGGACGATCGGCATCCAGGCCGATCAGCTGGCCGATCACCGGGTCGGTGCTGCCCGGCACGGTCACGCGCGCGAAGGTCTCGACGGTGGCCTGCACGTCCACCACGCCCGGGATTTCGGCCAGCCGGGGCGCGAGCGCGGCCGGCGCCCGCTTGACGGTCGCGAAGACGTCGGCGAAGCGGCCGCTGGCATAGAAGCCGTCGCGCGCCTGCGCCAGCGAGTCCACCGCGGACAGCGTGGCGAGGAAGCCGCCGATGCCGCTGGCGACCACCAGCGCGATCGTGATCGCCTGGCTCCAGAGCAGGCGCAGGTCGCGCAACACCTTGCGGTCGAGGGCTCGCATGGCACTACCAGGACAGCTCGGCCGGCGTCAGCCGCCGCTGCGGCCGCTCCACGCTGGCGATGCGGCCATCGGCCAGGCGCACCACCCGGTCGGCCATGCCGGCGATGGCCGCGTTGTGCGTGATCACCAGCGCGGTCGTCCCCAGCTCGCGGTTGATGCGCGCGATCACCTCCAGCACCAGCTTGCCGGTGGCGTAGTCGAGCGCGCCGGTCGGCTCGTCGCACAGCAGCAGCCGCGGCCGCTTGGCGATGGCCCGCGCGATCGCCACCCGCTGCTGCTCGCCGCCCGACAGCTGCGAGGGGAAGTGGTTGCGCCGGGGCGTCAGCGCCACCAGCGCGATGGCTTCGTCCACCGGCATCGGATCGTTCGAGATGTCGGTCACCAGCGCCACGTTCTCGGCCACCGTGAGGCTGGGGATGAGGTTGTAGAACTGGAACACGAAGCCGACGTATTCGCGCCGGAACGCGGTGAGGGCCTGCTCGCCGCGGCCGGTGAGCGGCCGCCCCCGGAACAGCAGCTCGCCCGAGGTCGGCGTGTCCAGCCCGCCCAGGATGTTCAGCAGGGTCGACTTGCCGCTGCCGGAGGCGCCCAGCAGCACCACGAACTCGCCCGCCGCGACCTCCAGGTCCACGTCGCGCAACGCATGGACGGCGGTGTCGCCGCTGCCGTAGGTCTTGCAGAGCCGGCGGGCCTGCAGGACCGGCCCGCCGGCGCCCGGCGCCTCCAGGTCCATGGTGCGCGGGCCCTCACTGGATGGCGATGCGGCGCGCGTCGGCGGGCGACTTCTTGGGCAGCTCCAGGGTGAGCACGCCGTCGGCGTACCGGGCCTGCACGCCGGAGGAGTCGACGTCCTGGCCCAGGCTGAACGTGCGGGCCACCGTGCCGAAGCAGCGCTCGCTGCGCAGCACGCGGTCGCCGTCGCCCCGCTCTTGCTTCTCGCTCTTGGTCTCGGCCTTGATCGACACCAGGTTCGCGTCGACCTGCACCTCGATGTCGTCCTTCTTCACGCCGGGGATGTCGGCCTTGACGGTGTAGGCCTTGTCGTTCTCGGTGACGTCGATGCGCATCTTCAGCTGCTGATCGCCTTCGAACATGCTGGCGGGGATCAGGCGGCGCAGCGCCGATTCGAAGTTCTCGCCGAATGCGGGATCCAGGACTCGCAGGTTGCTCATGGGGATTCCTCTGTTGGGTTGATCGACGTGGCCGCCAGTCGCGGCCACGGGAGTGAATCTTGGAAGGCGCCCGCCCGGGTGGCTTGATCTTCCTCAAACAAGGGGCGCGCGGCGTCAGGGCACCAGCACGGCCGCGCCGGGGCACGGGCGGCTCGATGGCAACGGGGCGCCGGCCGGCCAGGTCGGCCGCCATGGCGCGCATGGACGCGCGCAGCATCCGTGCATGCCAGGCGGCGCCCAATGCCCGATCAATTGACGCAGCGCAAGCCGCGGCGCCGCGCGGCTGTGAGCATCGCGGCATGACGACCCATCCGCCGACCTGGGCCCCGGCCGCGCAGCACGCGCCCGACCCGCTGGACCAGCCGCTGACGGGAGCCCTGGCGCGGCTGACGCACGGCATTTCCCCGGCCGCGCTGGCGCTGGCCTACACCGACTGGGCCAGCCACCTGGCGGTGTCGCCGGCACGGCAGGGGCAGCTCGCCCACCTGGCCTGGCGGCAGGGCTGGGCCTGGGCCCTCCACGCCGCGCAGGCCTGGGCCGGGCAGTGCACGCCCTGCGTCGCGCCGGCGCCGAACGACCGCCGGTTCGAGCCGCCCCCGTGGCAGGCACCGCCCTTCCACATGCTCGCCCAGGGCTTCCTGCTCGCCCAGCAGTGGTGGCAGCAGGCCACGACCGGCGTGCGCGGCGTCTCGCGGCACCACGAGGAGGTGGTCGCCTTCACCACCCGCCAGCTGCTGGACACCGTGGCGCCGTCCAACTTCATCGCCACCAATCCGCAGGTGCTGCAGGAAACGCTGGCGCGCGGCGGGCTGAACCTGGCCGCCGGCGCGGCCAACTGGTTCCGGGACGCCTTGACCGTCCTGGCCGACGGGCGCCCGCGCGGGATCGAGGCCTTCGGCCCCGGCAAGGGCACGGCGCGGACGCCGGGAAAGGTGGTGATGCGCAACCACCTCGTGGAGCTGATCCAGTACGACCCCGCCACGCCCGAGGTGGCGGCGGAGCCGGTGCTGATCGTGCCCTCCTGGATCATGAAGTTCTACATCCTGGACCTCACGCCGGGCGACTCGCTGGTGCAGTACCTGGTCGGCCAGGGCCGCACCGTGTTCATGGTGTCGTGGCGCAACCCGGGCAGCCAGGACCGCGACCTCGGCATGGACGACTACCTCACGCAGGGCGTGCTGGCCGCGATCGCCGCGGTGCAGGAGCTTCGGCCGCACGCCCGCATCCATGCCGCCGGGTACTGCCTGGGCGGAACGCTGCTGGCCATCGCCGCCGCCGCGCTGGGCGCCTCGGGCCGCAGCCCGCTCCAGACCGTGTCGCTGCTCGCGGCGCAGGTGGACTTCAACCGGCCCGGCGAGCTGGGCCTGTTCATCGACGAGAGCCAGATCGCCTTCCTCGAAGGCGTGATGGCCGAGCACGGCTATCTCGACGGCCGGCAGATGGCGGGCGCCTTCCAGCTGATCAACTCCAAGGACCTGGTGTGGTCCAAGCTCGTGCACGAGTACCTGATGGGCGCGCAGTCGCCGATGACCGCCATGAAGGCCTGGAACGCCGATGCCACGCGCCTGCCGGCGCGCATGCACAGCGAATACCTGCGCTGGCTCTACCTGGACAACGCCCTGGCCGAAGGCCGCTACCGCCATGCCGGCCGCCCGGTGCGGCTGGACGCGATCGGGCAGCCGCTGTACGTGGTGGCCACCGAGCGCGACCATGTCTCGCCCTGGCGCTCGGTGTACCAGGTGCACTCGCTGGTGCGCGCGCCGGTGGACTTCGTGCTCAGTTCGGGCGGCCACAACGTGGGCATCGTCAGTCCGCCGCAAGGCCCGCTCGCGCATCCGCAGGCGTCGTACCGCGCCGCGGTGCATGAGGGCGGCGCGGCGCCGCACGACCCCGACGCCTGGCTGGACGTCGCCACGGTCCGCGAAGGCTCGTGGTGGCCGCACTGGGCGGCCTGGCTGGAGGCGCGGTCGGACGGCGAAAGGCTGCGTCCGCCGCCGGCGCGTGCCATCCTGCACCAGGGCGCGCCGCTGCTCGCACCGGGCCGCTACGTCCACCAGCGATGAGGAATCCGCGATGAGCATCCGCCACCTCGACCGCCTGCTGCGCCCCGCTTCGGTGGCGCTGGTCGGCGCCTCCGACCGCCCCGGCAGCCTGGGCCAGATCGTGCTGCGCAACCTGAAGGCCGCCGGCTTCGCCGGCTCGCTGTGGGCCGTGAACCAGCGCCATGACAGCGTGGACGGACGGCCGGCCTGGCGCGACGTGGCCAGCCTGCCGGCCGCGCCCGACCTGGCGGTGATCTGCACGCCTGCGGCCACGGTGCCGCAGCTGGTCGCCGAGCTGGGCCGCAAGGGCACGCGCGCCGCCGTCGTGATCAGCGCCGGCCTCAAGCAGGCCTCCGAACCCGGCGGGCCGACCTGGGAGCAGGCCATGCTGGCGGCGGCGCGGCCCCACCTGCTGCGCATCCTGGGCCCCAACTGCATCGGGCTTCAGGTGCCCGGGCTGGGCCTGAACGCCAGCTTCGCGCCCGGCGCCGCGCTGGCCGGCAGCCTGGCGTTCGTCAGCCAGTCGGGCGCGCTGGCGACGGCGATGCAGGACTGGGCGCGCGGGCGCGGCATCGGCTTTTCGCACTGCATCTCGCTGGGCGACAGCGCCGACGTCGACTTCGGGGACCTGCTCGACTGGCTGGGCAGCGAGGGCGGCACGCGGGCGATCCTGCTGTACGCCGAATCGGTGAAGGCCGCGCGCAAGTTCATGTCGGCGGCGCGGGCCGCCTCCCGCAACAAGCCGATCATCGTGGTGAAGGCGGGCCGCGCACCGGACGGCGCCCGCGCCGCGGCTTCGCATACCGGCGCGCTGGCCGGCTCCGACGAGGTCTTCGACGCGGCGGCGCGCCGCGCGGGCCTGCTGCGGGTGGACACGCTGGAGGAGCTGTTCGATGCGGCCGAGACGCTGGCGCGGGCGCGCTCGGCCCCCGGCGAGCGGCTGGCGATCGTCACCAACGGCGGCGGCGCCGGCGTGCTGGCCGCCGATGCGCTGGCGCTGGCCGGCGGCACGCTGGCCGTGCTGGCGGCGCCCACGCTCGCCGCGCTGGACCAGGTGCTGCCGCCCACCTGGTCGCGCGGGAACCCGGTGGACATCATCGGCGACGCACCCGTGGCGCGGTACGTCGATGCGATGCGCGTGCTGCTGCAGGCGGGCGAGGTCGACGGCGTCCTGTTCCTGCATGCCCCCACCGCGCTGGTGCCCGCCCTGGACATCGCGCAGGCCTGCCTGCCGCTGGCGCGGGAAGCGACCCGGCCGGTGCTCACCGGCTGGCTGGGCGGCCCCGCGGTGGAGCAGGCGCGGCTGGCCTGCGCGCAGGCCGGGCTGCCCGCGTACGAAACGCCCGAGCGGGCGGTGCGGGCCTGGCTGCAGCTGGTGACGCACGCTCGCAACCAGCGGCAGCTGCTGGAGATCCCGCCGGCCACCCTGCCGGAGTTGGGCTGCGACCGGGCGGCCGCGCAGGTGCTGATCGGGGAGGCGCGACGCGACGGCCGCGAATGGCTCGACGAGCGGGAATCGAAGGCGCTGCTGCAGGCCTACGGCATCCCGGTGGTGGCCACGCGCGCGGTGGCCGAGGCCTCGGAGGCCGTGCGCGCGGCGCAGGAGATCGGCTTTCCCGTCGCGCTCAAGATCCTTTCGCCGCAGATCCTGCACAAGACCGACGTCGGTGGCGTGGCCCTCGGCCTGCGCACCCCGGACGAGGTCCGCGCCGCGGCCGGGCGGATGCTGGAGCAGGTCGCTCGCCTGCGACCGGATGCGTCGATCCGCGGCTTCACGGTGCAGGCGATGGCCGAGCGGCCCGGGGCGCGCGAGCTGATCCTCGGCCTGACCTGCGATCCGGTGTTCGGCCCAGTGCTGCTGTGCGGCACCGGCGGCGTCGAGGTGGAACTGCATCGCCGCCACGCGGTGGCGCTGCCGCCGCTGAACGCCGCGCTCGCACGCGACCTGCTCGCGCGCAGCGGCGTGCAGCCGCTGCTGCGGGCGTGGCGCAGCCGCCCGGCGGCCGACGAGGCGGCGGTCGTCGACGCGCTGCTGCGCCTGTCCCAGCTGGCCTGCGACCTCGCGGGCCTGGCCGAGCTGGACATCAACCCGCTGCTGGCCGATGGACAGGGCGTGCTGGCGCTCGATGCCCGCGTGCGCCTGCACGCCGCCGGCACGCAGCCGGTCCCGCTGGCCATCCGGCCTTATCCCCAGGAGCTGGAGTCCCGGCTGCTCGTGGGCGGGCAGGAGCTGCAGTTGCGGCCCATCCGGCCCGAGGATGGCGAGCGCCTGCAGGACTTCTATGCGCAGGCCTCGCCGGCGGACCTGCGGCTGCGCTTCTTCCAGTCGCGCCGCGAGGTGCCCCTCTCCGAACTGGCCCGCTTCAGCCAGATCGACTACGACCGCGAGATGGCTTTCGTGGCCCTGCCGGCGGCCGATGCGCAGGGAAGGCAGCCGTTCGTCGGGGAGGTGCGCGCGGTGTGCGACCCGGACAACGAGGTCGCGGAGTTCGCGATCCAGGTCGCTTCCGGCTGGCAGGGCAGGGGGCTGGGCCGGCTGCTGCTCGCGCGCCTGGTGGAGCACCTGCGCGAGCGCGGCACGCGCGAACTGGTGGGCGAATGCCTGCCCGAGAACACGGCCATGGCCGGCCTGGCCCGCGCGTCCGGCTGGACGGTGCGCCCGGTGCGCGGGGTGGTGGAGATGCGGCTGGCGCTGGATCAGACCGCCAGCGTCTCCAGGTAGGCGGGGAGGGTGCAGGACCAGCCGAGTTCGCGCTCGATGCGCTGGCGCAGCCCGTCCGCCGCGGCCGGCTCGCCATGGTTGATGAAGACCTTGCGCGGCGGCTGCGCGAGCGCGCGCAGCCAGGCCACCGTCTCGCGGGCGTCGGCATGCGACGACATGCCTTCCAGCTTCGCGACCTCGGCTCGCACCGGCACGTCTTCGCCGTGGATGCGGACCGCCGAGGCACCGCCCAGCAGCGCGGCGCCCCGGGTGCCGCCGGCCTGGTGGCCCGTCAGCAGGATGGTGTTGCGGCGGCCCGGGGCGAAGGCTTTCAGGTGGTGGACGATGCGCCCGCCCGTCGCCATGCCGCTGCCCGCGATCACGACCATCGGACCGCGCCTGGCGTTGATCGCCCGGGAGGCTTCCGGTGACTCGACCACCTCCACCCCGTCGTCCAGCCGCCCGACGGCGGCGCCGTCCAGCCGCAGCTCGCGGCCGTGCTCGCGGTAGACGGCCAGCGCGGCGGCGGCCATGGGGCTGTTGAGGAACAGCGGCAGGTTGGGGATGCGGCCTTCGGACTTCAGTTGCTGCAGCATGTGCAGCAGGGCCTGGGCCCGGCCCACGGCGAAGGCCGGCACCAGCACCGCACCGCCCCGGCGGGCGGTGCGCCAGATCACGTCGGCCAGCTGCTCGAGCGGGTCGGCCTGCGGGTGCTCCTGGTCGCCGTAGGTGGACTCGACCACCACCGCGTCGGCGGGCCGGGGGGCCAGGGGCGCCCGCAGCAGCAGGTCGCGGGGCCGGCCGAGGTCGCCGGAGAAGAGCACCGACTGGCCGTCGCCCTCCAGGCGGACGAAGGCCGAGCCGAGCATGTGGCCGGAGGGCGTGAGTTCCGCCTCGAGTTCCGGCGACGGGTTCCAGCGTTCGCCGAAGCCGACGACGCGAAAGAGTTCCAGGGAACGCAGGGCGTCCTCGCGCGTGAACAGGGCCAGGGCGGGGTGGTGGCGCGAGAAGGCGTGCCGGTTCGCGTACTCGGCTTCCTCCTCCTGCAGGTGGGCGGCGTCCAGCAGCAGGATGCGGCACAGGTCGCGCGTGGCCGCCGTGCAGTAGACCTTGCCGCGGAATCCGTGGCGCACCAGCACCGGAAGCCAGCCGCTGTGGTCGAGGTGGGCGTGGGTGAGGACCACGGCGTTGATCGAGGCGGGCGGCACGGGCGGCGTGGCCCAGTTGCGCAGCCTCAGCTGCTTGTAGCCCTGGAACAGGCCGCAGTCGACCAGCACGTCGCCGCTGGCGTGGCGCACCAGGGTCCTGGACCCGGTGACGGTGTCGGTGGCGCCGAGGAACTGGAGCTTCATGGGGCCAGTCTGCGCCGCGGCGGCACCGCCGCCTTGACCTGCGTCAAGCGGGGGGCCGGGGCAGGCGCGCGTCGGAACTGCTTTTCACGGTGCCTAGGACGGTTCCTAGGTTGACTAGGAACGGCGGCGGCGCCGTCCCGGAATCCGCCGAGCCGGCGATTCAGCGCACGCCGATGTCGCGGGCAAGGCGCTTCGACCACAGTTGCTCCATGCACACGAACGACACGTCGTCCCTGCGGGTGTTCCTGGCGGAGGACTCCCTCCCCATCCGCGAACGGATCGCCGGCCTGCTGGCCGAACAGCACATGAGCGTGGTGGGCGGCGCTGCGACGCCGTGCGACTGCATCGACGGCATCCTGCGCGAGCATCCCGACGTCGTGGTGCTGGACATGCAGCTCGAGGGCGGCAGCGGGCTGGAGGTCCTTCGCGCGGTGCGGCGGGTCGATCCGGCCATCGCCTTCGTGGTCTTCAGCAACCACGCCCAGCCGCCCTACGTGAGGCGCTACCTCGCCGACGGCGCCAGCAGCGTGCTGGACAAGACCCTCGACTTCCAGCGCCTGCCCGAGGCCGTCGAGGCCGCACGCACGCGCCGCATCCACTGACTTGCCCCAGGAGAAAATGCCATGTCCACCGCAGCCTCCATCGCCGACGCCCCCGCCGCCCTGCGCGCCATTCCCGTGCGAGAGCTGCGGCCCATGGCCGCCGGGCCGCAGCAGGCGACCCTGTGCTCCACCTGCCACCTGAAGGACCTGTGCCTGCCCTGCGGGCTGGCCGCCAGCGACGTGCAGCGGCTGGAAGGGCTGATGTTCGGCCGGCGCAAGGTGCGCTCCGGTGCGCAGCGGCACCTTCAAGTCCGAGCTGCAGCTGGCCGACGGCCGCGAGCAGGTCAGCGGCTTCCACATGGCCGGCGAGCTGATGGGCCTGGACTCCCTGGCCCAGGGCCGCCACGCCAGCGGCGCCACCGCGCTGGAGGACGCCGAGGTCTGCGCCATCCCGTATTCGCAACTGGCCGAGCTGTCCTCCGGCAGCCCCGAGCTGCAGGCGGTGGTGGCGCGCCTGATGAGCCGCGAGATCGTGCGGGACCACAGCCTGATGATGCTTCTGGGCAGCATGAACGCCGAGGAGCGCCTGGCCGTCTTCCTTCTCAACATGTCCCAGCGCATGAAGGCGCGCGGCTGGTCCCCGAGCGAGTTCCACCTTCGCATGACGCGCGCCGAGATCGGCAGCTACCTGGGCCTGAAGCTGGAGACCGTCAGCCGCACCTTCTCGTCTTTCGCCCAGCAGGGCCTGCTGGAGGTCGACAAGCGCCACATCCGCATCCTGGACCTCGAGGGCCTGGCCGGGCTGGTCGAGGTGCGGATGCACTGAGAAATGCCCTGGAGGAAACGCCATGAACCATGAAGCGATCCGGATCATCCGCGACGAGCACGCCGGCCTGGCCGCGGTGCTGCGGTCGCTGCTGGCCATGCTCAAGGACGGACCGCAGGACGCGCCGCTGCGCTACTTCGACGTGATGCGGGCCATGCTGTTCTACATCGACGAGTACCCGGAGCGGCTGCACCACCCGAAGGAGTCGGACCTGCTGTTCCCCAGGCTGGCGCGCGCCCGGCCGGACCTGCTGCCCCTGGTCGAGCGGCTGGAGGGCGACCACCTGCGCGGCGAGGCGCGCGTGCGGGAACTGCAGCACCTGCTGCTGGCGTGGGAGCTGAACGGCGAGTCCCGCCGCGCCGCCTTCGCCGAGCGGGCCACCGAGTACGCCCACTTCTACCTGGAGCACATGAAGGCCGAGGAGCAGTTCCTGCTGCCCGCCGCCGAAGCGGCCCTGACGGACGAGGAGTGGGGTGAACTCGATGCCGCCTTCGGGCAGAACCACGACCCCCTGGCCGGCGGGGACTCGGCCGCCCTGGACCGGCTGTTCACCCGGATCGTCCGCTCGGCGCCTTCGCCGATCGGACTCGGACCGGCGCTCGGCCGGACGGCGGCGGGGGAGGGCAGGCCGGCGTGACCGCGGCCCCGTCCCGGCGTCAGGCCGCGGGATGGGCGGCTTGCCCGTCCTCGTGCAGTTGGCGGCAGCCGGCGCACCAGGGCGTGGCGGGCAGCGCCTCGAGCCTTCGCAGCGCGATCGGCTCGCCGCAATCGACGCAGGTCCCGTAGTGCCCGGCGTCCATGCGCTGCCGTGCAGCCTGCACCTCGTGCAGTTCCGCCACGGCCTGGGCCGCCTGGGCGTCGTCCACCGCCGCAAGCGCGGCCTCCTGGGCCAGCGCCTTGAAGTCGGTGACCTCGTCGGTGTCGCCAGCCACGCAGCAGGACTGGCGCAGAAGCTCCGCCAGCTCCGCCTCGCGGCGCGCCAGCCGCTGGCGGAAATGCGCCGTCAGGTCCGCCGGGTAGTTGATGGAATCCATGGGGAGCCTCCTTCGTGCTCGGGACATTGTTGGTGCGCGCAGCCTGAAGGTCATTGACCTGGAACAAGCTCCTGCTTCGTTCCGGGTCAGATCCCGTGCGGGGCGGGGTGGAATGGTTCAACGGGACAGGAAGCAAAGAAGCGAGGACTTGATCAAGGTCAAATTCCCGTCGCAACAACATTGTGTTTCGAGACACGCCCCCATTTCGGGAGGACGGGGGAGCGACATGACGCTGACATCCATCAGCGGCCAACTGGCCGCACGCGGGGTGAAGTTGACGCGAGAGGAACTGAGCCGACTTGGCGACGAGAGGCGGCTCCAGGATGCCGCAGTGCTGCTGGCGCAACTGCGGGATCGCCACGGAATCACGCTGCCGCGGCCCACAGGCGCGGCCCTTGCCGAGGCCGATTCGGCGCAGCAGGCGGCCCGGCTCGCGCGGGAGCACGAACGACGCTTCGCAGTGATCACGGTGGACCGCGCGGCGGATGGCTCCGGGTTGTTCCGCGCGACCGGCTTCAACGGCCTGCAGGCCGCGCTCGCCCTGACGGGCTCCTGCCATAGCGCGATGTACTGCATCGCCGGGCTGTGGTTGTGAACCCACCGCCGGTTTTGTCCGGGCCCCGACCGCGCCGCTCGGCAGCATTGACCATGCGCTCGACCTGAGGGGGAGGCGCCTTGGCCTGACTGGGCCGCCCCGCCAGAGCGATCTGGCGGGGTTTTTTTTGATCAGGTCGTGGAGGGGATGAGGCAGAAGGACCCTTACGCCTTTCCGCGGTAAAAAGCGGACCTTGCAGGTTGAGCTGGCTGAGGCACCAAGTCCACGGCGCACCTGAAACCTGCGGCGAGCAGCCGAACCGACTTTGAAGATCCACCGCCTTTCCCGCCTGGCCTTCTGGGTCGCGGCACTTGTCGTCCTGTACTTCGCCGTGGCGCCCGTGGGTGACCGCGAGCCGCTGACCGGCTGGGACAAGGGCAACCACGTGGTGGCGTTCGGTGTGCTGACGGTGCTCGGATGCGTGGGCTGGACGTCGCGCGTGCGGACGGCGCTGGCGGGCCTGGTCGGCTACGGCGTGGCCATCGAGTTGCTGCAGCTGCTCACGCCCGACCACCACTTCGACCTGCACGACCTGGCGGCGGATGCGCTCGGCATCGCGGTGGGGTGGTGCGTGCTTCAGGCTTGGCGGCTGGCCTCCGTCCGGCGCAAGGCCTGAGAACGCGACTTCGCGCTGCAGTGGGCGGCATCCTCTTGCGAACGGGCAATGCATAGGACTTTTCCGACAAGCTCGCACGACTTCGGCTGATGCGGCCGGGCTGAAGGGCTGCGAATATGGGGCCATGAAACGCGATCTGCCTCTGCCGCTGCAACTGGAGGAAGAAGGCGAGGAGCACGCTCCTCGCAGCATGCTAGCGAGCCGGACGGTGTGGATCGGCGGCGCTCTCAGCTTGGCGGCGTGGGCTGTGTTGGCTTGGGTGATCAAGGCGGTCTGAGCCGCACCCCGTTACCAACGAAGAAGGGCCGCTGTTGAAGCGGCCCTTTTCATTTCCTGCAGCGCGTCGATCAAGCGAGGCAGGAGAATGGCCAGCTCCGATTCCCAATCGCCCAGCGCACGTGGCTCAGCAACGTCGTCTGTGCCGAGTTGGCGCTGGGGAGCGGCCCCACCGAGATGCGCGGCAACTGGTCGCCATTTCCGAATGCGGATTCAGAACGAGCAACGGCCCCAGTGCAGACAAAGCCTCGCGGCGACTGTTCCACCCTGCAAGAGACGAAGTAGAGGCCCAACGACCAGGTGTTTTCGAAGTGGCGGGTGCTCGTGGCCGAGATGCTGGCCGAGCTCATTTGTCAGTCCTGCCCGAACAGGTCGCGCGTGAACACCTTGGTCTCGACATCGCGAAGAATGTCCGTCATCCGGTTGGCGACGATGAGGTCACAGTCGCGCTTGAAGACCTCAAGGTCGCGCACTACCCGCGAGCCGAAAAACAAGCTTTCCTGCAGCGCAGGCTCGTACACCGCGACCTCGATGCCCTTGGCCTTGAGGCGCTTCATTACCCCCTGGATGGACGAAGCGCGCCAGTTGTCCGAACCGCTCTTCATCACCAGCCGATAGATGCCCACGGTCTTCGGCTTGCGCTTCAGGATGCTCTCGGCGATGAAGTCCTTGCGCGTGGAGTTGGACTGCACGATGGCGCCGATGAGCGTCTGCGGCACCTCTTGGTAGTTCGCCAGCAGCTGCTTGGTGTCCTTGGGCAGGCAGTAGCCACCGTAGCCGAATGATGGATTGTTGTAGTGCTTGCCAATTCGGGGGTCGAGTCCGACCCCGTCGATGATCTGCCGCGTGTCCAGCCCATGCGACAGCGCATAGGAGTCGAGCTCATTGAAGTAGGCGACGCGCATTGCGAGGTAGGTGTTCGAGAAAAGCTTGATCGCCTCGGCTTCCGTAGAGTCGGTCAGCAGCACCGGGGCGTCCTTCGCGACCGCGCCTTGCCTCATGAGTTCGGCAAACCGCGCGGCCCGATCGGATCTTTCTCCGACCACGATCCGCGACGGGTGCAGGTTGTCGTGCAGCGCCTTCCCTTCCCGCAGGAACTCGGGCGAAAAGATCACGTTGTCGCAACCGAACTCCTGGCGGATCCGTTCAGTGAACCCCACCGGCACAGTCGACTTGACCACGATCAGCGCTCGGGTGTTGACCTGCCGGACCTGCTGGATGACGACCTCGACCTTTTCTGTGTTGAACTTATTCGTTTGCGGGTCGTAGTCTGTTGGCGTGGCCACGATCACATAGTCGGCCCCCTCGTAAGCGGCGCGCCAGTCCGTTGTTGCTTCTAGGCGGTGGCGCGAAGTGGCCAGGAATTCCTCGATGTCACGATCCTCGATGGGGCTTCGGCGGTTGTTTACCAAGGCCACGCGTTCCGCGGATACATCCACTCCCAGCACTGCGTTGTGGACAGCCAACAAACAGGCGTTCGAAAGGCCCACATAACCCAGCCCGGCCACGGCAATTTGTGTGTTCATGGACCGCGATTCTGGCATCCAAGCTCAGCTATGAAACTGCAAGTTACGTGTTTGCGGCTGACGTGAAGCTGAGCTGCCACGAATGTGGACATTTGTTCCGCAATGCGCTTCTAAGTCGAACGGACGATTGCTGAAACACTTAGTTGCGTTTAGGATGAGCTGTCTGCCAGAAATTCGTGTAACCAAGAAGTGCTAAAAGTCCTTGTCCAGCCTGTAGTTCTCTGCGGCGGCTCCGGCACGCGCCTCTGGCCGCTGTCGCGCAAGGCTTTTCCCAAGCAGTTCGTGCCGCTTATCGAAGGGCGCAGCCTGCTTGCTTTGACGCTGGAGCGTGTCGCGCCGATCGCTGACAAGTCGGCCGGCGTGATCTGCGTCGGTGCCGAAGACCACCGTTTCATGCTGCGCGAGGCCGTGACCGAAGCTGGCCTCACGGGCGCACTGGTGCTCGAACCCTTCGCGCGCAATACCGCAGCGGCGATGGCCCTGGCGGCGTTGCAAGCGGCCAGCGACGACCAGCTGCTGCTGTTCTGCCCGGCGGACCACCACATCCCCGACGCCGAGGCCTTTGCCCAAATGGTGCGCGGAGCCGCCGAATGCGCACGCAAGGGCGCGATCGTCACCTTCGGCGTGCAGCCCACGTTCCCGAGCACTGGCTTCGGCTACATCGAGAAGGGCGCCACGCGCCCGGACGGCGGCAACGCAGTGGCGCGCTTCATCGAGAAGCCGGACCGCGCGCGCGCCGAGCAGATGCTCTTGGCCGGCAACGTGCTGTGGAACGCCGGCATCTTCCTTTGCACGGCCCGCGTGTTGCTGACCGCCATGGAGCGCCATGCGCCGGACATCCTGGCGTGCTGCCGCGAGGCGGTGTCCGGCGCGACGACCGACCAGGAGTTCATCCGCCCGGCTGCCGAGCCGCTGGAGCGCTGCCGTTCGGCAAGCATCGACTACGCCGTGATGGAGCGCCATGACGACATGGCCGTGTTCCCCTTCAGCGGCATGTGGAGCGACGTGGGCAGCTGGAACGCGGTGTCCGACATGGCGCCGCTGGACGAGGATGGCAACCGCGTGAAAGGGCAGGGCATCGTCGTCCAGTCGCGCAACACCTACGTCCACGCGCCCTACCGTTGCGTGGTGGCCCTGGGCGTGGAAGACCTGCTGATCGTGGACACGCCGGATGCGGTGCTGGTCGCGCACCGCGGGTCCGCCGAGCAGGTGAAGCACGTGGTGGCGGAGCTGGAGAAGCGTTGCAGTCCGCAGGCCGTCCAGCACCGCCAGGTGCTGCGCCCCTGGGGCAGCTACGACAGCATCGAATCGGGCCACCGCTTCCAGGTCAAGCGCATCGTGGTCAAGCCCGGTGCCTCCCTCAGCCTACAGAAGCACTACCACCGTGCGGAGCACTGGATCGTGGTGAAAGGCACCGCCGAAGTGACGCGGGGGAAGGACATCTTCCTGCTCACCGAGAACCAGTCCACCTACATCCCGGTGGGCGAGGTGCACCGGCTGCACAACCCGGGCAGGACGCCGCTCGAGATGATCGAAGTGCAGTCCGGCAGTTACCTGGGCGAAGACGACATCGTCCGCGTTGACGACGAGTATGGCCGAGTCATGCCAGTCCCGGACCATCGAAAAAAGCAATCCTGAGGCGAAACGATGTATCGATCGGAAGTTGAAACGAGCATTGGAGGCGCTCCTCGCCACCACAGTTTGCAAAAACTGGAAGATGCACCGAAGACGCAGTCCCGCCTGCAGCATGCACTCCGTCGTACATTGGATATCGTGCTTGCGTCTGTGTTTGTGCTTTCTTTCTTTTGGCTGTTCCTCGTTGTGTGGCTTGGCGTTCGTGTCACGACAGGATCGCCGGCGTTATACAGCCACAAGAGAGTAGGGAAGGCAGGGCGAGAGTTCGGCTGCTTGAAGTTCCGGTCGATGGTGGTGGATTCCGATCGTCGTCTGCAGCAACTGCTGGAGAGTTCTCCTGCTGCGCGCGCAGAGTGGACTGAGACATTCAAGCTGAGAAATGATCCGAGAATCACACCCTTCGGTCGCTTCATCAGACGCACGAGTCTCGACGAACTTCCGCAGTTCTTCAACGTGATCCGTGGGCATATGAGCTTGGTAGGACCACGTCCCGTGACACGACAAGAGCTTGACCTGCACTACGGGCCTGAGGCGCGCCACTACGCAAGCGTGAAGCCGGGCATCACCGGTCTCTGGCAAGTTAGCGGGCGAAGCGAACTCGCTTACTCCCAACGTGTGCGCCATGACGTCGACTACGTGCAAACCCGCACGATCCGGCTTGATCTCTGGATCTTGTGCCGGACGGTAGCCGTGGTTCTGGGTCGGCAAGGCTCACACTAGCCCAACGTATCGCAAAGCGCTCCGGGCCCAGATCAGTCTGGGCCCGCTCCCTGTTTTTAGAGTACTTGCCAACTAATGATTCTCGTCACCGGTGCCGCAGGTTTCATCGGCATGCACGTCGCCGAGCGTTTGCTTCGCTCTGGCCATGATGTCTTGGGCCTGGATAACCTCAACGACTACTACAGCGTCTCGCTGAAGCGAGACCGACTTGCCCAGTTGAAGCAATTTTCCGGTTTCAGCTTTCTCGAAGGCGATATCGCTGAACACGAGATGGTCGTCGAGTTGTTGGCGAATCGTCGGCCGGAATTTGTCGTCCATCTGGCCGCGCAGGCCGGTGTTCGATACTCCCTTGAGAATCCGCGCAGCTACCTGAGATCGAATGTAGATGGCTTCTTAAGTATCCTGGAAGCGGCTCGCCGGACTCGAGTTCGACACCTGGTCTATGCCAGTTCCTCGAGCGTGTATGGTGGCAACACGGATCTACCTTTCTCAGAGGGGCAAAGGGTCGATACGCCAGTTAGCTTGTACGCGGCAACCAAGAAGGCTAATGAACTGATGGCGCATACGTACGCCCATTTGTATGGGATCGCGTCCACTGGTTGCCGGTTTTTCACAGTCTATGGTCCGTGGGGTAGACCCGACATGTCTCCGTATCTGTTCGCCGACGCGATTTCGAAGGGGAACCAGCTAAAGGTATTCAACCACGGAGACATGATCCGCGATTTCACTTACGTGGACGACGTGGTGAGCGCTGTGATCTCGTTGATGCACTTGCCACCGACGTCCGACGCTGGGCCGCCCCATAGGGTTGTCAATATCGGGAACAGCAAGCCGGTCCAGCTGCTTGAGTACATCCGTGAGTTCGAAAGCGCGTTCGGGCGCGAGGCCGACAAAGTCATGCTGCCGCTGCAGCCCGGGGACGTTCTGCGGACTGAGGCTGATACCAAGCTTCTGGAGTCCCTAATTGGCGAGGTCCCCGGAACCCCGCTCAAGGATGGCGTGCGCAGATTCGTAGACTGGTATCAGACGTATCACGCTCGATGAAGATCGTCCATGTCCTCACCCGTTTTCTGAAGGCGGGGAGCGAAGAGAACACGCTGCTCACCTGCGAGGGTCAGCTGGAGGCCGGGCACGAAGTCCACATCGTCCACGGCGCGGAGTTCGATCCCGTGGTGATCGCTGGCATCGACCCGCGCATCCGCGTGCACACGCTGGCCACGATGGTGCATCCGGTGCGGCCCTTGCAGGACCTGCGCGCCTGCCGTGCGATGGCGGCGCTGTTCCGGCAGCTGTCGCCGGACGTGGTCCACACGCATCAGAGCAAAGCCGGCGTGATCGGCCGCTGGGCCGCGCGCCGTGTAGGCGTCCCGCACGTCGTGCATGGGGTGCACATCGTGTCGTTCGACAACGTGAGCCGGATCAGCCGGATGGTCTATCTCGCGGCCGAGCACATGGCAACGCGCTGGACGGACGCTTTCATCCACGTCAGCCAGGGCGTGCGTCGCAGCTATGAGCTGCAGGGCATCGGCGCAGGCAAGCCGCACGAGGTGGTGTACTCGGGCATGGACATCGCGCGCTTCGTGCATGCGCGGCCTCCCGCGGACTGGCGCGAACTGCTGGGGCTGCCGGAGGGTGCGCAGAAGCCGCTCGTGGCCCTGATGCTGGCCGCGTACGAGCCGCGCAAGCGGCAGCTGCAGCTCGTCGAGGCGTTCGGCCGGCTGCAGGGCGGGCGTGCCGGTGTCCATCTCCTGCTGGCCGGCGGCGGGCACCAGCGCGCACAGATCCAGGCCGCGGCGGAAGCTGCCGGGCTGGGCGGCCATGTGACCGCCTTGGGCTTCCACACGCGTCCGGAGGATCTGGTGGCCCTGGCGGACGTGTGCCTGCTGACCAGCGAACGCGAAGGCCTGCCCCGCGTGGTCGTGCAGTACCTCGCATGCGGCAAGCCGGTGATCGTGAGCCGCGTGGAAGGCATCGAGGAGATCGTCGAGGACGAGGTCAATGGCCTGATCACGCCTGCCGACGACGTTAGTGCCGCCGTCCGCGCGCTGCTGCAGCTCGCGCAGGATCCGGACCTGCGCGAGCGGCTGGCCGCCGGTGCACGGGTCGCGGATGTGCAGCGCTGGGATCGCTCGAAGATGCATGTGGGCATGCGCCACGCCTACGCCAGGATCGGTGCGGTGGCACATGCCTGAAGAGCGCCCGCTCTACGTCAACGGGCGTTTCCTGGCGCAGCCGCTGTCTGGCATGCAGCGGTTCGCCGAAGAGCTGCTGGGCGCACTGGACGCACAGCTGGGGGCCGGCGAGCATCCTTGGATCAGACCGGTCACGGTACTCGTGCCGCCAGGGCCACACCGGACCCCTGTGTGGAAGGTGCTGCGCATCGAGCAGACCGGAACGCTGCAGGGCCACGCCTGGGAACAGCTCCAGCTTGCGCGTCGTGCGCGCGGCGCGACCTTGCTGAGCCTGGCGGGCAGTGGCCCCCTGCTGCATGGCGACCACGTGCTGGCGTTGCACGATGCCAATGTCTTCGCCAATCCCCAGTTCTTCACGCGGGCGTACGGAGCCTGGCACCGCACGTTGCGCCCCTTGCTCGCGCGCCGGGCTCGGGCCCTGATCACGGTCTCGAACTTCTCGCGCGGCGAGCTCGCCCGCTACTGCGGGGTCCCCGAAGCCAAGTTCACGGTCATCGGCGACAGCGCCGAGCACATGCTGGACGTGGTGCCGGACGAGGACGTCCTCGACCGGCTGGGCGTGCGCGGCCGCGTCTTTGCGCTCACGGTGGGCAACCAGACCCCCAACAAGAACATCGGCGAGGCCATCGAGGCGTTCATTGCCTGCCATGCGCCTGACGCCAGGCTGGTGGTGGCCGGCGGTGGGGCGGACAAGGTGTTCCCGACGGTGCGCAGGCAATCAGCACCGAACGTGGTCTTCGCGGGGCGGGTCACCGACGAAGAGCTGGCCGCGCTGTACCGGCACGCACGAGTCTTTGTTTTCCCATCGATCTACGAGGGATTCGGCGTGCCGCCCCTGGAAGCACTGACATTGGGATGCCCGGTCATCGCGCGGCGGGCCTCGGCCGTGCCGGAAGTGCTGGCCGGTTCGGCAGACTTTTACACGGAACCGGCCGAGTTGATTTCTACACTGGGATCGGCTCTCACGACGGCAATGCCAACTAGTGTCGGCGGCGCCGGGGAACGGTTTTCGTGGACCCTGTCGGCACGCAGTCTCGCAAGCTTGCTCAGCTAAGCTGCTGAGCTTGAGGAATTCCGAGTCACTATGACGACCACTATCTCCAATCAGGGCGGGGCCGCCGGGCAATTGATGTCCGTGCAGGCGCTCAGGGCGCTGGCCGCCCTGATGGTTGCGATTGCGCACGCGAGCGAAGAAGCTGAGTACTTCTTCAAGTTCGTTCCTCCGCTGCCGAATGAGCCATTCGGAAAAGGCGTCGACCTGTTCTTCGTGATCAGCGGTTTCATCATCTACTACTCGTCCGCCAAACTGCACGAGGCTCCCGGAGGGGGTTATCAGTTCATCCGGAACCGGTTTGTGCGAGTCGTTCCGCTGTACTTCCTGTTCACAACCTTGATGGTCGCAGCCGTCGTGCTGATTCCCTCCGGCGTCAAGGAAGCGAAGTTCGACCTGCTCCAGGTCATCTCGTCGTACACATTCCTGCCCTATGCGCGTTTCGACGGCCGCATTGCTCCTATCCTCTCTCTGGGCTGGACGCTCAACTACGAGGTTTTCTTCTACGCCCTGTTCGCAGGAGCCATGGCGGTGGGGGGGCGTCGCGCGGCCTGGATCTGCGTTGGAATGCTGGTGGTTCTCGCAGCCACCGGCCCGCTGCTGCCGGCCTCTGCGCCTGCCGCATTCGTGTTCTGGACTCACAACATCGTGGTGGAGTTTGCGTTCGGCATCCTGATCGCCCTGGCCCACGCACGCTGGGGTCGAATGAGCCTTGCCAGCGTGCCCATCGCTGTAGCAACGTTCGCACTCGGCTTTGTCCTGCTCTACGTGCTCAACCTCCCGGTTAAGCCTTTCGACCTGCCGCGCGCCATTACCGCTGGAGTTCCGTCGGCATTGATGATGTGCGCCGCCGTGCTGCTGATGCCTTCGGCTGCAGAGACGAAGGTTCCCCGGTGGCTGATCGCATTGGGGGACAGTTCCTACTCGCTGTATCTCAGTCACCGGTTCATCCAGCGGCCGATTCAGATCTTAATGACAAAGACAGGACTGAATTCCGGTGCCATTTACGTAGTGGCCGCGGTGCTGGCCGCCTTGGCTTTCGCGTGGGCCGTGTACGTTCTGATCGAGCGGCCGCTCCTGCGGCACTTTCGCAGTCGGCCGGCCACGAACGGCTTGTCCGCTACGCTCAGCCGCGCCGGAGCAGGAGCAGGAGCAGGAGCAGGAGCAGGAGCAGGTCAGTGATGGCGAAGTCGCGTCAACGCACACTAGGGTGGGCCGTCTTCCATCGCCTCATCGCGCCCGAATCGACCGTCCTGATCGCGTGGGGTGTCGGCCTTGTGATGTTCGCCATCGCTGTAGCTAACGCGCAGTCGATGCCGTACTTCACGCTGCTCGTCCATAAGGAGGGACTACGGGACATTTCGACACCGTTCGCCTTCCTGTGGCTCACGTTGGCGATCCTGGCCTTCGTGCTCGGTTCGCGGCTTGGTGACCGAAAGCCGAGGCCGGTTGCACATGGACACGCGTTTGAGCGCGGGAATGCCATCGTGGTCGCTTTCATTCTGACCGGCGGTGTCGCGTTTGCCTGGATCGGCATGGCCGTCGTACAACTCGGTGGTGTTGCGCAGATGGCAGCGCTGGCGGCAAGTGAAAACCTGATCGCACGCGAACGGATCCTCAACGCGGCGTTCCCAGGCGGGCGACTCATCAGTTCGGGGCTGCTCGGACTGGCTGTACTGGCCGCCGCGCAGCTTGGAGCTGTGACCCGCCCCGACGCACGTGGTCGGCCCTCGGTCACGCTGATCCTCGTGTTGGCCGGAAGCCTGGCTTACCTAGCGATCGTGCCGATCTTGACCTCTGGACGCATCAACTTCTTTGTTGCCGGTCTTGGAGCATTCGTCGCGGCTTCACTCGCAGCCGCGCGACCGCTTCCGCTCCGGTATGTCTTGGTCGGTGCCGCTGCACTTGCGGCATCCTGGACGGCCAAGCAGTACTTCACGCTGAGTCACATCTCCGATGCCTCTGCGACTCAGCAGGGCTTCGAAGGTCTGCTCTTCTACTTCTACAACGACCTCCTGAATGCCCTGAATCCCGTGGAAAACATGGGCGAGCACAAGACGTGGGGCTGGTACTCCGTCCGCTTCGTCTTTTACCTGACCTTCACGAACAATTCCCTACGCTCAATAATTGCTGATGACATCTCCCACATGGAGTCATGGATGTCAGCTGGGGAGGTGCCATTTCTCACGGCCCCGTTCGTCGATTTCGGCGTACTGGGCCTTCTGGTCTTAATAGCAGCCGGCTATTTCTGCCGCCGCATGTACCGAATGTCCATCAATGGGGTCGAGTATGCTGCGATCTACGGTATCTGCTTCGCCACACTAACGATGTCAGTCCACAACTCCTATCTTACAAGCCAGGAAGTGGTCTACAACATGCTCTTAATTCTTGTGGTTGGACGGTCGGCCCGGAGTCAGGAGCGCGTTTGATTTGAACGCGTCTCCTGACGTGACGTGCAATAAGTGGCGCCGAAAGGGTTTTGATAGAGTTTTAGTAGTCGCTGACGCCATGCCCGTCAGAAGCTAGCAGACCTGATCTTGGCTGCGCAAATGCCTGTAAGAACGTTTGGCGAATAACGCCTTCTCGGTGAGCCTGATCGGAAATCCAACGCTAGAAGCCGCAGAACGGTTGCTTTCGCTCAATCTGCTCGGACCAGCTGTTTATAGTCTGTGATCCAGCTTCGGGAAGTTTTCGTAAATGAGTGATTCGAGAGGGGCACTCAATAAAGTTGCGCCATGGACCCCAAGATGGAATTGGTTGAAATAGAGCGGTCGACCGTCCGCATCCGCTGCAGCGCAGTGTAGTTCATCGCAAAAATACTGCTGAGTGACGATTAAGCGGGCGCCGTGATTGGTAGCGAGCGTGCTAAGCCACTCGTTCCATGCAGCGGACAATCTTTCGTGCTTAGCCCTGTCTATACCTACGGATGAAAGCGACCAGCCGAATTGCACCGCTCGCGCAATAGCTGCAGGAGGGTCGTAAGGCATCAATGGTATTTGCTGAACGATCACGACGTTTTTATCCTGAGAAAGCTTTTCGACGACTTTCTCGAATCCAGACTTTAGATCCTCAAGTCGGTCGTACCGTGCTGCATTAGCTAGCAGCACCACAGTGTTGATTGAGGAGTCCGACAAGAGGCTATTCAACGTAGCCTGATTATGATTCGCGCAATTCGTCCTAGTTTTGAAGTTGTAGTCCAAAGCCGGAGGGCAAGCAGAACTCGAAATCTGCATGACGGAGGCCGACCGGCCCCGTGCTGCCGCACCCAAGGCGGCAGCTAACTCAGCGGCGTGGCTATCGCCCCAGATCGCCACGGTCGGCCGGACGCCCGGGGCTCCGAAAATGCAGTTGCGGTCGTAGCTGATAGCGAAGTGCTCGTTGCTGTGACACTCGGCTCGACGAGGATTAAAGTCCGTTGCGAAAGTGAGTGCCGCAGTCGCCTTCGCATTGAATCTGCCTGGCAGTCCATCAAGTGCCATTAGAACAGCACCCGTGGCAGTGCATGTGGCAATAGTCGCAAAGCCCATACGAATAGTCGATGGAGCGATAGGCCTGCGTAACACTGGTTGTTCAATCAGGTGGTAAGACATGGCGGCGAGCACCGCTGTGACCAACACCCCGCAGGTGGCGACTGTGGCGCTCAGATCGGCGCCATACAGGTGCCTGCAGAACGCTAAGATGGGCCAGTGCCACAGGTACAGTGAGTAGGAGATGTCACCAACATACCTGAATGGCTGGACAGAGATTAGCCTGCCCCCAAATGTTGGCCCTGCGGCGCTGGAGTGCAGGAGCAATGCGGCGCCAATGCACGGTAGTAGCGCTGCTACGCCAGGGAAGCGGGTTTCTGCTGAGAAGGTCGCGGCAGCGATGCCGATCATTCCCAATCCCAGGAGCGATAAGATTCCCCTAATCTTCGTATCGGCTACTGGTCGCAAGTGCCCTGTCGCGAGGTATGCACCGATCAGAAGCTCAAAGCCGCGCGATGGGGCCATAAAGAACGCGGCGCTTGCAGATTTGTGAATCATGAGCTCGGAGCAAACAAGCGACACGGCGCAAGCGACCAACAAGATTGCTGGTAGGTGCCGCCGACTCCGGTACCGTAACACAGCGACTATTGGGGGAAACAGCACGTAAAACTGTTCTTCAACGGCCAAGGACCACGTGTGCAGTAAAGGCCGAAACTCCGAAGCCGTGTCGAAATAGCCCGAGTGCAGATAGCTATCGACGTTTGAGAAAAAGAGCGTGGCGAAGATCGTGGAGCGTCCCAAGTCGCTCAGTTCCTTCGGGCTCAGGATGGCCGATCCGGCGAGGACCGTCGCAATAAATACCGCAACGAGTGCAGGGAAAATACGGCGGATGCGGCGCTCATAAAAAGCAACAAGGCTGAAACGCTGCTGATCACACTCTCGCAATATAATGCCGGTGATAAGGTAGCCCGAGATGACAAAGAAGACGTCGACGCCGATATATCCCCCCGCCAGCATATTGGGGTAGGCATGGAATAGGACGACCGTGAGGACGGCAATTGCCCTCAAACCTTGAATGTCGGGTCTGAAGTTCATTCTTATGGTCCCCTTGGGACGATGGCTGCAGGCAGATAGGGCTGCTTGATCGCCGAAAGCCCATCGGTTTGCCGATGGTGCGGGCGGGCCGCTACCGTGCGGACGCGCATTCAAAAATATCCGTGGCCACGTCTAGCCATGATTTAGCCTTGATATTGCCGCGCACTCCCTTTGGCATGTCTAGCGCGGTCTGCATAGCTGCCTGGATCGTTTCCGACTCGTTTGGCGTGTAGCAGAGCACGCGGTGATCGGTCAAGTTAGCTCCGACGAAGTCGGGCGTGATGACTGGTAAACCGAGATACATAAACTGCGCAATCTTGTTGGAACTTTCAGCCAGGTACTCCGCACCCGGCTGTCGCCTGTAGAGTGCAAGACCGATATCTGCATGCTTCATAAATTGGACGGCTTGGTTAAAGGCCATCTCGCCGTGGTAAAAGACATTCGCGCTTCTGATCGTGGGCTCAATGTTCCCCACGACATGAAAATCGATGCCTGAAAACTGCTGGTGTGCAACCTGTAGAAAATTGTTGTCATAAAGCGTCGACCCGACATACACCGCGATCGGCCTGCGACTGGTATACGGGGATGGGAGCTCAATGTCCAAAGCTGCCGTGTCAAGACCGTGCAGATGAATATGCGCGGTCGGATAACCGGAGAATCGCCTCTTGTGGAGGATCGAACTCGGTATGCTGATGCAATCAAAGCGTTCGATGATCTGATCCTCGACAGTGCGAACTGCCGGGTGGTTCTTAATCACGCGCACGTCGTCCGACACGCGGTAGATCAAAGTGGCTGACGCGTTTAGTCGGCAAACTGTATTGACATAGAATAGCGCGCAACTGCTTTCAAACACAACGTGACTGGCCTGCCGGATCGCCTCTTCGAGTTTCTTCGATGGGCGGCGGCCGTAGTACTTCAGGAAAAGCGGCGCGGTCAACGCGTTCAGCCATGGGAGCCTCAAGTCAACAGGATGGGCCGTGGTTTTTTCGACGAACCATTCAACAATTCCGTCGCTACCCGAACTCTCGACTTCGCGCGAGCGTCGGTCTTGGGCGACGTTTGAGATCAGGCTGATTCCCGTCGTCACGAATTTGACATGCCACCCAAGATTCGAGAACGCAGAGGCGAGGAAATGAAAGCCAGCCTTGCGCTGGCCTTTCCAAAGATGCGTCGTCAAGAACACGATCGTCTTATCGGTCATTTCAAACCTTATGCGATCTTTGTTGCCAGAGGATGAAAGGCACGAATTGCTCAACTGTGGGGGCGCAGATCGCGCAGCATGCGGCGCCGAGTTGTAGTCGTGCGTCTCGAGGGCGATAGCTATCGGTCCAGTTCTCCTGGCCACCAAGTGTGCTTTTCACGTCCTATTCCTCTTGCGCATTTGATTCAGAAGGGTGGAGCGTAGGCGAACCGCCTCTTCACCGATTACACCGGCCGGGCTGAGCAGAATGCATGCTGCTAAAGTGATCCAATACAAGAACACTTCAGCGGCCGTCGGCGCGAGCCAGCCTTGGATCCCTCGTTCAGCCCACGCCGCTGTCGCAGGTCCTGCGCAAGCGAGCAAGCTCAGCCCGATTCCCTTGAAGTGCCAAGCCACAAGAACACGGCCTGAAAAGCCAAAGCACTTTGTCGCGACCGCAAGCTCCATCATGTACAGGGTGAGCAATGCGCAAGTCACCCCGACGGCCACTGCCAGGGGACTGAGCGTCGCGCCGGCTATAGCGCTGAGGACAACCATCAGGGCATAGGCGACCTGAAGCCGTGCCACTGTCCACGCCCGCCCACTGCCAACCAGCGCTGCATCGAGCGGTACGGTCCCCAAACGGGCAACAAGGGCCATAAAAAAAAGCTGAGCTGGCGCGATTGCGGTATTCCAGGTACTCCCTAGGACCGCGTGCACCAACAATGGGGTACTCCACGCCAGACCAATGCCTAGCGGCAAGTGCAGCACCGATTGCATCTCGACGACACGCCCGAGCGCACTGCCCAAGCGCTCATTCTGGTCCTGCATCTTCGAGAAAACGGCCAGCAACACGCGCTCGAGCGTCATGCCTATCAGCTTCACCGGCACCATCATCAGGCTGTAGGCACGGGTGTAAATCGCCAGCGCGCCGGCGCCGAATGTGGCGCCAATGATCAGTCGATCGACATTTGTGGCCGTGAAGCTGAGTAGCCTCTGACTCGCAGTCGCGAGCGCCGTTTGCATCAGTGGCTCAATGGCTCGCCAACTCCGCGGGAGCCGGTGCATAAATTGCGCTCTGCGTAGGAGAAGGGTGCACTCAAGGGTACTTGCGATTGCGAATCCCAACACCAAGCACCACACGGACATTCCCGCGACCGCACCAGCGATGGTGGCTAGACCACCAGCAATCTGCGGCAGACTTTGGGTCATCTGGTAGTAGCGAAGATCCAAGCGTCGTTGCGTTAAAGCGCCATAGAAGCCAGCCAGCAGCCGCAGTGGAATTAGTGCACAGAGACACAACAGCACCGACGAGAGACCTGGAGATCGCATCAGGCGCTCAAGACATACCGAGCCAATGGCAAGGGTGGCCGAAACCAAGGCGCTCAGGACAAGGTATCCGGCGAACCCAGCACGAATCGTCTCGTCACTCAGATCCTTTCGCTGGATAAGCGAAACGCCCAATGTGGAGTTCGCCAAAATCCAACTCAGGTCGATGAAGATCGTGGCAGCCGCGAAGATTCCGAACTCCGCCGGCGACAGCGCGCGGCTCGTGACCACCAGCACTGCGAAGTTCGAGGCGACCAGCAAGAGCTTGCCTCCGAGGCCCCACAAAAGGCCCTCGGTCGTGATCGTGCGGAGATTGTGAGCCACCGTCGGCGGTTGCTAGTGTCGTCGGCCGTGCGCTGCTTAGCGCTGCGCAGTTGCGCCGAGCTGTCAGTTCGCTGTGTTGCCGTACGAGTAGGCGCGGTAGCGGTACCCGCCGTACTTGTACGAGTAGCTGCCGTAATGCCGGCGCGTGGTGTCGATCGCGTTCAGCAGCACGCCGGTCGGTGCCTTGCCCGCATTGACGAGACGGCGCGAGGTCTCGTGCAACTCTCCGGGCTGGGTTACTTCCGCACGCGCAACGAGCAGCACGGTCGAAAAGTGGGGCGCCAAGGAGAGCGTGTCCGCGGCCGCCAGAACTGGGGCGCTGTCGACGAGCACGAGGTCGTAGAGCTCGCCCGTTTCTTTCAGCAATTTCGAGAATGCGGGATTGAGGACGAGCTCCGCAGGGTTGGGCGGGAGCGTGCCAGTGGTCAGAAGATCCAGGCCCGGCACTACTGCCTTGTGGATCGCTTCGCTCAATGCTCGCTCGCCGACGATCACGTCGGACAGGCCACCCTTGCGTGGCAGGCCGAAGTACTGGTTGATGTGCCCGCGACGCAGGTCGGCGTCGACCAGCAGGACTCTCTTGCCAGTGGATGCCAGCAGGGTTGCCAGGTTGACCGAGACGAAGCTCTTGCCCACGCCCGGGGTGGCGCCGGTGACCAGGATCCGGTTATTCGCCGCATCCAGCATCGTGAACTGCAGCGCGGTTCGCAGGCTGCGCAGGCTCTCGACCGCGATGTCATGCGGCGACGCTGTCGCCAGCACATGCAGCCCCGGCTGCTTGGTGCGCACGCGCTCGGCCACGGCCAATTGCAGCTCGCTCTTGGGAATGGTGCTGAGCACGTTCAGGCCGAGCTGTGCCTCGATCTCCTGGGCGGAGCGGATGCCACGGAAGAGGGCCGCCCGGGCAAAGGCAATCAGTGCACCCCCGATCAGACCGAGCGCGATGGCCAGCATCACGGTGAGTCCTTTGCGGGGTTTGACAGGGCGCTCCGGAACCACGGCCGCGTCGAGCAGGCGCACGTTGCCGATCTTTCCTTCGCGCACCAGCTGCAGCTGCAGGGCGTTGTTGCGCAGCTGGTTGTACAGCTCGTTGTTGAGCTTGACGTCCCGCTCCAGCCGCAGCGCATCCTGCTGCACCGTGGGGAGGCTGCGCACCCGGGAGTTCAGGCCGGCGATTTCCTTGTCGAACGAGGCAATCTGCGCGTCCAGCGTTTTGATCGACGGGTGTTCTGCCGTGAACTTGGCAGCGAGTTCCACGCGCTTCTGTTGCGCCTCGAGCAGCTTGGCCTGCAGGTCCACGCTCTGCGCCAGGATCAACTTGGCTTCCTCGTCGAGCGCCACCGTGCCTTGCTTGTTCCGGTAGCGGTTGTAGGCATCTTCGGACTGCTCCAGCTGCTTTTTCAGGTCCGGCAGCTGCCGATCCAGGAAGTCGAGCGTCTTTTTGGCCTCGGCAGCCTTTCGCTCGATGTTCTGCCGCACGTACTGGCGCCCAATTTCGTTGAGGACAGTCGTCAACTTCTCACGGTCGCTGTCCTGCAGCGACACTTCGATGATCCCGGACTGGCGGCCTTTCTCCAGCAGCTTCAGGTCGTCCTGCAGTGCCTCCACGACCTTGAGCCGGGACTGACCGATGACGGTGAACTGCGCACCGGGCTTACCGGCGAGCTCGGCAACCTTCACCACGAACTCGCCGCCCGCATCTCCGAACCTGAGCTCGGTTCCGACCTTGCCCGTCGCGGGCTTCGGCAGGTCGGGATGCTCGAGGGTGAAGCTTCCCTCCTTGCCAACGGTCACGCGAAACTCGTCGCCCTCGAACGAGGCAGGAACATTGAAGCGCTCGACCTCAATGCGTTCGGCGCCGCGCACCCAGCCTCCAATGCCAAGGACGCCAGGATCCGACAGGCCAGTGGCCCGGCGCGCGAACCACTCGCCGATGACGGGAACGTAGCGTGGGCTGGCGGCGATGTAGAGGCGGGTCGCGTCGACGGCCTGGCCGACGATCATGCGCGAGCGGATGATCTCGATCTCGGCGGAAGCGGGCGTCTTCACGTCGAACATCGTCGCGGCTTCGCCGAGGAACGATTTGGCAGAACTGCCGGAATCCTCGACCTGGATCAGCAGGTTGGATTCGTAGATCGGCTTGGCGAGTAGGGCGTATCCAACGCCGAGCAGCGCCGCCACGAGCGTGATCGCTGCAATCAACCAGCGGTTGTCAACGACGATGTCCCAGTACTCGAGCAGACGGAACTCGTCCTCCTCCATGGGCTGGACGGCCGCGTGTGCGAGTTGCTGTTGCAGGGGATGCGGAGCATTCATGACTGGCTTTCGTTCAGCAGCGGCGCAGCACGCGCTGCCACTCGTCCACGTTGCTTTCAAGCTTGGTGAGGACCGCGTGGAACACCGGCTCCGGGCGTCGGTAGGGATCCTCCACGTCCGCTGCGGCTCTCTCGGCAATCCGGAAGACGCGTCCGCGGACTTCGGGGTAGAGGTTGGATAGCCGCTGCTTCTGCTCGGTGTCCATCACGAGGATGAGGTCGGCGCGCAGGCAGTCGGAGCGGGTGACTTGCGAGGCACGGTGGCCCCTGATGTCGATGCCTCTGTCGGCCAGCAGCCGGACGCAGATGGGGTCGGCCGGCATGCCGACGAGCGCGCCCAGGCCCGCGGAACGCAACTCCACCCCGGGCAAGGCCTCGCGCAGCAGACCCTCGGCCATCGGGCTGCGGCAGATGTTGCCTTCGCAAATCACCAGGATGCTTTTCATCGGAACGGCGCCGATCCCTGGTTCAGCGCGCTAGCAGAGGGCAGGATCAGTGAAACGATGCGGTTCCAGTTCACCAGCGGGACCGGATCGATGTAAACCACGTCCTTCGGTTGCAAGGCGAAGGTTTCCGCCAGCGCCAGCGCCGTCGGTGCGGCCGCGTTCAGGTGGAACACCGCTGGAGCGCCAGCCTGAGCAGTGTTGCGGATAACGTAGATCTGGCTGGTGTTGGCCGTGGTCAGGCTCGGCCCGCCGGCTTCGCCGAGCGCCTCATTCAGGCTCAGGCGACCGTTGCGCATTTGCAGCGCGGAAGGCCGTGCGATCTCGCCGGCCACGAACACCTTGCTCTCGTCGCGGCTGCGCACCGTAACCAGGTCGCCGCTCTCCAGCAGGATCTGGTTGGGGTTGATGCCCAGTTCCTGGAACTGCATCAGGTTGACCACCGTGGTCTGGTTGTTGCGAGTCAGGAGCACGGACGAGCGGTCGCCCGCGGCCGTGATGCCGCCCGAGCGGTTGATCGCCTCCAGGATCGTCATTGGCACGTCCGTGAAGATCTGCATGCCCGGGGTGCGTACTTCGCCGTCCACGTACGCGCGGCGGCTGCGGAAGGAATTGATGCGCACCGAGACCTGCGGGTCCTTGATGAAGCGCGCGATGCGGTCGCGGATCAGCTCCGAGGCCTCGATCTCGGTCAGACCCTGCACCTTGATGCGGCCGACGAAGGGGAAGGACACCTGGCCGTCTGCGCCGACGATGAAGCCCGGCGCGGCGCTGATGCCGGTCGGGTCGACCTGCTGGCTGATGACGGCCCCTGCGTTCGGCAGCAGTTCGGGGTGGTCGTAAACCACGATGCTGATGACGTCGCTGGGGCCGATCGTGTACGGCTTGGGAACGGCGAACAGTTGCTTCACCTCCGTCGGGACTTCACGCGGGCGGGCCTGCTGTTGCGCCTGCACCAAGGCCGGCGTGATCGGCACCACCACCCCTTGAGGCGGGTTGTCGACGTCGCCCGGCACGTACTGACCCAGGGTGATGCTGGTGCGCGTCTTCGGGTCGGCGTAGTCGAATCCAGGCGCCGTGACCACGGCGCAGCCGTGGAGTAAGGCGGCCGCCAGGAGCGGGAACGCCGCGCGCCGGCAAACCACGGCGAAAGCACCTCTGAACATGGGTCCTGGATCCTCTTGGAATGTTTTTTGTTACAGGCAGCCGCTGACTTTAGCTCATGGTTGAGCTCTCAGCGATGTGCTTGTGCGGTGCGGTCCCGGCACACAGCGGAACCGGGCACTTTGTCATGCCGCTGTGCAGCAAACGTCAGCGGGCGGCGTCGCGGATGCGGCGGATGTTGTCCTCGAAGTACGCGAGGCTCGAGCGGTCGGAATTGAATGTGGCTTCCAGTCCAGGCACGGGCGGGCGAACGCCGGTGCCAAAGGCCTGCGGGTTGCCGCCTCTAGGCTCGCGGAGGGTGGTCTCCACGGCATGCGAGATGCGGGGCGTGCCGCCCACTTGCAGGTGCGGCACTGGGTTCCAGTCGCGCCGCGGGCCGATCGGCAGGGAGAGCGCGATGCCGGCCACCTGGCGCGTGCGCTGGCCATCGAAGGCCGAGCGCCGGTAGTAGACGCTGACGGAGGTGTCGGCGAACCACTGCCGCAGCCCGAGCTGCAGACCACGGTCGTTGAGCATGAACTGGCCGGCAGTGAACTCAAGGTCGGTGCGGGTGGCCATCACGCTGTAGCGGTAGCTGCCCAGCAGCGGATTGGCCCGGCGCAGCGGGCCGAGCGCGCCGCGGCCGTCGTCGAAGTCGTTGTTCCGGAACAGCCCCGCCTGGGCGGACAAGCGGTGCCGGCCTTCGCCCGGCTCCCAGCGCAGTTCGCCCAGCGCGCCGTCAAAGAAGGTGCCGATGCGGCCCACGGTGGCCTGGGCGGTGAGGGCGCTGGGCGCCCAGCGCAGGCCTTGGCCGGGCGGCAGCCACTGCTGCAGCGGCACGCGCAGGGTCTGGGTGAACGACAGGCGCTCCAGGCCCGAGGGGATGCGGCGGTTGAAGAAGGCGCGGCCTTGTTCGAAGTCTTCGGTTTCGGTGATCGGCAGGTTCACGCCGGCGTCCACGCTCGCGCCCGCCCACAGGGGCAGCTGCGCCGCGACGTTGGCGCCGACGGCGTAGTCGAACGCACCTACCTCGGTGCCCACCGTCGTCCGCAGCACGGGGCTGACGCGCACGCGCACCGTCTGCCAGCCCGGCTTCTGGCGCTGGACCACCCACTGCGCGCCCGCGTGCAGCGGCTCCAGAGGCAGCGTGCCGGGTGTCGACAGCTGGCCGGCCGTGCAGGTGTTGGTGGGCTGCTCGATCCATTCGCGCAGGCAATCGGCCTGGCCGGTCACGCCCACCAGCGGCACCTGGCGCTCGGTGAGGATGAGGCGATAGCCGCTGCGCAGCTCGCTTAGGCTGCGCGCCACGGCGCCCAGGGCCGCGCCCAGGGCATCGGCGGAATTCCAGGTGTAGCTCGCGTTGTTGGCGCGGACGGCCACGGTGCCGTCTTCCATGCGGCCGACCCAGATGTCGTCCAGGCCCTTGGCCTCGAGCGCGTCGGCCAGGGTCCGGAGCTGGGCGTCGGTCGCGGGTTGGACAGCGCGCGGCGCCACGGGGGCAGGTGCAGCAGGCGTCGGTGTTGCGACGGCCGGCGGGGCAGGGGGCGTGGCCGCCGGCGGCACCGCTGCGGCCGGCGCGGGGATGCGCGCCTCGTACGCGGGCAGCGGCTGCTGGCCGGGCTGCAGCGCCGGCAAGGGCGCTGCGGTGCGCCCCGGAAGGGCCGGCACCTTGTAGAGCGGGATCGAGAGCGAAGCGCCCCACCAGGTGCGCTCGGTGAGGTTGTTGGCGTTCAGGCGCGCATTGGCGCCGGCCGACAGCGACCAGCCTTCGGGCAGCCATTGCGCGGGCGCGAAGACGCGCACGCCTGCCCAGGCATTGCCGTCGGCGTACTCAATGTGGCCTCGTACCAACGGGATCGGCTGCCAGGCGACAGCGGCAAATGGACCATGCAGCGGAGAGCGGGATCCATCCCGACCGGGCCCGCTTCGGCGAGCCACGCCCGCGCTGCTTTCGAGCGATCCTTCGGTGTATGTCAGCACGCCGTAGTACGTGCGGAAGAACGTGACTGCGCCGCCGATGTCGGTGGCGCCAGCGGCGAGGCGGAAGCGGTTCGTCGCGTCCAGGCCGATCGCCACTTTGCCGGACGCGGATAGGTCTCGCGCACCGCAGCCGGGACGCTGCAGGCAGCTCGCGTCCAGGCTGTTGGTCGCCAGGCGGCCGGCGATCTCCGCGTTGGGGAACAGCCCGAACCCCAGCACGTAATTGTGGCCTGTGGTGTCGCGGACGATGCCGGCAAGTTGGTTCTCGTAGGCCGCTTCCAGGCGTCCCCACGAGAGCAGGTGGGCATTGGGCGTGAAGCTAAGGCCGGTGTACCCGGCGGACGTCATCGTGGTGTCTACCGCGGCGGCAGGCAGGGCCAAGAGGCCGAGCGCCAGGGTCGAAAACTTCTTGGGGGGCAGGCGCATGGCGGGCGCGATGTTACTTGCAAGGCACAGTCAACCAACTTTTGGCCTTGCAAACTCATCAGGCCTATTTACGCCCTGATACAGCTGAGGTACTCTCCGGCACTGAACCCAACTGAACAACCCAAAGACACGAGGTAAGAGGGAAATGCGAATTTCGAAGTACTTGCTGGCCACCCTGGCTGCCGCGGCCCTCGTGGCTTGTGGCGGCGGCAGTGGCGATGACACCACCGCCGTGGCGGCGGACGTGCCGCCCGTGGCGATCAATCCCCAGACGGGCGCTGTGGCTGCACAGGCCCTGAACGCCCAGCCGATCTCGTTTGCCAGCGGCGTGCCGTCCTTCGGCACGACCGGCCAGGCCACCACCCTGACCATCACCGCCGGCGCTACGCCCACCTTCGGCGTGTCGGCTGGTGGCAACACCGCCACCGGCAACCTCGGGTTCGGCTCGTGCATCTTCACGGTGACGGCTTCGACGTTCACCGCGCCGCACCCGCTGCAACTGGGTGCCAGCGTCACCGTTGCCGACTGCGCGATCGACCTGAACACCGCCAACGTCACGGCCGAGGGCGGCTCCGCCACCGTGCAGGCCACCGTGTCCCTGAACGGCACCGTGTCGGCGCCCGTCACCACCACCGTGGTGATCCAGTCCAACGGCGATGTGCTGGTGGGCGGCAACAAGATCACCAGCGCTTCGGTGACCCAGGTGACCGGCGGCTCTTGATTCACCGCGCGTGAATGCCAAGGGCCCGGTTCTTCCGGGCCCTTTTTCTTTGTGCTGTTGACTCGGGCTCAGAACGCCCAGTAAGGCCCCGGCCCCGCCGGCGTCGCCGCCCCTTCGATCGCCACGTGCACCACGCGGCCGAAGAAGAACGGCAGCCCCCAGTTCACGTGGTGCGGCAGCCGGCCGCCGCCGGCGATGCTGGCGGCGATCGCATCGGCGTTGACCCGGTCCGGCGCCTCGAAGGCGAAGTCGATGTCCTTCGCAACGCCCTCGGCCGAGGTGATCGTCGCCGTCAGCCGGCCGGGCTGGGGCGGGCAATAGAACGCTCCGCACAAGGGCAGCCCGGCATCCGGGAAGCGCACGCTGTTGGTCCCCGTGTCCAGGAAGGCGCGGTGCGTGGCGCCTTGGTAGGTCGTGCTCAGGAACCCCTCCGCATCCGGCGCGAACACCCTCGCGGGTCCGAGCGGGTTGTTGGGCCGCGACCCGATGCCCAGGATCGCCGCGCCGGCGACCATGCTGGCGCCGCCCGCCGGCACGGCCGGCAGCAGGATGGCCAGGCCGTTGTTGTCCGCCGGCAGGGCGGCGATCGGGTTGCCGACCTGGTTGGCGCGCGGCACGGAGGTCGCCGTGCACGCCCCGCCCGAGCAGGCGAAGTAGATCGCCGGCGGCGCGACCCGCTCGCAGGCGGCGCCGCAGTCCTGGCGCTGCGGGCCCACGCCGAGGATGCCGTTCGCGTCCAGCACCAGGCTGAGGTCGTTGCCCACGCCGCAGGAGGCGGGCCGGGGGCGCGCGGGTGTCGATGGCTCGTCGTACACCTGGACCGACACGGCCTGGGTGCGTTGGCCGGCGATCCGGACTTCGGCCCGCCGCACCGATCCCCAGGTGACGCCGCTGGCGAACTGCAGGCACTGGCCCACCGGGGCGCCTTCGCCGGTGGTGAGGGAGGGGAGTTCGACGCGGCTGCCCAGCGCGGCCGCGTCGATGCGCAGGCCCGAGGAGCCGGTGTCCAGCAGGACCTTGTCGATCGTCTGGCAGGTGGCGGTGCCCGGCAGGCAGACCGTCACGGAGACGAAGGGGGTGTTGAAGGCCGTGCCGCGCGGACCTCGGCCGAGTTCGATCGGCAGCACGTTGGGCGCGGGCGTGACCTGAAGGAGGGCGGGTGGGCTGGTGGCGAGGGCCAGCCGGGGCTCGGCGGGTGGAGGCGCGTCGGGGTTGCTGCCACCGCCGCCTCCGCCTCCACATCCGGCCAGCACCACGAGGGCCAGCACCATGGCCGCGGGCGCGGCGGTCCTGCGGGTGCAGGCGGGGTTCGACGCGCTTGCGTGCAGCGCGTCCGGCATCGGACTGATGGCCATGTGCCTCCCTGGGCAGCGCGGGTTCTCGCCCGCTCAGGAAGATTCTTCGGCCGAGGTAGCGACACCGTGTGTTGCACAGGTAAGCCATAAGCCTCAGCCATGTCCGCGTGTAACGCTGAGGCATTAAAGGCGCGCGGTCGAGCATGGAACAATGGTCGGCAACCGTCCACCGCCATTCCCCGGCTCTTCCATCCAGTGCAGTCACGCCCCCCTTCCTCCGCAGCAGCCCACCTGAGGTCCCGGCCCGCCGTGGTCTTCGCGTTCGTCATGCTGATGTGCATCCTGGTCGCCACCCTGATGCCCGTCGGGCCCAAGAACGATCTGCTCAGTCCTTTCCCGGCCTACCTGCACATTGACAAGGTGGGGCACTTCCTGGGGTTCGCCTTGTTGGGCGGTGCGCTCCACCTGACCGGCCGGGTGAGGGCACGGTTCGCGCTGGCGGGGGTGCTGCTGGTGGGGACGCTGACCGAAGCGCTCCAGTTCCTGGCGGACGGGCGCGCGGGGCGGGTGCGCGACGTGCTGATCGATACGACCGGTGGCGCGCTGGGGATCGCCGTGGCGGTGGTGCTGCTGGGACTGCGGGCGACCGGGAAGAAAAGGGCGGGCTGACCTGAGCCGTCAGGAGGTGAAGACCTCCAAGGCCGGCGAGAGGATCAGGACCTTCCCAGCGGGCTCGGCCTCGACCGCAGCCCCTGCGGCAGCAGGTCGTCGAACATCTCGCTGACGGACGCGATCTTCTCCAGCGATGCCGCCTCGCCCAGCGTCCTGGACATCAGCGCCATCAGCTCGCCGCGCATGAACCACAGCGACTCCACGCTGTCGGCGTAGCGCAGCCGCCGCCGCAGGATGGCCGCGCGCTCGTCGGTCTGCGAGGACAGCAGCTCCACCATCCGGGTGCGGATGTCCTCGATGCTGACCAGCGTCTCTTCGTCGTCCTCGTCGGGTCGGTGCCCGCTCAGGCTGGCGCTGAAGATGGCGTGGAGGCTGTTCCGCAGATTGGGCTTGAACCAGCGCATGGTGTGTTCCTTCCTGGTGTCCTCAGGCTTCGGGCCTGGCCGGCAACTGAGTCGAAGAAGGCGGCAGGACCGTTGCCAGGTCCAGCAGTTCGGAGACGGGGAGGTCGGCCAGGGCGGCGGGGACCGCCGGCGAGCCTGCAAGGGGGGCGGCCAGGTCGGCCAGGCGGGAGAAGCTGGAGAGCACGCGCCGATCAGGCCCCACGCGGCCGGCGCGCGGAACGCCGAAGGTGATGCGGCGGCGCTCTTCGGCCGACAGCTTGCCGACCAGGTTTCGGGTGATCCAGATCGCGCCTTCGCGGGCCGAGCGCGACAGCTGCGCCGCGTGGTCGGCGGCGCCGCCCACCACGGTGAGCTCCAGCGGCTCGGACAGGCGCAGGGCGCCCAGCCAGTCCTGGCCCTCGTCCACGCCGGTGTTCATGCACAGCTCGAAGTCCCAGCCCTTGCGGGCCTGCCAGCGGCTGCTGATCTGGCGCATGGACTCGCGCGCCTGGTGGGCGGCGGCCAGCGCGTTCCACAGGTGGCTGGCGGGCGGCTGCAGCGGCAGGAAGTGGCAGACCATGCCTTCGCCCGGGTGCTTGCCGTGGCGGCCGCCATGCATCGTGAAGATGCGGTCCAGCTCCAGCCAGACCTCGTTGACCAGCTCGAAGTACTCGCCCGCCGGCAGCTGCAGCCACAGCTCCCCGGCGTCCTGCAGAGTGCTGACCAGGACGGCCACGGGGGTGAGGATGGGCGCCGGGATGCGGCGGCGGGCGGCGGGGTCGGCGGCCGGAGGCGGCGAGGGCGCGGGCGCCGGAGCGGGATGCACGGCCGCGGGCCGGACCGGGGCGGGGGCCTCAGTCGCGAACGGCGGCGTGGGTTCGGCGACCCGCTGCGGGGCGGCGGGCTGCGCGGCCGGCAGCGCAGCGAGCCGGGCGCCCCCGGCCAGGTGGCCGGCGATGCGCGAGATGCTCCAGCCCTGTTGCTTGAGGCGCTGGATCTCGGTGATGCGGTCGACCGTGTCGTCGGGGAAGTAGCCGATGCGGGGCGCGGCGCCGTGCTCGGGGCCGGGCGGCAGCACCTCGGGACGCGGCAGCAGGCCGCTCCCGATGTAGTTGTTCAGGGTCGCCCGGGAAATGCCCGTGCGCTCCAGAACTTCCTTGCTGCTCAACACATTCGACCTCTGTCCAAGTGACGTTGGACAGTAGATTGAACTGTCTTAGGTCATCTGTCAAGACAGACTAGGCAGTTTTGTGGCATCTGGTCGACGAACGGTGTCTGTCTAGGCTCGGCTTGCCCGGTGTACAGATGGTGAGTTGAACTTAGACAGTCATCTGGACAGTCGATTGGACAGATGTCAAGCCGACGGCTTCCCCGCCTGCAACATCCGCATGGCGGACGCGATCAGCGCCGACACCTCGCTCATGTTGCCCGGGATGATCAGCGTGGTCTGCGACTCGTTGGCCACGTTGCGGAAGGCGTCCACCGCCCGCTCCGCCACGTTGAGCTGCACCGCCTGCTCGCCGCCCGGGGGCCCGGCGACGCGGGCGGAGGCTCACCCACCTGAGGGCGGGTATTGACCGGCACGTCGCAAGAACTGTCTAAGGGAAACGACAAAGGGGTTGGATCGCTCCAACCCCTAGGTGCTACAATCCGAGCCTCTAGTTCGCAACACTAGCGGCTAAGCTCCAACAAGACAGCTTTACCTTCGGGTCGCTGTCCATGTGTTCTTAGCACGATGGATTCCTTTCATCAAATTAAGTCTTGCCCAGACTCAGTTGCACCAGAAAGGCCGGCCTCACCCGGCCTTTCGCCTTCTTGCCTTGAGATGAAGGCAAGTCCCTTGTCGGTCAGCTTGTGATAGCCCTCGCGGCTACTTTCAAGCAGGCCGTCGTTCTTAAACGTCCAGACCTCGGACCGCATGCGACGCGAGTCAAACTCCGGGTAATGCTTCTCCCTGAGTTCCTGTAGAGCGTCGGACAGCTTGCGGGCCTCCCCAAGCGTGTAGAGCGCCAGGATGGTTCGCTTTACTTCTCCCTTTTTTCGGCGTCCCCCATCGAGCAGCGGGACGTTGGTTGCAATCGCATAGCTGCCTTGGTTGAAGACCCGTTCGGCATGGGGAGCAGCCGGGGTGGGGGTAGGGGAGGGCACAGCCGTTCCGCTGAGCGTCACCGTCGGGAGAGTCACCTTGGCATTGAGGAAAGCCTCGATGTCGCTCCCCGCGCGCATTCCGACTAGCGTTTGAACGCGATGCTTCAGCTTGGCAACCTCGGCTTCGAGGATGCGAAGCTTCGCTTGCTCCTGTTCAATGAGGGTGTCGAGCGGGTCCATAGGCGTTATGGTATTCCAACTCATACCCCGTGGGTAGTGGGCTGCTGGCAGAACATCCAGTAGGAGCAAGGAAATCGGCGTCCAACTGAGCCGGGCCGGGCTTATGTTGCGCGCCTGATCATCTTTTCGCAAGAAACAACCAGATTCTCGCTTAAAAAAACAAGAAATGAGCGGAGCCGCTACGGATGGCTGTTCGCTGGTACGCGAGGGAAGCTTGCGACAAACCCTTAGCCAGCGCGTTCGGCCCTGTTCGTCTGCGAGGGGTCCGTCGAACCCTATGGCAGTTGCTTATGTTGGATAAGCAGCGTGCGTTTGCGCGTTTGAACGTGCCAGGGGGTGGGCAGTCTCGGCTTAGCTACGCCAAGACTTCATTCAGAACAGCGACCGGAGAAACGCCGAGCCCCTTACATACCTCAATGAACTCCAACACGTCCAGATGGCGCTGCCCGCTCTCGTACTTACTGACGAATGACTGCGGGCGACGAAGTCTCACTGCCAAGTCTGTTTGCGTCATGCCCGATCGCGATCTGGCTGTCGTAAGAGCACGGCGCAGCTTCTTATAGGTTGGCGAATCAAGGGCATGAGGCACGGCGACGACTGTGCCCGGCAGTGTGCGTTATCCCGAATTGGGATAATATGTGCTACCAAGAACTGGAGCGACAAAACGTGCTAATCGGCGAGCAGGAGACTGGGCGCGTCAAGGGCGTCATCATCAGCGCAAGCGGGATCAACGGCATAAGCGTGACAGTCAATGGTCGGACGGCACGCCTCGCTGTCGTTACTGCGGATGGCGAGATCGTCACCGGTGACGCCATTGCGAAGGAAGTCTTCAATGTCTCGGTGAACGCCTATCGCGACTTCTTGCGCGGCATGGGCTACCTACACACCCATAGCACGCCCCCCCCTACTGACCGGGCCGACCCGCGCTGATCACAGAGCTTTGAACGCCTGAGATCATCTTCATTGCGGATGCAATGAGCCCGGACACTTCACTCATGTTGGCCGGAATGACCAGCGTCGTGGTCGAATCCTGAGCCACTCTGCCGAATGCGTCCACAGCGCGTTCGGCTACTTTCAATTGGACCGCCTGCTCGCCACCGGGCTGGCGGATAGCCTCCGCCACCTTGCGAATGGCCTCGGCGGTCGCGTCCGCTACGGCGATGATCGCAGCCGCTTCGCCGTGGGCTTTGTTGATCTCAGCCTGCCTTTCGCCCTCCGAACGCGCGATAGAGGCTTCGCGCTCGCCGGTGGCGATGTTGATCTGCTCTTGGCGACGGCCCTCGGAGGCCGCGATCAGCGCGCGCTTCTCGCGCTCAGCCGTGATCTGGCGCTGCATGGCGTGGAGGATCGCTTCGGGGGGCGTCAGGTCCTTGATCTCGTAGCGAAGGACCTTTACGCCCCAATTGAGGGCTGCCTCGTCGATGGCCGCCACGACCGAGGCGTTGATCATGTCGCGCTCCTCGAACGTCTTGTCCAACTCGAGCTTGCCCACCACGCTGCGCAGCGACGTTTGGGCGAGCTGGGTGATTGCCACTATGTAGTTAGAAGAGCCGTAGCTGGCGCGCATAGCATCTGTGACTTGAAAATACAAGATGCCATCAATTTGTAACTGCGTGTTGTCGCGGGTGATGCAGACCTGGCTGGGCACGTCCAGCGGGATCTCCTTGAGGCTGTGCTTGTAGGCCACCCGGTCGACGAAGGGCACCAGGAAGTTCAGGCCCGGCGACAGGCTGGCGTTGTACTTGCCCAGCCGCTCCACCACCCAGGCGTGCTGCTGGGGGACCACCTTGACCGAGCGGACGACGAAGATGCCCGCGATCACGAGCAGGACGAGAGCGATTTCCATGGGTTTCTTCTCCGGGGGTTGTTGTTCAGATCTTCTCGACGACCAGGCGGTTGCCGACCACCTCTCGCACGCGGTGGGTGCCGATCAGGGGAGCGGCGCCGGGCATTTGCACGACGGTCCAGCTGGCGCCGCGGTAGCGCACCTGGGCGGTGCCGTCGGCCTGCCAGGCGTCGACCACCACGGTTTCGCCCACGTCCAGGTTGACGTCGGGGTTGGCGGAGGCCGTCGGGCCGGCGGGTTGCCGGCCGCGCACCAGGTGCCAGCCGACCACCGCGCCGCCGCCCACCAGGGCCGCGGCCAGCAGCTGCACCGTCAGCCCGGCGCCGGCATGGGCGGCCAGGGCGCCGGCCGCCAGGCCGATCGACAGCATCAGGAGGTAGAACGTCCCCGTGACCAGTTCCAGGGCCACCGCGGCGCCCGCGAGCAGCCACCACACCGTCGAATCCGCCATCCTGGGCCTCCGTCCTCGTTCAAATGTCGATACGGCCGGATTGTGGGTGAGGCGGGTGCACCGGCCGCGCTGGCCGATTTGCATACACTTCGCGCCTTGACTTTCCGGCCCCCCGGCCGACCCCAATGAAATTCCGCTTCCCCATCGTCATCATCGACGAAGACTACCGCTCGGAAAACACGTCCGGGCTGGGCATCCGCGCGCTGGCCCAGGCGATCGAGGCCGAGGGCATGGAAGTGCTCGGCGCCACCAGCTACGGCGACCTGGCGCAGTTCGCGCAGCAGCAAAGCCGCGCCAGCGCCTTCATCCTGTCGATCGACGACGAGGAGTTCACCTCGGGCCCGGACCCCGACCCGGCGGTGCTGAACCTGCGCAACTTCATCGGCGAGGTGCGGCGCAAGAACAGCGACGTGCCGATCTACCTCTATGGCGAGACCAAGACCTCGCAGCACCTGCCCAACGACGTGCTGCGCGAGCTCCATGGCTTCATCCACATGTACGAGGACACGCCGGAGTTCATGGCGCGCCACATCATCCGGGAGGCCAAGAGCTACCTGGAAGGCATCCAGCCGCCTTTCTTCCGGGCGCTGCTGGACTACGCCGAGGACGGCTCCTATTCCTGGCACTGCCCGGGGCACTCGGGCGGCGTGGCCTTCCTCAAGAGCCCGATCGGCCAGATGTTCCACCAGTTCTTCGGCGAGAACATGCTGCGCGCCGACGTCTGCAACGCGGTGGACGAACTGGGGCAGCTGCTGGACCACACCGGCCCGGTGGCGGCCAGCGAGCGCAACGCGGCGCGCATCTTCAACGCCGACCACTGCTTCTTCGTGACCAACGGGACGTCGACGTCCAACAAGATGGTCTGGCACCACACGGTGGCGCCGGGCGACGTGGTGGTGGTGGACCGCAACTGCCACAAGTCCATCCTGCACTCCATCATCATGACCGGGGCGATCCCCGTGTTCATGAAGCCGACGCGCAACCACTTCGGCATCATCGGCCCGATCCCGCAGAGCGAGTTCACGCCGGAGGCCATCAAGGCCAAGATCCGCGCCAACCCGCTGCTGGCCGGCGTCGACCCGGAGCAGGTCAAGCCGCGGATCATGACGCTGACGCAATCGACCTACGACGGCGTCCTGTACAACACCGAGACCATCAAGGGCATGCTCGACGGTTACGTCGACGCGCTGCACTTCGACGAGGCCTGGCTGCCGCACGCCTGCTTCCACCCCTTCTACGGCGCCTTCCACGCCATGGGCAAGAAGCGGGCGCGGCCGGAGAAGTCGCTGGTCTACGCCACCCAGTCCATCCACAAGCTGCTGGCCGGCATCAGCCAGGCCAGCCACGTGCTGGTGCAGGACGCCAAGAACAACAAGCTGGACCGCCACCTGTTCAACGAGGCGTTCCTGATGCACACCTCGACCAGCCCGCAGTACTCGATCATCGCCAGCTGCGACGTGGCCGCCGCGATGATGGAGCCGCCCGGCGGCACGGCCCTGGTGGAGGAGAGCATCCAGGAGGCGCTGGACTTCCGCCGCGCCATGCGCAAGGTCGACCAGGAGTACGGCAAGGACTGGTGGTTCAAGGTCTGGGGACCGGACCGGCTGGCCGAGTCGGGCATCGGCCGGGCCGACGACTGGATCATCAAGGGCGAGGCGCGCGCCGCCAAGTGGCACGGCTTCGGCAACCTGGCCGAGGGCTTCAACATGCTGGACCCGATCAAGTCCACCGTGGTCACGCCCGGCCTGGACCTGAACGGCAAGTTCGCCAAGACCGGCATCCCGGCCTCGATCGTCACCCGCTTCCTGGCCGAGCACGGGATCATCGTGGAGAAGACCGGCCTCTACAGCTTCTTCATCATGTTCACCATCGGCATCACCAAGGGCCGCTGGAACACGCTGCTGACGGCGCTGCAGCAGTTCAAGGACGACTACGCGCGCAACCAGCCGATGTGGCGGATCCTCCCGGAGTTCTGCGCCCAGCATCCGCGCTACGAGCGCATGGGGCTGGCCGACCTGTGCCAGCACGTGCACGAGATGTACGCCAAGTACGACATCGCCCGGCTGACGACCGACATGTACCTGTCGGACCTGACGCCCGCGATGAAGCCGAGCGACGCCTACGCCCACATCGCCCACCGCAAGACCGAGCGGGTGGAGATCGACGAGCTGGAGGGCAGGGTGACCACGTCCCTGGTGACGCCTTACCCACCCGGCATCCCGCTGCTGATCCCCGGCGAGGTGTTCAACCGCAAGATCGTCGACTACCTGAAGTTCTCGCGCGAGTTCAACGCCAGCTGTCCGGGCTTCGAAACCGACATCCACGGCCTGGTGGAGGAGGTCGGCGCGGACGGCAAGACGCGGTACTACGCGGACTGCGTGCGGGCGTCCTGATCACCCGGCGTCATCCCCGCGAAGGCGGGGATCCAGGGGCGCGCGCAGCGCGCTGGCTTAACCTCCGAGATCCGGCCGCTCCCGCAGGAACGTGGCGAACCGGGGCACCCCCGCCTCGGTCCGTCCGCGGTACCGGTAGCTGACCCAGCTGCCCACCCGCGGCGGCTGCCGGCGCTGCACGTCCGTGAAGCCGGAGCCGACCCGGAACCGCAGTCCCTGCGGCGTCTCGACCAGCAGCGCACCCATCACGCCGGCGTGCCGCCCCTCGCCCGGCAGGTGCTTGAGCACGCGCGCATCGTCATCGTCCTCCGGCTTGTACTTGAGCACGGCATCGCTGCGGCCGGCACGGTAGGTCGAATCCCATCGGTGCAGCATCAGCCCTTCGCCGCCTTCGCGCACCGTCCGGGCCAGCAACGCACGCAAGGCGGCATGACCGCCCACGGTGGCCTGTTCCACCACGGAGATCGGACCGCCGGCCGGCACCAGCGCAGCGAGCGCCGCATGCCTTTCGCGGAACCGCCCCGGGTGCGCCGGCAGGTCGAACACCATGTAGCGCAGGGCCTTCCAGGCCTGGGGATCGGGCGACCGGGTCCGGGCGATGCCGACTGCGGTCTCGAACCGGCCACGACCGGCCCACAGCTCGCCGTCCAGCGGCGTGGCGGGCCAGCCGGCGGTGAACCAGGCGGGCGCGTGGATCCGCTCGCCGCCGCGGGTCCAGAGCGCCTGCCCGTCCCAGTAACCGCGCAGGCCGTCGTACTTCTCGCTGACGCCGTAGCGGCCGAGGTCGATCGATGGGCTGTAGTTCTGCGCCAGCATCAGCGCCGGCGCGGCCGTGGCCGCACCCGGGGCCAGGCCGCCGGCAGCGGCCAGCCAGGCGATCGCCTGGCGGCGCGAAAGGTTCTTGGGCGAGTGTGAGTCCCGCATCGTGCGCTCCCTCGAAAGGAAGCGCGGATGCTAGGCGGCGGGCTCGGCGATGCCACCCACCACTTGGCTGAAGCCGCCGTCCACGTAGGTGATCTCGGCGCTGACGCCGCCCGCCAGGTCCGACAGCAGGAACGCGGCCACGTTGCCCACGTCCTCGATGGTGACGTTGCGGCGGATCGGCGAGGCCTCGGCCACCACCGAGAGGATCTTGCCGAAGCCCTTGATGCCGCTGGCCGCCAGCGTCTTGATGGGGCCGGCGCTGATGCCGTTGACGCGCACGCCCTTGGGGCCCAGCGATTCGGCCAGGTAGCGCACCGACGCTTCCAGCGAAGCCTTGGCCAGGCCCATGGTGTTGTAGTTCGGGACCGTGCGGATCGCGCCCAGGTAGGTCAGGGTCAGCAGCGATGCCTTGTCGTTGAGCATCGGCGCCGCGGCCTTGGCCATGGCGGGGAAGCTGTACGCGCTGATGTCGTGCGCGATGCGGAAGGCCTCGCGCGACAGGCCGTCGAGGAAGTCGCCGGCGATGGCCTCGCGCGGCGCATAGCCGATGGCGTGGACGAAGCCGTCGAACTTCGGCCAGGTGGCCGAGAGGTCGGCGAACAGCTTCGCGATCTGGGCGTCGTCGCCCACGTCGCAATCGAACACCAGTCTGGAGTCGAAGTCCGCCGCGAATTCGGTGATGCGGTCCTTGAAGCGCTCACCGACGTAGCTGAAGGCCAGTTCCGCGCCTTGCGCGTGGCAGGCCTTGGCGATGCCGTAGGCGATGGAGCGGTTGGACAGCACGCCCGTGATCAACAATTTCTTGCCGGAGAGGAAGCCCATGCGTCTTGCGTGTTGGAAAAGTCGGCAGAATTGTCTCATGCAAGGTTGGCTCGTCCTGCTGGCGACCCTGGTGGCCGCGCCCTCCTGGGCGGCCCATGCGTACGCACAGTTCGGCGACATCAAGTACGGGCCGGACTTCACCCACTTCGCCTACGTCGATCCCAATGCGCCCAAGGGCGGCGAGATCCGCATGGTCCCGCCCACGCGGCCGACCAACTTCGACAAGTTCAACCCGTTCACGCTCAAGGGCACGCCGCCCTACGGCATGGGCGGGCTGCTGTTCGACAGCCTGCTGTCCGGCAACTTCGACGAGCCCACCACCGCCTACGGCCTGCTGGCCGAGGACGTGGAGCCGGCGCCGGACGGCCGCTCGGTCACCTTCCGGCTGCGGCCGCAGGCGCGCTTCCACGACGGCAAGCCGGTGCTGGCCGCCGACGTGGTGCACTCCTTCCGCACGCTGATCAGCAAGGAGGCGGCGCCGCAGTTCCGCACCATCTACGCCGAGGTGCGCCAGGCGGTGGCAATGGACGAGCGCACGGTGCGCTTCGAGTTCGAGTCGCCCAACCCGGAACTGCCGCTGGTGGTGGGCGGCATGCCGGTGTTCAGCCGCGAGTGGGGCAAGGGCAAGCCCTTCGACCAGGTGGTGACCGAGGTGCCGATCGGCTCGGGCCCGTACCGCATCGCCAACCCGCGCATGGGCCGCGACATCACCTACCAGCGCGACCCGAACTACTGGGCGCGCGACCTGCCGGTGCGCCGGGGCCATTTCAACTTCGACCGCATCAGCTTCAAGATCTACCTGGACGACACGGCGCGCTTCGAGGGCCTGAAGTCCGGCGAGTTCGACTTCATGCGCGAGTTCACCTCGCGCAACTGGGCGCGCCAGTACAAGGGCAAGCAGTTCGACAGCGGCGAGCTGAAGAAGGCCACCTTCGAGAACCGCAACCCGGGCGACTTCCAGGGCTACGTGTTCAACCTGCGCAATCCCAAGTTCCAGGACATCCGGGTGCGCAAGGCGCTCACCCTGGCCATGGACTTCGAGTGGATGAACCGGCAGCTGTTCTACGGCCTGTACAAGCGCGTGCAGGGCTACTTCCCGAACAGCGACTTCCACGCCGAGGGCACGCCCACGCCCGAGGAACTGGCATTGCTGGAGCCGCTGCGCGGGAAGCTGCGGCCGGAGGTGTTCGGCAGCATCCCCGTGTCGCCCAGCACGAACGCGCCGCGCAGCCTGCGCGACAACCTGCGCGAGGCCCAGGCCCTGCTGCGCGAGGCGGGCTGGACCTACCGCGACGGCGCGCTGCGCAACGAGAAGGGCGAGCCCTTCGTCATCGAGTTCCTGAACGACCAGCCTTCGCTGGTGCGCATCGTCGCGCCCTTCGAGCAGGCGCTGGCCAAGCTGGGCATCGGCTGGGTTTACCGGCAGGTGGACTTCTCGCTGAGCAAGGAGCGCATGGACAAGTTCGAGTTCGAGCTCACCACCCGGCGCATCCCCGGCATGGTGGCTCCCGGCGGCGAGCTGCTCGAGTACTTCGGCTCTCGGGCGGCGACCACCAACGGCTCGGCCAACTACTGGGGCATCGCCGATCCGGCGGTGGACGACCTGCTGCAGAAGGTGGTGCAGGCCAAGACCCGGGCCGAGCTGAGCGCCGCCATGCGGGCCCTGGACCGGGTGCTGTCGCACGGCCATTATTCCATCCCGCAGTATTTCAGCGGGGCCTTCTTCATCGGCTACCGGGCGAAGCGCTTCGTGCTGCCGCCGGTGGTGCCGCCTTACTACGAGGCCGACACCTGGGCCATGGCCACCTGGTGGGCGTCGCCCCAGAACCGCTGAAACATGACGGCCTACATCCTCAAGCGACTGCTGCTCATGGTGCCCACGCTGCTGGGCGTTTTGCTGGTCACCTTCGCCATCGTGCAGTTCGTGCCGGGCGGGCCGGTGGAGCAGATGGTGGCGCAACTGCAGGGCCGTGACTCCGGCGGCGAGCGTGCCGCGGCCACCGGCGCGGGCTACCGCGGCCGCCAGGGCATCGACGAGAAGCGCATCGCCGAGATCCGCCAGCTCTACGGCTTCGACAAGCCGGCCCACGAGCGCTTTATCCAGATGCTGGGGCAGTTCGCGCGCTTCGACCTGGGCCGCAGCTTCTACCAGCACAAGGACGTGTGGGAGCTGGTGAAGGAAAAGCTGCCCGTGTCCATCAGCCTGGGGCTCTGGACGTTCTTCCTCAGCTACCTGATCGCGGTGCCGCTGGGCGTGGCCAAGGCGGTGCGGGCCGGCACGCGCTTCGATTTCCTGACGACTCTGATCGTGCTGGTGGGCTACGCGATCCCGGGATTCGTCCTGGGCGTGGCCCTGCTGGTGGTGTTCGGCGGGCAACTGCAGTGGTTCCCGCTGCGGGGGCTGACCTCGGCCAACTGGGAGCAGCTGAGCGTGGGCGCCAAGGTGGTCGACTACCTGTGGCACATCGCGCTGCCGGTCACGGCCATGGTGTTCGGCAGCTTTGCCGTCACGGCCATGCTGACCAAGAACGCCTTCCTGGAAGAGATCCGCAAGCAGTACGTCCTGACGGCGCGCGCCAAGGGGATGGACGAGCGCCGGGTGCTGTGGAAGCACGTGTTCCGCAACGCGCTGATCCCCATCATCACGGGCTTTCCGGCGGCCTTCATCGGCGCCTTCTTCACCGGGTCGCTCTTGATCGAGACCCTGTTCTCGCTGGACGGGCTGGGCCTGCTGAGCTACGAGAGCGTGATCCGGCGCGACTACCCGGTGGTGCTGGGCACGCTGTACCTCTTCACGCTGATCGGGCTGGTGACCAAGCTGATCAGCGACCTTTCCTACGTGCTGGTGGACCCCCGTGTCAAACTTGACTGACGCCCTGCTGGCCCCGGAACTCGAGCCCGCGGCCCGCGATGCGCAGGCGCCGGTCAGCGTCAGCCCCGGCCGCCGCGCCTGGCAGCGCTTTCGCCGCAACCGCCTGGGCTTCGTCAGCCTGGTGATCTTCTCGGTGCTGGTGGTGCTCAGCCTGTTCGCGGAGGTGCTGTCCAACGACAAGCCGCTGGTGGTGCGCTACGAGGGCAGCCTGTACTTCCCGCTGGTTCGCGACTATCCGGAGACTGCGTTCGGCGGCGACTTCCACACCCCCACCGACTACCTGGACCCTTTCATCCAGCGCAAGCTCGCCCAGGGCGGCAACTGGGCGGTCTACCCGCCCAACCGCTACGGCCCCAAGACGCTGAACTACTTCGCCAGCAGCCCCAACCCGGCCGCGCCTTCGCGCGAGAACCTGCTGGGCAGCGACGACCGCGGGCGCGACCTGCTGGCGCAACTCATCTACGGCTTCCGGGTCAGCGTGCTGTTCGGGCTGGCGCTGACGGCCATCGGCGTGGTGCTGGGGGTGGCGACCGGCGCGATCCAGGGCTACTTCGGCGGCAAGACCGACCTGGCGTTCCAGCGCTTCATCGAGATCTGGGGCTCGATGCCCGAGCTGTACCTGCTGATCATCTTCTCGGCGGTGTTCGCGCCCAGCGTGGCGCTGCTGCTGATCCTGCTGTCGCTGTTCGGCTGGATGGGCCTGTCCGACTACGTGCGGGCCGAGTTCCTGCGCAACCGGCAGATGGACTACGTGCGGGCGGCGCGGGCCTTGGGCGTGGGCAACGGCCGCATCATGTGGCGGCACATCCTGCCCAACAGCATGACGCCCGTGGTGACCTTCCTGCCTTTCCGCATGAGCGCTGCCATCCTGGCGCTGACCTCGCTCGACTTTCTGGGGCTGGGCGTGCCGCCCGGCACGCCGTCTCTGGGCGAGCTGCTCAACCAGGGCAAGGCCAACCTGGACGCCTGGTGGATCTCGCTGTCCACCTTCGCCGTGCTCTCCATCACCTTGCTGCTGCTGACCTTCATGGGCGACGCGCTGCGCGATGCGCTGGACCCTCGGAAGGCGAGCACATGAGCGGCGGGCCCCTGCTGGACGTCCACGGCCTGCGCGTCGCCTTCGGCGGCAAGGAGGTGGTGCACGGCGTAGACCTGCGCATCCGCCAGGGCGAGAAGCTGGCGCTGGTCGGCGAGTCGGGTTCGGGCAAGACGGTGACGGCGCTGGCGCTGCTCGGCCTGGCGCAGAACGCCACCGTCAGCGGTTCGGCGATGCTGGCGCCGGGCAAAGAGGGCGGGGCGCCGGTCGACCTGGTCGCCTTGCCGGAGCGGCAGCTCCTGGGCATCCGCGGCGACGACATCGCCATGATCTTCCAGGAGCCGATGACGGCGCTGAACCCGCTCTACACCGTGGGCGACCAGGTGGCCGAGGTGCTGGAGCTCAAGCAGGCGCTGTCGCGGCGCCAGGCCTGGGAGGCCGCGGTGGAGGCATTGGCCGCCACCGGCATCCCGGAGCCGCACCGGCGCGCCCACGCGTATCCGCACCAGCTCTCCGGCGGCCAGAGACAGCGGGCCATGATCGCGATGGCGCTGGCCTGCCGCCCGCGGCTGCTGCTGGCGGACGAGCCGACCACGGCGCTGGACGTCACGCTGCGCGTGCAGATCCTGGCGCTGCTGGACGACCTGCAGCGCCAGACCGGCATGGCGCTCCTGCTGATCACGCACGACCTGAACATGGTGCGCAAGTTCGCCGACCGGGTGGCCGTGATGGAGAACGGACACCTGGTGGAGGAGGGCGGCGTCAACGTCGTCTTCGCCCACCCGCAGCACGCCTACACGAAGAAGCTGATCGACAGCCGTCCCGCGCGCCACGTGGTCGAGGGTCTGGGCGGCGAGGACGAGGTCATGCGGGCCGACGGCCTGCGCGTCGCCTACCCGGTGCCGGTGCCCGGCGTGCGGGGGTGGTTCCGCCGCGGCGAGTTCATCGCCGTGCAGGGCGCGAGCTTCGGCATCCCGGCGCGCCGTACGCTGGGCGTGGTGGGCGAGTCGGGTTCGGGCAAGTCCACCCTGGCGCTGGCGGCGCTGGGGCTGATGCCGCACCGTGGCGAGCTCGAAGTGGTAGGCCACCAGTGGGGCCTGCACGCCGCGTCCAACAAGGCGGCGCGGCGCCAGGTGCAGGTGGTGTTCCAGGACCCGTTCTCCTCGCTGTCGCCCCGGATGACGGTGGAGGAGATCGTGGGCGAGGGCCTCCTGGTGCACGAACCGGAGCTGGCCGCGCCCGGACGGCGCGAGCGCGTGCTGGCGGCGCTGGCGGACGTCGGCCTGACCGAAAAGCAGTTTCCCGGCCTGCTCGACCGCTATCCGCACGAGTTTTCCGGCGGCCAGCGCCAGCGGCTGGCGATCGCCCGGGCGCTGATCGTCGGTCCCCGGCTGCTGGTGCTGGACGAGCCCACCAGCGCACTGGACGTCACCATCCAGAAGCAGGTGCTGGGCCTGCTGCAGCGGCTGCAGCGCGAGAAGGGCCTGGCCTACCTGCTGATCACCCACGACGTGGACGTGATCCGCGCCATGGCCCACGACGTGCTGGTGATGAAGGACGGCCAGGTGCTGGAATCCGGCCCGGTCGACCAGGTGCTGGGGCAGCCCTCGCACGACTACACCCGCGCCCTGGTGGCCGCCGCCGCCTGAATGGCGCTGGAGCGCAGGCACACGCCCATTCCGCCGGAAGAGGTGGAGATCACCGCCGTGCGGGCGCAGGGCGCCGGCGGCCAGAACGTCAACAAGGTCTCCAGCGCGGTCCACCTGCGCTTCGACATCCGGGCGTCGTCCCTGCCGGCCGACCACAAGGCCCGCCTGCTGGCGCTGCAGGACCGGCGCATCAGCCGCGCGGGCGTGGTGGTGCTCAAGGCCCAGACCCACCGCAGCCAGGACATGAACCGGGCCGAGGCCTGGGAGCGGCTGCAGGAGCTGGTGGACGGCACGGCCGAGCCGCCGCACTTGAGGAAAGCGACGCGGCCCCCAGCTTCAGCGGGCCGTCGACGCCTGGCCGACAAGCGCCACCAGTCCGAGGCCAAGCTCAGGCGTACGGGACGCGATCCTCTGGGCTGATCGGCCTCCTCGCAGTTGCGTAAAAGCCGCTCTCGCGGTACAATCTTTGCTTCACGACCAGGACGGGCGGGTACTCACCGGCCCTTTTTTTTTGCCCGTCGCCTTTTTGGCATCGGGCCTGGTCGGTGCAAGGAACAGACGAGAACCGTGGCGCTGCAGGAGATCGCCCAGCAAACCGTGACCGGACTGGGATATGAGCTGGTGGAGATTGAACGCTCCGCCGGCGGACTGCTGCGCGTGACGATCGACCTGCCGTGGGCGCCGGGGCAGGAAGGCTTCGTGAACGTCGAGGACTGCGAGAAGGTCACGCGCCAGCTGCAGTATGCGCTGGAGGTCGAGGGCGTCGACTACAAGCGGCTGGAAGTGTCCTCGCCGGGGCTGGACCGGCCGCTGCGCAGCGAGCGCGATTTCGAGCGCTTCGCCGGCGAGCTGGTGGACATCACGCTGAAGGCGCCGGTCGGCGCCGCGGGCGCCGGCCAGGTGTCGGCCAACCGCAAGAAGTTTCGCGGCCAGCTGGGACGGGGCGAGGGGGGCGGCTGGCAGCTGGTGTGGAGCGAGGAGCCCGCGGCCAAGCCGGGGCAGCGCGTGAGCCGCAAGAAGGAGCCGCCGCCGCTGCAGGCGATCGGCTTCACGCTGGACGAATTGAAGGAGGCGCGCCTAGCGCCGGTAGTGGATTTCAAGGGCCGCAGGCCCAGGCAGACAGGAGAGTCGTGATGAATCGCGAATTGTTGATGCTGGTCGAAGCGATCTCGCGCGAGAAGAACGTGGAGCGGGACGTGGTGTTCGGCGCCGTGGAGTCGGCGCTGGCCCAGGCCACCAAGAAGCTGTACCAGGGCGAGGTGGACATCCGCGTGGCCATCGACCGTGACAGCGGCGACTACGAGACTTTCCGCCGCTGGCTGGTCGTGCCCGACAGCCAGGGGCTGCAGAACCCCGACGCCGAGGAGCTCCTCATGGACGCCCGCGAGCGCGTGGACGACGTGGACGAGGGCGACTACATCGAGGAGCCGGTCGACTCGCTGCCCATCGGCCGCATCGGCGCCATGGCCGCCAAGCAGGTGATCCTGCAGAAGATCCGCGACGCCGAGCGCGAGATGCTGCTCAACGACTTCATGTCGCGTGGCGACAAGATCTTCGTGGGCACGGTCAAGCGCATGGACAAGGGCGACATCATCGTGGAGTCGGGCCGCGTCGAAGGGCGCCTGCGCCGCGGCGAGATGATCCCCAAGGAGAACCTGCGCAACGGCGACCGCGTGCGGGCCATGATCATGGAGGTGGACCTGACGCTGCGTGGCGCGCCCATCATCCTGTCGCGCTCGGCGCCCGAGTTCATGATCGAGCTGTTCCGCCAGGAAGTGCCCGAGATCGAGCAGGGCCTGCTGGAGATCAAGAGCTGCGCCCGCGACCCCGGCTCGCGCGCCAAGATCGCCGTGCTGTCGCACGACAAGCGCGTGGACCCGATCGGCACCTGCGTCGGCGTGCGCGGCACCCGCGTGAACGCGGTGACCAACGAGCTGGCCGGCGAGCGCGTCGACATCGTGCTGTGGTCCGAGGACCCGGCGCAGTTCGTGATCGGCGCGCTGGCGCCCGCCAACGTGACCTCCATCGTCGTGGACGAGGAGAAGCACGCGATGGACGTGGTGGTCGACGAGGAGAACCTCGCCATCGCCATCGGCCGCGGCGGGCAGAACGTGCGCCTGGCTTCCGAGCTCACCGGCTGGAAGATCAACATCATGGACGCCAACGAGTCGGCCCAGAAGCAGGCCGAGGAACAGAGCGGCCTGCGCAGCCTGTTCATGGAAAAGCTGGATGTGGACGAGGAAATCGCCGACATCCTGATCGTCGAGGGCTTCACCAGCCTGGAAGAAGTGGCCTACGTGCCCATCCAGGAGATGCTGGAGATCGAGTCCTTCGACGAGGAAACCGTCAATGAGCTGCGCGCCCGTGCAAAGGATGCGCTGCTCACCATGGAAATCGCGCGCGAAGAGAGCGTCGAGGAAGTCTCGCAGGACCTGCGCGACCTCGACGGCCTCAGCCCGCAGCTGATTTCCCAGCTGGCCGAGGCCGGCGTGCAGACTCGTGACGAGCTGGCCGATCTGGCTGTCGACGAGTTGACCGAGATTACCGGCCAGTCTCCGGACGAGGCCAAAGCCCTGATCATGAAAGCGCGCGAACACTGGTTTTCCGGTGCGACCGCGCAAGCGTGACGTGATGGAGGGTTCGAGAACATATGTCCAGTACGACCGTCGCCGAGTTCGCCAGCGAACTCAAGAAATCTCCCCAGACGCTGCTTGAGCAATTGCGCAGCGCCGGCGTGGCCAAGTCCGCGCCGACCGACGCGCTGTCCGAGGCGGACAAGCAGAAGCTGCTCGGTTACCTGCAGGCCAGCCACGGCACGGCCTCGCCCGAGCGAAAGAAGATCACATTGGTCAAGAAGTCCACCAGCGAGATCAAGCAGGCCGATGCCAGTGGCAAGGCCCGCACGATCCAGGTGGAAGTGCGCAAGAAGCGCACTTTCGTCAAGCGCGAGGAGGGCGGCGACACCGCCGTCGTCGAAGCGCCTGAAGCCGAGCTGCACGAACCTTCCGCGCCCCGCCAGGACGACGCCGAACTGGCCCGTCGCGAGGAAGAGGCGCGCCGCCAGGCCGAGCTGATCAGCCGGCAGGAGGCCGACCTGGTCGAGAAGCGCCGCCTGCGCGAAGAGCAGGAGCGCCGCGAGCGCGAGGCCGAGGAACGCGCCGCCGCCTACGCCGCCAACGAGGAACAGAAGAAGGTCGCCCAGACCCAGGCGCAGGCGGAAGCCAGCGCCGAGGCCGCCGCGGCTGCTGCTGCCCGTGCGGCCGCCGCCGCGGAAGCCCGCGCGCGCGCCGAGGCCGAATCCAAGGCCCGCGCCGACGAGGAAGCCGCCCGCGCCAAGGACCTCGAGGAACGCCGCCGCAAGGCCCTGGCGGAAGCCGAGGCCATCCGCGCCATGATGGCCGCGCCCAAGAAGGTGCTGGTCGCCAAGAAGCCGGAAGAAGCCAAGCCGGTCGCCAAGCCGGGTGACGGCGCCAAGCCGGCCGCCAAGGGCACGCTGCACAAGCCCGCCGTCACGGCGCGCGCCCCGGGCGCCGCCCCGGCCGGCCCGGGTGCGGGCAAGGAAGTCAAGTCGGCCAAGCTGTCCTCCAGCTGGGCCGCCGATCCGTCCAAGAAGAAGGCCATCCCGACCCGCGGCGACGCCTCGGGCGGTGTCGGCCGCAACAGCTGGCGTGGGGGCCCGCGTGGCCGCCGCGGCAACGACCGCGACCAGCGCGACGATTCGCAGCAGGTCCAGGCCGAGCAGCGCGTCATCGAAGTGCACGTGCCGGAGACCATCACGGTCGCCGAGCTGGCGCACAAGATGGCCGTCAAGGCGTCCGAGGTGATCAAGGCCCTGATGAAGATGGGCCAGATGGTCACCATCAACCAGCCGCTGGACCAGGACACGGCCATGATCGTGGTCGAGGAAATGGGCCACAAGGCGGTCACCGCCGCGCTCGACGACCCCGAGGCCTTCACCGAGGAAGAAGTGGGCCAGGCCACCGCCGACGCGCTTCCGCGCGCCCCGGTCGTCACCGTCATGGGCCACGTCGACCACGGCAAGACCTCGCTGCTGGACTACATCCGCCGCGCCAAGGTGGCGGCGGGCGAAGCCGGCGGCATCACCCAGCACATCGGCGCGTACCACGTGGAAACGCCGCGCGGCGTGATCTCGTTCCTGGACACCCCGGGCCATGAGGCCTTCACGGCCATGCGGGCCCGCGGCGCGCAGGCCACCGACATCGTCATCCTGGTGGTGGCGGCCGACGACGGCGTGATGCCGCAGACGCGCGAGGCGGTCAAGCACGCCAAGGCGGCGGGCGTCCCCATCGTGGTGGCGGTCAACAAGATCGACAAGCCCGGCGCCAACCCCGACCGCGTCAAGCAGGAGCTGGTGGTCGAGGAAGTGGTGCCCGAGGAGTACGGCGGCGATTCGCCGTTCGTCAGCGTCTCGGCCCTCACCGGCCAGGGCGTCGAGGAACTGCTGGAGCAGGTGCTGCTGCAGGCCGAAGTGCTGGAGCTGAAGGCGCCGGTGGAAGCCGCCGCCAAGGGCCTGGTTATCGAAGCGCAGCTGGACAAGGGCCGCGGCCCGGTCGCCACGGTGCTGGTGCAGTCCGGCACGCTGAAGGTGGGCGACGTGGTGCTGGCGGGCCAGACCTACGGCCGCGTGCGCGCCATGCTCGACGAGAACGGCAAGACCATCAAGTCGGCCGGCCCGTCGATCCCGGTGGAGATCCAGGGCCTGACCGAAGTGCCGCAGGCAGGCGACGAGTTCATGGTGCTGACCGACGAGCGCCGTGCGCGCGAGATCGCGACGTACCGCGCCGGCAAGTTCCGCAACACCAAGCTGGCCAAGCAGCAGGCCGCCAAGCTGGAGAACATGTTCTCGGACATGACCGCCGGCGAAGTGAAGATGCTGCCGATCATCGTCAAGGCCGACGTGCAGGGTTCGCAGGAAGCGCTGTCGCAGTCGCTGGTCAAGCTGTCGACCGAAGAGGTCAAGGTGCAGATGGTCTACGCGGCCGTGGGCGGCATCAGCGAGTCGGACATCAACCTGGCCATCGCCTCCAAGGCGCTGATCATCGGCTTCAACGTGCGCGCCGATGCCGGTGCGCGCAAGCTGGCCGAGGGCAACGGTGTCGACATCCGCTACTACAACATCATCTATGACGCGGTGGACGAGCTGAAGGCCGCCATGTCCGGGATGCTGGCGCCGGAAAAGCGCGAAGAGATCATCGGCTCGGCCGAGATCCGCACCGTGTTCGTGGCTTCCAAGATCGGCACCGTGGCCGGCTCGTACGTCACGTCGGGCGTGGTCACCCGCAACGCGCACTTCCGACTGCTGCGCGACAACGTGGTGATCTACACCGGCGAGATCGAGTCGCTCAAGCGCCTGAAGGACGACGTGCGCGAGGTCAAGGAAGGCTTCGAGTGCGGTATCAAGCTGAAGAACTACAACGACATCAAGGAAGGCGACCAGCTCGAGGTCTTCGAGATCAAGGAAGTCGCCCGTACGCTGTAAGGTGAACGCGGGCCCCGCGCGAGCGGGGTTCGCGCCCCTCGATGAAGAAGACCGGAAAACCCAACCGCAGCTACCAGGTCGCCGACCAGATCCAGCGGGACCTGGCCGAGCTGATCCGCGAGATCAAGGATCCGCGGCTGGGCATGGTCACGATCAACACGGTCGAGGTCACGCCCGACTACGCGCACGCCAAGGTGTTCTTCAGCGTGCTGGTGGGCGACCCGCACGAGTGCGAGGAGGCGCTGAACCACGCCGCCGGCTTCCTGCGCAACGGCCTGTTCAAGCGCCTGCACATCCACACCGTGCCGACGCTGCATTTCCAGTTCGACCGCACCACCGAGCGTGCCGCCGACATGAACGCGCTGATCGCCCGCGCGGTCGCTTCGCGTTCCAAAGATTCCGACGGCTAGACGATGAGCGCACCACGAGCACGGGTCGTGAGGCGCCCCGTGCACGGGGTGCTGCTGTTCGACAAGCCGCTGGGCCTGTCGAGCAACGACGCGCTGCAGAAATGCAAATGGCTGCTGCGCGCGGAGAAGGCGGGCCACACCGGCACGCTCGATCCGCTGGCCACGGGCGTGCTGCCCCTGTGCTTCGGTGCGGCCACCAAGTTCAGCCAGCTGCACCTGGACGCCGACAAGACCTACGAAGCCGTGGCCGTGCTGGGCGTCAGGACGAGCACCGGTGACGCCGAAGGCCAGGTGATCGCCGAGCGCGCCGTGCCCGGGATCGCCCCCGCCGACCTGCAGGCGCTGGAGCGCCGGTTCACCGGTGCGCAGCGCCAGGTGCCGCCGATGCACAGCGCACTGAAGAAGGATGGCAAGGCCCTGTACGAGTACGCCCGCGCCGGGCAGGAAGTCGAGCGCGAAGGCCGCGACATCGTGGTGCACCAGCTCTCGATCGCCGCCACCGTCGACGCCGGCCGGCCCGCGCTGCGCTTCACCGCCCGCGTGAGCAAGGGCACCTACATCCGCACCCTGGGCGAGGACCTCGGCGAGGCGCTGGGCTGCGGCGCGCACCTGTCCTTCCTGCGGCGCACCGCCACCGGGCCCTTCGACGTTTCGCAATGCGTGACGCTGGAGGCCCTGGAGGCGATGGGCGAGGAGGAGCGCGAGGCGGCGCTGCTGCCGCCCGAAGCGCTGCTGCCCGGTCACCCGCGCGTCATGCTCGGCGCCGAAGATGCCGGGCGTTTCCTGTCGGGCCTGCGCCGGCGCGGCGCCTGGACCGACATGCCGGCCGTCGCCGTCTTCGGCGATTCGCCTCCCGCCCTCCTGGGCACCGGCCACGTGAAGGCCGGAGAACTCATCCCCGGGCGTCTGCTGAGCCCGATCGAAATCCAGCAAATCCTGCAGTCGCCCACCGCGACGACCACGACCCCATGAGCAATAAGCAGATCCGCAACATCGCCATCATCGCCCACGTCGACCACGGCAAGACCACCATGGTCGACCAGCTGCTGCGCCAGTCCGGCACCTTCGCCGAGCACGAGAAGGTGGTCGACACCGTGATGGACAACAACGCCATCGAACGCGAGCGCGGCATCACCATCCTGGCCAAGAACTGCGCCGTGAGCTGGAAGGGCACGCACATCAACATCGTCGACACCCCGGGACACGCGGACTTCGGCGGCGAGGTCGAGCGCGCCCTGTCCATGGTCGACGGCGTGGTGCTGCTGATCGACGCGCAGGAAGGCCCGATGCCGCAGACGCGCTTCGTCACCAAGAAGGCGCTGGCCCTGGGCCTGCGGCCGATCCTGGTGGTCAACAAGGTCGACAAGCCCGGCGCCCGGCCGCAGCACGTGGTGAACGCCGCCTTCGACCTGTTCGACAAACTGGGCGCCACCGACGACCAGCTCGACTTCCCGGTGGTCTACGCCTCGGGCATCAACGGCTGGAGCTCGCTGGAGGAGGGCGCGCCCGGCGAGCAGTGGGGCCCCGACATGTCGGCCCTGTTCGACACCGTCCTGCAGCACGTGCCCGCCCACGAGGGCGATCCGGACGCGCCGGTGCAGCTGCAGATCTCGGCGCTGGACTACTCCAGCTTCGTCGGCCGCATCGGGGTGGGGCGCATCAACGCCGGCACCCTGAAGCCGCAGATGGACGTGCTGGTGATGGAAGGCCCGGATGGCAAGTCCATCAAGGGCCGCATCAACCAGGTGCTGACCTTCCAGGGCCTGGACCGGGTGCAGGTCACCGAAGCCGGCCCCGGCGACATCGTGCTGATCAACGGCATCACCGACATCGGCATCGGCGTCACGGTCACCGACCCGCTGTCGCCGGCGCCGCTGCCCATGCTCAAGGTCGACGAGCCGACCCTGACCATGAACTTCTGCGTCAACACCAGCCCGCTGGCCGGCCGTGAAGGCAAGTACGTCACCAGCCGCCAGATCTGGGACCGCCTGCAGAAGGAACTGCAGTCCAACGTCGCGCTGCGCGTGAACGAGACCGACGAGGAGGGCGTGTTCGAGGTGATGGGCCGGGGCGAGCTGCACCTGACCATCCTGCTGGAGAACATGCGGCGCGAAGGCTACGAGCTGGCCGTGTCCAAGCCGCGCGTGGTGTTCAAGAACGAGGGCGGCGAGCGCCAGGAGCCGATCGAGCTGGTCACCATCGACATCGAGGAGCAGCACCAGGGCGGCGTGATGCAGGCCATGGGCGAGCGCAAGGGCGACCTGGTCAACATGGAACCGGACGGCCGTGGCCGCGTGCGCCTGGAATACCGCATCCCGGCGCGCGGGCTGATCGGCTTCTCCAACGAGTTCCTCAACCTCACGCGCGGCTCGGGCCTGATCTCCAACATCTTCGACCGCTACGAGGGTTTCCGCGGCGAGATCGGCGGGCGCAAGAACGGCGTGCTGATCTCCATGGACGACGGCGAGATCTTCACCTACGCCCTGGGCAAGCTGGACGACCGTGGCCGCATGTTCGTGCGCGCCAACGACCCGGTGTACGAGGGCATGATCGTGGGCATCCACAGCCGCGACAACGACCTGGTGGTGAACGCCACGCGCACCAAGCAGCTGACCAACTTCCGCGTGTCCGGCAAGGAAGACGCGATCAAGATCACGCCGCCGATCGAGCTGACGCTGGAGTACGGCGTCGAGTTCATCGAGGACGACGAGCTGGTGGAGATCACGCCCAAGTCGATCCGCCTGCGCAAGCGTTTCCTCAAGGAACACGACCGCAAGCGGGCGCTGCGCGAAGCGGCCTGAGAGGAAGCCCTGGATCCCCGCCTGCGCGGGGATGACGGGAGAGCGGTCCGGGATGACGGGAGAGCGGTCCGGGGTCGCGCCGCGGCGGGCCGGGATGGTGGGGCGGCAGGCTGCACCGTTTAGAGTCCGTCATTCCCGCGGAGGCGGGAATCCAGCGCTCCCCAAACGCAGAACGACAATGAGGCTCAAGCACTCCCAAGCCGTCTTCCTGATGGTCGCGGTGACCCTGATGTGGTCCATCGCCGGCGTCATCACGCGCCACCTGGAGCAGGCGCGCAGCTTCGAGATCACCTTCTGGCGCAGCTTCTTCACCGTGCTGTCGCTGCTGGTGATCCTGCCGTTCTTCCAGGGCCGCGCGGTGTTCGGCAAGGTCCGCCACGGCGGCGCGGCGCTGTGGCTGTCGGGCCTGTGCTGGAGCGTGATGTTCACCGCCTTCATGGTGGCGCTCACGCTCACCAGCGTGGCCAACGTGCTGGTCACGATGGCGGTGGGGCCCTTCCTCACGGCGCTGGTGGCCCGCATCTTCATCGGCCACCGCATCCCCGGCCGCACCTGGGCGGCCATCCTGGTGGCCGGGGCGGGCATCGCCTACATGTACGGCGCGCAGGTGTCCGGCGGGCAGCTCGCCGGGACGCTGGTGGCGCTGTGCGTGCCGTTGGCCGGTGCGGTCAACTGGACCATCACGCAGAGGGCCCACGCCCACGGATCGGACATCGACCTGGTGCCGGCCGTGCTGGTCGGCGCGGTGATCTCCTCGCTGGCCACGCTCCCGCTGGCCATGCCGTTCGCGGCGTCCTGGCACGACATCGGCCTCTTGGCCCTGCTGGGCCTGGTGCAGCTGGCGATCCCGTGCGCGCTGTCGGTGGTCTGCGCCCGGGTGCTGAAGGCGCCCGAAATCGCGTTGCTGGCCCTGCTGGAGGTGATCTTCGGGATCCTGCTGGCCTGGGTGGGCGCCGACGAGGTGCCCACGCAGACCGTGCTGGCCGGCGGCGCGCTGGTGATCGGCGCGCTGGTGATGAACGAACTGATCGGATGGAAGCAAAAAGCATGAGCGAGGAAGTCGTCGCGGAAGTCGCCGGCAAGGCCGGGCGCATCACCCTGAACCGGCCCAGGGCGCTCAATGCGCTGTCGCTGGCCATGATCCGCGAGCTCACCGCCACGCTGCGGGCGTGGCGGGACGACCCGGGCGTCGAGGTGGTCACCATCCGCGGCACCGGCAAGGAAGGTCCGTTCGGCGCGTTCTGCGCCGGCGGGGACATCCGCTTCTTCCATGCGGCGGGCCTCTCCGGCGATCCCCAGCTGGAGGACTTCTTCACCGAGGAGTACACGCTCAACCACCTGGTGCACCGCTACCCCAAGCCCTACGTGGCCTTCATGGACGGCATCGTGATGGGCGGCGGCATGGGCATCTCGCAGGGCGCGCGCTGCCGCATCGTCACCGAGCGCACGAAGATGGCCATGCCCGAGACCAACATCGGCCTGTTCCCCGACGTGGGCGGCGGACACTTCCTCTCGCGCTGCCCGGGCCGGCTGGGCGAGTACCTGGCGCTCACCGGCGAGGTGATCGGCGCGGCCGATGCAGTGGATGCCCGGCTGGCCGACCTGGTGCTCCCATCGTCCGAGCTGCCGGCGCTGTGGGAGCGGCTGTCCCTGGAGGGCGAGGCGGCCGTGCCGACGCCGCACCGCGTCGAAGGCTCGCAGCTGGCCGATCACCGGCTGGAGATCGACCGCGTCTTCGCGCTGGACACCGTGCAGGATATCGTGCGCGAACTCGAGGCCGGCCCCGGCGACTGGAGCCGGCACACCGCCGCCGTGCTGCGCAAGCGCTCGCCGCTGATGCTGCACGTGGTGCTGGAGCAGGTGCGCCGCGCGCGCGGCATGAACCTGGCCGACGACCTGCGCATGGAGCGCGACCTGGTGCACCACTGCTTCCACCTGCGGCCGGGCGCGGCCAGCGAGACGGTGGAGGGCATCCGCGCGCTGGCCGTGGACAAGGACCATGCACCGCGCTGGAACCCGGCGCGCATCGAGGACGTGACGCCCGAGGCGGTCGCGGCGTTCTTCCGCAGCCCGTGGTCGCCGCAAGCGCACCCGTTGCGCGACCTCGACTGAAGCGAAGTCAGAGCTGGCGGTGCACGCTGTCGGCCAGCGGGCGCAGCTGCGCCCGCTCCAGTCGGCCTGCCAGGGCGTAGCCGAACCCCTGGTCGACCCAGTAGAAGCTCGACGCGCCGGCCTCGGTGGTGAACCGGAAGGCCGTCTCGCCGCTGGAGGCGCCGACGTCCTTGCCGGGCGCCACCGCGCCGACGTACAGCGTGATGCGCTCAGCGCGGGCGTTCTGGTACATGAACTGCGCCCGCGCGCCCTGTTCGCCGGGCAGCAGGCGGCCGCCCACGAGCTCGTAGCCCTGCGCCGTGAGGTCGGGCACCTTCAGCGGCCGGCCGAGGCGCTTGGACAGCCACTGCACCAGGTGCTCCTGCTCGGACGCGGGGACCTCGACGGGGTGCCGCACCTCGGGCGAATAGACCCGGTGCGCCAGCACCGCCTGCCGGCCGAAGTCGGCCATCTGCGGCGACCGCGAAATCGCGCCAGGCCCTGTCCGGCCCCACTGGCCGTTCGCCAGCCACCCGGCCGTGAAGGCCACCAGCACCGAGGCGGCGACGCCGCCCCAGCGCTGCCACCGGTCGACCAGGCGGCCACGCTCGCCGACCCGGCGGACGGCCTGCACCAGCGCAGGCGGCACGGCCTCGTCCCGCACGTCCCGGTGCAGGGTGCGCAGCAGCGCCCGCTGCTCCTGCCAGGCCTGGGCCGACTGCGACGCCGCCGGATCCGCGGCCAGACGCGCGCGCAGGTCCGCGGCGTCCTGCGGCGACAGGCGTCCGTCGGCCAGCGCGTGCAGCATGGCTTCGTCGGGGGAAGGGGAGGGGTCCTGTGTCATCGATTCATTTCATGCGCTTGAGCGGCACGACGGCGGCGCTCGGGCGCGGCGTGGCTTCCATCAGGTCGCGCAACCGGCTGCGAGCGCGCGACAGGCGCGACATCACGGTGCCGATGGGCGTTCCGGTGATGCGCGCGACGTCCTGGTAGGCCAGGTCCTCCAGCGTCACCAGCAGCAGCACCTCCCGCTGCTCCTCGGGCAGGCGCATCAGGCAGCGTTGCAGGTCGAGCAGCTGGTCGTTCGAGGGTGCGGGGGCGACCAGTTCGGCCTCGGCGTCCTCCAGGTCCACGCGCTGGCCGGCCTGCCGCACGGCGCGACGGGCGCCGTCGACGAACAGGTTGTGCATGACGGTGAAGAGCCAGGCGCGCAGGTCGGTGCCCGCGCGCCAGAGGTTCCAGCGGCCGCAAGCCCGCTCGAGCGTGTCCTGCACCAGGTCGTCGGCCGCCCAGCGGTCGCCCGTGAGGGCCCGCGCGTAGCGCCGCAGCTGGGGGATCTGCGCTTCCAGTTCGCCGGTGTGCACGGCGCTAGGGTAGTGCTTCGCGCGCCACCGTGGGGGCGCAGGACAGGGTCAAGGCTTGGCCAGCTTCCAGTTGGGGACGCTCTCGCCGGTCTTGTCGCCCGCCTTGGTGTCCTTGACCCAGTAGTAGAGCGGCTTGCCCTTGTAGGCCCACTGCTTGGCGCCGTCGTCGCGCTTGACGACCGTCCAGTCGCCGGTGGGCTTGTCGGAGTCCTTGGCCATCAGCGGCGGCCAGTTGGTCGCGCACTGGCCGTTGCAGACCGACTTGCCGCTGTCCTTCTCATCCTTGTCGAAGGTGTACAGCGTCATGCCCTTGTCGCCGACGAGGACCCCGCCGGTTTCCTTGGCCGGTGCGCCGGCCAGGGCAGCCGAGGCGCCGAACGCGGCGGCGGCCAGGACGAGGGTGGACCATTGGAAGTTCATGAGCGTCTCCACGGGTTGTACGTGGAGGATGAACGCTCCGGCGGGCCGGTTTATTCCATCCGGCCCGCGTCTTGCCTGGTCAGCGGTGGCGGCTCTTCATGGCCCGCTCGACTTCGCGCTTGCCTTCGCGGTCCTTGATGGTGTCGCGCTTGTCGTGCTCGGCCTTGCCCTTGGCCAGGGCGATCTCGCATTTGACCCGGCCGCCCTTCCAGTGCAGGTTGATCGGCACCAGCGTGTAGCCCTTCTGCTCGACCTTGCCGATCAGGCGGCGGATCTGTTCCTTGTGCATCAGCAGCTTGCGGTTGCGGATGCTGTCCGGGTTGACATGGGTGGAGGCGGTGCGAAGCGGGTTGATCTGGCAGCCGATGATGAAGAGCTCGCCGTTGCGGATCACCACGTAGCCGTCGGTGAGCTGGACCTTGCCTTCTCGCAGGGCCTTGACCTCCCAGCCTTCCAGCACCATGCCCGCCTCGAACCGCTCCTCGAAGAAGTAGTTGTAGGCTGCTTTCTTGTTGTCGGCGATGCGCGTCGCGCCGTCTTGCTTGGTGGCCATGGACTGACAGTTGGGGGTCGCGGGCCCTCTCTACAATCCCGGCAGGCCCGCAGGGTCCCGCATTCTGTATGAAAACCGTCCACCGCTCCGTGCTCATCTGGTACAGCGCGGAAGAGATGTTCAAGCTGGTCACCGACGTGGCGCAGTACCCCAGGTTCCTGCCCTGGTGCGACCACGCCCAGGTGCTGGAGCACGACGACCACGGCATGAAGGCCGAGGTCGGCATCGCCTTCGGCGGCATCCGCCAGACCTTCATCACGCGCAACGAGCACGTGCCGGGCCGCCGCGTGGGCATGAAGCTGGTCGAGGGGCCGTTCTCCAACCTCGATGGCCGCTGGAACTTCCATCCGGTGGGCAGCGACGGGCAACGCGCCTGCAAGGTGGAACTGGACCTGAGCTACAGCTTCAAGAGCGGGGCCCTGGCCGCGATGGTTGGGCCCGTTTTCGATCGGATCGCCGGCAGCCTGGTCGACGCCTTCGTCAAGCGCGCCGAACACGTCTACAACTGACCGCATGCCGCGCGTGACCGTCTGCCATTCGCCGGCCCCCCGCCAGGTGCTTGAAAAGGTGCTGGACCTCGCCCAGGGCGCCACCGTCGCCGATGCGCTGGGCGGCTGCGGCCTGGTGCCGGCGGAAGGTGAACTGGTGGGGATCTGGGGCCGGCGGGCGGAGCTTTCGCAGCCGCTGCGTGACGGTGATCGCGTGGAGCTGGTGCGGCCGCTGCGGGTCGACCCCAAGGTCGCGCGCCGAGAGCGTTTCCGGCGCCAGGGCAGCCGCGCCGCGGGCCTGTTCGCGGGGCGCCGGCCGGGCGCCAAGCCCGGTTACTGAGCGGGCTTGCAGTCGCGGTCGATCACGGACTGGAGCCGCTTGACCTCGGACTGGCGCTGGGCATCGTCGAGGAATTCGCGCTCGCCCTTGGCGTTGACGCGGGCGACACGCTGGCCGGAGTCGTAGGTCGCCTTGGCCTGGCGGGCCCGCCCGCAGTTCTCGTTCTGTTCCTTGGCCTGCGCTTCGGCGCGGGCCTTGTTCTTCTCGGCCTCGGCGGCCTCGGCCTGCTTGCGGCGATCTTCCAGTTCCTTGTCCTTGCCGGTGATCTTGGGCGCGCTGGCCGCCGCGGACGAGGCCTTGGCGGGGGCGGCCGCAACCGGCTCCGCCGCCACGGGGGCCTTCATGCCCGGCTGGCGCAGGATGTTCTTGGCGGGCGTCTCCGGCGGCGGGGCCTTGTCGCTGAAGACCTTGCGCCCGTCCTTGTCGAGGTACATCCATTGCGCGGACGCAATGGCGGGCAGGATGCAGAGGGCGGCGAGGGCGAGGGCGCGAAGGGCGATCGTCATCGTGGCAGTGTAGCGGCGCAGCTCTACAGTTCCCACTGCGGTGCACGTGCGGCGCGCGCATTGCTTCACGACCGCGCCCCGCCCAGCACTGGGGTTAGTACCAAGGTGCTGAGTACAATCCTTTTTTTGGAGCACTGACATGCGCCTTCTTGGCAAAGCGCTGACCTTCGACGACGTGTTGCTGGTCCCGGCGTTCTCCCAGGTCCTTCCCAAGGACACCTCGCTGGCCACCCGGCTCTCCCGGAACATCCCGCTGAACCTGCCGCTCGTCTCCGCGGCCATGGACACGGTGACCGAAGCGCGGCTGGCGATCGCCATCGCCCAGGAAGGCGGCATCGGCATCGTCCACAAGAACCTCACGCCCCAAGAGCAGGCCGCCGAGGTCTCTCGCGTCAAGCGCTACGAATCCGGCCTCTTGCGCGACCCCGTCGTGATCACGCCCAGCCACACGGTGCGCCAGGTGCACGCGCTGTCGGAACAGCTGGGCATCTCGGGTTTCCCGGTGCTGGACGGCGGCAAGGTGGTGGGCATCGTCACCAACCGCGACCTGCGCTTCGAGACGCGCTACGAGGTGCCGGTCAGCCAGATCATGACGCCGCGCGAGCGCCTGGTGACGGTGCGCGACGGCACCAGCCCGGCCGAGGCCAAGGCCCTGCTCAACAAGCACAAGCTGGAGCGCCTGCTGGTCGTCAACGAGGCCTTCGAGCTCAAGGGCCTGATCACCGTCAAGGACATCAACAAGCAGACCAGCTTCCCCAACGCCGCCCGCGATGCGTCCGGCCGCCTGCGCGTGGGCGCCGCGGTCGGGGTGGGCGAGGGCACCGAGGAGCGGGTCGAAGCGCTGGCCAAGGCCGGCGTCGACGTGATCGTGGTCGACACCGCCCACGGCCACAGCAAGGGCGTGATCGAGCGCGTGCGCTGGGTCAAGCAGAACTATCCCGGCGTGGACGTCATCGGCGGCAACATCGCCACCGGCGGCGCGGCTCGCGCGCTGGTGGAGGCGGGCGCCGACGCCGTCAAGGTCGGCATCGGGCCCGGCTCAATCTGCACCACCCGCATCGTGGCCGGCGTGGGCGTCCCCCAGATCACCGCCATCGACAACGTGGCCACCGCCCTGCAGGGCAGCGGCGTGCCGCTGATCGCCGACGGCGGCATCCGCTACTCGGGCGACATCGCCAAGGCCATCGCCGCTGGCGCCAGCACCGTGATGATGGGCGGCATGTTCGCCGGCACCGAGGAGGCACCCGGCGAGATCGTCCTGTACCAGGGCCGCAGCTACAAGAGCTACCGCGGCATGGGCTCCATCGGCGCCATGCAGCAGGGCAGCGCCGACCGCTACTTCCAGGAAGCCACCAGCACCAACCCCAACGCCGACAAGCTGGTGCCCGAGGGCATCGAGGGGCGCGTGCCGTACAAGGGTTCGCTGGTCTCCATCGTCTACCAGCTCGCCGGCGGCGTTCGCGCCGCCATGGGCTACTGCGGCTGCGCCAGCATCGACGACATGCGCAGCAAGGCCGAGTTCGTCCAGATCACCGCGGCCGGCATGCGCGAGAGCCACGTGCACGACGTGCAGATCACCAAGGAAGCGCCGAACTACCGGGCAGATTGACATCGCCCGACCCGCAAAAAGGCCAGAACGTTCTGGCCTTTTTTATTTGAGGCCGTTAAAATCTAGCCCGAATCTGTAGAGAACGGGCCAGAAACATGCAGACCGTCCCCATCCATCAGGCCAAGAGCCAGCTCTCCGAGCTCATCCGCGCGGTGGAGCAGGGCGAGGAAGTGGTGTTGACCCGGCACGGCAAGCGGGTGATCCGCCTGATCCGCGAGCCGGAGACGGAGCAGCCCAGCATCGAAGCGCGCCGCCAGGCCATCGTGCAGGAACTGCAGGCCCTGCGCGCGAAGGTCGGTCCCGGCAGGGGATTCGACGAGTTCTGGTCCGAACACAAGAGGGAGCTGGCCGAACGCGTGGACGGCTGGCTCGATGCCAAGGCGTCCGATGCTGGTCGTTGACGCGTCCGCTTTCGCGAGCTGGGCTTTCCCGGACGAGGGGCGCGACCGCGTCTCCCAGGCGCTGATCCGCGTCATGACCCAGGAGGAAAGCGCCACCAGCACCGCCATCTTTCCCCTGGAGGCCATGCACGCCGCCGGGCGGGCGCTGGCCCGGGGCCGCTTCTCGCCGGCCGCGCACCAGCATGTGCTGCGCCTGCTGAGCCGTCTGCCGGTGGCTCTCGCGCCGATGCGCGTGTCGCCGCTCGAGTTCTGGTCCTGGAGCCAGCCCCTGGGCCTGACGCCCTACGACGCCGCCTACCTCCGACTGGCTCTGGACCTGGAGGCGCCGCTGGTGACGATGGACCGCGCGCTGCAGCGCGCCTGCCATCAGATCGACCACCCCGTGATCACCGACCTGACCTGACATGCAACACGACAAGATCCTCATCCTCGACTTCGGCTCCCAGGTCACGCAGCTGATCGCCCGCCGCGTGCGCGAAGCCCACGTCTATTCCGAAGTCCACCCCTGCGACGTTTCCGACGACTGGGTGCGGCAGTACGCCGCCGACGGCACGCTCAAGGGCGTGATCCTCTCCGGCAGCCACGCCAGCGTGTACGAGGACACCACCGACAAGGCCCCCCAGGCCGTCTTCGAGCTGGGCGTGCCGGTGCTGGGCATCTGCTACGGCATGCAGACCATGGCGCACCAGCTGGGCGGCAAGGTGGAGGGAGGGCACAAGCGGGAGTTCGGCTTCGCCGCCGTGCGCGCCCGCGGCCACACCGAGCTGCTGCGCGACATCGCCGACGCCACCACGCCGGAAGGCCACGGCATGCTCAACGTGTGGATGTCGCACGGCGACAAGGTGGTGGAGATGCCGCCCGGCTTCAAGCTGATGGCCTCCACCGAGAGCTGCCCGATCGCCGGCATGGCCGACGAGGACCGGCGCTTCTACGCACTGCAGTTCCACCCCGAGGTCACGCACACGGTGCAGGGCCACGCGATCCTGGAACGGTTCGTCCGCAGCATCTGCAAGGCCCGCCCGGACTGGGTGATGCGCGACCACATCGCCGAGGCGGTGGAAGCCATCCGCCGGCAGGTCGGCGACGAGGAGGTGATCCTGGGCCTGTCCGGCGGCGTGGATTCGTCGGTGGCGGCGGCGCTGATCCACCGGGCCATCGGCGACCAGCTCACCTGCGTGTTCGTCGACCACGGCCTCCTGCGCCTGAACGAGGGCGACATGGTCATGGACATGTTCGCCGGCAAGCTGCATGCGAAGGTGGTGCGCGTCGACGCCAGCGACCTTTTCCTGGGCAAGCTGGCCGGCGTGAGCGACCCGGAGGCCAAGCGCAAGATCATCGGCGGCCTGTTCGTCGACGTCTTCAAGGCCGAGGCCGCGAAGATCAAGCAGACCCATTCGCGCCACGTGGCCTGGCTGGCCCAGGGCACCATCTACCCGGACGTGATCGAGTCGGGCGGCGCCAAGAGCAAGAAGGCCGTGACGATCAAGAGCCACCACAACGTCGGCGGCCTGCCGGAGCAGTTGGGGCTCAAGCTGCTGGAGCCGCTGCGCGACCTGTTCAAGGACGAGGTGCGAGAGCTGGGCGTGGCCCTGGGGCTGCCGCCCGAGATGGTCTACCGCCATCCCTTCCCGGGCCCCGGCCTGGGCGTTCGCATCCTGGGCGAGGTGAAGAAGGAGTACGCCGACCTGCTGCGGCGCGCCGACGACATCTTCATCCAGGAGCTGCGCAACTTCCGCGACGAGGCCACCGGCAAGACCTGGTACGACCTGACCAGCCAGGCCTTCACCGTGTTCCTGCCGGTCAAGAGCGTGGGCGTGATGGGCGATGGCCGCACCTACGACTACGTGGTGGCGCTGCGCGCCGTGCAGACCAGCGACTTCATGACGGCCGACTGGGCCGAGCTGCCCTATGCGCTGCTCAAGAAGGTGTCCAGCCGCATCATCAACGAGGTGCGCGGCATCAACCGCGTCACCTACGACGTCTCGAGCAAGCCGCCGGCCACGATCGAGTGGGAGTGAGCGCATCGCAGTGATGCGCAAATCGCGTCGCTGTGTCCGCCCGCCGCGGCTACAGTGCGGACGACGACGAGGAGCCCGCCCATGTACATGCCGCCGCAGTTCAATGCCAAGGATCCCGCGCTCGCCGCGACCCTGATCCGCGAGCATCCCTTCGCCAGCCTGATCTCGTGCGACGAGGAGGGGCTGCCCTACGTCACGCACCTTCTGCTGCACCTGGAAGAGCGGGGCGAAGGCCTGGTGCTGCTCGGGCACTGCGCCAAGCCCAACCCGCACTGGCGCTACCTCGCCGCCCGGCCGAAGGCGGTGGCCACCTTCCTGGGCCCGCACGCCTACCTGTCGCCCAAGGTCTACCCGGACCTGCAGCGCGTGCCCAGCTGGAACTACGTCGCCGTCCACTGCACCGTGCAGGCTCGCCTCATCGAGGAGCCGCAAGCGAAGGACGCCCTGCTCAAGAAGCTGATCGGCGATCACGAGCCGCCCTATGAGGAACAATGGCGCGGCATGCCGCAGGACTTCGCGCAGAAGCTGCTGGCGGGCATCGTCGCCTTCGAACTGCAGGTGGTCGACCTCCAATGCAAGATCAAGCTCAACCAGCACCGTCCCGAATCGCACGCCCGCATGAAGGCGGCCTATCTCGAGGGCAACGAGGAGGCGAGGGCGCTGGCCGGCTGGATGGACCGCATCGGCCTGCAGGCCTGAGGGGCGGGCGGTGAGCGCCACGCGTGACGCGCAGTTCATGCGCCTGGCGCTGGAGCAGGCGGAGCAGGCGCGCGCCGCGGGCGAAGTGCCGGTGGGGGCCGTGGTGGTGCAGGGGGATCGCGTGGTCGGTCGCGGCCACAACCGGCCCGTGGCCGGGCACGATCCGACCGCGCACGCCGAGATCATGGCGCTGCGCGAAGCCGCCGCCGCCCTCGGCAACTACCGCCTGGACGGCTGCGAGCTGTTCGTCACGCTGGAGCCGTGCGCGATGTGCTCGGGCGCTATGCTGCATTCGCGGCTCAAGCGGGTGGTGTTCGGCGCGGCCGATCCCAAGACCGGCGCGGCGGGGTCGGTGCTGAACCTGTTCGACGAGCGCCGGCTGAACCACCGCACGCAGCTTTCGGGCGGCGTCCTGGCCGCCGAATGCGGCGAGCCGCTCACCCGCTTCTTCGTCTCGCGACGGCAGGAAGCCCGGGCGGCCCAGCCTCCCTTGCGCGACGACGCGGTCCGCACCCCAGAGGAGCGTTTCGCCGGACTGCCGGACTACCCGTGGGCGCCCAACTACGTGAGCGACCTGGCTTCGCTGGCCGGCCTGCGGATGCACTACCTGGACGAAGGCCCGAAGGATGCGCCGCTCACCTGGCTGTGCCTGCACGGCAATCCGGCCTGGAGCTACCTGTACCGCAGGATGCTCCCGGTGTTCCTGGCCCAGGGGCATCGGGTGGTCGCGCCCGACCTGGTCGGCTTCGGCCGGAGCGACAAGCCGAAGAAGGAATCCGCCCATGGCTTCGACTTCCACCGGCAGGTGCTGCTGGAGTTCGTCGAGCGGCTCGACCTGCAGGACGTGGTGCTGGTCGTGCAGGACTGGGGCGGCCTGCTCGGCCTGACGCTGCCCATGGAGGCGCCCGGCCGGTATCGCGGCCTGCTGGTGATGAACACCACGCTGGCCACCGGTGAAGCGCCCCTGAGCCCCGGCTTCCTGGCCTGGCGCGAGATGTGCGCGCGCAACCCGGAGTTCGACATCGCGCGACTGTTCGCGCGTGGCAACCCGCACATGAGCGCCGGCGAATGCGCCGCCTACAACGCGCCGTTTCCCGACCGGGGCCACCGGGCCGCGCTGCGCGCCTTTGCGCCCATGGTGCCGGAGTTCCCCACGTCCGAAGGCGCGGAGGTGTCGCGCCGCGCCCGCGACTTCTGGCGGGACGACTGGCAGGGGCGCAGCTTCATGGCCATCGGCGCGCAGGACCCCGTGCTCGGCCCGCCGGTGATGCAGGCCCTGCGCGCGCAGATCCGCGGCTGCCCCGAGCCCCTGGTGCTGGAGCACGCCGGCCATTTCGTTCAGGAGCATGGCGAAGAGATCGCGCGCCGCGCAGTGGGATACTTCCGCCCGTGACCGACCGCTCGCGCATCTACATCTTCTCCCCCTCCAGTGCCGTTCGAGACAAGCCCGCCGTCCGCCGGGGCATCGCCCGCCTGCGGGCCCTGGGCCACGAGGTCGAACTCGACCCGGCGGTGTTCGCCACCCATATGCGCTTTGCCGGCGACGACGAGACGCGGCTGGCCGCCATCGGGCGCGCTGCGGCCAGTGGCGCGGACATCGCGCTGATCACGCGCGGCGGCTACGGCCTCACGCGGCTCTTGCCGCAGCTTCCGTACAAGGCGATCGCCAAGGCGGTCAAGGGCGGCACGCGCTTCGTCGGCCTGAGCGACTTCACGGCCTTCCAGAGCGCGGTGCTGGCCAAGACCGGCGAGGTAACCTGGGCGGGCCCTGCCGTCGGCGAGGACTTCGGCGTCGAAGGCGAGCCCGACGAGATCATGCAGGCCTGCTTCGGCGACCTGGTCAGCGGGCAGGGCGAGGGCACGGGCTGGCAGTTGCCCGCGTCGGAGCGCAAGGAAGGCTTCAAGCCGGTCAAGGGCGTGCTCTGGGGCGGCAACCTGGCCATCCTGGCGACGCTGGTGGGCACGCCCTGGCTGCCCAAGGTGCGCGGCGGCATCCTGTTCATCGAGGACGTGTCGGAGCACCCGTACCGCATCGAACGCATGCTCACGCAGATGCTCTACGCCGGCGTGCTGCAGCAGCAGAAGGCCATCCTGTTCGGCCAGTTCAACAACTACAAGCTGGTGCCGCACGACAAGGGCTACCGCCTGAAGACCGTGGTGGACTGGCTGCGCACCCAGGTGAAGGCGCCGGTGCTGACCGGGCTGCCTTTCGGCCATGTGCCGACCAAGGTGGCGTTGCCGGTCGGTGCGCCGGTGCACCTGGCGGTGGAAGGACGGGACGCTTTCCTGCTCTGGGGCCACCGGCACTAGCCGGCGCCGGTCAGCCGAACAGGGCGCTGCGGCGCGAGGTCAGCGCTCCGGGCAGCACGCCGCGGAACATGTCGGTCAGCTTGCGCACCTGGCGCCGCGCGATGGCTTCCCCATGGACGTCGGCCAACACCGCCATCAGGTCACCGCGCAAGTACCAAAGGGAGTGCACGTCGGACGCATAGCGGATGCGCCGGATCACGTTCGGGTGCTTGCGGGCACCGTTGTCCCCGAGCAGGTCGAGCATGGATTCGCGGATGTCCTCGGTTCGGTTGTCCAGCAGCGATTCGCTGGGCTGTGCATGTCCGAGGAGGCCGTAGAGGCTGTTGCGAAGACTCGGTGTGATCCAGGCCATGGTGTCTTTTTTGTCCCTGATCTGCCCGAATTCGGCAGCAGGCTGACAAGGTAGGTCTTGACTCAGCCGGAAGCAAGCCCGATCGGTGATTTAGTTCACAGATTGCAGATCGGCAGCCCGGTAGTTGGTAACTAGAAGTGAGGGTGTGACGGTCTGTGTCAGGGCTGTAGGTCATTCGTACGCTTTGGCGCGAGTCGCACTCGTAACGACCCACCTGACCTTGGTTCAATCATTCATTTGACATAATGCACATCGTATCTAGTTAATTGAGAGGTGCTCAAGGGGCCGTCTCACCGCGCCAAACCTTTCGGAATCGCGGTCCTTATCGGTACATCCCGACCCACAAGGCGCTTCACGGCTGCCTGGGCCTCCCGAAGCTCCTGGTTGGCTTGAATGCGCGTGACTGAATTGAACTCGTCACGCCAGACCCGCCATGAACCCACGTAGACGGCCGAATCCTGGGCCTGGATGTCGATCGAGACTGGAGCCGGCAGAAGCAACTCGGACGACTGCGTGTGCGCCTGCCGGCGGCCTGTGATCACCGTCTGGAAGTCCATGACGACGACTGCCTCCGTGATGTGCCTTTTCCCGCGCGGCACCCAGTAGGCGAACCAATCTCCAAGCCGTGGATTGATGTAGTCGCCTGAACCTTCCCGTTGCGTCGATGGCGCGTCGGACAGGTACAGCAGCGCGCGCTGCTGCAGTTTTCCCTTGATGTCCGCCGGGTCCAGGCCGAAGCTGCCAGCGCGGATCTTTTGCTCGCCAGGGGCGATCGGCGGAATGATGTCGATCTTGCCGACAATCAGGACGTCGCCACTCCGCGCGCCGGCCTCCGAGGCTTCCGGGAGTCGGATGGGAATCAGCGAACCGCAGCCGGCAGAACCCAAGAGCATCGCGCCGCCGAACGCGACAAGTGCCACCCGGCGGCCTGGGCATCGAGCGCTCATTGACCCGCTCCCAATTTGGCCCTGATCCGCCTGATCTGATGCCGGTACGTACTCAAGGACGGATCGGCCTCCATGATCCGCAGCAGCTTCTGCCAACCGTCGCGCTCACCCGGGCTGGACATCGGCTGCATCTCGAACTTGGCCTGTTCGAAGATACCTGACGGCTGGCTCACATACCGATGGGCTCCCATGAAGAACACACCTGGGCGCTCGATTCGTACGGCCGTGCTGTTCCGGCCTCGCGTACCCCAGTCGTATTCGTACGGCTGGCCGAAGACCGGGATCAGGCTTCTGTCCCCGCCGAAGCGCTCTACCTGGTAGGCGCCGGGCTTGACGCCGACGTGGAAGAACATTCCATCCTCCACGCCGGCACGGTAGCTGGAAGCGCCTGCACCATAGGCCTTGAGGGAAACCCACTTGATGTTGGAGGGCGCGTCGCTCATGTCGATGAATCCGAAGATCACCGAAAGGTCTTCGGCCGAGGGATCGACCGGCTTCGATGAGAAAGCGCAGCCGACAAGGCCGGCGCCCGCGGTCGCCGCCATCAAGCCCAATGCAGAGCGTCTGTCCATTGCTGGCCCCATGATGAAAAGGGACGCAGGCTATGGAAGCGGACGACAAACGAGAGCTGTCGCCAGTCACACGCGCTGACGCCGACGACCTCAGGCAGGCTTTACCACTTCCCCTTGGGCTGCTGCTTCCGGATGTGCCCCGAAATCAGCTCCAGCGCGTCCGGCCGGTTGCCGCGCCGGGCGAAATCGACGGCCGTCAGGCCGAGCTGGTTCTTCATGGCCGTGTCCGCGCCGGCCTCCAGCAGCAGCTTGACCGCTGCCGGCGTGCCGTAGTGCGCGGCCATCATCAGCGGCGTGGTGCCGTTGGGCGACTCGGCGTCGATGAAGGCATGGTGCTCCAGCAGCAGTTCCATGATCGCCAGGTGCCCGCCGGTGGCCGCGTAATGCAGCGGCGCCCAGCCGGGCTTGTTGATGTCGGCGTCGCGCTCGATGAGCTTCTTGACCAGGGCCGTGTGGCCCTTGAGCGCGGCCATCATCAGCGGGCTCTCGTCCTGGGCGTTGCGGGCCTCGACGTTGGTCTTGGGCCAGTCGACCAGCGCCTGGGCCGCCTTGAGCGAGCCTTCCCGCAGAGCCAGGAACAGGCCGTTCTGGCCGTCCGGGCTGCGCGTGTCCGGGTCGAACCCGCGCTTGAGGAGCTGGGTGATCGTCGCAGGATCGTCCTGCTTGATGGCCGTGAAGAAGTCGTCGTAGGAGCCGGCTTGCGCGGCTGAAAACCAAGCTGCGACAAGAAGATAAATGGCGAACCTGAAGTACTTCCTCATGACGAAACCCCTGCGAACAGGCGTTCGAAATTGCGGCTGGTGAGCTCGCCCACGGCCTCCACCGGCAACCCGCGCAGCTCGGCGATCTGCCGGGCCACGTACGGCACCAGCGACGGGTCGTTGGTCTTGCCCCGGTACGGCACCGGCGCCAGGTAGGGGCTGTCGGTCTCGATGAGCAGCCGGTCTTCCGGCACGAAGGCCGCCACCTCCCGCAGGTCGGCGGCGCTCTTGAAGGTCAGGATCCCGGAAAACGAGATGTAGAAGCCCAGGTCGAGCGCGGCACGGGCGACCTGCGCCGTCTCGGTGAAGCAGTGGAAGACGCCCCCCGCGCTGCCCGCCGAGCCGTCTTCGCCCTCCTCCTTCAGGATCGCCACGGTGTCGTCGGACGAGGCCCGGGTGTGGATCACCAGCGGCTTGCCGGTCTGCCGCGCCGCCCGGATGTGGGTGCGAAAGCGCTCCCGCTGCCATTCCAGGTCGGCAATGCCGCGGCCGCCCTTGCGCTCGTCCATCTGGTAGTAGTCCAGGCCGGTTTCGCCGATCGCCACCACCTTGGGCAGTGCCGCGCGCGTCAGCAGGTCGTCCAGGCTGGGCTCGGTCACGCCCTCGTTGTCGGGATGGACGCCGACGGTGGACCAGAAGTTGTCATGGGCCAGCGCCAGGGCATGGACAGTCTCGAATTCCTCCAGCGTGGTGCAGATGCACAGGGCCCGGTCGACGCCGGCCTGCGCCATGGCGGCGCGGATCTCGTCCAGGCGGCTGGACAGTTCAGGAAAGCTCAGGTGACAGTGCGAATCGACGAACATCCGCCGATGATGCACCAGCGCCGCGCAGGGTCGCGGGCGGGTTCAGATGGTCTGGGTGGGCCGCTCGGACGCCAGGTGGCCGCCCAGGACCTCTTCGATCTTGAGCTTGAGCAGCTTGGACTTCTCGTCGGCCGGAAAGCGCACGCCGACGCCCTGGGTGCGGTTGGCCGCGGCCCGCGGGGGCGTGACCCACGCGACCTTGCCGGCCACCGGATAGCGCTGCGGATCGTCCGGCAGCGACAGCAGCACGTAGACGTCGTCGCCCAGCTTGTAGTCGCGCGTGGTCGGGATGAAGACCCCGCCGTCCGCGAACAACGGGATGTAGGCCGCATACAGCGCCGCCTTCTCCTTGATGGCGAGCTGGATGACGCTGGGGCGCGGGGTGGCGGACGTGCTCATGGGGGGCTGATCAGCTGGCCGAGTGTAGGGCCGAGCGCGCCCGGCTCACAAGCGATTCCAGCATCAGTCCGGCGTTGAACGGGTGTTCCGCCGTTTTTTGCTCCTGCGCGAGTTCACGCCACCACGCTGTCAGCGATTCACACGTGCCCACCTTCGGCAGGTCGCCCGGCTCGAAGAACCGCGGCGCGGCCCCGGTCTGGACCGCCATCAGGTCGTGGCAGACCTTCTGCAGCAGGTCGATCGCCTCGGCCGGCGTGCAGTCGCTAACGGCCGACACGTCGCCGCGCGAGATCGCCCGTGGCAGCTGCGACCAGGCCTTGGCGGTCCGGCCGCCCTGCGCGAGCCCCAGCGCCTCCTGCGGCCGGCCCCCGGCCGCGCGCAGCAGCACCGGCACGTCGGCCGCGGGCACGCCCTGCCCCGCCAGCCAGGCCTGGCTTTGCTCGGGCTGCGGCCAGCGCATCGTGTGGCCCAGGCAGCGGCTGCGGATGGTGGGAAGCAGCTGGTGCGCCGCCTCGGTGGCCAGCACGAAGCGCACGTCGCCGGGCGGCTCCTCCAGCGTCTTGAGCAGGGCGTTGGCGGTGACGTTGTTCATGCGCTCGGCCGGATAGACCAGCACCGCCTTGCCGCGGCCGCGCGCGCTGGTGCGCTGCGAGAACTCGATCGCATCGCGCATGGCCTCGACCCGGATCTCGCGGCTCGGCTTGCGCTTCTTGTCGTCCAGCTCCTGCTGCGCCTTCTCGGGCAGCGGCCAGCCCAGGGCCTGCATGGCGGTCTCGGGCATCAGCACGCACAGGTCCGCATGCGTGCGAACGCCGATGGCATGGCAGCTGCCGCAGACCCCGCAAGCGCCCTGCGGCGTGGGCTGCTCGCACAGCCAGGCCCGTGCCATCTCCAGCGCCAGCGCGTACTGGCCCAGGCCCGAGGGGCCCTGCAGCAGCCACGCATGCCCGCGCTGGGCCAGCAGCGCCTCGGCCTGTTCGGTGATCCAGGGGGCGACCGCGCTCATTCGAGGAATCCCTTCGCCCGCACCGCCCCGAGCACCTGCTCCCAGACCTGCTCACGCGGCTGGCTGCCATCGATGCGCGCGAAACGCCCCGGGTCGCGCGCGGCGCGCCGGGCGTAGCCGTCGGCCACCTTGCGGAAGAACGCCACCGGCTGCGATTCGAAGCGGTCGGGCGCGCGGGCGCCGGCCAGGCGCTGGGCCGCGACTTCCGGCGGCAACTCGAACCACAGCGTGAGCAGCGGCTGCCGCAGCTCCCCCGGCGGCAGGGCGTCGACGGACTGAACCCAGCGTTCGAGCTGGCCGAGCACCGCCAGGTCGAACCCCCGGCCCCCGCCCTGGTAGGCGAAGGTGGCATCGGTGAAGCGGTCGCACAGCACCACCTCGCCGCGGGCCAGGGCCGGCTCGATCACCTGCTGCAGGTGGTCGCGGCGGGCAGCGAACATGAGGAGCGCCTCGGTCAGCGGGTCCATGGCCGCGTTGAGCGCCAGCGCCCGCAGCTGTTCCGCCAGCGGCGTGCCGCCGGGCTCGCGCGTGAGCGTCACCGTGCGGCCCGCGTCGCGCAAGGCCTGCGCCAGCGCCTGGACGTGGGTGGACTTGCCCGCGCCGTCGATGCCTTCGAAGCTGATGAAGAGGCCGGCCGTCACTGGCCCCTCTGGTAGCGGTTCACGGCCCGGTTGTGCTCGTCCAGGCTCTCGCTGAAATGGCTGCTGCCATCGCCGCGCGCGACGAAGTACAGCGCCTTCGCCGGCGCCGGCTGCACCGCCGCCAGCAGCGCGGCGCGTCCGGGCATGGCAATGGGCGTGGGCGGCAGGCCGGGGCGCGTGTAGGTGTTCCAGGGCGTGTCGGTCTGCAGGTCCACCTTGCGCAGGTTGCCCTTGAACGCTTCGCCCATGCCGTAGATCACCGTGGGGTCCGTCTGCAGCGCCATGCCGATGCGCAGCCGGTTGTTGAACACGGCCGAGATCAGCGGCCGGTCCGCCCCGCGGCCGGTCTCCTTCTCGACGATGCTGGCCAGGATCAGCGCCTCGTCCGGCGACTTCACCGCGGCCTGCGGGGAGCGCTGGGCCCAGGCCGCCTCCAGCCGGCGGTCCATCGCGCGCATCGCACGGCGCAGCACCGCGGTGTCCGTGCTGCCCTTGGCGTAGGTGTAGGTGTCGGGGAAGAAGCGCCCTTCCGGATGCTGGCCCGCGCGGCCCAGGAGCGCCATCAGCGCGGCGTCGTCCAGCTTGCCGGCCTCCTGCCGCAGGCTTTCCTCCTTGGCGAGCGCGACGCGCAGCTGGCGGATGTTCCAGCCCTCGACCAGGGTGATCGCGCGCAGGCTCTCCTCGCCGCGCGCCAGCTTGGACAGCAGCCGCCTGGGCGTGATGCCCGCCTCGAGCTCATAGCTGCCGGCCTTGATCTGCCGCGCCTGCCCCGAGAGGCGGAACCAGCCGTAAAGGAGGTCCGGGTTCACGGCCACGCCGGCATCGCTGACGGCCTGCGCCACGCCGCGCGGCAGGGTGCCGGGCTCGATGGAAAGGTCGACCGAGGCGGCCGGCAGCCGCAGGGGCTGGTGGACCCACCACCACCCTGCGCCGGCGGCGGCCAGGAGGGCCAGCGCGCCGAACAGGAAGACCGTCTTGAGCAAGCGCGCCACTGTCCCTGATCACCCGAGTGAATTCGAGGGGCCATGATAATGGAGCGATGGTCCAGTCCCTCGAAGGGCGTTGCGCCCTGCCGCAACTTGGCGTGATCCGCGCGCAAGGCGAGGAGGCCGCGCGCTTCCTGCACAACCAGCTCACCCAGGATTTCGCGCTCCTGCCGCCGGGCCAGGCGCGGCTGGCCGCGTTCTGCAATGCCAAGGGCCGCATGCTGGCCAGCTTCGTCGGCGTGCCCCTGGGCGCCGACCAGATCCTGCTGGTCACCTCGCGCGACCTGCTCGCGCCCACGCTCAAGCGCCTGTCGATGTTCGTGCTGCGGTCCAGGGTGAAGCTGAGCGACGCGTCAGACGAATTCGCCCTGTTCGGCCTGGCCGGCGACGCCGCCGCGAAGGCGCTGGGGGGCCCGCGCGAGCCCTGGGCCCAACACGCCGCGGGCGCGGCCCAGGTCGTGTCGCTCTACCCGGCCGACGGCCAGCCGCGCGCTCTGTGGATCGCCCCCGCCGGCGAGGCGCCTCCCGCGGGCGCCGAGCTGCCGCTGGAAGCCTGGCTCTGGGGCAAGGTGCGCAGCGGCATCGCCAGCATCACCGCGCCGGTCACCGAGCTGTTCGTGCCGCAGATGCTCAACTACGAATCGGTCGGCGGCGTGAACTTCAAGAAGGGCTGCTACCCGGGCCAGGAGGTGGTGGCCCGCAGCCAGTTCCGCGGCACGCTCAAGCGGCGCGGCTACGTGGTGCACGGCCCGGCCGCCATGCAGGCGGGGCAAGAGGTGTTCCACGAGGGCGACCCGTCGCAGCCCTGCGGCACGGTGGTCGAGGCCGCACCGGCCCCCGCGGGCGGCTGGGACGCGATCGTCTCGATGCAGACCAGCGCCGCCGAAAGCGGCCGCCTCACGGTGGGCAGCGCCGAAGGCCCGGCGCTCGAGCGCCTGCCCCTGCCCTACCCGCTGCTCGCCGACATCTGATCAGCGCTCCACGCGCTCCCGCAACGCGGGCGGCACGTGGGCCAGGATCGCCGGCCGGCGCGCGGCCGGTGCCGCGGCCAGGGCCTGGCGCCAGCTGTCCACCGCCCTGGCCTCGTCCTTCAGCGCCCGGAGCTGGAAATCGGCCAGCAGCAGCAGGCTGTCCGGGCGGACCGCCGGGAATTCCTCCAGCAGCAGTTCCATCGCCCGGGACAGCAGCGCGTCGTCGCCGGCGCGCCAGCCCAGCAGGAAGGCGTTGCGCAGCAGGTCCACGTCGTAGAAGCCCCCCTGCAGGGCGCGCCGTGCCAGATCGAGGGCGCGCTCATCCTGGCCGTGGCGGGACAGCAGGATCACCTCGAGCGAGCGCACCGATGGGGCATCCGGCGAGATCGACTTGGCGTGCTCGAGCGTGCGCAAGGCCTGCTCCGGCCGCCCCAGCTGCGCGTGCGCCCGGGCCACGTTGGTGAGGATGGCCACGATGTGCGGCCGCGACTCGAGCACCGATTCCCAGATCCAGGAGGCGTTGTGCCAGTCGCCCCAGTTCGCGAGTTCGTCCGCCACGATCGGGGTGATCTTGCGGTAGTGGGGATTGATCGCGATCGCTTCGCGGGTGAGCTGCAGCATCTGCGCCTTGGCCCCTTCCCACTCGCGCGCCTGCGGCCGGCCCGAGGCCGAGATCCGCATCGCGATCTTGGCGGCCTCGACGATCTTTCGCTCGCACTCCGCCGCCTGCTGCGTGATGTGGGCGGCCAGCACGGTGCAGGCGCCCGCGCAGGCCAGCGCCGCGGTCGAGCGGCGACGTGTCCATGGCAGCGCGACCGGCCCGATGCGGCCTTGGACCCTCAGCCGTGCGTCGGAGGCGGCCACGACCGCCAGCGCGATCGCGAACAACGCGCCGGTGGTCGCCATCCGCCAGGGAAAGCCGGCGTTGCTCACCAGCAGCAACGCCAGCAGGCCGCACAACGCCGTCGCGCGCCAGGGGCCCTCCTCCATCGCCTCGCTGTCACGAGCCCGCCAGGTGCGCCAGGCCGCCTGCAGCAGCCAGCCGAACAGCCCGAGCAGGAAGACCGCGCCGGCCAGCCCGTACTCGGCCAGCATCTGCAGCACCTCGTTGTGCACGTAGTAGTCGGCCTCGACCTGGCTGCTGCGCGGCAGGTACAGCGGCACCTGGACCTCCCAGGCGCCGGCGCCCACGCCGGTCAGCGGCCGGTCGGCCATCATGCGCAGCGTCGCCTTCCACATCACCATGCGGATGCCGACCGACGGATCATTCGGCACCGCGACCGAGGCCGTGCGCTTGAGGCCGCGCTCCAGCGGCGTTGCGCCGCGGCCCTCGGCCAGCAGGCGGTCGTTGCCACTGGGCACCATCCCCATCCCCAGGACGCCGACCAGCAGCAGCCCCGCGGCCAGCGCGCGCCGGCCGGTGTCCCAGCCGCCCAGCGCCAGCTGGACGCGGTAGCGCCACAGGATGAAGGGCAGCACCACCAGCACCTGCAGCCACAGCGCGAACAGCGCGGCCCGGGTGCCGGTCATGAGCACGCTGACGATCACCAGCGCCGTGGTCGCGGCCAGCAGGGCGATGGTGGCGGTCTGCCGCGCCCGCGCCAGCAGCAGCGCCGAGAACGGCAGCGTGCAGACCACGAACTCGGCGAAGAAGTTGCGGTTGATGAAGGTCGAGGCCGGCGGCGGGCCTTGCGGGAAGCCGCGCCAGTCCACCCAGAACTGCAGCGCCGCCCACACCGCGGCGATCACCGCGCCGCCGTGGATGCCCCAGAAGACCCAGTGCAGCCGCGAACGCGCCAGCGTGTTCAGTCCCAGCCAGAGCAGGAGCGCGAACACGAACCAGCGGATCGCCTCCACCGCGCCCAGGTAGGCATGCGACCAGGCCATGCTGCCCAGCGAGTACGCCATCAGCAGCAGCGGCAGCCAGAGCACCGGATGCCACAGCACGGCCTGGGGCCGGCGCCGGCGCTCGAAGAAGAAGACCATTGCCGCCGCCAGCGCGCCGAAGGACACGACGATGGACTTGAGCGTGTCTTGCAGCATCAGCTCGTCGGGAACGCCCAGCGCGGGCGCGAGCAGCAGGATGGCCGCCAGCAGCAGCGGAACGATGGGCGAACCTTCGTCGGCCCGGTCCGCGACCGGTGACGGGGCGACCGGTGCGGTGGTCGCCGCGGCAGGCGGTGGGGTGCCCGGCGTGCGGGCCTTCTTCCTGGCCATCCGGCCGCCGCTCAACGGCCCGGCAGGGGCAGCGCCGCCGCCATCTCGACGTGCGGGATGCCGGCCTCCTCGAAGGGCTCACCCTGCGGCCGGAAGCCCAGCCGGCGGTAGAAGTCCTCGGCGGTGCGCTGGGCGTGCAGCACGGCCTGCTTGTCGCCGCGCTGCGCTGCCGCTTCCAGCAGCGAGATCAGCACCTGCCGCCCCATGCCGCTGCCTCGCAGCACCTCGTGAACGGCCATGCGGCCGATCTTGGCCACGCCGGGCGAAGGTTGCAGCAGGCGGCCGGTCGCCACCGGCCGGCCGAGGCGGTTGTACGCCACGGCATGGAGCGCGGCGGCATCGGCCTCGTCCCATTCCATCTCGGCCGGGATGCGCTGCTCCTGCACGAAGACGCGCGTGCGGATCGCGGCGGCGTCCTGGCCCAGCTCGGACCACGAGCCGGTGCGCACCTGCAGCACCGGCTCSCCGGCCTCGTAGCCGGTGAGGATGTCGCGCAGCGCCTGCGGCACCGGCCGCGAAGTCTGCGTGGCCGGGTCGGCGAACACGTAGACCAGTTCGCAGGTGATGAGCAGCTGCTCGCCGCGGAAGATCGCGCCGTCGAAGACCATGGACGACTTGCCGATGCGGCCGCAGCGCATCGCCACGTCCAGCTGGTCGTCCATGCGGGCGGACGCATGGAACTCCACCGTCGCCTTCTTGACGTAGAGGTCGCCCTCCAGCTCGTGCATGGCCTCCTCGTAGGGCAAGGCCAGCGCGCGCCAGTAGTCCGCCACCGCGGTGTCGAAGTACATCAGGTAGTGCGCGTTGAACACGATCTTTTGCATGTCCACCTCGGACCAGCGCACGCGCAGGCGGTGGAAGAAGCGGAAGTCGTCTCGTTTCATGGCGTGCGCAAGGCGTTGGCGAGGGCCTGGGCGGCGGCGGCGTGGGCCTCGCGGGCTTCGGGAAGGGCTCGGCCCATCTTGATGAACTCGTGGGTGACGCCGCGCCAGACCTCCAGCTCGACCGGCACCCCTGCGCCGCGCAGTTTATCCGCGTAGGCGATGCCCTCGTCGAAGAGCGGATCGCATTCGGCCAGCCCGAGCCAGGCCGGCGCGACGCCCTCCGCGTCGTCGGCATTGAGCGGGGCGAAGCGCCAGTCGTCGCGGGCCCGCGCATCGATGTACTGGCTGAAGAAGTACTCGATGTGGGCCTGCTCCAGCACCATGCCGTGTCCGTAGCGGCGGTGCGAGGCGCTGTCCTGGCGGGCCGCCGTGCCCGGGTAGAACAGCAGCTGCAGCGCCAGCGGCAGGCCGGCATCGCGCGCGCGGATCGCATTCACGGCCGCCAGCGTTCCACCGGCGCTGTCGCCGCCGACCGCGAGGCGTGCGCCTTCGAGGCCCAGGGCCGGGCGCTGTGCCGCCAGCCAGCGCAAACCCGCCCAGGCGTCCTCGTGGGCCACCGGAAACCGGTGTTCGGGCGCCAGCCGGTAGCCCAGCGACAGCACGGCCCAGCCCGAGAGCGTGGCCAGTTCGCGGCAGAGGATGTCGTGGGTGGCGACGCTGCCGATGGTGAAGCCGCCTCCGTGCAGGTACAGCAGCACGCCCGGAGCGGAACCGTCCAGCTGGTAGAGGCGCGCAGGGAGGCAGGCGCCATCGTCGGCGGGAAGCTGGAAGTCTTCGACGCGCGGCAAGGGCCGCCGCGGCAGCTCCAGCACCTCGGCCGACGCCTCGTAGGCCGCCCTCGCCTCCTGCGGCGAAAGCTCGTGCAGGGGTCGCTGCCGCACGCGCGCCATGCGCTCGAGCACCGAGCGCATCCGGGGGGTGAGTTCCGGGAAATCCGGGAGGTGGGTCACGCAGACGGCGCGGGGCGGCTGGGATACAGTCGGACGGCATCTTAGACCAGCGATCGCGCCATGGCCCTCATCTACTACGTCACCCAGATCCAGTTCGAATTCGGCGCCGTGCGCCTGCTGCAGGACGAGTGCAAGCGCGTGGGCATCACCCGCCCGCTGATCGTCACCGACCAGGGCGTCAAGGCTGCGGGCGTGCTGCAGAAGGCGCTGGACGCGCTCGGGCCCCTGCCCCATGCGGTGTTCGACCAGACGCCGTCCAACCCCACCGAGGCGGCGGTGCGCGCGGCGGTGAAGATCTACAAGGAGCAGCGCTGCGACGGCCTCATCGCCGTGGGTGGCGGCTCGGCGATCGACTGCGCCAAGGGCGTGGCCATCGCCGCCACGCACGAAGGCCCCCTCACCCACTACGCCACCATCGAGGGCGGCTCGCCGCGCATCACCGACAAGGTCGCGCCGCTGATCGCCGTGCCCACCACCAGCGGCACCGGCAGCGAGGTGGCGCGCGGCGCGATCATCATCGTGGACGACCACCGCAAGCTGGGCTTCCACTCCTGGCACCTGGTGCCGCGCACCGCGATCTGCGACCCCGAGCTCACGCTGGGCCTGCCGCCCAAGCTGACGGCCGCCACCGGCATGGACGCGATCGCGCACTGCATGGAGACCTTCATGTCGGCCGCGTTCAACCCGCCGGCCGACGGCATCGCGCTCGACGGCCTGGAGCGCGGCTGGGCGAACATCGAGCGCGCCACCCGCGACGGGTCCGACCGCGAGGCGCGCTCGCAGCTGATGAGCGCTTCGATGCAGGGCGCGATGGCCTTCCAGAAGGGCCTGGGCTGCGTGCATTCGCTCAGCCACAGCCTGGGCGGCGTGAACCCGCAGCTGCACCACGGAACGCTCAATGCCGTGTTCCTGCCGGCGGTGGTGCGATTCAATGCACAGGCCGAGTCGGTGAAGAAGGAGCGCCGGCTGGAGCGCATGGCGCACGCCATGGGCCTGGCCTCCTCGGGCGACATCCCCGACGCGATCCGCGACATGAGCGCCCGCCTGGGCCTGCCCACCGGGCTGGCCGAGATGGGCGTGCAGCGCGAGTGGTTCGGCAAGATCATCGAGGGCGCCATGGCCGACCACTGCCACAAGACCAATCCGCGCCTGGCGGACGTGAAGGACTACGAGCGGATGCTCGAAGAGTCGCTCTGAGTTCCGTCGTTCCCGCGCAGGCGGGAACCCAGTGCGTCCGCCTTCGCGGCGGTCATGGAAGCACTGGATTCCCGCCTCCGCGGGAATGACGCAAGCGGCACGGGCCTAAAGCGCCTCGACCCGCCCCAAGTCCGGCCGCTCCAGCCACTGGGAGAACTCCTCCGCCAGCTGCGCGCTGGCCGACGTCGCCGCCTGCCAGGCCTTCATCCGAGCCGCCAGATCCGTGCCATAGCGCGCAAAATCCGTGCGGTCCGGCAGCTTGCCGTTGGGCAGCCCGCGCACCCACTCCGGATCGGGGGCCAGCACGATGGTGTTCTCCAGGAAGGGCGTGGCGCCGTGGCGCCAGCGCCAGGCCTTGTCCAGCCAGCCGGGCACCACCGACTTCTGGAAGTGCGGGTACAGCACCAGCCCCTTCGGATGCGCCGCCGCGTAGTTCAGGTGCAGGTGGTAGTCGGTGATGCCGCCGTCCCAGTAGGCGCCGGGCGGCGCACCGGGGATGTCGTGGATGGCCTCCAGCACGAAGGGGATCGAGCAGCTGGCCTGCAGCGCCGGATGGAAGTTCTCTTGCGTCAGGTGCACCTGGCGCGTGCTGAAGTCCTGCTCGTCGAAAGGCAGGCTGAGCGCTTGCGCATCGGGGCCGGACGAGAACACCACCCGCTCCAGCCAGGCGCACAGCGCGCGCCGGTGCAGGCCGTTCGAGAGGTACGCGCCCAGGTAACCGACCGGCGTGCCGAACCGGTGCTCGCGCGACAGCAGGTGCCGCCCGCGCGAGGTCACGATGTGCAGCCGATAGCGCGGGTGGTCCAGCACCTGCCGCACGCGGCCGCCATAGAACGAGGCGAGGTTCTGCGAGAAACGCTCGCTGACGTGCCGCGCCGTCGGTGTCTTGCGGCCGGGCTCCAGTTCGTAGTCCTGCGCGATGTAGTCGCGCTCCAGGCGCTCGAAGGCCGGCAGCGCCTCGTCCAGGCAGGCCGTGGCCAGGCGCCAGGCGCCGATGGAGGCGCCGACCAGGTGAACCGGCTGTTCCGAGCCAGGCAGCCACTGGCCGAAGATGAAGCGGTCCAGCGGCCCGAGGATCAGCCCCTTGGGGCCGCCCGCCGCGCCCGGGATGACGCTGATGTCCTGCGGGCCCAGCCCGTGCTGCTCGATGTGGCGGCGGGCGCGCGGTCCGGCGTGGATCCTGAGCGCGCGCGCCGCCGCCATGCGTTTACTTGCGCGCCTGCTGCAGCTTGGCGAAGGCGCCCGCGATGGCGGTGTTCAGCTGCGGATTGGCCGGCGCGCGCTGGCCGCGCCCGGCGTTCTCGAAGCGGTTGTCGCGCGGCCCGTCGCGGCGCGGCGCGGCCTTGGCGTCCAGCTTCATCGTGAGGCTGATGCGCTTGCGGGCCGCGTCCACTTCCAGCACCTTGACCTTGACGATGTCGCCGGTCTTGACCACCTCGCGCGCATCGTTGACGAAGCGGTTGGACAGCTGGCTCACGTGCACCAGGCCGTCCTGGTGCACGCCCAGGTCGATGAAGGCGCCGAACTGGGCGACGTTGCTCACCGTGCCCTCCAGCAGCATGCCTTCCTTCAGGTCGGCGATGTCCTCCACGCCCTCGTTGAAGCGCGCCACCTTGAAGTCGGGGCGCGGGTCGCGGCCGGGTTTCTCCAGCTCGACGAGGATGTCGCGCACGGTGATGACGCCGAACTTCTCGTTGGCGAACAGCTCCGGCTTGAGCGTCTTGAGCATCTCGGCCCGGCCCATCAGCTCGACCACCGGCTTGCCGCTGGTGGCGATCATCTTCTCGACCACCGGGTAGGTCTCGGGGTGCACGCCGGTCATGTCCAGCGGGTTGTCGCCCTCGCGGATGCGCAGGAAGCCCGCGCTCTGCTCGAAGGTCTTGGCGCCCAGGCCGCTCACCTCCAGCAGCTGCTGGCGGCTGCGGAAGGCGCCATGCGACTCGCGCCAGCGCACCACCGACCTGGCCACGGACGTCGACAGCCCCGAGACGCGCGTGAGCAGCGGCACGCTGGCCGTGTTCAGGTCCACGCCCACCGAGTTCACGCAGTCCTCGACCACCGCGTCCAGCGTGCGGGCCAGCTCGGTCTGGTTGACGTCGTGCTGGTACTGCCCCACGCCGATGGACTTGGGATCGATCTTCACCAGTTCCGCCAGCGGGTCCTGCAGCCGCCGGGCGATGCTGGCGGCGCCGCGCAGGCTCACGTCCACGTCGGGCATCTCCTGGGAGGCGAACTCGCTGGCCGAATACACCGAGGCGCCGGCCTCGCTCACCACCACCCGCTGCAGCCCTTCGACGCGCTTGCCCAGGTCGGCCGCCAGCTTGTCGGTCTCCCGGCTGGCCGTGCCATTGCCGATCGCGATGAGGTTCACGCCGTGCTTGAGGCACAGGCGCTCCAGCGCGTGCAGCGAGCCGTCCCAGTCCCGGCGCGGCTCGTGGGGGTAGACCGTGGCGGTCTCCACCAGCTTGCCGGTGACGTCCACCACCGCGACCTTCACGCCGGTGCGGATGCCGGGGTCCAGGCCCATGACCACCTTGGGGCCCGCGGGCGCGGCCAGCAGCAGGTCGCGCAGGTTGTCGGCGAACACCTTGATCGCGACCTTCTCCGCCTCCTCGCGCAGGCGGGCGAACAGGTCGCGCTCGATCGACAGCGACAGCTTGACGCGCCAGGTCCAGGCCACGCACTTGCGCAGCAGGTCGTCGGCCGGCCGGCCCGCGTGGGACCAGCCCAGCTGCAGCGCGATCTTGCCTTCGGCGATCGACGGCTTGCCGGGCTCGGGCTCCACCGGCAGCGTGAGCTTGGCATCCAGGATCTCGAGCTGGCGGCCGCGGAACACCGCCAGCGCGCGGTGCGAAGGCACGCGGCCGATCGGCTCGTCGTAGTCGAAGTAGTCGCGGAACTTGGAGACGTCGGGGTGGTTCTCGTCCTTTCCCGCGGCCAGCTTGCTGCGCAAGAGCCCCTCCTGCCACAGCCATTCGCGCAGCGTCTGCACCAGCGCGGGCTCCTCGGCCCAGCGCTCGGACAGGATGTCTCGCACGCCGTCGAGCACGGCGGGCACGGTGGTGAAGTCCTCGCCGCCCTCGCCTTTCTCCGCCTTGACGAAGGCCTGCGCCTCGGCGGCGGGGTCCAGCTTCGGGTCGGCGAAGAGCTTGTCGGCCAGCGGCTCCAGGCCGGCTTCACGCGCGATCTGGCCCTTGGTGCGGCGGCGGGGCTTGAACGGCAGGTAGAGGTCTTCCAGCTCCTGCTTGGTGGGCGCCGCCTCGAGGGCCGCGCGCAGCTCGGGCGTGAGCTTGCCCTGCTCCTCGACGCTGCGGATGACCGCCTCGCGCCGTTCTTCCAGCTCGCGCAGGTAGCCCAGCCGGAACTGCAGCTCGCGCAGCTGCACGTCGTCGAGGCCGCCGGTGGCTTCCTTGCGGTAGCGGGCGATGAAGGGGACCGTGGCGCCACCGTCGAGCAGGTCGACAGCGGTGCGTACCTGCTGCTCACCGACGCGGAGTTCGGCGGCGATCTGGCGGGTGATCTTGTTCATGGGGTACTGCTGGGCTGCCAGGAAGCGCGCGAGTTTGCCACAGGGCTCGCACAGCAAAACGGGACCGTGGCTGACACCGTGAGAACTTGCCGCTTCGAAGAATCGTTGCATTCCGTTGTAGCTTTTTTAAGGGAGAACGACATGCGCGCGCGAATGCTCTTCCTGGTGCTGGTGATCCTGGCGGTGGCCGGTTTCGCGGCCCAGAACTGGCCGGAGATCACCCGACCCTCCAGCCTCAACTTCGGCATCGTCCAGGCGGATGCGCCGATGGGCCTGATCCTGCTCACGCTGCTGGGCCTGACGCTGCTGGTCTTCCTGGCCACCACGGCGACGATGCGGACGCAGAGCCTGTACGAGACGCGCCAGCACGCCAAGGCGCTGAACGCCCAGCGCGACCTGGCCGAGAAGGCCGAGGTGTCGCGCTTCACCGACCTGCGCCAGCTGCTGGACGGCCACCTGCGCGACGAGAAGCAGCGCGAGAGCATCGTGCAGGCCGAGATGGAAAAGACCATGGCCCAGCACCAGCGCGAACTGCGCAACCAGCTGGAGCAGATGTACCACCTGCTCACGTCGCGGCTGACCGAGATGGAACGGCGGATCGACACCCGGGGCGGCGCTCGTGTGGAGCGGGTCGAGGAGATCGGGCCGACCCGGGTCGTGGAACCCGGCCTGGGCGTCCATTCTCAGCCGGGACGGGAAAGGGTCTAGATGGAGGCCGTCATTCCCGCGAAGGCGGGAATCCAATGCGTCCGCCTTCGCGGACTGCAGGGAAGCCCTGGATCCCCGCCTTCGCGGGGATGACTCAATCGAACAACCCCGGCCCCTGCGGGCTGAGCACCGCCCGCTCGAGCTCCAGCATTTTCAGCTTGGTCCTCGCGCCACCTTCGGCGGAGAAGCCGCCGCTGGCGCCGTGCGCCGCCAGGATGCGGTGGCACGGCACGACAGGCGCGAACGGGTTGTGCCCCAGCGCCTGCCCCACCGCGCGCGACGCACCCGCATCCCCCAGTTCCCGCGCGAGCTCGCCGTAGGTCTTCACGCGCCCGGGCGGGATCGCGCGGGCCGCTTCGTACACGCGCTGGTGGAACGGCGGCACACCTTCGTAGTCCAGCGCCACGTCCAGCATCGCATCGCGCTCGCCCTGCAGGACGAGCTGCACGCGCCCAATCACTGCCGAAACGGCCTGCGGCGGATCGCCCACCGGCACGTCGCCGCAGCGCCGCCGCATGCGGGCCAGGGTGCCCTCGTCCCGGGTCTCGGGCAGCTGCACCGCCTGCACCGAACCGCCCGCCGTCCAGGCGATGCCGCAGCGGCCGACCTCCGTGTCGAACAGGCAGCAGCCGACCGCGGCGCCCATGGCCTTCTTCAGCCCTCGCGCAGCGCCTTGCGCAGCTGCTCGCCGACCTCGGGCCGCTCGAGGAAGGGATCGGGCGGGTTGCGGATCTCGACGATGGCCTCCATGCGGCTGCGAACGTTGCCCAGGGCCTTGGGATGGCTGAAAACGTAGAAACGGTCCTGCGCGATCGCATCGAAGACCTTCTGCGCCACCTCCGCCGCCGTGACCTTGCCCGAACTCACCGCCTTGTCGCTCATGGCCTGGCCGATCAGCTGGCTGCGCGTCGGCTTCGCGGCCGCGAGCTCGCCGGGCCGGTTGCGCTCGCTCTGGTGGATGCCGGTGGGCACGAAATACGGGCACAGCACGCTGGCGCCGATCTGGTCCGTCACCAGGCGCAGGTCCTGGTAGAGCGTCTCGGTGAGGCTCACCACGGCGTGCTTGCTCACGTTGTAGATGCCCATGTTGGGCGGCGTGAGCAGGCCCGCCATGCTGGCCGTGTTGACGATGTGGCCCTGCCAGGAGGGATCGGCCTGGGCGGCGGCCAGCATCATGGGCGTGAACAGGCGCACGCCGTGCACCACGCCCCAGACGTTGACGCCCATCACCCACTCCCAGTCGGCGAGGCTGTTCTCCCAGACCAGGCCCCCGGCGCCGACGCCGGCGTTGTTGAAGACGAAGTGCGGCGCGCCGAAGCGCTGCTGCACGGCCTGCGCCAGCGCCTCCATCTCCGCCGCCTTGGACACGTCCACGCGCCGGGCCAGCACCGGGGCGCCGGCCTGCTCCATCTCGGCCCGGGCGCGGTCCAGCGCGTCCTGCTGCACGTCGACCAGCACCAGGTTCATGCCCAGGCGCGCGCCGATGCGGGCGCATTCCAGGCCGAAGCCGGAGGCGCCGCCGGTCAGCACGGCGGTCCTGCCCTTGAAGTCCGAGATCATGTCGCGTCTGCCTTTCTCAGCACGAAGCCGATGCGGGGGAAATGCACGTGGATCGGGCCGGCGCGCGGGTCCTCGCGCAAGAGGCTGTAGTGGGTGCGGGTGGCGGCCATCAGCACGCCCTCGGTGGATTCCGGGCCGAAGGCCTCGGCCGTGACCGTCACGCGCGTGCCCAGCGGGATGCCGTGGTCGTTCTGGAAGGCGCTGTCCACCAGCAGGTTCTGGCCGGGCGGCAGCGGCTCCGCGCGCTCGGCCACGGTGACGGCGTCCTGCGCCGACAGCTCCTCGAAGCGGCTGTGGCCGAAGGCGGACATGCGCTCCATCCACTCCAGCAGCGAAGGCGTGGGCTGCAGGATGTCGGCCAGCACGGGCGTGCGCGTGCGGGTGAACCAGAGCGGGTGGTAGGCGGCGAAGTCGGCCAGGCAGGGCTCGGCACCGAACAGGAAGTCGTGCTCGTCGGTCATGTGCGCGATGCGCCGCAGGTAGGAGCGGTAGGCGGACGTGGCGTCGCCCAGCCGCAGCTGGGTCATGTTGGTGCGCATGGCCTTGCGGTCGGCCATGAAGGCCTGGCCCACCTCGGCGCTGGGGAACAGCTGGCCCGCGGCCTTGGGCTGGCTGTTGTACGTCATGGCGGCCCAGAACAGCGTGCTGTCGGCCCACTGCGCAAAGATGCGGGCCACGCCCTTGATGTGCAGCGGGTACAGAGGCGGCTCCGGCTGCACGTGCTCCAGCACGTCGCAGATCAGGGCCGTGTCGCAGTAGATGTCGGCGCCGACCTGCAGCACGGGCGTGCGGCGGTACCCGCCGGTCAGCGCCTGCACGTCCGGCTTGGGCATCACCCGCGGGATGCGCACCGACTGCCAGGGCAGCTTCTTGTGGCCCAGGATCAGCCGGACCTTCTCGGAGAAAGGCGACTCGGGGTAGTGGTGCAGGATCAGGTCCGTCATGCTCGTCCTTGTGCGGGTCCTTGGGGTCAGCGCGGCATCGCCCGCGCGATCAGGGTGTCGAAATCGGTGCGGGCGCCCAGCGTGCCGAAGGCCTGGCCCCAGTCGCCGCCCAGGCGCGAGTCGCAGAAGGCGGCGAACACCGCGGGCGGTGCGGTCTGCAGCAGCAGCGCCGCCTGCACGGCCAGCGCCACGTCCTGCGCCAGGCGGCGCGCCTCGGCCTCGGTGGCCATTTCTTCCACCCGGGTGGGCAGCGCGGACGCCAGGCGATCCAGCGCGGGATGGGCGCCGCGCGCGGGCTGCAGCTCGTGGGCCAGCGCCGCGGCCGCATCGGCCTTGCGCAGCGCGCGCAGCAGGTCCAGCGCCATGATGTTGCCGGCGCCTTCCCAGATCGAATTGAGCGGCATCTCGCGGTAGATGCGGGCCATCACGCCTTCGCCGCCCTCCTCCACGTAGCCGTTGCCGCCCAGGCATTCCATAGCCTCCTGGGCGAAGGGGCTGCCCCGCTTGCAGATCCAGAACTTGGCCACCGGCGTGAGCAGCCGCGCCATGGCGGCCTCGTGCGCGTCGCCGCGGCGGTCGAAGGCGCGCGCCAGGCGGATCGCCAGCGCGGTCGCGGCCTCGCTCTCCAGCGCCAGGTCGGCCAGCACGTTGCGCATCAGGGGCTGCTCGATCAGCCGCTTGCCGAACGCCTGGCGCTGCGAGGTGTGGTTGAGCGCCAGGGCCAGCGCCTGCCGCATCAGCCCGCTGGTGCCCAGCGCGCAGTCCAGCCGGGTCATGGTGCCCATCTCCAGGATCTGCGGCACGCCCCTGCCCTCGTCGCCCACCAGCCAGGCGGTGGCGCCCTCGAACTCCACCTCCGAGCTGGCGTTGGCCTTGTTGCCCAGCTTGTCCTTCAGGCGCTGGATGCGGAGGGCGTTCAGGCGGCCGTCCGGCAGCACGCGCGGCAGGAACAGGCAGGACAGGCCCGAGGCGGTCTGCGCCAGGATAAGGAACGCATCGCACATGGGCGCGGAGAAGAACCACTTGTGGCCGGTGACGCGCATGCGCTGGCCCCAGGCGTCGCTGCCGTCCGGCTCGGCGCGCGTGGTGTTGGCCCGCACGTCGGAGCCGCCCTGCTTCTCGGTCATGCCCATGCCCATGGTCAGGCCGGGCTTCTCGTGCCAGGGTTTGAGCGCAGGGTCGTAGCGGCGGCTGGTGAGCCTGGGGCCCCAGTCGGCGTAGATCGCGGCATTGCTGCGAAGCGCCGGCGTGACCGCGTAGGTCATGGAGATGGGGCACAGGACCGAGGGCTCGAGCTCGGTGAAGAGCATGAAGCCGGCGGCGCGCTGGACGTGGGGGGCGCCCCCACCCTGGCCCTCCCCCGGAGGTGGAGGGAGCGAATCCCGGAGGGGCGCGGGTTCGGCCCAGGGCGTGCCGTGCAGGCCGGCTTCGACCGCGGCGGCCATCAGGGCGTGGTAGCTGGGGTGGAACTCCACGACGTCGGCGCGGCGGCCGAAGCGGTCGTGCGTGCGCAGCTGGGGCGCATGCACGTTGGCCAGCCGCGCGTGCAGCTGCATCTCCGCCGTGCCCAGGCGGGCGCCCAGCGCGGCCAGCGGCGCCATGTCCAGCGATGGCGCGTTGAACTTCAGCGCGTCGCGCAGCGGCGCATTGCCGGCGAACAGGTCGTAGCCCACCAGCGGCTCGGGCTGGTTGAAGACCTCGTGGGTGGCGACGCTGTCAGGCACGAGCCCTCCTCGGTGCGAACACGCGACGCCAGGTGTCGGTGAAATCGCGCACCTCGGCCGCCTGGAGCGCCCCCTTGTCCACCAGCAGGCGGTGCAGCGCTGGCAGGTGGTAGTGCGGCACCGCCGGGTAGAGGTGGTGCTCCACGTGGTAGTTGACGTGGTGCGGGAACAGGACGATTCGGGCGATCCAGTTGCCGAACGAACCGACAGTGCGGTTGGTGCGCGCGGCCGTGAGCGGCGAACTCAGGTCCGTCGTCGCGCCGTGCTCGCAGATGGCGCGCAGCCGCAGGATGGGCTGCAGCACCGTCACCAGCGGCAGGAGCCACAGCACCAGGTACAGGAGCAGGCCCTGCCCGCCCCCGAGGACGAAGGCCACCGCCGGCGCGGCGAGGTGGAAGCCGGCCACCCACAGCCGGTCGGCCCGCGCGGCCGCGCGCAGCTGCGGCGAGGTGTCGTCCAGCGGGCGGATCTCCCGGTTGGTGTCGGCATTGATGGCCGGCGCGCCGAAGAAGTAGGCGTACGTCTTCCAGGCGTTCAGCGCCAGCAGGTCGCGCCCCAGCTTGTCCAGCAGGTAGGCCTTGCCGCGCGGGTAGCCGCCGTGGATGGCGGTGTCCGGGTCTTCCTCGGTGTAGAGGTTGTTGTGGTGCAGCCGGTGCGTGACGCGGTAGGTGCACATGGACACGCCGCCGACCATGCCGATGAAGCGCCCCGCGAGGTCGTTGGCCTTGCGGTGGGCGAACAGCCGGTAGTGCGCCGCCTCGTGCGCCAGGATGAACAGGCCGTGCTGGGCGATGCCGATCACCACGATGGCCGGCACCATCCACGCGCTCGGCCAGGTGGCGACGGCCAGCGCCATCGCCAGCGCGATCAGGCCGAACGTCTGCGCGATCGACAGCAGCGACCGCGCGGTGGAAAGCCGCGTGAGCGGCGCCAGCTCCCCGGGCCCCAGCAGGCGGCGCGCCTGCGCGTTGCGCGACCCCGGCGCCCGGTGGTCCTCGCGGAACTCCTCGCCCTGGCGCGCTTGCACGGGCCGCCTCAGACCAGCTGGACCAGCTGCTTGCCGAAGTTGCGGCCGCGCAGCATGCCCAGGAAAGCCTCGGGCGCCGACTCCAGGCCCCGGGCGATGCTTTCCCGCGGCCGCAGCTTGCCGCCCGCGACCAGCTGGCCCAGCTCCTTCAGGGCCTCGGGCCAGACATCCATGTGCTCGCTGACGATGAAGCCTTCCACCGTCATGCGGTTGGTCAGCAGCAGCTGCGGGTAGGACATGGGGATCGGCTTGCCGTCGTAGCCGGAGATCATCCCGCACAGGGCGATTCGGGCGAAGGCGTTCATGCGCAGCATCACCGCATCCATCACCATGCCGCCCACGTTCTCGAAGTAGCCGTCCACGCCGTCGGGGCAGGCGTCCTTGAGCGCGCGGGACAGCGAGGCCGCGTCCTGGTGCTGCTTGTAGTCCACGGCGGCATCGAAGCCGAGGTCGTGCGTGACGTAGCGGCACTTGTCGGCGCCGCCGGCGACGCCCACGGCGCGGCAGCCCCGGGCCTTGGCCAGCACGCCCACGGTGCTGCCCACCGCGCCGCTGGCGGCGCTGACCACGATGGTCTGGCCCGGCTTGGGATCGATGATCTTGACCAGCCCGTACCAGGCGGTGACACCCGGCATGCCGACCGCGCCCAGGTAGTGCGACAGCGGCACGTGCGTGGTGTCGACCTTGCGCAGCGCGCCGGGCTGGCCGGCGTCGTACACACCGAATTCCTGCCAGCCCCCCATGCCCACGACCTTGTCGCCCGGCTTGAATTTCTCGTTGCGGCTCTCGACCACCTCGCCCACCGTGCCGCCGATCATCACCTCGCCCAACTTCTGCGGCGCGGCGTAGCTCTTGGCATCGTTCATGCGCATGCGCATGTAGGGGTCCAGGCTCAGGTAGTGGTGGCGCACCAGCACCTGGCCGTCCCGCAGCGGCGGCGTGTCCTCCGTGACCAGCCGGAAATTGGTGGTGCTGGCTTCCCCGTGCGGGCGGTTGTCCAGCAGGATCTGGCGGTTCCTGGGCATTGCTGTCTCCTAGTCGGTGCGGATCACGTCGAGCTGTTGCGTGCTCCTGGGCCCGATCGGCAGCCGCGGCACGTACTTGAAGGTGCCGGTGGCATGGGCGCAGGCACGGCCCGCCTCGTCGTAGATCGTGGATTCGGTGAAGGCCATGGTGGCCGTGCGGTGGACCAGCCGCCCCTTGGCCGTCAGCCGGCCGCGGGCGGGCTGCATGAAGGTGGTCTTCATTTCGATGGTCACCACGCCCATGGACTGCTCGACGCTGCGCGCGGCCGTGGCCATGGACACGTCGTGCAGCGTCATCGAAGCGCCGCCATGCACCACGCCGAAAGAGTTCAGGTGCTCCGGGCGCGGCTCGTAGACGATCTCCGACTCGCCGCCTTCGAAGCGGGTGAGCTCGAAGCCCAGGTGGTCGACAAAGGGGATCTTGACGCCGAAGCCTGCCATCTAGCCCCCCGTGACCACGCTGACGCCGCCGTCCACCGCCAGCCACTGGCCGGTGATGTGCTTGCCGGCGTCGGAGGCGAACAGCAGGGTCGTGCCCTTGAGGTCCTCGTCGTCGCCCAGCCTCTGCAGCGGCGCGTGCGCGGCCAGCGCGTCCTCGCCCAGCCGCTCCAGCGTGCCGCGCGTCATCCTGCTGGGGAAGAAGCCCGGGCAGATGGCGTTGACCGTGATGCCGTACTTGCCCCATTCGCAGCCGAGCGCGCGGGTGAAGTTGATGACCGCGCCCTTGGATGTGTTGTAGGCCAGGGTCTGCATCTCGGGCGGGTTGCCGCCCAGGCCGGCGATCGAGGCGATGTTGATGATCCGGCCGTAGCGCGCCGGGATCATGCTCTTCTTGGCCAGGTGCTGGCTGAGGATGAAGTAGCCCCGCACGTTGAGGTTCATCAGCTTGTCCCAGGCCTCGACCGGGTGGTCCTCGGCCGGCGCGCCCCAGGCGGCTCCCGCGTTGTTCACCAGGATGTGGACGTCGCCCATGCGCTGCAGCGTCTCGTCGGCCAGGCGGCGGATGTCCTCCTCCCTGGAAGCGTCGGCGGCGATCCAGCGGGTGTCGATGCCGGCCGCCTGCAGCTCGGCCGCGGCCTCCTCCAGGTCGCCGGCCTTGCGCGAACTCAGCATGATCTTCGCGCCCGCCTCGCCCAGCGCATGCGCCATCTGCAGGCCCAGGCCGCGCGAGCCGCCGGTGACGAGCGCGGTCTTGCCCGTGAGGTCGAACAGTTGCTGGGTGGTGCGGGTCATCGCGTCTCTCTAGGGTTGTTTTTCAGTGGAAGATTGTGCGCCGCCGGGCGGTGTCTCGCGCAGGCGAGAACGCACCCAGACCAGCACCACGCCGGCGGCGACGGCGATGCCGCCGAGCACCCCGAGCGACCAGCCGGCCACCAGGTGCCGCCCGCCGGTGGCGACGCCCAGGATGATGGCGATCACGCCGCCATAGATGAGGAGCCAGACCAGTCGCTCGATCCAGGCCAGGGCGCGCGCCGAGGCCATGCTCAGAAGGCCTCTTCCGGCATCTGCGCGCAGGTGGGGTCGCGGCTCTCGACCACGGCCAGCCAGGCGGGGACCTTCGGCAGCTCGTAGTGGAAGAAGTAGCGCGCCGCGTGGATGCGGCCCACGTCCGCCGGCGAGCGGCTTTCCCCCTGCGCCGGCACGGTGAGCAGCACGTCCAGCCAGGTCCAGGCGAGCACCAGGTGGCCGAAGGCCTGCATGTACGGCACCGCGTTCGCCAGCGCCGCGGTGGCGTCGCCCGGAGCCCAGGCCGCCTTGGTGGCGGCGCCGACCCGTTGGAGCGCCTTCGCGAGCGCGTTCGCGTGTTCCGCCAGGTGCGGCCGGTGCAGCGCCGCCTCGATCGTCGCGTTGATGCGGCCGGCCAGCAGCTGCAGGCCGCGGCCACCTTCCATCACCACCTTGCGCCCCAGCAGGTCGGCGGCCTGGATGCCGTGCGTGCCCTCGTGGATCATGTTCAGCCGCTGGTCGCGCCAGTACTGCTCCACCGGGAAGTCGCGGGTGTAGCCGTAGCCGCCGTGGACCTGGATGGCCAGCGAGTTGGCTTCGAGGCAGTTCTCGCTGGGCCAGCTCTTGGCGATGGGCGTCAGCACCTCCAGCAGCAGGCGCGCCTCGTCGGCCGCCTCGGGCGAACCGGTGTGCTGCTCGTCCACCAGCCGGGCGCAGTACAGCATCAGGGCCAGCGCGCCCTCCCCGTACGACTTCTGCGCGAGCAGCATGCGCTTGACGTCGGCGTGTTCGATGATGCGCACCTGGGGCTGCGCCGGGTCCTTGCCCGCGGGTCCGACCGGCCGGCCCTGGGGACGCTGCTTCGCGTAGTCCAGGGAGGCGTAGTAGCCGGCCAGGCCCAGCGCCGTGGCGGCCATGCCGATGCCGATGCGGGCCTCGTTCATCATGTGGAACATGCAGCGCAGGCCCTGGCCCGGCTGCCCCACGAGGTAGCCGATGGCGCCCGCGCCACCGCGAACCGGGAACTTGCCTTCGCCGAAATTCAGCAGCGTGTTGGTGGTGCCGCGCCAGCCCAGCTTGTGGTTCAGGCCGGCCAGCGCGATGTCGTTGCGCTCACCCGTGAGCTGGCCGTCCGGGCCGACCAGCTTCTTGGGCACGACGAAGAGCGAGATGCCGCGCGTGCCGGGCACCAGCTTGCCGTCCTCGCCCGGGATCTTGGCCAGCACCAGGTGGACGATGTTCTCGGTGAGCTCGTGCTCGCCGGCCGAGATCCACATCTTGTTGCCGCGCAGCCTGTACCGCGGCCCCAGCGGGTCGCTCTCGAAGTCCGCACCGTCGGGCGTCGCCCGCGTGGCCACGTCCGAGAGCGAGGAGCCGGCCTGCGGCTCGGACAGGCACATGGTCCCGGAGAAGCGGCCGTTGAACTCGTTGAGCGCGAAGACTTCCTTCTGCAGGTCCGTGCCGTGCGCCATCAGCAGGTTGGCGTTGCCCACCGTGAGCAGGCCGCCGCCGATGCTGACCGAGGCCACGGCGAAGAAGGCGCCTGCCGCCGCTTCCACGGTGTAGGGCAGCTGCATGCCGCCCACGTCGTAGTCCTGCGCGGCGCTGAGCATGCCGGACCCGGCATAGGCCTGCCACGCGGCCTTCGTTGCGGCCGGCAGGACCACCTTCTCGCCGTCCAAGCGCGGCTCCTCGGTGTCCACCAGCCGGTTGTGCGGCGCGTACTTCTCGCGGGCGATGCGCTCGCAGGTGTCGAGCACCGCGTCGAAGGTCTCTCGCGTGTGCTCGGAAAAGCGCGGGCGCTGCGAGAGCTGGTCGACCTGGAGCCAGTCGTACAGCAGGAAGTCGAGGGTGGGACGGAGCGAGGACATGTCTCTTTCTTCGTCATCCCCGCGGAGGCGGGGATCCAGGGCTTCCCTTCGACGCGGCCGGAAGGCGGGAGCCCTGGATTCCCGCCTTCGCGGGAATGACGGGTTGGGGCGTGGTTGGCGGTTGGCGTCAGAGGACTTCGAACACGCCGGCCGCGCCCATGCCGCCGCCGATGCACATGGTCACCACGACCTTCTTCGCGCCGCGGCGCTTGCCCTCGATCAGGGCATGGCCGGTGAGTCGCTGGCCCGAGACGCCATAGGGGTGGCCCACGGCGATGGCGCCGCCGTTGACGTTCAGGCGGTCGGCCGGGATGCCCAGCTTGTCGCGGCAGTAGAGCACCTGCACCGCGAAGGCTTCGTTCAGCTCCCACAGGTCGATGTCGTCCACCTTCAGGCCCAGCTTCTTGAGCACCTTGGGGACGGCGAACACCGGGCCGATGCCCATCTCGTCGGGCTCGCAACCGGCCACCGCGAAGCCGAGGAAGCGGCCGATGGGCTTGAGGTTGTGGCGGCTGGCGTACTCCTCGCTCACCACCACGCAGGCGCCGGCGCCGTCGGAGAACTGGCTGGCGTTGCCGGCAGTGATCACGCCGCCCGGCAGGGCCGGCTTGATGCCGGCGATGCTTTCCTGGGTGGTGCCGGGGCGCAGGCCTTCGTCCTGGCTGACCGTGACCTCCTTGGTGCGCAGGCCCATCTGCGGGTCGGCCACGCCGGCCTTGACGGTGATCGGCGCGATCTCGTCCTTGAACTTGCCGGCCTCCTGGGCCGCGCAGGCCCTCTGCTGGCTGGCCGCGCCGTACTCGTCCATGCGGTCGCGGCCGATGTTGTAGCGCTTGGCCACCTGTTCGGCGGTCTGCAGCATGGACCAGTAGATCTCGGGCTTCTTCCTGTCCAGCTCGAGGTCGCGCAGCATGTGCTGGTTCATCTCCTGCTGCACGCAGGAGATGCTCTCCACGCCGCCGGCCACGTAGACGTCACCCTCCCCCGCGATCACGCGCTGGCTGGCCATGGCGATGGTCTGCAGGCCCGAGGAGCAGAAGCGGTTGACGGTGGCGCCCGACACCGTGATCGGCAGGTCGGCCATCAGCGCGATCTGGCGGGCGATGTTGGCGCCGGTGGCGCCCTCGGGGTTGGCGCAGCCCATCAGCACGTCCTCGATGGCGCCGGGTTCGATGCCGGCGCGCTGCACGGCGTTCTTGACGGCGTGGCCGCCCAGCGTGGCGCCGTGCGTCATGTTGAACGCGCCCTTCCAGCTCTTGGTCAGGGGCGTGCGGGCGGTGGAGACGATGACAGCGTTGGTCATGGTGGGCCTTTCGTGGGAGGAATCAGGTGGGCTGCGCGTTCAGGTTGCGCAGGAGCTGGTGATAAAAGCGCACCAGCTCGGCCAGGTTGGCGGTGGAGATGCGTTCGTTGATGCCGTGCAGGCGGCTCAGGTCGTCGGACTTCACGCGCACCGGCGCAAAGCGGTAGATGTGGTCGGCCACGGGCTCGTAGTGGTGCGAATCGGTGCCGGTGAGCACGAGGCTGGGCGACACCACGATGCCGGGGAACTGCGAGCGCAGCGTCCGCGCGAGCGCCTGGAAGGCCGGCGTGTCGGTGCGCGAGATGCGCGAGGGGTTCCCGGCGCCGGGCAGCAGCGTCACCTGCACGTCGGGGCCGGCCTTGCTTCGCACGTGCTCCACCATACCGGCGGTGGTGTCACCGGGCAGCAGCCGGAAATTGACCACCGCCTCGGCCTGGCCGGGCAGCACGTTGTCCTTGTTGCCGGCGTTCACGATGGTCAGGGCCGTGGTCGTGCGCAGCAGGGCGTTGGTGGAATGCGCCTTCTCCAGCTGCCGCCGCACGACCGGCTCGAACAGCCAGAGGTTGGACAGGGCCACGCGCTGGAAGCCGGCGAACTCCGGGGCCAATGTCTCGAACATCTCGCGGCCCACGCCCTTGAGCGCGGCGGGCCGCTGCTCGGTGTCCAGCCGGTGCAGCGCGGCGGCGAGCTGGCCGATGGCGCTGGTGCCGCCCACCGGCGGCATCGACGAGTGGCCGGGCGTGCCGCTCGACTTGAGCGCCACGGAGGCGTAGCCCTTCTCGGCCAGGCCGATCAGCGCGACCGGCCTGGTGATGCCGGGGATGATGCCCTCGGTGATCACCGAACCTTCGTCGAGCACGAACTCGAGGCGCACCTGCCGCTGCTGCAAGTGCTTGACGATGGCCAGCGCGCCGCGCAGTCCGCTGATCTCCTCGTCGTGGCCGAAAGCGAGGTAGATGCCCTGCCGCGGCTGGAAGCCATTGGCCAGCAGCATCTCGACCGCCTCGAGCTGCGCGATCACGCGGCTCTTGTCGTCCCAGGCGCCGCGGCCCCAGACGAAGCCACCCTGGATGGCGCCGGCGAAAGGCGGGGCCTGCCACTTGTCTTCGGTGCCGGGCGACACGGGCACCACGTCCTGGTGCGCCATCAGCAGCACCGGCGGGGCCTTGGGGTCCGTGCCGGTCCAGGTGTAGAGCAGGCTGTAGCCGCCCACCACTTCGAGCTTGAGCTGCTGGTGCACGCGCGGGAAGCGCTCGCGCAGGAAGGCGTGGAGCTTGCGGAACTCGTCGGCGCTGGCATTGGGGTCGTCGTGGCTGGCGATGGTCCGAAAGCGCACCGCGCCGGCCAGCTTCTCCGCGACCGCCTTCTCGTCGACCGCCAGCGCCGCGGCCGGCGGCACGTCGAGCTGGCGCGAGCCCTGGCGCCAAGTGTTCGCGGCCACGCCTGCCACGAGCAGCAGCAGCAGGCCGAGGACCGCGAGGAGGGTGCGCTTGATCATTCAGGCTTGGCGGGCCGCGCCGGCCCGCCGGGCGTCGTCAGGCGGTGAATCCCTTGCCTTCGGCCACCAGCTTCTGGATCAGCGGGGCCGGCTCCCAGAACTTGGCGTCGTCGCGCGGGTTCTGCTGGAAGCGCTTCATGGCCTGCACCACGTTGAACAGGCCCACCTGGTCGGCGTACATCATGGGACCGCCGCGGTAGACCGGGAAGCCGTAGCCGGTGAGGTAGACCATGTCGATGTCGCTGGCCTTGGAGGCGATGCCTTCCTCGAGGATGTGCGCGCCCTCGTTGACGAGCGAGAACACCAGGCGCTGGACGATCTCCTCGTCGGAGATCTTGCGCGGCTCGATGCCCAGTTCCTTGCGGTGGGCGGCGATCATGTCGTCCACCAGCTTCGAAGGGATCGCATCGCGCTTGCCTTCCTGGTAGTCGTACCAGCCGGCGCCCGTCTTCTGGCCGAAGCGGTTGAGCTGGCACAGCTTGTCGGCCGTCTTGCTGTACTTCATGTCCGGGCGTTCCTGCGAGCGGCGCTTGCGGATCGCCCAGCCGATGTCGTTGCCGGCCAGGTCGCCCATGCGGAACGGGCCCATGGCGAAGCCGAACTTCTCGATGGCGCGGTCCACCTGCTGCGGCGTGGCGCCTTCATCGAGCAGGAAGCCGGCCTGGCGGCTGTACTGCTCGATCATGCGGTTGCCGATGAAGCCGTCGCACACGCCCGAGACCACGGCGGTCTTCTTGATCTTCTTGGCGAGGGCCATCACCGTGGCCAGCACGTCCTTGGCGGTCTTCTCGCCGCGCACCACCTCCAGCAGCTTCATCACGTTGGCCGGGCTGAAGAAATGCAGCCCGACCACGTCCTGCGGCCGCTTGGTGAACGAGGCGATCTTGTCGACGTCCAGGGTGGAGGTGTTGCTGGCCAGGATGGCGCCGGGCTTCATGGTCTTGTCCAGCGCCTCGAACACCTTCTGCTTGACGCCCATCTCCTCGAACACGGCCTCGATCACCAGGTCGGCGTCCTTCAGGTCGGCGTAGTTCAGGGAGGTCGAGAGCAGGCCCATGCGCTGCTCGTACTTGTCCTGCTTCAACTTGCCCTTCTTGACCTGGGACTCGTAGTTCTTGCGGATCGTGGCCAGGCCGCGGTCCAGCGCCTCCTGCTTCATCTCGAGCATGGTCACCGGGATGCCGGCGTTCAGGAAGTTCATCGAGATGCCGCCGCCCATGGTGCCGGCGCCGATGACCGCCACCTTCCTGATCTCGCGCTTGGGCGTGTCCTCGGCGACGTCGGGGATCTTGGACGCGGCGCGCTCGGCCATGAAGATGTGCCGCAGCGCCCGGCTCTCGGGCGTGAGCATCAGGTTCATGAAGAGCTCGCGCTCGAAGACCATGCCGTCGTCGAACTTCTTCTGGGTGGCGGCCTCCACGGCATCGACGCACTTGACCGGCGCCGGGAAGTTCTTGGCCATGCCCTTGACCATGTTGCGGGCGAACTGGAAGAAGGCGTCGCCCATCGGGTGCTTGCACGGCAGGTCGCGCACGCGCGGCAGCGGCCGCTTGCCGGCCACCTCGCGGGCGAAGGCCACCGCCTCTTCCGCCAGCGACTCGGGCGACGACGCCATCTTGTCGAAGAGCTTCTGGCCAGGCACCTGGGCCAGGATCTCGCTCTTGACCGGCTCACCCGAGACGATCATGTTCAGCGCGACCTCCACACCCAGCGCGCGCGGCAGGCGCATCGTGCCGCCGGCCCCGGGGATCAGCCCCAGCTTCACCTCGGGCAGCGCGACGTTGGTGCCGGGCGCCGCGATCCGGTAGTGGCAGCCCAGCGCCAGCTCCAGGCCGCCGCCCATGGCGATGGAGTGCAACGCCGCGACCACCGGCTTGGAAGAGTTCTCGACCGCCGAGATCACCGACAGCAGGTTGGGTTCGGCGATCGCCTTGGGCGAGCCGAACTCGCGGATGTCCGCTCCGCCCGAGAACGCCTTGCCCGCGCCGGTGATCACGATGGCCTTCACGGCCGCATCGGCCTGGGCCTTCTCCAGCCCGGCGGTGATGGCCTGCCGGGTGGCCAGGCCCAGCCCGTTGACCGGCGGGTTGTTCATCGTGATCACGGCGACGTCGCCCTGCACCTTGTATTCAGCGGTCATGGATGCTTCCTTCGGAAAAGAGAAAAGAACGATCGTTCTATTTCGGAATTCTAGGGACCTCATGTTGCCCCGGAACCAGGCGCTTGTCGCGGGAGGGACAAACCCGACCGGCGCCAGCACCGATGCGCCGGACACCGTTGAGACAGAGAATGGCTGGGTGTCGGCATTCTCGGCACCTAACACACCCAAACCAGGAGAGAGAAAAATGGAATTTCGCAACAACACCCTTCGCGCAGGCTTCCCGGCTCCGTGGTCCATGGGCGACACGCCCTGGCAGGGTCCGGACGAACTGAGCGCGACGGTGTTGAGCAGCGCGGCGGACCGCCGGCTCGTGACCCACCTGCGGCAACAGGCCGACGTGCAGACCGAGTACGAGGTGGACCCCGGCATGGCCGCGCTCGAGGACGTCAAGGACGACCTGGGCGTGGTGCTGGCCATCATGCGCGGCGCCGAGCCCATCGGCACCATCCGCTTCATCCCCGCCGGCCATGGCGTGACGCTGACCGAGCGCTTCTGGTCGCACGCCAGCGCCGGCACCGTGCTGGTGGGCGCGGACAGCTGGGAGGTCGGCCGCCTGATCATGGCCCCGGAGCACCGCAACGCGGAGCTGCTCCCCCGCTGCATGACGCTGGCCTTCCTGGAACTGCTGCAGAACGCCGAAGTCCAGCACCTGCACGCTTCCTGCCACATGCGCATGACGCGGTTGTTCCGCCGCTTCGGTTTCAAGATCCACACCACCTGCACCACCGGCACCGGCAAGGATTGCGCCCTGATCCATGGCGAGGTGAATGCGGTCGCCGCCGCGCTGAAGGTCGCCTCGCCCGGCATGGTCCCGGCCCAGCGTCAGATGCTGCACGCGTGAACGAATGGCGTACGGGAACCGTAAGCTGGAACTGCTAGAGTCAACAAGCAAAGAGGAGCTCAGGCTCCCCGGGGGGGAAGGATGTACGGGCTCGTCAAGCGCCTATTCGAGCGTTACCGCTCATACCACGACATGGACCGGCCGATCCTGCAATGGATCGGCGTCATGGGCGCGATCGGCTTCCCCCTTTTCTACATGCTCCGGCGCACTTCCATGGTGCCGCCGCGCTACGACGACCTGGAACTTCGCGCCGCGGCCACCCTGCTGTGCGTCGGCCTGGCATTGCGGCGTTGGTGGCCGGCATCGTGGAAGCGCTTCTATTTCGCCTACTCGTATGGCGTCGTTTTCTACTGCCTCTCGTTCCTGCTGTCCTTCACGTCGCTGAAGAACCAGGGCGGAACGCTGTCGGTCGTCAACATGGTGATGGCGACGATCCTGATCATCCTGGTGGCCGACTGGCGCAATGCCGTGGTGATGCTGGCCGCGGGCTATGCCGGCAGCCTCGTCGCGTACATGGCCACCGAACCCCCCGGCACCCCCATCCCGTCGGGCTTCGCCGTCGCGGCGGTCACCTCCATCCTGGTCGTGGCGGCGGGCGCCTTGTCCCACTACGGCCAGCAGCGCGCCGAAATGGCACGCATGCGGCGGCTGTACTCGGGCCTGGCCGGCTCCATCGCCCACGAGATGCGCAATCCCCTGGCCCAGGTGCGACACGCCCTGGACAGCATCGCCGCTTCGCTCGCCCCGCACCAGGCGAGTGGGGGCGCCCGGCTGGCCGCGGAACAGCTGCACGCCGTGATGGCCACCGTCCAGCAGGGCCGCAATGCCGTGAGCCGCGGCCTGCAGGCCATCGAACTGACGCTCCAGCAACTGCAGCCCGCGCCCATGGACCCGGCCACCCAGCGGCCGGTCCAGGCCCTGGCCTGCGTGGAGCGGGCGGTCCAGGCCTACGCCTACCAGGATGAAGGGCAGCGCGCCCGGGTGCGGATCGAGGCCCGCGGGGACTTCAGCTTCCGGGGCGACCCGACGGCGCTGGAGCTGGTGCTGTTCAACCTGCTGAGGAACGCGCTGTACTACGTTCCACTGCATCCGGCGATGGCCGTCACGATCACCGTCGAAGGCGGTCTGGCGCCGCGCATCGTGGTCCGCGACACCGGCCCCGGCATCGAGCCGGACCTGCTCTCCCGTCTCTTCCAGGAATTCCAGACCGCGGGCAAGGCGGAAGGCACCGGACTGGGCCTGGCGTTCTGCCGCCGCGTCATGGAAGGCATGGGCGGCCGGATCGCCTGCCGCTCGCAATACGGGGAATTCACCGAATTCACGCTCGGCTTCCCGCCGGCGGAAGGCGCCGTGCAATCCGAGGCCCTGGCGCCGCAGGCCGCGCAAGCCTCGCTGGCCGGCCGCACCGTGCTCGTGGTGGACGACCAGGCGCTCAACCGCTCCATCCTCCGCGCCCTGTGCCTGACGCTGGACATGCGGGTGCTCGAGGCCGAGCACGGCCAGCAAGCGCTCGACCTGCTGGGCAGCGGCACGGTGCCCGACGCCGTGCTCATGGACGTGGACATGCCGGGCCTGGACGGCATCCAGACCACGCGGGCCCTGCGCGCCCTGCCCGGCCGCGCCGGGCGCGTGCCGGTGGTGGCCGTGACCGCCAACGACTCACCCGCCGTGCAGCAGGTGGCTTCGGCCGCCGGGCTGCAGGCCGTGCTGGGCAAGCCGGTCGACGCCGCCATGCTCGGCCGCACGCTGGGCCGGGTGCTGGCGTCCGAACACGACCCTGCCGCGCCGTTGCCGGCACCTGCGGCGGCCCCGTCGCCCGCCCCCTCCGCGCTGCTGGACCTGCCGCGCCTCGAGGATTTCCGCCGCATGGGCCTGATGGAGGAGCTCTTGCCGGAATCCCTGACCGGCATGCGGCGGCTGCTGCAGGACATCGGCGACTGCCTGGCCCGTGATGACGCCGAAGGGGCCAAGTCGGCCCTGCACACGCTGGTGGGGGTGAGCGGCGAAACGGGAGCGCAGGCGCTGCACGCCATGCTCAAGCGCAAGTACCGCGACTGGCTGGAATCACGGCCGCCCGAAGGCACCGGCTGGATCGACGAGGCCCGGGCCCTGCTCGCGGCCACCGAGGAGGCCCTGCGCCGGCAGTACGGCGTGGTCGCCGCCATCCCCGCTCAGACTTCCAGCGATTCCCTGCGCGTGTAGGTATCGCTGCGCGGTTCGGCTACGCCGATTCGCGTTTACGGGAGGCACGCGGTGCTGTAGCTCCCATCGCTGTTCACCCCGGGTTGGGTCCGGCAGACGCGAACTCGGGCCGGATTCTCCGGCGGGTTGGCTTGCAGGAGCAGCTGAAACTTCAGCCCTTGATGGGGATCCACGAAGATGGGCGACTCCGCGGTCAGTCTCTTGATCCACACGTGGTGGGCGTTGTCGGATCCCATGCCCTGTATCGTCCGCGCCACCTTGCGCACGTCCACGCCGACCTTCAGCAACTGGCCGGGAGCACCGCTCAACGATCCGTTGAACCCCGTCAAGGTGGAGTAATCCAGAACATAGGAAAACGGCGAAAAGCCGGGAGTGCCGCCCCAGAAGTCCCACGGAATGCGCGCCATCTTCGTCCCCAATCCGGGTTGATCGTTGGCGTAGAGGGAGATGACCTGGTTGGCCCCATCCGTCAGGAGCCGCTCCTGGTTTGCGGGCAGCCATCGGACCAAAAGCTTTTCGAAGGCGGAGAGATGGAGCAGATGCTCCTGGCCCATGGGCGTGTACTCGTCTCCGTAGGCGACGACGTCGCATCCGAATGCACCGTCGGCCTGGCTGCGGCCGACCTCGCCGACGCCGGGGTTCTCACCTGGCGCATTACCCGGTGGCGGGCAAAGTAGACCATCCGAGTGGTAGAGGCCGAACGCATGTCCCAACTCATGGACGAAGTTCTTGGTGAGTGACCGCACCGGTTCGCTGTCCGTGGTGCCGACGATGATCTTTCGGGGTACGCCCGTTGAACCGAAGGAAAAGCCACGATCCATCCTGTCCACGAAGATGGCCGCGATGTCCCAGGCGGTGTGGCCGGGATGGAGGGCCAGGACATCCTGGACGATGTCCTGCACGACGCAGCCGGCCCAGACGCCGTTGAGCAGGGTGCATCCGTACTGGCTGGCTGTCTGGGGAAGCCTGGTCCATCCGTACGTGGCTTCCCAGTAGAGATTGGCTCGGCCTCCCGAAACTTCCGCAAGCCAGGCCTGGGCATTGTCGGGTCCGCTGCCACTCGCATTGAAGATGGCCCGCTGCATCTTGTTCAGGTCGGTGGGTGGCCGAGGCTCGCCGTCGAAATAGACACCGACGATTCCGACCCCGCTTTGGCCTGTGGAGACACCTCCGCACTCCGGCGTGGTCACCGAGAGTGCCGGACTCGGGCTCGACAGATTGCCGGCCTTGTCGATGGCACGCGCGACGTACTGATACGGCTTGCCGGGCTCCAGCCCCGCGAAGTCGACGTGGTCGGTCCATCCTCCGATCCCCCTCGCTGAGTACCCCGCGAGCACATTGTTGCGATACCAGTAGAAGCCATCCACTTCCAGGAAGCTGCTCACGCGGGTCCTGAGGACGAGTTCATGACAACTTCTGCTTTCCTGGAGCGTGGGTCTTTCGGGCACGGCCGGCGGTGCCGTGTCCAGGCAAGCAGGGGCGTTCGATGCGAGCGTCGTGACCATCGGGAACAAGGCTTGCGGCGATTCGTTGCCGGCGAAGTCGATGGAGGTGACCGAAAACCGATACGTCTGGCTCGGATTGAGCCCGCTCACCTTGTAGCGACGAACTGACAGGCCGTCCCGAAAAGCTGCATCGGGCAAAGGCGTGCCTCGGGTGGTGGCGTGGTACACGCCATCCTTGTAGATCTTGTAGTCGCGCAATCGCGAGCCGTAGTCGTACCCTCTTTGCCAGACGAGTTCGACCGTCCTGCACAGGTCGACTTCGGCGCGGATCACCTCAGGCATCTTCGGGGGCGTGGTGTCTGCGTAGGCCCTCTCATGCCCGAAAAAGATGGCTGCGGCCAGGAGCATTGCCGTGCGCAGCCAGGGTTCTGACGCGCCCTCCCGTGCTCGCGGGGAACGCAGTGCCAGTATTTGGATCATTCGGCTCTCCTCAAGGAGCCGAGAAGCTAGCGACGTGATCGCTGCAACTGAAGCCTGTTGGTCATGAAAGCCCCAGCACCGGGGCGGCACTCATGCCAGCGCCAGCGCCAGGGGCCCCTGCTACGCCTCAGACCTCCAGCCACTCCTTGCGCGTGTAGGCGTCGGCGCGCAAGGCGTCGGGCGTGCCCTGGAACACGATGCTGCCGTGGCCCATCACGAGGGCCCGGTCGGAGATGGCCATGGCGATGGTGAGCTTCTGCTCGATCAGCAGCACCGAGATGCCACGCTCCTTGAGCTTCTTCAGGTAGCCCGCCACCAGTTCGACGATCTTGGGCGCGAGGCCCTCGGTGGGCTCGTCGATGATGATCAGGTCGGGGTCGCCCATGAGCGTGCGGCACAGCGTCAGCATCTGCTGCTCGCCGCCGGACAGCACGCCGGCCTCGGTGTGCTGGCGCTCCTTCAGGCGCGGGAACATCGCGTACATGTCGTCGAACGACCAGCGGCCCTGCTGGTTGGCGCGCTTCTGGCCGAGCATCAGATTCTGGTGCACCGTGAGCTTGGGAAAGATGTCGCGGTTCTCCGGCACGTAGCCGATGCCCAGGTGGGCGATCTCGTAGGGCTTGCGGCCCAGGGCCTGCTGGCCCTTCCACTCCACCTGGCCGGTGCAGTCCACCATGCCCATGATGGCCTTGGCGGTGGTCGAGCGGCCCGAGCCGTTGCGCCCCAGCAGCGCCACGATCTCGCCCGGCTGCACGTCGAAGTGCACGCCGTGCAGCACGTGACTCTTGCCGTAGAAGGCGTGGAGGTTCTCGACCTTCAGCATGTTCAGTGGCCCCCCACCTGCGCATCGGCCACATGGGAGCCCAGGTAGGCTTCCTGCACCCGCTGGTTGGCCCGCACCCTCTCGGGCGTGTCGAAGGCGATCACCTCCCCGTAGACCACCACCGCGATCTTGTCGGCCAGGCCGAACACCACGCCCATGTCGTGCTCCACGGTCAGCAGCGTCTTGCCCACGGTGACTTCCTTGATCAGCTCGATGAAGCGGCGGGTCTCGCTCTTGCTCATGCCGGCAGTGGGCTCGTCCAGCAGGATGACGCCGGCGCCGCCGCCGATGGTGACGCCGATCTCCAGCGCACGCTGTTCGGCGTAGGTGAGGTTGACGGCCAACACGTCCCGCTTCTTGTCCAGCCGGATCATGCGCATCAGCTCCTCGGCGCGCTCGTTGGCGTCGTCCAGGTCGGCCAGGAACTTCAGGAAGGTGTAGCGGTAGCCCAGGCTCCACAGCACGCCGCAGCGCAGGTTCTCGAAGACGCTGAGCTTGGGGAAGATGTTGGTGATCTGGAAGCTGCGCGACAGGCCCAGGCGGTTGATCTCGTACGGCTTCTTGCCGTTGATGCGGCGGCCATTGAGCAGCACGTCGCCGCTGGTGGGCTCGAAGCGGCCGCTGATGAGGTTGAACAGCGTGGACTTGCCGGCGCCGTTGGGCCCGATCACCGCCACCCGTTCGCCGGGGCTCACCGTCAGGTTGGCGCCGCGGATGATCTCGGTCTTGCCGAAGCTCTTGCGCAGGTCGCGCAGTTCGAGCGCGAAGGACGAAGCGTCGTTCATGCCAGGGCCTCCCGCCGCTTGAGCTCCTTCTCGATGTACTCCTGGATCTCGCCCCACTGGTGCACGAAGTGGCGCCGCGTGAGTTCGAACAGGCCGATGCCGGTGAGCATCACGAACGCGCAGCCGAACCAGCTGTTGAGGCCGTGCGCATCGAGCGTGGCACCCAGGAACTTCAGCTGCGGACCGAGCGCCGGATTGAGCTTGAGGTGGTAGACCATCTCGATCATCCCGGCCGCCCCCAGCAGCACGATGAGGGCGATCACCCCGAGGGCCAGGTAGCTGACCCACAGCTCCCGCAACCGCCCGAAGGCCGCCACGCGCAGGTTCATCATGATCAGGCTGGCGATGCCGCCGGGCGCGTACATCACCATGAAGAGGAACACCAGGCCCAGGTACAGCAGCCAGGCCTTGGTGAGCTCGGACAGCAGCACGAAGGCCAGCACCATCAGCACGGCGCCGATGATGGGGCCGAAGAAGAACGTGGCGCCGCCCAGGAAGGTGAACAGCAGGTACGCACCGGAGCGCGGGCCGCTCACCACCTCGGAGGTGACGATCTCGAAGTTGAGCGCCGCCAGCCCGCCCGAGATGCCGGCGAAGAACGCCGCCACCACGAAGGCGATGTAGCGCACCACCTGGGTGTTGTAGCCGACGAACTCCACCCGCTCGGGGTTGTCCCGCACCGCGTTGAGCATGCGGCCGAGCGGCGTTCGCGTGAAGGCGAACATCGCGGCCGTGCAGACGAAGGTGTAGACCGCGATCAGGTAGTACAGCTGGATCTGCGGCCCGAAGGTGATGCCCAAGGGCTTGGGACCGGTGACGCGGTTGCTGGAGATGCCGCCCTCGCCGCCGAAGAACTCCGGGAACATCAGCGCCGAAGCCCAGACCAGCTCGCCCACGCCCAGCGTGATCATGGCGAAGGGCGTGGCGGCCTTCTTGGTGGTCACCCAGCCGAACGCGACCGCGAAGACCATGCCGGCCAGTCCGCCGGCGATCGGGATCAGGCTCACCGGGATCGGCAGCTTGTTGCCTGCCACCAGGTTGAGCGTGTGGATGGCCAGGAAGGCGCCCATGCCCGAATACACGGCATGGCCGAAGCTGAGCATGCCGCCCTGCCCCAGCAGCATGTTGTAGGAGAGGCAGACGATGATGGCGATGCCCATCTGGCTCAGCATGGTGTGGGACAGCGAGCTGGTGAACAGCATCGGCGCCACCAGCAGCAGCGCAGCGAACAGGCCCCAGACGATCCAGCGGCCGATGTTGTACGGCTTGAACTCGTAGTAGCCCTCGTGCGGGCCTTGCGCCGGGATCGGCGCAGGCGCGGTGCCGGGCACCGCCATGGGCACGCCGGTGGTGGTGTTCTCGCGGCTGGCCGCCGGCGACTGGGAGTCGGTCAAGGTGGACATGGGTTCAGCCCTCCCGCGTGCCGAGCAGGCCCTTGGGCCGGAAGATCAGGATGAGGACCAGGAAGACGTAAGGCAGGATGGGCGCAATCTGGCTGATCTTGAGCTTCCACAGCGCAAAACCGAAGGTCGAGGGCGTGATGTTGACGCCGACCGAGTTGAGCGCGCCCATCAGCGAGGCGTCGATGCCGACGGCGAAGGTCTGGATGATGCCGATCAGCAGCGAGGCCACGAAGGCGCCCGAAAGCGATCCCATGCCGCCCACCACCACCACCACGAAGATGACCGAGCCGACCACGGCCGCCATGCCCGGCTCGGTGACGAAGGCGTTGCCGCCGATCACGCCCGCCAGCCCCGCCAGCGCGGCCCCGCCGCCGAAGACCAGCATGAACACGCGCGGCACGTTGTGGCCCAGGGACTCCACCGTGTCCGGATGGGTGAGCGCGGCCTGGATGACCAGGCCGATGCGGGTTCGGGTGAGCAGCAGCCAGATGGCGATGAGCATCAGCACCGCCACCAGCATCATGAAGCCCCGGTACATGGGGAAGTTGGTGCCGTACAGCGTGAAGAGCGGGCCGTCCAGCATCGCCGGCACGCGGTAGTCGACCGAGCTGGTGCCCCACACCAGCTGCACCATCTCCAGGATGATGAAGGACAGCCCGAAGGTGATGAGCAGTTCCGGCACGTGCCCGAACTTGTGCACCCGGCGCAGGCAGTACTTCTCGAACAGCGCGCCCACCAGCGCCACCACCAGCGGCGCGACGACCAGCGCCGGCCAGTAGCCCACCAGCTGGGCGACGGTGAACGCGAAGTACGCACCCAGCATGTAGAAGCTGGCGTGGGCGAAGTTGAGCACGCCCATCATGCTGAAGATCAGCGTCAGGCCGGAACTCAGCATGAACAGCAGCAGCCCGTAGCTGATGCCGTTCAGGAGCGAGATCGTGAAGAACTCCATGGACCCTCGGGAAGTGCGGGCACAAAAAAGCCGGGACCGCTGGCGGAACCCGGCTCGTGGGGATCGCCTGCGGTCAGCCCGCCGGACGCTTCATCTGGCAGCTGGTGGGCGTGCTCGACACGTACGGGTCCATCTGCTTGATGGGCACGAACGTGAAGTCGGTGTTCTCCACCTTGTACTCGCCCGGCTTGGCCTTCTGCCACTTGGTGATGAACATGCTCTGCTGGAGCTGGTGGTCGGTGGCGCGCATCTGCGCGTCGCCGGCGAAGCTCTTGAACGACAGGCCTTCCATCGCCTTGGCCACGCGCACCGGGTCCGCCGAGCCGACCTTGGCCATGGCGTGGCCGAGCAGCTGGATGCCGTTGTAGGTGGCGTAGGTGTAGTAGTCGTCGTTGAACTTCTTCTTGAATTCAGCGGCGAACTTGCCGATCTCGCCCGTCTGGTTGGCGTGGCCATACGCCACCACGTACACCTCGCTGTCGCCGCCGCTGGCCAGCGCCGTCGGCGTGCCGGTCACCCCGGCGTAGTAGGTGTACATCGGCACCTTGAGGCCGGCGTCGTTCATGGCCTTGACCAGCAGCGTCAGGTCCTGGCCCCAGTTGCCGGTGACGACGGTGTCGGCGCCGGACTGCTTGATCTTGGCGACGTACGGCGCGAAGTCCTTGACCTGGCCGATCGGGTGCAGGTCCTCGCCCACCACCTTCACGTCGGGGCGCTTGCGCGTGATCGCGTCCTTGAAGTACTTGGCGACCTGGTGGCCGTGCGAGTAGTTCTGGTTGATCAGGAAGACGTTCTTGACCTTGGGCTGGTCCTTCATGAAGGTGGTCAGCGCCTCCATCTTCATGGACGTGTCGGCGTCCAGGCGGAAGTGCCAGTAATCGCACTTCTCGTTGGTCATGGCCGGGTCGACCGCGGCGTAGTTGAGGTAGACCACCTCCTTGCCGGGGTTGCGCTCGTTGTGCTTGGCCACCGCGTCGAGGATGGCCAGGCCGGCACCCGAGCCGTTGCCCTGCGTGACGTAGCGGAAGCCCTGGTCGATGGCGGCCTTGAGCGTGTTCAGGCTTTCCTGCGGCGAGCCCTTGTTGTCGAAGCCGACCACCTCGAACTTGACGCCGGCGGGCGTCTTGCCCGACAGCTGCTCGGCGGCGAACTGCCAGCTCTTGAGCTGGTTCTGCCCGACGTTGGCGAACGGGCCGGACAGCGGGTCCATGAAAGCGATGCGGACCGACTGGCCCTTGAGCGCGCCGCCACCCGCAGGAGCCGCCGCCTGCGCGGCGGGCGCGGCCGGTGCGGCCGCCGGCTTGGCGGGAGCCGTCTGGGCGAACGCGAACCCTGCACCCGTCAGGGCCAGGACGGCGGCGACGGTGACATGCCTCAGCGCGAAATTCATCTTGCGTCTCCTGGGTGTTGGAATGCGCGCAGGGTACAAGTATTCGTCCAGTGCAATGGTCAGGGAATGCCCGTAAGCTGGAGCGCTGCTATCGCGCAGGCGACACGCGTGCTCAGGCCGTCGGCAGGCGGTAGTCCTTCAAGGTCTCGCGCAGCCTGGTCTTGAGCATCTTGCCGGTCGCGCCGAGCGGGATCGCGTCGACGAACACCACGTCGTCGGGCACCTGCCACTTGGCGATCTTGCCGTCGTAGAACTTGAGCAGCTCCTCGCGCGTCACCTCGGCGCCCGGTCTCTTCACCACGGCGATGATCGGCCGCTCGTCCCACTTGGGGTGCGGCATGCCCACGCACGCCGCCATCTGCACCGCCGGATGCGACATCGCGATGTTCTCGATGTCGATCGAGCTGATCCACTCGCCGCCGGACTTGATCACGTCCTTGCTGCGGTCGGTGATCTGCATGTAGCCCTCGGCGTCGATGGTGGCGACGTCGCCGGTGGGAAACCAGCCGCCCACCAGCGGATCGCCGCCCTCGCCCTTGAAGTACTCGCGCACGACCCAGGGGCCCTTCACGTACAGGTCGCCGTAGGACCTGCCGTCCCAGGGCAGCTCCTTGCCGCCGTCGCCCAGGATCTTCATGTCCACGCCGAAGATCGCGCGGCCCTGCTTGAGGCGGATCTTCATCTGCTCGTCGGGGGGCAGCGGCAGGTGCTTGTTCTTCAGCGTGCACAGCGTGCCCAGCGGACTCATCTCGGTCATGCCCCACGCGTGCAGCACGTCCACGCCGTAGTCCTCGCGGAAGGCCTGGATCATCGCGGGCGGGCAGGCGGAACCGCCGATGACGGTGCGCCGCAGCGTGGAGAAACGCAGGCCGCCCGGCTTCATGTGGCCGAGCAGCATCTGCCACACGGTGGGCACACCGGCCGCGTACGTCACCTTCTCCGCCTCGACCAGCTCGTAGACCGACTTGCCGTCCAGCGCCGGGCCGGGGAACACCAGCTTGCAGCCGGTGAGCGCGGCCGAATACGGGATGCCCCAGGCGTTGACATGGAACATCGGCACCACCGGCAGCACCGAGTCGCGCGCCGAGATGCCCATCACGTCCGGCAGCGCCGCGGCGTACGCGTGCAGCAGGGTCGAGCGGTGGCTGTAGAGCGCCGCCTTCGGGTTGCCCGTGGTGCCGCTCGTGTAGCACATGCTCGACGCGGAGTTCTCGTCGAAAGTCGGCCAGTCGTAGGCGGTCGACTGGCCGCCGATCCAGTCCTCGTAGCCGACCAGATTGGGGATGCCGCTGTCCCGGGGCACCTTGCCCGAGTCGCACAGCATCACGTACTGGCGGATGGTCGGGCACCGGGCATGGATCGCCTGCACCAGCGGCAGGAAGGTGGCATCGAAGCACAGGACCTGGTCTTCCGCATGGCTGGCGATCCAGGCGATCTGCTCGGGGTGCAGGCGCGGGTTGATGGTGTGCAGCACGCGGCCGGAGCCCGACACGCCGAAGTACAGCTCCAGGTGCCGGTAGCCGTTCCAGGCCAGCGTGGCGACGCGGTCGGAGAACAGCAGGTTCACCGAGTCGAGCGCGTGGGCGACCTGCCGGGACCGCGCGGCCACGTCGCGCCAGGTGTAGCGGTGGATGTCGCCCTCCACCCGGCGCGAGACGATCTCGCCGTCGCCGTGGTGGCGCTCGGCAAAGTCGATCAGCGACGAGATCAGCAGGGGTTGGTTCTGCATCAGGCCCAGCATGGCGTCTCCTTGTGCGGCGTTCTTGTGGGGAAAGCGCAGATGCTACGACCAACCGCGCCCGTCGCGGGGCGGCGTCGAACCGGGGACGCGGGGCGTCAGGCCCCCGGGGAGGCTTCGATGGGCTGCACGGCGCGCTCGAACTGCAGCAGCACCGTCGTGCCTTCGCCGAGCGTGGAGTCGATCCGCACCGAGCCGCCCGCGGCCTGCATGACGCGCTGGCAGAACATCAGGCCCATGCCGTTGCCGCCGCTGCCGGCGCGGGTGGTGACGGGCTCGCGCGTCAAGCGGGCCAGGACGTCGGGCGGGATGCCCGCGCCGTTGTCGACGAAGCGCAGCCAGCCGCGCGCGCCTTCGGCGCCGCCCTCGCAGCCCGCCTCGATGCGCAGGCTGGGCCGGGGGCGCCCGCGCAGCGCCTGCAGCGCGTTCTTGGTGAGGGTGCACAGCACCAGGTACAGCAGGTCGCGCCGGCCCGGCAGGCGGAAGTCCCGCGCCACGCGGCGGGTGACCCAGACCCGCTCCTGCTCCTCGAAGGGGAATTCGTCCAGCGCCCCCAGCAGCGCGGAGGCGCTGACGGTCTGCGGCGCCGCGCCGGGATAGGCATCCCGGGCCGACTGCAGGAAGGTGGCCACCAGCGACTGGCAGTACTGGGCGCGGCGCTCGGCCCGTTCCAGCGCGGCCAGCAGTTCGCCGGGCTGGTGCTCCTCGAACTCCGCGACGCCGGCGCGCGACCCGGCGCCGTTGGCGATGGCGCGGGCGGCCACGGTGCTCACGCAGCCGCGCACCGTCGCCAGCGGCGTGTTCAGCTCGTGGGCCAGGAAGCCCAGCGTCTCGCGCAGCGTGGCGGCGCGGCTCTCGTTCAACGCGCGCTCCAGAGCCTGTTGGCGGTACAGCGCCAGGGCCTCGCGCAGCGCCTCTCGCGTGGGCTCGTCCTCGAGCGGCTTTTCCAGGATGCGCAGCACCTTGCCCTGGTTGACCGCGGCGATCGCGACGTCCTTCTCGGCGTAGGCCGTGGCCAGCAGGCGCACGATGTGGCGGTGGTCGTGCTGCACCCGGCGCAGCAGCTTCATGCCGTCCTGCTCGGGCATGCGGTAGTCGGTGACCAGCGCGGCGAACTCGTCGCCCCGCTGCGCCAGGATGGCCATGGCGTCGTCGGCGCTGGCCGCGGTGGCCACGTCGAACTCGCCTCCGAAGCAGCGGGCGAACCACTTGCGCGACGGCGCCTCGTCGTCGACGAACAGGATGGAACGCGCTACGTGCGGCATCTCTGGACCTTACCCCTCGGTGGCGCGGGCGCCCGAGTGGCGCGCGCCGTACTCGCGCAGCGCCTGCTCGGTGCGCACCGCCAGCGCCTGGGCCTTGGGCAGCCACTCGTCCGCCGGCGGCCAGCGGCCCTCCTCGAGCACGGGAACATACACGCCGCGCACCCACTGGTACAGCGCCAGCGCCCCCGCCTCGCCGCTCATGCCCAGCAGCGAGTGCAGCGTGTCCTGTGCGCGCGGCAGGTCCTGCGCGGCCACTGCCTGTTCCAGCGCGCCCATCAGCCGGGCGATCTCGGGCAGGTAGTCGGCCAGCAACTCCTCCAGCAGCCCCAGCCGCTGGTAGCTCTCCAGCCGCGCGAGGTTGAGCAGCGCCTCCTCGTCCGGCGGGGAAGGTGGAACAGTGGGCTGCGCGAGCGGTGACGGCGCGACCGGGCCGCGCGGGACGGCTGTGAGTTCGGCCACCACCTCGTACAGCTGGGCCGCCTCGACCGGCTTGACCAAGAAGCCGTTCATGCCGGCATCGCGCGCGCCCTGCACCGCCGGCGAGTCCGAATGGGCCGTGAGCGCGATGATGGGAAGCGTCGACCACGCCTCGTGGCTGGCGCGGATGGCGCGCGAGGTGTCCAGGCCGCCCAGGCCGGGCATGTTCAGGTCCATCAGCACCGCATCGAAGGCGGCGCCGGCACGGAGCGCGGCCAGGACAGCCTCCCCATGGTCGACCTCCACCACGGACGCGCCCGCGTCGCGCAGGTAGGCGGCGACGGCACGGCGGTTGTAGGCGCTGTCGTCGGCCAGCAGCACGCTGCGGGCGGCCAGCGGACGCCCGCCCGCCGGCGAGGCGGTGCTGCGCCGCTCCAGCGCCCGCTGCAACGCCTGCACCAGCGGCAGCTGGGCCGAGGGCTTGGCGACGAAGCCGTCCATCCCGGAGCGCTGCGTCTTCACCCGGGCCAGGTGGGCCGGCTCGCTGGTGTGGGCCACGATGCGCACGTAGCGGTTGGCCGGCACCTGGCCCTGGCGCACCTTCTGGGCGACCTGGTAGCCGTCGAGCACGGGCATGTTCAGGTCCAGCAGCACCAGGTCGTAGGCGTGGCGCGAGAGCATTTCCAGCGCGCGCTGGCCGTCGGCCGCCTCGTCGATGACCAGGCCCAGCGAGCGCAGCTTGTGGCGCGTGGTCACGCGCTGGGCGGCGTCGTCTTCGACCACCAGCAGGCGCTTGTCGGCCAGCACGGCGCGCGCCGAATCGAGCACCTGCTGCCGGTGCTCCTCCCGCGCCTGCTCGCCGGCCGGCGGGAACTGCATGGTGAATTCGGTGAAGGCCCCCGGCTGCGAGTGGCAGCGGATCTCGCCGCCGAAGGCCTTCATCACGCGCTGGCAGTAGGCCAGCCCCAGGCCGGTGCCGCCCGACTTGCCCACCGACCGGAAGGGCTCGAACAGCGTGGGCAGCACCTCGGGGGCGATGCCCGGACCGTTGTCGCGCACGGTCACCTGCTGGCCGCCGACGGTGATCGTCACCGCCGTGCCCGGGTGCAGCCGCAGGTAGTACAGGGCGTTCTTGATCAGGTTGAACAGCACGAACAGGTAGGCGGTCTCGTCGCCGAGGAACTGGAAGTCCTCGTCCACCTTGACCGAGACGGCGGCACGCGCGTCGTCGCCGTCGTAGCCGTACTCGTCGACCGCCTTGCGCACCACCTCGGCCGCCGACAGGTAGGAGAAGCTGACCGTGTCCAGCGGCTTGGCGCTGACCTCGTCCAGCGTCATGGAGATCACCTGCAGCCCGCGCTGCACGGCCTGCTCGCCGTGCGCCAGGTGGCGGTAGAGCGTGTCGACCTCGGCCGGCCCGACCGCGGCCAGCTGGCCGGGCACGCCGGGCGCGGGCAGCACCTTCTGCATGCGCTCCAGGCTGTGGCGCACCTGGGCCAGCGGGTGCCGCAGCTCATGCGCGATCGAACCCGCCAGGGCCTGGGTGGCGCGCAGCTTGCGCTCCGCATCGATCTGCTCGGTGGAGAACTTGAACAGGTTGCCGCCGATCACGATCAGCGTGTACGCGGGCAACTGCGCGATCAGGTCCAACGGCAGCCGCGGATCGTCGACCGTGAGCGCGTAGTAGCCCGCGGCCAGCGCCGTGCCGACGGCCAGCATCGCCAGCGTGTTGCGCCAGTCGGTGAGCATCACCAGGAAGCACAGCACGATGAAGGCGTTGGAGATGGCAGGCACCCCGCCGCCGCGCTCCAGCGCGACCAGGATGGTGAAGGTCGGCAGGCAGTACAGCAGCACCAGGTACGAGTACCGGATGTAGTACGGCTTCAATCGGGCCGGCCAGAACTCCTTGAGCCCCAGCCCCAGGAACAGCAGCACCGCGACGGCGCGAAACGGCAGGTCGTCCCAGAGGTCCGGGTTCTTGCGGGTGAACCGCAGGAAGAAGAAGGCGATGTAGGTCACCGCCCCCAGGTAGCCCATGTACTTGAGGCGCGGTGGACCATAGGCGTGGTACGCCTCGTAGTGCGCGAACAGGCGCGAGAACCAGCCGGTCATGGAGGAAGGACTCAGTTGGGCCGCAGCATCGCCAGCCGGCTTTCGGCCAGCTCGCGCTCGCGGTCGCTGCCCGCCAGGGCGCGAAACACCGTCGGCACGTCGCCGTGGATCAGCGAGTAGCTGCCGCCCTCTCCCTGGCAGGCGTCCTTGACCAGGACGGAAAAGCCGAAGCGGCGGTACAGCCGGCTCAGCACGGGGGTGCAGGTGGCGTACAGGTTCTCGATCTGCAAGGTGTCGACCAGGTGGGCCAGGGTGAGGAACAGGCAGCGCTTGAGCGCTTCGGGCCCGGTGCGGTATTCGGGGGCCAGCACGAGCCGGCCGACTTCCCAGGCCGCCGGCATCAGGTGCGGCGACGAGTCCTGGTTCACCAGGAGGTTCTCACACGGCGCGAGGCCGAGCCCGAGCGGGATGAGGCGGATAGTTCCAATAAACTGGCCGCGCCAGCGAAAACCGGCGACAAAACCGTGCTGGTCTCTTTTTTTTCGCGAGAAATGAATGCCGGGTCCGCCAACGCGGCGGCCGGCAGGTTGATCTCGCTGCGCAGGTGGACGACTTGCGCGATCTCGGCCATGCCGCGCAGGTGCTGGATCTCCAGCTCATCCAGGGGCAGTTCGCGGCTGCCGGCCGGGATGACAGGTTCGGGCGCCACCGGGATCTGCGGCCTGGCCATCGGCGGCATCTGCGGCATGACGCCCAGCGAACGGTGGATCAGTGACATGTCGCTCATTTTTCTTGCCCTCCCTCGTGCACCTGTGGCGGCGCTCAGCAGCTAAGGAATTATCCCGGCGGTGTCAACGGTCGCGCCATAAGGCTTTCGCCTAGGCCGGCAAGGGGTTGGCGGCCCGGGGGACAATCGGCGGATGGATTCCCTGGCCGACGCCCCGCCCCGCCTGTTCGACCTGGGGGTGGGCTGGAAGCACAGCTTCGCCGCTCTCGGTCCTGCCTTCTTCACCGACCTGGTCGCGGCACCGCTCCCCTCGCCTTACCTCGTCGGGGTCAATCCCCGGCTGGCCGCCGACCTGCGCCTGCCGACCGACCTGCTGCAATCCGAAGACGGCGTGAGCGCCCTCACCGGCTCGCTGCCGATCGCCGGCACGCGCCCATTGGCCAGCGTCTACAGCGGCCACCAGTTCGGCGTCTGGGCCGGTCAGCTCGGCGATGGCCGAGCCCTGCTGCTGGGCGAGGTCGAGTCGGCCACCGGCCCGCAGGAACTGCAGTTCAAGGGCACCGGTCGCACGCCCTACTCGCGCATGGGCGACGGGCGCGCGGTGCTGCGGTCCAGCATCCGCGAGTTCCTGGGCAGCGAGGCGATGCATGGCCTGCGCATCCCGACCACGCGGGCCCTCAGCGTCACCGGCTCCGACGCGCCGGTGCGCCGCGAGGAGATCGAGACGGCCGCCGTGGTCGTGCGGGTGGCGCCCAGCTTCATCCGCTTCGGCCACTTCGAGCATTTCGCCTCGCGCGAGCAGTACGGCGAGCTGCGCACCCTGGCCGACTACGTCATCGACCGCTTCTATCCCGAGTGCCGCGCCACGGAGCGCTTCGGCGGCAACGCCTATGCCGCCTTCCTGGAGCAGGTGAGCGAGCGCACCGCCGCCCTCCTCGCCCGCTGGCAGGCCGTGGGCTTCTGCCACGGCGTGATGAACACGGACAACATGAGCATCCTGGGCCTGACGATCGACTACGGCCCGTTCCAGTTCCTCGACGCCTTCGACCCCAACCACATCTGCAACCACAGCGACGAGAGCGGCCGCTATGCCTACAACCGCCAGCCCAACGTCGCCTACTGGAACCTGTTCTGCCTGGGCCAGGCCTTGCTGCCGCTGATCGGCGACGAGCAGCTCACGCTCGCGGCGCTGGAGTCTTACAAGACGATCTTCCCCAGCGAGCTGGAAGCCTGCATGCGCGGCAAGCTCGGCCTGCCCGACGCCCACGAGGACGACCGGGTGCTGGTCGAGCGCGTGCTGCAGCTGCTGGCCAAGGACCGGGTGGACTACACGATCTTCTGGCGGCGCCTCTCGCACGCGGTTGCGACCGGCGATCCTGAACCAGTGCGCGACCAGTTCCTGGACCGCGAAGGCTTCGACGCCTGGTGGCGCGACCATTCGGCCCGCCTGCCGGCCGAGCGGGGCGCCACGGCCCTGGGAATGCTGCGAACCAACCCCAAGTTCGTGCTGCGCAACCACCTGGGCGAGCTGGCGATCCGCCGCGCCAAGGTGAAGGATTTCGGCGGCGTGGCCGACCTGTTGAAGGTCGTCCACGCGCCCTTCGACGAACATCCCGCGCTCGAAGACCTGGCCGGCTTCCCGCCCGACTGGGCGTCCCACATCGAGATCAGCTGCTCCTCATGACCTACCCCATCCAGAAGACCGAGGCCGAATGGAAGGCCCTGCTGGCCGAGAAAGGCGCCGAGCGCGGCGCCTTCGAGGTCACCCGCCACGCCGCCACCGAGCGCCCCTTCACCGGCAAGTACGAGCGGGTGTGGGCCGACGGCAGCTACCACTGCATCTGCTGCGGGAACAAACTCTTCGACTCCGGCACCAAGTTCGATGCCGGCTGCGGCTGGCCCAGCTTCTCGCTGGCGGCGCCCGGCGCCATCAAGGAGATCCGCGACGCCAGCCACGGCATGATGCGCACCGAGACCGTCTGCGCGCAATGCGGCGCGCACCTGGGCCACGTGTTCCCGGACGGCCCCGCCCCCACCGGGCTGCGCTACTGCATGAACTCCGCCTCGCTGGACTTTCAAAAGACCGAATGAAACTGCTCATCGATTTCCTGCCCATCGTCGTCTTCTTCGTCGCCTTCAAGCTGTTCGACATCTGGGTGGCCACGGGCGTGGCCATCGCCGCCACGGTGGCGCAGATCGCCTGGTTGCGCTGGTCCACCGGCAAGGTCGAACCGATGCAATGGCTGAGCCTGGGGGTGATCGTGCTGTTCGGCGGGGCCACCCTGCTGTCGCACAACGACACCTTCATCAAGTGGAAGCCCACCGTGCTGTACTGGCTTATGGGCGGTGCGCTGGCCATCGGCCAGCTGGTGTTCCGCCGCAACCTGCTCAAGTCGCTCATGGGCGCGCAGATGTCCCTGCCCGATGCCGCCTGGCGGGTGATGAACTGGAGCTGGATCGCCTTCTTCGCCGTCATGGGCGTGGCCAACCTCTGGGTCGCCTACAACTTCGAGACCGACACCTGGGTGAACTTCAAGCTGTTCGGCGGCCTCGGGCTGATGATCGCCTTCGTGCTGGCGCAGGCGGCCTACCTGTCACGCTTCATGAAGACCGAGACGGAATAGCCATGCCGACCGGGATCACCGCCGAGGCCCTGCACCGGCGCCTGGCCGAGCGGCTGGCGCCGACCCGGCTGGAAGTCATCGACGAAAGCGGCGCCCATGCGGGCCATGCGGGGGCCGACGGCACGGGCTCCGGCACCCATTTCCGGGTCCGCATCGACTCCCCGCTCTTCAGTGGGAAGGCCCGGCTGGCGCGACATCGCCTTGTGTATGATGCGTTGCAGGATTACATCGACGCCGGGCTGCATGCGCTGGCCATCGAAACCTCCTGACCACTCCCCCGCTTCCGATTCGACCCTTGAGAGGGACCTCCCCCATGAAAAAGCAAATCGTTGCGGCGTTGGCCGCAGCTCTCTTGTGCGCCGCGCTTCCGGCAGCGGCCCAGAACGTCGCCATCGTCAACGGCAAGCCGGTGCCCAAGGCCCGCGTGGACGCCCTGGCTTCGCAGCTGGCCAAGTCCGGCCGGCCGATCACGCCCGACGTCGCCGAGCAGCTCAAGGAAGAGGTCATCGCGCGCGAGGTCTTCATGCAGGAAGCCCAGAAGCGCGGCCTGGACGGCAGCGACGACTTCCGCACCCAGATGGAGCTGGCCCGCCAGACCCTGCTGATCCGCGAGCTGTTCGCCGATTACCAGAAGAAGAACCCGGTGACCGATGCCGACATCAAGGCCGAGTACGACAAGTTCGTGGCGGCCAACGGCGGCAAGGAATACAAGGCCCGCCACATCCTGGTGGAGAAGGAAGACGAGGCCAAGACCATCATCGCCAGCCTCAAGAAGGGCGGCAAGTTCGAGGACATCGCCAAGAAGCAGTCGAAGGACCCGGGCTCCGGCGCCAACGGCGGCGACCTCGACTGGGCCAACGCGGCCAGCTACGTGCCCGAGTTCTCGCAGGCCATGATCAAGCTCAACAAGGGCCAGACCACCGATGCCCCGGTCAAGAGCCAGTTCGGCTGGCACGTGATCCGCGTGGACGACGTGCGCGAAGCGCAGCTGCCCAAGATGGACGAGGTCAAGCCACAGATTGCGCAGGCGCTGCAGCAGCAGAAGCTGGCGAAGTTCCAGCAGGACCTGCGCACGGGCGCGAAGGTGGAGTAGCACGCCACACCTTCTCGTCATTCCCGCGCAGGCGGGAATCCAGGAAGCGGCCGCGAGGCCGCTTTTCTTTTGGCGGATTGGAAGCACTGGATTCCCGCCTCCGCGGGAATGACGGCGGAAGGGGGTCGGGTCGACGTCGTCCGGGACGGGAGCGGGTCAGCCGTTCAGCGCACCAGCGCCGCCACCACCGTCAGCACCCCGATCAACACCGGCTGGTGCAGCATGTACCAGGTCAGGCTCCACCGCCCCATCCAGGCCAGCGCGCCGGCACCGGGCGCCATCAGCCGCCCTTGCAGCAGCGCCGGCCTGCGCGCCAGCAGCCATTGCCCGGCCGCCATCCCCCACCACATCACCCCCAGCCACGGGAAGACCGGCACGTAGTCCTCGGTGACCGGCTTGCGGCTGATAAGCCCCAGCCAGTGGAACGGCCCTCGGTTGAGGAACTCCAGCGACGGCCAGGCGGCGTGCGCCATGGGCGCCAGGGCCCAAAGTCCGATGGCCGCGGCGCCGGCGAGCCACAGCCCCCGTCCCCACCCCGCGGTCAGCCGCACCACGAGGAGCATCGCCGCGATCCCGTGCAGCACGCCGAAGAAGATGTAGCTGCGCGGGAACATGTACCAGGACCCGATCGTCACCAGCAGCGCGCAGGCGGCGATCTGCCCCCAGCGCCGCCAGAACCGAGGCCAGGACTGGCCCTGCGCATGCGCCACCGCCTGCGACAGTCCGGCGCAGAACAGGAACAGGCTGACGATGGCGGTGCGCTGCCAGGTCCAGACCGGGTCGGCGTAGAAGTCCTGGCGGATCCAGCGGAAGTGGTTGAGGTCGAAGCAGAAGTGGTAGACCGTCATCCAGACGATGGCGGCGCCCCGCAGGGCGTCGAGGCGGTCGTAGCGGGCGCTGGGCATCGCGGCAGAGTTTAGGCCCCGGGTCGGGGCGGTCGCCGGCCAGCAGGGCGACCGGCGAGAAACCGGCTAGCGGTCGTTCTTGCCGATGCGCTGGAAGGGATCGAGGTCGTCCATCTGGCTGGGACGTCCCTCGCGCACCCGCACCGAATCGGCCGGCGACAGGCCGCCCATCTGGCTGTCGAGCTGGAACTGGGACTGCTCCCACAGGTCCCAGGCCGATTCGTCGTGGTCTTCCCGCACCTCAGGCACCGGGGGCGGTTCCGGCACCAGCGGAAGCGACCGCGGCCGCGCCGACGCCCGCGCGGCCGGGGCCGCGGGCTTGCGTTCGGGTTTGGGAGGCTCGGCGCGTCGGAACAGCTTGAACATCTTGAGGCCTTTGTCCGGTGGGGCCCGCCCGCTTCCTGCTGCGAGGCGCGCGTAACCCGGCGTTACATTGAACCTCTGCGGCAGGGGACGGTCAAGGGGGCAATCGCGCGCCGCTGCCGCTGACCGACAGGGACTTACCCCACCCACTTCCTGGCGTTTCGCCAGATCCGCAGCCAGGGGCTGAACTCGCTCTTGTCGCCCCCCGTCCACGACATCTGGACGTTGCGGAACACGCGTTCGGCGTGCGGCATCATGGCCGTGAAGCGGCCATCGGCCGTCGTCACCGCCGTCAGCCCGCCCGGGCTGCCATTGGGGTTCAGCGGGTACTGCTCGGTCGGCTGCCCGTGGTGGTCGATGAAGCGCATCGCCGCGATCGCCCGGGCCGGATCGCCCCGCTGCGCAAAGTTCGCATAGCCCTCGCCGTGCGCCACCACGATCGGCAGGCGGCTGCCGGCCATGCCGTCGAAGAACAGGCTGGGCGACGGCAGCACCTCCACCTGCGACAGCCGCGCCTCGTAGCGCTCGCTGCGGTTGGTGGTGAAACGCGGCCAGGCCTGGGCGCCCGGGATGATGTCGGCCAGCTCGGCCAGCATCTGGCAGCCGTTGCACACGCCCAGGGCGAAGGTGTCGTCGCGGCCGAAGAAGGCCTGGAACTGCTCCGACAGCTTCGGGTTGAACGTGATGCTGCGGGCCCAGCCGATGCCGGCGCCCAGCGTGTCGCCGTAACTGAAGCCACCGCACGCGACGAAGCCCTTGAACTGGGGCAGTTCGGCGCGGCCCGACTGCAGGTCGGTCATGTGCACGTCCACCGCCTCGAAGCCGGCCAGGTCGAAGCAGTACGCCATCTCCACGTGCGAGTTGACGCCCTGCTCCCGCAGGATGGCCACGCGGGGACGGGCCAGGTTCAGGTACGGGGCGGCCACGTCCTCGCGCGGATCGAAGGCCGGCGCGAACTGCAGGCCCGGATCGGCCGGGTCGCCGGCGGCCGCGTGCTCGGCATCGGCGCCCGCCGGGTTGTCGCGCTGCTGGCAGATCTTCCAGCTGACGCTGTCCCACACCTGGTGCAGGTCGGCCAGCCTGGCGGAGAACACCGCCTTGGTGTCGCGCCAGACCTGGACCTCGCCCTTGCCCACCTCGATGGCGGACGAGGCCGGCCGGGTCTTGCCCACGAAGTGGCTGAACTTGGACAGCCCGTGCTCGCGCAGCACCTGCATGACTTCGTTGCGCTCGTCGGTGCGCACCTGCAGCAGCACGCCCAGTTCCTCGTTGAACAGGGCGCGCAAGGTGAGCTCCTCGCGGCGCGCGCTGACCTGCGAGGCCCAGTTCTTGGCATCGCCGTACTCGGCGCGGCTGTCGCTGATGCCGTCGCCTTCGGTGACCAGCAGGTCCACGTTCAGGCTCACGCCGACCTGGCCGGCGAACGCCATCTCGCAGGCCGCCGCCAGCAGGCCGCCGTCGCTGCGGTCGTGGTAGGCCAGCACGCGGCCCTGAGCGCGCAGCGCGTTGACCGCCGCCACCAGGTTCACCAGGTCCCGCGGATCGTCCAGGTCGGGCACGTCGCCGCCGGGCTGCGCCAGCACCTGCGCCAGGATGCTGCCGCCCATGCGGCCCCGTCCCTTGCCCAGGTCCACCAGCACCAGCGTCGTGTCCTCGGTCGCCGCAAGTTGCGGCGTGAGCGTGGTGCGCACGTCGTCGATGCTGGCGAAGGCGGTCACGATCAGGCTGACGGGCGAGACCACCTTCTTGGCCGCCCCGCCCTCCTGCCACTGGGTGCGCATCGACAGGCTGTCCTTGCCGACCGGGATGGACACGCCCAGGGCCGGGCACAGCTCCAGGCCGACGGCCTTCACCGTCTCGTACAGCGCCGCGTCCTCGCCCGCTTCGCCGCAGGCGGCCATCCAGTTGGCCGACAGCTTCACGCGGGGCAGTTCGATGGGGGCGGCCAGCAGGTTGGTGATGGCCTCGGCCACCGCCATGCGGCCCGAAGCGGCGGCGTCGGTGGCCGCCAGCGGCGTGCGCTCTCCCAGGCTCATGGCCTCGCCCGCGAAGCCCTGGAAGTCGGCCAGCGTCACGGCGCAGTCGGCCACCGGCACCTGCCAGGGGCCCACCATCTGGTCGCGGTGCGACAGACCGCCCACGGTGCGGTCGCCGATGGTGATCAGAAAGCGCTTGGAGGCGACCGTCGGGTGCGCCAGCACCTTGATCACCGCGTCCTGCAGGTCGACGCCGGTCAGCTCGATGGGCGGCACTTCGCGCTTCAGGCGCTGCACATCGCGGTGCATCTTGGGCGGCTTGCCGAGGAGGACGTCCATCGGCATGTCCACGGCGTGGCTCCCTGCCCCTCCGGACGAGGCCTGGAGGTTCTCGCCGACGATCAGCTGCCGCTCCTCGGTCGCGACGCCGACCACCGCGAACGGGCACCGCTCCCGCTCGCAGAACGCGCGGAACTGCTCCAGCGACTGCGGCGCTATGGCCAGGACGTAGCGCTCCTGGCTCTCGTTGCACCAGATCTCCTTGGGCGCCAGGCCGGACTCCTCCAGCGGCACCTCGCGCAGGTCGAAGCGCGCGCCGCGGCCGGCGTCGTTCGTGAGCTCGGGGAAGGCATTCGACAGGCCGCCGGCACCCACGTCGTGAATGGCCAGCACCGGGTTGGCCGCGCCCAGCGACCAGCAGTGGTTGATGACCTCCTGCGCGCGCCGCTCGATCTCCGGGTTGCCGCGCTGCACCGAGTCGAAGTCCAGCTCCGCCGCGTTGGTGCCCGTCGCCATCGAGCTGGCGGCGCCGCCGCCCATGCCGATGCGCATCCCCGGCCCGCCCAGCTGCACCAGCAGCGTGCCGGCGGGGAAGCGCTCCTTGTGCGTCTGCCCGGCCTCGATGCTGCCCAGGCCGCCCGCGATCATGATGGGCTTGTGGTAGCCGCGCGCCACGCCGGCCACGTCCTGTTCGTACTCGCGGAAGTAGCCCAGCAAATTGGGCCGGCCGAACTCGTTGTTGAACGCGGCGCCGCCCAGCGGACCCTCGGTCATGATCTGCAGCGCGCTGGCGATGTGCGCCGGCCGGCCGTTGGGGTTGTCCCAGAGCCGCGACACCGAAAAGCCCGTCAGGCCCGCCTTGGGCTTGGCACCACGGCCGGTGGCGCCCTCGTCGCGGATCTCGCCGCCCGCGCCCGTGGAGGCGCCCGGGAAAGGCGAGATCGCCGTCGGGTGGTTGTGCGTCTCCACCTTCATCAGCACGTGGTGCAGCGCCGCCTGGCGCGCATACGCCGCGGGACCGTCGCCGCGCGCCGGCGCGAAAGCCTCCACCCGGGCGCCCTCCATGACGGCGGCGTTGTCCGAGTAGGCCACCACCGTGTGCTGCGGATTCGTGCGGTGCGTGTGCCGGATCATCCCGAACAGGCTGTGCTCCTGCCGCTGGCCGTCGATGGTGAAGTCCGCGTTGAAGATCTTGTGCCGGCAGTGCTCGCTGTTGGCCTGCGCGAACATCATCAGCTCGACGTCGGTCGGGTTGCGGCCCAGGCCGCGGAAGGCGTCGAGCAGGTAGTCGATCTCGTCCTCGGCCAGCGCCAGGCCGAACTGCAGGTTGGCCTTCTCCAGCGAGGCGCGGCCGCCCCCCAGCACGTCCACCTCTTCCATGGGCGAAGGCGCCAGTTCGCTGAACAGGCGGTGCGCGCCGGCGCGGTCGGCCAGCACGCTCTCGGTCATGCGGTCGTGCAGCAGGCCGGCGATGGCCTCGCGCTGGGCCGCCGACAGCTGAGCCTGGCCCAGCAGCGGCGACTTGAGCGCCACGCGCCACTCCACCGCGCGCTCGACCCGTCGCACCGCGATGCCGCAGTTGTGGGCGATGTCGGTGGCCTTGGAGGCCCAGGGCGAGACGGTGCCCAGGCGCGGCGAGACGACGAACAGCTCGCCCTGCGCGGCGCCCTCGAAGGGCTCGCCGTAGGTCAGCAGCGCGGCCAGTCGCTCGCGCTCGGCGCCGGAGGGCGGGTGGTCCCACGCCGCCACGTGGACGAAGCGGGCTGACACGCCGCTGACCTTGTCGTGCACTTCCTGGAGCCGGGGGAGCAGTTGCCGGATGCGGAACTCGCTGAGGGCGCGGCCACCCTCGAACTCGGTGATGTGCAGGGTCACTGTGAAAGCCTGTGTGGGAGAGGAAGGCGCCGCCGCTGACTGGGGCGGCGCCATGAGCCCCGGCATTTTACCGGGCACCGCCCACGCCCCTGCGAGGCCCGGGGGCCTCTGGGATAATTCGCTCCATGAGCATCACGTACAAGGACGCGCAAGGCATCCAGGGCATGCGCATCGCCGGCCGGCTGGCGGCCGAGGTGCTGGACCACCTCACCCCCCACATCAAGCCGGGCATCACCACGCGGGAGATCGACCGGCTCGCGGCCGAGTACATGAAGAAGCAGGGCACGACCTCGGCGACGCTGGGCTACCAGCCGCCGGGCTACCCGCCCTACCCGGCTTCGCTGTGCACCTCGGTCAACCACGTGGTCTGCCACGGCATCCCCAACGACAAGCCGCTGAAGAAGGGCGACATCGTCAACGTCGACGTCACCGTCATCAAGGACGGCTGGTACGGCGACACCAGCCGCATGTTCGTGGTGGGCGACGTCTCCATCGCCGCCCGGCGGCTGGTCAACTTCACCTACGAGGCCATGTGGCAGGGCATCGTCAAGGTGCGCCCCGGCATCCACCTGGGCGACATCGGCTGGGCGATCCAGCAGTTCGCCGAGAAGAACGGCTTTTCCGTCGTGCGCGAGTTCTGCGGCCACGGCATCGGCCGCAACTTCCACGAGGAGCCGCAGGTGCTCCACTACGGGAAGCCCGGCACGCTGGAGAAGCTGGAGCCGGGCATGACCTTCACCATCGAGCCGATGATCAACGCCGGCCGCAAGGAGGTGAAGGAGTTCGGCAACGACGGCTGGACCATCGTCACCAAGGACCATTCGCTGTCCGCCCAGTGGGAGCACACCGTGCTGGTCACCGAGACCGGCTACGAGGTCCTCACCCTGTCGGCCGGCAGCCCGCCGCCCCCGCCCTTCGTCAACGCCGCCTGACCGGCGCGTCCCCGGCCATGGCCTCGGCCGTCCTCCAGCCCCCGCCGGACACCTCGACCGCCGCCCTGCGCGAGCAGCTCAAGGCGCAGAAGGCGGCCCTCACCGCCGCGCTGCTGCGCGAGGGCAACCCCACCCGTTCCATCGGCACCGTGCTGCGGCGGCTGGCGCGCCACGTCGATGCAGCGCTCGGGGCGCTGTGGCAGGCCTCGGGCTTCCCGGCCGAAGTCGCGCTCCTGGCCGTCGGGGGCTACGGCCGCGGCGAACTGTTCCCGCATTCCGACGTCGACGTTCTGGTGCTGCTGCCCGACGGGGTGCAGGCCGACGGCGACGGCAACGGCGAGCTCAAGCAGCGCCTGGAAAGCTTCATCGGCCGCTGCTGGGACATCGGCCTGGAGATCGGCTCCAGCGTGCGCACGGTCCGCGAATGCGTGGCCGCCGCCGAGGCCGACGTGACCATCCAGACCTCGCTGCTCGAATCTCGCCTCCTTTGCGGCGACCGCGGGCTGTTCGCGACCTTCCAGGAGCGCTTCCGCGCCACGCTGGACCCGCGCGCCTTCTTCATCGCCAAGACGCTGGAGATGCGCCAGCGGCACACCAAGTTCGAGAACACGCCGTACTCGCTGGAGCCCAACTGCAAGGAGTCGCCCGGCGGCCTGCGCGACCTGCAGGTCATCCTGTGGGTGTCCAAGGCGGCCGGCTTCGGCGGCAGCTGGGACGAGCTGGCCGCCAACGGCCTGGCCACCCCGCTGGAGGCGCAGCAGATCCAGCGCAACGAGGCGCTGCTCAGCCTGATCCGCGCGCGGCTGCACGCCATCGCCGGCCGGCGCGAGGACCGGCTGGTGTTCGACCTGCAGACCGCGGTGGCCGAGTCGTTCGGCTACCGCACCGCCACCAGCCCGGAAGGCCGGGTCCTCCAGCGGGCCAGCGAGGCGCTGATGAAGCGCTTCTACTGGGCCGCCAAGGCCGTCACTCAGCTCAACCAGATCCTGCTGCTGAACATCGAGGAGCGCATCAACCCCAGCGGGCACGAGCCGGTGCCGATCAACCCGCGCTTCGCCAACAAGGCCGGCATGCTGGAGGTCGCCAGCGACGACCTGTACCAGCAGGAACCGCACGCCATCCTCGAGACCTTCCTGCTGTTCCAGACCACGGTGGGCATCAACGGCCTGTCGGCCCGCACGCTGCGCGCCCTGTACAACGCGCGCGGCGTGATGGACTCGAAGTTCCGCAACGACCCGGTGAACCACGCCACCTTCAAGGCGATGCTGCTGCAGCCCTCGGGCATCACGCACGCGCTGCGGCTGATGAACCAGACCTCGGTGCTGGGCCGCTACCTGTGGGTGTTCCGCCGCATCGTGGGCCAGATGCAGCACGACCTGTTCCACGTCTACACGGTGGACCAGCACATCCTGATGGTGCTGCGCAACGTGCGGCGCTTCTTCATCGCCGAGCACGCGCACGAGTACCCGTTCTGCTCGCAGCTGGCGGCCGGCTACGACAAGCCCTGGATCCTGTACGTCGCGGCCCTCTTCCACGACATCGGCAAGGGCCGCGGCGGTGACCACTCGGTGATCGGCGCGGCCGAGGTCCGCCACTTCTGCAGGCAGCACGCCATCGAGGCGGACGACTGCCGGCTGATCGAATTCCTGGTGCGCGAGCACCTCACCATGAGCCGCATCGCGCAGAAGGAGGACCTGAGCGACCCGGCCGTGATCTCCGCCTTCGCGCAGAGGGTGGGCACCGAGCGCAACCTGACGGCGCTGTACCTGCTGACCGTGGCCGACATCCGCGGCACCAGCCCCAAGGTGTGGAACGCCTGGAAGGGCAAGCTGCTGGAGGACCTGTACCGCGCCACGCTGCGCGCGCTGGGCGGCCATGCGCCGGACAAGGCCGCCGAGATCGAGGCCCGCAAGCGCGAGGCGCTGGTGCTGCTGCAGCTGTTCGCCCTGCCCTTCGAGGTGCACAAGAAGCTGTGGGACACGCTGGACGTGGGCTACTTCATGCGCCACGACGCCGGCGAGATCGCCTGGCACACGCGGCACCTCTCGCGCCACGTGGGCACGGCCAGGCCGGTGGTGCGTGCGCGCATGTCGCCCGTGGGCGAAGGCCTGCAGGTGCTGGTGTACACGCCCGACCAGCCCGACCTGTTCGCCCGCATCTGCGGCTACTTCGACCAGGCCAGCTTCTCCATCCTGGACGCGCGAATCCACACGGCCAGGAACGGCTTTGCGCTGGACACTTTCCAGGTCGTCACCTCCATGCTGCCCGAGCACTACCGCGAGCTGGTCAGCATGGTCGAGTCGGGCCTGGAACAGACGCTGGAGCGCGCCGGGCCGCTGCCCGCGCCCAGCCGCGGCCGCGTCTCGCGCCGCGTCAAGAGCTTTCCGATCGCACCGCGCGTGCAGCTCACGCCCGACGAGCGGGCCCAGCGCTGGCTGCTCAGCGTCTCGGCCAGCGACCGCGTGGGCCTGCTCTATTCGATCGCCCGCGTGCTCGCGCGGCACAAGATCAACCTGCAGCTCGCCAAGGTCAGCACGCTGGGCGAGCGGGTCGAGGACACCTTCCTGATCGACGGCGCCGAGCTGCAGCAGAACCGCCGGCAGATCCAGATCGAGACGGAGCTGCTGGAAGCGCTGGCGGCTTCGTAGGAAGCCCCGTCAGCCGGGACTAATCGTCCTCGGCAGCGTCGATCTCCGGGAACAGCACCTCGGTGAAGCCGAATTTCGTGAAGTCGCGAACCCGCATCGGGTACAGCTTGCCGATGAGGTGGTCGCACTCGTGCTGCACCACGCGGGCATGGAAGCCGTCGACCGTTCGGTCGATGGGGTCGCCGAACGGGTTGACGCCCGTGTAGCGGATCGTCTTCCAGCGCGGCACCACGCCGCGCAGGCCGGGGACGGAGAGGCAGCCTTCCCAGCCCTCCTCTTCCTCGTCGCCCACCGGCGTGATGACGGGGTTGAGCAGCACGGTGCGGGGCACCACCGGTGCGTCGGGGTAGCGCGGATTGGGCGCGTCGGTCCCGAAGATCACAAGCTGCAGGTCCTCGCCGATCTGGGGGGCGGCCAGGCCGGCGCCGTTGACGGCCCGCATGGTGTCGAACATGTCGGCGACCAGCAGGTGGATCTCGTCGGTGTCGAAGCGCTGCACGGGCTGGGCCACGCGCAGCAGCCGCGGGTCGCCCATCTTCAGGATGTCTCGGATCGCCATGGGACGAGCATAGCCGCAAGCGACAATGCCGCATGGCGCCGCCCCCCGTGGATCACCGCCTGGCCACCGGTCCTGCCCGCTGGCTGTTCCTGCTGCTGGCCGTGGCCAGCCTGGTGCTGGGCATCATCGGCGTGTTCCTTCCCGTCCTGCCCACCGTGCCCTTCGTGCTGCTGGCCGCCTGGGCGGCGGCGCGCAGTTCGCCGCGGCTGCTGAACTGGCTGGAGTCGCACCCGCATTTCGGTGCGCACCTGCGCGACTGGCGCAGCGGCGGCGTGGTGCGTCGCCGCGCCAAGTGGCTGGCCAGCGCGCTGATGGCGGCCAGCGCCACCAGCATGCTGTTCTGGATGGGCCCGCGCTGGTACGTGCTGTCCGTGATCGGCGGGATGGCAATCGTGCTGGCCTGGCTGTGGCGCCGGCCCGAGTCCGCGCCGGATCAGGCCTCTCCCCCGGACAGCAGCCGGCGCAACCCGTCCTCGTCCAGCACCGGCACGCCCAGCTCCTGAGCCTTGTCCAGCTTGCTGCCGGCCTCGGCGCCGGCCACCACGTAGCTGGTCTTCTTGCTCACCGAGCCGGCCACCTTGGCGCCGGCCGCTTCCAGCAGGTCCTTGGCCTCGTCCCGGCTCAGGGTGGGCAGCGTGCCGGTGAGCACCACGGTCTTGCCGGCCAGGGGCTTGGGCGCCTGGGCCGTCGGTTCGGTGTCCTCCCAGTGCACGCCGCAGGCGCGCAGTTGCTCGGCCACCTCGCGGTTGTGCGGCTGGGCGAAGAAGGTGTGGATGCTCTCGGCCACGATCGGGCCCACGTCGGGCACCTCCAGCAGCCGCTCGGCGCTGGCGTCCATGATCGTGTCGAGCTGGCCGAAGTGCCGCGCCAGGTCGCGCGCCGTGGCCTCGCCCACGTGGCGGATGCCCAGCGCGTACAGGAAGCGCGGGAGCGTGGTGTTCTTGGACTGCTCCAGGCCGGCCAGCAGGTTCTGCGCCGACTTCTCGCCCATGCGGTCCAGCGCCACCAGGTGGGCCAGGCCCAGCCGGTACAGGTCGGGCAGCGTGCGCACCACGCCGGCATCGACCAGCTGGTCGACCAGCTTCTCGCCCAGGCCCTCGATGTCCATGGCGCGGCGCTGGGCGAAATGCAGCAGTGCCTGCTTGCGCTGGGCGCCGCAGACGAGGCCACCTGTGCAGCGGTAGTCGGCCTCGCCCTCCTCCCGCACCGCGTCGCTGCCGCAGACCGGGCAGTGCGTGGGCATGGTGAAGGGCTGCGCGCCCGCGGCGCGCTTGTCGGGAACGACGGCGACGACTTCGGGGATCACGTCGCCCGCACGCCGCACGATCACCGTGTCGCCCACGCGAACATCCTTGCGCCGCGCCTCGTCCTCGTTGTGCAGCGTGGCGTTGGTGACCGTCACGCCGCCGACGAACACCGGCTGCAGCCGCGCCACCGGCGTCAGCTTGCCGGTGCGGCCCACGTAGACGTCGATCGACTCCACGGTGGTGAGCTGCTCCTGCGCCGGGTACTTGTGCGCCACCGCCCAGCGCGGCTCGCGGGTGACGAAGCCCAGGCGCTTCTGCAGCGCCAGGCTGTCCACCTTGTAGACCACGCCGTCGATGTCGTAGGGCAGCTGGTCGCGGCTGGCGCCGATGGACTGGTGGAAGGCCACCAGCTCCTCGGCCCCGCGCGCCCGGCGCGTGTGCTGCGACACCGGCAGGCCCCAGGCCCGCATCGTCTCCAGCAGCTCGTACTGGGTCTCGAAGGCCGGCCCGCCCACGATCTCGCCCCAGCCGTAGGCGAAGAAGCTCAGGGGCCGCTGGCGGGCGATGGCGGGATCGAGCTGGCGCACCGCTCCGGCCGCCGCATTGCGCGGATTGACGAACGTCTTCTCGTTCTTCGCGCCGCGGGCGATCTTCTCGCGCTGCTGCTCGTTGAGCCGCTCGAAGTCGTCGCGGCGCATGTAGACCTCGCCACGCACCTCCAGCACCGGCGGCACCGGCGGCGTGCCCTTGCCGCGGGCCGACAGCCGCAGCGGCACTTGGCCGATGGTGCGGATGTTCTGCGTCACGACCTCGCCGATCTCGCCGTCGCCGCGAGTGGCGGCCTGCACCAGCACGCCGTCCTCGTAGCGCAGGCTGATGGCCAGGCCGTCGAATTTCAGTTCGGCGACGTATTCGACGGGCGGATCGCCCTCGCCCAGTCCGAGCTCGCGCCGCACGCGGGCGTCGAAGCTGCGCGCGCCGCTGGCCTCGATGTCGGTCTCGGTGCGGATGGACAGCATCGGCACCTTGTGCCGCACCCGGGCGAAGCCCTCCAGCACGCCGCCGCCCACGCGCTGGGTGGGCGAGTCGGGCGAGCGCAGTTCGGGATGCGCCTCTTCCAGCGCCTGCAGCTCCTGGAACAGCTTGTCGTACTCGGCGTCCGGGATCTCCGGCTCGTCGAGCACGTAGTAGCGGTGGGCGTGGTGGTGCAGCAGTTCCCGCAGCGCGTCCACGCGCTCCTGCACCTTCGGGGAGGCGGACATGCTCGAAACCTAGTTGAAGAGTCGGCGCGCCTGCGGCGAGCCGGCCGCGAGGTCGCGCGCCTCCAGGGTGTCGTAGAGCATTTCCAGGTCGGCGCCGACCACGTCCAGCGCCTCGACCTGGATGGGCTGGCCGTTGTCGTCGGTGATCACGCCGTCCATGCCCTCGGCCAGGCCCAGGGCGGCATCGCGCATGCGCGCGAACGGCTGCTCGGCGCGGTGCACCTGCGGCACGTCCAGGCTCAGCGTGACCTCGCGGATGGCCGACTGGGCCGGGTCCTCGGACAGCGCGGCCTGGGTGTCGAACGACAGCACCAGCAGCGGATGGCCCGGCTGCGAGGCCGGCAAAACCAGCCGGCCGGGAATGGCGCCCGAGACGAAGCCGAAGCGGGACGCGTTCTGGTGGACGTAGCCCGGGCTCCAGGCCGCGTTGCGGGCGCGCAGGGTGAAACCCAGCTGCGCGTCGTGCTGGCTGGCGAACTGGTCGAGTTCGCGGGCGCGGGCCACCTCGTGCAGCATCTCGGGGAACTCGGGCGCGCCGTTCACCGCGTCGGCGAAGGCCTGGGCCTTGACCACGAACTCGGAGAACTCGATCTCGTTGAGCGCGCCCGTGCGGTTGGCCAGCTGCACGCCGGCCTGGAAGGCCGCGTAGCGCTCGCCCGGGTGCGGCGTCTCCCAGTGCTGGGTGGCGTCGTTCAGGCCCTCGATGGCGAAAGGCTTGCTGCCCGCGCGGCGCGTGGCCGGCAGGGCCGCGACGGCCGCTTCACCCGAAACCGGCGACTCCACGGCGATCGGCGCGAGGACGTCGATCAGCGCGTCGAGGCCGGGCTTGCGCTCGGGCATCGGCAGCGGCGGGACCGGTTCGGTGTCGAACACCGGTTCGATCGGGTTGTCGGGGTCGATCGGGCCGCCGCCGCGCGGATCCTGCCGGGGCGGCTGCTGCGCCTGCCGCGGGGCCAGCTTGCGGGTGGTCCAGGCGTTCCAGGCCACCAGCAGGGCCAGCACCAGGCCGCCGAGGATGACCAGGCCGAGGGTGAAGCCGGACATCAGGCGGTCCTTTCGCGCCGTTGTCCGGCCCTCATGCCGTTTCCACCATCGACACCGCCGATTCCATGTCCACCGCGACGATGCGCGAGACACCCTGCTCCTGCATGGTGACGCCGATCAGCTGCTCGGCCATCTCCATCGCGATCTTGTTGTGGCTGATGAAGAGGAACTGCGTTTCCTTGCTCATGCTGCTCACCAGCTTGGCGTAGCGCTCGGTGTTGGCGTCGTCCAGCGGCGCGTCGACCTCGTCCAGCAGGCAGAAAGGCGCCGGGTTGAGCTGGAAGATGGCGAACACCAGGGCGATGGCCGTCAGCGCCTTCTCGCCGCCGGACAGCAGGTGGATGGTCTGGTTCTTCTTGCCGGGCGGCTGCGCCATCACCTGCACGCCGGAATCCAGGATCTCCTCGCCCGTCATCACCAGCTTGGCGTTGCCGCCGCCGAACAGCTCGGGGAACATGCGCCCGAAGTGGTCGTTGACGACCTTGAAGGTGCCGGCCAGCAGCTCGCGCGTCTCGCCGTCGATCTTGCGGATGGCGTCTTCCAGCGTGGTGATGGCCTCGTTCAGGTCGGCCGACTGCGCATCCAGGAACTGCTTGCGCTCGCGCGCCGTGGACAGCTCCTCCAGCGCCGCGAGGTTGACCGCGCCCAGCGCCGCGATCTCGCGGTGCAGCCGGTCGATGTCGCCCTGCATGCCCGCCAGGCGCACGTTGCCCTCGGCGATGGACTTGCCCACGGCCTCCAGGTCGGCATTGGCGTCGGCCAGCTGCTGGCTGTACTGCTCCAGGCCCAGGCGGGCGGCCTGCTCCTTGAGCTGCAGGTCGGTGATGCGCTGGCGCAGCGGGTCCAGCTCGCGTTCGAGCTGCAGGCGGCGCTCATCGCTGGCGCGCAGCTTGGCGGTCAGGTCGTCGTACTCGCTGCGCTTGGCGCCCAGCGACGTCTCGCGCTCGGACTTGAGCTGCAGCGCGTTCTGCAGGCCGGCCTGCGCGGCCGCGTCGGTCAGTCGCGCGAGCTCGGTATGTGCGCGTTCCTCTTCCTGGGCGATGGCGCCGGCCTGCTGGCTGGCGGTCTCGATGGCGCGCTGCAGTTCGGCGCGGCGCGCCTCCAGCGACCGCTGGGAGAACTGCGCCTCCTGCGCCTGCCGCTCCAGGCTGCGCTGCTGCTCGCGGGCCTGGGCCAGCTTGCGCTCGGACTCGATCACGCGTTCGTCCAGCTGGGCGTGGCGCTCCTGGCTGTCGGCCAGCTGCATGTCCAGCTCCTCGAAGCGCCCTTCGGCGGCCACGCGGCGCTCCTGCAGCTCCTCCAGCAGCGCGTCGACCTCGGCCAGGTCGCCGGCGATCTGTTCGCTGCGGGCGCGGGTCTGCTCGGCCAGCTGCGTCAGGCGCAGGGTCTCCACCTGCAGTTCGTGGGCGCGGCTCTGGGTGTCGGCGGCCTCGCGGCGTGCGGCCACCAGGCGCTGGGAAGCGTCGCTGTACGCGGCCTCGGCCCGCACCAGCGCGAAGCGCGCCTCCTCGGTGATCAGGGCCTGAGCGCGCAGCTGCTTCTCGAGGTTCTCGATCTCCTGCTGGCGCGCGAGCAGGCCGGCGCGCTCGGAGTCCTGCGCGTAGAAGCTCACGCTGTGGGCCGTGACGCAGTGGCCGGACTTGACGTAGATCGCCTCGCCCGGCTTGAGCTTGTCGCGGGCGGACAGCGCTTCGTCGAAGCTGGCGGCGGTGTAGCAGCCGGACAACCAGTCGGCCAGCAGCGCCTTCTGGCCGGCGTCGTTCAGGCGCAGCAGGTCCGACAGGCGCGGCAGCGCGCCGGCCGCCTCGGGCACGGCGGCTGCCGGCGGCGTGTAGAAGGCCAGCTTGGCCGGCGGCGCGTCGGCGGCGAAGGCCTTGACCATCTCCAGGCGCGAGACCTCCAGCGAGGACAGGCGCTCGCGCAGCACGGATTCCAGCGCGTTCTCCCAGCCTTGCTCGATGTGGATGCGGCTCCACAGCGCCTGCAGGCCGTCCAGGCCGTGGCGGGCCAGCCAGGGCTTGAGCTTGTCGTCGGTGCGGACCTTCTCCTGCAGCGCCTTGAGCGCCTCCATGCGGGCCGACAGGTCGGCCTGCTTGTGGCCCTCGCTGTTGACGGCCTGCTGCTTCGCGCGGCGGTCCTCGTCCAGCTGCGGCACCTGCTCCTGCAGCTCGTGCAGGCGCGCATCGGCGGTCTCGGCGGTCTCCTGCGCCGCGCCCAGCTGCTGCTGGAGGTTGGCCAGGCGCGCCTCGTCGGGCGCGGCCAGCGCGTTGCGGTCGGCCACCAGGCGCTCGCGCCGCTGCGAGAGCTGGCGGCTCTGTTCCTCGATGTTGCGCTGGTCGGCCGCCAGCACCTGGATCTGCTGCTGCACCTGGGCGACGCCGGTGCGCTGCTCGGCCGACTTGCCCTGGGCCTGGCGCAGCGCCTCCTCCAGGTCGGGCAGCGCCATGGCCTGCTCCTCGACCTGGGCGGCCAGCAGCGTGGCCTTTTCCTCGGCGTCGACCGCCTGGCCGGCCAGCGTCTCGACCTCGGCGGCGGCATCGTCCTTGCGCGCAGCCCACTGGGCGGTCTGTTCCTTGAGCTGCTGCAGCCGCTGCTCCACCCGCTGGCGGCCCTCGACCACGAAGCGGATCTCCGCCTCCAGCCGGCCGACTTCGGCACTGGCCTCGTACAGCTGCCCCTGGGCCTGGTTGACCGTGTCGCCGGCCGCGTAGTGCGCCTGGCGGATGGTCTCCAGCTCGCTCTCGACGTGGCGCAGGTCGGCCAGGCGCGACTCGAGGTCGTTCACGGCCTTGTCGGCATCGGTCTTGATGCGGACCTGGTCGGTCTCGGCTTCGGCGCGCTTGAGGAACCACTGCTGGTGCTGCTTGAGCGTGACCTCGGCCTGCAGCGAGTTGTACTTCTGCGCCACCTCGGCCTGCTTTTCCAGCTTGTCGAGGTTGGCGTTGAGCTCGCGCAGGATGTCTTCCACGCGCGTGAGGTTCTCGCGCGTATCGGACAGGCGGTTCTCGGTCTCGCGCCGGCGCTCCTTGTACTTGGAGACGCCCGCCGCCTCCTCGAGGAACAGGCGCAGCTCCTCGGGCTTGGATTCGATGATCCGGCTGATGGTGCCCTGGCCGATGATGGCGTAGGCGCGCGGTCCCAGGCCGGTGCCCAGGAACACGTCCTGCACGTCGCGGCGGCGCACCGGCTGGTTGTTGATGTAGTAGCTGCTGGTGCCGTCGCGCGTGAGCACGCGCTTGACCGCGATCTCGGCGAACTGGCTCCACTGGCCGCCGGCGCGGTGGTCGGCGTTGTCGAAGATCAGTTCGACCGACGACCTCGAGGCCGGCTTGCGGGTGGTCGTGCCGTTGAAGATGACGTCCTGCATGGACTCGCCACGCAGTTCGCTCGCCTTCGACTCCCCCAGCACCCAGCGCACCGCATCCATGATGTTGGACTTGCCGCAGCCGTTGGGGCCGACCACCCCGACCAGCTGGCCGGGCAACATGAAGTTGGTGGGTTCGGCGAAGGACTTGAATCCGGAAAGCTTGATGGAGGTGAGACGCACGGCGGCAAGCCCGGTGGAGGATTCGTTCAGCGGGGGGCCGCCACGGGCGGCCCGTCGGAAAGTGGGTCGCATGATACCGTGCTGAGCCACGCCGGCCCCCCGGGGAAGGGGCCCCCGCCGCCTGAAACAGGCGGTAAGGGCCGACGCCGCAGCCCGGCTGTTTTTGCTAGACCGGGCGCATGGCGGGCAAGGTGTTCATCGGCGTCTCGGGCTGGCGTTACACGCCCTGGCGCGGCAACTTCTACCCGCGGGGCCTGGCCCAGGCCCGGGAGCTCTGGCACGCGGCCCGCCACTTCAACAGCATCGAGCTCAATGGCTCGTTCTATTCGCTGCAGCGGCCTTCCAGCTACGCGACCTGGGCCGCGCAGACGCCGCCGGGCTTCGTCTTCGCCGTCAAGGGTGGGCGGTTCATCACGCACATGCTCAAGCTGCGCAACATCGAGGCGGCGATGGGCAATTTCTTCGCTTCGGGGCTGTTCGCCCTGGGCGACAAGCTGGGGCCGATCCTGTGGCAGTTCCCGCCCCAGATGCGGCTGGACCTGGGGCTGTTCGAGCAGTTCTTCGCTTCGCTGCCCAGGACCACCGCGGCGGCGGCCAAGGTGGCGTTACGGCACGACCACCGCCTCAAGGGGCGGGAGATGGTCGAGCCGCAGCACCGGCAGCGCCTTCGCCACTGCGTGGAGGTGCGGCACGACTCCTTCGTCCAACCGGCCTTCATCGCGCTGCTGCGGCGGTTCAACGTCGCCTGGGTGGTGGCCGACACGCCCAACCCCTGGCCGCTGTACGAGGACGTGACGGCCGATTTCGTCTACATGCGGCTGCATGGTTCGACCGAGCTGTACAAGAGCCGGTATTCGCCGGAGCAGATCGCGGAGTGGGGCGCGCGGATCGATGCGTGGCGGAATGGAGGGCAGCCGGCGGATGCGCGGCTGATCTCGAAGCGCGCGCCGGCGAAGCGGGAGGCGCGGGATGTCTATTGCTACTTCGACAACACCGACAAGTTGCATGCGCCGGAGAACGCGCGGGAGTTGATGGCGGTTTTGGGGGTGCCGCTTTCACCGTTGGAGGGGAATGGCTGGGGGGCGTAGTTGTTCGGGGGGTGGCTCTGGTCGCGGCTCATTGCTGTCAGTGGCATGCGGCATGGGGTCTCCGGCGGCCCGCTGCCCCTCACCGTCATTTCGCTCGCCACGTCCGTCATTCCCGCTCTCCACGTCCCGTCATTCCCGCGAAGGCGGGAATCCAGAGCGTCCGCCTCCAGCGGACTTCGGGGAAGCACTGGATCCCCGCCTTCGCGGGGATGACGGTGGCGACAAAGGCGATGGCGGTGGCGGTGGCGGGGCGCAGAGGTTTCCTGTTGTCACCCGCACCCTGCCCCCACGCGGCAGGCACCGCCTGCCGCGTGGGCGCCCCGCCCAATCAGGCCTTGTCCTGGTGCAGGCAGAGGCAGTTGCCCTCGGTGTCGTAGAACCACGCGGCCTTCTCGGCGCCGAGATCGCAGATGTGGTTCACCGTCTTGAGCCCCGGCAGGTCGTAGTCCTCGAACTTCACGCCCGCCTTCTCCAGCTGGCCGATCTCCGACGCGAGGTCGCGCACCTCGAAGCTCATCGCCGTGTGCTCGGCCTTGGTCGGCGTGTCGCGCTGGTACAGGGCGATGGCCGCGGCGCCGCAGTGGTAGAGCGTATTGCCGTTGGGCTGGGCCTCGGGCCGCAGGCCCAGCTTGCCCTCGTAGAAGGTCCTGGCGCGCTGCATGTCGACGACGGGCAGCATGGTGGTCACGGTGCTTTCGGACAGCATGGGGGCTCCTCACGCAAAGGGACGACAAGGATAGGCGCGAGGCTCGTCCCTTTTCAAGGTGCGCAGCTCGACCGCGTGAAAGAGGCCGGCGCAGCGCATCCGATAATCGCTGCCCATGAATCCCCTCCTGGCCCGCCTTCAGCCCTACCCCTTCGAGCGGCTGCGGCAACTGTTCGCGGGCGTGACCCCGAACCCCGCTTTCCGCCCGATCAGCCTGGGCATCGGCGAGCCCAAGCACGCGACGCCGGCCTTCATCAAGCAGGCGCTGTCGCAGGCGATGGAGACGCCGGGCGCCGACCTGGCCGGCTACCCGCCCACCATCGGCACGCCGGCCCTGCGCGAGGCCTTCGCCGGCTGGCTGCAGCGCCGCTACGGCCTGGCGGTGGACCCGGCCACCCAGGTGCTGCCGGTGAACGGCTCGCGCGAGGCGCTGTTCGCCTTCGCGCAGACCGTGGTCGATCCGTCCAGGCGGCCGGTGGTGGTCTGCCCCAATCCGTTCTACCAGATCTACGAAGGCGCGACCCTGCTGGCCGGGGCCGAGCCGTACTACGCGCCGTCCGATCCGGCGCGCAACTTCGCGGTCGACTGGGACAGCGTGCCCGCCGACGTCTGGGCGCGAACGCAGCTGCTGTACGTCTGCTCCCCGGGCAACCCCACCGGCGCCGTGATGCCGATCGACGAATGGCGCAAGCTGTTCGAGCTGTCGGACCGTCACGGCTTCGTGATCGCCTCGGACGAGTGCTACAGCGAGATCTACTTCCGCGACGAGCCGCCGCTGGGCGGCATGGAGGCGGCGGCCCGGCTCGGGCGCGGCGACTTCCGCGGGCTGGTGTCTTTCATCAGCCTGTCCAAGCGCAGCAACGTGCCGGGCATGCGCAGCGGCTTCGTCGCCGGCGACGCCCAGCTGCTCAAGGCCTTCGCGCTCTACCGCACCTACCACGGCAGCGCCATGGCGCCGCCGGTGCAGGCGGCCAGCATCGCGGCCTGGGGCGACGAGCAGCACGTGGTGGACAACCGGGCCCAGTACCGCCGCAAGTTCGCGCAGGTGACGCCCGTGCTCGAGCAGGTGCTGGACGTGCGCCTGCCCGACGCCAGCTTCTACCTCTGGGCCGGCGTGCCCGGCGGGGACGACCAGGCGTTCGCCCGCGACCTGCTGGCTCAATACAATGTGACGGTCTTGCCGGGCAGCTACCTGGCCCGCGAGAGCGGCGGCCGCAACCCCGGCGCCGGCCGCGTGCGCATGGCCCTGGTGGCGCAGACCGCCGAATGCCTGGAAGCCGCGCAACGCATCGTCCAATTCCTCCAGAACACTTCCTCCTCGAACCGTCCATGACCGCACAACTTCAACAGACCATCGATGCCGCCTGGGAAAACCGCGCCAGCCTGTCCCCGAAAGGCGCGCCCAAGGACGTCAGCGAGGCGGTCGAACACGTCATCGCCGAGCTGAACCACGGCCGCCTGCGCGTCGCCACGCGCGAAGGCGTGGGCCAGTGGACCGTGCACCAGTGGATCAAGAAGGCAGTGCTGCTGTCGTTCCGCCTGAAGGACAACGAGCTGATGAAGTCGGGCGACCTGGCCTTCTTCGACAAGGTGCAGACCAAGTTCGCCCACCTCACGCCCGAGGAGATGGCGGCCACCGGCGTGCGCGTGGTGCCGCCGGCCGTGGCCCGCCGCGGCAGCTTCGTCGCCAAGGGCGCGGTGCTGATGCCCAGCTACGTCAACATCGGCGCCTACGTCGACGAAGGCACCATGGTCGACACCTGGGCCACGGTGGGCTCCTGCGCCCAGGTCGGCAAGAACGTGCACCTGTCCGGCGGCGTGGGCCTGGGCGGCGTGCTCGAGCCCCTGCAGGCCAACCCGACCATCATCGAGGACAACTGCTTCATCGGCGCCCGCTCCGAGATCGTCGAAGGCGTGATCGTCGAGGAGAACTCGGTGGTCTCCATGGGCGTGTACATCGGCCAGAGCACCCCGATCTACGACCGCGCCACCGGCGAGGTGAGCTACGGCCGCGTGCCGGCCGGCTCGGTGGTGATCTCGGGCAGCCTGCCCAAGGACGGCGGCAAGTACAGCCTGTACGCGGCCATCATCGTCAAGCGGGTCGATGCCCAGACCCGCGCCAAGACCAGCCTGAACGACCTGCTGCGGCCCTGAGGGCCCGTCCGCGCGGACCGGTGACGCCCGCAGGCTGCGCGGGGGTGACCGAATCCGCGCCCGCGCGGTCCCCTCGATTTGTCATCGGGCCGTCGAGCCGCGATGATTCGGTCATCCGGATGGAGTGAGGTGAATCAAATGAGCACGATGGAGCGCATCCTGCGCCTGATGGGCGAGAAGAAGGCGTCGGACGTCTACCTGTCCGCCAATGCGCCGGCCCTGATCAAGATCAATGGCCAGTGCGTGCCGATCAACAACCAGCTGCTGCCGGCCGACGCGCCGAAGGCGCTGCTGGCCGAGGTGCTGCCGGCCCGGCGCATGACCGAGCTGGAGGAGACCGGCGAGCTGAACATGGCGCATGCCATCGAGGGCGTGGGCAACTTCCGCTTCTCGGCGATGCGCCAGCGCGGCACCTACGCGGCCGTCATCCGCTACATCACCACCGAGATCCCGCCGCTGGAGTCGCTCAACGTGCCCATGATCCTGGGCGAGCTGATCATGGCCAAGCGCGGCCTGCTGCTGATGGTGGGCGCCACCGGCGCCGGCAAGAGCACCACGCTCGCGTCGATGATGGACTTTCGCAACGAGAAGTCGTCGGGCCACATCCTGACCATCGAGGACCCGGTCGAATTCCTGTTCAAGAACAAGAAGTCGGTGGTCAACCAGCGCGAGGTGGGCAGCGACACGCAGTCGATGCAGACCGCGCTGAAGAACGCGCTGCGCCAGGCGCCCGACGTGATCCTGATCGGCGAGATCCGCGACCGCGAGACCATGTCGGCCGCCATCGCCTACGCGCAGTCGGGCCACCTGTGCCTGGCCACCATGCACGCCAACAACAGCTACCAGGCGCTCAACCGCATCCTGTCGTTCTACCCCGTCGAGGTGCGTCCCACCATGCTGGGCGACCTGGCGGCGGCGCTCAAGGGCGTCGTCTCGCAGCGGCTGCTGCGCACCGTGCACGGCGGCCGCACGCCGGCGGTGGAGGTGATGCTCAACACCAAGCTGGTGTCCGAGCTGATCGAGAAGGGCGATTTCTCCGGCGTGAAGGAGGCGATGGAGAAGTCCATGGCCGAAGGCTCGCAGACCTTCGAGCAGGCCATCGCCAAGCTGATCGTCGACGGCGTGGTGGACAAGAAGGAAGGCATCGCCAACGCCGACTCGCCCACCAACCTGCAATGGCGCCTGCAGAACGACTTCGGCCCCGGCGCCGGTGCGGCCCGGGCGGAGGAAGGCGCAAGCGAGGAAGACCTGGCCGACGAGCCCTCGTTCACCGAGATCACGCTGGACGTGAAGCATTGATGTTCGTTCCGTCATCCCCGCGAAGGCGGGGATCCAGGCGGCGCGCAGCAGAATGCGGGGGCACTGGTCCCGCCTTCGCGGGAATGACTGCATGAAGACCCTTCACCTTACCGAACAGTTGATCTCCCGCCGCTCCGTCACGCCCGAGGACGGCGGGTGCCAGCAGGTGCTGCGCGACCGGCTGCGGCCGCTGGGCTTCGACTGCGAAACCATCGAGAGCGGCCCGCAGGACTTCCGCGTGATCAACCTCTGGGCCAGGCGGAACTCCTCGAAGCCCGGCGCGCCCACGCTGGTCTTCGCCGGCCACACCGACGTGGTGCCCACCGGCCCGCTGGACCAATGGAGCAGCGACCCCTTCGTGCCGGCGCACCGCGACGGCAAGCTCTATGGGCGCGGCGCCGCGGACATGAAGACGTCGATCGCGGCCTTCGTGGTGGCGGTCGAAGAATTCCTCGCGGCCCGCCCCGATCCGGCCCTGTCCATCGCCCTGCTCATCACCAGCGACGAGGAAGGCCCCGCCGTCGACGGCACGGTGGTCGTGTGCGAGCAGCTCAAGGCGCGCGGCGAAAAGCTGGACTTCTGCATCGTCGGCGAGCCCAGCTCGGTCACGCGGCTGGGCGACATGATCAAGAACGGCCGCCGCGGCAGCCTCTCGGGCAAGCTCGCGGTGCTGGGCGTGCAGGGCCACATCGCCTATCCGCAGCTGGCGCGCAACCCGATCCACCAGGCCATGCCGGCGCTGGCCGAGCTGGCCGGCATCGAGTGGGACCGCGGCAACGAGTTCTTCCCCCCCACCAGCTTCCAGGTGAGCAACATCCACGGCGGCACCGGCGCCACCAACGTGATCCCGGGCCAGGTGGTGGTGGACTTCAACTTCCGCTACTCCACCGAATCCACGCCCGACGCGCTCCGGCAGCGGGTGCACGAGGTGCTGGAACGCCACGGCCTGGAGTACCGGCTGGACTGGACGCTGGGCGGCCTGCCCTTCCTCACCCGCCCCGGCCGGCTGGTCGACGCGGCGAGCCGCGCCATCCACGAGGTGGTGGGCGTGGAAACCCAGCTGTCGACCACCGGCGGCACCAGCGACGGCCGCTTCATCTCGCAGATCTGCCCGCAGGTGGTGGAGCTTGGGCCGGTGAACGCGACGATCCACAAGATCGACGAGCACGTGGCGGTAGCGGACATCGAGCCGCTGAAGGACATCTACCGTCGGACGCTGGAGTTGCTCGCCACCTGATCGTCGTCCCCGCGAAGGCGGGGACCCAGGGGGCGCACGGCAGAATGCGGACGCACTGGATTCCCGCCTCCGCGGGAATGACGAAATCTTGCGCTCCATGACCACCCTGATCGAACTCATCGAGCACTCCGCCGCCCGCCTGGACCAGGCCGGCGTCGCCTTCGGCCACGGCACGGCCAACGCCTTCGACGAAGCCGCCTGGCTCGCGCTCTGGAAGCTGGGCCTGCCGCTCGACGACCTCGACGGCCATGCCGACGACGACCTCGCGCCGGACCAGGTCCGCGGCGTCGAAGCCCTGGTCGAGCAACGCATCGCCACCCGCAAGCCCGCCGCCTACCTGACCGGCGAGGCCTGGCTGCAGGGCGTGCCCTTCCACGTGGACGAGCGCGCCATCGTGCCGCGCAGCTTCATCGCCGAGCTGCTGGCCGACGGCACCCTGGACCCCTGGCTGGGCGAACATACCCGCCGCGTGCTGGACCTGTGCACCGGCAACGGCAGCCTGGCCGTGCTCGCGGCCATGGCCTACCCGGACGTCACGGTCGACGGCGCCGACCTCTCGGCCGAGGCGCTGGAAGTGGCCCGCCTCAACGTCGAGCGCCATGGCCTGCAGGAGCGAATCCGCCTGCTGCGCTCGGACGGCCTGCAATCCGTCGAAGGGTCCTACGACCTCATCCTCTGCAACCCGCCCTACGTCAACAGCACCAGCATGGCCGAGCTGCCACCCGAGTACCGCGCCGAGCCCGAGCTGGCCCTGGCGGGCGGCGCGGACGGCATGGACTTCGTCCGAGCCCTCCTGCAAGTCGCGCCGGCCCGCATGTCGCCCCAGGCCGTGCTGGTGCTGGAGATCGGCAACGAACGCCCGAATTTCGAGCGCGCCTTCCCGCGCCTGGAAGCCGTGTGGCTGGACACCAGCGCCGGCGCCGACCAGGTGCTGCTGCTGACGCGCGAGGCCCTGGTGCGACAATCGCCCTCCTCCCCCTGATCTGCGCGCGGGCAACGCAAGCCGTCGCCGCGCCTGCCTCCCCAAGATTTCCGTTTTCCAATGATCACGCTGCGCAACCTGACCCTGCGCCGCGGCGCCAAGGTGCTGCTGGACAAGGTGTCGGCCACCCTCAACCCCGGCGAGAAAGTCGGCCTCGTCGGCCGCAACGGCGCCGGCAAATCCAGCCTTTTCGCCCTCTTCAACGGCAGCCTGCACGAGGACGCCGGCGAGTTCTCGGTCCCCGCCCACTGGCGCCTCTCGCAGGTGGCCCAGCACATGCCGGAGACCGGCGAGAGCGCCACCGACTTCGTGCTGGGCGGCGACACCCGCCTGATGACGCTGCGCGAGGAGCTCGCGCAGGCCGAAAACTCCGAGGACGGCATGCGCATCGCCCACGCGCATTCGGACCTGGCCGATGCCGGCGAGCACGACGCCATGCCGCGCGCGCAGGCCCTGATCCTGGGCCTTGGATTCAAGGTCGCGGAGCTGCACCTGCCGGTCAACAGCTTCTCGGGCGGCTGGCGGATGAGGCTGCAGCTGGCGCGCGCGCTGATGTGCCCGTCCGACCTGCTGCTGCTGGACGAGCCCACCAACCACCTGGACCTGGACGCGCTGGTCTGGCTGGAGGCCTGGCTGCAGCGCTACCCCGGCACCATGGTGGTGATCAGCCACGACCGCGAGTTTCTCGACGCGGTGACGAACGTGACGCTGCACATCGAGCAGAACAAGCTCACCCGCTACGGCGGCAACTACAGCGCCTTCGAGACGCAGCGCGCCCAGCAGCTGGAACAGCAGCAGTCCGCCTTCGGCCGCCAGCAGGAGCGCATCGCGCACCTGCAGAAGTTCATCGACCGCTTCAAGGCCAAGGCCTCCAAGGCCAAGCAGGCGCAAAGCCGCGTCAAGGCACTGGAGCGGATGGAGAAGATCGCCCCGGTGCTGGCCGAGGCCGAGTTCAGCTTCGAGTTCAAGGAGCCGGCCAACCTGCCCAACCCGATGCTGGTGGTCTCCGATGCGGAGCTGGGCTACGGCGAGAAGACGGTGCTGCGCGGCGTCAGCCGCTCGGTGCTGGCCGGCCAGCGCATCGGCATCCTGGGCGCCAACGGCCAGGGCAAGTCCACCCTGGTCAAGACCATCGCGCGCGAGATCCCGGCGCTCGCCGGCGACATCACCGAGGGCAAGGGCCTGCACATCGGCTACTTCGCCCAGCAGGAGCTGGACGTGCTTTCCTCCGACAGCAACCCGCTGGAGCACATGATCCGGCTGGCGCGCGACGTGGGCCCGCAGGGGCGCGAGCAGGAGCTGCGCAACTTCCTGGGCAGCTTCAACTTCTCCGGCGACATGGTGGCGCAGGCCGTGGGCACCATGAGCGGCGGCGAGAAGGCGCGGCTGGTGCTGGCCATGATCGTGTGGCAGCGCCCCAACCTGCTGCTGCTGGACGAGCCCACCAACCACCTGGACCTGGCCACCCGCGAGGCACTGTCGGTCGCGCTCAACGAGTTCGAGGGCACGGTGCTGCTGGTCAGCCACGACCGCGCGCTGCTGCGGTCGGTGTGCGACGAGTTCTGGCTGGTTGGCCGCGGGCGGGTCGGCCCCTTCGACGGCGACCTGGACGACTACCAGCGCTACCTGCTGGAGGAAGCGCGCCGGCTGCGCGAGGCGGCGCGGCTGGAATCGGCTGCGGCGGCAATTGCGGCCGCGCCGGTGGCCGCGCCCGAACCCGAGCAACGTCGGCCGGACCCCGCGGCGCAAAAGCAGGCCGCGGCCCGCGCGCGCCAGCTGAAGAAGGACCTCGCGCAGGCCGAACAGCAGATGGCGCGCCTGCAGGCCGAGAAGGAAGCCCTGGAGCAGCGGCTCGCGACGGGCCTGCCGCCGGCCGAGATCGCAGATGCGGGCCGCCAGCTGAAGGTCCTCACGCAGGACTTGGCCTCGGTGGAGGAGCGCTGGCTGGCGCTCTCCGGCGAGATCGAGACGATCGACGCTTCCGCCTGACCCGCGCGCAGCGCGGCTGCCGCAGAATGGGTGGCATGCCTACCGCGTTGCAACTGGCCGCCGGGGACCCTGCCCTGCTCGCGCGGGTGAAGCTCTGCCGGCGGCTGCTCAACCGGCGCGCCCTGGTCGGCGCGGCCGCCAGCGCCGTGCCGGTCCCGGGAGTGGACTGGGCCGTGGATGCGGCCCTGCTCAGCCGGCTGCTGCCGGAGATCAACTCGCAGTTCGGGCTGACCCCGGAACAGCTCGACCGGCTGCCCCACCACCAGCGCGACCAGGTGCAGAAGGCGGTCTCGGTGGTCGGCTCGCTGGTGATCGGCAAGGTGGTCACGCGCGACCTGGTGATCCGCGTGGCGCGCGCCGTGGGCCTGCGCATGACCGGCAAGCAGGCGGCGCGCTACGTGCCCTTCGCGGGCCAGGCCGTGGCGGCCCTGATGGGGTATGCGGCCCTGCGTTACCTCGGCGAGGAGCACATCAAGGACTGCGTGCGGGTGGTGCAGGAAGCGCGCCTGGCCCTGCCGCCGCCGCCGCCCGCGCCGCTCTCAATGGTTGAGCGACTGAGCTGAGAGCTCGCGCAGCACCTGCTCGTTGTCCAGCAGGCGGGCGACCAGCAGGGAGCCCTGGCGCAGCCAGCGCGAGTCGCGCTCGGTGCTGGCCACGTCGGTCACGGTGCTGACGCAGCAGAGCTTGCCCAGCACGCGGCCATCGCGCAGCACGACGGCGCACTCGAGCAGCGGGCGGCCCTCCACGTGGTGCGCCCCATCCATGGTGGCCAGCGCGGCCGCCGGGCCGTGACCGTGGCCCAGCGTCTCAACCACGCGGAAGCGGCGCGTGCCTTCGGTGTACTGCCCGACAAACACAACATCCATCCCGTGCTCGCGCAGCATTCCGAGGACCACGCGGATGGCCTCCTCCTGGCCAGGAACGGCAGCGGAGGCGAGAGAGCGGGCGGCAGTGGCTGAGGTGAGCATGGCGGTTTGGAGCGACATGGGAATCCTACCCATGCGACTTTCGGCCTGTGTGCCGTCGCGTAACAGCGTTGCCGCGCGTCGCAACAATATGGTTGAGCCGCGGCATCCGCGCCACGCCTTGGGGCGCCGAGGGTTCTGCTCATCGCGTGGGCAGGCGATGCGCCAGGCCAATGGATGAGCCTGGTTACTTCTGGGACACTCGTCCGGCAAGTTCGCAACGGGGGTTACGACAGCGAGCGGTCGGTTGACAGTCGCTTCGATCCCGAAACGAAAAAGGCCTGCCGCATCATCTGCGGCAGGCCTCGTCGTGTGGGTGGTAGGACGTGCGTGACTCGAACACGCGACCAACGGATTAAAAGTCCGCTGCTCTACCAACTGAGCTAACGTCCCACGCTCTCTGCCGCGAATGTTGTTCGCAGCAAAGCCCGCGATTATAGCCGGACTGCGGACGAGTTCCGGCGCACCAGCGTGTCGAGCACCCAACCGGCCGCGCATTGCCCGAAAGTCGCGGTGACCGCGACCACCGAGCCATAGCCGCTGCAGTTGAGCGAGCCGTCGCCTTCGATGGCGCACGAGGCATCGGGCGGCGCCACGGCCTCGCGGCTGAACACGCAGGCCACGCCGATACGCTTGCCTTCGCGCGGCGCGCCGTGGAACTTGCGCAGGCGGTAGCGCACCTGGGCCAGAAGAGGGTCGTGCGTGGTGCGCGAGAGGTCGTCGATGTCGACCTTGTGCGCCTGCCGCTTGCCCCCGGCGGCGCCGCAGGCGATGAAGGGCGTGCCTTCGCGCATCGCCCACGCCGCCATGGCCACTTTCGCCCGGGCTTCGTCGCAGGCGTCGATGACCGCGTCCACGCCGCGCGGCAGCAGCGCCGGCCAGTTGTCGGGCTCGGCGAATTCCTCCACGCAGTGCACCTGGCAGCCGGGATGGATCTGCGCGATGCGCTCGCGCATGGCCTGCACCTTGGCCTGGCCAACGGTGGCGTCCAGCGCATGTACCTGGCGGTTGATGTTGGATTCGGCCACGTGGTCGAGGTCGACCAGCACCAGCGAGCCGATGCCGCTGCGGGCCAGCGCCTCGGCGGCCCAGGAGCCCACGCCGCCGATGCCGACCACGGCCACGCAGGCCTGGCGCAGCGCGGCCGCGCCGGGAACGCCGTACAGCCGCTCGAGGCCCGAGAAGCGTCGCTCCAGGTCCGGGGCGGGGGCGTCCAGCGCGTGCTGCATCAGCGCAGGCGCGCGAGCCGCTCTTTCGCGGCGACCGCCGCTTCCGACTGCGGGTAGGCCTTGACCAGGTCTTCCAGCGTCCGCTTGGCCGCGGCGTTTTCCTTCAGCTCGATCTGGCAGTTGGCGATGGAGAGCACCGCCTCGGGCGCGCGCGTGTGATCCGGAGCGGCCTGGATCAGCGAGCGGAAGTTGCCCAGCGCGCCGCGGTAGTCGCGGTTGGCGTACTGCGCATTGCCCAGCCAGAACAGGGCCGACGGCCGGTAGCCGCTCTGCGGGTAGCGCCGCAGGAATTCTGCGAAGGCCGACTGCGCCGCCGGGAAGTCGGGCCGGCGGAACACCGCCAGCGCCGCGTCGAAGTCGCGCTGCTCGGTCGGGTCGGCCACGAACTCGCGGCCGTCGACGCTGACCTTGATCGGCTCGATCTTGCGCAGGCGCTCCTCGACCGCCACGGCCACGTCCTTCTGCCGGCGCTGGAGCTCCGACACCTCGCGCGCCAGCTGCTCGTCCTGCCCGCGCAGGCGGGCGATCTCGCCCCGCAGCGCGTCGAGCTGGGTGTTCAGCTCCAGCAGGCTGCGGCGCAGCTGGGCGTTCTCCTCGGTGGCGCGCTGCAGGTCCTGCTGCACGCGCTCGTCGAACTGCCGCTGCACCTCGATGCGCTGGCGCAGCTCGAGAATGGCCTTGCGGGCCTCGTCGTCGGAGAAGAACTGGGCCTGGCCGGCCAGCGGCGACAGCAGAGCCGCCGCGGCCAGGGCGCGCGCGAGGGTGGCGACGCGAATCATCGGTAGGAGATCTCGACCCGGCGGTTCTGCGACCAGGCGGATTCGTCGCTGCCGTTGGCGGCGGGCTTTTCCTTGCCGAAGCTCACCGCCTCCAGCTGGCCGTCGCCCACGCCCAGCAGGCCGAGCGCGCGGCGCACGGCTTCGGCGCGGCGCTGGCCCAGGGCCAGGTTGTACTCGCGGCCGCCGCGCTCGTCGGTGTGGCCCTCGAGTGCCACGCGCCGCTGGCCGTTGGTGCGCAGGAAGCGCGCATGCGCCTCGATGATCGGCTGCGCCTCGGGCTTGATCACGTAGCTGTCGTAGTCGAAGAACACCAGGCGCGACACGTTGGTCGGGCCGGCGATGCTGCTGGTGGCGGGATTGGCGTCCACCGGGGCCACCCGGCTCTGGGTGGCGCCGCCGGTCGAACCGCCGGGGCCGCCTGGGGCGACGGCGGTGGCGCTCTTGTCTTCCACCGGCACGTCATTGAGCTTGACGCCGGAGCTGCAGCCGGCCAGCGTTGCGGCGACCAGCAGGCTCGTCAGGATGCGTCGGGTCATATTGGAAATCCTCCTACTTCGAAAAACGAAAACTCAAAAAAATCAGCGCTGATAAGGACCCCAGTCGGGCTCGCGGATGTCTCCGCCCTGCCCGGCCAGACGCGCCTTGATCTTGCCATCCAGCGTGGTGGTCATCAGCGATTCCCGTCCCCCCTGCCGCGTGGCGTACACGATCAGGCGGCCGTTGGGCGCGAAGCTCGGACTCTCGTCGGCCGTCGTGTCGGTGATCGCCACCGCGGTGCCCGAGGGCAGCTCCATCACGTGGAGTTTGAAATTGCCCTGGACGCGGGATATGTAAGCGAGCCAGCGGCCATCCGGGCTGACTGAGGGGGAAATGTTGTAACCCCCCGTAAAGGTGACTCGCTCGGGAGTGCCGCCCGAAGCGGGCATCCGGTAGATCTGCGGCGCGCCGCCGCGGTCGCTGACGAAGTAGATGCTGCGGCCGTCGGGCGAGTACACCGGCTCGGTGTCGATGCCGGACGACTGCGTGATTCGGCGCGGCTCGCCGCCGGCGGCATCCATCACGAACAGTTGCGAGCCGCCCTCGCGGCTCAGGGTGACGGCCAGCGAGCGGCCGTCGGGCGCCCAGGCCGGTGCGCTGTTGGACCCTCGGAAGTTGGCCAGCAGGCGACGGCGGCCGGAGGCCACTTCGTGCACGTAGACCACGGGCTTGCGCGACTCGAACGACACGTAGGCGAGCTGGCTGCCGCTGGCCGACCAGGCCGGCGAGATGATCGGCTCGGGGCTGGCCAGCGCGGACTGCGCGTTCTCGCCGTCGGCATCGGCCACCCAGAGATTGTGGCGGCTGCCCTCGCGCGTGACGTAGGCGATGCGGGTGGAGAACACGCCCTTCTCGCCGGTGAGCTTCTCGTAGATGAAGTCGGCGACGCGGTGGGCCGCCAGCCGCAGGTCGCCCACGGTGACAGCGTAGCTCTGGCCGCCCAGGTCCTGGCCGCGCACCACGTCCCAGAGACGGAAGCGCACGTCGTAGCGGCCGTCGGCCAGGCGCGTGACGCTGCCGGCCGCGAGCGAATCGGCGCCAGCCGCCCGCCAGGGCGCGACGTCGGGCCGCGAAGCCTCGTCCATCACCACGATGCCGGGCGGGGCGACGGCGCGGAACTGGCCGCTGCGTTCCAGGTCGGCGCGCAGGATGGCCGAGATCTTCTGGGGCGCCGCTTCCTCGCCTCGGAAAGGCAGGATAGCGATGGGCAGCTGCGTCAGGCCGACGCCGGTGACCTCGACCCGGAACTGGGCCCAGGCGGGCACGGCGGCCGCGCCGAGAAGACCAATCAGGTGGCGCCGACGCCAGGGTGCGGAAAAAGTCATGGGGCTTAGTGTCTCCATGGAGCGGATCGGTTCAGTCATGTCGTGAGGTTTTTTGCACCCCCACGGCGAAGTGCGCATTCTTGCGCATCAGCGCGGCGGTGGGACCGGCGGCGAGCGTTGCAGCAGCCACAGTTTCAGATAGCGGTAATAGGTGCCTTCGGCGACAGACACCGCGAGCACGAATCCGAGCGACCCGTCCAGGAAGCCGCGGCGCAGCACGTAGGTGCGGAAGAACGCCCACAGGCCGTGCCCCAGCGCCTTGGCCAGCGAGCCGCGCTTGCCGCGCCGCTGCAGGTCGCGCGCACCGGCCGTGGAATAGCGATCGAGCTTGTCCAGCGACGACTCGAGGTCGCGCATGCTCTCGTGCAGCAGTTCGCCCGCCAGGCGCCCCACGGGGCCGTCGACCATCACTCGCTCGTGCACCAGGTCGTTGCTGAAGCGGCCGGCCTCGCGCCGGAAGAGGCGCACCACCCAATCGGGCGACCAACCCGAATGGTGCATGTACTGGCCGCAGAAACTGGAGCGCCGGTTGACGGCGAACGCGAGGTGCCCCGCGGGCGAGGCGATCGCCTGTTCGATGCGCTGGCGCAGCTGCGGCGTGATCCGCTCGTCGGCATCGATCGAGAGCACCCAGTCGCCGGTGGCCAGGGCCAGGGCGCGGTTCTTCTGCACGCCGAACCCCTGCCAGTCGGCCGCGACGCTCACCTTCGCGCCGGCCGCCCGCGCCAGGTCCACGGTGTCGTCCGTGCTGCCCGAATCCAGCACGATCACCTCGTCGGCGAAGGCCGCCGCGCGAACGCATTCGGCGATGTTGCGGGACTCGTTGCGGGCGATGAGGATGACGGAAAGCGTGGGCATCGAAGGCGAAAGGAAGAGCATGCCCCGCAGGCATAATCCCCTCCTTCTCGGATAGACCGATTATCCCACCCTCATCCATGTCCCCCATGCCCAACGTCGTCGTAGCGGGCGGCGCCGGCTACATCGGCTCGCACATGGTCCGGATGCTGCGCGAAAGCGGTTTCCGCCCGATCGTCGTCGACAACCTCGCCACCGGCCACCGCGATGCGGCAGGCCGTGAAGTGCTCGAGGTCGGCGACATCGGCGACAGCGCCTTCATGGGTGCGGTGCTTCGCGAATACCAGCCGCAGTGCGTGATGCACTTCGCCGCCTCCAGCCTGGTGGGCGAGTCGATGTCGCAGCCCGGCAAGTACTGGCGCAACAACCTGGTGCAGACGCTGAACCTGCTGGACACCATGCTCGAACAGGGCGTGCGGCAGTTCATCTTCTCCTCCACCGCCGCCACCTACGGCAACCCGCAGGAAGTGCCGATCCCCGAGCGCCACCCCACGCGCCCGATCAATCCCTATGGCCACAGCAAGCTGGCGGTGGAGTACGCGCTGGAGGACTACGCCGTGGCCCACGGGCTGCGCTCGATCTCGCTGCGCTACTTCAACGCCGCGGGCGCGCATCCCGACGGCTCGCTGGGCGAGCGCCACGAACCCGAGACGCACCTGATCCCGCTGGTGCTGCAGGTGGCCTCGGGCCGGCGCGAGTTCATCTCGCGTTTCGGCTCCACGCACGCCACGCCCGACGGCTCCTGCCTGCGCGACTACATCCACGTGCAGGACCTGTGCGCGGCGCACCTGGCGGCGCTGCGCAAGCTCGAGGCCGGCGCCGAGACCGCGGTCTACAACCTGGGCAACGGCCGCGGCCATTCGGTGAATGAAGTGATCGAGACGGCCCGCCGCGTCACGGGCCATCCCATTCCCGTGCGCGACGACCCGCCGCGGGCCGGCGACCCGCCGGTGCTGGTGGCCGATGCCGCCAGGGCGAGGGCCGAGCTGGGCTGGACCCCGCAGTACGAGGACCTGGACACCATCATCGCCCACGCCTGGCAATGGGAGCGCCGGCTCCAGCAGGCCAAGCGGGCGGCGTGAGCCGTTCGGCCGCTCCGAAGGCGGACACCGCATCCGAAGGCGGAGGCTCTCCGATTTCCGGGATCGATTTCGCCGCCATCCGCTGGCTGGCGCCCTACTTCGGCGGCGCGAGCCGGCGCTTCTGGGCCATCGCGGCGCTCGCCACCGTGGTCTCGTCGGCCACCGAGCCGCTGGTGCCGGCCCTGATCAAGCCGCTGCTGGACCAGGGCTTCAAGCCCGGCGGCTTCGACCTGTGGATGGTGCCGGCCACCCTGCTGTTGCTGTTCGCCGTGCGCGGCACGGCCGGCTTCATCGCCGACCTGGCGCTGGCCCGCATCACGCAGGACGGCCTGCTCGCCCTGCGCAAGGCCATGTTCGCGCGGCTGCTGGACGCGCGCCTGTCGCTGTTCTCGCAGCAGAACGCCACCACCCTGTCGAACACCGTGGTGTTCGAGGTGCAGAACGGCGCCACGCTGCTGGTCAACTCGGTGATGGCGCTGGTCAAGGACAGCCTGGCGCTGCTGGCGCTGCTGGTCTACCTGCTCTACCTGAACTGGAAGCTCACGCTGATCGTGTTCGCCATCGTGCCCGGCGTGGCCTTCATCATGAGGACGGTCTCGCGGCGCCTCTACCGCATCGCCCGCAGCACGCAGACCGCCACCAACGACCTGGCCTACGTGGTCGAGGAGAACGTGCTGGCCGTGCGCGTGGTGCGCCTGCACGGCGCGCAGCAGGCCCAGGCCGGGCGCTTCGGCGGCCTGAGCACCTCGCTGCGCCGGCTGGCGATGAAGTCCGCCGTCGCGTCGGCCGCCATCACGCCGCTCACCCACATGATGGCCGCGGGGGCGCTGTCGGCCGTCATCTGCGTCGCGCTCTGGCAGTCCCGCGAGGGGCTGACGATCGGTACCTTCGCGTCCTTCATCACCGCCATGCTGATGCTGATCGCACCGATCAAGCGGCTGTCCGAGGCCGCCAGCCCGATCGCGCGCGGCCTGGCGGCCGTGCAGCGGGCGATCGACCTGGTCGAGCACACGCCGGCCGAGTCCGGCGGCCGCCATGCTCCCGGGCGCGCAACAGGCCACATCGAACTGCGCGACGTCACCGTGCGCTACCGCGGCGATGCCGCGCCGGCGCTGGACCGCGTGAGCCTGGTGCTTGAGCCCGGCCACACGGTGGCGCTGGTGGGTCCGTCCGGCTCGGGCAAGTCCACGCTGGCCAACCTGCTGCCCCGCTTCGTCATGCCGGACGAAGGCTCGGTGCGGCTGGACGGCCATGACGTCGCCGACTGGGACCTGCAGGCGCTGCGCGACCAGTTCGCCCTGGTGAGCCAGGACGTGGTCATGTTCAACGGCAGCCTGGCCACCAACATCACCATGGATGCGCCGGTCGATCCCGGCAAGCTGCGCCAATGCGTCCAGGCCGCCAACCTCGCGGACCTGGTGGACTCGCTGCCGCAGGGCCTGGACACGCCCACCGGCCACAACGCCACCGAACTGTCGGGCGGACAGCGGCAGCGCCTGGCCATCGCGCGGGCCCTGTACAAGGACGCGCCCATCCTGATCCTGGACGAGGCCACGTCGGCGCTGGATGCGGCATCCGAGCGCCTGGTGCAGGAAGCGCTGCAGCGGCTGATGGCCGGACGGACCACGGTGGTCATCGCCCACCGCCTCTCCACCATCGAACATGCGGACATGGTCGTCGTGCTGGAACAGGGCCGCGTGGCCGAGACGGGCACCCACCCGGAGCTGCTGGCGCGCGGCGGGCTGTACGCGCACCTGCATGCGCTCCAGCAGGGGGCGGGATGAGGGCTGCGCAGGCGTCGGCGGACACGCGGCCCTCCTCCGGGTGGCTGGACACGCTGCGACGTCCCGCGGTGCCAGCCTTCCCGCCGCTTCGCGGCTGGCGCGACACCGGGATGCAGGTCGCCCTGGCCGGGCTGGGGCTGGTCCTGCCCTTCTCGCCCGCGGGCGTGTCGATGCTGCTGGGGCTGGTGCTCGTGCTTGCGCTGTGTTCGGGCCGGACGCTGTGGGGCACCGCCGCCTGGCGTGAGCCCACGGCCGCCATCGGCCTGCTGCTGTTCGCCTACCTCGCGCTGCACACGGCATTGGCGGGCCCGTGGACGCTCCACGGGCTGAGCGCCGTCAACAAGTACCACGAGCTGCTGTTCCTGCCATTGCTGCTCGCGGCCTTCAGCGTGATCTCGCGGCCGCAGGCCTTCCTGGGGGGACTGGCGGCCGGCAGCCTCGCCTACGCCGTGGCGCACTGGCTGACACCCTGGGCGCCGCAACTGGCCATCGAGCTGGCACAGAAGCGGATTTCGGCCGGCTTCTGCCTGGCGCTGTCGGCCTACCTGCTGGTGCATGAACGGGGTCGCCTGGCCTGGCTGTGGCGGCTCATCGCTGCGGTGCTGGCGCTGACGGTGCTGTTCCGCATCGAAGGGCGCACCGGGCACGTGGTCCTGATGCTGCTGGCGATGGCGGCGGTCTGGAACCTGCGACCGGGGCGCTGGCGGCTGCCGGCCACCGTCGGTGCCTGCGTGGCCCTGGGGCTGATGGCGCTGGCCTCGCCGGCCGTGCAGAACCGCATGCAGGAGACCCTGAGCGGCCTGTCGGCCCCACGGCCGGACGCGAGCACTTCGACCGGCATCCGCATGGCGTTGCTCACCAACGGCTGGACCATCGCGGCCGCCCACCAGCCCTTCGGCGTGGGGTACGGCCGCTACGCCCAGGTCCACGAACCGGTGGCGCGCGAGCGGCTGTCACGCGAGCCGGGCTCGAAGCCGGACCCGGCGGGGTGGGAGGTGCTGGCGAACAACCCCCACAACGAGTACCTGATGCAACTGGCCTGCGGCGGCATCCCCGCGCTGGCCCTGCTGCTGGCCTGGATGGGTGCGGCCGCGCTGCGCCGCGACGCTTCGGGACGATCGCCGCCGGCGCTGGCGGGCCTGGTGCTGGCGTTCGCCATCGGCTGCGCGCTCAATTCGCTCCTGATGGACTTCGTCGAGGGCCACTTCTACATCGCGGTGCTGGCCTGGCTGCTCGCGCGGGAACGCCGCGCCACCGCCTCGAGCACGACCCCATGAACCGCATCCTGGTCGTCTGCACCCGCCAGATCGGCGACGTGCTGCTGACCACGCCGCTGGTGCGCGCCGCGCGGCGCCGCTGGCCGCAGGCGCAGGTCGACGTCCTGGGCTTCGCCGGCACGCTGGGCATGCTGCGCGGCAACCCGGATATCCATGAGCTGATCGAGACGCCGGCGCGGCTCGGCGGGCAGGACTTGCGTGCCCTGGTGAAGCGGCTCTGGCGCCGCTACGACCTGGCGTTGGTGGCGGAGGCGAGCGACCGCGCCCACCTGATGGCCTGGATGGCGGCCCGCCGGCGCAGCGGCCTGCTGCCGGCCCACGGCGGCAGCAACTGGTGGAAGCGCCTCCTGCTGGACCATGCGGTGACCAGCACCGGCGACGAGGGCAGCCGCCATGCCGTGACGGAAAAGCTGGAACTGATGGCGCCCTGGCGTGCGACCGATGAAGCGGCGGTGGTCACCGCGCCGCCCGGCGCGCCGCTGCCGCCCGAGCTGGCATCGATGCTGCGCGATCGACCGGTCGTGGTCCATGTACCCTCGATGTGGCCTTACAAGCAGTGGGCGCCGGAGAAATACGCGACCGTCGTTCGCATGCTGCTCGATCGCGGCCACCAGGTGGTGCTGACCGGGGGTCCGGGCGCGCGCGACCGCGAGTGCATCGCGCCGGTGCGAGAGGTGGCGGGGCCGCCGCGGTTGATCGACGCCTCGGGGCAGCTGGACTTCAACCAGCTGGTCACGCTGCTGCAGCTCGCCGCGCTCTACATCGGGCCGGACACGTCGGTATCGCACCTGGCGGCCGCGGCGGGCACCCCGACGCTGGCGATCTTCGGGCCCACCAATCCGCAGCGCTGGGCGCCCTGGCCGGGGCGGCCGGGCGAGCAGCCGGTGCACTTCCAGCGCGCGGTGCTCAAGCAGTCGGCCGGCAACGTCACGCTGCTGCAGGCCAGCCTGCCCTGCGTACCCTGCAGCAAGGCCGGCTGCGAGGACCACCGGCAAAGCCGCAGCGATTGCCTGGTGGCGATCACGCCGGAGCGGGTGATGGAGGCGGCGCTGGGGATTCTGGGGGAAGAGGAAAGCACGGGATCCCCGCCTGCGCTGGGATGATGGGCCACGGTGGGGGTGACGGGTCGCCTGCGCGTCAGAGCAACACGATGTCGTACTGCTCCTGCCCCATCGCGCTCTCGCTCTGCAACGAGATCGGCTTGCCGATGAAGTCCGACAGGCCGGCCAAGTGCTGGCTCTCCTCGTCCAGGAACAGCTCGACCACCTTGGGCGAGGCCACGATCCGGTATTCGCGCGGGTTGAACTGGCGGGCCTCGCGCAGGATCTCGCGTAGGACGTCGTAGGCCACGGTGCGGGCGGTGCGCACCTGCCCGGCCCCGCGGCATTGGGCACAGGGCTCGCACAGCATGTGCGCGAGCGACTCGCGGGTGCGCTTGCGCGTCATCTCCACCAGGCCCAGCTGCGAGAAGCCCCCGGCCATGGTCTTGACCCGGTCGCGCACCAGCTGCTTTCGGAACTCGGCCAGTACCGCCTCGCGGTGGTCCTCCCGCTGCATGTCGATGAAGTCGACGATGATGATCCCGCCCAGGTTGCGCAGGCGCAGCTGCCGGGCGATGGCGTGGGCCGCCTCCAGGTTGGTCTTGAAGATGGTGTCGTCGAAGTTGCGCGCGCCGACGAAGCCGCCGGTGTTGACGTCGATGGTCGTCAGCGCCTCGGTCTGGTCCACGATCAGGTAGCCGCCGGACTTCAGGTCCACGCGCCGGCCCAGGGCCTTGGCGATCTCCTCGTCCACGTTGAAGAGGTCGAAGATGGGCCGCTCGCCCTTGTACAGCTGCAGCCGCTCGGCCGCCTGCGGCATGAACTCGCGGCCGAAGGCCTGCAGCACCGCGAACTGCTCGCGCGAGTCCAGGCGGATGGTCTGCGTTTCCTCCGTCACCAGGTCGCGCAACACGCGCTGCAGCAGGCTCAGGTCCTGGTGCAGCAGCGAGCCCGAGGGCAGGCGAACGGCGGCCTCGCGGATACGAGACCAGGTCTTTCGCAGGTAGGCGATGTCCTCGGCCAGCTCGGCATCGGTCGAGTCCTCGCCGTTGGTGCGAAGGATGAAGCCGCCCCCGCCGCCGGCCTCGGCCGTGCCGACCAGCTTCTGCAGGCGCGAGCGCAACGCGTCGCGCTGCTCGCTGGGGATCTTCTGCGAAACCCCCACGTGATCGTCCTGCGGCAGGAACACCAGCAGGCGGCCCGCGATGCTGATCTGGGTCGACAGACGCGCGCCCTTGGTGCCGATCGGGTCCTTGATCACCTGCACCATCAGCGGCTGGCCCTCGAACACCTGTTTCTCGATCGGCACCGGCGGCTGGCCATGGCGCGGCGCGCCGTGCTCGTCCTGCCGGGCGCCGTGCAGGTCGGCCACGTGCAGGAACGCCGCGCGTTCCAGGCCGATGTCGATGAAGGCCGACTGCATCCCGGGCAGGACGCGCGCCACCTTGCCGAGGTACACGTTGCCGACCAGGCCACGCTCCAGCGTTCGCTCGACGTGCAGCTCCTGAACCGCGCCGCTTTCGATGATGGCCACCCGTGTCTCCTGTGGGGACCAGTTGATCAGGATGTCCTGCTGCATGTCTTGCTCCTCGGCGCGGACAGGATACCTCAGCGTCTTGCGCGGGCCGGCCTTGCGCGGCTCCGAGCTTCGCCTTGCGCCGATTTCCGATCGATTGCGAGTTCGTCTCGCGAAGCCCGGGGCGAGGGGAAGTGCCCCTGACCTTGGTCGTTGCGTACGGCCACCAAGCAGAAACACTGCACGCCGATGAGTTCACGCTGCAACGTCACAGGTGCATGGCAGGCCGAAACGGTCCGCCCGCGGCTTTCGAAGAAGCCTGCTCCCCTGCGCAAGAACATTCGGGGATTCACGCTCGTCGAGGTGATGGTCGTGGTTGCCCTGGTGGCGCTGATCCTGACTTTGGCGGCGCCTTCATTCACTCGTTTGTTCAACGCGGCGGCCATCTCCAGCGGAGTCAACCAGTTCCTGGCCGACATGAGGTTCGCCCGCAGCGAGGCCGTTCGGCGAGGCGGCGGTGTCGTTCTGTGCAGGAGCGAGGATCCCGAGTCGCCCTCCGCAGCGTGCGCCGCCAGCGCCGGCAGCCAGGGATGGGCGAGCGGCTGGATCGTGTTTCACGACCTGGACGGCAACGGTGCGCGAAACGGGCTCGAGTCCCTCCTTCGGGTCCAAGCCCCGAATTCGGGAATCCACACGATCGCGGCTGACGGCACGCCGACGATCTTCAGGTTCGGCGCCACCGGGCGCTTGCTGGCCCCCGGCTCGGCTGCCAGCTTGCACTTTGGAGGCCCGGAACTGGACGCCAGCCTTCGACGGGTGGTTTGTGTCAGCCCTGCCGGCCGCGCGCGCATTGCCGGGGACGGTACAGCCGCCTGCGGAGTGAACGGCTGATGAACCGTCCTAAATCAGGCCGAGCGGAATCGGGTGCGACGCTGCTGGAGGTGCTGGTCTCCGTGCTGATCCTGTCTCTCGGGATGCTAAGCCTCAGCAGCATGATGGCATTCACCGTGCAGATGCCCAAGCTGTCCGGCTATCGCGCGACGGCGGCAACCATCGCATCCAGCCACATCGAGCGGATCCGAGCCAACCGTGCTGGGTTTCTGGGAGGCGACTATTCCACCAACTCGAGCTACGACGGCTCGTTCAACCCGATCGTCCCCCAGATCTGCGACTACCCGAACTGCACTGCCACGTCGCTCGCGATGATGGACGATGCCGCGACGAAGCTTGCGGCGCGTGAAACGCTGCCCGCAGGAGGCGTCCTGACAACCTGCGACCCCCAGCCGTGCACGGCGAACTCGATGGGGAACATCTGGGTCATCTGGCAGGAGCCTGCTACGCGCGCGATCCTGGATCCTTCGTCCAGTGACAACTGCCCAACGGCTTACGGCAACCCGCGACCCCGATGCCTGTACGCGAGGTTCAAACCATGAGCACACAAGCGGCCGCAGCGCAGCGCATGAGAGGGTTGACGCTGGTCGAACTGCTCGTTTCGCTGACCTTGGGACTGCTGCTCGTTGTTGCCACCACTGCGGGGTACCTGGGTCTGTCCGAGGCCGCCAGGATGGCCGAAGCGCAGGCCCGGATGAATGAGGATGGGCAAGCCGCGCTCGAGGTGCTGACCGCGCATGTGCGCATGGCTGGCGGCAACCCTGACCGGCCCAGCAGATCGCCGGCGACGAGGCGCAATCCCGTCTACCCCAATCCCTTCGCCTTCGCGGTGCGCGGTTGCGATCGGACATTCGCGAACGTGGTCAGCGCCGCGTCGGTGCAGGACTTGACATGCGCGGGCGGAACTACCCCGGCCCCCGACTCCATCGCCGTGACCTACGAAGTCGATCGCTACAACACGGTCACTCAGGGTCCGAGCTGGGACCCGACAGACTGCCTCGGGCGGCCGCTGCCTGCACTCACTGCGACGGTCACCGTGATCGCCCCACCACCTGCGCCGCCCACCGACACGGACATCAGCTATCACGTCGCGGACAACCGTTTCTACATCGACGCTTTCGGGCCGACGGGTTCTCCCAGCCTCTTTTGCAAAGGCAATGGCATGAACAGCGATGCCAGCCCGCTTGTCGAGAACGTGGAAGACCTGCAACTCACTTACGGGACTGTGCCGCCGGGAACTGCCGTGACCAATACGGCCCACATCGCGGGATACCTGGGCGCATCGGACCTCACCGGCCATCCGGCGTTCGGGGGAGCGCCCGAGGCGGAGCGCTGGGGAAAAGTAGCTTCCGTGCGGATCTGCGTCGTCGTCCGCAGCAACAAGCCTGTCGTCCTCGGTGAGGGCTCTGCGCGCTACGTCAAGTGCGACGGGACCATCGACAGCAGCGTGTCCGATTCCTACTTGCGCCGTGCTTACTCCACGACGGTCGTGCTCAGAAACCGCCGCTGAACATGTCAATGATGAAGAGCGATCCAACCGTTCCCGCTCGTCGCACGGAAGCACTCCTTCTACGCGCGACACCTCGCCGCAAAAAGCAACACGGCATCGTGCTGATCGTCTCCATCGTCCTGCTGGTGATCGTGTCGGTCCTGGCCGCCTTCAGCACGAGAAATGCCGCATCCACGGAGAACATTTCAGGAAATGTCCGGCTGACTGAACTTGCTACGCAGGCGGCGGAACTCGCCTTGCGCCACTGCGAAGACTCCGTGGCGGAGGTCATCGCGGTAGGTGCGGGCGCAGCTGCCAGCTATGACACTACGTTCACGCTGGCGAACATCCTTCCTGCAGGGATGGAGGGAGCCTGGCAATCAGCTGCCCAGTGGGACAGTGCCACCTCCCCTGCTTACGTGGTGCCGCTTGCACGCGTGAACCAGTCTGACTTGACGACGACTTACAAGCGACCGCCGGAATGCATGGTGGCGCCGGTTCCCTTCGTGCTGCCGAACGGCTCGATCTCGACGACCGCTGCCTTCATTGTCACGGCTCGGGGTTTCGGTCCGGAAGTCTCGGCAGCCGACGCGGACCGCAGCCGTCCCGTGGGCACCGAGATCTGGCTGCAGTCCCAAATCGAGCTTCAGTAGGAGATCAGGCATGAGATGGAAATGGACCGTGCGCTTGCTTGTGGCCACCGCTCTGGCCGGCGTGGCACCTTGGGCTCTCCCCGAGATCGCGCAGGCACCACTCCTCAACCGCAGCAACTCGGTAGCGCCGAACTTGATGCTGCTCCTTGATACCTCCGGCTCGATGATCGGGACCTCCGGGAGCGGGATCTACGAACACGGCGACCCGAGTGACACTGGCCCGATCGGACCGGGTAGCGTTTGGGGCAGGAATTCTCCGGACATCAACAAGCTTCATTACGACCCCCGTGTTCGCTACTACCCTCGCGTGGCTTACGACGGCACGGCTCTGGCGGAGGATTCTCCGGACCCCAACAATTCAGCTCACCACAGGTGGGACGTCTATTTCCGCATCAACCCCGGACAGCCGTACACGACCGGCAACGATTCCATCGGCAACTACCACCCCTCGTATCAGCCGCACGTGGTGGCGCCAGCGAGCGTGGTGCCGGGCAGCACCGCGCCCTATCCCCAGAACATCGACGCGCGAGTGTCTCCACCACTCACCACGCTCATGCCCAAGTTCGTCAACCGGACCGATTGCGTGGGCGCCACTGCGTGCACCCTGTTCGAAGAACGTGCGAACTACATGAGGTGGAGGAAGTGGTACCGGTCCCGCGCCTTGATGGCCGAAACCGGTCTCGGTTTCGCCCTGCAACCTGTAGTGGCAGACTCCATCCGGCTGGGCTGGGGCGAAATCTACCAGGTCTACAACGCCGGTATGCTGACCGCCGGCGTCTCGAGCTACAGCGATGGCGGAGGCGGCGGCAAGGATCGCTTTTTCAACTGGTTGTACAGCCGTACGTACGCTAACGGCACGCCCAACAAATGGGCAGTCGCCAGAGCAGGGAACTACTTTCGCCGCACCGACAGTGACGGACCGTGGGCCACGACGCCAAACCCGAGTTCGATCACGGTGTCGAGCCCGTCAGGCGGACCGACCGGCCCCGGGGCGGCGGAACTGCCGACGGATCACGCCAGTTGCCGCCGCTCTTTCACCTTGCTGGTCACGGACGGGTACTGGAACATCGGTGGCCCCTCCAATATCGGGAACTTCGATTCCACGAGGATCAGCGTTCCGCAGGTGGCCGGTCCGGACTACACCCAGGACGCCACAGCGCCCTTTACCGATTCCGCGTCCAACACCCTAGCGGACATCGCGATGTATTACTGGGGCACCGACCTGCGCCAGGACCTGCCGAACCGAGTGCCGCAGGTGCAGACCGCCGCGGGACTGAATCCTTCGACGTGGCAGAACACATCCTTCTACGCGGTGACGCTCGGGCTGCTTGGCGACCTTCCGAGAACTGCGGCCGTCACGCAGAGTCTGTACAACGGAACCCAGAACTGGCCGACCCCGGTCTCCAACACACCCAGCACCATCGACGACACGTGGCACGCAACGATCAACGGTCGGGGCGAGTTGATCAATGCGAGGAACGCCCAGGAGCTGACGGATTCCATCTCGCGGGTGCTCAGCGGCGTGGCAGGCACGCCGCAGACGCAATCAGGGGTGGCGGTATCGGCTGTTTTCCTGCGCAACGGCACCCGCAAGTACAAGCCCGAGTACGTGCCGGGCATCTGGTCCGGCAGGCTGTCCGCGGTGGAACTGGATGCGGTGACCGGCAACGAGAAAAACCCCCGCTTGGTTCACTGGGAAGTCGAACGCGGCACCGACTCCAATGGCGATCCGATCAGCACGATTCCCTCCCACAGCGCTCGCAACATCGCCACCTGGACCGGAACCACCGGTGCCAACTTCGATGCAGCAGCGACGGGTTTGCCCGCGAGCCTGGTCAACTACATCCGGGGCGACACGAACCAGGAGATTCGCAAGGGCGGATTCATGCGCAACAGGACGGCGCGCCTGGGCGATATCGTCAACGCGAACCCGGTGTACGTACGCGACAACGTGGACCTGGGCTACGACTCCCTCGGCCTCGGCGACTACCGGGAATTCATGATCGTCAAGATGGCCCGCCCGGGCGTGCTCTTCGTCGGTGCGAACGACGGCATGCTGCACGCCTTCCGGGACAGCGACGGCGTGGAGATTTTCGCCTACGTTCCCAGGGCAGTCTGGCCGAATCTTCACAGGCTGGCAGAGCCCCCTCCGGGATTCCGGCATCGCTACTTCGTTGATGGTCCGCAGTCCGAGACCGACGCTTACCTGGGCGGCTCCTGGCGCAACCTGCTCGTCGGCAGCACGGGGGCCGGCGCGAAGGCGGTATATGCATTGGACGTGACCGATTCCGGCAATTTGCAGCCGGGCAACGTCCTGTGGGAGGTCAGCGATTCGACAACAGGATTCGCGAACCTCGGGCATGTTCTCAGCGAGGTTCAGACGGGCGTTACCGCCGGCGGGCACTGGATCGCTGTCTTCGGCAATGGGTTCGGCAGCGTCAACGGCTACGCGTCCTTGTTCGTCGTCAACCTTCACACCGGACAGTTGATGGCGGAGTTCATCACGCACACGGGCCCGGGTAACGGCATGGGCGGAGTGAGGCTGGTCCAAGATGGCAGCCGCCGGGTCATCGGTGCCTATGCAGGCGATCTGCTGGGCAATATCTGGAAGCTGGACCTGACCGGCGCCCCCGCCAACTGGCGGGTGGGACTGGGTGGCGCTCAACTGTACGCGGCCGGCAGCGGACAGCCGATCACCGCCCCACCAACGGTGGTGCCGCACCCGGACCGCGGTCATGTGGTCGTCTTCGGGACCGGCAAGTTCTTCGAAACCAGCGATGCGTCGTCGCCGTACACCCCCCAGCGGCTGTACGGGATCTGGGACGCGCAGCCGTTCGGCGCCACCAGCACACCTCCGGGGGCGTCGATCAGCGGCACCGGTCGCCTTGTGCAACGCACGATCACCACCACAACCATCGGACAGGCGCAGTACTTCACTGTCTCTTCCGGTCCGGTGGCATGGGGGGACGGCGCGGGGAGCGGCCTGCGCGGCTGGTACCTGGACCTGCCCAACGCCGGACAGAGGATGATCAACCCGCTGGAGCTGCTGGCGGGGACCTTCCTGCTGGCCAGCACCCTCTCTCCTGAGAGCTCCGCGCCTCCGGACGTCTGTGTCGCCACTGGCAGCGGGTCCGGCTGGGTCTACATCATTGACGGTGTCACCGGGTCGGGGCCGACCATCGCCGCGCTCGACACCAATAGTGATGGCCTGATCAATGACACGGATGTCGTTGTGGGCGGCTACCGCGATGCGGTAGACGGCAGGCCTTCCCCGATCCGTCTGCAGTCCCCAGCGAACAGCAACCGGCTGTGCATCGAAACCGCCCAGTCCATTTGCACGCAGATTCGCCTGCAGTGCGGACAGCTCGGCGCAGCGGCCTGCCCCGTCACCCCGACCGCCGGGATCAAGTCGCGCAGCTGGCGACAACTCTTCATGCGGTGATCGACATGCGTAACGGACACGAAGCACGAGTTTCACCCGCACCAGGCGTCCAGGCCCGCACGCATCCCTGCGCCGGTCTCACGCTCATCGAACTGATGGTGGTCGTTTCCATCGTGTCGATCCTGGTCGCGATTGCGCTGCCTTCGTATACCGAGCACGTTGCAAGGGCGAGACGAGCAGACGCACGAACGCAGCTGCTCCAGGTCGCCCAGTTCATGCAGCGGTTCTATGCGGCGAACGACGATTACCAGGCAGACCGGGCGAACAACGCCGTGCTCGACCAGGTTCCCGCCAACCTCAAGAAGTCGCCCGCCGACAGCGATGCCGTCTACACGCTGGAAATACCGCCGGGAACGCTGACGCGGACGAACTTCGAACTGCGCATGAAGCCGGTACCCGGCGGCCCCATGGCGGCCGACAAGTGCGGAACCTTCGCCATCGATTCGCTGGGCATGCGAAGCGTCATCGTCGGCGGCGTCACCCAGAACAGCCTGCGCGACCCCTGCTGGAAGTAGCCGCGGGCCAGCAGCTGCGTCCGGCCGGCGGTTGAGCCGATGAGTTTTGCAGGCCGAGACGGGAAGCCCGGCCCGCTACACTGGGCCGCTTCCGTCCGCCCGCCTTGAACCAGCCCGCCCGCGTCGAACTCGAATTTCTCCAGGGCGGCGGCGCCATGGGTGAGCGCATCCGCGCGTACGACTGGGCCCGGCATCCCCTGGGCCCGCCGGAACAGTGGCCCGGCGCCCTGCGCATGGCATTGAGCCTGTGCCTCAACTCCAGCTTCCCGACGGCCATCTACTGGGGCGAGGAGCTGCACATCCTCTACAACGATGCCTGGTCCGTGATCCCGGCCGAGAAGCATCCCGCGATTCTCGGGATGCCCGCGCGCGAGGGCTGGAGCGACATCTGGGACATCGTCGGCCCGCAGTTCCAGCGGGTGCTGCACACGGGCGAAGGCCTCGCGCTCTACGAGCAGATGCTGCCCATGGTGCGCGGCGGCCGCCCCGGCGAGACCTGGTGGAACTACAGCTTCACCGCCATCCGCCACGCCGACCATCGCATCGGCGGTGTCTTCAACCAGGGCCACGAGATCACCCACGTGATGCTGGCGCGGCGCGAGCGCGAAGATGAGCTTCGCCGCTGGCGCGAGTACTTCCGGCAGGCGCCGGCGGCGGTCGCCTTGCTGCGCGGTCCCCGCCACGTGTTCGAGTTCACCAACGATGCCTACCTGCGGCTGGTGGGCGGCCGCGACGTCACCGGCCTCGAAGTCGCGAAGGCGCTGCCGGAAGTTTCCGAGCAGGGCTTCGTGCGCCTGCTCGACTCGGTGTACGTCAGCGGCGCGCCGTACGTGGGCACCGGCGTGCCGGTGAAGCTGCGGCAGGGCTCGGGCGAAGGCGGCGAGGACCGCTTGGTGGACTTCGTTTACGAACCCGTGCGCGACCAGGCGGGCCGAGTGGACGGCGTCTTCGTGCTGGCCACCGACGTCACGGACCGCGCCCGGGCCGAGCACGCGCTGCGGCTGGCCAACTGGCAGCTGGGCGAGGAACGCGCGCGCCTGGCCGCCATGATCGAGGCCGAGAAGCGCAGCCAGCAGGCGCTGCGGCGCTTCAACGAAACGCTGGAAGCCCACGTGAAGCAGCGCACCGCGGAGCTGAGCCAGGCGCTGGACAAGGAAGCCGCCGTGGCGACGCGCCTGCGAGCGACCTTCGACACGGACCTGATCTTCCAGGGCTACCTCGACCCCGACGGCATGGTGCTGGACGCCAACCCCGCCTCACTGGCGGCGATCGGCTGTGCGTTGGGCGACGTCGTCGGCCGCGAGTTCAGCGAGACCCTCTGGTTCAGCGCCACGCCCGGCCTGGCGGAGATCGTCCGCGATGCGGTCCGGCAGGCGCGGGCGGGCCAGACGGTCCGCCTGGAACGAGAAGCCAACCTGCCCGGGGGCCGCCAGCTGTTCCGCTTCATCATCCGGCCGGTGTTCGACGCGCGTGGGCAGGTGGTCGGCCTCGTGCCCGAGGCGCTTCCGCTGGGTTCGCTGCGTCCCGAAGCGGACTAGAGGCGGAAACCGACGGCCCGCAGCAGCTGCGCCGTCTCGTAGAGCGGCAAGCCCATGATCCCGGGATAGGAGCCCCGGATCCCCGTGATGAAAGCGGCCGCACGTCCTTGCACCGCATAGGCGCCGGCCTTGCCCATCGGCTCGCCGCTGGCGACGTACTCGCGGATGCGGCGCGGCGAAAGGTCCGAGAAGCTCACCCGCGAATCGCTCAGGGCTTCGTGGCGACGCGCGCCCTTCTGCACGGCCACCGCGGTCAGCACGCGGTGCGTGTTGCCGGACAGCTCCCGCAGCATGCGCGCGGCATCGCGCTCGTTCGCCGGCTTGCCGTAGATGGAGCGGCCGAGCGCCACGGTGGTGTCGGAGCACAGCACGGGTGCGGGGGGCAAGCCGCGATCGCACAGGCGCCGCACCGCGGCGTCCAGCTTCAGGCCTGTGACGCGGCGCACGTAGCGCGCGGGGGCCTCGCCCGGCAGCACGGCTTCGATGGATTCCGCGTCCTCGTGGGCACCGGGCAGCAGCAGCTCGTAGCGCACGCCCAGCTGCTCCAGCAGCTGGCGGCGCCGCGGGCTCTGCGACGCCAGGTAGATGAAGTCACTCACGGTGGTAAGGGTGGCCCGCGTTGATCGACCAGGCGCGGTACAGCTGCTCGGCCAGCAGCACGCGCACCATGGCGTGCGGCAGCGTGAGGTCCGACAGGCGGATGCGCTCGTGCGCGCCGGCCCGGAAGGCGGGATCGAGTCCGTCCGGCCCGCCGATGACCAGCGCGACGTCGGCGGCGTCCAGCTGCCAGGCCTTGAGCTTGGCCGCCAGCGCCGTCGTGGCCAGGGACGTGCCGCGCTCATCGAGTGCCACCACCCGGGCGCCGCGCGGGATGGCGGCTTCGATGCGCTCGCGCTCGGCCGCCAGCAGCTGCTCGGTGGTGCGTGATGCGCGCGGCTCGGTCTTGACCGCCTTGAGCTCCAGCCGCAGCTCGGGCGGAAAGCGCTTCGCGTAGTCGTCCCAGGCCGTGGCCGCCCAGTCGGGCACGCGCTGGCCCACCGCGACCACGACCAGCCTCATGCCTTGCGCGAGGGGCTCTTGGCGGTCGTCTTCTTCGCCGCGGTCTTGGTGGGGGTTTTCTTGGCGGGCGCCTTGGCAGGCGTCTTGCCCGCGGGCTTCGCGGCGGCGCGCGGAGCGGCCTTCTTCGCGGGCGCTTTCGCAGGCGCCTTGGCAGCGGCCTTGGCGGGAGGCTTCGCAGGCGCCCTGCCCGGCGCCTTGGCCGCCGCCTTCGCGGCCGCCTTCACCGGGGCACGCACCTGCTCAGCCCGGTCCGCCTTCGCGGCGGCCTTGGCGGCGCTGCTGCGCCTGAGGCTGGTCTTGGCGGGCGCCTTCTTCGCCGCGGGAGCAGGATCGAGAGCGGCGTTGAGCGGCCTGGGCGCGCCGAACTTCAGGCGGATCGGCTTCTCGCCCCAGATTTCTTCCAGGTGGTAGTAGTGGCGGATCGCCGGCTGCATGATGTGCGCGACCGCGGCGCCGCAGTCCACGATGATCCATTCGCCGTTTTCCTCGCCTTCCACGCGCGGCTTGGGAAAACCCGCCTCGCGCACCGCATCGCGGACGCTGGCGGCCAGCGCCTTGGTCTGGCGGTTCGAGGTGCCCGAGGCCACGATCACTCGCTCGAACAATGGCGAGAGGTGCTCGGTGTTGAAAACCTGGATGTCCTGCGCTTTGACGTCCTCCAGTCCATCGACGATGGCTCGCTGGAGCCGCTGGGTGTCTTTCTTCGCGCTGCTTTCTTGGGTCATCAGGTCTTCGTATAGAGGTGGTGCCGGGCAATATAACTTGCGACGCCGGGGGGAACCAGATGGCCGACCCCTTCCCCGGCCGCGACCCGCGCGCGCACCTGGGTGGCGCTGACGGGCATGGACGGGAGCTCGACCGCGGCGACACGCGCGCCCGGCAGGCGGGTGGTGTCGAAGGGCAAGGCATCGGGATCGGGGCGCGCCCGGGCGGCCACGGCCACCGTGGCCAGCTTCAGGATCTCGCCGCTCTCGCGCCAGCTGTCCAGGGCTTCGGCCTGGTCGGCGCCGATCACCAGCACCAGTTCGGCCCGCGGGAATTCGCCCTTGAGCTGGCGCAGCGTATCGACGGTGTAGGTGGGACCGGCCCGGCGCAACTCGCGGTCATCGACCACGGCATGCGGCACTTCCCGGAAAGCTTCCCGCGCCATCGCCAGACGGTGCGTGCCCTCCGTGAGCGTGCGGGCCTTGTGCCAGGCCTGCCCCGTGGGCAGCACCCTCAGTTCGGTGAGGCCAAGTTGCTCGACCGCGGCGCGGGCGAGCGCGACATGGGCCAAGTGCGGCGGATCGAACGCCCCGCCGAAGATGCCCAGCCGCGGCGACGGGCCGTGGAGCGCGTTCAAACCCACTCCCGCGGCTGCAGGTACCGGGTGTAGAGCTGCGCCTCCGGCGTGCCGGCCGCCGGCTCCTGCCGGTAGGCCCAGCTGCACAGCGGCGGCATGGACAGCAGGATGGACTCCGTGCGCCCGCCCGACTGCAGGCCGAAGTGCGTGCCGCGGTCCCACACCAGGTTGAACTCGACGTAGCGTCCGCGCCGGTAGAGCTGGAAGTCCCGCTCGCGCTCACCGTAAGCCAGGTCCTTGCGCCGCTCCAGAATGGGCAGGTAGGCGCCCAGGAACGCATCGCCCACCGAGCGGATCAGCGCGAAGCCGCCCTCGAAGCCGAGCTCCGACACGTCGTCGAAGAAGATGCCGCCGATGCCGCGCTGCTCGTTGCGGTGCTTGAGGCAGAAGTAGTCGTCGCACCACTTCTTGAAGCGCGGATGCTTGTCCGCACCGAAGGGCTCCAGCGCCTGCCGGCAGGCCTCGTGAAAGTGGACGGCGTCCTCGTCGAAACCGTAGCTGGGCGTGAGGTCCATGCCGCCGCCGAACCAGAAAGCCGGCTCGCCGCCCGCCGGGGCGGCAGAAATCATGCGCACGTTCATGTGCACGGTGGGCGCGTACGGGTTGCGGGGATGGAACACCAGCGACACGCCGAGGGCCTCGAAAGGCGCGCCGGCCAGCTCGGGCCGGTGCTGCGTGGCCGAGGGCGGCAGGCGCGGCCCGCGCACGTGCGAGAAGCCGCAGCCGGCGCGCTCGAGCACCGGCCCCTGCTCCAGGATCATGGTGACGCCGTTGCCCTGCAGCGGCTCGCCCGGCGCCTTCTCCCACGCGTCGCGCAGGAAGGCCGTGCCGTCGATGGCGGTGCAGGCCGAGGTGATGCGCGCCTGCAGGTCCAGCAGGTAGGCGCGGACGGCGTCGACTTGCTGCATCAGCCGCGCACGGCCCGGTGGCCGATGTCCCGGCGGAACTGGGCGCCTTCGAAGCGGATGCCCTGCACCACCTCGTAGGCGCGCTGCTGGGCGGCCCTGACGGAGTCGGCCAGCGCGGTGACGCACAGCACCCGCCCGCCCGAGGTGACGACCTCCTTGTCGCGCGGCAGGGTGCCGGCATGGAAAACCACCGCGTCCTCCGCCTCGCGCGGCAGGCCGCTGACCACGTCGCCCTTGCGCGGGTTGAGCGGGTAGCCGGCGGCGGCCATCACCACGCCCAGCGCGGTGCGGCGGTCCCACTGCAGCTCGACCTGGTCGAGCGTGCCGGAGGTCGCGGCCATCATCACGTCGTACAGGTCGGACTTGAGCCGCAGCATGATGGGCTGGGTCTCGGGATCGCCCATGCGGCAGTTGAATTCCAGCGTCTTGACCTGGCCCTTGGGGTCGACCATCAGGCCGGCGTAGAGGAAGCCGGTGTAGGGGATGCCGTCCTTCTCCATCCCGCGCACGGTGGGCAGGATCACCTCGCGCATCGCGCGGGCGTGGACGGCCGGCGTCACCACCGGGGCCGGCGAATACGCGCCCATGCCGCCCGTGTTGGGGCCGGCATCGCCGTCCTGCAGGCGCTTGTGGTCCTGGCTGGTGGCCAGCGGCGTCACGTTGCGGCCGTCGCACAGGACGATGAAGCTGGCCTCCTCGCCCTGCAGGAACTCCTCGATCACCACGCGGGCGCCGCCTTCGTTGTGGGCCACGCCCAGCCGGTTGTCCAGCAGCATGAAGTCGATCGCTTCGTGCGCTTCGGCCGCCGTCATGGCCACCACCACGCCCTTGCCCGCCGCCAGGCCGTCGGCCTTGACCACGATGGGCGCCCCCTGGCGGTCCACGTAGGCGTGGGCCTCGGCGCGGTCGGTGAAGGTCTGGTAGGCCGCGGTCGGGATGCCGTGCCGCTGCATGAAGGCCTTGGAGAAGGCCTTGGAGCTCTCCAGCTGCGCCGCGGCCCGGGTCGGGCCGAACACGCGCAGCCCGTGGGCGCGGAAATCGTCCACCACGCCGGCCGCCAGCGGCGCTTCCGGCCCGACGACCGTCAGCGCGATCTTCTGGGCCAGCGCCCAGTCGCGCAGCGCGGCGACGTCGGTGATGGGGATGTTCTCCAGGCGCGGATCGAGCGCCGTGCCGCCGTTGCCCGGCGCCACGTAGATCTTCTGGATCTTCTTGGACTGCGCCAGCTTCCAGGCCAGCGCGTGTTCGCGGCCGCCGCCGCCGATGACCAGGACTTTCATGCGTAGGGCCGGCCGAACAGCAGCCAGCTCACGTAGCCCACCAGCACCACCAGGATCGGGATGATGGCGGTGACGATGCGGCGCGCCCGCCGCTGAAGCAGCAGCGCCTGGTCGTTGACCTGGGACGCCTTGGCCAGGTTGGCGCGCTGCTCGTCGATCAGCGAGCGCTGGGTGGCCAGGGCCTCCTGCTGCAGGGCGATGGCCTGGCCGCGCAGGCGATTGCCTTCCAGCAGGAGCTGCTCGATGCGCTCGAGCTGCGGGGAATGCTGCTGGTCCATCAGGCCTCCTGGATCGCCGCGTTGTGGAACACGTCCTGCACGTCGTCCAGGTCCTCCAGCATGTCGAGCAGCTTCTGCATGCGTGCCGCGTCGTCGCCGGCCAGCTCGACCGTGTTCTCCGCCCGCATGGTCACTTCCGCGATCTCGGGCTTGAGGCCGGCGGCCTCCAGCGCGTTCTTGACCTTTTCGAAGTCGGCCGGCGCGGTGATGACCTCGATGGCGCCGTCCTCATCGGTGACCACGTCCTCGGCACCGGCTTCCAGCGCGACTTCCATCACCTTGTCCTCGCTGTTGCCGGGCGCCAGGATGAGCTGGCCGCAGTGCTTGAATTGGAAGGCCACCGAGCCCTCGGTGCCCAGGTTGCCGCCGTACTTGCTGAACACGTGCCGCACCTCGGCCACCGTGCGCACCTTGTTGTCGGTCATGGTGTCCACGATCACCGCCGCGCCGCCGATGCCGTAGCCCTCGTAGCGGATCTCCTCGTAGTTCACGCCCTCGAGGTTGCCGGTGGCCTTGTCGATGTTGCGCTTGATCGTGTCGGCCGGCATGTTGGCCGCCTTGGCCTTGTCCACCGCCAGCCGCAGCCGGGGGTTGGCCGCCATGTCGCCGCCGCCCTGGCGGGCCGCGACCATGATCTCGCGGATCACGCGGGTCCAGATCTTCCCGCGCTTCTCATCCTGCCGGCCCTTGCGGTGCTGGATGTTCGCCCATTTGCTGTGTCCGGCCACTTCTTGCTTCCTTGTCGTCCCGCCGACGCGGGCGCGTTGCTATATTGCTCGGGACCGCATTTTACTTTTGACCTATGGCCGACCCGCTGCTGATCGCCCGAAACGGCAATACCGAGTGCTTCCTCCTCCCGGGGCTTGCCAACCGGCACGGGCTGATCACCGGCGCCACCGGCACCGGCAAGACGGTCACCCTGCAGACGCTGGCCGAGAACTTCTCCCGCATCGGCGTGCCGGTGTTCATGGCCGACGTCAAGGGCGACCTGACCGGCATCAGCCAGGCCGGCAGCCTGCCGCCCAAGCTGGCGCAGGTGCTCAAGGACCGCGGGCTGCCCGCGCCCGAGCCCGAGGCCTGCCCCACCACGCTGTGGGACGTGTTCGGCGAACAGGGCCACCCGGTGCGCGCGACGGTCTCCGACATGGGCCCCCTGCTGCTGGCCCGCATGCTCGACCTCAACGACACCCAGTCGGGCGTGCTCAACCTGGTGTTCAAGGTCGCCGACGACAACGGCCTGCTGCTGCTGGACCTGAAGGACCTGCGGGCCATGCTGCAGTACGTGGGCGACAACTCGTCCCAGTTCCGCACCCAGTACGGCAACGTCAGCGCGGCCAGCGTGGGCGCGATCCAGCGCGGGCTGATGCAGATCGAGTCCCAGGGCGGCGACCGCTTCTTCGGCGAGCCCATGCTGGACATCGCCGACCTGATGCAGGCCGCCGGCGGCAAGGGGGTGATCAACATCCTGGCGGCCGACAAGCTGCTGGCGTCCCCCCGCCTGTACGCCACCTTCCTGCTGTGGATGCTGTCCGAGCTGTTCGAGCAGCTGCCCGAGATCGGCGACCCCGAAAAGCCCAAGCTGGTGTTCTTCTTCGACGAGGCCCACCTGCTCTTCAAGGACGCGCCCACCGTGCTGGTCGAGCGCATCGAGCTGGTCGTGCGGCTGGTGCGCTCCAAGGGCGTGGGCGTCTATTTCGTCACCCAGAACCCGCTGGACATCCCCGACAGCGTGCTGGCCCAGCTGGGCAACCGGGTGCAGCACGCGCTGCGCGCCTTCACCCCGCGCGACCAGAAGGCGGTCAAGGCCACGGCCCAGACCATGCGGCAAAAGCCCGGGCTGGACATCGAGACCGCCATCACCGAACTCGCCGTGGGCGAAGCCCTGGTCAGCCTGCTCGACGAAAAGGGCCGACCCAGCATCACCGAGCGGGTCTACGTGCTGCCCCCGGGCAGCCAGATCGGGCCGATCACGGCCGAGCAGCGCAAGGCGCTGGTGGCCGGCTCGCTGGTGGCCGGCGTCTACGAGCAGGTGCAGGACCGCGAGTCGGCCTACGAGAAGCTCAAGGGCCGCGCCGAGCAGGCGCCCCCGGCCACCTCATCGGGCGGCGGCGGTGCCACCGACCAGGCCACGGGCTCGTCCATGGGCGGGCTGGGCGACATCCTGTTCGGATCCACCGGACCCCGCGGCGGCCGCCGCGAAGGCATGGTGGAAGCCATGGCCAAATCCGCCGTGCGCACCATCGGCAGCAGCGTGGGGCGCGAGATCGTGCGCGGGGTGTTGGGCAGCCTGCTTGGCGGCAAGAAGCGCTGAACGCGAAGCCCCCGCCGCGCACTCACATCGTGGCGCCTGCACACAACGCGTGATCGCCGCGCGGCCCACGGTCCGCAGCCCTCGCGCTAAAGTCCCCTCTTTGAGGAGACCTGCATGTCGCCCAACAGCACAGCGCCGCGGCACATCCGATTGACCTCGCACAGCGGGGGCATCGGTGCGCCGGCCCTCCGCTGGGACGCGGCCGATCCAGCCGAACGCGGCCCCATCGTGGGCACGACGACGTCGCGCGCGCACCGCAACGTGATCGGCACGCACAGCGGCTCCTACAGCGTGTACCGCGCGCTGGCGGTGGCGGCCGGGGCGCTTTCGCGCAGCCACCGGGCCGACCTCACCAACACGTCGCCCACCGACGTGATCGGCCCCTATCCGCAGTGGAGCGACCCCGGCCGCATCGTCAGCCTGGACCCCTGGGGCGCGATGGTGGCCGATGTCTTTTCGCAGGAGATCCAGGCCGGCATGGACATCCGCCCGACGATCGCCGTCACCAAGGCCCACGTCATCCTGCCCGAGGTGATCGAGGCGGTGCAGAAGGGCCGGCTCAAGCCGGACGGCCGGATGCTGCTGGCCAACGGCGCGGCCATGGTCACCAAGGCCGCCGTCGAGCCGGTGTGGCACCTGCCCGGCGTGGCGCGCCGCTTCGGCTGCACCGAGAACGACCTGCGCCGCGTGCTGTTCGAGGAGACCGGCGGCATGTACCCCGAGCTGGTCACGCGCGGCGACCTCGACGTGTTCCTGCCGCCCATCGGCGGTCAGACCATCTACATCTTCGGCGAGCCGCGCGACCTGGCCGACCCGCAGGTGGAACTCACCGCCCGCGTGCACGACGAGTGCAACGGCTCGGACGTGTTCGGCTCCGACATCTGCACCTGCCGGCCCTACCTCACCCACGCCATCGAGGAATGCATCCGCGGCGCGCAGCCGCCCGAGGCGGGCGGGCGCGGCGGCGTCGGCCTGATCGCCTATTCGCGCAAGGAAGGCCGCGCGCTGGGCGAAGTCACCAAGTTCCTGGTCTACAACGCCCGCAAGCGCCAGGTCGGCGGCGACACGGCGGACCAGTACTTCGCCCGCACCGAATGCGTGGCCGGCGTGCAGGACATGCGCTTCCAGGAGCTGATGCCCGACGTGCTGCACTGGCTGGGCGTGCGCCGCATCCACCGGCTGGTCTCCATGAGCAACATGAAGTTCGACGCCATCACCCAGTCGGGCATCGAGGTCGGCGAGCGCGTCAACATCCCCGACGAACTGATCCCGGCCGATGCGCGCGTGGAGATGGACGCCAAGATGGCCGCCGGCTACTTCACGCCCGGCGAAGTGCCCGATGCGCGCAAGCTCAAGGAGACCAAGGGACGGGGGCTGGGATGAGCACCGAGAACGACTTCATCCACGAACGCTCGCGCGGCGAGGTCGCCGCCGGCCTGCTGCGCTCCACGGTCGCCGTGCGCGAACGCTGCACGCAGCTGCTGGACCGGGCCCGCGTCGGCCAGTCGGCCTGGTTCACCGTCGACGAAAGCCGCCTGCGGGAGGCGGCCGGGGAAGTGGCGACCATCACGCGGCGCCGCTACCCGAAGCTGCACATCCCGTTCCACAGCCGCTGGCGCCATTTCGAGGCGGGCGGCGTGGACCGCCGCAAGCACCTGGAGGAGCGCCTGGGCCACGTCGCCCCGCAGACGCGGGTCCATGCGATGGTCGACCTCACGGTGGTCAGCGTGCTGCTGGACGCCGGCGCCGGTCCAGACTGGAAGTACACCGATCCCATCGACGGCCGCACCTACACGCGGTCCGAGGGCCTGGCCGTGGCCAGCTTCCACGCCTTCACCGCCGGCATGTTCTCCAGCGACAAGCTGCGGCCGCTGCAGGCCGACGCGCAGGGGCTGCGCTCGCTGGCCACCGACCGGCTGGCCCAGGCCTTCCAGGTGAGCGAATCCAACCCGCTGGTCGGCCTGGAAGGCCGCGCCGTCCTGCTGCGCCGCCTGGGCGAGGCGATGGCCGAGCAGCCGGAGGTGTTCACCGAGGTCGCCCGGCCCTCGGGCCTGTGCGACCTGCTGGTGGGCGACGAGGGCGGCATCACGCACACCGCCGAAGTGCAGGCGCACGACCTGCTGTCGCAGATCCTGGTGTCGCTGTCCGGCATCTGGCCGATGGGCACCAGCATCGGGGGCGTGCCGCTGGGCGACGTGTGGCGGCATGCCGCGGTGCGCGGAGACGGTCCGTCCGATGGCTGGGTGCCCTTCCACAAGCTGTCGCAGTGGCTCACCTACTCGCTGCTGGAGCCCCTGCAGTGGGCCGGCGTGAAGGTGCGCGGCATCGACAAGCTCACCGCCCTGCCCGAATACCGCAACGGCGGCCTGCTGATCGATTCGGGCGTGATCACGCTGCGCGAGCCGGCCACCGTCCACCAGGTCTGGCATCCCGGCGACGAGATCATCGTGGAGTGGCGCGCGCTCACGGTGGCGTTGCTGGACGAGCTGGCCGGGGCGGTCCGCCGCGAGCTCTCGCAGGACGAGGAGCATCTCCCGCTGGCCTGCGTGCTGGAAGGCGGCACCTGGGCCGCCGGCCGCGAGATGGCCCAGCGCACCCGCGGTGGCCTGCCGCCGCTGCAGGTGCACAGCGACGGCACGGTGTTCTAGGAGCTGTCCACCCCCGCTCGGGCTGACGGCGTGGCTATAGTGACGGCATGTCACAAGTCCACGTCGTCGACCACCCTCTCGTGCAGCACAAGCTGAGCCTCATGCGCAAGAAGGAGGCCAGCACCAACAGCTTCCGGCGCCTGCTGGGCGAGCTGGCTTCGCTCATGGCCTACGAGGTCACGCGCGACATGGCGATGCAGGACGTGGAGATCGAGACGCCGATGGAGAAGATGACCGCCCGGGTCATCGACGGCAAGAAGCTGGTGTTCGTCTCCATCCTGCGGGCCGGCACCGGCATCCTGGACGGCATGCTCAGCGTGGTGCCCGGCGCGCGCGTGGGCCACATCGGCCTGTACCGCGACCCCAAGACGCTGACCGCGGTGGAGTACTACTTCAAGATGCCGCAGGACATGCACGAGCGCGACGTGGTCGTGGTCGACCCCATGCTGGCCACCGGCAACAGCGCCATCGCGGCGGTGGAGCGCCTGAAGGAGCTGCAGCCCAAGTCGATCAAGTTCGTCTGCCTTTTGACCTGCCCCGAGGGCGTCGGCGCGATGCAGCGCGCCCACCCCGACGTGCCGATCTACACCGCCGCCATCGATCGCCAGCTCAACGAGCACGGCTACATCCTGCCGGGCCTGGGTGACGCCGGCGACCGGATCTTCGGGACCAAGTAGGCGTCGTCCCCGCGCCGGCGGGGACTCCGCGCAGCGCGCCCGCGTCCCCGCATGCTCGACCTCCTCATCACCAACGCCCGCCTGCCCGATGGCCGCGACGGCATGTCCGTCGCGATCCAGGACGGCCGCATCCGCGAAGTGGCGGCGGGCCTCGACGCCCCGGCGCACGAGACCATCGACGCCAACGGCTGGCTGCTCTCGCCGCCCTTTTGCGATCCGCACTTCCACATGGACGCGACGCTCAGCTACGGGCTGCCGCGGGTCAACGAGAGCGGCACGCTGCTGGAGGGCATCGCGCTGTGGGGCGAGCTCAAGCCGCTGCTCAAGGCCGAGGACCTGGTCGCGCGTGCCCTGGCCTACTGCGACTGGGCGGTGGCCCGCGGCCTGCTGGCGATCCGCAGCCACGTCGACACCAGCGACCCCAGCCTGCTGCCGGTGGAGGCCCTGCTGGAGGTGAAGAAGCGCGTCGCGCCCTACCTGGACCTGCAGCTGGTGGCCTTCCCGCAGGACGGCGTGCTTCGAACGAAAGGCGGCGTCGAGAACCTCGAGCGCGCCCTCGACCTGGGCGTGGACATCGTCGGCGGCATCCCGCACTTCGAGCGCACCATGGCCGAGGGTGCCGCCAGCGTGAAGCTGCTGTGCGAGCTGGCGGCCGAGCGTGGGAAGCGGGTCGACATGCACTGCGACGAGACCGACGACCCGCTCTCGCGCCACATCGAGACCCTGGCCTTCGAGGCGCAGCGGCTCGGCCTGCAGGGGCGGGTGAACGGCTCGCACTGCACCTCCATGCACAGCATGGACAACTACTACGCCAGCAAGCTGCTGCCGCTGATCGCCGAGTCGGGCGTGAGCGTGGTCGCCAACCCGCTGATCAACATCACGCTGCAGGGCCGGCACGACAGCTACCCCAAGCGCCGCGGCATGACGCGCGTGCCCGAACTCATGGCCGCGGGCGTCACCGTCGCCTTCGGGCACGACTGCGTGATGGACCCCTGGTACGGCATGGGCTCGGCCGACATGCTGGAGGTGGCGCACATGGGCCTGCACGTCGCGCAGATGACCAGCCAGCCCGGCATCCGCGCGTGCTTCGACGCCGTGACCACGAACGCCGCCAGGGTGATGGGCCTGCCGGGGTACGGGCTGGAGGCCGGTTGCGATGCCAGCTTCGTGCTGCTGCAGGCGCGCGACGTGACGGAGGCGATCCGCCTGAGGGCCAACCGGTTGAAGGTGTGGCGCAAGGGGAAGCTGCTGGCGGAGACGGCCGAGGTGGCGCCCCGGCTGCACCTCGAAGGTCGGCCGATGGACACCCGGTTCATCACCGTGCGCTGAAGCGCACCGATGAGCTGACACGCGCCGATGCCAGATGCGCTCCGCTCTGACGCGATGACGTCCACCGCCATGGCGTAATTTCCCCATGGCCCTCGCCCTCGCCCGCGTCCGCGCCCTCTGTTTCGACGTCGACGGAACCATCTCCGACACCGACGACCACCTCGTGTCCCAGCTGGCTGGCCTGATCGACGCCGTGCCCGGCGTCAGCGGCCGGCGGGCGGAGCGGCTGGCGCGGCAGACCGTGATGGCGCTGGAGACGCCGGTGCACGGAACCTACGCCCGGCTGGACCAGCTCGGCCTGGACGTGCCGCTCACGCGCCTGCGCGACCGCCTGCGGGCGATCAAGCGCCGCGAAGCGGACCCGGCCCACACGCGCAACCCGGAAGCCATCGACGAAGTGCCGCACGAGATGGTGGCCGGCGTCCAGGAGATGATCGAGACGCTCGCCAGCCACTACCCGATGTCCACCATCTCCACCGGCGGCGCACCGCGCGTCGAGCGCTTCCTGGAGCACTACGGCGTGCGCAAGCATTTCGCCGCCGTGGTCGGCGCGCAGACCACCCGCCGCATGAAGCCGCACCCCGAGCCGCTGTTCTTCGCCGCCCAGGCCATGGGCGTGCGGCCCGAGGAGTGCCTGATGGTCGGCGACACCACGATCGACATCCGCACCGGCGTGGCGGCCGGCGCGCAGACGGTCGGCGTGCTGTGCGGCTTCGGCACCGAGCGCGAGCTGCAACAGGCCGGCGCCGGCCTGATCCTGCTCACCACGTCCGACCTGCTGCGCGTGCTGCAGCCGGCCGACGATCCGCTGGGCAAGTCGGCGCAGCCGCAGGCGGCGTCCTGAGCCTGCGCGGCTCCGGCATTAGGCGAAATACTGCCGCTGGGCCTGGGGGATTCCGCACGAGAATCGCGGAATGCTCAACCGTAGAAAGTTCTCCCGCTCCCTCGTCGGCTCTGCCGCCCTGCTCGCCCTGCCGGCCGTGCGTGCCCAGGGCGAACGCATCCTGCTCGCCCAGTCGGCCCCGTTCTCCGGCCCGGCGGCGCAGCTGGGCATCCAGTTCCACAACGGCGCGAAGCTGTTCTTCGACCAGCTCAACGCCCAGGGCGGCATCCACCGCAAGCCGGTCGAGCTGGTGAAGCTGGACGACGGCTACGAGCCCGACCGCTGCGCCGAGAACACCCGCAAGCTGCTGGCCGACGACCCCGTCGCCCTCTTCGCCTACGTCGGCACGCCCACCAGCCTGGCGGCGCTGCCGCTGGCCACGGCGGCCAAGACCCCGTTCTACGCACCCTTCACCGGCGCCATGGGCCTGCGCGAACCGTTCAACCGCTACGCCTTCCACCTGCGCGCCTCGTACAACGACGAGACCGCGCTGATCGTCAACCAGCTGGTCCAGCTGGGGCGCCACAAGATCGCGGTGTTCCACCAGAACGACGCCTACGGCAAGGCCGGCCTCGACGGCGTGACGCTGGCGCTGGCGGCGCACAACAGCAAGCCGGCCGGCACCGCGACGGTGGAGCGCAACTCGGTCGAGGTGGCCGCGGCCGTCAAGACGCTGGTGGCGCTGCGCCCCGACGCCATCGTGCAGATCGGCGCCTACAAGGCCTGCGCCGCGTTCATCAAGGCGGCCAAGGCGGCCGGCTACGGCGGCACCTTCTACAACGTCTCCTTCGTGGGCACGCAGGCCCTGGCCGACGAGCTGGGCAAGGACGGCCTGGGCGTGGTGGTCTCGCAGGTGATGCCCTCGCCCTACAACCCGGCACGCGCCATCGCGCGCGAGTACGTGGAAGCGTCCAAGAAGGCCGGCGGCGAGAACGTGCCCAACTTCTCCAGCATGGAGGGCTACCTGGCCGCCAAGGTGCTGGCCGACGCCCTGCGACGCGGCCCCGCCCGCATCACCCGCGACAGCGTGGTGGCCAGCCTCGAAGGCCTGGGCCAGCAGGCCTACGGCGGCTTCAACGTCACCTTCTCGGGCAACGACCACGTCGCCTCGAAGTTCGTCGAGCTGTCGATGCTCACCGGCGACGGCCGCGTGCGCACCTGAAGCCGCTCAGGGGGCGCGCCCGCGTCCCCCGCGGTGCAGCAGCAGCTGCGCCGCCACCCCCAGCAAGGTCCACATCAGCATCAGGGCGCCCAGGTTCACCTGCGTCTCGTGCGGCACCATGCCGACGACGAAGCCGCCCAGCGCGCCCAGCAACTGCTGCGACAGGCCCGCGACGGCGGCCGCCGAGCCGGCCAACGCCGGGATCAGGCCCACCGTGCCGGTGAGCGTGGGTGGCACCAGCAGGCCGTGGCCCACGCCCAGCAGCATCAACGGCAGGGCCAGGGCCAGCGGGCTGCGCCAGCCGGCCCAGCCGAGCAGGAGCACCAGCGCCAGGCCCACGAGGATGAGCGCCTGGCCCCAGCCCATGATGAAGCGGTCGCTGCGGTGGTGCGCCATCCGCGTGGTGGCCAGGTTGCCGAAGATGTAGGCGATCGGGATCACGCCGATGTACCAGCCGATCCGGTCCGGCCCCACGCCATAGGCACGCAGCACCAGCGGCGTCCCGGCCAGGAAGCTGTAGAAGGTCGCCGTCGCCGACGACAGCAGCAGCACGTGCAGCAGGAAGGCCGGCTCGCGCGCCAGCCTCGCGTAGCTCGCGGTCAGCGAGCGCAGGCCCCCCGAAGCCGGCGCCGCCTGCGGCCGTCGCGCCGGCAATCCCCACCAGGCCGCGACCATGAGCACCAGCGCGAACACCGTCATCACCATGAAGCTGGACTGCCAGCCCACCCGCACGTGCAGGTGCCCGCCCAGCAGCGTGGCCAGCGGCGGGCACACGCCCATGCTCATGCCGATGAAGGCCATGACCCGCGTGCGCTCGGCGCCCTCGAACAGGTCCTGCACCATGGCGCGCGCGGTCACCATGCCCGCCGCGCTGCCGGCGCCCTGCAGCACCCGACCAAGGGTGAGCGTGGCCAGGTCGGGCGCCAGCGCCGCCAGCAGCGAGCCCGCGCAGGCGATCACCAGCCCGCACAGCAGCACCGGCTTGCGGCCGAACCGGTCGGACAGCGGGCCGTACACCAGCTGCATGCCGCCATAGGCCGCGACGAAGCCGCTGAAGGTGAGCTGCACCGCGGCCTGCGTGGCGCCGAACACGGTGGGCCAGTCCTGCATGGACGGCAGGCAGATCGTCATGGCCAGCAGGCCGAAGGCGAGCTGGGCCACCAGGTTGGCCATCAGCAGCGCGTGGCTGCGGGCCGGCGCGGCGTCGGGAAGGGGTGGCGCTTGCATCAGCTGTTCAACTGGGTCCAGACCTTTTCGAGGCGCTTGACGCTCACCGGCTGCGGCGTGCGCAGCTCCTGCGCGAACAGGCTCACCCGCAGTTCCTCCAGCAGCCAGCGCAGCTCCTGCATGCGGTCGTCGACCTGGCCCTTGCGTTCGGCCACCAGGCGCCAGTAGCGCTGCTCCTGCGGCTTCACGTCGGCCAGGCGGGCGGCATCGCGGGCGGGGTCGGCGCGCAGCTTGTCCAGGCGCAGCGTGACCGCCTTGAGGTAGCGCGGCAGGTGCTGCAGGGCCGCCCAGGGCGTCTGCGCGAGGAACAACCGGGGCACCAGGCGCTGCAGCTGCTGCGCGGCATCGGCCGTGGCGTCCGGATGGCCCTTGGTGTCCTTGACCTTGCGCGCCGCCGTCGCGTACTCGGCCAGGATGGTGGCCGCCAGGCGCGCCACCTCGTTGGCGATCAGCGTGAGCCGGCCGCGGCCTTCGTCGACGCGGCGCTTGAAGGAGGCTTCGTCGGACGGCAGCGGATCGAGCAGGAACGCGCGGTCCAGGGCGACGTCGATGATCTGCTGGCGAAGCTCCTCCTGCGTGCCCAGCGGCATGAAGGCCACCGCCATCTTCTGCAGGTCCGGGATGTTCTTCTCCAGGTACTTGAGCGCGTCCTTGAGCTGCAGCGCGAACAGGCGGCGCAGGCCGACGCGGTGCCGGGCGGCGGCGACCTCGGGTTCGTCGAAGACTTCGATGGCCACGGCATCGCCCTGGTCGATCAGGGCCGGGAAGCCGACCAGCGAGGTCGAGCCCTTGCGCACTTCCATCAGCTCGGGGAGTTCGCCGAAGGACCAGGTCGTGTGGCGGGTTCCTGCGCCTCCCCCCGCCGGGGGGAGGTTGGGAGGGGGGCGCTTCGAGGGCCGCTCGGTTTCACCGGGCTGCGGAGCGCCCCCACCCTGCCCTCCCCCGGGGGGGGAGGGTTCCGAAGACGGCACCTTCAGCCCCGCGAGCGCCTGGAAGGCGCCGCGCGCCTTCGCGCCGAGCTCCGCCTTCAGCGCCCCGAGATTGCGCCCCGTCCCCAGCTGCCGCCCGTGCTCGTCCACCACCCGGAAGTTCATGAACAGGTGGGCCGGCACCATGTCCAGCTTGAAGTCGGTGCGCCTGACGTCCAGCGAGGTCTGGTCGCGCACCATCTTCAGCAGCACCTCCACCAGCGACCCCACCGCCCAGCGCTGCGTCGTCGTCAGTTCCCCCGCCAGCCGCGCCGCCGATTCCGGCAGCGGCACGAACCGCGCGCGGGGCTTTTGCGGCAGGCTCTTGAGCAGCGCCTGGACCTTGTCGCGCAGCATGCCCGGCACCAGCCACTCGGCGCGCTCCTCGCTCACCTGGTTCAGCACGAACAGCGGCACGGTCACGGTCAGGCCGTCGCGGGCGTCGCCCGGCTCGTGCAGGTAGGTCGCCGCGCAGTCCACGCCGCCCAGGCGCAGGGTCTTGGGGAAGGCGTCGGTCGTGATGCCGGCGGCCTCGTGCCGCATCAGCTCGTCTCGCGAGAGCTTGAGCAGCTGCGGGTTCTGCCGGCTCTCCTGCCGGTACCAGCCCTCGAAGGTGTGGCCGTTGTAAACGTCGGCCGGGACCTGCTGGTCGTAGAAGGCGTAGATCAGCTCCTCGTCCACCAGCACGTCCTGCCGGCGCGACTTGTGCTCCAGCTCCTCCACCTGTCGCACCAGCTTGAGGTTGGCGGCCAGGAAAGGCAGCTTGGTTTCCCACTGCCCCGCGACCAGGCCTTCACGGATGAAAATCTCGCGAGCGCCCTGCTGGTCGACCTTGGCGAAGGGCACGCGGCGGCCGCTGTAGATCACCAGCCCGTACAGCGTGGCGCGCTCCAGCGCCATCACCTCGGCGCCCTTCTTCTCCCAGTGCGGATCGAGCAATTGCTTGCGCAGCAGGTGGCCGGCGACCTCCTCCACCCACTGCGGCTCGATGTTGGCGATGCCGCGGCCGAACAGGCGCGTGGTCTCCACCAGCTCGGCGCACACGATCCAGCGGCCCGGCCGCTTCTTCAGGTGCGCGCCCGGGTGGCGATGGAACTTGATACCGCGCGCCCCGAGGTACACGTCCTCGTCTTCCATCTTCCAGCCGATGTTGCCCAGCAGGCCCGCCAGCATCGACTTGTGCAGCGCCTCGTAGCCGGCCGGCTGCGCGTTCATGCGCCACTTGTGCTCGGCCACCACGGTGTGCAGCTGCGAATGGATGTCCTTCCACTCGCGCACCCGGCGCACGTTGATGAAGTTCTGGCGAAGGAGGGATTCGTACTGGCGATTGGAGAGCTTGTGCGCCGGTGCGCCCCCGGCCGGACCTTCCCCGCCACCCCTTGCCGCGTGGATCCATTCCCACAGGCGCAGGTAGCCGGAGAACTCGCTCTTCTCGTCGTCGAACTTGGCGTGCTGCTGGTCGGCCTGGGCCTGCAGCTCCAGCGGGCGGTCGCGCACGTCCTGCACCGACAGCGCGGAGGCGATCACCAGCACCTCGCCCAGCGCGCCGCGCTCGCGGCCCTCCAGGATCATGCGGGCCACGCGCGGGTCGAGCGGCAGGCGAGCCAGTTCGCGGCCGATGCCGGTGAGCTCGTTGGCGTCGTCCACCGCGCCCAGCTCGTTGAGCAGCTGGTAGCCGTCGGTGATGGCGCGGCGCTGCGGGGCCTCGATGAAGGGGAATTCCTCCACGCTGCCCAAGTGCAGCGCCTTCATGCGCAGGATCACGCCGGCCAGCGAGGAGCGCAGGATCTCGGGATCGGTGAAGCGCGGGCGCGAGAGGAAGTCGGGCTCGTCGTACAGCCGGATGCAGATGCCGTTGGCCACGCGGCCGCAGCGGCCGGCGCGCTGGTTGGCGGCGGCCTGGCTGACGGGCTCGACCAGCAGCTGCTCCACCTTGCTGCGGAAGCTGTAGCGCTTGACGCGGGCGGTGCCGGCGTCGACCACGTAGCGGATGCCGGGCACGGTGAGCGAGGTCTCCGCCACGTTGGTCGCCAGCACGATGCGCCGGCCCGCGTGCGTCTCGAAGATGCGGTCCTGCTCGGCCTGGGACAGGCGCGAGAACAGCGGCAGGACCTCGGCCGAACGCGTCAGCGGGCTGTGCGCGAGATGCCCGCGCAGGTGGGCCGCGGCTTCGCGGATCTCCCGCTCACCCGGCAGGAAGACCAGGATGTCGCCGGCGGCGTTGCCCTTCCACAGCTCGTCCACCGCGTCCGCGATGGCCTCGTCGAGCCCGTAGTCGCGCGTCTCCTCGAACGGCCGGTAGCGCTGCTCCACCGGGTACATGCGGCCCGAAACGTAGATCACCGGCGCCTTGCCCCGGGCCGAGGCGAAGTGCTCGGCGAAGCGCTCGGCGTCGATGGTGGCCGAGGTGACCACGATCTTCAGGTCGGGCCGGCGCGGCAGGATCTGCCGCAGGTAGCCCAGCAGGAAGTCGATGTTGAGGCTGCGCTCGTGGGCCTCGTCGATGATGAGCGTGTCGTAGGCCTGCAGCAGCGGGTCGGTCTGGGTCTCGGCCAGCAGGATGCCGTCGGTCATCAGCTTGACCGAGGCGTCGCGCGAGAGCCGGTCCTGGAAGCGCACCTTGTAGCCGACCACTTCGCCCAGCGGCGTCTCCAGCTCCTCGGCGATGCGCTTGGCCACGCTGGAGGCGGCGATCCGGCGCGGCTGCGTGTGGCCGATCAGCCGGCCCTTCTCGCCCGGCCGGGCGTTGAGCTTGCCGCGGCCCATGCCCAGGGCGATCTTGGGCAGCTGGGTCGTCTTGCCCGAGCCGGTTTCGCCGCAGACGATGACGACCTGGTGCTCGGCGATGGCGCGCGCGATCTCGTCCCGCTTGCCGGAGACGGGCAGCGATTCGGGAAAGGTGATGCGGGGAGCGACGGGCAAGGAGGGGACGGCTTCGGCGCCGCGGCGGCGCAAAGCCCCCGATTATCGGGCGGGTTCGGGCACCAGCTCGGCGATCTGCTTGGCCTGCTCGTCGTAGCAGGCCACGCGGCTGGCGTAGCTCCACGCCGTGCGCGACATGGCCTTGGCGGCCGCCACCGCGGTCGGCGCCCGCATCTGCGGTGGCGCCACCAGCACGCCGACGCCGATGTCGGCCACCCAGGTCGTGCGGCTGGCCTCCAGCTCGGCCAATTCCTTGCTGGTGCCCAGGGCCACCGCCCGCGTCAGCCGCTGCACCACCTGGTGCGCCAGCTCGATCAGCGGATCGGCGGCGTGCGGACGGGCCGCCAGCAGCAGGAAGGCGTCGTTGTCCAGCCGCCCCAGTTCCACCCCGGCCGGCAGCACCCGGCGCAGCCGGCTGGCGCAGATGAAGAGGCCATGGTTGTAGGCGGCGCGGCCGTGCAGGTGCTCCAGCGCGTCCAGGTTGGCGATGGAGACCACCAGCACGCCCAGCGGCCAGCCTTCGCGGTAGCCGCGCGCGAAGGCCTCGCCCACGATCAGGTGGGTCTCGTGGTGGGAAGCCAGCCGCGTCACGGGGTCGTAGCTCGGCCCGTGCACCATGGCCTGGCGCACGTCGATCAGGTAGGCGTAGCGCGCCCACATCGCGCTGGCCATGCAGGCGGTGTAGGCGATGGCGGCGAGCGCGCTGGCCGCGTGCACCGGCCACGGCGTGGATTCCGGCGCGAAGGCGTGACAGGTGACGCCGGCGATGGTCAGGGACATGAAGGAGACGCCAGCCACCGCCAGCCAGCCGGCCGAGGCGCCGCGACGGGCGCTGCGAAGCGCGGCCACCAGGCCCAGGACCGCCAGCAGCGCCTGCAGCGCCACGCCCAGCGCCAGCGCCTCGTGCGGCGGCAGCCACCAGCCCAGGGCGACCACCGCCGCCGTGGCCGCGGCCGTGGCGACGACGATGGAGCGGGCTCGCCCTCCCCGCAGCACGCCCAGCAGCCAGAACAGCATCAGCCCCAGCACCGCCGCCGCCAGGGCGGCGGCGTGGGCCTGCAGGCGCAGCAGCGCCTCGCCCGAGGCGCCCGGGATCCAGCCCAGGAAAACCAGCACGTACAGCGCGGACAGCAGGGCGGAGAGCGAGCCGGTGATGGCCACGCGGCGGGCCGAACGGCGGAAGGCCAGCACAGCCGCGACCAGCGACAGGCCGGTCGCGCCGAAGAAGGCTCCCCAGAATCCGATCGACACGCTGTCCATGCGCTTGGCGCTCCTCGATCCGCCGGCGGCGGCCGGACCGTACCTTACACTGTCCGGCTCGCGCCGCCCCTCCTCCCGCTGTCAGTTCTCACAGTCGATGTCCACGGTCTTCAACTTCACCTTCGTGCCCTGGTTCCGTTCGGTGGCGCCGTACATCCACATGCACCGGGGCAAGACCTTCGTGGTGGGCGTGGCCGGCGAGGCCATCGCCGCCGGCAAGCTGCAGTCGATCGCGCAGGACCTGGCGCTGATCCAGAGCATGGGCGTCAAGCTGGTGCTGGTGCACGGCTTCCGGCCGCAGGTCAACGAGCAGCTGCGGGCCAAGGGGCACGAGGCGCGCTACTCGCACGGCATCCGCATCACCGACGAGGTGGCGCTCGACTGCGCCCAGGAGGCCGCCGGCCAGCTGCGCTACGAGATCGAGGCCGCCTTCAGCATGGGCCTGCCCAACACGCCCATGGCCGGCTCCACCATCCGCGTGATCTCGGGCAACTTCATCACCGCGCGGCCGGTGGGCATCGTGGACGGCGTGGATTTCCAGCACTCCGGCGTGGTGCGCAAGGTCGACGTGGCCGGCATCAAGCGCACGCTGGACCACGGCGCCATGGTGCTGCTGTCGCCTTTCGGCTTCTCGCCCACGGGCGAGGCCTTCAACCTCACCATGGAAGAAGTCGCCACCAGCGTGGCCATCGCCCTGCAGGCCGACAAGCTGGTGTTCCTGGCCGAGGTGCCGGGCATCCGCATGAAGCCGGCCGAGCCGGACGCCGAGGACAACCCGATCGACACCGAGCTGCCCCTGGCCGCCGCCGAAAGGATCCTGGCCTCGCTGCCGCCCGCGCAGCAGCCCACCGACGTCGCCTTCTACCTGCAGCACTGCGTCAAGGCCTGCAAGGGCGGCGTGGAGCGCAGCCACATCATCCCGTTCGCGGTCGACGGCTCCATCCTGCTGGAGATCTACGTGCACGACGGCATCGGCACCATGGTCATCGACGAGAAGCTGGAGGAGCTGCGCGAGGCCACCGCCGACGACGTGGGGGGCATCCTGCAGCTGATCGAGCCGTTCGAGCGCGATGGCACGCTGGTGCGGCGCGAGCGCACGGAGATCGAGCGCGACATCGCCAACTACAGCATCGTCGAGCACGACGGCGTGATCTTCGCCTGTGCCGCGCTCTACCCCTACCCCGAAGGCAAGACCGGCGAGATGGCCGCGCTGACCGTGTCGCCCCAGAGCCAGGGGCAAGGCGACGGCGAGAAGATCCTCAAGCGCGTCGAGCAGCGTGCCAAGGCGATGGGGCTGGAGAGCATCTTCGTGCTCACCACGCGCACCATGCACTGGTTCTTGAAGCGCGGCTTCGTGCAGGTCGAGCCCGAATGGCTGCCGGAAGCGCGCAAGCGCAAGTACAACTGGGACCGGCGGTCGATGGTGTTCGTCAAGAAGCTGACGTAGCGGACATCCCCGCAAACCTGGGGAAGCGCATGCAACCAAAAGGCCTCGTTTCCGATTAGACTGGCGCCATGACCGACAACGTCTCGCTCCTCATCCTCGAGCACCTGAAGGCGCTGCGCAACGAGCTGCGCGACTTCAAGGCTGAACTCCGGTCGGAGCTGGAGTCGATCAAGGTCCGCCTGAGCTCCCTGGAAAAGCAGGTCGCGTTCATCCACGATGACATTGCCGGCATCCACAGCCGGCTGGACAGGTTCGACGGCCGGCTCGACCGCGTCGAACGCCGGCTCGACCTGGCCCACTGACCTCTTCAGGCCGCCGCGAACCGCGGCGAGCGCAGCTGCCGCGCGATGATCCCGACGAAGACGATCGCGAACGCCACGAAGGCGATGAACGACCAGTTGGCGATCGACAGCCCCAGGAAAGTCCAGTCGATCTTGGTGCAGTCGCCGCTGCCGCGGAAGATCATCGGGACCGCGCGCTTGAGCGGGAAGGTCTCGATCATCCCGTAGAAATCGCGCCCGCAGGACACGATCTCCGGCGGATTCCACTGCAGCCAGCTCTGGCGCGCCGCGACGAAGGCGCCGAAGCCGGAAGCCGCCAGGCCCAGCACGCTGCCGGTGATCCACGCGCCACGCCGCGGCAGCAGCGCCGCGATGCCGGCGACCAGGCCCACCAGGATCAGCGCATAGCGCTGCACGATGCACATGGGGCAAGGCTCCAGCCCCACGCCGTGCTGCAGGTACAGCGCGAAGGCCAGCATGCCGGCACAGGCGGCGAACACCAGGCCCAGCGTGCGGCGCGGCGCCGCGAACAACCAATCGAACAAGTCCTTCTCCCGATGCGGGGCCGGACCTTGCTCAGGCCGCCCCTTCCACGAACACGCGGGCCCGGCGTGGCGTCACCACCAGCGTCTCGCCCTCCCGGAACCCCAACTCCCTGAATTGTTGCGCAGGAATCTGGGCCTCGATGATCGGGTCCTGACCGCTGGGGTTGGCCGGTTGGGTGTCGTCGGCCGGGATTAGTTCCAGCCGGGCGATCGGCCCGACCACGATGGCGCGCGAAAGCTGCACCACGATGCCCTGGGCGCCAGGCGAATAGCGCTGCACGTCCAGGTCGTGCGGGCGCACGTAGGCGAAAGCCTTGGCGTTCTCCGCGTCGGCATGCTCGGGCGCCTGCAGCTGAAGGCCTTCCAGGTGCACCTCGCCCTGGTGGGCGCGGCCATGGAACATGTTGACGTCGCCCAGGAAGCCGTAGACGAAGGGGCTGGCCGGGTGGTCCCAGACCTCCTGCGGCGAGCCCACCTGCTCGATGCGGCCGGCGTTCATCAGCACCACCCGGTCGGCCACCTCCAGCGCCTCTTCCTGGTCGTGCGTCACGAAGATGCTGGTGACGTGCAGCTCGTCGTGCAGGCGGCGCAGCCAGCGGCGCAGCTCCTTGCGCACCTTGGCGTCGAGCGCGCCGAACGGCTCGTCCAGCAGCAGCACCTTGGGCTCCACCGCCAGCGCGCGGGCCAGGGCGATGCGCTGGCGCTGCCCGCCCGACAGCTGGGCGGGGAAGCGCTCGGCCAGCCAGTCCAGCTGCACCAGGCCCAGCAGCTCGTGGACCTTCTGCTTGATCTGCGCCTCGCTCGGCCGCTGGCCGCGCGGCTTGACGCGCAGGCCGAAGGCGACGTTCTCGAACACGGTCATGTGGCGGAACAGCGCGTAGTGCTGGAACACGAAGCCGACCTGGCGCTCGCGCACGTGCACGTCGGTCGTGTCCTCGCCCGCGAACAGGATGCTGCCGCTGTCGGCGGTCTCCAGCCCCGCGATGATGCGCAGCAGCGTGGTCTTGCCGCAGCCCGAGGGCCCCAGCAGCGCGAGCAGCTCGCCGGATGCGATGTCCAGCGACACGTTGCGCAGCGCGTGGAAGTCGCCGAACTGCTTGCTGACGTTGCGGATTTCGATGCTCATGACATGTCCTTCAGGCCGCGGCGGGCCGCTCCGGCGGCAGTTCCGCCGCCGCCTTCATCTGGCGCTCGTGCTGCCACTCGGCGACGCTCTTGATCGCCAGCGTCACCAGGGCCAGCAGCGCCAGCAGCGAGGCCACCGAGAAAGCGGCCACCGACTGGTATTCGTTGTAGAGGATCTCCACGTGCAGCGGCATGGTGTTGGTCTGGCCGCGGATGTGGCCCGACACCACCGAAACCGCCCCGAACTCGCCCATGGCCCGCGCGTTGCACAGGATCACGCCGTAGATCAGGCCCCACTTGATGTTGGGCAGGGTCACGTGCCAGAAGGTCTGCCAGCCGGTGGCCCCCAGCACGATGGCGGCCTGCTCCTCCTCGTTGCCCTGCGCCTGCATCAGCGGGATCAGCTCCCGCGCGATGAAGGGGAAGGTGACGAAGATGGTCGCCAGCACGATGCCGGGCACGGCGAAAACGATCTTGATGCCGTTGGCGGCCAGCCAGGGACCGAACCAGCCCTGCGCGCCGAACACCAGCACGTAGATCAGGCCGGCCACCACCGGCGACACCGAGAACGGCAGGTCCACCAGCGTGGTCAGGAAGGCCTTGCCGCGGAACTCGTACTTGGCGATGCACCAGGCCGCCGCGACGCCGAACACCAGGTTGAGCGGCACGGCGATCGCCGCCGTGATGAGCGTGAGGCGGATCGCCGACCAGGCGTCCGGCTCCTTCAGCCCCTCGAGGTAGGCGCCGAAGCCCTTGCGCAGCGCCTCGGTGAACACCGCGGCCAGCGGCAGCACCAGGAAGAGGAACAGGAACACGAGGGCCACCCCGATCAGCGTGCGCCGCACCCACGCCGATTCGGTGGTGATCACGCGCCTTTGCGCCAGGTTGCTCATGCCGCCCCCGAGCGCCGCTGCCAGGCCTGCAACCCGTTGATGACCAGCAGCAGCACGAACGAGAGGCCCAGCATCACCGTGGCCACCGCCGTGGCCCCGGCATAGTCGTACTGTTCCAGCTTGCCGATGATCACCAGCGGCGTGATCTCCGAGACCATGGGCATGTTGCCTGCGATGAAGATGACCGAGCCGTATTCCCCGACCGCGCGGGCGAAGGCCATCGCAAAGCCGGTCAGCAGCGCCGGCAGGATGGCCGGCAGGATCACGCGCCTGAAGGTCTGCAGGCGGGTCGCGCCCAGGCACATCGCGGCCTCTTCCAGCTCGCGCTCCGTGTCCTCCAGCACCGGCTGCACCGTGCGCACCACGAACGGCAGGCCGATGAAGATCAGTGCGATCACCACGCCATTGGGGTTGAAGGCCAGCTGGATGCCCAGAGGCTCCAGGTACTGGCCGATCCAGCCGTTGCCGGCCAGCAGCGCCGTCAGCGAGATGCCGGCCACGGCGGTGGGCAGCGCGAACGGCAGGTCCACCAGCGCGTCGACGATCTTCTTGCCGGGAAAGCTGTAGCGCACCAGCACCCACGCGACCAGCAGGCCGAAGAACACGTTGACCAGCGCGGCCAGGAAGGACGCACCGAACGTGAGCCGGTACGAGGCGACCACGCGCGGCGAACTCACCGCGGCCCAGAACTGCTCCCAGCTCAGGGTGAAGGTCTTGAACACCAGCGCCGACAGCGGGATGAGGACGATGAGGCTCAGGTACAGCACCGTGTACCCCAGCGTCAGGTTGAAGCCCGGAAGCACCTTGCGCCCGCCGCCGCGGCGGGCGGGCGACGTGGTGGCGGGGAGCGGCGCGCCCAGGGTGGCGGCGGACCCGGCCATCACTTGACGGTGTAGATCTTGTCGAACTGGCCGCCGTCGTTGAAGTGCACCTTCTGCGCTTCGGACAGTGAGCCGAACAGCTCCTGCACGGTGAACAGCTTCACCGGCTTGAAGGTCTGCGAGTGCCTGGCCAGCACCTTCTGGCTGCTCGGGCGGATCGAGTGCCTGGCGGCGATCTCCTGCGCCTCCTCGGTGTACAGGAAGTCCAGGTAGGCCTTGGCCAGGTCGCCCGTTCCCTTCTTGGCCACGGTGCGCTCGACGACGGCGACCGGGTTCTCGGCCACGATGCTGATGGACGGGTAGACCACGTCCACCTTGCCCTTGCCGAACTCGCGGTTGACCGACTCGACCTCCGACTCGAAGGTGATCAGCACGTCGCCGGTGTTGCGCTGCAGGAAGGCGGTGGTGGCGTCACGGCCGCCGCGGGCCAGCACGGGCACGTTCTTGTACAGCTTGGACAGGAACTCCTGCGCCTGGGCGTCGGTGCTGCCCTTCTTCTTGACGTAGCCCCAGGCCGCCAGGTAGGCGTAGCGGCCGTTGCCGCCGGTCTTGGGGTTCACCACCACGACCTTCACGTCGGGCCGGATGAGGTCTTCCCAGTCCTTGACGCCCTTGGGATTGCCCTCGCGCACCAGGAACAGCATGGTCGACGTGGTCGGGGCCGCGTTGGCCGGGAAGCGCTTGGCCCAGTCCTTGGCCACCACGCCGCGCTCGGCCAGGAACTCGATGTCGGTGGTGGTGTTCATGGTCACCACGTCGGCGTCCAGGCCGTCGGCCACGGCGCGCGCCTGCGCGCTGGAGCCGGCGTGCGACTGCTCGACCTTCACGTCCTTGCCGGCGGTCTTCTTGTAATACGGCACGAAGGCCGCGTTGATGTCCTTGTAGAACTCGCGCGCCACGTCGTAGGAGACGTTCAGCAGGCTCTGCTGGGCGGAGGCGAAGGAGCTGGCGGCAAGGGCCAGGGAAGCGAGGGCGATCTTGAGGGATTTCATGTGCAAATGAGAGCAGAGGCTGCCGGGCAGCCTCGTATCCGTCCGTTATTTGTTCGGCTGAGGTGTCAGGCGCAGGTAGGGCCTGACGGCCCGGAAGCCCTTGGGGAAACGCTGGGCCAGCTCCGCCGGGTCCTGCAGGCTGGGCAGGATCACGACGTCGTCGCCGTCCTTCCAGTTGGCCGGCGTCGCGACCTTGTGGCTGTCGGTCAGCTGCAGCGAATCGATGACCCGCAGGATCTCGTCGAAGTTGCGGCCCGTGCTCGCCGGGTAGGTGAGCGTCAGCCGCACCGTCTTCTTCGGATCGATGACGAACACGCTGCGCACGGTGGCGTTGACCAGCGAGTTCGGGTGGATCATGTCGTAGAGCGTCGCGACCTTCTTGTCCGCGTCGGCCAGGATCGGGAAGGTGACGGTGGTGTCCTGCGTCTCGTTGATGTCGCCCACCCACTCGTGGTGCGAATCGACCGGGTCCACGCTCACCGCGATCGGCTTGACGCCCCGCCTGGCGAACTCGCCGTTCAGCGCCGCCGTCTTGCCCAGCTCCGTGGTGCACACCGGCGTGAAGTCGGCCGGGTGCGAGAACAGCACGACCCAGTCGTTGCCCGCCCACTGGTGAAAGGAGATCGGGCCCTCGGTGGAGTCCTGCTGGAAATCCGGTGCGGTGTCGCCCAAGCGCAGCGTCGGCATTGCTTCTGATCCTGAATAAGAGGAGCAGAAATTGTGGTGGCTGGGTTATGAAAACCCAACGAATCTCTTGTTGTTTGCTTATTCCTGGCTCGTCACTCCCGCGAAGGCGGGAATCGATCCGGTGCTTGCGAAACCAGGCCTACAGCAGCGGCCGCAGCTCCCGCGCCGCGTCCTGCAGCAGCGGCAGCACCTCCCGCGCGAACACCGGCGGCTGCAGCCGCTCCAGCCGCGTCACCACGTTCAGCGCCGCGACCACCCGGCCCTCGAGGTTGCGCAGCGGCACGGCCGCGGCATGGACGCCGAGCTCGTGCTCTTCGCTGGCCACGCACCAGTCCTGCTGGCGGACCTGCTCGATGCGCTGCCTCAGCTGCTGGGGATCGATGGTCGTGTGGGCCGTCAGGCGCGGCAGTTCGCGCCCCTTGAGCCAGGCCGTGAACTCGGCCTTGGGTTTGGCGGCCAGCAGCACCCGGCCGGTGGAGGTGGCGTGCGCCGGCAACCGGGCGCCCAGGTGCAGGCCGTAGGCCAGCATCCGGGTCGGGCCGCTGCGGGCGACGATCACCACCTGGTCGCCATCGAGCACCACGGCCGAGAAGGCCTCGCCGGTGCGGGCGGCCAGCCGGTCCAGCGTGGGCTGGAGCGCCCGCGGCAGCCGGGCCGATGCCAGGTAGCTGCCGGAGAACCTCAGCACCTTGGGCGCCAGCCAGAAATGGCTGCCGTCCGTTTCCAGGTAGCCCAGGTGCGCCAGGGTCAGCAGGTGGCGCCGCGCGGCCGCGCGCGTGAGGCCGGCGCGCTGCGCCGCCAGCGTGGCGTTCAGGCGCTGGCGTTCGGTGTCGAAGCTCTCCAGCACGGCCAGGCCCTTGGCCATGCCTTCGATGAAATCGGCTCGGGCGATCATGCGTCGATGGGGCTGCGCGATGATCGCGCAAGCCGCGCAATGATCGCACAAAGGCCGCGCCCCGCCCTCGCCTCGCGCACCTCGCGCGCCTAAGCTTCGCCGGAACGAACACGCGTGGAGACGAAGCGATGCCCAAGACCCAGGTCGCCATCATCGGCGCAGGCCCCGCCGGCCTGCTGCTCGGCCAGTTGCTGCACAAGGCCGGCATCGAGAACGTGATCCTGGAGCGGCAGACCGCCGACTACGTGCTGGGCCGCATCCGCGCCGGCATCCTGGAGCAGGTGACGGTCGACCTGATGGACGAGGCCGGCGTCGGCCAGCGGCTGCACCACGACGGCATCGTCCACCACGCGATCGAACTGGTGTTCCGCGGCGAGCGGCACCCGATCCAGGTGGACAAGCTCACCGGCGGCAAGGTGGTCACGGCCTACGGCCAGACCGAGCTCACGCGCGATCTGATGGAAGCCCGCAAGGCGGCCGGCCTGCCCACGGTCTACGAGGCCGCGGACGTGAGCCCGCACGGCTTCGACGGCGACAAGCCCGTGGTGCGCTACCGCCATGGCGGCCAGGAGCACGAACTGCAGTGCGACTTCATCGCCGGTTGCGACGGCTTCCACGGCGTTTCGCGCGCCACGGTCAAGGACAAGGTCACCGAGTACGAGAAGGTCTATCCCTTCGGCTGGCTGGGCGTGCTGGCCGACGTGCCGCCGGTGTCGCCTCATGCCATCGTGTACGGCAACAGCGAACGCGGCTTCTCGCTGTGTTCCATGCGCAGCCTCACGCGCAGCCGCTACTACGTGCAGTGCCCGCTGGACGACAAGGTGGAGGACTGGTCGGACGAGCGCTTCTGGGACGAACTCAAGCGCCGCGTCGACCCGCACCTGGCCGCCAGCATCGTCACCGGCCCGTCGATCGAGAAGAGCATCGCGCCGCTGCGCAGCTTCGTCGCCGAGCCGATGCGGTTCGGCCGCATGTTCCTGGCCGGCGACGCCGCCCACATCGTGCCCCCCACCGGCGCCAAGGGCCTGAACCTCGCGGCCAGCGACGTGAAGTACCTGTCCTCGGCCCTCATCGAGCATTACCGCGAGCGCAGCGCGGCGGGCCTGGACCATTACTCCGACCGGGCGCTCCAGCGCGTGTGGAAGGCCGAGCGGTTCTCGTGGTGGCTGACCTCGCTGATGCACCGCTTCCCCGACACGGGTGCGTTCGAGCAGCGGCTGCAGGATGCGGAGCTGGAGTACCTGGTGCACTCGCAGGCGGCGTCGACGTCACTGGCGGAGAACTACGTGGGGCTGCCTTTGTGATCCGTCATCCCCGCGCAGGCGGGGATCCAGGGCGTCCCTCGAGGCCTGAAGGCGGAAGCACTGGATTCCCGCCTTCGCGGGAATGACGAATGAGGCTCGTGGTTTGCGCGCCCGCTCTGCTAGCCTCTGCGCCATGACCGCGCCCCGCCCGCTCGCCAGCGTCCGCATCCTCAGCCTCGCCCTCAACCTGCCCGGCCCGGCCGCCCTGATGCGCTGCCGCCGCATGGGCGCGACCTGCACCAAGCTCGAGCCGCCCTCCGGCGACCCGATGAAGCACTACAACGCGGCCGCGTACGCCGAGCTGCACGAAGGCATCGAGGTCCTCCAGGCCGACCTGAAGGCGGAAGAAGGCCAGTCCGTCCTGCACCGCGAACTGGCCCGCACCGACGTGCTGCTCACCTCGTTCCGGCCGTCCGCGATGAAGAAGCTGGGCCTGGACTGGCCGCAACTGCACAGCCGCTACCCATCGCTCTGCCAGGTGGCGATCGTGGGCGGCCCGGGCGAAGCCGCCGAGGTGCCGGGCCACGACCTGACCTACCTCGCCGAGAACGGCCTGGTGAACGGCACCGAGCTGCCTGCGACCCTGTTCGCCGACATGGGCGGCTCGCTGGCGGCCAGCGAGGCAGTGCTGCAGGCCGCGCTGCTGCAGTCCGAGCGCTACGACGGATCGGGCGACGTGCACCCGCAAGGCCGCCATTTCGAGGTCGCCCTGTCCGACGCCGCCGCCTACCTGGCGCTGCCGCGCCACTGGGGCCTGACGCACCCTTCAGGCGCCGTGGGCGGCGCGCACGCGGGCTACCGCGTCTATCCCTGCCGCGACGGCCGCGTCGCCGTGGCCGCCCTGGAGCCGCACTTCGCCGCCGCCCTGTGCGCGGCCGCGGGCGTGGCCGCATCGGACATCAAGGCCATGTTCGCGCCGGCGACGCACGAGGCGATCGCGCAGTTCATGGCGTCGAAGACGCGCGAGGAGCTGGATCGGATGGCGCTGGAGAAGGACCTGCCGCTGCACACGCTGCAGGGCTGAGGAAGCACTGGATTCCCGCCTTCGCGGGAATGACGGTGATCGCCCTCAGCGCGCCTTGCGCGCCACCGTCTTCCCACCCGTGACCCGAGGCGGCAGCCCCGTATGCTGGGTGAGCATCGCCCCGCGCTTCGGCTGCCCCGCCAGCGTGGAGTTCTTGCGGCGCGCGCTGGTGTAGCCGCCGTCGGTGACGGGCTGGAAGCTGGGCACCAGGTGGTGCTTGCCGTTGCCGATCAGGTCGGCGCGGCCCATGGCCTTGAGCGCGTCGCGCAGCACCGGCCAGTTGTTCGGGTCGTGGTAGCGCAGGAACGCCTTGTGCAGGCGGCGGCGCTTCTCGCCGCGCACGACGTCCACCGAATCCTCCTCGGTCGCCTCACGCCGCACCTTGCGCAGCGTGTTGCGGCCCGAGTGGTACATGGCGGTGGCCGTGGCCATCGGGCTGGGATAGAAGGTCTGGACCTGGTCGGCGCGGAAGCCGTTGCGCTTGAGCCAGATGGCGAGGTTCATCATGTCCTCGTCGCTGGTGCCCGGGTGCGCCGCGATGAAGTACGGGATCAGGTACTGCTTCTTGCCCGCCTCGGCCGAGAACTTCTCGAACATCTGCTTGAAGCGGTCGTAGCTGCCGATGCCCGGCTTCATCATCTTGGACAGCGGCCCGCCCTCGGTGTGCTCGGGCGCGATCTTCAGGTAGCCGCCCACGTGGTGCTGCACCAGCTCCTTGACGTACTCGGGCGACTGCACGGCCAGGTCGTAGCGCAGGCCGGAGCCGATCAGGATCTTCTTGATGCCCTTGAGCGCGCGGGCGCGCCGGTACATGGCGATCAGGTGCCGGTGGTCGGTGTTCAGGTTGGAGCAGATGCCCGGGTACACGCAGCTGGGCTTGCGGCAGGCGGCCTCGATCTCGGGCGACTTGCAGCCGATGCGGTACATGTTGGCGGTGGGCCCGCCCAGGTCGGAGATGACGCCGGTGAAGCCGGGCACCTTGTCGCGGATCTCCTCGATCTCGCGGATCACCGAGTCCTCGCTTCGGCTCTGGATGATCCGGCCTTCGTGTTCCGTGATGGAGCAGAAGGTGCAGCCGCCGAAGCAGCCGCGCATGATGTTCACGGAGAAGCGGATCATCTCCCACGCGGGGATCTTGGTCTCGCCATCGTGCGAGCCGGCCTGGTCGGCGTACGCCGGGTGCGGGCTGCGCGCATACGGCAGGCCGAACACGTGGTCCATCTCCGCCGTGGTGAGCGGGATCGGCGGCGGGTTCAGCCACACGTCGCGGTCCCCATGGGCCTGCACCAGCGCGCGGGCGTTGCCCGGGTTGGTCTCCAGGTGCAGCACGCGGTTGGCGTGGGCGTAGAGCACGGGGTCGGACTTCACCTGCTCGTACGACGGCAGGCGGATGACGGTGCGGTCGCGATTGAGCCTCAGGCGCGGGTTGGGCACGAAGGTCAGGGCCTGCGTGGCCGCCGGCGGTTGGCCGCCCTCCTCCTTCGCGCACGACGTCCCCTGGGCCTTGGCCTGGTCGGACGTCGTCATGTACGGATTGACGTGCTCCTCCACGCGCCCGGGCTGGTCGACCTCGGTCGAGTCGACCTGCAGCCAGCCTTCGGGCGTCTCGCGCCGGATGAAGGCGGTGCCGCGCACGTCGGTGATGCGCTCCACCGGCTCCTTGCCGGCCAGCCGGTGCGCGATCTCCACGATGGCGCGTTCGGCATTGCCGTACAGCAGCAGGTCGGCCTTGCTGTCGACCAGCACCGAGCGGCGCACCTTGTCCTGCCAGTAGTCGTAGTGCGCGATGCGGCGCAGGCTGCCCTCGATGCCGCCCAGCACGATGGGCGCCTCGGGGAAGGCCTCGCGGCAGCGCTGCGAATAGACCAGCGAAGCGCGGTCCGGCCGCTTGCCGCCCTCGTCGCCCGGCGTGTAGGCGTCGTCGCTGCGGATCTTCCGGTCGGCGGTGTACCGGTTGATCATCGAATCCATGTTGCCGGCCGTGACGCCGAAGAACAGGTTGGGCCTGCCCAGCGCCTTGAACGGCTCGGCCGACTGCCAGTCGGGCTGGGCGATGATGCCCACGCGGAAGCCCTGCGCCTCCAGCACGCGCCCGATCACCGCCATGCCGAAGCTAGGGTGGTCGACGTAGGCGTCGCCCGTGACCAGGACGATGTCGCAGCTGTCCCAGCCGAGCCTGTCCATCTCCTCGCGGCTCATCGGCAGGAAGGGCGCCGTGCCGAAGCGCGCAGCCCAGTACCGCCGATAGCTGGTGATCGGCTTGGCGGCGCGCGCGAACAGGGAAACGTCGACGGGGGCGTTCAAGGCAGTGGGTCCGGAGGGGAACCGCGTATTCTACTTTTCACCTCCACCCCGGGCGCGCCTGCGGCAGGGTGTCCTTACCGAATGGAGGACTCCTGTGGCCGCGCTTGCTTCATTTGTCTTGGGGCAAGTGGCCGCGCGCAGCCTCGAGTTCCCGCGGGCTGCGCTCGACAGTGGGCCGGACTTCGGGCGCGGCCTTGTCCAGCGCTTCGCTGCCGGCGGGGGCCTCTTCCTGCGACGCGCCTTCGCCCAGCGTGGTGTGGGTCGGGTCGCCGTCGTGGTTCTCGTTGCTGCCGTGGGCCGGACCGCGGCCGATGCTGGTGCTGCTGCTCATGTCGGGCTCCTTGCCTTGCGCTGCAGTTCCACTCTAGGAGCGGGACTGGCGCCCGGCTGTAGGCTCGCGCCGATACCATCCGTCCATGCCCGAGACGCAGGCCCTGGCCACCGCTGGCGAAGTCGTCCGTTTCTGGAGCGAAGCGGGGCCCGAGCACTGGTTCCGCAAGGACGATGCCTTCGACCGCGATTTCCGCGACCGCTTCCTCGCCACGCACGAAGCGGCGGCGCGGGGGGCACTGGACGACTGGCGGGACACGGCCGAGGGCTCGCTCGCCCTGCTGGTGCTGCTGGACCAGTTCCCGCGCAACGCCTTCCGGGGCTCGGGCCGCATGTACGCCACCGATGCCCTGGCGCGGCTGGTGGCGCAGCACGCCGCGGCGGCGGGACACCCGGCGCAGGTGGCGCAGGCGCTGCGCGCCTTCTTCCACCTGCCGTTTTCGCATTCGGAATGGTTGCCGGACCAGCAGCGGGCCCTGGAGCTGGCCCGCGACTGCGGGCCGGAGTCCGAACGCTGGGCGCGGCACCACCACGACGTCGTGGCCCGGTTCGGCCGGTTTCCCCACCGCAACGACCTGCTGGGCCGCGTGGGCACGGCGCAAGAACGGGCCTTCCTCGCGGATGGCGGCTTCTCGGGCTAGGGCCCGCTCAGTAGAGGGTGCCGAGGCCGGCGAAGGTGCTCAGGCCGCAGGCGCCGCGCTCGGGCGTGGCGGTGATCGAGGCCAGCGGCTGGTGCTGCGTGTCGAGTTCCTCGGCCAGCAGGCCGTGGTGGCTGTCCTCGTGCACCGCGTCGCGCACCAGCGCGTAGGTCGAGGGCGAGATCAGGATGCTGCCGCTGGACGCGCCGGCCGCCACCTGCGCCGCCAGCCCGCTCTCGGCCCCCAGCAGGGTGGCGAAGGCCTCGCCGCCGCGCGAGAAGCGCGCCAGCTGGCAGGAGGCGGTGGTGATGCCCATGCGCAGGCGCAGCGGTGCGGCGCCGTGCTGAAGCGCCATCGCCATGCGCACGCAGTCGACCGCGTCGTCGAAGAAGACCAGGGCGCCGCCCGATTGCGCCAGCCGGTCGCGGATGCCGTGGTGGCGCGCGGCCAGCCACTCCAGTTGCATCTCCAGCGCTTCGCTCGCGCCCTGGGGGTCGCTGCGCGAGCGGGTGTGCTCCACGAACAGCAGGGTCAGGGTGCGACGCTCCATCGAGAAGGGCTGGGTGCCCGCCGGGGCGCCCGCGCAGGCGGCTTCGTCGGCCATCGATTCGCGCGGCTGGGTCTCGGTGGTCATCGCTTCACGTCCTGCCATGTGTTGCCATGGGTAACAACTATGGCGAAACGCTGCCGTGAGCCCGGTAGGCAAATCCGGGGGAGCCTTACGGCATTTGCGTAGGCCCGGCGCGCGCTACTGCGGCCGCACCGCCGCCGCCTGCACGCCCACGCTGAAGGCACCGGCCTCCTTGAGCAGCGCCGCCGCCCGCTGCGCCAGGCCCGTGTCCGCCGTGCGGGCCACCAGCACGATGGCGCCCCGCTCCACCGCCTCGGTCACCACGTCCACGTGGTGGTGGTCGACATTGAGCTTGACCAGGTCGCCGAACACCCGTCCCAGCGCACCCAGCACCGAGGGGTCGCTCTGGCGCCGGGCCCGGCCCACCGTCTTCAGGCGCTCCAGGTCGTGCTCGATGTGCAGGTCGTCGCGCGAGATGCCTTCATGCGCCAGCCGGTGCAGCGCCATCTGGGCGGCGTGGCGATCGTCGAAGGCGGCGAGGATGGTGCTCATGCGATGCTCCTTGCGGGGTTGACGAATTCAGGTGCGGCGGCGCGCACGCGCCGGCTTCAGGCGTTCGAGGTCCAGCGTCACCCAGGTGGGCGCGTGGTCGCTGGCGTGGGGCTGGCCTCGCACCCAGGTATCGACTCCGGCGTCCTGCAGGCAGTTCGCCAGGACCGGGTTGAGCAGCAGGTGGTCGATGCGCAGGCCGGCATTGCGCTGCCAATGCTGGCGGAAGTAGTCCCAGAAAGTGAAGATCGCTTCCTCGGGGAAGCGATTTCGCAACGCATCGGTCCAGCCCTGGGCCAGCAGGCGCGAATAGCACTCGCGGCTCTGCGGCTGCAGCAGGGCGTCCTTGAGCCAGGAGCGCGGGTTGTAGATGTCGAAGTCGGTCGGCACGACGTTGTAGTCGCCCGCCATCACCACCGGGTGCGGGCTGGCGGCCAGGGTGGCGGCATGCTCGATCAGGCGCTCGAACCAGGCCAGCTTGTAGTCGAACTTGGGCCCCGGCTGTGGGTTGCCGTTGGGCAGGTAGAGGCAGCACACGACGATGCCGTCCACCGCCGCCTCCAGGTAGCGGCTGTGCGTGTCGTCGGGATCGCCCGGCAGTTCGCGCCGTACCTCGACCGGCGCGCCACCGCCGCTGAGGATGGCCACGCCGTTCCAGGAGCGCTGGCCCTTCCACAGCGACTGGTAGCCGGCCTCGCGAAGCTCGTTGACGGGAAAGGCGCCGTCCAGCGCCTTGAGCTCCTGCAGGCAAGCCACGTCCGGCTGCTCGCGTTCGAGCCACTCGAGCAGGTTGGGAAGTCGGCTCTTGATCCCGTTCACGTTGAAGGTGGCGATCTTCATCGGCGCCCGATGATGGCTCCGCCACCGAACCCCGGCCGTAGGACCGCGCCCCGTGGGAAGGCCACGTCCTGCGCGGGCCACGGCGTGGCTGGCCCTGCGAACCCGGGAGGGGATCAGGGAACGGGGTGCGGCCGCTCAGGCGGGTCGCGTCACTTCACGCGGCTTCGCCTGAAGGCCTCGGCCCCGCCGCTTCCGCCGCCATCGGGAAAGTCGTGCGGATCCAGGCGGCGCCGCGTCTTCATCGGCGCTTCGATCAGGGTGCTTGCGCTGTTCTCGCCGTGGTCCGGCTTGGCGGGCACGGACGAGGTGGTGTCCGCGCGCGGCTGCGCGTCGCGCGGGTGGCTGGGACGGGTCGGCATCTCGGGAGGCATGGGTCCATCTTGGTCGCGCAGCGCGCGCGCTGCGGTAGGTGCGCCTTGCGGCCAGGCGTAGGAACGCAACGGAAGAACTTTGACCGGCGCAGGACGTCCAACGGCCGCATGCGATCCCCCGGCCTCTTCCCGTGCCTCGCCCTCGCGGCCCTGCTGCCGTGGCAGTCGGCATCCGCCGACCCGCTCAAGTCCGAGGACTGCGGCGCCCGCCTCGCGCAGCTGGACACCGCGCGCAAGCAGGCGCCGGGCAGTGCCGAGGTGGAGACGCTGCGCCACCAGGCCACCCGTGCCTGCCTGGGCGGCGGAGGCGACGCGCGCCGGCCCGCACCCACCGCCCGGGCGCCACTCGTGGTGCCGCCCCCGGTCGTCACGGCCGAACCCGCCCAGCCGGTGCCGCCCGCGCCGCCGTCTCCGGCGATCGAGCGACCGCCCGTCGTGACCTCGTGCGATCCCGCCGGCTGCTGGGACAGCAACGGCACGCGCCTGAACCGCGCCGGCCCGCAGCTGATCGGTCCGCGCGGCGCCTGCACGACCGTGGGCACGACGGTCCACTGCCCCTAGCAGCGGCCTCGGCAGAGGCGACTGACAGCGATTGTGAGACACGGCCTACGCCAGGCACGGACGCGGCATGGCGCAATGCCCTCCCAGGAACACAGGAGCAGTCACACGATGGGTCGAAAAATCGTCACCGAAGCCGACCGCCAGCGGAGTCCCGCGCCCAAGGCCTCGGCGGACTACACGCCTCCGCGCAAATCGGTCGGCCAGAAGGTCAGCCTGGAGCGCGGCACGGCAACGCGCAACAAGAAGAACCCCGGAAAGCGCCCCCACCAGGGCGGCTGATCTTCAAGGAGCACGAATGAAACTGGACATCTATCGCCGGCCCGAGCCGGAGCACAAGCTCTCCTTCATCGCCGTGCCGGCGGGCCAGGAGATCCCCCAGGAAGCGATCAACGTCGACTGGCGGGTCGTGGCCAACAACGTCGAACTGAACGTGGACGGCAACATGCCGGACTACGGCATCGACGACCCCAAGGGCCAGATCAGCGAGAAGGGCTACGCGATCACCAGCGTCTACCACCAGGTCGAAGCGGGCGGCTGACACCGCCACGGCCGGGGTCCGCGCCGCCTGGCGGCGACAATCCCGGCCATGCAGTACACCGTCCCGGTCCGCGCGCTGTGCGAGTTCACCGCCAAGGCCGGTGACCTCGACCTGCGCTTCACGCCGGCGCCCACCGCCCTGGAGGGCATCGCCGGCCATGCGGCCGTCACCGCGCGACGCGGCGGGGGCTACGAACGGGAAGTGACCCTCGAAGGCGAGTTCGCTCGCCTGCGGGTGCGCGGGCGCGCCGACGGCTACGACCCGGGCCGCAACCGGCTCGAGGAGATCAAGACCCACCGCGGCGACCTGGCGCGCCAGCCCGCCAACCACCGGCACCTGCACTGGGCCCAGGCCCGGGTCTACGGCTCGCTGCTGTGCGAGGCGCGCGGCATCGACTCCCTGGTGGTGGCCCTCGTCTACTTCGACATCGCCTCGCAGAAGGAAACGGTGATCGAGGCGGTGCACACGCGCGCCGAACTGCGCGAATTCTTCGAAGCCCAGTGCTCGCGCTTCATCGCCTGGGCCGACCAGGAGCTGGCGCACCGGGGGCTGCGCGACGCAGCGCTCACCGCCCTCGCCTTTCCCCACCCCAGCTTCCGCGAGGGCCAGCGTGACCTGGCCGAAGCCGCCTGGCGCGCGGCGGCGCGCGGGCGCTGCCTGCTGGCCCAGGCGCCCACCGGCATCGGCAAGACCGTGGGCACGCTGTTCCCGGTGCTCAAGGCGCTGCCGGGGCGCGGCGTCGACAAGGTGTTCTTCCTGGCCGCCAAGACGCCGGGCCGCCAGCTCGCGCTGGACGCGCTGGACCGCATCGCCGCGCCGGGCACGCCGCTGCGCGTGCTGGAACTGACGGCCCGCGACAAGGCCTGCGAGCATCCGGACAAGGCCTGCCACGGCGACTCCTGCCCGCTGGCCAAGGGCTTCTACGACCGCCTGCCCGCGGCCCGCGCCGCCGCACTCGCGCAGTCGAAGATGGACCGGACCACCCTGCGCGAGACGGCGCTGGCCCACCAGGTCTGCCCCTACTACCTGTCGCAGGAACTCGCGCGCTGGACCGACGTGGTGGTGGGCGACTACCACTATTTCTTCGACGGCGCCGCGCTGCTTCATGCGCTCACGCAGGAGCACGCCTGGAAGGCCGCGCTGCTGGTCGACGAGGCGCACAACCTGCCGGACCGCGGGCGCGAGATGTACTCGGCGCGCATGGACCCGGCCGCGCTGAACGCCGTGCGCCGCAAGGCGCCGACGGCTGTGCGCCGGGCGATGGCGAGGCTGGCGCGCGAGTGGGACGCACTGGCCACGGCACAGTCCGACGAGTACGCGGCCTACGAGACGCTGCCGCAGGACTGGTTCGACGCCTTGCAGCGCACCGCGTCGGCCATTGGCGACCACCTGGCCGAGGCGCCGCACGAGCCCGCGCCGCAGCTGCAGCAGTTCTGGTTCGACGCGCTCGCCATGCTGCGGCTGGCCGAGACCTTCGGCGAACACTCGGTGTTCGACGTCACGCTGCGCCCCGGGCCGCGCGGCGCGCAGGCCCTGCCCTGCATCCGCAACCTGATCCCCGCGCCCTTCCTCGGGCCCCGCGTGCGCGACGCGAACTCGGCCATCCTGTTCTCGGCCACGCTCAACCCCTTCGACTTCTACCGCGACACCCTGGGCCTGCCCGAGGACACCGCGTGGGCCGACGTGGCCTCGCCGTTCTCGGCCGAGCAGCTGTCGGTGCGGCTGGTGCGCAGCATCTCCACGCGCTGGCAGGACCGCGACCGCTCGCTGGAGCCGATCGCCGGCCTGATCGCGCAGCACTACGCCGGGCAGCCGGGCAACTACCTGGCGTTCTTCAGCAGCTTCGACTACATGCGGCGGGTGTCGACCCTGCTTCGCGAACAGCATCCGGAGCTGCCGGTGTTCGAGCAGGCGCCCGGCATGCCCGAGGCGCAGCGGCGCGAGTTCCTGGATCGGTTTGCGCCGGGCGGGCGTGGCATCGGCTTCGCGGTGCTCGGTGGCTCGTTCGGCGAGGGCATCGACCTGCCGGGCGACCGGCTGGTCGGCGCGTTCATCGCGACGCTGGGGCTGCCGCAGGTCAATCCGGTCAACGAGGAGATGCGCCGGCGCATGGGCCGCGCGTTCGGCGCGGGCTACGACTACGCGTACCTCTACCCCGGCATCCGCAAGGTAGTGCAGGCCGCGGGACGGGTGATCCGCACGCGCGAGGACCGCGGCACGGTGGTGCTGATCGACGACCGGTTCGCCAAGCCCGAGGTCCGGGCCTTGCTGCCGGGGTGGTGGAAGGTCGAGGTTGAAGGCCTGCCGGGGAGCGTCAGCCGGGCTTTCTGACGGTAAAACCTGCCGCCCGGGACGCCTTGCCGTCCCGGGGAGACTCCTGCCCTCGCGGGGAAGTCCCCGCCGTCAGTGCAAGCTCAGCGCGTGCCGCCCGGGCTGCCCGCCGCCCCGCTGCCGCCTTCGGTGCCGCTGGGCGTTCCGCCGGTCGGATTGGGGGTCGTGGTCGTCGGGTTGGCCCGCGTGCTGGCGCCGGTGGGCGACGGCGTGTTCGCCATGGAACCGCTCGAGGTGCCGCTGCTGCCGCTGGTGCCCATGGAACTGCCACTGCTGCCCATCGAGCCGCTGCTGCCTCCCATGCTGGTGCGGCTGGCGCAGGCGGTGGCCAGGGCGGCGGCCAGGCACAGGCCCAGCAAGGCGGGAACACGGGCGTACTTCTTGGAAACCATTTTGCGAACTCCTGAGTTGGATGATGGAGCGCTGTCAATCGCGCCTTCATGCGAGGCAATCCCCATGCCCGACCGCACACGAAGCGGCCGCGCTGCGGAAGAATCTGTCCATGGATGAACCCAAGGTGAACACGCCCCGCCGCGGCTTGGCCGCACTGCTGATCTCGTCGCTGTTCGGTGCCCGCGCGACGGCACAGCCAGCGCCCGCGCCCGCGCCTGGCACCAGACCGGCCCGCATCGGCATCGTGCTGCTGCACGGCATCGGCGCCACCGGGTCCAGCATGGAGCCGCTGGCCGCGCGCTGGCGGCAGGCGGGCTGGACGGTGAGCACGCCCGACCTGCCCTATGGCGGGCCGGCCGCCTTCAGTCGCGACGTCGCCGCCGCCGAAGCCACCGTGCAGGCCGAACTGGACAAGCTGCGGCGCGGCGGCGCCGAGCGGCTGGTGCTGGCCGGCTTCAGCATCGGCGGCTTCTTCGCCGCGCACATGGCCGGCCGCACGCCGGTCGACGCGCTGGTGTCCATCGCCCCCAATGGCGGCTCCGACATGAAGAAGCTCGACGACCAGGTGGCCCGCGCCCGCGAACTGGTCGCCCAGGGCCGGGGCCAGGAGCGCACGATGCTGTACGACGCCGCCGTGGTGGGCTCGGAGCGCTACGAGCTGCCCAACGCGACCCCGGCTGCCTACGTGTCCTGGTACGACCCTGCCGGCGTGATGAACTGGCGCGCCGTGTGGCAGCGGCTGCGGCCCGGGACGCCCGTGTTCCTCGTCGTGCCCACCAAGGACCTGGCCAACCTGCGCAAGGTCAAGCGCGAGCTCTGGGAGGGACTGCCGCCGCACCCGGCCAATCGCCTGTACGAGCCGCGCTCGGATCACCTGGGCGCGTCCCTGGCCTCGGCGGACGAGGCTGCCGCCTGGCTGCGCGAGACGGTCGAGTCACGGGGCTGAACGCCGGTTCGGGGTCTCCTGTCGGAGCGGGCGGACGCGCAAGAGGGCCCTGCTCTTGCACGCGCGGGCCGGCTTGCGGCTTAACCTGCTTTCACCAACCCGTTTGGACAAAGGAGTACCTCCATGAACGAAGAGCAAGTCAAGGGCAAGATCAAGGAAGGCGTGGGCGAAGCCCAGGAGCACCTCGGCCGCGTGACCGGCAACCGCGAGCAGGAAGCCCGCGGCCATGCACGTGAGCAGGAAGGCAAGGTCCAGAAGAAGGTCGGCGACGTCGAAGAAGCCGTCGACAAGGTCGTTCGCAAGCCGTAACGCCTCTTCCGTCATTCCCGCCTAAGCGGGAATCCAGAGCCGTCCCCCTGCAGCCCCCCGCTGCAGGGGGACGTTCTTCATTCCGCCCCGTGCAACTGCGCCAGCAGCTGCAGCGCCAGCCGCTCCAGCCTTTCCGCCAGCCTCGTCTCCGCCGGCCCTGCGGGCTCGGCCCGCGTCTCCAGCCACAGCTGCCGCAGGACGGTAGCTTCCTCCTCGACCGCTGCCTCCGCCATCGCAGCCCAGCGCTGCGTCTCCGGCGCCGCGCGCCGCTCGTGCACCACCGCGAGGTAGCGCACCAGCGCCGACTGCACCAGCGCCTTCATCATCTCGTCGCCCAGCGCGACGCTGGTGAGCCCGGGCTCGGTGCGCCGGTTCTTCAGCGCCGCGCCCACCAGCCCGGCCCCGCCCCCGACCAGCGCACCGATGGCCGCGGCAGCCCCCAGCGTGAGTCCGCCCGTCATCAGGTCCACCGCGGCGCCCATGGCCGCGCCGCTGGCGGCACCGGCCAGGCCCGCCTGCGGCTCATGCACGGCCTGCTGCACGTCGAAGCGCTGCGGCAGCACAGGCTGCCAGCCGGTCGCCGGCAGCACGCCGTCCAGGCCGTGCAAGGACAGCAGCCGCGCATCGTTGGCGGCCTGCCGCTCGCGCAGCCGCGCCGCGATGGCCGCGGCCGCGTCGCGCCGGGCCTCGTGCTGCGCCTCGCGCTCGCCCCGCACCACCAGCTGCCGCACGCCCACCGGCTCGGCCGCGAGCTGGTGGGTCTCGCGCGCGGCCAGCAGCAGTTCGGCCGCGAGCAGGCACATCGATTCGGCCAGCCGTCCCTGCGCGCGCTGGCGCCACGCCTGGCCCAGGCGCTCCATGCCCGGCGCCTTGTAGGGCGGCAGCTGGCGCGCCAGGGCGGCGTGCAGCCGCCGGTCCTCGCGCCAGGTCGGCAGGGCGTGCGCGGGCAGCACCTCGCCCGCCAGGCCGGCGCGCCGCAGCATGGCCGAGGCCTCGGCTTCGTTGCCCTGCCCCAGCAGCCACACGACGGGCAACGCGGGTTCGCGGCAGGCGGCCAGCGCCGCGTCGGTCAACGGCAGGTCGGCGGCCAGCAGGACCAGGTCGACCGGCGCCCGCGGTCCCTTCGCCGGGGCGTCCGGCGCGAGCCAGCGGGACCAGAACGCGGGCTTCGAAGCGGCCGCGGGCCCATTGCCTCCTGCCGGGGCCGCCTGCGCCCTGCACTGCAGCACGTCGCCGCGCGCGGTCGAGAGCACGGTCCAGGCCTCGCGCGGGTCCGCCGGCGGTGGCACGCCCCCGGCCTGCCGCAAGGCTTGTTCGATCACCGTCGTGCGCGCATCGGCCGCGTCCACCAGCAGCAGCGACACACGCGCGGGCCGCACCCGGCCGAGCACGGGCGCGAACGACGCATCCCCCAGGTCGATCGCCAGGGCGCGCGCGCCCCAGCGTTCGCGCCACCACGCCACGGCGGCCAGCAGCAATCGCGGCAGCACCACCACCAGGCCGAGCAGCGCCAGGTAGAGGAAGACCCAGCGCCGCGCCTCCTCGCGCCCCACGCCGGAGCCGCTGGTGAAGTGCAGGCGCGCCAGTTCATCCATGCTGAACGGCTGCAGCGGCGTGAGCGCGACCACCGGCGCGAACAGCGCGCTGAGGAACGCGTGCACCTGGGGCAGGTCCAGCAGCGTGCTCTCCCAGCCGATGCGGTACTCCCGCACCAGCCCGCCCAGCACGATCGACAGCCCCACGCCGATGGCCCAGAAGGCGGCCGAGAGGTGCAGGATGCGCCGCCAGCGCTGAGCCTCCAGCGCGCCCGCGACCTGCCACCAGGCCTGGTGGAAGCGCCGCGCCACCTGGCCGCGCAGCCCGCCCTCGCGACGGGCGAACCAGCGCGGCCACCACCCGGCCCTCTCCTTGGCCGGGCCCGGCGTGCGCAGGGCCAGCACGACCAGCAGGACGTAGACGGCCAGGTTCCAGAACAGGAACGCGAGCAAGGGCGGCGACAGCAGGTTGACCTGCCGCGGGTTGTCGATGCGCTCGATCAGCGCGCCGGCGACCAGCGCGACCAGCGGCAAGGCCCAGGCGATCCAGGCCTGCCAGGCCGGCGGCTGCTGCAGGGAGGCCAGCGCGGGCTGGCGATGGGACAGGAGGTCCAGCAGCCGGTCGGTGCGCGCCAGCAGGTAGGCCTTGGGATCCAGCGGCTCGCCGCGGGCCGGGTCGCCGGTGGCGGCCAGCGCGTCGCGCTCGATCTGCTCGCGCTCCAGCCGGCCGACCAGCTTGCCTTCCGGGTCGCCCGCTTCGAGCGCCTGCGCCAGCACGAGCCGGCGCGCCTGCGCCTCGGGGAGGTGGATCAGTTCGGGGGAAGCGGCAGGGTCGTGCAAGGCTTCGATTCTAGGAAGCCTGGGACCCCACCGCCGGGCAGGCGTGGGCCTAGTGCTTGCCCTTCTCTTCGGCCAGTCGCCGCGCCTCGCGCATCACCACCACGCTGGGCTGCTTCTCGAACGGGGTGGGCGGCAGGCCGATCAAGGCTTGCAGGTAGGCGTGGGCCCGGTTCATGTCCGCGCCGATCATGGCCAGCGCGACCTCATGGTCGGGCTGCGTCTGCGCGATCTCCAGGTAGGCGGCGCGAAAGCGCGCGTAGTCGGCTTCGGCCCGCGCCACGCGGCGCTGCACAGCCTGCATGTTGGCGTACTCTTCACGGGTGTAGCGCATGAGACCCATGCTAGGCAGCAGCCCGCCGCGCAGGTGCAACACCGGTGAAACATCACACCACCGACTGCAACCGTGAAGGTCATCACGGCGCCGGGGGGCGCGAGAGGGCCTGCAGCAGCATCACGGGCGTGCAGGGCTTGGGCAGGACTTCCAGCCCCAGGCGGCCGATCGCGTCGAGCTGCTCCGCATAGCCGGTCATCAGCACCACGCGCAGGGCCGGCCAGCGCTCCCGCACCTCGCGCGCCAGCGCCACGCCATCCAGCTCGCCCGGCATCACCACGTCGCTGAGCAGCACGTCGGGCAGTGTGGCCTGTCGCGCGAGCCAGTCGCGCGCCGCGCGGGCGCGGTCGAAATGCGTGACCCGGCAGCCCATGCCTTCGAGCATCGGCACCAGGGCGTGCGCGACCTCGGCGTTGTCTTCCACGAGCAGCACATTGAGCGACAGCTCCTCCTGCACCGCGGGCAGCGTGTCGTCGCGCACCACCGGCGACGTGTCGGGCGGGAAGAACATCCGCACCGTGGTGCCGCTGTCCGGCGCGCTGGCGATGGTGGCCGTGCCGCCGGCGCGCTGGCACAGGGCGTAGACCTGGCTCAGCCCCAGCCCCGTGCCCTCGCCCACCGGCTTGGTGGTGAAGAACGGCTCGAACACGCGCGGCAGGATCTGCGCGGGGATGCCCGGCCCGTTGTCGGCCACCTCAACCAGCACCATCGGCCCGTCGACCAGCGGCGGGCATTCGTCGGGGGCGGCGTTGCGAGCGCGGATCGAGAGCCGGCCGTTCTGCCCAGTGGCATCGCGCGCGTTGATCGCCAGGTTGAGCAGGCCGAGCTCGAATTCCGCCGCGTCCACCCGGATCGGCCGGGTCGCGCCATCGACCTCGATCGACAGCTCCATGCGGCTGCCCAGCACCGGCCCGAGCAGGTCGCGCACCGCCGGCAGGCGCTGCTGCAACGGCACGTGCTCGGGCACCAGCGCCTGGCGGCGCGAGAACGCCAGCAGCTGCCGCGTGAGCTTGGTGGCCGAGTCCACCGCCCGTCCGATCGATTCGGTGTAGCGGCTGGACGTCTCCGGGTGCTTCCTCTGCAGCAGCACCAGGTTGTTGCTGATCACCATCAGCGCGTTGTTGAAATCGTGGGCCACGCCGCCGGTCAGCCGGCCCAGGGCCTCGAGCTTCTGCGCCTGCAGCAGCGCCTCCTCGACGTGCCTGCGCGCCTCGGTCTCCTGCCGCAGCCGACGGGCGGCCTCCAGCGCCTCGCGGCTGCGGCGCAGGGCCACGCGCGCCGCCCAGAACAGGCCCAGCACCGACGGCAGGCCAAAAGCCGCCAGCAGGCCCATCTCGCGCAGCCATCGCATGCGCATCTCGGCCAGGTCCATGCCGGTGCCCAGGTAGATCGGGTAGTCGCCGACGCGGCGGAAGGCCAGCAGCCGATCGCGGCCGTCCATCGACGACACGCCGCGCACCATGCCCGAGCGGGCGCCTGAGCGGATGCCCGCCATCACCGGGCTGCCCGGGGCCAGGCGCTCCGGCGCGCGCGCCAGCTGCGGCCAGCGCGTGTAGACCTGGCCGTCCTCGCGCAGCATGTTGATCGCCAGGCCGGGCTCGTCGGCCGCCAGGTCGCCGTGGAACTGGTGGAAGTAGTCCGGCCGCAGGCTGACCGACAGCACGCCGCCGAAGCTGCCGTCCGGCTCGGGGCGCGCCACGCTCACGTCGAAGAAGGGCTCGCCGGTGGAGCGCGACACCAGCGGCGCGGAGACGTACAGGCCGCCGCGGCCGTTGCGGTGCCACTGGAAGTAGTCGCGGTCGCTCGCGTCCACGTCCGGCGCGGGGAAGAAGCGGCTGGTGGCCCTGGGCCGCCCATCGGGTCCGAACACCAGGATGTCCTGCAGCTGCGGCTTGTTGGCCGCCATCGCGCGCAGCTGCACGTGGATGGCCGCCTCGTCGCGGCCGAGGCGGTCAGTAGGGCCGGCCGCGATGTCGCCGACGCGCGCCAGCAGCGCCTCGGTGGTGTCCATCACCCTGAGCGCATGCTCGGTGGCGATGCGCAGCGCGCGGTCGAGCCGCACTTCGGTCTCGGCTTGCAGCTGCTGGTAGCGGTACACGCCGACGGCCCCGTAGATGAGCAGCGGAAGGAGCAGGCACAGCCAGGGCAGCCACGCCAGCGTGTCCAGCGGGGGCTGCGCCGCCGGCGCTTGCGCGACATCGCCGCCTGCGGGCGGGCGGGCCGGTTCTACGTGGCGGTGGGGTGGCTCGGCGACGGACATCGGGGCGGATTGTGCGTCGGCGCACTGAACCCCTGAAGCCCGCGGGTCGGATGCGGCGGCCGTGCGGTCACGCTCGTCCGATTGCCGTCAGCTCATCGGTTCGGTGGCAGGCGGATGCGGCCGGTGCCGCCGGGGGCTCGTTCGGCCTGCTGGGCCTGGATGGCGCCGGGGCGCGGGTTCTGGGCCTGGCGGCGCAGCATCTCCTGCAGGGCGCTGCCGGAGCCCTGGCCGCTGCGGCGGTCGGAGCCGCCATCGCCCACGGGGGCGCCCCGGACGGATGCCTTGGATCTGCGCATGCGTGCTGTCCTTCCTCAACGAAAGGATGGACCGGCCACGCCAGGGCGGCTGTAGGCGGCGCAGGTGCGCACGGGTAGGAGACGCCGCTCAGGATGCGCTCCCGCACGCCCTTCGGCCGGGCTCCTACAGCCGCGCCACCCGCCTTCGCACTGCCGGGTCCGGCCGCGGCCGATGGCGGCGCTGCCGACGGCGGCCTACTGTCCATTCACCTCGAAGGGAGTACGCGATGTCCGAAGACAAGGGCCGGTACGGCAGCATGGATGAGCAGCTCATCTGCCTCGAACACGAATGGGAACGCCGCAACTGGATGCAGTGGCTCGGCTGCAGCGAGCGGGAGTTGCAGCATGCGGTGGAGTCGATCGGCGCCGATCCGGACAACGTGCGCCGCTTCCTGCGACAGGCGCGCTGAAAGCGCCCAAGGTGCGCCGGTTATGTGGGCGCGGTAGGCCGCGCGGGGGCGTCAGCCCTGCGCGACGCGCTGGCCGCTGCGGGCCAGCACCGCTTCCAGTGCCGGCAGTTCGACCGGCTTGGTGAGGTGGGCGTCGAAGCCGGCATCGGCGGTGCGGCGGCGGTCGTTGTCGGCGCCCCAGCCGGTCAGGGCCGCGATGAAGACGTCCTCGTAGCGCCGGTCCTGGCGAAGGGCCCGGGCCACCTCGTAGCCGTCCATCACGGGCAGGCCGAGGTCGAGCAGCACCACCTGGGGGCGGAACTGCGCGGCCTGCTGCAGGGCCTCGCGGCCGTCGGCGGCGCCGGCGACCTCGTGGCCGAGCATCTCGAGCAGCGCAACGAGGGTCTCCAGGCCGTCGGGGTTGTCCTCCACCACCAGCACGCGGCGGGAGCCGGCTTCGGCGGAGGGAGCGGTGGCCGCCATGGGGGGGGCGGGAGCGAATGAATCGAAGTTGGTGGGCATTGGCAAAACGGCGGCGATGATGCCACGCGGGCCAGCTCAACAGGAGCCGGAAAACAGGTAAAGACTCGGGTCTGGAGTCGCCACTCCATGCCGATGGGCTGGAGTGCCGACAACCTCACGGCGGCGTCTCCCGGGGGCACGAAACAAAAGGGCCGCAGATGCGGCCCTTTGTATGCATGCCAACCAGGATCAGGCCGCCGGCGCCAGTCCCACCTTGGAGTTGAAGGTGTAGCAGGCCGCCTCGAAGCTGCGGATCTCGTGCAGGGCTTCGCGCAGGCTCATCTCGCCGGCGTCCATCAGCTTGCCCGCCAGGTGCTCGGTCAGGGGCTTCAGGCGCGCCAGCAGGGCCTTGGTCTCGCCGTACAGGCGCTCGCTCTGGGCTTCCATGATGGAGCGGGTTTCCTCGTCCAGCGACTTGCCGCCGTGGCCGTCGTTGTGCAGCGCGCCGAAGTTCAGGCGGGTCTTGCGGTACATGCCCATCTCGCCCACCGCGTGGTGCAGCAGCTTGGTGACGCGCGTGATGTCGTTGTGCGCGCCGTTGGTCGTGCCTTCCTCGCCGAAGAATAGCTCCTCGTTGGCCATGCCGCCCAGCAGCACGCGCACGTCGTGCTCGATGTCGGACTTGGTCTTGAGCAGGTTGGCGCCCTGCTTGTGGAAGACGAAACCCAGCGCGTTGTTGCGCGGGTTGGCCTTGAGCGAGATCTTCAGGGTCTTCATCTCGGCCAGGATGCCGTCCCAGCTGCCGCCCGCCTTGCGGCGTTCCTGCTCGAAGTCGACCAGGAAGTGGCCCCACTCGTGGATGGCGATGACCCGGCGGTCGCGCTCGCGCTCCTTGGTGGTGTTGGTGTTGACGTTGCCCACCAGCACCCGCTCGGCGGCCTGCATCAGGGTGTCGGCACCGATCATGATGCCGGCCTGCACCGCGGTGATGCCCGCCTGGTTGACGATGGTCTCCAGGTCGGCCGGGCTGCGGCCTTCGGTGATCTCCACCAGGTGGCGCAGGTCCAGGTCGGGCAGCACCTTGTCGGCGCGCTGCGACAGGTAGTGCTGGATGATGGCCAGCCGCTCCTCGCGGTTGGGCAGGCGGAAGTCCACCTTCATCTGGAAGCGGCGCAGCATGGCTTCGTCCATCTGCATCTGCTCGCTGTTGAAGTTGGACGCCACGATCCAGATGATCTCGGCGTCGCTCTTGGTGCGCACGCCGTCCAGCACCGCCAGCAGCATGTTCTGCGTGTCGTCGTCGAACTTGCGGTGGCCGCCACGCTTCATGAACAGGTCCTGCGCCTCGTCCAGGAACACGATGCAGCGCTTGCGGCGCTTGGCCATGGCGACGATGCGGCCCAGGGTGTTGGCGCCGCCGCCCACGTAGCCGGTCTCCAGGTTCACGGCCGAGTGGAACAGGATGGGCAGGTTCAGTTCCTTGGCCAGGTAGCTGGCCAGCTTGGTCTTGCCGGTGCCGGCCGGGCCGCTGAACATGACGTTGAACGGCTTGTTGATGCCGTACTCCGCGTACTCGGCGCGGCGCATGTACTGGTCCTTGATCTGCGCCACTTCGCTCTTGATGTCGTCCATGCCGACCAGGTCGGTGAGGGAGCCGTGCACGTGCGAGGGCTCGATGAACTTGAGCGACTTGAACTGGCCCTTGAGCTGGAAGGCCAGGAAGCCCAGCAGGCCCAGGGTGAGCGCCGCCGACAGCACGCCGGACACGCCGGCCTTCCATGCGTCCTTCTCGGATTGCGGGCGCGCGTTGGCGAAGCCCTGGTCCAGGCGGTCGAGCATCTGCAGGCTGGTGGCGTTCAGGTCCGAACGGGGGACGAACGACAGCTTGCCGCTCCACGGGGCCGAGACGGCCTTGTCCGCGAAGATCTTGGTCTCCATGTCCGAGGGGTAGTAGGCGTACTGCTTGCCACCCGAGGACACCAGCACGAAACGCTCGGAGACGTTCCACATCAGCGGCTTGTAGATCACCGTGATGCGGTCGACCGGGTTGTTCTGCACGAAGCTGAGCACCGAGCCGCTGCCGAACACGACGGGTTGCTTGTCGTCGAACGCGGCGATGCCGTCGGCGGCGGCCATGGCCCGCACCTGTTCGGCGACGGCGGCCTGCTTTTGCCACAGCACGAAGGAGTAGATGCCGGTGGCCGGGATCATCAGCGCGACGGCGATGACCAGCAGCTTGACGGCGTTACTCTGGATGACGAACCAGTCCGACACGCGCGAAGCGGCCTTCTTGATGGACAGCCAAAGGCCGCCGTTGGGCTGCTCGTCCTCGCCGAAACCGGCTGCGGAGGTGGAACTGACGGATAGATCAGACATGCGCTTCCTCTCTTGTCAGTGCAATCCTACAGACGCACCCTTTTTCAAGCGAGCCAAAGGGACAAGAAAAGCCGATCCGCGGGGGTCCTCGTGATTTATTCACGAGAGGGGTCGCGAGGGTGGCCCAACCGTGGCGAAAGCGCATGTTTCCAGGGCGGCGGCGGGTGCGCGTTTTCCCTCTGAAAGGCGTGCCCTGACGCTCGCAAACTCGGCAGGAGGAACCGGACGGTGCCGCAGTCGCTCCAAGCAATTGGCCGGGTTTTTTTTCAAGTTTCTTCCCCCGGCTATTTCAGTCCCCCACTCCGCGAGGAGCGGGGGACTTTTTGTTGCCTGACTCATCTATACCGAGTGCCGTTACAACCAGTAGGCGGCGTCCTACCGTGTAACAGCGCCTGCTCCCAACCTCCGCAGTGGGCGGCCTTCCTAGCATCGCCACTCGCGTCGCAAGAACGGCGCTGCACAGGGGGGAAATCCATGTCTCAAGCGGGTCTGTTGATGGGGCTGGCGCCGGGCCAGGCGCTGGAGACGCTGCGCCAGCCGTTGCGCCAGCTGTTCAATGCACCGCGCGTTCGCCGCACCGCGCAGGGCCGGCTCTACGAGGGCGACGGCCAGCCGGCGATCGTCTTCCCCCGCCAGGGCACCGGCCCCGAAAGCACGGCCGCGCTGCGCCGCACGCTCGAGGAGGTCGGCTTCCGGGCCCACGACTGGGGCCACGGCCGAGACGTCGGCCCCCGCGGCATGGGCCTGCAGCGCTGGCTTCGCAAGCTCGAGGAATGCGTCATCGATGTGTTCGAGGTCACCCAGGCACCGGTCACCCTGATTGGCTGGGGCCTGTCGGGCATCTACGCCCGCGAGCTGGCCAAGCGCGCCAACCCGCTGGTGCGCCAGGTGATCACGCTAGGATCGCCCTTCAACACGGCGGCCGACCCGCAACGCCGCTGCCAGGTGGTGGGCCTGCTGGACGCCGGCCCCGAGCGCATGCCGCTGTCGCTGCGCAATGCCCTGCGGCAGCGCCCGCCCGTGCCCTGCACCGCCCTGTTCAGCAAGGACGACGGCGTGGTGCGCTGGGAGCAGTGCGTGGAACGCGAGGACGCCGAGTCCGAGAACATCGAGCTGCCCGGCGTGCGCCACGAGGAACTGGCCAGCCACCCGCAGGCGCTGGAGGTGATCACGCACCGGCTGGCGCAGCCCGAAGACAGCTGGAAGCCCTTCGAGCAGGCCCATCGCCTGTTCTCCTGATTCTTGACATAGTCAAGCAATTGATTGACGATGGGCCATGGCCCATCCGTCCGTCTCGGCCGCGCACGTCAAGGCGGTGCGCGGCTTCAACCGCTTCTACACCCAGCGCATCGGCGTGCTGGACCCTTACCTGGGCAGCGAGTTCTCGCTGACCGAGGTGCGGGTGATGTACGAGCTGGCGCACCGCGACCAGCCCACCGCCAGCGAACTCGGGCGCGACCTCTCGCTGGACGCCGGCTACCTCAGCCGCATCCTGCGCCGCTTCGAGAAGCAGGGCTGGCTGGAGCGCGTGCCCTCGCCCGCCGACGCCCGCCAGAGCCTGATGCGGCTGACGCCGGCCGGCCGCGACGCCTTCGAGCCGCTGCAGCAGCGCTCGCGTGACGAGGCGGCGGCCCTGCTGGCGCCCCTGCCGCCGGCCCAGCGCGACCGCGCCATCGCTGCCCTGCAGACCGTGCAACGGCTGCTCGCACCCGAGGAAGCACCCGCCCGCACGGTGCAGCTGCGCGACCCGCGGCCGGGCGACCTCGGCTGGGTGGTGATGCAGCACGGCGAGGTCTACGCCCGCGAATACGGCTACAGCAGCGAGTTCGAGGCGCTGGTGGCGGAGGTCGCCGCGGGCTATCTCAGGAACTTCGATCCGGATCAGGAGAAGGGCTGGATCGCCGAGCTCGACGGCGAGCGGGTCGGCTCGGTCTTCGTGGTGCGCAAGTCGGCCACGGTGGCGCAATTGCGGCTGCTGATCCTGTCGCCGCACGCGCGAGGCCTCGGGCTGGGCGGGCGGCTGGTGGACGAGTGCATCGCCTTCGCGCGCGACAAGGGCTACCGCAAGCTGGTGCTGTGGACCAACGGCCAGCTGGACGCCGCCCGCGCCATCTACGCCGGCCGCGGGTTCGAACTGGTGGAGACCGAGCCCCTGCAGGCCTACGGACTGGCGCTGGTGGGCGAGACCTGGTCGCTGGACCTGTGAGCGCATGAACCTCGCCCTGTGGGCCGCAGCTGCCACTGGCGTGCAGGTGGGCGCGGCCATCGTGGCCTCGCGCTTCGCGGTCGCCGAAGTGCCGCCGCTGACGCTGGCCATGCTGCGCTACGCGCTCGGCTTCGCCTGCCTGCTGCCGTTTGCCTGGCGGGTGCTGGCGCAGCAGCCGCCCGCGACGCCGCGACCGCCGACGCGCCACCTTGTCGCCATGGCCGCGCTGGGCATCGGCCAGTTCGGCGTGCTGATCGCGCTGCTCAATTTCGGGCTGGAGCGGGTGCCGGCGGCGCAGGCCGCGCTGATCTTCAGCCTGTTCCCGCTGCTCACGCTGGCGCTGGGCACCGCGCTGGGCCGCGAGAAGCCCACCGCGAGCCTGGCCGGCGGCGTGCTGCTGTCCATCGCCGGCGTGGCCTGCACCCTGGTGCCCAAGCTGGAGGCGCGGGGCGCGCTGGGCTGGTGGGGCGAGCTGGCCGTGCTGGGCGCCGCGGCCACGGGCGCGCTGTGCAGCGTGCTGTACCGGCCCTACCTGCAACGCTACCCGGTGGTGCCGGTGTCGGCCTACGCCATGCTGGCGTCGGTGATCGCCCTGGCGCTGCTGGCCTTGCCGGAGGCGTGGCCGGCGCGGGTCTCGGGCTTCGGCGCTCACGCGTGGGGAGCGATCGCCTTCATCGGCGTGTCCAGCGGCATCGGCTACTTCTGGTGGCTCTATGCGCTCAAGCACCTGCCGCCCACGCGGGTGACGGTGTTCCTGGCGCTCAATCCGGTGACGGCGGCCCTGCTCGGCTGGGCGTTCCTGGGCGAGCGGCCGCACGCCTGGACCTGGTTCGCGCTGCTGCTGATCGGCGCCGGTCTGTGGCTGGCCACGCGCGCCGCCGATAATCCGCGGCCATGACCTCCCCGCCCGCGCCGCCTGCCGGCGAGACGCGCCGGCCGCAGCCGGAATCGCTCACGGACCTGTTCCTCTCCTTCACCTTCCTGGCCCTGCAGGGCTTCGGCGGCGTGCTCGCCGTGGTCCAGCGCGAGCTGGTGGAGCGCAAGCGCTGGATGACGCGCGAGGAGTTCGTCGAGGAATGGGCGGTGGCGCAGATCATGCCGGGGCCCAACGTGGTGAACCTGGCGCTGATGATCGGCAGCCGCTACTTCGGGCTGCGCGGCGCGGTGGTGGCACTGGCCGGCATGCTGGCCGCGCCGATGGTGGTGGTGCTGGCCCTGGCGCTGCTGCACGCGCGCTTCGCCGGGCATCCGCAGCTCGCAGGAGCGTTACGCGGCATGGGCGCGGTGGCGGCCGGGCTGATCACCGCCACCGGGCTGAAGCTGTTCCCGGCGATGCGCAAGCACCCCCTGGGCATGACGTCCTGCCTGCTGTTCGGGGCGGCCAGCTTCGTGGGCATCGCAGTGCTGCGCCTGCCGCTGGCCTGGGTGCTGCTGGGCCTGGGCGGGCTGTCCTGCTGGTTCACCTGGCGGGCGCTGGAGCCGGCGCGATGAGCATCGTCATGACCGCGGCCGACTGGGCCAACCTGTTCTTCCACTACCTGGTGCTCTCGCTGCTTTCCGTGGGCGGCGCCATCACGACCGCGCCCGACATGCACCGCTACCTGGTGCAGGAGCGCAGCTGGCTGACCGACCCGCAGTTCAGCGCCTCCGTCGCCATCGCCCAGGCCGCCCCCGGGCCGAACGTGCTGTTCGTGGCCCTCATGGGCTGGAACGTGGGGCTGAACGCCGGCGGCGTCGGGCTGGCGGCGCTGGGGGTGGTGATCGCGATGGTCGGCATCCTGCTGCCCAGCTGCACCCTCACCTACCTGGCGTCGCAATGGGGCCACCGCAACCGTGAGCTGCGCGGCGTGCGCGCCTTCAAGCAGGGCATGGCGCCCATCGTCATCGCGCTGCTCGTGGCCACCGGCTGGGTGCTGGCGACGGGGGCGAAGCCGGACGTGCGCGACGCGCCGCTGTGGGCCCTGGCGCTGGCCGCGGCCCTCATCGTCTGGCGCACCCGCATCCACCTGCTGTGGCTGCTGGGCGCGGGGGCGGTGCTGGGGTGGTTCGGGCTGGTCTAGGCGCGCGCACCGTCATCCCTGCGGAGGCGGGGATCCAGTGCTTCCCTCACGAGGGCTGAATTCGGACGCCCTGGATTCCCGCCTTCGCGGGAATGACGGGAAGGGCTAGGTGTGCGCCAGCAATTGGGGCAGCAGCCCCGCCGCCGTGCCGCGAAGCACCACGTGGGCCGCATCGTCCAGGTCGCTGGGCTCGGGATTGACGACGACCATGCGGCCGTGCGCCGCGGCGGTCCGCGCCAGGCCGGCCGCCGGGTAGACCACGCCGCTGGTGCCGACCACCAGCATCAGGTCGCAGGCTTGCGCGGCCGCCTCCGCCGCCTCGAGCACGTCCACCGGCAGCATCTCGCCGAACCAGACGACCGCGGGCCGTCGCAGGTTGCCGCACACCGCGCAGCGCGGCGGACGGCCGTCGACCGGCGGCTGCGCCGTGCAGCAGCGCCGGGGCGCATCGAGCCACTTGTCCTGCGCGATGTTGCCGTGCAGGGCCAGCACGTCCGGGCTGCCGGCCCGCTGGTGGAGGCCGTCGACGTTCTGCGTGATGAGCGTGAGCCGGCCCGGGTGGCGCAGAGCGAACTCCGCCAGTGCGCGGTGCCCCGCGTTCGGCGCCACGCCCTTCAACTTCTCGCGCCGCATCGCGTACCAATCCCACACGTGGGCCGTGTTGGCGCGGAACGCGTTTTCGGTGGCGAGCTCCTCGGGCCGGAACTTCGCCCACAGGCCCGTCTGCGCGTCGCGGAAGGTCGGCACGCCCGATTCGGCGCTCATGCCGGCGCCGGTGAGCACGGCGAGGCGGCGCGCCGCCCCCACCCACTCGCGCACCTGCGCCAGGCTCATGTCCGTTGCCGCAGGGCCTCGTACAGGCAGATGCCGCTGGCCACCGAGACGTTCAGGCTCTCGACGGCGCCGCGCATGGGGATGGACACCAGCTCGTCGCAGGTCTTGCGAGTGAGCTGGCGCATGCCCGGCCCTTCGGCACCCAGCACCAGGGCCACGGGCGCCTTGAGGTCGGCCTGGTACACGGTGCGCGGCGCGTCGTCGCTGGTGCCTATGCACCAGATGTTGCGTTCCTTGAGCTCGCCCAGGGTGCGAGCGAGATTGGTCACCATGAAGTAGGGCACCGTCTCGGCGGCGCCGCTGGCCACCTTGGCCACGGTGGCGTTCAGGCCGACCGCATGGTCCTTGGGCGCGATGACGGCATGCGCGCCGGCACCGTCGGCCACCCGCAGGCAGGCGCCCAGGTTGTGAGGGTCGGTCACGCCGTCCAGCACCAGCAGCAGTGGCGGGCCCTGCACCTGGTCGAGCAGGTCGTCCAGCGACTTGGCGGCGGGAATGGGTTCCACCCGCGCGGCCACGCCCTGGTGGCCATGGCTGCCGGCCAGCTTGGCGATGCGAAGCGCGTCGGCTTCGATGAGGCGCACGCCGGCCTCGCGCGCGCGGTCGAGGAACTGCCGCATGCGCGCGTCGCGCCGGGCCACCTCGTAATACACCTCGATCACGGACTGCGGGGCGGTCTTCAACCGCACCCCGACCGCATGGAATCCGAACAGGACCTTGGCAGAAGACATCGCCGGATTATCCGGGCGCGCCGCCGAGCCTCGGGCGTTCAGGCCGCGACGCGCCCCGCCTCGATGGTGATGCGGCGTTCGCAGCGCTGCGCGATGCCCTGGTCGTGGGTGACCAGCACCAGCGTCGTGCCCAGCTCGCGGTTGAGCTCGAACATCAGGTCCATCACCCTCTCGCCGGTGGCGAAGTCCAGGCTGCCGGTGGGTTCGTCGGCCAGCAGCACGGCCGGCTCGACCACGAAGGCGCGGGCCAGCGCCACCCGCTGCTGCTCGCCCCCCGAGAGCACCTTGGGGTAGTGGCCCAGCCGCTCGGCCAGCCCCACCCGCTCGAGCATGGCGGCCGCGGCCTTGCGGGCATCGCGCCGCCCGGCCAGCTCCAGCGGCAGCATCACGTTTTCCAGCGCCGTCAGGTTGCCCAGCAGCTGGAAGCTCTGGAAGACGAAACCGACCTTGCGCGCGCGCAGCGCCGCCCGGTCGTCCTCGTCCAGCGCGAACAGGTCCTCGCCGGCCAGCCGCACGGTGCCGCGCGTGGGCGTGTCCAGCCCCGCGACGATGGACAGCAGCGTGCTCTTGCCCGAGCCGGAGGCCCCCACGACGGCGGCGGTCTCCCGCTCGGACAGGGTGAAATCGATATCGCGCAGAATGTCGAGCGTGCCCGTCGAATCGGTGACCGACTTGTGGACGTGTTCGACGGCGATGATGGGATCCGGCATGGAGATGGTTCAGTCTTGAGGCGCAGGCACTTTATCGCGGCAGGCTTAGCGGCAAGTTATGCCGGCGCCGCCTTCGCCGCCCCCGCCACGGTGCTGGTGGTGGGCGATTCGCTCAGTGCGGAGTATGGCCTGCGGCGCGGCAGCGGCTGGGTGGCCCTGCTCGAGCGCCGGATCGCCGGCGAGAAGCTCGACGCGCGCGTGGTCAACGCCAGCATCAGCGGCGACACCACGTCCGGTGGCCGCTCTCGCCTGGCGCCGCTGCTGGCGCAGCACCAGCCCACCCACGTGGTGATCGAGCTGGGCGGCAACGACGCCCTGCGCGGCCTGCCGCTGGAGATGACGCAGTCCAACCTGTCGGCCATGGTGCAGGCGGCCCAGAAGGCCGGCGCGCGGGTGCTGCTGGTGGGCATCCAGCTGCCGCCCAACTACGGCGCCGAGTATGGCAACCGGTTTGCGGCGCTCTACGAGAAGGTCGCGCGCGAGCACAAGGCCGCCCTGGTGCCGTTCCTGCTCAAGGGCGTGGCCGACATCGACGACCCCACGCGCCTCTTCCAGGCCGACCGCATCCATCCGAACGAGCAGGCCCAGGAGCGGATGCTGGCCAACGTCTGGCCGGAGCTGCGAAAGCTGCTGAAGTGAGCGTGCAGAACCTGCCGGCGGACGAGGCCGCCGCCCGGCTCGACGAGTTCGACGCCGTGATCGACGCGCGCAGCGAGGACGAGTACGCCGAGGACCGCCTGCCCGGCGCCGTCAACTGGCCGTCGCTGAACAACGAAGAGCGCGCGCTGGTCGGCACCATCTACAAGCAGGTCAACCCCTTCGAGGCGCGCAAGCGCGGCGCGGCCCTGGTGGCGGCCAACGTGGCCCGCCACCTCGAGCGCGAGGTGTTCGACAAGCCCAAGTCCTGGCAGCCGCTGGTCTACTGCTGGCGCGGGGGCAAGCGCAGCGGGTCGCTGTCGCTGGTGCTGGACCAGATCGGCTTTCGCGTCAGCCTCGTCGAGGGCGGCTACAAGGCCTTCCGCGGGGCCGTGCTGGCCCAGCTGCCGGGGCTGGCCCAGCGGCAGTCCTTCCGCGTGGTCTGCGGACCGACCGGCTCGGGCAAGACCAGGCTGCTGCACGCCTTGGCGGCAGCCGGCGCCCAGGTGCTGGACCTGGAGGGCCTGGCCCACCACCGCAGCTCGGTGCTCGGCCTGATCCCGGGCGAGCCGCAGCCGAGCCAGAAGGCCTTCGACACGCGCGTGTGGGACGCGCTGCGCCGCTTCGATCCGGCCCGGCCGGTGTACGTGGAAAGCGAAAGCCGCAAGGTCGGCAACGTCGCGGTGCACGAGTCGCTGATGGCCGCCATGCGGGCCAGCCCCTGCCTGCGCATCGAGCTTTCGGATGACGAGCGCGTCGCGCTGCTGCTGGAGGACTACGCCTTCTTCGTGCACGACCCCCAGCTGTTCAGCCGCCGTCTGGCGGCGCTCACGGAACTGCGGGGCAAGGCCGTGGTGGAGCGCTGGCAGGCGCTGGTGCAGCAAGGCGAGATGGAAACCGTGGTGCGGGAGTTGCTTCGGTCGCACTACGACCCCGGCTATGCGTCGTCGACGCGGCGGAATTTCGTGCAGTTCGAGCAGGCGCGGGCCTGCGTGCTGCCCGACCGCAGCGCGGCGAGCATGGAGCGGATGGCCCGCGAGATCGTGGCCGCGCCGGGCTGAAGCTCAGGGCTGGGGCGGCTGCTGGTTCGGCTCGGCAGGGCCGGCGGCCTGCCCTTCCCCGCCGTCGCTGCCGTCGTCCGCCGGCGCGCCGGTGCCGGACTTGCGGTCGGCCTTGGCCCGCAGCTTGTCTTCCTTCTTGCGCTTCTTGGCCAATTCCTTCTGCCGCTTCTCGTATCCGTAATTGGGTGTGGCCACAGCTCGTCCGTTCGTAAGAGGATGGGACCAATGTACGCCAAAAACTGGCGGGCACCGACGATGCCCGTGCGGCTCAGCCGAGGGCGGCCAGGGCCTGTTCCAGGTCGGCCTGCAGGTCGGCCGCGTGCTCCAGCCCGACCGAGAAGCGCGCCAGCACGCCGCGATGCTTCCAGGTGCCCAGCTCGGCGCTGCGCATGGACGGCAGGTCGTAGGGGACCACCAGGCTCACCGGCCCGCCCCAGGAGTAGCCGATCCTGAAGAGCTGGAGCGCGTCGCAGAAAGCGTCGACCTGCGCCGGCGAGTAGCGCTCGTGGAACACCACCGAGAACAGGCCGGCCGCCTGCCCGTCGTCGCCGCAAAGCGCACGCCAGTGCTCGTGGCCGGGCGAGCCTTCCAGCGCCGGATGCAGCACCTGCGCCACCTGGGGCTGCTGCTGGAGCCAGCGCGCCAGCGACCGCGCCGCGGCATCGTGCGCCTGGTAGCGCAGCGGCAGGCTGGCCAGCGAGCGCAGCACCGCCTCGACGTCGTTGCCGCCCACGCCGAAGCCGATGCGCATGTGGGTGAACTTCAGGCGCACGTGCAGCGCCTCGTCGCGCGTGGCGATGCTGCCCATCAGCACGTCGCCGCCGCCGCTGGGGTACTTGGTCAGGGCCTGCACCACGATGTCGGCGCCGCTGGTGGGCGTGAATCGATCACCTCGGCCCAGGTCGAAGCCGTTGAAGGCCAGGCCCGCGCCCCAGGTGTTGTCCAGCGCCGTCGTGATGCCGCGCTGGCGGCACAGGTGGGCCAGGTGCGCGAGCGGCGGGAACTCCATCGTCACCGAGCCCGGCGCCTCCAGCCACACGAGCCGGGTCCGCGGGCCCAGGCGCCGCTCCAGGTCGGCCGGGTCCATCGGGTCGTAGCGCTGGTGCGTGATGCCCCACTGGCGCAGCTCGTTCTCGGCCAGCGTCCGGTTGGGGCCGTAGGCGTTGTCCGGAAGCAGGACCTCGTCGCCCGAGGACAGCAGCGAGAAGTCGACGCAGGCGATCGCCGCCAGCCCGCTGGGCACCAGCAGGCAGTGCTTGGCGCCTTCCAGCGTGGCGATGCGTTCTTCCAGCGCGAACGTCGTCGGCGTGCCGTGCAGGCCGTACGTGTAGCCGGTCTTGTGCTTCCAGTCGCGCGCCCGCAGGGCCGCGACGTTGGGGAAGATGATGGTCGAGGCCTTGTAGACCCCGGGCTGCGGCGAGTCGAAGCCGGCGGGCGGCTTGTAGGGGTGGTGGATGAGGTCCGTCGACTTCAGGGTCATCCGACCATGGTAGCGCGCCACCCGGCCGCGACGTCGCGGCTCAGACCTTCCACTTCTCCAGCAGCTTCTCCGGCCCCATGGCGTCATAGCCTTCGAAGGGCTGGTGGATCCACGGGTTGGTGGGCAGGAACTCCACCGAGTAGTCGGCCGTGAAGGTGGACAGGCCCTTGGTCCAGATCACGGCGCTGCGCAGCTCGGTGATCGGCTCGTAGCTGTTCCTCAGCAGGTCCACCACCCGGTGCAGGGTGTGGCCCGAATCGGCCAGGTCGTCCACCAGCAGCACCTTGCCGGCGATCTCGCCCTTGGGCGTGGTGATGTAGCGGGCGATGTCCAGGTGGCCCTGGACCGTGCCGGCTTCGGCGCGGTAGGAGCTGGTGGACATGATGGCCAGCGGCTTGTCGAAGATGCGCGAGAGGATGTCCCCCGGCCGCATGCCCCCGCGCGCCAGGCACAGAATGGTGTCGAACTTCCAGCCCGACTGGTGCACCTTGATCGCGAGCTTCTCGATCAGGTTGTGGTACTCGTCGTAGCTCACGTACAGGTGCTTGCCGTCTTCCGTCAACATCGTCTTTTTCCTCGTGGGGCTCAGGCCAGGTACGGGTGCCGCATCATGATGGTGTGGTCGCGGTCCGGGCTGGTCGAGATGATATCGATGGGCACGCCCGTCACCTGCTCGATGCGCTGCAGGTACAGCCGCGCGTTGACCGGCAGCTTCTCGTACTGCGTCACGCCCACGGTGCTGTCGGTCCAGCCTTGCAGGGTCTCGTAGATCGGCTTGCAGCGCGCGATCTCGTCGGCGCCCAGCGGCAGGATGTCGACGTGCTCGCCATCCAGCTCGTAGCCGGTGCACAGCTGCAGCTCCTCGATGCCGTCCAGCACGTCCAGCTTGGTGATGCACAGGCCCGACAGGCCGTTGACCTGCGCGCTGCGCTTCAGGAGCGCCGCGTCGAACCAGCCGCAGCGGCGCGAGCGCCCCGTGGTCACGCCCTTCTCGGCGCCCACCGTCGACAGGTGGTAGCCCACCGTGCCCGGCGTCTCCCAGTCCAGCTCGGTCGGGAACGGCCCGCCGCCCACGCGCGTGCAGTACGCCTTGGTGATGCCCAGGATGTAGTGCAGCATGCCCGGCCCCACGCCCGCCCCGGCGGAGGCGTTGCCGGCCACGCAGTTGCTGGACGTCACGTACGGGTAGGTGCCGTGGTCCACGTCGAGCAGCGTGCCCTGCGCGCCCTCGAACAGGAGGTTGTCGCCGTGCCGGTGGGCCTCGTTCAGCTCGCGCGAGACGTCGGCCATCATCGGCCGCAGCTGCTTGCCCAGCTCGAGCGCCTCGTCCAGCACCGCCTGGAAGTCCACCGCGGGGGCGTGCAGGAAGGTGGTGAGCACGTGGTTGTGCAGCTCCAGCACCACCTTGAGCTTCTCGGCGAAGCGCTCGGGATGCTTGAGGTCCTGCACGCGCAGCGCGCGGCGCGCGATCTTGTCCTCGTAGGCCGGGCCGATGCCGCGGCCGGTGGTGCCGATCTTCTCGGTGCCGCCCTTCTCGCGCAGCGACTCGCGTGCCACGTCCAGCGCCGCGTGGAACGGCAGGATCAGCGGGCAGGCCTCGCTGATGCGAAGGCGCGATCGCACCTCGACGCCGGCCTTCTCCAGGCCCTCGATCTCCTCGAACAGCTTGGCGGCCGACAGCACCACGCCGTTGCCGATGTAGCAGCGCACGCCCGGCCGCATGATGCCGCTGGGGATCAGGTGCAGCGCGGTCTTCACGCCGTTGATCACCAGCGTGTGGCCGGCGTTGTGGCCGCCCTGGAAGCGCACCACGCCCTGCGCCATCTCGGTGAGCCAGTCGACCAGCTTGCCCTTGCCTTCGTCGCCCCACTGCGTGCCCACGACGACCACATTGCGACCCGTTGTCTTGTTCATGACGGAGAAACCCGGAAAAAAGTGAAATTCAGAGGGGGCGCACGGCCCACTGGCCGTGCTGGGCGACCAGCTCGCGGTCGCAGTGGAACTCGTCCACTTCGCTTTCGTGGCCCGGCAGCACGCACACCACCGTCTCGCCCTCGGCGCGCAGGCGCGAGATGGCGGCGCGCAGCTGCGGCTGCTCGCCCCAGGGCGCGCGGATGGCGGCCTTGAGCGGCCGCTTGGCCACCACGCCCACCAGTTCCTTGAGGTCGAGCGAGAAGCCCACCGCCGGCCGGTTGCGGCCGAACACGGCGCCGACCTCGTCGTAGCGGCCACCGCGCACCAGCGCGTCGCTCACGCCCGGCGTGTAGATGCCGAAGCGCATGCCGCTGTAGTAGGCGTAGCCGCGCAGGTCGGCCAGGTCGTAGGTGACCGCGGCGCCTTCGAGGTGGCGGCCGATCCACTCCAGCTGGTCGAGCGCCTGCGCGATGGCGGGCAGCGGCGGCAGCACGCGGCGAGCCTCGGCCAGCACGGTGGAGTCGCCATACAGGTTGATCAGCGCCGCCAGGCCTTCGCGCGACGCCGCCGGGAAGTCGCGCGTGAGCCGCGCGAGCGAGGACGCATCCTTGGCGGCGAGCGCCCCGTGGACGTCGCGCAGCACCTTCGGGTCGACCGAGGCGCCGTCGAACAGCGAGCGGACGATGCGGGCATCGGCCAGGTCCACCGTCAGCCACGAGACCTGCGTGGCCTTCAGGCAGTCGAGCGCGAGCAGCAGGACTTCGAGGTCGGCCTCCAGGCCCGCATGGCCGTAGATCTCGGCACCGAACTGCAGCGGCTCGCGGGTGGCGTGGGGCCGGTCGGGGCGGGTGTGCAGCACCGGGCCGCAGTAGCACAGGCGCGCGACGCCGGAGCGATTGAGCAGGTGGGCGTCGATGCGGGCGACCTGCGGCGTGGTGTCCGCGCGCAGGCCCATCATGCGGCCGGACAGCTGGTCCACCAGCTTGAAGGTCTGCAGGTCCAGCGCCTCGCCGGTGCCGGTGAGCAGCGACTCCAGGTGCTCCAGCAGCGGCGGCATCACCAGCTCGCAGCCGTAGCCGCGGGCGGTGTCGAGCAGCTGGCGCCGCAGTTCCTCGATGTGCCGGGCCTCGGACGGCAGGACATCGGCGATGTGATCCGGGAGGACCCAGGCGGACATGAAGAAGTGGGGGGCTGTTAAAAGCGGCATTTTACCGGGGCGGGTGCGGCGGCTGAGCTTCGGTCCCCCGACCGTCATTCCCGCGAAGGCGGAAATCCAGCGCTTGCGGCTTCTGCGGCCCTTCCCCGGACGCGCCTGGCTAGGTCGAGAACCAGAGCAGGACCAGCCCCAGCCCCACGCTGCACAACCCGAAGAACCGCAGCTGCCCGTCCTTCAGATCGAGCAGCTTGCGGAAGGTGTTGCGCCAGCCGCCTGGCGCCAGCAGGGGGAACAGTCCCTCGAACACCAGCACCAGGGCGAGGGCCGCCCAGAGCGTGTCGCTGTCCAACTCAGCGACGCGGGGCCGCCGGCTGTGCCGACGCGCCGGCCGGGGCGCCCGGCCCGCGGAAGGCACGGAAGAACTCCGACGCGCTCGGGTCCACCACCAGCACGTCGGCACGCTTGTTGAAGGTGGCGCGGTAGGCTTCGAGGCTGCGGTAGAACTGGGCGAACTGGGGGTCGCGCCCGAAGGCGTCGCCGTAGATGGCGGCGGCCTGGCCATCGCCCTCGCCCTTGATCTTCTGCGCGTCGCGGTAGGCGTTGGCGATGATCACTTCGCGCTGGCGGTCGGCATCGGCGCGGATCTTCTCGCTCTCGGCGGCGCCGGTGGACCGCAGCTCGTTGGCCACGCGGCGGCGCTCGGCTTCCATGCGGCGGTAGACCGACTCGGTGATGGCCTCGCTGTAGTCCACGCGGGTCACCCGCACGTCGATGACGTCGATGCCCCAGGGCTGCCCGCCCCGGACCTGCTCCAGCACCTCGGCCTTCACGTCGGCCATCAGCTGCTCGCGCTGCGACGACAGCAGGTCGCGCACCGTGCGCTTGTTGACCTCCTGGTTGAAGGCGCTGCGCACCACGTTGGAGAGGCGGTTGGCGCCGGTGGCCTCGTCCAGGCCCACGGTGCGGATGTACTGGGTGGGATCGGTGATGCGCCAGCGCACGAACCAGTCGATCACCACCGGCTGCTTCTCGGCGGTGAGCACCGGGGTGGTGTCGTTGCTGTCGAGGTTGAGCAGGCGCTTGTCGATGTAGCTGACGTTCTGGAACGGCGGCGGCAGCTTGAAGTTGAGGCCGGGCTCGGTGATCACTTCCTTGATCTGGCCGAGCGCGTAGACCACGCCGAACTGGCGCTGGTCGACGACGAAGAGCGTGGAGCTGAGCAGGGCCAGGGCCACGAGGGCCGCTGCGCCGATAAATCCGATTCGGTTCATTGCGTGGTGCTCCCGTCAGCGCGACTCGCGTTCGCGGCCGCGGGCATTGGTGTCCCGGTTGCGGACGTCCGGGGACGAACTGGTGCCGGCGCCGCCGCCCGCCGGGGGCGTGGGGGCCGCGGACGGATCGGGGGCCACGGCGGCGGCGCCGCCCTGCGACACCTGCTGCAGGATGCGGTCCAGCGGCAGGTACAGCAGGTTCGAGCCCTGGCGCGAATCGATCATCACCTTGGTGACGTTGGCGTAGATCTGCTGCATGGTCTCCAGGTACATGCGGTCGCGCGTGACCTGGGGGGCCTTCTGGTATTCGGTGAGCACCGAGCGGAAGCGCTGTGCATCGCCCTGGGCCTGGGCGACCACGCGGGACTTGTAGGCCTCGGACTCCTCGCGCAGGCGGGCGGCGGAACCGGCCGCGCGCGGGATCACGTCGTTGGCGTAGGCCGCGCCTTCGTTCTTCAGGCGCTCGCGCTCCTGGCCGGCCTTGTTGACGTCGTCGAACGCGGCCTGCACCTGCTCGGGCGCGCGCACGCCGCCCTGCTGCAGGTTGATGGCCACGACGTCGATGCCGACCTTGTAGCGGTCCAGGATGGTCTGCATCACCGTGCGCACGCGCGGGGCGATCTGCTCGCGCTCCTCGCCGAGCGCGGCGTTCATCTGCATCTTGCCGACCACCTCGCGCACGGCCGTCTCGGCGGCCTGCACCACGGTCTCGGCCGGGTTCTTGCTCTCGAACAGGTAGGCGCGCGCGTCCTTCAGGCGGTACTGCACGGAGAACTTGATGTCCAGGATGTTCTCGTCCTGGGTCAGCATCGCCGATTCCTTGAGGCCGGTCGCCTTGATGACCGTGTCGCGGCCGATGTCGACCGAGCGGATCTGGGTGACGTACACGACCTCGTGGCGCTGGATCGGGTACGGCAGGCGCCAGTTGAAGCCCGCGCCCACGGTCGACTTGTAGCGGCCGAACTGCGTGATCACGGCCTGCTGGCCTTCCTGCACGATGAAGAAGCCGGTGCCCAGCCAGATCAGCAGCAGCACCGCGGCGATCAGGCCGATGCCCACGCCCGCGCTCTTCATGTCGGGCTGGAAGCCGTTGTTGTTGTTGTTGTCGGGCCGGCGGCCGCGGCCGCCGCCGAACAGGCCGCCGAGGCGCCGGTTGAAATCGCGCCAGAGTTCGTCCAGGTCGGGCGGTCCCTGGTTGGGGCCCCGCTCAGGGCGCTGCGGGTCCGGACGGTTGTCCTTGCCGTCGTCGCCGCCGCGTCCCCACCGGGGATCGTTCAGGTTGAACATGCCTCTGAGGCGTCCGCCGAGGGCGGACCCGATGCCGGGCAGGGGGAGCTTCATTCGGGAGTGTTTCTCTTCGTTGTCTGGCTGGATTGTGCCCAATCAGGCGGCGGTATCGTGCAATTCGGGACTTGTCTGAAGGGATTGCGGACGCGCCGCCTCGGCGGCCCGCCCGGCGAGCTCCTGGCGCAGCGTGGGCAAGCCATCGGCGGTGCGGCTGCTGACGAACACGCGGCGCACCGGAGCGCCCTCGAGCTCGAAGACGTCGCTGCGCAGGCGTGGCCGCTGCGAGGGGTCCAGCGCGTCGAGCTTGTTGAACACCAGCAGCTGCGGAACCTGGTCGGCGCCGATCTCGTGCAGCACGCGCTGCACCTCGGCGATCTGCTCGGGGTGGTGCGGGTTGGCCGCGTCGACCACGTGCAGCAGCAGGTCGGCATCGGTCGCCTCCTGCAGCGTGGCTTGGAAGGCGTCGATCAGGCCGTGCGGCAGGTCGCGGATGAACCCGACCGTGTCGGACAGCGAGACGGAGCGGCCGCCCGAGCCGCCCTCGACGTCGTCGAGGTACATCCGGCGCGTGGTGGTGTCCAGCGTGGCGAACAGCTGGTCGGCCGCGTACGCCTGCGCCTTGACCAGCGCATTGAAGAGCGTCGACTTGCCGGCGTTGGTGTAGCCCACCAGCGAGATGTTGAAGGCGCCCTGCCGCTCGCGCTGGCGGCGCTGCGTGTGGCGCTGCTTTTTGACCTTATCCAGCCGGTCGCGCGTGCGCTTGATGGCGTCGCCGATCATCCGGCGGTCGAGTTCGATCTGCTTTTCGCCCGGGCCGCCGCGAACGCCGGCGCCGCCTGTCTGGCGCTCCAGGTGCGACCACCGCCGCACCAGCCGTGTGCTCACGTACTGCAGTCGCGCCAGTTCGACCTGCAGCTTGCCTTCGTGGCTGCGGGCGCGCTGCGCGAAGATCTCCAGGATCAGCAGCGTGCGGTCGTTGACCGGCAGGCCGAGGTGGCGTTCCAGGTTGCGCTGCTGGCCGGGGCTGAGCGACTGGTCGAACAGCACCTCGGTGGCGCCGGTCTCTTCGGCCAGCGCCTTGATCTCGTCGGCTTTGCCGCGCCCGACAAACAGCGCCGCATCGGGCGCCTTGCGCTTGGCGGTCATGCGCGCGACGGGCTCGAGGCCCGCTGTGCGCGCGAGTTCGCCGAGCTCCTGGAGTTCGGCGTCGAAATGCGGCAGGCCGAGGTCCACCCCGACGAGGATCGTGGGGGCGGCGGGTCTTGCTTGGGAGTCGGACAAAACGGGGAATCCGGGGGTATCAGGGATGGACACGCCCGGCGGGGAGCGCACGCACCGCGTGCTCGCGGTCAGCTGGCGGCGGCTTCGTTGCTCTCGGCCGTGGTGAAGTTCACGGCGCGACCGGGGACGATGGTGGAAATGGCGTGCTTGTAGACCATCTGCGTCACGGTGTTGCGCAGGAGGACCACGTACTGGTCGAAAGACTCGATCTGCCCCTGCAGCTTGATCCCGTTGACCAGGTAGATCGACACCGGCACATGCTCACGTCGCAGCGTGTTCAGGAACGGGTCTTGTAGAAGCTGCCCTTTGTTGCTCACGATATTCTCCGTGTTCGGGGTGTTGTTGGAAAACGCACCTTACCACAGCAACACAGCTGTGCAAGTAGTTTGCTTTCGATACGGCAGCACATGGGGACGGACCCATCCGCTTCAAGGGCGCGCTCCGCCGTGGAGCATCGCGCACGCCCTACTCCTTGTCGGCGTAAGGGTTCTTCGAGGTCTTCATCTCGATGCGCAGCGGCGTGCCGATGAGGTTGAATTCCTTGCGGAACCGGCCCTCCAGGAAGCGTTTGTACGCATCGGTGACGTGCTCCAGCGAGTTGCCGTGCACGATGATCACCGGCGGGTTCATGCCCCCCTGGTGCGCGTAGCGCAGCTTGGGGCGGAACATGCCCGCGCGCTTGGGCGACTGGAACTGCACGGCTTCCTGCAGCAGCCGCGTGAGCACCGGCGTGGGCATCTTGGTCATCGCCGACTTGTGCGCCTGCGCTATCGAGGTCCAGACCGGGCCCAGGCCCTGCCGCTTCCTGGCCGAGATCAGGTGCAGCGACGCGAATTTCAGGAAGGCCAGCCGCGCCTCGATCTGGCGCTGCAGCTGTTCGCGCTGGTACTCGTCCACCGCGTCCCACTTGTTGACCGCGAGCACCACCGCGCGGCCGCTCTCCAGGATGTAGCCGGCGATGTGCGCGTCCTGGTCGGTCACGCCCTGCGTGGCGTCCAGCAGCAGCAGCACGACGTTGGCCGACTCGATGGCCTGCAGCGTCTTGACCACCGAGAACTTCTCGATCGCCTCGAACACCTTGCCCTTGCGGCGCAGTCCGGCGGTGTCGATCAGCTCGTACTTCTGCCCGCCCCGCTCGAAGGGCACCGTGATCGCATCGCGCGTCGTGCCCGGCAGGTCGAAGGCGACCAGGCGCTCCTCGCCCAGCCAGGTGTTGATGAGGGTGGACTTGCCCACGTTGGGCCGGCCGGCCACGGCCAGCTTGATCACGCCCTCCTCGGCCTCGCCCGCTTCTTCCTCCTCGTCGGGCAGGTTCAGGGGCTCGAACGCGACCTCCACCAGGCTGCGGATGCCCTGGCCGTGCGCGGCCGAGACGGGATGCACCTCGCCCAGGCCCAGCTCGTAGAACTCGGACAGCTGCACGCCCTCGGTCATGCCCTCGGCCTTGTTGGCCGCCAGCACGGTGGGCTTGCCCAGCTTGCGCAGGTAGTTGCCGATGTCGTGGTCCTGCGCCGAGAGGCCGCCGCGCGCATCGACCACGAAGACCACGACGTCGGCTTCGGCCACCGCCTGCCGGGTCTGCTTGGCCATCTCCGAGTAGATGCCGCTCTCGGCCGTCGGCTCGAAGCCGCCGGTGTCGACCACGATGAACTCGTGCTTGCCGTGTTTGGCGTTGCCGTAGTGGCGGTCGCGCGTGAGGCCGGCGAAGTCGGCCACGATGGCGTCGCGCGACTTGGTCAGGCGGTTGAACAGCGTCGACTTGCCGACGTTCGGGCGGCCCACCAGGGCCATCACGGGTTTCATGGTGCCACCCGGTCTTTCAGTTATTGCGGAACGAAGGCGTGGACGCCGCCCGCGCGCGTGACCACGACCAGGGTGGTGCCCGCCACCACCGGCGCTGCCGCCACGGGGCTGCCGTCGGTGGTGACGCGGGTGCGCAGCGTGCCGTCGTCGCGCGAGAGCACGTGCAGGAGGCCGGTGCTGTCGCCCACGGCCACCGAGCTGCCCACCACGAGGGGCGTGCCCAACCCGCGGTACAGCAGTTTGTCGTGCACCCAGGCACGCTCGCCGGAATCGCGGCGCCAGGCGACGATGCGGCCGTCGGACTCGGTGCCGATGACCATGCGCTCGTCGCCGCTCACGCCTTCGCCGCCGTTGGCCGGCTTGGTCCAGGCCACCGTGCCGCGGTTGGCGTCGACGCAGCCCACCGAAGCCTGGAAGGCCCGCGCGCAGACCGAGTTGCCCACCCGGCTGACGCGGCCGACCAGATCGACCAGGCGCTCGACGTCGTTGGTGCCGCGCGGCGTGGCGATCGGCGCTTCCCAGCGGATGCTGCCGTTGGCCGGGTTCAGCCCCGCCAGGCGGCCGCCCTGCCCCGCCACCAGCGTGTCGCCCACAGCCAGCAGCACGCCGGCCTGGCGAAGCACCAGGGGCTCGCCGGGACGCGACTGGCTCCACAGGCGGCGGCCGGTCTGGCCGTCGAAGGCGATCACCGAACGGTCGGCGGCCAGCACGAAGACGCGGTTGCCCGCCACCAGCGGCGCGGTGTAGGCCTGGGCCGGGATCTTCTCGCGCCAGAGCACCTTGCCGCCCGAGAGCGCGACCACTTCATTGGCTTGCGTCACCACCGCCGCGGTGGTGCCGTCGCTGCCGACGCCGGCGGCGATCGGCGCGCCCACGCTGGCGCGCCACAGGTCGCCGCCGGTGGCCGCATCCAGCACGGCCACCGTGCCGTCGCTGCTGGCCACGGCGAGCTGGTTGCCGCTGACGTTGACGGCCAGCGGGAAGCCCACCTCGCCGACCTTGTTGTTCCACGCCGGCCGGATGCCGAGCGTGGCCGGGTTCGGCGGCAGCTCCGCCGCCTTGGGCTTGTCGGCGCCGCCGAAGAACGGCAGCGAGGAGCAGCCCGCCAGGACCAGGGCCACGGCCGCTGCGGCGATCCCGCGCTGGAACATCCCTTGCGTTGCCGCCCTCATGACTTGGCGGTCCCGGACGTGGCCTCCTTGGCCGGGGCCAGGCTCTTGGGATCCACGCCGAGCGCGGTGAGCTTGACCTCCAGCAGGCGCCGGTACTCGGCGCCTTCGGCCAGGCCCTGGTAGGCCTTGCTGTACTCGGCCTTGGCTTCGGCCTTCTTGCCCTGCAGGTTGTAGATGTCGCCGCGGCGGTCGGCCACCAGCGCCTTGAATTCCTCGGGCACCTCGGCGCCGAGCTGCTTGAGCGCCTCGTCGTAGGCCTTGGTCTCGACCAGCAGCCCCGCCAGGCGCAGGCGCGCCACCGCCTGCAGGCCTTCGTCGGAGGACTTGTCCGCCACCCACTGCAGGGCCGCCTTGGCCGCGTCGGGCTTGCCCTTGTCGGCCGCGGCCTGGGCCACCATCAGGCCGGCCTGCTGCGCGAACACCGTGCTGCCGTACTTGTCCTTGACGTCCGCGAAGCCCTGCTCGGCCCGCGCGAGGTCGCCACCGCGCACCGCGCGCTCCACCTCCTCGTACAGGCCCGAGGCCTTGGACGACTGGGTGCGCTGGTACCACTGCCAGCCGTTCATGGCGGCGATGGAGCCGAACACGACGATCAGCAGCCAGGAGATGAGGTTGCCGTAGGTCTTCCAGAAGTGCTTGATCTGGTCAAGCTGCTCCTGTTCTTCGAGGTCGAGATGCGAGGCCATGGGGTCCTTGTGCCCGGACGGGGCAACCGGGCATTGTAGTGACGAGGGAGATCAGCTCTTCAGGGTCTGGGCCCAGGCGGCCGCATCGGCCAGCGGGCGGCGCTGCTGCGCCCCCGAGCCGTCGCGCAGCGCCTTGACCGTGACGTCGCCGGCCGCGAGCTCGTCGCCGCCGAACACCAGCGCGTAGCGGGCGCCGCTCGCGTCGGCCTTCTTGAACTGCGACTTCAGGCTGCCCAGGCCGTCGGGCCCGGCGGCGTGCTGCAGTACCCGCACGCCGGCGGCGCGCAGCGCCTCCACCGTGGCGATCACCTTGGGCAGCGGCGCGTCGGCCGGCACCACCGCATAGGCATCGGGCGACGCGTCGGGCACGGGCAGGCCCAGCTCCTGGATCAGCAGCAGCAGGCGTTCGATGCCCAGGCCGAAGCCGACCGCCGGCGCCGGCTTGCCGCCCAGCTGGCCGATCAGGCCGTCGTAGCGGCCGCCGCCGCACACCGTGCCCTGGGAGCCGAGCTGGTCGGTCACCCACTCGAACACGGTGAGGTTGTAGTAGTCCATGCCGCGCACCAGGCGCGTGTTGACCCGGTACTCCAGGCCGACCGCGTCGAGCGTGGCGCGCACGGCGTCGAAGTGCGCTTTGGACGCTTCGCCGAGGAAGTCCATCAGCCGCGGCGCGTCTTCGATCAGCGCCTGCATCGCCGGGTTCTTGCTGTCCAGTATGCGCAGCGGGTTGCTGTGCAGGCGGCGCTGGGCGTCGGCATCCAGCGTCGCCGCGTTCTGCTCGAAGTGGCGCACCAGCGCGTCGCGGTGGGCGCGGCGCTCGTCGGGCTGGCCCAGGCTGTTGATCTCCAGCCGCACGTGGCGGCCCTCGACCAGGCCCAGCTCGCGCCAGAGCGAGCGCGCCATCAGGATCATCTCGGCGTCGACGTCCGGGCCGGCGTAGCCCAGGGCCTCCACGTCCAGCTGGTGGAACTGCCGGTAGCGGCCCTTCTGCGGGCGCTCGTGGCGGAACATCGGGCCCAGCGTCCAGATGCGAAGCGGCCCGTTGTACAGGGCGTTGTGCTCGATCATGGCGCGCACGATGCCGGCGGTGGCCTCGGGGCGCAGCGTGAGGCGGTCGCCGTTCATGGCGTCGACGAAGGAGTACATCTCCTTCTCGACGATGTCGGTGACCTCCCCGAGGCCGCGCACGAACAGCGCGGTGGGCTCGACGATGGGCGTCAGCAGGTACTGGTAGCCGTAGCGCGCGAGCACCGTGCGCACGGCCGACTCGAACCATTGCCACAGCGCCGAGTCCGGCAGCTTGTCCGTGCGCGGCACCGAGGCCGGCAGGATGTCGTTCATGCCTTTGACGGCACTGAGTTTGTCAGCCATGGGGGCTTGTCAATCCGGGGATCAGGCGGTTTCGGCGACGGAGCCGAAACGCTTGTCGATGTAGTCCTCGACGATGCGGTGGAATTCGGCGGCGATGTTCTCGCCGCGAAGCGTCAGGGCCTTCTGGCCGTCGATGAACACCGGCGCGGCCGGGGCCTCGCCGGTGCCGGGCAGGCTGATGCCGATGTCGGCATGCTTGCTCTCGCCCGGGCCGTTGACGATGCAGCCCATGACGGCGACCCGCAGGTTCTCGACGCCCGGGTACTTGCTGCGCCACAGCGGCATGTTGGCGCGCAGGTGGTCGTCGATCTGCTTGGCCAGTTCCTGGAAGGTGGTGCTGGTGGTGCGGCCGCAGCCCGGGCAGGCGGTCACGCTGGGCACGAACACCCGCAGGCCCAGCGCCTGCAGGATCTCGGAGGCGATCAGCACCTCCTGCGTGCGCGACTCGCCCGGCTGCGGCGTGAGCGACACGCGGATGGTGTCGCCGATGCCTTCCTGCAGCAGGATGCCCAGCGCGACGCTGGAGGCGACGGTTCCCTTGGTGGCCATGCCGGCCTCGGTCAGGCCCAGGTGCAGCGCGTAGTCGCAGCGGCGCGCCAGTTCGCGGTACACCGAGATCAGGTCCTGCACGCCGCTGACCTTGCACGACAGGATGATCTGGTGGCCGGGCATGCCCATCTCCTCGGCCCGTTTGGCCGATTCGATGGCCGACATGATCAGCGCCTCGTACATCACGCTGCGCGCTTCCCAGGGCTCGGCGCGCGCGTGGTTCTCGTCCATCAGCGAGGCGAGCAGCTCCTGGTCGAGGCTGCCCCAGTTGACGCCGATGCGCACCGGCTTGTTCCAGCGCATGGCGGCTTCGATCATCTGGCCGAACTGCCGGTCGCGCTTGTCGCCCTTGCCCACGTTGCCGGGGTTGATGCGGTACTTGGACAGCGCCTGCGCGCAGTCGGGAAATTCGGTCAGCAGCCGGTGGCCGTTGTAGTGGAAGTCGCCGATCAGCGGCACGTCGATGCCCATGCGGTCCAGCTGCTCGCGGATGTAGGGCACCTGCCTGGCGGCTTCGGGCGTGTTGACCGTGATGCGGACCACCTCGGAGCCGGCCACGGCCAGCTCCTTGACCTGGATGGCGGTGGCGATGGCGTCCTCGGTGTCGGTGTTGGTCATCGACTGCACGCGCACCGGGGCGTCGCCGCCCACGGTGACCACGCGCGAGCCCCAGGCGATGCTGGCCTGGCGGGTGCGTCGGGAAGCGGGAGCGGCCGGCAGGACCGGCAGGCAGGGAGTGGGGAGCATTACTTGATCTCGAAGCGGGCGACGTTGTCGCGCGACACCGGCCGCAGGTCGAACGGCTTGCCGCGCACCTCCACGGCAGTCGTGTTGACGCTGCCGATGGTGACGGCCAGCGGCAGCGTGCCCGTGGCGCCGGCGCTCTCGCCGGCGGCCAGCAGGCGGCGCAGCGAAACGTTGCCCTGCCGGTCGGTGACCTCGACCCAGGACGGCCCACTGGCCTTGAAGACGACGATGCCGGCGGCGGCTGCCGCGGCGGCGTTGGGGGAGGCCACCGGGGCGCTCGCAGGCGCGGCCGCAGGCGTGCCGACGGTGGTGGAGATGGTCGAAGGCTGGGAAGGAACGGTCACGGCGCCCGTGGACGGCACGGCGCCCGGCGCGGCGCCGGCCGGCCGGGGGATGTCCACCATGGTCGTGACCTGCCCTGCGGTGGCCGCGGGCACGACCACCGGTTCGGCCATGGGCACGGCCGGGGTCTCCGCGGCGGGCGCGGCCACCGGGACTTCGCTGCCGCGCAGGTTGGGCAGCAGCAGGATGGCGATGGCGCCCAGGAGCAGGCCGCCGACGGCCAGCGTCACCGGCCGCTTGAGGGATTCCTGCCAGCCCGGCGGGGCGGCGTCGCCAGGCGCCCGGAACGGCGCGCCGATGGCTTCGGTGTCGGGCACCAGGCGCGGCACGGCGCTCTGGGGCAGCCGGTCGAGGATCGGCTGGGCGTCGACCTTGAGCGTGCGGCAGACGCTGGAGGCCAGCGCGCGGGTGAACACCGCATCGGGCAGCTGGTCGTAGCGGTCGTTCTCCAGCGCCTCGAGCTTGCGCACCGGCACCTTGAGCGACACCGCCAGCGCGGCCACGTGCAGGCCGGCGGCCTCGCGCGCGCGGCGCAGCAGCGTGCCCGCGCTCGGGCCGGTGTCCAGGGCGGCGGCCTCACTCATCGAAGGCTCCGCGATCCAGGCGCCCGACCTCGCGCGATTGCGGGAAGCGGCGCTTGAGCTGGTCGGACAGCTGGGCCATGGCGACGCGGTCGCCGAGCTTGCGCTCGACCTTGATGCCCAGCCACAGCGTCTCGGCGTTGGCCAGCTGGCTGTTGTTCAGGCGGCGCACCAGGAACTGCGAGCGCTGCAGCTCGCCCCGGTCGTACAGCAGCGACGCGAGGTTGTAGCCGATGATGGGATTGCCCGCGTCGAGCTCGTAGGCGCGCGCCAGGCTCTTCTCCGCCTCGACCCGCTTGCCGGCGCGATTGAGGCACAGGCCCTGCGTCATGAGCGTCTTGGCACGGTCGCCGTACTGGGGATTGGTGATCGCCTGCTCGAACGCCTTGTCAGCCTCGTCGAAGCGGCGCTGCTGGCAGTACAACCAGCCGAGGTTGTGGACGCTGTTGCCATCGCGCGAGTTGAGCGAGACGGCGCGCTTGAAGCTGTCCTCCGCCTGGCGGACGTCGTTCAGGCGCATGTAGATCAGGCCGCGCAGGTTGTACGCGTCGGAAAAGCTCGGGTCCGCCGCGATCACGTGCTTGAGTTCGTCGAGGGCAACGGTGGTCTGGCCCTGCTCGAAGTAGCCGACCGCAAGCTCCATGCGGATGCGGGCTCGGCGGCGCTCGTCGGTTTCGTCGAAAGCCGTCTGGATCTCGGACGAACCGCCGCTGGCGCCGGTCGCGGCGCAGCCTCCCAGCACCAAGGCCGCGGACAACAGTCCCGCCCACGGCATGGCTGCCGCCAGCAGCCCCACCATCCCCACGCTGCGCTTCATGCTCAGGTCTCCTTGGAGCCGGCGCCGACGGGCACCGGTTTCAGCATCATGGTGCGCTGCTGGGCGATGCGTTGGCCCACGCGGGTGCGGTCCTTGATGTCGCCGGCCAGCTGGCCGCAGGCGGCATCGATGTCGTCCCCTCTCGTCTTGCGCACGGTGGTGACGATACCAGCATCACTCAGCAATTTCGCGAAGGCTGCCACCCGGGTGTTGGGCGATCGCGTCAGCCCGGACTGGGGAAATGGATTAAAGGGAATCAGGTTCAGCTTGCAGCTGACGCCGCGTCCGGCGTGGTGCCGCACCAGGTCGACCAGCTGCGCTGCGTGCTCCGGCTGGTCGTTGACCCCGTCCAGCATGCAGTACTCGAAGGTGATGAAGTCGCGCGGCGCGTGCTCCAGATAGCGGTTGCACGCGTCCAGCAGTTCGGCCAGCGGGTACTTGCGGTTCAGGGGGACGAGGTTGTCGCGCAGCGGGTCGTTCGGCGCATGCAGGGAGACGGCCAGCGCCACCGGGCAGTCCTCGCCCAGGCGGTCCATCATCGGCACGACCCCCGAGGTGGAGACGGTCACGCGCCGGCGCGACAGGCCGTAGCCGTGGTCGTCCAGCATGACGCGCAGCGCCGGAACGAGCGCCGAGTAGTTCTGCAGCGGCTCGCCCATGCCCATCATCACCACGTTGGAGATGACGCGCTCGCCGGTCTTGAGGTGGCCGCGCAGGAAGTGCTCGGCGAACCAGAGCTGGGCGACGATCTCGCCGGTGGTCAGGTTGCGCGAGAAGCCCTGGTGCCCGGTGGAGCAGAAGCGGCAACCCACGGCGCAGCCGGCCTGGGACGACACGCACAGCGTGCCGCGGTCGTCCTCGGGGATGAACACCGCTTCGACGGCGTTGCCGTCACGCACGTCGAACAGCCATTTGATGGTGCCGTCGGCGGACTCGTGCCGGGAGATGACCGGCAGGGCCTCCAGGGTGGCGACGGACTTGAGCTTTTCGCGCAACGACTTGGCCAGGTCGCTCATCTGGTCGAAATCGCGCGCGCCCCGCTGGTGGATCCAGCGGAACAACTGCGTGGCGCGGAAACGCTTCTCCCCCAGCGTCTCGCAGAACGCGGCCAGCCCTTCGAGATCGAATTCGAGGAGGTTGGCCCGGGGGCCAAGCTCAGGACTGGCCGTCATCGCATGCAGTCTCCCGTCAGCGGGAGTAGACGTTCATGCCCGGGAAGAAGAACGAGACTTCGACCTTGGCGGTTTCGGGAGCGTCGGAGCCGTGCACCGCGTTGGCGTCGATGCTGTCGGCGAAGTCGGCGCGGATGGTGCCCTTGTCGGCCTTCTTCGGGTCGGTGGCGCCCATCAGGTCACGGTTCTTGAGGATGGCGTTCTCGCCTTCCAGCACCTGGATCATCACCGGGCCGGAGATCATGAAGTCCACCAGGTCCTTGAAGAACGGGCGGGCCTTGTGCACGGCGTAGAACTGCTCGGCGTCCTGGCGGGACAGATGCGCCATCTTCGCGGCGATGACCTTCAGGCCGGCGGCCTCGAAGCGGGCGTAGATCTGGCCGATCACGTTCTTGGCCACGGCGTCCGGCTTGATGATGGAAAGAGTGCGTTCGATCGCCATTTGGAAGCTACCTGTCGATTTGTTGTGGGAAAGCGCGCCGTTGGTTCATGCCGAGGCGCGAAAGTTCGGCAAAGCCCGATATTTTAACCCGGAGGCAGTACGCCGCCCCCGCAACGAGGGCTTCAGCGGCCGCCGCGGCCGCCGCCGCGACGAGGACCGCCTTGGCCACCGCCGCCGCCGCCGCCGCCGCCACCGCCGCCACCACCTCCGCCGCCGCGGCGAGGGCCACCCCCGCCTCCGCCGCCTCCACCGCCGCCCGGTCCTTGCCGGTGGCGCATGAAGCTGTCGGCACCGATGTAGCCGAACGAGGTCTTCATCGGATCGGGCTGCGAGTTGTTGCCGCCACCGCCACCGCCACCCCCGCCGGAGCGGTCCTTGGACCGGCGCTGCTGCTGGGGCTGGCCGCCGGGACCGCCCCTGCCGCCGGGCTGGCCGTTGCCGCGGTTGCTGCCGTCCGGCCGCGGGCCGCCGCTGCGGTTGCCGCGCCGGCGGTTGTTGCGCGATTTGCCGCCGCCCTCGCCTTCACCCATGCGCTCGCCGGACAGCGGGCCGCCCGAGGCCTGCGTCAACGCGCGGATGTCGCGCTCGTCCAGCTCCAGCCAGGCGCCGCGCTTGAGGCCGCGCGGCAGCACCATGGCGCCGTAGCGGATGCGGATGAGGCGGCTGACCGCATGGCCGAGCGCCTCGAACAGGCGGCGCACCTCGCGGTTGCGGCCTTCCGAGATCGTCACGCGGTACCAGGTGTTGGCGCCCTCTCCGCCGCCATCCTCGATGGCGCCGAACTGGGCCCTGCCATCGTCCAGCTCGATGCCTTCCAGCAGCCGCGCCTTCTCGTCGGAGGAGAGCGCGCCCAGCACGCGCACCGCGTATTCGCGCTCCAGGCCGAAGCGCGGGTGCATCAGCCGGTTGGCCAGTTCGCCCGAGCTGGTGAAGAGCAGCAGCCCTTCGGTGTTCAAGTCCAGGCGGCCGACCGACTGCCACTTGCCCTGTTGCAGCCGGGGCAGCTTGCGGAACACGGTGGGACGGTTCTGCGGATCGTCGTGCGTCACCACCTCGCCCACCGGCTTGTGGTAGGCGATCACGCGGGCGGCGGGCGGCGCGATGCGCACCTTGATCGGCCGGCCGTTGACCTTGATCTGGTCGCCCCACTGGATGCGCTGGCCGATGTGGGCGGGCTCGTTGTTGACCGAGATCCGCCCTTCCATGATCAGCTGTTCCATCTCCAGCCGCGAGCCCAGGCCGGCCTGGGCCAGCACCTTGTGCAGCTTGGGCGTCTCGGCCTGCGGCGCCAGCACTCGCTTGGGCGCGGCGGCCTCGGTGCTGACCTCCTGCTCGTCGAAGCGGCCGGACACCACGTCCTCGAAGCGGATCGGCTCGGCCGGCGGCACCGGCGCGGGACGATCGCGCCGGCCCCTCGGCCGGTCCTCGTCGTCCTCGTCGTCCTCGTCGTCATCGTCACGGTCCTCGCCGTCATCCTCGTCCTCGTCCTCGTCGTCGGAGGAGTTGTCGACGCGCGGGTGGGGCTGGGGCTGTGGCTGGAGCTTGGGTTCGGCCTCGGCGCGAGGGCCGGCCTGCGCCGCGTCCTGCAGGTCCGCCGCGGTTTCGGGCGCGGCCTGCCGAGCCGCCTGTTCCTGGTCTTCCGGAGGAGCGGAGGAATCGTCCGCGGCGGGCTGGTCGGTGGGGTTCATGGGGACTTCAGGTCAGCGCGGCGGGGGCCGCATCGCCGGGTTCGCCCGGCGGAACATCATCGGAGGGGGAAGAGGTGTGGGTGGCGGCCGCGTCGGGGGCCGGCGGCTCGGTGGCAGCGTCGGACGCGGTGTCGGGGCCGTCGATGGCCAGGGCCGGCTGCAGCGAATCGTCGCCGGCGGCCAGGCCGGCCAGGGCGGCGACCTGCTGCGAGGGCGACTCCAGCATCGGCAACTGGTCCAGCGAGCCCAGGCCGAGGTCGTCGAGGAACTGCCGGGTGGTGGCGTAGAGCGCCGGGCGGCCGGCCGCCTCGCGGTGGCCGATCACCTCGACCCAGCCGCGGTCCTCGAGCTGCTTGAGGATCTGCGTGTTGATGGTGACGCCGCGGATGTCTTCCATGTCGCCGCGCGTGACCGGCTGCCGGTAGGCGATGATGGCCAGCGTCTCGAGCGTGGCGCGGGTGTAGCGCGGCGGTTTCTCGGGGTGGAGCCGGTCGAGGTACTCGCGCATCTCGGGGCGGCTCTGGAAGCGCCAGCCGCTGGCCACGCAGACCAGCTCGACGCCGCGCTGCGCCCAGTCGTGCTGCAGGTCCTCCAGCAGCGAGCGGACGGTGTCGGCGCCCAGCTCGTCGCTGAACAGCACGCGCAGCTCGCGCAGCGGCAGCGGCTGCTGCGAACAGATCAACGCGGTTTCGAGGACGCGCTTGGCATCCGCGGTATTCATGTTCTTGCGTACTTCCTGGCTGGATCGGGCGCCGGCGGCGCGCCAGTCATGGGCCCGGTGGGCGGGGCGGCGTCATCGCCGGGGCCGGCCTCCCGCAGGCTGTGCGGCAGGCCCGGCGGGCATGGCGGGAGGCGCCATCGCCGGAGCCGGATTGTAACGCAGCCCCCAGGACGACAGCCCGTGCACCAGGTCGGCCGGAAGGGCCGACGCGAAGTCCAGCGCCTCTCCCGTCATCGGGTGGCGGAAAGCGAGCCGGAAGGCGTGCAGCGCCTGCCGGCCCAGGCCGCTTTCCATGCTGCCGCCGTACAGGGCATCGCCCACAAGCGGGTGCCCCAGGTGCGCCATGTGCACGCGGATCTGGTGGGTCCGGCCGGTGTGCAGGCTGGCCCGCACCAGGCAGCCCTGGTCGGCCGCATCGAGCAGCTCGAAGGTGGTCATCGCGGGCTTGCCCGGATCGTTCGGACCGACCACCGCCATGCGCAGCCGGTTGCGCGGATCACGTCCGATCGGCGCCGTGACGACGCGGGTGGTGTCGCCGCGCCAGCGGCCCTGCGCCAGCGCGAGGTACTGCCGTGTCACCTCGCGCGCGGCGATCAACTTCACCAGGGCGTCCATCGTGGCGCGGGTGCGCGCCACCACCATCAGGCCGCTGGTGTCCTTGTCCAGGCGATGGACGATCCCCGCGCGAGGCAGCAGGCCGGCGCGTTCGTCGCGCGCCAGCAGGCCATTGAGCAGCGTGCCGGTCCAGTTGCCCGGCGCCGGATGCACGACCAGCCCCGGCGGCTTGTCGATCACGAGCAGGTGTTCGTCCTCGTGCACCACGGCCAGCGGCATGGGCTCGGGGCGGAAGGCCAGGCTCTGGGGCGTGGGCCGCAGTTCGACCGCGATCGCGTCGCCGGCCTTCACGCGGTGCGCGGCACGCGCCACGCGGCGGCCGTTCAGGAGGACGGCGCCGCCGTTCACCAGCTGCTGCAGGTAGCTGCGCGAGAACTCGGGCACCAGTTCGGCCAGCGCGTGGTCGAGGCGGCGGCCATGCCGCGCCTCGTCGACGGCGAACTGCCGCAGCTCGGACGCGGCTTCGCCTTCGGCCTCGTCGTCCGCCAGCGGCGGCGCGGGGTCCGGCCCGGGGGGCGCTTCTATAATCTTGTGGCCCTGTTTCAAGAAGGTCTGCGGTCCATGCTTCGTGCGAAATTATCCGGTGTCGTCGGCACCGCGCTCCTGCTGCTGGCGGCCTGCTCCTCCACCCCCGAGGACAAGACGGCGGCCTGGAGCCCGAACCGCATCTACGCCGAAGCGCGCGACGAACTCAACGCCGGCTCGTACGACAAGGCCGTGCCCCTGTTCGAGAAGCTGGAAGGCCGCGCCGCCGGCACCCCGCTGGCGCAGCAGGCCCAGCTGGAAAAGGCCTACGCGCAGTACAAGGCCGGCGAGCAGGCCCAGGCCATCGCCACGCTGGACCGCTTCATGAAGCTGCATCCGGCCAGCCCCGCGGTCGACTACGCGCTCTACCTCAAGGGCCTGGTCAACTTCAACGACAACCTGGGCATGTTCTCATGGCTGGCCCGCCAGGACCTGTCCGAGCGCGACCAGAAGGCGGCCAAGGAATCGTTCGAGGCCTTCCGCGAGCTGGTCGGCCGCTACCCCGAATCGCGCTACACGCCGGACGCGCGCGCCCGCATGACGTACATCGTCAACTCGCTGGCGCAGTCCGAGGTGCACGTGGCGCGCTACTACTACACCCGCGGCGCCTACGTGGCGGCGATCAACCGCGCCCAGTCGGCGCTGGCGGACTACCGCGACGTGCCGGCCCTCGAGGAGGCCCTCTTCATCCTGGTGCGCTCGTACGACGCGCTGGGCATGCCCGAGCTGCGCGACGACAGCCGCCGCGTGCTGGAGAAGAACTATCCCCAGAGCGAGTACCTGACCAAGGGCTCCAAGAGCGACCCTGACCGGCCCTGGTGGCGGATCTGGTGAAGCCCTCAGGCCGCCGCGGCTGAATCCCGCGCGCTGGCCAGCGCCTCGAGCGCTTCTTCGAAATCCTCCTGCGACGACAGCCGCCGCATCGGCGGCAGCGCGGCCAGCAGGCGGCGCCCGTAGCCCATCTGCGCCAGGCGGGTGTCGCACACCACCAGCACGCCGCGGTCGGACTCGCTGCGGATCAGCCGCCCCGCGCCCTGCTTGAGCGCCACCGCTGCCTCGGGCACGAAGTAGTCGTTGAACGGGTTGCGGCCCTGGGCCTGCAGCCGCTGCGAACGGGCCTCCACCAGCGGATCGCCCGGCGGCGGGAAAGGCAGCTTGTCGATCACCACCAGCTCGAGCGCGTCGCCCGGCACGTCCACGCCTTCCCAGAACGAGGCCGACGCCACCAGCAGGCAGCCCGGCCGGCCCGGCCCGGCGCCTTCGCGAAAGCGCTCGATCAGGCGGCGCTTGGGCCACTGGCCCTGCACCAGCACCTCCAGCGCCATCGAGCCCTGGAAGCGCCGCTGCAGCTCTTCGCCGATGCCGCGCAGCGCGCGCAGCGTGGTGGTCAGCACCATGGTGCGGCCGCCCAGGCGCTGGGCCGCCTGCGCCGCCAGCCGAGCCACCGCCAGGCTGTGGCCGGGATCGTTGGGCTTGGGCAGGTCGCGCGGCAGGTACAGCGCGGCCTGCTCGGGATAGTCGAACGGGCTGCCGACCCGCAGCACCTGCGCATCGTCGAGCCCGCAGGGCTCGGTGAACCAGCGCAGCCGCGCGTCGTCGCCCAGCGTGGCCGAGGTGAAGATCCAGGCGCGACCGCCGGGGGCAGAAGGCTCGTCGCCCTGCCCGACCTCGCCTTGCTCCGGCACAGGCGCGGCCTTGAGCAGCCGGGTGCGCACCGCCTGCGCGATGTCCAGCGGCGACTCCACCAGGCGCAGCTGCGGCCCCACGTCGAGCCAGCGCACGGCGTCGGGCGCGGCCGCGGCCAGGAAGCGGGCGCTGCGCTCGGCCAGCGTGGCCGCGCGCTCGTGCAGGCGCACGAAGTCGGGTGCGATCTCGCTCACGGTCGCCAGCGCCTTCATCGCCGTCTCGCAGGCGGCCTGCACGTCCTCCAGGGCATCCAGCCAGTCGTCCTGCGGCACGCCTTCGGGGGCCGGCCCGCTCCAGCGCAGCCGGTTGCCAGCCGTGGTGCGCCCGACCACCAGCCGCAGCTCGCGCGCCGAGCGGTCCAGAGCGGCCGCCACCTCCTGCCAGGGCGCGAGGCCGCGGGCAAGCTGCAGGCCGGCGGCCAGCAGGTCGCGCGTGAAGTCCAGCAGCTGGCCGGTGCCCAGCTGGGCGCCCAGGAACTGCACGCCGGTTTCATTGAGCTGGTGGGCCTCGTCGAACACCGCCACCTTCACGGTGGGCAGCAGTTCGGCCATGCCCGACTCGCGCACCGCCAGGTCGGCGAAGAACAGGTGGTGGTTGACCACCACCACGTCGGCGGCGAGAGCGTCCCGCCGGGCGCGGTTCACATGGCACTCGCGGAACTTCGGGCACTGCGCGCCCAGGCAGTTGTCGCGCGTGGACGTCACCAGCGGGATCACCGGCGAGCGTTCGTCCAGGCCGGGCAGCTCGGCGAGATCGCCGCTTCGCGTGGCCTGGGCCCATTGCTCGACCTTCGCGAGGGCCAGCGCGGCGCTGCGATCGGTGGCGCCCGGGTCGCGCCGGGCGATGTCCAGGCGGTGCAGGCACAGGTAGCTGCCGCGGCCCTTGAGCAGCGCGGTACGCACCGGCAGGCCGAGCGCCTCGACCAGGCGCGGCAGGTCGCGGCCGAACAGCTGGTCCTGCAGCGTCTTGGTGGCGGTGGACAGGAGCACGCGCTCGCCCGAAAGCAGCGCCGGCACCAGGTAGGAGAAGGTCTTGCCCACGCCCGTGCCGGCCTCGACCACCAGCGCGCCGCCCTCCTCGATGGTGCGGGCGACGGCCAGCGCCATGTCGGTCTGGGCGGCGCGGGGGCGGAAAGCGTCGGCCGCGCGCGGCAACGCGCCGTCGGCCTCGAAGGCGCGGCGGACCGCTTCAGTCAACGTCATCGGGGCGGGTTCAGGCAGGTTCCTTGGGGTCCAGGGCCAGCTCGAGCTGGGCGATCAGGTCGCGCAGCGCCAGCCGGCGCTTCTTGAGGCGGCGCAACATGAGTTCGTCCAGGGGCTGCTCCTGCGCCGCCGCGTCGATCAGGGCGTCGAGGTCGGCATGCTCGATGCGCAACTCGATCAGGCGCCGCTCGGGCGAATGCAGGTTGGATTCCACGTTCGATGGTTGCCTTCTCCGCGGAGGAGCTGGCGCGGGTTCACACGATAATAGGGCTCCGCAGTCAATTATCGCGCGCGGCCCGCCGACGCGCGCATCCCTCTCCAGCATGGGCAAAGGCTACCGACTCACCGCAGCGACGGGCATCCACCGGGGTGACCGCGAGTACCAGCAGGACCAGGTCTGCCTCATCGCCCACCCCCGCGTCAGCGGTTGCGTGCTGGCGGTGGTGGCCGACGGCATGGGCGGCCGCAGCGGCGGCCGCAAGGCGTCGGACCAGGTCATGCTCACGGCCCGGCAACTGTTCGAGCGCTACTCGCCCGACCACGACGACGCCGGCGTCCTCCTCAAGCAGGTGGCCCAGGAGGCGCACCTGGTCATCAAGCTCACCGCCATCGCCGCCGAGCAGGAGCCGCACAGCACGATCGCCGCTTTCCTGATCAACCCGGCCGGCGACTGCCACTGGGTGCATGCCGGCGATTCGCGCATCTACCACTTCCACGGCAGCAACATGGTCAAGCGCACGCTCGACCATTCCTACGTGCAGACCCTGGTGGACGCCGGGCAGCTCACCGAGGAAGAGGCCAACGTGCACCCGCAGTCCAACATCCTCATGGGGTGCCTGGGCGCCGAGGAGGACCCGCCGGCCACGCTGCACCACGTGGCGCAGCTGCGCCCCGGCGACTCGCTGATGGCCTGCAGCGACGGCGTGTGGCACTACTTCAGCCCGAACGAGCTGGGTTCGGTGCTGTCCTCGCTGTCCCCGCGCGAGGCCAGCGAGTTCCTGATCGAGAAGGCGCGCTCACGGGGCCGCGGGGGCGGCGACAACCTGTCGCTGGTGATCGTCAAGCTCGAGCCGCTCGAGGGCTGAGCCAGGCGCCCGCGCCGCGCGGGCTCAGGGCGGCACGGGCAGCGGCCGCACATCCTTCCTGGTGGACTCGGCCGCCTTCTTCTCGATCCTGGCCTTGTGTTCCTGCGCCTGCTGCACCCGCTGGTCGTGGCGGCGCTGGTTGGCCTGCGTGTCCGGCTGGGGCGGCGTGTTGGGCGTGCGCGGTGCGCGGGCAGCGCGCGCCGGAGCTGCCGCAGAAGCGGGACGCGAGGCAGGCGACGCCGCCTGCGCAGCCTCGCGGCCACCCTGCTCCTGTGCGGCCGAAGCCGGAGCCGCCGGGGGCGTGGCGGTGCGCTCACGCTGCTCGGCCTCCCGCTGCGCGAGGTCGCGCAACCGCTCTTCCGACTTGCGCTGGCGCTCCACCTCGTTGAGCGCCAGCTCCTGGCGCCGCAGCTGCGCCAGCACCTCGCGCCGCCGCACCTTGGCTTCGCCGATGCAGTCGTTGACCGCGAACTTGCGGTAGCAGGCCTTGTGCGCCTCCTCGAACTCGGCCTCGGCCTGGCGACGCCCCGCCGAAATGCGCGCGCGTTCGGCCGCGTCGTCGGCCGGCTGCTGGGCCCCGCCCGGCAGGGCCGCGCAGGCGGTGGCGAGGAGGAAGGCGATGCGTTTCATGTGAGGCGAGTGTCCACGGTCCGGTGTTCGAGCGCCAGGAATTCGGCCGACTGCATCTCGTTCAGGCGCGACACGGTGCGGGGGAATTCGTGGGCCAGCGGACCCTCCGTGTACAACGCCTCGGGCGGCACGGCGGCGGACAGGATCAGCTTGACCCGGCGGTCGTACAGCACGTCGACCAGCCAGGTGAAGCGGCGCGCCTCGGACGCCATGTTCACCGGCATGTACGGCACGCCGGACAGCAGCACGGTGTGGAACTGGGTGGCGATCTCCAGGTAGTCGTTCTGCGAGCGCGGCCCGCCGCACAGCGTGCGGAAGTCGAACCACACCACGCCGCCGGCCTTGCGGCGGGCGCGGATCTCGCGCTGCTCGATGTGCAGCACCGGGTCCTCGTCGTGGGCCTCGGCCAGCTCGCCGAAGGCCCGGTCCATCTCCGCGTCGGCCTGCGGCCCCAGCGGCGTGTGGTACAGCTTCAGGTGCTCCAGGGTGCGCCGGCGGTAGTCGATGCCGTGGTCCACGTTGACCACTTCCAGCTTCTCGTTGAGCAGCGCGATGGCCGGCAGGATGCGGTCGCGGTGCAGGCCGTTCGGGTACAGGTCGTCCGGCCGGAAGTTGGAGGTGGTGACGAACCCCACGCCGTTGTCGAAGAGGGCCTGCAGCAGCCGGTGCAGGATCATCGCGTCGGTGATGTCGGCGACGTGGAACTCGTCGAAGCAGATCAGGCGGAAGCGCTTGGCGATGCGCTCGCCCAGCGCGTCCAGCGGGTTGACCGTCCCCTGCAGCTCGGCGAGCTCGCGGTGCACCTCGCGCATGAACTCGTGGAAGTGCAGCCGCGTCTTCCGCCGCAGCGGGACCGCGTTGTAGAAGCAGTCCATCAGGAAGCTCTTGCCGCGCCCCACGCCGCCCCACATGTAGACGCCGCGCGGAACCTCCGGTCGGTTGATCAGCTTCTTGAAGACGTTGGAGCGCTGCTCCTTGAACTCCGCCCAGTCCCGCGCGCACCGGTCCAGGGCCTCGACGGCGCGCAACTGCGCGGGGTCGCTCTCGTAACCCCGCGTGGCCAGCTCGGCCTCGTAGGCCTCCCGGACCGAAGGCATCAGCCGCCGCAGGGCCGCCCCAAGGCGGCTGGGCCCCCTCGGGGGGCAGCGAGCCACACGAAGTGGGGGAGCGTGGGGGCCATGGACTAGAAGTTGAGCGTGCGCTTGTCGACTGCGAGCGCCGCTTCCTTCGTGGCCTCGGACAGCGACGGGTGCGCGTGGCAGATGCGGGCGATGTCCTCGGCGCTGGCACGGAACTCCATGGCCACCACGGCCTCGGAGATCAGCTCGCTGGCCATGGGGCCCACGATGTGCACGCCCAGGATCTCGTCGCTCTCGGCATGGGCCAGGAACTTGACCATGCCGGTCGTGTCGCCCAGCGCCCGCGCGCGGCCGTTGGCCATGAACGGGAAGGTTCCGGCCTTGTACTTGACACCGGCGGCCTTGAGCTGCTGCTCGGTCTGGCCCACCCAGGCGATCTCCGGGCTGGTGTAGATCACCCAGGGGATGGTGTTGAAGTTGACGTGCCCGTGCTGGCCGACGATGCGCTCGGCCACGGCCACGCCCTCCTCCTCCGCCTTGTGCGCCAGCATCGGGCCGCGCACCACGTCGCCGATGGCCCACACGTTGGGCAGGCTGGTGCGGCAGTCGTCGTCCACCACGATCGCCCCGCGCTCGTCGAGCTTGAGACCCACGGCCTCGGGGTTCAGGCCGACGGTGTTGGGCACGCGGCCGATCGAGACAATCAGCTTGTCCACCTGCAGCGTCTGCGCCCCGCCCTTGGCATCGGTCCAGGCGATGCTGACGCCCTTGGCGCCGTTGTTCTTGACCTCGCCGACCTTCACGCCCAGCTCGATCTTCAGGCCCTGCTTGGTGAAGGCCTTGTGCGCCTCCTTGGCGATCTGCTCGTCCACCGCGCCCAGGAAGGTGGGCAGCGCTTCGAGGACGGTGACCTCCGAGCCGAGGCGGCGCCACACCGAGCCCATCTCCAGGCCGATGACGCCGGAGCCGATCAGGCCCAGCTTCTTCGGGACCTGCGGGATGCGCAGCGCGCCGTCGTTGGACAGGATGTTCTCCTCGTCGAACGCGGCGCCGGGCAGAGCCCGCGGGTTGGAGCCGGTGGCCACGATCACGTGCTTGCCGGTGATCGTCTCCTCGGAGGCGCCGCTGACCTTGATCTCGTAGCCGGACCCATCGCCCTTCACGAAAGACCCGCGGCCGTGGAAGAAGCTGACCTTGTTCTTCTTGAACAGGTACAGGATGCCTTCGTTGTTCTGCTTCACGACGGCGTTCTTGCGGCCCAGCATCTTCGCCAGGTCCAGTCCCAGGCCCGAGACCTGGATGCCGTGGTCGCCGAAGTGCTTGCCGGCGTGCTCGAAGTGCTCGGACGACTGCAGCAACGCCTTGGACGGGATGCAGCCCACGTTGGTGCAGGTGCCGCCGGGCGCGGGCTTGCCGTCCTGGGTCTTCCACTCGTCGATGCAGGCCGCGGAAAGGCCCAGCTGGGCGGCGCGGATGGCCGCGATGTAGCCGCCGGGCCCCCCGCCGATGACCACGACGTCGAATTGCTTGCTCATGGCTGCTCCCGTCAGATGTCGAACAGGAGCCGCGCGGGATCTTCCAGCGCTTCCTTCATGGCCACCAGGCCCAGCACCGCCTCGCGGCCGTCGATGATGCGGTGGTCGTAGCTCATGGCCAGGTAGTTGATCGGGCGGACCACGACCTGCCCGTTCTCCACCACCGGGCGGTCCTTGGTGGCGTGCACGCCCAGGATGGCCGATTGCGGCGGGTTGATGATGGGCGTGGAGAGCATGGAGCCGAACACGCCGCCGTTGGAGATGGAGAACGTCCCGCCGGTCATCTCCTCGATGCCCAGCTTGCCGTCGCGCGCCTTGGCGCCGAACTCGGCGATCTTCTTCTCGATGTCGGCGAACGACATCTGGTCGGCATTGCGCAGGATCGGCACCACCAGGCCGCGCGGCGAGCCCACCGCGATGCCGATGTCGAAGTAGCCGTGGTAGACGATGTCGTTGCCGTCGACGCTGGCGTTGATCACCGGGTACTTCTTGAGCGCGTGCACCGCCGCCTTCACGAAGAAGGACATGAAGCCGATCTTGACGCCGTGCTCCTTCTCGAACTTCTCCTGGAAGCGCTTGCGCATCTCCATCACCGGGGCCATGTTGACCTCGTTGAAGGTGGTCAGGATGGCGTTGGTCGACTGCGACTGCAGCAGGCGCTCGGCCACGCGCGCGCGCAGGCGGCTCATGGGCACGCGCTGCTCGGGACGCTCGCCCAGCTCCTTGGCCCCCGGAGCGGCGACCTGCTGCAGCGCGGGCGCGGGCGGGCGGGCGGCGGGCACGGGCGCCGCCACGGCGGCCTTGGCCGTGCCGCCGGCGACGGCCTGCAGCACGTCGCCCTTGGTGACGCGGCCGTCGCGGCCGGTGCCGGGCACGGAGCCCGCGGCCAGCTGGTTGTCCGCCATCAGCTTGGCGGCGGCGGGCATCGCGATGTCCGACTTGGCGCCGCCGGCGGGGGCCGCGGCGGCAGCGGCCGGTGCGGGGGCCGATGCCGTGGCCGCCGGTGCGGCCGCAGGTGCCGCGGCGGACGCGCGGGCTTCGCTGTCGATCTTCGCGATCAGCTGCTCGGCCACCACGGTGCCACCATCGGCCACCACGATCTCGGCCAGCACGCCGGCGCTGGGCGCCGGCACCTCGAGCACCACCTTGTCGGTCTCGATCTCGATCAGGATCTCGTCCTGCGCCACGGCCTCGCCGGGCTTCTTCTTCCATTGCAGCAGCGTGGCCTCGGCCACGGATTCGGAGAGCTGCGGCACCTTGACTTCAACGATCGCCATGTTCTTTTCCTGGAGGTTCTTGTCTGTGTGAGGGCCCCGTCATCCCCGCGGAGGCGGGAATCCAGTGCGTCCGCCTTTGCGGCCGGTCATGGGAGCGCTGGATCCCGCCTTCGCGAGGATGACGGCGTGGGCGGCCTATTTCGTCAGCACGAAGCCCTTGAGCTTGGCGAACGCGGCGTCCACCAGGGCCTTCTGCTGCTCCTGGTGCAGGTGCGCGTAGCCCACCGCGGGCGAGGCCGACGCGGCCCGGCCGGCATAGCCGAGCTTCTGGCCTTCCTGCATGTTCTCGTGGATGTTGTGCTGGATGAAGAACCAGGCGCCCTGGTTCTGCGGCTCGTCCTGGCACCACACGAGGTCGGTGACGTTGGGGTACTTGCGCAGCTCCGCCGCGAACACCTTGTGCGGGAACGGGTAGAGCTGCTCCACCCGCAGGATGGCGGTGTCGTCCGCGCCCTTCTCCTCGCGCTTCTTGGCCAGGTCGTAGTAGACCTTGCCCGAGCACATGATGATGCGCTTGACCTTCTCGGCCTTCAGGTCCTTGTTCTCGGGGATCACCGTCTGGAAGCCGCCCTTGACGAACTCGGACAGCGGCGAGGTGGCGTCCTTGTTCCGCAGCAGCGACTTGGGCGTCATGATCACCAGCGGCTTGCGCAGCCCGCGCACCATCTGGCGGCGCAGCAGGTGGAAGATCTGGCTGGCGGTGGTGGGCTGCACCACCTGCATGTTGGTGTCGGCCGACAGTTGCATGAAGCGCTCCAGGCGAGCCGAGCTGTGCTCGGGGCCCTGGCCCTCGTAGCCGTGCGGCAGCATCAGCGTGATGCCGTTGACCCGGCCCCACTTGACCTCGCCCGAGGCGATGAACTGGTCGATGACCACCTGCGCGCCGTTGACGAAGTCGCCGAACTGGCCTTCCCAGATCACCAGCGTGTGCGGGTCGTTGGACGCGTAGCCGTACTCGAAGCCCAGCACCGCCTCCTCGGACAGGATGGAGTCGATGCAGGTGAACGGGGCCTGGTTCTCGGCCACGTTCTGCAGCGGGATGTAGGTGCCTTCGTTCCACTTCTCGCGGTTCTGGTCGTGCAGGACGGCGTGGCGGTGGGTGAAGGTGCCCCGGCCCACGTCCTCGCCCGACAGGCGCACCGGGTAGCCGCTGGCCACCAGCGAGGCGAAGGCCATGTGCTCGCCCATGCCCCAGTCGATGTTGACGTCGCCGCGGCCCATGGCGGCCCGGTCTTCCAGCACCTTGCGCACCAGCGGGTGGACGGTGAAGTTGTCGGGCACCGTGGTGATGCGCTCGGCCAGGCGGCGCCACTCGGCGGTGGGAAGCGCCGTGTCGGCCGAGTCCGTCCACTTCTTGCCCAGGTACGGGTTCCAGTCGACGGCGTACTTGCTCTTGAAGTTGGTCAGCACCGGGTCGACCGTGTGCTTGCCCGCGTCCATGGCGGCGCGGTAGGCCTTGACCATGTCGTCGCCCAGCGTCTCGCCCATGCCCTGGGCCGACAGCTTGTCGGCGTACAGGCGGCGGGTGCCGGGGTGGGCCGCGATCTTCTTGTACATCAGCGGCTGGGTGAGGGACGGCGTGTCCTGCTCGTTGTGGCCCAGCTTGCGAAAGCAGATGATGTCCACCACCACGTCCTTGGCGAACTCCATGCGGTACTCCAGCGCCAGCTGGGTGGCCAGCACCACCGCCTCGGGGTCGTCGCCGTTCACGTGCAGCACCGGCGCCTCGATCATCTTCACGATGTCGGTGCAGTACAGCGTGGAGCGCGCATCGCGCGGGTCCGACGTGGTGAAGCCGATCTGGTTGTTGATGACGATGTGCACCGTGCCGCCGGTGAAGTAGCCGCGCGTCTCGGCCAGCGCCAGCGTCTCCTGCACCACGCCCTGGCCGGCAAAGGCGGCGTCGCCGTGCACCAGCACCGGCAGCACCTGCTTGCCCTTGGGGTCGGCGCGGCGGTCCATGCGGGCGCGCACCGAGCCCTCGACCACCGGGTTGACGATCTCCAGGTGCGAGGGGTTGAAGGCCAGCGAGAGGTGCACCGGGCCGCCGGGCGTGCTGACGTCCGACGAGAAGCCCTGGTGGTACTTGACGTCACCGGCGGGCAGGTCTTCCTTGGCCGTGTGCTCGAACTCGGCGAACAGGTCGGCCGGCATCTTGCCCAGGGTGTTGACCAGCACGTTCAGGCGGCCGCGGTGGGCCATGCCGATCACGATCTCCTGCACGCCCTTGGCGCCGGCCTGCTGGATCAGCTCGTCCATCGAGGCGATGAAGCTCTCGCCGCCTTCCAGCGAGAAGCGCTTCTGGCCGACGTACTTGGTGTGCAGGAAGCGCTCCAGGCCCTCGGCGGCGGTCAGGCGGTCGAGGATGTGCTTCTTCTTCTCGGCCGGGAAGCTGGCCTTGGAGCGGATCGACTCGAGCTTCTGCTGCCACCAGCGCTTGCGGCCCTGGTCGCTGATGTACATGTACTCGGCGCCGATGGAGCCGCAGTAGGTCTCGCGCAGCGCGTTGGTCAGCTCCCGCAGGGACATGCTGTCCTTGCCGAAGAAGGTGTTGCTGGTGTTGAACACCGCTTCCTGGTCGGCGGCGGTGAAGCCGTAGAACGAAGCTTCCAGCTCGGGGATGTTCTCGCGCTCGGTGCGCTTGAGCGGGTCCAGGTCGGCCCAGCGGCAGCCCACGTTGCGGTAGGCGGCGATCAGCTGCTGGACGGCGGTGCGCTTGCGTGCCAGTTCGGAGTCGGCGCCGCCGGCCACCACCACGCGGGTGCCGCCCTGCTTGGCGCGCTCGGCGAACGCGTTGATCACCGGCATGTGCGGCACGTCCTTGGCATTGCTGCCGTCGACGGCGGGCACGTGCTGCAGGGCGTCGAAGTAATCGCGCCAGTTCTCGGGAACGCTCGTGGGATTGGCCAGGTAGTTCTCGTACATCTCCTCGACGTACGGCGCGTTGCCGCCGAACAGGTAGGAGTTGCCGCGATAGGCCGAATAGACGGAGCTCTGATCGCTCATCTTTCGCTACTTTCTGCCCCCCTGGAGGGAGCGTCAGCTGGTTGAGGAAACCTTCCGCGACACGGCTGAACCGGTTGGCGGATGCGACTGTGGGGCTGGAAGGCCGGTGGTTGCGCCGCGATTCTGCCACGTTCGTGGCAGAACCGCTCACGCAACCACCGGCCTGCGGCGGTCCTCACGAGCCCCCTCACCCCGACCCTCTCCCCCGAGGGGGAGAGGGAGCGGATCATGGGTTGAAAAGGTCTTTGATCTGCTGCAGCGCTGAAGGGTCCTCGATGGTGGTCAGGTCGCCCGGGTCGCGCCCTTCGCAGACGGCCTGGATGGCCCGGCGCAGCAGTTTGCCGCTGCGGGTCTTGGGCAGCAGGCTGACGAACCGCACGCGCGAAGGCCGGGCCACGGCGCCGAGCTGCTGGTCGACCACCTTCATGACGTCCCCCTCGAGCTTGAGCGCGGCGGCCGCATCGCCGAGCACGGCCGAGTCCTTGGGGATCGCGAAGGCCATGGCCACCTGGCCCTTCATCGGGTCGGCCACGCCGACCACCGCCACCTCGGCCACGCCGGGGTGGCTGGAGATGCTCTCCTCGATCTCGCGCGTGCCCAGCCGGTGGCCGGCCACGTTGATCACGTCGTCGGTGCGGCCGAGGATGTAGAAGTAGCCGTCCTCGTCGCGGATGCCCCAGTCGAAGGTGCTGTAGACCTGCTTGCCGGGGATGCTCTCCCAGTAGGTGCGCACGAAGCGCTCGTCGTCGCGCCAGACGGTCTGCATGAAGCCCGGCGGGGTCGGCCCCTCGATGACGACCACGCCCTTCTCGTTGGGGCGGACCAGCTCCTCGCCAGTGGACTCGTGCAGGATCTTCACCTTGTAGCCGTACATCGGCACGCCCGGGCTGCCGAGCTTGGCCGGCTTCGGCTCGACGCCGTTGGCGATGGTCAGGATGGGCCAGCCGCTCTCGGTCTGCCAGTAGTTGTCGACGATGGGAACGCCCAGGCCGTCGCCGATCCAGCGGGCGGTGGGCTCGTCCAGCGGCTCGCCGGCCAGGAACAGCCCGCGCAGGCTGGACAGGTCGTACTTCTTCAGGAACGCCGGGTCCTGTTTCTTCAGCACCCGCACCGCGGTGGGCGCGCTGAACATCACGGTGACCTTGTACTTCTCCACCAGCTGCCACCAGATGCCGGCGTCCGGCCGGATCGGCAGGCCCTCGTACATGATGGTCGACATGCCCGCGATCAGCGGACCGTAGACGATGTAGCTGTGGCCCACCACCCAGCCGATGTCGCTGGTCGAGAAGTAGGTCTCGCCGGCGCGCCCCTGGAAGATCAGCTCCATGCTGGCCGCCAGCGCCACCGCGTAGCCGCCGACGTCGCGCTGCACGCCCTTGGGCCGGCCGGTGGTGCCGCTGGTGTAGATGGTGTAGCTGACGTCCGTGGACTGGAGCCACTCGCACGGCACCTGGGCGTCCAGGTGCTTCTCGCGCAGGGGCGCCCAGTCGTGGTCGCGGCCCGCCACGCGTTCCATGGGGGCCAGCCCGCGGTCGGCCAGCAGCACCGCCTGCGGCTTGTACCTGGACAGGCGGATCGCCTCGTCCAGCAACGGCTTGTACGCAATCACCTTGCCGGCGCGCGAGCCGCCGTCGGCGCTGACGATCGCCTTGGGCTCGGCGTCCTCGATGCGCGAGGCCAGCGACACCGAGGCGAATCCGCCGAACACCACGGAGTGGATGGCGCCGATGCGCGCGCAGGCCAGCATGGCGAACGCGGCTTCGGGAATCATCGGCATGTAGATCAGGACCCGGTCGCCCTTGCCCACACCCAGCGACTTGAGCATGGCGGCGGTGCGGTTCACCTCCGCATGCAGCTCACGGAAGCTGTAGACGCGCTCGCCGTCCGTCTCGGTGGACACCCAGATCAGCGCGGGCTGGTCGGGCCGGTCCCGCAGGTGGCGGTCGACGGCGTTGTGGCACAGGTTGGTGGTGCCGCCGACGAACCAGCGCGTGAAGGGCGGCCGGCTGTCGTCGCAGATGCGCCGCGGCGGCTCGTGCCAGTCGATGAGGCGGGCCTGCTCGACCCAGAAGGCATCCGGCGCATCGATCGACCGGCGGTAGAACTCGGCGTAGCCCATCCTTGTCTCCTGCTCGCTGTGGTGCCGCGCCATTGTGGACCGCGGGCTTTCCGCAGGCTGACGCGGCGGCTACTTCACCAGCGCCAGCGCCTCCTTGAACTGCGGATGCTCGGCGCTGCGAAGCCACTCGAACACGACCATCTCGGTGGTCACCAGTTCGCAGCCGGCGCCCGCCAGCCGGTCGAACGCCGCATCGCGGTTGCGTTCGGTCCGGGAGCCGCAGGCGTCGGTGACCACCCAGACCTCGAACTCCTGGTCCAGCAGCTCCAGCGCGGTCTGCAGCAGGCACACGTGCGCCTCGCAGCCGGCCAGCACCAGGCTCGCGCGCTCTTCCTCGGGCGCGGGGACGGCTTTCTGCAGGTGCCTGGGGAGGCTGCGGGCATTGCCCTGGGGCGCGCGCGCCGGAGGCCGCAGCCGGGGCATCAGCTGTTCGGCCGCCCCGAACGTCATCTTGGGCAGCACATGGTCGATCAGTGGCCGGAGCGAGTCGTCGAGCGGGCCCAGGCCCTGCGGGTTCTGCTCGGTGCCCCAGCAGGGCACGTCCAGCAGTCGCGCCGCCCGGGCCAGCCGCAGCGCGTTGGCGAGCACGGCGGGGGCTTCGTGGATGGCGGGCATCAGGCGCTGCTGGTAGTCCACCAGCACCAGTTGCGATTCTTCGGCTTGCAGCAGCATTCGGGCGGTCCTTCAGGGCGCCCGATTATCCCGCCGCGCAAGTTCAGCGCGCAGCGGTCAGCGGCATCGGCGCGGTGGGCGCCAGCGCGCGCTCCCGGGCACTCATGGCGTCGTGGCCGGGCACGCTCATCGGGCGCGAATGCCTTTCGCGCTCGGCCCGCAGGTAGCGGTGGCGGCGTGCCTCGACCTCGCGGTCGCGGACCAGCCGGCGGCTGGCCGCGCCATGCAGGCTGGCGATGTCGTCGTCGTGGCCGGCCTGCACGAGCATGAGGTCGGGCACCAGCACGATCTCGCTACCGCCCGATTCGTACTCCACGCGCGAGGGCGAACCCAGCACCTGCTGGATGGCGCGCAGGGCGCGCTCGCGGTCCAGGCCGGGCAGCAGCACGGCGAATTCCGCCACGCCGGTGCGGGCGGCCAGGCCGCGCTCGCCGGCCACCTGCGACAGCACCTGCGTGACGCGCAGCGCCAGCCGGCGGGCGACGGGAGGGCCGTAGATGTGGCGCACCTCCAGGAGGTCGCTGCAGTCGAACACTGCCAGCGTGACCGGCTGGCCGCGATGGCGGCAGCGCGCCAGGACATCCTCGCCATAGGCGCGCAGGCCCTCGAGGCTGCACAGGCCGCTGGCGGGATCGATCCGTCCGCACTCGCGTCGGGCGTCGGCCCGGCGCAGCGCCGCGCCCGGCACGGCGGCCAGCAGCGCGGGAAGGACAAGCGCCAGCGCATCCGTGAACAGGGGCATGGCCTGCGGCGATTCGCCGGCATGGAGCAGGCGTACCGTCCCCAGGACGAGGAACGCGAACACCGTGACGCCGCAGGCCCAGCGGGCCCTCAGCAGGAAGGCGTAGGTGGCGCAGGCGGCGCCCAGCCAGGCCTGGGTCAGCAGGGTCGCGGCGCCGGCATCGGCGGGCTGGTGGAGCTGGAGGAGCAAGACCCCGGCGACGACCAGGGTGCCGCGCAGCGCGAGTTCGGACTGGTGGCGGCCCGGGCCGGATTGCGCCCAGCGGGCCGCCAGCAACGGCACCAGGGCCAGCGCCCAGGAGACCGGCAGGCCGGGCCACAGGAAGATGGCCGTCGCGGCCATGGCGAAAGACAGCGCCACCAGCGCCCAGGGCTCGATCGCACGCACGCGGACCGACACCCAGCCGGCCGGCATCGCGGCGCCGCCGGTTGCCCGGTTGCCCCCCGTCTGCCGGCCTGCGTTGCCTGCCCGTGTCCTTGCTTCCACTGCCTTCGTCTCCCCGTGCCCTTCGGTCCCCTTGCGCCCCCGCAGCCGACTATGGATGGGCAGGCGCTGGGCCCTCTAGGACGATGTGGGGAAACCGCTAAGGAATTTGCTTACTGTTGAGGGTTCTGGTGACGCCCTGATGACAGGGGGCGGCGCTTAAACTTTGCCGCCCTCCCGCCCTGCTCATCCATGGAAGCTTCCGCCCTCGCCGACCCCGCGCCCGTGCGGTTGCTGTGCGTCGAGGACAACCCGGACGACGTCGAGCTGATGGGCCTCGCGCTGGAGCGCGCCGACCCGCGGCGGCGCTACGAGCTGTGCCGCGTCGACGACGCCACCGCCTTCGCCCAGGCACTGCGCGAGCACTACGACGCCATCCTGTGCGACTTCAACATGCCGCGGTTCTCGCCGTACGCGGCGCTGCAGATCCTGATGGCGCGCCGCTCCGCCACCCCGCTGGTGGTGGTGACGCGGGCGATCGGCGAGGAAGCCGCGGTGCACGTGCTGCGCTGCGGGGCCAAGGACTACGTCACCAAGGACAAGCTGGGCACGCTGCCGCAGATCATCGAACGCGTGATGGCCGAGCGCCGCCGCGCGGCCGAACAGGAGCGCATGGCGCTCGAGCTGGAGGCGGCCTACCGGCGCCTGAAGAAGCTGTCGGCCCGGCTGGTGGTGGCCCAGGAGCGCGAGCGCACCCTGATCTCGCGCGAGCTGCACGACCACCTGGGGCAGACCCTCACCGGCATGGTCATCCACCTGCACGCCGCCCGCCGCTCGGCCGACCCGGACGCCGCCCGCAAGTACACCGGCACGGCCATGGACATGGCCCAGGCGGCCATCGAGCAGGTCAAGACGCTGTCGTTCTCACTGCGGCCGGCCCAGCTGGACCTGCTGGGCCTGGTGCCCGCGGTGCAGTCGGCCGTGCAGCGCATCGCCGAGCCGGCCGGGCTGGCCTTCGAGGTCACCGCCCGCGGCGAGGAGCCCCGGACACTGGGCGAGAACGCGTCCGTGGTGGTCCGGCTGGTCCAGGAAGCCCTGACGAACACCGTGCGCCACGCCAGGGCGGCGCGCATGAAGGTGCGCGTGCGGTTCCTGCCGAACGACCGCATCGGCCTGCTGGTGGTGGACGACGGCGTGGGTTTCGACAAGCAGGCGCTGCTCACGGGAACCCCGAGCGAGCGCAATGTCGGCCTGTACGGCATGATGGAACGCACCGAACTGGCCGGCGGTCGATTGCTCATCCGCACCCGCCCCGGCGCCGGCGTGGCCATACGGGCCATGCTTTGATGGACCAAGAGGACAAGATGAAGAACTCCGTTGCCGCTGCGACCACCCGGGTCGTGCTGGCGGACGACCACGACCTGGTGCGCTCGGGCATCAAGGCGCTGCTGACCATGATCGACGGCGTGGAAGTGGTGGCCGAGGCCCGCAATGGCCGCGAGCTGGTCCACCTGGTCGAGTCGCTGCGTCCCGACGTCGTGATGACCGACATCTCCATGCCCGAGATGGATGGCATCGCCGCCATCGCCGAGATCCACGCCCGCCAGCCCCAGGTGCGCGTGCTGGTCCTGTCGATGTACGACACGGTCGACTTCGTCAAGCGCGCCGTGTCAAGCGGCGCCTGCGGCTACCTGATGAAGGACGCGCCGCCGTTCGAGCTGGAGCAGTCCATCCGCAGCGTGATGGCCACCGGCACCTACTTCAGCCCGGTGATCGCCCAGCGCCTGCTGCAGCCGTCCGAACCCACCGCCAGCGACGAGCTGACCGACCGGCAGCTGGAGATCCTCAAGCTGATCGCCCAGGGCAAGGCGTCCAAGGAGATCGCGTTCGACCTCGGCCTGTCGTCCAAGACGGTGGACGTGCATCGTGCGCGCATCATGGAGCGCCTCAAGCTCAACGACATCGCCAGCCTCACGCGCTACGCGGTGCGCAAGGGGCTGGTCAAGCCCTGACGCGCCGCGCCTCGCGCCTCAGGGCGTCACGCGCAGCAGCTTGCCGTCCGGGCTGTCGGTGAGCAGGTACAGCAGCCCGTCGGGCCCCTGCCGCACGTCGCGCACCCGGCCCACGCCTTCCAGCATCCGGTGCTCGCGAAGCACCTTGCCGTCGGCGACTTCCAGCCGCGCGAGATAACTGAACTTCAGCGAGCCCAGGAACAGGTTGCCCCGCCATGCGGCACCGTAGCGGTCGCTGCCGAGGAAGGCCATGCCGGACGGCGCAATGGAAGGAACCCAGTGGTGGAGGGGCTGCTCCATGCCCTGGCGCGCGGTGATGCCCTCGCCGATCTTTCCGCCGCCGTAGTTCTCGCCGTAGGTGATCACGGGCCAGCCGTAGTTGCGCCCGGGCTCTGGCAGGTTGATCTCGTCGCCGCCCTGCGGGCCGTGCTCGTGCAGCCACAGCTTGCCGTCGGGCGCCAGGACGGCGCCCTGCGCGTTGCGGTGGCCGTAGCTCCAGATCTCCGGCAACGCGCCGGAGCGGCCGGCGAACGGGTTGCCGGCGGCCGCGGCCCCGTCCTTGGTGAGGCGCACCACCTTGCCGATGTGGCTGTCCAGGCGCTGCGCGTCCTGCATGCGCGAATAGCGGTCGCCCAGGACCAGGAACAACGTGCCGTCGCGCGCCTCCACGATGCGGCAGCCGAAGTGCATCCGGCTGGACACCTTGGGCTGCTGGCTGAAGATCACCTTCACGTCTTCCAGGCGCGAGCGGTCGGCTGCGAGCCGGGCCTTGGCCAGCGCGGTGGAATTGCCGCCGTCACCGGGTTCGGAGAAGCAGAAATAGACCGTGCGGTTGGATGCGAAGGCGGAGTCCAGCACCAGGTCGAGCAGGCCGCCCTGCCCGCCCACCTCGACCCGCGGCACCCCCGCGATCGCCGGCCCGACCTTGCCGTCGGCTTCCACCACCCGCATGCGGCCGCCGCGCTCGGTGACCAGGTAGCGGCCGCCATCGATGAAGGCCACCGCCCAGGGATGCGCGAGGCCCGAGGCCACTGGCTCGGCCCTGGGTTGTGCCAGCGCCGTGCCCATCGCGCAGGCGCCGCCCAGGAGCAGGGCCGCTGCCCTGCGCCACCCAACGAAACTCAATGCTTTGGAACTCATCCTTCCGAATCCTTCCAGGAACTTGGTGCCGGGCCAGTCTGGCTCGATCGGATCATCCCGATTCCGCTTCAGCATCAAGACGTTACAGTCAAAACCTCGCTTGACTTCTTGTGTCCCGCTGCTTACCCTGCACGACATGACGAGGTGGCTCATCAGTATCGGTCTGACCATGGCCTGCGCCCTGCCGGCGCAGGCGCAGCCCGCCACCGCGGAAGACGACATCGGCCGCTTGGTGGCGGAGAGCAGCTTCCTGCAGAAGCTCGGCCAGGTCCGCGAGCGCATCACCGACACCACCTCCGAGCTGGTCGTCACCGCCGTGGGCTTCCTGGGCGTGCCCTACCGCCGAGGCGGCAATTCGGCCGAGACCGGCTTCGACTGCAGCGGCTTCGTGCGCGCCATCTACGAGCAGACGCTCGGCCTGGTGCTGCCGCGCCGGGCCAACGAGCAGGCGGCGGCCACCCAGGCGATCGACAAGCGCGACCTGCAACCGGGCGACCTGGTGTTCTTCAACACCCTGCGCCGCGCCTTCAGCCACGTGGGCATCTACGTCGGCGAAGGCAAGTTCATCCACTCGCCCAAGCCGGGAGCGCAGGTGCGGGTGGAGGACATGAACGCCGGCTACTGGCAGCGCCGCTTCGACGGCGCCCGCCGCGTGCTGGTGGGGCAGCAGCAAGCTGCGCCCGCCACCGCTTCCACCACTCCCTGAAACGCCGCGCGGCTAGCGCCTGGCCGGCGGAACGTCGGTGCAGGTGCCGTGCGCGATTTCTGCGGCCATGCCCACGCTCTCGCCCAGCGTCGGGTGCGGATGGATGGTCTTGCCGATGTCCACTTCGTCGGCGCCCATCTCGATGGCCAGGGCCACCTCGCTGATCAGGTCGCCCGCATGGGTACCCACGATGCCGCCGCCCAGGATGCGATGGGTCTGCGCATCGAACAGCAGCTTGGTGAAGCCCTCGTCGCGCGTGTTGGCGATCGCGCGGCCGGAGGCCGTCCAGGGGAAGTGCCCCTTCTTGATCGCGATGCCCTCGGCCTTGGCCTGGTCCTCGGTGAGGCCCACCCAGGCCACCTCGGGATCGGTGTAGGCCACGCTCGGGATCACGCGCGCGTTGAAGGTGCTCTTTTCGCCGGCCGAGGCTTCGGCCGCGACGTGGGCCTCGTGCACCGCCTTGTGCGCCAGCATCGGCTGGCCCACGACGTCGCCGATGGCGAAGATGTGCGGCACGTTGGTGCGCATCTGGATGTCCACCGGGATGAAACCGCGCTCGCCGACGATGACGCCGGCCTTGTCGGCCCCGATCTTGGCGCCGTTGGGGCTGCGGCCCACGGCCTGCAGCACGAGGTCGTACAGCTGCGGCTCCTTGGGCGCCTGCTCGCCCTCGAAGCGGACCAGGATGCCGTCCTTGGTTGCTTCCGCGCCGACGGTCTTGGTCTTGAGCATGACATTGTCGAAGCGTGGCGCGTTCAGCTTCTGCCACACGCGCACCAGGTCGCGGTCGGCGCCCTGCATCAGGCCATCGAGCATCTCGACGACATCCAGGCGCGTCCCCAGCGTCGAGTAGACCGTGCCCATCTCCAGGCCGATGATGCCGCCGCCCAGGACGAGCATGCGCTTGGGCACCTTGGCCAGGTCCAGCGCGCCGGTGGAATCGACCACGCGCGGATCCTTGGGCATGAACGGCAGCCGCACGGCCTGCGAGCCGGCGGCGATGATGGCGTTGCGGAACTTGACGGTCTGCTTCTTGCCGGTGGCCTGCTGGCCTTCGCCGGTGGTTTCCTCGACTTCGACGTGGTGCGGATCGACGAAGCGGCCGTAGCCGCGCACCACCGTCACCTTGCGCATCTTGGCCATCGCCGACAGGCCGCCGGTGAGCTTGCCCACCACCTTGCCCTTGTGGGCGCGCAGCTTGTCCAGGTCGATCTGCGGCTTGCCGTAGCTGATGCCCAGCGAGTCGAAGTGGCTCACCTCGTCCATCACCGCCGCCACGTGCAGCAGCGCCTTGGACGGGATGCAGCCGACGTTCAGGCAGACGCCGCCCAGCGTGGCGTAGCGCTCGACCAGCACCACCTTCATGCCCAGGTCGGCGGCGCGGAAGGCGGCGGAGTAGCCGCCGGGGCCTGCGCCCAGGACCAGCATGTCGCATTCGAGGTCGGCACCGCCGGCATAGCTGGAAGCGACAGGCGCCGCGGCCGGCGCGGGCGCCGGTGCGCCGGCCGGCTTCTGCGTGGCGGGTGGCGTCGCGGCCGGCTGGGAAGCGGGGCTGGCGGCCGCGGCGCCGGCGCTCTCCAGCACCAGCAGGAGCGAGCCTTCCGACACCTTGTCCCCCAGCTTGACCTTGAGCTCCTTGACCACCCCCGCATGCGAGGACGGGATCTCCATCGAGGCCTTGTCGCTCTCCACGGTGACCAGCGACTGCTCCGCCTTCACGGTGTCGCCGGGCTTGACCAGCACCTCGATCACGGCCACTTCATTGAAGTCGCCGATGTCCGGAACCTTGACCTCGACGGTGCTCATTTGGCTTCCTTCGTCTTGACCGTGAAGACGTCGAACGGCAGCGCGGAGTTGCGATCGAACTCGCATCCCGCGGTGATGCCGGCCTCGGCCACTTCGCGCGCCGTCTTCGCCTTGCCGTAGATGGAGTGCATGGCGCCCAGCGCGAAGCTGCGGCCGGAGCCTATGCCCCAGAACTCCTTGAACTCGAACACCTCGCGGTAGCTGTACAGGCCGTAGATGCCGCTGGCGTTGGCGATCACCACGCTGAACTGGCTGGACTCGTACGGGTCGCTATCCTCTTCCTTGGTCTGCAGGAAGAAGTTGTCCTTCAGGTACGGGTGCAGCTTGGTGAAGGTGTCGAACACCTCGTCCTTGCTGTTGAGGTGCAGGATCTCGCGCGGCATCGACCCCATCGCCTTGCGCAGCACCGGGAAGTGGGCGACGGTGCCGGCCATGCCGACATAGCTGGGACCACCGTCGGTATCGACCCGGAAGATCTTGGTGTTGTCCTCGTAGCGCTTGGAGAGCATGGTGTCGCCGAATGTCACCAGGGTGTCAGCGGCAATGGCGATCTGTCCGGCCTTCTTCACTACTACGACTGTCGTCATGTGGAATACGTTTCTTTCTTTTTGCTCAGAGCAGCACGCGGCGGAAGTCCGCCAGGATGGCGCTCAGGTAGGCGTTGAAGCGGGCCGCCGAGGCCCCATCGATGACACGATGGTCCCACGACAGGGACAGCGGCAGCATCAGACGCGGCTGGAACTGCTTGCCGTCCCAGACCGGTTCGGTCTGGCTCCTGCAGACGCCGAGGATAGCGACTTCCGGTGCATTGATGATCGGCGTGAAGTAACGGCCTCCGATGCCCCCGAGCGAAGAGATCGTGAAGGTCGCGCCGGTCATGTCAGCCGGGCCCAGCTTGCCGTCGCGCGCCTTCTTGGCAAGGTCCGACATCTCCTGGCTGATCTGCATCACGCCCTTGCGGTCGGCGTCCCTGACGACGGGAACGACCAGGCCATTGGGCGTGTCGGCGGCGAAGCCGATGTGCCAGTAGTTCTTCAGCACCAGCTGCTCGCCGTCGAGCGAGCTGTTGAACTCGGGGAACTTCTTGAGGGCTGCGACGCTGGCCTTGATGAGGAAGGCCAGCATGGTGACCTTCACGCCGCTCTTCTCGTTTTCCTTGTTGAGCTGGACGCGGAAGGCTTCCAGGTCGGTGATGTCGGCATCGTCGTGGTTGGTGACGTGCGGGATCATCACCCAGTTGCGGTGCAGGTTGGCTCCGCTGATCTTCTTGATGCGCGAGAGGTCCTTGCGCTCCACCGGCCCGAACTTGGCGAAGTCCACCTTGGGCCAGGGCAAGAGGCCCAGCGCCTCGCCGCCCGCGCCCGCAGGCGCCTTGCCGGCGGCGGCGCGCGTGCTGGCCTCGCCCTTCATCACCGCCTTGGTGAAGTTCTGGACGTCTTCCTGGAGGATGCGGCCCTTGGGCCCCGTGCCCTTGACCTCTTCCAGCGGCACGCCGAGTTCGCGCGCGAACTTGCGCACCGAAGGCGATGCATGCGGCAGGTTGGTCGGCGCCCCCGTCGGCTGGTGCGGAGGCAGCGCCGCGGTCGGTGAAGTGCGTTCGCTCCCTGCCCCGCCGGCTGCGGGCGGCGGTGGGGGCGCGCCGGCGCCGGGAGAAGGCGCAGGGCCTGCGGCGGCAGCGGGAGACGGCGCAGCCGCACCGGCCGCCCCTTCCAGCACCGCGATCAGGTCCCCGATGTTGAGCTTGTCGCCCAGCTTGACCTTGAGCTCCTTGACGGTGCCCGCCGACGACGACGGGATCTCCATCGAAGCCTTGTCCGATTCCACGGTGATGAGCGACTGCTCCGGCTTGACCGTGTCGCCCGGCTTGACCAGGACCTCGATCACCGCGACGTCCTTGAAGTCGCCGATGTCCGGAACGCGCACCTCGACGCTCCCTCCCCCACCGGGGGAGGGCTGGGGTGGGGGCGCTCCGGCGCCTGAAGGGGCCGCCGCGGCCGGCGCGGACGCTGCCTTGGCGGGCGCCGCAGCTGCGGGCGCGGGCGCTGCCGCAGCGCCTTCGCTCTCGACGATCAGCAGCACCGACCCCTCGGACACCTTGTCGCCCAGCTTGACCTTCAGCTCCTTGACGACCCCACCGGTGGACGAGGGGATCTCCATCGAGGCCTTGTCGCTCTCGACGGTGACGAGCGACTGCTCCGGCTGGATCTTGTCGCCGGGCTTGACCAGCAGTTCGATGACCGCGACTTCATCGAAGTCCCCGATGTCGGGGACCTTCACTTCGACCGATGCCATGGGCTTGTTCTCCTGTTTGTTCTTGTGAGCCGCCGGCCGGCGGTCAGGCGTAGAGCGGATTGATCTTGTCGGCCTTGATCCCGTACTTGCGGATCGCTTCGGCCACCTTGGCCGCGGGCACCGCGCCCTCGTCGCTCAGCGCCTTGAGCGCGGCGACGACCACGTAGTGCCGGTTCACCTCGAAGTGCTCGCGCAGCTTGCTGCGGAAGTCGCTGCGGCCGAAGCCGTCCGTGCCCAGCACGCGGAAGGTGCGGCCCTTGGGCATGAAGGAGCGGATCTGCTCGGCGTAGGCCTTCATGTAGTCGGTCGACGCGATCACCGGGCCGGCATGCGGCTCCAGCTGCCTGGACACGAACGGCACGCGCGCCGTCTCGGTGGGATGCAGCAGGTTCCAGCGGTCGCAGTCCTGGCCGTCGCGGGCCAGCTCGTTGAAGCTGGGGCAGCTCCACACGTTGGCCGACACGCCCCACTCCTTCTCCAGCAGTTCCTGCGCCGCGATCGATTCGCGCAGGATGGTGCCCGAGCCCAGCAGGTTCACGGTGGGCGCCTTGGCCTTCTTGGCCCCCGGCTTGAACAGGTACATGCCCTTGACGATCTGCTCCTCGGTGCCGGCCACCAGGCCCGGCATCGGGTAGTTCTCGTTCAGCAGGGTGATGTAGTAGAAGACGTTCTCCTGCTTCTCCACCATGCGCTTGAGGCCGTCCTGCATGATGACCGCGAGCTCGTGCGCGAAGGTCGGGTCGTAGCTCACGCAGTTCGGGATCGTGCCCGCCAGGATGTGGCTGTGGCCGTCCTCGTGCTGCAGGCCTTCGCCGTTCAGGGTCGTGCGGCCCGACGTGCCGCCCAGCAGGAAGCCGCGCGCCTGCATGTCGCCCGCCGCCCAGCACAGGTCGCCCACGCGCTGCAGGCCGAACATCGAGTAGTAGATGTAGAACGGCACCATGATGCGGTTGTTCGTCGAATACGACGTGGCCGCGGCGATCCAGCTGGCCATGCCGCCCGCTTCGTTGATGCCCTCCTGAAGGATCTGCCCGGACTGGTCTTCCTTGTAGTAGGAGACCTGGTCGCGGTCCTGCGGCGTGTACTTCTGGCCTTCCGGGTTGTAGATGCCGATCTGGCGGAACAGGCCTTCCATGCCGAAGGTGCGCGCCTCGTCCACCAGGATGGGCACCGCGCGCGGGCCGAGCTCCTTGTCACGCAGCAGCGCGGTGAGGAAGCGAACGTAGGCCTGGGTGGTGCTGATCTCGCGGCCTTCCGCGGTGGGCTCGAGCACGGCCTTGAAGGCGTCCAGCGCCGGGACGTTCAGCTTTTCCTCGGCCTTCGCGCGCCGCTTGGGCAGGTAGCCGCCCAAGGCCTTGCGCCGCTGGTGCAGGTACTGCATCTCCGGCGTGTGCTCCTCGGGCTTGTAGAACGGGATCTCGGCCAGCTTCTCGTCCGGGATCGGGATGTTGAAGCGGTCGCGGAAGGTGCGGATGTCCTCGTCGGTCAGCTTCTTGGCCTGGTGGGCGATGTTGCGGCCTTCGCCGGCCTTGCCCATGCCGAAGCCCTTGACGGTCTTGATCAGCAGCACCGTGGGCTGGCCCTTGTGGTTGACCGCCTTGTGGTAGGCCGCATAGACCTTCTGCGGGTCGTGGCCGCCGCGATTGAGGCGCCAGATGTCCTCGTCGCTCATCTTGGCGACCATCTCCAGCGCCTTGGGATGGCGGCCGAAGAACTGCTTGCGCACGAAAGCGCCGTCATTGGCCTTCATGGCCTGGTAGTCGCCGTCCAGCGTCTCCATCATGATCTGGCGCAGGATGCCTTCCTTGTCGCGCGCCAGCAGCGGGTCCCAGTAGCTGCCCCAGATCAGCTTGATCACGTTCCAGCCGGCGCCGCGGAACTCGCCTTCGAGCTCCTGGATGATCTTGCCGTTGCCGCGCACCGGGCCGTCCAGCCGCTGCAGGTTGCAGTTGACGACGAAGATCAGGTTGTCCAGCTTCTCGCGCGCCGCCACGCCGATGGCGCCCAGCGACTCCACCTCGTCCATCTCGCCGTCGCCCAGGAAGGCCCAGACCTTGCGGTTCTCGGTGTTGGCGATGCCGCGGGCATGCAGGTACTTCAGGAAGCGCGCCTGGTAGATCGCCATCAGCGGGCCCAGTCCCATGGACACCGTCGGGAACTGCCAGAACTCCGGCATCAGCTTGGGGTGCGGATAGCTCGAGAGCCCCTTGCCATCGACCTCCTGGCGGAAGTTGAGCAGCTGCTCCTCGCTGATGCGGCCTTCCAGGAAGGCGCGGGCGTAGATGCCGGGCGAGCTGTGGCCCTGGATGTAGAGGCAGTCGCCGCCCCGCTCTTCGTTCTCGCCGTGCCAGAAGTGGTTGAAGCCGGCGCCGAACATGGTGGCCAGCGACGCGAACGAGCTGATGTGGCCGCCCAGGTCGCCGCCGTCTTCCGGGTGCAGGCGGTTGGCCTTGACCACCATGGCCATGGCGTTCCAGCGCATGTAGGCGCGCAGCCGCTCCTCGACTTCCAGGTTGCCGGGACAGCGCTCTTCGTCCTGCGGCTCGATGGTGTTCACGTAGCCGGTGGTGGCGGAGAAAGGCAGGTCGATGCCTTCCTGCCGCGCCTGCTCCAGCAGTTGCTCCAGGAGGTAGTGACCGCGCTCGCGGCCCTCCTTGGCGATCACCGCCGAAAGGGCATCGACCCACTCGCGCGTCTCCTGCGAGTCCGCGTCGTTGGCGGCGGCGCCGAAAGCCTGGTCGGGCTGAGCTGACATCGTGTTGTCTCCTTGCGTCTTGTGGGTAATTTAGTACGGCAGCAACGGCTGACGTGAAAACGCGGCGAGTTTCGCACAGTATGTTGCTAATTTCAAATGGCGCTCGTTCATTGCATATCATGAAACATAAGCACTTCCTACGCTCACCTACACTCTGATGCTGATGCAAGACAGCACCGTTCCCGAGCTGCACGAGGCCGTCGCGCCGGTCCCCTGGCTGCGCCGCTGGTGGCGGCGCCAGACCCCGGGACGGCAGGACCGTTTCGCCATGCTCGCGCCCCTGGCCGCGGTGCTGCTCTTCCTGGCGGCCATCATTTCGGCCTTCGGGTACCTGCGCCTGGAAGAGATGGACCGCGAGCAGGAAGCCGTCCGCCGCGACGTCGAGTACGCCCAGCAGCGCCTGCGCCTGAGGCTGCTGGAGCGCCAGGAGCAGCTGATGCGCATCGCCCGCGACATCTCCAACAAGGACATCGATCCGGAGGAGTTCGTCGGCCGTGCCGAAACCATGGTGATCCAGTACCCGGAGCTGCAGGCCCTGGCCTGGATCGACGAGCGGCGCCGCATCAAGGCCGCCTATGCCGGGCCCAGCGTCCCGGGGCAGCAGCAGCGCCGCGCCGGCGAGGTGCTGCGTCCGGGGGAGACCGAAGCCACTTACTCCCTGGTGCGCGACCTGCAGCAGCCGGTGTATTCGCAGCCGCCGCTGGTGGGCGACAGTGCACCGCTGCTGCAGCTGCACGTGCCGCTGGCCGAGCAGGCGCGCTTCGGCGGCGTGATCCTGGCGGAGTACTCGGTCGACAGCCTGATGCGCTACGGCGTGCCGGCCGAGGTCTCGGCCCGCTACGCCGTGTCGCTGCTGGATGCCAAGGGCCGCCTGCTGGCCGGCCAGACCCTGCCCACCCGCGGCACGGCCAGCCGCCTGCTGTCCTGGGGCGCGCCGCAGGCCAATGAATTCGAGGTGCCGGTTTCGCCGGTGGGCAACGGGCTGGTGCTCAGGGCCCAGGCCTACCGCACCTCGCTGGGCGTGGTGGGCAGCGGCCTGTTCTGGCTGGTGGGCACGCTCAGCGCGATGACCGCCTGGATGCTGATCGGCAACTGGCGCCACACGCGCCGGCGCATGCAGGCGCAGCAGGCCCTGATTGCCGAGACCAACTTCCGCCGGGCGATGGAGAACTCCATGCTCACCGGCATGCGCGCGCTGGACATGCAGGGCCGCATCACCTACGTCAATCCCGCCTTCTGCCAGATGACCGGCTGGAGCGAGGGCGAGCTGGTGGGCCGCACCGCGCCCTTCCCCTACTGGCCCGAGGCCGACCGCGACCAGCTGATGGCGCGGCTGGAGGACGAACTCAATGGCCGCACCACCCCGGGCGGCTTCCAGGTGCGGGTCAAGCGCAAGGACGGCACGCTGTTCGATGCCCGCATGTACGTCTCGCCGCTGGTGGACCCCAAGGGCCACCAGACTGGCTGGATGACGTCGATGACCGACATCACCGAGCCGAACCGCATCCGCGAGCAGCTCTCGGCCTCGTACGAGCGCTTCACCACCGTGCTGGAGGCGCTGGACGCCTCGGTGTCGGTCGCGCCCCTGGGCAGCGAGGAGCTGCTGTTCGCCAACAAGCTGTACCGGCTCTGGTTCGGCCTGCACACCGGCGGCCACCTGCAGATGGTGGCCCAGGCCGGCGTGCCCGACCACCCGCGCAGCGACGAACAGCTGGACGAGGTCGACTCCTTCGTCGGCCTGCCCACCGGCCAGCTGACGTCCGCGCAATCGGAGAACGCCGAGATCTTCGTGCCCGAACTGGGCAAGTGGCTGGAGGTGCGTTCGCGCTACCTGAACTGGGTGGACGGCCGCCTGGCGCAGATGGTGATCGCCACCGACATCACGCCGCGGCGCCACGCCGAGGAACAGGCAGCGGCGCAGGCCGAGCGCGCGCAGGCCGCCAGCCGCCTGATCACCATGGGCGAGATGGCCTCCAGCGTGGCGCACGAGCTGAACCAGCCGCTCACCGCCATCAACAACTACTGCAACGGGCTGGTCTCGCGCATCCGCTCCAACCAGATCAACCAGGACGACCTGCTGCTGGCCCTGGACAAGACCGCGCGCCAGGCGCAGCGCGCCGGCCAGATCATCCAGCGAATCCGCAGCTTCGTGCGCCGCAGCGAGCCCAATCGCGCGCTGTCGGACGTGGCGACCATGGTGGCCGAGGCGGTGGAACTGGCCGAGATCGAGCTGCGCCGCCGCAACGTGCGGTTGTCCCACTACGTCGCCGCGCGCCTGCCCAAGCTGATGGTCGACCCGATCCTGATCGAGCAGGTGCTGGTCAACCTCCTGAAGAACGCGGCCGAATCGATAGAGCATGCGCGCCGTCCCACCGCCCACCGCAGCGTGGAACTGCGCGCCGTGCCGCGCCAGGTGGACGGCCAGCCGGTGGTGGAGTTCTCGGTGCAGGACTCCGGCGCGGGCCTCGCGCCCGAGGTGATGGAGCGCCTGTACGAGGCCTTCTTCTCCACCAAGGTCGAAGGCATGGGCATCGGCCTGAACCTGTGCCGAAGCATCGTCGAATCGCACCAGGGCAGGATGCAGGCGGAGAACATCTACAATGGCGCCGAGGTCGCCGGCTGTCGTTTCTCCTTCTGGATTCCTGTTTCCGGCGCTATCAGTTCCGCAGCAAGCAAGGACGCCGGAGTAGTCGCATGAGCCTGATCCCGAAGAAGGGCACCGTGTATGTGGTCGATGACGACGAGGCCGTTCGCGACTCGCTGCAATGGCTGCTCGAGGGCAAGGACTACCGCGTCCGCTGCTTCGAGTCGGCCGAATCTTTTCTTTCCCGCTACGACCCCCGCGAAGTCGCCTGCCTGATCGTCGACATCCGCATGGCCGGCATGACGGGCCTGGAACTGCAGGACCGGCTGCTCGAGCGCAAGTCGCCACTGCCCATCGTCTTCATCACCGGCCACGGCGACGTGCCGATGGCGGTGAACACGATGAAGAAGGGCGCGATGGACTTCATCCAGAAGCCTTTCAAGGAGGAGGAGCTGGTCGGCCTGGTCGAGCGCATGCTCGAACACGCCAAGGGCGCCTTCGCCGAGTACCAGAGCGCCGCCAGCCGCGACGCCCTGCTGTCCAAGCTCACGAGCCGCGAGGCGCAGGTGCTCGAGCGCATCGTCGCCGGCCGCCTGAACAAGCAGATCGCCGACGACCTGGGCATCAGCATCAAGACGGTGGAGGCGCACCGCGCCAACATCATGGAAAAGCTCAACGCCAACACGGTGGCCGACCTCCTGAAGATCGCCCTCGGCCAGAACCACCCGGCCAAGGCCTGACGGCCCGCCCGCCCGCGCGCCGCGGACCTGGCGCGCGCGGCCCTCGCGCAACCCTCCCATGACCGCACAACTCATCGACGGCAACGCGCTGGCCAAGCGCATCCGCGCCGAAGTCGCCGGCCGCACCCAGGCCCTGAAGGCCCGCGGCGTCCAGCCGGCCCTGGCCATCATCCTCGTGGGCACCGACCCGGCCAGCCAGGTCTACACCCGCCACAAGGTCAACGACAGCACCGAGACCGGCCTCCAAGCCACGCTCGAGACCTACCCGGCCGACCTGACCGAAGCCGCGCTGCTGGACCGCATCCAGGCCCTCAACGCCGACCCGAAGGTCCACGGCATCCTGGTGCAGCTGCCCTTGCCCAGGCACATGGACGCCAGCAAGGTCATCGAGACCATCTCGCCGGCCAAGGACGTCGACGGCTTCCACGTCGCCAGCGCCGGCGCGCTGGTCACCGGCCAGCCCGGCTTCTGGCCCTGCACGCCCTATGGCTGCATGAAGATGCTGGAGGACATCGGCTACGACCTGCGCGGCAAGCACGCGGTGGTGATCGGGCGCAGCAACATCGTCGGCAAGCCGATGGCGCTGATGCTGTTGCAGAAGAACGCCACTGTCACGGTCTGCCACAGCGCGACCCGGGACCTGAAGGCCCACACCCTGCAGGCCGACGTGGTCGTGGCCGCCGTCGGCAAGCGCAACGTGCTGACGGCCGACATGGTCAAACCCGGCGCGGTGGTCATCGACGTCGGCATGAACCGCAACGACGAGGGCAAGCTCTGCGGCGACGTGGACTTCGAGGGCGTGCGGCAGGTGGCCGGCTGGGTCACGCCCGTGCCCGGCGGCGTCGGGCCGATGACCCGCGCCATGCTGCTGGTGAACACGCTGGAAGCGGCCGAACGCGCCGCCGGTTGATCGCGGCGATCAGGATCGGCAATCCCGGCCGTCGGTTGAAGACGGCGGGCCTGCCGCAAAATGGGTGCCATGCCCACCAATCCCCTGCTCGATTTCCACGATCTGCCGCTTTTCGACCAGATCCAGCCGCAGCACGTCGCCCCCGCCGTCGACGCCCTGCTGGCCGAGAGCCAGGCCGCGCTCGAGGCCGTGGTCGCCCCCGATTTCCCCGCCGACTGGAAGGCCTTGTCCGCCCGGCTGGACTGCACCACCGAACGCCTGAGCCGCGCCTGGGGTGCGGTGGGCCATCTCAACAACGTCGCCGACACGCCCGAGCTGCGAGCCGCGTACAACGAGGCGCTGCCGCGCGTCACCGACTTCTGGACGCGGCTGGGATCGGACGAGCGGCTCTACGCCAAGTACAAGGCGATCGATCCGGCCGCCCTCAACGGGGAGCAGCGGCAGGCGCTGAAGAACGCGATCCGCAACTTCGTCCTCGGCGGCGCCGAGCTGCAGGGTGCGGCCAAGGAGCGCTACGCCGCCATCCAGGAACGCCAGGCCGAGCTGTCGCAGAAATTCAGCGAGAACGCCCTGGACGCGACCGACGCCTTCTCGTACTACGCCTCGCTGGAGGAGCTGGACGGGGTGCCGGAGGACGTGATCCACGGCGCCCGCGCCGCCGCGCAGGCCGAGGAGAAGGACGGCCACAAGCTCACGCTGAAGATGCCGAGCTACCTGCCCGTCATGCAGTTCGCCCACCACCGCGGGCTGCGCCAGCGCATGTACCGCGCCTACGTCACGCGGGCCAGCGACCAGGCGCCGCCGGAGTTCCGCAAGTTCGACAACAGCGAGGGCATCCGCGAGATCCTGGCGCTGCGCAAGGAAGAAGCGCAGCTGCTCGGCTACCGCAACTTCGGCGAGGTCTCGGTCGTGCCCAAGATGGCGGAGTCGCCCGAGCAGGTGATCGGCTTCCTGCGCGAGCTGGCGGCCAAGGCCCGCCCCTTCGCCGAACAGGACGTGGCCGACATGCGCGCCTTCGCCGCCGACAAGCTCGGCATCCACGATCCGCAGCCCTGGGACTGGAGCTACATCGGCGAGAAGCTCAAGGAAGAGCGCTACTCGTTCAGCGAGCAGGAGGTCAAGCAGTACTTCCCGGCACCCAAGGTGCTGGCGGGCCTCTTCAAGATCGTCGAGACGCTGTTCGAGGTGGTGATCCGCCGCGACTACGCCCCGGTGTGGAACCCGTGCGTGGAGTTCTACCGGATCGAGCGCGAGCACAAGGACGCGACCGACCACGTCAACACCGAGCGCGTGGGCCAGTTCTACCTGGACCCGTCGGCCCGCACCGGAAAGCGGGGCGGCGCCTGGATGGACGACGTGCGCGCCCGCTGGCTGCGCCCCGACGACGGTCGCCTGCAGACGCCGGTGGCGCACCTGGTGTGCAACTTCGCCGAAGGCGTGGACGGCAAGCCGGCGCTGCTCACCCACGACGACGTGATCACCCTGTTCCACGAGTCCGGCCACGGCCTGCACCACATGCTCACCCGCGTGAACGAGCGCGACGTCTCGGGCATCAGCGGCGTGGAATGGGACGCGGTCGAACTCCCCAGCCAGTTCATGGAGAACTTCTGCTGGGAATGGGCGGTGCTGCGCCACATGACGGCCCACGTGGAGACGGGCGAGCCGCTGCCGCGCGAGCTGTTCGACAAGATGATGGCGGCGCGCAATTTCCAGAGCGGGCTGGCCACGCTGCGGCAGATCGAGTTCGCCCTGTTCGACATGCTGCTGCACACCCAGCACGACCCGGCCCAGGACTTCATGCCGCTGCTGCGCAAGGTGCGCGAAGAGGTGGCGGTGCTGCAGCCGCCGGAATTCAGCCGCACGGCCCACACCTTCAGCCACGTCTTCTCCGGCGGCTACGCGGCGGGCTATTACAGCTACAAGTGGGCGGAGGTGCTTTCCGCCGACGCCTATGCGGCATTTGAGGAAACGGCCGGCGCGGATGGTTCCCCCAGCGTGGAAACCGGGCGAAAATACCGGCAGGCCATCCTGGAGTCGGGCGGCAGCCGGGCGGCGATGGAGTCGTTCAAGGCGTTCCGCGGGCGCGAGCCCACACTGGACGCTCTGCTGCGGCACCAGGGCATGGCCTGACCGTAGTCCGTAAAAAGCGAAATGAGGAGGGGTGTCATGTCGTCTTCGAGAGCCTTTCATGCGGCCCGAATGGCCGTTCTCGCCGTGGCCGCCATCGCCGGCGCCGCCGGTGCGCAGCAGGTCTTTCGCATCGTCGGTCCCGACGGCAAGGTCACCTTCTCCGACAAGCCCCCGGTCGATCCGGCCGTGAAGGCCGCCCCCGCAGCCGCTGGGACCCCACCGGGCCGGGCAGGCGCGGCCGCCCCCGGCGGCGCCCTGCCCTTCGAGCTGCGCCAGGTCGCCAGCCGCTACCCGGTCACGCTCTACGCCGGCCCCAGCTGCGCCCCCTGCAGCTCCGGCCGCAGCTTCCTGTCGCAGCGCGGCATCCCCTTCGTCGAGAAGACCGTGACCAGCGCCGAAGACATCGAGGCGCTCAACCGCCTGAGCGGCGGAAGCGGCGCGCTGCCGCTGCTCACCGTCGGCGCGCAGCAGCTCAAGGGCTACTCGGAAACGGAGTGGTCGCAGTTCCTGGACGCCGCCGGCTACCCGCGCAACTCGCTGCTGCCGGTCGGCTACCGCCCGCCGGCCGCCACGCCGCTGGTGACCGCGCAGCCGGTGCGCCCCGCCGAAACCGCGGCCGCGCCCGAGTCGGCGCCCGCCGCCACCGCGCCGTCGACCCCGGCGCCGCAGGGCCCCACCGGCAGCAACCCTGCGGGCATCAGGTTCTGAGCTAGAACTTCAGCGTCCGCACGCCGCTCGCCGTGCCGAGCAGGCAGACCGAAGCCTTCTGGTGGGCGAACACGCCCACCGTCACCACCCCCGGCCACTGGTTCACCTCGCTCTCGAAGGCGACCGGCTGCGTGATCGAAAGGCCCGAGACGTCCAGGATGTGCTGGCCGTTGTCCGTCACCAGGGGTGCGCCGTCCTTCATGCGCAGCGTGGCGCGGCCGCCCATCGCGGCGAACTGGCGGGTGACCCGCCCGGCCGCCATCGGCACCACTTCCACCGGCACCGGAAAATTCCCCAGCGCGTTCACCAGCTTGGATTCGTCGGCGATGCAGACGAAGGAACGGGACTGCGCCGCAACGATTTTCTCGCGCGTGAGCGCCGCGCCGCCGCCCTTGATCATGTGGCCGCCGCCGTCGATCTCGTCGGCGCCGTCGATGTAGACGGCCAGCTCGCCGACCTCGTTGGCATCGAACACCGGCACGCCGATGGCGCGCAGCCGCTCGGTGGACGCCACCGAGCTGGAGACGGCGCCGCGGATGCGGTCCTTGATGCCGGCCAGCGCCTCGATGAACTTGTTCACCGTGGAGCCGGTCCCCACGCCCACGATCTCGCCCTGCACCACGTACTGCAAGGCGGCCTGGCCCACGAGGGCCTTCAGTTCATCCTGGGTCACGCGACAATCCTCGGTTGATCGAAAGAAATCGCGACGGATTATCCATGCCCCTGCTGCCCTACTCGCTTGCGCGCCCCTTCCTCTTCGGCCTGGACCCCGAGGCCGCGCACGACCTCACGATGGAATCGCTGGCCCGGCTGCAGGGCACGCCGCTGGCCTGGGCGTGGTGTTCGGCGGCGGTGGACGATCCCGTGGAACTGGCCGGGCTGAAATTTCCCAACCGCGTGGGCCTGGCGGCCGGGCTGGACAAGAACGCGCGATGCATCGACGGCCTGGGCGCGATGGGCTTCGGCTTCGTCGAGGTCGGCACCGTCACCCCGAAGCCGCAGCCGGGCAATCCCAAGCCGCGCATGTTCCGCCTGCCGCAGGCCAACGCGCTGATCAACCGGCTGGGCTTCAACAACGACGGCCTCGACGCCTTCCTGGCCAACGTGAAGCGTTCGTCCTTCCGCCAGCGCGGCCGCATCCTGGGCCTGAACATCGGCAAGAACGCCGCCACGCCGATCGAGGAGGCCACGCGCGACTACCTCACCGGCCTGGAAGGCGTGTACCCGCACGCCGACTACGTGACGGTCAACATCTCCAGCCCCAACACCAAGAACCTGCGCGCTCTGCAGTCCGACGAGGCGCTGGACGCGCTGCTGGGCGCCGTGGCCGAGCGCCGCGAGACGCTGGCCCGTACCCACGGCCGGCGCGTGCCCGTCTTCGTGAAGATCGCCCCCGACCTGGACGAAGCGCAGGTCGACGTGATCGCGGCCACGCTGCGCCGCCACGGCATGGACGGCGTGATCGCCACCAACACCACCATCTCGCGCGAAGCCGTGCAGGGCCTGCCGCACGCGCAAGAGACCGGCGGGCTGAGCGGCGCGCCGGTGCTGGCGGCGAGCAACCGCGTGATCTCGCAACTGCGCGCCGCGCTAGGCACGGGTTTTCCGATCATCGGGGTGGGCGGTGTCCTCAGCGCGGAAGACGCGGTCTCCAAGGTGCGGGCCGGCGCCGACGTGGTGCAGATCTACACGGGCCTGATCTACAAGGGCCCGGCGCTGGTGGGGCAAGCCGCCTCGGCCTTGAAGCGGATGCGCGCACGCAGTGCCTGAGCGAAGCACCCCGGGACTTCACGTAAGCCACCGCTGACGCACACCCGTGCGCTGCGCCGATAGCCAAGCTGCGGCCCCGGCGCGGACACTCGCCTCTGCACGTAGAAGACTCAGGGAACGAACACATGGACCAGGTCCAGCAACTCCAGCGCTGGGGCGCCGCCCACGGCGCCGCGCGCGACGCCGAACGCCAGGCCGCCCTGGAAGGTGGTGACGTCCGCAAGAAGCTGCAGCAGCAGGCCCGCGCACTGCGCGAGCAGGCGGACAGGATGCACGCGGAGATCTACGGCCAGATCGGTCGCCGCGCGGAATTGCGTCCGTCGGCCTGACCGCGAGCCCTCAGCTCACCCCACAGCCCTCGTCGTTTCGCGCCTGCGCCACGCTGCCGCCGGCCGGCACGTCGTGCGTGACCCAGACGTTGCCGCCGATCACGGCGCCCTTGCCGATGGTGACGCGGCCCAGCACCGTCGCGCCGGCGTAGATCACCGCGTCGTCCTCGACGATGGGGTGGCGCGGCAGGCCCTTGGCCAGGTGCCCGTCCTCGGCGATGGGGAAGCGCTTGGCGCCCAGCGTGACGTTCTGGTAGAGCCGCACGCGCTCGCCGATCACCGCGGTCTCGCCGATCACGACGCCGGTGCCGTGGTCGATGAAGAAGCCGCGGCCTATGGTGGCGCCCGGGTGGATGTCGATGCCGGTGCGGCTGTGGGCGATCTCGGCCACGATGCGCGCCAGCAGCGGCAGCCCCAGCCGGTACAGCCGGTGCGCCAGGCGGTGGTGGATCATGGCCAGCACGCCGGGATAGCACAGCAGCACCTCGTCCACGCTGCGCGCGGCCGGGTCGCCCTGCCAGGCGGCCAGCACGTCGGTGTCGAGCAGCCGGCGGATGTCCGGCAGCGACTGCGCGAACTCGCGCACCAGGCCCGACGCCCGGTCCTGCACGGCGTCGGTCGAGATTTCCGACTGCCGCGACGCGTGACGGACCTCCAGCAATACCTGGGCGTGCAGCGCCCGCAGCGCGGCGTCCAGGGTGTGGCCGACGTAGAAGTCCTCGGTCTCGTTGCGCAGGTCGGGCGGGCCCAGCCGCATGGGGAACAGGGCGCCCTTGAGCTGGTCGACGATGCGCTCGAGCGCCTGCGGCGAAGGCAGCTCGCGCCCGCCCACGTCGCGCGCCCGGCCCTGCGAATCGCGCCACTCGCCCCGGGCGGCGCGCAGGCCCTGCACGAGGTCGGGGAGGTCGAAGCTGGTCATGGTGCGGGATCCGGAAAGCTCTGGGACCCGCGAAGATACCGGAGAACCAGCGCACCCACCGGCAGCGCGGCTATGGCTTGCTAGAGTGCGTCCATGTCGAGCTTCCCGGCCCCGCGCCGCTGATGGACTACCTGCTGGTGCTGGCCTTCGGCCTGCTGGGCGGCACGCTCGGCGGCATCGTGGGCACCGGCTCGTCGATCGTGCTCATGCCGGTGCTGGTGCTGGCCTGGGGGCCGGTGGAAGCGGTGCCGGTGATGGCCATCGCCTCCTTCATGGGCAACCTGGGACGGGTGCTGGCGTGGCGCCGCGAAGTGGACTGGCGCGCCGCGGCCGCCTTCTGCGTGGCCGCCCTGCCCTGCGCGGCGCTGGGCGTGCGCACCCTGCTGGCCATCCCCGAGGGCTGGGCCGAGACGGCGCTCGGCCTGTTCTTCCTGGCCATGGTGCCGGCGCGGCGGCGGCTGCTGCGCCGGGGCGGGCGCCTGTCGCTGCCGCAACTGGCACTTCTGGCCGCGCCCCTGGGGTTCCTGACCAGCATCGTGGTCTCCACCGGGCCGCTGCAGCTGCCGCTGTTCACCGCCTACGGCCTGGAACGCGGCGGCCTGCTGGGCACAGAAGCGCTCGCGTCGCTGGCGGTGTACGGCGCCAAGATCGCCACCTTCGCGGCTTCGAGCGCGCTGCCGGTGAAGGTCGTGATCGAGGGCCTGGTGGCAGGTTCGTCCCTGATGGCCGGCGCTTTTGCCGGCCGCCACGTCGTGCTGCGGCTCGCGCCGGACACCTTCCGCCTCCTGATCGACGGGCTGCTGGTGGTGTCGGGGCTGGCCATGCTCTGGGCGGCGACGCGTTGACCCCCCGGAAACGTCACTTGCGCGTGTAGATCTGGTCGAACGAAGCTCCGTCCGCGAAGTGCTCCTTCGCGGCCTTGTCCCAGCCGCCGAAGGCCTGGTCGATGGTGAACAGGTTCAGCCTGGGAAACTGCTTGGCGTACTTGGCCTGCGCCTTCTGCGACACCGCCGGCCGGTAGAAGTGCTTGCCGGCGATGTCCTGGCCTTCCTCGGAGTACAGGTACTGCAGATAGGCCTCGGCCACAGCGCGCGTGCCCTTCTTGTCCACGTTGCGGTCGACCACCGCCACCGCGGGCTCCGCCAGGATGGACAGCGAAGGCGCCACCACGTCGAACCTGGTGCCGAACTCCTTTTCCAGCAGCCAGGCCTCGTTCTCCCAGGCGATCAGCACGTCGCCCTGGTTGCGCTGCGCGAACGTGATGGTGGAGCCGCGCGCGCCCGTGTCCAGCACCGGGACGTTGGCGAACACGCGTCCGACGAAGTCGCGGGCCTGGGCGTCGCCGCCGTACTTGCGCTTGGCGTATTCCCAGGCGGCCAGGTAGTTCCAGCGCGCCCCGCCCGAGGTCTTGGGGTTCGGCGTGATCACGCTGACGCCGGGCTTGGCCAGGTCGTCCCAGTCCTTGATGCCCTTGGGGTTGCCCGCGCGCACCACCAGCACGATGGTCGAGGTGTAGGGCGAGGAGTTGTGCGGCAGGCGCTTCTGCCAGCCCTCCTTGATCCAGGCGCCGTTCTTGACCAGCGCGTCGGTGTCGCCGGCCAGGGCCAGCGTGGCCACGTCGGCGTCGAGGCCGTCGATGATGGAGCGGGCCTGCTTGCCCGAGCCGCCGTGCGACTGCTTGATGGTCACATCCTGGCCGGCCTTGGCCTTCCAGAACTTCTGGAAGGACTGGTTGAAGTCCACGTAGAACTCGCGTGTCGGGTCGTACGACACGTTCAGCAGCGTCACCGCGGCCGGCTGCTGGGCGAACGCGGGCAGCGCCGCGCCCAGGGCGGCCGCCAGGGGAATCTTGATAAAGTCGCGGCGAAGGCTCATGGAAGTCGCTCCTGTTTCCGTTCAATGGATGGGGCGCATTCTTCGAGGCCGCGGGCAAAAGGGGAACGAACAAGTTCTCAGTTGCTTATCCGAATAAGCTCATACATCGAAAGCAAGTCGTGGCGCGTACCGTCAACTGCATCAAGCTCGGCCGGGAGGCCGAAGGCCTGGACTTCCCCCCGTATCCCGGCGAACTCGGCAAGCGCATCTACGAGAGCGTGAGCAAGGAGGCCTGGGCCGCGTGGCTCAAGCAGCAGACCATGCTGGTGAACGAGAACCGCCTGAACCTCGCCGACCAGCGAGCGCGCGAGTACCTCAAGCGCCAGATGGAGGCGCACTTCTTCGGCGGCGGCGCCGACGTGGCGCAAGGGTACGTGCCGCCCAGCGCCTGACGCGCCCCCGTGGCCGAGCCGGTCGACTGGTCGCCTGACGGCACGCCGCGCAGCCCCCGCTTCGCCGACCTCTACCCCTCGGCCGGCGCCCCCCTCGAGCAGGCCCGCCACGTCTTCCTGGAAGGCTGCGACCTTCCCGCCGCCTGGGCCGGCCGCGAGGGCTGGCGCATCCTCGAGACGGGCTTCGGCCTGGGCCTGAACTTCCTGGCCGCCTGGCGCGCCTGGAAGGACGATCCGCGGCGTCCGCGCCTCCTGCACTTCGTGTCGGTCGAGGCCTGGCCGGTCTCGGCGCAGGACATCGTGCGCGGCGCGGCTTCGACGCCCGAGGTGCAGGAGCTTGCGCGTGAACTGGCCGCGCAGTGGTGGGGCCTGGTGCCCGGATGGCACCGGCTCCAGTTCGAAGGCGGGCAGGTGCTGCTCACGCTGTGCGTGGGCGACGTGCGCAAGATGCTGGACGAGCAGTCCTTCGCGGCCGACTCGGTGTTCCTGGACGGCTTCGAGCCTCGTGGCAATCCGGCGATGTGGGAGCTGGACACGCTCAAGGCGGTGGCGCGCTGCTGCCGGCGCGGCACGCAGCTGGCGACCTGGACCGTCCTGGGCCAGGTGCGGCGCGACCTCGCGCAATGCGGCTTCCAGGTCGAGAAAGTGCCCGGCCTGCCGCCCAAGCGCGAGCGCCTGCGCGCCCTCTTCGATCCGGCGTGGACGTTGCGGCGCACGGCGCCGGCCCGGCGCGATGCGGCGGGCAGCGCCCTGGTGGTGGGCGGCGGCCTCGCCGGTGCGGCGGCGGCCGCGAGCCTGGCGCGACGCGGGTGGCGGGTCGAGGTGCTCGATGCGGCAAACGAGCCGGCGGCGGGCGCCTCGGGCCTGCCGGCCGGGCTGCTCGCGCCGCACACCTCGCCGGACGACAACCAGCTCTCGCGGCTCTCGCGGGCGGGCGTCCGCATGACGTTGCAGGAGGCCGGCGACCGGCTCGTCGCCGGCCAGGACTGGCAGCGCAGCGGTGTGCTCGAGCGGCGCGAAGCCGGAGCGCGCCTTCCCGCCCCGCTCGGGCCGGGCGAGGAAGAGTGGCAGCAACCGGCCGACGAGGGCTCGCTGTGGCACGCGGCGGCCGCCTGGGTGCGGCCCGGAAAGCTGGTTCGGGCGTGGCTGGCCGAGCCGGGCGTGGCTTGGCGGGGCGGCTTGACCGTGAGGTCGCTCGCGAATCGCGCAGGTGAATGGGTCGCGCTGGATGAAGACGACCAGCCGATCGCTTCCGCCGAGGTGGTGGTCGTGGCCGCCGCGCTCGGATCGGCCGCGCTGCTCGACCGCCGGCTCACCCTGCACCCGGTCCGCGGCCAGGTGAGCTGGAACCTGCACGGCGACCCGCCCCCTCCGGCCGCACCGCCGCGCAACGGGCACGGCCATTTCCTCCCCGACGTGCCGCTGCCCGAAGGACGGGCCTGGCTCACCGGTTCGACCTACGGCCGCGGCGAGACGTCACCCGCACCGCGCGCAGAAGACCAGCGGGCCAACCTAGAACGTCTGCGGGTGCTCGATCCTGAAGCAGCGGCCCGCCTGGCGCCGGAGTTCCAGGCCGGGACCGCTCGCGCCTGGGTCGGGGTGCGCTGCGCCTCGTCCGATCGCCGTCCGCTGGTCGGCGAACTTGCGCCGGGCCTGTGGGTGAGCACGGCGATGGGGTCGAGGGGACTGACGTTCGCCCGGCTGGCGGCCGAGCTGCTGGCGGCGCGGCTGCAGGGCGAGCCGCTGCCGCTGCCCGCGCGGCTGGCGGCCGCGCTGGACGCGCAGCGCTCCGCTATGCCTGCCGCAGCAGCGCCGTGAGCTTGAGCGGATCGACCGGCTTTTCCAGCACGATGGGCTGGCGGCCCAGCAGCGCCCGCGCCTTCTCGGTCGCCGACAGCCGCTCCTTGGTGACGATCACGCAGGGGATGCGCGGGTCGGCCTGGACCAGTTGCCGCACCAGCTGGGCGCCGCCCTTGCCGGGCAGCGCGTGGTCGACCACGGCGACGTCGTAGCGGCAATTCCGGGCCAGCTCGAGCGCATCGGCCGCGGTCTCGGCCTCGTCGGCCTGCGTCAGGTCGACCAGGGCCATGCGTGCCCGGATGTAGAGCCGCTCGGCGCGGTCGGCGCTGGCGATGAGCGCGCGCCTCACGCCGGCCGGCACGGTCGGCTCGGAGGTGCCGAAGTCGAAGTCGAGATTGAACGCGGCGACGGGCGGCGCCAGGGCGAGCTGGTCCATGGCTGCGATCACGGCCGGCCAGTCGATCGGCCGCGTGAAGCTGCGCCAGGCGCGGGCCGGTGCCCGGTCGCCGACCCAGATCATCTTCAGGCCTTCATTGCTGGGCGCCTCGAACTCGACCAGCGCCTCCATGGACTCGCTGTCGATCAGGGCCAGCTGGGGGGAAACGCCGAACTCGGGCTGCCACAGGGCGTAGCTGGTGCCGCGCCCTTGCGAAAGCCGGAACAGCGTGTTGAGCGCATGCCGCTCGACATCGCCGAACCCGACCACCTTGACGAAGACCCGCTGCATCTGCTCCCTGCTCATCCGTGGCTCGATTATGGCGGTCCACGGTCGAGCTGGACACCGGCTTTTCCCGCGTTATCCGGCCTCGCGCACCGATGGCCCGGAAAGCCGCGCCAGCACTGGCGCATATGCTTATCCGCATAAAGCACGAACTAAAAAATAGTTTGGCTTCATAAGGACCGCCCGTAGATTCGCGGCCCATGTACCAGTACACCGAGTTCGACAAGGCGTTCGTGCGCGCGCGGGCCGCCCAGTACCGCGACCAGCTCGAGCGCCACCTGGCCGGCCAGCTTGGCGCCGACGAGTTCCGGCCCCTGCGCTTGCAGAACGGCTGGTATGTCCAGCGCTACGCCCCCATGCTGCGCGTGGCCGTGCCCTACGGCGAGATCTCCAGCGCCCAGCTGCGCGCGCTGGCGACCATCGCCCGCGACTACGACCAGCCCACCCCCGAGCTGCTGCGCGAGGCGCAGGAAAAGCAGCTGGCCCTGGGCGAGGTGCCGGTGCCGGGCGGCACACCCGTGGTGACCCGCTTCAAGACCGGCTACGGCCACTTCACCACCCGCACCAACGTCCAGTTCAACTGGATCCCGCTGGACAAGAGCGCCGACGTGATGGAGCTGCTGGCCAGCGTCAACATGCACGGCATCCAGACCAGCGGCAACGCCATCCGCAACATCACGGCCGACGAGCTGGCCGGCATCGCGCCGGACGAGATCGCCGACCCGCGCCCCTTCGCCGAGATCCTGCGCCAGTGGAGCACGCTGCACCCGGAATTCGCGTTCCTGCCGCGCAAGTTCAAGATCGCCCTGAACGGCGCGCTCGAGGACCGGGCCGCGACCGGCTGGTACGACATCGGACTGCAGCTGCTGCGCAACGAGGCGGGCGAGCTGGGCTTTCGGGTGCAGGTGGGTGGCGGCATGGGCCGCACGCCCATCATCGGCTCGGTGGTGCGCGAGTTCCTGCCCTGGGACCAGCTGCTCAACTACGTGGAGGCGGCGATCCGCGTCTACAACCAGTACGGCCGCCGCGACAACGCCTGGAAGGCCCGCATCAAGATCCTGGTGAAGGCCGAAGGCCAGCGCTACATCGACCAGGTCGAGGCCGAATACAGGCGCATCGTCGAGGTCGACGGCGCGCCGCACACCATCACGCAGGCCGAGTTCGACCGCGTGGCCGTCTCCTTCGTCGCCCCCCGGGTCCAGCCCTCGCGCAAGGACGCGCGCGTGCACGAGATCCTGCGCGCCGATGCCGAAGCCGATCCGCTGTACGACCGCTGGCTGCAGCGCAACGTGCACGAGCACCGCGACCCGCAACTGCGCGCCGTGACGCTGTCGTTCAAGCGCCTCGGCCAGGCCCCCGGCGACGCCGACGCGGCGCAGCTGGATGCCGCCGCCGAACTGGCCGACCGCTACTCCGCCGGCGAGGCGCGCGTGACGCACGAGCAGAACCTGCTGCTGCCGTGGGTCCACCAGGACGACCTGCCCGAGCTGTGGGCCGCCGCCCGCAAGCTGGGCCTGGCCAAGCCCAACATCGGCCTGCTCACCGACATGATCGCCTGCCCCGGCGGCGACTTCTGCTCGCTGGCCAACGCGCGGTCGCTGCCGATCGCCGAGGCGATCACGCAGCGCTACCAGGACCTGGACGAGCTGTACGACATCGGCGAGATCGACCTGCACATCTCCGGCTGCATCAACAGCTGCGGCCACCACCATTCGGGCCACATCGGCATCCTGGGCGTCGACAAGGACGGCAAGGAGTGGTACCAGGTCACGCTCGGCGGCGCCGACGGCTCCCACCTGTCGGGCCCGGCCACGCCGGGCAAGGTGGTCGGCCCGTCGTTCTCGGCGGCCGAGGTGCCCGAAGTGGTGGAAGCCGTCCTGGAGGCCTACCGCCGCCAGCGCGTGTCGGTCGACGGCAAGGCCGAGACCTTCATCGCCACGCTGCGCCGCGTGGGGCTGGAGCCCTTCAAGGCCGCCGCCAACGCGGCCCGCTTCACCGAACGGGAGGCGGCATGAATCGCACTCTGACCATCCTGTCCGCCCAGGACTTTTCCGAGCCGGGCACCGAGCCGGACGTGCTGCGCGTGGCCAATGACGCCGATGCCGCCGAGGTGGCGCTGGAAGGTGTGCGCGTGGTCGAGCTGAACTTCCCCAAGTTCAGCGACGGCCGCGCCTTCAGCCAGGCCTTCCTGCTGCGCCGCCGCGGCTTCCAGGGCGAGATCCGGGCCGTGGGCGACGTGCTGATCGACCAGCTGGTGCAGATGCAGCGCACCGGCTTTTCCAGCGCCGTGCTGCGCGCCGACCAGGACGTGGCCCATGCCCAGCGGCAGTTCGACCGCTTCGCGGCCTTCTACCAGGGGGATGCGCAGCAGCGGCAGCCGCATTTCAGGACCGCCGCGTGATGGGCGCGATCGAACTGCACGCGCGGCCCTCCCCGGACTACGCCGCCAAGCTGGACGAGACGCAGGCGCTGCTGGTACGCGCCGCGGCCTCGTTCTCCCCGCTGACCCAGGCGTCCAGCCTGGGCGCGGAGGACGTGGTGATCACGCACATCATCAACTCGCTGGAGCTGGACATCCCCGTGTTCGTGCTGGAGACCGGCATGCTGCATCCGCAGACGCTGGAGCTGCTGGAGCGCCTGAAGGCCGGCTCCCGCGCCCCGGTGAAGGTCTACCAGCCGGTGCAGGAGTCGGTGGTCCGGTTCGTCGGCCGCGAAGGCCCCGAGGCCATGTACCGCAGCATCGAGCTGCGCAAGGCCTGCTGCCAGATCCGCAAGGTCGAGCCGCTGCAGCGCGCGCTGGAAGGCCAGCGCGCCTGGATCACCGGCCTGCGCCGCGAACAGTCCGCCGCCCGCGCCGAGGTGCCGCTGGAGGACACCAGCGAGCCGCGAACCAAGTTCAACCCGCTGGCCAACTGGACCTGGGGCGACGTCTGGCACTACATCGCGCAAAACAAGGTGGACTACCACCCGCTGCACGACGAGTTCTATCCCAGCATCGGCTGCGCGCCCTGCACGCGGGCCATCAGCCTGGGCGAGGACTTCCGCGCCGGGCGCTGGTGGTGGGAAAACAGCGAGTCGACGAAGGAGTGCGGCTTGCATGTCAAGCCGCAGGCGGGCGACAGCGCGCCACTCGCTGTTTCGGCGCAGGCTAACTTCGCCGAAGGCGAAGTTAAGGCCTCGGACGAGGCCGGCCGGAGGCAAGACGAGGCCGCCAAGGAATGCGGCCTGCACGTGAAGACAACCGAAGGAATGGCCGCATGAACGCCCGCGTCGAACCGCAACTGCTCACGCAGCTGTCCAACAGCCACCTGGACGCCCTCGAGGAAGAGGCGATCTTCGTGCTGCGCGAGGTGGCCGCCGCCTTCGAACGCCCCACCCTGCTGTTTTCCGGCGGCAAGGACTCGCTGGTGCTGCTCAAGTGCGCCGAGAAGGCGTTCGGCGCCGGCCGCATCCCCTACCCGCTCCTGATGATCGACACCGGCCACAACTTCCCCGAGGTGACCGCGTTCCGCGACCACCGCGCCGCGGAGCTGAAGGCCGACCTGGTGGTGCGCAGCGTCGAGGACTCGATGAAGCGCGGCACCGTGCGCCTGGCCCACCCGGGCGAGTCGCGCAACGTGCACCAGTCGGTGACGCTGCTGGAGGCGATCGAGGAGTTCCGCTTCGATGCGCTGATCGGCGGCGCCCGCCGCGACGAGGAGAAGGCGCGCGCCAAGGAGCGCGTCTTCTCGCACCGCGACGGCTTCGGCCAGTGGCAGCCCAAGGCGCAGCGGCCGGAACTCTGGACGCTGTTCAACACCCGCCTGCAGCCGGGCGAGCACTTCCGCGTGTTCCCGATCTCCAACTGGACCGAAGTGGACGTGTGGCAGTACATCGAGCGCGAGGACATCGCCCTGCCCTCGATCTACTACGCGCACCAGCGCCCGGTGATCGAGCGCAAGGGCCTCCTGGTGCCGGTGACCGAACTCACCCCGCCGCGCGAGGGCGAAGAGGTGGTCACGCGCACCGTGCGCTTTCGCACCGTGGGCGACATCACCTGCACCTGCCCGGTGGCCAGCCCGGCCGCCAACGCGAGCGAGGTGGTCGCCGAGACCATCGCGGCCGACGTGAGCGAGCGCGGCGCCACCCGAATGGACGACAAGACCTCCGATGCTTCGATGGAGAAGCGCAAGAAGGAAGGGTATTTCTGATGGATGCCTCCGTAACCGCCCTCCCCGCGCTGGCGGCCATCCAGCGCCCGGACGGCGATCACGCCGCCGCCCTGCGCTTCATCACCTGCGGCTCCGTCGACGACGGCAAGAGCACGCTGATCGGCCGCCTGCTGGTGGACAGCAAGGCCGTGCTGCAGGACCAGCTGGCCGGCGTGCAGCGCTCGGGCGAGACCGACCTGGCGCTGCTGACCGACGGCCTGACGGCCGAGCGCGAGCAGGGCATCACCATCGACGTGGCCTACCGCTACTTCGCCACGCCCTCGCGCAAGTTCATCATCGGCGACGCGCCGGGCCACGAGCAGTACACCCGCAACATGGTGACGGCCGCCTCCAGCGCCGACGCCGCCGTGGTGCTGGTCGACGCCACCAAGCTGGCCTGGCAGGACCCCGACCTGCCCCTGCTGCCGCAGACCCAGCGCCACTCGCTGCTGGCGCACCTGCTGCGCGTGCCCTCGATCGTGTTCGCGGTCAACAAGCTGGACGCGGTGGAAGACCCCACGCTGGCCTTCCGCCACATCTCGGCCGCGCTGGGGCGCTTCGCCGCCACCGCGGGCATCGAGCCGCGCGCGGTCGTCCCCGTGTCGGCGCTCAAGGGCCACAACGTGGTCGAGGCGGCGCCCGGCTGGTGCGGCTACCAGGGCCCCTCGCTGCTGCAGCTGCTGGAGACGCTGCCGGTCACGCAGGCCGAGACGTCCGAGCCGCTCTCCTTCCCGGTGCAGTGGGTGGAAAAATTCTCCGGCTCGTCCGACACCAGCCAGGGCCGCCGCGTCTTCTGGGGCCGCGTGGCCACCGGCCAGGTGAGCCCGGGGCAGGCCGTGCGCGTCATGCCTTCGGGCCAGACCGCGACCGTGTCGCAGGTGCTCGATGCCGTGCGCCGCCCGCGGGACATCCCGGCCGGCCACAGCGCCGGCATCGTGCTCGACCGCGAGGTCGACGTCTCCCGGGGCGACTGGCTGCTGGCCGCCGATGCGCCGGAGGCCGTGCGCGAGATCTCGGGCACCGTGGCCTGGCTGGACGACGAGCCGCTGCTGCCGGGGCGCACCTACTGGGCCCTGCACGGGCACCGCTGGGTCAAGGCCAAGGTGCGCCGCGTGGTGCATCGGCTGGACATCCAGACCCTGGCGGAACAGGACGCGACGCAACTGGAGCCCAACGCGATCGGCCACGTGGAGATCGCGCTGCAGGAGCCGCTGGCGGCCCGGCCCTTCGAGCGGGCCCGCGTGCCCGGCTCGCTGGTGCTGGTGGACACCGCCACGCACAGGACCGCGGGGGCGCTGCTGGTGCGCTGAGCCGGTCCCACCGCTTTCGATCGCGGCTCGACCGGGGCATCTCCATGGTGCCCGGGGGGCTGCGGCAGCAGCCGTAAAATTCGGGGTTTTCCCCAGCGCACACGCGAAGACAACATGACCCACGTCGTCACCGAACAATGTATCCGCTGCAAGTACACCGATTGCGTGGACGTCTGCCCCGTGGACTGCTTCCGCGAGGGGCCGAACATGCTGGTGATCGATCCGGATGAGTGCATCGATTGCGCCGTGTGCATCCCGGAGTGCCCGGTCAACGCCATCTATGCCGAAGAGGACGTGCCGGCCGACCAGATGTCGTTCATCAAGCTGAACGTCGAGCTGTCGCAGGCCGCCGGCTGGAAGAGCATCACCAAGCGCAAGCCCGCGCTGGAGGATGCCGAGGAATGGAAGGACAAGCCGGGCAAGTTGTCCGAACTGGTCCGCTGAACAAGAAAAGCTAGCATTCGCATGGAACCGAGACTCAGCCAAGAAGTGATCAAGACCGCCGCCGAGCATGACGGCCCCATCGAGACCGACGCCGTGATCGTCGGGGCCGGGCCCGTCGGCCTCTTCCAGGTGTTCGAACTCGGCCTGCTGGAGATCAAGGCGCACGTGATCGACTCGCTCGCCTATCCCGGCGGCCAGCCGATCGAGCTGTACCCCGACAAGCCGATCTACGACATCCCGGCCATCCCGGTGTGCACCGGCAAGGAACTGACCGACGCGCTGCTCAAGCAGATCGAGCCGTTCGGTGCCACCTTCCACCTGGGCCAGACGGTCACGGTGGTCGAGCGGCAGGACGACGGCCGCTTCTTCGTGCAGACGTCCAAGGGCACGCAGTTCCTGACCAAGACCATCTTCATCGCGGCGGGCGTGGGCGCCTTCGAGCCGCGCACGCTGAAGCTGGACGGCCTGGACAAGTTCGACGGCTCGCAACTGTTCTACCGGGTGCGCAACCCGGCCGACTTCGCCGGCAAGAACCTGGTGGTCGTGGGCGGCGGCGACTCGGCCCTCGACTGGACACTGAATTTCGTGGCCGAGGGCCCGAACAAGGCCGAGAGCGTCATCCTGATCCACCGCCGCGACGGCTTCAAGGCCGCGCCCGCGTCGGTGGCCCGCATGCGCGAGCTGTGCGAGCAGTACGAGATGCAGTTCATCGTCGGCCAGATCACCGGCTACGACGAAAAGGACGGACGCCTCTCCGGCGCCAAGGTCACCGGCTCCGACGGCGTCACCCGCGTGGTGCCCCTGGACATGCTGCTGGTTTTCTTCGGCCTGTCGCCCAAGCTGGGCCCGATCGCCGAGTGGGGCCTGGACATCGAGCGCAAGCAGCTCAAGGTGGACACCGAGAAGTTCTCCACCAGCATCCCGGGCATCTTCGCGGTGGGCGACATCAACACCTACCCCGGCAAGAAGAAGCTGATCCTCTCGGGCTTCCACGAATGCGCGCTGGCCGCCTTCGGCGCCGCGCCGATCATCTTCCCCGAGAAGGGCAAGATCCACCTGCAGTACACGACCACGTCGCCCAAGCTGCACAAGGTGCTGGGGGTGGAGACGCCGGTGTTTGATTGAGGGGCTAGGGGCTAGGGGCTAGGGGTTGGTGACATGGGGGGCGTTCGGCTGCTCCCTAGTCCCCAGCCCCTAGCCCCTAGCCCCTTTTCCAACCGCATACAATCCGCACCGCCTCCCAAGAGGCATTCCGCTAGGGGTGTTGTTGCCTGAACGGCAGCGACTGAGAGAGTCCCTTTGAACCTGATTGAGGTAATCCTCGCGCAGGGAAGCAAGCGACAAGACGGCGCTCCGGTTCTCACAGGGCGACAACCCGTCCAGCAAGCCGACCTGCCATCGACCGTTGAAGGAAGACGTCGTGGCAAAACTCCGACCCGTCCCGGGCGCAATCGCGCTCCTCACCGCGCTGTGCGCACACGCGCAGGACACGACCCTGCGCACCGTCACCGTCACCCCGGCGCAGGCCGCGCCGGCGGCCGACGTCACCGGCTTCGGTGACCTGCCCCGCAAGGAGGTGCCCGTGTCCACGACGGTCATCACCGGGCGCGACATCGAGGCCGCCGGCGCGCGCCGCCTCGCGGACCTGACCCGCTTCGACAGTTCGGTGAGCGACGCCTACAACGCGGCCGGCTACTGGGACATCCTGTCGATCCGCGGCTTCACGCTGAACAACCAGTTCAACTACCGCCGCGAAGGCCTGCCGATCAACGCCGAGACCATGATCCCGCTGGACAACAAGGAGCGGGTCGAGATCCTCAAGGGCACCAGCGGCATCCAGGCCGGCACCAGCGCGCCCGGCGGGCTGGTCAACTACGTGGTCAAGCGGCCGACGGCGCAGCCCCTGCGCGAGGTGCGGCTCGAAGCGACGAACCGCGCCGGCCTGCTCGGCGCGGCCGACCTCGGCGGGCGCTTCGGCGTGGACGACGCCTTCGGCCTGCGCCTGAACGTCGCGCACGAACGCCTGCGGCCGCTGGTGCGCAACACCGACGGCGAGCGCAGCCTGGTCGCGCTGGCCACCGACTGGCGCGCGAGCCGCGACTCGCTGCTGGAAGCCGAGGTCGAGTGGAGCCACCGCGCGCAGGCCAGCCAGACCGGCTTCAGCCTGCTGGGCAGCGTGGTGCCGCAGCCGGCCAACCCGCGGCTGAACCTGAACAACCAGCCCTGGCTGCAGACGTCGAAGTTCGACGGCCTCACCGGCACGCTGCGCTTCACCCAGGCGCTGAACCCCGACTGGCGCTGGTCCGCGCAACTCGGATCGCAGCGGCTGGAGACGGACGACTTCACCGCCTTCCCGTTCGGCTGCTCCGCCGAGGGCAACTTCGACCGCTTCTGCTCCGACGGCACGTTCGACTACTTCGACTTCCGCAGCGAGGACGAGCGCCGCCGGCGCGATGCCGCCGCGCTGCGCCTGGCGGGCCGGTTCCAGACCGGGCCGGTGACGCACGATCTGTCCACCGGCGTGCTGGTGCACCGCACGCGCGACCGCTTCAACCCGCAGGCATTCAACTTCGCGGGCGTCGGCACCATCGACGGCACTGCCGTCGTGTCGCCGGCGCCGGACCTGACCTTCATCGTCCCCGATCGCGACGAGCGCGCGACCGAGCTGCACGTGCAGGACGCCATGCGCTGGAGCGACCGGCTCACCACCTGGCTGGGCGTGCGCCACACGCGCCTGGACCGCGGCTTCGAGCAGAACGTCACCACGCCCTGGGCCGCGGTGAGCTATCGGTTCGGCGAGCTCGTCGCCTATGGCAGCTGGGGCCAGGGCATCGAGTCCTGGCAGGTCACGACCAACCCCGTGTTCGCGCTGGCCAACGCCGGCCAGGTGCTGCCCGCGGCGAAGTCGCGGCAGACCGAGGTGGGCCTGCGCGGCGGCGATGCGGGATTCGGCTGGCAGGTGGCGCTGTTCGAGATCCGCCGGCCGCTGACCAACTTCGATTTCTGCCTGCGCACCTTCTCCTGCGCCGTGGGCGAGTACGACGGCTCCGCGCTGCACCGCGGGCTCGAGGCCTCGGCCGGCTGGACCGCGGGTCCCTGGCGCCTGCAGGGTGCCGCGACCGTGCTGCGCGCGCGCCGCGAAGACAGCATCTACGAGCCGTCCACCAACGGCGAGCGGCCGACCAACGTGCCGCAGCTCGTGCTGCGCGGCACAGCCGCCTACCGCATCGCGGCCGTGCCGGGGCTGGCGGCCGAGGGCCATGTCTCGCACGAGGGCTCGCGCAACGTGCTGGCCGACGGCTCGGCTTCGATCCCGTCGTGGACGCGCGTGGACGCCGCGCTGCGCTACGAGCGGCGCATCGGCGCCACGCCCACCACCTGGACGGTCGGCGTGCACAACCTGCTGGACCGCCGCTACTGGCGCGAGGCGCCCTTCCAGTTCTCGCACGTCTACCTCTACCCGGGCGCCCCGCGCACCTACCGCGTGGCTTTCACCGCATCGCTCTGAAGAAGAGCCAAAAAGAGGCGCTATAATCTTGGGCTTGTTCCCCGATAGCTCAGTCGGTAGAGCGCCGGACTGTTAATCCGTAGGTCCCTGGTTCGAGCCCAGGTCGGGGAGCCAAAAAATCAAGGCCCCGCACGCAAGTGCGGGGCCTTCGTCTTTTGCGCGGCGGCTCAGCCCGCCTTGTGCAGCCGGTGCTTGGTGGCGTAGGCGAAAAGGTCCAGCCGGTTGGACAGGCCCAGCTTGCCGTAGATGGAGCTCAGGTGGTTGCGCAGCGTGTGTTCGCTGATGCACAGGCGCCCCGCGATGACCTTGCCGGGCGCCGATGCATCGCTGGCCACCGCCGCGATCGTCTGGCGCTCGCGCGCGGTGAGCGTGGCGATCTTCAGGCGGTCGGGGTCGTTGCCGCTGGCCACGTTCTGGCGGGCCATCTCCACGAAGATGCGGCCGGCGGCGCTGCGGTTGATCCACAGCTCGCCCTCGTGCACCTTCTCGATCGACTTGAGCAGCGCGGCCGGCGAATCGCTCTTGCGGACCACGCCGCTCGCGCCCGCCACCACCACCTGGTCCAGCAGCCCCACGTCCTGCGAACTGGTGAGCACCACCAGCCGCCCCTTGAAGACCGCCTGCAGGTCGGCCACCGCGTCGGGTCCGTAGCCGCCATCGAGATCCAGGACGACCACGTCGGCCACCACCCGGCCCTGCAGCACCGGCATCGCATCGGCCAGCGTCTCCGCCGTTCCCATCAGTTCGATGCGGGGACGCGCCGTCTGCACCAGGCGCTCGAGCCCCCAGCAGAGCATCGCCGGAGCCACCACGAACACCTGGACGGGCCTGGATGCAACTGGATTCATGGCGTATCCCTTTCGAGGTCGATCCATACTACGAAAGGCTAATCTTTCCGTGTGTGATCCTTCTCACGGTTCGAACTTTCGTTGCATTGCAGAGCTTGCGCATGTGTAACTCGACTTCGTGAGGACCCATGACGCCGTGGACCCTTCGCCAGGGGCAAAGCAACCATCCGGCCCGCGGGTTCGTCCCCGCAGAATCCAGCGGATGAAGCATGAGCGGCGCGCCGGCGAGCGAACACCCCTCGCGCTCCGGTTCCACTTGCCGGACGGAAGCCCGGCCGTGTCCCGCGACATCGGCCCCGGCGGCATGTACTTCTTCGCGCCTTCGGGAAGCACGATCGACGATTGGCTGTCGTTCCGCTACGAGGTGCCCGCGACGGGCCTGACGTTCGCCGCGACGGCCCAAGTCCTGCGCACCGAGCCCGGACCCGACGACGCCATCGGCGTGGCCGTGGCCTGGCACTCCCCTCGTCTGCACCCCTCCGCCTGAATCCGCGGCACGCCCCGGGTCCACCGGGACCCATGTCCCATGCAAATCGGGACGGTCCGGTGATGTGCCAGGACTAGCCCCCTCCTAGATTCGATTCATCGACGACGCACCGCATTCCGCCGGTGCCAGGACAACAAGATGAACGAACTCGAAGCCCTGGGAGAACTGCTCTGGATGCTGGCCAGCCACGCCCAGACCGGAGCGCTGATCGCACTGCTGGCGCTGGCCGCGGTGATCGACTGGAAGACGCTGCGCATCCCCAACTGGCTCACGGCCGGCGGCATGGTGTACGGCCTCCTCTACAACGCGACGCACGCCACCTCGATCGCCGCCGGCCTGTCGACCGCGGCGCTGGGCCTGGCCGCCGGGCTCGCGCTGCTGATGCCGCTGTACCTGCTGCGCGTGCTGGGCGCGGGTGACGTCAAGCTGATGGGAGCGATCGGCGCCTTCCTCGGCGCCCCGGCCATGCCGCTGGCGGTCGCCTTCGTCCTGGTGACCGGCGGGCTGGCCGCCGTCGTGTTCGCAGTGTCGCGCCGCGCGACCGGTCCCTTCGTCCACAACCTGCGCTTCGTCGCCTGGAGCCTGCTGACGCCGGCCTCGGGCGCGTGGCGCCCCAGCGCCGCCGCCACCATGCCTTCGATCGGCAAGCTCCCCTACGGCGTGAGCATCTGCCTCGGTGGCGTGGCGTTCCTGGTGGCGCGGCAGCTCGGATTCGTCTGATTCGATTTCCCAAGGAGTCGCCATGAAGAACCTCAAGGCCTTCGCCATGCTCGCGCTGGCCGTCCTCATCGGCCTTGCCGCCGCGGTGTACGCGGCGCGCTGGGCGGCGCAGCACGGCAGCGTTTCGGCCAGCCGCGTCGTCGTCGCGGCGGTCGACATTGATCTGGGCAGCCGCATCCACCCGCAGATGCTGGCGACGGTGGAATGGCCGGCGGGCTCGGTGCCGCCAGGCGCCTTCAGCGACGTCAAGGCGCTGCAGGACCGCGTGGCGCGCGTCGGCATCCCGCGCGGCGACGCGCTGCTCGATCGCAAGCTCGCGCCGCCCGGCACCACCGGCGGGCTCTCCGCCGTGATCGCCGATGGCAAGCGGGCCATGACCGTGCGGGTCAACGACGTGGTGGGCGTCGCCGGGTTCGCGCTGCCGGGCAACTACGTGGACGTGATGGTCAACACGCAGCAGGACCGCGGCCGCTCCGACGGGCCCAGCCAGATCAGCCTCACCGTGCTGGAGCAGGTGCTGGTGCTGGCGGTGGCGCAGGAGGCCGGTCGCGACGACACCAAGCCCAAGGTCGTCAGCGCGGTGACGCTGGAGCTGTCGCCGGGCGACGCCGAGAAGCTGGACCTGGCCCGCAGCGTCGGAACGCTCTCCCTGGTGCTGCGCAACCAGCTCGACAAGCAGGCCATCGCCACGCGCGGCATCACCCGCGCCCAGCTGCTCGGACTGAAGGAAGTCTCCACCCGCGCCCCCGAGCCGCCGGCGCGCCCCGCCGCCCGTCCGGCCACGCCGAAGCCAGCCGCGCAGGACTGCGTGGAGGTGATCCGCAACGCCATGAGCGCCCTGCACTGCTTCTGAACCCGGAGGATTCGATGCACCACGTCCAGCCGACACTGATCGCCGTCACGCTTGCCGCCACGCTCGCGCCGGCGCTGGCCCAGGCGCCCACCGGCCTGGGCCAGCGGGTCCAGACACCTCGCATGGCGAGCGGCGTCGTCGAAGACCGATGGGTCGTGTCGGCCGCGGCCCAGCCCGTGGCCATCGAAAGGCCGGAGCGGCGCGAACCGGAGGTCGTGGTTCCGTCGGAAGCCGTGGTCCTGGCGCAGGCGACCACGCTGGCGCCCGCGATCGAACTGGCCCAGGCCCAGCCTGTGCAGGCCCAGCCGGCCCGCCCCGCCGCGCCGGCCCGCACGCCCGCCCCCGCACCCGCGCAGGCCTCGGCCGCATCGCCCAACGGCTCGGGCGCGCTGCGGCCCTGCACCTCGGTCACCGTCGACCGGCCCACCCAGCTGACGCTGGGCAAGTCGCAGGTCGTGCAGTTGCCCTTCCTCGTCTCGCGCGTGATCGTGGGCGGCGCGCCCGGCAGCCGGGGCGGCCGCCCCGCGTCCGCCGCACCCGCCACCGGCGGACCGGCGCTGCCTCCCGGCATCGCGCCACCGCCGGCGGCCACGCAGCCCGGCGAAGCGAACTGGGGCATCGCGGAAGCCGACGTGACGCTCCTGAGTCCCACCGAGCTGTTCTTCCTGGGCCGCCGCCCCGGCTCCATGAACGTGGTCCTGCAGGGCAACGACGGCCGCTGCATCGTGAAGGACCTGGTCGTGGCCATCGATGCCGGCACCCTGCAGGCGCAGCTGGGCGAGCTGATGCCCGAGGAGACCGGCGTGCGGGTGCGCGGCGCCTCGGACTCGATCGTGCTCACCGGCAGCGTGAGCGATGCCGCCAAGCTCGACCAGGTGCTCCTGCTCGCCGGGGCCTACGGCGAGAGCAAGAAGGTGGTGAACCTGCTGCGCGTGACCGCGCCGCAGCAGGTGATGCTGGAGGTGAAGATCGCCGAGGTCAGCAAGACGCTGCTGGACCGCTTCGGGCTGGACTTCTCGCGCGTGATCCGCTCGGGCAACAAGTATTCCGTCTTCACCGGTGTCCTCGGCGGCGCGCCGGGCGCCGGCGGCACGATCCGGCCGACGCCCAACCGCAACGGCGAGTTCCACGTGCCCGACTCGTTCCCGCTGGCGGACCTGATCAACTCCTCCAACGGCGCGTCCCGCCTCTTCATCGACGTGGAGAAGCAGGACGGGATCATCCGCGTCCTGGCCGAGCCGAACATCATGGCCATCAGCGGCCAGGCGGCCAGCTTCCTCTCGGGCGGCAAGATCTTCATCCCCGTCGCCCAGGCGCCGGCCATCGGTGGCGGCTCCACCATCACGCTGGAGGAAAAGGAATTCGGCGTCGGCCTGAAGTTCACGCCCACGGTGCTGGACGGCCGGATCAACCTGAAGATCGTCTCGGAGGTCTCCGAGCTGTCGCAGACCGGTACGCCCTTCGCCACGGTCGGCGGCGTCACCGCCGTCCTGCCCTCGCTGTCCACCCGCCGCGTCGACACCACCGTGCAACTCGCCGACGGCCAGAGCTTCGCGGTCGCGGGCCTGATCAAGAACAACGTGACCGAGGCGCTGAACAAGTTCCCCGGGCTGGGCGAAGCGCCGGTGGTCGGCGCGCTGTTCCGCTCCACGGAGTTCCAGAACGACCAGACCGAGCTGATGTTCGTGGTCACCCCGCGGCTGGTCACGCCGCTCATGGGCGCCGTGCCGGTGCCCACCGACAACCACGTGGTGCCCACCCGCACGGACGTGATCCTGAACGGCAAGGGCGAAGGGGCCGAGCCGGCACCGGTCGCTCCCCCGCCCCGCCCGGTGTCCGCGATGCCGCTGGCACCGCTCCCGCCTCCCGGCGCGCCGGCCACCCCGACCGGCACCCGCCCCTGAACCCACGCCTGGAAGAAGGAACCGCCATGCACCCCAACCTCCCGACGCTGATGCTGGCCTCGCTGCTGGCGGCCTGCGCGGCCTCGCCGACGCCGAACTACGACGCACGCTTCGGCGACGCGGTCCGCGGGGCCCGCCAGGCCCAGACGCTGAACCCGCAGGGTGTGCCCGCGCACCAGGCCGGCATGGACGGCAAGGCCGCGCGCGAGGCGACCGGCCGCTACCACGACAGCTTCAAGACCCCGCCGCCGGTGGTGAACGTCATCAACATCGGCGGCCAGCTCGGTGGCGGACGCTAGCCATGCGCCCCGCCCGCACCCCCTCTCGCCGCGCGCGGCACTGCCGGGACCCCTGCGGGGACGGCGGAAAGGAGGGCGCGCCCATGGAGTAGCCCGCCAGCCCCCTTTCCCTCTCCCCTCTTCCCATCCATCCCTACTTCTTTTGTGAGGTCCTTTGCAATGAACCAGCTCATGAACTTCGTGCGCGCCTTCGCCCGGGAGGACGACGGCGCCCAGATCGTCGAGTACGCACTGATCATCGCCGTCGTGTCCATCGGCCTGATCCTGCTGCTGATGCCCGCGGCGAACGGCCTGAACTTCCAGGCCTTCATCACCCGCGTCAACACCTGCCTGACGACGGGCCCCTGCGTCTGACCGACGCTCCGGGGCCTGCGGGCCCCGGGGAACGGACCCCACGGGATCACTCGATGAAGCGGCGCACCTCCAGACCCGGACGCAGGCAGCACGGCGCGGTGATCGTCACCGTTGCCCTCTTCATGCTGTTCCTGCTGGGGTTCATGGGCTTCGCGCTGGACTACGGGCGGCTGTTCATCGTCAAGACCGAGTTGCAGACCGCCATGGACAGCTGCGCGCTGGCCGCCGCCGAGGAACTGGACGGCCAGGCCGATTCGATCGCGCGGGCGCAAAGCGCGGGCATCACGGCGGGCAACCTGAACCGCGTCAACCTGCAGTCCCCCACCTGGGCCGGCCAGCCCCAGCTGACCGCGGCCAGCCTCACCTTCCGCAATGCCGCCTACGCCATCACCACGACGTCCGCGCAGGCGCGCTATGCGCAGTGCCAGCACACGCAGGCCAGCATCCAGCTCTGGCTGATGCAGGCCCTGGGCGCCTTCTCGGGCGACAACGCACTGTTTCCCGCGACCGGCAGCGTGGCCGCCAACGCGGTCGCCACGCGGGCGAGCTCGCAGACCACCTGCCCGCTGCCGCTGATGCTGCGGCCCATGCCCGGCGGCGTGGCGCCGAACTACGGCTTCACGGTCGGCCAATGGATCACGCTCCTCATGGCGCCGGGTGGCGGCAGCGGCGGCCAGATCGGCTGGGCCAACCTGGACGGCTCCAACAGCGCCGCCGAGACCGAAGCCGAGATGTCGGGCTATTGCGGCACGGCGGTCGGCGACACCCTGGGCACGCCCGGCGTGCAGGCCTCGATCGCGGACGTCTGGAACTACCGCTTCGGCATCTACCGCAATTCCACCAATGCGAGCGAGCACAGCCCGGACGTCTCGGGCTACGCGTACACGGAGCTGAACTGGCCCAGCCGCGCCAATGCCTTCGACGGCCCCACGCCGGCCGGCGCCCATGCGACCGCCCAGAACTTCGTGGCCAAGCGCATTGCGTACGCCTCCTGCGCGGACACCGGCACGCGCGTGCGGGGCGCCAACAGCTGCGAGACCATCACCGGCCTCTCCCTCAACGGCTTCCAGAACCTTGCCGCGCCGGGCCCCGCGGCGATCGGCGGGCACCGCACGCACGGCGTGCGCAGCCGGGTGGCCACGGTGCCGGTGGTGAACGCCGCCAACCAGGTAATCGACTACGCCTGCATGTTCATGCTGCAGCCGCTGAGCATCCCGATGTCGAACGTGCAGCTGGAGTTCCGCGGCAATGCGGGTGTCCCGGGCAGCCCCTGCACCACCAGCGGCCTGCCCGGCGGGAACGCCGGCCCGCTGGTGCCGGTGCTGGTGCGATAGGAGAGGAAGCATGGACAAGCCCCCACGCCCCCGCCAAGGCGGCACCGCCATCATCGAATTCGCGCTGGTGCTGCCGCTGCTGGTGTTGCTGTCCATGGTGGTGGTGGAACTGGGCCGCGCCATGTACCAGTACAACGCCCTGGCCAAGTCGGTGCGCGACGCCGCGCGCTACCTCTCCATGCAGGCGCCCGACACCCAGGTCGCGCAGGCCAAGAACCTGGTGGTGTTCGGCAACCTCGCGGGCACCGGCACGCCGCTGGTCCCGGGGCTGGATGCCGCGACCCACGTGCCGGACCCCACCTGGCAGCCCGCGGGCGCCGACCCGGTCATCACCACCGTGACCATCCGGGTGAGCAACTACGTCTTCCAGTCGATGTTCACCAATGTGTTCGGCGTGCCCTTCCCGGCGATGCAGTTCTCCGACATCCGGGCCACCATGAGGAGCCACCTGTGAAGCGCCCCAACTGCGAGCGCGGCTCGACCATCGTCGAGTTCGCCCTGGTCCTGCTGCTGTTCCTCACCTTCCTGCTGGGGGTGATGGACTTCTCCCGGATGCTGTTCACCTGGAACGCGGCCACCGAGGCCACGCGGGCCGGCGCGCGCTACGCAGTGGTCTGCGACAACACCGGCAACGAAGCCGCCGTGCTCGCCCGCATGCAGGCCCTGCTGCCCGAGATCACCGACATCGACCTCGCGTGGACGCCCGCCGGTTGCAACTCGGCCGACTGCACCGGCGTGACGGTCACGGTCCAGGGGCTCAACTACCGCTGGATCTCGCCGGTCCTGGGCCTGGCCGCCTTCACCGACTGGCCCATGCCCGCCTTCTCGACCTCGCTGACGCGCGAGGTCATGCGCCAGGACCCCAACAGCGACGCGATCTGCCTGTGACGTCCCACCCGGAGCCCTCATGAAGATTGCCGTCATCTCCCCGAGTCCCGCCCACCTCGACTCGATCTGCGGCGCCCTGTCCGCGCAGGGCCACGCGGCCAGCCGCTTCGAAGGCGGCAAGAGCCGGGTGCGCGAGATCGCCGAACGCGAGGCGCCCGAGCTGATGCTGGTCGACGGCATCTGCTGCGATCCCGCCGAGCTGGCGCAGGTCGAGCATGTCACCACGCACCTGCCGCACATCGCCGTGGTGCTGCTGTGCTCGACCACCAGCCCCGACTTCCTGATCCACTCCATGCGCGCCGGCGTCCGCGAGGTGCTGCCCTCGCCGGTGGCGCCGTCGGCGCTGCTGGCCGCGGTGGAGCGGGTGCAGGCCAAGCGCAGCGGCGCGGCGGCCCGTCGCCAGGGCCAGGTGCTGGCCTTCATGCCCTGCAAGGGCGGCAGCGGCGCTACCTTCCTGGCCACCAACCTGGCCTGGCAGCTGGCTCAGTCGCGCTCGGTCCTGCTGGTCGACCTGAACCTGCAGTTCGGCGACGCGCTCTCCTTCGTGCACGACGGCCGGCCCGCGGCCACGCTGGCGGACGCCTGCAAGGACATCGGGCGCCTGGACGCCACCCTGCTCGCGGCCTGCACGGTGAAGGTGGCGCCCAACTTCGGCCTGCTGCCCGCGCCCGACGACCTGGGCCAGGCCGTGCAGGTGAAGCCGGAGCACGTGGACGCCCTGCTCTCGGTGGCGCTGGCGCAATACGACTTCGTGCTACTGGACCTGCCGCGCAGCCTGGACCCGCTGGCGATCCAGGCGCTGGACCGGGCGACGCGCATCTTCCTGGTCATGCAGTCCGGCCTGCCCGACCTGCGCCACGCCACCAAGCTGCTGGACGCCTTCCGCACCATCGGCTACGGGCCCGACCGCACCGAGCTGATCGTCAACCGCTTCGGCAAATCGGGCGAGATCGGCCTGGACCAGGTGCAGCGCGCGCTCGGCGCGGTGCGCCTGCACACCGTCCCCAATGCCTGGCGCGAGGTTCACGCGGCCATCAACCACGGCGAGCCGCTGGCGCAGGCCGCGAAGTCCAACCCCGTCGTGCGCCGGCTCGCCGAGCTGGCGCTGGCGCTCAGCCCCCGGCCCGATGCCGGCCCGGGGCTGCTCGATCGTCTGCTGAGGAGAGCCTGACCATGTCCGCCGTCCATCCTCTTTCCCCTCGCGAAGGCACGATGCTCTCGCTGCGCGACCGGCTCAGTGCCGGCAGCGCGGAAGCGTCCGGCGCGCGGGCCGCCCCGGCCAACACGGGCGACTCGTACAAGGCGCTCAAGAGCCGCATCCACCTGAAGCTGCTGGACAAGTTCGACCTCACCGCGCTGGAGACGCTGGCGCCCGACCTGCTGCGCCAGGAGATCGCCCTCATGGTGGAGCGGCTGCTGGTGGAGGAGCAGGCGGTGGTCAACGACGCGGAGCGCGGCACGCTGATCCGGGACATCCAGCACGAGATGCTGGGGTTCGGGCCGCTGGAGCTGCTGATGGCCGACCCCGCCGTCTCGGACATCCTGGTCAACGCCTGGCGGCAGATCTACGTCGAGCGGCACGGCCGGCTGGAGCTCTCCAGCGTGACCTTCACCGACGAGAAGCACCTCTTGCGCATCATCGACAAGATCGTGTCGCTGGTCGGCCGGCGCATCGACGAATCCAGCCCCATGGTGGACGCGCGGCTGCCGGACGGCTCTCGCGTGAACGCGGTGATCCCGCCGGTGGCGATCGACGGGCCGATGATGTCGATCCGCCGCTTCGCCCACATCCCGCTGCGGATGGAGAACCTGGTGGGCGAGAAGCTGCGCACGCTGACGCCCGAGATGGCCCAGATGCTGCAGGGGCTGATCAAGGCCAAGGTCAACATCCTGATCTCCGGCGGCACCGGGGCCGGCAAGACCACGCTGCTGAACATCCTGTCCGGCTACATCCCCGAGACCGAGCGGGTGGTGACGATCGAGGATGCCGCCGAGCTGCAGATGCAGCAGCCCCACGTGGTGCGCATGGAGACGCGGCCGATGAACATCGAGGGCAAGGGCGAGGTCACGCAGCGCGCGCTGGTGCGCAACGCGCTGCGGATGCGGCCGGACCGCATCGTCATCGGCGAGGTGCGCGGCGCCGAGGCCTTCGACATGCTGCAGGCGATGAACACGGGCCACGAGGGTTCGCTGACCACCATCCATGCCAACACGCCGCGCGACGCCATCTCGCGGCTGGAGAACATGATCGGCATGGCCAACCTGAACCTGCCGCACAAGGCCGCCCGCCAGCAGATCGCCTCGGCCATCACGGTGGTGATCCAGGTGCTGCGCCTGATCGACGGCCGCCGCAAGGTGACCAGCATCCAGGAGATCACCGGCATGGAAGGCGAGGTGATCACCATGCAGGAGATCTTCGCCTTCCGCCAGACCGGCATGGGCCCCGAGGGCCAGGTCCAGGGCCATTTCCAGGCCACCGGCGTGCGGCCCAGGTTCTGCGACCGGATGCGCGCCTTCGGCGTCCTGCTGCCGGACTCGGTGTTCGACCCGGCGCGGCATTACCTCTAGGAGCGCGCCATGATCGGCTTCGCGCAGGACAACGGCTTCCTGGTCCTTTCCGTGCTGGTGTTCGTGGCCGTCGTGCTGATGCTGGAGGGCCTCTGGGCTTTCTGGCAGCTGCGGCGCGGCCCGCGGGCGCGCCGGTTGCAGCGGCGGCTGGCCTCTCTCGGGGGAGCGCCGGGCCGCGACACGCCCTCGCGCGTGCTGCGGCAGGGCATGGTCAGCCACGTGCCGTACCTGGAGCGCCGGCTGCGGGGCCTGCGGGCCATCGAGTCGCTCGAGCGCCACCTGCAGCAGTCCGGCCTGCACTGGACGGCTTCGGGGGTGCTGCTCTCGTGCGCGCTGTCGGGCATCGCGGCCTGGCTGCTGGTGGCGGCCTTGCTTCACCAGCCGGCCTGGCTGGCGGCGTGCGCCGCCGTGCTGGGCGCGTCGATGCCGGCGATGGTCCTGCAGTACCGGCGCAATCGGCGCCTGGCGCGCATCGCGCAGCAGATGCCGGAGGCGCTGGACCTGCTGACGCGGGCCCTGCGCGCGGGCCATGCCTTCACCGCCGGGCTGAAGATGGCCGGCGAGGAACTCGCCGATCCGATCGCGGGCGAGTTCCGCGCGGTGCACGACGAGATCAACTTCGGCGTGTCGATGCAGCAGGCCCTGACGCACCTGTGCGAGCGCGTGCCGGGCACGGACGTGCGGTACTTCGTGGTCGCGGTGCTGATCCAGCGGGACTCGGGCGGCAACCTGACCGAGATCCTGGCCAAGCTGAGCCACCTGATCCGCGAGCGCGCCAGGCTGGTCGGCAAGATCCGGGTGCTGTCCTCGGAAGGCCGGATGTCGGCCTGGGTCCTCACGCTGCTGCCGTTCGCGCTGGGCGGCACGCTCTACCTGGCCAACCCGAAGTTCATGGGCCCCATGTTCACCGACCCGATCGGCGTCTCCATCCTGCAGTACCTGCTGGCCATGATGGCGCTGGGCGTGGCGGTGCTGCGCAAGATCGTCCGCATCCGCGTCTGAAGGAGGCACCGACATGGTCCTGTTCACCACCCTGGTCTTCCTGGCCGTCACCCTGGCGGCGGCCGGCGTCTTCCTGTGGCTGGTCCCCACCCGTGCCGAGCAGCGGCTGCAAAGCATGACGGCCCCGGCCTCGGGCGCCGAGTGGACCGCCACCGTGGTGCGGCTGGCCGGCCCTCTGGCGCGGCTGTCGCTGCCCGAGGGCGAGTGGGAGGCCTCGCCGCTGCGCGTGCGCTTCCTGAACGCCGGCATCCGCCATCCCGACGCGCGCCTGGCGTACTTCGCGGCCAAGACGTTCCTGCCCCTGCTCCTGGCGGCGCTGGCCTTCCTCGCGCTGCGCACGCTGAACCCGTCGTACGGGCTGGCGCTGCTGTTCCAGGTGATGGTGGCGGCCCTGGCCGGCTGCTACCTGCCGAACGCGGTCGTCGCCTGGCTCGCGCGGGGACGCCAGCGCGAGATCTTCGAGAACTTCCCGGACGCGGCCGACCTGATGCTGGTGTGCATCGAGGCCGGGCTGGGCCTGGACGCCGCGCTGACCAAGGTGGCCGAGGAAATCCGCCGCAAGAGCCACGCGCTGGCGGAGGAACTGCACCTCACCAACCTGGAGATGCGGGCGGGCGCCAGCCGGGAGCAGTCTCTGCGCAACCTGGCGCTGCGCACCGGCGTGGACGAGGTGGGCATGTTCGCGACCATGCTGAACCAGGCGGACAAGTTCGGCACCAGCATCGGCGATTCGCTGCGGGTCTTCTCCGACGAGCTGCGCCACAAGCGGCAGGTGCGCGCCGAGGAGCGCGCGGCCAAGGTGCCCACCAAGATGCTCTTCCCGCTGGTGCTGTTCATCTTCCCGTCGATCATCATGATCGTGCTCGGGCCGGCGATCATCCAGGTGGCCCGCACCATCCTGCCGATGATCAACGGCCGTTGAGCGGCGCCCGCGGCTCTCGCCGCCCGGGCAGGCCGTGCCGAGCTCCCGCTGACGCCGCTGGAGCCGCGCGGACGCGAGGATCGGCGTGCAATCCAGATTAGTTCACGGGCGCCGCCTGAGCTTGTGCGAAGTGGCGCGATGGAGCCGCCACAATCAAGGTCTGCAGCGCATGCTGCGCCCCTGGCTCCCCGTTGTCTTCCACCTGTTCGGCATGAAGCTTCCCTGGCTCGACCCCGGCGATCCGTTTCCCAAGGCGAGCGAGGCCTGGGACGCGGACCAGCCCGCGCCCGGGCTGCTGGCCGCGGGTGGCGCGCTGGATGTCTCGACGCTGCGCCGGGCTTATTCGGGCGGCATCTTCCCGTGGTTCAGCGAAGGCCAGCCGATCCTGTGGTGGAGCACCGATCCGCGGATGGTGCTGTACACGGGCGAGTTCCGGCTGCACCGGTCGCTGCGCAAGACGCTCAGGAAGTTCATCGACGACCCGCGCTGCGAGGTGCGCCTGGACAGCGCCTTCGGCGAGGTGATCCGCGCCTGCTCGGCCAGCCCGCGCGAGGGCCAGTCGGGCACTTGGATCGTGCCGGAGATGGTGCAGGCCTACGAGGCGTTCCACGCCGCCGGCTACGCGCACAGCGTGGAGACCTGGATCGACGGCGAGCTGGTGGGCGGCCTGTACTGCGTGGGCATCGGGCAGGCGATGTTCGGCGAGTCGATGTTCACGCGCGTGCCCGACGCGTCCAAGATCGCGCTCGCGGCGCTGGTGGCCTTCTGCCGGCACCACCGCATCGAGTGCATCGACTGCCAGCAGAACACGCAGCACCTGGCTTCGCTGGGCGCGCGCGAGATCCCTCGTGAGGAATTTGTGGCGGCGGTGGCACGCCGCATCAAACAACGTGGCCCTGTCTGGAAATTCGAGCCCGTATACTGGAGCGAACTCCTGTCGCCTAGGCCCGCCGCGTGACGCACCTCAAGGACCTGCCGCTCCAGACCCTGCAGTTCTACGCGACCGCACCGTACCCGTGCAGCTACCTGCCGGGCAAGCAGGCCCGATCGCAGGTGGCCACCCCCAGCCACCTGATCCACAACGACGCCTACTCCGACCTGGTCACCAGCGGCTTTCGCCGCAGCGGCATGTTCACGTACCGGCCGTACTGCGACGGCTGCCGCGCCTGCGTTCCCCTGCGCGTGCTGGCCGACCGCTTCCAGCCCGATCGCAGCCAGCGCCGCGCGTGGGCGCGGCACGCCAACCTGCAGGCGCGCGTGCTCAAGCTGTGCTTCGTGCCCGAGCACTACCAGCTTTACCTGCGCTACCAGAGCGGCCGCCATGCCGGCGGCGGCATGGACCACGACAGCATCGACCAGTACACCCAGTTCCTGCTGCAGAGCCGGGTCAATTCGCGGCTGGTCGAATTCCGCGACACGCTGCCCGATGGCTCGCCCGGCGCGCTGCGCATGGTGTCCATCCTGGACGTGCTGGGCGACGGGCTGTCGGCGGTCTACACCTTCTACGAGCCGGACGCGGCCGCCAGCTTCGGCACCTACAGCGTGCTGTGGCAGATCGACCAGGCCCGCAAGCTGAAACTGCCGCACGTCTACCTGGGCTACTGGATCGCCGAGAGCCCGAAGATGAGCTACAAGGCGCGCTTCCGCCCGCACCAGGTGTTGCACGAGGGCGTCTGGACCGAAAGCGAGCCCGGCGGCGCCTGATTTTCACAAGATAAAATCGCGGGAACACTCCAGAAGACGTTCCCCGATGAGAAAGTCTCCCAGCGGCCCTGCGGCCACCCCCACGATCCAGGTCATCGAGCGCATGTTCTCGCTCATCGACGTGCTCGCGTCGCGCGAGGAAGCGGTGTCGCTCAAGGAGATCAGCGAGAAGACGGGCCTGCACCCGTCCACCACGCACCGCATCCTGAACGACCTCGCGGTCGGCCGCTTCGTCGACCGGCCCGAGGCCGGCAGCTACCGGCTGGGTATGCGGCTGCTGGAACTGGGCAACCTGGTGAAGGCGCGGCTGAACGTGCGCGATGCGGCGCTCACGCCGATGCGCGAGCTGCACAAGCTCATTCAGCAGCCGGTGAACCTGTCGGTGCGCCAGGGCGACGAGATCGTGTACGTGGAGCGCGCCTACAGCGAGCGCTCCGGCATGCAGGTGGTGCGCGCCATCGGCGGCCGGGCGCCGCTGCACCTGACGTCCACCGGCAAGCTGTTCCTGGCCGCGGACGATCCGCAGCGCGTGCGCACGTACGCCACCCGCACGGGCCTGGCCGGCCACACGCGCAACAGCATCACGCAGCTGCCGGTGCTCGAGCGCGAGCTGGCCAAGGCGCGCCAGTACGGCATCGCCCGCGACAACGAGGAACTGGAGCTGGGCGTGCGCTGCATGGCCGCCGGCATCTACGACGACCAGAGCCGGCTGGTGGCCGGCCTGTCGATCTCCGCGCCCGCCGACCGGCTGGACGAAGGCTGGCTGACCAAGCTGCAGACCACGGCCGGCGAGATCTCCGCCGCACTGGGCTACAAGCCGCCGCAGCAGCGCGCCGTGGCCTGAAGCCGGCCGGCCGCACGGCCCCAAAGCAAAACGGCGCCCGAGAGGCGCCGTTCTTCATGGAGCCGCCGAGGCGGCTTTGGCTTCTCAGCCGTTGACCTGCTTGATCGCGCTGGTGGACGTGTCCGGCGTGAGCGCGGCCGGCGAGTTGGTTTCGACCCAACGGCGCACGCGCTCGGCATCGCCCAGGCGGCTGAGCTTCCCGGCCGAATCGAGGAACACCATGATGATCTTGCGGCCCGCGACCTTGGCCTGCATCACCAGGCATTGGCCGGCCTCGGAGATGTAGCCGGTCTTCTGCAGGCCGATCTCCCAGTCGGGGTTCTTCACCAGGCGGTTGGTGTTGTTGTAGTGCAGGGTGCGCTTGCCCACCGCCACTTCGTAGCCGTGGGAGGTGGAGTATTCGCGCAGCACCGGGTCCTGGTAGGCGGCGTTGACCAGCGTGGCGAGGTCTTGCGCGCTCGACTGGTTGCGGCTGGACAGGCCCGTCGGCTCGACGTACTGCGTGTCCTTCATGCCCAGCAGCCGGGCCTTGGCGTTCATGGCGGAGACGAAGGCGGCGAGGCCACCCGGGTAGGTGCGGCCCAGCGCGTTGGCCGCGCGGTTCTCGCTGGACATCAGCGCCAGGTGCAGCGCCTCGCCGCGGGTGATCTGGGTGCCGACGCGCAGGCGCGAGCTGCTGCCCTTCTCGGTGTCGACGTCGTCCTGCGTGATGGTGATCAGCTCGTCCATCGGCAGCTTGGCCTCGCTGACCAGCATGCCGGTCATCAGCTTGGTGAGCGATGCGATGGGAAGCACGGCGTGGTCGTTCTTGGAGAACAGGACTTCACGGGTGTCCTGGTCGATCACCAGGGCCACGCTGGATTTGAGGTCCAGGTCATCCTGCTTGCCATGCAGGCCGGCCAGCTTGCCGTAGGAAGCACGCTCGGTCTGGGTGATGACCACGGAACGGCGCTGCTTGGCCACGAAGGTCTTGGAGACCCGAGGCTGCTTGGCCTGGACGGTGCGCTGCTTCTTGGAGACCGTCGTGCGGCGCTCGGCTGCATCGGCGGGAGCCGGGGCGAAGGCCGCGAAAACGGCAAGAGCCATCACCGTGTGAAGCACACGTGTCAAGGTCTTCCGCTTGAATTGAGGTGCCGCCGGTTGCATCCAGGACTCTCCTTACCGTCCTCATGGATTCTGGCGCCAAAAACTGCCGGGCGCCAAAAACTCCATAACTTCAACGACTTAGGAGCCATTCCTCAGTCGTGGCGGAATTATATGGACACAAACCTAACCTTGTGCTGCCTTCCGCTCAGCTTTACTTTGTAACCAAATGAGAACGCCGCGGAAAGCCCTTCCATCGGAGGGACTTGGAAGCTGCGCCCGGCCATCCGATGGGGCCCTGCGCAGCTTCGGACAGCGGACGTCAGGCGGCGTTCCCATCGAGTCCCGAGGGACGTCGACGGGAAACAACGCGACGCCTTACTTCGCCGCTGCGACGGTGGGCTGCTCCTGCGGCGAGCGCGCCTGGGCCCGCTGCACGCCGGAGACGATGGCCTTGAGCGAAGCGGACACGATGTTCGCGTCCATGCCCACGCCGAACAGGGTCTGCGACCCCACCCGCAGCTCCAGGTAGGCCACGGCCTGGGCATTCGCGCCCCCGCCGATCGCATGCTCGTGGTAATCGAGCACGCGGACCTCGACCCCGGCCACCGAGGACAGGCCGTTGACGAAGGCATCGATGGGGCCGTTGCCGGTGCCGCGCACCGTGAGCGGCCGGTCGCCCACCACCACGTCGGCCGAGAGCCGCACCGTGGTGCCGGCGGCGCCCGCCTCTTCCACCAGCTGGTGCGTGGGCGCCGGAATGCTGGTGACGCCGTACTCGCGGGCGAACAGGTCGTACAGCTCGCGCGCGCTCAGCTCCTTGCCACTGGTGTCCATCACGCCCTGCACCAGCTGGCTGAACTCGATCTGCAGGCGGCGGGGCAGCTCCAGCCCGTACTCGCTCTCGAGCAGGTAGGAGATGCCGCCCTTGCCCGACTGGCTGTTGACGCGGATCACCGCCTCGTAGCTGCGGCCCAGGTCCTTGGGGTCCACCGGCAGGTAGGGCATGTCCCAGAGGTCGCCTTCCTTGCGGGCGGCGAAGGCCTTCTTGATGGCGTCCTGGTGGGAGCCGGAGAAAGAGGTGTAGACCAGTTCGCCCACGTAGGGGTGGCGCGGATGCACCGGCAGCTGGTTGCAGTGCTCCACCGTGCGGCGGATCTCGTCGATGTCGGAGAAGTCCAGGCCGGGGTTCACGCCCTGGGTGTAGAGGTTGAGTGCGACGTTGACGAGGTCCAGGTTGCCGGTGCGCTCGCCATTGCCGAACAGGCAGCCTTCCAGCCGGTCGGCCCCGGCCATGACGGCGAACTCGCCGGCGGCGGTGCCGGTGCCGCGGTCATTGTGCGGATGGACCGAGAGCACGATGGAATCGCGCCGCTGGAGGTTGCGGTGCATCCACTCGATCATGTCGGCGAAGATGTTCGGCGTGGAGTGCTCGACCGTCGACGGCAGGTTGACGATGCACTTGCGCTGGGGCGTGGGCTGCCAGACGCCGGTGACCGCATCGACCACGCGCTTGGCGAACGCCAGCTCGGTGCCGGAGAACATCTCGGGTGAGTACTGGAACACCCAGTCGGTCTGCGGCTGCAGCGCCGCCAGTTCCTTGAAGAGGCGCGCCTGGCCGGTGGCCAGCTCGACGATGCCGTCCTCGTCGAGGCCCAGCACCACGTTGCGCATCACCGGCGCGGTGGCGTTGTAGAGGTGGACGATGACCCGCTTGGCGCCGCGCAGCGACTCGAAGGTGCGCCGGATGAGCGGCTCGCGCGCCTGCGTCAGCACCTGGATGGTGACGTCGTCCGGGATCAGGTTGTCGTCGATCAGCTTGCGCAGGAAGTCGTATTCCACCTGCGAGGCGGACGGAAAGCCGACCTCGATCTCCTTGAAGCCGATCTTCACCAGCGCCTGGAACATGCGCAGCTTGCGGGGGATGTCCATGGGCTCGATCAGCGCCTGGTTGCCGTCACGCAGGTCGACGCTGCACCACACCGGCGGGCGGGACAGGACGGCGTCGGGCCAGGTCCGGTCCTTCAGGCCGACCGGGGCGAAGGGCCGGTACTTGGTGGCGGGGTTCTTCAACATGGACATGGTCGTCTTTCGGTCTTCGTGGAAGGTGAACCGGCAGCCCCAAAACAAAACGGCCCGCTGCTGGTGCAAACGGGCCGTCGAGGTCTGGTGAACGCGTGCGCTACCGTCTCCGCCCGTGGGTGGATAGCAGTAGAGCCAGCGAAATCAGGTTCATGGCGGCGAATTTAGCACAAACGCCTGGCGCGGCTATTTGTGCAGCCCGCTTTCCTCGGGCTCGTCGGTCGACGTGCTGATGACGCTGGCGCGCTGGCCGCGGGCCTTGCGCCAGCCGTACATCGCGTAGCCGGACAGGCCATAGACGCAGAACAGCACGAACAGCACCACGGGCGGGTCGATGTTGATGACGGCGATGCCCAGCGCGATCAGCACGATCACGGCGAACGGCACGCTCTTTTTCATCGACACGTCCTTGAAGCTGTAGAACGGCACGTTGGTCACCATGGTCAGGCCCGCGAAGAGCGCGAAGCCGAACATGACCCAGCTCACCTCGTAGCCCTTGATGCCGTAGTCGTTCATCAGCCAGATGAAGCCGGTGACCAGCGCCGCCGCCGCCGGTGACGGCAGGCCCTGGAAGAAGCGCTTGTCGACCACCGCCGTGTTGACGTTGAAGCGCGCCAGGCGCAGCGCCGCGCAGGCGCAGTACACGAAGGCGGCGATCCAGCCCCAGCGGCCCAGGCCCTTGAGCGCCCATTCGTAGGCGATCAGGGCCGGCGCCGCGCCGAACGACACCATGTCCGACAGCGAGTCCATCTGCTCCCCGAAGGCGCTCTGCGTGTTGGTCATGCGCGCGACGCGGCCATCCAGGCTGTCCAGCACCATGGCCACGAACACGCCCGCAGCGGCCATGTCGAAGCGCTGGTTCATCGCCATCACGACCGCGTAGAAGCCACCGAACAGCGCCGCCAGCGTGAACAGGTTGGGCAGGATGTAGATGCCCTTGCGGCGCCGGCGCACCACCACGCCCTCCTGGGGAGTGGTGTCGGTGTGAGCGGGGCCTTGGTACATGGAGGTAAGTGTAATTGCGGTCGCGTTCCGTCACCCCGCGAAGGCCGGGTCCAGTGCTTGCGGCTTCAAGGAAAAAGCCCGCTTGCGCGGGCTTGCCGGATCCCCGCCTTCGCGGGGATGACCTCGCGTGCGGCCTTCGGCCGCGATGCGAGGTCAGTTGCGGGCCTTGTCGACCAGCTTGTTTGCCTTGATCCAGGGCATCATCGCGCGCAGCTTCTCGCCCACCACTTCGATCTGGTGCTCGGCCATCAGGCGGCGGCGCGACTGCAGCGTGGGCGCGCCGGCGCGGTTTTCCAGGATGAAGTTCTTGGCGTACTCGCCGGTCTGGATGTCCTTCAGGCACTGGCGCATCACGTCCTTGGTGCGCTCGTCCACGATCCTCGGGCCCGTGACGTACTCGCCGTACTCCGCGTTGTTGGAGATCGAGTAGTTCATGTTCGNGTGATCTTCATGGCTGGCTCCAGAAAACCGCGCCGGTCTGGATGTCCTTGAGGCACTGGCGCATCACGTCCTTGGTGCGCTCGTCCACGATCCTCGGGCCCGTGACGTACTCGCCGTACTCCGCGTTGTTGGAGATCGAGTAGTTCATGTTCGCGATCCCGCCTTCGTAGATCAGGTCCACGATCAGCTTGAGCTCGTGCAGGCACTCGAAGTACGCCATCTCGGGCGCGTAGCCGGCTTCCACCAGCACTTCGAAKCCGGCCTTGATCAGCTCCACGGTGCCGCCGCACAGCACGGCCTGCTCGCCGAACAGGTCGGTCTCGGTCTCCTCGCGGAAGTTGGTCTCGATGATGCCGGCCTTGCCGCCGCCATTGGCCATCGCGTACGACAGCGCCAGGTCGCGCGCCTTGCCGCTCTTGTCCTGATGCACCGCCACCAGGTGGGGCACGCCGCCGCCCTGGGTGTAGGTGTTGCGCACCGTGTGGCCSGGCGCCTTGGGSGCSACCATCCACACGTCCAGGTCGGCRCGCGGCACGACCTGGCCGTAGTGCACGTTGAAGCCGTGGGCGAAGGCCAGCGAGGCGCCCTGCTTGATATGCGGCTCCACGTCGTTCTTGTAGACCGAGCCGATCTGCTCGTCGGGCAGCAGGATCATCACCACGTCGGCCATCTTCACGGCTTCGTTSACSGCGGCGACCTTCAGGCCRGCCTTCTCCACCTTGGGCCAGGACGCGCCGCCCGGGCGCAGGCCGACCACGACCTTCACGCCGCTGTCGTTCAGGTTCTGCGCGTGCGCATGGCCCTGCGAGCCGTAGCCGATGATGGCGACGGTCTTGCCCTTGATCAGGCTCAGGTCGCAGTCCTTGTCGTAG